>NZ_CP155481.1:0-70000 GCF_039654065.1 Oceanimonas sp. AH20CE76
TGGAACTCCTGAAGTAAGGGATCAATCAAGGGGGCAGTCATTCTACTTGTGCGCCTTCAGGATCTCTAGCCGGATCAGGCCGATCCTGAAAAATATGATCCTTGACATCTGTGAATAAACCACACCTTAATCACAGGATCTTCAATTTTATAAACAAGCTACACACATATTGTGTTCACTCACCGATACCAATGATCCGGACTTGTGTCTGGATCATTGATGTAATGTATTGATGATAATGACTGTCTTGTGTCATGGTTATATCTTGTGCACCCTTATGTGGGCACTATTGGTACTTCCCCAAACCGAGGAGTTCTTGATATGAAAGTAGTAAAGTCTCTGGCCGGCCTGGTATTGCTGTCTGCGGCCCTGCCCGCCATGGCAGACGATTGCTCCCTGACCATTGAAGGCAACGATGCCATGCAATTTAATCAGCAGGAGCTGAGCGTACCTGCCAGCTGCAAGGAAGTAACGCTGACACTGAATCACACCGGTAGCCTGGCTAAAAACGTCATGGGCCATAACTGGGTACTGAGTGAAACCGCCGATATGCAGGAAATCGCCAACGGCGCTATCAGTGCCGGCGCCGATAACGACTATCTCGATACCAGCGACGAACGTATTATTGCTCACACTGATCTGATCGGCGGTGGCGAAAGCAGCTCCGTGACCTTCAGCACCGAAGGCATGACTGCCGGTGGTGACTACAGCTACTTCTGCTCCTTCCCCGGCCACATCGGCATGATGAAAGGCAAGTTCGTTATTACCGAGTAAGCTCAGCGCTACAACACAGTGTTACCCATGCCGGCTGTTGCCGGCATTTTTATTGCCGTCTGGCTGGCGGATCTGTTTGGCTTCATGGCCCGGCTGGTATAAAAAGGTCTCCGTCATTTATGCTGTAATGATGCCGGGTACAATGATTTCCGCCCAGGTTCATAATAAGGAGAGTTATATGTTTGCATCCCTTCGCCGTGCAGGTGCTGCTCTGGCCCTGTCAGCAGCCCTCATTACCCCGGCCATGGCGGCCGATCCGGTCAAGGTGGGTATGTCCGGCCGCTACTTCCCCTTTACCTTCGTCAAACAGGATGAGCTGCAGGGTTTTGAAGTAGACGTATGGAATGAAATTGGCAAGCGCATCGGCCGGGATGTGGAGTTTGTCACCACCAACTTCTCCGGTCTGTTCGGCATGCTCGATACCGGCCGCATCGACACCATTTCCAACCAGATCACGGTAACCCCCGAACGACTGGAAAAATACGATTTTGCCGATCCCTATGTCTATGACGGCGTGCAGATAGTGGTGCGTAAAGGTAATGACAGCATTCAGGGCCTGGACGATCTCAAGGGCAAGAAGGTGGCGGTCAACCTGGGCTCCAACTTTGAGCAGCTGATGCGCAAGCACGACACCAACAACGAGATCAATATCATCACCTACGAGACCAATCTGGAGCAGGACGTGGCCCTGGGCCGGATTGACGCCTTTGTAATGGACAGAGTGGGTTCGGTGCAGCTGATCAACGAAGCCGGCCTGCCACTGCAGCTGGCGGGCAAGCCCTTTGAAACCATGGAAAACGCCTTTCCCTTTGTGAAAAGCCCCGAGCAGCAGGCGCTGCTGGCCGAGGTGAACCAGGCGCTGGCCGACATGCGTGCCGACGGTACCCTGAAAGCGATTTCCGAGAAATGGCTAAACGCCGACATTACCAGTAATTAAGCATGCAGTTCGATCTCGACTACACCCTGGCGCTGTTTCCTATCCTGTTTAAATATCTGGGAACCACCATGGAAATGGCGCTGCTGGGCTTTGTTCTCGCGCTGATCATCGCCGGCACCCTGGCGGTGATCAGAACCTTTGCGCTGCCGGGGCTGAACGCCCTGGCCCGGCTGTTTATTTCGTTTTTCCGCGGCACGCCGCTGCTGGTGCAGCTGTTTTTGCTGTATTACGGCCTGCCCCAGATTTTTCCTGTTTTTATTGGCATGAATGCCTTTACCGCTGCGGTCATTGGCCTGACCCTGCACTTTTCTGCCTATATGGCCGAGTCGATTCGCGCCGCCATTCTGGGTATTCACAAAAGCCAGATGGAAGCGGCCATGAGCATCGGCATGACCCGGGGTCAGGCGATGAAGCGCATTATTCTGCCTCAGGCGGCGCGTATCGCTACGCCCTCGCTGATGAACTACTTCATCGACATGATCAAAAGCACCTCACTGGCCTTTACCCTTGGTGTGGCAGAAATTATGGCCACGGCGCAAAAGGAAGCCTCAAGCAGCTTCAAGTTTTTTGAGTCCTTTATTGCGGTAGCGCTGATCTACTGGGCGGTAGTGGTGTTCTTTACTTATCTGCAGGGCCGGCTGGAACGCCGCCTGAACGCGGCTTATTAACCAGAGGCAGCATGATCACGTTACGTAATCTGACCAAGGTCTATGACGGCCAGACGGTACTGAACGACATCAGCCTGGATATTGGCAAAGGTGAAATCGTGGTGATTCTTGGGCCCTCGGGCACCGGAAAATCCACCCTGCTGCGCTGCCTTAACCTGCTGGAAACGCCGGAAGCGGGCAGTCTGGAGATTGACGGCTTTACCATTGATCTGGCTAAACACAGTGGCAAGCAGGCCATTGAGCTGCGCAAGCGCACCTCCTTTGTGTTTCAGAACTATGCCCTGTTCGCCAACAAGACCGCCCGGGACAACATCGCCGAAGGCCTGATCACCGTCTGGAAAAAGCCGAAGGCCGAGGCTCAGGCCGAAGCTCTGCGTATTCTTGGCGACATTGGTCTGGAAGATAAAGCCAACGCCTATCCCTCGTCGCTGTCCGGCGGTCAGCAGCAGCGGGTGGGCATTGGCCGGGCCATGGCCAGCCACGCCAACGTCATGCTGTTTGACGAGCCCACCTCGGCACTGGATCCGGAATGGGTAGACGAAGTGCTGGGGCTGATGAAAAAACTGGCGCTGGCGCACCAGACTATGGTGGTGGTGACCCACGAAATCGGCTTTGCCCGGGACGTGGCCGACCGCGTTATCTTTATGGATGGCGGCCGCATTGTGGAACAGGGGCCGCCCGGCGAGCTGCTCACCAGACCACAGGATCCGCGCACCCGCACCTTTTTGCGCAAGGTGTTGCCTGCCGGCTGATTTACAGCTCTCGATATAGTTGCCAAGTACAGTGGTGTGCGTATAATGCCAGCCCCGCGATCCTTTAGGATCCGGAATCGATCCGGTCTGCCATGCATGCAACGGCACCGGGTCGGTATTCAATGCCATGTGATTGACGCCGTGCGCGTAACTGTTTAGAATTCGCCCTCTTTTATGGGTCGTCTCGGCAGATGCACGGCATTTATGCCATGGCGGTCAAACTGTACAGTTAACTGAAGCGGTAATAACAATGAAACGCACTTTTCAACCTTCAAATCTGAAGCGCAAGCGCAGCCACGGTTTCCGTGCTCGCAAGGCCACTGTTGGTGGTCGCAAGGTACTGCGTGCTCGTCGCGCCAAAGGTCGTGCCCGTCTGAGCGCCTAATGGCCAGGCATGCCTTTTCACGGGAGTTACGTCTGTTAACTCCCGCTCAATTCAAAAACGTCTTCGACAACCCCGTCAGAGCCGCCTCCCCTCATATCACTTTGCTTGCCAAACCCAATGGTCTGGAACACCCGAGACTTGGCCTTGCCGTGCCCAAAAAAGCACTCAAGCGCGCTGTGTGGCGTAACAGAGTCAAGCGAGTAGCGCGGGAGTCATTCCGGCTTAAACAGCACAAACTGCCTGCGGTCGATATTGTGGTCATCGCCAAAAAAGGCATCGGAGACGTGCCCAACGACGAACTGTTCGAGCTGATGGAAAAGCTATGGCGCACTCTCTCTCGCCGCTGCAAAAGCTCGGCATAGGCCTGATCCGGCTTTATCAGCTGGTTATCAGCCCTCTGCTCGGCCCCAGGTGCCGCTTCACTCCCACCTGCTCCCAATACGCGATTGAAGCCATTCGACTCCACGGTTTTGTAAAAGGCGGTTGGTTAACTATCAAACGTCTATTAAAATGCCATCCTTTAGGTCCAAGCGGCCACGATCCGGTCCCGACAAAGCGAAGAAACTGACACTATGGAATCCCAACGCAACATACTTGTTATTGCGCTGCTGCTGGTGAGTTTTCTCATCTGGCAACAGTGGCAAACGGATAAAGCGCCACAGCCAGAAACGGCGCAACAGAGCACTCAAACCAGCACAGGCGACGACAGTTTTGTTCCCGAGTCGGACCAGGCCGGTGGCGAAGTGCCTGCCGATGCTCCCACTACCGCCAGCCGTCAGCTGGTCACCATTACTTCCGACACCCTTGAGCTGACTATCGACACCCAGGGTGGCGACATAGTGCGCGCCGAGCTGCTGGAGCACAACGACGAGCTCAATTCCGACGACAAGTTCGTGCTGCTGAGCCAGGGTGCCAACTTCGTCAACGTGGCTCAGAGCGGTCTGATTGGCCGTGACGGTCCGGACGCCAGCGCCAATGGCCGGCCTCTGTATCAGGCTGAACAAAAGCGCTATCAGCTGGCCGAAGGCGAAAGCAGCCTGAGCGTGCCGCTGACGTTTACCAACGAAGCCGGTGTCACCTTTACCAAAACCTTTACCCTGGAGCGTGGCCGCTACGTAGTGGGTGTTAACTACGACATCAACAACCCAAGCAGCCAGCCGGTACAGGCCCAGCTCTACGCCCAGCTCAAGCAAAGCGAAAGCAAGCCCGGTGACGACGGCGGCAGCATGCTGATGGCTTCTGCCTATCGCGGTCCGGCCTATTCCACCAGCGAAACCCGCTACAGCAAGTACGATTTCAAGGATGTGCGTGAAGCCAACCTTAACCGTACTACCGAAGGCGGCTGGGTTGGTATGCTGCAGCACTACTTTGTGTCTGCCTGGGTCGCACCGGAAAATGGTGAGAATCAGCTTTATACCCGCTTCCTGAACAATCAGGGTCAGGGCATTATTGGCTTTAAAGCGCCGGTTACCACAGTGCCTGCAGGCTCAGAGCAAAGCATCTCCGCCAAGCTGTGGCTGGGTCCCAAGCTGCAGGATGAAATGGCCGAAGTGGCCCCTAACCTGGATCTGACTGTGGATTACGGCTGGCTGTGGTTTATTGCCCAGCCGCTGTTCAAGCTGCTGCAATTCCTGCAAAGCTTTGCGGTTAACTGGGGTCTGGCCATTATTCTGACCACCTTTGTGGTACGCGGCATCATGTATCCGCTGACCAAGGCTCAATACACCTCCATGGCCAAGATGCGCATGCTGCAGCCCAAGCTGATGGCACTGCGTGAGCGCTATGGCGACGATCGCCAGAAGATGTCTCAGGGCATGATGGAGCTGTACAAGAAAGAGAAGGTCAACCCGCTCGGCGGCTGCCTGCCCATCCTGATCCAGATGCCTATTTTTATCTCCCTGTATTGGGTACTGATGGAGTCGGTAGAGCTGCGTCATGCGCCCTTTATGCTGTGGATTGACGATCTGTCGGTGCGGGATCCTTACTTTGTGCTGCCCATTCTGATGGGTGCCAGCATGTATGTGATTCAGAAAATGAGTCCGACCACGGTCACCGATCCGATGCAGCAGAAGGTAATGCAGTTTATGCCCATCATTTTTACCTTCTTCTTCCTGTGGTTCCCTGCCGGTCTGACCCTGTACTGGCTGGTGAGCAACGTGGTCACCATCTCCCAGCAGTGGTACATTTTCCGCCAGCTGGAGAAGAAAGGCCTGCACGGCAAGGCTGCCTCATAAGGCCTCTGGCCTGAGCAGCAATAACGCAATACACTGGGCGGCCTGAGGGCCGCCTTTTTTATTGGCGGATATTTCCGTCATACTGAACCGCTAACTCCGGAGTAACAGAACCCATGTCCAACGACACCATCGTCGCTCAGGCCACCGCCCCCGGACGCGGCGGCGTCGGCATTATTCGCGTCTCAGGCCCCCGGGCCGAGGCCGTGGCTCAGGCTGTGCTGGGCAAAGTGCCCAGAGTGCGCTATGCCGACTACCTGCCGTTTAAAGACGAACAGGGCATGATTCTGGATCAGGGCATTGCCCTGCTGTTCAAGGGCCCCAACAGCTTTACCGGCGAAGACGTGCTCGAGCTGCAGGGCCACGGCGGCCCCGTGGTGCTGGACATGCTGGTACGCCGCATACTGGCTCTGCCCGGCCTGCGTCCGGCGCGGGCCGGCGAATTCAGCGAACGCGCCTTTCTCAACGACAAGCTGGATCTGGCCCAGGCCGAGGCCATTGCTGACCTGATTGAAGCGTCCAGCGAGCAGGCCGCCCGCTCGGCGCTGCAGTCGCTGCAGGGAGAGTTTTCTACCCGTGTACACGGTCTGGTGGAAGCACTCACTCACCTGCGCATTTACGTGGAAGCAGCCATCGATTTTCCCGACGAGGAAGTGGACTTTCTCTCCGACGGCAAAATCGCCGGCGAGCTCTACGGCATTATGGACCGGCTCACCGAGGTGCAGCGCGAAGCCCGCCAGGGTGCCATTATGCGCGAGGGCATGAAGGTGGTGATCGCCGGCCGCCCCAACGCCGGCAAGTCCAGCCTGCTTAACGCCCTGGCCGGCAAGGAATCGGCCATCGTCACCGACATTGCCGGCACCACCCGGGATGTGCTGCGGGAATACATTCACCTGGACGGTATGCCGCTGCACATCATCGACACCGCCGGCCTGCGCGAGGCCAGTGATGCGGTAGAGCGTATCGGTATAGAGCGGGCCTGGGCCGAGATTGAACAGGCCGACCGTATTCTGTTTATGGTGGACGGTACGACCACCTCGGCGCTGCATCCCAAGGACATCTGGCCCGACTTTATCGACCGGCTGCCGGCCCACATCGGCCTGACCGTGGTGCGGAACAAGGCAGATCTCACCGGTGAGTCACTTACCGTCAGCAGCGACGGCGAGCACCCGGTCTATCCCATTTCCGCCCGTACCGGCGAAGGGGTGGAAGCGCTCAAGGAGCACCTCAAGGCCTGCATGGGCTTTCAGGGCGGCGGCGAAGGCGGCTTCAGCGCCCGCCAGCGCCACCTGGACGCTCTGCACCACGCCAGCCAGCATCTGATCATGGCCAGGGAACAGCTGGAGGTGTACATGGCCGGCGAACTGGTGGCGGAAGAGCTGCGCCTGGCCCAGGAGCAGCTCAGCCAGATCACCGGCGAATTCACCTCTGATGATTTACTGGGAAGGATTTTCTCGTCATTCTGTATCGGGAAATAAATCTGCAGAAAGCATCGGCGGAACTCATCGTTATAAGCAATCAATTCCAAAGGTTATATGAGTTTAAGCTTTAAATAACCTTTACTTATACTCCCGAAACCACCACTTCGGGAGTCAAGGACATGCTCGCTCGTTTATCCATCAAGACACTGCTTACCGCCTCGTTTGGTGCCATGCTGCTGGCGGTATTGGCCTTCAGCCTGTATATCTACCTGTCCATGCAGGGCATACAGCGGCAAATGGAAAGCATAGTGGAACGCAATATCAGCCTGCTGCAGACTATTTCCAACCTGCGTTACAGCACCGTCACCTACCGCCGTTTCGCCCTTGACTACGGTCTCACCACCGACCGGCGCGAGCACGCCGACATCCTGGCCAAGATCAACCACAACGACCAGCAGGTGGAACGTTACCTGGAGGCCATGCAGCGCCAGGCAAACAGCCCCGAGGTGCGTGCCTTTATCAACGACTTCCGCCGCCGCATCACCGCCTACAAGGGCATGCAGGGCGATTACCTGCGGCTGATCGACGCGGGCAACATAGACGCGGCCCGGGTAAAAATGCTCACCGATATGCTGGCCCCCTTTGATGCCATCGTTGCCCTGCTGGGCGAAACTCAGCAGCAGATCGCCGCAGAAGCAAAAGCCATCAAGGATCAGGAATCAGCGGTGATCGATAACATCAGCACACTGGTCATTATTCTGTGCCTGCTGCTGGCTGGCTTTATGCTGATCATGGGCATCATTATCAACCGCCGTATACGTCTGCCTCTTGCCCGGCTTAACGCTCAGATGGACAGAGTGAGGAACGGCATGCTCGACCAGGATCTCGATCGTCGTTATTTCTCTCAGGATGAACTGGGAAAGGCGGCCGATAGCTTTATTTCCATGCAGGCCGGCATTCGCAATCTGGTGCAGGAGATCTCCGCCAGCCTGGACGGAGTGGGAGGTGCCACCATAAAACTACGGCAAGTGTCGGCACAGTCATCCACGGCGCTGGATAGCCAACAGCAGGAAATCGCCCGTATTGCCAGTGCCATGCATCAGCTCGAAGCCACCTTCCGCGATGTGGCACTTAATACCCAAAACGCTGCCGGTGCCGCCCGTGAGGCGGCAGAGCAAACTGAACAAAGCAACCGGGTAGTAATAAACTCCAGCCGCCAGGTGGAAATGGCAGCCAGAGAAATTGGGCAGGCCGGCGCACTGGCTCTGGCTCTTAAGGAAGACAGCGCCCGCATCGGCGTGGTGTCCCGGGTCATCAGCGACATTGCCGAGCAGACTAACCTGCTGGCACTCAATGCCGCCATTGAAGCGGCGCGGGCCGGTGATTCGGGGCGGGGCTTTGCGGTGGTGGCCGAGGAAGTACGCAACCTGGCGCAACGGACCCAGCAGTCCATTGAAGAAATCAACCAGACCATCGCCAGTCTACAACAACAGGCAGAAGCGGTGACCCAGGCCATGGACAACAGCCAGCAGATCATCGAGGGGGGTGCTAAAGAAGCCCGCCACGCGGCCGACTCCCTGCAACATATCAGCACGGCGGTAGCCAGCATGACGGAAATGAACCTGCAGATCGCCACCGCCACCGAGCAGCAAAGTGCGGTGGCGGCGGAGCTTAACGGCAGCCTGGCCGGCATTGACCGTATGTCGGATGAAGTGGCCGGCAGTGCCCGTCATACCTCATCAGCTTCGCAGGATCTGGAGCGTCTGGCAGACAGCCTGCATCAACTGGTGCGAAAGTTCAGTCTGGGCCAAGCGTAGTATCAGCCCCAAACCATGACTAGACGATCGGTCTAGTCATGGAGTAGTATTCACTCCATGAACACTAAACATCAAGATACTCGCCAGCATCTGCTGAATACCGGCCGCGAGATCCTCGCCGCCCGGGGCTTCAGCTCGGTGGGGCTCAGTACCCTGCTGCAACAGGCCGGCGTGCCCAAGGGCTCCTTTTATCACTACTTCAAGTCCAAGGAGCAGTTTGGCCAGGCGCTGCTGGAAGACTATTTCAGCCAGTACCTGATCGAGCTGAATGCGCTGTTCGGCCAGCCGCAGCTGAATGGTCGCGAACGACTGATGAGCTACTGGAATGAGTGGCAGCATCGCTATTGCAGCCCGCAGGGGCGCAGCGACTGTCTGGTGGTCAAGCTGAGTGCCGAGGTGGCTGACCTGTCTGAAGCCATGCGTCTGACCCTGAAAGCCGGCACCGGCAAGATCATAGGCCGCATTCAGGATTGCATTGCCGCCGGTGTTACCGATGGCTCGCTGCCGGCAGAGAGCAAGCCGGCCCTGCTGGCCACCAGCCTGTATCAGCTGTGGTTGGGTGCCAGCCTGCTGACCAAGCTGCACAGAGACGAACAGCACATGAACCAGGCCATGGCCATGACCCGGCAGCTGCTGATGCATCACTGATACTGGCTCATTCAGCCCGCCATAACAGCGGGCTTTTTCAGACCAACTCACTAGACGACTGGTCTACTCAGGTATTTTTTATTGCAAGTAAACGAGGAAAACCATGCAGGATTTCAGCTTTTACAATCCCACCCGTATCGAATTTGGTGCCGGCAAAATTGCCAGCCTGGATCAGCTGGTGCCGGCCAATGCTCGCGTGCTGGTGTTGTTTGGCGGCGAAAGCGCCCGCCGCACCGGCACCCTGGATGAAGTGACCGCGGCCCTGGGTGAACGTGAAGTACAACTGTTCGGCGGCATTGAGCCCAATCCCAGCTTTGAAACCCTGATGGAAGCAGTGGCACTGGTACGCCGTCATAATATCGACTTTCTGCTGGCCGTTGGCGGCGGATCCGTGATCGACGGTACCAAATTCGTGGCCGCTGCCGCTCTGTTTGAAGGTGATGCCTGGGAAATCCTGACCAGCATGGGACAGAACATAGAAAAAGCTCTGCCCTTTGGCACCGTACTGACTCTGCCGGCTACCGGCTCCGAGATGAACCAGGGCTCGGTGATCACCCGTAAGTCACTGCAGGCCAAGCTGCCCTTCAAGAGTGAACTGGTCTATCCGCAGTTTTCAGTACTGGATCCGGTCAAAACCTACACTCTGCCCACCCGGCAAGTGGCCAATGGCGTGGTAGACGCCTTTGTGCACGTAATGGAGCAATACCTCACTTACCCCGCGCAGGCACCGGTACAAGATCGCTTTGCCGAAGGCCTGCTGCAAACCCTGATTGAACTGGGTCCCAAGGCCCTGACCGAGCCACAAGATTACTCAACTCGCGCCAGCCTGATGTGGACCGCCACCCTGGCGCTGAACGGCCTGATTGGTGCCGGCGTGCCGCAAGACTGGGCCAGCCATATGCTAGGTCATGAGCTGACCGCCCTGCACAACCTGGATCATGCCCAGACCCTGGCGGTGGTATTGCCGGAGATGCTGCGCCAGCGCAAAGCAGCCAAGATCGGCAAGCTGGTGCAGTATGCCGAGCGGGTCTGGAATATTCATCAAGGCAGCGACGACGACAAGGCCGAGGCCGCCATCAAGCATACTCGTGATTTCTTTGAAGCCATGGGCGTTAAAACCCGTCTTGGCGACTATGGTCTGGGTGCTGAACACATCGACGGCATTATCAACAGCCTGGAACAGCACGGCATGGTGGCCCTGGGCGAACACGGCGATGTCACTCCCGCGCACTGCCGCCAGATACTGCTGGCCAGTCTGTAAGCGTTAACTCACAGCTTAAGGAGCACACCATGAAGCAAACAGCCAACCGCAACCGTCAGATCACCCTGGCATCACGCCCGGTGGGGGCACCCACCCGTGAAAACTTTGCCCTGAAGGAAACCGCCATTCCCGAGCCTGCCGAAGGCCAGCTGCTGCTGCGCACCCTTTACCTGAGCCTGGACCCTTATATGCGTGGCCGCATGAGTGATGCCAAATCCTACGCCGAGCCGGTGGCAGTGGGGGATCCCATGGTCGGCGGCACCGTCAGCCGGGTGCATGCCAGCCGGCACTCAGGTTATCAGCCCGGTGACTGGGTGCTGAGCTACAGCGGCTGGCAGGACTATGCGCTGTCTGACGGTGAAGGACTGATAAAACTGGATCCTGCCCACATGTCTCCTTCCTGGGCACTGGGTGTGCTCGGCATGCCCGGCTTCACCGCCTATATGGGCCTGCTGGATATCGGCAGGCCGCAAGCCGGAGAAACCCTAGTCGTCGCCGCCGCCACCGGTGCCGTTGGCTCCATGGTGGCGCAAATCGGCAAGCTCAAAGGCTGCCGGGTGGTGGCCGTGGCCGGTGGTGAAGAGAAATGCCGCTATGCGCTGGAAACCCTGGGCGTGGACGTCTGCCTTGATCACAAGGCCGGTGACTTTGCCGAACAACTGGCCGGTGCCTGCCCCGATGGCATCGATATCTACTACGAGAATGTGGGCGGCAAAGTGCTGGGCGCTGTGCTGCCCTTGCTCAACACCGGTGCCCGCATTCCGGTGTGCGGCCTTATCTCGCAATATAACGCCACCACGCTGCCGGACGGGCCGGATCGCCTGGGTCAGCTGATGGCTACCATTTTGATCAAACGCATGACGGTAAAGGGCTTTATCATCTTTGATGACTATGCTCACCGTTATGATGAATTTGTACAAGACATGAGCCAGTGGCTGAGGGAAGGCAAAATTCACTATCGCGAGCAGATAGTGGAAGAGCTGGAACACGCACCAGAGGCCTTTATCGGCCTGCTGCAGGGCCAAAACTTCGGCAAACTGGTGGTGCGCGTTGGAAATGACGAGCTGAACTGACATACCTTGGGGCAGCCTTGGCTGCCCCAAGGCCTGAGTTACTCAGTGAGTATGTTTTTTTTACGGTGCGCCAGCACAAAGGCGATGACAAAAAACACCGTCATCAGCAGCACTATGGTAGGTGCCGGAGCGCTGTCGAGGTAAAAAGCGATATACACCCCAAAAAAGCCGCCGGTAATGCCAATGGCCACCGACAGCAGCAGCATATGAATAAAGCGCCGGGTCAGCAGAAAGGCGGTGGCCCCGGGGGCAATCAGCAGGGCAATGGCCAGCAGCAGGCCCACAGAAGTGAGCGCCGCCACTATGCTGAGGGTGATCAAACACAGCAGGCCATAGTGCAGCCAGCCCACCTTGAGCCCTACCGACCGGGCCTGTACCGGATCAAAGGCGTGCAGCAAAAAGTCTTTCCACTTGCTGCCCAGCACCAGCAGGGTGAGCAGGGCCACTGCAGCGGTTTCCAGAATATCTCTTGGGCTTACCCCCAGCAAATCGCCAAACAGAATATGATCCAGGTGCACCTCAGCGCTAATCTGCACATAAATCAGCAAACCAAAGCCAAACATGCCGGAAAACACTATGCCCATCACGGTGTCCTGCTTGATACGGCTGTTGGTGGCGAGAAAGCCAATGCTGAGCGCACAGGCCATGCCGGCACCAAAGGCTCCCAGCGCCAGCGGTATGCCTGCCATATAAGCCAGCACCACACCGGGAAACACCGCATGACTCATGGCATCCCCCATCAGCGCCCAGCCTTTAAGCACCAAAAAACAGGACAGCAGCGCCGCCGGCACCGAAATCACCACGGCCATGATCAGGGCGCGCACCATAAAGTCGAACTGAAAAGGCAACAGCAAGGCATCTGTCATGGCTGCGCCTCCCGGGCTTCGGCTGCGCGCCGGCGGGCGGACAGATAGCCATGCTTGGGCGCAAATACAAAGGCCAGCAAAAATACCAGGGTCTGCATCACCACTATCAGGGCTCCGGTGGCCCCGTTGAGAAAGTAGCTGATATAAGCCCCCAGGGCGCTGGTAACGGCCCCCAGCGCAACGGCAATCACCAGCAGTACCGGAAAGCGATCACTGAGCAGATAAGCAGTGGCTCCGGGCGTGACCACCATGCAGATCACCAGAAAGGCACCCACTGTTTGCATGGCGGCCACTGTGCAGGCCGCCAGCAAAGTAAAAAAAACCAGCTTCAGCAGACCAGGACTCAGCCCCAGGGTATGAGCATGGTTTTCATCAAAAAATACCACCAGCAGATCTTTCCATTTGCACAGCAGCACCGCCAGCGACACCAGGCTGATAATAACCAGCTGCAGGATGTCGGCAGGATCGATGGCCAGAATATTGCCCAGCACTATGGTGCGAATATTCACTGCCATGGGCTGCAATGACACCATAAATAACCCCAGAGCAAAAAAAGCCGAGAAAATCAGGCCGATAATCACGTCTTCTTTCAGCTTGCTGCGCTGGTTCAGCAGCATCATGGCACCGGCGGCCAGGCCACCGGCCAGAAAGGCACCGAGAGAAAACGGCAGCCCCAGCATATAGGCACCGGCTACGCCGGGCACAATGGAATGAGAAAGGGCATCGCCAATCAGCGACCAGCCTTTGAGCATCAGATAACAGGATAAAAACGCACACACGCTGCCCACCAGTGCCGATACCCAGATGGCATTCACCATATAGCCATAGGTAAAGGGCTCAAGGAGAAGTGTCATCGTTCCCCTCGTCTTTACCTCTGGCATAACTGTCACGGCTTTGTATCCGGCCGCCTTCGATGATCAGCGGTCGTTCATCGTCACTGATCACTCCAATCGGTAGTACGCCGCCGTTCAGCATAAAGTGACGCAGCACACCACCGAAGGCCAGCTCCAGATTGGCCTGATTAAAGGTCTCTTCTGTTGTGCCGTGAGCCAGAACCGTGCCCTTGATCATAATGGTACGGTCGCAGAACTCGGGCACAGACCCCAGGTTGTGAGTGGACACCAGCATGACCCGGCCTTCGTTTCGCAGCTCCTGCAGCAAGGCAATTATCTGCTCTTCGGTATTCACATCCACACCGGTAAAAGGCTCGTCGAGCAAAATAACCCGGCAGTTCTGGGCCAGC
Source organism: Oceanimonas sp. AH20CE76 (assembly GCF_039654065.1). NCBI lineage: Bacteria > Pseudomonadati > Pseudomonadota > Gammaproteobacteria > Aeromonadales > Aeromonadaceae > Oceanimonas > Oceanimonas sp. AH20CE76. The sequence continues at coordinate 14,077 of NZ_CP155481.1, forward strand.
GCCCGGGCCAGAAACACCCGTTTTTTCTGGCCGCCAGAGAGCTCGCCAATCTGACGACGGCGAAAATCGGTCATATTGACCCGCACCAGGGCTTGCTCCACCGCTTCATGATCGGCAGCCCTGGGCCGGCGCAGCCATCCCATATGGCCATAGCGGCCCATCATGACCACATCTTCTACCAGTACCGGAAAATTCCAGTCTACTTCTTCAGCCTGAGGTACATAAGCCACCAGATTTTGCTTCAGCGCCTGGCGCACCGGCATGCCCAGCAACCGGATATTGCCGGCATCGGGCTGTAAAAAGCCCATAATGGCCTTGAACAACGTAGACTTGCCGGAGCCGTTCACGCCTACCAGCGCAGCTATGGTTCCCACCGGCAGATGAAAGCTGGCATCGCGCAATGCAGTGTGGCCATTACGATAGGTAACGGTTACGCCAGCAACTGCCATGCCAGCTCCTTCCGGGGAAGCCGCCAGTGTGTTGATATCTCTGCAGGCAATCATTTGTCAGCGTCCTTGCTGGCAGCGTTTGTCAGGCCATTAACAATGGTGCTGGACGTGACCTTAAGCAATTCCAGGTAAGTGGGTACCGGGCCGCCGGCCTCGCTCAGTGAATCTACATACAGCACACCGCCATAATCAGCTCCGGTTTCACGGGCCACCTGCCGGGCCGGCTTGTCGGAGACGGTGCTTTCACTGAATACCACCGGAATATCATGCCGGCGCACCGTATCGATCACATGACGCACCTGCTGGGGCGTACCCTGCTGATCGGCGTTGATCGGCCATAAGTACAACTCGTTCAGGCCATAATCCCGGGCAAGGTAAGAAAAAGCACCTTCACTGGTCACCAGCCAGCGCTGCTGTTCTGGAATTTGCTCAAATGCTTTGCGAACAGGCGCGGTTGCTTCGGCAATTTGCTGCTTGTAGGCAGCAGCGTTGACCCGGTACACCTCGGCATTGTCCGGATCGTACTTTTCAAAAGCGGCCACAATATTATCGACGTAAATATAAGCATTTTCCGGCGACATCCAGGCATGGGGGTTGGGTTTGCCTTTATAGGGGCCATCATTGATACCCATGGGCTCTATGCCATTGCTCACCACTACTTCGGGTACACCTTTCAGATTCTGATAGAACTTTTCAAACCAGAGTTCCAGATTAAGGCCATTGGCAAGGATCAGCTGAGCATCATGAGCGCGAATAATATCACCGGGTGTAGGCTGATATTCATGGATCTCGGCACCGGGTCTGGTAATGGACTCCACCACGGCGGCGTCACCGGCCACATTGCGGGCCATGTCGGCAATCACGGTAAAGGTGGTCACTGCCTTGAATTTGTCCTGGGCACCGGCCGGCAGCGCTGCCAGTAGCAGTAATGCCGCCAGCACAACACCATTCGTACCGCGCCTTCTCTCGCCTGAATAAATCATCGCACCTCCTTTTTATTATGATAGGACCCTCTGTTTGGTGTATTTCACACAATAAATAAATGATAACTATTTTCAATAAAAATCTAGCATGGCGCTGCTTCCTGACACTCATGCACAAACCGGCGCAACAAGGCAGAGTGATACTTTTTGCGGTGCCACACCAGCTGCAAAGTGCGAGACAACTTAAGCCCCACATCCAGCACCGCCAGCCGCGTTAATGCCAGCCGGTCTGCCACCGCCAGCCGGGAAATCAGCGCCAGCCCCAGGCCCTGCTCCACCGCCTGCATCACTGCCTCGGGCGTGCTCAGCTCCAGTGTGCGCCCCATGCCATTAAGATGGGGGGCCAGCTGATGATCAAACTGCTCCCGGCTACCGGAGCGAGGCTCACGTAACACCCAGTTACAGCCGGCCAGACTGGCAGGAGTAAGCCGGCTTTGGTTTGCCAACGGATGCTCCCTGGCCGCCACAATGCACATTTCATCGGTCAGCCAGGCCTGAGCTTCCAGCTCGGGGTGGCGGTTTTCCCCTTCTATCAGCGCCATATCCAGCTCAAAACGGGCCACCATGTCACACAAGGTTTGTGTGTTGGTAATAGTAATTAATGAAAAGTTGTTTTTATCATGACGGCAGTCACTGAGGAGAGCCGTTATGCTGCACAACACCCGTCATCGTCTGGCTGCCGCCCCCACTCCCATAGCCGGACTGGCCCTGGGCGTTGCCAGTCTGGGCTGGAGCTGGGAAAACACCGGCCTGTTCAACGGACAGGCTCAGAACCTGGGAGCCGCCATCGCTGCCCTGCTGCTGATTATTCTGACCGCCAAGTTTTTGCTACACCCACGCCTGCTGGCGCAAGATCTGGCTCACCCTGTGGTGGGCAGTGTGTTACCTACCTATGCCATGGCTACCATGGTGGTGTCTGCTGCGCTGCCTGAGCCGGCCCGCCACCTGTTGTGGCTGCTGGCCACCGGTTTGCATCTGGCGTTCTTACTGGTGTTTATTTGCCACCGGGTAAAGGAATTTCGCCTGCACCATATGGTGCCCAGCTGGTTTGTGCCGCCGGTAGGTATTATTGTGGCTGCCGTCGCCAGCCCGGGTGGTGTGTTTGATCCGCTGGCGCAGGGTCTGATGTGGTTTGGTCTCAGCTGCTATGGTCTGCTGCTGCCGCTGATGCTGTACCGGTTGATTTTTTGCCCTGTAGTGCCCGATGCTGCCAAGCCGACCATTGCCATTATGGCGGCCCCGGCCAGCCTGAGCCTGGCCGGTTACCTGACAGTGATGCCACAGCCTGATTTGCTGCTTGTGGCCATTCTGCTGGGCATAGCAGTGCTGATGACCGCATTAATTTACGTGGCTTTTTTTCATCTGCTCCGGCTGCCGTTCAGCCCGGGCTATGCCGCCTTTACCTTTCCGTTGGTAATAGGTGCTACCGCCCTGTTCAAAGTGTCTGACCTGCTGGGTACACTGGGTCTGCAGGGGGCGGACCTTAACAGCCTGCGCCACTTGGCTCAGTTCGAGCTGGTAGTGGCCACGGCACTGTTGCAAATAGTCGGTGGTGATAAACTTATCATCCCCTTTTGCTGATGGAGCTGCACATGAACCCATTCAAAGGCCGGCATTTTCAGCGTGACATCATTCTGTGGGCCGTACGCTGGTACTGCAAATACGGCATCAGTTACCGTGAGCTGCAGGAGATGCTGGCTGAACGCGGAGTGAATGTCGATCACTCCACGATTTACCGCTGGGTTCAGCGTTATGCGCCTGAAATGGAAAAACGGCTGCGCTGGTACTGGCGTAACCCTTCCGATCTTTGCCCGTGGCACATGGATGAAACCTACGTGAAGGTCAATGGCCGCTGGGCGTATCTGTACCGGGCCGTCGACAGCCGGGGCCGCACTGTCGATTTTTATCTCTCCTCCCGTCGTAACAGCAAAGCTGCATACCGGTTTCTGGGTAAAATCCTCAACAACGTGAAGAAGTGGCAGATCCCGCGATTCATCAACACGGATAAAGCGCCCGCCTATGGTCGCGCGCTTGCTCTGCTCAAACGCGAAGGCCGGTGCCCGTCTGACGTTGAACACCGACAGATTAAGTACCGGAACAACGTGATTGAATGCGATCATGGCAAACTGAAACGGATAATCGGCGCCACGCTGGGATTTAAATCCATGAAGACGGCTTACGCCACCATCAAAGGTATTGAGGTGATGCGTGCACTACGCAAAGGCCAGGCCTCAGCATTTTATTATGGTGATCCCCTGGGCGAAATGCGCCTGGTAAGCAGAGTTTTTGAAATGTAAGGCCTTTGAATAAGACAAAAGGCTGCCTCATCGCTAACTTTGCAACAGTGCCAATTTATGAGTAAAGGATTATGTCCACGATAAGCACCTGGGTCGATTCCTGGGAGGCGGCCATGAGGGTAGGGAAGCGCCGTCCCGTCAAGTCAGCGTAATGCTCTGCCAGTGTTACAACCAATTAACCAATTCTGATTAGAAAAACTCATCGAGCATCAAATGAAACTGCAATTTATTCATATCAGGATTATCAATACCATATTTTTGAAAAAGCCGTTTCTGTAATGAAGGAGAAAACTCACCGAGGCAGTTCCATAGGATGGCAAGATCCTGGTATCGGTCTGCGATTCCGACTCGTCCAACATCAATACAACCTATTAATTTCCCCTCGTCAAAAATAAGGTTATCAAGTGAGAAATCACCATGAGTGACGACTGAATCCGGTGAGAATGGCAAAAGCTTATGCATTTCTTTCCAGACTTGTTCAACAGGCCAGCCATTACGCTCGTCATCAAAATCACTCGCATCAACCAAACCGTTATTCATTCGTGATTGCGCCTGAGCGAGACGAAATACGCGATCGCTGTTAAAAGGACAATTACAAACAGGAATCGAATGCAACCGGCGCAGGAACACTGCCAGCGCATCAACAATATTTTCACCTGAATCAGGATATTCTTCTAATACCTGGAATGCTGTTTTCCCGGGGATCGCAGTGGTGAGTAACCATGCATCATCAGGAGTACGGATAAAATGCTTGATGGTCGGAAGAGGCATAAATTCCGTCAGCCAGTTTAGTCTGACCATCTCATCTGTAACATCATTGGCAACGCTACCTTTGCCATGTTTCAGAAACAACTCTGGCGCATCGGGCTTCCCATACAATCGATAGATTGTCGCACCTGATTGCCCGACATTATCGCGAGCCCATTTATACCCATATAAATCAGCATCCATGTTGGAATTTAATCGCGGCCTCGAGCAAGACGTTTCCCGTTGAATATGGCTCATAACACCCCTTGTATTACTGTTTATGTAAGCAGACAGTTTTATTGTTCATGATGATATATTTTTATCTTGTGCAATGTAACATCAGAGGGCACTGTTGCAAATAGTCGGTGGTGATAAACTTATCATCCCCTTTTGCTGATGGAGCTGCACATGAACCCATTCAAAGGCCGGCATTTTCAGCGTGACATCATTCTGTGGGCCGTACGCTGGTACTGCAAATACGGCATCAGTTACCGTGAGCTGCAGGAGATGCTGGCTGAACGCGGAGTGAATGTCGATCACTCCACGATTTACCGCTGGGTTCAGCGTTATGCGCCTGAAATGGAAAAACGGCTGCGCTGGTACTGGCGTAACCCTTCCGATCTTTGCCCGTGGCACATGGATGAAACCTACGTGAAGGTCAATGGCCGCTGGGCGTATCTGTACCGGGCCGTCGACAGCCGGGGCCGCACTGTCGATTTTTATCTCTCCTCCCGTCGTAACAGCAAAGCTGCATACCGGTTTCTGGGTAAAATCCTCAACAACGTGAAGAAGTGGCAGATCCCGCGATTCATCAACACGGATAAAGCGCCCGCCTATGGTCGCGCGCTTGCTCTGCTCAAACGCGAAGGCCGGTGCCCGTCTGACGTTGAACACCGACAGATTAAGTACCGGAACAACGTGATTGAATGCGATCATGGCAAACTGAAACGGATAATCGGCGCCACGCTGGGATTTAAATCCATGAAGACGGCTTACGCCACCATCAAAGGTATTGAGGTGATGCGTGCACTACGCAAAGGCCAGGCCTCAGCATTTTATTATGGTGATCCCCTGGGCGAAATGCGCCTGGTAAGCAGAGTTTTTGAAATGTAAGGCCTTTGAATAAGACAAAAGGCTGCCTCATCGCTAACTTTGCAACAGTGCCTTCTACGGCACGTTTGAAGGCGCGCTGAAAGGTCTGGTCATACATGTGATGGCGACGCACGACACCGCTCCGTGGATCGGTCGAATGCGTGTGCTGCGCAAAAACCCAGAACCACGGCCAGGAATGCCCGGCGCGCGGATACTTCCGCTCAAGGGCGTCGGGAAGCGCAACGCCGCTGCGGCCCTCGGCCTGGTCCTTCAGCCACCATGCCCGTGCACGCGACAGCTGCTCGCGCAGGCTGGGTGCCAAGCTCTCGGGTAACATCAAGGCCCGATCCTTGGAGCCCTTGCCCTCCCGCACGATGATCGTGCCGTGATCGAAATCCAGATCCTTGACCCGCAGTTGCAAACCCTCACTGATCCGCATGCCCGTTCCATACAGAAGCTGGGCGAACAAACGATGCTCGCCTTCCAGAAAACCGAGGATGCGAACCACTTCATCCGGGGTCAGCACCACCGGCAAGCGCCGCGACGGCCGAGGTCTTCCGATCTCCTGAAGCCAGGGCAGATCCGTGCACAGCACCTTGCCGTAGAAGAACAGCAAGGCCGCCAATGCCTGACGATGCGTGGAGACCGAAACCTTGCGCTCGTTCGCCAGCCAGGACAGAAATGCCTCGACTTCGCTGCTGCCCAAGGTTGCCGGGTGACGCACACCGTGGAAACGGATGAAGGCACGAACCCAGTGGACATAAGCCTGTTCGGTTCGTAAACTGTAATGCAAGTAGCGTATGCGCTCACGCAACTGGTCCAGAACCTTGACCGAACGCAGCGGTGGTAACGGCGCAGTGGCGGTTTTCATGGCTTGTTATGACTGTTTTTTTGTACAGTCTATGCCTCGGGCATCCAAGCAGCAAGCGCGTTACGCCGTGGGTCGATGTTTGATGTTATGGAGCAGCAACGATGTTACGCAGCAGGGCAGTCGCCCTAAAACAAAGTTACGTTTCTTAGGGCCAGCCGTATGATCACTGGTATCAATCACATTACTTTTTCCGTCAGGGATTTGATCTCTTCAATTGAGTTCTATCGTGACTTGCTGGGAATGAAGCTGCATGTGGTATGGGAAGCGGGCGCCTATTTAACAGCGGGCGATATGTGGGTATGTTTGAGTGTCGGAGAGCCTAACCCCGCCAACGACTATACGCATGTGGCATTTAGTGTCGGCGAAGGCGAGCTTGCTGAGCTGCACGCTAGGCTAAAACAGGCCAAGGTTGAAGAGTGGAAGCAGAATACCAGTGAGGGCAATTCTGTGTATCTGCTTGATCCGAACGGCCATCGCATTGAGCTTCATTGCGGGACGTTGGCAACCCGCTTAGCTGAGTTGGAGAAGTCGCCATATAAGGGATTGGTCTGGTGCTGAAACGTAACAAGCGGCTGTTGTCGCCCCTTCGGGGCTGGGACGGCCTTTCCGCCGCTTCGCGGCTACAAGTCCGCCCCAAAGCCGGGCGTTAGGCATCACAAAGTACAGCATCGTGACCAACAGCAACGATTCCGTCACACTGCGCCTCATGACTGAGCATGACCTTGCGATGCTCTATGAGTGGCTAAATCGATCTCATATCGTCGAGTGGTGGGGCGGAGAAGAAGCACGCCCGACACTTGCTGACGTACAGGAACAGTACTTGCCAAGCGTTTTAGCGCAAGAGTCCGTCACTCCATACATTGCAATGCTGAATGGAGAGCCGATTGGGTATGCCCAGTCGTACGTTGCTCTTGGAAGCGGGGACGGATGGTGGGAAGAAGAAACCGATCCAGGAGTACGCGGAATAGACCAGTCACTGGCGAATGCATCACAACTGGGCAAAGGCTTGGGAACCAAGCTGGTTCGAGCACTGGTTGAGTTGCTGTTCAATGATCCCGAGGTCACCAAGATCCAAACGGACCCGTCGCCGAGCAACTTGCGAGCGATCCGATGCTACGAGAAAGCGGGGTTTGAGAGGCAAGGTACCGTAACCACCCCAGATGGTCCAGCCGTGTACATGGTTCAAACACGCCAGGCATTCGAGCGAACACGCAGTGATGCCTAACCCTTCCATCGAGGGGGACGTCCAAGGGCTGGCGCCCTTGGTCGCCCCTCATGTCAAACGTTAGATGCACTAAGCACATAATTGCTCACAGCCAAACTATCAGGTCAAGTCTGCTTTTATTATTTTTAAGCGTGCATAATAAGCCCTACACAAATTGGGAGATATATCATGAAAGGCTGGCTTTTTCTTGTTATCGCAATAGTTGGCGAAGTAATCGCAACATCCGCATTAAAATCTAGCGAGGGCTTTACTAAGCTTGCCCCTTCCGCCGTTGTCATAATCGGTTATGGCATCGCATTTTATTTTCTTTCTCTGGTTCTGAAATCCATCCCTGTCGGTGTTGCTTATGCAGTCTGGTCGGGACTCGGCGTCGTCATAATTACAGCCATTGCCTGGTTGCTTCATGGGCAAAAGCTTGATGCGTGGGGCTTTGTAGGTATGGGGCTCATAATTGCTGCCTTTTTGCTCGCCCGATCCCCATCGTGGAAGTCGCTGCGGAGGCCGACGCCATGGTGACGGTGTTCGGCATTCTGAATCTCACCGAGGACTCCTTCTTCGATGAGAGCCGGCGGCTAGACCCCGCCGGCGCTGTCACCGCGGCGATCGAAATGCTGCGAGTCGGATCAGACGTCGTGGATGTCGGACCGGCCGCCAGCCATCCGGACGCGAGGCCTGTATCGCCGGCCGATGAGATCAGACGTATTGCGCCGCTCTTAGACGCCCTGTCCGATCAGATGCACCGTGTTTCAATCGACAGCTTCCAACCGGAAACCCAGCGCTATGCGCTCAAGCGCGGCGTGGGCTACCTGAACGATATCCAAGGATTTCCTGACCCTGCGCTCTATCCCGATATTGCTGAGGCGGACTGCAGGCTGGTGGTTATGCACTCAGCGCAGCGGGATGGCATCGCCACCCGCACCGGTCACCTTCGACCCGAAGACGCGCTCGACGAGATTGTGCGGTTCTTCGAGGCGCGGGTTTCCGCCTTGCGACGGAGCGGGGTCGCTGCCGACCGGCTCATCCTCGATCCGGGGATGGGATTTTTCTTGAGCCCCGCACCGGAAACATCGCTGCACGTGCTGTCGAACCTTCAAAAGCTGAAGTCGGCGTTGGGGCTTCCGCTATTGGTCTCGGTGTCGCGGAAATCCTTCTTGGGCGCCACCGTTGGCCTTCCTGTAAAGGATCTGGGTCCAGCGAGCCTTGCGGCGGAACTTCACGCGATCGGCAATGGCGCTGACTACGTCCGCACCCACGCGCCTGGAGATCTGCGAAGCGCAATCACCTTCTCGGAAACCCTCGCGAAATTTCGCAGTCGCGACGCCAGAGACCGAGGGTTAGATCATGCCTAGCATTCACCTTCCGGCCGCCCGCTAAATATCTCCTTTTGGGTTGTTAATAAAACATCCAATAAGTTGACTGTGCGTGAAAAAGAAAGTTTTGTGTGATGGCGTTGAAGATCGCACCGTTAAGCTCTTATGTGGGATGGTGCAGAGCTCGACGACTACCGATAAAACGCAACCGCCGCAAACAGACAAGAAAAAGCCCCAACTGATAACAGTTGGGGCTTCAGTATTGTGATTGGTGGAGCAATAGCACCCTGAACCCAAAACCTTCTCGCTCAACCGGTAGTGGCTGATAACAACTCGTGAGGGCTATTGCGGGTTAAGCATTTAGCGATGTCTAGGGCCAGACTGGACGTCTGAACGCAAGCCGCTGATACTGTACATAACCACAGTATCAGCGGAGGATACCCATGTCGCTGGCAAGGAACGCCACGGCGAGTCAATCGCCCACTCAAACAAACGGTTACGAACGCCACCAACCCGACCAGACGCTGCTCTACCAGCTGGTTGAGCAGCACTACCCAGCCTTCAAAGCCTCACTCGAAGCCCAAGGTCAACACCTGCCTCGCTACATCCAACAAGAATTCAACGACCTCCTCCAATGTGGCCGTCTGGAGTATGGTTTCATGCGGGTTCGCTGCGAGGATTGTCATCACGAGCGTCTGGTCGCCTTCAGCTGTAAACGACGCGGCTTTTGCCCTAGCTGCGGTGCCCGCCGGATGGCCGAGAGTGCGGCGCTGCTGATAGACGAAGTCTTCCCCAAGGAGCCCATTCGCCAGTGGGTGCTCAGCTTTCCTTTCCAGCTACGCTTTTTGCTGGCTCGCCATCCCCAGCTGATGGGCCAGGTCTTGAGTATCGTCTATCGTACACTCTCAACTCATCTGATCAAAAAAACCGGTTACACCAAAGCCTCTGCACAAACTGGCTCAGTGACTCTTATCCAACGCTTTGGCTCCGCGCTAAATCTCAATGTCCACTACCACATGCTGTTTCTCGATGGTGTCTATGCCGAAGATGACTATGGCAAGCAACGCTTCCATCGTGTCAAGGCACCCACTTACGATGAGCTGAATACGCTCGCTCACACCCTCAGCCATCGCATCGCTCGCTGCATGGAAAAGCGTGGGATTTTGGAGCGTGATGCCGAGAATACGTGGTTGACACTGGAAGAGGGCGAAGACGATACGCTGACTCAATTACATGGTGCTTCGGTTACGTATCGCATTGCCGTCGGCCCCCAGCAAGGGCGCAAAGTCTTCACCCTGCAAACCTTGCCAGGGCGTGAGGATAAAGCCGACTCAAGCAGTCGAGTAGCCAACCATGCTGGTTTCTCGCTACACGCCGGTGTGATGGCCGAAGCGCATCAGCGGGATAAGCTTGAGCGCTTGTGTCGCTACATTAGTCGGCCAGCGGTTTCAGAAAAACGTCTGGCATTAACCGCCAATGGGCAGGTGCGTTACGAGCTCAAAACTCCGTACCGCAATGGCACCACCCATGTGATCTTCGAGCCGCTGGACTTCATCGCCAAACTCGCTGCGTTGGTACCTAAGCCGCGAGTCAACCTCACACGCTTCCACGGCGTCTTTGCACCGAACAGCAAACACCGAGTTCAAGTAACACCCGCCAAGCGGGGCAAGAAGCCCGACAAATCGGAAGGTCTCGATACTAACTGGCGTGACAAGAGTCCTGCAGAGCGCCACCGCGCCATGACCTGGATGCAACGCCTCAAGCGAGTCTTCAATATTGATATTGAAGTCTGCGAACACTGCGGCGGTCACGTCAAAGTGATTGCCAGCATCGAAGATCCGAAGGTCATTGAGCAGATTCTCAAGCATCTGAAACAGAAAACAGCCAAGGCGAATGCCGCCAAGCAGCGTGAGCTGCCACCAGAACGAGCGCCGCCACTGACTCCCAGCCTGTTCGATCCATCACAGAGTCGTCTCTTTGACTGACGACCCCAAATCCAACACTGCTCAACACTGCCAACTTTTAAACGGGGCGGTGGGGCAGTTTGTATCTCTCGAGCTATCAGGCTAGAGATTTTACCGCCAAATCGAACCTTATTAGAGCGGTTTAGGCTGGACCGGCAGTTAAAATTGGGGCTTGAGCGGTAAACGAGTGAGGGAATTTCAGGTAAGATACTTCGGATGAGGAGCAAAAAGGTGGTTTATACTTCCTATACCCGGCTCTGACTGTCAGCAACACTTCGCTGTCTGTATCATTGAGTGCCAGCTGCCCGGAGTGGATCCAGGCTTTGAGTTTTTTATCATCATAAGTGACGGTATACGGCACCGGCTTGCCGTCACGGGTCATAGACAGACGCGATTCCAGATTTTTGACATCAGCGGGGGCATTGAAGGTCAGGCCGATAATGGCGTGTTTTTTCATCGGATCTTGCGGATCCTGATAGAACTCCGCCCGGCCGCCGCGATAATAAAACTCAGGGGTGGTAAAGGTTTTTTGTTTCTCTGTTAACGCCACCTGCGGAGCCAGCAGTGTTTTGGCATCCATATCGACGGTGTAGGTTTTCCCCATCGGGAAGGTTTTTTTCGCCGTGAATACCAGCTTACGGTCATTACGCCACTGCCACTCACCTTCCATTGCGGGGGTCAGGGTAATACCGGCGGTGACCGGTTTACCGATCAGCGTTACCGGTGCGGCAGAGCGGGAGAATGTCACCACCACAATCTGCGCTGAATTATCATCACGGTTATAATTAACCGCCGAAGGGCGCTGCACAGACGCGGAAATATCCTGCACCACCAGCGGCGCAACATCCACCGGCTTCGGTTTGTTCTGATACCAGTGCCAGGTGTAATAACTGCCCGCTGCCACCGCAGCAGTCAGTAATAATAAGGCAGATATGGTTTTCGGATAGCGGTTGCCCCCCCGCTCCAGCCGGGCAAGCTGATTACCGGCAAAGGTCACCCAGCCCGGCACCGCCCAGCGGATCCGTCCGGTGAACGGGCGCAGCAGAAAACCCAGCAGAGTAAAGAGATAAACAAGACTGCGAGCCGCCAGACGCAGCAAAATAAAAGGTAAGCGGAGGATAAAACGCAGAACGTCCATGACAACATTTTCCTCTGTGTGTTGAGACTGACATCAGTTTGCCGCAGCACACAGTGAAATCCGGTTCAGCCGGAAGCTGTCAGTGCCCGATACTCTCATCCTCCATAAAACAGCCCATAAAGCAAATTATTGCATAAGGAATAATCTTAAATTACGGCCCCGGCGTATCCGCAGGGGCCTGTTCAGGAAAAAAATTATTCCAGTGCACTCAAAATAGCCTGTGCAGCTTTGACTCTTTCGGTATTCGGGTAGTTTTTATTCGCCAGAATCACAATCGCCACCTGTTTTTCCGGAATAAAGGCGACATAGGCGCCGAAACCAGTTGTTGCGCCCGTTTTATGCACCCAGGAAGCACGGTTATACGGCTGAACCTGGTTGTCTGTTACCGGATGCGGCTGCAATGCGACCTCGTTGGTCACACCGTTAATGATCATATCTTTCTGCTGCGGCCAGTCATACATTTCCCAGCCCAGCCCCTGGTTAATCGCGGCGGTTTTATAGTAGCGGGTCTGGGCGAGATACATTGCCATTTCCAGATCCGCATTACCGGCCCGTGACGGCTCCATATTCATTTCCGCCCAGCGCAGCATATCTTTTGAGGCGGATTTCACGCCGTAAGATTCCGCATCAAGCTGTCCCGGCGACACGCGGACCGGTTTTTTGTTTTTATAACCGTACGCATACTGGCTTTGCGCACTTTCCGGCACAGTAATAAAGGTGTGAGATAACCCCAGCGGTGCCAGGATCCGTGCAGTCAGCAACTGCTCATACGGCATCCCCGCCGCGTTTGCGGTCAGAGCACCAAACAGGCCGATACTGCTGTTTGCATACAGACGCATATCGCCCGGTTTCCGGGACGGCTGCCACTGCTGATAGAAATTCAGCAGATCCGCACGGCTTTTTACCGCATCCGGCACCTGTAACGGCAGTCCGCCTGCGGTATAGGTAGCCAGATCCAGCAATGTGATCCCCTTCCACTGCGGCAGAGCCAGCTCCGGCTGGTATTTTGCCGCCGGATCATTCAGCGCCATCTCTTTTTTCGCCACAGAAACCGCACCCAGCACACCTGTGAAAGTTTTACTTACAGATCCGAGCTCAAATAGTGTATTTTCAGTGACCGGCTGTTTTGCCTGAATATCGGCAAAACCATAATTGAAATAATAGGGCTTACCCTTTACGGAGACGGCAACCGCCATCCCGGGAATATCCTGCTGTGCCATCAGCGGTTTAATGGTGCTGTCCACCACCGCCGCGACATTATCAGCGGCAGAAAACCCCGGGGCGGAAAACGCCAGCAGAGCGGAAATCAGTGTTGCAGATAACGATTTTTTCATCAGAATTAACCTTCCGTGTGTGAGTAACGGCGGCAAGTATCGTCAGATTCACCGGACAGAACAAACGGTTATTTATAACAAGAGCCTAAAGAAAAACTTACAGGTGGATTATGGTCAGACGTTATCTCCCCCTTAACCCGCTGCGCGCCTTTGAGGCCGCCGCCCGTCATCTCAGTTTTACCCGCGCGGCGATTGAGCTGAATGTCACCCATGCCGCCGTCAGCCAGCAGGTCAGGGCGCTGGAAGAACAACTCGGCTGTGTGCTGTTTACCCGCGTCTCGCGCGGGCTGGTGCTGACCCATGAAGGTGAGGGATTACTGCCGGTGCTCAATGAGGCGTTTGACCGGATTGCGGATACTCTGGAGTGTTTTTCTCACGGGCAGTTCCGTGAGCGGGTGAAAGTCGGTGCGGTGGGAACATTTGCCGCAGGCTGGCTGCTGCCGCGTCTGGCCGGATTCTATGACAGCCATCCGCATATTGATCTGCATATCTCCACCCATAACAATCATGTGGACCCGGCGGCGGAAGGGCATGATTATACGATCCGTTTCGGTAACGGCGCGTGGCATGAGTCAGATGCGGAACTGATTTTCAGTGCACCACACGCTCCGCTGTGCTCACCGGCCATTGCAGAACAGTTACAGCAGCCGGATGATGTTCACCGCTTTACCCTGCTGCGCTCATTCCGCCGGGATGAATGGAGCCGCTGGCTGGATTGTGCGGGCGGCACACCGCCTTCCCCGTCACAGCCGGTAATGGTGTTCGATACCTCACTGGCCATGGCCGAGGCGGCACAACTGGGTGCCGGGGTAGCGATCGCACCGGTATGTATGTTCAGCCGCCTGTTACAGTCAGGCGCACTGGTACAGCCGTTTGCCGCAGAAATCACCCTCGGCGGCTACTGGCTGACGCGGTTACAGTCCCGTACGGAAACCCCGGCCATGCAGCAATTCGCCCGCTGGCTGCTGAATACGGCGGCGGCGTAAAACTCACTCACCTTCCAGGCTTTTTACCCGCAAATCATCACCTTCACTGATGCGCAGCCGTTCACTGCCGCAGTGCGGACAGCATCCGGCGTGCTGCATGATTTCGGCCTCACGGCTGCAATCCCAGCACCATGCCTGTGCCGGGATAACATCAATATGCAGTGTGCAGCCCTGCGCCACGGTATCACGGCAGGCGATATCAAAACAGAAATGCAGTGCACTCTCCTCAACATCCGCCAGTGCGCCGACTTCCAGCCAGACATCCGTTACCCGCGCAATGCCGTGCTGTTCAGCCTGTTCGCGGATAATGTCCGCCGCACCGAGGGCTTTACTAAGCTTGCCCCTTCCGCCGTTGTCATAATCGGTTATGGCATCGCATTTTATTTTCTTTCTCTGGTTCTGAAATCCATCCCTGTCGGTGTTGCTTATGCAGTCTGGTCGGGACTCGGCGTCGTCATAATTACAGCCATTGCCTGGTTGCTTCATGGGCAAAAGCTTGATGCGTGGGGCTTTGTAGGTATGGGGCTCATAATTGCTGCCTTTTTGCTCGCCCGATCCCCATCGTGGAAGTCGCTGCGGAGGCCGACGCCATGGTGACGGTGTTCGGCATTCTGAATCTCACCGAGGACTCCTTCTTCGATGAGAGCCGGCGGCTAGACCCCGCCGGCGCTGTCACCGCGGCGATCGAAATGCTGCGAGTCGGATCAGACGTCGTGGATGTCGGACCGGCCGCCAGCCATCCGGACGCGAGGCCTGTATCGCCGGCCGATGAGATCAGACGTATTGCGCCGCTCTTAGACGCCCTGTCCGATCAGATGCACCGTGTTTCAATCGACAGCTTCCAACCGGAAACCCAGCGCTATGCGCTCAAGCGCGGCGTGGGCTACCTGAACGATATCCAAGGATTTCCTGACCCTGCGCTCTATCCCGATATTGCTGAGGCGGACTGCAGGCTGGTGGTTATGCACTCAGCGCAGCGGGATGGCATCGCCACCCGCACCGGTCACCTTCGACCCGAAGACGCGCTCGACGAGATTGTGCGGTTCTTCGAGGCGCGGGTTTCCGCCTTGCGACGGAGCGGGGTCGCTGCCGACCGGCTCATCCTCGATCCGGGGATGGGATTTTTCTTGAGCCCCGCACCGGAAACATCGCTGCACGTGCTGTCGAACCTTCAAAAGCTGAAGTCGGCGTTGGGGCTTCCGCTATTGGTCTCGGTGTCGCGGAAATCCTTCTTGGGCGCCACCGTTGGCCTTCCTGTAAAGGATCTGGGTCCAGCGAGCCTTGCGGCGGAACTTCACGCGATCGGCAATGGCGCTGACTACGTCCGCACCCACGCGCCTGGAGATCTGCGAAGCGCAATCACCTTCTCGGAAACCCTCGCGAAATTTCGCAGTCGCGACGCCAGAGACCGAGGGTTAGATCATGCCTAGCATTCACCTTCCGGCCGCCCGCTAGCGGACCCTGGTCAGGTTCCGCGAAGGTGGGCGCAGACATGCTGGGCTCGTCAGGATCAAACTGCACTATGAGGCGGCGGTTCATACCGCGCCAGGGGAGCGAATGGACAGCGAGGAGCCTCCGAACGTTCGGGTCGCCTGCTCGGGTGATATCGACGAGGTTGTGCGGCTGATGCACGACGCTGCGGCGTGGATGTCCGCCAAGGGAACGCCCGCCTGGGACGTCGCGCGGATCGACCGGACATTCGCGGAGACCTTCGTCCTGAGATCCGAGCTCCTAGTCGCGAGTTGCAGCGACGGCATCGTCGGCTGTTGCACCTTGTCGGCCGAGGATCCCGAGTTCTGGCCCGACGCCCTCAAGGGGGAGGCCGCATATCTGCACAAGCTCGCGGTGCGACGGACACATGCGGGCCGGGGTGTCAGCTCCGCGCTGATCGAGGCTTGCCGCCATGCCGCGCGAACGCAGGGGTGCGCCAAGCTGCGGCTCGACTGCCACCCGAACCTGCGTGGCCTATACGAGCGGCTCGGATTCACCCACGTCGACACTTTCAATCCCGGCTGGGATCCAACCTTCATCGCAGAACGCCTAGAACTCGAAATCTAACGTCCGTTCGGGCATCGAGGTCCATGTCGGGGTGGGACGGGCCCGTGGCTTCAAGATCACTTGCAGTCCGACCGCGATGTCTTGGTTGCGCGAGAGGTTGTCGATATCCTCCACTTCCATCATCAACCCTGGATAATGCCGCCGCCGTCATCGCCGCCGACGCCCGTGCCGGGCTTTTCGGGCCTGTCAGGCTTGCTCGGCCTTCAGCCTGCCTGGGCGAGATCTCCGGCGGACGGATTAACGGCGGAGCTTCGCCGCCTTTCGTGCGTGTGAAGGCCGAAGATAGTTCTCTCAAAAACATCCGTTTATGAGAGATACCAAATGTCATTTTCAGAAGACGACTGCACCAGTTGATTGGGCGTAATGGCTGTTGTGCAGCCAGCTCCTGACAGTTCAATATCAGAAGTGATCTGCACCAATCTCGACTATGCTCAATACTCGTGTGGGCTCTGTTGCAAAAATCGTGAAGCTTGAGCATGCTTGGCGGAGATTGGACGGACGGAACGATGACGGATTTCAAGTGGCGCCATTTCCAGGGTGATGTGATCCTGTGGGCGGTGCGCTGGTATTGTCGCTATCCGATCAGCTATCGCGACCTTGAGGAAATGCTGGCGGAACGCGGCATTTCGGTCGACCATACGACGATCTATCGCTGGGTCCAGTGCTACGCCCCGGAGATGGAGAAGCGGCTGCGCTGGTTCTGGCGGCGTGGCTTTGATCCGAGCTGGCGCCTGGATGAAACCTACGTCAAGGTGCGGGGCAAGTGGACCTACCTGTACCGGGCAGTCGACAAGCGGGGCGACACGATCGATTTCTACCTGTCGCCGACCCGCAGCGCCAAGGCAGCGAAGCGGTTCCTGGGCAAGGCCCTGCGAGGCCTGAAGCACTGGGAAAAGCCTGCCACGCTCAATACCGACAAAGCGCCGAGCTATGGTGCAGCGATCACCGAATTGAAGCGCGAAGGAAAGCTGGACCGGGAGACGGCCCACCGGCAGGTGAAGTATCTCAATAACGTGATCGAGGCCGATCACGGAAAGCTCAAGATACTGATCAAGCCGGTGCGCGGTTTCAAATCGATCCCCACGGCCTATGCCACGATCAAGGGATTCGAAGTCATGCGAGCCCTGCGCAAAGGACAGGCTCGCCCCTGGTGCCTGCAGCCCGGCATCAGGGGCGAGGTGCGCCTTGTGGAGAGAGCTTTTGGCATTGGGCCCTCGGCGCTGACGGAGGCCATGGGCATGCTCAACCACCATTTCGCAGCAGCCGCCTGATCGGCGCAGAGCGACAGCCTACCTCTGACTGCCGCCAATCTTTGCAACAGAGCCCCTGCATCAGCTTGCCGAACACCGCCTGCGCCAGCAGCACCTGCTCCACCAGGTCATCGTCACTGACCACCCCAACTGGCAGATCCACTAGCACCTTTCCGCGGCTCACCGCCCAGGCTTCGAGGATGGCGTTGTCACCGGTGATCTCGGTGACGGCGACCGCCTCGGCCAGGGTGAGATGGCGGTCATCGCAATCCGGGTTGAGCTTCTTGCAAAACTCCGCCGGCTTGCGCCCCATCAGTCGCGCCAGTTCGCTGGCGTTGAAGCGGTGGCCAATGCTATAAGCCGCAGCCATCACGTCCGATGACCGGAAAACCGCTCTGACTTTTGCCGTGGTGTCATTCCGTTGCTCTGTCATAGTGATTCCTAACGGTTGGTTATAATTGCCCGGTGAATGCTGATACAATCGCCCGCCCTTCGTCAGTCAGAGGCAATTCAGCGAGCTCAGATTGGCTCAAACCTTGCTGCTTGAGCTTGGCCACCCAGGTGCTTGGCACCTTGCCACGCCTGAAAGCGTTGCTGACGCCCTCCGGGGTGATGCCGAGTGCAGCCGCGATGGCACTCTTGGTACCGAATCGAGTTAACAGGGTATGCATGGCGTCCTCTGGCGTTTTACACACACAAAATCATAACTCTTGGTTAGTAAAATGCGCAAGAGGTTAAAGTTAGGTCAAATTGACAAACAATAACTGGACGTTAGGAAATGGATGAGAAACAAACACCAATGGCGCGTTATGAAGCCGACAAAATGGCATTCTCGCAGCGACTCAATGCCGCTCTCGATGAAATGGGCTGGCCCGTTAGAGGCCGAATAGTTCGGCTTAAGCGCACGTTGCGAGAAGATCTGTCTGAGGTCTCGGTAGGGAAATGGCTGAAAGGTGAGGGGCTGCCAGAGGTCAAACGGCTGGGAGAGCTCTCGCGCATCACCGGCAAGAGCGTGCAGTGGTTGCTGACTGGCACCGATACGAGCGACGGCAATGTCGAACCACAGCCTTTCCCTGTCTACCAGGTTCCCCTGATCTCTTGGGTCAGCGCCGGTGAGTTCAAAGACTGCGGCGATATCCCAACCCTGGAAGAGGCAGAAGAGATCACCATCAGCCCAGTTCGCGTCAGCACCCGGGCCTATGCCGTACGGGTGAAGGGCGACTCCATGGTGGCCCCCATGGGGGGCAAGTCATACCCTGACGGCACCATCATCATCGTGGATCCTGAGGTGGAGCCCGCCCCGGGCAAGAAGGTGATCGCCCGCTACGGCAGCGACATGACCTTCAAAGAGCTGGTGATGGATTCCGGTTCCTGGTGGTTAAAGCCTCTCAACCCGCAATACCCCCTGCTGCCGGTCAATGAGGATGTGCAGATATGCGCCGTGCTAGTCTGCTCGGTGATGGTGGAGTGAAGCCAACCCGCAATCGGGTTATGAATCTGCATCGCGATTCGCAATCAGCTGTCTCTTGAGCATGTCGAACTCCTGCGATGTTATCTCGCCGTGCTCGTGCTGCTACACCAACTTGTCCAACTCATCCGCCACACCGCTCCCCACCACCTGCGATGGCCAGGTTGTTTGCTGGGCGCATTGGCGGAGTATCGTCTCGACCCGGGACACCCACACCGGCACAACCTTACGGGAGTGATTCACTGTCAAAGAATCGGCCCGGTGCTCTGACGCAAGTATCGGGATGGTCACCATTTGTAAGCCGTAGACCTGAGTGGTGATCAAGACTTCGATACCACCGACCGTACCGGTACTAATCGACGACGGTCGTGTTCGTCGCCTGCCGCAGGGACTCTGCACACCTCCGTTTACGCATGTGCCTGGAGGAGTTGGAAATCGTCGTGTTCGGGAAACATTAAACACAGGATGGCAGCGATCTGAGCCAGCACATGATCAGCTAGCTCACCATCCGGATCGACGGCCCACTGCATCGTCGCGCCAGCGATGACCGAGTGCAGGAGCAACTCAGCTGCCGCAGGAGCACCTGGGGGCAGTCGCTTGCGGATCCCCTCCACCACCGCGCGGTTCCGCTGGATCGCAAGCGTGCGTAGCTCCGGCACCTGGAGCTCGTACCAGGAGATGAGATAGTTCACCGAGAAGTCGTTGCGAGTGTTCATGCTCCGAACGAGCACCTGCAAAAATTCCCAGAGCCCTTGCGGCCCTGCGCCTATCGGTATCGCATTCAGGTAATGCCGCACCTGCTCGACGCCGCGCTCCATCATCCTCACCAGCAGCGTATCGCGGTTGGTGAAGCGCTGGATTAACGCTGCGCGGGAGAGCCCCACCTCCTTTGCTACTCCGCTGAGCGTGAACTCTATGGGACCGCAACGCTTCAGCACTACGGTGGCGGCCTCGAGTACCTCGTCATCGGACTTGAGCTTGGGGCGGGGCATCAGTGTTCACCTTCTGTATGGGTTGGGGCGGAGGCTGTGGCTGCCGCCGCCATTGTAGCAAATTGAAGACGGAGCGAGAGTAGAGCCACGAGCCCCGCAAACACGGCCGATACAACGAGGCCAGGGAGCGGACCAGCAAGGTCGACAAACGCGCCGGCCGCAAGCATAACCATGGGCGAGGCTGACAGCATCACCGCCGAGACCGTGCCGAGTACCCGGCCGAGAAGTTCTGGCGGCGTGCGGTTGTAGATGGCAGCGTTGAGAATGGGAGAGACTGAGCCGGTCAGCAGTCCCACGAGCGCGCCCAACAACATCAGCACCGGCACGCCTGGCAACTGTGAAAGCAGAAGCGAGCCCACCGCAGAGCCACAAAATGCCACCGCCAGCCAGTTCTGCGCTGATATCCGGGCGCCGACCGACGCATGAATGGCAATGCCAAGGAGACCACCAGCCCCCATCATTGAGGAGAACAGCCCGAGCTCTGCTACTTGGCGTCCTGCATCTACAAACAGCGCAGGCATGATGACGCTGCCGTTGGCGCCAACGATGCCCACGAAGATCATCACTATACCAAAGAGAGGGCGCAGCAGGGGTTCGCTCCAGAGAAAAGCGACGCCGGCGCGCATGGAGAGAGTCGCCGTCGTGGTCATCGTCCGAGCGGCACGCGCGGGAAGCACCCACGCGCCGAGCAGACCTGCAAGGACGGAGCAGAACGCCGTCAGCCCGAGCGTTGGCGCAGCGCCAAGCAGGCCGATTGCGGCCCCCCCAAGGGCCGGGCCACCTAGAATCGCGACGTTCCCGATCACCGCTTTCAGTGACGAGACGCGCTCAACGGAGAGCCCGGCGACGTGGCCGAGTTTGGGCAGCTCACTGTCCTGCGCGGCCATACCGGGTGCGTCGAACGCGGCACCGAGCACCACGCAAGCGATCAGCCCAGTGTTCGAGAGGGCGCCAACGGCATCGAGCAGTGGGATGCTCGCCATGGCCACGCCGCCCACCACACCCGAGATCAATGCGACGGGCGCGCGCCCGAACCGATCGACGAGGCCACCACCAACCCACGCGCCGATGATGGTCGCGATGACGCTGCTAGCGGCCGTGGCGCCCGCCCAGGCCGCGCTCTTTGTATGAGACAGGACGAACCATGGAAGCGCGAGGGCCGCCACCGCGTTGCCGATCCGGAAGAGAAAGGTCGCCGCGAACAGCGTCGCGAGCGGGCTATATCGACGTTCGCTCATTCCGCTGCGGCGAGCTGCGCCTTCGCCGCAGCGAGGTACTCTTCGTTACCCGAGTCGAGGGCGAAGAGTGCGTAGGTGACCGCCCCGAACGCAAGGCGCTCCGCGATGTGGTGGGCGAGCCGCGGCCACACCCGGCCACCGGCCGCTTCATACGTGAGGAGGAGCTTCGCGAGCCCCTCTTCACCAAAGACCATAAGGTGCGCGGCCATGTCGATGGCAGGGTCATCAACGCGGGCCTCGCTCCAGTCGATCATCCCGCTGACGCGCTCCGTGTTGTCGATGAGCACATGGCCCACGTAGAGATCGCCATGCACCACCACGGAGAAATCTGGCCACGACGAATCGTCGTCGAGCCAGCGCTGCCACCGGTGGAGGCGCTTGTCGTTCACCACGAACTCGCGTCGGACGCGGTCAACGTCGTCGGCCACCTTCTGACGGGCCTGCGTCGGTGTACGGATGAGCATCCCCGCATCCACGGCGGCGGAAATGGGGACGGCATGCAGGGCGGCGAGCGCGGTCGCGAAGCTCTCCGCGAAGACCTCCGAGTCCTGCGGCACGACCCAGTCGGGCGTGGACGAACCAGGCTGGATGACCATCGCAGTCGAGTCTTCGAGCATGGGATAGGCAACGAGCTCGGCGTTGGCCACGCGCCAGTCCGGCACCGCGAACGGCAGGCGATTCTTGAGCATTGCCAGCACCCGCGCCTCTGGTTCGACCTTCGCGCTTACCTCGGCTCGGCGCGGGATGCGCAGCACCCACCGACGTCCATCGTCGACGGTGGCGATCACGATCCTATAGTCGAGCCCAAGCTCATTGACAGTCAGCGGGCCATGGAGCTTGAGCCCATGTCGGGCTGCAAGTGCGTACAGTTGGGAGGTATCGGCGGTCGTGACTACGGTCATGATTCACTCCTGAGGGCTTGACGGGTTTAGCCACCTAAATGTAACAGTCACGTCGGTTATATTCAATCCTCATGCGAATCGGGGTACGACCCACAGCCCCCTCAGTACAGGTCCATCGTCACACCCGAGATCGTTGGGGTCCAGCTCCCAGTGGTTCGGAGCAACGGGCGGCAGGGCAATGATCCGAAAATTACCCCTTCCTTTGCGTCACCACAGCTTGCACCAACTGACCCTGAATTAAAAAATTGAAAAACTAACTTTTGGGTGTTGACTTAAAGCAAACCAAGCATATGCTAACCAATAGTTAGCAAATTGATTTCGCACGATGGACAACCCCAGCCGGAGGACCAGCACAACACTGGCAGCGGTGGCAACAAACCGCTTGGGGAAATAACACCGGCAACCGGGCTGACTAACCTCCCCGCTCTCCCTTGGCAAGGCTGGAATGCAGGCACTGTTGCAAATAGTCGGTGGTGATAAACTTATCATCCCCTTTTGCTGATGGAGCTGCACATGAACCCATTCAAAGGCCGGCATTTTCAGCGTGACATCATTCTGTGGGCCGTACGCTGGTACTGCAAATACGGCATCAGTTACCGTGAGCTGCAGGAGATGCTGGCTGAACGCGGAGTGAATGTCGATCACTCCACGATTTACCGCTGGGTTCAGCGTTATGCGCCTGAAATGGAAAAACGGCTGCGCTGGTACTGGCGTAACCCTTCCGATCTTTGCCCGTGGCACATGGATGAAACCTACGTGAAGGTCAATGGCCGCTGGGCGTATCTGTACCGGGCCGTCGACAGCCGGGGCCGCACTGTCGATTTTTATCTCTCCTCCCGTCGTAACAGCAAAGCTGCATACCGGTTTCTGGGTAAAATCCTCAACAACGTGAAGAAGTGGCAGATCCCGCGATTCATCAACACGGATAAAGCGCCCGCCTATGGTCGCGCGCTTGCTCTGCTCAAACGCGAAGGCCGGTGCCCGTCTGACGTTGAACACCGACAGATTAAGTACCGGAACAACGTGATTGAATGCGATCATGGCAAACTGAAACGGATAATCGACGCCACGCTGGGATTTAAATCCATGAAGACGGCTTACGCCACCATCAAAGGTATTGAGGTGATGCGTGCACTACGCAAAGGCCAGGCCTCAGCATTTTATTATGGTGATCCCCTGGGCGAAATGCGCCTGGTAAGCAGAGTTTTTGAAATGTAAGGCCTTTGAATAAGACAAAAGGCTGCCTCATCGCTAACTTTGCAACAGTGCCGTGGCCACCCTGGTGGTGGCCTATGTAGCCCTGCGCTATGTTATGCACCTCACCCTGCTGAGCCGTTTGCTCACACCAACACGGCAGCCGGCTCAGTAATTCACATCGGGCACCGGCAGGGTTTTTCCCTCCCGGCTGCTCTTTTCCGCCAGCATGATAATATTCAGCCCGTTGAGCGCATCACGAATGGTGACCGGCAACGGGCCTTCACCGCGAATGGCTCTGGCGGTTTCTTCATAAAAATGCCGGTAGCCTCCCACCTCTGACACGATCACTTCCGGATCGTCCTCGGAATAGAAAATGCCATAATCACTTTCTGCTTCCTTGGCCAGGTAAGGCGAGTCGGGCACTATACCGTCCCGCAGGCGCTCTTCCTGTGGATCAAAACCCAGCTTGATATAGCAGCCCCGCTCGCCCTGCAACTTAAAGCGCAAGGTGGGTCCGGGATGATAAGAGCTGGAATGCAGCACCACTTCCTTGCTGGCGTAATGCAGCTGAACATGAAAGTAATCGGTTACATCAGAGCCCGGGCGCTGAGACAAACAGCGGCCGGTCACCGCCAGAGGCTTGCCAAACAGCTCCAGCGCCTGGTCTACCAGATGGCCGCCCAGATCAAACCAGGAGCCTGCGGCTACACCGGGTTTGTCTTGCTGCCCTTTGGGAGTGGGCCGAAAGCGATCGAAGTGCGATTCAAAAGCATGCACCGGGCCCACCTTGCCATCGGCCAGCAAGCGCTTGATGGTAAGAAAATCACTGTCCCAACGGCGATTGTGAAAAGGTATCAGACACAGCCGGCTGGCTTCCGCCAGGCGCATCAGCTCACTGCCCTGGTGCAGCTGAGTGACCGCCGGATTTTCCATCACTACATGCAGTCCCATACTCAGTGCCTTACGGCCCAGCTCATAATGCACCTCGTTGGGTGCCGTGATCACTACCAGTCGGGCACCGGACTCCTTGAGCATTTCATCCACATCGGTATACACCTTCACCTCAGGCCAGTCCCGCTCCACCCGCTCCGGCCGCGAGGTACTGATAGCCACCAGCTCGAACTCCGGCAGGCTGTCGATAAAGGGCAGATGATAAATACTGGCCGTTGGGCCATAGCCGATTACGGCGGTTTTGATCATGATAAACCTCATCCCGAACCAATGAACACATTGCACACCGGCCAGATAATCAAACATTTAGCCATACAACAAACCACAGCTTATGTTGGTGGGTCAAGGCTATGTCACGGGAACATTCACTTTCGGCTGACTGAAGACATACTCAGAAATAATGCCTGATCTCCATATAACGGGCGCGAATATGTTCAATCAGCAGCTTTATCTTGCGGGGCGGCTGGCGGTTGTAGGGATATACAGCATAAATGCCCAATACCTTGCCCACCCGGCTGGGCAGCAGCTCCACCAGCCGCCCCGCCTGCAGATCCGGATACACCAGGCAACGGGGCACATAGGCCAGGCCATGGCCGGCCAGGGCCGCCTTGCGCAGGGCGGCGGCGTTGTCGGTGGAAAAGTTGCCGCTCACCCGCAGCGAATAGGTCTCACCATGGCGACTGAACAGCCAGTCCCGGGCCCCGCTTTCCTGATAGCTGTAAATCAGGCAGTTATGTTGCAGCAGATCTTCCGGCACCTGAGGCTTGCCGTGGCGGCTGAGGTAGGCAGGGGCGGCACAGATGGTCCAGCGCGAGTCCAGAATATGGCGGGCGATCAGGCTGGAGTCTTCCAGATGACCGGTGCGGATCACCAGGTCATAACCCTCACCCACCAGATCCACAAAGCGGTTGTCCAGGGACATGTCGACGCTGATAGCCGGATGCAGTTCACAAAATTGCGCCACCGCCTCCGCCAGCAGCAACTCCCCGGAAATGGTAGGTACCGACATGCGAATGTGCCCCTGCAGGGTGTCGCTGTAGCCGGTCACCGCATCAAAAGCCTCCTGGGCTGTTTGCGCCACTGCCCGAGCGTGCTCAAACAACACCCGGCCCGCCTCGGTCAGCGTCAACCGGCGCGTGGTGCGGTGGATCAGGGTGCTGCCCAGCTCGGCTTCCAGCCGGGCAATACGCTTGCTCACTACCGAATTGGTCAGACCATTGGTATCAGCGGCCTTACTGAAAGAGCCCAGCTCAATGACCTGAGAAAACAGAATGAGATCGTCGGTTCTCGGCATTATTTAACCAGTTTTGGAAACAATGGATTTCATTAACTCTATATATCAACAAAAAAAAGATTATTAAAGTTTACATCCATTTAACACCGCGAGTGCCATCGTACTCTACATTATTAAGGATACGGGTGGAGTGGTTGCCACCCATGAACAAGGTGACAAGGATACACACATTATGACTGATACTTTGCTGGCATTACTGGCATTTTCTCCCATACTGCTCGCCGCCGTGCTGCTGGTGGGCCTGCAATGGCCGGCCAAACGCGCCATGCCACTAGCCTTTATTCTGACCGTGGTCATCGCCCTGCTGGTCTGGGACATGACCGGCACCCGGGTGCTGGCGTCCACCCTGCAAGGACTGGTGATTTCCGTCTCGCTGCTGTGGATCATCTTCGGTGCCATTCTGCTGCTCAACACCCTCAAGCACACCGGTGCCATTACCACCATTCGCAATGGCTTTACCGCCATCAGCCCGGATCGCCGGGTGCAGGCCATTATCGTGGCCTGGTGCTTTGGCTGCTTTATTGAAGGTGCCTCCGGCTTCGGCACTCCCGCCGCCGTGGCGGCCCCCCTGATGGTGGCGCTGGGCTTTCCGGCGCTGGGCGCGGTGCTGATGGGCATGCTGATCCAGAGCACACCGGTTTCCTTCGGTGCCGTTGGCACCCCGATTATCGTCGGTGTGACCACCGGCCTCGATAATGCCGCCATCAACACCACCCTGAGCGCAGCCGGCTCCGGCTGGCCGGCTTACCTGCAAACGGTCACCAGCAACGTGGCCATTACCCACGCCATTGTCGGCATTCTGATGCCGCTGTTCATGTGCATGATGCTGACCCGCTTTTTCGGCAAGGAAAAAAGCTGGAAGCAGGGCCTGGAAATTCTGCCCTTTGCCATTTTCGCGGGCCTCGCCTTTACCATTCCCTATGCCTTCACCGGTGTGTTTCTCGGCCCCGAATTTCCGTCCCTGATCGGCGGCCTGGTGGGGCTGGCCGTGGTGGTCACCGCCGCCCGCAAGGGCTTTCTGGTGCCCAAACACACCTTTGACTTCCCCGAGGAAAAAGACTGGCCGGCGGAGTGGCTGGGCACCCTGGCCATTCACAAGGAAGACCTGCAGAAAAAGCCCATCAGCCTGGCCCTGGCCTGGTTCCCCTATCTGCTGCTGCCGGTACTGCTGGTACTGAGCCGCACCAGCGACAGCTTCAAGGGCCTGCTCACCGGCTGGAACATTGCCTTCAACAACCTGCTGGGCGAGGCAGGGATCAGCGCCGGCATTCAGCCCCTGTACCTGCCCGGCGGCATTCTGGTGTTCGTGTCGCTGGTGGCAGTACTGAGCCAGACCCGTTCGCTCAAGGATCTGGGCCCGGCCATTCACGAGTCGAGCAAGACCCTGATCGGCGCCGGTTTTGTGTTGATGTTCACCGTGCCCATGGTACGGATCTTTATCAACTCCGGCGTCAACGAAGCGGATCTGGCCAGCATGCCAGTGATGGCGGCCCGGGTGGCCGCAGATCAGGTGGGTGACTTTTTCCCGGCCATCAGCGGCGTGATCGGTGCCCTGGGCGCCTTTATTGCCGGCTCCAACACCGTGTCCAACATGATGTTTTCCCAGTTCCAGTTCGAGGTGGCCCAGACTCTTGGGGTGTCCACCGCCATGGTGGTGGCGCTGCAGGCGGTGGGGGCTGCCGCCGGCAACATGATCGCTATTCACAACGTGGTGGCGGCCTCGGCCACCGTCGGCCTGATGGGCCGGGAAGGCACCACGCTGCGCAAGACCGCCCTGCCCACCCTTTACTATCTGGTGGCCATCGGCGTGATTGGTATGATCGCCATCTACGGAATGGGTATCTCGGATCCGCTGCTGCCGCTGTCCTGATGCTCTGCCGCCGCCGGTACTCGCCGGCGGCCTTGTTGTAACCCTGACAGGAATTGCTTATGTCATCCGCTATTCGCCTCTATCCGTCCAGACCCGAAAAGGTCTATGTCTACGCCACCTGCCTGGTGGATTTGTTTTCGCCCCAAAGCGGGCTGGATGCCATTCGTCTGCTGGAGCTGGCCGGGGTCGAGGTTGTCTATGTGCCCAAGCAGAGTTGCTGCGGCCAGCCCGCCTACTCCTCCGGCTACAACGACGATGCCCGCACCACAGCGCTGAGCCAGATGGCGCTGTTTCCCGAGCCCTGGCCGGTGGTGGTACTGTCTGGATCCTGTGGTGGCATGATGCATCATCACTACCGTCGCCTGTTCGCCGGCAGTGAACACGAGGACAAAGCCAATGAATTCTGTGATCGGGTATTTGAACTCACCGAATTTCTGGTGCATGTCTGCCGCATCCGGCTGGAAGACAAGGGCCCCGACACCTCAGTGGTGCTGCACACCTCCTGCGCCGCCCGCCGGGAGATGAAGGTGCATGTCACCGCCCGCCAGCTGCTCGGCCAGCTGGACCATGTTGAGCTGCGCGAGCAGGCCTACGAAAGCGAGTGCTGTGGTTTTGGCGGCACCTTTGCGGTGCGTCACCCGGCCATCAGCGAGGCCATGGTGCAAGACAAAACCCAGCATCTGAGTGACACTCAGGCAGAGCAGCTGATAAGTGCCGACTGGGGCTGCCTGCTCAATATCAACGGTGCTCTGGAATACCAGGGTCGCCCCCTTCAGGGCATTCACCTGGCCAGCTTTCTGCTGAACCGGCTGGAGGAACGCCATGCATAACCAACCCCAATACTTTCACCCCCAGGCCGAAGCAGCCCTGGCCGACCAGGAGCTGCGCGCCAACTTTCGCGGTGCCATGGATTACCTGCGCGACAAGCGTAAAACCGCTTTTGACGATGCCGACGAGGAAAGCGCCATTCGCGATCGGTCCGAGGCCATTCGCCAACGCTGCCTGAGCAAGCTGCCCGAGTTGCTGGAACAGCTTGAAACCAACTGCATTGCCAACGGTATTCGCGTGCACTGGGCGGAAAACGCCGAACAGGCCAATGCCATCTTCACCGACATCATTCAGTCCCACGGCGGCACCCTGGCTGTAAAGGGAAAATCGATGGTGAGCGAGGAAATTGAGCTCAACGCCGCCATGGCCAAAGAAGGCATTACCTGCCTGGAAAGCGACATGGGCGAATATATCGTCCAGCTCGGCCGGGAAACGCCGTCGCACATCATCATGCCCGCCATTCACAAGAACAAGCGGCAGGTAGCCGACCTGTTTGCCGAACACGTGCCCGGCTTTGAGCACACCCTGGACGTGGACACCCTGATCCAGACCGGCCGCCGGGTGCTGCGAGAAAAGTACCGCACCGCCGATGTGGGCGTGTCCGGGGTCAACTTCGCGGTAGCCGAAACCGGCACCCTTTGCCTGGTGGAAAACGAAGGCAACGGCCGCATGTGCACTACCGTGCCCGAGGTGCATATCGCCATTACCGGCATTGAAAAGGTGGTGGAATACCTGGCCGATGTACCGCCGCTGTTCAGCGCCCTGACCCGCTCTGCCACCGGCCAGCTGATCACCACCTACTTCAACATGATCAGCGGCCCGCGCAAGGACGATGAGCTGGACGGCCCCAAGGAAGTGCACCTGGTGCTGCTCGACAACGGCCGCAGCCAGGCCTTTGCCGACGAAGAGCTGCGCAAGACCCTGCAATGCATTCGCTGCGGTGCCTGTATGAACCATTGCCCGGTGTATACCCGCATTGGCGGCCACGCCTACGGCACCGTCTACCCCGGCCCCATCGGCAAAATCATCTCACCCCATCTGATGGGCCTGGATGCGACTCAGGACTTGCCCACCGCCTCCAGCCTGTGCGGTGCCTGCGGCGAAGTCTGTCCGGTACGCATTCCGATCCCCGAACTGTTACAACGGCTGCGCCATGAGGCCAAGCAGGAGCCCAACCCGGGTGCTTTACCGCTGCGCGGTCAGAAAGCGGCAGCCAGCAACACCGAAGCCTTTATCTGGCGCAGCTTCGCCCTGGCTACCCGCCAGCCGGCCCTGTACCGCACCATGACCTGGTGTGCGACCCGGTTGCGCCGGCTGATCCCAAGCAAACTGGGCCCCTGGACCCGCTGCCGCACCGCGCCCAGACCCGCCGCCAAAACCCTGCGTGAACTCATGGCCGAGAGGAACAAATAATGTCGACCGCCCGTACCGCCATTCTCGACCGGCTGCGCCGGGTCAATGCGCTGCCACTCAACGCCCCGGAGCCTGACTACCCCATCTGGAACGAGACCGATGCCGACACCATGCTGGCCCGGCTGACCGGCCTGCTGGAACAAAACCATGCCGAGGTGCTACGCCTGCCCCGTACCGCCCTGGTGACCACCCTGCGGGAGCGGCTGGCGCAGGCCGGCGTTAAACGGGTGGCCACCGGCACCGGCGGCGAATTTTTTGACGAGATCACGCTAGCATTGAACGGCACCGCCGAACGGGTGTGCTTTGACCGCCCGCTGGAAGAGTGGAAGGATGAGCTGTTCAATCAGGTGGATGCCGGCATCACCGGCTGCCATGGCGCCATTGCCGCCACCGGCAGCCTGGTGCTGTGGCCGGGCCCGGAGGAGCCGCGTACCCTGTCGCTGGTGCCGCCTCATCATGTCGCCATCCTGAAGGCTTCCACCCTGCACACCAACCTGCCGGCCATGATGGCCAGCGAAGGCTGGAATCAGGGAATGCCCACCAACCTGCTGCTGGTGTCGGGTCCGTCCAAGACCGCCGACATTCAGCAAACCCTGGCCTACGGCGCCCACGGCCCCAGCGCCCTGACGGTGCTGATCCTGGAGGATGCCTGATGGAGGCCCGCTACCAGCGGCTGGCTGACGAGCTGGCCACCTTTCTGCCCAGTGAGCGCATCATCAGCGATCCGTCCCTGTGCCTGGCCTATGGCACCGACGCCAGCTTTTACCGGCTGCTGCCCAAACTGGTGCTGCGGCTGGCAAGCCAAGACGAAGTGGTGCGCGTGCTGGCGGCCTGCCGGCAACACCGCCTTCACTGCACTTTTCGCGCCGCCGGCACCAGTCTGTCGGGCCAGGCGGTGTCCGATTCGGTGCTGATCACCCTCACCGACGACTGGCGCGGCCACCGCATCGAGGACGAGGGCGGGCGCATTGCCCTGCAGCCCGGAGTGATCGGCGCCGACGCCAACCGCTACCTGACGCCCTACGGCCGTAAAATCGGCCCGGATCCGGCCTCCATCAACAGCTGCAAGATCGGCGGCATCGCCGCCAACAATGCCTCCGGCATGTGCTGCGGTACCGCCCAGAACTCCTACCGCACCCTGCACGGCCTTAAGCTGATACTGGCCGACGGCACGCAACTGGATACCGTGAACGCCGACAGCCGGGCCCGCTTTGCCGAGCAGAAACCCGAGCTGCTGGCCGGCCTCAAGCAGCTGAGCGAGGAGGTGAAGGCCAACCCTGAGCTGAGCGAGCGCATTCGCCACAAGTACCGGCTGAAAAACACCACCGGCTACAGCCTGAACGCCCTGACCGACTTTGACGACCCGTTCGACATGCTGGCCCACCTGATGATTGGCTCGGAAGGCACCCTCGGCTTTATGGCCGAGGTCAGCTATCACACCGTGCCCGATCACCCCTTCAAAGCCTCCTGCCTGCTGGTGTATGCGGACATCGAAACCACCTGCCGGGCGGTGACCGCCCTGGCCGAGACCCAGGTGGCGGCGGTGGAGCTGATGGACGGCCGGGCCCTGGCCTCCATCGCCGACAAGCCGGGCATGCCCGGGTTTGTGGCCGAGCTGGATGGGGAAGCTGCCGCCCTGCTGGTGGAGGTGCACGGCGCCAGCGAGGCGGAGCTGCTGGACAAATGCGAGCAGGCCATGGCCGCGGTCACCCCCTTTGCACGCTGCAACGAAGTCGCCTTCACCCAGGACAAGGTCACCTGTGCCACCCTCTGGGGCATGCGCAAGGGCATGTTTCCGGCGGTGGGCGCGGTGCGCGAAACCGGCACCACCGTCATCATCGAGGACGTGGCCTTTCCGGTGGCCGAGCTGGCGCCGGCGGTGCGCAAGCTGACCGCCCTGTTCGACCGTTTCGGCTACCATGAGGCCATTATTTTCGGCCATGCCCTGGCCGGCAACCTGCACTTTGTGTTCACTCAGGGGTTTGATTCCCAGGCCGAGCTGGATCGTTACGGCGGCTTTATGGATGCCGTGGCCCAGCTGGTGGCGGTGGACTATGGCGGCTCGCTCAAGGCCGAGCACGGCACCGGCCGCAACATGGCCCCCTACGTGGAGCTGGAGTGGGGTCGCGACGGCTACGCCCTGATGCAACGCATCAAGGCCCTGTTCGACCCGGAGGGACTGCTCAATCCCGGCGTTATCCTCAACGACGATCATCAGGCCCACCTGAAAGACCTCAAGCCGCTGCCCGCCGCCGACGAGCTGGTCGACAAATGCATCGAATGCGGCTTTTGCGAGGCGGTGTGTCCGTCCCGGGATCTCAGCCTGACCCCGCGCCAGCGCATCGTGCTGTTTCGCGAGCTGAGCCGTCGGGCCGCCACCGGCGAGCACACCGACGACACCCTGCAAACCGTGTTCGATAAACAGGGCATCGACACCTGCGCCGCCACCGGCCTGTGCGCCCAGCGCTGCCCGGTGGGCATCAATACCGGCGATCTGGTGCGTCAGTTACGCACCGTTCGTTATCAAAGATTCGAGCCCATCGCCCGCTGGACTGCGGATCACTTCACCGCTACCACCAAGGCCGTGGCATTGGGGCTGAACGCCGCCAGCCTGGGCCGCAAACTGCTGGGTGCAAACACCCTGACCCGGCTGAACAGCGGATTACGCAAGGCGAGCAAAAACCGAGTGCCACTGTGGCTGCCGGAAACCCCGGCCGCCAACCCGCACCGGCCCAGGGCCGGCGGCACAGGTCCGGACAAGGTGGTGTATTTTCCGTCCTGCGCCAGCCGCACGCTGGGGCAGTCACCGGGCGCGAAAGACACCCGCTCCCTTACCGAAGTCACCCTGGCAGTGCTGGAGAAGGCAGGTTTTGAAGTGATCCTGCCCGACTCGCTGAACAACCTGTGCTGCGGCATGCCTTATCAGAGCAAGGGCATGGCGGCACTGGCCGACAACAAGGCCGCCGAGCTGGAGGCTCGGCTGTGGCAAGCCTCGGAGCAGGGCCGCTGGCCGGTACTGATGGACACCAGCCCCTGCGCCAAACGCAGCCAGGAAACCGGTCGCCTGCCGCTCAGGGTGTTTGAGCCGGTGCAGTTTGTGCTGGAACAGGCGCTGGACCGGCTGACGCTGACCCCGGTAAAGGAAACCGTGATGCTGCACATCACCTGCAGCAGCCGGCGCATGGGGCTGGCCGACGCCATGCTGACCCTGGCCCGGCGCTGCGCCAAAGAGGTTGTGGTACCCGAACACATCGAATGCTGCGGCTTTGCCGGCGACAAGGGCTTCACCACGCCGGAACTGAACGCCGCCGCTCTCAAGCCGCTGCGGGAGCAGGTGCCAGCAGGTTGTACCCGGGGCGTAAGCAACAGCCGCACCTGTGAGCTGGGCCTCAGCCATCACAGTGGCATTCACTACGAGTCCATTCTCTATCTGGTGGACGAAGCCAGTTGTAGCAAAAACCTGAGTGATCCAGCCCGGATTATTTCGGAATAACAAAAATAAGCGGTTTACAAAATCAAGACAGACGGTAATGTCTGGTTTTTAACACTCAGCTGAACTGGAAAGGAAGTATAAATGACTATTGAACGTCAGCAGGTTGGCCAGCGCATGAGCCGCATCGTTAAGCATAACGGCATCATCTATCTGTGCGGCCAGGTATGCAAGGATGCCACTCAGGATATTACCGGCCAGACAACCACCATGCTGGAAAAAGTGGACGAGCTGCTGAAAGAAGCCGGATCCGACCGCGAACATATGCTCTCTGCCACTATTTATGTAAAAACCATGGCCGACTTTGCCGGCATGAACGCAGTGTGGGATGCCTGGGTGCCGGAAGGTCATGCACCTGCCCGGGCCTGCGTGGAAGCCGCCATGGCCCGCCCCGAGCTGCTGGTGGAAATATCGGTAGTGGCTACCGAAATCTGAGTCGTAAGCTTAGAAAAAATAAAAGCCCGGTCTGCCGGGCCTTTAGACGTTACGCTGGTGAGGGGGGTCGTGTTACACCACGCCCTGCTCAATCATGGCATCGGCTACCTTGCGGAAACCGGCAATGTTGGCACCCAGCACCAGGTTGTGGGGCTCACCGAATTCAGCAGCCGTTTCGCTGGCGTTCAGGAAGATGTTCTTCATGATCACTTTCAGCTTCTCGTCCACTTCTTCAAAGCTCCAGCGCTGCATGCTGGCGTTCTGCGCCATTTCCAGCTGACTGGTGGCCACACCACCGGCGTTGGCAGCTTTGCCCGGGCCGTAGCTGATTTTGGCATCCAGGAACACTTCTACCGCATCCTGAGTGGATGGCATATTAGCGCCTTCAGATACTCCAATCACACCGTTGGCAACCAGTGCCTTGGCGTCGGCTTCAGACAGCTCGTTCTGGGTGGCACAGGGGAAGGCCAGCTGAGCCGGTATACGCCATACTGCATTACCATCGGCCGGATAGTCGGCGGCAGGAATGAACTTGGCTTCCGGATGAGCAGCAACGTATTCGTTCAGGCGAACCTTGCGTACTTCCTTCAGTTCTTTCAGCGTATCCAGGTTGATACCGGTTTCGTGATATACGGTACCACTGGAGTCTGAACAAGTCACCGGAACAGCACCCAGCTGATACAGCTTCTCAATGGTGTAAATGGCTACGTTACCGGCACCGGACACCAGACAGCGCTTGCCGGCCAGAGTGTCGCCTTTGGCTTCGAGCATATACTGAGCGAAGTACACACAACCGTAACCGGTGGCTTCCTTACGCACCAGAGAACCGCCCCACAGCAGGCTCTTGCCGGTGAACACGCCGTCGTAGTTGCCGGTCAGGCGCTTGTACTGGCCGAACATATAGCCAATTTCACGGGCACCCACGCCGATATCGCCGGCGGGCACGTCAGTGGTCGGGCCGATGTGGCGGTACAGTTCATTGATGAAGGACTGGCAGAAGCGCATGATTTCGCCGTCGGATTTGCCCTTGGGATCAAAGTTGGCACCACCTTTACCACCACCGATAGGCAGGCCGGTAAGGGCATTTTTGAAAATCTGTTCAAAGCCCAGGAACTTGATAATGCCGGCGTTTACGCTGGGGTGGAAACGCAGACCGCCCTTGTACGGGCCAAGCGCCGAGTTGAACTCGATGCGGTAACCTTTGTTAACCTGCACGTTGCCCTGATCGTCAACCCAGGGAACCCGGAACATGATCTGGCGCTCTGGCTCAACCATGCGCTCAATGATGGCGTGTTTCTGGTACTTCTCATTGGTTTCGAGAATGGGCTGCAGGGAGTCGAGCACTTCCTCTACGGCTTGGTAAAATTCTGCTTGTGCCGGACTGGTCTTCTGCAGTTTGACAATGGTGTCATGAATATACGTCACGATGTCTTCCTTGTTATTGTTTCTAAACCTCATCGGGGATACACCTTACGAGACCCCATACTATTGAAATATGGCACCGTTCTCGGGTCAATGACTAATTTCCAAATATATATACTAAAAAGCAGAATATTTATGCTTTCTTAGAACAAAAAAAGAAGTTCCTGTTCACTTTAACAACATTTTTTACTTTTTATTAACAGTAACTTAATCAGCAATAGCACAATAATCGAACAGGTAACATAGCCTTCAAACCATCAGCGAAATCTATGCCTGCAGAAAACATAAGCACTAGAATAGCCTTTTTACGATAACAGGAGCACAAATGAGTCACTTTACTCTGCTGGTGGGATCCACCCTTGGTAATGCCGAAGATCTGGCAGATGACCTGGCTGATCATCTGCAGTCTGCCGATCATACAACGGTTATCCACACTTCTCCCCAGCTTGATCACATCTTGATCACCCCCGATAATTATCTGTTGCTGGTGTGCTCCACTCATGGTGCAGGGGATTTACCCGACAATATTCAGCCTTTGCTTGATGTTCTGCAGCATCAGCAGCCAGATTTACAGCAGCTGAACTATCTCGCAGTAGGCCTGGGTGACAGCAGCTACGATACCTTTTGCCACGCCATACAGAAACTGGATCAACAACTGGCGCAGCTGGGCGGAACACGGATCGGCGATCGACTTGAAATAGACGTAAGAACGGAAGATCTTTTGGAACAGAAGGCACAGATCTGGCTTGATCAGTGCCTGAATGAAGCAGGGATCAGCTGATACCACGCTGACAGGGATCATCATTAACATAAATGCAGAAAGCGATCTGCATTTTCTTCCACCAAGTTATCAACAGTTCCAGGCCATTGGATCATTCATCTTTTTTACAAGACAAAAACCACAGATGTTGATAAGTATGCTGCAAACCGGTGTTAAACCTATAGTTATCCTATAAATTAAATTTCATCCCGTCAGCATATGTGGATAAAACACCAAGTTAACCACCATCCATACTGAGGTTCAGGATACGTTTTCCACAGTGAATGATCTCACTTAAGTAAATGATCTGACTGATCAAATAACGCTTATTCACAGATCCTGACGGCACTAATAATAGATCCAACAGAAGATCGATCTAAAGATCTAAGATCTATTAAGTGATGGCAGGATCGCCCAGATCCGGTTTCCATCCCTTCGGTAAAACAGCTAAAATGTGCACCCCTTGAGTAAACCGGTAGCAACGACACGCCGGCACAGAGGGGAAAGATCCTTTCAGCTGAGTGTTTCAAGAGTGTTCGATATGCAATATGAAGAGTCATTTGATGTCATCGTTGTAGGTGGTGGTCATGCCGGAACGGAGGCAGCCGCCGCCGCTGCCCGTATGGGAGCCAATACCCTGCTGCTGACCCACAATATCGATACACTCGGACAAATGTCCTGTAATCCTGCCATCGGCGGTATTGGCAAAGGACATCTGGTAAAAGAAATTGATGCCCTGGGTGGCATCATGGCTCAGGCTGCAGACAGTGCTGGCATTCAGTTTCGTACCCTGAATGCCTCAAAAGGCCCTGCAGTTCGTGCTACTCGCGCTCAGGCAGATCGTCAGCTTTATCGCCAGGCCGTCAGAACCCGGCTGGAAAACCAGCCTAACCTGAAGATCTTTCAGCAGGCCTGTGACGATCTGATCCTCGATGGCGATACGGTTACCGGCGTGATCACTCAGACCGGTCTCAGGTTTCATGGCAAAACCGTGGTGTTGACCGTAGGGACTTTTCTTAATGGCCGCATCCATATCGGTATGGATAACTATCAGGGCGGTCGCGCCGGTGATCCGCCGTCCATTGCTCTGGCCAGCCGCTTGCGGGAACTGCCGCTGCGTATCGACCGCCTGAAAACCGGCACTCCGCCCCGTATTGATGCCAATAGCGTGAATTTTTCAGTAATGCAGGCTCAGCCCGGCGACAATCCTACTCCGGTATTCTCCTTCATCAGCAGCCGGGCAGATCATCCACAACAGGTGCCCTGCTACATCACCCACACCAATGAGCGTACCCATGAGGTAATCCGCCAGAACCTGGATCGCAGCCCCATGTATGCCGGCGTGATCGAAGGGATCGGGCCTCGTTACTGTCCGTCGATCGAAGACAAGATCATGCGCTTTGCCGATAAGAATGCTCACCAGATCTTTGTAGAGCCGGAAGGCCTGACCAGCACTGAGCTCTACCCCAACGGCATTTCCACCAGTCTGCCCTTTGATGTTCAGCTGCAGATAGTGCGCTCGATCCGCGGTTTTGAGCAGGCTCATATTATGCGACCGGGTTACGCCATCGAGTACGATTACTTCGATCCCCGGGATCTGCGATCCAACATGGAAAACAAGTGTCTTCACAATCTGTTCTTTGCCGGCCAAATTAATGGCACCACCGGTTATGAGGAAGCGGGGGCTCAGGGGTTGTTGGCCGGTACCAACGCTGCGTTGCGTGCAGCCGATCGTGATGCCTGGTCACCGCGCCGGGATCAGGCCTATCTGGGTGTGATGATGGACGACCTGTCCACTCTGGGTACGCAGGAGCCCTACCGCATGTTTACCAGCCGGGCGGAATATCGCCTGCTGCTGCGGGAAGATAATGCCGATCTGCGCCTGACCGAGGAAGGCCGCAAACTGGGGCTGGTGGACGATCACCGCTGGGCCTTGTTCTGCGACAAGGTGGAGCGCATCGAGCAGGAAGGTCAGCGTCTGCGCAGCACCTGGATCAACCCTAATCACACCGCCGCTCCGGCGCTGAATGAAAAACTGAAAACGCCCCTCAGCCGGGAACACAATCTGGAGGAGCTGCTGCGCCGCCCAGAGCTGGATTACCCTACCCTGATGGCCATTGAAGGCATCGGCCCTGGCATTGACCATGAGCAGGCCGCCGAGCAGGTAGAAATTCAGACCAAATACGC
This sequence comes from Oceanimonas sp. AH20CE76, assembly GCF_039654065.1. NCBI lineage: Bacteria > Pseudomonadati > Pseudomonadota > Gammaproteobacteria > Aeromonadales > Aeromonadaceae > Oceanimonas > Oceanimonas sp. AH20CE76. The sequence continues at coordinate 52,228 of NZ_CP155481.1, forward strand.
CGGTTACATTGAACGCCAGAAGGACGAAATTCAAAAGCAGCTGCGCAACGAACACACTAAACTGCCATTGGATCTGGACTATGCCGAGGTCTCCGGCTTGTCCAATGAGGTGATCGCTAAGCTCAACCAGGCTCACCCGGAAACCCTGGGGCAGGCATCGCGTATCTCCGGTGTGACCCCGGCGGCCATTTCCATTTTGCTGGTTCACTTAAAAAAACGCGGTTTGCTGCGTAAGTCGGCCTGAGGTTTATGATGCTGCAACAACTGAACTCGCTGCTGGCCGAGACCAGTCTTGACGTAAGTGAATCACAGGCCGAGCAGCTGATCGCACTGGTGGGTTTGCTGCACAAGTGGAACAAAGCCTATAACCTCACCTCGGTTCGGGATCCGCAAGCCATGCTGGTGCGCCATATCATGGACAGCCTGGTAGTGAGCCCTTACCTTGAAGGCAAGCGCTTTATCGATGTGGGCACAGGCCCGGGGCTGCCAGGCCTTCCTCTGGCCATTATTAACCCGGATAAACAGTTTGTGCTGCTCGACAGTCTGGGTAAACGTATTCGCTTTATTCGCACCGTGGTGCATCAGCTCGGTCTGACCAATGTGGAAGCGGTACAGAGCCGGGTGGAAGCCTTTCAGCCTGAGCAAAAGTTCGACGGTGTGCTGAGCCGGGCCTTTGCTTCCCTTGACGACATGCTAAGCTGGTGCGCACATTTGCCTGCACCGGACGGCTGTTTTCTTGCCCTTAAGGGACAAATTCCGGCGCAGGAGTTAACAACCCTGCCCGCCCACCTGAGCTGCTCCGGTGTTTATCCGCTGCACGTTCCCGGGCAGGAAGGCGACCGCCATCTGGTGGTCATTTCGCAAGCCAGCCAGTAGAGGTTTTCGGTGGGAAAAGTCATTGCTATTGCCAATCAGAAAGGTGGGGTAGGTAAAACTACTACTTGTGTGAATCTGGCCGCATCCATGGCGGCCACCAAACGCAATGTGCTGGTGATCGATCTCGATCCCCAGGGCAACGCCACCATGGCCAGCGGTGTCGACAAATACCAGGTGGCCAATACCGCTTATGAGCTGTTGGTTGACGAGCTGCCGGTAGCCGATGTGGTGGTCACCGATACCAGCGGAGGCTATGACCTGATCGCCGGCAACGGTGACGTGACCGCCGCCGAGATTAAATTGATGGAATTTTTTGCCCGGGAAGTGCGGCTGCGTAATGCGCTGGCACCGGTGCGAGAGCACTATGACTACATTTTCATCGATTGCCCGCCATCCCTTAACCTGCTGACGGTGAACGCCATGTCGGCGGCCGATTCGGTGCTGGTACCCATGCAGTGTGAATATTTTGCACTGGAAGGTCTGACTGCGTTGGTAGATACCATCAGTAAGCTGGCGGCGGTGGTGAATCCGGAGCTCAAAATCGAGGGTATATTGCGCACCATGTACGATCACCGCAACCGCCTGTCCAATGAGGTGTCCGATCAGCTGAAAAGCTATTTCGGCGACAAGGTGTATCGTACCGTCATTCCGCGTAATGTCCGTCTGGCCGAGGCCCCCAGCCACGGCACTCCCGCCATGTATTACGACAAGTCGTCGGTAGGTGCCAAATCCTATCTGGCGCTGGCCGGTGAAATTCTTCGCCGGGCTGAAGATGAACAGTCCAACTCCGAACAGGTAGAACAGACAGCATGAACATGAAACGTCGCGGACTGGGTAAAGGCCTGGACGCTCTGCTCAGCACCAGCTCAGCTGCCAATCTGCGCCGGGAACAGGCCGATACTCATTCTGAAGCAGGAGCCGGCGGCGAATTACAAAATCTGGCCATCAATACCCTGCAGCCGGGTAAATACCAGCCTCGCCGGGACATGTCACAGCAGGCACTGGAAGAACTGGCCGAGTCCATTCGTCAGCAGGGTATCATTCAGCCCATCGTGGTGCGGCCACTTGAAGCCGGCGGTTATGAAATTCTGGCGGGCGAGCGGCGCTGGCGGGCGGCACGTATGGCCGGTCTTGGCAAGGTGCCTGTACTTATCAAGCCGGTGTCTGACAAGCAGGCGCTGGCCATTGGCCTGATTGAAAACATTCAGCGCGAAGATCTTAACGTGATGGAAGAAGCCCGTGCCCTGACCCGACTGATTGAAGAGTTTGCATTCACTCACCAGACGGTGGCCGATGCCGTGGGCAAAAGCCGCAGTGCGGTAAGTAACCTGTTGCGTCTTAATCAGCTTAACGACGATGTGAAGCAGCTGGTTGAGCACGGCTCACTGGAAATGGGCCATGCTCGTGCATTACTGGCTCTGGAAGCTGAACTTCAGTCTCAAACCGCTCATATCGTGGTGCAAAAAGGACTGACGGTACGCGAAACCGAAAAATTGGTGAAACAGGTACTTTCGCCGCAAAAGCCGAAAAATGAGCAGCCTCGCTCTCTGTTCATGACCCAGCTTGAGCAGGAGTTTGGTGAAAAATTAGGGATAAAAGTAGAAATAAAGTCATCGGGTAAAGATAAAGGTAAGCTGGTTATTTCCTATAACTCGTTGAATGAGCTGGATAAAATTGGCCATTTCTTTGGCATTGGCGATGACGCTGACAAGTAGGTTTGTGCAAAAATTGTAGTAAACCTTCAGTCAACACAAGTGTGCTGAAAATGCATAAAAAAAGCACTGAAATCCGCGAAAAATAAGGATTTAGTGTAATTGCATTTGCGGCGTTCACGGGTATAATTTGACCTGCTTTTTTGGGGCTTAACCGGTGGAAGTGCATCGGGAAGGCCCCTAACTGTATCAGGAGTGGTTGTGAAGCAGAAAACCCGGCACCTCAGTGACAGACAAGTGGCGCTGGTAATACTGATTTATCAATTTCTCCTGGTGGTGGCAGTCGCTGCTCTGTTCGGTTTCGGACAGGGAGAGATTGCCGCTCGTTCCGCCCTTCTAGGGGGCGGAATCTACTGGGTTCCCCAATGTCTTTTCAGTGTGGTGGTGTTGGCCAGAAGTACCAGCGATGCCACGCCGCATAGCATTGTGGCGAGCTTTTACAGTGGGGCAGGGATTAAGCTGACGAGCACCATCATGCTGTTTGTGTTGGTGTTCAAGTACATGGAGGTAAGTATCTTGCCCCTGTACACGGCTTACACCCTGGCATTGCTGATGCAGTGGATTTCTTCATTCACTCTCAACAACCGTTACTAGGAAAACACATGGCTGCAACAGGAGATGTCTTAACTTCCCAGGATTATATCTCTCACCACCTTGCACACTTGCAGGTTGGTTCGGGATTCTGGGCGTTGAATATCGATTCTTTGCTTGTTTCCGTTGTCCTGGGAGCGCTGTTCTTGTGGGGCTTCAATAAAGTTGCATCCCGTGCAACTGCCGGAGTTCCCGGAAAATGGCAATGTGCCGTTGAGCTGTTGGTTGAATTTGTGGATAAATCCGTCAAGGACGTCTTCCATGGCAAAAGTGCGTTGATCGCGCCGTTGGCGCTGACCATTTTTGTCTGGGTATTCCTGATGAACCTGATGGATCTTCTCCCGGTCGACTACCTGCCCTATGGTGCTCAATTGCTGGGTGTTCCTTACCTGAGGGTTGTTCCTACCGCCGATGTTAACGTAACCATGTCGCTGGCGTTTGGTGTTTTCTTCTTGATCATTTTCTACAGCATCAAGATGAAAGGCGTGTCTGGCTTTGTAAAAGAGCTGACCATGCAACCACTGAACCACTGGTCCATGATTCCCGTTAACCTGGTGCTCGAGACCGTGTCCCTGGTCGCCAAGCCCATCTCCCTGGGCCTGCGACTGTTCGGCAACATGTATGCTGGTGAAATGGTATTTATCCTGATTGCCGGTCTGCTGCCGTGGTGGTCTCAATGGACCCTTAATGTGCCGTGGGCGATATTCCATATTCTGATTATCAGCCTGCAGGCATTTATCTTCATGATTTTGTCCATCGTATATTTGTCGATGGCTTATGAAGAACACTAAATCAGACGATAACAAAACTTTAACAAGCTGTCATTAAACCACTAACAACTGGAGAAGAAAACATGGATATCATTTACATCGCTGCTGCTGTAATGCTGGGTCTGGCTGCTATCGCTGCCTCTATCGGTATCTCTATGCTGGGTGGCAAGTTCATGGAAAGTGCCGCTCGTCAGCCCGATATGCTGCCTGCCCTGCGTACTAACTTCTTTATCGTAGTCGGTCTGGTTGACGCCATCCCGATGATCACCGTTGGTATGGCTCTGTACCTGATCTTCGCCGTTGCCGCTTAATGGCCCGGTACGTTAATCAGTCTGCTAACCAACTTTAAAGGAGAGTTGCGATGAACATGAACGCAACAATCCTCGGTCAAACGATCGCGTTTATCATCTTCGTTTGGTTCTGCATGAAGTATGTATGGCCTCCTATTATGGATGCCATCGAAAAGCGTCAGAAAGAAATTGCTGACGGTCTGTCTTCGGCCGAGCGTGCCAAGAAAGACCTGGCCCTGGCGCAGACTAATGCAACCGAACAGCTGAAGGAAGCCAAGCTGGAGTCTGCTCAAATTATTGAGCTGGCTAACAAGCGTAAGGCCCAGATCATCGAGGATGCAACGCGTGAGGCCCAGGCCGAGCGTGAAAAGATTCTGGCACAAGCCCAGGCTGAAGTTGAAGCCGAACGCAATCGTGTCAAAGAGGAACTGCGTAAGCAGGTTGCTGCTCTTGCCCTGGTGGGTGCAGAGAGAATCCTCGAGCGTCAGATTGATGCCGCTGCCAACAGCGACATTGTAGAGAAAGTAGTAGCTGAACTGTAAGGGAACTAGAGCCATGGAAATGAAAACCATTGCTCGCCCCTATGCCAAAGCAGCTTTCGATTTTGCCGTTGAGAAAAAAGCGGTCGAGAACTGGTTGTCCATGCTGACGTTTGCTGCCGAAGTGGCACAAAACGACAGCATGGCCCAGGTGCTTGGCAGCGATCTGAACGCGGAAAAGATGGCCGACGTGTTTTTGGCTGTCTGTGGCGAACAGCTTGACGAGCAAGGCCAGAACCTGATTCGGGTAATGGCCGTAAACGGACGCTTGAGTGTGTTGCCGGCAGTGGTACAGGAGTTCGCCGCATTGAAGGCGGAACTGGACCGGGTGATTGATGCCAATGTGGTATCGGCCGCCAAATTGACCAAGCAACAAGTGGCCAAGATTCAGGCCTCACTGGAACAGCGTCTGGGACGCAAGGTGAACCTGAATTGCAGCGTCGACAAGAGCCTGATGGCCGGCATCATCATTACCGCCGGTGATATGGTAATCGACGGAAGTGTGCGGGGCCGTCTGTCCCGCTTGGCCGAAACGCTGCAATCTTGATTGGGGAATAGAGCATGCAACTGAATTCAACTGAAATTGCCGAGCTGATCAAACAGCGCATCGAGCAATTCAATGTTGTCAGTGAAGCACGAAACGAAGGTACCATCGTCTCTGTAAGCGATGGCATCATTCGTATTCACGGCCTTGCTGACATCATGCAAGGTGAAATGATTGAACTGCCGGGCAAACGTTATGCCCTGGCACTGAACCTGGAGCGTGACTCCGTGGGTGCCGTGGTGATGGGTCCTTACGCCGACCTGGCCGAAGGCACCAAGGTTCAGTCTACTGGTCGTATCCTGGAAGTTCCGGTAGGCCGCAGCCTGCTGGGTCGTGTGGTTAACACTCTGGGTGAGCCGATTGACGGTAAGGGCGCCATCGAGACCGATACTACTTCTCCGGTAGAAGTTATCGCTCCCGGCGTAATCGATCGTCAGTCAGTAGACCAGCCGGTACAGACCGGTTACAAGGCTGTTGACGCCATGATTCCGATCGGCCGTGGTCAGCGTGAGCTGATCATCGGTGACCGTCAGGTGGGTAAAACCGCTCTGGCTGTTGACGCCATCATCAACCAGAAAGACTCCGGCATTAAGTGTGTGTACGTGGCCATCGGCCAGAAAGCGTCCACCATTGCCAACGTGGTTCGCAAGCTGGAAGAGCATGATGCGCTGAAGAACACCATCGTCGTGGTGGCTTCTGCGTCCGAGTCTGCTGCCCTGCAGTACCTGGCGCCTTACGCTGGTTGTGCCATGGGTGAATACTTCCGTGACCGCGGTGAAGATGCCCTGATCGTGTACGATGACCTGTCCAAGCAGGCCGTTGCTTACCGTCAGATCTCTCTGCTGCTGCGTCGTCCGCCGGGCCGTGAAGCCTACCCGGGTGACGTTTTCTACCTGCACTCCCGTCTGCTGGAGCGTGCTTCTCGTGTGTCTGCCGACTACGTTGAGAAGTTCACCAATGGCGAAGTGAAAGGTCAGACCGGCTCACTGACTGCGCTGCCGATCATTGAAACTCAGGCCGGTGACGTGTCTGCGTTCGTACCGACCAACGTGATCTCCATCACCGACGGTCAGATCTTCCTGACCACCGAACTGTTCAACTCCGGTATTCGTCCGGCGGTTGATCCGGGGATCTCCGTATCCCGGGTAGGTGGTGCAGCCCAGACCAAGATCATCAAGAAGCTGTCTGGTGGTATCCGTACCGCCCTGGCTCAGTATCGTGAACTGGCGGCCTTTGCCCAGTTCTCCTCCGATCTGGACGATGCGACCCGCAAGCAGCTGAATCACGGCCAGAAAGTGACCGAGCTGATGAAGCAGAAGCAATATCGCCCCATGTCCGTTGCTGAGCAGGCGCTGTCTCTGTTCGCTGCTGAAAACGGCTACCTGGACGATGTTGAGCTGAAGCTCATCACTACGTTCGAAGAGGCCCTGATCGCTTACGCCAATTCAGAACATGCCGCCCTGATGGCGGAGATCAACGAGAAAGCCGACTACAACAAAGATGTTGTGGCTCAGCTGACTGCGTTGCTGGATAGCTTCAAGGCTACCCAGTCCTGGTAACCATGTGGCAGCGTTTATTGCTGCCACCTGAATTGGAGAAGCGACATGGCCGGCGCAAAAGAAATACGTAGCAAGATCGGGAGTGTGAAAAACACTCAGAAGATCACCAGCGCTATGGAGATGGTGGCCGCCTCGAAAATGCGCAAAGCGCAGGATCGCATGGACCACAGCCGCCCATACGCTGAAACCATACGCAAGGTGATCGGCCACATCGCGCAGGGGAACCTGGAATACAAGCACCCCTATCTGGAAGACCGTGAGGTCAAGCGCGTAGGCTTTATTATCGTCTCCACCGATCGTGGCCTTTGTGGTGGTCTGAACATCAACGTGTTCAAAGCCGCCATGAACGAAATGAAAGCATACACCGACAAGGGTGTGGGCGTTGACATGTGCCTGGTTGGCAGCAAAGCGGTGAGTTTTTTCAACCGCTATGGTGGCAAGGTACTGGCACAGACTTCTGGTCTGGGCGACAACCCCTCACTGGATAGCCTGATTGGCTCTGTCAGCGTCATGCTGGAAGCGTACGACAAGGGCGAGATAGATAAGCTGTACCTGGTGTACAACAAGTTTGAAAACACCATGGTGCAAAAGCCGACAGTCGATCAACTGTTGCCTTTGCCTGCATCGGATGAAGAAGTGGCCAGCCACAGCTGGGACTACCTCTATGAACCGGATCCCAAATCGCTGCTGGACACGTTGCTGGTACGTTTTGTGGAATCCCAGGTTTATCAGGGTGTAGTCGAGAACCTGGCCAGCGAACAGGCGGCCCGGATGGTAGCGATGAAAGCCGCCACCGATAACGCCGGTAACCTCATCAACGATCTGCAACTGGTGTATAACAAGGCCCGTCAGGCCGCCATTACCCAGGAGCTGAGTGAGATTGTTGCCGGGGCCGGTGCCGTATAAGGCAAAGGTATTCAAAGGTTTAGAGGATTTGACATGAGTAAGGGTATCATAGTCCAAATCATCGGCGCCGTTGTTGACGTGGAATTCCCGCAAGATGCGGTTCCCCACGTTTACGATGCGCTGAAGATTACGACGGAAGGCCAGGGCCAGGGTCTGGTTCTGGAAGTGCAGCAGCAAATCGGCGGCGGCGTTGTTCGTTGTATCGCCATGGGTTCTTCCGACGGCCTGCGCCGTGGTCTGGAAATCGAAAACACCAACAAGCCCATTCAGGTGCCGGTAGGTGTACAGACCCTGGGTCGCATCATGGACGTTCTGGGTAACCCCATTGATGAGAAAGGCGACATCGGCGAAGAAGAGCGCTGGTCCATTCACCGTGAAGCCCCCAGCTACGAAGAGCAGTCCAGCTCTGCCGAGCTGCTGGAAACCGGCATCAAGGTAATCGACCTGGTATGCCCCTTCGCCAAGGGTGGTAAGGTTGGTCTGTTCGGTGGTGCCGGTGTAGGCAAAACCGTAAACATGATGGAACTGATCCGTAACATCGCCATCGAGCACAGCGGTTACTCCGTATTTGCCGGTGTAGGTGAGCGTACCCGTGAAGGTAACGACTTCTACCATGAAATGACCGACTCCAACGTACTGGACAAGGTATCTCTGGTATACGGTCAGATGAACGAGCCGCCCGGCAACCGTCTGCGCGTGGCCCTGACCGGTCTGACCATGGCCGAGAAGTTCCGTGAAGAAGGTCGTGACGTACTGTTGTTCGTGGACAACATCTACCGTTACACCCTGGCCGGTACTGAAGTATCCGCACTGCTGGGCCGTATGCCTTCTGCAGTAGGTTACCAGCCGACCCTGGCCGAAGAGATGGGCGTTCTGCAGGAGCGTATCACCTCTACCAAGACTGGCTCCATCACCTCCGTACAGGCCGTATACGTGCCCGCGGATGACTTGACTGACCCGTCTCCGGCCACCACCTTTGCCCACCTGGACGCAACCGTGGTACTGAGCCGTCAGATTGCTGCTCTGGGTATTTATCCGGCCGTTGACCCGCTGGATTCCACCAGCCGTCAGCTGGACCCGCAGGTAGTTGGTGAAGAGCACTACTCTGTTGCCCGTGGTGTACAGACTGTACTGCAGCGCTACAAAGAGCTGAAGGACATCATCGCCATTCTGGGTATGGACGAACTGTCTGAAGACGACAAGCTGACCGTGGCTCGCGCTCGTAAAATTGAGCGTTTCCTGTCTCAGCCGTTCTTCGTGGCCGAAGTATTCACCGGTGCCCCCGGCAAGTACGTGTCTCTGAAAGACACCATTGCTGGCTTCCAGGGCATCCTGAACGGTGACTACGACACACTGCCCGAGCAGGCGTTCTACATGGTTGGCTCCATCGACGAAGCCGTCGAAAAAGCCAAGAAACTGTAAGCCTCTAAGGAGGGCCTGATGGCTGAGTATAACTTTCATCTGGACATCGTCAGTGCCGAGAAGCGTCTGTTTTCCGGCTCTGTGACCGCGGTGACTGTTTCCGGCTCTGAGGGTGAATTGGGCGTTCGTTACGGACACGCCCCCCTGCTGACGGCAATCCGTCCCGGCCTGGTGCAATATGTTACCAAGGCCGGTGAGCAGGAAGTTCTGTATGTTTCCGGCGGCATGCTGGAAGTGCAGAACAGCAGTGTCATGGTATTGGCCGACACTGCAATTCGCGCCGAAGATCTGGATAAAGCCAAGGCCGAAGAAGCCAAACGCTCGGCAGAAGCCAAGCTGCAGAACTCCTCACATGATGTGGACTATGCAGAAGCAGCTGCCGAACTGGCCCGGGCCATGGCGAAACTGCGCGTGCTGCAGTTGGTTAAGAAAAACGTTCGTTAAGCCTAACGTTCGAAAAAGCGGCCTCAGGGTCGCTTTTTTTTTGCAAAAAAATCACAATACCGGCAAAGACGTGAGGAGTGAGGGGTTAAAGGTGAGGAGTAAGCACGGTCTGCGGACTTGGTTGTCTGACTCCTCTCACCTCACTCTTCACCCCTCACTTTTAAGTAAACGGGATATAGGTTCATGACGATTCAGGCGGTAATTCTGGCGGCGGGCAAGGGCACCCGCATGCGCTCTTCTCTTCCCAAGGTGCTGCACTCAGTGGCCGGCAAACCCATGGTGGCCCATGTGATTGATGCCGCCCGTGCCTGCGAGGTGGACGGCATTCATCTGGTCTACGGCCATGGTGCCGACCAGCTGAAAGCACGCATTCAGGCGCCGGAGCTGCACTGGACCCATCAGGCCGAGCAACTGGGCACCGGCCATGCAGTGGCGGTGGCGCTGCCCGATATTGCCGACGATGCCAAGGTGTTGGTGCTCTACGGCGACACACCGCTGCTGCAGGCGGACACCCTGCAGCGGCTGATTGCCGCCCAGCCCAATGGTGGCGTGGGCCTGCTCACTGTGAGCCTTGCCAACCCCACCGGTTATGGCCGCATCGTGCGGGAAAACGGCAAGGTTACCGGTATTGTTGAGCAGAAGGACGCCAGCCCTGAACAGCTGGCTATTACCGAGGTGAACACAGGCGTGCTGGTGGCCGAGGCCGGCCGGCTCAGGGCCTGGCTGGGCGAGCTTAACAACGATAACGCTCAGGGGGAGTATTACCTCACCGACATTTTCGCCATGGCTCACCGCGATGGCTGTGATATTGCTACCGTACAACCGGCCAGCACAGCTGAAGTGGAAGGTGCCAACGATCGCGTGCAGCTGGCGGGCCTGGAACGGGCCTATCAGAACATGCAGGCCGAGCGGCTGATGCGTGAGGGTGTCAGCCTGCTGGATCCGGCCCGGTTTGATCTGCGCGGCAGTCTGACTGCCGGCGAGGAAGTGGTGATCGACGTGAATGTGATCATCGAGGGTGACGTGCGCCTGGGCAACAGAGTCAAAATTGGCGCCGGTGTCATTCTCAAAAACTGCGTGATCGGTGACGATGCCGAGGTGAAACCCTACTCCATCGTCGAAAACGCCGAGCTGGGCAGCGCCAGCAGCGCCGGCCCCTTTGCCCGTCTGCGCCCTGGTGCCGTGCTGGGTGAAGACGCCCATGTCGGCAACTTTGTGGAAATGAAAAAGGCCCGGCTGGGCAAGGGCTCCAAGGCGGGCCACCTGACCTATCTGGGCGATGCCGAGATAGGTGCGGGGGTGAACATCGGTGCCGGCACCATCACCTGCAACTATGACGGCGTCAACAAGTTCCAGACCATCATTGAAGACGGCGTCTTTGTCGGCTCCGATACGCAATTGGTGGCCCCGGTGCACATTGGCAAGAATGCTACTCTGGGGGCCGGCAGTACCGTGACCAAAGACGTGGCCGAAGCCGAGCTGGTGATCACCCGTGTGGCTCAGCGCCATATCAAAAACTGGCCTCGTCCCGTTAAAAAGAAGCTGTAAGCTATAAGCTGTCAGCTTTAAGATAAACAAATAAGCGCGTCTGTGATTTCACAGGCGCGTTTTTTTGATCCTGCATTCGCCTGAAAATGTTATCTGTCCACCGTATTCATCCGGTAACTCGGGCTGCTGATCGCTTACAGCTTACGGCTGACAGCTTTCTTTTGGTTGATCGGTTTTGTTTTGTTCTGTTAGCATTCTGCTTTCAAACCGAAACTTAAGTCATTATGTCGAAACGTAATACGCAACAACGCCGCCATACCATCGTCTCTCTGCTGGCCGAGCAGGGGGAAGTGACCGTGGATGAGCTGGCCCGGCGTTTCGACACATCGGAAGTCACCATTCGCAAGGATCTCACGGCCCTTGAGAAAAACGGCCTGCTGCTACGGCGTTATGGCGGGGCCGTGCCGGTGCCGAGCGAGATGGTGGCGGAAAACCCTGCCGAGCCGGTTTCGAAACGAAAGCAATCACTGGCCCGGGCGGCGGCGGCGCGCATTCGCGATCACAACCGTATCATTATCGACAGCGGCAGCACCACGGCGGCACTGCTGGGCGAGCTGGGTCACAAACACGGCCTGGTGGTGATGACCAACTCCCTGGCTATTGCCAACGCGGTGCGCGAGCTGGAGCCCGAGCCGACCTTGCTGATGACCGGCGGCACCTGGGATCCATCCTCCGAGTCATTTCAGGGCCAGGTGGCCGAACAGGTGCTGCGCTCCTACGACTTTGATCAGCTGTTTATCGGTGCCGACGGCATCGATCTGGAACGGGGCACCACCACCTTTAACGAACTCACCGGCCTGTCGCGAGTGATGGCCGAGGTGGCCCGGGAAGTGGTGGTGATGGTGGAGTCGGACAAGCTGGGCCGCAGAATACCCAATCTGGAGCTGCCCTGGAGCCGTATTCATACCCTGGTTACCGACAGCGGCATCAGCGAGACAGATCAACAACAGTTACAGCAAAAGGGCATCACTTTGGTGATAGCACCCGAATAACGAGGATGTAGAGCATGTGTGGAATTGTAGGGGCGGTGGCCCAGCGTGATGTGGCAGAAATTCTGGTGGAAGGCCTGCGCCGTCTGGAATACCGGGGTTACGACTCTGCCGGGGTGGCCATTATTCACGACAACCAGCTGGGCCGAATGCGCCGTCTGGGTAAGGTGCAGGCGCTGGCCGATGCGCTCGAGCAGCAGCCGCTGGCCGGTGGCACCGGCATTGCTCACACCCGCTGGGCCACCCATGGTGAGCCGTCGGAACGCAACGCCCATCCTCATGTGTCCGGCAATATTGCTGTGGTGCATAACGGCATCATCGAAAACCACGAAGAGCTGCGCGCCGAGTTGCAGCAGAGAGGCTACGAGTTTGCGTCCGATACCGACACCGAGGTGATCGCTCATCTGGTGCACTGGCATCGTCAGCATACCGACAGCCTGTTGGCGGCGCTGCAGGTTACGGTCAAGGAACTGCGCGGTGCCTACGGCACCGTGCTGATGGACGTGAACGATCCTTCCCGCCTGGTGGTGGCCCGCTCCGGTTCCCCCCTGGTAATTGGCTTAGGGTTAGGCGAGAACTTTATCGCTTCCGATCAGCTGGCACTGCTGCCGGTGACCCGCCGCTTCCTGTTTCTGGAGGAAGGAGACGTAGCCGAGGTGACCCGCCGTGACATTCATATTTTCAACAGCGACGGCCAGCCGGTGACCCGGGCCGAGCAGGAGTCGGACGTCACCCACGACGCCGGCGATAAGGGTGAATACCGTCACCATATGCTGAAGGAAATCTTTGAGCAGCCCAAGGCCATTACCGACACGCTTGAAAGTCGGCTGAGTGAGCAGGGCGTGGTGGTGGAGTCCTTTGGCAATGGTGCCAGGGATATCTTTGAACGAGTGGAGCATATTCAGCTGATCGCCTGCGGCACTTCCTACCATGCGGGCATGGTGGCCCGTTACTGGTTCGAAGCGCTGGCTGGCGTGCCCTGTGATATCGAAATCGCCTCCGAGTTTCGCTACCGCAAGTCGGTGGTGCGCCCCAATAGCCTGCTGATCACCCTGTCCCAGAGCGGCGAGACCGCCGACACCCTGGCGGCGCTGCGGCTGGCCAAGGAGTCCGGCTACATGAGCAGCCTGACCATCTGCAACGTGCCCGGCTCCTCTCTGGTGCGGGAGTCGGATCTGGCCTTTATGACCCGGGCCGGTGCCGAGATTGGCGTGGCTTCTACCAAGGCCTTTACCACCCAGCTGGTGGCGCTGCTGATGCTGGTGGCGGCGGTGGGCCGTTGCCGGGGCAACATGACCGAGCAGACCGAGGCCGAGCTGGTGCGCTCGTTGCGTTCGCTGCCGGCGCACATTGTCAGTACCCTGGCCCTGGCCGGCGACATCGAGCTGCTGGCGGAAGAGTTTGCCGACAAGTACCACAGCCTGTTCCTGGGCCGGGGCGAGCAGTACCCCATCGCCATGGAAGGGGCGCTCAAGCTCAAGGAAATCTCCTATATTCACGCCGAGGCCTATGCCGCCGGCGAGCTCAAGCACGGCCCGCTGGCGCTGATCGACGCTGATATGCCGATTATCGTGGTAGCACCCAACAACGAGCTGCTGGAGAAACTGAAATCCAACGTGGAAGAAGTGCGTGCCCGGGGCGGCATTCTCTATGTATTTGCCGACAAACAGGCCGGCTTTAAAGGAGATGCCACCATGCGGGTAATGTCATTGGAGCACGTAGACGAAGTGATTGCGCCCATTGTTTACACTGTGCCGCTGCAGCTGCTGTCTTATTATGTGGCCTTGATAAAAGGCACCGATGTGGATCAACCCAGAAATTTAGCCAAAAGCGTTACGGTTGAATAACAGAAAACCCGGGATTTCCCGGGTTTTTTTATCGCTCAGAAAACACTACTACATAATGACTGATGTTTCCGTGTTCATTATTCAGTCCTCGAATAGACAGCCAGATAGCGCTGATGTGACCCGGAGTCAGCTCACATTTTATTTCCCCCTGCCAGTGGCCTTGCTCATCAATATGTTGCCACGGATCGACACTTTTTGTGGCTGCCAGCGGCAGTGCCAGATGGGGAGGCTGCCCCAGCTTATCATCCAGGGTATATCCGGTAATGTGATGATAGGCTGGATTGGCATACACCAGCCGGCGTTGCTGATCAAAGATCATCACCGCTTCCAGCATATTGGCCATCACCAGATTGTTCAGTTGTAATGAAGCTTCTACCTGTTTAATGCGTGTAATATCCTGCCCCTGTAACTGCACAGCCGTTACCAGACCGTTATTAAACACGGGTGCCAGTGTCCATAGCTGGTAACTGGGCCGGTGAGGCAGAGAGCCCATCCGGGTTTCAACTCCATCTACTTTGTTACCCTTTCTGGCCTGATGAATGGCTTGTAGCAGGGGAGCCAGTTGCTCAGGAGTGAAATAATGAGAGAGCATGGTACCGGCGAGCTGCTCCCGGCTTCTTTTGAACAAGGCAGCGGCGGCATGGTTTATCGCCTGAATTTCATTGTTGTTGCCAATAATAATGGCCGCGGAGTTGGCTGCGTCAAACAGATGAGTGAGTCGCTGCTCTTTTTGCTGCAGCGCTGACACCATACTTTCCAGGCTGTTACCCAGGAAATTAAATTCCTGAATACGATCCGGTGAGAAGGTAGCGTGCTGGCCTCTGCGTATTTTTTCAGCAAAGCGGGTCAAGTCAGCAAGAGGCAGTGAGATCAGTCTGAGGGTATATAAAGACAGCAGCAATGCAGTAATTAACACCAGCATAAGGGCCAGCAGTGTGTGATGGCCATAGGCCTCCTGCAGTTGCTGGGCAATGGTATTGTCTGTGACTAACAGCAATTTTAGTTCATTGACTTCACCATTTATTTCAATTGGTTGCAGACTAAAATAGTGCCCCTGATATTGCCCGTAAGACTGCTGGAGCGAGAGGATTTTTGTTATTATATCCGTCTCAATATTATTGTTGTTCACATAAGCATAACCCGCCGGTTTGTTGTTCAGAATGAGTTGTATGCTGAGATTTTCAGCTCCCTGCCCGAGCTGTCGCAGTAGCGTAAGGTTATCGTTAAGCACAATACCTCCCAGCAAGCTGCCTATTACTCGGCCCGAGTCAGGAGATATCACAGGATAACGTTGCGTTAGTGTAAATAATGTATTTAAAGGAGCTTTCAGCTCGGCGCTGATCCACTGGTTGTACAGTGGTGGGGAAGTAATTAACTGATGTAGTCTGTGGCGGGTTATATACAGTGGTGAGCTCATATTGATCCAGTGCTCTCCTCCTTTACTGATCATCAGTAAATCAAGCAGCTCTCCATTGCGGTGATACAGTGTGTCTTGCAACCTTTTTTGTGCCAGTTGTGTGTTGTCAGTTTTTAATGCCTGCGCTATTTCCGGTTGCTCTGCTGTTGCCGAAAGAACGCCATCCAGGCTGTTGAGGTAGCTGCTCATCAGGATCTGCAGGCGAGCACTGGCACTTTCCAGTTGCTGCTGAATACTGTTATTGACCATGGTTGAGGTGCTGCGATAGGTCAGCAGCAGCAAGGCGGCAGCCAGTAGCATAAAAGCCGGCAGCAGTGCCCCTAACAGTACTCTGAGCAAGGGAGTAACAGGTTTTTTATTGAGAGTAACGGAAGGCATGCGCTTTTAGCTGCTCCATTTCTGCGGCTGGCGTGTGTCGATCCACAATGGCAAAGTCACCGCTGTAGATTAAGGGAATTTGCTCGGGTTTATTTTCCTGATCAAGGCGGATGGCTTCTGCCATGGCGATACCATTATCGTCGTTCATGCGCATGACAGTGATATCGAGATCCCCTTTGGCAATCGCATCCAGCTCCGCTATACCGCCACCCCAGCCATTAAGAATAACCCTGTTCTGAAGGCCCAGTTGTTTTACAGCATCGGCGGCCCCCAGGGCGATGTCAGTTGTGCAGGCATAAATCAGGTTAATGTCTTTATCATCATTCAGTGCCTGTAACGCTGCTTGTCTGGCGATGTCCGGTTTTACATCGGTATAGAATGCATTACGCAGCTGGTAACCGGGATTGGTGGCAGTAAGACGAATAAACTCATCACCCCTTACTTCACTGATATAGCCCCGTGTTCCGTAAAGCATCAGGTAGTTAGCCTCGGACCCAAGCATTTTTTTTATGGCTTCCTTTAACTGTCGGGTTCCCTCCCGGTGATCAAAGCCAACATAGAAGAAAGGTTGATTATGCTGCCAGTGTTTAAGGGGGGTGGTGATGTTCATCAGGATAAGCTTAGGATGACCACGGGCAAGAATCTTTTCTACCAGTACTCTATGGCGCAGTGCATTAAGTGTAAAAATCAGGTAGTCGGGATTGCTCTTCAGCGCATCAGCGAGCAACTGTTCCTGCTGGCGCATGGTGGTAGCCGGCTGGAATGAGTAGCTGGTCAGTGAAAAAGGGATGCCCATCTCCTGCAGGCGGCGTGCCATGCTGATACGGTTGCGCCACCAGTAGTCTGATGCCTGCACATCGGGTGTAAGCATGGCAATGTTCAGGGGAGTGGCTATCTTTGAGGATTTTTCTGTAACCGGTTGTCGCACGCGCTCTGCAAAGGTTTGCTCACGCTGTTGTTGCTCAGGAAAGGCATTCATATATTCCTGATAGGTCCAATATTCTTTGCTTTCGGCTTTTACATAACAGGAAACCGTCAATACAAACAGTAAGCTGGTGAACAGTGATAGTCTTGACAGAGTCATAACCCTCCATACGTTTTCTGTAGCCTGTATGACATATCATATCGCCGGTGACGATGCTCTACACGCTTTCTCTCAACTGCGACACTATGTTGTCTTGCCCATAGTCCGGGGCTGCCCTTTCATTCTTGTACCTTTTAGCCGCACAATCACGCCAGGCTGAAAAAGTTCCTCAGGCTGAGTGTGAACCAGGTTTGCATAGCAGGATTAATGGAAAAAAAATCGTTATTGGGTTAAATTTCATGCGTTTTATTTCTTCTGTCAGTCTTTTGTTGGCAGAACACTCCTCCAGACGGTAATACCTGACCATGACAACCTTTGAGCAAGTGCTGATTATTCTGCTGCTGGTAGCGATCAGCTCATTTTTTTCCGTTTCCGAAATCGCCCTGGCGGCGGCACGTAAAATGAAACTGCGGCTGATGGCCAGCGACGGTAACCTCAATGCTGAAAAGGTACTGTTATTACAGGAGCAGCCCGGAAATTTTTTCACCATAGTACAGATAGGGCTCAATGCTGTAGCCATCCTGGGTGGCATAATCGGAGAATCGGCCTTCACTCCCTTCACCAAAGGTCTGTTCGGTCTGTTTTTTGACGGCTCCTGGGTAGATAAGGCCGCTTTCTTCGGGTCCTTCTTTATGGTCACTTCCTTGTTCATTTTGTTTGCGGACCTGATACCCAAGCGGCTGGCCATGATTGCTCCCGAGAAAATTGCAGTGGCAGTCGTGCGTCCCATGGGGTTTATGATAGTGCTGTTCCGGCCGCTGGTATGGCTGTTCAATGGTCTGGCCAATCTATTGTTCCGGCTGTTTCATGTACCTACCATGCGTAAGGATGAAATTACCCCCGAGGACATCATTGCC
>NZ_CP155481.1:75000-260000 GCF_039654065.1 Oceanimonas sp. AH20CE76
CGCGGATGGAGCCTGAGCCAGTCGCAGTGACCAGGTGGCTGGGACTGTTTATCAAAAACACAGCACTCTGCTAACTCGCAAGAGGACGTATAGGGTGTGACACCTGCCCGGTGCCGGAAGGTTAATTGATGGGGTTAGCCGTAAGGTGAAGCTCTTGATCGAAGCCCCGGTAAACGGCGGCCGTAACTATAACGGTCCTAAGGTAGCGAAATTCCTTGTCGGGTAAGTTCCGACCTGCACGAATGGTGTAACCATGGCCACGCTGTCTCCACCCGAGACTCAGTGAAATTGAAATCGCCGTGAAGATGCGGTGTACCCGCGGCTAGACGGAAAGACCCCGTGAACCTTTACTATAGCTTGGCACTGAACATTGACCCTACATGTGTAGGATAGGTGGGAGGCTGTGAAGCGGTGACGCCAGTTGCCGTGGAGCCATCCTTGAAATACCACCCTTGTATGTTTGATGTTCTAACTTGGTCCCCTTATCGGGGATGAGGACAGTGCCTGGTGGGTAGTTTGACTGGGGCGGTCTCCTCCCAAAGCGTAACGGAGGAGCACGAAGGTTGGCTAAGTACGGTCGGACATCGTACGGTTAGTGCAATGGCATAAGCCAGCTTAACTGCGAGACAGACACGTCGAGCAGGTGCGAAAGCAGGTCATAGTGATCCGGTGGTTCTGAATGGAAGGGCCATCGCTCAACGGATAAAAGGTACTCCGGGGATAACAGGCTGATACCGCCCAAGAGTTCATATCGACGGCGGTGTTTGGCACCTCGATGTCGGCTCATCACATCCTGGGGCTGAAGTCGGTCCCAAGGGTATGGCTGTTCGCCATTTAAAGTGGTACGCGAGCTGGGTTCAGAACGTCGTGAGACAGTTCGGTCCCTATCTGCCGTGGGCGTTGGATGATTGAGAGGGGCTGCTCCTAGTACGAGAGGACCGGAGTGGACGAACCTCTGGTGTTCGGGTTGTCACGCCAGTGGCACTGCCCGGTAGCTAAGTTCGGAATCGATAACCGCTGAAAGCATCTAAGCGGGAAGCGAGCCTCGAGATGAGTCATCCCCAGGTACTTGATACCTCTAAAGGGCCGTCCGAGACCAGGACGTTGATAGGCAGGGTGTGGAAGCGCTGTGAGGCGTGCAGCTAACCTGTACTAATGACCCGTGCGGCTTAACCATACAACACCCAAGAAGTGTGAGGCCTTGCAGGCTCAAGAGCACAACCTATTCATCGAAATAGTTTTTTCCGAATTACGATTTTATGCCTGGCGGCCATAGCGTTGTGGAACCACCTGACTCCATGCCGAACTCAGCAGTGAAACGCAACCGCGCCGATGATAGTGTGGCAGCTGCCATGTGAAAGTAGGTCACTGCCAGGCACCCAATTTTGCTGATATAGCTCAGTCGGTAGAGCGCACCCTTGGTAAGGGTGAGGTCCCCAGTTCAAATCCGGGTATCAGCACCAAAATTTGTTTGACTGCCATAGCGTTGTGGTACCACCTGATCCCTTGCCGAACTCAGAAGTGAAACGCAACCGCGCCGATGATAGTGTGGCAGCTGCCATGTGAAAGTAGGTCACAGTCAAACACTCTATTCGAAAAGCCCGATACTGATGTATCGGGCTTTTTTCGTTATGGCTGATAATTGGCTTGACCTTTACCCAAGGGGAAAGGTTATGGTTGAAACATGTTTAGTGTCTGCGGAGCCAGCCATGAATATCAGCAAGGTCGCCAGGTTAACCGGCCTGACTGCCAAAACCCTTCGCTATTATGAATCCATTGGTCTTATTCCTGAACCGGAACGGGCAGATAACGGTTATCGCAGTTATAACGACAGCCTGCTGCGTCGTATTCGTTTTATCAAAAATGCCCGGGAAGCCGGTTTTAACCTTGATGAGTGCCGGGAACTGTTGATACTGCATGATAATGAATGCAGAACCAGCGCAGAGGTAAAAGCGCTGACCTTGGCTAAAATCGCTGAACTTGAACAGCGGATTGCTCAGATGCAACAACTTCTGCAGGGTTTACGCTGTTTGGCTGATCAATGTCATGGAGATCAGCAACCAGAATGCCCTATCATGGAAGCACTGGATGGATACAAGGAAGTCCGTTCAATAGAAAAGTGATCCCGGTCACCTTTTAGCCTTCGTTTTTGACGCAAAATGCGCCATAAGTAGCATTTTATCTGCATGTTAACAAGGGGTTACATCTTGTGGCAGATCCAGACAACAACTGAAGCAACGATGTGAGCAGCAATGACTGATAAAAAAAGCAGAATTGACGTTAAAGACGTCACTCCCAAAAAACGTTCTCACCGACCAGCTGATGACGGTCATATTTATGTCAGGGCACAAACCGGTAAATGGCAGCGTGTGCGCAAGCAGATGGGCTGGCTGTTGATGCTGGTATTCCTGGTAGGACCCTGGATTCAGTGGAATGGCAGTCAGGCAATATTGCTGGATGTAGAGCAGCAGCGATTCCATATTTTTGGAACTACGCTATGGCCGCAGGATCTCACTCTGTTGGCGTTGCTGTTTATGATAGCTGCCTTCGGTTTGTTCTTTATGACTACTTTTCTTGGCCGGGTCTGGTGCGGTTATCTGTGTCCGCAAACGGTATGGACTTTTATCTTTATCTGGTTTGAAGAAAAGTTTGAAGGCAGCGCCAATAAACGTCGTCAGCTCGACAAGGCACCCTGGAGCTTTAACAAAATCTGGCGCAAGGCTGCCAAACACACTGGCTGGCTGGCAGTATCGCTGCTTACTGGTTTCACCTTTATTGCCTACTTTGTGCCGGCTCAGGAGCTGGCATGGGGGCTGCTCACCTTTTCCGCCAGCTTTTGGGTAGGATTCTGGGTGCTGTTCTTTGCTTTTTGTACCTATGGTAATGCGGGCTTTATGCGCACCATTATGTGTACTCATATGTGCCCGTATGCTCGTTTTCAGTCAGCCATGTTTGATAAAGACACCTTTATTGTCAGCTATGATGCTGAACGTGGCGAAAACCGGGGCCCGCGTCCACGCAAGAAGGATCCTAAAGAGCTGGGCCTGGGAGACTGCATTGATTGTGATATGTGTGTGCAGGTATGTCCGTCGGGTATCGATATTCGTGATGGCCTGCAATATGAATGTATCAACTGTGGTGCCTGTATCGATGCTTGTGATCAGACCATGGAGCGGATGGGCTATGAACCGGGTCTTATCAGCTACACCACAGAGCATAAGCTTAAGCATAAAGAAACTCATGTAGCCAGGCCCAAGCTGATTGGCTACGGCGTTGTTATGCTTATCATGCTTTCTGCCTTTGCGTTTATGGCTACCCGCATCATGCCCATGGGGCTGGAAGTGATTCGTGACCGAAATCAGCTTTACCGTGAAACGTCGGAAGGGCTGATTGAAAACACCTATACGCTCAAACTGCTCAACAAGACACTTGAGCCTGCTACTTATCAGCTTAGCGTGGAAGGCATGGACGAGATTGACTGGATTGGCCCGACTGAAGTCAGTATTGAAGGCGGTGAAGTGATGAGCCTGCCAGTCAGCCTGTCTGTTGACCCTTATCTGCTCGACGCACCGGTGAGAGACATTACCTTTGTGATGAGTCGCAAAAATGCTGATGAAAGTGACAGCAAATCATCTGTGCGCACCGAGAGTAAGTTCTTTAACGAGTTCTGATGATTTATGCATGCTAGAGTAAGCCGCAGCAGGTCTGCGGCTTTTTTTATGGGAGTATTATGGATTATTACCAACTGACCCCGGATGTAATAGATGAAGCGCTGGCGAGCGCAGGCATTTATGTGGATCGTGGCCTGATGGCACTGAACAGTTATGAAAATCGGGTTTATCGTTTTCAGTCGGAAAACGACGGTATTCTGGTGGCCAAGTTCTATCGGCCTGAACGCTGGAGCCGTGAGCAGATTGAGCAGGAACTCGACTTTGTTACTGCCGCTGCAGCGCAAGGTGTTCAGGTGGCAGAGCCGCTGCAACGGAATGGAGTGTGCCTGTTTGAGTTTGGTGGTCTTTTGTTTTCGGTATGGAAGTCGGTACCGGCCCGTGCCTTTGAACAGGATAGCCTGGATCAGCTGGAAGCCCTGGGAGAGCAGCTGGCTCGCCTGCATTTGGTGGGAGAAAGCCATTCCTTAAGCCTGCGGCCTGGTATCGCACCAGAGGCAGAGTTATCAAAAGCCTGCAACATACTGGAGCGGCATGCGGTGATTCCTGCTCGCCTTCAGCATCGCTTCTTTGATGCGCTGACGTCTCTTGGCCGCGGAATTATTGAGTATTATCAGCCCAAAGAGCTGACAGGGCTGCACGGTGACTGCCATGCCGGCAATTTGCTATGGAATAACGGCCCTTGGCTGCTGGATTTTGATGACTGCCGGCGTGGCCCGGCAGTGCAGGATTTATGGATGATGCTGAGTGGGGACAGACAAGAGCAATTGTTACAGCTTGACACCCTGCTCGCCGGTTATGAAACAGTACGTTCATTTAAATCTGCAGAACTTGCCCTGATAGAGCCGCTACGGGGGTTGCGTATGGTTAATTATATGGCCTGGCTGGCGTTACGCTGGAGCGACCCGGCAT
Source organism: Oceanimonas sp. AH20CE76 (assembly GCF_039654065.1). Classification (NCBI taxonomy): domain Bacteria; kingdom Pseudomonadati; phylum Pseudomonadota; class Gammaproteobacteria; order Aeromonadales; family Aeromonadaceae; genus Oceanimonas; species Oceanimonas sp. AH20CE76. The sequence continues at coordinate 79,581 of NZ_CP155481.1, forward strand.
TTCCGGCAGCCTTTCCCTGGTTTAATACTGAAGAGTACTGGCAGCAGCAAATCACAGCTCTTAATGAACAAGCGGAAAGTCTCACGACCCCGCCATTATCCTTGACCTTGTGGGACTGATTACTTAACTTGAAGCTGTCTGACATAAACAGGACTACCTGATGAAAAAGTTGATTTTTGCCTTTATTGCCATGTTTTTTGTGCCCGTGACCCAGGCTGCTTCCGAATTTAAGGAAGGGGTCGAGTACACAGTGGTCAGTGAAATCGCCAGTAGTAAGCGGGAAGTGACAGAGTTTTTCTCTTATATCTGTCCTCACTGCTATAGTTTTCAGCCATTGATGCAGCAACTGGAAGAGCGGGTACCTGAAGCTGAAATAAATAAAGTACCAGTAGGCTTTCTCGGAAAGGAACTGGGACCGGTATTACAGCGTGCCTATGGAGCTGCCAAGCTGCTTAAGGTGGAAGATAAGCTGACTCCTGTGATGTTCGATCGTATTCATCGCCAGAAAAAAGTGCCCGGCTCCATCAATGATGTAAAAGAGGTATTCGTGGCCAATGGCGTAGATGCCAAGGATTTTGACGGTGTTATTAACAGCTTTGCCCTGAATGGCATGATTGCTAAATACGACCGGCAGACGGAACAGTTTAATATTCGAGGTACTCCCACCTTAATTGTGCGTGGCAAATACCAGCTGAATATGAGTGAGATTGGCTCGGAAGACAGGTTTTACCGGGTTGTTGAATATCTGCTCTCCGCTGACTGATACTGCCATCACTCAGTAACGGCGGCCGGTTATTACCGGCCGTTTTTGTACCAGAGGTTACTGACGAAGTCTTGTCAGTAACCGATCCATGGCACGATAGCCCAGCGCTTCCATAAGGTGTTCTCGACCAATATGGCTATCACCGGCCAAATCGGCAATGGTGCGGGCAACCCTGATGAGCTTATGCCATGCGCGAATAGACAGCTTCATGTGTTGCAGTGCCTGTTCCAGAAATTCTGCATCACTGGCCGCTAATGGGCACAGCTTGTCCAGTTCAGCGGCACTCAGGCGTGCATTGGGTTTGCCCGCTCTTTGCTGTTGCCGCTCTCGGGCCGCCAGCACGCGAGCTCGTACCTTGGCTGAGCGTTCTGACTTTTGCCGGGGCCGGCTCAGCTCTCCGGGTGGCAGCAGAGGGATCTCTACCGACAGATCAAAGCGATCAACAAAGGGGCCGGAGATTTTGCCGAGATAGCGCAAAATCTGCTCCGGTGAGCTGCGGCTCAGCCCGTCCTGATAATGGCCGCAGGGGCTGGGATTCATGGCACCAATCAACTGAAAACGAGCAGGAAAAGTGACACTGTGAGCAGCCCGGGAAATACTGATATTGCCGGTTTCCAATGGCTCGCGCAGCGCATCCAGCACCCGGCGTTCAAACTCGGTCAGCTCATCAAGAAACAGCACGCCATGGTGGGCCAGAGAGATCTCTCCCGGTTTTGGGTAACTGCCTCCGCCTACCAGGGCTGCAGCTGAAGAAGAATGATGAGGCTGACGAAACGGCCGCTGCCGCCAGCGTTCAGGATCCAGTGGCTGACCACTGATGGAGCGAACAGCGGCGGCTTCCAGCGCCTCGGTTTCTGTCATGGGGGGCAGTAAATCTGATAACCGGCTGGCAAGCATGCTTTTACCGGTGCCGGGTGGCCCCAAAAATAACAGGTTGTGCTCACCGGCGGCAGCAATTTCCAGCGCCCGTTTGCCTGTTTCCTGGCCGATCACATCACTTAAACAGGTATTGCCGGCATGTTCGGTACAGATAACCGGCTCGGGATGTACCAGCTCTCCCTCCTGCTGCAGCCAGGCGGTAATGTTAAGCAGATGCCCTGCCAGCAAAGCTGGGCATGGAGTAAGCAGGGCGGCTTCGGGACCGTTGGCTGCAGGAATGATCAGTCTTCTGTCACTGTCTCTGGCGGCCAGTACGGCAGGCAAGACACCCTTGATACCACGTAATTCACCGGTCAGTGCCAGTTCACCAAGAAATTCCAGACCATCGAGGGAAGAATCGGGAATTTGCTCCGAGGCCGCGAGAATGGCCATGGCGATAGGCAGATCAAAACGGCCACCATCCTTGGGCAGGTCTGCTGGTGCCAGATTAACGGTAATACGCCGGGCAGGGAACTCAAAGCCAGCATTAATCAGTGCACTGCGTACACGATCTCTGGCTTCCTTTACCGTGGTTTCCGGTAAGCCCACTATGTTGAAAGCCGGCAAACCATTGGCCAAATGAGCTTCAACCGTAACCAGTGGTGCGGATACTCCCAAACTGGCCCGTGCAAACACAACCGCAAGAGACATGGCAAATTCCTTGGTTTTATATTTTGCCTTTGAATTAATGTATGGTTTTTTAAACTGGTTATGACGAAGCTTTAATCAGCATTTTTTGTGATCCTTATTCAATAAAGTCTTGTGTAGTGTAGAACACTATGCTAGTTCTATAGGCCTAACGCGCCGAGAGCCTCGGCAAGCAGCAATTATTTTAGGTTGGTTTTATGAATTCCATCGTGCGTTTTGTCAGCATTATTGTGGTCCTAGTGGTGATTATTAAATCTCCGCTCGGGGCACTGTGGACTGACGAAAGCCGATAACCGGCCAGCAGAAAACACAAACCCTCGAGCAAGCTCGGGGGTTTTTTTTTATAAAAACTTTGGCAGCAACCAGTAATACAGGGACAGAAAATCACATGAATGGCTCACAGTACATTGTCCAGGCACTGAAACAACAAGGGGTAACCCAGATCTTCGGCTATCCCGGCGGGGCCATCATGCCGCTCTATGATGCCCTCTATGACGGCGGCGTGGAGCATCTGCTGTGCCGGCATGAGCAGGCCGCCGCCCTGGGCGCTGTGGGCTATGCCAGAGCCAGTGGTCAGGTAGGTGTGTGCATGGCCACCTCCGGTCCCGGCGCCACCAACCTGATCACCGGTCTGGCCGACGCCATGCTTGACTCCATTCCGGTAGTAGCCATTACCGGTCAGGTGCCCATGGCGGCGATCGGTACTGATGCCTTTCAGGAAGTGGATGTGCTGGGCATGTCACTGTCCTGCACCAAACATTCCTATCTGGTGGAAAACGTGGAAGATCTGGGCGATATCATCGCCGAAGCCTTTGAAGTGGCCCGTTCCGGCCGGCCAGGTCCGGTATTGATTGATGTGCCCAAAAACGTACAAGTTGCCCTGGTTGAGCCGCGTCCCACCATACCCTGCACCACAGCCCCCAACGCTCTTGATGAGGCTGCGCTGACCAAAGCCAGGGCCATGCTGGCCGAAGCACGCCAGCCGGTCCTTTACGTTGGTGGTGGCGTTGGCATGGGACATGCCGAGGCAGAATTACGTGCTTTTGCCGAGCAAAGCGGTATTCCGGCGGTAACCACCCTAAAGGGAATTGGCACGCTGAATCCCGACCACGAGCAGTTTTTGGGCATGCTGGGCATGCACGGAACAAAAGCAGCCAATCTGGCTGTTCAGCAGAGTGATCTGCTGATTGTAGTCGGTGCCCGTTTTGATGACAGAGTGACCGGTAAGCTGGATGCCTTTGCGGTTAACGCCAAGGTGATTCATCTGGATAAAGACGCCGCCGAGTTCGGCAAGGTGCGTCAGGCTCAGGTGGGTATCAACGCCGAGCTGAAAGAAGTACTGCCGCTGCTTACCGGTGAGCGCCTGGCCATCGATCCCTGGCGCGAACACTGCAAGGCACTCAAGGCCGAGCATCAGTGGCGTTACGATCATCCGGGTGAGGCTATCTATGCGCCGCTCATGCTCAAGCAACTGAGTGATGCCCTGGAAGACACCGCCATGGTCAGCTGTGACGTGGGTCAGCACCAGATGTGGGTGGCTCAGCACATGCGCTTTACCAGCCCGCGCAACCACCTCAGCAGTGCCGGCCTGGGCACCATGGGTTTTGGCCTGCCTGCGGCCATCGGTGCCAAGCTGGCCCGCCCCGGGCACGAGTCGGTACTGGTGTCCGGCGACGGCTCCTTCATGATGAACGTGCAGGAGCTGGGCACCCTCAAGCGTGCTCAGCTGCCGGTAAAAATGGTGCTGCTCGACAACCAGCGCCTGGGCATGGTGCGCCAGTGGCAGGAGTTGTTCTTTGACGGCCGCTTCAGTGAAACCATTCTCACCGACAACCCGGATTTTGTGGCCATGGCTGCCGCCTTTGGCATTCCGGGCGAAACCATAACCCGCAAGGAGCAGGTGCAGCCCGCTATCGCGCGCATGCTGCAGGCCGACACTGCCTATCTGTTACATGTGCGGATTTCAGAGGAAGAGAACGTCTGGCCCCTGGTGCCGCCGGGCGTTGCCAACGATCAGATGATGGAGAAAAAAGCATGAACCAGCATAATTTGCAGATAGAAGCCCAGTTTCGTCCGGAAGTGCTTGAGCGGGTACTGCGCATGACCCGCCACCGCGGCTTTCGGGTGGACGACATGGAAATGTCCACCTCCGCCGATTGTCAAAGCCTGAGCATCAGGGTTACTGTCAGCAGTGAGCGTCCTATTCAGCTGCTGAGCAACCAGCTTGAAAAGCTGATGAACGTGACCCGTGTAGAAGCATTCTGCATGGAGCAACCGCTGAAACAAACGGCCTGAGGAAAACAATAATGTCTACCGCCAACTATATCTGGTTCAACGGCAAGATGGTGCCCTGGGATCAAGCCCAGGTGCATGTGATGACCCATGCTCTGCACTATGGTTCGTCAGTGTTTGAAGGCATTCGCGCTTACAACACGCCCAGGGGGCCGGCGATTTTCCGGCTGGAAGAACATGTGCAGCGGCTGTTCGACTCCGCCAAAATTTATCGCATGAAAGTCCCTTATACCAAAGCGGAGCTGATGGATGCCTGCCGGGCAGCGGTAGCCGACAATGATCTCGACAGCGCCTATCTGCGCCCGCTGGTGTTTATCGGCAACGTAGGCATGGGGCTGAATGCTCCCAAGGACGTGCCCTGTGATGTGATCATTGCCGCCATTCCCTGGGGTGCCTATCTGGGTGAAGAAGGGCTGGAAAACGGCGTGGACGTGTGCGTGACCTCATGGAACCGGTTGGCCCCCAATACCATGCCCACCGGTGCCAAGGCGGGGGGCAACTATCTGTCGTCCCAGCTGATTTCCGGTGAAGCCAAGCGCCACGGCTACAGCGAAGGTATTTCCCTCGACGTACACGGCCACCTCAGTGAAGGTGCCGGAGAAAACCTCTTCCTTATCAAAAACGGTGTGCTCTACACGCCGCCGGTCACCGCCTGCATACTGCCGGGCATTACCCGTGATACCCTGATGACCCTGGCGCGGGAAGCGGGCTACGAAGTGCGGGAAGAAGCCATCGCCCGGGAAGCCCTCTATCTGGCCGACGAAATGTTCATGACCGGCACCGCCGCCGAGGTGACCCCGGTGCGCAGCGTGGACGGCATCACTCTGGGAGAAGGCAAACGCGGCCCGATCACCAAAGAACTGCAGCAAGCGTTTTTTGGCCTGTTCGACGGCAGCACCCAGGACAAATGGGGCTGGCTCACCCCGGTAAAAGACTAATTTAACGTATCGAGAGGGGGCGTCGAGCCCCGCTGTTCTCACGCAATATCAGGAGTAAATGGAATGCCAAGGTATCGTTCAGCCACCACCACCCACGGCCGCAACATGGCCGGCGCCCGCGCCCTGTGGCGCGCCACCGGCATGACCGAAGACGATTTCGGCAAGCCGATTATCGCCGTGGTGAACTCCTTCACCCAGTTTGTGCCCGGCCATGTGCACCTCAAGGACATGGGTCAGCTGGTGGCCCGGGAAATTGAAGCCGCCGGCGGTGTGGCCAAGGAGTTCAACACCATAGCGGTGGATGACGGTATCGCCATGGGTCATGGCGGCATGCTGTATTCCCTGCCCAGCCGGGAGCTGATTGCCGATTCGGTGGAATATATGGTGAATGCCCACTGCGCCGATGCCATGGTGTGTATCTCCAACTGTGACAAGATTACTCCCGGCATGCTGATGGCCGCTCTGCGGATCAATATTCCGGTGATCTTTGTCTCTGGTGGCCCCATGGAAGCGGGCAAGACCAAGCTGTCCGATCAGCTGATTAAGCTGGATCTGGTGGACGCCATGATTCAGGGGGCCGATCCCACCGTTTCTGACGACCAGAGTGAACAGGTTGAACGCAGCGCCTGCCCTACCTGTGGTTCCTGCTCCGGCATGTTTACCGCCAATTCCATGAACTGCCTGACCGAAGCGCTGGGTCTGTCTCAGCCCGGTAACGGCTCCCTGCTGGCCACTCACGCCGATCGTGAGCAGCTGTTCAAGACCGCCGGTCACCGCATTGTGGAGCTGACCAAGCGTTATTACGAAGGTGACGACGCCAGCGTGCTGCCGCGCAATATCGCCACCAAGGCCGCGTTTGAAAACGCCATGGTGCTGGATATCGCCATGGGTGGCTCCACCAATACTGTGCTGCATCTGCTGGCCGCTGCTCAGGAAGCGGAAACAGACTTCACCATGGACGATATCGACGCCCTGTCGCGCAAGGTACCTCAGCTGTGCAAGGTAGCCCCGTCCACTCAGAAGTATCACATGGAAGACGTGCACCGTGCCGGCGGTGTGATGGGCATTCTGGCCGAGCTGGCCCGTGCCGGCCTGCTCAACACCAATGTGAATACCGTGCTGGGCATGACCCTGGCGGAGCAGCTGGCCGAATACGACATCATGGTGACCGGTAATGAAGCGGTGAAAACCATGTTCCGTGCTGGCCCGGCAGGCATTCGTACCACCAAGGCCTTCAGCCAGGACTGCCGCTGGGACACCCTGGATGATGACCGTACCGAGGGCTGTATTCGTAGTTTTGAGAACGCCTACAGCCAGGAAGGCGGTCTCGCCGTGCTGGCCGGCAACCTGGCCATTGACGGCTGTATCGTCAAAACCGCCGGCGTGGCCGACGACAACCTCACCTTCCGTGGTCCGGCCCGGGTGTATGAAAGCCAGGACACCGCTGTGGCCGGCATTCTCGGCGGCGAAGTGAAGGCCGGTGAGGTGGTGGTGATTCGCTACGAAGGTCCTAAAGGCGGCCCGGGCATGCAGGAAATGCTGTATCCCACCACCTACCTCAAGTCCATGGGACTGGGTACTCAGTGCGCTCTGATCACCGATGGTCGTTTCTCCGGCGGTACTTCCGGTCTGTCCATCGGTCACGTTTCTCCGGAAGCAGCCAACGGCGGCACCATCGGTCTGGTGCAGACCGGCGATATTATCGAGATCGACATTCCGGCCCGCAAAATCGAGCTGGCGGTATCCGGGCAGGAGCTGGCGGCCCGCCGCGAAGCCATGGATGCCAAGGGTGAACAGGCCTGGCGTCCGGTAGATCGTGAGCGGGAAGTCTCTTTTGCCCTGCGCGCTTATGCGTCGCTGGCTACCAGCGCCGACAAGGGCGCGGTGCGTGATCGCAGCAAACTGGGAGGCTGATCCATGGCACAACCGGCATTGAAAGAAGAGAAAGGCACGCCCCGTTCGGCTACCGAGTATCTGCGTCGCATTCTGTTATCGCCGGTGTATGAGGCTGCCCGGGTAACACCATTGACCCCGCTCAAAAAGATTTCCGAGCGGCTGGGGCACCCGGTGTCGCTCAAACGGGAAGACATGCAGCCGGTGCATTCTTTCAAGTTGCGGGGTGCCTACAACAAAATTGCCGGGCTTACCCCCGAGCAGCAGCAGCACGGCGTTATTGCCGCCTCTGCCGGCAACCACGCTCAGGGTGTGGCACTGTCGGCGGCCAAGCTGGGCATTGATGCCACCATCGTCATGCCCACCGTCACCCCCGACATCAAGGTGGAGTCGGTGCGCCGCTTTGGCGGCAAGGTAGTGCTGCACGGCAACAACTTCGACGAAGCCTATGCCCGTTGTCTGGAGCTGATGCAGGAAACCGGTGCCACCCTGATACCGCCCTTTGATGACGAAGACGTGATTGCCGGTCAGGGCACAGTGGGCCGGGAGCTGCTGGAGCAGGATACCCGCCTGACCCATGTGTTTGTGCCCGTGGGCGGCGGCGGCCTGGCCGCCGGCGTGGCGGTATACATCAAGCAGTTGCTGCCCCAGGTTAAGGTGATAGGGGTGGAAGCCGAGGGCTCCGCCTGTCTCAAGGCGGCGCTCAACGCCGGTGACATCGTCACTCTCGACCGGGTCAGCCTGTTTGCCGACGGCGTGGCGGTAAAGCGCATTGGCACTGAGACCTTTCGCCTGTGCCGGGAATTTCTGGATGGTGTCATCACGGTTACGACCGACGAGATCTGTGCTGCCCTTAAGGATATCTTTGAAGATACCCGCGCTATTGCCGAGCCTTCCGGTGCATTGTCTTTGGCAGGTCTGAAGAAATACAGCCAGGCCGGGGATTATTCTCATGCCCGTATGGCGGCGGTACTGAGTGGTGCCAACGTCAACTTCCATTCCCTGCGTTATGTGTCCGAGCGATGTGAGCTGGGAGAAAAGCGGGAAGGAGTGCTGGCAGTGACGATTCCGGAGCGCAAAGGCTCGTTTCTGGCGTTCTGCGAGGTGCTCGGCAACCGCATGGTGACCGAGTTCAACTACCGTTACTCTTCCGACGACAAGGCAGCATTGCTGGTGTCGGTGCGGCTGTCCGACGGCGATCGGGAGCTGGCGCAGATCATGGCGGAGCTTGAGCAGGCCGGTTATCCGGTGGCCAATATGACCGACAATGATCTGGCCAAGTCTCATGTTCGCTATATGGTCGGTGGCCGTACGCCCAAGCCGCTGCAGGAGCGGCTGTACAGCTTTCGTTTCCCTGAGCAGCCCGGTGCCCTGATGCGCTTTTTGCACACCCTTGGCACTCGCTGGAACATCAGCCTGTTCCATTATCGTAACCATGGTGCCGAGTTTGGCCGGGTGCTGTGCGGCTTTGAATTGCCCGACAGCGACATGGCATCTTTTGAGCAGCATCTGGCGGAGCTGGGTTACACCTGGTACGACGTAACTCAAGATCCCGCCTATCGCTTTTTTCTGGCCAGCTGACAGGCTGAGGCTCTGTTTTAATGCCGGGGTTTTCCCGGCATTTTTGTTTGTCTGCCTGCTTTTTTTACATTTTACTAACAATGAGGTTTTCTGTTGAAACCCTCATAACCTTTAATACAAAACTGTTTACAATTATTTATTGACCAGTTTTCGTTCAGCTGTTTTAATCGCGCCGTCTCTGTTTTCTTCCCTTTTGGTACAGGAGTGTCTTTCGTGGCGCTGTTGTCTTCTCTGCTGGCCGCCATCGGCCAGATATATTTTATAAACAACCGCCTTGCCGGTGCGCTGATAGTGGCGGGTGTGCTCTGGGTGTCTCCCTGGATGGCCGCCACCATGATGCTGGCGACCCTGGCTGCCACTTTGCTGGCGCTGGTTTGTAAGTGGGAGCCGGACGCCTGGCGCGACGGCTTGTTTGGCTTTAACGCCGCCCTGGTGGGGCTGGCCTTTGGCCTGTTTGCCGAGCACACGTCGTTCTGGCTGATGATGTCAGCACTGGGTGGCATGGTTTCAGCCTGGCTGTATTACCGGCTGCGCCGGCTGGCCGCCATTCCCTGGTATACGCTGCCGTTTAACCTGGTGGTACTGCCCTGGCTGTATTTTGTGGGGCAGCGGGTGGCCGATGAAGTACCGCAGGGCTACAACTTTTCACTGTCGGCTATTGGCCAGGTGATCTTTCTGCCAGATACGGTGCCGGCGGTATTAATTTGTGTCGCTCTGTTACTGGTTGGCATAGAGATGCTGGGCTGGGCCTTTGTGGGTGCCATGGTGTCCAGTGGTGCAGCACTGCTGTTGCTGGTGAACCCGGACTATATCAACTTTGGCCTTACCGGTTATAACGGTGTACTGGCCGCCATTGCCATGTTCTGGGGTGGCCACAAACAAATTTGGATGCTGCTGGCACCGGTTCTGGCCGGGTTGATGACCGCCGTCATGCTCAAGCTTGGCCTGCCCATGCTGACCATGCCTTTTGTGCTCAGCTGCTGGCTGTGCCTGGCATTGCAGAAAGGCCTGTGTTATTACCGGTGCGCAAATTCCACAAACAGGGAGAAGGTATGAAACTGGGATTTATCGGCATTGGTCTGATGGGCAACCCCATGACTCAGCGGCTGCTGGCTGCCGGCCATGATGTCACTGTATGGAACCGCAGTGCTGACAAGCTGACCGAGGTGGCCGCCGCCGGTGCCAACGTGGCTGCCAGCATTGGTGAGCTGACCGAGCGGGTAGATGTAGTGATGTTGTGTCTGGCCAATACTGCTGTGGTGGAAGCCGTGGTGTTTGGCGAGGGCGGCGTGGCTGAGCATGGCCGGGCCGGCCAGCTGCTGGTGGACTTTTCCAGCTCCGATCCCGAGGCCACCAAAGACTATGCCAGGCGGTTGCAAGACGCCTGCGGCATGAGCTGGGTTGACTCACCGGTGTCCGGCGGCGTGGCCGGTGCCGAGGCAGGCACCCTGGCCATCATGTGTGGCGGCGAAGAAGCTGATATTGAGCACATTCGCCCGGTGCTGGCACCGCTGTCCCAGCGGGTAACCCGTATGGGCGGCGTGGGTGCCGGCCAGGTCACCAAGGTGTGCAACCAGATGATAGTGGGCTGTAACCTGATGGTGCTGGCAGAAATGATGGCGCTGGCCAAGGCCTGCGGCGTTGATGCCGAGCAGATCCCCACTGCCCTGGCCGGTGGTTTTGCCGACTCCAAACCCATGCAGATTACCGGCCCCCTGATGGCGGAAGAGTCCGATCCTGATCCCAAGTGGCATGTGCGCACTTTGCTTAAAGATCTGGATATGGCAGTAGCTCAAAGCCTGCGCGCCGGCAGTGCTACCCCCATGTCCGGGCTGGCCGCCCAGCTGATGCGCCAGCACGGCAGCAAGGGCTTTCTGGAGCGGGATCCGGCGACCCTGATCAAGCTGTATAAAGACGTCTGATCCGCAATGTGAAGCAACAGCAGGGTTGCCTCCACCGACACGCTGCATTGAATGCCACTCATTAAAAAAGCCTGCTGCGAACATATTCAATGTTCGGTCAGGCTTTTTTACTTCGTCACGGTGAGCAAGCTCACCCCATGGGCGTTCGTCAAATGCCGTCCTTGGCATTTGACGGTCGGTTCCGGCAAACCCTGCTGCTGCTTCCTGAAATATCGGTTCCGTTAGCTGGTCACTGATAGACAATTCAGTTCGTGATCAGGAGGGCAAAGGGTGTCTGCTTCGTCGTGCCCTCTGCGCCACGGATGGTGCAGCGGAGCCCCTATGGATGGGTTCACGGCGTGCCGAAGAAGCAGTGCCCTTTGCCCGACGAAAGTGCACGATCAAAAAAGAGGAGCCGAAGCTCCTCTTTTTGCGTTTATGGCTGTGGCTCAGGCCGTGCCCAGGGCCAGACTGTGTTTGTAGTAGTCATTGGCCTGGGTCAGATCCTTGCGCTTTTCTGCCAGCTCAGCCAGCAGTATATAGTCCTGTGCATCGGGCTTTTGTGCCACTGCCTGCTGCAGGTGCGGCTCGGCCTGTTCATCTTTACCGGCCTTGATATAAAGGCGGCCAAGGGCGGAATGCAGCTCAGGCAGGTTTTCCTTTTTGGCTTTCTTTTCCAGCGCGGCAAGCAGCGGGTGATAGTCGCTAAGTTGCAGATGAGTCGCGCACAGCAGCAGGCCGGCATCGGTTTTCTTGTCGAGACCTTCCAGCAGCAGCTGCTGAGCTTCCTTGTGGGCCTTGAGGCTGATAAGCCGGTTACACAGGGGCAGCAGCAGCTCAGGATTGTATTTGTCTTTACGTGGCAGTGCCTGCCACACCTTGATAAGGCCATTGCTGCCTTCATCGTGAGCGGCCTGATCAAAACGGCCCAGCCAGGACTGATGACGCAACGCTTCTTTTTCTTCTGCGTCAATCAGGTTCTTGTTGGCCAGAGCATCCAGAATACCGAGCAGGGACTGCCACTGGCCGGTAGCCACATATACATCTTTTTGCAGTTTGAGCAGCGCCGGCTGCTGACCATAAGTGCTTTCCAGCTCCTGCACACCGGCCAGGGCCTGCTCAAACTCTCCCTGCTGATATTGCAGCCGGGCCTGAGTAATGCCCACCGCCAGGCCGGCAGCGGGGTGCTGCTCGCGGGCCTGTTGCAGATAGTCATCGCGCTTTTGGTCATTACCCTGAGCCTGAGCAGCACTGGCTGCATTCAGGTAGTTAAGCAGCGCCAGCTCGTTGCCCTTGGTACCTTTTAGCAGCATTTTTTCAGCATTGGCGTAATCTTCCGCCACCAGTGCCTGCATGCCGCTCTGGGTATAGTTCAGGGCCTTGCGGCGGCGGCGGCCCATAAACCAGCCCTTGGTGCGGTGGCTGATGCCAAAAATACGGCCCAGCAGCCATTCAATAAACAGCAGCAGCACATAAAACAGCACTGCCGCCACCAAAAATACGGTGACGGTGGTTTCAATGGTGTAATGGCCCAGGCTGAACAGTACATAACCCTGCTTGCCCATAAAGGCAGGACCATAGATCAAGCCGGCCGCCAGAAAGGCAACAATAACAGCAAGACGTATCATAAGTCCTCCTTAAAGGCCGGTGAGCAGGCGTTGCAGCCGGTCATCCAGCAGCTGCTGCAGACGCTCCTGAGCGGCAAACTGCTCGGGGTAATCTACGCTTATCTGCTGGCCCTTGAGCTGGCCAATCTGCTCCAGCATAAACTGGCGCACGCTGTCGTCGGCAAAATAGTCGGTCAGCCACTGCTCGGACTGGGCCAGAGCACTGTCGTAAATTTCCTGCTGCTCGCGATAGACTGCCAGCTGCGCCTGCAGCAACTTGCCCTTGAGGTTTTCACTCAGATACCAGTGCTGCTGAGGAGAGAGCAGGGCTTCCACATTACCGTCACGGCGGCGGACGGTAACAAAGTTTTCGCTGAAGCTGGCCCAGCTCTTTTTCAGGTTTTCCTGCCAGTCATCTACAGACTCTGACAGCGTCAGATCGGGCTCTTCGGCCCGCGCCATAATAATGCCGGCCAGCTTGAGCTTGTCGACCTGATCGTTAATGCTGTTCAGCTTGATGACCAGACCTTCGCGATCGACTTTTTTCACTGATTTGATGCTGGCAATATCATCGGCCAGTGCTTTTCGTATCGGTACCAGAGTGGGATCATTGACAGCGGCCAGGCGCTCGTCGGCATTGGCCAGCATCATGGCAGCAGACACGGCGTCCTGTTCCAGCCACAGTTTGCGGCCGGCCATGCGCACCAGATATTCGGCTTCTGCCAGTATCCAGTCATTGGGGCGCTTGGTATCCAGATCCAGCACCTTGCGGGACAGGCCTTCTACCTGCTCGGTAACGCTGCTCTGAGCACGTTCAATTTCATTCAGGGCTGAGCTCTGCTGGCTTTTCAGTGAGCTGATGGTGGCTTGTTGCTCGGCCAGGCGACTTTCCATGGCAGCCAGCTGTGCGGCCTGGTTTTCACCCTGCTGATGACCGTGCCAGTAAAGGCCGCCGGTCAGTACTACTGCCAGCACGATGGCAACGGTGGCCAGACCTTTACCCGATGAAGGCTGTTTTTCTTTGGCCGCTTGCTCCGCCTGGGTGTTGCCGGACTGCCCGGTCTGAGTGGTGTCTTCGTGGTTGGACTCGGCAGAGGAGGACGCCGGTGTGGTATCAGCGACCAGTTTGTCGTCCTGTTGCTCTTGTTTTTTGTCAGTCATTCCTTTTCCTCTCATCCAAGTGCGCCGATCAACGCCGTGTTGGATGCACCTTTTGCATTGATGATGTGGGTAAAGCCCAATTGTTTCGCCTGCTCAACCACGCGAATGCTGGGCACTATCAATATGCGGCTCAGCAGCCAGTTTTTTGCAGTGTGCTCAGCAAGCATAAACAGATGCTGTAGCAGGCCACCACTGGTGATGATAATACTGTCCACGCCCTGCTGCTGCCAGCGTTGCACCAGAGTTCCGTCAGTGTCCTGGCGATAACAGCGGCGATACACTTCACAATAGCTGACCTGTGCCCCCCGTGCTGCCAGAGCAGGGGCCATCATGTGGCGACCGCCATCGCCGCGCAGGATCAGGACTCGGCAGCCATCGGGATGCTGCAGCTCGGGCAGACTTATCATCCCTTCCGAACGCGGATCGTCGGGCACCAGCGCATTGGTTATACCTGCGGCAGCAAACGCCCTACCGGTAGCATCACCCACAGCCACATAGGTGACGTCAGGCCAGCCCGAACTCTGACTTTTCAGTGCATTATCAGCGAAATTAACCGCTTGTACGCTGACCGCTATCACATAATCCTTGCTGCCAAGCTCGCTAAGCAACGCCGGCACCCGGCTCAGTTCAGCACCGGATTCAAAGGTCAGCAGCGGGGTGGCCACAGGCTGATGGCCGGCCCGGCGCAGTGCCTCGCACAAGCTGTGGTTTTGCGGCTCGGGCCGGACCACCAGCGGGATCACGACGAATAGACCTCGGCCAGAATTTGGTCAGCACCGGCGGCCAGCAAACGTTTGGCAAGCTCGGCACCCAGAGTCCGGCCCTGTTCGGCGGGGCCGCGAATCTCATCATAGAGTACTTTGGTACCATCGGGGCGGCCGACCAGACCCCGCAGCCAGAGCTGATCGCCTTCCAGCAGGGCATAAGAGCCGATAGGCACCTGACAACCCCCTTGCAGGCCATGGTTCATGGCTCGCTCTGCTTCTACCCGCAGCTGAGTGTCGCGGTCATTGAGCGGTGCCAGCAGCTCCAGCAACTCGGCATCGTCCAGGCGGCACTCGATGCCGACGGCACCCTGACCGTTGGCAGGCAGGCTGTCTTCCGGGCTCAGCAAGCCGGCAATACGGTCGTCCAGTTCCAGTCGCTTGAGGCCGGCTGCTGCCAGAATAATGGCATCATACTCGCCGTCATCCAGCTTACGCAGCCGGGTCTGCACGTTGCCGCGCAGGGTTTTTACTTCCAGGTGCGGATAGCGGGCGCGGATCTGGCACTCCCGGCGCAGACTGGCGGTGCCCACAACGGCACCGGCAGGCAGCTCAGCCAGGGTTTGATAATGGTTGGACACAAAGGCATCCCGCGGATCTTCGCGTTCGCAAATCACCGTCAGACCCAGCCCTTCGGGAAACTCCACCGGTACGTCTTTCATGGAGTGCACGGCAATATCGGCCCGGCCATCGAGCATGGCCTGCTCCAGCTCCTTGATAAAGAGCCCCTTGCCGCCAATTTTGGACAGCGGAGTATCGAGCAGCACATCTCCTTTGGTAGTCATGGGGACCAGTTCAACGGTGACGTCGCTGTGCAGTGATTCCAGGCGTTCCTTTACATAATGAGCCTGCCACAAAGCCAACAGGCTTTTACGGGTGGCGATACGAATGATGCGATTAGCCATAAAACTCTCGTTGTTTGTGAGTATTGCGCCCGATGTTATCACTGTTGTCTGAGCGTTTCAGGCAAAGAGCAAAGGTTAAACGGCGGGCCATGACTCTGTCTTGCCGGTTATTGTTCATTTACTGACTAATTGTTACCATGATCACACTTTTGACCCGTGTCGGGTTATATGTCGGTCCAACGAAGGCCAGAACCTTTTGCACGCTAATTTTCATCAGCTCGTTGAACGGTGTGAGCAATTTAATCAGCAGAAGCTGACTCGAGCCTCGGCGGTGATGAATCGTCAGGGCCAGCAGGTATTTGAACTGTTGCCCTTATTGCTGCACTACCATCATGCTCTGCTGCCGGGCTATGTTCCCGGTGACGTGCCTGCAGGCATTTGTCAGTTTGTGCCCAATGACTGTCAGCGGGAGTTTATTGACGAGCTGTGCCGTGCCGCCCACGAACATCAGGGCCTGGAGCAGCACGAATGTGACATTCTGGGTCTCTATTCCATGGGCAGCACCTCTTCCATCGGTCAGGGCCATCGCTCCGATCTGGATATCTGGGTGTGTCATGCGCACACGCTGGCACCGGCCCGGGCCGCCTTGTTGCAGCATAAGTGCCTGTTGATCTCCAAATGGGCCGATCAGCGGGGAGTTGAGCTGAACTTTTTTCTCATTCCCGATAACAAGTTTCGCACCGACAATCAGCAGTCGGTACAAGGGGAGAGCTGCGGCAGCGCTCAGCATCTGCTGCTGCTGGATGAGTTTTACCGCAGCCACCTGCGCATTGCCGGCAAACGGCTGGTGTGGATGTTTGCCCCCGGCAAGCTGGGGCCTGGCTATGATCAGTTTGTGGCGGAGCAGTTTGCCAGCGGTACCCTTAACCACGATGAGTGGCTGGACCTGGGCGGATTTGCGCGCATTCCTGCAGAAGAATATTTTGGCTCGGCGCTGTGGCAGCTCTACAAAAGCATCGACTCCCCCTACAAGGCGGTGCTGAAAACCGTACTGATGGAAGCCTATTCCCATGAATATCCCGACACTCAGCTGTTATGCCGTCAGCTGAAGGGGGTCTTTCAGACTGCTGAAACACTCGATGAAACCCAGGATCACTATGTGCTGATGCTGGAAAAAGTGACCGATTATCTGAAATCCATCGGGGATGAAAAGCGCCTGGATCTGGTGCGTCGCTGTTTTTATCTGAAAGTGTCGGAAGCCCTGATGCCGGAGCAGGAAAACGATGAGTCTCTGGCCTGGCGGCAACAGATCATGGACCGGTTAATTGGTTTGTGGGGCTGGCCGGCAGAAAAACTGGCCAGACTCGATAACAGGGCCAACTGGAAGGTAGAAGAGGTCAAGGCTGCCTACGGCGAACTGCTGGAAGCCCTGATGCAGAGCTATCGCAGTCTGATCCAGTTTGCCCGGCGCAATAACATCAGTGAGTCCATTAACCCGGAAGATATCGGCATTTTGTCGCGCAAGCTCTATGCTGCCTTTGAAAACCTGCCGGGCAAGGTGCAGCTGATTAACCTGCGTATTGCGCCGGATTTGAGCGAACCCGATATCAGTCTGGTGCAGGTGCCTCAGGGCCGGGTCAATCAGGCCGGCTGGTATTTATATAAATATGGCCTTAACCCCGCCGATATTCTGGGCCGCAGTGCCATAGAGCACAGCGACTATGCCAGTAAGCTGGTAGCCTGGGCGCATTTTAACGGTTTGCTGACAGAGCAAAGCCGGTGGCACCTGTTTAATCAGAGTACGGATCTGAATCTGCAGCATTTGCAGGAGTTCAGCCGGGATCTCGCAGCCCTGTTTCCGGCACGGCTGCCGGAGCCGAGCAATCTGGCGCTGAGCCGGCCCTGTGAAGTGCGCCACCTGGCTATCTTCCTTAATCTGGAAGAAGATCCTACTGTCCACCGGCGGGACAGAACCCTGGAATTTGGTGCCAGCACCAGTAACCCTTTCAGTTTTGGCCGTCAGCAGGAAAACCTGGCGGGCTCAGTAGATATTATTTATCGCAACTCCTGGGATGAGGTGCGTACGCTGCATTTTGGCGGCAGTACCGCCGTGGTGGACTCGCTGACTGCCATGCTGGGCAAGATGCATCAGGGTGCCAGTCCGCCGGAAACCCTGAATGTGTATTGCTACAGCCGGCATTTGCGCAGTTTGCTGCGCACCCGTTTTGAACAGCTGGTGCAGGAGTGCATTGAATTACGGCTGGGTCCGGTGAACGGTCATCGGCTCAAGCGGTTACAATTGGGGCTGGAGCAGTTTGGTATTTTCTTTGAGCGCCGGGGTGTGAGTGTGAAACGCATGGAACCAGAGCGTACCAGCGTGCCCGCAACCAAGGGGAATGCTCAAGGAAATAATGCACTGAGCTATGCCCTGCGGCTGGATCAGCATCAGCGTCAGCCGGTGCCCGAGGTGGTGGATGCCTATGCCAGTGAAGGTCTGGTGCAGTTTTTCTTTGAAAGCAGCGGTGAGGGCTACAACCTGTACATACTTGACGAGGCCAACCGCACCGAGGTCTATCATCAGGTGGCAGGCAGCAAAGACGAGCTGGTGCAGAGCATTAACCGGCTCTACACCGCCAACCAGGAGCAGAAAGAGGGGCAGAGTCATTTCAGCCACTTTAACCTGCCCCAGTATTATGAAATTGTGCGCACCAATGACGAGGTGCGGGTGCTGACCTTTCGCACCAGCAAGGACGACCGGGACCCGCTGCCGGCGGATCCGGTCTGAGATACCAGCAACCCCACTGCTGCCCGCGCTATATTGATGCTGTTACAGCGGCAGTTCGACGCCACCCTGGCGTTTGGCCTGCAGGGTCAGCCAGCTCAGCAGCTCATGGCCCTGACGGTTATCTATCCACTGGTCGCCCTGCAGGGCAAAATGGTGACCGTTTTCCCGGGTGGCCAGCCAGATCTGATGCAGCGGCTCCTGCCGGTTAATGACAAACTGGACGCCGTTCTCAAAGGTCAGGTTCATGACGCCGCCCACGGTTTCACATTCAATGTCTTCACCGCTTTCATCAATACGTGCCTCAATATGCTCATAAATGGCATCCGCCAGAGCATGAAATTCACTATCGTTCATTGCCCGCTTCCTATTGCTTTTGAGAATGTGAATGCGATTATAAGAGCCCTGAACCATATTCACAGTCATACGATGAACAAATTCAAGCTGACCGCACTGGTTGCGCTGGTTCTGGGCCTGTCGGCATGTGGCCTTAAAGGCCCGCTGACCCTGCCCGAAACCGAGCAGCAGCCCACTCAGGTTGAGCAGTCGTAAAGGAAACAACCTTGGATTATTTCAATTATCAGGATGATGGCCGCCTTTACGGTGAAGCCTGCGATCTCACCCGTCTGGCCGAGCAATACGGCACGCCGCTTTATGTGTATTCCCGCGCTACTCTGGAGCGCCACTGGAACGCCTTTGATCAGGCCGCCGGCGAGGTGGATCATCTGGTGTGCTATGCAGTGAAGGCTAACTCCAACCTGGCGGTGCTGAACGTGCTGGCACGGCTGGGTTCGGGCTTTGATATTGTCTCCGGTGGCGAGCTGAGCCGGGTTATTGCCGCCGGCGGCGATCCGAAAAAAGTGGTGTTTTCCGGGGTGGGCAAGCGCGAAGACGAAATTCGTCTGGGTCTGGAAAAAGGCATCTTCTGCTTTAACGTGGAGTCGGTAGCCGAGCTGGCGCGCATTAACGGTGTGGCTGCTGCCATGGGGGTAAAGGCCCCTGTGTCCATTCGGGTAAATCCGGATATCGACGCCGGCACTCATCCCTATATTTCCACCGGCCTGAAGGAAAACAAGTTCGGTATTCCCATCGAGCTGGCGCGGGACATCTACCGCCAGGCCGCGGCCATGAGTCACCTCGATATTCACGGCGTAGACTGCCATATCGGCTCTCAGCTGACCGAGCTGTCGCCTTTTCTGGAGGCGGTCGACAAGCTGCTGGTGCTGATTGACGATCTCGCCGAAGACGGCATTCACATTAAACATCTGGATGTGGGCGGTGGTCTGGGCGTGCGTTACGACAACGAAACGCCGCCGGAGCCGCGCCATTACGCCGAAGAGCTGAAAAATCGCCTGCAGGGCCGCAATCTGACCCTGGTATTTGAGCCGGGCCGGGCCATTGCCGCCAACGCCGGTGTGCTGCTGACCAGAGTGGAGCACCTCAAGCCCGGTGAAGCCAAGAACTTCGCCATTGTGGATGCGGCCATGAACGACCTGATCCGCCCGGCCCTGTACAGCGCCTGGCAGGCCATTATTCCGGTAGACAGCACTCTGGAGCGTCAGTCTGCGGTGTATGACATCGTCGGTCCCATCTGCGAGACCGGTGACTTTATCGGTAAAGACCGCGAACTGGCCATTACCGAAGGGGATCTGCTGGCGGTACGCTCTGCCGGTGCCTACGGCTTTGTGATGGCCTCCAACTACAACAGCCGTCCCCGGGCCGCTGAAGTGATGGTAGACGGTGAACAGGCCTTTGTGGTGCGTGAGCGCGAGCAGCTGGCGGACTTGTGGCGGGGCGAGCACCTGCTGCCCGAGGCCTGAACCATGAGCACGCTTCATTTCTCCAAAATGCAGGGGCTGGGCAACGACTTTATGGTGGTGGACGGCGTCACCCAGAAAGTCTTTTTCAATCCTGACGTGATCCGCCAGCTGGCGGATCGCAATTTTGGGGTGGGTTTTGATCAGCTGCTGCTGGTGGAACCGCCCTATGATCCCGAGCTCGACTTTCACTACCGCATCTTTAATGCCGATGGCTCCGAAGTGGAGCAGTGCGGCAACGGTGCCCGCTGCTTTGCCCGTTTTGTGCGGCTCAAGGGCCTGACCAACAAGGATCGCATTGCCGTCAGCACGCAAAAGGGCAACATAGTGCTGCAGCTGGAAAAGGACAATCAGGTCACCGTCAATATGGGGGTGCCCGAGTTTGATCCGGCCAATATTCCGTTCAAGGCCCAGAAGGCGGAAAAAACCTATCTGGTGCGCGCCCAGGACCAAACTGTGCTCTGTGGTGCCGTGTCCATGGGCAACCCCCATTGCGTGGTGGAAGTGGATGATATCAACACCGATCAGGTAGCCACCCTGGGGCCCGTGCTGGAAAATCACGAGCGCTTTCCGGCCCGGGTGAACGTGGGCTTTATGCAAATTATCAACGCCCGTGAAATCAGGCTCAGGGTGCACGAGCGCGGTGCCGGCGAAACCCTGGCCTGCGGCACCGGTGCCTGTGCGGCGGCGGTCATGGGCATGAGCTGGGGTAAGTTGTCGGAGCGGGTAAAGGTAGCGCTTCCCGGCGGCAGCCTCACCATCGCCTGGCAGGGCCCGGGCAAGCCGGTATTCATGACAGGCCCGGCCACTCATGTGTTTGACGGACAGATCTCCCTATGACCGATAAAAGCGCCCTGGCCGAGGCGGGGCTCGATGAAAGCCACATTGCCGATTACCTGGCCAGCCAGCCGGACTTTTTTGTGCGCCACCCCGGCCTGCTTGAGCAGCTGCGGCTGCCCCACGAGCAGCGGGGCAGTGTGTCGCTGGTGGAAGCCCGTATGGAGCGCCAGCGCCAGCGTATTCATCAGCTGGAAGAAGAAATCACTCAGCTGATGTCGGTGGCCGGCGAGAACGAGCGTATTTTTCGCGTTTACCTCGACATGTATCCCCGCCTGTTTGACTGCCGCACCCCAGCGGAGCTGGAGCAGCGCATTGCCCATGCTTTGCGGGAGCGGCTTCGTGTTACGGCGGTGCGGCTGGTGCCGGATGCCCGCTGGTGCAATCTGCCCAAAGCCCGGCCCGGCGAGCAGCTGGAAAAGCTCTATCGCGAGCGCATGGCGGGGCAGGACGTGTATCTGGGCCGGCTGGGCCGGGAAGAAAAACAGCGGCTGTTTGGTGATTCTCTGGTCAATTCCTGCGCCCTGATCCGCATTGGTCAGCAGGGCGAAATGGGCCTGCTGGCCTTTGGCAGTGCTGACAGCAGTCACTACCGCTCGGGCATGGATACCCTGATTATTCGCCAGCTGGCCGGCTTTCTGGCGCTGCTGCTGCCGCGCATGGTGGAACATGGCCACGCCTGAACTGGCTTCAGCCATTGATGACTTTCTCGATTATTTGCGGGTGGAGCGTCAGCTCAGCCCGCACACTCTGGACAACTACCGCCGGCACCTTACTGCCATCAGTGCACAGCTGACCGAGCTGCATCTTGCCGGCTGGAGCGAACTGTCGGTGGCCCATGCCCGGGGGCTGGCCACCCGCATGCACAAGCAGGGGCTGTCGCCCCGTTCCATTGCCGCCAAACTCAGCGCCCTGCGCAGTTTTTGCGACTGGCTGGTGCTTAACGGCCGGCTGGTGGCCAATCCCGCCAAGGGTGTGAGTGCGCCCAAGCAGGGCCGGCCCCTGCCTAAAAATCTGGATGTGGATGAACTGCACCAGCTGATGAACCTGGACGAGTCCGATGCGCTGGCGGTGCGGGACAGAGCCATCATGGAGCTGATGTATTCTTCCGGTCTGCGACTGGCGGAGCTGGTGGATCTTAATCTGAATGATGTGCAGTTTGCCGAACGTCAGGTCAGAGTCACGGGCAAGGGCAACAAGGAGCGCATTCTGCCGGTGGGGCGCATGGCGCTGGACTGGCTGCAAAAATGGCTGACGGTACGCCCCGAGCTGGCCGGCCCCGACGAGCCGGCCTTGTTTGTCAGCAAGCAGCGCCGGCGCATTACCCACCGCAGTGTGCAGCTGCGCCTGGCCAAGCGGGGTCAGCAGCAGGCACTGGCCGGTCATGTGCACCCCCACAAGCTGCGCCACTCCTTTGCCACCCACATGCTTGAGTCCAGCGGCGACCTGCGCGCGGTGCAGGAACTGCTGGGCCACGCCGATCTGGCCACCACGCAAATCTATACCCACCTCGACTTTCAGCATCTGGCCAACGCCTACGACCAGGCCCACCCGCGCGCCAAACGTCGTAAGGATGAGGAGTAAGGCGGCCATTAAGTCCGTGCAATCACGTCGGTCAAAGGGCACTGCTTCTCCGGCACGCCGTGAACCCCTCCATGGGGGCTCCGCTGCGCCATCCCTGGCGCAGAGGGCGCTGCGAAGCAGACACCCTTTGCCCTCCTTGTTCACCACCGAGTTGCCAAATGACTCGCTGATAACCGACGCCAATGCCAAACGAAGCCGCAGCTGGGATTGTGAAGCCGACCGTCAAATGCCAGGGATGGCATTTGCCGAGCGTCCCATGGAGGGGCTGGAAGCGTGTCGGCGGAGGTAACCCAGCTGCGGCTTCGCCGGCGAGGACGCTCAGACGGTTTTCGAGGCGTGAAGGGAAAGACGAAAGCAGGTTAGAATGCCTTCACTGACTTTTGAAACCGGAACTCATGCATGCGCTTTTACAAACGAATGGCACCGGTCAAGGTGCTCAGCTTTGATCTGGACGACACCCTCTACGACAACGTGCCGGTAATGACAGCAGCCGAGAACTGGCTGCTGCAGGCGCTGCGTAACGATTACCCGGAGTCCACTCTGCTGGGCAAGGACAATCTGGCGGCGATCAAACGCCGGCTGATTGCCGAAGAGCCGGCCCTGGCTCACGATGTCAGCGCCTGCCGTCTGCGCGTGCTGGCAGAAGGTCTGTGTCAGCAGGGGTTACCAAAAGATAAAGCGGAACAGCTGGCCGAGACCTTTTATCAGGGCTTTCTCGCCGAGCGGGGCAAAATAGTGGTGCCCGAGGCCACCCACAGAGTGCTGACCGCGCTCAAGGACAAGTACCGGCTGGCGGTGATCACCAACGGCAACATGCCGCTGGAGCATACCGAGCTGGCACCCTATTTCGAGATAGTGCTCAAGGCCGGCCCCCATGGTCGCATGAAGCCGGCACCGGACTTGTTTGACCGGCTGGCGCAGCAGGCCGGGGTGGACCACGGCGAGATTCTGCATATCGGCGATCATATTAATACCGATGTGGCCGGTGCCGTGCACAGTGGCTGTCAGGCGGTGTGGCTCAACGACAACGGCCGCACCGAAGCGGATCTGCAGTGTTTGCCCCAGGTGGCCCTGACGCGGTTGGAGCATCTGCTCGAGCTGTTATAATCGCCGGCTTACAGCAATACACGATATTCGGGAAGGGGAAGGGGTAGCCTTAGCCAACCGTCGATGGCAGGGATGCCATCGTCGAGCATACATGGGCGAGCTTGCTCGCTAGCACCGAGCTTTTTGTCTGACCGAACTTCAAATGACAGTTCGCAGCAGGCAAAAAGTGAAGGTGGCAATTTATGCTGCGTGTTGGCGTTGGCTGCCCTTTCTTCTCCGGGCTTGCGCGGTATTGCCTTCAAATGAAAGACAGGAGTTGTGATGGATGTATCCAGCCTGCTTGACGGCATGAACGACAAGCAAAGAGAGGCGGTGGCCGCCCCTTCCCAGAATATGCTGGTGCTGGCCGGGGCCGGCAGCGGCAAGACCCGGGTGCTGGTGCATCGCATTGCCTGGCTGATGCAGGTGGAACAGGTGCCGGCCTCGGGCATACTGGCGGTCACCTTTACCAACAAGGCCGCCGCCGAAATGCGCAGCCGGGTGGAGCAACTGCTGGGCGGCCGCCTGTTCGGCCTCTGGCTGGGCACCTTTCACGGTCTGGCGCACCGGCTGCTGCGGGCGCACCATCTGGACGCCAACCTGCCCCAGGATTTTCAGATCCTCGACTCGGACGATCAGCTGCGCCTGCTCAAGCGCATTCTCAAGAGCCTGAACCTGGATGAAAAGCAGTGGCCGCCGCGTCAGGTGGCTGGCTACATCAACGGCCGCAAGGACGAAGGTCTGCGCCCGGGCGATATTCAGGTGCTCAACGACCCGCTGCAAAAGACCTATCGCCAGATCTATCAGGTGTATCAGGAGACCTGTGACCGGGCCGGTTTGGTCGACTTTGCCGAGTTGCTGCTGCGCGCCCATGAGCTGTGGCTGTACAAGCCGCACATTCTGGCGCACTACCAGCAGCGCTTTCAGCACATTCTGGTGGACGAGTTTCAGGATACCAACAATATTCAGTATGCTTGGTTGCGCATGCTGGCAGGCGACAGTGCCCGGGTCATGATAGTGGGGGACGACGATCAGTCCATTTATGGCTGGCGCGGTGCCCGGGTGGAAAATATCTCCCGTTTTCTGCAAGACTTTCCCGGTGCCGAGACGGTGCGGCTGGAGCAGAACTACCGCTCCACCGGCACCATTCTCAAGGCTGCCAACCGGCTGATTGCCAACAATGCCGAGCGCATGGGCAAGGAGCTGTGGACCGAGGGCACCGAAGGTGAGCCCATTGCCGTGTACAGCGCCTTTAACGAGGTGGACGAGGCCCGCTTTGTGGTGGAGCGCATCAAGCAGTGGCGCAATCAGGATGGCAGCCTGAGTGACAGCGCCATTCTCTACCGCAACAACGCCCAGTCCCGAGTGTTGGAAGAGGCGCTTATTCAGGAGCGTATTCCCTACCGCATCTATGGCGGCCTGCGCTTTTTTGAACGGCAGGAAATCAAGGACGCCCTCGGCTACCTGCGGCTGATTAACAACAGAGGCGACGAGGCCTCGTTTGAACGCATCGTCAACACGCCTACACGAGGCATTGGCGAGCGCACGCTGGGGCTCATTCGCGAGGCGGCCCGGGATCGGGAAGTGACCCTGTGGCGGGCGGCCTGGGTGCTGGTGGAGGAAAAGGTGCTGACCGGCCGGGCCGCTGCGGCGGTGAGCCGCTTTATCAATCTGATCAACCAGCTGGAAGACGACACTCGCGAGCTGCCGCTGCATGTGCAGACCGACAGGGTGATTGAGCTGTCGGGCCTCAAGGCCATGTATCAGGCGGAAAAAGGCGAAAAGGCCCAGTCCCGGGTGGAAAACCTGGAAGAGCTGGTGACCGCCACTCGCCAGTTTACCCCGTCGGAAGAAGACGACATGTCGCCGCTGTCGGCGTTTTTGTCCCATGCTGCGCTGGAGGCGGGCGAGGGCCAGGCGGATCAGTTCGACGACGCCGTGCAGCTGATGACGCTGCACTCCGCCAAGGGGCTGGAGTTTCCGCTGGTGTTTATGGTGGGGGTGGAAGAGGGTATGTTCCCCAGCCAGCTGTCGGCGGAAGAAAGCCGCCGCTTGGAGGAAGAGCGCCGGCTGGCCTATGTGGGCATGACCCGGGCCATGGAAAAGCTCTATATCAGCCATGCCGAAAGTCGCCGCCTCTATGGCCGGGAAATGTTTCACCGCCCCAGCCGTTTTATCAAGGAGCTGCCCGCCGACTGCCTGGAAGAAATCCGGCTCAAGGCCAAGGTGACCCGCACCATTCCCAACGGCCGCTTCAGCCAGGACCGAGTGCAGGACACCTTTAACCAGACCGGTTTTCGCCTGGGCCAGCGAGTGCTGCACCCCAAGTTCGGCGAAGGAGTGGTGCTCAACTATGAAGGTGCCGGTGCCCAGAGCCGGGTGCAGGTCAACTTTGACGACGGCGGTGCCAAGTGGCTGGTTACCGCCTACGCCCGGCTGGAAGCGATTTGATAACAGCGGACTGAGACCATCAGACCGATGGTGAGCCAACCAGCAGCCACAGAATGGAGCCGGATACCGAGCAGAACAGCAGGCCGCACAGGCCGTTTACCGGCCGGCTCCAGGCCTGTAGCCTGAGTTGTACCCGCGGCGAAGACAGCCACCAGGCCAGCAGCACAAACCAGACAAGGCTCAGCACAAACAGCTCCACCACCAGGGCGGTACGGGTCAGCCAGTTGACCTCGGGGCCAATCAGAGCGGCCAGCAGGCCGATAAAAAACACCAGCGCCTTGGGGTTGAGCAGGTTGGTATTCAGCCCGGTCCAGAATCCGTTTTCCGTTGCCGCGCCATTTGCGGCTCTGAGCTCTGTCGCCGGCCCAAAGGCCGCCCGCAGTGCGCACCACCCCATCCAGCCCAGATAAACGGCACCTGCCAGCCGCACCAGGGTAAACAGCAAAGGGTGTGCCTGAATAAGCAGGCTGATGCCGGTGAGGCTCAGTATGCTGTGCACCAGAATGCCGGTGGTAATGCCCAGCGCCGCGCTCAGGGCGGCTCGTCGCCGGGCCGAAAAGCGCAGCATCAGGGCAATATCCGGACCCGGGCTCGCCAGCGCAATAAGGTGAATAACGCCTATGGTAATCAGCAGTGAAACGTTCATGAAGTGCTCCGTCTGTGGTGGATGCACAGTGTAAAAGGCGGGCGTTTTACCGGCTTGTAAGTTATTGCATCTGTGCGTGAAAGCGAGCCGGTGTAATGTGATAGGCGTGAACAAAGGCGCGATGAAAATGCGACTGGTCAAAAAAGCCCACCGCCAGTGCGGTGTCGAGCACGGGATGACCGGCGGCCAGCCGTTTCTTGGCATCTTCCAGCCGCAATCGCTTGAGATAGGCGTGGGGTGTCATGTCCAGACCTGCTTTGAACTGGCGCAGAAACTGAAAACGTGAAAGATCCAGTTCGGCGGCCAGCTCGGCCAGTGAATGGGGCTGATCCAGGTTGTCCAGCAGGCGCTCCCGCACTCGGGTCAGCAAAGGCTGGGCCAGCGGCCTGGTATCCTGCAGCGGCAAACAGTCGGCCAGCAGTGCCAGTAATTGGCTTTCGGCAAAGCGGGGATTCGTGTTCGCCTGCTCCAGTTGACGGTGCAGCGTCAGGGCCCGGCGATAAAGGGCGGGCTGGTGGGTGAGCGGTTGTGCAAAGAAGGGCAGGGGTTGTTCCAGCTCGTCGGCCAGCCCGGAGACCAGTTCGGGTGACAGAGAGAAGACGCGAACGCGAAACCCCGTTTCGTCAAAGCAATCGCCGTCATGGGTCACGTCCGGATTGAGTAACGACAGCTGTCCCGGTACCAAAGGGGCCGAATTGCCTCTGTGAATAAATTTCTGGGCTCCGCTTTCTACCAGACCCAAGTGGTAATCGAGATGGATGTGCCGGCCGTAACTGAAGCCAGCGTGATGCGCCAGGCACAGCTCCAGGCCGTTCAGGCCATTGCTTTTCCAGTATTTTACGCTGCTCATGCGCCCATTCTAGCGGTTCACGGTGCCTGAGTTTTGTAAAGAATTGCGCCGGTGGCGCAGGCCATCCAGGGTGTAGATCACCAGGGCACCCCAGATCAGCGCGAAGGTGATACCCTTGTCCAGGGTAAAGGGCTCGTTATACAGCCCCACCGCCAGCAGAAACATCAGGCTGGGGCCCAGATACTGGAAGAATCCCAGGGTCGACAGTCGCAGCCGGCGGGCGGCACCGGCAAACAGCAGCAGCGGTACCGTGGTCACCAGGCCGGCGGCGATCAGCCATAGATTGAGGTTGAGCGGGTTGTCGGCCAGCCGGCTGGTGGCCGAGTCGGCGATCCCTAACAGATAAATCAGGGCCAGGGGCAGCAGCACCAGAGTTTCCAGCATCAGACCGGTAAAGGGATCTACCGGCACTTTTTTGCGGATCAGGCCGTAGCAGCCAAAGGATAAGGCCAGAGCCAGGGCGATCCAGGGCAGGCTGCCGAACACCAGGATCTGAATGGCCACACCGGTGCCGGCCAGTCCTACCGCCAGCCATTGGGTGCGGCGAAAACGTTCTCCCAGAAACAGCATGGCCAGCACAATATTGAACAGCGGATTGATGTAGTAACCGAGGCTGGCATCCAGCATGTGATCGTTGTTCACCGCCCAGATAAACAGCAGCCAGTTGGCACCGATAATAACTGATGACAGTGCCAGCATCAGCAACTGGCGAGGGGTGCGAAGCAGGGCGCGAACTCTGGGCCAATAACCGAGGGCCGAGATCAGCAGCACCAGCAACAGCCAGGACCAGATGATGCGGTGGGTGATAATTTCATCGGCCGGCACCGCGCTCAGCTGTTTGAAATACATGGGGGCAATACCCCACAGAAAATAGGCGCCGAGGGCGAGCAGGGCGCCCTGGCCGGCCTGGTCTTTCGCCATGCTGGAATACCGAACAAATAAAGGAGGAAAGGCAGTTTAGCCACAAGGGCGGCCGTCAGCCAGTAACAAATGAAACTTTGTCATCCGGGCCTGCGGTTTATTGTTGTCGCCCTCTGTCTTACAATGCTCGTTCGTTTGTGCCCGGCTGACCGAGATGAATCCCGAAACCGAAGACACCGCTTCCGTCCCCATTCCCGACACTCCCCATGGCGTGTTGCAGCAGGTGTTTGGCTACCAGGACTTTCGCAAAGGTCAGCTGGAGATAGTGGAAGCGGCGGTGGCTGGGCGGGATGCCATGGTGATTATGCCCACCGGCGGCGGCAAGTCGTTGTGTTATCAGATCCCGGCGTTGCTGCGCCCCGGGCTGACGGTGGTAGTATCACCGCTGATCTCGCTGATGAAGGATCAGGTAGATACTCTGGTAGCCAACGGCGTGGCGGCGGCCTATATCAACAGCTCGCTGAGCCGGGAAACCATGCTGCGCCACTTTACTGCTCTGCGCCGGGGCGAGATCAAGCTGCTGTATGTGTCACCGGAGCGGTTGCTGCAGCACGAATTTATGGAGCGCCTCGGTGAGCTTGAGCTGTCCATGTTTGCCATCGATGAGGCGCACTGCATTTCTCAGTGGGGCCACGACTTTCGCCCCGAATATGCCGAGCTGGGCCGGCTTAAGCAGTGGTTTCCACATATTCCCATTATGGCGCTCACCGCCACCGCCGACGAAGCCACCCGTCAGGATATGCTGGGCCGGCTGAACCTGACCGAGCCGCTGATCCACATTGCCAGCTTTGACCGGCCCAATATTCGCTACACTCTGGTGGAAAAATTCAAGGGGCTGGATCAACTGGTGCGCTATGTGGCGGATCAAAGTGGTCAGTGCGGCATAGTCTATTGCTCCAGCCGCAAGCGGGTGGAAGAAGTGGCAGAACGGTTGCTGGCCCGGGGTCACAAGGCGGCCAGCTATCATGCCGGCCTGCCCCTGGAGCTGCGCCAGTCGGTGCAGGAGCGTTTTATTCGTGACGATCTCGACATAGTGGTAGCCACGGTGGCGTTCGGTATGGGCATCGACAAGCCCAATGTACGCTTTGTGGTGCACTACGACATTCCCAAAAATATCGAGTCCTACTATCAGGAAACCGGCCGGGGCGGGCGCGATGGTCTGCCGTCGGAAGCCATGCTGCTGTACGATCCGGCCGATGTGGGCCGGGTGCGCCGGCTGCTGGAAAACAGCGACAACGAACAGCAATTGCAGGTGGAGCTGTACAAGCTGAATGTGATGGCGGCCTTTGCCGAGTCGCTTACCTGCCGGCGTCAGGTGCTGCTCAACTACTTTGGTGAATATCAGCGCGAGCCCTGCGGCAACTGCGATATTTGTCTGGATCCGCCCAAACGCTACGACGGCACCGAAGACGCGCAAAAGGCGCTGTCCTGCGTCTATCGCACCGGCCAGCGCTTTGGCGTGCTCTATGTGGTGGAAGTGCTGCGCGGTGCTGATACTCAGCGGGTGCGGGAACACGGTCACGATAAACTATCGACCTACGGCATTGGTAAGGATAAAAGTCAGGAGCACTGGGTCAGCGTGCTGCGCCAGCTTATTCACTCCGGCCTGCTCACTCAGAATATTACCCGCAATATGGTGTTACAGCTGACCGAGGCTGCAAGACCGGTGCTGCGCGGTGAGGTGCGGCTTGAGCTGGCCGAGCCCCGGCTGGTGCGGGTGAAGCAGAAAGACAAGGCCGAAGCCGGTCTGTCCCGGGCGGAAGACAGGGCTCTGTTCAAGGCACTGAGACAGTTGCGCAAGCAGCTGGCAGAAGAAGCCGATGTGCCGCCCTATGTGGTATTTAATGACGCCACGCTCACTGATATGGCCCGTTACCGGCCTAAAACCGAGAGTGAACTGCTGGGCATTAACGGTGTGGGGGTGCGCAAGCTGGAACGTTTTGGTGAGGCGTTTCTTGAGCTGCTGCGGCGGGAAGGCTGAGGCTAAAAATAAAGGTCCGCATGTGCGGACCCTGTCGCCTTGCAGAATGAGCGATTACAGGCTGGCGTAGTAGGCCGCCAGATCTTCCATATCCTGCTCGGACAGTGGCATGGCCATGGGTGCCATGATGGCGTTATTACGCTCACCGTTTTTGAATGCTTTCAGCTGGCTTACGATATAAGCAGCTTTCTGACCGGCCAGGTTAGGGTAGATATCCATCTGAGAAATACCTTCGGCACCGTGGCAGGCTGCGCAGACGGCAGACTTGGCTTTGCCGGCTTCGGCATCACCGGCGGCAAAGGCCGGGGCACTGATCATGGCCATTACAGCGGCAGCTGTCATCAGTTTCTTCATCATAGAACTCCGTTATTATTAATTCACTAATTGCTTCCGGGCTCAGCTTTTGAGCAGTGGCAGTATACGTTAAGCTGAGGCGAACAATGAAACCCTTTGACGAGTCTCAAGGTGATAATGTGCTAATAGACAACCAATATGCAAGTTTTGAGTGGGCCGGCTCCAGAGTTGCACCCACATCACTGGATTCTGCCAGGTTGTTGCTGGTTAACTATGACCTTGCTGATGAGCTGGGGCTTTCATTAAGCGACCAGCAGTGGCTGGAGCTGACCAGTGGTCAGCAGCTGCTGCCGGGCATGGTGCCTTTTGCTCAGGTATACGCCGGCCACCAGTTTGGCGGTTTCAGCCCGCGGCTGGGAGACGGGCGGGCCCTGCTGCTGGGGGAAGTGATCACGCCGGCCGGTGAGCGCTGGGATCTGCATTTGAAAGGCGCAGGCAAAACCCCTTATTCCCGCTTTGGTGACGGTCGTGCCGTGCTGCGTTCTTCGCTCAGGGAATATCTGGCCTCGGAAGCCATGCACCATCTTGGCATTCCCACCACCCGGGCGCTGTCTTTGGTGGGCAGTGACGAGCCGGTATACAGAGAGCAGACTGAAACCGGTGCTGCCCTGTTGCGTACCGCGGCCAGCCATCTGCGCTTTGGCCACTTTGAATACTTTTATTACAACAGCCAGCCCGAGCGTATTCCCGAGCTGCTGAACTATCTGATAGACACTCAATGGCCGGATCTGGCCAAAAGCCCGCAAGGCTACGCCGAGCTGTTTGAGCGGGTGGTGATGCGCACCGCCGGGCTGATTGCTCAGTGGCAGGCGGCCGGCTTTTGCCACGGGGTAATGAATACCGACAATATGTCGATGCTGGGCCTGACTCTGGATTATGGCCCTTATGGTTTTCTTGATGCCTATGATCCCGATCATATCTGTAATCATTCCGATCACGGTGGCCGCTATGCCTACGATCAGCAGCCGGCGGTGGGGCTGTGGAATTTGCAGCGGCTGGCCCAGGCGCTGTCTGGCCATATTGAGCTGGAAACCCTGCAGCAGTCGCTGGGCAAATATGAGCATGCCTTGCTGAGCCGCTATTCTGAACTGATGCGACAAAAACTGGGGCTTGAGCAATGGCGGGAAGAAGATCCGGCCCTGTTCCGGGACATGTTCAGCCTGATGGCCGAACATAAAGTGGATTACAGCTGCTGGTTTCGGCGGCTGGCGCTGCTTGAATCCGAGGGCGAGCTGCCGAAAAGCTTGCTGGCCTTGTTGCCCGCCCCTGATGCCTGGCAGGACTGGTTTGCCCGCTACCGGGCAAGACTGGCGCAGGAAAACCTCACTCAGGCCGAGCGCCGGGCAGCCATGGACGCGGTCAACCCCAAATACGTGTTGCGCAACCATCTGGCTCAGCGCGCCATTGAGCAGGCGGAGCAGGGCGATATGGCCGAAGCCGATACCCTGTTGCAGCTGCTGGCCGCGCCCTTTGATGAGCAGCCGGGGTTTGAGCACTATGCCG
This sequence comes from Oceanimonas sp. AH20CE76, assembly GCF_039654065.1. NCBI lineage: Bacteria > Pseudomonadati > Pseudomonadota > Gammaproteobacteria > Aeromonadales > Aeromonadaceae > Oceanimonas > Oceanimonas sp. AH20CE76. The sequence goes on from NZ_CP155481.1 coordinate 111,704, forward strand.
AGCCGGCCCCGGAGTGGGCGGCATCCCTTTGTATTTCATGCAGTTCCTGATGATGAACCCATTAAAAAGCGATACCAGTTTAAGCATTGAAACCTTTCCCGACTGGGCCAATGCGTTGGCCCGGGCACTGGAGCTGATCGTGCTGGAGCGGGAAGCAGGTGCCGATTATCACCAGTGGCTGGTGGATTTTGAAGGCAGCCGGCTGTTTCTGTGCTTTCAGCATTATAGCGATTGCGCCTGGCTGGAAGCATTAAATGCACAGGATGAAGCCGTGGCGCTCTGGCTCACCGCACAGTGGAACCGCAGGTAATCAGGCCGAGCTTTTTACTTCAAATGAAGACAAGTGGCTAAAAAACCGCTAGAATGCGACGGTTTTTCATTGCTGACCCGCAATGGGTTCCCTAACCCCATTTATCAAAAAGGTGATACATGATCTCCGCTCAACAGTACCGCTCGGCGCTGATACGCCTGTCTTTGTTCCATATTGCCGTGATTGCTGCCAGTAACTATCTGGTGCAGCTGCCCTTTACCCTGTTTGGTTTTCATACCACCTGGGGCGCACTCAGCTTTCCTTTTATTTACCTGGCCACGGATCTGACGGTGCGGATTTTTGGTGCTGATCTGGCCCGGCGTATTATTTTTGCGGTCATGCTGCCGGCGCTGGTCAGCTCTTATGTGCTGTCGGTGCTGTTTTTCGAGGCCAGCTATCAGGGCCTGGGATCGCTGACAGAATTCAATCTGTTTGTGGCCCGTATCGCCCTGGCCAGCTTTATGGCCTATGTGCTGGGGCAGATTATGGATGTGTCGGTGTTTAACCGGTTGAGGCAAATCAAGGCCTGGTGGGTGGCCCCCACCTGCTCCACCATTTTCGGTAACCTGGTTGATACCCTGGCCTTTTTCAGCCTGGCATTCTGGCGCTCGCCGGATCCCTTTATGGCCGAGCACTGGGTAGAAATAGCCTGGGTGGACTACGGCTTCAAACTGGTGTTCAGCCTGGGACTGTTTGTGCCCGCCTATGGTCTGCTGCTGAAATACCTGAGCCGTCGCATTCTTGGCGACGACCAAGCGGCACTGCAAACCAGCCGTTAATTACTGTGCAGAAGAATACAGGAATAGGGGTTGCAATAATTAATGATAACGATTATCGTTAACTTGCTTTCCAAACAAGGCCCCATTCAGCAGTAGGGCGCGACCGTTTTTGAAGGCACGACATTGCTCACATTGCTTCCAGAGTATTTAGGCCGGCTTATTGCCGGCCCTTTTTTGTGTTGTAGGCCCGAATTTATTCGGGCAAGCGGGCTAACAGGCGATACGGGTGTCCCGACAAATCGGGACTGGAGCAAGAGGCTGGGGTTACATTTCTAAAAGGCGCTTCACCAGTTTGCCAATGCCGGTGTCGGCTTCGGTAATGTTTTTTGCCAGCATATAGGCGGGGGTGGAAATCACCTTGTGGCGTTCGTCTTCCACCATATCCGTCACGGCACAGCCGATATGCTCACCGCCCATGGCCATAAAGGCGTCTGCCACGGCAGCATCTGTGCCTGCCGTTCCTTTTACTCCGGCCGGATACACTTTTGGGATCAGCACAGGAGCAATGCAGCAGTAGCCGGCAGGCTTGCGGGCACGAGCAAAGGCTTTGCATACCGCCAGTACTTCCTTGTCGACCTCACATTCCGCCCCTTTAAAGGCAAAATTACACAGATTTTTAGCTACGCCAAAGCCACCGGGCAGCAGCAGAGCATCAAAGTCGTCGGCATTGAGTTCGCTCAGGGGCTGAATATCGCCCCGGGCGATGCGGGCGGCTTCGGTCAGCACATTGCGCTGTTCACTACTTTCTTCACCGGAAGCATGGTTCAGCACATGATGCTGAGGCTTGTCGGGAGCAAAGCACTGATAGCGGGCACCATTGCGGGCCAGGTGCAGCAGGCACAGTACCGCCTCGTGAATTTCTGCGCCGTCATACACGCCGCAGCCGCTCAGAATTACGGCAACTTTTTTCATGTTGTGCTCCTTACTGGTGTGAAATTAATGATGCCGGCAGCAAAACCGCCGGCTTGTGCTAGCCTTATTGCGTTTAATCCTGATGCAATATTTCATTACTGTCGATTTTCCACAATTCAGGATCTGTTATCAATACGCTGCTTAACAATATAAGTTTATGAAATAAAACAACTAATTTAAATCCCCCGGATCCAGATCGGATCATCCTTTCACAGAGTTATCCACAGGATCAACCGGCATTGCCGTGGAGTCCGGCGGCCTGCTGTGGCATGCTAGCGGCCAACGCAATAACGAGAAGACGCCATGGTTGCCATTCCTGCCAAACCCCTGATCCTGGTTGATGGATCCTCTTATCTTTATCGTGCCTATTTTGCTTCTCAGCAAGCGGATCTGCGCACCAGCGATAGCCGACCCACCGGTGCCATTCGTGTGGTTACCAATATGCTGCGCAGCCTGCACAAGCAGTTTCCTGACTCAAGAGTAGCAGTGGTATTCGACGCCAAGGGCAAAACCTTTCGCGATGAGATTTATTCGGAATACAAGGCACACCGGCCGTCCATGCCGGATGATCTGCGTGAGCAAATTAAGCCCATTCACGACATTATCCGTGCCATGGGATTGCCCCTGCTGATCGAAGAAGGAGTGGAAGCAGACGATGTGATTGGCACCCTGGCCCGGCAGGCCACCGAGCAGCAGCTGGATGTGGTGATCAGTACCGGTGACAAGGACATGGCCCAGCTGGTATCGAATCATGTGCTGCTGATGGATACCATGAAAAACAGCTTTCTCGATCGGGACGGCGTGGTGGAAAAATTTGGTGTGCCGCCGGAGCTGATTATCGATCTGCTGGCGCTGGTAGGCGACAAGGTAGACAACATTCCCGGCATGCCCGGTGTGGGTGAGAAAACGGCACTGGCGCTGCTGCAGGGGCTGGGCTCCATCAACGACATTGCCGCCAATACCGACAAAATTGCCGAGCTGGGCTTTCGCGGATCCAAGTCGTTTGCCGCCAAGTTCGTCGAGCACGAGCAGCAGGTACGGCTGTCTTATACCCTGGCTACCATCAAGACAGATGTGGAGCTGGACGTGGGGCCGGCGGATCTGCAGCAAAGCGAGCCCGATACCGAGGCCTTGCGCGCTCTTTATCAAGAGTTTGAATTCCGTAATCTGCTGGCTGAGCTGGATCCCGCCACTCAGGAAGAAGCGCCAGTGGCGGCGGCTATGGAAACCGATTATCAGCTGGTGACCGAGCAGGCGCAGCTGAATGCGTGGATTAAAAAGCTGGAAGCCGCGCCTCTGTTTGCCTTTGATACCGAGACTACCAGTCTCAGCTACCGGGATGCCCGTGTGGTAGGGGTATCATTTGCAGTAGAAGCCGGACAGGCGGCCTATGTGCCTTTTGGTCACGATTATCTGGATGCACCCGAGCAGCTGAGCGAAGAAACCGTGCTCGGTGCGCTCAAGCCGTTACTGGAAGATGAGAGCCGCATCAAACTGGGTCAGAATCTGAAGTACGATATCAATGTGCTGAAAAATCACGGCATTCACATGAAGGGCACGCTGCTCGATACCATGCTGGAGTCTTATGCACTCAACTCGGTGCAGACCCGGCACGATATGGACAGCCTGGCGGCATTTTTCCTTAATCACAGCACCACACCGTTTGAAGCCATTGCCGGCAAGGGAGCCAAGCAGCTGACCTTTAACCAGATCCCACTGGAGCAGGCCGGGCCCTATGCGGCGGAAGATGCTGACATTACTCTGCGGCTGCACCATCACCTGGCGGAAAAACTGGCTGCCGAGCCATCTCTTGAAAGCGTATTTAATGACATTGAAATGCCGCTGGTACCCATTCTTGCCGGAATGGAATACACAGGCGTGCGCATCGACGGCAAGCTGCTGGCCATTCAGAGTGATGAAATTGCCAAACGGCTGAAAGAGCTGGAGCTGGAAGCCCACGAACTCGCCGGTGAGCCCTTTAATCTCAGCTCTCCCAAGCAGCTTGGCGAGATTCTGTTCACCAGGCTGGAACTGCCGGTGATCAAAAAAACGCCCAAGGGTGCGCCTTCTACCGCCGAAGAAGTACTGCAGGAGCTGGCGCTGGATTACCCCTTGCCCAAATTACTGATGGAATACCGGGTACTTAGCAAGCTCAAGTCCACTTATACCGACAAGCTGCCCCAGATGATGAATGAGCACAGCGGCCGGGTGCATACCTCTTATCATCAGGCTAATACTGCCACCGGCCGGTTGTCGTCGTCAGATCCCAACCTGCAGAACATTCCCATCCGCACACCGGAAGGACGCCGCATTCGCCAGGCCTTTGTGGCTGAAAAGGGCTACAAGCTGGTAGCGGCAGACTACTCCCAGATAGAGCTGCGCATTATGGCGCATCTGTCTCAGGACAAGGGACTGCTCACGGCCTTTGCTGAAGGTCAGGATATTCACAGGGCCACCGCCGCCGAGGTGTTTGGTGTGGATCTTGAAGCGGTGACCAGCGAACAGCGCCGCCGGGCCAAAGCCATTAACTTTGGCCTGATCTACGGCATGAGCGCTTTTGGTCTGGCCCGCCAGCTGGGCATTGGCCGGAATGAAGCCCAGGAATACATGAATATCTACTTTGAACGTTATCCGGGTGTGCTGCGCTATATGGAAGAAACCCGCGAGCAGGCCAGCGAGCTGGGCTATGTGTCCACCCTGTTTGGCCGTCGCCTGTATCTGCCGGAGATCAAATCCAAAAATGGTGCCCGGCGCAAGGGCGCTGAGCGCGCCGCTATCAACGCTCCCATGCAGGGCACGGCGGCCGATATCATTAAAAAAGCCATGGTGCTGGTAAACGACTGGATAACACAGTTACCCGAAGACGATGTGCGTATGCTGATGCAGGTTCACGATGAACTGGTATTTGAAATTCGCGAAGACAAGGCAGAAGATTACCGGCAGAAAATTTGCGAACTGATGCAGCAGGCGGCCAGTCTGGATGTGCCGCTGCTGGTGGAAGCCGGTGTGGGTGATAACTGGGATCAGGCTCACTAATGCGATAAAAAATAACGATAGTGAAATAAACTTACGTTATAGTGGCAGCAGGTACAGAGGCAGTAGTCCATGCTGCCAAGCTTTTTGCATTTTATTAATATGCTGCTCAGGCCGCCTTCAGCGTTTTTAGCTGAGGGCGTTTTTTTTGCCTGCAATCCACCTCTTCTTTTGTATACAACAAAAAATTTATGTTACTAAATTACAGTTGGTGTGTTTCAACTCTGCCGGCTGGCAATTAAACGGTGGGCTGGGTATGATTTCTGTCATTGGTCGGGGTGCCGAAAGGCCGAGATGGCAATTGTTGCCGAACCCGTTGAACCTGATCCAGCTCATACTGGCGTAGGGAACCGATGGCTGTGGCCTTATGGTTTTCGCGCCCAGATAAAGGACCATAAGGACATGCACAGCAGCAAAGCCATTATTCTTTCCATTGCCGGCTCCGACAGCGGCGGCGGTGCCGGCGTTCAGGCCGACATTAAAGCCATCTCCGCCACTGGCGGTTACGCTTGTTCGGTGATTACCGCCATTACCGCTCAGAACACGCAAAAAGTCTCGGCAGTACATCCGGTTCCCCAGGATATGATTCGCGCCCAGCTGGAGGCGGTATTCAGTGATCTGCCGGTAGCCGCGGTCAAGGTAGGTATGCTGGGTGATGCGGATACCATTAATACGGTGGCTGACGCGCTTGAGGCCTACCGGCCTCAGCACCTGGTGGTGGACCCGGTCATGGTCAGTGCCAACGGCGATATGCTGCTGGCTCCTGACGCAGTGAACAGTCTCAAACAGCGGCTGTTGCCGCTGGCGGATGTGATCACCCCCAATCTGCCGGAGGCTGCCTGCCTTACCGGCAGGGACATACCCGCGTCACTGCGGGAAGTGGAGCCGCTGATCGCTGCCCTGATCGAGCTGGAGTGCCGGGCTGTGCTGCTGAAAGGTGGTTTTTTGCAGCAGGAGCCGCGCAGCCCCGACTGGCTGATCAACGGTGCCGATGTGCGCTGTTTTGATACTCCCCGCGTGATTACCGCCAACACCCATGGCACCGGCTGTACCCTGTCCGGCGCATTGGCGTCCTATCTGGCTCAGGGCCTGGAGCTTGAGCTGGCGGTAGCGTCTGCCAAGCATTATATCGAAAGAGCCATTGAAGCCGGCGCTCGTCTGAAAGTAGGGCAGGGCCGGGGGCCGGTGGAGCATTTTTTTGCCCGCTGAACACAGTGCAAATGTCCCGGCCCGCTTGCGTCCGGCCGGGGCGGCTTGTAGTATTCCTTGCGATGATAATCAATAACAACGAATTAACGCATTGATCGTTAATCGAAATAAGTCACTGCTATAGTCTGCATTCTAAGTCTCTCCTTTCTATTTGCCGATCCTTACGCCCCTGAACGGGCCTGAAAAGGAGCCTTGCGTATGCTTGTTGCCGTTTTGGCAGGTTTTGTTCTCGCCGCCCTGGTGCCCATGTTGAGCTCCCGGCTGGGCCAGTATATTGGCTGGTTTCTGGCGGTATTACCCGCGAGTCTGTTTGTTTATTTTGCCGGTTTCTGGCCTCTCATTACCGCGGGTGAGACGCTTCAGTTTCACTATCAGTGGATTCCCAGTCTTGATATCGGCCTGAGTTTTCTGCTCGACGGCCTCAGCCTGATGTTTGCGCTGCTGATCACCGGTATTGGTACCTTTATTCTGATCTACGGCGGCCGCTATCTGGAGGGCAACAAGGACAGGCACAAGCTGCTGATGTACCTGCTGGCCTTTATGAGCGCCATGCTGGGAGTCGTGCTCTGTAGCAATTTGATCGGGTTGTTTGTGTTCTGGGAGCTGACCAGTATTACTTCCTATCTGCTGATTGGTTTTAACCATGAGCAGGAAAAGTCGCGCAAGGCGGCGCTGCAGGGCTTGTTTGTCACCATGGGTGGCGGCCTGGCACTGATGACAGGCCTGATCATGCTGGGCTGGATGGCCGGCAGCTATGAGCTGACCGAGGTGCTGGCGCAGGGCCCTGCACTGCAACAGCATCCGCTGTTTTTGCCCATGATGATATTGATCCTGGCGGGCACCTTCACCAAGTCGGCGCAGTTCCCGTTTCACTTCTGGCTGCCCAATGCCATGGCCGCGCCCACGCCGGTCAGCGCCTATTTGCATTCCGCCACCATGGTTAAGGCGGGCGTGTTTCTGATGGCCCGGCTGCAGCCTGTCATGGCGGGCCATGATGCCTGGATGCTGACGCTGTCGGTATTGGGGGCTGTTACCATGACGGTGGGTGCCCTCATGTCGGTATGCAGCACAGATCTGAAACGCATTCTGGCCTATTCCACTATTATGGCGCTGGGCACACTGACCATGCTGATTGGCATCGGCACGCCGGTGGCGCTGAAAGCGGCCATGATTTTTCTGCTGGCTCATGCGTTGTACAAAGGCGCGCTCTTTATGGCTGCCGGTACCCTGGATCATGCCACCGGTACCAAGGATGTGCGCGAGCTGGGCGGCTTGCGTGCCCATATGCCGCATACGGCGCTGTTTTTATGGGTGGCGGCCTTGTCACTGGCGGGTATACCGCCGCTGTTTGGTTTTATTGCCAAAGAGCTGATGTTTGAGGCGGCCTTGGGTGCCCGCGCCCTGTCTGTGCTGCTGGTGGTGCTGGCATTGGTCACGGCTGTGGCTATTGTGGCTGCCAGTGCTCTGGTGGCCATCAAACCTTTCTTCGGCAAGCTGAAACCCACTCCAAAAACGCCTCACGAAGCTCCCCTTGCCATGCGTCTGGGCTTTAGTGCGCTGGCAGTCTTAAGTCTGGTGCTGGGGTTGTTGCCCGGCCTGGCTGAGCCGCTGCTGGCGGCGGCGGTCACTGCCATCAGCGGGGCCCCGGCGGGAAATCTGGATCTGGCGCTGTGGCACGGCATTAATCTGCCGCTGCTGTTCAGTGCTGCCGCGCTGGTGGCCGGTGCTTTGCTGTACCGTCGCTGGAGCCGTATTTATCAGCCGCTGGGCAAGGTGCTGTATCCACTGGCCTACGGTCCGGAACGGGGCTATGAGCATATGATGGACGGCCTGGTGCGGCTGGCCCGCTGGCAGACCCATGTACTGCAGAACGGCTACATGACCAACTACATCATGACCATACTGCTGACTACCATAGGTCTGCTGATATATGCCTTCTGGGCGCATGACGCCTTTATCTACTCACTGTCGTTTGAAGGGGTTTATCTCTACGAAGTGGTGATCAGTCTGCTGATGATGGTGGCGGTCATTTATGTCTGCTCCACTCATCTGCGTCTGGGAGCCGTGGCCGCGGTAAGTGTGCTGGGCTTTTCCATGGCGCTGATTTATGTGTTTTTCAGTGCGCCGGATCTGGCTATTACTCAGATATTGGTAGAAACCCTGACGGTCATTCTGCTGGTACTGGTGCTGTTCCGTCTGCCCGGTTTTCAGGATCTTTCCAGCACGCGCACCCGCTGGCGGGATGCGACTGTAGCCGGTGTATTTGGTGTGCTGGTGACCATGATGGTGTTAACCGTGAACCAGTCTTCGCTGGGCGAAGGCATCAGCAGTTACCTGATAGCTAACAGCTATGACATAGCCCATGGCCGCAACATAGTGAACGTGATCCTGGTGGACTACCGGGCGCTGGATACTCTTGGAGAAATTTTTGTGCTGGCGCTGGCAGCCATCGGTGTGAACGCCATGATCCGCTTTCGTTGGGAGGAACACCGCTGATGATAGGCTCGTCTCTGATATTACAGACCGCCACCCGCTTTCTGGTACCGTTATTGCTGCTGTTTGCGGTGTATCTGCTGCTGCGCGGCCATAACGAACCCGGCGGTGGCTTCATTGCCGGCCTGGTGGCATCCGGGGCCTTTGCTCTGCATATGTTTGCCTTTGATGCCAGCAGCACCCGCAAGCTGATGGGAGTGGAAAGCCAGCTGCTGATGGGGTGTGGTCTGCTGCTGGCGCTGGCCAGCGGTGTGGTGGGCATGGTGCTGAAAGGTCAGCCGTTTTTGTCCAGCCAGTGGTGGACAGTGTGGCTGCCTGGCATTGGTGATCTCAAGCTGAGTACGCCGCTGTTTTTTGATATCGGTGTATTTTTGGTGGTTATCGGTGTGGTGACCACCATTATTCTGTCCCTGGCCAAGGTGGAGGAATAAATGGAAAACCTGTTTGCCTTTGTGGTGGGCGGCCTTTATGCCACCGCGCTTTATATGATGCTGCGACGCAGCGTAGTGAAACTGGTGATCGGCCTTATTATTCTGTCGAATGCCGCTAACCTGCTGATCTTTACCAGCGGCGGTCTGGTGCGGGGCGCGCCACCTCTGATTCCGCAGGGGCTGAGCGTACCGGTGAAAGCCATTGCCGATCCGCTGCCGCAGGCGTTGATCCTGACCGCCATTGTGATCAGTTTTGGGGTGCTTGCCTTTGCCGTGGTGTTGATCCACCGGGCATATGAAGTGATTGGCGCCGATGATGTTAACGAAATGAAGAGCACCGATTCGTGAAACCAGAAGTCGTGATACCCATCCTTATTCCCATGCTGGCAGGGGCCTTGTGTCTTACCTGCTGGCGCTGGCGCAATGTGCAGCGCTGGATTTCCGTATTCTCCGGTGCCGGTTTGCTGGTGGCCTCTGTGGTATTGCTGCAAAAGGTACAGACAGACGGCATTCAGGTGGCCCATATGGGTAGCTGGCCGGCCCCCTATGGCATCAGTCTGGTGGCCGATCTGCTCAGTGCCATTATGGTGGTGGTCACCGGTATTATCGGTCTGGCAGTGGCGGTGTATTCGCTGGCCACCATGACCCGCAGCCACGAAGCCTTTGGTTACTATCCACTGCTGCATCTGATGCTGGCAGGCGTAGTAGGGGCTTTTCTTACCGGAGATATCTTCAACCTTTATGTGTGGTTCGAGATACTGCTGATCGCCTCTTTTGGTCTGATGATTCTGGGGGGTGAGCGGGCCCAGATGGAAGGGGCCATCAAGTATGTGACCCTGAACCTGATTTCCTCGGCCATGTTCCTTACCGCAGTCGGGCTGCTCTATGGCTATGCCGGTACCCTGAATATGGCGGATCTGGCAGTAAAGCTGAACGGTGCCGATCAGACCGGGCTGGTGACTGTCATAGCCATGCTGTTTCTGGTGGCCTTTGGCATCAAGGCGGCGGCGTTTCCGCTGTTTTTCTGGCTGCCGGCGTCCTACCACACACCACCGGTGGCCATTTCGGCGGTGTTTGCCGGTCTGCTCACCAAGGTGGGGGTGTATGCGCTGTATCGAGTGTTCAGTCTGATTTTTGTGCAGGATACCGGCTTTACCCACGGCACAGTACTGATGGCCATGGGTATTTTCACCATGGTAACCGGCGTACTGGGGGCGGCGGCCCAGTTTGAAGTGCGGCGCATTCTCTCGTTTCACATTATCAGTCAGATTGGTTACATGCTGGTGGGGCTGGCGCTGTTCACGCCGCTGGCCATTGCCGGCGGGGTGTTCTATATCTTTCACCACATCATAGTGAAGACCAATCTGTTTCTGATCAGCGGCATTATGTATCGCTATCACGGCAGTTATGATCTGGCTCATCTGGGGGGCCTGTATCGCTCGGCTCCCTGGCTGGCGGCGCTGTTTCTGGTACCGGCCATGTCACTGGCGGGGCTGCCGCCGCTGTCGGGCTTTTTTGCCAAGTTTACCGTGATCAAGGCCGGTGTGATTGAAGGCCACTGGCTGATGGTGACCATGGCGCTGATAGTGGGTCTGCTGACGCTGTATTCCATGATCAAGATCTGGGCTGAAGCGTTCTGGAAAAAACTGCCCGATGACGCCAAGCCACTGCGTGGTGAGCGGGATCCGCATCTGTATGTGCTGTATGCGCCTGTTGCCGTGCTGGCGCTGATGACCCTGACCATCGGTTTTGGTGCCGAGTGGTTTGTGCAGCTGGCCATGGCCACGGCGGAGCAACTGACGTCACCGTCGGTCTATATCAATGCCGTGCTGGGAGGAAGCCAATGAAAGCCTTTGGATGGAATATGCTGCTGGCGCTGGCCTGGGTTGCGCTGTCCGGTAACTACACCATCAGCAATCTGGTGATCGGAGTGCTGCTCAGCTATCTGGTGCTGGCCTATGTGGGCCGGGACAAACCCACCTTTGCCCGCTATTTCGGCAAGGCACCACGCATTATCAGCTTTGCGCTTTTCTTTATCTGGGACCTGATAAAGTCTAACGCCCGCGTGGCTTACGATGTGCTGACGCCCACCCACTTAATGCGCCCGGGCGTGATTGCCATTCCGCTGGATCTGAAAGATGAAGGGGGCATTACCATTCTGGCCAACCTGATCACCGCCACGCCGGGCTCGCTGGCGCTGGATGTCTCCAGTGACCGCCGAGTGCTGTATGTGCATCTGATGTATCTGGAAGATGAGTCCCGCCAGCTGGCGGAGTTCAAGGCCCTTGAGGCCCGTGTTATTGATTTGCTGGGATAAGCCATGTTTGAACTTGCTCTTACCCTGTCGTTTGTGTTTTTGAGTCTGGGTCTGGTACTGGCCACGGCACGACTGCTGATTGGCCCCACACTGCCGGATCGGGTGGTGGCGCTGGAGGTCATTGCTTCCATGACCATTGGTTTTATTCTGCTGTACAGTGTGGCCTTTGATGAGCCGGTATTGATTGATGTGGTGATCGTGCTGGCGCTGACCTCCTTTATGGCGGCAGTAGGCTTTGCACGATATCTGGAGCGGGGAGGCCAGCGTGATGATGACTGAGATAATGACCGGTGCCTTGCTGTTGCTGGGATCCTTTCTGATGCTGCTGGCGGGGGTGGGCATCATGCGCATGCCCGATCTGCTTACCCGCATGCATGCTACCAGTAAGGCCGGTGCGCTGGGCGCGGGCCTGATGGCCTGTGCCTTTGCGGTCTATTTTCCTCAGGCCAGCCTGGTGGTGCGGGCGCTGGCGGTGGTGGTGTTTGTGATTATGACCGCTCCGGTAGCCGCCCATGTGCTGGCCCGGGCCGGTTATTTTGTGGGCATCAGACTATGGGAAGGCACGGTAAAAGACGTGATTAAAGAGCGCTACGATCTGAAAACCCACAAGCTCGGCAGCTCGGCGCGCAAGCACGACGACTAGCCCGTTATCTATGCCCCGGCAGCGCGCCAGATAGCCCGAATCTGCTCTGGCAGTGCCATGGGATCAAAGGGTTTGGCAATTACATCAACGGCACCCAGTGCCTTGTAGGCGGCAATTTCCTGAGGCTGCATTTTGGCGGTCATAAAAACGGCGGGAACCTGTGCCAGCGCAGGTTGCCGGCGCAGGGCCGCCAGGGTGCCGGGGCCGTCCATGCCCGGCATCATGACATCCAGCAGTATCATGTCCGGCGCAAAAGCGGCAGCCTCGGCCAGTGCCTGCTCACCCGAGGCACACAGCAGCACCGTAAAACCGCCCACCATTTCCAGCGTCAGCCGGGCAATGTCGCCAATGTCCTCGTCGTCTTCGACATATAAGATGCGTTCAAGTATCCCTGTATTTTTCATTGATCTTCCTGATAAGCGTCAGGCTTTGTTCAGCCATTTGTCGGGATTCAGTCCGGCCCGGCGCAATAACCGCTCCGCTTCCGGACCATGGAGTCGGGAGGAAACCCGCAGACCTGCCAGATGCATCACCAGCAGCGCCTTGCGGGTAGTCTGGGTGGGCGGCACATGGACAGCGCCAATCAGCTCTCTTAGCGGTATGGGCAACTGCCACTGAATTTTAAGCCGGTTGCCATAGCGCGGCCCCCACCGTTTGAGTATGTCTTCAATCTTGTGGTCGTCGATCTTGCCGCCCTGATCAAGATAGTCCTGCAGCGTGCGCAACAGCGCCAGCTCACCGCAGCGGCACAGCAGGCCGGCGGCATGGCAGCTGGCACCGTCCAGCTCAATGCTCAGCGCCATGGCCCGGGCAATGGCCGCCACCTGCTCGGCATGGGCCTGATACAGGGCTGCCTGCTGCTTCAGCACCGGATGGCTCAGCCCCCGGGCACTGTTCAGGGCCATGGCCATGGCACAGTTCAGTGACATGGCCACCCCCAGAATGGAAATGGCGTCTGCCGGCCGGGAGATGGCGTTGCCGCTGCGCTTGAGGGAAATATTGTTGGCCAGCTGCAGCAACCGGGTGACAAGGGCTGTTTCATTTTTCCAGCGGGCAGCCAGTTCGGTGGGCGTTAAGGGGGCTGGCTGATTCAACAGTGGCGTAATTGTCTCTGCGCCAAGCTCGCCGGGCAGCTGCAGCTTTGCTCCCAGTGCCTGCTCCAGCCAGTAGTCCAGAAGGGGTAATGAGGGACTGTCAGACAGTTCGGCGGCATTAATGCGTTCAAACACCGGCAATAATCGCTGGTGCAGGGTACTGACATCAAAAGGCTTGGCAATAAAGTCGATCACGCCCAGGTGCAGCGCCCGTTTTACGTTATCCCGATCGGAGCTGGCACTGACAATAATCACTGGGGTGTGCTCGCTGGACTGCCGAATGGTTCGCACCAGATCCAGGCCATAGCCGTCGGGCAGGTTCCAGTCGCACAATACCAGATCGGCCCCCTGGCGCTGCCAGATATGACGGGCAGCGGTCAGAGTGGCAGCATGGTGGACATGAATGTCCGCCGCCAGTCCGGTGAGAACGGCTTCTATCAGACTGGCGACCAGTTCATCATCTTCAAGCAGTAATACCTTCAATCGGTCACCTGTGTGTCTGTTTCCGGCGAGCTGAGTTCAGCATAGTCAGTGACACCGTTTCGTCCGCGTTGTTTCTGAGCATAAAGAGCCGTGTCTGCGGCATAGAGAGCCTGCTCTGCATGGTCAAATTCATTGAGCGTGGCCAGCCCGATACTCACCGTCACTCTGAAGGTGCGACAGGGGCCGTGAAAATCGAGCTCGGCAAAGTCCTGACACAGTTTCTGAAAAAGAGCCCTTGCCTTGCCGGCGTCACAGCCCGGCAGCACGACGACAAATTCCTCACCGCCATAACGGCCCAGCGAATCGGTGTTGCGCAGTCGTCGTTTCAGCAAATGGGCAAGCGTGCGGATCACCTGATCGCCACTGGCATGGCCATGGGTATCATTCACTGCTTTGAAGTGATCCAGATCCAGCATGGCCACCATGGCCTGATGGCCCAGCCGGCGGGAGATGCCGTGTTCATGAATCAGTGCCTGTTTGATATGAGGATGATTCAGCAGGCCGGTCAGACCGTCACTGGAAACCAGCCGTGATAACTGGCGGGCCCGCCGGCACAAAATGCCAACGGTACGCACCAGCCGGGCATCGGAAATGGGCTTACAGATAAATTCATCCGCGCCCTGTGCCAGAGCGTTGAGCTGACGATCCTGATCCTGTTCTGATGACAGATAAATAATGGGCAGACTGAGCCACTGAGGGTGAAACCGCACCATACGCGCAATAATGGTGCCGGACCAGGGCGGCATATGAATATCCATCAGCAGAATATCGGGTCTGAACTCGGTCAGCGCGGCCATCAGGGTATCGGGTTGGATCAGCACTTTCGTCTGTATGCCGGCAGCAGCCAGCACCAGCCGGTAGTGCTCTGCCAGTGCTTCATCATCGTCCAGCAAAAGTACCCGGGCTTTGCTGATCTGCTGATGCTCACTGCGCAGCCGCTCGATATGTTCAGCCAGCTCAGGCACATCTGCAGGCAGGGTGAATACGCCGTCAACTCCCTGTTCTGCCAGCTGATATTGTTGCTCAAAGCGGGTTTCTGTTGTGGCACACAGCAGGGTGGCGGTCTGGGCATCGCCGGCCGAGTCCTTATTCCAGCTGATGGCCGCGGCAAGCTGGCCGGCACTGGTCAATATCATCAGCTGTGGATGCCAGAATCCGGCGGGCAGATTGGTGCATTCATTTACATGGTGCAGTTTAAAACCGTAGTGTGAGAGTGCCTCGGCAAGAGCGGCCAGTTCATGCCCTGCCACCAGCAGCTCGCACTGAGCCTGGGCCGGCACGGTAACGGCAGTGCCAGGCATCTCTTCGGGAGTAAGATGTTGTGTCAGTTGCAACAGCTGTTCACGGAGCTTTGCCTGCAGGGCGGTGAACGGCAGCCCGGCGGCCTGCTGTTGTTTCAGCCATTGCTCTGCCAGGGCGGCCTGCTCACCCAGAGTGCGCAGGCCAAAAGTGCCTGATGAACCGGCCAGCCGGTGCAGCAGCTGCTGGCAGTCCTGCAACAAGTCATCCTGCTGTTGGGCATCAAGCCGGTTCAGTATTGCCGTCAGCTCACCGGCAGTGCGGCTGATAAAGCGCTCCCGCAGCATCACCAGTTGTTGATTGAGCTGTGTTGTTTCGGACATATTCGGCTCCAGGCGCTTATCTTGCTTTTGTTATGTCATGACCGGCATATACTGATAATGCTTTATTTAAGTCTATGTCGTCGTTTTGTTGCCATAACTGCAAGGTATCCGTGACAGGGTTCTTGCTCTGAAAAGAGCGAATGGCGCTGCTTACGTTTGCCGGTACCTCGTTTATTGTGCTGGTCACGGCTCATAACGTCTTGCCGCACTATGGTGAACAGCTATACAACCAGCATTCGTTTAATGTAACCGTCAGGGCCGGCTATCTGCAACGAGAGAACAACCATGAAAATACCCCCTCTGCCATTTAATGAGTTGCAGCGGCTGCAGGCGCTGCTGGATACCGGTTTGCTGGATACACCGGCAGAAGCCCGTTTTGACCGGCTTACCGGCATGGCACAGCGATTATTCAGGGTAGATATCGCTCTGGTCTCTCTGGTGGATGACAGCCGGCAGTGGTTCAAGTCGGCTCAGGGGCTGGGTGTGTGTGAAACCGGCAGAGATATTTCCTTCTGTGGCCATGCCATTCTGGATAACAGTGTACTGGTGGTAAGTAATGCCCTGGAAGATGAACGCTTTGCCGATAATCCGCTGGTCACCGGCGAGCCACATATACGCTTTTATGCCGGCGCGCCACTGCATACTGAAGATGGCTACCGTATTGGCACGCTGTGCGTGATTGATAGCCAGCCCCGGCAATTTGACGTGCAGCAGCAGAGCCTGCTGCGGGAGCTGGCTGACTGTGTAGAAGAGCTGCTGGGCTATCAGCGGCAGGAGCGGTTACGTAACAGTCTGGCAGAGAGTGAGTACAGAGCACAGATGCTGATTGAGGCCGCTAACATCGGTACCTGGCAGTGTGAGCTTAAAACAGGCCGCTGCCACTTTAACGAAAACTGGGCGGGCATGCTGGGTTATCAGCTTAGCGAGCTGGGTAACACCAGCCTGGCTACCTGGCAGAGCCTGGTGCACCCGGAAGACCTGGTCATGGCCGAAACCATGCTTGACCGGCACATCAAGGGGCTGGAGCCGGTATATGAATGCCGGGTAAGAATGCGTCATAAATCGGGCCACTGGATTTGGGTGCACACGCAGGGCCGGCGGTTAAATGGCGAGTTTGATACACGGCCCGATGTGATTTACGGCACTCATATTGATATCAGCCATGAGCGTGAAACACTGGAGCAGCTGGAACGGCGTAATCAGGCGCTGACGCTGCTCAACCAGATGGCATTTAAGCTGGAAGGCACCGTGCATGAACGTATTACGCAGGCACTGGCTCTGGGTAAGGAGTTTTTGCAGCTGGACCAGGGCATTGCCAGCGAGATTATCGGTAATGTCTATGTGGTGCGCTGGGTGTCGGCCCCGGTGGAGGCGGGCATAGCACCCGGGCTGAAATTTGAAGTGGCACAGACGTATTGCCGGCTGATGCTGGAGCAAAGGGGCGTGCTGGCCATTGACCATATGGGTCAGTCGCACTATGCCGACGCCGACTGCTACCGGGCCATGGGGCTGGAAGCTTACATTGCCACCCGGCTGATGGTGGACGGTGAGCTGTGCGGTACGCTCAACTTTTCTTCCGTCACGCCGCGAGTCCGGCCGTTTGATGACACCGACCGTATGTTCCTGTCATTGATGGCACACTGGCTTGGCGACTTGCTGGGCCGGCAGCGACATCAGGAGCGGCTGAACAAGCTGGCCAACCAGCTGCCGGGCATGATTTATCAGTATCGCCGCTGGCCTGACGGCCACAGTGCTTTTCCCTACAGCAGTGCCGGTATTGAGCATATTTACCGGGTATCTCCCGAGGTGGTGCGGGAAGACGCCGGCATTATTTTTGATCGCATTTATGCTGATGACCTGCCAAAAGTCGTTCGCAGCATCACCCGCTCCGAGCAGGCACTGTCGGAATGGCACGCCCAATATCGCGTATTGCAGCATGATGGCAGCACTCATTGGGTAGAAAATCGGGCTCGGCCGGAGCGTCTGGAAGACGGCAGCACCATCTGGCATGGCTATCTCACTAATATTGAGCACGAGAAGCAGGCAGAGCTGGCGCTGGCCGCCAGCGAGCAACGGCTGCGCGGGCTGTTTGAGCTGTCTTTCATCGGCATTACGTTAAGTGATGCCGGCAGCGGCGATATTCTGGATGCTAATCCGGCTTTTCTGGAGGCCACCGGCTACAGCAAGGCCGAACTGCAGCAAATGCCGCTGACGGCACTGACGCCAGCGGAGCATGCCGCTGCCGATCAGCAGGCCCGGCAGCAGCTGCAGGCACAGGGGCGCAGCACCGCTTTTGAAAAAGAGCTGCAGCGGCGCGACGGCAGCCGTTTTCCGGTGCGCCAGCAAGCTATGTTGTTGCAGGATGCCAGTGGCCGTTCACTGTGCTGGACCCTGACCGAAGATATTACCGAGCTGAAAAAGGTGGCGCAGCTGCAAAAGGAATTTGTGTCTGTGGTCAGTCACGAACTGCGCACTCCGCTGACAGCCATTACCGGATCGCTCGGGTTGCTGGCACAGGGGGCCATGGGCGAGCTGACTCCGCAGATCAGCAAACTGATAACAGTGGCCTACAACAACAGCCGGCGGCTTAATCTGCTGATTAACGATCTGCTGGATATGGAAAAGCTGGTGGCGGGCAAAATGCATTTTGAGCTGCAGCCAGTGGCTTTGGTGGCGCTGGTGCATGACGCGCTGGAAAGTCATAAACCTCTGGGCCAGAGCCGGGGGGTGCAACTGGTATTTACCACTCCGGCGCAAGAGGTGACCGTACTGGCAGACAGAGACAGACTGTTTCAGGCTCTGGCTAATTTACTGTCTAATGCAGTGAAGTTTTCTCCGGATGGTGGCGAGGTAAGTATTGATATTATACCGGCGGGCCATGAGCGGGTTCGTTTGCGAGTGCAGGACCAGGGCGAAGGTGTGCCGGAAGCGTTTAAGCCGCGTATTTTTGAAAAATTTGCTCAGGCTGACAGCTCCGACACCCGCAAAAAAGGTGGCACCGGCCTGGGCCTGGCCATTACCCGTGAGCTGATGCAGCGCATGAACGGCGACGTTGGGTTTGACTCAACGGAAGGCGAAGGTGCCTGCTTCTGGCTGGAAATCCCCGTAACACAAAGCTTTAAGCCGTAAGCTGTAAGTGGCATCGTTGGAGTGTGGAGTGGCCCCGATAAAGTAGACACTTAAGTTAAGCGGCAGCTGCGTAGGCATTGGGAGTTATTCCTCCCAGCGCCATGTGGCGCCGCACTTTCGGGTAATACTCGTCCGTATAATACCGGACTTCATCTGCCATTTCGTCTCTTCCGAGCATTCCCAGAGGGCGAGTCCACTCCTTCTTGAGCAGCGCGAAGAAGCTTTCCGAACAGGCGTTGTCCCAGCAGTTACCTCGGCGTGACATGCTGATGGTGATTCCCCGTGTATTGAGCCATCTCATCACCTCTTCGCTCCGATACTGACTCCCCTGGTCCGAGTGAAACAACAGCTGTGTCCCATCTGGTAGCTGATGTTGCCATGCCTGCTCAAGGGCCTCCAACACCAGCTGAGCGCTATTGATCGCACCCATGGCTCGGCCCACCACGCGGCGTGTGCCCAGGTCCAGGACTGCAGCAATGTAGAGTCAGCCTTCACTGCACCGGATTTGGGTGATATCTGATACCCAAACTCGGTTCGCTGACCCCACCGAGAACTGGCGATTCAGCAGATTCGGCAACACAGGCAAGGATGATGCTGGCTTTTGATATCCTGCTTTAGGAGCCGTGCATGAACGATAACCAGCGTCTCGTAGCAACCGCTGCACCTGATTTTTACCACAACAGAATCCGGCATCCCGCGCGTCCAGCCATAGCTTCCGATATCCCGGCACATTCTTCAGTTGCCTGGCTCGCTCGAGCAGGAAGGTTTTCAGAGTTTGTCGCTTGATGGCACGCTCTCCCGGAGTATGCTGACGTGCTCGCCAACGATAATATCCCGCTCGTGACACATTGAGTACTTCACACATTATCGAGACCCGCCAGCGTTGACTTCGTTGGGCCTCGATAAAGGCAAACCTTACTTGCTGTGCTTGGCGAAGTACTCTTGCGCCTTTTTTAGGATTTCGTTCTCCAGCTCTTTTCGTTCAAGCAGCTTCTTCAGTCGAGCATTTTCACGCTCCAGCTCCTGCAAGCTTTTTTCTGGTCCGGTGTTTTCAACTGCTTTATCAGATGCTTTTTTGGCCATGATCCACTCTCTACGCCAGCGCTGTAATTGGGATGGATGGACACCAAGTTTGTCAGCAAACTGAGCTTGTGTCTCGGTGGTAGACAGCGAGGCCTCGACGGCCTCACGTTTGAATGTGTCGCTAAAGCGACGGCGGGGTTTGTATTTCATAACACCTTCTCATTAAATGAAGGTGTCTACTTTTCTCGGGCCAGTCCACAGACAACGTCGATGCTGCTCGAAGCACCAGTGGGGATTGCCAAAGCCGACCGTCAAATGTCAGGGATGACATTTGCCGAGCGTCCCATGGATGGGCTCGAAGCGTGTCGGCGGAGCGCAACCGCACTGATGCTTCGCATTACGTTGTATTAGGAGGCTTAAAGCTTCCGGCTGCTTTTAGACGGACGCCACTTCCTCGGCGGTCAGGTGCCGCCACTCTCCCTCGGCGAGGGCGGCATCCAGCTTAATATCGCCAATTTGCAGCCGGTGCAAGGAAGTAACCCGGTTGCCAACGGCGGCGAACATGCGCTTTACCTGATGGTATTTGCCTTCCTGTATGGTCAGCAGCACTTGGGTGGACGAGATGATTTCAAGGGTGGCAGGCAGGGTTGCCTTGTCTTCACCGTGCAGCAGCAGGCCTTCGGCAAAGCGTGCAGCAGCATCGGCGGCCAGGGGCTCGGCCAGCTCTGCCCGGTAGGTTTTGTGGCAGGCCCGTTTGGGCGAGCGCAGCCGGTGAGACCACTGGCCGTCATCGGTCAGCAGCAGCAGGCCGGTGGTGTCCAGGTCCAGCCGGCCGGCGCATTGCAGGCCTGAGGTCAGCTCAGGGGGCAGCAGCTGCAGCACACAGGGGTGTACCTCGTCCTGAGTGGCGCTGATATAGCCCTCAGGCTTGTGCAGCATAAGGTAGCGGGGCGGCCGCAGGCTCAGCAGGCGGCCATCCAGGTGCACCTGCTGAGCGTCGATTTTAATATCGCCCTTTTTAACCAGCTCGCCGTTCACCGTGACCTCGCCCCGGGCCAGCGCTTTTTTGGCTAAAGAGCGGGTCAGACCGGTGGCCTCACACAAAAAGCGATCCAGGCGCATCAGGCGGGTTCTTCTTCAGTGGTGTTGTCATCATCCTGCGTCAGCCACTCGGTGAGCACTTCCTTGGCCTGATCCACGCCCAGCCCCTTGAGCGAGCTGAAGGCTTCAACCCGAATGCTGCCACCAAAGATGGCCACGGCTTCGCGCACTCTGAGCACTTCTGCCTTGCGGGCACCGGATTTCAGCTTGTCGCACTTGGTCAGCAGCGCCAGTACCGGCAGCTCGCAGTCGCTGGCCCATTGCAGCAGCTGCTGATCGATGTCTTTCAGCGGATGGCGAATATCCATCAGCACCACCAGCCCCTTGAGGCTGTCCCGTTGCTGCAGATATTCCGACAGCGCCTCCTGCCATTTCAGCTTCATTTCTTCCGGCACCTTGGCGTAGCCGTAGCCGGGCAGGTCGATCAGGCGCTTGCCCTCGCTCAGCTCAAACACGTTGATCAGCTGAGTGCGGCCGGGGGTTTTACTGGTGCGGGCCAGTGATTTGTGCTGGGTGATTGTGTTTAAAGCAGAGGATTTGCCGGCATTAGAGCGGCCGGCAAAGGCAATCTCCACACCGGTGTCTTCCGGCATCTGCCGTATGTTGGGTGCGCTGGTAACAAAGCGGACGGCATTAAAGTTTATCTTGTTGTTGTTCAATGTGAATTCCCCGAGGTTATGACGTCGCCCTGATTACTTTCCGGCAAAATTGTGTAGAATAGTGCGGTTTTTTGAATCGCATTGTAACATGCCCTTGCAGGTATGTGATCTGGAAGCTCTAACAACGAGAAGTCGGAACGTCATGAAAAAAATTGTTTTCACGCTAGCCTTAATGCTCGGAGTGGCCGGTACCGCACAGGCCCAGGGCGATGTCGAAGCCGGAAAGGCCAAATCCGCCACCTGTGTTGCCTGCCATGGCAGCGACGGTAACAGCCCGACCGACATGTATCCGAAAATTGCCGGACAGCACGCCTCTTACCTCGAGAAGCAGCTGGCCGAGTTCAAGGCTGCCGCCACTGGTGGCACCGGTCGTGCCAACGCCATCATGGGTGGCATGGCCATGCCGCTGTCCGAGCAGGACATGGCCGATCTGGCCGCCTATTATGCGACTCAGGCCATTACGCCGGTACCGGTTGCAGAAGAGGTGGTTGAGCGTGGTTCTGCCCTGTATCAGGGTGGTGACATCGAGCGCGGCATTACTGCCTGTATTGCCTGCCACGGCCCCCGCGGCGAAGGCTTGGAGTCTGCCAAATTCCCCAGCCTGAGCGGCCAGCACCCGGCTTACATCAAGTCTCAGCTGGAAATGTTCCGCAGCGGCGAGCGCAATAACGACCCCAACGGCATGATGCGCGATATCGCCACCAAGCTGACCGACGACGATATTGCCGTGCTGTCACAGTATGTGGCTGGCCTGCACTGATTGATGACGGGGGCCGGACGGCCCCTCACTTTTCTGGTTTGTTGATGCCCCCTCTTTCCCTCAGCGTTTGCTGTCCGCTTTGTGCTGCCCCCGACCACAGTTTGTTTTATCAGGATCACCGAGCCTACTATCAATGCGCCCGCTGCCGGCTGATTTTTGTGGATCCTGCTGCCCGGCTGACTCAAAATGCAGAAAAAGCCGAGTATGATCTGCACCAGAATGATGCTCAGGACGCTGGTTACCGGCGCTTTTTAAGCCGGCTGGCCAGTCCGCTGATGGCACGCCTGGGCGCGGGCAGCAAAGGGCTGGATTTTGGCTGTGGACCCGGGCCGGCGCTGGCGGCCATGTTTAACGAGGCGGGTTTTACGGTCACTACCTATGACCCTTACTATGCGGATTACCCTGAACGGTTGCAGCAGCAGTATGATTTTGTAACCTGTACCGAGGCAATCGAGCATTTTTATCAACCCGGGCGGGAATGGCAGCGCTTGCTGACCATGCTCAAGCCGGGCGGCTGGCTGGGAATCATGACCAAGCTGGCCCGGGATCAGGCGGCCTTTGCCACCTGGCACTATAAACAGGATCCTACCCATGTCTGCTTTTTCAGCCGCGACACCTTTATGTGGCTGGCAGAACGGGACGGGCTCGGCATCGAATTTATCGGTGCCGATGTTATTCTTCTGCACAAACCGGAGTTGTTATGACACGTATCAAAAAGGCCCGCACTCCGGGTCGTATCGGTGCCCGCAAGGAAAACCGCGAAACCGCCGAGCAAAGCAGGGAACGCAAGCGCAAGGCCAAGCGTAAAGGCCTGGCCCCGGGTTCACGCCATAATGTAGAGGGCGGCAAGCAGAGCGGCCACAACCAGAAATCTGCTCAGGATCCACGCCTGGGCTCCCGCAAGCCGGTGGCACTGGTGCAGGAAGATAACCAGCAGCAGGTAGCAGTGGCTCGTGCCCGGCCTGTGGCCAGGCCCAAACTCAGCCCCGAGCAGGAGCTGGAGCAGCTGGAAAATGACGAGCGGCTCAACACCCTGCTCGACAGAGTGGAAGAAGGCGACAAGCTCAGCAAGGAAGACAAAAGCTGGCTAGACCGTACCCTGGCCCGCCATCAGCAGCTGCTGGAGCAGCTCGGCCTGCTGGATGAAGAGGAAGAAGACGACGGCGAGCCCGGCGATGACCTCTGGGATCGCTTTATGGACGCCGAGCTTGATCCTGCTCAATATCGCAAAGAGGAAGACAAGTCATGATCTCACCCTGGCTGATTGCCGCCCTCGCGGGCGGCGTCATCATAGTGGGTCTGGCCGTCTATGCAGGCATTTTGCTGGCGCGTCTGCGTCAGCAAACCCAGTTCCGGCAACAGGCCATTGCCAAGCGCAACGACCGCATTCTGGAAAGTGTGCGAGTTATTGCCAAGGCGGTAAAAGAAGACCAGTGCAATCTGTCGGAAGGGGCCATTCGCCTGACCAACCTGCTGAATGCCCTGCAGTTTGACCAGCCCAAAAGCTTTGCCGAGGACTATCCCGGCCTCTACGATCTCTATGACAGAGTGAAAGAGCTGCCGACCCACGAGGCCCGCAAGCAACTCAAACGCAATGAGCGCATGCGCCAGGATCTGCAGCGAGCCGGCCATGAAGGCGAGCTGGAAGCCACCATAAAAATTGAGGTCGAGCGCCTGGCAACGATGGAACTGCCTGGTCGCTGACCGGGGAGGAGACAATGTCAATCATCGAGTGGGATCAGGCCCTCATCGAAAAATATAATTACTCGGGGCCGCGGTATACTTCCTATCCTACCGCCCTCGAGTTTAACAGTGACTTTGGCATGGCCGAGTTCGACGCCGCTGCCGCCCGCTACCCAGAGCGTCCGCTGTCGCTTTATGTGCATATTCCGTTCTGCCACAAGCTTTGTTACTACTGTGGCTGCAACAAGGTCATTACCCGTCATCAGGGCAAGGCCGATATCTATCTGGACTATCTGGAGCGGGAAATCGAGGCCATGGCCCCGCGTTTTTCCGGCCGCACCGTGACCCAGCTGCACTGGGGCGGTGGCACCCCCACGTTTCTCACTGCACCGCAAATTCAGCGGCTGAACGGCCTGCTGCGCCGGCACTTTCACTTTGCTAATGAAGGCGAGTTCAGTATTGAAATTGACCCCCGCCGTATTGAGCTGGAGCTGCTCGATGTGCTCAAGGCGGAAGGCTTTAACCGCATCAGCCTGGGCGTGCAGGACTTTAATAAAGACGTGCAAAAGGTGGTGAACCGGGAGCAGGACAACGACTTTATCAAGGCGCTGGTGGCCCGGGCCAATGAGCTGGGGTTGGAGTCCACCAATCTGGATTTGATCTACGGCCTGCCGTTGCAGACCAAGGAAAGTTTTCATCATACCCTGGAGCAGGTGGTGGCCATGCAGCCGGCACGGTTGTCGGTATTCAACTATGCCCACCTGCCCAGCCGTTTCTCTGCCCAGCGCAAACTGAAAGACGAAGATATGCCGGCACCGGCGGTAAAGCTTTCTATGCTGCAGGACAGCATTCGCTATCTTACCGGGCAGGGCTATCAGTTTATCGGCATGGATCACTTTGCCCTGCCCGACGACAGCCTGGCGGTGGCTCAGCGCCACGGCAAGCTGCACCGCAACTTTCAGGGCTATACCACTCAGGGTGAATGTGATCTGCTGGGGCTGGGGGTCTCGTCCATCAGCATGATTGGCGATGCCTACTCCCAGAACCACAAGGATCTGAAGCAGTATTACGCTCAGCTTGATGAATTGGGCCATGCCCAGACAGTGGGTTATGCCCTGAACGAGGATGACTGCCTGCGCCGGGATCTGATCAAGACCTTAATCTGTAACTTCGAGCTGGCGTTTGCGCCGCTGGCACAGCAATACGGCATCGACTTTGACGACTACTTTGCCGAAGATCTGCAACTGCTGCAGACCTTTGTGGACGACGGCCTTGTGGTGCGTGAAGCCGGTCGCATCAGCGTCACTCCCAAGGGCCGGCTGCTGATCCGCAACATCTGCATGTGCTTTGATGTGCACTCCCGCAAACAGGCCCGCCGCCAGCAGTTTTCCCGGGTGATCTGATTCAGTTCGCCGAAGAAGGGCGCACAATCAGCTCGGGCGGCGGACATTGCACTATGTCCGCCGTCGCCTTGCCGCCGATATGGCCCAGCAACAGGCCGATGGCCTGGCTGGCCACCTCCGCCAGATGCAGATTGACCGCCGTCAGCGGCGGCTCGCACTTCTGGGCACGCAGTCCGTCATAGCGGGTGACCACCCGCACGTCTTCCGGTACCCGCTTTCCGGCTTGCTGCAGGGCCCGCACCGCACCCACCGCAAAGGCATCCACCGGCGCACAAATGGCGTCCAGTTCGGGATGGTCGGCCAGCAGCCGGCGGCAGGCTTCGGCACCGGCGTCTTCACCGCCGGTTTCGTCCGCCTTGATGGTCAAACAGGGCAGGCTGTGACGTTCGCTAAAGTCCCGGTAGGCCTGCTCCACATCCACGTAGGAGTGACGGGACTGCTGACCGATCAGCAGCGCAATATGGCGTGCGCCCTGATCTGCCAGGTGCTCCAGCAGCAACCGGCCGGTGACGCCGGCCTGCATGTCCACATAGGGCACGGCGGGCCCGGCCTCGGGCTGGCGGCCGATGGACACCACCTTGATGCCCCGGCGCTGCAACTGGGTCACCTGGGGGTCATGGGCCACCGGCTCGATAATGATGGCACCGTCCACATCCAGCTCATCCAGCAGGCCCCTGGCTTCTGCCAGCGGCGGCACCAGCACCAGGGCCAGCCCCTGTTTCAGCGCCGCTTCTGCTGCCGACGCCGCCACCTCCATCATAAAACCGAGCCGGGACGGCCCGCCGGCCACCGCAAAGGGCATGGAGGAGAGCAGGGCGATGGTGTGGGTGCGGCCGGTGCGCAGCCGCTGGGCGCGCAGGTTGGGGCTGTAGCCCAGCTCGCGCGCCACCTGCTTGACCCGGGCCCGGGTCTGGGGATCAACCTGGCCCCGGTCGTTGAGGGCGTGGGAGACGGTGGTGCGGGACACCCCGGCGGCGGCGGCAACATCGGCGATGGTCAGGCGACGCCGGGCGCCGGCTTTGGCTGAACTCATGTGAATTTCTGCGAACTGAAGAGCGATGCGCCGAGTATACCATTGCTGAGTTTGAGCGAGGCCAAATCGATTTACCCGGCATTTTCGATTGGGAACCGTCGCCTTGACAGGCCATTCAACTTTGAATATTGTTCGCCAAATCGATTTGGTTGCGGTTTTCCGCCGAAATCGTCCGGTGTGGTTGTGCCGGAGTCACCGTGGTCCCTTGCGGATGGCGGTTTATTATTTGCCCTAACCCAAATCGATTTGGGTTAGGGTTTGGAGTGCCGGTTCCCCCCATGACGGCCATGTTTTTCCAGGAGTCCACCATGTCCCAAGTCCACAAGGACGTTATTCCGCCCGTTGATGAAAAGCTGCCCCTGAAAACCCTGCTGGCCTTTGGTCTGCAGCACGTACTGGTGATGGCGGCGTCGCCCATCGCCTCGGTGTTTCTGATGGCCACGGCGCTGGATTTTTCCCCCGAGCTGACCATCAATCTGCTGAGCGCCACCTTTATCGTCTGCGGTCTCGGCACCCTGTTGCAGTCCGTGGGCTGGCGCGGCTTCGGTGCCCGCCTGCCGTTTATCATGCTGCCCGGCGGCGCCCCCATTATCCTGTTTATTCTGGTGGCCCAGCAAACCGACGTGGCCACCGCCTCGGGGGCGGTGATC
This sequence comes from Oceanimonas sp. AH20CE76, assembly GCF_039654065.1. Classification (NCBI taxonomy): domain Bacteria; kingdom Pseudomonadati; phylum Pseudomonadota; class Gammaproteobacteria; order Aeromonadales; family Aeromonadaceae; genus Oceanimonas; species Oceanimonas sp. AH20CE76. The sequence continues at coordinate 138,471 of NZ_CP155481.1, forward strand.
CTGACGGCGCTGTTCTATTTTCTGGTGTTGCCGCTGTTTCGCCGGCTGCTGCGGTTTTTTCCGTCCGTGGTGGTGGGCACCATGCTGCTGCTGGTGGCCATCAACCTGATCAAGATTTCGGGCTTTCTGGTGGTGGGCAAGGCCGGTAGCGAGGGCTATGCCGATCCCCTCAACCTGCTGTTGGCCTTTGCCACCATCGGCTTTACCCTGCTGTTTGCCCGGGTGCTCAAGGGCATGCTGGGCCAGCTGGCGATCCTGCTGGGCCTGCTGGGCGGCACTTTGGTCGCGGTGCTGTGCGGTGCCGTTGCCCTCGACGGCCTGGCGCTGTTTCCGCTGTTCAGCCTGCCGACCCTGCTGCCCTTTGGCATGCCCAAGTTTGATCTGGTGGCGTCGCTGCCGCTGATGATTTTCTGCCTGATCTCCATGGTGGAAGCCACCGGCCAGACCCTGGCCATCGGCGAGGTGGTCGACAAGAAGCTGGATCCGGAAGTGGACGTGGCCAAGACCATTCGTGGCGACGCCGCCGTGTCCCTGCTCGGTGGCCTGTTCGGCACTTCGCTTATCATCACCAGCGGCGAAAACATCGGCGTGGTGCGGGCCACCGGCATTCGCTCTCGCTATGTCACCCTGATGTCCGGCCTGTTGCTGATCCTTTTTGCCCTGCTGGCCCCCCTGGCACGGGTGATCCACGCCGTGCCCGAGGCCGTGGTCGGCGGCACCGGCATGGTGGTGTTCGCCATCGTCGGCACCATGGGCATCGACATGCTGCGCCGGGTCGACCTGCGCCAGCACGGCAACATGTATGTGGTGGCGGTAGCGCTGGCGGTGGGCCTGTTCCCCATTCTGGTGCCCGGTGCCTACAGCCAGTTCCCGTCCGGCCTGGCCTCCCTGCTGGGCAACGGCGTGGCCATGGGGGCACTGACCGCCGCCCTGATGAACGCCCTGTTTCATTGCCGATCCACTGGGGCGGACGCCGGGCCGGCAGACAAGGCGCGGCTGCAGGGCCGCTGATTTTCCCGGGCGGCCAGCGGCGGCCCGGCCAAGCACAGTAAAGGAGAAACATGAACACCCAACTTGCTCCCGAACAGTTCGAACAACCCTGCCTGCTGGCACCCGAGTGGCTGATGCTGGCCGAAGGGCCGGTACGCGATCACGCCGTGCTGCTCGACGGCGAGCACTTCAAAGATGTGGGCCCGCTCGCCACCCTGCGTGCCGCGCATCCTGAGGTGGCGGTGGTGACGTTGCCGGGCAAGCTGGTCATGCCCGGCTTTGTCGACAGTCATCACCATCTGACCCAGGCCTTTGGCAAGGCGCTGGTGTTTGGCGAGCCGTCGGAAATTTTTCGCCGGGTATGGGTGCCCATGGAGTCGGGGCTGACCCCGGACATGCTTTACCTGACCGCCAAGCTGGCCTCGCTGGAAGCCCTGCGTGGTGGTTTCACCACCGTCTGTGATGCGGGCACCCGGGCCAGCGAGGGACTGGACGCCATCGCTCAAGCCACCACCGAAGCGGGGCTGCGCTGTGTGCTGGGCCGGGTATGCAACGACAAGCGCGGTAACCAAGTGCTGGAGGCCGCGCCCATTCTGGCCGAGGCCGAGCGGCACATCGCCGGCTGGCAGTCCAACCCGCTGGTGACGCCGTCGCTGGCGGTGCCGATTCCGGAAATCGCCACCGATGCCATGCTGCACCGCATTTCTGCCCTGTGCGCCGAGGCGGGCATAGTGTTTCAGACCCACGTTAACGAGCACCTGGTGGCGGTGGAACGCTCCCTGGAGCAGCGCGGGCTGCGTCCGTTGGAGCAACTGTACAAGGCCGGAGCCCTTGGGCCCCAGGCGCTGCTGGCCCACGCCACCCTTCTGACCCCTGACGAGCTGATGATGTTGCGCGACACCGACAGCGCCGTCAGCTACAACCCGGTGGCCAGCGCCTGGAAGGGCAACGCCGTGGCTCAGGCTCAGCTGATGCACAGCCTGGGTATTCGCGTTGCCCTGGGTACCGACGGCACCCGCAGCGATGGCTTTCGGCTGCTGGACTATGCCGAGGCGGCCCAGCGCTTTGCCTTTGGCATGGCGGTGGGCGACTCTTCCTGCGGCGGCGGCTGGCCCTGGCTGGATCAGGGCACCCGTGGCGGCGCTGGGGTGCTGGGGCTGAACACCGGCGAGATCGCTCCCGGCAAGGCGGCGGACTTTCTGCTGGTCGATCTTGAGGTGCCCGAGCTGCTGCCGTCCTGGGATCTGAGCTGGGAGCTGGTGCGGCTGGCGAACCGGGATCAGATCCAGGGGGTGTTTGTCGCCGGCCGGCTGCGGCTGTGGCAGGGCTGGCCGCTGGACTGGGACGCCCGGGCGCTGATGGCCGAGGTGAACGAGCTGGCCAAGGCAGTGGTGTCCGGGGCACCGATTCAGAAAATCCACCCTTATAGCGATGCCCACCGCCGCGACTGGCAGGCCGGGCGGCGTGAGGAGGGGCACGCGTGACCGGTGACGTCTGGTTGTGGAGCGCCCTGGCGGTGGCCGCCGGCGCCTTTGTGCAGGGCTCCACCGGCATGGGCTTTGCGCTGATCGTGGCCCCGGTGCTGGGGCTGCTGGCCCCGGCGCTGCTGCCGGTCAGCCTGCTGGTGCTGATGCTGCCGCTCAATGCCATGATCGCCTGGCGCGAGCGCAGATCCATCGATTTACTGGGCACCAGGTGGATTTCTCTGGGGCGGGTGGTAGGCACCTTTGGCGGGCTATGGGTGCTGGTGGTGCTGCCCCTCAATCAGCTCAATGTGCTGATCGGGGTGTCAACCATAGCCGCGGTGCTGGCCAGCTGGCTGGCACCGGCGTTTTCGCCCAACCGCCGGGCCTATGTGTCTACCGGGGTGATCACCGGCATCACCGAAACCGCCACTGGCATCGGTGGCCCGCCATTGGCGCTGGTGTACCAGCATATGCCGGTGGCGACCCTGCGTGCCTCGGTGGCTACCTGCTTTCTGATCGGCGAGCTGGTGTCGTTGCTGGTGCTGGCGCTGAATGGCCGGCTTCAGCCCGAGCTGCTGCAGCCGGTGGCCGGTTTGCTGCCGGCGCTGGCGGTGGGTCTGGTGCTGAGCCAGCTGGTGCACCGGCGGCTGGACGCACGGTCTCTGCGCCGCTTTGTGCTGTTGTTCGCCTTTACCTCCGGCACCCTGGTGCTGTTCCAGTAATTCAGGGCCGGCAAGTAAGGAACATGAAACGGGGCTGCGTCGGCAGCCCTTTTTTATTCCCGCCCGGCGCAGGCCAGCAGCAGGGCGGCTTTTTCATCCGGGCTGATAAAGGCCATATTAAGGGCATTCTCCTGGCATTGGCGGCGTTGCTGCGAGGTGAGACCGGCGGCGCTGGCAGCGCTGTGGTATTCATGGCGCAGCTCTATGCCTTCCACTGCCGGGTCGTCCGTGTTCAGGCAAACCGGAATGCCTTTTTCCAGAAAACGGTGAATGGGGTGATGAGCGAGATCAGACACTGTGCTGGTCTGCAGGTTGGACGTCAGGCAAGACTCAATACCGATGTGGTGCTTGGCCAGATAATCGAGCAGCGCCTCGTCTTCCACCGCCCGCACGCCGTGACCAATGCGCACCGCGCCCAGCTCCCGCACCGCCTGCCAGACGCTGGCGCTGCCGGCGGCCTCACCGGCATGCACGGTCACGGCGAGACCGGCGTCCCGCACCCGGTTAAAATGCCCGGTAAACAGCTCACCGGGAAAGCCGCCTTCGTCACCGGCCAGATCCATGGCCACCAGTTTGCCGGCGTGAGCCAGACAGGCATTCAGCTCCTGCTCGCAGGCGGCTTTGCCAAAGGTGCGGCTCATAATGCCAATCAGTTTTACCGGCACGCCAACATCCCGGCTGCCGGCCGCCACGCCGTCACATACCGCTTCCACCACCCCTTGGGGATCAAGCCCATGGTTCATGGCCATATAACCCGGGCTGAAGCGCAGCTCGGCATAGTCGATGCCGGCGCTGAGCAAATCTTCCACGTTTTCATAGGCCACCCGGCGGCAGGCATCATAATTGCCCAGCACCTTTACGCCCCAGTCAAGTTTGGCCAGAAACGACAATAAATCCGGCGTGTTGCCCTGCACCCGCACATGGGGCAGCAGCTCGCTCAGCGTATTGCCGGGCAGGCGAACATCAAAGGCCCGGCCCAGCTCCAGTATGGTGGCCGGACGAATATTACCGTCCAGATGACGATGTAAATCGATAAGCGGCAGGCTGGGGTCGATCATAAAAACTCCTGAGTAAGCATGACACTATACAGCTTACTCTTTGGTGGCCGATTCTTCCGGCTGCAGTTCTTTCAGCTTGCGGGTCAGGGTGTTGCGGCCCCAGCCCAGCAGGCGGGCGGCTTCCTGTTTGTGGCCGCCGCTTCGGGCCAGAGCGCAGTCGAGTAAAATACGCTCAAACTCCGGCATGGCTTCTGCCAGCAGATCCTTGCGCCCCTGAGCCAGCTCATGGGTCGCCCAGTATTTCAGGGCCTGCCGCCAGTCGGTGGGTTGAGTTGTGGCTTTGGGTGCCGGCCCGGCTTCCTGTTTCATCAGTTCCGGTGGCAGATCCGACACCAGCACCTCCTGGCCCGATGCCATCACCGTCAGCCAGCGACACACGTTTTCCAGCTGGCGCACATTGCCGGGCCAGGGCAACTGCTGCAGCAGGCGCTGAGTGTCGGCATGCAGGGTTTTGGCATCGACCCCCAGCTCTGCCGCCGCCAGCCCAAGAAAATGTCTGGCCAGCCGGGGAATATCTTCCCGCCGCTCTTTCAGGGCCGGCATATGCACGCGGATCACGTTCAGGCGGTGAAACAGGTCTTCCCGAAAGTCGCCGCCGGCGACCTTTCTTTCCAGATCCTGATGAGTGGCGGCAATAATGCGCACATCCACCTTGATGGGCTGATGGCCTCCCACCCGGTAAAACTGACCGTCGGCCAGCACCCGCAGCAGCCGGGTCTGAATATCCAGGGGCATATCGCCAATTTCATCCAGAAACAGAGTGCCGCCGTCGGCCTGCTCAAAGCGGCCCCGGCGCACGCTGTTGGCACCGGTAAAGGCCCCCTTTTCATGGCCGAACAGTTCAGATTCGATCAAATCCTTGGGAATGGCCGCCATGTTCAGGGCAATAAAGGGCTGTGCTGCCCTGGGGCTGTGCTTGTGCAGGGCGTGGGCCACCAGCTCCTTGCCGGTGCCGCTCTGGCCGTTAATCAATACCGAAATGGAAGAACGGGCCAGCCGGCCAATGGCGCGAAACACTTCCTGCATGGCCGGCGCTTCACCGATAATTTCCGGGGTGCGCACCGTCTCTGCCTGCCCGGTGGGCAGCTTGTGCCGGCTTTCCTTTACAAAGGCTACGGCCCGCTGCACCAGGGCCACGGCATCGTCGATATCAAAGGGTTTGGGCAAATATTCAAACGCCCCGTGCTGATAGGCGTTGACCGCGCTGTCGAGATCGGAATGGGCGGTCATGATAATCACCGGCAGGCCGGGTACGCGCTGATGAATGGCTCCCAGCAACGTCAGGCCGTCCATGCCGCCCATGCGAATATCGGAGATCACTACCTGGGGCTGAGCCGAGCTCAGGGCATCGAGTACGCTTTCGCCATCTTCAAAACTGCGGCTCTCAAAGCCGGCCTGTGCCAGCGCCCGTTCCAGTACCCAGCGAATGGAGCTGTCGTCATCGACGACCCAAATCATTTCAGCCATAAAAAGTGCTCCTATCGTGATAGTGGCAGATAAATAATAAATTCGGTATGTCCGGGCCGGCTCTGGCACTCAATATGGCCCTGGTGCTGGTGGATCAGCTCCTGAGCAATGGACAGCCCAAGGCCGGTGCCGCCTTCCTTGCCGGTGACCATGGGGTAGAACAAAGTGTCTTGCAGGGAGGCAGGAATGCCCGGGCCGTCATCAATAATGCGTATCTCGGCGGCCAGCCGGTAGCGCTTGCCTTGCAGCATCACCTGAAAGGCGGTGCGGGTGCGCAGGGTGATGTGGCCATGATCCCCCAGCGCATCAACGGCGTTGCGCACCATATTCAGCAGCGCCTGTTGCAGTTGCTCGGGGTCGGCTTCAAGGTCGGGAATGCTGGGATCATAATCCCGCATCAGGCTGATGCCCGGGGCCATGTCCATGCTCACCAGCCGGCGCACCTGCTCCAGTACCGAGTGCAGGTTGATCACTTCCCGCTTGCCCGGACGCTGCGGGCCCAGCAGCCGGTCTACCAGGTTACGCAGCCGATCGGCCTGGGCAATGATGAGATGAGTGAATTCCTTCAGTTCTTCTTTTTCCAGCTCCCGCTCCAGCAGCTGAGCCGCGCCGCGCAGACCGCCAAGGGGGTTTTTTATCTCGTGGGCCAGGCCGCGCACCAGCTCCCGGGCGGCCTGCTGCTGCGCCCGCTGCTGCAATTCCTGGCTGATTTTCTTCTGCTGGTCGATCAGCCGCAGCTCCATCAGCGCCAGAATACGCCGGTTCAGGGTAAAGGCGGTCACGCTCACATCCACCCAGCGGGGCAGGCCGTCAATCACGATTTGTACTTCACTGTTGGTAAAGCTCTGCTCCAGCTCAATGCAGCGCTGAATACGGCGCATATCAAGGGAGATGTCTTCCACCAGCTGATCCAGCCGGGCGTCTTTCAGCCGGCGTTTGCTCAGGGTCAGCAGCTGCTCGGCGGCGGTGTTGGCAAAATGCACCACCAGATCGCCGTCTACCACCAGCACAGCGGTAAGCTGGCTGTCGATAATGGTCTGAATATTGATCGGGTTGTTCACAGGCTGTCCTTGGTGAATGCGGGTGCACCAACTTAGTGCAAACAGTGTAACCCATGGGGCCAGGGTTGCCACAAAATGGTGCAATCAGACCGGCTTTTCAGCCTCGTTGATAAAACTCTGCAAAAAGCTTGCCCGATCTCTCTGATGATTATTGCATCAATTGATAGCATGAATATAATTAGCTAGCTAACTAATTTGGAGTGCACCATGAAAACATTGGGTATGGCCTTGTCCGGACTGGTTCGCCAGTGGCGGCTGATTAATGACGAGCGGCTCAAGCCTCTGGGGCTGACCCAGAGCCGCTGGATCACCCTGACTCACCTGCAGCAGGAAGACGGCATTCAGCAGCACCGCCTGGCCCGCAGTGTGGGCGTGGAAAGCCCGTCTCTGGTGCGCACTCTGGACGGGCTGGAGCAGCTGGGGCTGGTGGAGCGCCGGCCCTGTGCCAACGACAGGCGCGGCAAAACCGTGCATTTAGCGCCGGCGGTCACGCCGTTGTTAGCGGAAATGGATGCTGTGCTGAGCCATACTCGACAGCAGGTGCTGGAGGGGCTGAGCGAGGCCGAGCTGGCAGAGCTGGAGCGCATGGTGTGCCATATCAGTGCCAATCTGCGAAAAATAAACCAACAACTGAACGCGAAACAGGAGACCGAATGAGCGCAGAGCAGAGTTTTAACCGCTGGGTGCGTATCGCGTTGGTCACCTTTGGCGTGCTGCTGCTGTATTTTGTGCTGATTGATAACTTCGCTCCCATCACGCCCCAGGCGCAGGCGCACAGACCCGTGCTGTCGGTGGCACCCAGAGTCGCGGGGCAGGTGGAGCGGGTAGCGGTCAGCAATAATCAGCCGGTAAAGGCCGGTGATCTGCTGTTTACCCTGGACGACACCGACTATCAGCTGGCGCTGGACAGGGCGGCATTACAGCAGCAGCTGGCCAGCGCCGACAGAGAGCGGCTACAGGCGGCCATGGCCGGCATAAAGGCTGAAGCAGAGCAGGCCCGGCTGCGGGCCGAAGAGCTCTCCCGTGAGGCCAGTCGCCTGGAGCGGCTGCACCGGCTGGGGCATATGTCGGTGCAGCAGGCGGAGCAGGCCCGTAATCAGGCACAGCAGGCCAGCAGTGCGCTGCAGGCGGTACAGGCGCGGCAGCAGGAAGCCAGACAGGCGCTGGCGGCCGCCGAACTGGCTCACAAGCAGGCCAACAATGCCCATGAGCAGGCCCGGCTGGCGCTGCAGCGCACTCGGGTCAAGGCAGAAATGGCCGGTCGTATCGGTAATCTGCAATTGCAGGAAGGCGTACAGGCTCAGGCCGGCCAGCCGCTGCTGGCGCTGATTTCCAACGAATTGACGGTGCTTGCCGACCTGCGGGAAAAAACCCTGCGTCATGTGACTGCCGGCACCAAAGCCGGGGTGGTGTTTGATGCCCTGCCCGGACAAATTTTTGATGCCCATGTCAGCAGCATCGACAGCGGCGTGCGTCATGGTCAGCAGCAGGCCGACGGCCAGCTGGTGCAACCGGAAAACTCCGACCGTTGGGTGCGCGATGCCCAGCGCCTGCGGGTGCATATTGCCCTGGACGAGCCGGTGCCGGGCCTGGCCACCGGTGCCCGGGCCACGGTGCAGTTGTTTCCCGAGTCGGGCAGCTGGCTGCATGGTCTTGGCTGGGTGCAGCTGTGGCTGGTCAGTCAGTTCCGTTATCTGTATTAAGCGCCATGACCTTTACCGACGATAAACTCAGGGGCTGTTTACGCGTTGCTCTTGGCAGCACCGTGGGCATGCTGATTGCCAAGATAACCGACTCCCAGATGGGGGTGTTTTTTACCGTTTATCCCATGCTGCTGCTGGGCATGGTGCCGGTATTCAACCGCTTTGTGGTGCTGCAGTTTATCGGCTCGTCTGTGCTTACCTCGCTGGAGGTGATGCTGCTGCCGGGTCTGCTGGGGCACTGGCCACCGGTTTATACCCTGGTGGTGTTTATGCTGTTTTTATGGCGCTTTTATCTGATGGCCAAAGGACCGCTGATGCTGTTTGGTGCCAGCGGCTGTGTCAGCCTCAGCATTATGCTGCACTTTGCCAGCTACCCGCAGTTTCATCTGGCCGATATGGCCGCCAGCAATATAGCGGCGTCCTGTTTGTCGGTGGCGGTGGCGGCCCTGCTCTATGCCCTGCTGCCAAACCGTGAGCCGCCGGTGGCCCGGGCACTGCCGGAAAAAAGCGACAATGTGCTGCGCCATCAGGCCCTGCTGGGCGCCATAGTGGCCACCTTCAGTTTTGTGGTGTTTCAGATGGTGGATCTGGTGGACTCGCTGTCGGCTCAGGCGGCTACCGTGCTGGTGTTGTTTCCCATGAGCTATGCCGGTGCCGTGGTCTCGGGCCGGGCCCGCTGCATTGGCACCCTGCTGGGCTGCTCGGCGGGCCTGTTGTTTCAGCTGGTGCTGTATGACCATTACCACAACCTGTTGCTGCTGGGGTTGGCGTTCTGGATTTGCGCCATGGTGTTTGCCCGGCTGCATGCTAGGGAGGCCATGCCCGGCATCGGCTTTGCCGGCCTGACCACGGTGGGCATTCTGTTCGGCCAGTATGTCTCGCCGGAGCATGATCTGGTGTTCAGCGCCCTCTATCGCATGAGCTCAATGACGATCGCCATTCTGGTGACCCTGTGCTGCGTCTATCTGGTGCATAAACTGCTTAATCTGTTTCCGTCTACCCGGCATCAGGTTCTTTGAAATTTGTGCACAGCGAAGCAGCAGCGCGGTTGCACTCCGCCGACACGCTTCGAGCCCATCCATGGGGCGCTCGGCAAATGTCATCCATGACATTTGACGGTCGGCTTCGATAATCCCCGCTGCTGCTTCGGGCAATATCGGCGTGCCCTGCAAGCCGGAAGTAAAAACAAAAAAGCCCGGTTTCCCGGGCTTTTCACTTCCAGCTTTTCGCTTTCAGCTATTCAGTTAAACGGAGTAGTACAGGTCAAACTCCAGCGGGTGTACCGCCATATTGATGGTCTCGGTTTCCACGCGCTTGTGCTTGATGTAGGCATCGATGAACTCGTCGGAGAAGACGCCGCCGCGGGTCAGGAATTCGCGATCCTGATCCAGGTTGTCCAGGGCGTTGTCCAGCGAGGTGGCCACGGTCGGGATCTCGGCAGCTTCTTCGGCGGGCAGGTCGTACAGATCCTTGTCCATGGCATCGCCCGGGTGGATCTTGTTCTGAATACCGTCCAGGCCGGCCATCAGCAGAGCCGCGAAGCACAGGTAGGGGTTGGCGGCCGGATCCGGGAAGCGGGTCTCGATGCGACGGGCCTTGGGTGAGCCCACCAGCGGAATCCGAATGGACGCAGAGCGGTTGCGGGCGGAGTAGGCCAGCATCACCGGGGCTTCAAAGCCGGGCACCAGACGACGATAGGAGTTGGTGGCCGGGTTGGTGATGGCGTTCAGGGCGCGGGCGTGCTTGATAATGCCGCCGATATAGTACAGCGCCATTTCCGACAGGCCGCCGTACAGATCACCGGCAAACAGGTTTTCGCCGTTTTTGCCCAGAGACTGGTGCACATGCATGCCGGAGCCGTTATCACCTACCAGTGGCTTGGGCATAAAGGTGGCGGTCTTGTTAAAGGCGTGAGCCACGTTATGCACTACGTATTTGTAGATCTGAATTTCGTCGGCTTTTTTGGTCAGGGTGTTGAATTTGCAGGCAATTTCGTTCTGGCCGGCGGTAGCCACCTCGTGGTGGTGCGCTTCCACTACCAGACCCATTTCTTCCATTACCAGACACATGGCAGAGCGAATGTCGTGGGAAGAGTCGATGGGAGCTACCGGGAAATAACCGCCTTTTACGCCGGGGCGGTGGCCCTTGTTGCCTTCGGCATAATCACGGCCTGAGTTCCACTTGGCTTCGGAGTCGTCCACCTTGAAAAAGCTGCCGGCCATGTCGGTATGAAAACGCACGTCGTCGAACATGAAGAATTCCGGCTCCGGGCCAATCAGCACGGTATCGGCAATGCCGGTAGACACCAGATATTCCTCGGCGCGGCGGGCAATGGAGCGGGGATCACGGTCGTAGCCCTGCATGGTGGCAGGCTCGAGCACGTCACAGCGAATATTGAGGGTGGCATCTTCGGTGAAGGGGTCCATCACGGCAGTAGACGGATCCGGCATCAGCACCATGTCTGACTCGTGAATGGTCTTCCATGCGGTCATGGATGAGCCGTCAAACATCTTGCCTTCTTCAAAGAAGTCATCGTTTACCTGGCTTACCGGCAGGCTGATGTGCTGCTCTTTGCCTTTGATATCGGTAAAGCGCATATCGATGAATTTGACATCGTGTTCCTTGATCATGTCCATTACGGATTCAATTGACATGGGTTTCGACCTCCAAAAATTAACATCCAGGGTCTGATGAACAAATTCATCAGTTGTGATTTCTTAAGCCAGAACCGTGCCATCTTGCTAAGCTTTTGTAATTTAAGCATTAAATATTACGGTTCTGTATTCTTCATCTTTTGCATTGCACCAATTTGGTGCGTTGGTGAGTCTTTTTAGTGCGATCTTATCCGGCTGCGCCATTCTGGTGCAGCCAGACGTCTTTCATCTTGCTGCATAATACCATTCATGGAGAAAACAAGGATCGTTTCGGGTCTGCTTTGTCGGCACGTCAGCGCACCCCATGTATGAAAAATGAGAAAAGCGTATATTGAAGCGGCTAAAGCGTGTACAATTTGCAGCCCTTTTTTATTTGGGTCCGCTGCAGTTATTGGCGCCGGACACCTTCAGAGAGCGGCTGCACCGCCTGTGCCCGCCTCAAAATATGCGAGCGAAAGAACTTAATGTCAGCTGAAATCAATAATCTGAGAAACATTGCCATTATCGCGCACGTTGACCACGGTAAAACCACCCTGGTCGACAAGCTGCTGCAGCAGTCCGGCACCCTGGAAAGCCGTGGCGAAGCCGAAGAGCGGGTGATGGACTCCAACGATATCGAGCGTGAGCGCGGTATTACCATTCTGGCCAAAAACACCGCCATTCGCTGGACTTCTCCCGAAGGTCAGGAATACCGCATCAACATTGTAGACACCCCCGGACACGCCGACTTCGGCGGTGAAGTAGAGCGGGTAATGTCGATGGTGGACTCTGTGCTGTTGCTGGTAGACGCGCAGGAAGGCCCCATGCCGCAAACCCGTTTTGTTACTCAAAAGGCGTTTGCTCAGGGTCTCAAGCCCATCGTTATCATCAACAAGGTAGACAAGCCCGGTGCCCGTCCCGATTGGGTAATGGATCAGGTATTTGATCTGTTCGACAACCTGGGTGCTACTGATGATCAGCTCGACTTTCAGGTGGTGTACGCCTCCGGCCTGAATGGCTGGGCTTCGCTCGACGCCGATGAGCGCACCGAAGACATGACCACCCTGTTCCAGACCATAGTGGATCAGGTGCCGGTACCCGACGCGGACCCGGAAGGTTCCATGCAGATGCAGATCTCCCAGCTCGATTACTCCTCCTATGTGGGTGTTATCGGCGTGGGCCGCATCAAGCGCGGTACCGTCAAGGTAAACCAGCAGGTGACCGTGATCGGTGCCGATGGCAAAACCCGCAACGGTAAAGTGGGCCAGGTAATGGGTTATCTGGGCCTGCAGCGTCACGATGTGACCGAAGCCTCTGCCGGCGACATAGTGGCCATTACCGGTCTGGGTGAGCTGAAAATCTCCGATACCGTCTGTGCTGCCGGTGCCGTGGAAGCGCTGCCGCCGCTGTCGGTGGATGAGCCTACCGTGACCATGACCTTCCAGGTGAACACCTCACCGTTTGCCGGTCAGGACGGTAAGTTCGTGACGTCACGTAACATTCTGGAGCGTCTGACCCAGGAACTGGTGCACAACGTGGCCCTGCGGGTAGAAGAAACCGGCGATCCCGACAAGTTCCGCGTGTCCGGCCGGGGTGAGCTGCATCTGGGCATTCTGATCGAGAACATGCGTCGTGAAGGCTTTGAGCTGGCGGTATCCCGCCCTGAAGTAATTCTGAAAGAAGAAAACGGCGAGTTGCTTGAACCCTTTGAAACCCTGACCGTAGACATTGAAGAAGACAGCCAGGGCTCCATTATGGAGAAACTGGGTGAGCGCAAGGCCGAAATGACCGACATGGTGCCGGATGGCAAGGGTCGCGTGCGCATCGACTTTATGATTCCGGCCCGGGGCCTGATCGGCTTTCAGACCGAGTTTATGACCCTGACCTCCGGCTCCGGCCTGATGTATCACACCTTTGACCATTATGGTCCGCATAAGGGTGGTAACATTGGTCAGCGCAACAACGGTGTACTGATCTCCAATGGCAAGGGCAAGGCGCTGGCTTATGCGCTGTTCAACCTGCAGGAGCGTGGCCGTCTGTTTATCGAGCATGCCACCGAAGTGTATGAAGGCATGATCATCGGCATTCATAACCGCTCCAACGACCTGACTGTAAACTGCCTCAAGGGCAAGCAGCTGACCAACATTCGTGCCGCCGGCACCGATGAGGCGCTGACCCTGGTGCCGCCGATCAAAATGACCCTGGAGCAGGCACTGGAATTTATCGACGACGACGAGCTGGTAGAGGTTACTCCCAACCATATTCGTATTCGTAAGCGTCTGCTGACCGAAAACGAGCGTAAGCGCGCCGGCCGCGGCTGATAAGACTTCAGTGAACATACAAGAGGACGCTTCGGCGTCCTCTTTTTTTATGGGAAATTTATTCAAATAATTTGAACCTCAAAGCCAGTAAAGGTCGCTTTGATTTTTAGTCAAAGGGATTAGACTTGAGAGTAATAATCATACACAGTTGATTGCATGGCTGCTTATGGCAGCGCAGGAGAAGCCATTCATGCAGAAATATTCAATTACAATGCGCCTTTTTCACTGGCTCACCGCCCTGCTGGTATTTGGCCTGTTTGGGGTGGGGTTATGGATGCGCAGCCTGGGTTATTACGATCCGCTCTATCAGGTATTACCGTACTGGCATAAAAGCGTGGGCTTTTTGCTGGCCGGCCTGATAGTGCTGCGCCTGCTGAGCCGCTGGTTTAGCGCTCAGCCCGCGCCGCTGGCCAGCCACAAGGCCTGGGAGCAGCGGCTGGCTCACCTGATGCACTGGGTGCTGTACTTATTATTGTTCGGGTTGTTTATCAGTGGTTATCTGGTGGCCACCTCCGATAACAGGCCCACTTCGTTTTTTGGCTGGTTTGATATTCCGGCCTTGTTTACTGCCTTTGAAAATCAGGAAGATGTAGCCGGGCTTATTCATGAAATCTGCGCCTGGTCGCTGATTGGCCTGGTGGCATTGCATGCCCTGGCGGCCCTTAAACATCACTGGTTTGACCGCGACCAGACACTGAAACGCATGCTGTAAGCCTTTTCTCACACAGGAGAGATAACATGAAAAAAACACTGATTGCTTCCGCTTTGCTGGCTGTTTCTGCCTCACCGGCGTTTGCCGCTGCTGAAAACTACACCGTTGATACGCAAGGCATGCATGCCTCGGTAAACTTTAAAATCAACCATCTGGGATACAGCTGGATTGTGGGCCGGTTTAATGATTTCAGTGGTAACTTCACCTTTGATGAAAGCAATGCCGCCAACAACAGCGTGGAGATGACGATAAAAACGGCCAGCATCGACACCAACCACGGTGAGCGGGATCGCCATATTCGCAGTGACGACTTTCTCGATGTGAGCAAGTTTCCGGAAGCCACCTTTAAAAGTACCAGCGTCACCAAAGACGATGATGACGAGGGTGAATATGTGGTGAAAGGGGATCTGACCCTGCACGGCGTAACCAAGCCGGTGGAATTTGAAATTGAGCAGGTAGGTGCCGGTGAAGATCCCTGGGGGGGCTTCCGTCGCGGCTTTGAAGGCGAGATGGAAATAAAACTGGCTGACTTCGGCATCGACTATGATTTGGGTCCGGCCGCTGCCACTGTTTATCTGGATATGCATCTGGAAGGCGTACGCCAGTAAATAAAACCCGCCTGTGTTATGCACACCGCCCGGTCCCAAAAGCCGGGCGGTTTTTCATTTGGGACTTAAATTTGCCACAATAAACATTTACTTACCCTAAACAGGATGTGCCATGACTCAGGTTGCCGCCCGCATCGGGCATCGCTTGCGCTTTATTCGGGAGCATGGAGTGGATTTTTCTCTCTTTGTATTCAAGCGCATGCAACAGGACCGGCTTAAAATTACTGCCGGTTATCTTACTTATATCAGTCTGTTGTCGCTGGTGCCCATGCTGGCGGTGGTGTTTGCCATGATGTCGGCCTTTCCCATGTTTGCCGAGCTGCGCGAGACCATTCAAAACTTTGTGTTCAGCAATTTTGTGCCGGCCGCCGGAGACGTGGTGCAAAAGAACATTCAGGGCTTTATCGACAATGCATCCAAAACCACTGCCATCGGTGTGGCGGCACTGGCAGTGACTGCCATGCTGCTGATCTCGGCCATTGATGAAAATTTCAACCATATCTGGCGGGTTTCCCAGAAACGGCGCTGGTCGGTGGCTTTTTCCACCTACTGGATGATCCTGACTCTTGGGCCCATTCTGGCCGGGGCCAGCCTGGCGGTAACGTCCTACATTACGTCTATGCGCTTGTTTCAGGGTGACAGTTTCTTTGGTGTGGGAACCCTGTTGCTGAGTATGCTGCCGTTTCTGCTGTCTACCCTGATGTTTGTGGTGTTTTACATGGTGGTGCCCAACAAGCGGGTGCGCTTCAGCCATGCCATTGTGGGTGGTCTGGTGGCGGCCGTGCTGTTTGAAATTGCCAAGCGCGGTTTTGCTTTTTATATCACTCAGTTTCCGTCTTATCAGGCCATTTACGGTGCTCTGGCGACCATTCCCATTTTATTTGTATGGGTTTACTTCAGCTGGATGATAGCGCTGTTTGGTGCCGAGCTGACCGCCAGTCTGGGTGATTATGAACACAGCCACGGACTAAGCTTTGAGGATGATAAAGACGACGAGGGCTCTGACTGATGCGCACCCTGTATCCGGCAATTAATGCTAACCGGCAGTTTTGGCTGCCTGTATCCGATTTACACCAGATTTATGTGGAAGAAAGTGGTAATCCGCTGGGTATTCCCGTGGTATTGGTGCATGGCGGACCCGGGGCCGGTATCAGCCCGGAGCACAGACGCTTTTTTGATCCCGAGCGCTATCGCATTATTTTGTTTGATCAGCGAGGCTCCGGTCAGTCTGTGCCTCATGCGGAGCTTGCCGATAACAGCACGCAGGCGTTGCTGGCCGATATGGAGCAAATTCGTGTTCATCTTGGCATTGAGCGCTGGCTGGTGTTTGGCGGCTCCTGGGGCTCGACGCTGGCGCTGTGCTATGCCATTGAGCATTCGGGCAGAGTACTGGGGCTGGTGCTGAGAGGCTTGTTTCTGGGCCGGCAGCAGGATCTTGACTGGCTGTATCAGCCCGAAGGCGGTGCTGCCCAGCTGTTTCCCGACTATTACCGGGAGTTTCTGACGCCCCTTAACGGTAACGCAGAAGATCTGCTGCACCGTTACTATCAGCTGCTTACCAGTGATAATGAGCTGGCCCGGCTCAATGCTGCCCGGGCCTGGGCCATCTGGGAAGGGCGCATTTCTACTCTGCTGCCCCGGCACGATGCCGAAAGCCATTATGGTGAAGCGCACAGCGCCCTGGCACTGGCCCGGCTGGAGTGTCATTATTTTGTAAATCACTGTTTCTTTGAAGAAAACTACATTATTCGGCACATAAATAACGTGCGCGGCCTGCCCGCTGTTCTGGTGCACGGCCGTTACGACGCCATCTGCAAACCCGCCGCTGCCACCACACTTGCTGCCTGCTGGCCCGAACTTCACCTGCAAATTGTGCCCGGTGCCGGGCATTCGGCCTTTGAACCGGGTATTATGGACGCGCTTATCAAGGCCACCGATCACATGGCAAGGGAGTTGGCAGCAGTATGATTGCCCTGATTCAACGAGTAACAGACGCCTCGGTAACCGTGGCCGGCGAGCAAGTAGGTGCCATTGGCCCCGGCCTGCTGGTGCTGCTGGGGGTGGAGCGGGACGACGATAAGGTTAAAGCCGACAAGCTGCTGGCCAAGGTGCTGGGCTATCGCGTGTTTCCCGATGAAAATGGTAAAATGAATCTTAATGTACGTCAGGCGGGTGGCAGCCTGCTGGTGGTGTCTCAGTTTACTCTGGCCGCCGATACCAACAGTGGCTTGCGGCCCAGCTTTTCCCGCGGTGCGGCACCGGCAGACGCAGAGCACTGGTATGATTATTTTCTGATGGCCGCCCGGGATCAGGGCGTGGCGGTAGAAGCGGGCCGCTTTGCCGCCGATATGCAGGTAAGCCTGACTAACGACGGTCCCGTTACCTTTTGGCTGCAGGCATAAGCCTGCACGCTTCAGGGCGTATGCCCCACCCGGCATTCCTTACTTACGAATAACCACAACAGGAGCAGACCATGTATCGTGTGGTCACCCCGCAAACGGAAGCGGAACTGGAAGCCTATTATCAGCTGCGCTGGCAGCTGCTGCGTAAGCCCTGGCAACAGCCGAAGGGCTCGGAACGAGATGAATTTGACGAATATGCCCATCATCGCATGATGGTGGACGACACCGGCAAACTGGTGGCGGTGGGCCGCCTTTATGTAAGCGGCGATGAAGCTCAGATCCGCTTTATGGCGGTCATCCCGGAGTGCCGGGATCACGGTCTGGGCTCACGTATGGTGCAGGCTCTGGAACAGGTCGCCCGTCAGCAGGGAGTGCGCCGGCTGGTGATGAACGCCCGGGAAGAGGCGGTGGCGTTTTATACGCACTGCGGATTTACCGTGGTGGGGGAAGGTCCCATCAGCTTTGGCAAAATTCCGCACCGGCAGATGATTAAGGCGCTGACCCCCATTCATGAGATAAGCCACAGACCAGAGCTGTGCGACGAGCTGCAGCGCCAGTGGCACAGGCGCATTCCCATCAGTGAAAAAATGGGCGTCAAGATTATTCAGTATACCGGCAGCAAGCTGAAAACCCTGGCTAATCTCACTGCCAATTTAAATATGCATGAGTCCATGTTTGCCGGCAGCATTTACAGTCAGTGTGTACTCAGTGGCTGGGGGCTTATCTGGCTGCAAATGCAGGAATATGGCCTCAGCGGCGACATAGTGCAGAGCAGTGGTGACATTAAATATCTGACGCCGGTGTGGGACGAGCCCACCGCCGAAGTGCAGGGCCGGCTGCGGGAACAGCTGCAGCCGCTGGGCCGGGGAGAGCGGGTTAAAGTGGAGCTTAGTGTTACCTTGTATAGCGGCGATACCCGCGCCGCTCTCTTTACCGGCCGGTATGTGATCCTTCCGCATTAAGGCAGCGCCCGCACCGCGTCTGTCAGTTTGCCGGGCAGGCCGGCAGCCGGATAAGGCACAGCGCCGGTATACCAGGGCTGGCAGGGCGCGGACAACACCGGCTGATGCAGGCGCAGTTGCGGTGCGTGCCAGTCTTCGGTTAACCGAATGGCCAGCTCCCGGCAACCGGCATCGTTAATCACCCCCAGGTTGAGATCAAGCTGGCCGCCGGCGCTGATGCTGCCTCGCAGGGCCAGCAAATGGCGCACGCTCTGCAGAGCGCTGCCGTTCAGCTGCCAGCGGCCAGCCTGAACCGGCCCCTGTAAGTCGAGCCGGTAGATAAAGCCGTCATGTTGCATTAAATCCAGTCCGGCCAGGGCCGCATCCACCTGTTTGGGCCGAGGGTAGTCTTCTGCCAGCCGGTTGTGCAGCCAGTGATCCAGTCCCGCCTGCTCCACAAAAATATCCCGGCCGTCCAGCGCCAGCTTTCCCTGCCAGCTGTCGGCGTTACCGGGCTCACCGGTGAGGCTGACATTAACGGTAAGATCACCGGCAAAGCCTCTGTCGGCCCGCAGCCAGTTGCTGAGATGGCGCAGCTGCCAGTCTTTGCCTGCAAGCTCAAGCTCTGTGCTGTGAGGCGGGTAAAGCCCCATGCTGCCGTTCATTGTCAGCTGACCGTCGAGCCAGTTGCCATTGAGGTTATCCAGCAGCCATTGCTCGTCGGTAAGACGAGCGCTGAACTCAGTATTGCGGCCGATCAGGCTGTTCCAGACCAGCTCGGTCACACTGCCTTCAATTCGGGCCTGAGTGCTGAGTGGCCGCCATAATCCTGCCGACCAGGCCAGATCCGTGATAAACACATCGCCGTTATAAACAGACAGCGGCAGCTCGTTGTCCAGCGACAGCAGCTCTGTACTGGTGAGGTTGAGCTTATGAATACGCACATCCGGCACCGGCCAGTGTATATCAGGCTGCCATACCAGCTTGGTGTTGCTCAGTCGCAGCTCGTCTACGTCGAGCCTGCCCTGATCCGCATACCAGCCTAGTTCAGCCTCAATATTGCCTTCCCAGGCGTTGCCTGCCAGTGTGATGCTCTGACGCTCTTTGTCTCCCAGCCACTGCAGTGTATGGCTGTCCAGGCGCAGCCAGTCGAGGGTGGCTTCACTGGCCTGCCATTGTCCCCGGCCTTGTGGCAGCCCGGAACCTGTCCATTCCAGGTCTCTGATCTCGCCTCTGATGCCGTTAACAACAAGCGAAGGTGTGGTCAGACTGACGTTATCGAGTCCGGCCCGGGTGAGTTGCAGGGTCCAGCCTTCGGCCAGGGTGACATCCGGATTGACCGGCAGCTTTACCTGACTGAACCGGGGTCTGTTCAGACGCAGCTCGCGGCTGACCGGATCCAGCACCAGACTGCCACTGAGCAGGCCGCCAAACAGCCGGCTGCGCATATCATCCAGCTCCAGCCGGCCCTGGCGTAACTGGCCGGTAAAGCCAAATCCGGCCAGCTCCAGGGCGGGATGAGACAGCTGGCGCAGATTGCCGCTGACATCGGCATCGGCCCACCATTGCCACTGGCCGTTTTGCCGGGGTTGCCAGTTGCTGACGCTCAGCCGAATACCGCCGGCTTCCCAGCCGTTGCCGGCGAGGCTGAGGTTGCGGGTATTCAGTTCATGAATATAAACATTGGCCAGATTGGCGGGCAGTTCGGGGGGCCGGGTCTGCTCAAGGTTGAGCCTGCCGTCGATAATATCGAGAATGGCGATCTCGGTGCGTCCGGCCAGCGGTGCCAGCTGCTCCAGCTCCAGATAAACCTGGCGGGCGCTGAACCAGTCTCCGAGCCGCACGTCTTCTGCCAGCAGTTTGTAGGGTGACAGCGGATTGAATTCCAGCCGGCCAATACTCACATCCAGCTCGGTATTCTCGTTCAGCCAGGTAAGCACCGGCTTTTTCAGCTGATTCACATCCAGCAGGTTCAGCAGCAACCAGCCGCCGAGCAACAGCACCAGCAGCCCCGTCAAACCTCTTCTGGCCAGTTTTTTCATGCACTTATCCTTTTAAAACCCGCTGCTTGTATCATACATAGGCAGGACTTCGCCGGAAACTGATTTACTTTTAGTCTTCAGGCTACTCAGGAGCTGCATAAGGAGGGTGCGGGGTGTCTGCTTCACGACCGATCAAATGCCATGGCCGAAAATTGCTCCTGCATTTTCGTCATTCCCGCCATCCATGGCGGTCAGATGCATTTGCCGAGCGCTACATGGAGGTACTTGAAGCGTGTCGTGAAGTAGTGCGCCGTGCCCGACGGATCTGCACGCCGATGCAGATGACATACGGCATGCAATATTGTTTTCTCAAACCTTACCGTAGTGATCCCGAGTGCCGAGCCAGCGGCGGATCAATGGCTGCACGCAGTCGGGGTGGCGGTCGGCCAGATAGCGGGCCAGCCGTTGTACTTCCGGCAGCAGCGCCTGATCCCGCACCAGATCGGCAATTTTCAGATCTGCCAGCCCGGTCTGGCGGGTGCCGAGCAACTCGCCCGGGCCGCGAATTTCCAAGTCCTTCTGGGCGATGATGAAGCCGTCGTTGGTATCGCGCAGCACCCCCAGCCGCTGAGTGGCGGTCTTTGACAGGGGAGCGTGATAGAGCAGCACACAATGAGAAGCGGTGGCCCCCCGGCCCACCCGGCCGCGCAGCTGATGCAGCTGAGCCAGCCCCAGACGTTCGGGGTTTTCAATGATCATCAGCGACGCATTGGGCACATCCACCCCCACTTCAATGACGGTGGTGGCCACCAGCAGGTCCAGTTTGCCTTCCTTGAAATCGGCCATCACTGCCTGTTTTTCTGCTGCTTTCATGCGGCCGTGCACCAGCCCTACCTTCAGCTCCTGCAGCCGTTCCGACAGGGCGGCGGCGGTGTCTTCCGCCGCCTGGCATTCCAGTATGTCCGACTCGTCAATCAGGGTGCACACCCAGTAGGCCTGGCGGCCCTGTTCACGGCACACCTGGCGCACTCGTTCAATCACTTCATCGCGCCGGGTGTCGGGAATGGCAACCGTGGTCACCGGCGTCCGGCCCGGGGGCAGCTCGTCAATGATGGAGGTGTCGAGATCGGCGTAGGCGGTCATGGCCAGAGTGCGGGGAATGGGAGTGGCGGTCATGATCAGCTGGTGCGGATAGTGCTCGCCCTGAGTGCCTTTTTCCCGCAGGGCCAGCCGCTGGTGCACGCCAAAGCGGTGCTGCTCGTCGATAATCACCAGCTCAAGGGCGTTAAACTGCACCTGTTCCTGAAACAGCGCATGGGTGCCCACTATCATGGCCAGCTCGCCACTGGCCAGTTTTTCCAGTTGCTCGGTGCGGGCCTTGCCTTTTACCTTGCCCGCCAGCCAGCCTACTTTTATACCCATGGGAGCCAGCCAGGCGGCAAAGTTGGCGGCGTGTTGCTCTGCCAGCAGCTCGGTGGGTGCCATCAGCGCCACTTGCCCCTGGTTGCCGATCACCTGCAGCGCCGCCAGTGCCGCCACCAGGGTTTTGCCCGAGCCCACATCCCCCTGCACCAGCCGCATCATGGGCACGTTTTTATTCAGATCGGCACCAATTTCCGCTACTACCCGCTGCTGAGCACCGGTGGGAGAAAACGGCAGCCGGGCCAGAAAGTCATTCACCAGCGCCTCGGCGGCGGGCAGTGCCCGGGCCAGATGGGTCTGACCCTGTTCGCGCACCTGCAGCACCGACAGGTTATGGGCCAGCAGCTCTTCCATGACCAGTCGCTGCTGGGCCGGATGCTGGCCGCGCTCCAGCTGATCCAGCGCCACGTCCGGGGGTGGCCGGTGCAGCAGGCGCACGGCATCGTTCAGGGGAATTTGCTGATGATAGAGGCCCTCAGGCAGCAGCTCGGGCAGCGGAGTTTGCGCCAGCAGCGCCAGCGCCTGATCGGTGAGCTGGCGCAGGCTGATCTGGCGCAGCCCTTCGGTGGTGCCATAAACGGGGGTCAGGCTGGCTTCTGCGCTGACCGGATTATCGCCCTGTAGCAGAGTATATTCCGGATGAATGATCTCCAGGCCATGATGACCGGGGCGAATTTCGCCAAAGGCGCGCAGCCGGGTGCCGGCGGTGAGGCTGTTTTTCTGGGCGGCGGCAAAGTTGAAAAAGCGCAGGGTCAGGGTGCCGCTGTCGTCCCGCAGCCGGCATAGCAGCATGCGTTTGCGGCCATAGCTGATGTGGCTGTCGACCACTTCGCCCACCACAGACACATGCATGCCGGGCCTGAGTTCGGCCACCGGACAGATTTGGGTGCGGTCTTCATAGCGCAGCGGCAGATGAAACAGCAGATCCTGCACCGTTTCCAGCCCCAGCCGGTGCAGCTTTTCCTGCATTTTGTCACCTACGCCCTTGAGCAGGTTAAGGGGCATTTTGTCCGGTCTCATGGCGGCCCTTCACTGTAAATATGTACAGAGAATAGCAAAGCCGGGATTAAAATGGGACTAGGTGGCGTTCTCAATTAGTGTAAACTCCTCCCGATAGCATCAGGGCCTTCGGAGTGTAAATGAGTGAGCGTACAGTACTGAGAGATGACCAGTGGGAACGGATCAAGGACTTGCTTCCGGGTAAGGCGAGTGACTGTGGGGTCACCGCAAAGGATAACCGCCTTTTTGTTGAAGCCGTGTTGTGGATTGCTCGAACAGGAGCGCCCTGGCGGGACCTGCCAGCCTCCTTTGGCCATTGGCACCGGGTCTATGTTCGCTATAACCGCTGGTCACACAAAGGCGTATGGGCACGTATTTGGGAAGCCGTCTCGGACGATCCTGACCTTGAACACCTAATGGTCGATGGCAGTATCGTCCGGGTCCATCAGCATGGGGCCTCAAAAAAACAGAACGCGACGAACAAGCACAAGGTAAGTCGCGAGGAGGACTGAGCACCAAAATTCACCTCGCTGTCGACGCGTTGGGTAACCCGATTCGCGTGCTATTAACGCCCGGACAAGCGTCGGAATATGGTCAGGCCAATCAGTTGATTGAAGGCTTGGAAGCGGACGTTGTGATAGCCGACAAAGGGTATGACTCGGATAACTTCGTGGCCGCAATCTGTGCCAGTGGTGCCACTCCGGTGGTCCCACCCAGGAAGAGCCGGAGCAGCCCTCGGGATTACGATAAGGCGCTGTATAAAGAGCGTAATTTGGTTGAACGCGCTTTCCAAAAGTTCAAGCATTACCGT
This sequence comes from Oceanimonas sp. AH20CE76, assembly GCF_039654065.1. Lineage (NCBI taxonomy): Bacteria > Pseudomonadati > Pseudomonadota > Gammaproteobacteria > Aeromonadales > Aeromonadaceae > Oceanimonas > Oceanimonas sp. AH20CE76. The sequence goes on from NZ_CP155481.1 coordinate 161,769, forward strand.
CGTATCGCGACACGATATGAACGTGTCGCGAAACACTACACTGCCATGCTCCACCTCGTATCAACAGTGATATGGTTGGCATGATTGAGAACGCCCCCTAGGGACGAATCCAGTCCCAATTCCCCAATCCCTGTTCCCTGTTTTTCAGAGTAAGCGTTTCAGTAACACATTGGCCTGAGTGCGCTGCACCCGCTTCAGCAGGCGCTGCACCGGCTCGGGATAGTCACTGAGCTGCTCGATTTCGGTGAAGTGAGTCAGGCGGCGGCAGTGCTGCAGAATATTGGCCTTTTCTTCCTCAAAAACTAACCGCAGCTTGTGCTCCGGATCCTGCAGCAGCAGGCCGTTTTCCAGATCCAGACCCCAGGCTCGGGGGTTGAGGTTGTTGCCGGTGATCATGGCCAGATCGTCGTCCACAAACAGCCCTTTGAGGTGATAGGAGTTGTGGTCGTGGTGCCACAGCATAATGTTGAGCCGGCCCTTGTAAATAAAGGTCTGGTTGGCCCGGGCAAAGCGGCGCAGGTTGGCTTCATACAGGTAGGGCAGGCCGCCTATGGTGCGGAACGGCTGGTCCGGCGGAATATAAAAATCGTTGGCGGTTTTGTCACCGATCACCAGAGTGATTTCCCGGCCTTTTTTCAGCTGGGCACGAATATCCCGGGCCAGGGATTTGGGCAGATTAAAATAGGGTGTGCAGATAAACAGCCGCTGCTGGGTGCTTCTTACCAGCAGCCGAATGGCCTTGTTCAGTTTGTTGCCCCGTTTGCCCAGGCCGGCCAGCGGCGTGACCGCCACCTCGCCGCTCTGGCGGGATTTATCATCAAACTGATACTGGCCCCGGCGCAGTTGCTGACGAAACTGCCGTATGGACTGGCGCAGCTGACGGGCAGTGGGAATGTCCGCCCTGTTCAGCGCCGGCACCGCCGGGTTGTGGGCAAACAGCCGGTCTACGTAGCCGAGCATGGTGTCGGCAAGGCTGGCATCGGTAATTTCGTGGTAGCGATCAAAACGATAGCGGCCATTCTGGTGCAGGTAGATATCGTTGATGCTGGCACCGGAATAGAGCAGGGTATCGTCAAACACAAAGCCTTTCAGGTGCAGCACGCCCAGCAGCTCCCGGCCCTTGACCGGTACGCCATAAATGGCGATGGGGTGCTTATAACGTTCGGCAAACTCCTGATACATACAGTGGTTGCCGCCCTGACCCTTGTGGCCAATCAGACCACGCTGAGCCCGGTGAAAGTCCACATAGAGGCGCACATCCAGCGCCGGGTTGGCCTGTTTGGCGTCATGCAGGGCAGTGAGAATTTCCCGGCCGGCGTCGTCGTCCTGCAGATAGAGGGCCACCAGACAGATGCGGGTTTTGGCGGTGGCAATCAGCGCCAGCAGCCGGGATTTAAAATCGGCGGCGGAGTGCAGCACCCGCACCTGATCGGCATTCACCGACAGAGCAGGCAAACGCTGAAGCAGACTTCGGTAGTAGTTGGCTAGTCGCATAATGAACCTGATTAATAACATTGCCGTTTAAGACCATACTCAAACGACAAGATTCGGTGCAGTTTACCGAATTAAGGCAAAGGGCAGCAAATCACTGCGGGGATTGGGGAGCAGGGAATAGGGAATGGTTCTACTTCCTATTCCCCAGTCCCTAATCCCTAATCCCTCAAAGCGGGCGTGTCGCCTGCTCGAGCCAGGTGAGGTCTTCGCCTTCCAGTTGCGGGCTGATCTTTTCCCAGACAGTGGCGTGGTAGTCGTTGAGCCATTCGATGTGTTTGGCTTCCAGCCAGGTGCTGTCGATCAGCCGGCGGTCAAAGGGTACCCAGGTGAGGTTTTCAAACTCAAATACCGGAATATCGCCGGAGGTGTCGGCGGGCTGCACCACTTCCAGGTTTTCACAGCGAATACCAAAGGCGTTTTCCCGGTAATAGCCGGGCTCGTTAGACACTATCATGCCGGTGGTCAGCGGCACTGTGCTGCCCTTGGGTGAAATGCGCTGAGGACCTTCGTGTACGCTGAGGTAATGGCCCACGCCATGGCCGGTGCCGTGATCGAAGTTGTAGCCCTGCTGCCACAGCGGCATGCGCGCTAGGGCGTCGAGCTGCAGGCCGCCGGTGCCGGCGGGAAAGCGGGCTGAGGCCAGATCAATATGGCCGCGCAGCACCAGGGTAAACAGTTTGCGCATCTCGTCATCAGGCTCGCCTACCGCTACGGTGCGGGTAATGTCGGTGGTGCCGTCCAGATACTGGCCGCCGGAGTCCACCAGATAGATAGCGTCCTGACCCAGCTTTCGCGGCGTGCCGTTGTCATGATGGTAGTGGCACATGGCGGCGTTGGGCCCCAGTGCCGAAATGGTGCTGAAGCTGGGCTCGACAAAATCGGCATGCTCGGCCCGCAGCGCCAGCAATTTGTCGGCCAGGGTGCCTTCGTCTTCGCGCTCGGGAGCGGGCTGCTCAAGACGGCGATCCAGCCAGGCCAGAAAGCGGCACACGGCCACGCCGTCGCGCAGGTGAGCGGCACGGCTGCCCTGTACTTCCACCGGGTTTTTGCAGGCCTTGGGCAGCATGCAGGGATCATCCGCAAACACGATTTTGGCACCGGCCTGCTCCAGCACCAGGCTGCTCCAGGCGTTGGCGGTGGCCGGGTCCAGCTGCACCCGGGCACCCTTGTTGCCCAGCTCGGTCAGTGCCTGTTCCAGGGCGTTAAAGGGCGCCAGGGTCACGTTATGGCCGCAGTGGGCGGTCAGATCCAGGCCTTCAAACTTGGCGGGCTCGGCAAACAATTGCACGCTGCCGTCCTTATGCAGCAGGGCAAAGCTTAACACCGCCGGCAGGCAGGGAATATCCCGGCCGCGAATATTGAGCAGCCAGTTAATGGGCTCGGCCTGAGTGAGTAATTGCGCGTCGATATTGCCGGCAGCCAGCTGTTCGGCAATGCGGTTGCGCTTGGCTTCGCTGTGCTGGCCGCTGTATTCCTGGCTCAGCAACAGGGCCGGGTTAATTGTCGGCTCGGGCCGGTTTTGCCAGTGATTGTCTATAGGGTTGTGCTTCACCGGCACCAGCTGCAGGCCGCGGGCGGCCAGTTTCTGTTGGGCGGCATCAAACCAGCTCCGGCTGTGCAGACGCGGATCAAAGCCCACACGAGCACCGGTATTCAGCTCGCTCAGCACATAGTCGAGCACCGGCTGCTCAATCAGGTGACGATATTCAAACAGTCTGGCATCGCACTGATGGCGCACCTGCACCGTATAGCGGCCATCCACAAATACCGCCGCCTTGCGGGCCAGCACCACGGCAGCGCCGGCAGAGCCGGTAAAGCCGGTCAGCCAGTGCAGCCGCTCGGCATAGGGAGGAATATATTCACCCAGGTGCTCGTCGTCGTGGGGCACAATAAAGGCATCCAGCTGCTGTTGCTGCAGGTCGTGGCGAACACTGGCAAGGCGTTGGGCATGAGTCATGGTGATTCCTTAACGGGTCTTGAGCAGATGTTTAATGGAATGGCCGGCGGATTCTATATGCTGGCGCAGCAGGGCGGCGGCTTCAAACTTGCGCCGCTGACGGCACAGGCTTAACAGCTGAGTATGTTCCCGCTCGGCGGTCATAATGCCTTGCCGGGAGTGCAGCAGCTCCAGCTGAATGTAGCGGTCGCAACTAAGGTTAATTTGATCCACCAGCGCCAGGGTGCGCGGCCGGTTAGCCGGGCCGTAAAGTGTGGTATGAAAGCGGCGGTTCAGCTCACTCCAGCGTTCAATCTGATCGCCGGTTTCCAGAATATGATCAAATTCGGCCAGAATGGTATCGGCCTGACTCAGCTGTTCTTCAGTGAGGTGATCAAAGGCCTGAAACAACAAGTCGCTTTCCAGCATGGCGCGCAGATAGAACAGCTCGTCAATCGCCTCGGCATCAAGCTCGGTCACCACGGCACCGCGGTGAGCCTCAAACTTGACCAGACCCTGGGCTTCCAGCTGCATCAGCGCTTCGCGCACCGGAACCCGGCTTACATTCAGCTCCTGAGCCAGGGTGTCCTGGCGCAAAGGAGCGCCGGCCTTGAACTCGCCTTTGAGAATGCGCGCCCGAAGCGTTTCTACCACCGATTGGGTAAGCGTTTTATAGGGAGCTCGGCTCATGAAAAATCGTATACGTTTTTGGTATCAGTCACTCTACTCTGCCTCTGTATGGTTGGCAAACCGGCGGCGGGGTTGCCATTGCTGAATGAGCAATGCCGTGACTATCATCACCAAACCCACCAGAGTGGCAGGGTAAATTTGTTCGCCCACCAGCAGCCACAGCAGCAGCAAAGATGCAAAGGGCGAGATAAAGATCAGATTTGAGATACGGGCAGTATTTTCCGCATAACGCAGGGCCAGCAGCCACATCACAAAGGCAAAGCCCATTTCAAACAGGCCCACATAAATGGCTCCCACCCAGCCCTGCCAGGCGGTAAGGGAAAAATCCGACAGCCAGGCGGTGGCCAGCACAATCACCGGCAGCCCCAGTAAAAAACTCAGGGTAAGAGTAACCAGCGGCTCGGCCTGGTTGCGGGTATTCAGTATCCAGTAGCCGGCCCACAGTAAGGTGGAGGCCAGTGCCAGCGCCACCCCCAGCGGGCTGTCAAAGTCCAGGCTGAGCAAATTGCCTTTGGTGGCGATGACCATGGCACCCAGGTAGCCAAGCAGTATGGCGATCCAGTCCTGGCGGCGAATGCTCTGCCCCAGAAAGGGCACCGCCAGCAGGGTAAGGGTAATGGCCCAGGTGTAGTTGAGGGTCTGGGCTTGCTGGGCCGGTAATAGATCATAGGCCTGAAACAGCACCAGATAATACAGCGCCGGATTGATCAGCCCCAGCAGGGCATAGTAACCGGGATTCTGTTTAAAGGTGCGGCCCAGCAGATGCAGTTTACCCTGGCGCACCAGCAGTCCCAGCAGTAACAACAGTGAGCTGAGGGTGGCCACCAGCAGCAGCTGGGCCGGTTCAAAGTAACCCAGCGACAGTTTGAAGGCGCTGGCCACGGTAGACCAGCAGGCCACCGCGCCCAGCCCGTATAAATAGGCTTTTTTCTGATTTTTCATCTCTTTGCCTGTCTTGTTACAGCATTGCTCAATAAAAAGGGCTGCGTGATGCAGCCCTTGGTTTATTTGAATCAGCTTACTGTTCCGGCAATGCCTTGGGTGCCTGAGTTTCGTCAAACTCCGGCAGCGGCTGATGCCGTGATGCCAGGAAGGTGTAGATCACCGGCAGCACGAACAGGGTGAACAGTGTACCTATGCTCAGGCCGGACACAATGACGATGCCCATGCCAAAGCGGGAGAAGGCACCGGCACCGGTGGCAAACAGCAGCGGAATCAGGCCCGCCACCATGGCGGCAGTGGTCATCAGAATGGCGCGCAGACGAATGCGGGCTGCCACCCGAATGGCCTCGGTACGATCCCGGCCCCGGTGCAACTGCTCTTCCTTGGCTACTTCACACATCAGAATGCCGTGCTTGGTAATAATGCCCACCAGGGTAATAAGCCCCACCTGAGTGTATATGTTCATGGTGGCCAGACCCCAGGCCAGCGCCACCAGAGCGCCGGAAATGGCCAGCGGCACAGACACCATGATCACCAGCGGATCGCGCACACTTTCAAACTGGGACGCCAGCACCAGAAAGATGATGAACAGCGCCAGCAGGAAGGTCATATACAGCGCATTGCCCTCGGTTACGAACTGGCGGGCAGCGCCCAGATAGTCGTGGTTATAACCGTTGGGCAGTTCGGCGGTGACGTCCTGCTCCAGAAAACCAATGGCATCACCCATGCTTACTCCGGGCGTGAGTACGGCACCAATGGTGGCCGAGTTCAGCTGATTATAGTGGGGCAGGGCGCGGGGCTGAGCTTCCATGGTAATGGATACCAGGTTGGCCAGGGGCACCATGTCGCCGTTATGGGCGCGCACGTAATAGTCCTTAATGGAGTCCGGATTAAGCCGGTCGGCCCGGGCTACCTGAGGGATCACCTCATAGCTGCGGCCGTCCAGATCCACCCGGTTAACATAACCGTCACTCATCATGGTGGACAGGGTCAGGGCAATGTCCTGCATGGTCACGCCATAGGCACCGGCCTTGTCTCTGTTAACCTTGATTTTCATGGTGCCCGAGTCAAAGGCCAGGTCCAGCTCGCTGTAGACGAACAGCGGGCTCTGGCTGACTTTTTTCAGCACCTCGGCGGCGACTTCATACAGGCTTTCAAAGTTGTTGGGGGTGGTCAGCACATATTGCACCGGCAAACCGCTGGAGGCACCGGGCAGCTCGGGGAACTCAAAGGCACTGATGGCCACCGCCGGAATGGCCTGCAACGGTGGCGTCAGCCGCTCAATCACCGCTTTTTGCGCATCCCGCTGACTCCAGGGTTTGAGTATGGCGATTGCCAGGCCCTGGTTGGCGTTGGGCACGCCGGCAATGGTCAGGGAAGTGGACAGAGCATCGTCATTATTGAGCACTTTCACCGCTTCACGCATATTATTTTCGATGTAATCGAGGTTGGCGGTGTTGGGTGCCTTGGCCATCATCAGAAAGGCACCCTTGTCTTCGCTCGGCGCCAACTCGCTGGGAATAAAGCTGAACAGCACCGGCATGGAGCCAAACACCAGCAGGGCAAAGGCGATGACCACCGGGCGTTTGGCCAGCACCGCATCCAGCATACGACTGTAGCGGTTGGTCATGCGATCCAGGGTATTCTCCACGCCCCGCTCAAAGCGGTTGGGGTTGTCGTGGGGCTTGAGCAGCTTGGAACACATCATGGGCGACAGGGTCAGTGCCACTATGCCGGAGATAAATACGGCCCCCGCCAGAGTAAGCGCAAACTCCTTGAACAGAGAGCCGGTAATGCCGCTCATCAGCGCAATGGGTGCGTATACCGCCGCCAGGGTGATGGTCATGGTGATCACCGGCACCGCAATTTCCCGGGTGCCGAGAATAGCGGCCCGATAGGGGGACTCTCCGGCCTTGATGTGGCGGTCGACGTTTTCCACCACCACAATGGCATCATCCACCACCAGGCCGATGGCAAGTACCATGGCCAGCAGGGTCATCAGGTTAATACTGAAGCCAAAGGCGCTCATCAGAATGGCCACGCCTATCAGCGACAGCGGTATGGTAATAATGGGGATCAGTACGGCGCGCAGTGAGCCCAGGAACAGAGTGATCACCACTACCACGATCAGCGAGGCTTCGAGAATGGTTTTTACTACCTCAAAAATGGACTCGTTGATGGCATCGGTAGCATCGTAGAGCAGTTCCATCTTGATGGTGTCGGGCATATTGCGTTCGAGATCCGGCAGCATATTACGCACGTTTTCAGCCACGCTCAGCGGGTTGGCCGACGGCGTCGGATCCACACCTATGATCACCGCCGACTGACCATCAGCCAGGGCGCGTACCACATCATGACTCTTTTCCAGCGACACATTAGCCACATCGCGCAGGCGCACCACGGCATCGTCTCGGGTTGCTACCACCAGTGACTCCAGCTCCTCGGCAGTTTCTATCTGAGTATTGATGTCGCTGTTATAGAGCATGTAATAGCCGGTAGACTGGCCGGCGGCTGCCTGGTAGTTGTTGGCCTGCAGCACCGACAGCACCTCGGCAGCGGTCAGCTGCTGAGCCGCCAGGCGCAGGGGATCAATCCAGATGCGCAGAGCAAACTTGGCACCACCAAACAGGTTGATCTTGGCAACGCCATCCACCGAATAAAACTGTGGCCGCACCACCCGTTCCAGATAGTCATTGATCTGGGGCGAGTTAAGCTGCTCACTGCTGAAGGAGATATACATAATGGAGGTAGAGGCCCCCGTGGTCATCTCCAGGCTGGGATCTTCCGCTTCCCGGGGCAGCTGTGAGCGCACCGAATTGACCCTGGCCAGTATATCGGACAGCGCCGCGTTGGAATCGGTGTTCAGCTTCATCTGTACGGTAATAACAGACTTGCCGTTACTGCTCGACGACGACATAAAGTCGATGTTGTCGGCCTGGGCAATGGCCTGCTCCAGAGGCTGAGTGATAAACCCCTGTATCAGATCAGCACTGGCACCGTAATAGCCGGTGTTCACGGTAATGACGGTGTTGGTCATTTCCGGATATTCTCGCACCTGCATGTTCTGCAGGGACTGCAGCCCCAGCAGCACGATCAGCAGGCTGATCGAGACGGCCAGTACCGGCCGTTTTATGAAGATATCGGTAAAACGCATGGAATTCTCCGCTTACAGCAGGGGGGCCGACTCTGGGGTGTTGAGGGCGTCGCTTTCCACCGGCTTGACCCGGCTGCCGTTAGACAGGCGCACCTGACCCGAAGTGACTATGGTTTCACCGGCTTCCAGGCCTTTTACCACGCGGGCGTAGTCCTGTTCACGCTCGGCCACTTCCACTACCCGCTGGCTGGCCACCTGCACGGTTTCGCCATCGTCGGTCTGCTCTTCTTTTACCACATACACGGTCTGGCCGTAGAGGGTGAAGTTAATGGCATGCTGAGGCACCAGAATCTGGTCAGTTTTCACCGGCAGCTGTACATCCAGCTTGGCAAACATGCCGGAGCGCAGCTTGCCTTCCGGATTGGGAATGCTGGCCTGCACCTGTACTACGCCGGATTCAGGATTAATTTGTGGCTCAATGGCGGTGATTTCACCTTCAAAGGGCGTGTCCGGGTAGGCATCGACCAGAATATTCAGGGTCTGGCCCACCTGAATATCGGCAATGCGGGTCTGAGGAATGGTAAAGCGAATGCGGAACTGGCTGATATCCTCCAGTCGGGCAATGTCGGTGCCGGCATTCAGGTACTGACCCAGAAAGGCGTTACGAATGCCCATTACACCCTGAAAAGGTGCACGAATGGTACGGCGCTCTATGGTGGCCTTGAGAGAGTCAATTTGCCCCAGCAGTTCCCGGTAGTTGGCGTTTGCCTCATCCAGCTGGCCCTGAGACACTGAGCCACGCTGGAACAGCTGACGCATACGCTCCAGGTTTGCCTGAACTGCAGGCAGGCGGCCCTCGGCACTGCGCAGGTTGGCTTTCTCTACATCGGCATCCAGTTCCAGCAGCACATCACCGGCTTTAACCTGCTGACCCGATTCAAAGTGAATGGCACGGACAATGCCGGCAGACTCGTTGCTGACGTTAATGCCCTGAATCGGCTCAATAAAGCCGATAGCAGCAATACGAGGAGTCCAGTCTTGTGGTGTTACTTCGGTAACGGTGACAGGAAAGCTGGGCACCGGCATATTGGCAAAATACTGGGCCATCATTTTTTGTTTGAACAGATTAAAACCAATGACGCTGCCAAAGATAAGAATTACCAGCAGCAGCATGGACAGGGTCCACTTTTTCATCGAAGTCACTCCCGCGACGTGGTTGTTAGCGTTTTAAAATAGCGTTCCAGGCAGCATCCATCAGCTCATCAAAAATAGCATCACTCAGCTGAATGCAGCCCCGGGTGTGTTTTTGGGTAAGCAACATCAGGTTTTCCATGGCAAGAAAGCCCAGCAGCTCTGCCGGCAGATCCCGGAACAAGCCGGTTTCACGGCCGTGTTCAAAAAACTCGAACACCGGCTTGAAGTAACGTTCATCCATGCGTACTTCCTCCTCCCGTGTGAACAGGGGAGACGCTTCATACTGCACACGATAGAGCAGGCAGTCGGGGTTGCTCAGCAAATAATGCAGGCAGTTACGCCACAGCACGCGAAATTGCGCCAGGCAAGGCTGTTGCGTGTTCACCCCTTTCAGCAAGGCCTGGGATACTTCTTGCAGCCGCTCTTCATGCACACAACGCAGCAGGCTTTCTTTATCCTTGAAATAGCGATAAATGGTGCCGGCGGCCACATTGGCCTCGTTGGCCACCTGCTGCATCGACATGCCCTGAAAACCTTTATGGGCGATCAGGTGTTCCGCTGCATTAAGAATGCGCTCGCGTTTGTTTACCATGTCTTGCTTATCGTCATTTGAAACCCAGAGTGAATGAACGTTCATTCCTCTTTTGAGGATTCTAGAGAATTACCGGCTCAAGTCAATTGTCTGCATCAGGCCTTATCATCACTTTAGTTAAAAAAAGCAGCAATGTGCTGATAAAAGCGACAGGCGTGTCTTGTTAGTAAAAAAGTACTGGACAGGGGCAGGGCTGACGCTTAGTATTCGCAGCGTCCAAATGTAGAGCGCCCGTAGCTCAGCTGGATAGAGCGCTGCCCTCCGGAGGCAGAGGTCACAGGTTCGAATCCTGTCGGGCGCGCCATTCGGTTTTGGACAAGGTAATACTGGTGACCGTAGCTCAGTTGGTAGAGTCCTGGATTGTGATTCCAGTTGTCGCGGGTTCGAGCCCCGTCGGTCACCCCAGTTTCAGGCCACGGCCTGGAAAGCAGTACACGATGCGAGGGTGGCGGAATTGGTAGACGCGCTAGCTTCAGGTGTTAGTGTCCTTACGGATGTGGGGGTTCAAGTCCCCCCCTTCGCACCACTGCTTTCAAACAGTTTAACGGCGTTTAGCGCAGCCTGGTAGTGTATCTCGTGTTTTGAGAATAAGCGGACCAGAGGGTCGCAACCCGAACAGATTTAAAGTAATACAACGTTTTCCGGCGTTTAGCGCAGCCTGGTAGCGCATCTGGTTTGGGACCAGAGGGTCGCAGGTTCGAATCCTGCAACGCCGACCAAATTAACCGACCTCAGGGTCGGTTTTTTTACGTCTGCAGCACGGCATCGGCATGACGCTGTTTAGCGCATTCGTGTTTTTCATTTTCCTTTCTTCTGTATACAGTTAGCGCCACACAGGGCGGGACTTGCGCGACAATTAACCATACAATGTGAGCTAGGTCTCTGTAATACACGGCTTTTTAATGGCTGACGAAACAAAACTCAAAAAAACCAAAAACACCAAGGCGGGTGGTGCCACCCAGGTTCAGTCCCTGTCCCGGGCGCTGCTGCTGCTGGAACGGCTGGCCGCCTCTGATATGGGCATGTCGCTGACCGACGTGGCCGGCAGCCTGGGGCTGGCACCTTCTACCGCCCATCGCCTGCTGAACAGCCTGCGCAGCCATGACTTTGTCGATCTTGATGATACTCAGGGATTGTGGAGCATAGGCGTTAATGCCTTTTCCATCGGTAATGCCTACCTTAAAAAGCGCGATTTTATTGCCCAGGCCAGGCCGCATATGAAGCGACTGGTGGCAGAAACCGGTGAAACCTCCAACCTGGCCATTCTGGAGCAGGGCAGCGTGGTTTATGTGGGCCAGGTGGAATCCCCCCAGACCATGCGTATGGTGGTGTCTCTGGGCAGCCGCTCGCCAGTGCATGCCGCCGGCGTGGGCAAGGCGCTGTTGTCGGCCCTGCCCATGAAAGAGGCGCTGGAGCTGGTACGTAATGGCGGTATGAAAGCCTACACAGAGCACACCATTATCAACCCCAGTCAGTTTGAGCAGGAACTGGTTAAAATTGCCCGTCAGGGGTATTCCCTCGACGACGAGGAGCAGTTTGAAGGGCTGCGCTGCATTGCCGCCAACATTTATAACGAATACGGCGAGGCGGTGGCTGCCATTTCCATCTCTGGCCCGGCGGTGCGGGTAAAGTGGGAGCGCATTCCCCAGCTCAGTGCCCTGGTAATGGACGCTGCCAGGGAAGTGACGCAGGCGATTGGCGGCAAAACTCCCAAAGCAAACAGCCGAAAGCCGGAGGCTGACCGCTAGCATGATGGGCTTCGTTCCAACCTGCCGATTTTATTCACTCATCTTGCTCTGGCTGGCCTAACGCTGCTGGCTGCCCCGGGTCAGGGCGGCGGGGTCAAGCAGTTCGCGCAGCTCGGCGTCAGACAGCTCGGTTTCTTCCTGCGCCACCTCAAGAACAGAGCGACCCTCGGCATAGGCTTTTTTGGCAATGACGGCGGCTTTTGCATAGCCGATCACCGGATTCAGCGCCGTGACCAGTATGGGATTGCGGGCCAGGTTTTTTTCAATGTGTGCCTCGTTCAGGATAAAGCCGTCAATGGCTTCTGCCAGCAGGGGCGTACAGTTGGCCAGCAGCTTGATCATGGTGAGCAGGTTGCTGGCCACCAGCGGCAGCATCACATTCAGCTGAAAATTGCCCGACTGCCCGGCAACGGTATTGGCGGCATCCAGGCCTATTACTTGCGCTGCCACCATGGCCACCGCCTCGGGAATAACCGGGTTGACCTTACCAGGCATAATGGATGAGCCCGGCTGCAGCGCCGGCAGCTGAATTTCGGCCACACCGGTGAGCGGTCCCGAGTTCATCCAGCGCAGATCGTTGGCAATTTTCATCAGTGCCACCGCCAGGGTTTTCAGCTGGCCCGACAGCTCCACCGCCGTGTCCTGGCTGCTGAGCGCATAGAAGTAGTCTTCTGCCGGACAAAACGCCTGGCCGGTGAGCTGATTGAGGTAGTCACAAGCCAGCCTGGCCTGACGCGGATCGGCATTGATACCGGTGCCGATGGCGGTGCCGCCAAGAGCAAGCTGCTGCAGCCGGCTCTGCAGCCCCTGCAGCCGGTCGCGGCCATATTGTATCTGAGTGGCCCAGCCACCCAGCTCCTGATCAAAGCGCAGGGGCATGGCATCCATCAGGTGAGTGCGGCCGGTTTTTACCTTGTTCTGCAGCTGTTCTCCTTTTCCCAGTATGGTTTGCTCCAGCTGGTGCAGCGCCGGCAGCAGATCCCGGCTGAAGGCGAGCGCCGCACTGACATGAATGGCCGACGGGATCACGTCATTGGAGCTCTGGCCCATGTTGACGTCGTCATTAGGGTGCACTGGCAGACCGGCATGGTCACTGGCAAGGTTCGCCAGTACTTCGTTAACGTTCATATTGGTGCTGGTGCCCGAGCCGGTCTGAAACACATCCACCGGAAAGGCATCGTCATGTTGACCCTGCATCACACTATGGGCGGCCTGAAGAATTGCATCGGCCTTGCTTTGTTCCAGCCGGCCAAGTTCACTATTGGCATGGGCACAGGCTGCCTTGATGGCTGCCACCGCATGAATAAAGCCGGCGGGAAGAGGGGTGCCTGAAATGGGAAAGTTGTTAATGGCGCGCTGGGTCTGAGCACCATAAAGGGCCTTGGCCGGCACCTCTATTTTGCCCATGGAGTCTTGCTCTGTTCGCATTTTCATTACTGCTTCCCCCTTTCATTTCAGGATGTTAGGAATACAGAGAACAGCTTAGCACTCCTTGCTGACGGTGAAAGCCCGCCTGCTCAAAAAACGCCGCCAGTGCCTCGGTTTGCTGTTCAGGCGCGTCGTTCAAATTCAGTTCCAGCCGGGTCAGGCCCTCTGCTTTGGCCTGCTCTTTCAGCCGGCGCAGCAGCTCGCTGCCTACGCCCCGGCGGCGGGTAATGTCCCGTACTGCAAAAAATACAATTTGCTCCTGCCGGTGCCACGCCATGGCCACCGCCTTATCGTTGAAGGTGGCCAGTAAAAAGGGCTGTTTCTCCGGCAGAGTATGCTGCTGCAGAATAAGTCCGGCATGCTGATGATGCTGCTCGGGAAGGTGAGTAAGCCGGTGTATGGTAAGGCGCATAATGCCGCTCCCTGATGATGAAAATACCTATTCTAACACGCGGCCGGTTCGACAAACGCCGGCCCGAGCGGCATCATGGCGGCGTGTTTTCTACCATGATGTTTGCAATGAGCTTTGATACCCGGGCGCACAACAGCGCCATGACCCATTTCGATCAGCACGACAGCTTCTGGCTGTTTGGTTATGGCTCCCTGATCTGGAAGGCAGACTTTGCCTTTATTGAACGCAGGCCCGCTTATATTGAGGGCTGGGCGCGGCGGTTCTGGCAGGGTTCTCATGATCACAGAGGCACGCCGGAGTTACCGGGGCGGGTGGCAACCCTGACCCGTCAGCCGGACGCGCTCTGTTATGGCATGGCCTATCGTATTGAGCCGGCGGTGCTGGCCGGGCTCGACCTCAGAGAAAAGAACGGCTATTTGCGGGAGCGGGTCATCATCCGGTTTGACGGCGGCCGGGGTGAGGAAGGGCTGATTTATCTTGCCACCGAAGATAATGCGGCTTTTTTGGGAGCCGCTCCGCTGAAGGAAATGGCAGCTCACATCGCCCGCGCTCACGGCCCCAGCGGCAGTAACCGGGAATATTTGCTGAATCTGGCGAGTGCGCTGGCTGCCCAGGGCGTTCACGACGAGCATGTATCCGCACTGGCCGCCTTGCTGCCGGCGGAAGGAGAGTATTAATGGAGTGTCGCTCCAATTGTGGTGCCTGTTGTATTGCACCCAGCATCAGTGCACCTTTGCCGGGCATGCCCAATGGTAAACCGGCGGGCGTGCCCTGTGCTCATTTAATGGCAGACATGCGCTGTGAGCTGTTCGGCAGGCCCGAGCGGCCGGCGTTGTGTGCCCGTTTCAACCCGGCCGAAGACGTATGCGGCACCAGCCGGGACAACGCCATCTGGCTTATCAGCGAGCTGGAAGCGGCGACGGCCTGACTGTTGCACTTGTGCAACGAAGCATCAGTGCGGTTGCACTCCGCCGACACGCTACAAGTACTTCCCTGTAACGCTCGAAAATGCCATCCATGGCATTTAATGGTCGGCTACGGCAATCCCCACTGCTGCTTCGGGTAGCATCGACGTTGCCTGCTGCTATTCGTCGATTTTGTGTTCTGAGAACGTCCTAACCCCGGCGCAGCCAGGGCAGGGGATCCACGGCCTGACCTTTGTAGCGTATTTCAAAATACAGGCCGGGCTTGTCCTGGCCGCCGCTTTCACCGCTAAGAGCAATGGCCTGGCCGGCCTTGACCTTGTCACCGGGCCCCAGCAGTAAAGACTGATTATGACCGTAAAGGCTTAAATAACCTTTTCCGTGATCAATCACCATCACCATGCCAAAGCCGTTCAGCCAGTCGGCATACACGACCTGGCCATTGGCCACCGCACTGACTTGCCGTCCGGCGGGAGCGGAAATCAGCAGGCCTTTCCAGTTCAGTTCACTGGTCCGCGATGAGCCAAAGCGATGCTGCAGTTTGCCTTTCAGTGGCCAGGGCAGGCTGCCTTTGGCCAGGCCGCCAAAGTTTCCTTGAGTTTTGGCCACCACCGGCGTGTGACCCGAGGGGCCGGGCTGACGACGGGCAGCGGCTTCACGGCGTTCACGCTCCAGCCGTTCTCGTTCGGCGCGCTCGGCGGCGGCTTTTATCTGTTGTTCAAGGTGGCTGGCAGCCTGCTTGAGATTGGCCAGCCGGCGGTTACCCTGCTCCAGCTGAGCGTTAAGCTTTTTAGCGGTCTGGTTACGCTCATTTTGCCGTTGTTGCAGCGATTGTTGCTGTTGTTGCTGGCCTGCCAGCAGCGCTTTGAGCTGAACCCGGCTCTGCTCGGCCCGGCGGCGGTTATCCGCCAGCTGGCGGCGAATGTCGGCCAGTCTGTGCAGCGCATCGGCGCGGGCCTGGTTAAGGTGGGCGTAATAGTGCAGCAGACGGTCTATATCACTGCTGTCCTGACCATTAAGCAGCAGCTTCAGATAATCGTGGCGGCCATTCTGATAGGCAGCGCGCAGCTGTGTGGCCAGCTGCTGTTTTTGTTCATCAGCCTGACGGTTCAGGGCTTTGTGTTCCTGATCGAGCCGGGCCAGCTCCTGCTCGTTGCCTTTCAGCTTGTTGCGCGTCTGGTTCAGCTGTCGTGCCATGGCGGAAATGGCTTTTTCATCCTTGGCCAGCTGTTGCTGCAATGCCTTCAGCTCCCGCTGCTGAGTCTGAATATCCTTTTGCTGGCTGGCAATCTGTCCTTTTACATTGCCCAGGTCCTTGCTGTCGTCCGCCCATGCGCAAGCACCGGCCATCAGGCCGGTGCTCAGCAATAACGAAACAATCAGTCTTTGCGTGCCCATAGGGCCGTGATTATTTCAGAACCATCAGAGGCTTGCCAGTCATTTGCGGCGGAATCTCCAGCCCCATCAGGGTCAGTATGGTAGGGGCCAGATCGGACAGCCTGCCGCCTGCTACCGGCGTGGCATCCCGGCCGATGTAAATCAGCGGCACCGGCAGGTTGGTATGAGCGGTATGAGCCTGACCTGTCTGTGGGTTGACCATTTGCTCGGCATTGCCGTGATCGGCGGTGATCAGGGCTTCGCCACCGACTTTCTCCAGGGCTTTCACCACCCGGCCAATAGATCTGTCTACCGCTTCGCAGGCTTTGACCGCCGCTTCAAATACACCGGTATGACCTACCATGTCACCGTTGGGGTAGTTGCAGATAATGACGTCGAACTCGCCGCTTTCAATGGCGTCTACCAGCTTGTCGGTGAGCTGCTCAGAGTTCATTTCCGGCTGCAGATCATAGGTGGCCACCTGAGGGCTTGGAATCAACTCGCGCTGTTCGCCCCTGAAACAGTCTTCCATGCCGCCATTAAAGAAGAAGGTAACATGAGCGTATTTCTCGGTTTCAGAGATGCGCAGCTGGGTCTTGTTGTGATTGGCCAGCCACTCTCCGAGGGTGTTTTCCAGCCGGACCGGCGGATAGGCGCAACTGGTGTGAATATCGGCAGCATATTCAGTGAGCATCACAAAATCGGACAGGGCCGGATAGTGGCTGCGTTCAAAGCCGGCGAAGTCGCTCTCCACAAAGGCACGGGTCAGCTCCCGGGCCCGGTCGGCACGAAAGTTCATAAAGATGACGGCGTCATCATCCTGCATGATAACCGGCTCGCCGATCACAGTGGCGTTTACGAACTCGTCGTTCTCGTCTCTGTGATAGGCTGCCTGTAAGGCAGCAGGACCTGATCCGGCGCTGTATTCCGCCTTGCCCTGAGTCAGCAGATCATAGGCAATTTGCACCCGCTCCCAGCGGTTGTCCCTGTCCATGGCGTAGTAGCGGCCAATGACGGAGGCCAGCCGGCCTTTACCCAGTTTTGTAAACAAATCGTCAAAACGTTGGAGTGAACTCATGGCTGAACGCGGGGCCACATCCCGGCCGTCGAGAAAGCCATGCAGATAGATTTGTTCGGCACCGCGCTGGGCGGCCAGTTCAATCATGGCAGCAATATGATCTTCATGGCTGTGCACGCCACCGGGCGACAGCAGGCCCATAATATGCACCGCTTTGCCCTTGCTCACGGCACCATCCACCGCCTTGGTCAGGGCCGAGTTAGTAAAGAAGTCGCCGTCTTTAATGGCCTTGCCGATGCGGGTGAAGTCCTGATAAACAATGCGGCCGGCACCAATATTGACGTGACCTACTTCCGAGTTGCCCATCTGCCCGTCGGGCAGACCCACATCGTCACCTGACGTGGAGATCAGGGTGGAAGGCCGGTTCTTCATCAGGCCGTCGAGCACGGGAGTATGAGCGCTGTGAATGGCGTTATGTTCGGTTTTTTCGCTGTACCCCCAGCCGTCGAGAATCAGCAGTACCAGGGGTTTTTTGGTCGAGTTCATGGTGTAACCCTATATCGTTATTTAAAGTGTCATGCGATGAAAACTGAAACTGTGTGTCATTTTACTACAATTGCCGAATTGGTCACCAGACAAGGGGTGTGGGATTTGCCATTGGGTGATCCGTCCCGCATTTGGGCGGACAGCGGCGGCTGTTATTTGATGTTTCCCCATGTATACTCGGGCTTTTCCGTCTTTAATTCGCAAGAAGTAACATCATGCAAGAATACCTTGATTTTGCCGGCCGGCATCCGCTGCTGAGCATGGTTTGGCTGGGGTTGGCCATGGCAGTGATATATACCTTTATCATTGCCCGTTTTTCCAAGGTGAAGGTGATTCCGGCTCAGGAAGCGGTCATGCTGATTAACAAGCAGAATGCTGCCGTGGTGGATATTCGGACCGCAGAAGAATTCCGCAAAGGCCATATTGCCGGTGCCATTAATGTACCCAACAGTCAGCTGAAGGCCAACAACCTCAATCTGATTGAAAAGTATAAAGACAAACCGCTGGTGCTGGTCTGTGAAAGCGGCATGACCACCTCCGGAGCCGGCCGCCTGCTGAGCAAGGCGGGCTTCAGCCAGGTTCATACTTTGCGCGGCGGCATGACCGACTGGCGCACTCAGAACCTGCCGGTGACCACCAAGCGTTAATTTTTATAACCCATTGAGCAAAAGGATAGTTTCATGGCTGAAGCAGCAAACGGTGCCGACACTCAGGCGCAACAACAGGTAGAATTTCAGATCCAGCGTATTTATCTGAAAGACGTTTCCTTTGAAGCACCGGGTACGCCCGTGGTGTTCCAGAAGGAATGGAAACCTGAAGTTAAACTGGATCTCGACACCAAAAGCGCCCGCCTGGGTGACAATGTATTTGAAGTGGTGCTGACCCTGACCGTAACCTGCAACATGGGCGAAAACGAAACCGTTTACCTGTGTGAAATTCAGCAGGCTGGTGTGTTCACCATCGGTAACATGGCCGAGCCGCAGCTGGCTCATTGCCTGGGTTCTTTCTGCCCCAATATTCTGTTCCCCTATGCCCGTGAAACTGTATCCGGTCTGGTGAACAAGGGCTCCTTCCCACAGCTGAATCTGGCGCCGGTCAACTTTGATGCTCTGTTTGCCGCTCATATGCAGCGCGCTCAGGAGCAACAGCAGCAGGCCGATGCCTGATGACCCGGCAGGCTGCCATTTCAGTGCTGGGGGCCGGCTCTTACGGCACGGCCCTGGCTATTGCGCTGGCCCGCAACGGCCACCGTACCCTGCTGTGGAGCCACAGGCCCGAGCAGGTGGCCACGCTGGCGGCAGACCGTTGTAACAAGGTTTTTCTGCCCGATGCGGCCTTTCCCGACAGCCTGATACCGAACGCGGATCTGCAGCAAGTGGTGCAGGCCAGCCGCAATTTGCTGATTGTGGTGCCCAGCCATGTGTTTGCCGATGTGTTACGCCAAATAAAGCCGTTTTTGCGCCCGGACAGTCGTATTGCCTGGGCAACCAAGGGGCTGGATCCGGATACCGGCAACCTGCTGCAGCAGGTTGCGACCGATATTCTGGGTGAAAACAGGGCGCTGGCGGTATTGTCGGGGCCAACCTTTGCCAAAGAGCTGGCCATGGGCCTGCCCACGGCTATTTCCCTGGCATCCAACGATGCCGGCTTTGCCAGAGAGCTGGCCGATCTGCTGCACTGTGGCCGCTCGTTCCGGGTATATCTGAACGACGATATGGTGGGGCTGCAGCTGGGCGGTGCCGTCAAAAACGTGATTGCCATTGGTGCCGGTCTGGCTGATGGGCTGGGTTTTGGTGCCAATGCCCGCACTGCGCTTATCACTCGCGGGCTGGCCGAGCTGCAACGTCTGGGCGTGGCCCTGGGTGCTCAGCAGGATACCTTTATGGGTATGGCCGGGCTGGGCGATCTGGTGCTCACCTGCACCGATAACCAGTCCCGTAACCGTCGTTTTGGCCTGGCACTGGGGCAGGGCAAGAGCGTAGATACCGCCATGGCCGAGATCGGTCAGGTGGTGGAAGGTTATCGTAACGCCGCCGAAGTGCATCAGCTGGCGGGTCGTCATGGGGTGGAAATGCCCATTTGCGATCAGGTGTACCGGGTGTTGTATGAAGGCAAGAACGCCAAAGAGGCCGCTATTGCCCTGCTCAGCCGGGATCGCAAAGCGGAGTAGCAGAGAGCTTGAAGCGATAAGCTCGAAGTGAACACCCAAACAAAAGGAGCCTTTGTGGCTCCTTTTTGCTTTCGGGCGAATGCGCTCAGTAGTAGGAGTGGTCGCCGCGCTGGTGCTCGGTGGCGTCGCGCACGCCGTTGAGTTCACCAGGGAACAGCTCGAGCAGTTGCTTCTCGATACCTTCTTTCAGGGTGACGTCTACCATGGAGCAACCGTTACAGCCGCCGCCAAACTGCAGAATGGCCAGGCCGTCTTCGGTGATCTCGGTCAGCACTACCTGACCGCCGTGACTGGCCAGCCCGGGGTTGATCTGGGACTGCAGCACATATTCGACCCGGTCGGCCAGAGGGGCATCATCCGGCACCTTGCTCATTTTGGCATTGGGAGCTTTCAGGGTCAGCTGAGAGCCCATCTGATCGGTGACGAAATCAATTTCGGCTTCTTCCAGAAAGGGGGCGCTTTGCGGGTCAACCACGGCTTCAAAACCATCAAACTGCAGATGGGTATCTTCCGGATCCACTGCATCGGGAGGACAGTAAGAAACGCCGCACTCGGCATTGGGTGTGCCGGGGTTAACCACAAACACGCGAATATTGGTGCCTTCCGGTTGCTGCGACAGCAGCTTGCAGAAGTGCCCCTGGGCGGTTTCGGAAATCGTAATCATCGCTATCCTCGTAAACCTGACTAAACAACTCAACTTTAAATCATACTCCTGTTGCCAGCGCTTGAATAGTGATCAGCGTTCAAGAGTGCGGCACACTGCCCAGACTTCGACGGTTTCCACGCCATTGTCGTGCAGCAAGTGAGTCAGCTCCGTCATGGTGGATCCGGTGGTGATCACATCGTCCAGCAGGGCGACGTGGCGATAGCGGCAGTTAGCAACAGCAAAGGCTCCGGTCAGATTGCGCCGGCGCTCTGCTCTGCTCAGATGGGTTTGCGCTGCGGTGGCACGCACCCGACGCAGCACCCGGCTATCTATGTGCAGATCCAGGCATGACTGCAGGCCACGGGCTATTTCATGGCTCTGGTTAAAGCCCCGGCGCAACTGTCGCCACCAGTGCAGCGGCACCGGCAGTATGGCTTCAGGCCATGGCGGGGTCAGCTCAGCAGCCAGCAAGTGCCCCAGCAGGCGGCCATTGAGCATTTTTCCGTGATATTTCAGATCGTGGATCAGCCGGTTAAAGGGAGCATCAAAAGGGGCCAGCACTCGCATGCGCTGCCAGGCCGGCGGCTGTTTCTGACAGCGGCCACAGTGGGCATCGTCTACTGGCAGCGGAAAAGCACAACCCGGGCAGGGATAAGTCAGCACCGGCAGACCGGTGCGGCAATGCCGGCATAACAATGGCTGCTCATCACAGTCCTGCCGGCACAACAGGCACTGTCCCTGCCACAACGGGCCGGATTGTAAGCGGGCCAGCAGGGGCCGTATGATGGGCCGGAGACGATAAGGAAACATGTAATGAGTGTATATACAGAACGGCGGGGCAGTGGCCCTGATTTGGTGTTGCTGCATGGCTGGGGTATGAACGGCGGCGTCTGGCATGAGCTGGCCGGCCGGCTGGAAAGTGATTTTTGTCTGCATATGGTGGACTTGCCGGGATTTGGCCACAGCGCGCCGTTGCCAGCAGGCAGCTCTTTGGCTGACTGGGCCGCCAGTGTACTGAAAGTGGTTCCGGAACACGCCGCCTGGCTGGGCTGGTCGCTGGGCGGGCTGGTGGCTACTCAGGCGGCACTGCAGGCACCACAGCGGCTAAGCGCGTTAATTACCCTAGCAAGTTCGCCCCGCTTTGTCAGTGAAGCGGGCTGGCCTGGTATTAAGCCCGAGGTGCTGAGTGGTTTTGAACAGCAACTGACAGAGGACCATCAGCAGGTAGTGAACCGTTTCCTGGCACTGCAGGCCATGGGCAGCGAGCATGCCAGAGAAGACATTCGTCGGCTGCGTAACAGTCTGGCCAGCCGGCCGGCACCGGATCCCCGGGCACTGGCAGCTGGCCTTGGTCTGCTGGGCGAGACTGACCTTCGGGCCCAGCTGGCACAGCTGGAGATGCCGCTGCTACGGCTTTATGGCCGGCTTGATGGTCTGGTGCCGCGCAAGGCGGCGGTGCTGACCGACGAGCTGGCACCTGACAGTGACAGCCATATTGAGCCCAAAGCCTCTCACGCGCCCTTTATTTCTCACCCCGATGCCACTGCGGACAGAATAAGAGACTTTTTGCACCGGCTGAAGTGAGCCAGCTTGCTGCCCCGCCGGACGCTCTGGGCTATAGTCAGAACTGACAGGCAATCTCGCCTTGAAGGAAACCGTTATGGCCATACCCGTCATTCTGCCCAATATGCCGCCCAATCCGGCCCAGCCCGCCACCGAGGCGGCCCGGGCAGATAATGTGCGCCGCCCTGCCATCCCGGTTATTCGGGCGGTACAGCCTTATGTGGCCATTCGTCAGCGTGACCGGCAACGCCAGCGCAGCCGGCGGGAAGAAGCCTTTGAAGCCTGGCTGAGTCTGCATCAGGGCGCGGTTTGTCTGATTGGCACCAGCCCGGCCATGAGCCGCCGGCTGGAAGTGATCAACCGGCGTTATCACGACCTGGAAGGGCAGGCGGATGCCGTGCTGGATGTGGAGGTCTGACGACCGCGCAGTGGCCGTTGACTGAAAATAGAAATAATCCGGCGCTGTGTGTAAAATTCGTGCTCTTTTTGCTGAACAACGAGATCACGTCATGGGCAGAGCCTATCAAAACCGCAAAGAATCCATCGCCAAGACCGCCAATGCCAAGAGCAAGGTCTACAGCAAATACGGCCGCGAAATTTACGTGGTCGCCAAAGCCGGCGGTGCCGACCCCGATGGTAACCTGAGCCTGCGTGGCCTGATCGAACGCGCCAAAAAAGACCAGGTGCCCACCCATGTAATTGAAAAAGCCCTGCAAAAGGCCACCAGCGGTGCCGGTGAAGATTTTTCACCCGCCCGCTATGAAGGTTTTGGCCCGGGCAACTGCATGGTGATTGTGGACTGCCTGACCGACAACCCCAACCGTACCATTGGTGACGTGCGTCAGTGCTTTAACAAGGTCAAGGCCAAGCTGGGTACTTCGGGCACAGTGAGCCACATGTTTGATCACTGCGCGATTCTGGTATTTGACGGTGACGACGAAGAGGCCGTACTGGAAGCCCTGATGATGGCTGATGTAGATGTAACTGACATTGAGCTGGAAGACGGCAAGATCACCGTCTTTGCGCCCAATACCGAATATGCCAAGGCCAAACAAGCGCTGATCGATGCTTTTGAAGGCATCGACTTTGAGGTGGATGCCATTCAGTTTGTGCCCCAGACCACGGTAGAAATCAGCGGTGATGATGTGGCTCAGATGGAGCGCTTTCTTGATATGCTCAACGATGTGGACGACGTTCAGAACGTGTATCACAACGCCGAATACTGATACATCCTTACTCTGTAAACCTATCGTCACAGGGGCAGCCGGCAGGCTGCCCCTTTTGCGCTCTCAGTACACATCTTCCCGGTATCGGCCTTCCGCCTTGAGGGTCTGCACATCCAGCCCCAGGGGAGCCATTATCCGGTTTAGTGTCTCCGCGACGCTGTTGGTAAATCATCATAAGCCGAGAGATCGCTGTTTTCACTGAATTCCACTTCCAGGCTGCGAATACGCAGGGAAGCCGGTGCATATTTCGCTTCTATCCGGTTACCGTGCCGGTCCCGGCCCTTGACCTCATAGCAGCCGTCATCCACTTTAATGCGGTGCACCTGCCAGCCGTGCTGCTCCACCATCTGGCGCAGGTTTTCACGGGGCTGCCAGTCTGCAACGGCATCGTGACAGTCGTCATCGGCATGGGCGCTGCCGGCGGCCAGCATCAGAGCCAGGGCGGTTGCGCTCAGGGAAAGATATTTCATGGTCTGTCTCCTTCTGGTGTCTTGTTTCAGTGTGCGCTGTTTTCCTGACAGACACCTGAATGTCATAAAAATGTGTGCTGATATTCGGTAATAACGGACAGCTTCAGCCGGCTGTCAGCCAAACGCGATATGCTTGAAGCAGACAGAGACCGACAGCGGGAAGAATCCATGCGTATATTACTGATTGAAGACAGTGCCGGACTGGGAGAGGCAATACGGGATCAGCTTGCCGATGATGGCCATGCGGTAGACTGGATGCAGCAGCTGGCACCTGCCCGTGCCTGTATCAGGACCACGGAATATGATCTGGTTCTGCTCGACCTGATGCTGCCCGACGGTGCCGGGCTGGACTTTCTGCGCTGGCTGCGGGCATTACCTGTCGGGACGTCGGGAGCTGTTACTCCCGTGATTATTCTGACCGCCCGGGATCGTATTTCCGACAGGATTGAAGGACTTAATGCCGGTGCCGACGACTATCTGGTCAAGCCGTTTGATCTTGCCGAACTGACCGCGCGTATTCATGCCGTGACCCGGCGTTACCATGGTCACTCTAACCCGCGGCTGCAGATAGGCGATCTGGAGGTGGATCTGAATGAGCACGCCGTCTGGCGAGCAGAGCAGCGCATTGAGCTCACCGCCCGTGAGTGGGCACTGCTGGAGGCGTTTCTGCAACGGCCCGGAACCCTGTTGTCTAAGACACAGCTGGAAGATCATCTCTATGCGTTTGGTGCTGAAATTGAGAGCAACACCATAGAAGTATATGTCAGCCGGTTACGCAAACGTCTGGGGCGCGGGCTGATTGAAACAGTGCGTGGCATGGGCTACCGGCTGGTACGGCCATGAGTGGTTCCACCAGCCTTCAGCGCCGCCTGGGCCTAGGTCTGACCCTGGGCGTGTCTTTATTGTGGTTGCTGGCCACCCTGGCATCCGGGGTGGTGGTACGTAACGAGCTGGATGCGGCCTTTGACAGTGCCATGGAAGAAACGGCCCAGCGCATACTGCCGCTGGCAGTGACTGAAATTGTAAACAGAGAGCTGCCGGGCCTGTCGCAGCAAATTGCCATGCTGCGGCCGCATACCGAAATGCTCAGTTATCTGGTGCGTGATGCCAGTGGCACAGTGTTGCTGCAGTCTCATGATGTTAACCCGGCGCTGTTTGCCGCGCGTCCGGTAATCGGATTCCGTACCTCGGACAGTCATCGTATCTATGGTGAAGCTGCGGTGAGTAATACCATTTTTATTGAGGTGGCGGAGCCGCTTGCGCACCGGCAGGAAACGGCGCGGCAAGCGGTGATGGCGCTGCTGGCACCATTGTTACTGCTGATCCCGCTCAGTCTTGCCGGTATCTGGCTGTGGGTGCGCAGCAGCCTGCGCCCTGTGCTGGCTTACAAAACGGCCATTGAAACCCGCGGAGCAGGTGATTTGTCACCGGTTACCCAGATAGCGCTGCCTGAAGAGATTGAGCCGGTGGCACAGGCTGTGGATCAGCTGATGGAGCGGCTGCGCCGGGCGCTGGAGTCGGAACGCAGCTTTACCGCCAACAGCGCCCATGAGTTGCGCACTCCGCTGGCCGCCGCGCTGGCTCAGGTACAGCGGTTGCGGCAGGAAGCACCGGAAACTCAGTGGCAGCAGCGAATTGATCATATTGAGGCGTTACTTCAGCGGCTGGCGCGCCTGTCGGAAAAGCTGATGCAGCTGGCCAAGGCAGAAGGCGGAGCCTTGCTGGCCACCGAGCCGCATAACGCTGTGGCTGTTATCAGGCTGGTGGCCAGTGAGTTCCGGCATGATCCGGCAGGATGGCGTCTGCAGCTGGAGCTGCCGCAGACGGGTGCTGTGATGACCACACTCGATATGGATGCGGTTGCCATTCTGGTGCGTAACCTGATTGAAAACGCGCTTAAATACGGTGATGAGACGCAGCCGGTCAGGGTCAGTCTGTCGAGTGAGGGAAGGGTACGAGTCAGTAATGGCGGCCCGCCGGTGCCGGCGGATCAGCTGGCCGGACTGACCGCCCGCTTTGCCCGTGCTGCGGGGGCTCATGTGTCCCGTCCGGGGGCCGGCCTGGGACTGGCCATTGTGGATGCCATTGCCAGCGGTGCCGGCACTCGCCTGGTGTTGTCTTCACCGGCACCAGGACAGTCCGACGGCTTTGCTGCCGAAGTCATGCTGCCCGGTATTATGCCCCCCACTGATGCTCGCCAGAGCGTGCCTTGGATCACATAATTGCTAACAATTTTTCTGTTTTTTGTGACTCAAGCACCTGCCTGAAAGCATGGTATATCGACGATTCAGAATGCCTTTCATCCTCTAAGTTTTTTAAACTTTTGATTTTAATGACCTTAATTTTCTGTCCGATTACTTTTAGTACGCACTTCTCATGTCAACCAAACCTGTCTAAATGATTAACGCATCACTCACAAACAAGTTTACAAATCGTTAACGATGGTTCCATAATTAAATTGTTAACGATTTATCAGGTTTGCTGTAAACAAGGAGTCAGTATGCGGATCAAGATTATCAACCCCAACACCACTCGAGCGTTTACCGATGCGCTGCAGCGACTGGCCGACAGCGTGGCCCGTCCCGATACCCAGGTGCTGGCGGTCAGTCCGGCCAGCGGTCCGGCCTCTATTGAAGGCTTTTACGATGAAGCGCTGGCGGTACCCGGTGTGCTGGAAGAAATCGCCAAAGGAGATAGGGAAGAAAATATTGATGCCTATGTGCTGGCCTGCTTTGGCGACCCCGGCCTGTATGCTGCCCGGGAGCTGACCGACAAGCCGGTGCTGGGCATTGCCGAGGCAGCTTTTCATATGGCGAGCATGGCCGGCGCTTGCTTCAGCATAGTCACCACGGCTCCCCGAGTGCGCTTTATGACTGAGCATCTGGTCAGCCGTTACGGCTTTGGCGAGCACTGCAGCGGCATTCGTACCACACCCATGCGAGTGCTGGATCTGGCTGAATCGCCGGACACTGCCATTGCCAAGGTGATTGCCGAGTGCCGCAAGGCCATGGCAGAAGACAAGGCAGAAGCCATAGTGCTGGGCTGCGCCGGTATGTCCGCCTACCGGGAATATATCGAACAGGAGATCGGCATTCCGGTGATCGATGGCACAGTGGCCGCACTTAAACTGTGCGAAGCCATGGTGGACATGAAACTGGGCACCAGCAAGGTGCTGACCTTTAACTGGCCACGCCCCGAGCTGGCCATGCCGGGCAAGGGGCTGAAAATTGCCTGAGCTTGCTCGTAACCGCCCGGCCATGATGGCCGGCGTATGAATGAGGGCGGCAGTGCCCTCCCGTGACGGAATACCGAGGACTAGACTATGGCTATTCAGAATATCAACAGCGAAGCCGCCATTCCCATGAGCACCGGCAAGGCCCAATCGGCTCAGACTGCCGGCAACGACAAGAAAGCCGGTGAAGAATCTCTGGCCCCCCAGAAGCATCGTATTATGGGCCGCCTATCCTACCTGCTGGCCTGGTTCGGTGGCTGCGTGTCGATCGGCACCTTTACCATGGGCTCCAGCATTGTTGGCACCCTTAACCTTACGCAGGCGGTGGTGGCCATTGCCATTGGTTGTTTTGTGATCGGTATTGCTCTGGCGCTGAACGGTGCCGCCGGTTACAAATACGGCATTCCCTTTATGGTGCAGGCCCGGGCCGCCTTTGGCTTTTCCGGCACCCGTTTTCCCGGACTGGTACGGGCGGTGCCGGCCATTGTCTGGTACGGCTTTCAGAGCTGGATAGGGGCGGGGGCGCTGAACGCGGTGTCGGCCACCCTGTTCGGATTCGACAATCTGGTGCTGTTCTTTGTGCTGTTCCAGTTTCTGCAGATTGGCCTGTCCATTTTTGGCTTCCAGGGCATCAAGTGGCTGGAAAATATTGGCAGCGGCTTTATTCTGCTGGCGCTGGTGTACATGTTCTGGAGCGTGATCAACCGCTACGGCGACGAAATCACCGCCAACCTGGTGAACATGGAAGGCACCTGGGGTGTGCCCTTCTGGGGCGCGACCATGCTGTTCCTCGGCATTTACAGCACCATGATGCTGAACGTGAGTGACTACTCCCGTGAGCTGAAGGAAGGCACCAAGCCCGGCCTGCTCACCATCATCTATGCCATGTCCATTCTGCCCTGCACCCTGTTTATGGGTCTGATTGGCCTGATGGTGTCCGGTGCCACCGGCGTGTCCGACCCGATTCAGGTGTTCTCCAGCGCCGTGGACAATACGCCGCTGCTGGTGACCACCCTGCTGTTTATCGCCTTTGCCCAGGTCACTACCAACGTGCTCAATAACGTGGTGCCGCCCACCTACATTCTGATGGACGTGTTCAAGCTGAAGTTCCGCACCTCCACCATTCTGGTGGGCCTGCTGGCCTTCTGCACCTTCCCCTGGGAACTGGTGAAGGAAGAATCTTCCGCCGGCCTGCAGCTGTTCGTACAGACCTACTCCGCCTTTCTCGGCCCCATCTTTGCGGTGATGGTGGTGGACTACTTCATTCTGCGCCGCCGCAAGCTGGATATTACCAAGCTGTATGACGAGAACGGTCCTTACAAGGGCGTGAACTACGCCGCCGTGATTGCCGCCCTGGCCGGTGCCCTGGTGGCCCTGACCTTCTCCTCGGTGTCCTGGTACGCCAGCCTGATCCCGGCCGGTGTCACCTACTACCTGCTGATGCAGTACTGGCAGCCCTGTCAGCGTTTTCGCAACTAAGTCATTCAGCTCCGCACATCAGCTGCGGAGCTGTTTTTGTTTTTATCCCGGGAGAAAAAGCATGGATGACAAGCAACTTGAAATAACCCATCACGATCCGCTGCTCTATAACGAAGATTTGGCTCCGCTCAAGCACAAGGACCGGCATTGGGGCTGGTTTGAAATTTTTAACGTCTGGTCCAACGATATTCAGAGTCTGTTTGGCTACACCCTGGCGGCGTCGCTGTTTCTGAGTTACGGCCTGAACGGCTGGGCGGTGATGGCAGCCATTATTCTGGCCGGTTTTATTGTGATGGTGCTGGTGAATTTAAGCGGCAAGCCCAGCGTCAAATACGGCATTCCCTTTCCGGTGATGATTCGGGCCAGCATGGGGGTGCGCGGTGCCAATTTTCCGGCGCTGCTGCGGGCCATTATCGGTATCTTCTGGTACGGAGTGCAAACCTACTTTGCTTCTACCGCCGTGACTCTGTTACTGACAGCGCTGTTTGGTCAGAGTAACAGTGAATTTCTCGGTATGTCGGGTACCGCCTGGCTGTCGTTTATGCTGGTCTGGGTATTTCAGATAGCTCTGTTCTGGCAGGGTATCGAAAAAATCACCGTGTTTCTGAACTGGGCCGGGCCACTGGTGTATGCGGTGATGCTGGTGCTGATGCTGGTAGTCTGGTATCAGGCCGGTGATCAGCTGCTGCCGGCCGTGGCGACCATCTTTGATGGCGGCGGTGATTATCAGGGCAGTGACGTGGCGGCTTTTTCTGCCATTGTCGGCACCATGGTGGCCTATTTTGCTGCCGTTGTGATCAACTTTGGTGACTTTACCCGCTTTGTGCGCAGCGAGCGGCAGATGAAAATTGGCAACTTTGTGGGGCTGCCCCTGAATGTGGCCTTCTTTTCCTTTATTGCGTTGATCATTACGGCCGGCACTCTGGTGTTGTTTGGTGAGGCACTGACCAACCCTGCAGATATTGTGGACCGGGTTGACTCTTTGCCTCTGACCATTGTGGCGGCGCTGACTTTCTTTGCGGCGACCGTGGGCATCAACCTGGTGGCTAACTTTATTCCGCCGGCCTATGACCTGGCCAACCTGTTTCCAAAGGTGATTAGCTTTCGCATTGGTGGCCTGATCACTGCGGTGGTTGCCTTCTTTGTGGGCGGACTCTGGGTGGCAGTGATTAGCCAAATGGGGATTTCCGGCTTTGTGAACGCGCTGGGGGCCATTGTGGCACCTTTTTACGGCATTATTGTAGTGGATTACTACCTTATTAAACGCCAGAGCCTGAATATGCAGGAGTTGTTTTCACGGGATCCCGAGGGAGCCTATTTCTACCAGAGCGGCTGGAATAAAAAGGCGATGATTGCCTTTGCCATGGCCGCTGTGTTCTCCGTTGCAACTGTCTGGGTACCGGCGCTCAGTGATCTCAATGGTTACGGCTGGATGATTGGCGCAGCGCTTGGCGGTGTTTTTTATTACTTGCTGGTACCAAAGCCCAAGCGTCAATACTGACAAGGCGGTCTTGCCGGCTAATGACCCCTTGTTATGATGGAGATGATCCATACATGTTTTTTTCAAGGTTCTGAGTCATATGCCTGAAGTGGCGAAAACATTAATGCTGATCAACCCCAATTCCAGTGAAAGCGCCACGGCAGCCATGGTGGCGCTGGCCGGACAGGTTGCGGGGGGCGGTGTGCAAGTGCAGGGCCTGACCAATACGGGAGTGCCGGCCCTGCTGACCACGCCGGCCGAGATCAGGGCGGCCACTGCCGGTGTGCTTGAGCTGGGCACAGCAGCGGCTGCCAAAGGCTCGGCAGCACTGATGATAGCGGCCTTTTCTGATCCGGGACTGGCTGAACTGCGTCAGCGTGTGAAGGTGCCGGTAGTG
Organism: Oceanimonas sp. AH20CE76; assembly: GCF_039654065.1. Classification (NCBI taxonomy): domain Bacteria; kingdom Pseudomonadati; phylum Pseudomonadota; class Gammaproteobacteria; order Aeromonadales; family Aeromonadaceae; genus Oceanimonas; species Oceanimonas sp. AH20CE76. The sequence goes on from NZ_CP155481.1 coordinate 191,826, forward strand.
GGCATTGCCGAGTCGGCCTATCTGGCTGCAGCCCGTGAAGGGCGGCGTTTTGCCATTGCCACTATTACTCCCGATGCCGAGCTGCTGGCTTTTTTTAAACACAAAGCCATGACGCTGGGTCTGGAGCAACAGTTTTGCGGCACTCGGGTAACAACCGGTGATCCCACTGAGCTGGTGATGTCTTCCGACAAACTGGATCATGCACTGAGTGAAGCGGTATGCCAGGCGGTAGTAAAAGACGGAGCGGACGCTGTCATCATTGGTGGAGGGCCGCTTACCGGTTCAGCATTAAGGTTGCAGCCTCACTTTGATATTCCCCTTGTAGTACCTGTACTTGCTGCTACCCGGGCAGCGGTAATGGCTATTAATAAAGAGAGTTTTTAACGAACGAAAACAAGATTGTTGACAATAAAAAGCCATGTTAACCTGAAGTTAAATGGCCGCAGAGCACAAAGGACAAATCCATGAATAATAAAAACAAGGATCTGGATAAGGTATATCAGCGTATCTGGGAGGCGATCGTTGCCCACAAGCTGTTACCGGGTACCCGGCTGAAGGAAGAAGAGTTGTGTGAGACGTTTGGCTTAAGCCGGGGGTTTGTGCGCAAGCTGCTGCTGCAGCTTTCTTATCACAAGCTGGTGAACCTGGTGCCCAACAGCGGCGCTTTTGTTGCTGAGCCGACGCCGGAAGAAGCCAGAGATATTTTTCAGGCGCGCCGGTTGCTTGAAGCCGAGCTGGTACGGGAGCTGGCGAGTAAGTGTACTCTGCGGGAGAAAAAGCTGCTGCAGGAACATTTGCATAAAGAACATCAGGCGGCAGAGCAGGGGGATCAGAGTCTGCGCATTCGGCTGTCCGGCGAGTTTCATCTGCTGATTGGCAAACTGGCCAACAAGCCTGTGCTGACCTCCTTTCTGCATGAGATCATTCCCCGCTCATCACTGATTGTGGCCCTGTATCAGCAGCCAGGTGGCGCGCGCAAGGGGCATCATCATGCCGGCCCTTCCTGCAGCGAGCATAACGACCTGCTGGCCGCCATTGCCGGGCACCACACAGAGCGGGCGGTGCAGCTGATGATTGATCATCTCAACGAGATAGAAGCCCAGCTGCAGCTGGAGCCTCCCACCGAAGAAGACATTAATCTCAAGCATATCTTTGCCGATCTGTAGGGCTTGATCGTGATGACCGGCGGTCTATGATGCCAACTTACTGATTTTATTAAAAACGTTACAGCGGCCTCACCGGGCCGTTGTTTTATATGGGAGCAGGCATGATGGCCGATTTGGATTATCTGAAAACGAGCATTGATCTGGCGCGGGACAACGTAGCCAAGGGCGGCCAGCCCTTTGGTGCCGTGCTGGTGAAGGACGGCAAAGTGCTGGCGGAAGGGGTAAACCAGACCTATGTTGAGCATGATCCTACCGCCCATGCCGAAATTCAGGCGCTGCGTAATGCTGCCCGCACTCATAAACAATCATTGTTTGCCGGCAGCACCATGTATGCCAGCGGCAAGCCCTGCGCCATGTGCATGGCCGCCATGATCCAGGCCGGCGTATCGCGGCTGGTGTATTGCGCTGGCGACGACGTGGGCGAGGGCTATGGCTGGTCTACCGAATATCTGTATCAGCGTATGCAGCAGCCCTTTGGTGAGCAGGGCGTGGAAACCCTGCACCTGCCGCTGGACGAAAAAACCGCCGTGTTTGACCTGTGGCAGGAAAAGCACGGTTATGGTGCCAATGAGCATATCAAGCAGGATTAACGCCGGCGTGGCTACTGCCGGCAGGTGTTATCGCAGGCACTGATCAGCCGCTCGGCCAGCAGCTTGCTGTGGGCCGAGAGTTTATCCTGGGCGTGCAGGGTCAGCTCCAGATCCGGCACGTCCGGCAGGCCATCGGCCTCGGAGAGAATGCGGTGCTTGGTGGTCACCAGCCGCCGCGGCAGCAGGGAAATACCAAAGCCGGCCTCCACCGCACAGCATACCCCCGACAGGCTGGTGCTGACATAGGCCAGCCGCCAGCTGCGGCCCAGCCGGTCAAAGGTGTGGGCCATTTCGCCCCGGTAAAGACCACCGATGGGAAAGGTGACCAGCGGCACCGGCTGACTGGCCAGGTTGTTGCTTTCCAGACTGTCTATCCAGCACAGCGGCTCGGGCCAGCTGGCCATGCCCGGCACGCTGCCCGGGCGTTGCTTGACCAGCGCCAGATCCAGCTCGCCGCGCTGAAACTCCCGCCAGATATCGCTGCACAGGCCGCTTTTTACCTCCAGCCGAATGCCGGGATACTCGCTGGCAAAGGCCGCCAGCGCCGGCATGATGGCGTGGGTGGCAAAGTCTTCCGGCACCCCTAAGCGAATTTTCTGCTGCTCTATGCTCAGGCTGGTCTGGGCCACGGCTTCCTGCATTAGCTGCAGTATGCGCCGGGCGTAGTTGAGCACCCGCTCGCCTTCCAGGGTGGCGGTAATGTAGCGGCCCTTGCGGTTAAGCAGTTCGCAGCCAAGCTGGGATTCCAGCTTGCGTACCTGCTGGCTGACGGTGGACTGGGTAAGGTGCGTGCTGTCGGCGGCGCGGGTAAAACTGCCGGTATCCACCACGGCCACAAAGCTGCGCAGCAGCACGGGATCGAGTGTTGTCAGTTGAGTCATTTTTTCCTGGTAGTGGGAAGTCCACTGGGTATCATTGTATTATTTAATTTATAAATTATTATTTCATACACTACAATCCACGTGTTCAGCATTTAAGCAATATGGCGCCATGATAAGCTGCCGTGTTGCTCTCGTTGGCAAATGTCCAACCATCAAGCATAAAGGACAAAGTAATGGCCCGTAATACCTATTATGCCCCCAAGGGCGGTCTGCCCCCGCAGACTCAACTGATCCACGATCGCGCTGTCTTCACCGAAGCTTACGCCGTTATTCCGAAAGGCGTAATGAGCGATATCGTCACCAGCTTCCTGCCGTTCTGGGACGAAACCCGCCTGTGGGTGATCGCCCGTCCGATGAGCGGTTTCTCCGAGACTTTCTCTCACTACATCATGGAAGTGTCTCCCAACGGTGGTAGTGACAAGCCTGAGCTGGATGCCGGTGCCGAAGGCGTTATCTTCATCGTTGAAGGTGAAATGACCCTGACTCTGGAAGGCAAAGAGCATCACATGGAGCTGGGTGGCTACGCCTACCTGCCGCCGGGTGCCAACTGGACCGTGAAGAACAACAGCGGTGAGCCGGTACGTTTCCACTGGCTGCGCAAGGCCTACGAATTTGTAGACGGCATCGACGTGCCGGAAGCCTTTGTGACCAACGAGAACGACATTGAGCCGACTTCCATGCCGGACACCAATGACGTTTGGGCTACCACCCGCTTCACCGATCCGACCGACCTGCGTCACGACATGCATGTTAACATCGTGACCTTCCAGTCTGGTGGTGTGATTCCGTTCGACGAAACTCACGTAATGGAGCACGGCCTGTACGTGCTGGAAGGTAAAGCCGTTTACCACCTGAACCAGGACTGGGTTGAAGTTGAAGCCGGTGATTACATGTGGCTGCGCGCCTTCTGCCCGCAGGCCTGCTACGCCGCCGGCCCCAGCCGCTTCCGTTACCTGCTGTACAAGGACGTGAACCGCCACATGGTGCTGAACTCGTCCCCTGCTTACCGCGGCAACCGTCGCTAAGCAGCAGCTGGAACGATAAAAAAGGCAGCCTTCGGGCTGCCTTTTTGTGTTTGGAGCGAGGCACCAGTTGTCTATGGATGCCGCAAAGCGAAGCAGCAGCGCGGTTGCACTCTGCCGACACGCTTCTAGCCCATCCATGGGGCGCTCGGCACATGCCGTCCTTGGCATGTGACGGTCGGCTCCGGCAATCCACGCTGCTGCTTCGTGATACAAAGCGTTGCCTGATAGATATGGTCAGCCGGCTCTGTGGTCATGTAAGGAAGGCCTGAGGGCGTCTGCTTCGCCGCACCCTCTGCGCCAGGGATGGCGCAGCGGAGCCCCCAGGGAGGGGTTCACGGCGAGTCGGCGAAGTAGTGCCCTTGGGACGACGTGGTGCACTGCGTTTCAGATAACGAACATTGCACGGTATTTAAGCGAAGAGCTCACGCCTTCAGCAGCCACTGCTGCAGCTGGCCAAGGGACGTCACTTCATGGTGGGGAGTAATGCCTGCAGGGGTGAGCTTGCCCTGAGTGTTGAGCCAGCAGGTGTGCAGGCCAGCGTTGAGGCCGCCGAGAATATCGGAGTGGGGGTTGTCACCCACCATCAGCACCCGGCTGCGATCGGGGTTACCCATAAGCTCCAGCGCATGCTCAAAAATGCCCGGATCGGGCTTGGCCACGCCCACCTCTTCCGATACTACCAGAGGTGAAAAAGCATGCTCCCAGCCGGCGCGCTGCAGCCTTGCCTGCTGCATGGAGGCAAAACCGTTGGTAATAATGCCCAGCCGAGCTCTGCCTTCCAGCCCGGCAATCAGCTCACTGGCACCGGGCAGCAGGGTGCACACCTCCACCATGGTGTTCATAAAGGTCTCGTTCAGGTGTTGTGTGGTCACCGCCAGCCGTTCGGCCCAGAGGGCAAAACGGCGATGGCGCAGCTCTTCGGCATCAATATCACCATTCTGATAAGCCACCCATAACGGCTGATTCTGAGCCTGATAGTGTGCAAAGGCACTTTCATCGAAGTTAACGCCAAATTCGGCAAAAGTACGCTTAAGGCCGCCAAATGCATCGAAATGAAACAAAGTGTCATCGGCGTCAAACAGTATCCAGTCGTAGCGCATCTAATCAAAACTCCAGAGCAAGTTGCCGGCAGAAGACGCACAGTGTAGAAAGTCCGTCAGGTAAAACTCAATAGTTACAGCAAATTATGCTTAAATGCAGCTATTCGTTATAGCGAGGTAAAAGCATGGAATTGTCGAGCTGGCTGGCCCTGGCGGCCATCTGCATCATGGGTGCCGTGAGTCCCGGCCCCAGCCTGGCGGTGGTGATGCGCAATACGGTGCGCGGCGGCCAGAGCCACGGTGTGCTTACGGCGCTGGGCCATGGCCTGGGAGTGGGGCTTTATGCTTTGATCACCGCCCTGGGGCTGGCGCTGCTGATCACCCGCAATCCGCTGTTATTCGATATTATTCGCTACGGTGGTGCCGCCTTTCTGGCCTGGCTTGGCATCAAAGCCTTGCTGGCGAAGCCACAGCCGGCAGTTACAGGGGAAAGTGGCCATGTCGTACGCGGCCGGCAGGGTGCTTTTGAGGGCTTTATGGTGGCCTTTCTTAACCCTCAGCTGGCCATTTTCTTTGTGGCCCTGTTCAGCCAGTTTGTGCGCGCCGATACCGGCTGGCAGCAGGGTGGCATCATGATGCTCACCGCCGGCGGCATTGATGCGCTCTGGTATGTGCTGGTGGCCTTGTTGCTGTCTCGCGGGCCTGTGCTGGGCTGGCTGCGTGAAAAGTCATTTATAATAGACAAGCTCAGTGGCCTGGTACTACTGGTACTGGCGGTAAAAGTGGTGCTTTAGCAGGCTAAAAATAAATGCTCTTGTTGTGTGCTGGATCAAAGTTTGGTAGCCTTTCGCGGTCAAAAAAACAGCCTTTGTGCTCTGTGTCACTGATTTAATAACAGATAGAACCAACGGAAACAGCCCTTGAGCCCGATGTTGCACCTGCCCATAGCCGAGAGATGGCACGACCTGGCGTCGTTGTCGCGATCTGGTATGGACGGATTTGGTGTGCTTGGTGCCCTCATGATGCTGGAGCTGGTGGGTGACTGGCTGCTGAGCTGGACCGGCCTGTCTGCCGATGTGTTTGAATATCAGGCACAGCTGGCAGATCTGCAGCCCCTGGATGCACTCAAGGCACTGCTGTGTACTTCCTTGCTGGTCTTTGCGCCGCTGTTGCTGCAATGGCTGTTGCTGTTGCTGCATTTATTGCTGCAAACCTTTAACTGGCCCCGGCTCACTCAACGCAAACCCTGCTTTTCTGCTTCAACCAAGCCGCGCCGTGCTCTGTTAAAAGCGCACAGTTGTCGCGCGCCACCTGTTTTCCCCTGCGGAGTCTGACAGTCTGACGACGTAACCATTACGTCCGTTTTGTCTGCGTCATTCTTCGCCATCGGGTCATACCCGAAAGTTCCAATATGGTCTTGCCGATAAGCGGCAAGCTAGACCCATAGGAATAGGGGAAGGTTTCCTTTGTTTATTCGAAAGTTAGTTAACCTGCTGCTGGCAGGGGCGGCGTCCTTTGCGCTGTCCGGCTGCGAAGGCGGCGTGCTGGATCCCAAGGGCCAGATCGGTGCCGATGAAAAGTACCTGATCATGGTGGCTACCGGCCTGATGCTGCTGGTGGTGATTCCGGTGATCGTTATGACCTTGTTCTTTGCCTGGAAATACCGGGAAGGACGCAACGAGGCTTATGCTCCCAAATGGTCTCACTCCACCAAAATTGAAACCGTGGTGTGGATAATTCCCGTCATTATTATCGTAATTCTGGGTGTTATTACCTGGCGCTCTACTCATGAGCTGGACCCGTATAAAAAGCTGGACCATGAGAAAGAGCATCTGGTGGTGCAGGTGGTGTCACTGAACTGGAAGTGGCTGTTTATCTATCCGGAGCAGGGCATTGCCACCGTCAACGAGCTGGCGTTCCCGAAAGACGTGCCGGTGGAGTTCCGCATTACCTCCGACACCACCATGAATTCCTTCTTTATTCCGCAACTGGGTGGCCAGATCTACTCCATGGCGGGCATGGAAACCCAGCTGCACCTGATTGCCAACGAGGCCGGTCGCTATGACGGCATCTCCGCCAACTACAGCGGCGAAGGCTTTACCGGCATGAAGTTTGACGCCATTGCCACCGAAGACGAAGCCGGCTTTGACGCCTGGGTGAATAAGGTGAAAACGAGCGAACACACCCTCGATATGGCGGCCTACCGGCAGCTGGCCAAACCCAGTGAACACCATCCGGTGGAATACTTCGGCGATGTCAGCCCGAATCTGTTCCACAACGTTGTGATGAAATTTATGCAGGACCATCACCCCATAAAGGGCGATGCGCATTCCCAGCATCATTCAGCCAGCACCATGACGGAGGCTGAGAAATAATATGTCGTTACTAGGTAAACTCACACTTGACGCCGTGCCCTACCATGAGCCCATTATCATGGTGACCCTGGGCGTGGTGGCCATTGCCGCCGTGGTGATCGCCTTCCTGATCACCCGTTATCAGAAATGGGGCCTGCTCTGGCGCGACTGGATCACGTCGGTGGACCACAAGCGACTGGGCATCATGTATATCGTGCTGGCCTTTGTCATGCTGATCCGCGGCTTTGCCGACGCCATCATGATGCGGGCCCAGCTGGCACTGTCTACCAATGGTGCCGACGGTTATCTGCCACCCGAACACTACGACCAGATCTTCACCGCCCACGGTGTCATCATGATCATCTTTATGGCCATGCCCTTCATGATCGGCCTGATGAACATAGTGCTGCCGCTGCAGATCGGTGCCCGCGACGTGGCCTTCCCCTTTCTGAACAACCTCAGCTTCTGGCTGGCGGTGTCCGGTGCCGTGCTGGTGAATATCTCCCTCGGTCTGGGTGAATTCGCCAAGACCGGCTGGGTGGCCTATCCGCCGCTGTCGGAGCTGGACTTCAGTCCGGGCGTGGGGGTGGATTACTACATCTGGGCCTTGCAGATATCGGGTATCGGTACCCTGCTCACCGGCGTTAACTTCCTGGTGACCGTGTTCAAAATGCGAACGCCGGGTATGAAGCTGATGCAGATGCCGATCTTCACCTGGACCTGCACCTGGGCCAACATTCTGATCGTGGCGTCCTTCCCCATCCTGACTGCGGTGCTGGGCATGCTGACCCTGGATCGCTACCTGGACTTCCACTTCTTCACCAACGCCGCCGGCGGTAACGCCATGATGTACATCAACCTGTTCTGGGCCTGGGGTCATCCCGAGGTGTACATTCTGATTTTGCCGGCCTTTGGTATCTTCTCTGAAGTGATCTCCACCTTTACCGGCAAGCGGCTGTTTGGCTACAACTCCATGGTCTATGCCAGCGGTGCCATTTCGGTGCTGGGCTTTATCGTGTGGCTGCACCACTTCTTCACCATGGGCTCCAGCGCCAACGTCAACGCCTTCTTTGGCGTCATGACCATGATCATCGCCGTGCCCACCGGGGTGAAGCTGTTCAACTGGCTGTTTACCATGTATCGCGGCCGCCTGCGCATTACCGTGCCTGTGCTGTGGACCTTAGGCTTTATGACCACCTTTACCATTGGTGGCATGACCGGCGTGTTGCTGGCGGTACCGGGAGCCGACTTTGTGCTGCACAACAGCCTGTTCCTGATTGCTCACTTCCACAACACCATCATAGGTGGTGCCGTGTTCGGCTACCTGGCAGGCTTTGCCTTCTGGTTCCCGAAAGCCATGGGCTTTCATCTCGACGAAAAGCTGGGCAAGGTGTCCTTCTGGTGCTGGCAAATCGGCTTCTACGTGGCCTTTATGCCGCTGTATGTGCTGGGCTTTCTGGGCATGACCCGTCGCCTGAACAGCACCGACAACCCGGCCTGGAACTTCTGGCTGTACCTGGCCGCCGTGGGCGCTGTCTTCATTCTGATCGGTATTCTGGTGCAGTTCTACCAGCTGTATACCGCCTTCCGTGATCGCGAAGCGAACAAGGATCTGACCGGCGACCCCTGGAGCGGCCACACCCTGGAGTGGTCCACCAGCTCTCCGCCCCAGTTCTACAACTTCGCCAAACTGCCCCATGTGAGCGATATCGACGCCTTTACCGACATGAAGGAAAAGGGCATCGCCTATCAGCCACAGAGCAGCTATCAGCCCATTCACATGCCCAAGAACACCGCCTGTGGTGTGCTGATTGCCGCCGCTGCCACTGCCGCCGGCTTTGGTGCCATCTGGCATATCTGGTGGATGGTGATTGCCGGTCTGGTGGCCAGCTTTGTTGTCTTCCTGTGCCGGGCCTATGACACCGACACCGACTATTACGTGCAGCCCGACGAAGTCGAGCGCATTGAGCAGGCACACCTGCGTAACGTGATGAAGGAGGCCTGATGGAAGCCGTATCCGTTGATCTCAAACAGGTGCATGAGCACCACGAAGAAGAGCACCACGACACCGGGGGCAATACCCTGTTCGGTTTCTGGCTCTATCTGATGACCGACTGCCTGCTGTTCGCCTCGGTGTTCGCCACCTATGCGGTGCTCTATATGAACACCGCCGGCGGTCCGGGTGGCCGTGAGCTGTTCGATCTCAAGTTCGTGGCGGTGGAAACCGCGGTGCTGCTGGTTTCCAGCATCACCTACGGCTTTGCCATGCTGGCCGGCCACAACCACAAGCGGGGCCTGGCCCTGCTGTGGCTGCTGGTGACCTTTGCGTTGGGTGCCACCTTTATCGGTATGGAGCTCTATGAGTTCCATCACCTGATTGAGTCTGGCAATGGTCCGCAACGCAGCGCCTTTCTCACCTCCTTCTTCACTCTGGTGGGCATGCACGGTCTGCATGTGACCGCCGGCCTGGTGTGGATGCTGGTGCTGATGGTGGAGCTGATGACGCGGGGCACAGGCCCCCGTACCCTGACCCGTCTGGGCTGCCTGAGCATGTTCTGGCACTTCCTCGACGTGGTGTGGATCTGTGTGTTTACCGTTGTGTATCTGATGGGGGCAATGGCATGAGTCATAACCATGACGCTGTGGATCACGGCAGTGTGAAATCCTATCTCACCGGCTTTGTGCTGTCGGTGATCCTGACCGCCATTCCGTTCTGGGCGGTGATGACCGGGCAGCTGAGCCCGGGGGCGACCCTGGGCACGGTTGTGTTGTTGGCCATTGTGCAGATAGTAGTGCACCTCAAGTACTTTCTGCACCTGAGCTTCAAGCCCGGCAGCCGGGAAAACACAGTGGCATTCCTGTTCTCCGCCCTCATTATCGTGATGGTGGTGGGCCTGTCGGTATGGATCATCATCAGCTCCAACGAAATGATGATGTATTAAGACGGTGTTCCGGCCCGGGCAACCGGGCCGGATACAGGCATAAACACGCGAACAAGGGGTTCATCCCAAGGGGCATTTTATGATTCGGCCTTACCTCAAGGTCACCAAGCCGGGCATCATCATGGGTAATCTGATCTCGGTGGCCGGCGGCTTTTTCATGGCCGCTCGCGGCGATATCGACTGGTCGCTGATGTGGGCCACCGTTATCGGGCTGTCGCTGGTGGTGGCCTCCGGCTGTGCCGTGAACAACTGCATCGACCGGGATATTGACGCCCGCATGCGCCGCACGCGCAACCGGGTGACCGTGACCGGCGAGCTGGCGGTGCGCACCGCGCTGGTGTACGGGCTGGTGCTGGGGGGGCTGGGGTTCGGTCTGCTGGCCTGGTTCACCAACACTGTGGCCACCGGCTTTGCCGCCTTTGGCTATGGGGTATATGTGGGCCTGTACAGCCTGTGGCTGAAGCGCGCCTCTGTGTACGGCACCCTGGTGGGCAGCCTGTCCGGCGCTGTGCCGCCGGTGGTGGGGTATTGCGCCGTTACCGGTCAGTTTGACGCCGGTGCTGCCATTTTGCTGCTGATGTTCAGCCTGTGGCAGATGCCCCATTCCTACGCCATCGCCATTTTCCGCTACGAGGATTATGCGGCGGCCAGCATTCCGGTACTGCCGGTGGCGAAGGGAATGGCCAGAGCCAAGCGGCAAATCGTGCTCTACATTGCGCTGTTCTGCCTGGTGACTGCTCTGTTGCCGCTCAGTGGTTACACCGGTCTCACCTTTATGACGGTGGCCTGTGCCACCAGCCTGTGGTGGCTGGTGATGGCCTTTAACGGTTATCGCCGGGGGGCCGAGGAGCTGGGCTGGGCCCGCCGTGTGTTTGTGCTGTCCATCATTACCATCACCGCCATCAGCGTGACCATGGCGCTCGACTTTCGGGTTGCGCCCGACGCCTGGCTGGCGATGAATTTTTAAGCTTTTACCGGTTCTCTCCCATTTGGCCGGAGTAAGCAGCGTTACTCCGGTCCTTCTTTTGTTCTTGTCTCTCTTTCTGCTCAAGACATCTGGCTGCTGATACACTCTGGCAATGGTATTGTGTTGCACAGGTGAATTTGAATGCTGAGACCCCGCACCACACCGTCCCGTCTGTTGCATCAGCATCAGCCGCTGTCCGGTGACGATATTGGTGTTCTGTGCTGGAACGCCCAGAAACTGACCCAGGATGCCCGTTTTCATCAAAGCATTACCGATCTGACGTTACTTTACCCGACCAGCTTACTATTGCTACAAGAGGCTCGACTGGCACCCATGGGGGAAACCTGGCTGGAAAGCTGGTCCTGGGCTGCCGCTCCCAATATGCAGACCCGCAAGCAGATGTTTGGTGTGCTTACCGCCGGACGCTGTGCCTTTAATGATGTAAAGCCTTTACTGACTCAAAGCCGGGAGCTGCGCTTTGCCACTCACAAAAGTTTGATCCTCACCCGTCATCCACTGCCTGAGGATGAAACCCTGCTGGTGGTCAACATGCATGCGATTAACTTTGTTCATGCGGGGCTGTTTCTTAAAGAAATGGAGCAGGTGCGTATTGAGCTGCTGCACCATACCGGACCACTGATTGTAGCCGGCGACTTTAATGCATGGAGTCGGCAGCGGCGCTTGTATTTGCGCCGTTTTTGCCGGGCGACGGGGTTACGTCAGGCAGTAATGGACAATGCCCATTATGTTAAGACGTATCTGCACCAACCGCTGGATTTTATCTTTTATCGGGATCTTAAACTGCGTTCGGCGACAGCTATCGATATGCCAACCGTATCGGATCATAATCCTATTTATGCGCGATTTTTGCTTTGATGTCGCAATTTGACGACAAAATACATGATTTTGATGAAGAATTGCCAGTAAATTGTTAGTTAAAAAAGTAACTTTTTTGCATTGAATAATTCTGTGTCAGAACCTGTCTCAGAATAATCCACTTTTTTGTCTGGCAGGTCAGGTTGTTTCTGCGGAATATAGTAACACTCATGATGGTACCAGGGCTCAGTATGGTGGCTCTGTAGGGTACCAGGCTCAAAATGGTCTGGGGGCTGTGGTGGCCTATGAAAACAAGCGGGAAGCTGATCCTAACAGTGATGTCAGCAATATGGCGGTGGGCCTGAGCTATAGCACACCCGATGGCTTTTATGCCGCCGTAACCCGGGGGCGCACCGACTTTCAACGTAACTGGCAGGTTTTTTCTCTTAAAGAGAACCGTGTTTACAGCATGCGCCGGGTAGATTACTGGGAATCAGTTGTTTCCTATTCCCGTGAAAAAATGGCGTTTGGTGTGGGTTACAGCCGGCAGAGCATGCGTGAAAATGCGCACCTGCACTGGGTGGATGAATATATTTTCGCAGCCGAATATTACCTGATGCCCAAAGCCAAGATTTATGCAGAGTTTATGCTGAACAAGATGGACGATCAGGACAACCTCTACGGCGTGGGTCTGCAGTATTACTTCTGATCCAGAGCGCAAGTCGGCCAAACGGCCAACTTCACGACACGCTTCAAGTACTTCCATGTAATGCTCGGCAAATGCATCTGACCGCCATGGATGGCGGGAATGACGAAAATGCAGGAGCAATTTTCGGCCATGGCATTTGATCGGTCGTGAAGCTGCTCCCTTTGCCCTCCTTTCGAATATTGGGAGAGCGAATTAACCCAGAATAATATGGGGCAGATAGCGGGACAGATCCTGAGTAATGGGACTGGTGTCTTCGCGCATGGCAATGCCGGCGGGGGCATCGTCTACCAGCCAGCTGCCTACCAGAGCATGGCGGCCACCAAACACCGGCAGCGGATGCCAGGCCTGATAAATAAAGCCTTCCTCGCCGTAGGGGCCGTCCACTTCAGCCACCACCTCACCGTGGTGCACTATGCGTATATTGGCGCCTTCCCGGGAAAACAGCGGCTTTTGCACATATTCATTCAGCTGAAAACGAGCAGGATCGTCGCCGAAATAGGCGGGAAGAAGGTTGGGATGGCCGGGAAACTGCTGCCACAGCAGCGGCAGTAACGCCTTGTTGGACAGCACTGATTTCCACATGGGCTCCAGCCAGTTGACCCGGCTGGAGGCAAGGTGCTCGGCGTATTCTTCCTCAAACATAAATTCCCAGGGGTAGAGCTTGAACAGCCAGTCTATGGTGTTGTCATGGCTGTCGGTGAGCCAGCCACCTTCCCCCAGGCCTATGTCTTCCACAAACACAAAGGCGGTGTTCAGGCGGGCTTCCTTTGCGCAGTCTTCCAGATACTGCACCGTGCCTCTGTCTTCTTCGGTGTCTTTGCAGCAGGCAAAATGCAGGGTCTGGCCGGCGTAATCCGGTGCTAGGGCGCGAAAACGGTTCACCAGCCGCTCCTGCAACAGATTGAACTGATCCGCGTCCCGCCGCAGCCGGCCGGCATCCACATTGTCTTCCAGCCAGAGCCACTGCCAGAAGGCGGTTTCAAACAAACTGGTTGGGGTGTCGGCGTTGTTTTCATAGAGCTTGGCCTGACCCCGGCCGTTATAGGCCAGATCCAGCCGGGAATAGAGGCTGGGATCCCGCCTGTGCCAGGAGTCGGCCACTTCCTGCCAGCGCGCTTCAGGAATGCCACAACGGCGCAGCAGCTGTTCGTCCCGCACTACTCTGTCTACCACTTGCAGGCACATTTGATGCAGTTCGGCAGTGGGGTCTTCTATGTCCTGCTCTATTTGCTTCAGAGTGAACTGGTAATAGGCGGTTTCATCCCAGTAGGGTTCGCCATACATGGTATGAAAGCCAAAACCCAGCTGCTCAGCCAGCGAGCGCCAGTGCGGGCGCTCGCTGTGTGCCACTCTCAGCATCAGCCGCCCCAGCCCCGGGAGCGGCTGCTTGCGCGTTTGCTGCTGCTCCAGCTGCTTTTGGCCTGAGCCGACGAGCCAAAGCCTCCCCGGGAAATGGTGCGGGTGACCTTGGGTTTGGGCTTGAGCGCTTCCCGGCTTACCGGCATGCGCTTGCCGTAACTGGCCTTGCCCAGCCGGTAACCACCGGCTGTGGTCCAGTGCCCATAGTAGGGCGAATAGGGGTTGCGTGAAGTATATACAGGGTGATGAATATAGCGGTTCTGGTCCAGCAGGCGGCCAAACATAAAGCCGGCCATGGCGGGCATAAACCAGTTGTTGCCCTGATATTGATAGGGCACACAGTTGCCGCCGCCAAAGTCGGCTTCACAGTCGTGCTCGCGGTTATATTTGGGTGCGGTATCGGCCGACTCTGCCAGCGCCTGCTGATAGGCGGCCCGGCATTGCTCGGCCTGCTCCGGATTGGCATTGCTGCAGTCTTCCGGCGACTGATATACCTGCACTTCCGGATCTTGCTGGCCGCAGGCGGTAAGCATGACTGAGCCGGCAATGGCAGCACTCACGGGTTTGCCAATGCGCTGCGTCATGCTGGTCAAGAGCTGGCGTCGGGAGCGTTTCATATTGCCTCCTCAGTAGGTGATGCAGGCAGCGTTGAGCAGGCCCACCGCCACCGACAGACCGCCCACTACGGCACCGGCCGAGACCTGGCCGTCATTAATGCGTTCGGCCACCTTGGGCAGAAACATCAGCCGCACTATCACAAAGGCCAGCAACTGGGCCACCAGCGCAACCACACCCCAGACGGCAAAGTCGAGCAGTGATACCGAGTTGGCAGCGGCACTGCCTACTGCCAGCGAGAAGCCCACAAAGGCACCCACCAGCGCAATGGCGGCAGCCAGGTTGTGATCTTCCTTGATTAACCGCCATTCGTCATAGGGGGTTACCAGCACATACAGCCACTTGAACAGCAGCAGCATGATGATGGACATGGCGAAATAGAGCAGAAACGGGCCCAGGCCCGCAAGAGAAGTTAACAGAGCGTCCATGAATATCCTTTTATTCCGTTTTGAAAATCACGATTCGTTTTTATCGGCATACTGTTGGATTCAGCTTACAAAGCGCAAATCCGTCGGCCCCAGGTCGATACCGGTGGCCAGCACCAGGCTGTGTTCGGCCTGATTGCCGGTGATTTTTTCTTCGCCGGCCACCATCAGTATTTCGGCGTCATCGTTGTCCAGCGCGCGCTCATAGAGCATCACAAACTGATCGGTATCGCTGCGGCTGCCATTCTGCAGCCAGGTGGTCTCGGTCATGGCCACGGGCTTTGTGTTGTCCCATGCCTTGCTGAACACTCGACCGCCCAGATCCCACTCGGGCTGCACCAGTTCCGTTTCCAGCAGAGTATTCCAGGCCTTGCTGCCGTCTACCGGTGTGGTGCGATAAAAATACCAGAGCTTGACTTCGGTCACGCAGTCGTCTGTGGTGCCGCCGCTCAGCAGCACCTGCACAAAGCCGTCGTCGTCGGTGTAAAAGCGCAGCAGCTGGTGGCTTTCATCTAGTATCACCCGGCCGACTGCCTGAATAATCTGAGTGCTGGCGGCCCCTTCAAAGGTGACCTGACTTTCAAGCAGCGACAGCCGCAGGGCGTCCAGCTCAAAGCCGCCGCCCAGGCGCAGCCCCAGCACCTCCGGGGCCGGCTCTGTCTGGGGAGCCGCCGGCTGTATTTTCTTTTTCAGCCAGTCAAACATATTACTTGCCTAAAATGCGGGACAGCTCGTCTTCGGCTCCCGCCGACTGGCTGCCGGTAATGCCGGCGCTTTTCAGCTTCTGCTCCAGGGCATCGCCGCTTTCGGTGGCGGCGCGCTCGGCGGCCACGTCCAGCTCGGCCTGACGCTGGGTCTGTTTCTGCTTGATGCGATCCAGCGACTCCACCGCTGTCTTCATGCGGGAGTTGGCACCGGTATGGCGGGAAGAGACCGCCGCCTGGGCCTTTTGCACGCTGTCGGTGGCCTTGACCACATCCAGTTGCTGCTCCAGCTGGCGCAGGCGGTTTTTGGCGGCACTGATATTGTCTTTCAGTGTGCTTTCAGAGGCGGTGAACTGATCCAGATAGGACTTTTCTGCATCCTGCTCGTTTTTCAGCTCGCTCACCCGCTGAGCGCATTCCAGTGCCAGCTCGCGGTTTTCCTTGGCCATGGCGGCCCGGGCATGGTTCTCATAGTCGGCGATGCTGGCGCTGATGGCGTCTACCTTCTGCTGGGCCAGCTTGCGTTTGGCCATAATGCCGGTGAGAGACTCGTCGGAGCGGCGCAGCTCCTGTTTGGCCTCGCGAATTTCCTGCTCCAGAATGCGCAGGGCCTGGCTGTCGGCCACGGCTTCAGCGGCCTCGTTGGCACCGCCCTTGATGGCGGTGACCAGTTTTTTCCATACGCTCATGAGGTTACTCCTTGCAGATGGTCCTGATAGAGCTCGAGAAAGGCTTCGGTATTGCGGAACAGGGTTTCCACTTCTATTTGCACACTTTCTTCTTTTGAGCCAGAAGACAGTGCACCAAAGGCAATGTAGTAGTCGTCACCGTTAATGTGGCTGATGCCCACTGTGGTCAGCGGAAACAGCTGATGGGTGCGAAGGATGGTGTCGTTCAGAGCTGCCGCATCGGTGACCACGCTGGCAGGAAACAGCAGGGTTTCGGCAATAATCTGCTCGCCGGAGACCGCCAGAAAAGCGTCCAGCCCTTCTTCATTGGTGATCAGCAAAGAATCATTTTCCAGTGAGCACTGCCAGCCGTGGCGCTTGGCCAGCAGGTCGTGCAGTTGTTGTGGGGTCCAGGACATGAGTCACTCCGTGTTGTTTGCGCCATAACCCAGACAAGATAGAACAAAGATGGTTCCAAAAACCAGCTTTGGCGGAGAGAAAGCAGATAAAAAACGAGAGCCATAAGGCTCTCGTTCAAGTGATGTCAGGAGGCACTCTCTGTAGATGCCACCTTGCTGCGCGGTGCCTGAGTCACAATGCCCTGCTCATAAGCCATGGCATGGGCCATACGCGGGCCGGTCCAGAGCACTGGCAGCAGCAGCAGTGACACAGGGGCTGCGGTGATCACGATAAAGGACTGCAGCGCATTGATGCCGCCTTCGCCCATACGCAGCAATACCGCCGCCACCAGACCCATGGTGAGGGCCCAGAAAATACGCTGGCGGGTGCGCGGGGTGTGGTCGCCGCTGATGGCCATGGCAATGGAATAAGCCATGGAATCACCGGTAGTGGCCACAAAAATCACCGTCAGCACCAGAAAAGCAGGCACCATCAGCTCGGCCAGAGGCAGCTGCTGAGTCACTGCCAGCAGCGCCGCGGGCAGACCGCTTTCCTGCAGCGGACCCGACACCACGCCGGCTGCGGCCTGCTCGTAGAAAATGCCGGCACCGCCAATGCTGGAGAACCAGAAGTTGGTGACCAGCGGGGCCATCACCGCCACTGCCATCACCAGTTCGCGCAGGGAGCGGCCCCGAGAAATGCGGGCAATAAACAGCGCCATCATGGGGCCGTAACCAATAAACCAGCCCCAGAAAAACAGGGTCCACCAGCCCAGCCAGCTGTCATCCTGCCGGTTCAGCGCCATGGGCATAAAGTCCTGCAGATAGATACCCATGCCGTTAAGAAAGGCATCAATAATGAAGTTGCCCGGCCCTGCCAGCAGAATAATGGCCAGCAGGATCACCGCCAGTACCACGTTGGCGCTGGACAGCCACTGAATGCCCTTTTCAATGCCGGTAGACGCCGACAGAGTGTAAATGGCCACCAGACCACCCAGAATGGCCAGCTGCAGACCATAGTTGTTCTCCCAGCCCAGCAGCGCCTCAAAGCTGAAGCCCAGCTGAGTAGCCAGAAAGCCAATGGGGCCTATGGTACCGGCGGCCACCGCAATAATGGACACCACATCGGCCATGGTGCCCAGCCAGTGGGTTTCCACCTTGTCACCCAGCAGCGGATAGAGCAGGGTGCGCGGGCGCATGGCCAGGCCTTTGTGATAATGCGCATATACCACTACGATGGCAGAGAGAGTGCCCAGGGCGGCCCATGCCAGAAAGCCCCAGTGCATAAAGCTTTGGGCCAGAGCGGCAGACACCTGGGACACACCCGATTCAGACTCCGCAAACAGCGGCGGTGTGGTCACATAGTGATACATGGGCTCGGCGGCAGACCAGAACACGCCGCCACCGGCCAGCAGGGTACACATGATCACCGCCAGCCAGCGAAAGGTGGAGCTGTCGGGGGCGACGTTACCGCCCAGACGAATATCACCGTAGCGGGTCAGGCCAAGCACCAGGGCAATCACCAGGTTGGCCAGCATCCACACCTGCCACAGAGGGCCGAATACATCAATGGTCCAGGCAAAGCCCTGGTTGATCCATTGGGTCATCTGTTGCAGGTCAAAAAAGGCGAGAACTACGAAGAGGAGCAGGAAGCCGCCACTGAGGCCGGCCACCAGCCTTTGTTCATTAAGGCTGAGGTTGGAAACTTTCATCAATTCACTTTGTTCAATGCATGAACGCGCCAATTGTACAGAAAAGGCGCTAATAAGTGAAATTTAATTAGAATGCAAAGTAACCATCTGGCATGGCTTAGTACGGCAAGATCCCTTAAAAAGCCGAGGAAAATGCCGGTAACGCCTGAGTATAAGGTGTATTTTACTTTCTGACTGAAGAGTTAGATCAGGTTCTTTTCCATGGAAATATGCACGATACCCGCATCAAGAAATTCGTCTCCGTAAGGTGTAAATCCCAGCTTTTGGTAAAAGCCGGTGGCATACTTCTGTGCCCCCAGATAAACCCGTTTCAGGCCTTGCCGGCCGGCTTCATCTACCAGCGCCTGCACCACTCTGGCCCCCAGCCCCAGACCACGAAATTCCTTGCGCACGGCAATGCGGCCTATATGGCCGTCCTTCAGCATGCGACCGGTGCCGGCCCATTGACCGTCTATGCTCAGCAGCACATGAATGGCAGCATCATCCAGACCATCATATTCCAGCCCGGGATCAATGCGCTGCTCTTCGATAAAAACCGTATTGCGCACGGCACGAATGGCCGGCTGATGTTCGTTATCAAAGGATACAAGCTGAATATGCATGGCAGTCTCCACAGGTTATAAAAAACGGGTTTGGTAGCAAGATACCGGTTCAGACTCAGAATGACGATGTTTTAAACGCAGTTTCAGCAGTCAGATGCCGGCCACCTCGGTGGCGGTCAGTGTGCGCCATTGACCTGCCGGCACATTCAGCCGAATGTTGCCAATCTGCTCCCGGTGCAGACCGGTTACTCGGTTGCCTACCGCGGCAAACATGCGCTTTACCTGATGAAAGCGCCCTTCGGTAATGGTCAGCAGCGCCTCGCGCGGGCCGCTGGCCTCTACCCTGGCGGGCTGAGTGGGCCTGGTTTCGCCCTGTAACAGCAGCCCTTGGGCAAAGCGCTCGGCCACTCCGCCATCCAGCGGATCTCTCAAGCTGACTCGATACACCTTGGCACAGTGTTGCTCGGGCCGCGTAATATTGAACGACCAGCGGCCGTCATCGGTGAGCAGCACCAGGCCGGTGGTGTCGGCGTCGAGGCGACCGACAATATGCAGCTCGTCGGGCTTGTCTATGTTGAGCCCGCGGAACAGCGATGGATAAACGCCGTCCACATTGGAGCACAGGGTGCCGGCGGGCTTGTGCATCATAAAGTAACGAAACGGACGGGGCACCAGCCGCTGGCCGGCCAGGGTCACCAGATTGTTTTCGTGCACCTGAGTGGCCTCATTGGTGATGACCTCTCCATTGACCCGGGCCTCGCCGGCAGTAATGACCTGCCGGGCCTCGGCCCGGCTCAGCTCCGTGCTTTTACAGATGAATTTATCGAGGCGCATGGCAGCCTGTTACTTCTTCTTCTGCAATGCCGCTGCCAGGGCCGCGCCCATGGCACCCTGCGGAGCCGGTTGCTCACGTCGGGCCGGACGTTGCTGGCGCTGGCTCTTGTTATTGTCATTGCGGCTGCGCTCATTGCGGCGCGGCGTGCTCTTGCCTTCGGCGTGCTCGGCGGCGCTCTGGTCCAGACGCATGGTCAGGGCGATGCGGTTGCGCTGCAGATCCACCTCCAGCACCTTCACCCGGACGATATCGCCGGCCTTCACCACTTCACGCGGATCCTGCACAAAGCGGTCGGTGAGCGCTGATATATGTACCAGCCCGTCCTGATGCACGCCTATGTCCACAAAGGCACCGAAGTTGGTGACATTGGTGACGACCCCCTCCAGCACCATATCGGGAATAAGATCCGCGGGCTTTTCCACTCCGTCCATAAAGCGGGCGGTTTTGAACTCGGGGCGCGGATCCCGGCCCGGTTTATCCAGCTCCCTGAGAATGTCCTGCACGGTTGGCAGGCCAAAGTGCTCGTCGGTATAGTCTTTCGGATCCAGGGTCTTGAGCAGGCCGGCATTACCCAGCACGGCGTTGACCGGCTGCTTGAGCTGCTCCAGCATGCGGGTCACCACCGGGTAGGCTTCCGGGTGCACCGCCGAGGCATCCAGCGGGTTCTTGCCGCCCTGAATGCGCAAAAAGCCGGCGCACTGTTCAAAGGCCTTGGGGCCAAGGCGGGGCACCTTGAGCAGTTGTTTACGATCCGCAAACACGCCCTGCTCGTTGCGCCAGGCCACTATGTTCTGGGCCAGAGTGGGAGTCAGGCCCGAGACCCGGGCCAGCAGCGGGGCCGAGGCCATGTTCACGTCCACGCCCACGGCGTTCACGCAGTCTTCCACCACCGCATCCAGGTTGCGGGCCAGCTGGGTCTGGGACACATCGTGCTGATACTGGCCCACGCCAATGCTTTTGGGATCGATTTTTACCAGCTCCGCCAATGGGTCCTGCAGCCGGCGGGCAATGGACACGGCCCCTCGCAACGATACGTCGAGATCGGGAAACTCGCTGGCGGCCAGCTCCGAGGCGGAATACACAGAGGCACCGGCCTCGCTCACCACCACCTTTTGCAGCTTGAGCTCGGGGCTTTGTTTTATCAGCTGCTCCACCAGCCGCTCGGTTTCCCGCGAGGCGGTGCCGTTGCCGATGCTCACCAGACTGACACTGTGTTTGCGGCACAGCTCCCCAAGAATGCGCAGGCTCTGCTCTACCTTGTTGTGAGGCTGAAACGGATACACGGTGGCGTGTTCCAGCAGCTTGCCGGTATTATCCACCACCACCACCTTGACCCCGGTGCGAATGCCCGGATCCAGCCCCATGGTCACACGGGCACCGGCGGGAGCGGCCATCAGCAGATCCTTGAGGTTAAGGGCGAACACGCGAATGGCTTCTTGCTCGGCCCGCTCCCGGGCCTGGCCCAGCAGCTCGGTTTCCATCTGCAACGACAGCTTCACCCGCCAGGTCCAGCTGAACACGCCCGCCAGCCATTTGTCGGCCGGGCGGCCTCGGTCCTGCCAGCCGGCATGGCGGGCAATAATGGTCTCGCAGGGGTGACGTTCGGCATCGCTGTCTACGGTCAGCCCTAGTGCCAGCACGCCCTCATTGCGGCCCCGCAGCATGGCCAGCACCCGGTGCGACGGTGCCTTGCTGATGGGTTCATTGTGCTCGAAGTAGTCCTTGAACTTGGCACCGGTTTGCTCCTGGCCTTCCACCACTCTGGCCTGCAGCTGGCCGTGCTGTTGCAGGTAGCTGCGCACCGCTTCCAGCAGATCCGCCTGCTCGGCCAGACGCTCCATTAAAATATATTTGGCACCGTCCAGTGCTGCCTTGGCATCAATCACGCCGGCCTCGACATTGATGAACTGCTCTGCAAGCCGCTGTGGATCCTGACTGGGGTCGGTAAACAGAGTATCGGCCAGGGGTGCCAGGCCGGCCTCAATGGCAATCTGGCCCTTGGTGCGACGTTTGGGTTTGTAAGGCAGGTAAAGGTCTTCCAGTCGGGTTTTGGTGTCGGCGGCCAGCAGCTCGGCCTTTAGTGCCGGGCTCAGCTTGCCCTGTTCGTCCACCGATTTGAGGATCACCGCCCGTCTGTCTTCCAGCTCGCGCAGATAGCCGAGGCGGCTGTCGAGGGTGCGCAGCTGAGTGTCGTCCAGGCCGCCGGTGGCTTCCTTGCGGTAGCGGGCAATAAAGGGCACTGTGGCCCCTTCGTCCAGCAGCCTGACGGCGGCATCTACCTGAGACTGAGGCACGGCCAGTTCATTGGCCAGAATGTGGTTTATGGTGTTCATCAGCTTGTGCTCCGGCAGCGGGGCTTGCCCGGCTTGCAGTCAATTGAAAAAGCAGGGCGAGCATTATGAAACAGAACCGCCGGCTAAACAAAGCGTGGCCGGGGCTGACAGCCGGCCACAAAAAAGGGGCCCGCAGGCCCCGGACTCACCATTAAAACTTATTGCAGGGCGCTGACTCTGTCCTGAAGCTCGGGATCCGTCTGCAGGCGGGCGGCAATGGCATTGTAGGTGGGTGCGTCAAGATCGTGCTTTTCCACTGCCTTCATCATTTCTTCCTGAGCCTGCATCTGCAGTTCCTGTGCTTTTTGCTGATCCTGCTCCTGATTCAGTTTTTGCGAAAATTCATCGCGAATTTGAGCCACTTCTTCATTGGCTTTTACAAACTTTTTCAGCTCGCCATCAGTCACGGGTGCTGCAGCCTGGCCTTGTTCAAACTGCTGGGCCGGTGCACTGGTTTGCGGTGCCGGTGCCTGCTGAGCCATGGCGGCGGTGGCGGTCATGCCGAAGGTGGCAAAGGCAATGGCGGTGGTCAGGGTTTTGAGCTTGGTCATAAAAGCACTCCTCTGGTTGAAAGTGCTCTCACTGATACAGAAAACGTGCCAGATTTTATTTTTATTTATAAGTTTATGATTTTAATAGTTTATTTAATTTATTTTGCGTTTTGGTGATCTGTGCGGCTGGGTTTTGGATGCGTATTTATGTATACATATTACACATGAGCAAAAATAACCCGTTTACAAATAACACAGCTTTTCGCTGGCGCATCAGCGGCCTGCAACGCACCCTGCTGCTGTTTGTGGTGCTGCCTCTGGTGCTGCTCACGGCCTTTGGCATTCGTCTGGGGCTGGAGCAGGCCAATCAATATCAGGAACAGCGCCTTAAAAACGATCTTGAGCTGCTGGGCCGGGCCATCAGCATTCCCATTGGCGATGCGGTCAACAGAGGCGATATGGAGGCAGTGGCGGTAGCGCTGCGCTCGGTGTTTGTGCTGGGTGAGGTGTATGGGGCCTCGGTATTTGATGTGGATGGCAACCGCATTGCCGCCGCCGGCTTTGCCGTGAAAGATCTGACCGCCACCACTATTCCGGCGCGCATTCGCTTTACCGGCGAAAGTCAGGAGGCCTTCAGCCGGGTGGATGGCCGGCGCTTGTTTTCCCATTTTCTGCCTGTGTTTGATACCGGCGGCCAGATACGGGGGCTGATCCAGATCTCCCGCCGGGCCAGCGACTTCGACCGGGCCCTGCAGCAGTTTACGGTCATTGCCTGGGTGGGCTGGGGCCTGTTCAGCCTGGTGATCCTGGCCAGTGTGCTGCTGGGGCACTACGGTGGCGTGGGGCGTTATGTGGATAATTTGCTGGCGCATATGAAGAGAGTGAAAGACGGCGAGCTGTCTCACCGGGCAGCGCTGAATGGCCCGCAGGAGGTAGCCAGCCTGGCGCTGGGACTGAACCGCATGCTGGACAGCATAGAAGCCGCGCACCGCAGTCTGGATGCGCACCGTGAAGCGGAAACCCGGCTGCTGGCCCAGCTGAAAGATAATGAAAAAATGGCCGCCATCGGCAGCATGGCCCGGGGCATAGCCCATGAGCTGGGCGCGCCCCTGAGTGTGATTGACGGCCGCGCCCGACGGCTGGAGCGTTCCGGCAGTCTTAATGCACAGCAACAGCATAATCTGAACGGCATTCGTACCCAGGTGCAGCGCCTTACCCGCACAGTGCGCCAGTTGCTGGATTATTGCCGGCCCGCCGCCATTCAGACCCGGCTGCTGCATGCCGGACAAGTGATCGCCGATGCCTCGGCCGCCATGGCCCCCGAGCTGGAAGCCGGTGGCTGCCGGTTAAGCCGGCAGGTGCCCTCGGGGTTGCCGCCTTTTGCGGCCGATGCGGGCCGGCTGGAGCTGGCATTGCTGAATTTGCTGCGCAACGCCCTGCAGGCGGGAGCCAGTCATATTGAGATTACGGCCGCCGCGAGTGAAGACCGGCTGACCATCTGCGTACGTGACAACGGCCCCGGCCTGCCCGCAGGACATGATGCTGCCAGCCTGACAGAGCCGTTTTTCACCACCAAGTCGCCTGGTGAAGGCACCGGTCTGGGCCTGGCCATAGTGCAGGCGGTGGCAGACGAGCAGGACGGTGATTTTACCCTGGCTAACCATGGGCAGGGAGGCTGCGAGGCCTGTCTGGTATTGCCTCTGAATCATGCACTCAAGGAGGTGCCGGCATGAGCAAAACCGACCATATTCTGCTGGTGGAAGATGATGCTGCTCTGCGGGAGCTGCTGGAAGAAGAGCTGGAGGCTGAAGGCTACCGGGTTACCGCCTGCGGCGATGCGGAGCAGGGACGGCACTGGCTGCAGACGCAGCCGCCGGATCTGCTGATAAGCGACCTGCGTCTGCCGGGCAAGGACGGTCTCAGCCTGTTGCCGGCCCTCAAGGCGCAGGAGATGCCGCCGGCGGTACTGATTATTACCGCCTTTGGCTCTGTGCAGCAGGCAGTCAAAGCCCTGCAGGCCGGTGCCGATGACTTTTTAACCAAGCCGCTGGAGATGGATCATTTTCTGCTTACCGTGAGCCGGCTGCTGGAAAACCGCCGGTTACGCCGCGAAGTGCAGCAATATCGCAATATGCTGGCTATTGAGCAGTTTCACGGCATTATCGGGCAAAGCCCGGCCATGCAGCAGCTGTTTCATCAGATCCGGCAGGTGGCTACTGCCGACGCCCCCGTGCTGGTGCAGGGAGAAAGCGGCACCGGCAAGGAGCTGGTGGCCCGGGCGCTGCACGATCAAAGTCAGCGCAGTGCCGGCCCCTATATGGTGGTGAACTGCGGCGGCATTCCCGGTGAGCTGATGGAAAGCGAGTTCTTCGGTCATGCCGCCGGTGCTTTTACCGGTGCCAAAAGCCGGCGGGCCGGCCTGTTTCAGCAGGCCAATGGCGGCACCCTGCTGCTGGATGAAATGGGAGAAATGCCTCTGCCGTTGCAGGCCAAGCTGCTGCGGGTGTTGCAGGACGGCAAGGTCAGGCCGGTGGGCAGTGACCATGAAATTCAGCTGGATGTGCGCATTATCGCCGCCACCAACCGCAATTTAACCGAGGCGGTGGCCGATGGCAGCTTTCGGGAAGACCTGTTTTACCGGCTGGAAACCTTTGCCCTGCAGATACCGCCGCTGCGGGAGCGGGGGGACGACATACAGCGGCTGGCGGCGTTTTTTCTGACCCGGTTCAACGCCCGGCAGCAGCGCCATATCAAGGGATTCAGCGATGAGGCCAGTGCCTTGCTGCAGCATTATGCCTTTCCGGGCAATGTGCGTGAGTTGCAAAACGCCGTGGAGCGGGCCGCCACCTTTTGTGATGGTGCCCTGATAGACGTGGAGCATCTGCCCCAGCGCATTCGCGAGCAGGGCGACGCCGGGCCAGAACCCGCCGCCGGCGAGGGGCGAGCGTCAGAGCATGCTGAAGCGCTGCCCAGTCTGGAAACGGTGCAGCGCCGGCATATTCACCGGGTGCTGGCCGCCACCGAGGGCAATAAACGGCGGGCGGCAGAGATTCTTGGCATTACCCGCCGCACCCTTTACCGCTGGCTGGAATAAAGAGCTTATTCATGTTCAAAGGGCTGGTACTGAATTTTATTGATGTACCATTCCTTTGTGCCCGACGGCGTTTTTACCAGCACTTCGTCGTCTGTCTGTTTGCCGATAAGCGCCCGGGCCATGGGAGAGTCGATGGTGATGTGGTTGTTTTTGGTGTCGATTTCGTCGGGGCCGACAATGCGGTAGCGCACGACCTCGCCGTCTTCGTTTTCCAGCTCCACCCAGGCACCAAAAAACACCTTGCCGTTCTGGCGCGGGTCGTGATCGATGATCTTCACCGCTTCCAGCCGCTTCATCAGATAGCGCACCCGGCGGTCAATTTCCCGCAGTCTTTTCTTGCCGTAGATATACTCTGCATTCTCGCTTCGGTCGCCGAGGGCGGCCGCTTCCGACACCGACTGAGTCACCGCAGGGCGCTCCACCTTCCACAGATATTTAAGCTCTTCATCCAGCTTGTGCCAGCCGGCACGGGTGATCAGATTGGTTTTCATTGCACAGGCTCTTGGCTCAACAATGGCGGCTATTGTGCGCCAGTGATGTCAGTGCCGTCTACTCCCAGGCCGGAAAGGGGTCGGGCAGCCGTTGCCAGCCCGCAGCGCCCGCGCGCATTTCGTCGTCGGTGAGCAGGCAGGCGTCCAGTTGCTGGCAAATTGCGTGTTGGTTCAGCCCCTGACCAATAAACACCAGCTCTTGCCGGCGATCGCCATAGGGCTCGGCCCAGCTAGCCAGTATATGCTCCCGGCTTTCTTCATCCTCGGGCCATTCTTCTTTGGGCACGGCCTGCCAGAACAGGCCGGCACCACCGTGATAGGCAATGCCACCGGCCTGGTTCCACTGGCCGGCCAAATCGGGGCGGCTGGCCAGCCAGAAAAAGCCCTTGGAGCGCAGCAGCCGGCCCTGCTCCTGAGGCTGGTGCAAAAACGCAAAGAAGCGCTGAGGATGAAAGGGGCGGCGGGCCCGATAAACAAAACTGCCGATATGGTATTCCTCGGTTTCCGGCTGGTGCTCGCCGCGCAGCTCTTGCAGCCAGCCCGGAGCGCTGGCGGCCCGCTCAAAGTTAAAGCGCCCTGTGTTCAGCACCTTGTGCAGCGGTACCCGGCCCTGACTGACGGGCAGTATCTCGGCTGTCGGGTTTAGCCGGGCAAGAATGGCGGTGAGCTCTGCCAGCTGCGCGTCGCTCACCAGATCGGTTTTGCTGATCAGTAACAGATCGCAGAATTCCACCTGTTCAATCAGCAGATCGGTCACGCTGCGCTCGTCTTCCTCACCCAGGCTTTCGCCTCGTTCGGCCAGGGCGTCGGCGGCCTGAAAATCCGCCAGAAAGTTCACCGCATCCACCACCGTCACCAGCGTATCGAGCCGGGCAATGTGATTCAGGCATTGGCCGTTTTCGCTCTCAAAGGTAAAGGTTTCGGCTACCGGCATGGGCTCCGAGATGCCGGTAGACTCGATCACCAGACAATCGAAGCGGCCTTCAGTGGCCAGCCGGCCGACTTCCTGCAGCAGATCTTCCCGCAGGGTACAGCAGATGCAGCCATTGCTCATTTCCACCAGCCGGTCTTCGCCTCTGTGCAGGCTGACCTGCTGCTGTACCGTGGCCGCATCGATATTCACCTCGCTCATATCGTTAACGATCACTGCCACCCGCAGGCCCTGCCGGTTATTGAGAATATGGTTCAGCACTGTGGTTTTGCCGGCACCGAGAAAGCCGGACAACACAGTAACGGGAAGGGGAGAATGGCAGTGCATGGTAGTGGCTCCGTATGCTGGCCGTGGATTTAAAGGTGTTTGTTGTTATAACATAACATATCTTTTTTTCTTCGTGTATCAGCAAGGAACCTTGAACATGAATATGACCGAATTGTCGCCGGTGTCAGATGCCGGCAAAGAAGCCGGCGTGCTTGCTCGCATCTATCAGCCGGACTGCAATCTGGCGGTGTGGCAGCGACCGCTGCCGGCGAACATAACGGATTATGTCGCCCGGCTGCATCAGGCGAGCAGCCGGGTCAGCGTGCGGCAGCTGTTACCCCCGCAGCAAGTGGCAACCGCGCTGGCGGAACAGCTGCCGGATCTGCCGGGCCGGGCGGCGCTGGCAAAGGATGTGCAGCAGCTGGCGGAAATGTTTGCCTGTTTATTTGAGCTGAAACGGGTAGGCGTGCGGCTGGCCAGCCTGCAAACCGCCATGTGTCCGCGCTTTCATACCGACCGCTTGCCCTGCCGGCTGGTGAGCACTTATTCCGGCCCGGGCACTCACTGGCTGAATACACCGCAGCGGAACCAGCTGCTGGAACAGGGCGGAGCGGAGCCGGCGCAGTGGCAGCAACTGGCGGCGGGCGAGGTGGCGCTGATGAAAGGGGAAGGCTGGCAGGGCCAGGAAGGCTGTGGTCTTTGGCATCGATCACCGCCGGTGCCCACCGGTTATCGCCGGTTGTTTCTGTCGATGGATTTTGGGGAGTGAAAATAATAATGGCGGAAGTTAGGTATGAAGTTTGTACTTCCGCCAAGTGCTGGTCGTAGTTTTTATTAGCCTCTATTACAACCTGGCTGTGTAGTGTCAATGATTTGGTCACCCTCGACTCTGAAGCCGATAGAGCCGAAAATGAATGCATGGTTCAGCTGAGTAATAACTACATCAGATAGACCAACCGCACACTTATCAGTTTCGATAGCTTTATCCATGGCTGTCTTAACATTAGGAATGCCCAGTGGAAAAATAATTACCGGATAGGTGTCTTCACCTTTTACCCGTTTTCCTTTAACAAACTCTGCTGCATTAATGTTGTAATTCTTCGTGCTGCCAACGGTCATATCTGCGACGCGCATAGAGCACGCTGAAAGCGTAAGGGTAGAGAGTAAAGCTACAAATATTGCCTTTTTCATTATTTTTTACCTGAAGTTAAGCGTTGGTTTTTGGTTATAGTGGCGTCAGTTTTTGTCGCGGGTTGCGAGGTTAACACTTTTTTTGAGGGTATAAAGGTTGATTTGTAGCTTGGTTGAATTTTTATTGGCAAAGAGCAGCAAGCTTTAGCTCGATAAACGTACTCTTCCTTTGGGTGCATTTACATGATTGCATCATGTATTACAATGCCTTGCTTTGTGTCAAAAACGGAGACAAAGCCTATGCAGTTTTCTCATTGTGAACGGCCGGGCGGCATCAGCCTGGCGGCGCGGCCCCTGTTGTGTGTTGCTACCGGTGAATACAGCGAGAAGGGGTGGTTTACATAATGCCTGCCCAACATCAGCGCCGGCGGGTGGCCGCCGATACTTATCCCCTGTTCAAACATCTCAAGCACACCTTTGTCCGTGAGGCCGGCTACCTCAGCCGTGGACATTGGACCCTGAATCACCTGCTGGATTACACCCGGCTGCGTGATGAGTTTTCCGATTATCCCTGGTTATTTCCCGAATGGCTGGACCGGCTGTCTTTACAGCTGATGGACTGGCACCACCCCAAGCACAGGCCGCTGTTTGAGCGTTTTCGCCATAGCGCCCTGCACGAGCATAAAGATGTGTATGCGCCCCGGCCTCTGTTCTGGGGCGAGAGCCGGCCGCAAGAACAAGGTGCCGATGCGGCACCGCGTATTCACGACTTCGGCATGGATTATCGCTGTAATGTGGCCCTGCTGGACCATCAACAGAAACAGCCGCGCATGGTGGGCAACTGGGTGCTGAGCTTTGCCGTCGACATTCCCGCAGAGCGGCCGGCACCGGCACTGGAAATGACCCTGAACAGCCTGTATCTGCTGCCGGAATGGCAGGGCTATGGTGTGGGCTCGGCAGTTAACCGCGTGGTCAGTGAGCTGATCTGCAAAGTGCTGTCGCCGCCGCTGGCAGAAGCCATGCCAGAGGCACTGCCGGCGGCGCCGGCCATGCAGTTTGATGCCGGTTACACCAGCCGCAACGGCCAGCGCATGGGCCGGCAAATTGCCCGCCGGCTGGCACCGCTGGCCCGCCGGCATGGCCTGCTTTATTACGACAGCAGCCGGTTTGCCAGTCAGGGCACCGCCCGCGAGGGTATTACCGCCTAGCTGAAGTTAATGTGCTGAAAATGCGGATTGGGCCTGGTGGCGCTCATGCTGGCCAGGCCCGACAGCGGCAGCAGGCACACCTGCGTGCCTGTGTTCAGCTTCAGGCATTCCTCTTTGTGTTCATTGCGGCTGGTGTCCAGTGCTATGCCGGTAATTTGTTCGCCTGTGGTCAGTGTCAGCCTGATTTCATAACGATACATACAGGCAATCTCCAGATAATCATGTTGATCGCAGTTCATCATGGCAGCGCTTTCCTGTGGTAGTGAGCAAGAGTCCGGTCCCATTCGAAGCATTTTCCTCTTGTGCTAATTTTGTACAAGGGTTAGAACTGTGGAAGACGGCCGGAGCCGTTCCGGCTGCCCTGTTCGAATAGAGGATGTTCGTATGGTGACAAGGAATAAAAAGGCGGTCGCACTGGCAGTGTTTGCGGCCCTGGGTTATGGCGCTGCCTTTGCTGCCAGCGCCGAGACCATTAAAATTGCCATTGCCGGCCCCATTACCGGTCCGGTGGCCCAGTATGGTGATATGCAGTTTACCGGCGGCCGCATGGCGGTGGAGCTTATCAACAAATCGGGCAAGCTGGGCGAGCACACCCTGGAAGCGGTGGAGTTCGACGACGCCTGTGATCCCAAGCAGGCGGTGGCGGTGGCCAACCGCATTGTCAATGACGGCATTCAGTTTGTGGCCGGCCATCTGTGCTCCGACAGCACCCTGCCGGCGTCGGATGTGTATGACGACGAAGGCATTCTGATGATTACGCCGGCGGCCACCAGCCCCACCATTACCGAGCGTGATCTTGAGTTTGTGATGCGCACCATAGGCCTCGACAGCGATCAGGGCCCCACAGCCGCACGCCATATCGTGGATAAGGTAAAACCCGAGCGCATCGCCATTATTCACGACAAGAAGCAATACGGTGAAGGTCTGGCCTCCAGCGTGCGCGATGCCCTGAAGGAATCCGGTGCCAATGTGGTGGCCTATGAGGGCATTACCTCCGGCGATAAAGACTTCTCGGCGCTGATTGCCAAACTGCAGAGAGACAAGGTGGACTTTGTCTATTACGGCGGTTACCACCCTGAGCTGGGGCTGATTTTGCGTCAGTCTGCTGAAAAAGGCTTCAATGCCCGCTTTATGGGTCCGGAAGGAGTCGGTCATAAAGATATTACCTCCATTGCCGGTGATGCCTCGGAAGGCCTGCTGGTGACCCTGCCCAAAAAATATGACCTCGAGCCGGCCAACGCCGACATAGTGGCCGCCATTCAGGCTAAAGGTGAAGATCCCACCGGCCCCTTTGTGTGGACCACCTACGCCGCCATTGAGGCCTTTGCCGAGGGCATAAAACGGGCCGGTACCGATCCGGAAGCCGTGGCCACGGCGCTGCGCGCCGAGCCGGTAGAAACCGTGATGGGGCCGCTGTCCTGGGACGACAAGGGCGATCTCAAGGGCTTTGAGTTCGGCGTGTTCGAGTGGCACAAAGACGGCTCTTCCACTCAGCTTTAATCATAGTAAGACATTTCATCGTCAACGGGCGGAGCCTGCTCCGCCTGCATTGACGGCGCTCATCGTGCTACGACAAGGAAAGGTTGTATGTCCGAGCCCCTTCTTTATTTTATTCAGCAGCTGCTTAATGGTCTGACCATCGGCAGCACCTACGCCCTGATCGCCATCGGCTACACCATGGTGTATGGCATTATCGGCATGATTAACTTCGCCCACGGCGAGGTTTACATGATTGGGGCCTACGCCGCCTTTATGGTGATGACGGCCCTGGCCATGTTGGGCATAGACAGCACAGTGCTGCTGCTGTGTGCCGCCTTTCTGGTGAGCATTATCATTACCAGCGTCTATGGTTATTCCATCGAGCGGGTGGCCTACCGGCCGCTGCGCCACAGCAAACGGCTGATTGCCCTTATCTCGGCCATCGGCATGTCCATTTTTCTGCAAAACATGATGCGTCTGGCCCAGGGCTCCCGGGATGTGGCCATTCCGCCGCTGTTGCCGGGTGGCTGGAGCTTTGGCGGAGAGGGCTTTCAGGCCAGCCTGTCTTATATGCAGCTGATCATTTTTGTGGTCACCTTTATTGCCATGACCTTGCTGTCGCTGTTTATTTCCCGCTCGCGCATGGGCCGGGCCTGCCGGGCCTGCGCCGAAGATCTGAAAATGGCCAACCTGCTGGGCATTAACAGCAACAGCATTATCGCGCTCACTTTTGTGATTGGTGCCGCGCTGGCGGCGGTGGCCGGTGTGTTGCTGGGCTCCTATTACGGTGTGATCAACCCTTATATCGGCTTTATTGCCGGGCTCAAGGCCTTTACCGCCGCCGTGCTCGGTGGCATTGGCAGCATTCCCGGTGCCGTGATTGGCGGCCTGCTGCTGGGCGTGACCGAGGCTATGACAGGCGCTTATTTCAGTACCGAATACAAAGACGTGGTGTCCTTTGGCCTGCTTATTTTTGTGCTGCTGTTTATGCCTACCGGCATTCTGGGCAAACCGGAGGTAGAAAAGGTATGAGCCGACTTAAACCTTCTGTTATTGCCGCGGGTCTGTTTCTGCTGCTGGCGGGCTGGCTGCTTGGCTTTCGGCTGGAAACCGAGGGCACGCAACTGATAGTGGCCAACCGGCTGAATACCAGCTGGCAGTGGCTGGCGCTGGGGGCCGGGCTGGTGTTTGTGGCCCAGTTGTTTGCCGAGCAATGGCGCAAGCCTTTTCGCTATCTGGCGGATCGCAAGGGCAGCTTTGCGCTGCCGGCCCCGGAAGAGCAGCCCTGGCTGTATCGCATTGTGACCGTGCTGGTGCTGGGCATCCTGCTGGTGTGGCCTTTTATGGGCTCCCGCGGGGCTGTGGATCTGGCCACCCTGACCCTGATTTATGTGATGCTGGGGCTGGGGCTGAACGTGGTGGTGGGGCTGGCGGGTCTGCTCGACCTGGGTTACGTCGCCTTTTACGCGGTGGGTGCCTACAGCTATGCGCTGCTCAATGCTTACTTCGGGCTGGATTTCTGGACCTGTCTGCTGCTGGGCGGTGCCCTGGCGGCGCTGGCGGGCTTTTTACTGGGCTTTCCGGTGCTGCGGCTGCGAGGGGATTATCTGGCCATCGTCACCCTGGGGTTTGGCGAAATTATTCGCATACTGCTCAATAACATGACGGAGGTCACCGGCGGCCCCAACGGCATTGCCGGTATTCCCAAACCCACCCTGTTCGGGCTGGAGTTCGAGCGCCGGGGCGATAACACCTTTCACGAGTTTTTCGGCATTGCCTATAACTCGGGCTACAAGGTGATTTTTCTGTATCTGCTGGCGCTGATACTGGTGGTGCTGACCATCTTTATTATCAACCGGCTGCTGCGCATGCCGCTGGGCCGGGCCTGGGAGGCGCTGCGGGAAGACGAAATCGCCTGCCGCTCCCTGGGGCTGAACCCGACGCTGATCAAGCTCAGTGCCTTTACCATAGGAGCCGCTTTTGCCGGCTTTGCCGGCTGCTTTTTTGCCGCCCGGCAGGGCTTTATCAGCCCGGAATCATTCGTGTTTATCGAGTCGGCCATTATTCTTGCCATCGTCGTGCTGGGGGGCATGGGCTCACAAATTGGCGTGGTGCTGGCGGCCATTATCATGACCATATTGCCCGAGCTGACCCGGGAATTTAATGAATACCGCATGCTGCTGTTTGGCCTGCTGATGGTGCTGATGATGATCTGGCGGCCGCAAGGCCTGCTGCCTATGCATCGCCCTCATATGGAGCTGAAATCATGAGTGAACTGCTGAACGTAGCCGGCCTCACCATGCGCTTTGGCGGCCTGGTGGCGGTAGACGGCGTGGCGCTGGCCATGAAGGAGCGGCAAATCGTGTCCATTATCGGCCCCAACGGGGCCGGCAAAACCACCGTCTTCAACTGCTTATCGGGGTTTTACCGGCCCAGTGGTGGCAGTGTGAACTTTCGCGGTCAGGCCATTGCCGGCCTGCCCGGCCATAAAATTGCCCGTTTGGGCATGGTGCGCACCTTTCAGCATGTGCGCCTGTTTAAGGAAATGACGGTGCTGGAAAATCTGCTGGTGGCCCAGCATGCCCACCTTAATACGCACTTTCTTGCGGGCTTGCTGAAAACCCCGGCCTTTCGCCGGGCCGAGCGGGAAGGGCTGGAGCGGGCTCATTACTGGCTGGAAAAAGTGAATCTGACCGAATTTGCCAACCGCGCTGCCGGCAACCTGGCCTATGGTCAGCAGCGCCGGCTGGAAATTGCCCGCTGCATGGCGGCACGGCCGGCGCTGCTGATGCTGGACGAACCGGCGGCGGGGCTGAACCCCTTTGAAACTCAGGAGCTGAACCGGCTTATTCAGGATCTGCGCACCAATGAAGGCGTGAGCGTGTTGCTGATAGAGCATGACATGAAACTGGTGATGGATATCTCCGACCATATCTATGTGGTGAATCAGGGCCGGCCGCTGGCCGACGGCAATCCGGAAGCAGTGCGCAATCATCCTGATGTGATCAAGGCCTATCTGGGAGAAACCTGATGCTGCATGTTGATAATATTTGCGCCCACTACGGCAAGATTCAGGCCCTGGAAGACGTGACAGTGCATATTGAACAGGGCGAAATCGTGACCCTTATCGGGGCCAACGGGGCGGGCAAAACCACCCTGATGATGAGCATTTGTGGTGATCCCAAGCCCAGCAAGGGCAGGGTGATGTATGAGCAGCAGGACTTAACCGGCCTCGACACCGCCGCCATTATGCGCCGGGATATTGCCATCGTGCCGGAAGGGCGGCGTATTTTTGCCCGGCTGACGGTGGAAGAAAATCTGCATATGGGCGGTTTTTTTGTAGATAAGCGCGAGCATGCCGGCCTGATGGCCGAGGTGTTTGCCATGTTTCCGCGGCTCAAGGAGCGCCGGCAGCAGCGTGCCGGCACCATGTCGGGCGGGGAGCAGCAGATGCTGGCCATTGGCCGGGCACTGATGAGCAAACCCAGGTTGCTGTTGCTGGACGAGCCCTCTCTGGGGCTGGCCCCCATTATTATTAATCAGATTTTTGACACCATAGCTCAGTTGCGGGATGAAAAAGGCATGACCATTTTTCTGGTGGAGCAGAACGCCAATCAGGCGCTCAAGCTGGCCGACCGGGGCTATGTGCTGGAAAACGGCCGCGTGGTGCTGGCCGACACCGGTGCGGCGCTGCTGGCCAACGAGCGGGTACGTAACGCCTATCTGGGCGGCTGAGGCCGAATTGGGTACACTGGCCGTCGTATTCTTGAGGAGGAATTTATGGAACAGTTTGCCCACATCTCGGTGGATGAAGCGCACACCATGCTGAGCGAAGGCCGGGCCCGGCTGGTGGATATTCGTGATCCCCAGTCGTTTGCTGTGGCCCATGCCGAGGGTGCTTTTCACCTGACCAATGACAGCCTGGTGAGCTTTACCAACGAGGTAGATTACGAGACCCCGGTGATAGTGATGTGCTATCACGGCATCAGCAGCCAGGGGGCCGCTCAGTACCTGATTAATCAGGGCTTTGAAGAAGTGTATAGCCTGGATGGCGGCTTTGAAGCCTGGCGGCGTAGTCAGGCCGTGGTTGAAGCCTCGTGAAAGCGCTGCTGGTGCTGGATGATCCGCGCCGGGCGCAGGCCTTTGTGGATTATCTGGGCGAAGCCGGTCTGCATTGTGAGCTGACCCAGGACGACAGCGGCAATGTGCATATCTGGCTGGTGGATGAAACCCGCTATGAAGAGGCGCACCGGGAAGTAAAACGCTTTCTGGCCGAGCCACTGCATCCGCGCTATCAGGAAGCGTCCTGGAAGCGGGGAGACAGCCAGGTGCACTTTGCCGATGGCCCGCAGCGGGGTCTGCTCGGTGATGTGCTGCGCCAGACTGGACCGGTTAATTTGCTGGTATTACTGGCCTGCCTGGCCATTTATGGCCTGAGCTGGCTGGGTTTGCCCATGTTTGGCGTGCTGTCTTTTCCCGCTCAGCTGAGTGACCTGCTCGGAGCCCAGTTCTGGCGCGGCTTTACGCCGGCGCTGATGCATTTTTCCCTGATGCATCTGGTGTTTAACCTGTTCTGGTGGTGGTATCTGGGCGGCATGGTGGAACGCCGGCTGGGCAGTGGCAAGCTGCTTACTCTGCTGCTGGTGGCAGCCGTATTGCCCAATGTGCTGCAGTTCTGGGAAAGCGGCCCCCGCTTTGGCGGACTGTCGGGAGTGGTATATGCCCTGCTGGCCTATGTGTGGCTCAGTGGCCGGCTTAACCCTGCCAGAGGCATTGGCCTGCCCGATGGCATGGCGGTGTTTATGGTTGTCTGGCTGGTGCTGGGCTTTGCCGATATGCTCGGCACTCCGGTGGCCAATATGGCTCACCTGGGCGGTGCCGTGATTGGCCTGCTGCAGGCCTGGCTGGATAACAGACGCACTCTTACTGGTAGAGAAAGGTAGTAAACAGCACTCGCCGCACCGGAGTCTCGCCGGTTTCTTTCAGCAGCAGCTCATTCAGCCGTTGCCGGCCTTCGTTGGCAAGCTCGGTGCGGGCCGGCAGGGAGCGTATTTCCTGCCGGTTTTTCTCTGCCAGCAGATCATTGAGGGCATCCCGCAGCAGCGGCATATTATTCTCCACCAGCGGCAGCTGCTCCGGCCGCTCCAGCATCAAATCCACTGCCACTCTCACATAGCCCAGGTTTTGCTCGGAGTTCTGGTAGTTGGTAATAATGTCCGGCGTCATGGTGTAATATATTGGCCCGGTGGGCTCCGCCGGTTGTTCCTGTGCACTGAGGGTGGCCGAGGCGGCCAGCAGCAGGTAAAAGGCAGCAAACCGAAACATATGAGTCTCCGATAAGGAATCGAGCGGGCATTGTTTAAACTTTTGCCGGTGCGGTCAAGTTAAACGGCCAGGCAGGACCCGATGAGTTTTTATGTCTTTGTTATTCCAAGAAACAAACACGACGCCCAGCATAGACAGTGAGTGGCACTGGGGCCAGTTGCCACCGGCATTACCGGCGCTGCAAAGCTGGCTGCATGAGCCGGGCTCGCTGACCCGCCGGTTGCGGCGTCATTGTGCACAGTTTCATGTAAAAGTGCTGGCCGATGGCGTATTAAGGCCGCTGATGCCGGCGCAGGCCGAATGGCTGCAGGCCGGACAAGGCTACTGCCGGGAAGTGCTGCTGTGCTGCGATAATCTTCCCTGGGTCTATGCCACCTCGCTGTATTCTCCGGCCACTCAGGCAGCGCTGCCGGCCTTGTCCGGTCTGGGCAGCAAGGCGCTGGGCGAGCTGATGTTTAAAGCGCCGGATCTGACCCGCACTCCCTTTGAACTGGCCGGCCTGACCCCAACCCAATATCAGCAGCTGGCTGCACATGCGGGGCTGGCCGCCACCGAGCCGGCCATCATGCCCTGGGCCCGTCGCTCTGCCCTCAGCACCGGCAAAGCCAGCGTGCTGGTCACCGAACTGTTTTTGCCGAATTCGGCCCCTTATCAGGATTTAGTATGACCACCCTGACGTCTCCTTCCCGTCCGCGCTGGCGCGCCTATATGGCGCTGGCCCGTCTCGACAAGCCCATTGGCACCCTGCTGCTGCTGTGGCCCACCCTGTGGGCACTGTGGATAGCCGCCGAAGGCATGCCCTCACTCTGGCTGCTGGTGGTATTTGTGGCCGGTGTGTTTTCCATGCGCTCTGCCGGCTGTGTGATCAACGACTATGCCGACCGGCATATCGACGGTCATGTAAAACGCACCCATGCCCGGCCGCTGCCCTCCGGTGAACTGACCGAGCGCCAGGCCCTGAGCTTTTTTGCCCTGCTGGTGGGCATTTCTTTTGTGCTGGTGCTCACCACCAACCTGTTTACCATTGGTCTGGCATTTGCCGGCTTGTTCTGGGCGGCGCTCTATCCCTTTATGAAGCGCTACACCCATCTGCCTCAGCTGTTTCTGGGCATTGCTTTTTCATGGGCCATTCCCATGGCCTTTGCCGCCGCCAGCAATGAACTGCCTGCCGGGCTCTGGTTGCTGTTTGCCGCCAACCTCACCTGGACCATTGCCTACGACACCATGTATGCCATGGTAGACAGAGACGACGACCTCAAAATTGGCGTTAAATCCACCGCCATTCTATTTGGCCGGCACGACAAGCTCATAGTGGGCCTGCTGCAGCTGGCCACCCTTTTTCTGCTGGTTGCCGCCGGCCGGACCTTTGAACTGGGCGCGCCCTTCTACTGGGGCTTGCTGGTGGCCGCCGGCCTGTTTGTGTATCAGCAACGGCTGATCCGCGACCGGGAGCGCATGCCCTGCTTTCGCGCCTTTCTTAACAACAACCACGCCGGCATGGCCATCTTCGCCGGCCTGGTGCTGGCGCTGTGGTAAATAAAGCGGCTTTGATCTTGCTCGAAGTGGCAGTAGGGCTTGCCGTAGCCGACCATAAAACGCCATGGATGGCATTTTCGAGCGTTACATGGAGGTCTTGTAGCGTGTCGGCGGAGTGGAACCGCACTGCCGCTTCGCACTGCGGGGCTTGCTCTGTGCTGATTACTGGATATACTGACAGTTAACTGTATAAACAGACAGGTCTCATCATGAAAGCCCTAACTCCCCGCCAGTCTCAGGTGCTGGACATCATCAAGGATCATATTCAGCAAACCGGCATGCCACCCACCCGGGTGGAAATTGCCAAGGTGCTGGGGTTCAAGTCTGCCAATGCCGCCGAAGAACACCTCAAGGCCCTGGCCAAAAAGGGCGTGATTGAAATGATGCCCGGCACGTCACGGGGCATTCGTCTCGCCGGTGAAGAAGCAGAGCAAGAGCCGGGCCTGCCGCTGATTGGCCGGGTGGCCGCCGGCGAACCCATACTGGCGCAGCAACACATAGAAAGCCACTATCAGCTCGACCCGGGCCTGTTTCATCCGTCGGCCGACTTTCTGCTGCGGGTGCAGGGCATGAGCATGAAAAACATCGGCATTATGGACGGCGATCTGCTGGCGGTGCACAAGGTGCAGGAAGCCCGCAACGGTCAGGTAGTGGTCGCCCGCCTCGACGACGAAGTCACGGTAAAGCGCTTTCAGCGCAAGGGCAACAAGGTCAACCTGCTGCCTGAAAACGAAGAGCTCTCACCCATTGAAGTAGATCTGCGCACTCAGGAACTGATTATTGAAGGCCTGGCCGTAGGCGTGATTCGCAACGGCGACTTCTGAGCCGCTTCTTGATTCGGCAGGCCGCTGTCTCATCATGGCCTGCCAATCCCCAATCCCCAATCCCCAATCCCCAATCCCCAATCCCCAATCCCCAATCCCCAATCCCCAATCCCCAATCCCCAATCCCCAATCCCCAATCCCCAATCCCCAATCCCCAATCCCCAATCCCCAATCTCCGCTTTTACATTTTACATTTCCTTAACTGCTGCTTTACTTAAAACACCGAATGGAAGCATGTAGTCATTTGGGTAAAACCGCCGAGTACTCCGGTTTACAGGATGAAATGATTGGGGGTGCACGTGAAGCCTATTCTGCTGCTGTGGCCATTACTGGCCGTTATGCCTGCACAAGCGCAAACACGCCTTAACATGACCGAAGGGGTCACCGATATCAGCCAGCAGGTATACGGGCTGCACATGACCATTCTGGCCATTTGTGCCGTTATTGGTCTGGTGGTGTTCGGCATTATGTTCTGGGCCATGATTCATCATCGCAAATCCAAAGGGGCTCAGGCGGCCCAGTTTCACGAAAGCACCAGGGTCGAAATTCTCTGGACCCTTATTCCCTTCGTTATTCTTATCGCCATGGCAGTACCCGCCACCAAAACCCTGGTGGCCATGGAAGACGCCTCCGAGTCGGATCTCACCGTCCAGATCACCGGCTCCCAATGGAAATGGCACTACAAATATTTTAATGAAGGCGTCGAGTTCTACAGCCTGCTGGCCACCATGCCCGAGCAGATTCAGGGGCAAATCAACAAGGGCGAAAATTACCTACTGGAAGTGGATCAGCCCCTGGTGCTGCCCACGGATCGCAAGGTGCGTTTTCTGATCACCTCCGACGACGTAATCCACTCCTGGTGGATGCCTGCTTTTGCGGTAAAAAAGGACGCCGTGCCCGGTTTTATTAATGAAGCCTGGACCCGCATCAATGAGCCCGGCCTTTATCGCGGTCAGTGCGCCGAGCTGTGCGGCAAGGATCACGGCTTTATGCCTATCGTCGTTGATGCCCGCGCGCCGGAAGAGTTTGACGGTTGGCTGGCTCAGCTGAAAACCGAGCAGGCCGAGGCTAAAGCTGCCGAACAGGATCTGCTGGGCATGGAAATGAGCATGGAAGAATTGATGACCCTGGGTGAACAGGTATATCAGAAAGCCTGCGCCGCCTGTCATCAGCCCGGCGGCACCGGCCTGCCCGGTGTGTTTCCGGCGCTCAAAGGCAGTGAGCTGGTGCTGAACGACCGCGCCGCCCATATAGATATAGTGCTGTACGGCAAGGCCGGTACCGCCATGCAGAGCTTTGACAAACAGCTGACGCTGAAAGAGCTGGCAGCGGTCATCACCTATGAGCGTAACGCCTGGGGCAACAACACCGGTGACTTGGTGCAGCCCAAAGACATTGATCAGGCCCGGCAGGGACAATAGGGGGCAGCATGACACAGATGGATCGCACGGAAACCGCCGACATTCACCTCACTGGTGATGAACATCATCACGGCCCCGCCAGGGGCATAGGCCGCTGGCTGTTTACCACCAACCACAAAGACATTGGCACCATGTATCTGCTGTTCAGCCTCACCATGTTCTTTGTGGGCGGGGCCATGGCCATGGTAATCCGGGCCGAGCTGTTTCAGCCCGGGCTGCAGCTGGTGGAGCCCAACTTCTTTAACCAGATGACCACCATGCACGGCCTGGTGATGATCTTCGGTGCCGTCATGCCGTCTTTTGTGGGGCTGGCCAACTGGATGATTCCCATGATGATAGGCGCGCCCGACATGGCACTGCCGCGCATGAACAACTGGAGCTTCTGGATTCTGCCCTTTGCCTTTGTGCTGATGCTGGGCTCCCTGTTTGTGCCCGGCGGCGGCCCCAACTTCGGCTGGACCTTCTACGCGCCCCTGTCTACCACCTATGGCCCCGACAGCACAGCGCTGTTTGTGTTTGCCATTCATATTATGGGCATCAGTTCCATTATGGGGGCCATTAACGTCATTGTGACCATCTGGAACCTGCGAGCGCCGGGCATGACCTGGATGAAGCTGCCCATGTTCTGCTGGACCTGGTTTATTACCGCCTTTCTGCTGATTGCGGTGATGCCGGTGCTGGCGGGGGCTGCCACCATGGTGCTGACCGACAAATACTTCGGCACCAGCTTTTTTGAAGCCGCCGGGGGCGGGGATCCTGTGCTGTTTCAGCATATTTTCTGGTTCTTTGGTCACCCCGAGGTCTACATCATGATATTGCCGAGCTTTGGCATTATCTCGGCCATCATTCCCGCCTTCAGCCGCAAGCGGCTGTTCGGTTATGCCTCCATGGTGTATGCCACCGCCTCCATTGCCGGCCTCAGTTTTCTGGTGTGGGCCCACCATATGTTTACCGTGGGCATGCCGGTGGCGGCGGAGCTGTTCTTTATGTACTGCACCATGCTGATCTCGGTGCCCACCGGGGTCAAGGTGTTCAACTGGGTGGCCACCATGTGGCGGGGCTCCATCAGTTTTGAAGTGCCCATGCTGTTTGCCCTGGCCTTTATTGTGCTGTTTACCATCGGTGGCTTCAGCGGCCTGATGCTAGCCATTACACCGGCGGACTTTCAGTATCACGACACCTATTTTGTGGTGGCGCATTTTCACTATGTGCTGGTAACCGGGGCCATTTTTTCGGTGCTGGCGGCCGTGTATTACTGGCTGCCCAAATGGACCGGCCATATGTTTGATGAACGGCTGGCCAAGTGGCATTTCTGGTGCTCAGTGGTGTCGGTGAATGTGTTGTTCTTTCCCATGCATTTTCTGGGGCTGGGTGGCATGCCCCGGCGCATTCCCGACTACTCGCTGCAGTTTGCCGATATTAACGCCCTAGTCAGCATAGGGGGCTTTGCTTTTGGTCTGTCGCAGCTGTTGCTGCTGGCGGTGGTGATCAAATGTATTCGCGGTGGTGCCAAGGCTGAGGCCAGCCCCTGGGAGGGTGCCGAAGGGCTGGAATGGACAGTGCCGTCACCGGCGCCCTATCACACCTTTGATACGCCCCCCGAGGTGAAATAATGAGCATCGCTAAAAAAGCCGGACAACTGGGGCTGCTGGCCGTGGCCATGTTTGGCTTTGGCTTTGCGCTGGTGCCCTTGTATGACGTCTTCTGTGACATTACCGGGCTTAACGGTAAAACCGACAATATCGCCGCGGCGGCAGCAAAGGGTGTGAGTGAGCACAGACAAATTACGGTGGAATTTATCACCTACCAGAGTGCCGGCCTGAGAGGGGAGTTCACGCCCTCGGTGCAGCGCCTGAGCGTGCATCCGGGCGAGATGCACAGGGTGGACTTTACCGTCACCAATCCGGGCATCAGCGGCCAGGTGCTGCGGGCCATTCCATCGGTGTCACCGGGGCGGGCGGCAGCCTATTTGCGCAAGACAGAGTGCTTTTGCTTTCAGGAGCAACCGCTGGATGGCCGGGCCACTGCGGTAATGCCCATGACCTTTTATGTGGATGAAGCCCTGCCCGCCGACATAGAGGTGTTTACCCTGTCTTACACCCTTTACGACATCAGCGAGCAGGTGGCTGTACAAGGAGGCAATGATGGCGGTCAAAACGGATAAATATTATGTACCGGCGCAAAGCCCCTGGCCGCTGACCGGCGCTCTGGGCCTGTTTTTGCTGGCGGCCGGGGCCGGGCTCTGGTCGGCAGGTTTGTGGGGCATTGCCGGCCCTGTGGTGTTTGCCGCCGGCACCCTGGTGATGACCATAATGCTGTTCGGCTGGTTTTCCAATGTGATCAGTGAGTCTCATCAGGGCCTCTACAGCGAGCAGATGGACAGATCCTTTCGCCAGGGCATGACCTGGTTTATTTTCTCGGAAATCATGTTCTTTGGTGCCTTTTTTGGTGCGCTCTTCTATGCCCGTGTGCTGTCGGTGCCCTGGCTGGGCGGGGCCGGCAACAATGCCATGACCCACCAGGTGCTGTGGCCCGATTTTCAGCCGGTATGGCCGCTGCTGACCACTCCCGGCGGCATGGAAACCACCGCCATGGGCTGGCTGGGGCTGCCGCTGATCAATACCATGATACTGCTGACCTCATCGGTCACCGTGCATGCCGCGCACCTGGCCCTGTTGCAGCAGCAACGCAGCCGGCTCAAGGCCTGGCTGGGTGCCACTGTGACGCTGGGGGTGTTGTTTCTCGGCCTGCAGGTGTGGGAATACGTGCATGCCTATCAGGATCTGGGGCTGCGGCTCGACTCGGGCATTTATGGCAATACCTTTTTTCTGCTGACCGGTTTTCACGGTGCTCACGTTACTCTGGGCACCATAATGCTGTTTATTATGTGGCTCAGGGTCAACAAGGGGCATTTTACGCCGGCCCAGCATTTCGGCTTTCAGGCCAGCAGCTGGTACTGGCATTTTGTGGATGTGGTCTGGCTGTGCCTGTTTGTCTTTGTCTATATTTTATAAGTGTTTCAAACGGTGCTTAAAATGGCGTTGGCTTGGTGCTCAGCACACCGGTGGCCAGCGCGATGATCAGCAGCAGCAGAACAAGCCCGGCACACCAGAGCCGGCGGCCGATGTAGCGGGCCATCAGCGCCGGATCCCGGTGGCTGAGCATGGCTTTCAGGCCCAGCATCAGGTTACCGATCATTAATAACAACAATAATATTATCAGTAGTTTAAGAAGCATATATACGGGCGTAACAAAAGGATGTGAGCCTTGAGTATAGGAAAACGCGGCGGATTACTGGTATTAACCGCAGCCATCTCCGGGCTGATGGTATTCATGGGCATCTGGCAGCTGTCCCGGGCCGATGAAAAGCGCGTGCTGCTGGAGCAGTGGCAGCAGCGCAGCGGCATTCAGCTGGAGCTGAAAGAGGCCCTGACCATGGAGCAGCCCTTTGGTTACGAGCTGCAGGCCGGTGGTGTATTTCTTGCGGGCGGCGAGCTGTTTCTGGATAACCAGATTGAAAATGGCCAGCCCGGTTATCGCCGTATTTTGCCGCTGCAAACCGCGCTGGGGCTGCTGGCGGTAGACACCGGCTGGTGGCCGGCCAGCGCCGATCGTGACCAATTGCCTGTTACTCCCGCCCTTGATGATGGCCCGGTGCAACTCAGTGGTGTGCTGGTGCGTCCCTGGCAGCCACCGCTGAGTTTTGGTGGTGATGCCCCTACAGAGTCCCGCCGGGTAGTCAGTCTGGATCCTGTGTTGCTGGCCGCACACTGGGGCCAGCCGGTGCTGCCCATGGTGCTGAAAACCGATATGGACGCCGGCCAGTGGCAGCCGGTAGTGATGGGGCCGGAAAAACACCTTGGCTATGCGGTGCAATGGTTTGCCATGACCGCAGCCATCTGGCTGGCGGCTATATGGTGGTATCGGAGGCCTTATGAAACATAAACCGGTATTGGCCCTGGTGGCCGTGTTTTTACTTCCTCCGCTGCTGGCCTGGCTGGTGCTGGCCAAAGGCTGGTTCACGCCCGGTGTGGCCGGCCACGGTGAATGGGTTAAC
The DNA here is from genome assembly GCF_039654065.1 of Oceanimonas sp. AH20CE76. NCBI lineage: Bacteria > Pseudomonadati > Pseudomonadota > Gammaproteobacteria > Aeromonadales > Aeromonadaceae > Oceanimonas > Oceanimonas sp. AH20CE76. Next base: position 236,162 of record NZ_CP155481.1, read on the forward strand.
GGCAATATCAGTGCCGCCGGCCAGTGGCGGCTGGTGCTGGTAACCGACGAGCCCTGTGACTACTGCGCACCGGCCAAAAGCCTGCTGCATAATCTGGATCTGGCGCTGGGCCGCAACGAGGGCAGGGTGATGGTGACCGAGCAGCCCGCTGATGAATTGCTGGAGGCTGGCTTTGTCTATATTGCCGATCCGCCGGGGTTGCTGGTGATGCGCTACCCCATGGACAAGAGCGCAGAACAGAACCGCCATACCGGCAAGGCACTGCTGGAAGACCTGCGCCGCCTGCTGAAATATTCCCGGGCCGGATAAGGAGGCTGCATGCGTGCATTATGTGGCTTTGCCTTTGTGCTGACCCTGGTGGTGGTGCTGCTGGGAGCCTTTACCCGGCTCACCGATGCCGGCCTGGGCTGCCCCGACTGGCCCGGCTGCTACGGCTTCAATTATGTACCCGCCAGTGCCGGTGAACATGCCCTGGCCGCCGAGCGCTTTCCCGATGCGCCGCTGGAAGTGACCAAAGCGCGCAATGAAATGATCCACCGCTATGCCGCCGGCACTCTGGGGCTGACCATTTTAGTGATGGCGCTGGTGTCGCTCAGACCTGCCAACCGCCGTTACCGGCTGCCCGCCTTTTTGTTGCTGGCGCTGGTGTTGGGGCAGGCGACCCTGGGCATGCTGACGGTGACCCTGAATTTAATGCCCTTTGTGGTGATGGGGCATTTGCTGGGCGGCTTTACCATACTGGCATTGTTGTTCTGGCTATGGTGCCGGCAGGGAGCGTACAAGGGACCCCAGCCAAAGATGCAGGGCGTGAGCGGATTGTTCCGGCTGGCGCTGGCGGCGCTGGTGCTGCAGATTGCCCTTGGTGGCTGGACGGCGGCCAACTATGCCGCTCTGGCCTGCACCGAGCTGCCGGTATGTCAGGGCGACTGGCTGAGCCAGTGGCAGTGGAGTGCCTTTCATCCTCATGGCATGCCCGCAGAAACCTACCAGTATGGCGTGCTCAGCCAGCTGGAGCGGGCCACCATTCATGCCGCTCACCGGCTGTGGGCCATGGTCACCGCCGTGCTGTTGCTGGCCCTGGCCCGGCAGCTTGGTCGTCATCCCGGCTTGCGCCTCTGGGGGCTGGCGCTGGGGCTGATGGTGCTGCTGCAGCTGGCGCTGGGCGTGGCCAATGTGGTACTGCACCTGCCGTTGTGGGTAGCGGTGGCTCATAACGGCGGTGCTGCCGTATTGCTGTTGATTTTAACCGGAACGGGAGAGCGCCAGGGGCGCTTTGGGGAGGAAAAATGGCAAGAAGCCTGGCAATTTTCACCAGCCGGTCACACATCTGGCAGGACTATTTCGCACTGACCAAACCCAGGGTGGTGGCGCTTATTTTGCTGACCGCCGTGGTGGGCATGTTTCTGACCGAGGTGCTGCCGTCGGTGCAGACGCTGGTGGCGGCAACGGCAGGCATTGGTTTGATGGCGGGCGGAGCGGCGGCCATTAATCATGTGCTGGACCGGCGCATCGACATTAAAATGGCGCGCACTCATCACAGACCAGTGGCGCAAGGCAGGGTAGCCACGCCCAGGGCACTGGCGTTTGCGCTGGCGCTCTCGGCCATCGGTCTGATCATATTACTGTTGTTTGTTAATGCGCTCACCGCCTGGCTGACCCTGGCCTCCTTACTGGGTTATGCGGTGGTGTATACGGTCTGGCTGAAGCGGGCCACGCCGCAAAATATTGTGATTGGCGGTCTGGCGGGGGCCATGCCGCCACTGCTGGGCTGGACGGCGGTCAGTGGTGAGTTTCACGGTTATGCGTTGTTGCTGGTGATGATTATCTTTACCTGGACGCCGCCGCACTTCTGGGCCTTGGCCATTCACCGGCGGGACGATTATGCCAAGGCCGATATTCCCATGTTGCCGGTCACTCACGGCATTGAGTTCACCAAAACCTGTGTGCTGCTCTATACCCTGCTGCTGACCCTGGTATGTCTGCTGCCCTGGGTGGTGGGCATGTCGGGGCCGGCCTATCTGCTGGGTTCGCTGGTGCTGAATCTGCGCTTTATGCAGTGGGCCTGGCGGCTCAAGTTTAGACCCGGGCCGCAAACCGCATTACAATGTTTCCGCTTTTCAATCAGTCACCTGATGTGGCTGTTTGTTCTTATTCTGGCGGATCACTGGATAGACTATGGCTAACACAAACAAGCTGATTTGGTTACTGGCGCTGACCCTGCTGGTGGCAGGCACGCTGAGCGGCATTGCCTGGTATAACAACCGGGCCAATACCCTGACAGAAGCCGTAGTGGTATACCCCGAGCCCCGGCCCCTGAGCAATATTGCGCTGACCGACGCCGAAGGTCAGCCTTTTACCGAAGCTCAGTTGCAGGATCACTGGAGCCTGGTGTTTGTGGGCTATACCTTTTGTCCGGATATCTGCCCGACTACCCTGTCGGATCTGTCCCGCATCTACCCCGAGCTGATGCAATTAAGTGACAAGGCTCAGGTGGTGTTTGTGTCGGCGGATCCCGAGCGGGATACGCCGGAGCGACTCAAAGCCTATACCGCCCATTTTAATTCGGCATTTATCGCTGCCACTGCCGAACACGATAAGCTGATGCCGGCGGTACAGCAGCTGGGGTTGATTTATGGCGTGCACGAGCGTGGCGAACAAGACTATCTGGTGGATCACTCCGCCTCTGTGTCTCTGGTTAACCCCAAGGGTGAGCTGCATGCCTCGTTCCGCCCGGTATTTGATGAAGGCAGCGGCATTCCGCTGGTGGATGGCCAGCTGCTGCTGCAGGACTTTGAGCGTATTGTAAATCGCTGGCCCGACTGATCCTTACTGTGTAATAACGAGCTTTTCTTGACGACTTCCTTGATGAGTGTCCGCCGGCATGGCCAGGTGTTTGCCCTGGCCATGCCCATGGTGCTGTCCAATATTACCGTCCCTCTGCTGGGGCTGGTTGATACAGTGGTTATCGGCCATCTGGCGCAGGCGTATTATCTGGGTGGCGTGGCCGTGGGTGCGGCCATTATCAGCCTGCTGTTTTTTCTGCTGGGCTTTTTACGCATGTCTACCACTGGGCTTACTGCTCAGGCCTTTGGTGCCCGCCGGGAGCAGGAGCTGCTGGGCGTGCTGGTGCGGGCGCTGGTGCTGGCCTGGGCGTTGGCGCTGGGGCTGTTACTGCTGCAGGTTCCCATTATCGAGCTGGCCTTTCGGCTGGCGGGTGCCAGCGCCGAGGTAGAAACCTATGGCCGGCAATATGTGAGTGTGCGCATCTGGAGTGCACCGGCGGCGCTCACCAATCTGGTGCTGCTGGGCTGGCTGCTGGGCAACCAGAATGCCAGAGCGCCCATGTGGCTGCTGATCCTGGGTAACGGGGCCAATATAGTACTGGATATCTGGTTTGTGGTGGGGCTGGGCTGGCAGGTAAAAGGAGCTGCTGCCGCCTCTGTGCTGGCGGACTATGCCGCCATGGCGCTGGGTGCCTGGCTGGTGTGGCGCACTCTCAAGCGACGCGGCACTGTGCCGGATCCCGGCTTCTGGCGAAATACCCTTAGCGGCGATGCCTTTCGCCGGTTGCTGGGGCTGAACCGGGATATCTTTATTCGTGCGCTCTGCCTGCAGCTGACCTTTGTGTTTATGACCTTTCAGGGGGCCCGGCTGGGCGATGCCGTGGTGGCCGTCAATGCGGTGCTGATGAATTTTCTGATGTTTATCTCCTACGGCATGGACGGTTTTGCCTATGCGGCAGAAGCCATGGTGGGCAAGGCCATTGGCCGGGGCAGCCGGCGGCACTTTCGGCTGGCCTGCGGCCTTAACCTGATCTGGGGCGCTTTGGTGGCGATGCTGTTTACTCTGGTGTTCTGGCTGGCGGGAAAAACACTGGTTGATCAGATCACCAGCATTGAACCGGTGCAGCAGCAGGCCTATGGTTTTTTACCCTGGCTGGTGGCCATGCCGCTGGTGTCCTGCTGGTGTTTTGTGCTGGACGGTATTTTTATTGGTGCTACTCAGGGCCGGGCCATGCGCAATATGATGCTGGTATCCACTTTGGGGGTATTCTTTCCGGTGTGGTGGCTGAGCCAGAGTCTGGGTAATCATGCCCTCTGGCTGGCCATGTTGTGTTTTATGGCGGCCCGGGGCCTGACCCTGGGCTGGGCCTGGCGGCAGCTGGACCAGCGCCGTGCTTTTGTGCCCGACGGGCTGCCCGCAAAGAGATAATGCATGTTTGAAATTGCTCTGTATGAGCCGGAGATTGCACCCAATACCGGCAATATTATGCGCCTGGTGCGCAATAACGGCTGCCGCTTACACTTGATAGAGCCGCTGGGGTTCAGCCTGGATGAGAAACGACTGCGCCGGGCCGGGCTGGATTACACCGATTATGGCCAAATCACCCTGCACAAAGACCATGCCGCCTTTGTGCAGGCCATGGCCGGCCGGCGCATTTTTGCCTGTACCACCAGGGGCAGCCGTCATCATCATGAGGCAAGTTATCAGCCCGGTGATGTGCTGTTGTTTGGACCAGAGACCCGGGGCCTGCCCGATGAGGTGCTGGCCAGCATTGAGCCCGGCTGTCGTATTCGCATTCCCATGCAGCCCGGCAGCCGCAGTCTGAACCTGTCCAACGCGGTGGCGGTGATCAGCTATGAAGCCTGGCGGCAGCAGGGGTTTGCCGGAGCAGTCAGTGCCGAACAGTAAACAGAAATAATATTCATTCTTCCTGGTTGTTTATTGAGCAATCTGGCCTACACTTGGTCGCAGACGCCAGCAACCAGTGGAGGATAAAGGTCATGTTGATCAGAAAGTGCAGCTATGTCCTGACAGATGCGCATTCGGCGAAAGCCAGTATGGTATTGCACCCCGGTGGTGAGCTGGAAGTGGAGGTAGCTGAACGACAGCAACACTTCATAGTGGACTTTGACCATGTGCTGTTTCGCCGGGGCGAGCGGGGCATGGTGGTTATCTGTGAAGATGTGGCCGGCGCACCGGTTTGCCTGTCACTGTCGGCTCATGATGCCTTTGAGCTGTATCATTTGATGGAAGACAGTCGTGATGAGCTGGAAGAGCTGATGTGTGATCTCGCCTGATCTCGTACTTTGGTCGAAATCTCCTGACGATAATCCGGCCGGCGTTATAATAACGCAAACGTATTTATCAGCCGGTTCATGACTCAGACTTATTCCCGTCTGGTAACCACGGCAGCCATGGCGGCTACCCTGGTTGCCGGACTTTTAATTATCGCCAAGCTGGGCGCCTGGTTCTATACCGGCTCCGCCAGTATGCTGGCTTCCCTTACCGACTCCCTGCTGGATATCAGTGCCTCTCTGGTAAACCTGATGGCCATTCGCTACGCTCTGGTGCCGCCGGATGAAGATCATCGCTTTGGCCATGGCAAGGCAGAGTCTCTGGCGGGGCTGGCCCAGTCTGCCTTTATCAGCGGCTCGGCGGTATTCCTTATCATTAACGGTATTTCCCGGCTGCTGAATACTCAGATAGTAGAGCGGCCGGAAGCCGGTATCTGGGTTATGCTGTTTTCCCTGGGATTAACCCTGGCGTTGATTGCGTTTCAGCAATATGTGATTCGCCGCACCCAGTCTTTGGCCATCAAGGCCGATCAATTACATTACCGTGCCGACATTTTGCTGAATGTGGCCGTGTTGGCGGCCATTATATTGTCCTGGCTTGGCTGGCACTGGGCCGATGCTCTGTTTGCGGTGCTGATTGGTGGCCATATTTTGTATGGTGCTCTGAAAATAGGGTACGACTCTGCTCAAATGTTGCTCGACAGACGGTTGCCCGATGAAGAGCAAAAGCGCATTATGGACTGCTGTCTGGCCGTGGCAGGCGTGCGCGGGCTGCATGATCTGCGCACCCGGCGCTCGGGCCGCACCCGGTTTATTCAGCTGCACCTGGAGCTGGATGACCAGCTTCCCCTGGTGCAAGCTCACGGCATTGCCGACCAGGCCGAGGGCAAACTTCGCGGCTTGTTTCCCGACGCCGACATCATTATCCACATGGATCCTGTGTCGGTAGTGCCTTCGTGACCCGACCCGAAGGTAAGTGAACATACATTTTAAAAACAAGGTTTTACCCATGGAAGACGGCATTCAATCCAGAACCTGGCTGCGCATTCGTGAAGAAGCCAAACGCATGATTGCGGAAGAGCCCATGCTCGGCAGCTTTTTTCACTCCACCATTCTGAACCACGACACCCTTAAATGCTCCCTGAGCTTTATTCTGGCCAACAAGCTGGACAGCAACGTGATGCCGGCCATTTGTTTGCGGGAAATTATTGAGGACGCGCTGGATGAAGAGCCCGCCATTCTGGATACGGTGGCTGCCGATATCTGCGCGGTGCAGGAGCGGGACCCGGCTGTGGATCTGTTCTCCACCCCGCTGCTGTATCTGAAGGGCTTTCATGCCCTGCAGGGCTACCGCATTGCCAACTGGCTGTGGCATCACAACCGGCGGGCGCTGGCCACCTATCTGCAAAACCAGATCTCGGTGGTGTTTGGCGTGGATGTGCATCCGGCGGCACGCATTGGCAAAGGCATAATGTTTGACCATGCCACCGGCATAGTGGTGGGCGAAACCGCCGTTATCGAGAACGATGTATCCATTTTGCAAAGTGTGACCCTGGGGGGGACCGGCAAGGAAGGCGGTGATCGCCACCCTAAAATCCGTGAAGGAGTGATGATAGGTGCTGGTGCCAAAATTCTGGGCAACATTGAAGTGGGTAAAGGGGCCAAAATTGGTGCCGGCAGTGTAGTGCTGGATCCGGTTCCTGCTCACACCACGGTAGCCGGTGTGCCGGCCAGGGTGGTAGGCCGGCCCGGTTCAGACAAGCCTTCTTTTGATATGAGTCAGAATATCTGACGCCAACAGGCAGATTTTTGCGCCAATTGCGCTTGTGCTTCATATGGCATCTTGTTGTCATCCTGAGGCCAAGGTATGCTCGACGGTGTGTGGCCCGATGGCCGGTAAACGTGAATTACAGGGGTTAGAACATGTCTTTTGATGTACTGGAAAAGCTGGAAGCCAAAATCCAGACGGCGGTGGATACCATTTCTTTGCTGCAGATGGAAGTGGACGAGCTGAAAGAGCAGAACGGCAAGCTGGGCGACGAAAACCAGCAGCTGCGTCAGCAGCAGCAAGCCTGGCAAGAGCGCCTGCAGGCACTGCTGGGCAAAATTGACCAGGTAGAAGAAAGCGTCTGATAACCGCTGTTTTCTGTAAAAACGCCGGCTTAAAGCCGGCGTTTTATCATCAGAACAGTATTACTCGATATCGAGGGCTTCCGGCGAGAGAATAATACCTGTGGTGTCGGCGTAGAGATGATCTTCCGGTAAAAAGGTCACGCCGCCAAAGTTGACCGGCACATCCAGCTCACCCATGTTGTTATCGTCGGCGCTCACCGGAATGGACGCCAGTGCCTGAATGCCGATATCGGTTTCTTCCAGCGCATCCACCTCACGTACGCAGCCATAGCAGACAATCCCTTCCCAGCCATTTTCTGCTGCTGTTTCAGCAATGTCCGCATCGATCAATGCACGACGCAGCGAGCCGCCACCGTCGATCAGCAATACACGGCCCACACCGTTCTGCTTTACTGTCTCAAGGATTAAACCGTTAGACTCAAAGCATTTGACGGTCGACACCAGACCGCCAAAAGAGTTACGTCCGCCAAAAGTGGAAAACATGGGTTCAACCACATCGACCATATCAATGTAGGTATCACACAGTTCAGAAGTATTGTATTCCATGGATTCTGCCACGCCTGAAGACAAGATAACCTCAGTATAAAGAGGCGGGAGCGGTTTTCAATCACAATGATGTGACCGCTCCCGTAAACAGCAGATATCAGAGAATAAAGCGGCTCAGATCTTCGTCTTCCACCAGATTCTTCAAATAACGATCTACATAGTCCGCATCTACGGTAATGGTTTCACCGGATTTGTCTGAAGCTTCAAATGAAAGCTCATCCAGCAGGCGTTCCATCACGGTATGCAGCCGGCGGGCACCGATATTTTCGGTGGTTTCGTTCACCCGCCAGGCGGCGTCGGCCAGACGACGAATGCCATCGTCGGTGAATTCGACGTTTACATTTTCGGTGGCCAGCAGTGCCTTGTACTGCTCGGTGAGTGAAGCACTGGGCTCGGTAAGAATACGCTCAAAGTCTTCTGCGGTGAGTGAGCTCAGCTCAACCCGAATGGGCAGACGACCCTGCAGCTCGGGGATCAAATCCGACGGGCGGGCAACCTGAAAGGCACCGGAAGCGATAAACAGCATGTGGTCAGTACGTACCATACCGTGCTTGGTGTTCACGCTGCTGCCTTCAATCAGTGGCAGTAAATCGCGCTGTACGCCTTCGCGGGATACATCCGGGCCCGAGCTTTCGCCACGTTTACAGATTTTGTCGAACTCATCGATAAAGACGATGCCGTGGTTTTCCACTGCATGAATGGCCTGCTCTTTCAGCTCTTCCGGATTCACCAGCTTGGCGGCTTCTTCTTCCACCAGCAGCTTGAAGGCTTCTTTTATCTTCATTTTGCGCTGTTTGCTGGTGTTGCCTGCCAGATTCTGGAACATGCCCTGCAGCTGGTTGGTCATTTCTTCCATGCCGGGAGGAGCCATGATCTCCACCCCCATCTGCGGTGCAGCTACATTGATTTCAATTTCCTTGTCATCGAGCTGGCCTTCCCGCAGTTTTTTGCGGAACAGCTGGCGGCTGCCGCTGTTGTCGGCCTTTTCTTCTTCACCCCAGGTGTTGCGGGGGTTGGGCAGCAGGGCATCAAGCACCCGTTCTTCGGCCGCTTCTTCGGCACGATGGCGGTGTTTTTCTACCTGTTGTTCGCGCACCATCTTCATGGCGATATCGGTCAGATCGCGAATAATAGAGTCTACTTCTTTACCTACATAGCCAACTTCGGTGAACTTGGTCGCTTCTACCTTGATAAAGGGCGCATTGGCCAGTTTGGCCAGACGGCGGGCAATTTCGGTTTTGCCCACGCCGGTAGGGCCTATCATCAGAATGTTTTTGGGAGTCACTTCCTGGCGCAGTTCGGGCTCAAGCTGCATACGACGCCAGCGGTTGCGCAGGGCAATGGCTACGGCGCGTTTGGCTTCACTCTGGCCAACAATAAAACGGTCCAGCTCGTGAACAATTTCTCTCGGGGTCATTTCAGACATAATTCAATCCTGTTGCAATGGACCGTTACTGGCCGTAGTCGAGTTCTTCAATAGTCTGGTTGCCGTTGGTGTACACGCACACATCGCCGGCAATGGAGAGTGCTTTTTCCACTATGTCGCGGGCATCCATATCGGTATTTTCCAGCAGGGCGCGTGCCGCCGACTGAGCGTAGGGGCCGCCGGAGCCGATAGCGATCAGATCCTGCTCGGGCTGTACCACGTCGCCGTTACCGGTAATGATAAAGGAGTGCTTGTCGTCAGCGACCGCCAGCAGGGCTTCCAGCCGGCGCAGAGCGCGGTCGGTCCGCCAGTCTTTGGCCAATGCCACGGCAGCACGCTCCAGATTGCCCTGGTGAGCCTGCAGCTTGGCCTCAAAGCGTTCCAGCAGGGTAAAGGCGTCGGCGGTGCCACCGGCAAAACCGGCCAGTACCTTGCCGTTGTGCAGCCGGTGTACCTTGCGGGCGTTGCCTTTCATTACGGTATTACCAAGAGAAACCTGGCCGTCGCCACCGATAACTACCTTGCCGTTACGGCGAACTGAAACGATTGTTGTCACTGTGAACCTCACTTGACGGTGTTGCCGGCCGGACCGGCGAGAATGTCATGTTCACGAAGATGGGGGCGGGCAGGAAAAACTTCAACCCTGCAGGCGCACTCTTGGGTTGAAGTTGTTTCAGGCAGGTCGCTGCGAGACCGCGACTATGATTAGCCCTGCAGCAGTATGCAGCCGGTGTTGATGCTGCTCATTTTATGCTTGGCCTGGTCGGCCTTGCGCTTGCTCTCATAGGGACCCATCACCACCCGGTACCAGACACCATTGCTGCCCTCGCTGCGTTTGACTTCCGAGCTGAGACCCTGAAAAGCAATGCGGGCCTTGAGCTGCTCAGCCTGAGCAGAAGAGCGGAATGATCCGCACTGCATGTAATAGATTTTGTCTGGTGCCGCTTCGGGCTTTTTACGTGCTTCTGCGGGTTTAGCCGGGCTGACCACGATTTCCTTGTTTTCCAGTTGCTCTATGTAGCGCCATTTTTCTACTGGTTTTTGATCGATGGGATCCACCTTTTTGGCCGGAGCCTGCGGTGGTTGCTGAGTGGCAGCCGGCGTGGCTGACGGTGAGGTGCCGGCAGAGCCTTTAATCAGAAAAATGATGTAGCCCATTCCCCCCAGCAATATCAGAGCAAATATAATGGCCAGCCAGGGAATACTGCGCTCTGGCGCACGACCACGGCTGTTGCCGGTGCGCTTGCTATTACCGCCCTTTTTCTTGGGCGGGCTGCGGCGAACATAATCCCTGGCCATGGCTTACATCCGCTCCAGAGTATCGATGCCCAGCAGGGACAGGCCCTGTTGCAGTACCTTGGCGGTGGCGGCGCACAGGCGCAGACGGCTGGCCCGGGCCTCGGCCGGCACGCCCTCCTTATTGATGGGGCAGGCTTCGTAGAAGCTCATAAAGGCACCGGACAGCTCATACAGGTAGAGGCACAGCAGGTGTGGCATGCCCTTGTCGGCCACCGACTTGACGGTATCGTTGAACTGCACCAGCTTCTGGGCCAGAGCTTCTTCTGCCGGAGCGTCAATGATGACGTTACCGGTCAGCGCATCGGCACTGACGCCGGCCTTGCGGAAGATGGACTGCACCCGGGTGTAGGCATATTGCAGGTAGGGAGCGGTATTGCCCTCAAACGACAGCATGTTGTCCCAGTCAAAGATGTAGTCGGTGGTGCGGCTCTTGGACAGATCGGCATATTTCACCGCCGCCATGGCTACCCGGCTGGCAACCTGAGCTTTTTCTTCGGCGCTGAGATCGGTGTTTTTCTGCTCCAGCAGGGCGGCGGCGCGCTCTTCTGCCTCATCCAGCAAATCTACCAGCTTGATGGTGCCGCCGGAGCGGGTCTTGAACGGACGACCGTCCTTGCCCAGCATCATGCCAAAAGCGTGGTGCTCCAGGCTCATGGAATCGGGAATGTAGCCGGCCTTGCGCACTATGGTCCAGGCCTGCATCAGATGCTGGTGCTGACGGGAGTCGATAAAATACAGGGCACGATCGGCACCCAGCTGCTCATAGCGGTACTTGGCACAGGCAATGTCGGTGGTGGTGTAAAGGAAACCGCCGTCCTTCTTGCGTACTATCACGCCCATGGGGTCGCCGTCTTTGTTCTTGTACTCGTCGAGGTACACCACCAGAGCACCTTCGTCTTCCACCGCCAGGCCTTGTTGCTGCAGATCGGCAACAATGTCGTTGAGCATGGGGTTATACATGCTTTCGCCCATCACATTGGCGGGGGTCAATGATACACCCAGGCGGTCGTATACTTCCTGGTTGTGCTTCAGGGTCACGTCTACCAGCTTTTGCCACATGTTCAGGCAGTATTCATCGCCACCCTGCAGCTTCACCACATAGTTGCGGGCGCGCTCGGCAAAGTCAGCATCGTTGTCATATTGCTGTTTGGATTCCCGGTAAAATTGCTCCAGATCAGACAGACCGGAAGACAGCACGTCCGGGTTTTCCTGCTCCAGCTTTTCCAGATAGGCAATCAGCATGCCGAACTGGGTGCCCCAGTCACCAATGTGATTGGCGCGAATCACTTTATGGCCAAGAAATTCCAGAGTGCGCACCACGGCGTCACCGATAATGGTAGAGCGCAGATGGCCCACGTGCATTTCCTTGGCCACGTTGGGGGCTGAATAATCCACCACCACGGTTTGCGGCTGCTCGGCTGCGGGCACATTGGCACGTTCATCAGCCACCATGGCGTCTATCTGGCCAGCCAGCCAGTTGCTGTCGAGAAAGAAATTGATAAAGCCGGGGCCGGCCAGCTCGGTTTTGGCGACCAGCTCTGAAGCGGGCAGGTTGTCGACCAGCAGCTGGGCCAGGGCGCGGGGGTTCTGTTTGGCCGGTTTGGCCAGCAACAGCGCCAGGTTGGTGGCCAGATCGCCATGGGCCTTGTCTTTGGTGCGGTCTACCTGGATGCGTGGCTCCAGCTCGGCAGGCAGCTTGCCCTGTTGTTTGAGAGTAGAGACCGTCTGCTCAAGCAGCGCTTGAATATGTTCTTTCATTATCAGTTCACCAAAGTTTGAGACAAGGTCGAGCAAAACCCGAGGGGCGTAAATTCTACTCATTATGGGCGTCAAAAACTACCTTGCCGGGGCGACAGGCGTTTGAGTGAAAGCCGGTATTTCATGCACAGGTCATTTTAGAGACAAGAAAAAAGGTGTTTACTGCTTTATATTCCGGTAAGTAACCAAGGAGTCGTCCATGAAACTGGCATTACTTCCTCTTACCCTGCACTTATTACCCGAAGGCAGAGTGCCCCTGCGGATTTTTGAGCCGAGATATGTGCGCATGATCGCCGAGGCAGAAAAGGATGACCGTGGCTTTGGCATCGGCATGCTGGAAGACCCCGATGATACCGGCAAGGGCGATCTTTATATGCTGGGTGCCAGAGTGAAAATTGTGGATTTCTATACCCTGGAAGATGGCATGCTAGGCATTACCGTGGAAGCCACAGAGCGCTTTCGTATTCGCGAGCTGGCAGAAGAGCAGGATGGTCTGTTGCAGGCAGAGGTAGAGCTGCTGGATAACTGGCGCTCCTGTGCATTGTCGCCGGTGGAGCAGATTTTGTCCGACAAGCTGCAGGAAGTGTTTGAGGAATATCCGGAGCTGGCGGAGCTGCACCCTGATCCACGCTGGCAGGACGCCGCCTGGATCACTCAGCGCTGGCTGGAAGTGCTGCCCATCAAGAATGATTACACTCAAATGCTGATGGGTGAACCCAGCTGCCGCCGGGCCCTGACCTTTCTGTTATCCATGATCCGCCCCGACGACGCCCGTCCTGATCAGCAGCACTAAAGTGCAACCGCATTGTTGCTTGCTGCAGATCACCACAACTCCTGCGGATCAATATCCAGTGACCACCTTACTTTGCGTGCCGCCGGCAGGCTGTCGGCAATGGCCAGTGCATGGCGGCAGGCGCTGGCCAGCTCCCGCCGGCTGTTTGCCTGCAGCAGCATCTGATAACGGTACTGGCCGGCCTTGCGCTCCATGCGCGCACTGAAAGGCCCCAGACACAGCACGGAGGCGGGCAGGGCCGGGGCCAGCTGTTGAGCCAGCGGTACCAGGAACTCCCGGCAGGCCTCGCCCTGAGTGGCCTGGCAGCGAAACAGTGCCTGATAGCTGTAGGGCGGCAGTCCGGCCTGACGGCGCTCTTCCAGCGCGGTGTGGGCAAAATGCCGGTATCCCTGATTGGCCAGATCCTGCAGCAGGGCATGATCCGGATGATGGGTCTGCAGCACCACCCGGCCCGGTTTGCTGGCCCGGCCGGCGCGGCCGGCCACCTGAATATACAGCTGAGCCAGACGCTCGGCAGCACGAAAATCACCGGCAAACAGGGCACCGTCCACATCCAGCATGGCCACCAGAGTCACATCGGGAAAATGGTGTCCTTTAGCCAGCATTTGCGTGCCAAGCAAAATCTGGTATTTGCCGGCGCGAATGCCTTCCAGGTGCTGCTCAAAGCTGCCCTTGCGGCGCGTGTTGTCCCGGTCGATACGAATGACGTTGTACTGAGGAAACAGCATGGCCAGCGCCTGCTCCACCTGCTCGGTGCCCAGGCCGGTGCCCACCAGCTTGCTGCTGCCACATTGCGGACACTGGGGTGGACGAGGGCGCTGATGGTCGCAATGATGGCAGTGCAGCCGGTTGCCGTTTTTGTGCCAGGTGTAATGAGCATCGCAGCGCTCGCAGTCTGCCAGCCAGCCGCAGTCGTGGCACAGCAGCACAGGCGCATAGCCCCGGCGGTTAAGAAACAGCATGACCTGATTGCCTTTGCCGAGCTCTTCCGCCATCAGCTGCTGCAGCTGGGGCGACAGCCCGGCCTCCAGCTGTACATGGCGGCTGTCCAGCAGCAAATGCTCGGCCACAGTGGCGGTACCCGGCCGCTGGCTGAGAGTAAGCAGCTGGTATTTGCCGGCAGCGGCATTGTGCAGACTTTCAAAACTGGGTGTGGCCGAGCCCAGCAGAATGGGAATATTCAGCTGATGAGCGCGCAACAGCGCCAGATCCCGTGCATGGTAGCGAAAGCCGTCCTGTTGTTTGAAAGAGCTGTCGTGCTCTTCATCGATAATAATCAGGCCAAGCTGGTCAAAGGGCGTGAGCAGGGCGGAGCGAGTGCCAATCACAATGGCGGCGCTGCCGTCCTGGCAGGCCAGCCAGGCGTCAAGCCGTTCCCGCTCGTTCATGGCCGAGTGCAGGGTGCATACCGGCAGCGGAAACCGGCGCTGAAAGCGGGCTATGGTCTGGGGCGTGAGGCCGATTTCCGGCACCATCACCAATACCTGTTTGCCTGCTTTTAATACCGGTTCCATGGCCTGCAGGTAGACTTCGGTCTTGCCTGAGCCGGTAATGCCTTCCAGCAAAAAGGGGCTGAAACGGTTTGCCTGCTGCAGCACGCTTACCGCCAGTGCCTGCTCCGTGGTCAGCCTGGGTTTGGCGTCTTCATTAATGGTGACCTTGCCGCGCCAGTGGGTGCGGGCGGGCAGGCTTTCCCGCTTTTCGGCCAGCCCTTTTTTGGCCAGGGCATTAAGCGTGGCGGAAGTGACCCCCCTGGCTCCCAGCTCACCCGGCGTCATGGGAGTGTGTTGCAGCAGCTCGTAAGCTTGTCGCTGTTTTATTGCCCGGTTCAGGCTGCTGTTATCGCCTTCCAGCGCATGCCAGCTTTCCACCGGCCGGTAACCGGCTTCTTCACCTTTGCGCAGCAGGGTGGGCAGGGCCTGAAAATACACTTCTCCCGGCGGGTGCAGGTAATATTGTGCCGCCCAGGCCAGCAGTTTGCGGTCTGCCTCATTCAGTACAGGCGTGTTGTCGATAACAGCGGTTACCGGCTTAATGCGGGCCGGATCCAGTTCCGTGGTTTGCGGATGACTCAGCACCAGACCCACCAGAGTGCGATTACCAAAAGGCACGCGTACCCGGCAACCTGCTTCGGGCAAAGGCTGCGAACACAGATAATCGAACTCCCGGCGCAGGGGAACGGGCAGTACCACCCGCACCAGAGCCTGTTGTGCCGAAGGCGACATTGCTGATTTTTTCATCCGCATTTTCCTTGCCTGAAAAAAGGCGATCCTATATTATTCGCACCCTTCACAAAACGTGTAACTCTCGTGTGGTGTCTGGCTCAGGATCAGATAGCGACACGGCCTACTGACAGAGGTTGTCCATGAAACAAGGTATCCACCCGGAATACAAAGAAATTGTTGCCAAATGTTCTTGCGGTAACGAGATCAAGACCCGCTCTACCCTGGGCCATGATCTGAACCTGGACGTTTGCTCCGCTTGCCACCCCTTCTTTACCGGTAAGCAGAAGATTCTTGACACCGGCGGCCGTGTTGATCGCTTCAACAAGCGTTTCGGCATGCTGGGCAGCAAGAAGTAAGTTGCTGCACCGGTCTCAAAAAAGCGCCTGCGGGCGCTTTTTTGTTGCCTGTCATTTGCCTTGTCCCACCTTATCAACCATGGTTAATCAGATCCGCCTTCCTGTGGTGTGCAGCCATGTTGGTTCCTGCCCTGCTTTTTCTGTTTTTATTGCCATTCGGCATCAGCGCTTCATGTCCGCAATTCACTCAGTATGAAACTGCAAATGTTAAAAAAGTGATAGACGGAGATACTGTTCATCTTGTTGATGGCAGACGTATTCGCCTGGTGGGAATAGACACACCGGAATTATACAAAAACGGGCGTCTGGCACCTGAAGCCGGTGCCCGGAAAGCGCAGCGCTGGCTGAGCAAGAAATTACCAGAAAAGAGTCAAATGAAACTGGTTTTTGCAGCCAAAAGGCGTGATGATTATGGACGCCTTTTGGCTTATCCACTGACAAACAGCGGACAATTGCTGGTAAAAAGCATGCTGGCGGCAGGATTGGGCGAACTGATGCTGTTTGAGCCCAATCATACGTATTGGTCCTGTCTTTTGCAGGCAGAGCAGGCTGCACGACGGCATCGGCTGGGCATCTGGACCCGCTCTTTGCCGGCCGCGCCTGCAAGCCGTCGTTGGCAAAATCTGCTGATCACAGTGCAACGCGTGCACGCTCGCCATGGCGAAGTAACATTGCTCAGCCGCAGCGGACTGACATTGCGTTCGGGCCGGCAACTGCCGGCCAGGTGGCGTGACCAGCTGGCCCGGTTAACCCCCGGAGACCGGCTTTTCGTGCGTGGCAAGGCACGTAAGCGGGGTGCTGGCTGGCAGCTGTGGCTGAATCACCCCTGGCAGTTTTACCGAGAAAAATAAGTGGATCAGACTGGGCAAGGTGAAAAAAGTTGATTAATATCACATTGTATAAATATTGTGATAAACTTGTTCACAGTGTAATCGAATAAATGTCTACAATCGCATCAGGGTACTCGCACAATGACCGACTTCCGTCAAAAAGCGCTCGACTATCATGCTTTCCCCAAGCCGGGCAAAATCTCCGTTGAAATCAGCAAGCCGGCGGAAACCGCCAAAGATCTGGCCCTGGCCTACAGCCCGGGCGTAGCCGAGCCGGTGCGCGAAATCGCCGCCGATCCGGAAAACGCCTATAAGTACACCGCCAAAGGCAACCTGGTAGCGGTTATCTCTAACGGTACAGCCATTCTGGGTCTGGGCAACCTGGGCCCGCTGGCTTCCAAGCCGGTAATGGAAGGCAAGGCGCTGCTGTTCAAACGTTTCGCCGGCCTCGACTCCGTGGATATCGAAGTCAAGCATCGCACCACCGAAGAATTTATTCAGACCGTTGAAGCCATCGCCGACACCTTTGGCGGCATCAACCTGGAAGACATCAAGGCACCTGAATGCTTTGAAATTGAAAAAGAGCTGATCGAGCGCTGTAATGTGCCCGTATTCCATGACGACCAGCACGGCACCGCCATTGTTACTGCTGCGGGTCTGATCAACTCGCTGGAAGTGCAGGGTAAGGACATTGCCGATGCGCACATCGTATGTATGGGTGCCGGTGCTGCCGCCGTTGCCTGTATGGAGCTGCTGATCAAGTGCGGCGCTCAGCGTGAAAACATCTACATGCTGGACCGCAACGGCGTTATTCACACTCGCCGTGACGATCTGAACGAGTACAAGGCGTTGTTTGCCAACAACACCGACAAGCGTACTCTGGAAGATGTGATCACCGGCGCCGACGTATTTGTAGGCGTGTCCGGCCCCGACGTACTGCCGGCTGAAGCCGTCAAGCTGATGGCTCCGAACCCGGTTATCTTCGCCTGCTCCAACCCGGATCCGGAAATCAAGCCCGAGCTGGCTCACGCCACTCGTTCCGATCTGGTGATGGGTACCGGTCGTTCCGACTTCCCCAACCAGGTGAACAACGTGCTGTGCTTCCCCTTCATCTTCCGCGGTGCTCTGGACGTGCGTGCCACCCGGATCAACGACGAGATGAAAGTGGCTGCCGTAGACGCCATTCGCTCTCTGGCCAAAGAGCCGGTACCTCAGGAAGTGCTGACTGCTTCCGGTTACGACTCTCTGGAATTCGGTAAAGACTATGTGATTCCGAAGCCGATGGATCCGCGCCTGCTGCCTCGCGTAGCCCGCGCTGTGGCCGTGGCCGCCGTGGAATCCGGCGTGGCCCGCATCGCCCTGCCGGAAAACTACATGCTGGACTGAGATTCAGTCTAAGCGGCAAAAAGGGGAGCTTCGGCTCCCCTTTTTTATTTCATGTCTTCACTCATCACTATTCACTTTCGGCGCGTCAGATACACCCCGGCTTCCATATGGTGGGTGTAGGGGAACTGATCAAACAGCGCAAAGCGGCTGATGTGGTGGGTCTGGCTCAGGGTTTCCAGGTTCTGACGCAGTGTGTCCGGATTACAGGAGATATAAACGATATTGTCGTAATCCTGAACCAGCTTTACCGTGTCTTCATCCAGCCCGGCCCGGGGCGGGTCCACCAGTATGGTATTGCACTCATAGCTTGGCAGATCCACGCCTTTTAACCGGCGAAACTCACGTACGCCGCGCATGGCCTGAGTAAATTCTTCCGCCGACATACGCAGTATGGTGACGTTATCGATGGCGTTGGCAGCAATATTGTACTGGGCTGACTTGACCGAAGAGCTGGAAATTTCCGTGGCCAGCACCCGGCGAAAGTTTTTTGCCAGAGCCAGAGAGAAGTTACCGTTGCCGCAATACAGCTCCAGCAAATCACCACTGGCACCCTGAGTCACGTTCAGTGCCCAGCCCAGCATTTTTTCGTTCATGCGGCCATTGGGCTGAGTAAAGCTGTTTTCCACCTGCTGATAAATCAGCTCTCGCCCGGACACGTTCAGCCGCTCCAGCACATAATCACAGTCGTGTACCAGTTTCTGCTTTTTAGCCCGGCCAATAATGTGCGCGTTAATGCCTCTTTCTTTCAGCCAGGCGCGCAGGTTTGTCACTTCCGCCTGCCAGTCTTCACCCAGTTGGCGATGATAGAGCAGGCTGATCACCAGCTCGTTGCTGAGGGAAGACAAAAAGTCTACCTGAAACAGCTTGCGGCGCAGCACAGGGCTGGGGCGCAGGGCTTCCAGCAGCAGCGGCATGGCGGTGTTGATGAGTGCTGAGGCGGCTGGAAACTGCTCCACCCGGTATTTTTCCCGGGTGGCCTGATCAAACATGATGTAATAGAGGTCGTCTCCCTCATGCCACACACGAAACTCGGCGCGCATGCGGTAATGCTTGGGGTCGGAGGCAAACACTTCCAGACGGGGAGGGGTAAAGGGAGCGAAAATTTGCTCCAGCCGGGCGGCTTTTTCATCCAGTTGAGTCTGGTAGCTGTCTTGGGTGCTCATTATTCGCCTCACTTTAAAACGGAGCGCAAATTCTACGGCTTGTAGTGAATTTGTCCAGTTGACCAGAGCGGAGCGTGGGCATTTAAGGCGGGTAAAGGCAGGAGCGCTGCTCCGCTCCCGCCGAATAGTAGAGTTACTCTGTGCTGGCCGGCTTTCGGTAGGGGTTTTCCGGCAATTGATCCGCCCGCAGCGGTGGCCGGCGGGCTCCTTCCTTGGGGCCATAGGCGCTGCTCAGGTAGGTGAGAATGGTCTCTTCGGTGTTGTCATCAAAGGTCCACAATCCCTGCTTTTCCTGCATCCAGCGAATAAGCGACAGCCAGTGCTCACGGCTGCCACTGTTTTGAGTAACTAGTTTGGCAGAGTGGCAGGCAATGCAGTTATTGCGTACCGTCTCCCAGCCGGGCGCGATAATAAAGCCGGTTTGCGGATCCTGCTCGGCGGCCAGCGCCGGAGCCGTGGCCAGCCCCAGAAGCAGCCCTATTGCAGCAGTGCGTATCATGCATACCTCCATTAAACGATTTGCACCGCAATGCGATGGCAGGCGTTATTGAGATAGCCCTTGGGGTTCCAGCCCGGCACTACCATGGGTTGAGCATGGCCTTCGTTATCCACGGCTTTGGCCCAGATCTCGTAATAGCCTTTTTCCGGAAAGCTCAGCTCGCTGTGCCAGTGCTGCCAGGCCAGCCGGTTGGCGGGCTTGCGCAACTCGGCCTTGTGCCAGGTGGCACCAAAGTCGATGGACACATGCAGCTCGGTAACTTCCAGATCACCGGCCCAGGCATGACCCCGCACCTGCAAGGGCTGGCCCAGCTGATGGCTGATACCGGTTTTGGGGAAGGTGATCAGCGACTTCACCGGCATGGATTCGATGATTTCCATGTCTTTATTCGGCACTTGAGTGCCTGGGGCTACCGGATATTTGGGCACGCTGTAAGAGGGGGCCGCCATCTTGTTGCCGTCGTGCACCTGATTGCGGATCACGATTTTCTTCAGCCACTTGCCCGAAGTCGACGCCGGCCAGCCACCACATACCAGCCGCAGCGGGTGGCCATTTAACACCGGAATGTCTTCATCGTTCATGGCCCAGGCGATCAGGGTTTCGTCTTCCAGTGCCTTGGACATGGGCACGCCCCGGGAGATGGCCTCTTTGCCCGGATCGCCGCTGGGGTGAAGGTCGCCGCCGTAATAACCAATATAAACGGCGTCTTTTTTGATGCCGCAGGCTTCCAGTACGTCCCGCAGCCGCACCCCGGTAAATTTGGGGCTGGCCACGGCACCGGTCGTCCACTGGTTGCCGCTGGCCGCCGGTACATATTCACTGCGGCCGTTACCGCCGCATTCCACCGTCAGCTGATAGCTGTGATGCTCAAACTTTTCTTTCAGCTCGGCAATGGTAAAAGTAGTGGGGTTCTCGCAGGACTCACCGGCGATTTCCAGCGTCCATTGGGCCGGGTCCAGCGTTTCTATATTAGGCACCAGGCCGTTATTGCGAACAAACATATGCTTGGCTGGTGTGATTTCGTCATCCAGCAAATGAGGCGGGGTTTCGGCGTTAATGGGCCTGTCGTTAAGAATGGTCAGCCCTTCTTTGCCGGGCAGTGAAAAAGGCTCGTCGGACTGGGCAAAAGCGGCCGGTATCAGCCCCGCCGGCATATTTCTGGCAAAGGGAATGCTGGCTCCAATGGCAGTGGCCATGGCCAGCAGGCCGCTGCGTTTTAAAAATCCCCGCCGGCTGCCGGGGTCGCTCTCACGGCCCCAGAGCTGCTTATCGGCTTTGATGGGATCTTCACCGTACAGTTCATGAATGCCCTTGTGGGTGGGCTGCTTGCTGTTGTTGGAATCGCTGGCCATAAGGTTCTCTCCCTGTTGCATCTGACACTGCCGATAAGCTTAAAACGGCAGCCTATCAAAAACTGCAAAGTTAAATATATGTTAATTTTAAGTAATTGAGAGCCGGCTCATATTTCACAATGAGTCATGTTTTGCGTTTTTTCTCAAAAATCATGCATATATCTTCAGTTAGCCTTTATAATGCCCGCGCTTTGGTGCCGACAGGCGTAAATGGGAATCCGGTGCAAATCCGGAACTGGCGCGCAGCGGTAAGAGGGAACGAAAGCGACACGGAAGATTCCAGGCACTGCCGCAAGGTGGGAAGCCGTCGCCGTAGGTGGGCTGCCGCCCGAGCTCTCAAGTCCGAAAACCTGCCAAAGAGAGAGTCACAAGGCCGCAGGCCTCACTACGCGAACTAGGGAAAAGAATGTCTAAGAAATTGTTGGCAGCCGCACTGCTGCCATGGGCCGCCTGTGCCCAGAATTCGTCTGAACCTACCTCTATTACCATCTACAACCGGGCAGAGCAGCCGCTCACCAGTGCCCTGGCTCCGGTGGAAGTGATTACCAGGGCCGACATCGAACGCCGCCAGCCTCGTTCTCTGATTGACTTGCTGGAAACCCTGCCAGGTATGCAATTTGGCTCCCAAAGCGGCGGTATTGGTCAGCTCAGCAGCCTGTTTGTGCGTGGCACCGAGTCTGATCATGTACTGGTGTTACTCAACGGTCGCCCCATGGCACAGATGGTGAACTCGAACGTCGACTTCAGCCAGTTGCCGGTGAGCAACGTTCAGCGCATTGAATATATTCGTGGTCCTCGTGCCGCCATCTATGGCTCCCGTGCCATTGGCGGTGTGGTCAATATCATTACCACTTCTAAAGTGAATGATATTAGTGTGGGCGTGACCACAGGCAGTAACGACTACTATGCCGCCGATGTGTCGGTTAACCAGTGGGTCACCGATGCCACCCGGCTGCAGCTGGCCACCGGTTATCGGGAAACCCGGGGCTATGATGTGGTGCCTGACAACAGTCAGCCTGACCGCGATGGCTTTGACAGCAAAAACCTGACGCTGGGTATGGAACATCAGCTGGATCAGAACTGGACGTTGGATGCCAACCTTAATGCTTGGGAAAATAATCTGGAATATGATTATTATGAGCCAGACTTTGGTTTTCCTGGCTCTGACAGCAGTAATACCAAAGCGTATCAAGTTGATACTGGTCTGCGCTATCAGGACGAACAGTTAGTTGGCCAGCTTAATGCCAGTTATGGCGAATTTAAGTCCGAGGACTGGAACAAAAGTGATGGGCAGCATACTGCCGATATTGCCAACACCGCTACCACCCGGGTTGATGGCCTGATTCAGTATTATTATGCCGAGCAGGCCTACGTTTTAACTGGTATGGATTGGCAACAAGATCGTTTGTTGTCCAGAAGCACAAGTTTTACGGCGCCAGACCGTGATAACACAGGTGTGTTTATTTCCGCCTATCATACCTGGTCACCGCTTACCCTGGAGCTGACCGGCCGAGTAGATGATAACGAACAGTTCGGTACACATGGCACCTGGCAGAGTGCGTTGTCAGTTCAGTTGCTGGAGCAGCACAAAGCGACATTAAGTTATGGGACTGCGTTTAGAGCTCCGAACTTTACTGATTTATATTACCCTAAGAGCAGTTGGGGAGGGGGGAACCCAGAGCTTAAGCCAGAACAATCTGAAAACTGGGAGTTGGGATTATCTGGTAACTATAGTCTATTTGATTGGCAGCTAAATATTTATCGTAATGAAATAGATAACATGATTGTGAGTTTTAGAAACTCTACAGATAATGTTGACACTCTTATCAGAGGTGCTGAGTTTGTTATTAATGCTGATACGGGCCCACTTCATCATTCCGTCAGCTATGAGTACACTAATGCCAAAGATATTGAGACTGCGAAGCAGCTGCTTAACCGTGCCAAACGCAAGTTCAGCTGGACCGGTGACATTGATGTGGCAAAAGCTAATTTATTTGCTCAAGTAATGTATATGGGTGATAGGAAAACCTATGGTGCAGTTGGTCCAGTATATACCCCTTCCTACACCATCTGGAATATCGGTGCCCGCTACCCGCTTACCCAAAACCTGACCCTGAACGGCAAGATCAACAACCTGTTCGACAAGGACTATCAGGTGGTCAGTGGCTACGATGCCCCCGATATGGAGTTTTACGTCGGTGCCGACTACCGCTTCTGATATGAGCAAGAAGGATAAAGGAAGCGGCTTCACGACCGATCAAATGCCACGGATGGCATTTGCCGAGCGCTACATGGAAGTACTTGAAGCGTGTCGTGAAGTTGGGCCTTTGTCCTACCCTGCTCGGTGCTTGCAGACATCGTGGTATCCCAAGCCGGCCTTCGCGCCGGCTTTTTTTCTTTTTCAGCCGTTGGCGTTATTATGTCGCCCTTGCACAGCGAGGGCAGTCAGTGGCAAACATTCTTATCTTCGACTCCGGCATGGGTGGCCTTTCCGTCTACCGGGAAGTACACCGGGCATTACCGGCACATCAGTACTTCTATCTGTTCGACAATGCCTGTTTTCCTTATGGCGAGCTGGATGAAGCGCGCCTGGTAGAGCGTGTGCTGGAGCTGCTCACTGTGTTTGTGGCACGTCACCATATCGATATTGTGATCATCGCTTGCAATACCGCCAGTACCTATGTGCTACCGGCGCTGCGCGAACAACTGCACATACCTGTTGTTGGCGTGGTGCCGGCCATTAAACCCGCGGCTGAATACTGTCGTTCAAAAGGACTCAAACATATCGGCCTGCTGGCCACACCGGGCACGGTTTCCCGCCGCTATACTGCCGAGTTGGTGCAGCGCTTTGCTGCCGATATGCAAATATCCATGCTGGGCACTACCGAGCTGGTAAGAATGGCAGAAGACAAGCTGGCAGGTGAAACCGTTAATATCAGTCATCTTGTCCGCATTCTTACTCCCTGGCGGGGAAACGATAAGCCTGATGCGCTGG
>NZ_CP155481.1:265000-322500 GCF_039654065.1 Oceanimonas sp. AH20CE76
CGGGTAGAGAATACCAAGGCGCTTGAGAGAACTCGGGTGAAGGAACTAGGCAAAATAGTACCGTAACTTCGGGAGAAGGTACGCTGGAGCGGGTGAAGTCCTTCGCGGATGGAGCCTGAGCCAGTCGCAGTGACCAGGTGGCTGGGACTGTTTATCAAAAACACAGCACTCTGCTAACTCGCAAGAGGACGTATAGGGTGTGACACCTGCCCGGTGCCGGAAGGTTAATTGATGGGGTTAGCCGTAAGGTGAAGCTCTTGATCGAAGCCCCGGTAAACGGCGGCCGTAACTATAACGGTCCTAAGGTAGCGAAATTCCTTGTCGGGTAAGTTCCGACCTGCACGAATGGTGTAACCATGGCCACGCTGTCTCCACCCGAGACTCAGTGAAATTGAAATCGCCGTGAAGATGCGGTGTACCCGCGGCTAGACGGAAAGACCCCGTGAACCTTTACTATAGCTTGGCACTGAACATTGACCCTACATGTGTAGGATAGGTGGGAGGCTGTGAAGCGGTGACGCCAGTTGCCGTGGAGCCATCCTTGAAATACCACCCTTGTATGTTTGATGTTCTAACTTGGTCCCCTTATCGGGGATGAGGACAGTGCCTGGTGGGTAGTTTGACTGGGGCGGTCTCCTCCCAAAGTGTAACGGAGGAGCACGAAGGTTGGCTAAGTACGGTCGGACATCGTACGGTTAGTGCAATGGCATAAGCCAGCTTAACTGCGAGACAGACACGTCGAGCAGGTGCGAAAGCAGGTCATAGTGATCCGGTGGTTCTGAATGGAAGGGCCATCGCTCAACGGATAAAAGGTACTCCGGGGATAACAGGCTGATACCGCCCAAGAGTTCATATCGACGGCGGTGTTTGGCACCTCGATGTCGGCTCATCACATCCTGGGGCTGAAGTCGGTCCCAAGGGTATGGCTGTTCGCCATTTAAAGTGGTACGCGAGCTGGGTTCAGAACGTCGTGAGACAGTTCGGTCCCTATCTGCCGTGGGCGTTGGATGATTGAGAGGGGCTGCTCCTAGTACGAGAGGACCGGAGTGGACGAACCTCTGGTGTTCGGGTTGTCACGCCAGTGGCACTGCCCGGTAGCTAAGTTCGGAATCGATAACCGCTGAAAGCATCTAAGCGGGAAGCGAGCCTCGAGATGAGTCATCCCCAGGTACTTGATACCTCTAAAGGGCCGTCCGAGACCAGGACGTTGATAGGCAGGGTGTGGAAGCGCTGTGAGGCGTGCAGCTAACCTGTACTAATGACCCGTGCGGCTTAACCATACAACACCCAAGAAGTGTGAGGCCTTGCAGGTCGAGACTACGAAATTCATCAAACCGCAGAAAATTGCTCCTGCATTTTCTGCATTCCCGCCATCCTTGGCGGTCGCTTCTTCCGAATTACAGTTTTATGCCTGGCGGCCATAGCGTTGTGGAACCACCTGACTCCATGCCGAACTCAGCAGTGAAACGCACCCGCGCCGATGATAGTGTGGCAGCTGCCATGTGAAAGTAGGTCACTGCCAGGCACCCAATATAGTACTCCTGACTATACAGCTTTATGCGGAGCGGTAGTTCAGTTGGTTAGAATACCGGCCTGTCACGCCGGGGGTCGCGGGTTCGAGTCCCGTCCGCTCCGCCATCATACAAAAGCCCTGACCTTACGGTCGGGGCTTTTTTCATTTCCGGCTGCGCCGGGCTTGCTGGGTTATGTCGGTGCTGCGCACCTCAGCCTTCAAACACGGTTGCGGGTACCTTTCAGGGCTGCCCTGCTTGCGTAAAATTCCGTACAATGCTCGCCTTGTTTCAAGGGGGACTCATGTCTATCAATTACAACAAACTGGTGTTCTGGAACCTGGCGGCGTTTGCCGTGCTGGGCAGCTGGTTCTGGCTGCCGAACCACGGTTTCTGGTTCGGGCTCGACAAGGCGGTGTTTTATTTCTTTAACCACAAGCTGGGAGAGAGCCAGACATGGGTTAACCTGATCGCGGCACTCAACAACCGGGCCTTTGATGGCGTGGCGCTGCTTGCCATGGGCGCTGTGTATTACAGCTTTTATCGCAAGGCCGATGCCGAACAGCGCCAGCGGCTGGTGATCATCGGCGTATGCATGCTGCTGACCGCAGTCGGGCTGAACCAGCTGGGACGCGCCATTCCGGTGGAGCGCCCCAGCCCGACCCTGACCTTTGACAACGTGCTCAGGCTGACCGAGCTGGCACCGTTCAAGACCAAGGATTCCTCCGGTGACAGCTTTCCCGGTGATCACGGCCTGATGCTGATGATCTTTACCGCTTTCGCCTGGCGTTTTCTGTCTTGGAAAGCCGGCCTCTGGGGTTGTTTATTTGTGGTGGTGTTCTCTGCGCCTCGTGTGATGGGAGGAGCCCACTGGTTCACCGATATCTACGTGGGTGCCTTTGCTGTGGCGGCTTTTGGTCTGGCCTGGCTGTTGCACACCGGATTAATAGACGCGCTGGTTACCAGAATATCTCAGCGCTTTCCTTCACGCTGATCCTCACTGTTTTTCCAGCAGGGCCGGCAGCTGGCGAATGAGCCAGCTCTTGGCCTTGCCCATGGCATCTCTGCGCCAGGCCAGTACCACATTGGCACTTTGTGGTGCTATGCCTGCCACCGCTTTCAGCTCTCCTTGCTCCAATATATCTTCAAGCCAGCTCAGAGGCAGGGTCGAGATCCCCAGTCCGGCCCTGAGCGCACTTATCTTGTCTTGCATGGTGCTGACGGTCAGGCGCGACTGCTTGCTGAATAAATGATAAGTGAGTGCAGGCTTATTGCGTGCCGTGTCAGCCACGGCAATGGCGCGATATTTCTGCAGCGTTTCGTCACTAAGCGGGGCCCTTTCCTGATGAATGGGATGAGCAGGATGAGCAACGTAAATAAAGCTTTCCTGATAGAGCTGCTGCGTTTTAATGCTGCTATGTACCGGCAGATCATGTTGTAGCGCAGCAATCGCCAGATCAGCCCTGCCGGTTTCCAGTGCTTCCCAGCTGCCAGCCAGAATCTCATGAGACAAGCGGATATCGGTATCAGTCTGTTGCAGCAGGGCTTCGAGCGCCGGAAACAGGTGATGACAGGGCAGAATGCCGTCAACTGCTACGGTCAGACTGGTTTCCCAGCCCCGCTCCAGGGCCTGAGCACTTTCTACCAGCTGACTGGATGCCTGTAACAGATGGCGTCCCTGTTCCAGTAACAAACGTCCTACTGGCGTAAAGCGGGTTTTGTGGCCTGAACGATCAAACAGGGTTAAATCCAGCTCGTCTTCCAGTTTCTGAATGGTATAGCTGAGTGCAGAGGGGACCTTGCCCAGCTCATCGGCAGCAGCGGCAAAGCTGCCTCTGCGTTCAATGGCGTCAAGTACTCTCAGTGCATCCAGGGTCAGGGCTTTTTCCCGTTGCATCAAAATTCTCCTAGGGTGCTGAGCAGAGTGGCACCCAGACTGGTAGTCAGCAGAGATCCCAGAGTGGTGACTGCAATAATGTTGGCTGCCAGCACGGCGTTGCCACCCATGGCCCGGACCATAACGTAACTGGCGGCGGCGGTAGGTGACGCGTTGATCAAAAACAGCATTACCAGCTCGGCATCTCTGAATCCTATTGCCCAGCCTCCCAGGGTAATAAATCCCGGCACCAGTATCAGCCGCAGCAATGTAATCACAGGCAACAGGCCGGTGTCTTCTCTGCCGGATTTCAGACTGAGGCTGGCTCCGGTACATAGCAGTGCAAGCGGTAGTGTCATTTGAGCCAGTGATGCGCCGGTTTTCATGAAGACATCTGGCAGTTGCCAGCTGCTAAGAGCAAAGGGCAGGGCGGCAACAATACCAATAATCAACGGATTTTTAACAATGCCAAGCATAATGGCGGCGGGGCGTACTGCGTCACCGGTATTCAGACTGCGGCTCAGGGTTATCACCGCCAGAATATTAAACAGTATGGTCAGACAGGCCACATAAAACGCCATGGCGGCAACGCCCTGGCTGCCATAGGCATTGTTGACATAAGCCAGCCCCACTATGCCCATATTGGCACGAAAAGCCCCTTGTACCAGAATGCCACGCAATGATCTTTTGGGTGTCAGGCGGGTGGCCAGCAACTCCAGTAGCAGGAACATCAGTAAGGTAGCGGCAATACCATATACAATCAGTCCCGGGCTGGCCATCTTACTGATGTCGGCACTGACAATACTGGTGAACAGCAGCACCGGCAGTGTGATGTTAAAAACCAGCTTGCTGGCCCCATCGATAAAGCCTTCATTCATCATCTGCGTGCGACGCAGAAAGAAGCCAAGCAGTAATAACAGGCAGATAGGACCGGTAATTGACAGGGAAAACAGCAAGCTGTTGGCCAAAGCATTCATATTGTAATGAGTATGACGGAAAAATCAGGGATCAAGCATGCAGTGACCGGGCCCTGTACGCAATATCAATGCCAGAGAAGCGTGAAGTCAGCAAACGAAAAAAGGCGCATGAAAGCGCCTTTTTTCGTTTTATGACTGATAATCGCCGGCCCGCTCGGGCTGATACTCCACATCGGTAATGGTAACTGTCAGCGGCCTGCCGTTGGGACCGGGCCATTCAATGCATTGGCCTACAGACAAACCAAGCAGAGCGGTACCAATGGGTGCCAGCACTGAGATTTTGTCTTTGCTGCCATCCATGTCGCGCGGAAAGCAGAGAGTCTTGGTAAAGGTTTCATCACTTCCTGCCATACTGAAACGGATCACCGAGTTCATGGTGACAATATTATCCGGCATCTCCTGAGGAGTGACGATAGTCGCCCGTTCCAGCTCGTTTTCCAGCCGGCGCACTGCATCCGAGTCGGGTTGTTTGTCGAGCAGCGCCTCAAGGCGGGCCAGATCGAGAGTAGAAATTGTTACAGGCGGCAACTGGGCCATATAAACCTCCAACCAAAAAAATCAGGCAACGCCCAAAAAGCGCTGCCTGTATTCAATGACTAAAGATATACCCTAAGAATTCAGATTTGACCAGTAGCGCTCATGGCTATTTTTTCTGTAAGGAAAAGTTCCGTGGCTTGAGGCGAAAACCGCCCTTAATTTGCGTTAAATCAAAAAAGTTCCGTAGCAGTTCGGGCAAACTGCTCTCAGTCGAAACCATCTTGATCAACATATTAAGGACAGAATATGAAAAAAGTTGCTCTTCTGGTCGCTGCCGCCCTGATAGCCCCTTCCGCTGCCTTTGCTCACCAGGCCGGTGATATTCTGGTTCGTGGCGGTGCAGTGACTGTGTCCCCTAATAGCAGTGGTGATAATGTTGGTTCTGGACACTTGGAACCGAACTCAAATACTCAATTGGGCCTTACTCTGTCTTATATGATCACCGACAACTGGGGTGTTGAGCTGTTGGCTGCTACTCCGTTTTCTCACTCTGTAAGTACTCAAGGTTTCGGTGAGGTAGCTAAGATCAAGCATCTGCCGCCGACCCTGATGGGTCAGTACTACTTTGGCAATGCTCAGAGCAAGGTGCGCCCTTATGTGGGTGCCGGCGTAAACTACACCTTTTTCTTTGATGAAGAAGGTCGTGGTGCATTAGATGGTGATGATGTTAGTTTGGACGATTCTTGGGGCCTGGCTGCTCAGGCCGGCCTGGATATGAAGGTTACCGATAATCTGTTTGTAAACGGCTCTATCTGGTATATGGATATTGATACAGAGGTTACTTCTAAACGGTTAGGCAAGACCTATGACACCAGTATCGATCCCATCGGTCTGATGGTGGGTCTGGGTTATCGTTTCTGATTGATTTGCAATACGGGTTGAGAGGGACTAAACCTCGGCAGTGTTTTTTGGGCAGACCATGGGTCTGCCCTTTTTTATTACCGGAATATCATCAAACTGCAGCAACCGGCAGTTCTACCTGCGCTTTTATTTTATCAACAATATAGCCGCCAATAGGAATGGCAGAAGTGGCTGCCGGCGACGGTGCATTACATACATTCAGGGTGCGTCTGGTATTTACAAACAAAAAGTCGTCTACCAGGTTGCCGTCTTTGGATACAGCCTGAGCGCGAATACCTGCCGGATAAGGGGTGAGGTCACTCAGTGCCAGGCTGGGGCAGTATTTGCGTACCAGTTCCAGATAGCCGGCCTTGTTGATGGAATTTTTCATCTCGGTCAGGCCGGGTTTCAGGTTTTTCATCAGTACTTTCAGAATGCCCGGATAAGTGAGCATCTCAAGAGTATCGCTAAGGGAAATATCCCGTTTGTTATAACCTTCGCGTTTGAACGCCAGCACCGCATTGGGGCCCACGGTCACGGTGCCGTCGATCATGCGGGTCAGGTGCACGCCCAGGAAGGGCATGTTCGGATCCGGAATCGGATAGATCAGGTGGTTTACAATCTGATTATGCTCAGGCTTGAGCAAATAATACTCACCACGGAAGGGACAGATCTTGAATTCGGGCTGCAGGCCCAGCATGCGCACTACTCTGTCGGCCATCAGGCCGGAGCAGGACACCAGGAATCTACCCTGAAAATCACCTTGGCTGGTTTGCACCACCACCTGCTCGGCTTCTTCCTTCAGGCCGGTTACTTCTGTACTGTAACGAATTTCGCCACCCAGCCGCTCAAACTCCTTGCCCATGGCCGCGGTCACTTTCTTGTAATCCACAATGCCGCTGGACGGCACAAAAATGCCGCCCACGCCGGTAATGTTGGGTTCGCGCTCCTTGAGCTCGTCGGCATTCAGCCAGTAGCGCTCCAGACCATTGGCTTCGCTTCTGTCCCACAGCGCCTTCATGCGCTCCATTTCCAGCTCGTTGGTGGCTACCAGCAACTTGCCGCACTCATCAAAGGGAATGTCATGCTCACGGCAGAACGCCTTGGTAGCGCGGTTACCCTCAAGGCAGAATTTTGCCTTCAGGCTGCCTGGTGTGTAGTAAACACCGGCATGGATAACACCGCTGTTATGACCGGTCTGGTGCCGGGCCGGGCCACTTTCCTTTTCTACCAGCAACATTTTGCTGTCGGGGTAGGTTTTTTTCAGCTGCCAGGCGGTAGACATGCCGACGATACCGCCACCGATAATAATAAAATCAAACACTGTGCTGCTCACTCTTTGTTAGAGAAGACAACGCCGGGGCGGCCCCGGCGGTCTTAAATCATTGTTTTTAATATCAGGGTGCCGTCGGCACTCTGTCAATGGCTTTAGCCCTGGCGCGGATTTTTCAGGGTTTTGGCGTGAGTAAAGTAACCCCGCTGACGCATCAGCTCACGGCGCAGGCCGTCGTGGGCAGTAAACTTGTCACGGCCGTGCAGCCAGAAATGGTTGTTGATCAGCAAAAATGAACCGGTAGGCACGCGCACCGACAGCCGGTGAACACTGGTTTCCAGCGCTTCAGACAGCTCGGCCAGCCAGACGCCTTCTTCATAGTTCTTGGGCTGCACAAACTGGTCAATGTAAGACATGATGGGCTTGCCACTACGATCGGTATCGAACACGGCGTGGAACACATCCTTGGTGGTGTTCTTGCTGGGTGGTGCTGCCCAGCGCATCACGCGGCGAGCCATAGGATCGGCATAGAAGCGGTCCAGGTGCTCCCAGTCGTCCAGGTGCAGCAGCAAAGAGTTACCGCCTTCCATATTCTGCTCATCAATTTTCAGCATCAGCACATAGTCGGTGTCCTGCTCCACAAAGGTACCGTCGTTGTGCAGCTCCATCACTCTGTGCGCCTGACGCAGGTAGCTGTCGGAGGCATCCTTGTTCTGTACCACAAAGCGGGCGTAGTACTGACCGCTCATGGCATCGAAATTGGAGCGGCCGAACAGATGGGCAACCGCAGTGGTGAATTTGACCATGTCTTCGGCCTGCTCAACCTTGTCCAGACCTTCCGGGGTGATCAGCAGACCACCTGTGTTGCGGTCCACCAGGGTATTTACCAGCAGCGGCTGCAGTGCCTGACCACACAAATCGTTCAGGATCTGGGCAACCCGAAAGCGCAGAAAAGACTTGTATTCCAGCGCTTGCACCGGCCATTCGGCAGTGGCCTTCAGGTAGGCGTTCACGGTGTGCTCGTCAA
The DNA here is from genome assembly GCF_039654065.1 of Oceanimonas sp. AH20CE76. NCBI lineage: Bacteria > Pseudomonadati > Pseudomonadota > Gammaproteobacteria > Aeromonadales > Aeromonadaceae > Oceanimonas > Oceanimonas sp. AH20CE76. Next base: position 273,042 of record NZ_CP155481.1, read on the forward strand.
AGCGCAGCTCCAGCAGGCGCTCAGACTGGGCAGAGGGTGCCAGGCTAAAACCCTGGTACTGGTGATTAACAAAATCGGCGGTAGCAATGTTAGACATCTTGGGGGCTTCCTTGTAATGACACTGTGTTGATGAATGCGATTAATGTCGCTTTATATATAAAATGTCGACATTTTTGATTTGTGTCAATTATTAGTGGTGATTTTATGATCTCCGTTACAATTTCGTTATAATGCGCACCATTCATTCACAGTGAGACATCATCATGAGCAACCCCGAGGCTCCGCGGGAGAACCTGGCCCGCACCGCCTACCAGCAACTGAAACAGGACATTATTGAGAGCCACTTCGGCCCCGGCGAAAAGCTGCTGATGAGCGGCCTTAAAACCCGTTATGGCCTGGGAGTGAGCCCGCTCAGGGAGGCACTGTCGCAGCTGGTATCGGAGCGGCTGGTCACGGCAGAGAGCCAGCGTGGTTTTCGTGTCAGCCCCATGTCGGTGGCCGAACTGCAGGATATTTATGACGCCCGCGCTCAGCTGGAAGGCCTGATCGTGGAGCTGGCCATGACCCGGGGCGACGATCTGTGGGAAGCAGGGGTGGTGGCGGCACATCATGCCCTGGCCAAGGTGACTCAGCTTAATTCGGTGGAAGATCAGCTCGATCAGTGGGATGGCCGGCATCAGGCTTTTCATGAGGCGGTGGCTGCCGGCTGCAATTCGCCCCAGCTGCTGGTGGTACGCCGCACCCTGATGGATCAGGCTGCCCGCTACCGGTATTTATGGCTGAAACGCACCGTGTTCAGTGAACAGGCCCTGGCCGATAAGCAGCAAGAGCATCAGGCGTTGCTGCAGGCCATATTGGCGCGTCAGCCAAAAGCGGCGGCCATGATGCGGGAGCATCTGCAAAGTCCGGTGCCCATCATTACACAAGTGCTGGCTGAGCAGGGTATCAGCTGAATCAGCCCGGCTGTGTTTGCGTGTATTGACTGGTTTTTTACAAGAAGATCTTGCTAACTCAAGTCAAGACGTGTAAATATTCAGACATTCAGATGTCTAAACGTCTTAATGTGCCACCACGGCTCATAAGTCAGCCGCTGGTTTACAGCAGGTGCGGTGATATCAAGGCATAATGGACTCACTTGAAGTAAGCAGTAAGTAATCAGGAGCAAATCATGGGTTTTCACAGTGCGCGTCATGTTGAAGCGCTGAATCAGTCGCTGTCCGAGCTGAATGGCGATATTAATGTGTCATTTGAGTTCTTTCCGCCCAACAGCGAACAGATGGAGCAGACCCTGTGGAACTCCATTGAGCGGCTGAAAACGCTGGAGCCCAAATTTGTTTCCGTGACTTACGGTGCCAACTCCGGCACCCGGGACCGTACCCACAAGGTCATTAAAGACATTCAGGAAAAAACCGGCCTGATTGCCGCCCCGCACCTCACCTGCATTGATGCCAGCCGCGACGAGCTGCGGGGCATTGCCCGGGACTACTGGAACAGCGGCATTCGCCAGATAGTGGCCCTGCGTGGTGATTTGCCCGAGGGCATGGAAAAACCCGATATGTATGCCGCCGATCTGGTCAGCCTGCTAAAGGAAGAGGCCGACTTTGATATCTCGGTAGCCGCCTATCCGGAAGTGCATCCGGAAGCCAAAAGCGCTCAGGCCGACCTGCTCAGCCTGAAGCAAAAAATTGATGCCGGGGCCAACCGGGCCATTACCCAGTTCTTTTTTGACGTGGAGTCTTATCTGCGGTTTCGGGATCGCTGTGCCACCGTTGGCATAGACGCAGAAATTGTGCCGGGCATATTGCCGGTATCCAACTACAAAACTCTGCTCAAGTTTGCCGGTTTCTCCAATGTGCGCATTCCTCGCTGGATGCACCAGCGCTTTGAAGGTCTGGATGATGATCAGAATACCCGTAATCTGGTGGGTGCCAGCATCGCCATGGATCAGGTCCGTGTGCTGAGCCGGGAAGGAGTGAAAGACTTCCATTTCTATACGCTTAACCGCTCCGAACTGACCTATGCCATCTGTCACAGCCTGGGTGTGCGCCCGCCGGTAGCCACCGTCGCCGAGTAAGCCCCTTGTCAGTAAAAGCCCCCGGCAACGCGGTTGCCGGGGGCTTTTTTATGGCCGAAAGCGCAGCAGCCGCAGGGCGTTGAGGGTGACTAACGCAGTGGCACCCGTGTCGGCCAGCACCGCCAGCCAGAGGCCGGTGACGCCGGTAATGCTGGTGATCAGAAATACCGCCTTGAGCCCCAGCGCCAGGGTGATGTTCTGGCGAATATTGGCACTGGCGGCCCGGGACAGCCGCACCGCCTCGGGCAGCGCCGTGAGCCGGTTGTGGGTGAGGGCAGCATCGGCGCTGTCCAGCGCGACATCCGTGCCCTGACCCATGGCAATGCCGATGCTGGCCTGCTTCAGGGCCGGGGCATCGTTAATGCCGTCGCCCACCATGCCGAGGCAATGCTGCTCACTGAGCCGGGCTACCTGCTCCAGTTTGTGCTCGGGTTTAAGGCCGGCACGGTAGTCCATGCCAAGCTCAGCGGCAATGTGCCGTGCGGTTTGCTCATGATCACCGGTCAGCATCAGACTTTTTACTTTCAGCTTGTGCAGGGCGGTCATGGCGGCTTTGGCATCCTGGCGCAGGGTGTCTTGCAGCGCAAACAGGGCGGCAATCTGCTGATTAACCACCAGCACCACCAGGGTGCAGGCGGCGGCCCGCAATCGCTCCATATCGGCGATTTGCTGAGGGCTGAAGTCGGCTTCGGGTAAATAAGACGGCGCACAGAGCAGCACCGGCTGGTCTTGCCAGCGACTTTGAATGCCGGCCCCGGGCAGAGTGTGTTTTTCACCGGTTTCCAGTGCTGCAATCTGCTCCTGAGCGGCAGCATTGACCAGGGCTCTGGCAAGAGGGTGGTGAGAGCCGCTTTCCAGCCCGGCGGCCAGCGCCAGCACCTGCTCTCGCCCAAAACCGGCATACAGGCACAGCTCCCGCAGCACCGGCTGCCCCTGCGTCAGGGTGCCGGTTTTATCAAAGGCCAGCATATTTACCTTGCCCAGTTGCTCCAGCGCGGCACCGCCCTTGATTAACACACCCATGCGGCTGGCCGCTGCCAGTGCCGAGGTAACTGCCGCCGGGGTGGAAATTACCAGGGCGCAGGGACAACCAATCAGCAGCAGCACCAGACCGCGATAAATCCAGGTTTCCCAGCTACCGGCAAACAGCAAAGGCGGCAGCACCGCCACCAGAGCGGCGGTAGCGATCATGGCGGGGGTGTACCAGCGGCTGAAACGGTCAATAAAGCGGGCAATGGGTGCACGGTTGGCGTCGGCGTGCTCCATCAGATGCAGAATGCGGTCCAGGGTGCTGTGGCCGGGTTGTGAGGTTACCGTTAAGCGCACCGACTTATCCACCACCAGGCTGCCGGCGGCCAGCTGAGCGCCGCGCTCATGCTCCACCGGCACAGACTCGCCGGTAATGGCGCTTTCATCAAAGGCAGCCTGCGCATTCAGCAATATGCCATCGGCAGGCAGGCGACCGCCGGGGTGCACTTCTATTTCATGGCCGGGTTTAAGCTCGCTGATAGCCACTTCCCTGATGCCCTCGGGAGTGATCAGCCGGGCTTGCTCCGGCACCAGTGCCATCAGGGTTTTTACGCCTTGGCGGGCCTTGCCGGCGGCCAGGTTTTCCAGCTGCTCGCCAATGCCGAACAACAGCAGCACCATGGCCGCTTCGGCGGTTTCTCCCAGAAACAGGGCCCCGCTGGCGGCCACCGCCATCAGCATTTCAATGGAAAACGGCGATCCGCTGCGGGCCAGCCGCCAGGCCTGACGCACTATGGGCACCAGCCCCCAGAGTGTGGCCAGGGTAAACAGCCAGGGCGCGGCCGCCGGCCACAGCAGCCGGGCCACACCGGCCAGCAGCATCAGCAGCAGCAGGGTTAACAAGAAGGAATAACGCCGCCAGAAAGGCACGTCTGGGGCCGAGGGGGCCTGATCATTAAAGGGAGTAAAACCGGCGGCGTGAATGGCTCTTACTACTTGCTCCCGGCTGCCTTCAGCAGTCAGGCGCACCCGCAGCCGCTCGGTGGCAAAGGCGACCTCGGCGCTGTGCACACCGGGCAGGCGCTTAACGGCGGTTTCTATTTTGCCGGCACAACTGGGGCAGTCCATGCCGTGAATGCGCCAGCGATGCTCGGTGGTATCGGCGATGGGGGCGGCAGCACCGCCGTCATGGCCGACGGCGGTGGATTGATGACAGCTGTTTTGATCACAGCAGTGACGCATGACTGACTCTCCTGATAACACACTGTTGTCAGTGTAAACCCTGGAGCTTAGTCAAGAGTCAACCGGGCAATGCTTACGCCTTCAGTGCCTGCTCCAGATCGGCAATAATGTCGTCGGCATGCTCAATGCCAATGGACAGACGGATCATCTCGGGCTTAACGCCGGCCTGGGCCTGTTCGGCTTCGCTCATCTGGCGATGAGTGGTAGAGGCGGGGTGGCAGGCCAGTGATTTGGTATCGCCAATATTCACCAGTCGCTTGATAAGCTTGAGCGCATCATAAAAACGCACACCGGCTTCATAACCGCCCTTGAGGCCAAACGACAGAATGGCCGAGGGCTTGCCCTGCATAAACTGCTGCGCGCGCTCATAATCGGGATGACCTTTCAGACCGGCGTAGTTCACCCAGTCTACCGCGTCGTGCTGCTGCAGATACTCGGCCACCTTAAAGGTGTTTTCTACATGGCGCTCCATGCGCAACGACAGGGTTTCCAGCCCCTGCAGCAGCAAAAAGGCGTTGAGCGGGGCCAGGGCACTGCCGGTGTTGCGCAGAGGCACGGTGCGGGCGCGGGCAATAAAGGCGGCGGGGCCAAAGGCCTCGGTATACACCACACCGTGGTAAGCGGCCTCGGGGTTGCTGAACTGAGGGAAACGCTCCTTGTGTTCGGCCCAGGGGAACTTGCCGCTGTCCACAATAATGCCGCCCAGGGAGTTGCCGTGGCCGCCAATGTATTTGGTAAGCGAGTGCACCACTATGTCGGCACCAAACTCGATGGGCTTGCACAGCACCGGCGTGGCCACCGTGTTGTCTACCACCAGCGGCACGCCTTGTGCGTGGGCCACATCGGCCAGGCCTTTAATATCAACCACGTTACCCGCCGGGTTGCCGATGCTTTCGCAGTACACCGCTTTGGTGTTGGCGTCGATCAGTTTGGCAATGGCTTCGGGGCTGGCGTTGTCGGCAAAGCGCACTTCAATCCCCATATCCGGCAGCATGTGAGCCAGCAGGGTGTAGGTGCCGCCATAGAGCTGGGGCGTGGTGACTATGTTGTCGCCGTTTTTGGCCAGGGTGATCAGGGCATAGTGAATGGCGGCGCTGCCGGCAGACACCACCAGGCCGGCAATGCCGCCTTCCATGGCGGCCACCCGCTGCTCCAGCACGTCGTTGGTGGGGTTCATGATGCGGGTATAGATATTGCCCGGCACTTCCAGGTTGAACAGATCGGCACCGTGCTGGGCGCTGTCGAATTCATAGGCTACGGTCTGATAAATGGGCGTAGCCACTGCCTTGGTGGTGGGATCCGTGGTGTAGCCATGGTGAATGGCCAGAGTTTCGTCTTTCATCAAAAAATTCGTCCTTGTGCTTTGGTCGGGTTTTCCAATGTAGGCAGTTTGCCGAAGGGAGTAAAGGCCGGAACTAATGCGGCAGTAATACCGTGGCCAGCAGGCCACCCCGGGAGTGATTGCTCAGGTGCAGTTCGCCGCCGTGCTGGTGTATTAAGGTGCGGGCAATGGCCAGCCCAAGGCCTATGCTGCCGTCTTCCAGATTGCGGGCGCTGTCCAGCCGGGTAAAGGGTTTGAACACTTCCTCCAGCTGCTCCTCGGCAATGCCGGGGCCAAAGTCACGAATAAGAATGCGAATATGGTCAGGCTCATCCAGCAGCCGCACTTCCACTCTGTTGCCGTATTTAATGCCGTTCTCCAGCAAGTTCTGCAGAGCCCGGCGCAGTGCCTGGCTGCGGCCATGAAATAAAATGGGCTCGCGTTCTTCCAATATCACCTTGTGGCCGGCGTCCTGCAGATCATCACACAGGCTCTGCACCAGGCTGGACAGATCCAGGTCCCGCATGGGCTCGTCCTGACCGTCGTCCCGAGCAAAGCGCAGGGTGGCATTGAGCATTTGCTCCATGCGTTTCAGCCCCTGTTGCAGCTTGTGCTTGTCTTCCCCTTCGGGCAAAAACTCGCAGCGCAGCTGCAGGCTGGTAAGCGGTGTGCGCAAATCGTGAGAAATGGCCGCCAGCATGCGGGTACGGTCGGTCACAAAGCGGTCCAGCCGCTCCTGCATGCGGTTAAAGGCAGAGAGCGTATCGCGAATTTCACTGGGGCCGGTTTCCGGCAGCGGCTCGGCCTTGTCGCCCCGGCCCAGTTGCTCGGCCCGGCGCGCCAGCTGGTTAAGCGGCTGAGTAATGCGCTGCAGCAGCCAGATCATCAGGCCGGTCAGCAGGGCGGCCAACAGCCCCAGGGAAAACATGGCCCTGAGCGACCAGCCGGTATTTTCTGCATCCACCAAAGAGGTGAAATGCAACCAGACGCCTTTATCCAGCTCAATACCGCCATGGAGCCGCACATCAGGGCCATGGTGATGAGGATGGCGAGGCCGGCGCTCCGGCGGCGGGGGCAGCGCATGGCCGCTGCCGGTTTCTGCGTTTATATGAATGGCAAGCGTCTCCGGATAGCCCAGCCGGTTGCGCACAATGCGCTCAAATACCGGATTGCGCTCACCGTCTTCGGGTGCCTGCCGGCTCAGACTCAGCAACAGGGTTTCGCTGCGGCTGGCGCGCAGCACTTCCCGCTGCAGCTCGGGAGGCGACTGATGTAATAAGCGGGTGACCGCCATCAGCCGCTGCAGAGTAAAGCGGCTGTTTACCAGCCCCAGTGCTTCTTCCCGTTCCAGCCGGTAAATTTGCAGGCTTACCAGCTGCACCAGCGCCAGGGCGCACAAGGCCACCAGAATAATCTGGCCGGTGAGGCTGCCCAGCCAGAAGCGCAGCCGCTGCTTAATCTTCATGGTGCACATCCGCTGCCAGCATATAGCCGCCGCCCCAAATGGTTTTGATCAGTTCCGGGTTTTTGGAGTCGGCTTCCAGCTTGCGCCTGAGCCGGCTCACCAGAGTGTCGATGGCACGGTCAAAGGCCTGGGCTTCCCGGCCCCGGGCCAGATCCAGCAGCTGATCCCGGCTCAGCACTCTGTTTGGGTGCTGGGTAAAGACGTGCAGCAGATCAAACTCGGCGGTACTCAGGCTGATAGTAATACCATTGGGGCCGGTCAGCTCCCGGCGTGCTGTGTTCAGCAGCCAGTGCCCAAAGCGTAATTTTTTTGGCATATCGGCAGTGTGATGATGCTCGTTACCATGCTGGCGGCGCAGCACCGCCTTGATGCGGGCCAGCAGTTCGCGCGGATTAAAGGGTTTGGGCAGGTAATCGTCGGCCCCCATTTCCAGGCCGATAATGCGATCCGTGTCTTCGCCCATGGCAGTGAGCATAATAATGGGCACCTGATTGCCCTGGCCTCTGAGTTCCCGGCACAGTGTCAGGCCGTCGTCGCCGGGCAGCATTAAATCAAGAATAATAAGATCGGGCTGGTGGCGGGCCAGATGCTGGCGCATGGCATGGCCATCGGGCACCGCCTGCACCCGGTAGCCATGCTGCTCCAGAAAGCGACGTAATAAATCGCGAATTTCTCCGTGATCGTCCACCACCAGTAACTCTTTACTCTTGTTCATTGTGCTCTCCTGCCATACCGGGCTCAGTATAGGTGCCGCCATGGCGGAAATAATGTCAAAGTGTGTCAGTGTGCGGCGCTGTGACACTTTGTTGCAAAAAACGGCCTGTCCGACACAGTTTGCTGACAATCTCCTGCTTTACTGAATAGCGTATTCATCAGTTCGGGAGAACATTATTATGAAAACTCGTCACACTGCTTTGTTACTTGCCGCCAGTTTACTGACCCTGCCCGCTTTGGCTGTGGCTGCTCATCATGGAGGCGAAGGCAGAGGCCCCATGGCTGAAGAATGCCACCATGGCCAGATGAAAGGTCACCACGGCAAGGGCCATGGCTATCATGGCAAGCGCCACCATGACGGCAAGGCCATGAGCCCGGCCCGCTTTGAGCAGCGACTCAAGGCCCGCATGGAAAAACTGGAAACGCCCGAGCTCAAGGCTCAGTTCATCAATACTCAGAAAGCCCGTCTGAATATGATGGAGCAAAAGCAGCAGCTGCACCGGCTGATGGCCGAGCAGCGGGCCGGCAATGAGACCAATGAAGAGCTGAAAACGGCCATGCTGGAAAAGATTGCTGCCGACAGTAAGCTGAAACAGCAAAAGCTGAAACTGATGCACGATGCTCTGAACACGCTGGAAAACTGATCAGGGGGTGACGTCTCTGTCGATGGGCTGCTGCAGTGAGATCAGCGTTTCGGTAGACTGAATTTCCTCAATGGGCTGCAGGCGGTGGATCAGTACCTGCTGCAGCTCGTCAATGGAGCGGGTCATGACCTTGATAAAAATATTGTAATGGCCCGTGGTGTAATAGGCTTCCACCACTTCCTCCAGCGCCTCCAGCTGCGCCAGCGCCCGCGGATAATCCCGGGCGCTTTTTAGTATGATGCCAATAAAGCAGCACACATCGTAACCCAGCTTCTTGCCGTTTACCTGTACGCGGGTGCCTTCAATAATGCCGGCCTGCTTCATTTTTTCTACCCGCACATGAATGGTGCCCGGGCTCACCTGAAAACGCTTGGCCAGCTCCGCATAGGGCGTGCGGGCATTGTCCATCAGTGCCCTCAGAATGGATTTGTCCAGATTGTCGATTCGATAATGTGCGTCGCCTTTTTCCATGTGCATTTATCAGATCCTTAAAAAAATGGCTTTGTATTAGTGAATTTAAGATCATAAAGGAGTTTTTGCTAGTGGTTGTTGAATTTGATGTTTTTTTCCATGATTATTCTTCAAAACCAATCAGCAAGCTCAGGTGAATGAGATGAAAAAAGCCTATATTGAACGTCAACGCCAAATCCGTTTTGTGAAAGAGTATTTCTCCGGCCAGCTGGCGCAGCAGCTCAATTTGCTGGAAGTTCAGGCTCCTATTCTCAGCCGTCTGGGCGATGGCATGCAGGACAACTTGTCCGGTGCCGAAAAAGCCGTACAGGTAAAAGTAAAGGCCATTCCCGGCGAGCGTTATGAAGTGGTGCACTCCCTGGCTAAATGGAAGCGTCATACGTTGGGACGTTTTGGCTTTGAGCCGGGTGAGGGCATTTATACGCACATGAAGGCACTGCGCCCTGATGAGGATCGCTTAAGCCCCATTCACTCCGTGTATGTGGATCAGTGGGACTGGGAGCAGGTGATCAGCGCCGAACAGCGCCACGAAGGTTATCTGGTACAGACCGTTGAGCGCATTTATGGTGCCATCAAACGCACCGAGCAGGCCGCTGCCGACGAGTTTGGTATTACCCCCTTTCTGCCTGAAAAAATTCATGTATTGCATGCGGAAGAGCTGCTGGCCCGTTATCCGGAGCTGGATGCCAAGGGCCGTGAGCGTGCCATTGCCAGGGAAATGGGTGCCGTCTTCCTGGTGGGTATCGGTGGCAAGCTGAGCCATGGCGACAGCCACGATATGCGCGCCCCTGACTATGACGACTGGTCTACTGAAAGCAAAACCGGTCTGGCCGGCCTCAACGGCGACATTCTGGTGTGGAACCCGGTACTGGAAGATGCTTTTGAGCTGTCTTCCATGGGCATTCGAGTAGATCAGGAAGCCCTGCGTCGTCAGCTGGCGCTGACCGGTAACGAAGACCGCGCCAGCCAGGAGTGGCATCAGGCACTGCTGGCCGGCGGCCTGCCCCAGACCATAGGTGGTGGCATCGGTCAGTCCCGTCTTGCCATGCTGCTGCTGCAACTCAGCCATATCGGCCAGGTACAGTGCGGTGTATGGCCGGCCGAGCTGAGCGCAACCGTAGACGATCTGCTGTAACATAACCGGGCACAGCAACCAAAAAGGGGGCACTGATACAGTGCCCCCTTTTGTTATTTAACACCAAACGGTCAGGTTGCCAGACAGGTCTTCAGCTGATTGTTTAAAAAGCTCATGACCTGATGGCGGGTGACCATGCCAATCACCTTTTTGCCTTCTACTACCGGATACAGCTTGGGTTTGGGCCCGCCCATGGTGCGGGCCAGTTCAAATACGTCGGTATCTGTGGTGACGCTGAGCGGATCCTGGCGCATCAGGTCAGATACCACGACCCGGTTATCGCAGTGATAGCTGGCACCCAGCAGTTTGGGAATGCAGTCCTGCTCCGACAGAAAACCAATCAGCTGTCGCTGGTTGTCGACCACCGGCAGCCCGCTCAGACCCGAGTCCAGCATGCGATCCAGTGCTTCCGACATCGACATGTCTGCGGTCAGCATGGGCACACTGTGCCGCATAATTTCACCCACTGTTGCCATGGTCATTCTCCCTTAAGTAACTGATATACCGATTGTGGCAGGCATTGCTCCGCTAAGCCAATCGGCGGTCCCGTTGTTATTGATAGCTAATACAGCAAGCCCGATATCAGCATAGTCCGAGGGCAAATACGTCATCCAGTACAATACCTGCTCAGCCTTTAGCGCTGATTTTGTTATTCTGGCCTGCTTATCACCAGCATTAAGGAGCAAGAAGCGAATGTCAAAAGCGGCCAGGGGATTTGCACCCCGTTCATTACTGCGCCTGGTTCTTATCGCTTTTATCCTGGTATTGCTGCCGCTTATTTTGCTGGTCATTCAGAACAGCCGCACCCTGGAACAGGTTAACCGGCTGGCGGAAGAGGGCATACAGAGTGCGGTTATCGACACGCGCCGCGCCTCGGACATGAATGATCTGGCGCTGGATATGGAAAGGGCCATTCGGCGCTATGCGGTGCTGGAAGTGCCGGATCTGCGGCTGCATTATCTGCGGCTGCTGGAGCGTTATCGTATTGAGATGGAAGCACTGCTGAAGGTGGTGGATGCCGGTGAGCTGGATGCGTCACTGCGGGACCAGCTGATAGAGCTGGTGGACCTGGCTCAGGCCAGCGGTGCCGACATTCGTGAACGGGTAGGCATTTTTGATCTGTTCAGTCAGGCCAATGTAGAGCTGGACCGGCTGGCCCGGGAGCAGATTGATGTGCGTATCAGCCGCATTCGCGAGCAGGTGGCGGAAGTGCGCCGGCGCATGTGGCTGCTGAGCGGTGGTCTGGGTGGTGCCAGCTTGGTGCTGGCGCTGCTGTTTACCTATCTGATTATTCGCCCGGTACGTCAGCTTGAAAAACGTATTCTGGGGCTGGGAGACGGCATGGCACCCGATGAGCGTCCCATCAGTGGTCCCGCCGAGCTGGTGGAGCTGGGCGAGCGGCTGCGCTGGCTGCATTACCGGCTGAGAGAGCTGGAAGCCCAGAAATTGCAGTTTTTACGGCATTTATCCCATGAGCTGAAAACCCCCCTGGCCAGTCTCAGGGAAGGGGCCGACTTGCTGGCGGAAAAAGTGACCGGCCCGCTGACTGCTGAGCAGGAGGAAATTTGTGAGCTGCTGGTAGATAACAGCTACCGGCTGCAGGGCCTGATTGAGCAGCTGCTGGACTATAACCGCATTCAGCAGGTGCAGGTCTATCATCAGCCGGTGGAACTGAAACCGCTGCTGGATGAAAGCCTGGATGCGCATCGCCTTGCCATCGAAAACAAGGGCATGACAGTACAGCTGGAGCTGGATGATGAGCAGCCTCTGGCCGATAATCACCGGCTGCGGCTGGTGCTGGAAAATCTGATTTCCAATGCAGTTAACTACGGCGATAAAAACGGCAATATTCACATTTATACCCGAGCCTGTGAGCAGGAGTATGTGCTCAGTGTGGCCAACACCGGTCAGTCCATTCCCGAGGCGGACAGAGAGCGTATTTTTGAGCCTTTTGTGCAGGGTAGTCAGGAGCGCAAAGGCGTGCTGAAGGGCTCTGGCATCGGGCTCAGTATTGCCCGTGAGTCGGCCATCAGTATGGGTGGCTGGCTGACACTGGATTCTACCAAAACCGGGTGGGTTCGATTTGAACTGGGTCTGCCCTTACATGAGAGCAAGGAACCAAACCATGACTAAATTTCTGGTCTCCGGCGTGCTGGCACTGTTCCTTACCGGCTGCAGCAGCACCGGACTTTTCTCCTTTGGAGAGGAACAGATGCCCAAGATGCTGGAAGGCAGCAGCCATGATGATTTGATGTATTGGCTGGAGTTGTCGCATACCATAGTGCAAAGTGCTGAAGCCGAGCGCCTGAATGAAATCAAGCAGCTGCAGCAGTCACCCGCCCAGGATGAACTGGTGCTGGCACTCTGGCTCAGTCACCCCAAGGCCAACCTGGCTCAGCGTCAGCAGGCGCAGCAGCTGTTTGCCAGGGCGCTGCCCGGCGTTAACACTCGCCTGCAGCAGTTTTTTGCCATTCATCAGAGCTACAATCGAGAGATGATTACCTTTAACCGGGTGATCACCGACCGCCAGCAGCAGATAAATGTACTCACCCAAAAACTGAATGAGCTGGCCACCATTGATGAGCAAATCAGTGAACGGCGTTATCAGGGAGGTGAACAATGACCCGCAAGGCCCGCATTCTGCTGGTGGATGATGATGCCAGCTTGCTGAAATTGCTGGGATTAAGGCTGCGCAGTGAAGGCTTTGAAGTTGCGACGGCCAACTCCGGTGCCGAAGCGCTGGAATGGCTGGAGCAACACAGGCCCGAACTGGTGCTCAGTGATTTGCGTATGGACGGCATGGACGGCCTGGCACTGTTTGATCGCATTCAGCACAAGCATGTGGGGCTGCCGGTGGTAATTATGACTGCCCATGGCTCCATTACCGATGCCGTGTCGGCTACTCGTTCCGGTGTGTTTGGCTTTCTCACCAAGCCAATTGATAAAGAAGCCCTGCGTCAGACCATTAACGAGGCGCTGGCGGTGTCTTTGCCGGCTTTTGAAGACGACTGGCAGCACGACATGCTGACCCGCAGCCCGGCCATGACCGGCGTGCTGGAGCAGGCCCGGCGCATTGCTCCGCTCGACATCAGCGTGCTGATCACAGGTCCGGCCGGTGCGGGTAAAGAGCTGATGGCGCGCACGCTGCACAAGGCCAGCCCGCGGCGGGATCACCCCTTTATGGTGCTGAACTGCGGCTCCCTGACCGAGCCTTTGCTGGAGTCGGAGCTGTTCGGCCATGTGCGCGGTGCTTTTGACGGGGCCGATGCCGACTACTCGGGGGCATTAATTAATGCCCATGGCGGCACCTTGCTGCTGGAAGAAGTGGATGAACTGCCGGTCCGGCTGCAGGCGCGGCTGCTGCGCGCTATGGAGCAGCAGGAAGTGCGCCCCAGGGGCAGTGAGCGCAGCATTACCACTGATGTGCGGGTGCTCTCGGCCACCAGTCGTGACATGGTGGATGCCATGGAGCAGGAGCGCTTTCGGGAGGATCTGTTCTACCGGCTGAACGTGGTGAATCTGGCACTGCCGGCGCTGAAAGAGCGTCCGGAAGACATTCCGCTGCTGGCCCGGCATTTTCTGGAGCAAATTCGCCAGCGCCAGACCACTCAGGTGACCGGCTTTGCCCCCGAGGCGCTGTCGTTACTGGCGGCGGCCCACTGGCCGGGCAACGTGCGCGAGCTGCGCAATCTGGTGGAGCAGGCGGTGGCCATGGCCTCGGCACCGGTGATCAGCGCTCAGCTGGTAGAAAGCATTCTGTCTGCCAGTGACGAGCAGTTTCCTACCTTTAATGAAGCTCGGGCCGAATTTGAGCGTATGTATCTTAACAAGATACTGCGCATGACCGACGGCAACGTCACTCAGGCAGCGGGCCTGGCCGGGCGCAACCGTACCGATTTTTACAAACTGCTCAGCCGCCATGGCATAGAAGCCGGTACCTTTAAGCGCAAGAGCAGCTGACGAAAGTTTTTTCCGCGTATCATGCTCTTTGTATACAAGTTTCGTCTGCAGGAGTATTCATGTTAATCAGGGTTCGCAAAAAGTCTGAGCTGAAAGAGCATCAGGTTACCCCGGAAGCCATCTATAAGCAGCGCCGTCGCATTGTACAGGGGCTGGGGCTGGGTGCAGCCGCGCTCAGTCTGCCCGCCGGTGCCAATGTGCTCAGCAACCTGCTGGGCAAAGACGAGCCGGCCGCCGTCAGTGATTTTGGCCGCAAGCCACTGGTGTTCAGCCAGCCTGATGCTTACCAGCCGGCGCTGACGCCCACCGCCGAACAGGTGGCCACCAGCTATAACAATTTTTTTGAATTCGGTACCGACAAATCGGATCCGGTGCGGTTCGCTCAAGGGCTCAAAACCGAGCCCTGGACCATTGAAATTGACGGCGAAGTAGAAAAGCCCCAGACCATAGATGTGTGGGCCTGGATGGAAAAACAACAGCTGGAAGAGCGCATTTATCGCCACCGCTGTGTAGAAGCCTGGTCCATGGTCATTCCCTGGCTGGGGGTGCCTCTGGCCAGCATTATCAAGGCGGCCAACCCTACTTCCAAAGCCAAATACGTGGCCTTTGAAACCCTGTACGACCCCGAGCAGATGCGCGGCCAGGCCTCCCGCTATGTGGGCGGCGGCATTGATTACCCCTATGTAGAAGGGCTGCGTATGGATGAAGCCATGCACCCGCTCAGCATGCTGGTGGTGGGTATGTATGGCAAAACCCTGCCTAATCAGAACGGTGCACCGGTGCGGCTGGTAGTACCCTGGAAATATGGCTTTAAAGGTATCAAGTCAATTGTGCGCATCAGCCTCACCGAGCACGAGCCACCCAGCACCTGGAACAAGCTGGCTTCTTACGAATATGGCTTTTATGCCAACGTAAATCCCGACGTGGATCATCCGCGCTGGAGCCAGGCCAGTGAGCGGGCCATTGGCGAAGGCGGCCTGTTTGGCAGCGAGCGCAAACCCACGTTAATGTTCAACGGCTATGAAGAAGAAGTGGCCTCACTGTATGCCGGCATGGATTTGAGGAAGTTCTACTGATGCGACTGGATGCCACTCGCCTGCGCCGGCTGCGGGTGCTGGTGCACGGGCTGGCGGTGTTGCCGCTGCTGTGGCTGCCTTGGGGCTTTTCTGCCGGTTATTTCAGTGCCGATCCGGTGCCCGAGCTGCTGCATTATCTGGGCATCTGGGCCCTGCGGCTGCTGCTGTTAACCCTGTGCATTGCGCCCCTGGCCAGGCGTTTTCGCCTTGGGGCTCTGGTGCGGTTGCGCCGGGCGGTGGGGCTGTGGGCCTTTGCCTATGCCAGTTTGCACCTGCTGGCCTGGATGCTGCTGGACCTGCAACTGGCCTGGGGCCTGATTGGAGAAGAAATTATCAAGCGCGGCTTTATTACCCTGGGCATGGCCGCCTGGCTGGTGTTGCTGCTGCAGGCCATTACCTCCACCCAAGGCTGGCAGCGCCGGCTGGGCAAACGCTGGCAAATTCTGCACAACTGGATTTATCCGGCAGTAATAGTGGTGTGCATCCACTTCTGGTGGTCGGTTAAATCCGGCTGGATAGAGCCCTTTATTTATTTGCTGGTAGGGCTCTTGTTGCTGTCGCTGCGGCGGGAACGGCTGACTCGGTTGTTTCGCTGATCCGGTGCTGCGTAAGTGCTTTTCCGTTACACTGGCGGCAATTTATATTTTGCCGCCATGGAGTAACCGATGGACGATCAACTGTGGGCTGTATGCTACCTCGATGAAGGCATTGCCTTGTCCGTTATCAGCCGCAAAGAAACCCGCTGCCAGTGGCTGGCCGGCGAGAACCAGGCCAGAGAATTTATTCTTACCGATTATCTGCACCATGTGGCCGAGCTGGGCGAGCTGGATTCGGATCAGCACCTTGCCGCCCGGGAGCGCTTTGAACTGCTGATGATGCAGTTTCCTGATCCTCAGGTGCTTACCGAATACCTCAACGATCTCACCACCGGCCTGACCCGCATTGTCTGGTTCGGGCCGCTCGCTGCGCTGGCCGAAGACTATTCCGACTTTGCCCTGGCCCTGCGTGCCCACTACTGGGACGAATATGGCGAAGACGACGAAGACCCGGTAACGCCGGTGCCCGAGGCCGACTGGCCCTATCTGGTAGAAGCCATGGACGACTTTTTGCTGAGCGAGGAATACTGAGTTGCTGGCAGCGTGCTGATCCGGGAGAAAGCGGGTGATTCTTTATATTGCTGAAAAGCCAAGCGTGGGCCGGGCAGTAGCCGATGTGCTGCCCAAGCCGCACCAGAAAGGCGACGGTTACATTAAAACCGCCAACGGTGATGTGGTGACCTGGTGCATTGGCCACCTGCTGGAGCAGGCCGAGCCGGAAGCATACGATCCTGACTTTAAAAAATGGCGGCGTGAGCACCTGCCCATTGTGCCCCAGGAATGGAAGCATGTGGTAAAGCCCGCCACCAAAAAGCAGTTTACTGTAGTAAAAAAGCTGATAAAAGACGCGGACGTGCTGGTAAATATGGGCGATCCGGATCGGGTGGGGCAAATTCTGGTTGATGAAATCATCAATTATTGCGGAGTGCCGAAAGCCAAGCGCGAAGCCGCTCAGCGTTGTCTGATCAGCGACATGAACCCCGATGCCATTAAGCGCGCGCTGAATAACCTGCGGCAAAATACCGACTTTATTCCTCTGGCCACCTCGGCCCTGGCCAGAGCCCGGGCCGACTGGCTTTATGGCATTAACATGACCCGTCTGTGCACTCTGCAGGGGCAGGCATCGGGCTATCAGGGGGTGCTCTCGGTGGGGCGGGTGCAAACACCGGTGCTGGGGCTGGTGGTAAACCGGGATCTGGAAATAGAAAACTTTGTTTCCAGGCCCTTCTATGAAGTGTTTATCGATCTCAAAACAGAAAAGGATCAGACTTACACTGCAAAGTGGAAGCCCAGCCCGGCCTGTGCGCCCTATATGGACGAAGACGGCCGGGTATTGTTAAAAAAGCTGGCCGAAACCGTGCTGACAAAAGTGGTGGGCCAGCCAGGCACAGTGATGGCCGTGACCGAAGAGCGTAAAAAACAGGCACCGCCTTTGCCTTATAACCTGTCTGCGCTGCAGATAGACGCCTCCAGACGGTTTAACCTGAACGCACAGAAAACCCTGGATATCTGCCAGCAGCTATATGAAAGGCACAAGCTCATTACCTACCCCCGTTCCGACTGCCGCTATTTGCCCCAGGGCCACTATCACGACAAACAGACAGTAACGGCGGCCATTGCCAGCACCTGCGCGGCGCTGGGCACTGCCGTAACGAATGCCGATCTTTCTGTTAAGTCAAAGGCCTGGAACGACAGCAAGGTAGGCGCGCACCATGCCATTATTCCCACCAGCCGACGCCTGGACGGCAGCCGCCTGTCGGCCGATGAACAAAAAATTTATGAGCTGGTGGCCCGGCAATATCTGATGCAGTTTTACCCGCATTTTCAGTATCAGGAAAAGCAGATTGATACTGAAGTTGGCGGCGGCACTTTTATCAGCAGGCAAAAAGAAGTGGTGGATAAAGGCTGGAAAGCGTTGTTGCCCGAGCGTAAATCCAGCAACGACGATGACGAATTTTCTGCGATAAAATTGCCCGATGTAGTCAAGGGAGAAGGGGTTTTGTGTGTGGATGGCCGGCTGGATGAAAAACAAACCTCACCGCCCCGGCACTTTACCGATGCCACCCTGCTCGCCGCCATGACCGGCATTGCCAGATATGTGTCTGATCCCGAGATTAAAAAAGTGCTCAGAGACACAGACGGCCTGGGCACGGAAGCCACCCGGGCCGGCATTATCGAGCTGCTGTTCAAGCGTGGCTTTCTCACCAAACACGGCAAGGAGATCCGCGCCACCGACGTAGGCCGCCGGCTTATTCAGTCGTTGCCGCAAGCCATGGTGCTGCCCGACATGACAGCACACTGGGAAGCGCAGCTGGAAGCCATTTCTGAAAAGCGCATGAACTATGGCCAGTTTATGCAGCCCATGCTGCAAGGCCTTGGCACTCTTATTCAGCAAGTGGAGCAAATCCGGTTTGACGGATTGAAAGGGCTGGGCAAAGCTCCGCGCAAATTCCGGCCACGCAAAAAAGCCAGAACCAGGTAAAGCCGACCACGGATGGCGCACAGCGCTGCACTTTGGTTAACCCTTGCGGCGTCTTGGGGTACACTGCAGCGGCATTTTTTCAGGATTTTACACCATGCCGAGCAACGCCCATTCCCTTTTGCCCTTTAATACCTTTGGCCTGGCCCAGAGCGCCAATAACATAGTGACGCTGCACCACAGAGAGCAGCTGGCGGAGCTGGCCGAGCATGCCGGTCCGCGGCTGATGGTGGGCGAGGGCTCCAACCTGCTGTTTACCGCGCCTTTTGAGGGGCAGGTGGTGGTAAACCGGCTCAAGGGCATTCACGTCAGCGATGCCGGTGATGCCTGGCGGCTGACGGTGCAGGGCGGGGAAAACTGGCACCAGCTGGTGTGCTATTGCCTGGAGCACCATATGCCCGGGCTGGAAAACCTGGCGCTGATCCCCGGCACTGTGGGGGCGGCCCCCATTCAGAATATTGGTGCCTATGGCGTTGAGCTGTCCCGCTTTTGTGAGCAAGTAGAAAGTTACCACTGGCACAGCGGCGAGACGCACCTCTGGTCTGCACAAGACTGCGCTTTTGGCTACCGCGACAGCGTGTTCAAGCATGCTGCCAAAGGGCAGCTGATTGTCTCGGTCACGCTGTTGCTGCCCAAGGTCTGGCAGCCGGTGCTGGGTTATGGTCCGCTGGTGCAGCTGGGTGAGCAGGCCACGGCACAGCAAATTTTTGAGCAAGTATGTGCCACCCGCCGGGCCAAGCTGCCCAACCCCGCCGAGCTTGGCAATGCCGGCAGCTTTTTTAAAAACCCCAAGGTTATTCCGGCCCAGGCCGAGGCGCTGAAGCTGGCCTGGCCCGAGCTGCCGGTGTATCCGGCCGAAAACGGGCTGGTCAAGCTGGCTGCCGGCTGGCTTATCGACAAGGCGGGGCTGAAGGGCACTGCGGTGGGTGGCGCGGCTGTACATGAGCAGCAGGCGCTGGTGCTGGTGAACCGTGGCGGGGCCAGCAGTGAGGATATTTTGCGGCTTGCCGCTTTGGTGCGAGACAGAGTGGCTCAGCAGTTTGGTGTGCAGCTGGAGCCTGAAGTGCGCATGATTGGCCCTCATGGTGAAACCCATCTGGACGAGGCGCTGTCATGGCTGAACTGACGCCACTACGTGAGGCGCTGTTGCGCCACCTGGCTGATGGCCAGTTTCATTCCGGCGAACAGCTGGGCGACGCCCTGAGCATCAGCCGGGCGGCGGTCAGCAAGCATGTGCAGGCACTTAAAAGCCTGGGGCTGGATATTTACAGCGTGAGCGGCAAGGGCTACCGGCTGGCAGTGCCGCTGCAACTGCTGGACGCGGGCCGGCTCAGCCGGGAGCTGGCACCGGCACGGGTAGAGGTGGTGCCGGTCATCGGCTCCACCAACCAATATTGGCTGGAGCAGACAGAGCAGCTGAACAAGGGCGATCTCTGTTTGGCAGAATGTCAGACCTCGGGCCGTGGCCGCCGAGGCCGCAGCTGGATCTCGCCCTTTGGTGGTCAGCTGGTCATGAGCATGTACTGGCGGCTGGAGCAGGGCATGGCGGCTGCCATGGGGCTGAGTCTGGTGGTAGGCATTGCGGTGGTGGAAGCGCTTGAACGCGCCGGCTTTGGCGGTGTGGCACTGAAATGGCCCAACGATCTGTATCTTAATGGCCGCAAGCTGGCGGGCATATTGGTGGAAATGTCCGGCACCGCCGGTGGTCCCTGTCATCTGGTGATTGGCATGGGGCTGAATATGGTGCTGCCCCAGAGTGAGCAGGACAAAATTACCCAGCCCTGGGCCGAGCTGGCGGAGCTGGGTGACATTACCGATCGCAACGGCCTGGTGGTTGCGCTGGCCACGGCCTGGCAGCAGGCGCTGGTGCACTTTGAGCAGGAAGGCATTGCCGGCTTTCGCGAGCGCTGGAACCGGCTGGATTATTTTAACGGCAAGCCGGTGCGGGTGCTGATGGGCGAGCAGCAGGTGCACGGCACCGCTCGGGGCATAGATGAACAGGGCGCTCTGCTGCTGGAGCTGGAAAACGGTGACATCAAACGCTATCTGGGCGGAGAAATTTCCCTGCGCGGCTAGCCAATCAGCGACCAGTGGTTATCCCATTGCCAGGGAGAGTAGAAGCGGGTTTCCTCGCCCTGCGCATTGAGGTGGCTGATGCCGCCCATGCCACTGCCCAGCCAGATGTTGCCGTTACTGGCCGAGGCACCCGAGGCATCGGGCAGGGGTGCAATGCGAATCAGCTCACCGCTGTGTCTGTGCCACAGGCCATAGCAGTTGCCCGGGGGTGAGGTGGCGGCAATATGGTCATTGGTCACCGCAATACTGGCGATGTAGTGATTGAAGCGGGCCCAGTCCAGGGGCTCGCCACCCAGCGGCTGCAGTGCCTGGCCCCGGCGGTGGCGCACTATCAGCGGCGGATAATCGTCGGGGTTGCCGCGATACTGCTGGCCGGTAAAGACTTCGCCGTCGTGAGTAACCGCCAGATGGCGAATGGACAGGTGTTTATCCACCAGACTGCGTTGCTCCAGAATATCGCCATTGGCAGCCTTCAGATAACACAGGCTGGGATGCATGGTGTCCAGGTTTAATGGTTCCCGGCCCTGCGTGTGCACGCCGCCCACGCCCACCACCAGGTTGCCGTCGGGCAACAAGCAGATTTCATGAGGGCCCAGACCAAAGCCCGAGAACTCATCCACCTTGGTCAGCCGTTCTTCCTCAAGCTCATAAACACCGATAATGCCTTCACTGGTGCTGCGTACCCCTTCGGTGGTGTACAGCAGCCGGCCGTCAGCGCTGAACACGCCGTGGCCGTAATAGTGGCGCTCGGGATCGGCATCGCGCAGCTGCAGCAGTGTGCCCTGTTCATGGTTAAACAGCGCCAGGTAAGCCCCGGGGCGGCGGGCATGGCACACCGCCAGCGGCAGAAACGGATGTGCCGCCATGCCATGGCCCCGGGCCGGCAGTGGCAGCTCATAGCGCAGGCTGCCATCCAGGTTCAGCGCCTGCACCACATAACGGTTGCCGTCCCGGCGGCCGCCGCCCACCAGATAGCGGCGCGGACCAGCGGGCAGGGCACAGCCCGCCAGTCCCAGACTGCACAGTACGCCGGCGGCAGACAGCCCCTTTAAAAATTGCCGGCGCTGCATCAGTCACCGTCCGTGGCATTAAAGCCAAGGCTGATCCCCAGTGCCTCGGGCAGGCGCAGTTTGAGCTTGCTGCCCAGGCGATCAAAGGAGAGCTTAAAGCGCAGCAGGGCGGCGTAGTTATCGCCTTGCAGCCAGTGGGCCAGGCTGTCGCCTTCGGGCAGGTGAGCCAGAGTATCGGCAAAGGCGTCGTCCAGCTCGGCGATCAGCGCGGTTTGCCGGCTTTGCTCAAGGTAAGTGCGAATGCCACCCTGCTGATATTCCCGCTGCAGGCTTTGCAGGCTGGTGCGCATAAAGTGCAGCGACTGCTCGCTGCGCCAGGCTTCGGCAAACAGCGGGCGGGGGTGCTCAACCGTGTTCAGAGGCAGATCCAGCTTTTTCTCGATGCGATCAAAACGATGGGCGAGCTGGCCGAGTATTTGGACCAGCACCACCTTGTCGCCGCCCTGAACCGTCATCTGCTCCAGTTGCTGCTGGTAATGAGACGGATTGTTCCAGGCCAGCTGCAGCCGTTCGCTGTTTGCTACCAGCTGGTCGTTCACTCTGGGCAGCAGGCGGCAGCGCTGTGCCTGAGTGAGATCTTCATAGAGCAGGTATTCCACCGCCCCAAGAGTAATGCTGGCCCCCTTGAGCTGGCCGGGCTGGTTCAGCTGGCTGGCCAGCTGGCGGCCCGTGGTGTCTTTTTTATCGGGCCACAGCTGAAAGGCGTAACTCAGGCCGGCGGCATCCAGCGGGCCGCCGCTCTGGCCCTGATGGGCGGTCCAGGCGGCAAAGGCCTGCTGCCATTGTTGCTGTACGGCACTCAGCGTCTGCTCACCGGCGCAATAGGCCTGGCTGCTTTGCTGCAGCCGGGTCAGGCCATAAGCCAGCTCGTCGGCCTGCTGGCGCATCAGCTTAAGGTGGGCTCCGGTGAGTTGCGACAGGGCCGGATTGGCCGGCGGCTGGCTCTGGCAGGCGGCCAGCAGGCTCAGGGCGGCAAGGGGTAACAGGCGCAGCATCATAATGACTCCAGAAAGGCGATAAGTTGTTCACGTTCTTCGGCGCTGGCGGCCAGTACCCGGTTGCGGGCCGCCTCGGCCTCGCCGCCGTGCCAGAGCACGGCTTCCAGCGGAGTGCGGGCGCGGCCGTCGTGCAGATAGCGGGCGGGCTCACCGGCCACTTCATCGGCATAGCCAAGGCCCCACAGCGGCGGTGTGCGCCACTCCCGGCCACTGGCGGCAAACTCGGGGCGGTTATCGGCCAGATCTTCCCCCATGTCGTGCAGCAGCAAATCCGTGTAGGGATAAATGGTCTGTCCGCTCAGCGCCGGGCTTTCATGCTCACCGGTGGTGTAAGACGGCGTATGGCAGCCGGCACAGCCCAGTGCCAGAAACAGCTGCTCGCCGGCCTGCACCTGCGGATCGTCCAGGTTGCGCCGGGCGGGCACGGCCAGATGCTGGCTGTAGAAGGTGACCGAATCGAGAATATCGTCACTGACTTCGGGCTTGCCGCCGTCGGGGTATTGCCCGCAGTTTTGCGCGGCGGTGCAGTCATCGGCTGGCACCAGGTGGGAAGTCAGTCCCATATCACCGGCAAAGGCATGAGCATTTTGCTGGCGCAGGCTAGGCTGACCGGCCTTCCAGCCAAAGCGGCCTACCACTGTTGTGTTGGCGGCATTGTCCCACACTCGGTTGGCGTGGCCGCGAATGCCGTCGTTGTTTGCATCGTGAATATCTTCCCGGGCCAGCAGACTGGCTTCGGGAATGGCTTCCAGCAGGCCGAGGCCAATCATGGGCGGCGCAATACGGGCCGAGGTGAGTAGCTCATTGCCGGGTTCGCCGTAGCCCGGGTTTTTTATGGTCAGGTGCGGGCGGCGCAGCGCCAGGGTGCTGCCATCGTTAAAATGCACGATTTCGGGCGTGTAATGAATGCTTACCTTGCCTTCGGGCACGGCGCCGGGAATGGCCATGTCCTGCAGCTGGCCGCCATAGACCGGGTGGGGCACCACCCCAAGGGTTTGCAGATAGGCTATGTGCTGCTCGCTGTCATTGGCGGGAACAGACAGCCGCACCAGCATGCTCACCGCATTGTCACCGTCAAAGGTGGGCGGGTGGCCGCGGCCGTCTTTAACGTGGCAGCTCTGGCAGGCGTTGGTGTTGAACAAGGGGCCCAGGCCGTCGCGGGCATCTGTGGTGGCCGGGGCGGCAACCCAGGGATTGCGAAAGAAACTGTTGCCCACGGAAAAGTCGAGGCGTTTGTCAAAGCTCAGGTTGGAGGCGGGCATGGAAAAGGCGTTGGCACCGGTTTTGGTGGTGCTGGTGTCGCCGCCGGGTTTGGCAGGGTTGGCCTGAATGCTCAGGCTGCAGAGGGTGCCAAGCAGTAATGCGGTGAGTCGAAATAACATAAAGACTCCAGAGTAAAAGGGCCGTGCATTGCCGGCCCTGTTGTTATTGTTGTTAGCGCACTCAGAATTCGTGATCGGCGGTATCCGGGTTCAGGTTGTTGATGCCAAGGGTGTTGGCGGCCAGTTCAATGGCACGGGTCTGCTCCACCAGCGCGCTGATGGCGTTTTCCACCAGCTGGTTGCCTTGCGGGTTATCGGAGGCGATCAGCTGATCAAAGTGCACCTTGTTCACCTCGGCGGATTGTACCAGCTGATATACCGCCTGCTCACTGGTGCGGAACTGATCGCCGATTTGGGTGGCGGCCTGGCCATCCTGCTGGGCCACCAGCTGCAGCAGAGACGGGCCCTGCAGTGTGCTGCCGTCAATGCGCTGATATTCCCCGAACATCAGGTTGCTGATGCCTTTCTCGTTGTAGTAGTGAGAGTGGTGAGTGTTGTCGGAGAAGCAGTCGTGCTCGTCTTCCACCGAGTTGGCCACCAGCGCCACCTTCATGCGTTCACCGGCCAGCTCACCCAAAGACAGGGAGCCCATGCCGAACAGCATGCGGCGCAGGCCTTCTTCCGCCGGCAGGGCGGTCAGCTCGGCGCGGTAGTTATCCTGGTCTGGCTGCCACTGGCCGGCCATGTATTGCAGATCCTGAATAAGCAGAGTGCTTGCCGCCTGCAGGTAGTCGCGGCGGCGGTCACAGTTGCCGTGGGTGCAGTTTTCACCCAGAGCATAGTCGGTCCAGGGGCGTTCACCGGCACCGGCGTTGGTACCGTTCAGATCCTGACCCCACAGCAGAAATTCAATGGCATGATAGCCGGAGGCCACGTTGGCTTCAGAGCCGGCCAGCTCATTCAGGCTGGCCAGCAGCTCGGGGGTGATCTCGGATACGTTCAGCAGCTCACCGCCCACCTGCAGCTGGGTGTTGGCAATAATGTTGGCGGTGGCACCCGGGTTGCCCAGTTCGTGCTGATAGCCGGGGGCGACATAGTCGATCAGGCCTTCATCCAGCGGCCAGGCGTTCAGCTGGCCTTCCCAGTCGTCCACAATGGGGTTGCCGAAGCGGAATACTTCCGACTGCTGATAGGGCACCCGGGCAGCCAGCCAAGCGGTGCGGGCGGCATTCAGGCTTTGTTCACTGGGGTTGGCCAGCAGCTCGGCAATGGCCTTGTCCAGATCCTGCGCGGCGATTAAGGCGTCGCTGTAAACGGCATGAGCGATATCAGCGTAATGCTCTACAACCTGACCCTGGGTAACGGCGGGTGTGCTGGTCTGGGCACAGGCGCTCAGCAGGCCGCCAATGGCGGCAGCAAGGGCAAGCTTGCGTAATTGCATCTGTTTATCCTTATGAGGTTGCGAATTATTTGTATTGACAGGGGATTTTAACGGCAGCTCATGCAGAAAAACAATGAATAATTGGCTGACTATTCCGCGATTGGCGCGCAGGCAGCGTTAAGCAGACGTGCGATTTCTGCGGCGGAAATACCCACCGACAGCCCCCGCTTACCGCCGGATACCAGCACGGTATCGTGCTCTTGTGCCGAGGCATCAAGCACAGTGACCAGGCGCTTTTTCTGGGCAAAGGGGCTGATGCCGCCCACTTTAAAACCGGTCAGCCGTTCGGCTTTTTGCGGTGGCATCATCTCCAGCTTTTTCACACCGGCCGCCTTGGCCAGTCGCTTCAGGTTCACCTTGCCCGACGAGGGCACCAGCGCCACCACGGCACCCTGTTCTCCTTCCGTCAGCAGGGTTTTGAACACGCGTTCCAGCGGCACCCCCAGCTGTTCAGCGGCGTGCGCGCCAAAGTCATCCTGCGCCGTGCAGTCATACTGGTGCAGGGTAAAGGCGGCCTTTTGTTTTTCCAGAAACACAATGGCGGGGGTCATGGGGTCAGTCCGGTGGCTTTAAAAGAAAGGAAAATTATGCAGATAAAAACAGCGGTAAGCTATAAGCCGGAAAAAAATAGGGCTGGGGGCTGGGGGCTGGGGACTGTAGGCCCGAATTTATTCGGACAAATGCGTTCACATGCTACATCGTTGCCCCGTTGAAACGGGGCCTGCAAAAATTGCAGGCACGATTCCGTGCCTGCCACCACCGCCGGGTCGCTTCCAGCTTTTAGCTTCCCGCTTCCAGCTGTGGTTTAGCCGGTGTTACGCATACCTGCGGCAATACCCGCTATGGTCACCATCAGCGCCTGATCCAGCACGGGGTGAATGTCACCCTGCTCCCGGGAGCGCTTGAGCAGCTCGGCCTGCAGCACGTTGAGCGGATCCGTGTAGGGGTTACGCAGCTTGATCGATTCCTGAATCCAGGGTTCGCTGGCCAGCAGCTCGGATTTTTCTTTTAGCTTCAGCACCAGCTCGGTGCTGGCGCGCAGCTCGTCCCGCAGTGTTTTGCCCAGGGCTTTCAGCTCGTCGGGCACCAGCACGCTGTCGTAGTAGGCAGCCAGGCCGAGATCGGCCTTGAGGAACACCATTTCCAGCATGTCGAGGCGGGCGCGGAAAAAGGGCCAGCCCTGATTCATGGCATGCAGGGTGGCTTCGTGGCCGTCTGCCATGACCTTTTCCAGTCCCTTGTGGGCACCCAGCCAGGCAGGCAACATCAGCCGGTTCTGGGTCCAGGCAAAAATCCAGGGAATGGCACGCAGGCTTTCTACACCGCCGTTGGGCTTGCGTTTGGCCGGACGGGAGCCCAGCGGCAGTTTGCCCAGCTCCAGCTCGGGAGTGGCGGCACGAAAGTAGGGCACAAAGTCAGGCTCACCGCGAATAAGTGAACGGTAATGAGCACAGGACACCTCCGCCATTGTGTTCATCAGCTTGCGCCACTCGGGCTTTGGCTCCGGCGGCGGCAGCAGGTTGGCTTCCAGCACGGCGCTGGCATAGAGCGTCAGGCTGTCGATGGCCACTTGCGGCAGACCGAATTTAAAGCGGATCATTTCGCCCTGCTCGGTAACCCGCAAACCGCCAATGGTGGAGCCCGGCGGCTGAGCCAGAATGGCTTGACGGGCAGGACCGCCGCCCCGCCCCAGGCTGCCGCCGCGACCGTGGAACAAAGTGAGGGTGACCTTTTCCCGTTCGCTGATGGCCACCAGTTTCTCCATGGCGCTGTACTGGGCCCAGCCTGCGGCCAGCATGCCGGCATCTTTGGCGGAGTCGGAATAGCCAATCATGACGTACTGGCGGCCCTGCATATAGCCGCGATACCAGGGCTGCTGATACAGCCGTTCAATCACGGCGGCACCCTGGTTCAGATCATCCAGGGTTTCAAACAGCGGCGCTATGGGCATGGCAAAATCCACGCCGCACTCTTTCAGCAAAAGCTGTACCGCCAGCACATCTGACGGCTCACCGGCCATGGAAATGATGTAAATACCAAAGGCATCCTGTGGATGGCGGGAAATGACCCGGCAGGTATCCAGGGTTTCCTGAGTGTCGGCCGAGGGCTGCCACTGACGGGGCAGCAGCGGGCGGCGGGAGTTGAGTTCATTGAGCAAAAACGCCTGCTTGTCGGCTTCGCTCCATTCACCATAGTCACCCAGACCCAGATAGCGGGTAAGCTCCGCCAGTGCCTGAGCGTGGCGTTCACCGTCCTGACGAATATCCAGCTTGAGCAGATGAATGCCAAAACAGGCAACCTTGCGAATTACATCGAGCAGCAGACCGTCGGCAATCTTGCCCAGACCGCATTGCTGCAGCGAGTGGTAACACAGTTCCAGCGGCTGGCGCAGCTGTTCGGTTTGGGTGATCAAGTCACGGGCATCGGTCTTCTGGCCCTGAACTCTTGCATTGAGGTGCAGCAGGGTTTCGCGCAAGTCTTCCCGCAGCTGGCGCAGCACCGCCCGGTAGGGTTCGTCGCTGTCACCGCTGGCGGCGCGCAGCTCGGTGCTGGCATCCGACATTGACAGCTCGGAGACCAGCTCCTGAATGTCATTGAGGAACAGCGAGCTGGCCATCCAGCGTCCCAGCAGCAGCACTTCTTCAGTGACCCTTGCGGTAACAAAAGGGTTGCCGTCCCGGTCGCCGCCCATCCAGGAGGTAAAGCGTACCGGTGCCGCATTCAGCGGCAGGCGTTCACCCAGCTCGCGCTCCATGCGCTGATCCAGCTGGCGCAAAAAGCGGGGCAGGGCAGGCCAGAGGCTGTTTTCAATCACCGCAAAGCCCCACTTGGCTTCATCTACCGGTGTTGGCCGCTGCGAGCGGATTTCATTACTGTGCCAGGCCTGAGTGATCAGCTGGTCGATACGGGCCAGCAGCTCGGTTTTTTCATCTTCCGGCAGATCCAGCTCCATGGCGGCCAGACAGTCATTGAGCTGTACATGTTTGTGAATAAAAGTGCGGCGGGTCACTTCCGTGGGATGAGCTGTCAGCACCAGATCAATATCCAGATTGGCCACGGCATCGCGAATATCCGCCTGGCTGACATTGGCACCTTTCAGGCGGGCAAATACCTCGTCCAGGGGGTTGGGGCCGGCATCTTTCCGGTAACCCCGGGAAATGGTGTGAAATTGCTCGGCCACGTTGGCCAGGTTAAGAAACTGGCTGAAGGCGCGGGCCACGGGCAGCAGCTCGTCATCACTCAGTTGCTTCAGGGTCGTCAGCAGCCGCTGCTGATCGTTATCGTTGCCCTGACGCGCCGACTTGGCCAGCTGGCGAATGGTTTCTATTTTGTCGAGGAAGGCCTGTCCGTGATGATCCCGAATGGCATCGCCCAGCAACTGCCCCAGCAGACCCACATTGGCCCTGAGTGCCGCATGATTATCCATATTCGCCTCTTTTGTTGATTTATTACAAAATAGTCACGTTTCCTCGTTTAATTCAGCCAGCTTTCCTTAATCTGGTCAATCCTTCGACCTGTTTGACTTCACACTTTGTAATTTAATTACTTAAACAAAAGCGGTTCACCAGTCGCTGCAGTACCTCTACCGTGGGTTTAACGAAGGAGAGATCCAGATATTCATCTGGCTGGTGCGCCTGAGCAATATGTCCCGGACCCAGCACTATGGTCTGACAACCCAGCTGATTGATAAAGGGGGCTTCGGTGCAGTAGTTCACCGCCTCGGCGGCGTTGCCGGTAATGTCGGCGGCGGCCCGCACCAGCTCGGCGTCGGGATCGGTGCCGTAGGGCGGAATGGGCTCATGCAGATGAGTCAGCTCCAGCGCATCAGGGTATTGCTCTTTGAGCGGGGCCAGGGCGTGATGCAGCAGACCCAGCAGCTCATCCGGGCCCACACCGGGAATGGGGCGCATATCAAAGTGCAGCTCGCAACAGGCGCAGATGCGGTTGGGGCTGTCGCCGCCGTTAATATGACCCAGATTCAGCGTGGGCTGGGGCACCTTGAAGTGGGGGTTGGCATAGTTTTCTTTCAGCTGGCGCTGCAGATCAATCAGCCGGCCCATGACCTGCTGCATAATTTCCAGCGCGTTCACACCATTGGCGGGATCCGAGCTGTGGCCGCTCTTGCCGGTAACCCGAATGGCTTCCGACATGTGACCTTTGTGCATCATCACCGGCACCAGCCCGGTGGGCTCGCCGATGACTGCGTAGTCGGGTTTGATGGCCATGGCGCTGGCAATGGCGCGGGCACCGGCCATGGTGGTTTCTTCATCGGCAGTGGCCAGAATGCGAATGGGTTTGTTGAGCTTGCTCAGATCCAGATCCTTCAGCGCTTCCACAATAAAGGCAAAGAAGCCTTTCATGTCGATGGTGCCCAGACCATAGATACGGTCGCCTTCTTCGGTGAGTTTGAACGGATCCTTGTTCCAGCGGCCCGGATCAAAGGGCACGGTATCGGTGTGCCCGGCCAGCAGCAGGCCGCCATCGCCTTCGCCTTTGGTGGCCAGCAGATTGAATTTGCCGGGCAGATCGGGCAGTTCGGTCACTTCCACGTCAAAGCCCAGCTGGCTGAACCAGTCGGCCAGCAGACGAATGACCTGCTCGTTGCTCTGGTCCCAGCTGCTTTCGGTGCTGCTGATGGAAGGCAGTGCAATAATGTTGCGGTACATGTCCATAAAGTTAAGGGATGACATGGATCCTCCGTTGAAATCAGTCAAATTTAAATTCAATACGATTGCATAAATATGTCTTTGTTGCTAGTCTGCCACTCTGTCATTTTAGTGAACCGGCGGCATTTACCTCAGGGTGACACAGCCCCCGCAAACACGCCAGGCTGATGCCTGCTTATTGATACCAAGCTGAACGAGATTACGGACGAGACCATGTTGAAAGCTGCAATCATAGGTGCCAGTGGTTACACCGGTGCCGAGCTGGCCGGACTGATCCACGGCCATCCCCATCTGGAACTGGCCGGACTCTATGTGTCCGAGGGCAGCCAGGATGCCCACAAGCCGTTTGCCAGCCTGCACCCCCGCTGGCGTGGCGTGATTGATGCGCCGCTGCTGCCGCTGGATGACGAAGCCCTCAGCCGTATTCACACTCAGGCCGATCTGGTGCTGCTGGCTACCGCCCATGAAGTAAGCCACGATCTGGCACCGGGTTTTCTGGCCAAGGGCCTGCCGGTATTTGATCTGTCCGGTGTTTTTCGCGTACCCGGTGAAGGCTTTTATGACAAATTCTACGGCTTTGCTCACCAGCATGCCGATTGGCTGAATGATGCTGCCTACGGCCTGGCAGAATGGAACCAGGACGCTATCAAGGCAGCCAGCCTGATTGCCGTGCCCGGTTGTTATCCTACTGCGTCACTGAGCGCACTCAAGCCGCTGCAGCAGGCCGGCCTGATTGCCGAGGGTAACCGCCCCATTATCAGCGCCGTGTCCGGCGTGAGTGGTGCCGGCCGCAAGGCAAGCATGGCCAACAGCTTTTGTGAAGTGAGCTACAAGCCCTACGGCGTGTTTACGCACCGCCATCAGCCCGAGATCAGCCATCACCTGGGCAATCAGGTGGTGTTTCAGCCGCATCTGGGTAACTTTATTCGTGGCATTCTGGCCACCATTTATGTGCAGCTGAAAGAGGGCGTGACCGATGAGCAGATTGCCGCTGCTTATCATCAGGCCTACAACGGTCAGAAAATTGTGCGGCTGGCAGGCCAGTGGCCCCAGATTAACGATGTGGCCGGCACGCCGTTCTGCGATTTACACTGGGGCCGGGACGGCGACCAGCTGATTGTGGTTTCTGCCATCGACAACCTGCTGAAGGGGGCCGCCAGTCAGGCCATTCAGTGCATTAATATCCATCAGGGATTCTCGCCGGTGGCGGGGCTGGTCAAGGAGTAACAACGCATGTCTGAACAACAACCGCTGGTGGTGAAGCTGGGTGGCACTCTGCTGGAAAGCGAACAGGCACTGAACGCGCTGTTCTCCACGCTCAAGGCCTTTATTGATGATTCGGGCCGTCCGTTGCTGCTGGTGCACGGTGGCGGTGTGCTGGTAGATAACCAGCTCAAGGCCATGGGTCTGACCTCCACCAAGAAAAACGGCCTGCGGGTCACGCCGTTCGAGCAGATTCCGGTAATCGCCGGTGCCCTGGCCGGCACTGCCAACAAGCTGCTGCTGGCTCAGGCCATTGCTCATGAGATTCCTTCCGTGGGCCTGTGCCTGGGTGACGGTGGTCTGTGCCGGGTCAGCCAGCTGGATCCTGAGCTGGGGGCGGTAGGCCAGATTGAAGGCGGCGATGCTGCCCTGGTGAGCTCATTGCTGGCAGGTGGCTTTCTGCCCATTGTCAGCTCTATCGGCATCACCTTTGACGGCAAGCTGATGAACGTGAACGCCGATCAGGCTGCCACCGCCATTGCCGAAATTCTTGATGCGGATCTGGTAATGCTGTCGGATGTGAGCGGCATTCTGGACGGTGAAGGCCAGCTGATCGCTCACCTGAGCGAGGCCGACGCTCAGCAGCTGATGGAACAAAACGTAATTAAAGATGGCATGGCCGTAAAGGTAAAGGCGGCGCTCAAGGCCACCAAAACCCTGGGCAAGCCGGTGGCCGTGGGCAGCTGGCGTCATCCGGAGCAGCTGTTGTCGCTGCTGGCCGGTGAGTCCGGCTACGGTACCCGTATTTCTCATTAAGGACGACTCATGCAGCATTTACTGAGCCTGAAAGACTACAGCAAAGAGCAAATCGAGCAGATCCTCACGCTGGCCAAAGACGTTAAGGCCAATCCGGCCAACTATGCCGATGCCCTCAAGGGCAAAAGTGTGGTCACCCTGTTTGAAAAGCCATCACTGCGTACTCGGGTGACCTTTGATATTGGCGTGAACAAGCTGGGCGGCCATCCGGTTTATCTGGACAGCCAGAACGGTGCCATGGGCACCCGGGAAACCGTGCAGGATTTTGCCGCCAACCTGTCGCGCTGGTGCGATGCCATTGTGGCCCGGGTCTATGACCATCAGACGCTGGTGGAAATGACCGAGCACGCCACCGTGCCGGTGATCAATTCCCTGTGCAACCTCTATCATCCGTGCCAGGCGCTGGCAGATTTTCTGACCATCTCCGAGCATTTTGATGATTTGAGCAAGGTGCATCTGGCTTATGTGGGTGACGGCAACAACGTGACCCACTCGCTGCTGCTGTGTGGTGCCATTCTGGGTGCTACCGTCACTGCAGTGAGCCCTCGCGGTCATAACGTGGACGCGCAAATTCTGAAGGAAGCTGAGGCCCTGGCGGCCGTCAGTGGTGCCACCATTCGCGTGACCGACAGCCTGGATGATATTGAAGGTGTGGATGTGATCTATACAGACACCTGGGTTTCCATGGGTGATAATACCCCGCTGGAGCAGGTGAAGGAGATTTACATGCCTTACCAGATCAATCAGGCCCTGCTCGACAAAACCGGAGCCACCAAGGTGCTGCACTGCCAGCCCGCCCACAGGGAGTGGGAAATTACTTCCGAGGTCATGGACGGTCCTGCCTCCCTGATCCTCGACCAAGCTGAAAACCGCATGCACGCTCAGAACGCCGTGCTGCTGACATTGATGAAGGGATAATTGTTAATGAGCCAATTCAAAAAGATCGTACTGGCCTATTCCGGCGGCCTGGATACCTCTGCCATCATTCCGTGGCTGAAGGAAAACTACGAAGGCTGTGAAGTGGTAGCCTTTGTGGCCGATGTGGGCCAGGGCGCGGAAGATCTGGAAGGCGTGGAAGAAAAAGCCATCGCTTCCGGTGCGTCAAAGTGCATTGTGGCGGATCTGAAAGACGAATTCGTACGCGACTATGTCTATCCCACCCTGACCACCGGCGCCATCTATGAAGGTACCTATCTGCTGGGTACGTCCATGGCCCGTCCGGTGATCGCCAAGGCCATGGTGGAAGTGGCCCTGGCCGAAGGTGCCGATGCCATCTCTCACGGTTGTACCGGCAAGGGCAACGATCAGGTACGCTTTGAAGGTGCCGTGGCCGCACTGGCCCCGCAACTGGCGGTAATCGCCCCGTGGCGGATCTGGGATATGCGCAGCCGTGAAGATCTGCTCGACTACCTGGCCAAGCGTAATATCAAGACCACCGCCAGCGCCACCAAGATCTACTCCCGTGACGCCAACGCCTGGCACATCTCCACCGAAGGTGGTGAGCTGGAAAGCACCTGGAACGAGCCGTCCGAACAGGCCTGGACCTGGACCGTGTCGCCCGAGCAGGCGCCCGACAAGGCCGAGCTGGTTTCTCTGACCGTTGAAAAAGGCCACATAGTGGCAGTAGACGGCAAGACCATGTCTCCTTATGAAGTGCTGACGCATCTGAACGAGCGTGCCGCCAAGCACGGCGTGGGCCGGGTAGACATAGTAGAAAACCGTCTGGTGGGCATGAAGTCCCGTGGTTGCTATGAAACTCCCGGTGGCACCGTCATGATGGCTGCCCTGCGCGCCATTGAAGAGCTGGTGCTGGACAAGCCGACCCGCGCCTGGCGCGAAAAGGTGGGTGCCGAGTTCTCCCATCTGGTGTACGACGGTCGCTGGTTCACTCAGCTGTGCAAGGGTCTGCTGGCTTCTGCCACCGCCATTGCCGAAGACGTGACCGGTGAAGTGGTACTGAAGATGTACAAGGGCCAGGTGACTGCCATCAAGAAACAGTCGCCCAACAGCCTGTACTCGGAAGAGTTCGCCACTTTTGGCGAAGACGAGGTGTACGACCAGAGCCACGCCGAAGGCTTTATCCGTCTTTACTCTCTGGCCAGCCGCATCAAGGCGCTGAAAGACCAGCAGAAGTAAACACCGAAAAAAGGGGGCTTCGGCCCCCTTTTTATCGAGCTGTAAGCTATAAGCTGTCAGCTGTAAGAAAAAACGCGTTATATTCACTGTCTTGCAGATGTCTCAGGCCTGGCAGGTGATAGAAGAAAACCACCGGCAACTCGGGCAGCTGATAGCTTACAGCTTAAAGCTTACGGCTTTGTTTTTAGAAAGGAGTAACAGAATTATGGCACTTTGGGGTGGACGTTTTACTCAGGCCGCGGATACCCGCTTCAAGCAGTTCAATGACTCGCTGCGGTTCGACTACCGGCTGGCGGAGCAGGACATAGTGGGTTCTGTAGCCTGGTCTCAGGCACTGGCCAAGGTGGGGGTATTGACCGGCGAGGAGCAGCAGCGGCTGGAACAGGCGCTGAACGAGCTCAAGGCGCGGGTCGTGGCCGATCCGGAGCAGATCCTGCAATCCGACGCCGAAGACATTCACTCCTGGGTGGAAGGAGAGCTGATTGCCGCTGTCGGTGATCTGGGCAAGAAACTGCACACCGGCCGCAGCCGTAACGATCAGGTGGCTACCGATCTCAAGCTGTGGTGCAAAGCCCAGGTGCCGCTGCTGCTGGAGAAAATCGATACCCTGCAAAAGCAGCTGGTAAGCGTGGCCCGGGAACAGCAGGGCACCGTGCTGCCCGGTTACACTCACCTGCAGCGCGCCCAGCCGGTGACCTTTTCTCACTGGTGCCTGGCCTATGTGGAAATGCTGGAGCGGGATTACAGCCGGCTGCAGGATGCGGCTGCCCGCATGGATACCTGCCCGCTGGGCTCCGGTGCCCTGGCCGGCACCGGCTTCCCGGTAGACCGCCATGAACTGGCCAAATCTCTCGGTTTTGCCGGCCCGACCCGCAACAGCCTGGACTCCGTGTCCGACCGCGACCATGTGCTGGAGCTGATCAACTGTGCCGTCAACTCCATGATGCACCTGTCCCGCTTTGCCGAAGATCTGATCTTCTACAACTCTGGTGAGGCCGGCTTCCTCGAGCTGTCCGACGCCGTGACCTCCGGTTCCTCGCTGATGCCCCAGAAGAAGAACCCGGATGCGCTGGAGCTGATCCGCGGCAAGACCGGCCGGGTGTTTGGTGCCTATGCCGGCATGATGATGACCCTGAAGGCCCTGCCGCTGGCCTACAACAAAGACATGCAGGAAGACAAGGAAGGTCTGTTCGACGCCCTCGACACCTGGTACGACTGTCTGGAAATGGCCGAGATGGTACTGCACGACCTTAAGGTCAACGAAGACAAGACCCGGGAAGCGGCGCAGGGCGGTTACTCCAATGCCACCGAAATGGCCGACTATCTGGTGTCCAAGGGCATTCCGTTCCGGGAAGCGCACCACATAGTAGGTGCCATCGTCGTGCACGCCATCGGCAAGAAACTGCCGATGGAAGAACTGCCGCTGGAAGATTTTAAACAGTTCAGCGACGTGATTGCTGAAGACGTTTATCCGCGGCTGACCCTGGAATCGAGCCTGGCCAGCCGCTGCGCCCTGGGTGGCGTGGCCCCGGAACAGGTAGAAGTGGCGCTCACTAACGCCGAGCAGCACCTTCAGGCCCGCAAGTAAGCCGGTAACTGCCATTATGAGTCATTCCGGCCATGGAGCCGGAATCCACTCTGCGGGCAGCTGGTTAAAAAATAACAAAGCGGGCTTGCAACACAGTGCCAATCCCGTATAATGCCGCTCGCTTGGTTAACTTTATCAAGCGAGCCGAAAGGTTCATGCCAGGTAGCTCCTGGCTCTTACAGGCCCCCGATATGGTGGGCACCGTTGTTAAATCACACCCCCTCTTTCATATGAAGGAGCAGGCGGTGCTGGTTTTATGTTCTTTATCCA
Source organism: Oceanimonas sp. AH20CE76 (assembly GCF_039654065.1). Classification (NCBI taxonomy): domain Bacteria; kingdom Pseudomonadati; phylum Pseudomonadota; class Gammaproteobacteria; order Aeromonadales; family Aeromonadaceae; genus Oceanimonas; species Oceanimonas sp. AH20CE76. The sequence continues at coordinate 308,715 of NZ_CP155481.1, forward strand.
ATTGGAGCTCTGGTAATGCAGAACCAAAGAATTCGTATCCGTCTGAAGGCGTTCGATCACCGTCTGATCGACCAGTCTACTGCGGAGATCGTAGAAACTGCCAAGCGCACCGGCGCCCAGGTTCGCGGTCCTATCCCGCTGCCGACGCGCAAAGAGCGCTACACCGTACTGGTATCTCCACACGTGAACAAAGATGCACGTGATCAGTACGAAATTCGTACTCACAAGCGTCTGGTCGACATCGTTGAGCCCACCGACAAAACTGTCGATGCGCTGATGCGTCTGGATCTGGCTGCTGGCGTAGACGTCCAGATCAGCCTGGGCTAATAACGGAAAGAGGTTTTATCAATGGCAATCGGTCTAGTAGGTCGTAAGCTGGGTATGACCCGTGTCTTCACCGAAGACGGCGTGTCCATCCCGGTCACCGTTATCGAAGTAGATGCCAACCGTGTTACCCAGGTGAAAACACTGGAACAGGATGGCTACGCGGCCATTCAGGTGACCGCTGGCACCAAGAAAGCGAACCGCATCACCAAACCGGAAGCTGGCCATTTCGCCAAAGCCGGTGTGGAAGCGGGCCGCGGTCTGTGGGAATTCCGCCTGGGTGAAGGCGAAGGCGACAGCATCGAAGTGGGTGCCGAGCTGAAAGTCGACATCTTTGCTGATGTCAAGAAAGTAGACGTTACCGGTACTTCCAAAGGTAAAGGTTTTGCTGGTGCTGTTAAGCGCTGGAACTTCCGTACTCAGGACATGACTCACGGCAACTCTCTGTCTCACCGCGCTCCGGGTTCTATTGGTCAGAACCAGTCTCCGGGCAAGGTATTCAAGGGCAAGAAAATGGCCGGTCACCTGGGCGCTGAGCGGGTAACCACTCAGAACCTGGAAGTGGTTCGCGTTGATGTTGATCGTAACCTGCTGCTCATTAAAGGTGCAGTTCCGGGTGCGACTAACGGCAACGTCATCGTTAAACCTGCCGTTAAAGCGTAACGTCTGAGGAGATAGTAATGGAATTGGTAATGAAAGACGCGCAAGGCGCTCTTGAAGTTTCCGAAACTACCTTCGGGCGTGAGTTCAACGAAGCTCTGGTGCATCAGGTTGTTGTGGCCTATGCCGCCGGTGCTCGTCAAGGTACTCGTGCTCAGAAGACCCGTTCCGAAGTGTCCGGCGGCGGCAAGAAGCCGTGGCGCCAGAAAGGCACCGGCCGGGCCCGTGCCGGTACCATCCGCTCTCCGATTTGGCGTTCCGGTGGTGTGACTTTTGCTGCTAAGCCGCAAGATCACAGCCAGAAGGTCAACAAGAAGATGTACCGTGGTGCCATCAAGAGCATCCTCTCTGAGCTGGTACGTCAAGAGCGTCTGATCGTGGTAGAGAAGTTCGGTGTGGAAGCGCCGAAAACCAAAGAACTGGTTGCCAAGCTGAAGCAGTGGGATCTGAACGACGTTCTGATCGTCACCGGTGAAGTGGACGAGAACCTGTTCCTGGCCGCCCGTAACCTGTACAAGGTTGACGTGCGTGACGTGGCCGGTATCGACCCGGTTTCTCTGATCGCGTTCGACAAGGTACTGGTAACTGCTGATGCAGTTAAGCAAATCGAGGAGATGCTGGCATGATCCGTGAAGAGCGTATTCTGAAAGTTCTGAAGGCGCCGCATGTCTCTGAAAAAAGCACCATGGTTGCCGAGAAGACCAACACCATCGTGTTCAAGGTTGCCAAGGACGCTACCAAAGCCGAAGTAAAGGCGGCGGTCGAGAAGCTGTTCGAAGTTGAAGTTAAAGATGTTCGCACGTTGCTGGTGAAGGGTAAAACCAAGCGCACCGGTAACCGCATTGGCCAGCGTTCCGACTGGAAAAAGGCCTACGTGACCCTGAAAGAAGGTCAGGACATCGACTTCGACGGTGCCGAGTAAGAGAGGAGTAATTAAAAATGGCAATTGTAAAATGTAAGCCTACTTCTCCGGGTCGCCGTCATGTCGTCAAGATCAGCAACCCGGAACTGTACAAAGGCAAGCCGTTTGCAGCCCTGCTGGACAAGAAGTCCAAGTCCGGTGGCCGCAACAACAACGGCCGCACCACTGTTCGTCATATCGGCGGTGGTCACAAGCAGCACTATCGTATGATCGACTTCAAGCGCAACAAGGACGGTATTCCGGCCAAGGTTGAGCGTCTTGAATATGATCCGAACCGCTCTGCCAACATCGCTCTGGTGCTGTATGCAGACGGTGAGCGTCGCTACATTCTGGCCCCGAAAGGTGTTCAGGCCGGCGACCAGCTGCTGTCCGGTGATGCTGCTCCGATCAAGGCCGGCAACAGCCTGCCGATGCGCAACATTCCCGTGGGCTCTACCGTTCACGCGATTGAAATGAAGCCTGGCAAAGGCGCGCAGATCGCCCGTTCTGCCGGTACTTATGCCCAGATCCTGGCTCGCGAAGGCAACTACGTGACCCTGCGTCTGCGCTCCGGCGAAGTACGCAAGGTGCTGGCCGAGTGCCGCGCCACCCTGGGTGAAGTTGGCAATGCTGAGCACATGCTGCGTCAGCTGGGTAAAGCCGGTGCACAGCGCTGGCGTGGTGTTCGTCCTACCGTACGTGGTGTGGCGATGAACCCGGTAGACCACCCGCACGGTGGTGGTGAAGGTCGTACCTCTGGTGGCCGTCATCCGGTTACTCCCTGGGGTAAACCTACCAAGGGCGCCAAAACCCGTAAAAACAAGCGTACCGACAAGTTCGTGGTACGTCACCGTAACAAGTAATAGTTTTTTAGAGGTATCACCATGCCACGTTCTCTCAAGAAAGGTCCGTTTATCGACCTGCACTTGCTGAAGAAGGTAGAGAAAGCGGTGGAAAGCGGGGATAAAAAGCCAATTAAAACCTGGTCCCGTCGTTCAATGATCATTCCGAACATGATCGGTTTGACCATCGCTGTCCATAATGGTCGTCAGCACGTACCTGTCTACGTTTCCGATGAAATGATCGGACACAAGCTGGGTGAATTTGCACCGACTCGTACTTATCGCGGCCATGTCGCTGATAAGAAGGCCAAGAAGCGTTAAGGGGTAAAAGATGGAAGCTATAGCTAAACACCGCTTTGCTCGTACTTCTGCCCAGAAGGCGCGCCTGGTAGCCGATCAAGTTCGCGGTTTGTCCGTAGACAAGGCACTGGATGTCCTGGCGTTCAGCCCCAAAAAGGCTGCCGTTCTGGTCAAGAAGGTACTGGAATCTGCCATTGCTAATGCCGAGCACAATGAAGGTGCGGATATCGATGAGCTGAAGGTGACCAAGATCTTCGTTGATGAAGGTCCCACCATGAAGCGTATTCGTCCTCGTGCCAAGGGCCGCGCGGACCGTATCATGAAGCGTACCAGCCACATTACTGTGGTTGTGTCCGACCGCTAAGAGGCTAGGAGATAAGCAATGGGCCAGAAAGTACATCCGAATGGTATTCGCTTAGGTATCACCAAGCCTTTTAATTCGACCTGGTTTGCGAATACCAAGGACTTCGCTGACAACCTGCACAGCGATTTTGAGGTACGTCAGTTCCTGAACAAGGAACTGAAAAACGCCTCCGTTTCTCGCGTCGTTATCGAGCGTCCGGCCAAGAGCATCCGTGTGACCATTCACACTGCTCGCCCGGGTGTTGTTATCGGCAAGAAAGGCGAAGACGTTGAAAAACTGCGCAAGCATGTAGCCAAACTGGCTGGCGTGCCTGCACAGATCAACATTTCCGAAGTGCGTAAGCCTGAGCTCGACGGTCAGCTGGTTGCCGATTCTATCGCTTCCCAGCTGGAGCGTCGCGTGATGTTCCGTCGCGCCATGAAGCGTGCGGTACAGAACGCCATGCGCATTGGCGCCAAGGGCATCAAGGTGGAAGTGAGCGGTCGTCTGGGCGGCGCTGAAATCGCGCGTACCGAATGGTACCGTGAAGGTCGTGTGCCTCTGCACACCCTGCGTGCCGATATCGACTACGCAACTTCTGAAGCATCTACCACTTACGGCATCATCGGCGTGAAGGTTTGGATCTTCAAGGGTGAGGTACTGGGCGGCCTGCAGGCTGTGGCTCAGGAACCCGCTCCGTCCAAGCCCAAGCGCAAAGGCCGCGGTAAGTAAGGAGACTCGGACATGTTGCAACCAAAACGTACGAAATTCCGTAAAGTCCACAAAGGCCGTAACCGCGGTGTGGCGACCTCAGGCAACCTGGTAGCATTTGGTTCCTTTGGTCTCAAGGCGACTACGCGTGGACGTATCACTGCTCGTCAGATCGAAGCAGCACGTCGTGCCATGACTCGTCACGTCAAGCGTCAAGGCAAGATCTGGATCCGTATCTTCCCGGACAAGCCGATTACCGAAAAGCCCCTGGAAGTACGTATGGGTAAAGGTAAGGGTAACGTGGAGTACTGGGTAGCACAGATCCAGCCGGGTCGTGTTCTGTACGAAATGGATGGTGTACCGGAAGCGCTGGCTCGCGAAGCCTTTGCCCTGGCTGCTGCCAAACTGCCCGTAAGAACCACTTTTGTAACTCGGACGGTGATGTGATGAAAGCACAAGATCTGCGTGAGAAGAGTGTTGAAGAACTGAACCAGGAACTGCTGGGCCTGCTGCGCGAGCAGTTTAACCTGCGCATGCAAGCGAGCACTGGCCAGCTGGCTCAGACTCACAACCTCAAAACGGTACGTCGCGACATCGCGCGTGTTAAGACTGTTCTGAATGAAAAGGCAGGTGCCTAAGATGAGCGAACAAACCATTCGTACTCTGCAGGGCCGTGTAGTAAGCGACAAGATGGACAAGTCCATCACTGTGGCTATCAACCGCTTCGTGAAACACCCGATCTACGGTAAGTACATCAAGCGCACTACCAAGCTGCACGTTCATGATGAGAACAACGAGTGCAAGGCCGGCGACGTCGTGACCATTCGCGAATGCCGTCCTCTGTCCAAGACCAAGTCCTGGACCCTGGTAAAAATCATTGAGCGTCCGGTTAAAGCCTAACGTTCTCTGATATACTACTCAGGTCAAACGGCCCCTTGATGGGCCGTTTGTTTTTTACGCTACCCTTTCGCATTTGGCGGTGCTATAATGCCGCGCCTTCTTTGGCAGCCAACATGCCCTGAAAGGGGTTTTAACGTAGTAAATTTAGCGGAGCACTAACATGATCCAAATGCAAAGTATGCTGGACGTGGCCGACAACTCCGGCGCGCGCAGCGTAATGTGTATTAAGGTCCTGGGTGGCTCGCACCGTCGCTATGCCGGTATCGGCGACATCATCAAAATTACTGTTAAGGAAGCAATTCCGCGCGGTAAGGTTAAAAAAGGTGATGTAATGAACGCGGTGGTCGTACGCACCCGTAAAGGCGTTCGTCGTCCGGACGGCTCTGTCATCCGTTTCGACCGTAATGCGGCAGTGATTCTTAACAACAATCACCAGCCGATCGGTACTCGTATTTTTGGCCCGGTGACTCGTGAACTTCGTAATGAGAAGTTTATGAAGATTGTTTCACTGGCACCTGAAGTACTGTAAGGAGTCAAACGATGGCAGCTAAAATCCGTCGCGATGACGAAGTCATCATTCTTACCGGCAAGGACAAGGGCAAGCGTGGCACTGTCACCAAAGTCCTGACCGCGGAAGGTAAGGTAATCGTCTCTGGTATTAACATGGTCAAGAAGCACCAGAAGCCCGTACCCCAACTGGGTCAGGCTGGCGGTATCATCGACCTGGAAGCACCGATTGACGTTTCTAACGTAGCGCTGTTCAACTCTGCCTCTGGCAAGGCTGACCGCGTAGGTTTCCGGATTGAAGACGGCAAAAAAGTCCGTTTCTTCAAATCCACCGGCGAACTTGTGAAGTAATTGGAGTAATACGATGGCGAAACTGCATGATTACTACAACGAAACTGTAGTAAAAGAACTGATGAGCCAGTTCGGGTATAAGTCTATCATGCAAGTCCCTCGGATTGAGAAAATCACCCTGAACATGGGTGTGGGTGAAGCACTGGCTGATAAAAAAATCCTGGACAATGCTGCTGCCGATCTGGCTGCCATTTCCGGTCAAAAGCCGCTGGTCACCAAAGCTCGTAAATCCGTTGCTGGCTTCAAAATCCGTGAAGGCTACCCCATTGGTTGTAAAGTAACTCTGCGCGGCGAGCGTATGTGGGAGTTCCTGGAGCGTCTGATTTGTATCTCTATCCCCCGGATCCGTGACTTCCGTGGCCTGAACCCTAAGTCGTTCGATGGTCGTGGTAACTACTCCATGGGTGTGCGTGAGCAAATCATTTTCCCTGAAATCGATTATGACAAAGTAGATCGTGTACGTGGTCTGGATATCACCATCACTACTTCTGCTCAGTCAAACGAAGAAGGTCGTGCTCTGCTGGCTGCCTTTGACTTCCCATTCCGTAAGTAAGGTGTAGGGTTATGGCAAAACAATCAATGAAAGCTCGCGAAGTCAAGCGCGAAAAGCTGGCTGACAAATACGCAGCCAAGCGTCGTGAATTGAAAGCAATCATTTCCGACGTGAAGACTTCTGATGAAGACCGTTGGGACGCAGTGCTCAAGCTGCAGCAACTGCCCCGTGACGCAAGCCCGTCTCGTCAGCGTAACCGCTGCAACATCACCGGTCGTCCGCATGGTTTCCTGCGGAAATTCGGCCTGAGCCGCATCAAGGTGCGTGAGCTCATGATGAAGGGTGAAATTCCGGGCCTGAAGAAGGCTTCTTGGTAAGCGAACACGGGAGTAATACACAATGAGCATGCAAGATCCGATCGCGGATATGCTGACCCGCATCCGCAACGGTCAGGCAGCCAACAAAGTTGCTGTCTCCATGCCTTCCTCCAAAGTAAAAGTGGCGATTGCCCAGGTACTGAAAGAAGAAGGTTATATCACTGACTACGCCGTTGCCGGTGACACCAAGGCCGAACTGGAAGTTACTTTGAAGTACTTCGAGGGTAATCCTGTGGTAGAACTGCTGCAGCGCGTAAGCCGCCCCGGTCTGCGCATCTATAAGAAGCGCGACGAGCTGCCGAAAGTAATGGCCGGCATGGGTGTGGCCATCGTTTCCACGTCTAAAGGTGTGATGACCGACCGTGCCGCGCGTAAAGCCGGTATGGGTGGTGAGATCATCTGCTACGTTGCTTAAGGGGAGTAGATATGTCTCGCATAGCTAAGGCACCTATCGACATTCCTGCCGGCGTAGAAGTGACGTTGAACGGTCAGGAAATCACCATCAAGGGTAGCCAGGGTACGCTGAGCCGTACTGTTAATGCTGCCGTTGAAATCAGCCAGAACGACAACCAGTTGACGTTCGCCCCCCGTGAAAACGTGGATGGCGCCAATGCCCAGGCCGGTACTGCCCGCTCCCTGGTCAACAACATGGTTATCGGTGTTACCCAAGGCTTCGAACGCAAGCTGCAGCTGGTTGGTGTGGGTTATCGTGCCCAGATGAAAGGCAATGCAATTGCACTGTCTCTGGGTTTCTCTCATCCGGTTGAGCATGCGCTGCCTGAAGGCGTATCCGCTGAATGTCCTTCCCAGACCGAGATCGTTCTCAAGTCTGCCGACAAACAGCTGATTGGTCAGGTTGCTGCCAACATCCGTGCGTACCGCAAGCCAGAGCCTTACAAAGGCAAGGGTGTTCGCTATTTCGGCGAGCAGGTTCGCAGCAAAGAGGCTAAGAAGAAGTAAGGTAACACTATGGACAAAAAAGCAGCTCGTATCCGCCGTGCTACTAAAGCACGCAAAAAGATGCTGGAACTGGGTGCTACTCGCCTGGTGGTTCACCGTACTCCGCGCCACATCTATGCCCAGGTTATTTCATCAGACAGCACCGCTGTTCTGGCTTCAGCGTCTACCGTTGAAAAGTCTGTTCGTGAACAGGTGAAATCTACCGGTAACATCGATGCCGCCGCGCTGATCGGTAAAATCATCGCTGAGCGTGCGCTCGAGAAAGGTGTTAAAGAGGTCGCTTTTGACCGTTCCGGTTTCCAATATCACGGTCGTGTAGCCGCTCTGGCTGCAGCTGCCCGTGAAGCTGGTCTTCAGTTCTAAGGTGGAGTCGAAAATGGCAAAAATCGAAGCTCAAGCCGGTGAACTGCAAGAGAAGCTCATTGCAGTAAACCGTGTATCAAAAGTTGTAAAAGGTGGTCGTATCTTCTCCTTCACCGCACTGACTGTGGTAGGTGATGGTAACGGTCGCGTTGGTTTTGGTTACGGCAAGGCCCGTGAAGTACCCGCCGCCATTCAAAAGGCGATGGAACAGGCTCGTCGCAACATGCGTACCGTTGGTCTGAACAACGGCACCCTGTTTCACCCGGTCAAGGGTCGTCACTCCGGTTCCAACGTGTTCATGCAGCCCGCTTCCGAGGGTACCGGTATTATCGCCGGTGGTGCCATGCGCGCCGTTCTGGAAGTAGCTGGTGTGCACAACGTGCTGGCCAAGACCTACGGTTCCACCAACCCGAACAACGTTGTTCGCGCTACCATCGACGCTCTGGCTCATATGAAGTCGCCTGAGCAAGTCGCTGCCAAGCGTGGTCTGCGCGTTGACGAAATTCTGGGGTAATGCGCCATGACTAACAAGACTGTAAAAGTTACTCAGACTCGTAGCTCCATCGGCCGTCTGCCTAAGCACAAGGCAACACTGCGTGGTCTCGGTCTGCGTCGCATTGGTCACACCGTCGAGCTGGAAGATACAGCTTGTGTACGCGGTATGATCAACCAGGTTTACTACATGGTTAAGGTAGAGGAGTAATCGCATGCGTTTGAATACTCTGTCTCCTGCCGCCGGCTCCAAGCCTTCCGCCAAGCGCGTAGGCCGTGGTATCGGTTCCGGTCTGGGCAAGACCGGTGGCCGCGGCCACAAGGGTCAAAAGTCCCGTTCCGGTGGTAAGGTTCGCAATGGTTTTGAAGGCGGTCAGATGCCGCTGAAACAGCGTCTGCCGAAGTTTGGTTTTACTTCGCGCAAGTCTCTGGTCAGTGCTGAAGTTCGCTTGAGTGAACTGGCGAAAGTTGAAGGCGACGTGGTGGATCTGAACACCCTGAAGCAGGCTGGCGTTCTGACCAAGAACATCCAGTTCGCCAAGGTTGTACTGTCCGGTACCATTGACCGTCAAGTGACTGTGGTTGGTCTCGGTGTCACCAAAGGTGCCCGTGCTGCCATTGAAGCCGCCGGCGGTAAAATCGAGGAATAATAAGTACTATGGCCAAGAAACCAGGATTAGAAGCTAAAAACGCACAGGGCGGGCTGAGTGAACTGAAAAGCCGTCTGCTTTTCGTTCTGATCGCGATTGTCGTGTTCCGCACCGGCTCCTATGTGCCTATTCCTGGTATTGACGCCGCCGTACTTGCCGACTTGTTCCAGCAACAACAGGGCACCATCATTGAAATGTTTAACATGTTCAGTGGTGGCGCTCTGGAACGAGCGTCCATACTGGCGCTGGGGATAATGCCGTATATTTCTGCGTCCATTATCATTCAGCTGCTGACTGTGGTTCACCCTCCCTTGGCCGAGCTCAAGAAGGAAGGTGAGGCGGGTCGCCGCAAAATCAGTCAGTATACCCGTTATGGTACGCTGGTTCTGGGCACCATTCAGGCCATTGGTATTGCCACCGGTCTGCCGAACATGATGCCTGGCCTGGTGATTAATCCGGGTCTTGCATTCTACTTTACGGCAGTGGTGAGCCTGGTTACCGGTACCATGTTTTTGATGTGGTTGGGTGAGCAGATTACCGAAAGAGGCATTGGTAATGGTATCTCGTTGATTATTTTCACGGGTATTGTTGCCGGCCTGCCTTCGGCCATCGGTGCCACGGCAGAGCAGGCGCGTCAGGGGGAATTGCACATTCTGTTGCTGTTGCTACTGGCCGTAATCGTGTTTGCTGTGACCTACTTCGTGGTATTTGTTGAGCGTGGTCAGCGCCGCATTGTGGTGAACTATGCCAAGCGTCAACAAGGCCGCCAGGTATTCGCGGCACAGAGTACACACCTGCCCCTGAAAGTGAACATGGCGGGGGTTATTCCAGCGATTTTCGCATCCAGCATTATTCTTTTCCCGGGTACTGTGGCCTCATGGTTCGGTCAGGGTGAAGGTGTGGTGGCCAACGTGTTGCAGGAGATCTCTCTCACACTGCAGCCCGGTCAGCCGCTGTATGTAATGTTGTATGCCGCTGCCATTATCTTCTTTTGTTTCTTCTATACCGCGCTGGTGTTCAATCCGCGCGAGACAGCAGATAACCTGAAGAAGAGTGGTGCTTTTATTCCGGGTATTCGCCCGGGTGAGCAGACAGCGCGCTATATAGATAAGATAATGACTCGCCTGACCCTGGTTGGTGCGCTGTACATTACCTTTATCTGTCTGGTTCCACAGTTTCTTATGACAGCCTGGAACGTCCAGTTCTACTTTGGTGGTACCTCGCTGTTAATTATTGTGGTCGTCATCATGGATTTCATGGCTCAGGTGCAAACCCACATGATGTCTCATCAGTATGGCGATGTCCTGAGAAAAGCGAACCTGAAAGGCTACAACCGCTAAGGTTCGGTTATTTACGGAGTTAAGCAATGAAAGTCCGTGCTTCCGTTAAGGCTATTTGCCGTAACTGCAAGATCATCAAGCGTCACGGTGTGATTCGCGTGATCTGCACCTCTGACCCCAAGCACAAGCAGCGTCAGGGTTAAAGGCTAAAAAAGTTACGATTTAGCTTGAAAATTGAAGGCAGGCTGGCTAAAGTAGCCAGCCACCTTCGTTAGGTGAAAAGTTCAGCCATTACGTATCCTCGACGGGCTTTGTAATGGCTTTTTATTCGTTAATATGTAGGAGTGCATAGTGGCCCGTATCGCTGGCATTAACATTCCTGACCATAAACATGCCGTCATTGCTTTGACCGCTATTTATGGCGTCGGTCGTACCCGCTCCAAGGCTATTTGTGCCGCAGCCGGTATCGCTGAGAATGTGAAAATTAAAGAATTGGATGAAGCTCAGGTAGAATCTCTGCGTGAGCAAGTGGCCAAGTTTACCGTTGAAGGTGACCTGCGCCGCGAGATCTCCATGAACATCAAGCGTCTGATGGACCTGGGTTGTTACCGTGGCCTGCGTCATCGTCGCAGCCTCCCTGTTCGCGGTCAGCGCACCAAGACCAATGCTCGTACGCGCAAAGGTCCTCGTAAACCGATCAAGAAATAACGGGAAGGTAGATCATGGCTAAAACTCCGGCTCGTAGCGCACGTAAGCGCGTTAAAAAGCAGGTGAGCGACGGTATCGCCCACGTACATGCTTCTTTCAACAACACCATCGTAACCATCACCGACCGTCAGGGTAATGCTCTGTCTTGGGCAACTGCCGGTGGTTCAGGTTTCCGTGGTTCCCGCAAATCCACCCCGTTCGCTGCTCAGGTAGCTGCCGAGCGCGCTGGTGACGTTGCCAAGGAATACGGTGTCAAGAACCTGGAAGTAATGGTTAAAGGTCCGGGTCCGGGCCGCGAGTCATCCATCCGTGCGTTGAATGCTGCGGGTTTCCGCATCACCAACATCACCGATGTGACTCCCATCCCGCACAACGGTTGTCGTCCTCCCAAGAAGCGCCGCGTATAACGTTTCTTGTAGGATAGTTGGAGAAAGAACATGGCAAGATATCTGGGTCCCAAGCTCAAACTGAGCCGTCGCGAGGGCACTGACCTCTTCCTGAAGTCAGGTGTTCGCGCGATCGATTCAAAATGTAAAATTGATACCGCACCCGGTCAGCACGGCGCTCGTAAGCCCCGTCTGTCTGACTACGGTGTACAGCTGCGTGAAAAGCAAAAAGTTCGTCGTATCTACGGCGTGCTGGAAAAGCAATTCCGCAACTACTACAAAGAAGCTGCGCGCCTGAAAGGCAACACTGGTGAGAACCTGCTGCAGCTGCTGGAAGGTCGTCTGGACAACGTTGTATACCGCATGGGCTTTGGTGCTACCCGCGCCGAGTCTCGCCAGCTGGTGAGCCACAAGGCCATCCTGGTAAACGGTCAGGTTGTTAACATTCCTTCCTTCCAAGTTTCTCCCGAAGACGTAGTCAGCGTTCGCGAGAAGGCCAAGAAGCAAGCCCGGATCAAAGCTTCCCTGGAGCTGTCCGGTCAACGTGAAAAGCCGACTTGGGTAGAAATTGACGCTACTAACATGCAAGGCACCTACAAGCGCCTGCCTGAGCGTAGCGACCTGTCTGCCGAAATTAATGAACAGCTGATCGTCGAGCTTTACTCCAAGTAAAGCCAGCTTCTAAGAGAGGACACAATGCAGGGTTCTGTAACAGATTTTCTTAAGCCGCGTCTGGTTGATATTGAACAAATCACCCAGACTCATGCCAAAGTGACTCTCGAGCCGCTGGAGCGTGGCTTTGGTCATACACTGGGTAATGCGCTGCGTCGTATTCTGCTTTCTTCCATGCCCGGCTGTGCCATCACCGAAGTTGAACTCGACGGTGTTTTGCACGAGTACAGCAGCAAGGAAGGTATCCAGGAAGATATTCTGGAAATCCTGCTCAACCTCAAAGAGGTTGCCATCAAGCTGGAAGGCAAGGACGAGGTTACCCTGTCACTGACCAAAACTGGTGCAGGTCCCGTAACTGCAGGCGACATCACTCACGGTGATGACGTCGAGATCGTTAACCCAGAGCACGTCATCTGTCATCTGACTGGGGACGACGCCGAGATCAGCATGCGTCTGAAAGTGCAGCGCGGCCGGGGCTATGTACCTGCCTCTGCCCGCGCTCACACCGAAGATGACGAGCGTCCGATTGGTCGCCTGTTGCTGGACGCGGCTTACAGCCCCGTGGTTCGTATCGCCTATAATGTAGAGGCGGCCCGTGTTGAACAGCGTACCGATCTGGATAAGCTGGTTATCGACATGGAGACCAACGGCACCCTGGATCCTGAAGAGGCCATTCGCCGTGCAGCCACCATCATGGCTGAGCAGCTGGAAGCCTTTGTGGATCTGCGTGACGTCAGCGAGCCGGAAGAGAAAGAAGACAAACCTGAGTTCGATCCTATCCTGCTGCGTCCTGTCGACGATCTGGAACTGACAGTTCGTTCTGCGAACTGTCTGAAGGCAGAAGCGATCCATTACATTGGTGATCTGGTACAGCGTACCGAGGTGGAGCTGCTGAAGACTCCCAACCTGGGTAAAAAATCTCTTACCGAGATTAAAGACGTGTTGGCGTCTCGTGGTTTGTCTCTGGGCATGCGCCTGGAGAATTGGCCGCCTGCCAGCATTGCTGATGAATAAACCGGATCACAGGTTTTACCGATTTAGTTAGGAAGGATTAGGTCATGCGCCATCGTAAGAGTGGTCGTCAACTGAACCGGAACAGCAGCCACCGTCAGGCGATGTTCCGCAACATGGCCAGCTCCTTGGTTCGTCATGAAGTTATCAAGACGACTCTGCCCAAGGCAAAAGAGCTGCGTCGTGTGGTTGAACCTCTGATCACACTGGCCAAGAGCGACAGCGTTGCTAACCGTCGCCTGGCATTTGCCCGTACTCGCGACAGCGAAGTAGTTGGCAAACTGTTCAACGAACTGGGACCTCGCTACCAGGAGCGTCCGGGTGGTTACACCCGCATCCTGAAGTGTGGTTTCCGCGCTGGTGACAACGCCCCTATGGCTTATATTGAGCTGGTAGGTCGCGACATCGAAGCGCAAGAAGCAGCTGCTTCTGAAGAGTAAAAACAAAAGCCGGGTTCGCCCGGCTTTTTCTTTATTAGCCCATTTTCATTATCTTTCGTTAACCTTCCCCGCATTATCGTCATTCTGACTTCACTACTTTCTTTTTTCTGAAAGC
>NZ_CP155481.1:325000-470000 GCF_039654065.1 Oceanimonas sp. AH20CE76
AAAGCCACTAGCTTAGAGTTTAACCACTCTGCTCTTTAACAATTCGGAAAAAGCTGATGAATAAAAGTAGTTCTTGATACTGCAAGTGTCTTGGAACTTCTTGGCGAAACAATGTTGTAAGCATCAGTCACTGATGCAATGCGACCATCAAGGCAGTTCCCCGCCAGTCCTACGGACTGACAGGAAACTTTTTGGGGTTGTATGGTTAAGTGACTAAGCGTGCACGGTGGATGCCTTGGCAGTCAGAGGCGATGAAGGACGTGCTAACCTGCGTTAAGCACGGGTGAGCTGGTAAGAAGCGCTTGAGCCCGTGATGTCCGAATGGGGAAACCCACTCTACTTTGTAGAGTATCGCTGTGTGAATACATAGCACAGCGAGGCGAACCGGGAGAACTGAAACATCTAAGTACCCCGAGGAAAAGAAATCAACCGAGATTCCCCTAGTAGCGGCGAGCGAACGGGGACCAGCCCTTAAGCAGCATTAGCGGTAGTGGAACGGTCCTGGAAAGGCCGGCAATACAGGGTGATAGCCCCGTACACCAAACCGCTCTTGTTGTGAAATCGAGTAGGACGGGACACGTGATATCCTGTCTGAACATGGGGGGACCATCCTCCAAGGCTAAATACTCCTGACTGACCGATAGTGAACCAGTACCGTGAGGGAAAGGCGAAAAGAACCCCTGTGAGGGGAGTGAAATAGAACCTGAAACCGTGTACGTACAAGCAGTGGAAGCCCTTCGAGGGTGACTGCGTACCTTTTGTATAATGGGTCAGCGACTTACTTTTAGTAGCAAGGTTAACCGTATAGGGGAGCCGTAGGGAAACCGAGTCTTAACTGGGCGAATAGTTGCTAGGAGTAGACCCGAAACCCGGTGATCTAGCCATGAGCAGGTTGAAGGTTGAGTAACATCAACTGGAGGACCGAACCCACTAATGTTGCAAAATTAGGGGATGACTTGTGGCTGGGGGTGAAAGGCCAATCAAACCGGGAGATAGCTGGTTCTCCCCGAAAGCTATTTAGGTAGCGCCTCGGACGAATACTACTGGGGGTAGAGCACTGTTTGGGCTAGGGGGTCATCCCGACTTACCAACCCCATGCAAACTCCGAATACCAGTAAGTACTATCCGGGAGACACACGGCGGGTGCTAACGTCCGTCGTGAAGAGGGAAACAACCCAGACCGCCGGCTAAGGTCCCCAAGTTCTGGTTAAGTGGGAAACGAAGTGGGAAGGCTCAGACAGCCAGGATGTTGGCTTAGAAGCAGCCATCATTTAAAGAAAGCGTAATAGCTCACTGGTCGAGTCGGCCTGCGCGGAAGATGTAACGGGGCTAAAACCAGGCACCGAAGCCGCGGATTCACGCTTTGCGTGAGTGGTAGGGGAGCGTTCTGTAAGTCTGCGAAGGTGTGTTGTGAAGCATGCTGGAGATATCAGAAGTGCGAATGCTGACATGAGTAACGATAAAGGGGGTGAAAAACCTCCTCGCCGGAAGACCAAGGGTTCCTGTCCAACGTTAATCGGGGCAGGGTGAGTCGGCCCCTAAGGCGAGGCCGAAAGGCGTAGTCGATGGGAAACGGGTTAATATTCCCGTACTGACACACATTGCGATGGGGGGACGGAGAAGGCTAGATGGGCCAGGCGTTGGTTGTCCTGGTGAAAGGGCGTAGGCGGTGACTTTAGGTAAATCCGGAGTTGCAACGCTGAGACCCGAGACGAAGGTACTACGGTACCGAAGTCATTGATGCCCTGCTTCCAGGAAAAGCCTCTAAGCTTCAGATGTGTGTGAACCGTACCCCAAACCGACACAGGTGGTCGGGTAGAGAATACCAAGGCGCTTGAGAGAACTCGGGTGAAGGAACTAGGCAAAATAGTACCGTAACTTCGGGAGAAGGTACGCTGGAGCGGGTGAAGTCCTTCGCGGATGGAGCCTGAGCCAGTCGCAGTGACCAGGTGGCTGGGACTGTTTATCAAAAACACAGCACTCTGCTAACTCGCAAGAGGACGTATAGGGTGTGACACCTGCCCGGTGCCGGAAGGTTAATTGATGGGGTTAGCCGTAAGGTGAAGCTCTTGATCGAAGCCCCGGTAAACGGCGGCCGTAACTATAACGGTCCTAAGGTAGCGAAATTCCTTGTCGGGTAAGTTCCGACCTGCACGAATGGTGTAACCATGGCCACGCTGTCTCCACCCGAGACTCAGTGAAATTGAAATCGCCGTGAAGATGCGGTGTACCCGCGGCTAGACGGAAAGACCCCGTGAACCTTTACTATAGCTTGGCACTGAACATTGACCCTACATGTGTAGGATAGGTGGGAGGCTGTGAAGCGGTGACGCCAGTTGCCGTGGAGCCATCCTTGAAATACCACCCTTGTATGTTTGATGTTCTAACTTGGTCCCCTTATCGGGGATGAGGACAGTGCCTGGTGGGTAGTTTGACTGGGGCGGTCTCCTCCCAAAGTGTAACGGAGGAGCACGAAGGTTGGCTAAGTACGGTCGGACATCGTACGGTTAGTGCAATGGCATAAGCCAGCTTAACTGCGAGACAGACACGTCGAGCAGGTGCGAAAGCAGGTCATAGTGATCCGGTGGTTCTGAATGGAAGGGCCATCGCTCAACGGATAAAAGGTACTCCGGGGATAACAGGCTGATACCGCCCAAGAGTTCATATCGACGGCGGTGTTTGGCACCTCGATGTCGGCTCATCACATCCTGGGGCTGAAGTCGGTCCCAAGGGTATGGCTGTTCGCCATTTAAAGTGGTACGCGAGCTGGGTTCAGAACGTCGTGAGACAGTTCGGTCCCTATCTGCCGTGGGCGTTGGATGATTGAGAGGGGCTGCTCCTAGTACGAGAGGACCGGAGTGGACGAACCTCTGGTGTTCGGGTTGTCACGCCAGTGGCACTGCCCGGTAGCTAAGTTCGGAATCGATAACCGCTGAAAGCATCTAAGCGGGAAGCGAGCCTCGAGATGAGTCATCCCTAGGTACTTGATACCTCTAAAGGGCCGTCCGAGACCAGGACGTTGATAGGCAGGGTGTGGAAGCGCTGTGAGGCGTGCAGCTAACCTGTACTAATGACCCGTGCGGCTTAACCATACAACACCCAAGAAGTGTGAGGCCTTGCAGGTCGAGACTACGAATTCTTCATTAAAATAACGCTTTTTCCGAATTCAAGTTTAATGCCTGGCGGCCATAGCGTTGTGGAACCACCTGACTCCATGCCGAACTCAGCAGTGAAACGCAACCGCGCCGATGATAGTGTGGCAGCTGCCATGTGAAAGTAGGTCACTGCCAGGCACCCAATACCGAAAAGCCCGATACGTTTGTATCGGGCTTTTTCCATTTCTACGGTCAACACCTTTCACATGGCAAAGGTAAACCCAGCGGAGCGCAGCGACCTCTTTGCTGTGAAAGTAGGGCGAAGCGCGCCCGGAAAAGGCACCGCCTTTTCAGCGCTGAGCGACCCGAGCTCTGCGAGGGGACGGGCCACTGCCAGGCACCCAATACCGAAAGCCCTTCACTGATGTGAAGGGCTTTTTTCGTTTCTGCTTATTTTCCACCAAATTTGACTCAGTTCACATTTTTTACTCTAATACCGGCTCGTTTTTCGAACATATAAAGGAAAAATCATGCCGATTCTTAATATTGCCCTGATCGAAGGTCGCAGCAATGAGCAGAAGGAAGCCCTGATCAAGGAAGTGACTGATGCCTGTGTACGCGCTCTGGATGTAAAGCCGGAAACCGTACGTATTCTGCTGCAGGATATCGCCACTCAGGACTTTGGTGTGGCTGGTGAGTCCGTTCGGGCCAAGCGGGAACGTCAAGCCTGAGCCATTCGGCCATAGGTTTTTGATTTCGGCCGGCGTAAACTGATGTGATGTTACTTTACGCCGGTTGATCATGAAAACCCTGTTATTTGTGGCTTTTGGCGGTGCTGTGGGTGCCGCACTGCGCTTTGTTATTACCGAGCTGATGAGTCGCTGGCTTGGTCGTTCTTTTCCGTTTGGAACTCTCACCGTTAATCTGACAGGCTCTTTGCTGATAGGCATCTTTTTTATACTGGTGCAGCAGCAGGCGCTTAATGTTCACACCTGGCGTCCCTTTATGATGGTAGGCATGCTGGGTGCGCTGACCACCTTTTCTTCTTTTTCTCTTGATTCGCTTCTGCTATTTGAGCACGGACAATGGTTTAAGGCCGGTCTGAATGTGTGCCTCAATGTGGTTTGCTGTATGATATTTACCTTTGTAGGAATGCAGATCACTCAAAGCCTGCTGGCTTCCCGTTAGTCCGGCCGGTGCATTTGCAGTACACTGGCTTACTTCGATTTTTACAGGTGTCTTGAGAATGTCAGAACAGCACAAGTCGACGACCCATTTCGGTTACCAGACCGTAAATGCCGATGAAAAAGAGCAGATGGTGGCCAGCGTATTCCACTCGGTGGCAGCCAAATATGATGTGATGAACGATTTGATGTCTTTTGGCATTCACCGCCTGTGGAAGCGCTTTACTATTGATTGCTCCGGCGTACGCCCGGGCCACAAGGTGCTGGATCTGGCTGGTGGCACTGGTGATCTGACCGCCAAGTTCTCCCGCATGGTAGGTGATCAGGGTCAGGTGGTACTGGCCGATATTAATGACTCCATGCTTAAGGTGGGCCGCGACAAGCTGCGCAACAAAGGCCTGGGCAGCAATATTGCCTATGTGCAGGCCAACGCCGAGGCGTTGCCTTTTCCGGATAATCACTTTGACCTGATCACTATCGCTTTTGGCCTGCGCAATGTCACCAACAAGGATAAAGCGCTGGCGTCCATGCAGCGAGTGCTCAAGCCCGGCGGCCGCCTGCTGGTACTGGAGTTCTCCAAGCCTCAGCATGAGATCATGAGCAAGTTGTACGACTTCTACTCCTTTAATGTGTTGCCAAAAATGGGTGCACTGGTGGCTCAGGACAGCGAAAGCTATCAATACCTGGCCGAGTCGATTCGTATGCATCCGGATCAGGAAACCCTCAAGCACATGATGGAAGAGGCCGGCCTGGAGCAGGTGGAGTATTTTAATCTCACCGACGGCGTAGTGGCGCTGCATCGCGGGTTCAAGTTCTGATGAAGGCTTTGCTGTTACCGCTATTGAACGGCACTCTGGAAACGGCTATTAACCGGATGCTGCAAAGCTCCGGCAGTGCACAAAAGCTGAAATCTTTGCATGGTAAAGCATTGCAGCTTACGGTGACCGAGCTGACCAGCTTTTACCTGTTGTTTACCGGAGATCGCCTGGAGTTGCTGGGCAAGTATGAAGGCCCGGTCGACAGCCACCTCAGTCTCTCTCTCAGCGCGCTTGGTCTGCTAAAAGACAGAGGGCTGTTGATGCAGTACATACGCGATGGTCATATCGATCTGCAGGGGGATCCGCAACCCTGGCAGGATTTGAGTAGTGTACTGCGGGATAACCCTGTTGATATCGAAGAAATGCTGGTGCCCTATACCGGTGATGTACTGGCGCACCTGATTTGTCGCCATGGCCGTGAGACCAGACTGGCTTTACAACAGCACGTTATCGAAGCCCGGCTGCATCTTGGTGACTTTGTACGGGAAGAAGCCCGGCTGGCGGTGGGGCCACTGGAGCTGGCCGACTTTGGTGATGAAGTGGACGAGTTAAGCAAACGATTGAACCGCCTGCAGGGACGCCTGGCGACACTGACCGACAAGGTGACCCATTCATGAGAAAACTGCGGGAGCTGCGCCGTCTCTACCAGATTGGCTGTACTCTGTTTGACTACGGCCTGGATGAGCTGATTCCGGCCCGGCTGCAGATCTGGCCGGCTCGTATGGCTCGCAAAAGCCTGTTCTGGCTCAAGAACAAGCATCCGGACTTATCCCGGGGTAAACGTATTCGTCTCGCGCTGGAAAGTCTGGGGCCGGTGTTTATCAAGTTTGGCCAGATGCTTTCCACGCGGCGTGATCTGCTGCCGCCGGACATTGCTGAAGAGCTGGCCATGCTGCAAGACAGGGTCCCGCCCTTTGATGGCAAACTGGCCCGCCAGCAGATTGAACACAGCCTGCGTCAGCCCATTGAAACTTTGTTTGATGACTTTGACGAAAAGCCCCTGGC
Source organism: Oceanimonas sp. AH20CE76 (assembly GCF_039654065.1). NCBI lineage: Bacteria > Pseudomonadati > Pseudomonadota > Gammaproteobacteria > Aeromonadales > Aeromonadaceae > Oceanimonas > Oceanimonas sp. AH20CE76. The sequence continues at coordinate 331,103 of NZ_CP155481.1, forward strand.
ATCGGCTTCCATTGCCCAGGTGCATACCGCCCGGCTGAAAACCGGTCAGGATATCGTGATCAAGGTGATTCGTCCGGGCATTGAGCGCACGATAGAGGCTGATGTCAGCCTGATGCATTCCATGGCCAGCTTAATCGCGCGGCTGGTGCCCGAGCGCAGCAGCCGGCTGCGGCCGGTAGAAGTAGTAGAGGAATACCGCAAAACCCTGCTTGATGAGCTTAACCTGCTGCGTGAAGGGGCCAACGCCATTCAGTTGCGCCGTAACTTTGAAGGCTCCCGTACTCTCTATGTGCCCGAGATCTACTCCAGTTACTGTCATGAAAATGTACTGGTGATGGAACGTATCTATGGTATACCGGTATCCGATATTGCAGCCCTGGAAGCTAACGGCACCAATATGCAGCTGCTGGCGGAGCGAGGCGTTGAGGTGTTCTTCACCCAGGTATTCCGGGACAGCTTTTTTCATGCCGATATGCACCCTGGCAATATTTTCGTGTCTTATGAGCACCCGCAAGACCCGCAGTGGATTGGTATTGACTGCGGCATTGTCGGTACCCTGAACCGGGACGACAAACGCTATCTGGCAGAGAACTTTCTGGCCTTTTTTAACCGTGACTACCGTAAGGTAGCCGAGCTGCATGTGGAGTCGGGCTGGGTGCCTGCTGACACCAAGGTGGAAGAATTCGAGTCGGCCATTCGTACCGTGCTCGAGCCCATTTTTGAAAAGCCCCTGTCAGAGATCTCTTTTGGCCATGTGCTGCTGAATCTGTTTAACACCGCCCGCCGCTTTAATATGGCGGTGCAGCCCCAGCTGGTGCTGCTGCAGAAAACCCTGCTCTATGTAGAAGGAGTCGGGCGGCAGCTTTATCCGCAGCTGGATCTGTGGAAAACTGCCAAACCGTTTCTGGAAGACTGGATGCAGAAGCAGGTGGGTTACAAAGCGGTGATCAATGGGGTTAAGGAAAATGCACCTTACTGGGCGGAAAAACTGCCGGAAATTCCGGAACTGGTTTATGACGCTTTGCGGCAGGCCAAGTTTCAGCAGCGGCAGATGAACGGCCTGTATGAGCGCTACGCTACTCATGATAAACGTCAGGGGCAGGGCCGTTTTTTGCTGGCCATGGGTGTCTCCACCCTGCTGGCCAGCACCCTGTTACTGGGCATGGATGAAAGCCGGCTGGCTCTGTCTGGCATGGTGCTGACTTTGGTTGTATGGTGGCTGGGATGGCGGCGAATAGCATGATAGTTTGATCCGGTATCAAATATTCGTCATATACCTGCAATATAATGGCCTTTTATCATTATCTGTTTGCAAAGGAAACGTGAGTTATGGGTGGAATCAGTATCTGGCAACTGCTTATCGTGGTACTTATTGTGGTACTGCTGTTTGGAACCAAAAAGTTGCGTGGCATGGGAAGTGACCTGGGCTCGGCAGTAAAGGGCTTTAAGAAAGCCATGAGCGACGAAGATCAGGATAAGAAAGACGCCGACTTCGAGCAGCAGAAGCTGGCCGACAAGAAAGAGCAGGCGGAGCCACAGAACGAGCAGGACAAAGCCAAAGATAAAGATCGGGTATAAGTCATGTTCGATATCGGTTTTTGGGAACTGGTGGTGATTTCCGTGATCGGGTTGTTGGTGCTGGGACCCGAGCGCCTGCCTGTTGCTATTCGCACCGTGTCCCGCATGTTTAAAACAGTACGGGATACCGCCAATGCGGTGAAAACCGAGCTGTCCCAGGAGCTGAAAATGGAAGAGCTGCACCGGGATCTGAAAAAAGCCGAGCAGCTCGGCATGAAGGATCTCAGCCCCGAGCTGCAGCAGTCCATCGACCAACTTAAAGACGCCGCCGCTTCCGTTAACCGGCCTTATGAAAAACGGCCCGAGCAAAGCGCGGATGAGTCCGTTAACACAGAGCCCCGGAAACCATCTGAATGACTGAATCACAGCAGCCTCTGATCAGCCACCTGGTGGAGCTGAGGACACGCCTGTTGCGCGCCCTTGCCTCCGTGCTGGTGGTGTTTCTGGGGCTGGTTTATTTTGCCAACGATATCTATAGCCTGCTGGCTACGCCATTACTCAAGCAACTGCCGGAAGGGGCGGGCATGATAGCCACCGGAGTGGCCACGCCGTTTTTAACCCCTCTTAAACTGACGTTGATAGTGTCATTTTTTGCGGCCATTCCCATTGTGCTTTATCAGGTCTGGGCTTTTATTGCGCCGGGCCTGTACAAGCATGAAAAACGGCTGATAGCCCCTTTGGTGTTTTCCAGTGCTCTGCTGTTTTATGCCGGTGCGGCCTTTGCCTACTTTGTGGTGTTTCCGCTGGCCTTTGGTTTTTTCACCAGTATGGCACCGGAAGGGGTTACCATTGCCACCGATATTGCCAGTTATCTGGATTTCGTGCTGGGGCTGTTTATTGCTTTTGGCATCGCCTTTGAAATTCCTATTGCCACCATACTGCTGTGCTGGACCGGCGTCACCACGCCTAAGGATCTGGCCGCCAAGCGACCCTATGTGGTGGTGATCGTCTTTATTGTCGGTATGTTGCTGACACCACCGGATGTTATTTCACAGACGTTGCTGGCCATTCCCATGTGGCTGCTGTTTGAAATCGGTGTTTTCTTCGGGCGCTTCTATGTGCGTAAGCAAGAAGACGATGAGCAGGAAACTACGCCGTGATTGATATTGGCGTTAATCTCACCAGCTCTCAGTTCGATAAAGACAGAGAGGCGGTACTGGAGCGGGCTCATGCTGCCGGTGTTACCGGCCTTATTCTGACCGGTACCAGCCTGACAGAAAGCCGGGCGGTGGCAGAGCTTGCTGCAGAGCGGCCCGGCTTTTGCTATGCCACCGCCGGGGTGCACCCCCATGATGCCAAAACCTTTGACGATACCACTCTGAATGAGTTGCGTGAGCTGGCGACACAACCCCAGGTGGTAGCCGTGGGGGAGTGTGGTCTCGATTTTAACCGGGATTTTTCGCCCCGGCCCCGGCAGGAGGCGGCCTTTGAGGCTCAGCTGGCCCTGGCAGCCGAGTTGCAATTGCCGGTGTTTATGCACTGCCGGGATGCCCATGAGCGTTTTATGGCCATTCTCGGGCCCTGGCGCGCGCGCCTGCCGGCGGCAGTGTTGCACTGCTTTACCGGCACCGAGGATGAGCTGAACGACTGCCTGGCACTGGACCTGCATATTGGTATTACCGGCTGGATTTGTGATGAACGCCGGGGCAGAGAGCTGCAGCGGCTGGTATCACTGATCCCGCCTGAGCGGCTGATGCTTGAAACCGACAGCCCTTATCTTATTCCCCGGGACTTGTCCCCCAGGCCGGCCTCCCGCCGCAACGAACCCGCCTACCTGCCCCATATTGCCGGCCGCATTGCCGCCTGCCGGGGTGAACATACCGCTGAGCTGATTGCGGCAACCACCGCGACCAGCAGGCGCTTTTTTCAACTTCAGGAGTGAACATGACCAAACAAGTGATGGGTGGCTTTCCGGGCCGCCGTCTGCGCCGCCTGCGCAAGCATGATTTCAGCCGTCGCCTGGTGCGCGAGCACACCCTGACCGTGGATGATTTAATCTATCCGGTATTTGTGCTGCCCGGCATTCAGCGCCGTGAGGCGGTAGAGTCCATGCCCGGAGTGGAGCGTATGTCCATTGACCTGCTGCTGAAGGAAGCCGAAGAGCTGGTGGCACTTGGTATTCCGCTGCTGGCCCTGTTCCCGGTGGTGAATGCTGCCGAGAAAACCCTGCTGGCAGAAGAAGCATACAACCCCAACGGTCTGGTGCAGGAAGCGGTGCGGGAGCTGAAAGCCGCCTTTCCTGAACTGGGCATCATGACCGACGTGGCCCTGGACCCTTACACTGTGCACGGTCAGGACGGCATTCTCGATGAAGACGGCTATGTGCTGAACGACGTGACCACCGAAGTGCTGGTGAAGCAGGCGCTCAGTCATGCTGCCGCGGGTGCCGATATGGTAGCCCCGTCCGACATGATGGACGGCCGCATTGGTGCCATTCGTGAAGCGCTGGAAGCAAACGGCTTTATCAATACTCAGATCATGGCCTACTCCGCCAAGTATGCGTCCAACTATTATGGCCCTTTCCGCGATGCCGTCGGCTCTGCCGGTAACCTCAAGGGCGGCAATAAGGCCACTTACCAGATGGATCCGGCCAATACTGATGAAGCCCTGCAGGAAGTGGCCTACGACATTGAAGAAGGGGCCGACATGGTGATGGTCAAGCCGGGTATGCCCTATCTGGACGTGGTACGCCGGGTCAAGGAGCAGTTTGGTGTGCCTACCTTTGCCTATCAGGTCAGTGGCGAATACGCCATGCACATGGCAGCCATTCAGAATGGCTGGCTCAAGGAGCAGGAAACCATTATGGAATCACTGCTGTGCTTCAAGCGCGCCGGTGCCGATGGTATATTGACCTACTTTGCCAAGCGGGTGGCCCAGTGGCTGAAAGAAGATAAATAAAAAAGCGCCGAAAGGCGCTTTTTTATGCTTCCACTATATGCAGCGGCCAGCCCATGGCCGCTTGTCGCTCAGCTTCTGTGTTCAGCTCACTGGCCCGCAGATGGTGACCTTTACACCAGCCGGCAGGTAAGGTGAGCGTCAGTTGGTTACCTTGTTGCCTTAACTGAAAGGCCGGCACCGTGCCCTGAGTACGGCGCAAACACAGAATAATGGCCAGGCGCAGCAAACGAGCCAGCAGTATGGCTCTGTCAGCCTTGATGGCGCACTGAGACGTCAGTGCCTCAGGGTAGAACTCATCTCTGTGATTCAGCAGCAGCGCCGCCAGCAGGCTTTTCTGGGGAGCAGTAAAGCCCGGCAGATCAATATGACGAATAATATAGGCAGCATGCTCCGGGGCACGCTTGTACTCAATACACAGGCCCAGCTCATACAGCATGGCGGCCCGTGCCAGCATGCAATGTTCGTCACTGCTGGCGGCGGGTTGCAATTGTTTCAGTGCCATAAGGGCGGTGTTGCGTACTCGTTCGCCCTGCTCCCGGTCCAGCTGATAGCGAGCAATCAGACTGTCCAGGGTTCTGTCCTGGGCGTCACAGTCCTGCCGGGTGCCCAGCATACTGTAGATAAGCCCTTCCCGCAGGGCACCGCCCGCCAGCACCATGTGTTCAATGCCAAGCGTGTCGAACAGAGCAATTAAAATGGCCAGACCCGAGGCAAATACTGGTGCGCGCTCGGGTTTGAGCCCGTGCAGTTGCAGCTGTTCTACCTTGCCGCAGGCGATGGCCTGCTCTTTCAGCCGGTACAGCTTGGTCAGGGTAATGTGTTCGTTTTCCCCCTGAGCCATCATGATTTCCTGAATGGCCTGTACCGTGCCGGAGGCACCAAAGGCATGCTGCCAGCCCAGCTTGAGATAGCTGGCCGCCACCGACGACAGCTCACGCTGGGCTGCCTGAATAGCCTGTTGAAAGTTGTCGTGAGTCAGCTCATTGTCCGGAAAGTAACGCGTCAGCCAGGTTACACAACCCATATTCAGGCTGTTCAGCAACCCCGCAGAGGTCCCCTCACCAATAATCAGCTCAGTACTGGCTCCGCCAATATCGATAACCAGACGGCGGCCGGTGCCGGAAGACGTCCAGGCCACGCCCTGATAAATGGTAGCGGCTTCTTCCTCGCCGGAAATAATCTGTACTGGGTGGCCGAGAATAGCCTCAGCCTGCTCAAGAAAAACCCCAATATTGGTGGCCAGCCGTAATGTGGCGGTGCCCACAATGCGCACCTGACCGACGGGCACATCCTGCAGTTGTTCGGCAAACAGTTTCAGACAGTCCCAGCCTCGCTCCATGGCAGCGTTATCCAGGCTGCCATCCGCCTGTAATCCCGCAGCCAGCCGTACTTTGCGTTTGACCTTGGCCAGCGTACGGCTGGCTCCTGCCACCTGTTGCACCACCAGCATGTGAAAACTGTTGGAGCCCAGGTCAATGGCGGCATACAGAGACGGGTTCTTCACGCTGGCTCAGCCCCGGTTACCCTGCGGCCGGCGACGGCGGTTGCCGCCGGGGCGGCGCTGATTACCACCCTGGCGATCCCGTACATTACGGTTCATGCCAGCTCTGTGATGGTGAATACGTTTGGGTGGTGTTACATCGTCCAGCAGGGCGGCACTGTCATATTTACTGACCGGAATTTCATGCTCAATGTAAGCCTCTACCGCCGGCAGGTTGAACACATATTCTTCACAGGCAAAGCTGATGGAGCAGCCGCTGGCCCCGGCCCGGCCGGTACGGCCAATGCGATGCACATAGTCTTCGGCGTCGTCGGGCAGATCGTAGTTGAACACATGGCTCACATCGGGAATGTGCAGACCGCGGGCGGCCACGTCGGTGGCCACCAGAATATCGAGGGCACCACCGGTAAAGTCTTCCAGAATTTTCAGGCGCTTTTTCTGGGGTACGTCACCGGTGAGCAGTCCTACACGGTGGCCATCAGCGTCGAGCCAGGCGAATACTTCCTCACAGCTGTGCTTGGTGTTGGCAAAAACAATGGCTTTATCGGGCCATTCTTCTTCCATCAGCGTCAGCAACAGCCGCATTTTTTCTTCCTGTGCCGGATAGAACAGTTCTTCCTTGATGCGTACGCCGGTTTTTTGCTCCGGCTCCACCTGTACATGTTCAGGATCGTTCATGTGCTCATAAGCCAGCTCCTGTACTCTGTGCGACAGAGTGGCGGAAAACAGCATATTCTGGCGCTGAGTAGCCGGCGGCATGCGGCGGAATAAAAAGCGAATGTCCTTGATAAAGCCCAGATCGAACATGCGATCCGCTTCATCCAGCACCACCACCTGAATGGCGTCCAGGCTAATCACTTTCTGCTTGAAGAAGTCGATAATGCGGCCCGTCGTGCCGATCAGAATGTCCACCCCTTCATTCAGCACCTGAGTCTGCTTTTCATAGCCATCGCCGCCATAGGCCAGCCCCAGTCTCAGACCGGTGTGCTCACTCAGGGTGTCGGCATCGTTATGGATCTGCACCGCCAGCTCCCGGGTCGGAGCCATGATGATGGCGCGGGGCTGATTGGTTTGACGGTTGGCCGGAGCGGGAGTGGTCAGCAAATGATTAAAAGTGGCGGCAAGAAAGGCAATGGTTTTGCCGGTGCCGGTCTGGGCCTGACCGGCGATGTCTTTGCCGGTAAGCAGGGGCGGTAACGACAGCGCCTGAATGGGCGTGCAGTTATGAAAACCTTTGGTTTCCAGTCCGGCCAGCACTTGTGGCTGCAGGCCCAGCTGGGTGAATTTGGTTTCAGTAAGGTGTGTCTTGCTCATAGCATTCAGATTATCAGGTTAGGCTTGCAATAATAAACAGGATCATTTGAAATAGGCCAACTAAATTGCCCTTTTGTTGTGTGTTTTTGAAGGGTAAAACTGACTGGAGTTGGATATGAGTGACAAAATTGTTCAGCTGACCGATGCCAGCTTCGATGCAGACGTCATCAAGGCTGAAGGCCCGGTGCTGGTAGATTTCTGGGCTGAGTGGTGTGGTCCGTGCAAAATGATCGCCCCCATTCTGGATGAGGTGGCCGGTGAGTATGAAGGCAAGGTAACCGTTGCCAAGCTGAATATTGATCAGAATGCAGAAACCGCTCCCAAATACGGTATTCGTGGCATTCCCACCCTGCTGTTGTTCAAGAACGGCGAAGTGGCAGCCACCAAAGTCGGTGCCCTGTCCAAGACTCAGCTGAAAGAGTTTCTGGACGCCAACCTGTAATCTCAGCAAGGGGTGCGCAAGGCACCCCTTGTGGTTTTTGCTAGACGCATTTCCTTTTTGGTGCTAGTTTATTGTTCGTTTGCTAGCCTATTTTGTGCCTTTAAGGCTCTTCTTAATTAATTCATCAATCCGGCAGATTATTTCTGACCATTTGACATTCCTGGTTGATAGACACTCACCACTATGAATCTGACTGAACTCAAGAATACCCCTGTATCTGAGCTGATAAAGCTTGGGGAAACCATGGGCCTGGAAAACCTCGCCCGCTTGCGCAAGCAAGACATCATCTTTGCTATCCTCAAAGCCCATGCCAAAAGTGGTGAAGATATCTTCGGTAATGGCGTGCTCGAAATTCTGCAGGACGGCTTTGGCTTTCTGCGCAGCGCCGACTCTTCCTATCTGGCCGGCCCAGATGACATTTATGTGTCTCCCAGCCAGATCCGCCGGTTTAACCTGCGTACCGGTGACACCATAGATGGCAAGATCCGGCCTCCAAAAGATGGCGAACGTTACTTCGCTCTGCTCAAGATAAGCCAGGTCAATTTCGACAAGCCCGAAAACTCCCGCAACAAGATCCTGTTTGAAAACCTCACTCCCCTGCATGCCAATGAGCGCATGAAAATGGAGCGGGGCAATGGCTCTACCGAAGACATTACCGCCCGGGTGCTGGATCTGGCTTCTCCTATCGGCAAGGGCCAGCGTGGTCTGATTGTGGCACCGCCCAAAGCCGGTAAGACCATGCTGCTGCAGAACATTGCCCAGAGCATCACCTATAACCACCCCGAGTGTGTGCTGATCGTGCTGCTTATCGACGAGCGTCCTGAAGAAGTGACCGAGATGCAGCGCATGGTCAAGGGTGAAGTGATTGCTTCTACCTTTGACGAACCGGCGGCCCGTCACGTACAGGTGGCCGACATGGTCATCGAGAAGGCCAAGCGCTTGGTTGAGCACAAGAAAGACGTGGTCATTCTGCTCGACTCCATTACCCGTTTGGCCCGTGCCTACAACACAGTGGTGCCCAGCTCTGGCAAGGTGCTGACCGGTGGCGTAGACGCCAATGCCCTGCACCGTCCCAAGCGTTTCTTTGGTGCGGCCCGGAATGTGGAAGAGGGTGGCAGCCTGACCATCATCGCCACGGCTCTGGTAGATACCGGCTCCAAAATGGATGACGTTATCTATGAGGAGTTCAAAGGCACCGGTAACATGGAACTGCACCTGTCCCGCAAGATCGCCGAGAAGCGCGTCTATCCGGCCATCGACATCACTCGCTCCGGCACCCGTCGCGAAGAGCTGCTCACTACCAGTGACGAGCTGCAGAAGATGTGGATCCTGCGCAAAATCGTGCACCCCATGGGTGAGATTGACGGCATTGAGTTCCTCATCGACAAGCTGGCCATGACCAAGACCAACGACGAATTCTTTGACGCCATGAAACGTCAGCAGAAGTAATCGTTGCTCAGCATAAAAAAACCGCGGCTTGCCGCGGTTTTTTGTTGTAATACAAGCAGCTGCAAAGCGAAGCAGGTATAATCCGGTCACCTGAACGCTGTGTAATATTGTCAGCTGAATTCGTGCCACTGGAATCAGCAGCAGGGTTGCGCTGCGCCGACACGCTGCTAGCCCATCCCTGGGGCGCTCGGCACATGCCATCCCTGGCATGTGACGGTCGGCTCCGGCAATCCCTGCTACTGCTTCCTGTTACCATCGGAGCTGCTTGTAGCTGGCAGCACCGGGATGAGACAGGAGGTCAGGGGGCGTCTGTGTCGACGCACCCTCTGCGCCATGGAAGGCGCAGCGGAGCCCCCATGGATGGGTTCACGGCGTGTCGGCAACACAGTGGCCACTGGCCGACGAAGCTGCACGGCATCACCGACGGTTGCAGCCTTTGAGCAGGCATCAGCCTTAAAGCCACTCGATACACTCGGAACAACCTATGAAATACAAGGATTTACGAGATTTTATCGCGCAACTCGAAGCCCGGGGGGAGCTGAAGCGCATTCATCAGGAAATTGACCCCTACCTGGAAATGACCGAAGTTTGCGATCGCACCCTGAAGGCGGGCGGTCCGGCGCTGCTGTTTGAAAATCCCAAAGGCTTTGATATGCCGGTGCTGGGTAACCTGTTCGGCACGCCCAAGCGGGTGGCCATGGGCATGGGCCAGCCCGATGTGGGCGCGCTGCGGGAAGTGGGTCGCTGGCTCTCCTATCTGAAAGAGCCTGAGCCGCCCAAGGGCCTGAAAGAGCTGATGGAAAAGCTGCCCATCTTCAAACAGGTGCTGAACATGCCGGTCAAGCGGCTGAAAAAGGCCCCTTGTCAGGAAGTCATTCAGGAAGGGGAACAGGTCGATCTCACTCGCATTCCGGTACAGCACTGCTGGCCTGGTGACGCAGCGCCCTTGATCACCTGGGGCCTGACCATTACTCGCGGACCTTATAAAAAGCGCCAGAATTTGGGCATCTACCGTCAGCAGGTGCTGGGCAAAAACAAGGTGATTATGCGCTGGCTCAGCCATCGTGGCGGCGCCCTCGACTTTCGTGAATGGCAGGAAGCCAACCCCGGCAAACCCTATCCGGTGGCAGTGGCCCTGGGTGCCGATCCGGCTACTATTCTCGGTGCCGTAACCCCGGTGCCCGACACCCTGTCGGAATATGCCTTTGCCGGCCTGCTCAGAGGCAGTCGTACTGAAGTGGTCAAATGCATCGGCTCGGATCTGGAAGTGCCGGCCAGTGCTGAAATTGTGCTGGAAGGCTATATCTATCCTGATGACATGGCCCCGGAAGGCCCTTATGGTGACCACACCGGTTACTATAACGAGGTGGATGAATTTCCGGTGTTTACCGTGGAGCGGATTACGCGCCGCCGCGATGCCATTTATCACTCCACCTATACCGGCCGGCCGCCCGATGAACCCGCGGTGCTGGGGGTGGCACTGAACGAAGTGTTTGTGCCCATATTACAAAAGCAGTTTCCGGAGATTGAAGATTTCTATCTGCCACCGGAAGGCTGCTCCTACCGCATGGCGGTGGTGACCATGAAAAAGCGCTACCCCGGCCATGCCAAACGTGTCATGCTGGGCGTTTGGTCGTTTTTACGGCAATTCATGTATACCAAATTCGTTATTGTGTGCGACGACGATATCAATGCCAGAGACTGGAACGATGTGATCTGGGCCATTACGACCCGAATGGACCCGGCGCGGGATACCACATTGATTGAGCACACGCCCATCGACTATCTGGACTTCGCCTCACCGGTTTCCGGCCTGGGCTCCAAAATGGGTCTGGATGCCACCAACAAGTGGCCCGGAGAAACCAACCGCGAATGGGGCGAAACCATAGTGATGACGGATGAGGTTAAACAACGGGTCGATGCGCTGTGGGATCAACTTGGTATCCTGAGCACGAGTGCAGAACAGAATGAGAACAAAGGATAGTCATGCAAAAAATTAGCTGTAAAGTCGAAGCCATTCACGAAATGGCCGACACCCTCTGGTATGTGCGGCTGAAGCCGGAGCAGGTAGTGGATTTCAATGCCGGCCAGTATTTGCTGGTAGTGATGGCAGACGACGACAAACGCCCCTTTTCCATTGCCAACAAGCCACAGGAAAACGGTGAGGTCGAACTGCACATTGGTGCCTCACCCGACAACACCTATGCCCTGCAGGTGCTCAGACGCATGCAGGAGCAGGGCCATATTGAGGTACAGCTGGCAGCGGGCAAGGCCTATTTGCGTGAATCCCGTCATCCGGTGATCCTGATGGCCGGTGGCACCGGCTTTGCCTATACCCGCTCCATTTTGCAGCAAATGCTGGCCGACGGTCTGCATAAGCCGGTATTTATCTACTGGGGCGTGCGCCATCAAGAGCATTTATACGCCCATGAAGAACTGACAGCCTGGGCTGCCGAGCATAAAGAGCTGACCTATGTGCCCGTGGTGCAGAATGGCGGCGAGCAGTGGCAGGGACGCAGCGGTCTGGTGCATGAAGTCATTATGGATGATTTCCCCAGCCTGACCGGTTACGACATTTACGTGGCCGGCCGCTTTGAAATGGCAGGCGTGGCGCGGGAAGCCTTCAAGGAAAAAGGCGTGGATGCTGAACGCCTGTTTGGCGATGCTTACGAGTTTATTTAAACAGCTCGTCGAGTAAAGGAGCAGCGTCCTTTAGCTAAAAATAATGCCGGGCTTGCCCGGCATTATGCTTTTCAGCGGCAACTATTCCTGCTCATTGCGGCCATCGGCCAGCTGCTGTTCCAGCAGGGCCAGGCGGGCTTCCAGTTCGTTCAGTTTTTCCCGGGTGCGCAGCAGTACCTTGGTCTGCACATCAAACTCTTCCCGGGTTACCACATCCAGTTTGCCCAGCTGAGACTGCAGCACGGTGCGAATGCGTTTTTCTGCTTCCTCACCCATGTTCTTCAGGCCGGCGGGCATATTGCTTTGGATCTGTTTGGCGATCTCTTCCAGTTTTTTCGGGTCCAGCATGGTCGCTCTCCTTAAAATATTGCTGCTATTGTAACCCAATACTGCTACTCATGGGGATTCGGGATTGGCCTGCTGCAGCGCAATTTGACGAAAGGCACGAATAAGCGGATCTTCCAGCCGTTTCTTAAGCAGACAGACGCCCACCTCAAAGGGTTTCAGATCCGGTGTCACCGCCAGCCGCTGAATTTTATCGGCCATGGGGCTGTGGCGAATGACCGCTGTGGGCACCAGCGCCACGCCACAGCCCAGCGCCACCATGCCGACGATGGCCTCGTTGCCGGCCACTTCGGCATACACATTCGGGCTGATGCCCTTATTACGAAACCATTGATTGGTGCGCTTTCGGGCCACACCCTGCTCCGGAAGAATCACCGGAATCTTGCCCCAGTCGGCGGGACTTTGCTGCAGCAGCTCGTTGGCCAGGCAGGGAATGCGCGGCGCAATAAACACCAGCGGCACCGTTTGCAGCCGAATAAACTCCAGCTTGGCGGGCAGCGCATCGGGGCGGGCGGCAATGGCCAGATCCGTTTCCTCATTCAGTACCTTGTCGATGGCCAGCGCCGGGTCACCGGTTTCCAGCCGCAGCTCCAGTTGCGGATAGCGGGTACGAAAGCGGGCCAGAATGTCGGGTAACAAAAAGTAACTGGCGGTTACTGAGCAAAACAGCCGCAGCCGGCCCTGCAGAGGGCTGTCGTTATGCTTGAGCCGGTCGCGCATCTGATCCCAGTCGCCCAGCCAGCTTTCGGCAAACTGCTGCAGCTGCAGCCCGGCCGGCGTCAGTGCCACGCTGCGGTTGTCCCGCAGCAGCAGCTCGCAGCCCACTTCCTGCTCCAGCCGCTGAATGGCCCGGCTCAGGGTAGACGGGCTCACTGCCATGGCATCGGCAGTGCGGCCAAAATGCAGGCTCTGGCTGAGGTGAACAAATAATTCAAGATTGCGTAAGTCCATTTTGTTGCACCAAATGAAATACTCTGTTTCGAATATATCATTTCCGGCAACGAATGGCCTGGGGTATAGTGCTGGGGTCGTCACCGAAAACGGTGCAAGCATTCAAAAATAACGGATTAATTGGAGCAAAAGGTCATGGCTACTAACTATTTCAACACCCTGAACCTGCGTCAGCAGCTCGAGCAGCTGGGCAAGTGTCGTTTTATGAACCGCGAAGAATTTGCCGACGGTTGTAACTACCTGAAAGGCAAAAAGGTGGTTATCGTTGGTTGTGGTGCTCAGGGTCTGAACCAGGGTCTGAACATGCGCGATTCCGGTCTGGACGTGGCCTACGCCCTGCGTGCTGAAGCCATTGCCGAGAAGCGCAAGTCTTTCGTGCAGGCCACCGAGAACGGCTTCAGGGTAGGCACCTATGAAGAATTGATCCCGACCGCTGATCTGGTGATGAACCTGACTCCGGACAAGCAGCATACCTCTGCCGTTAACGCCGTTATGCCGCTGATGAAAGACGGTGCGGCCCTGGGTTACTCCCACGGTTTCAACATTGTTGAAGAAGGCATGCAGATCCGTAAAGACATCACAGTGGTGATGGTGGCGCCCAAGTGCCCCGGCACTGAAGTACGTGAAGAATACAAGCGTGGCTTTGGTGTGCCGACCCTGATCGCCGTTCACCCGGAAAACGACCCCAAGGGTGAAGGGCTGGCCATCGCCAAGGCCTGGGCCTCTGCCACCGGCGGCGACCGTGCCGGCGTGCTGGAATCTTCCTTCGTAGCCGAAGTGAAATCCGACCTCATGGGTGAGCAGACCATACTGTGCGGTATGCTGCAGGCCGGTGCCATCGTGTGCCACGAGAAAATGGTGGCCGACGGTATCGACGCTGGCTACGCCGGCAAGCTGATCCAGTTTGGCTGGGAAACCATCACCGAAGCCCTGAAGCAGGGCGGCATCACCAACATGATGGATCGCCTGTCCAACCCGGCCAAGATCAAGGCTTTCGACCTGGCCGAAGAGCTGAAACAGCTGATGCGTCCGCTGTTCAACAAGCACATGGATGACATCATTGAAGGCAACTTCTCTGCCGGCATGATGGCTGACTGGGCCAAGGACGACCACGATCTGCTGACCTGGCGTGAAGAAACTGCTGAAACCAGCTTTGAGCAGTACCCGGCGACCGACGTGGTGATTGGAGAGCAGGAATACTTCGATAACGGTATTCTGCTGGTAGCCATGGTGAAAGCTGGCGTTGAGCTGGCATTTGAAGCCATGACCGCGTCCGGCATCATCGACGAGTCTGCTTACTATGAGTCGCTGCACGAACTGCCGCTGATCGCCAACACCGTTGCCCGTAAGCGTCTGTACGAGATGAACGTGGTTATCTCCGACACCGCCGAATACGGTAACTACCTGTTCGCCAACGCTGCCGTACCGCTGCTGCGCGAGAAGTTCATGCCCAAGGTAGGCACCGATGTGATTGGCAAGACCATCACCGTTGAGTCCAACTCCGTTGACAACCGTCGCCTGATTGATGTGAACGAAGCGATTCGCAACCACCCCGTAGAAATTATCGGCAAGACCCTGCGTTCCTATATGACCGATATGAAAAACATCGCCGTTGGCGGTTAAACAAACAAAACAATAAACAGAGCTGTAAACAGGGAGACTTCGGTCTCCCTTTTTTGTTTGGTGAGCAGGGATTTGGGAATGGGGATTAGGGGCTGACGGTTTTAGTCCCGAGTCCCCAATCCCGGTGACTTTGATATAATATCCAGCTGAATTCTGCGGGAGTGAATAATGAGTTTTGACGAGCGTTTCGGGGGCATTGCCCGCCTGTATGGTGCCCGGGCCCTGGCCCGGTTTGCCGAGGCCCATGTATGTGTAATTGGCATTGGCGGTGTGGGCAGCTGGGCGGCGGAAGCCCTGGCGCGTTCCGGCATTGGCGCTATTACCCTGATCGACATGGACGATATCTGCATTACCAACACCAACCGGCAGATCCACGCCCTCAGCAATCAGATTGGCGCAGAAAAGACTCAGGCCATGGCTGAACGCATTGCCCTGATCAACCCGGACTGCAAAGTAACTGTGGTGGATGACTTTATCAGTGCCGACAACCTCAGTGAGCATCTGCTGGCGGGGTTTGATTATGTGGTGGATGCCATCGACTCGGTGCGGGCCAAGGCGGCACTCATCGCTTTTTGCAAGCGCAACAAGATCCCGGTGATCAGCGCCGGCGGTGCCGGTGGCCAGATAGATCCTTCCCAGATCCAGTTAAAGGATCTCAGCAAGACCATTCAGGATCCATTGGCGGCTAAGGTACGGGGCGAGCTGCGCCGCTTCTATAACTTCAGCAAGAACCCCAAGCGCAAGTTTGGCGTGGACTGTGTGTTTTCCACCGAGCAGCCCCGTTACCCGGACGGCGAGGGCGGCATCTGCAGCGCCAAGCAGGAATCGGACGGCACCATGAAAATGGACTGCGCCTCGGGCTTTGGCGCTGTTACCCATATCACCGCCACTTTCGGCTTCTTTATGGTCAGCCGGGTGCTTTCGCGGCTTGCTACGCAAGCAGCTGTAAGCGATCAGCTATAAGCTGTAAGTCGCTCATCAGCTGGCTATGGCTTCTGAGCCGTGCTTGTTTACCCTATGCAGTATGTCACTCCGGCGAAGGCCGGAGTCTATTGCTCAGGCTGGAGTCTGCAGAAACGTGCACTACCGTCGGTCAAAGCGTACTGCTTCTCCGGCACGCTGTGAATACCTCCCTGTACGCTCCGTCGCGCCATCCCTGGCGCGAAGGGCACGGCGAAGCAGACACCCTTTGCCCTCCTCAGAACACTCTGAGCCGACTGACAGCATGCAGGCAACGCCGATGTTTCACGAAGCAGCAGTGGGGATTGCCGTAGCCGACCGTCACCTGCCATGGAAGGCAGGTGCCGAGCGTCCCATGGATGGGCTCGAAGCGTGTCGGCGGAGTGCAACCGCACTGATGCTTCGTTTTGCGGCTGGGCGGCTGGCTCAGCTTTCGGCTTTGGCTTTAATCGCCGAAACCACCGCACGCAGGCCGTTGCCCCGGGACGGGCTCAGGTGGTTGAGCAGCTGCAGCTCCTCAAAGTAGGTATCCATATCAAATGCGGCGATCTCGGCGCTGGTCTTGTTGCTGATCGCGGCCAGCACCACCGCCATCAGGCCTTTGACGATGCGGGCATCGGAGTCGCAGTGAAACTGCCAGCGTTCCTGTGCATCCTGCTCAGCCAGCAGCCATGCCTGGCTTTCACAGCCGTGAATGGCGTTGGCATCGACCCTGTGCTCCTCTGCCAGGGGCGGTAGCTGTTTGGCCAGTTTAATCAGCTGCTTGTAGCGGGCTTCCCAGCCCTGAGCGGCGGCGAACAGGGCGCGCACTTCGGCGTCGGTGATCTCGGTACCAAAGGGATGGGTCATTACAGCAGCTCCCGGGCCTTGTCGATGCCGGCCAGCAGGGCGGTCACGTCATCGGCGGTGTTATAAAAAGAAAAGGAGGCGCGAACCGTGCCGTTTTTCAGCCCAAGGGCCTGCATCAGCGGCATGGCACAGTGGTGACCGGTGCGTACCGCAATGCCCTGCATGTCGAGCAGGGTGGCCAGATCCTGCGGGTGGACTTCGTCCATGGTAAACGACACTGCCCCGGCCTGAGGGCGGCCAATCACGCGAATATCATTCATGGCAGCCAGCCCATTCAGCAGTTGCGTCAGCAGCTCATGCTCGTGGCGCTGCAGTGCGGCTCTGTCCAAGTCCAGCAGGTAGTCTACTGCCGCGCCAAGCGCAATGGCACCGGCAATATTGGGGGTGCCTGCCTCGAACTTGAACGGCGCTTCGGCAAACTGAGTGTGCTCAAAGCTGACGGTTTTGATCATCTCGCCACCGGTCTGCCAGGGGGGCATCTTTTTCAGCCACTCGGTTTTGCCATAGAGCACGCCAATGCCGGTGGGCGCAAACATCTTGTGGCCGGAAAAAGCGTAAAAGTCACAGCCTAATGCCTGCACATTCACCGGAAAATGCCCCACCGCCTGAGCGCCGTCAATCAGGGTCACGGCACCCACGGCTTTCGCCATGGCAATCAGCTTGGCCACCGGATTGACCTGGCCCAGGGCGTTGGACACATGGCCCACGGCCAGGAGCCGGGTGCGTTCGTTAATCAGTTGCTCAGCAGCGGCCATGTCCAGCTCGGCGCTGTCGGTAAAGGGAATCACCCTGAGCACGGCACCGGTGGCGGCGGCCACCTGCTGCCAGGGCACGATATTGGCGTGGTGCTCCGAGGCGGACACCAGTATTTCGTCACCGGCGTTCAGAAAATGCCGGCCAAAACAGAACGCCACCAGGTTAATGGCTTCTGTAGTGCCGCGCGTCCAGATAATCTCTCTGGGCGAGGGGGCATGAATAAAGCGCGCCACTTTTTCCCGGGCCTGCTCAAAGGCGCGGGTGGCCTGGCCGCTCAGGGCATGAGAGGCTCTGTGCACATTGGCGTTGGTATCCCGGTAGTAATGATTGAGCGCATCCAGCACGGCCTGTGGCTTTTGGGTGGTGGCGGCATTATCGAGATACACCAGCGAATGGCCGTTAACGATTTGCGCCAGGGTAGGGAAGTCGCGTCTGAGTACTCGAATATCCACGATTATGCATAACCATTAGAAAAAACTGTCAGGATCATGAGCCAAACCCAAGCCGATGACAAGGCGGCCTTCACCCCGAGCGCCCATGGCGGTAAAATCACCGACCTTTAAGTTATTACCAAGCCAGCTGCTGGATATGAGCGGAAGGGCGAAGGAGGCGGTTTCACGACCGATCAAATGCCATGGCCGAAAATTGCTCCTGCATTTTCGGCATTCCCGCCATCCATGGCGGTCAGACGCATTTGCCGAGCGTTACATGGGGCGAGTTTGCTCGCCGTGACGAGCTCATGAAGCCTGACCGAACATCCAGTGAATGTTCGCAGCAGGCTTCATGAGGGAGTGGCATTTATTGAAGCGTGTCGTGAAACTGTTCCTTTGCCCTGAGTGCCAGCAGTCACCGTCAGCGCACACAGGAGCCGCCATGAAATTAAACCCCGCCCAGGATGAAGCCGTTCGCTACATTGCCGGCCCCTGCCTGGTGCTGGCCGGTGCCGGCTCCGGCAAGACCCGGGTGATCACCAACAAAATCGCCTATCTGGTGCGCCAGTGCGACTATTCCGCCCGGCATATTGCCGCCGTCACCTTTACCAACAAGGCGGCGCGGGAAATGAAGGAGCGGGTGGCGCAAACCCTGGGCAAGAGCGAAGCCCGCGGCCTGATGGTGTCCACCTTTCATACTCTTGGGCTGGACATTATTCGCCGTGAGCACAAGACCCTGGGGTTAAAAGCAGGCTTTTCCCTGTTTGACGATCAGGATCAGCTGGCGCTGATCCGAGAGCTGACCGAAAAGGAGCTGGAAGGGGACAAGGAAAGGCTCTCCCGGCTGCTGAGTGCCATTTCCAACTGGAAAAACGATCTGGTGCTGCCGTCCCGTGCCGCCCGGCTGGCCACCGATGCCGAAACCGTGCTGTTCGCCCAGTGCTACGAGCGCTATCAGCGGCACATGAAGGCCTATAACGCCCTGGACTTTGACGATCTCATTCTGATGCCCACCCTGCTGCTCAAGACCAACGCCGAGGTGCGGGCCTACTGGCAGAACAAAATTCGCTACCTGCTGGTGGATGAATATCAGGATACCAACACCAGCCAGTATGAGCTAGTCAAGCTGATTGCCGGCGAGCGCGCCCGCTTTACCGTGGTGGGCGACGACGATCAGTCCATCTACTCCTGGCGCGGTGCCCGGCCCCAGAACCTGGTGCTGCTGAAGGAAGATTACCCCAGCCTGAAAGTGATCAAGCTGCAGCAGAACTATCGCTCCCGGGGGCGTATTCTGCAGTGCGCCAATATTCTGATCGCCAACAACCCCCATGTGTTCGAGAAAGAGCTGTTCTCGGAAATGGAATACGAGGCTTCGGTCAGAGTGCTGTTTGCCAAAAGCGAAGAGCACGAAGCGGAGCGGGTGGTGGCCGAGATCATGGGCCACAAATTTATGAACGCCAGCAAGTTCGGCGACTACGCCATTCTGTACCGGGGCAATCATCAGTCCCGGCTGCTGGAAAAGGCGCTGATGACCAACCGCATTCCCTACAAGATCAGCGGCGGTACCTCGTTTTTCTCCCGCACCGAGATCAAGGACATCATGGCCTATCTGCGGCTGCTGGTGAATCCGGACGACGACAACGCCTTTCTGCGGGTGGTGAACACGCCCCGGCGGGAAATTGGTCCCACTACCCTGGAAAAGCTGGGCACCTATGCCAACGGCCGGGGCAAAAGCCTGTTTGCTGCCAGCTTTGAGCTGGGGCTGGAGCAGACGCTCACCGGCCGCGGCCTGGTGGCGGTGCGTGCCTTCAGCGACTGGCTGGTGCGACTGGGGGATGAGGCCGCCCGGGGCAACGCGGTGGAAGCGGTGCGCGACATGATCAAGGACATTCACTATGAGGAATGGCTGTATGAAAGCTCGCCCAGCCCCCGGGCCGCTGAAATGCGCATGCAGAACGTGTCCACCCTGTTCAAGTGGGTCAGCCAGATGCTGGAAGGCTCGGATCTGGAAGAGGCCATGACACTGCCGCAAGTGGTTACCCGCCTGACCCTGCGCGACATGATGGAGCGGGGCGAAGATGAGGACGACGGCGAGCAGGTACAGCTGATGACCCTGCACGCCTCCAAGGGCCTGGAGTTTCCCTTTGTGTTTATGGTGGGCATGGAAGAAGGCCTGCTGCCGCACCAGAGCAGCATTGACGAAGACAACATAGAGGAAGAGCGGCGGCTGGCCTACGTGGGCATCACCCGGGCCCAGCAGGCGCTGACCTTTACCCTGTGCCGGGAGCGGCGGCAATACGGTGAAACCATTCGCCCCGAGCCCAGCCGGTTTTTGCTGGAACTGCCCCAGCAGGATCTGGACTGGGAGCACAACCGCAAACCCCAGAGCGAAGGCGAACGCATGCAAAAGGGCCAGGCCGGCGTGGCCAGCCTGCGGGCCATGTTCAAGAAATAGCCATCAACCGAAAAGACAGCCATCAGCGGTAAGCTGTCAGTAAAACCATTGGTGCTGACGAGGGACGTACAAGGCAGGGAAACTTCGCTCGTGCTTGCACACAATGCAAATCTTGCCCGAAGCAGTAGCGGGGATTGCCGGAGCCGACCGTCATCATGCCATGGATGGCATGTGCCGAGCGCCCCGGGGAAGGGCTTGAAGCGTGTCGGCGGAGTGCAGCCGCGCTGCTGCTTCTTGCGACAGGCATAAAAAAGCCGCATTGCTGCGGCTTTTCACGTTACTGATGGTCGCGCTCAGATTGCGTCCAGCATATAGTCAATGGCGTTACCAATCTCCTCATCGGAGCAGTTGCCACAGGCACCACGGGCGGGCATGGCGTTAAAGCCATTAATCGCGTGGCTCAGCAGGGTATCGCGACCCTTGTCAACGCGGGGGCCCCAGGCAGCAGCATCACCTTTTACCGGCGCACCGGCGGCACCGGTGCCATGGCAGGCGGCGCAAGCGGCGTTATACACGGCTTCACCACTGCGGGGAGCAGCAGGTTCGCCGCTGTCACCACCGGCGGCGGCAGTGTCGATAATGCCTTCCAGATCGGCGGCAGAATACACACTGCCCACCGGCTTGGTGCGCTCGGCAACAGCTTCAGGCGACATATCATTGGCGGCGTAGGCCATACCACTCAGTGAAGCAGCGGCAACACCGGCAAGCAACAGGTTTCTAAACAGGCTCACCTTTTCATTCTCCCAGTTGGCTTTCATTATTTTTCCATTCAACCCGGCGAGTATACCCCAAGAATCATGGCCATTAAATGCTCCAACCATACCAACATCAGGGAATATCCCGAGATGAGAGCGGGGTTTACGTTACCGGCTTTGTGATACTATACAGATGTCTTGATATCAAAATGGCTTCCTGGAAGAACCAATAACAATGAACCATAACCACACGCACTCATCAGACAACATCATGGATCAAATTGACCGTATCGTCACGCTTTGGCACCGGGCCCGCCCGGATCTCAGTTTTAACAGCACTGAGGTCATTGGCCGTGTAGTAAGGCTGGAATACTTTATTACCCGCCGGGTACTGCAGGATCTGGCCCATTACGACCTGAACGTAGGTGAATTCGACGTGCTGGCGGCGCTGCGCCGGCATCCGCCCAGTTTTCAGCTGTCTCCTAATCAGTTGCAGTCCATGGTACTGATTTCATCCGGCGCTCTTACCAACCGCATTAACCGGCTGGAAAGCCGGGGGCTGGTTACCCGGGCGCAGGCAGATCATGATCGCCGGGGCGTAATCGTCACTCTCACCGATGAAGGCTACAAGGTAGTGGAAGAGGCGGTAAAACATCACCTGGCGGCAGAAGCCGAGCTGGCGGCAGCCCTTACTGAAGAAGAGCAGCAACAGTTTGCCGCTCTGCTGAAGAAAATGCTGCTGTCGGTTGAAGACTGATCCCTGTTTTTATCACATACTCAATTGGTGACATATTTTTGTAAAATTTGTCGCCAATTTGTCATTCTCCGCCAATACTCAAACTAGATCTGTGTCAGGTTGCTGCAACCGGCACAACTCCAGTCGTGTTCAGGAGGTTTATTTAAATGAAATTATACTTCAAGCCCGGTGCCTGCTCTCTGGCTCCGCACATAGTGCTGTGCTGGATGGAGCAGCCCTTTGAGCTGGAGCCGGCCAACACTCAGGATCCGGAGTTTGTAAAAATCAATTACATGTCGGCGGTGCCGGTACTGATGACAGACGACATGGGGGCCTTGTATCAGACCAGTGCCATTCTGCGTTATCTGGCCCGCTTACCTGCCGGTGAGCACCTGGGGCCCATTAACGATCCCGTGCTGCAGTATCAGTGTGATTACTGGCTAAGCTTTTTTAACACCGACGTTTACCGCGTTATGGTGCCCTGGTTTGCCCCACACAAACTGACCACAGACACTACGGATGCCGCTCATGATGCCATCAAGGCAGCGGTGCCCGAGCGTATCGCCCCCTGGATGCAGCGCATGGACAATCATCTGGCCAGCCGCACCTGGTATATGGACGAGCACAAAAGCATAGTGGATGCCTGTGCCTTTGTGTTTGAGCTCTGGGCCACACAAATTCTGCCTGATGGCTTAAGCAACTACCCGCATGTTGCCCGGCACTTTCAGGATCTGAACGAAGACGCCGGTGTGCGTCGCGCCCTCAGTGCAGAAGGCCTTAACCTTTAACGTGTCACTATCAGGGCCGTGCCAATCACTGTGACCAGGGCGCCCACCCAGGCGCCACTGGCAGGGCGGCGCTTCATGATCAGCCACAACAGCGGCAGCACCAGCACCGGGCTTACCGAACTCAGCATGGCCACCATGCCCACCTCACCATGGCGCAGTGCCAGCAAAATCAGGGTCATGCCCACGCCCATGGCCAGAAAAGCATTCAGCGCCACCATGCCAAACACCGGCCAGTTAATGCGCTGCAGGGGTTTGGCCACCGCCAGCCCGCACCACAGCAGTGCCATATGAGCGGCAAAGGCGGTGGTCATGCGTACTGCCGAGGCCGCTACCGGATCCACATTGCCTTCCATTACCGGCTTGACCATTAACGTGGCCACCGACTGACACAGCGCCGACAGCAGGCCAAGGGCAATGCCTGGCCAGAGGCTGCCGTTGTCCTGCTCCCAGGCATGGGTTTCATTGCCGCGCTTGCCAAAGAAAATGGCGGTCATGACACCGCCCACCAGCAGTACGCCGCCGGCCAGTGCCTGCGCGCCAATGCGTTCATCAAACAGGGCAAACCCCAGCACCACGGAAAAGAGCGCATGAGTGGCAAACAGCACACTGGCCCGGCGTGGACCCAGCCGGTTCATGGCGGCATAAAGTGCGGTATCACCGATAAAAATGCCAATCAGGCCAGAAGCCGCCATGACGCCCAGTGCCGGCGTACTCAGGCTGGCCCAGCCGCCGGTGACCATGGCGGCGGTCCATAACATCAGGCTGACACAGAACATGCGCCAGCGGGAATAGGCAAACGCCCCCAGATAGCGGGCGGCACTGGCAGACAGCAAACTGGACACTGCCCAGCAGGCAGCGGCTGCCAGGGCAAGAAAGTCGTAGGAAAATGGCATAATAAGCGGCGCTGGAAATGAAAGCATCAGTCTAGCAAGTTTTGGGCCGGCACCAAGCGAGTTTGCCTTTGGCCGGTATAGCGGTGCTAATATTTGTCATTTATTGAAATTTCAAGGGCTTCCATGCGCATTCTGCACACCTCCGACTGGCACCTGGGCCAGCATTTTATGGGCAAAACCCGGCTGAATGAACACGCCGCCTTTCTCAACTGGCTGGTGGCTCAGGTAGAGCAGTACCAGATTGATGCCGTGCTGGTAGCGGGTGATATCTTTGATACCGGCACGCCTCCCAGTTATGCCCGTGAGCTTTATCATAATTTTGTGGTGCAGATCAGCCGCAGCGGTGCCAGCCTGGTGCTGCTGGGAGGTAACCACGACTCTGTGGCCATGCTCAATGAATCCCGTGAGTTGCTGGGTGCGCTGAATGTTCGGGTGATCCCCGGGGCCATGGCCGAGCCTGAACAGCAGATTATTACGCTGGCCAACCGCGCCGGCGAGCCCGGTGCCGTACTCTGTGCCATTCCTTTTTTGCGCCCGCGGGATCTGCTGGAAAGCCGGGCCGGCGACAGTGCCGATGACAAGGGCCGTGCCCTGCAACAGGCCATTGCCGCGCACTATCAGCAGTTGTATGAGCAGGCCCGGGCACAAAATGCCGGTCTGCCCATTGTGGCCACCGGCCACCTCACCACGGTGGGGGCCAGCCGCACTGATTCGGTGCGTGACATTTATATCGGTACCCTGGAGGCTTTTCCTGCCAGCGCCTTTCCTGCCGCTGACTATATTGCACTCGGGCATATACACAGGCCGCAAAAGGTGGGGGGCTGTGAGCATATTCGCTACAGCGGCTCGCCCCTGACCCTGAGCTTTGATGAGACCGGCCAGCAAAAAGAGGTGTTGCTGGTAGATCTGTCGAATCGCGGCCTGGAAAGCGTCACTCCTGTGCCGGTGCCGGTGTTTCAGCCCATGGCAAGAGTGGCAGGTTCACTGAACGAGCTGGCTGAGCGTTTGCCCGAGGCCGCCCGGGCAGGCACTGACACGCGGCCGGTATGGCTGGAAGTGACTGTGTCTGAAGACGATTACCTGAGTGATCTGCAGCCCAGGGTGCAGGCCCTGAGCGAGGGGCTGAATGCCGAGGTGCTGCTGGTGCGCCGGGAGCGCCAGGGGCGCAATGCTGCCTTGCTGGCGGAGCAGAAAGAAACCCTGAGCGAACTGACCCCAACTCAGGTATTTGAACGGCGGCTGGCGCAGGAAACCCTGAATGAGCACGACCTGTGTGAACTGAACCAGCTCTATGCTCAGGTGCTGGCCAGTCTGGAGGAGCAAGCATGAAAATTCTGAGCCTCAGGCTGAAAAATCTGAACTCCCTGCAGGGCGAGTGGAAAATTGACTTTACTCAGTCGCCCTTTGCCGACAGCGGACTGTTTGCCATTACCGGCCCCACCGGGGCGGGCAAAACCACGCTGCTCGATGCCATTTGTCTGGCGCTCTATCACCAGACGCCACGAATGAAAACCGTCTCTGCGGGCAGCAACGAGCTGATGACCCGGCACACCGCCGATTGTCTGGCAGAAGTGGAGTTTGAGGTAAAGGGCGAGGGCTACCGGGCCTTCTGGAGTCAGCGCCGGGCCAGAAGCCAGGTTGGTGGCAAACTGCAGGCGCCCCGTGTTGAGCTGGCAAAGCGCAGCGGTGAAATTCTGACCGATAAAATCAATGACAAGCTCAGGCTGACCGAAATGCTCACCGGTCTCGACTTTGGCCGCTTTACCAAGTCGATGATGCTGGCCCAGGGCGGTTTTGCCGCCTTTCTGCATGCGGATGCCAACGAGCGTGCCGAGCTGCTGGAAGAGCTGACTGGCACCGACATTTACGCCCGTATTTCCCAGCGGGTGTTTGAACAGACCCGGGAGCACAAACAGGCGCTGGCCGAGCAGGAAGCGCAAGTTAAAGGCGTGGCTCTGCTGGGTGAGGAGGAGCGTGGCGAAATTGAACGCCAGCGCACCGGGACGGCTCAGCAGCTGAGTGAAGTGCTGCAGGCATTGCAGCGCACCCGGACCGCGTTGGTACAGCGCCAGCAGTGGGATCGGAATGAGCAGCAACTGGTGCAGGCCAGCCAGGCACACCAACAGGCGCAGGCCGCGTTGAACGAGGCGGCCCCTGAACAGCTGGCGCTGGAGCAAAGCGAGCCGGCTGCCCGCTTGTATGTGCAGTGGCAGCAACGCCAGCAGCATCAGCAGCAACAACAAGTCCTCGGCCATCGAATAAGCGAGCGTCAGGCTGAGCTGGGCCGGCTGACACAAGAGCAGCAGGTGTGCCACTGGCGCGGCCTTTCATTCAGCCGGCAGCATCATCAGGCACTGCAGCAGCAGGATCAGGCTCTGGAGCAACAACAGCAGCAGCTTGCCGACGCCATGGCGGCCAATCCTGCCGGTGAGCAGCTGGGAGAGCAGCTGGCCGGCTGGCGGGGTGATATTAAACAGCTGGATAAACTGCACCAGCAAATACAACAGCTTACGGCACAGCACCAGCAACACGGCCAGCAGCAACACCAGCTGGCGCAACAACAACAGGTACTGCAGCAGCAACAGCAGCAGGCCAGCCAGGCTGAGCAAACCGCGCAGGCGCGCTGCCGGCAGCAGCAGGATGCACTGGCCGGCGTGCTTGGCCATGCCACTGAAGCGGAGTTAAAAGCACAATGGCAGGCGCTGCGCAGCCAGCAGCCGCACTGGCTGGCCCTGGAGCAAACCGCCGGGCAACTGCAGGAGCTGAAACAGGAGCAACAACAGCAGCAGCACACCCTGAACCGGCTGACACCACAATGGCAGCAGGGCGAGCAGCAACTTGAGCAAACCCGGGAGCAATATCGTCAGCTGCAGGAGCAAATAAAAGACAAGACCCGGCTGCTGGAACAGGAGCAGCTGATCCGCTCCCTTGAGCAGCACAGGGCTCAGCTGCAGCCCGGCGATGCCTGTCCGCTCTGTGGCAGTGAGTCTCACCCGGCCATTGTCGCTTACCAAAACCTGAATAACAGCACTGCCGCCGAGCTGCAGCAAAAGCGCCATGAGCTGGAGCAGATCGAGCAGGCCGGTGCCTCGTTGCGCCACCAGCAGGCGGAGCACAAGGCGAAGCTGGATTATACCGGCCAGCGCCTGCAACAGCTGAGCAGCCGCCTTCACGAGCTGCAGGAAAAACAAACGGCGCTGTTACAGCAGCTGTCTCTTGATGCCAGCGACTGGCAATCTCAGCTGCAGGCGCGTCGCCAGCAGCTGGCTCAGCTTGAGCAACAGGCAGAGCAGCTTGAGGCGGCCAAAGCCGCGCTCCATCAGGCTGAGCAGGCCCGACAGGCGGCAGTGGCACAAACCGGCGAGCTGGCGCATCAGCAACAGCTGCTGACACAAAAAATGGACACTCTGCAGCAGGCACAGCAGCAGCTGCACAGCGACATTCAGGCCTGTGAGCAGCAGCGCTGCGAGCTGGAGCAGCAGCTGCTTGCCGGCATTGGTCATCAGCCCGGTAACTGGCAGGCCTGGCTCAGCCACACCGAGCAGCAATGGCAACAATGGCGGCAGCAGCAAAACAGCGTCAGTCAGCTGAAAGAGCAGCGCCAGCAGCTGGCCATGGCCCTTGGTGAAGCCGAACGCCGGCTGGCACACTGGCAGCAGGGCTGGGATCAGCTGGCCCTGCCTGATGATGCGCCGGTAACAGCCGCCGATCCGGACGCGGCAGCCAGTGAGGCTGAAATCCGGCTGGCCGAACTGAAAGATGCCCTGCAGCGTCAGCGTCTGCTGCTGGAGCAGGATCAACAGCAGGCCACAGAACTGCAGAAAACGCTGAACGAAGCCAACACCGGCTGGCAGCAGGCGCTGACCGACAGCCCCTTTGCCGATGAGGCAGCATTTCTGGCGGCACATCTGCCGGAGCCAGAGCGCCAGCGGCTGCAGGCACGGCTGCAGGCGTTGCAACAGGCGCTGGCACTGGCTGCCGACCGGCTGGCTCAGGCGCAGCAGGCAAAACAGCAGCTGGGAGACACAGCGCCGCCGGCGCTGGCCGAGCTGGAGCAGCAACAGCAAAACCAGCAACAGGCGCAAAATACCGCCCAGCAGCAACTGGGCCGGCTGGAAGAGCGCCTGGCGCACGATGCCGCTCAGCGTGAGCGCCAGCAAAGCCTGCTGCAGCACATTGAGCAGGGCCGTCAGCAACTGCAGCGCTGGGAGCAGCTCAATAGTCTGATTGGCGCTGCCGACGGTGCCCGTTATCGCCGTTTTGCTCAGGGTCTTACCCTCGAGCATCTGGTATATCTGGCCAACCGCCGGCTGGAGCGGCTGCACGGCCGTTACCGGCTGGCGCGCAATCATGCCGCCGAGCTGGAGCTGTCGGTCATTGACACCTGGCAGGCGGATGTAAGCCGGGATACCCAGACCCTGTCCGGTGGCGAAAGCTTTCTGGTGAGTCTGGCGCTGGCGCTGGCGTTGTCGGATCTGGTGAGCAGCAAAACCCGTATCGACTCGCTGTTTCTGGATGAAGGCTTTGGCACCCTGGATGCCGACACTCTGGAAGTGGCACTGGATGCGCTGGATGCGCTGAATGCCAGCGGCAAGATGATAGGCGTGATCAGCCATATAGATGCACTGAAAGAGCGGGTGCCGGTGCAGATAAAACTCAGCAAAGGGCAGGGCCTGGGCCTCAGCCGGCTGGCACCGGAATTTGCCTTCAAGGCCGAAGCATGAGCAACAAAAAAGCCGGAGCTTGGCTCCGGCTGTTGTTGTATTAACGTCAGGATTATTCTGCGGTAATCAGCGCCGGAATACCCGGCAGCATGCCCACCGCCGCCATAATGGCCAGCAGAATGACAAAGGTAATACCCGGAATCACCCAGCGGTCCATCAGACGCAGTTTCTTGCCGCGCTCCTTGTCACCAATCAGACCCAGGTTATCCAGCAGCATGGTCATGGACCAGCCAAATACCGGGTTAACAAACGCGGAGGCGAACACCACAATGCCGGCAGACTGGCTGCTGGTAGTGTTACGGGTCATCTGCATGCCCGCTTCCAGCAGTGGCATAAATACACCCACAATCAGCGCTACCCGCAACACCGGTGCCCACACCGCCAGATCCATGGGGTAACCCCAGAGTGCGGCAATCACACACAGAATGCCGGTCAGTACGGCACCCGCCGGAATGGGGCGCTTGGCAATGGCCGCCGGAATAATATAAGTCCCCCAGGAAGAGGCCAGATTACCGCCACCCAGCACACTGCCTACAGCCTGGCGTACCGAGGCCACACCCATGGTGTCGTCCACGTTCATCAGTACCTTGGTGGCTTTTTTGGGATAGTTCAGCTCCTGGAAAACCCGCTGGCCCATAAAGTCAGGAGACCACATGGCCACTGCCAGCACCGCAAAGGGCGCCACACTGACAAAGTGATGCAGCTCGGGCCAGCCCATCTGCCAGCCGGTGTTCTCACCCCACCAGTAAGACGGGCTCAGGTTGGGAATGCCGGGCTCGGTCACAAACTCAAAGGGCGCGCCCAGGGCAATGGCAATAATAAAGGCAATGCCGGAGCCCAGCGGAATGGACAGCCAGCGCATTTCCAGCCGGGCCAGCAGGGCATACATGATAATGGTGCTCAAAATGACCACAAAGGCGACGTAGCCCATATCAATGCCGTTGGCCCATGCGGTCAGTGCCTTGATCTGGCTGAGCAGGCCCATGGCCCCCAGATAAATCAGCAGGCCGCCGCGTACACCATCACTGGTGAGCGCCATCAGTTTACTGCCGCCTTTAGTTAAACTGAGAATTAAGCCAAACAGCCCCACCAGCAAGCCCAGCGCCAGCGGGTGCCCCCCCGAGGCTACAATCAGCGGGATCAGCGGAATCATGGGGCCGTGGGTGCCGGCCAGGTTGGCGTTGGGGTTAATAAAGCCCGAAAACAGAATCACGAACAGCAAGGCCGCTATCAGCATTTCAAAGCGAACGTTTTCTACTACAAAAGCGTCACTCAGCCCCAGCGGACCGGCAAAGGCCGCAACCACGGCGGCAACCATAACAATTTTGCCGATAGTCGCCGCCAGTGCCGGCACAAAATCTTCGAACTCAAAGCTGTAGTCACGAAATGGCAGGTTGATCCCCCAGCGGCGGGGCGACAATATAGACAGCTCATGCTCCAGATAGGCGGCCCGGCTGTCGAAATCTTTGCGGGGCTTGCGCTGGGAGCGGTAGGTCTGGGAGGGTGCGTCAGACATGATCATCTCCTCGATGAATAATACTTTCCCTGTTTAATCACAAGGCATGCTAGCGTCTGTTAACGAATGTAACTATTCGACATAAGTCTTAAAACATAACTGTTACATTCTTGATGCAAGACAAATCATTCAACGTGAAACGGAGATATTCATGATTACTCTGCATTATCTGGAAGACTCCCGCGCTCAGCGCATTCTGTGGTTGCTGGAAGAGCTGGACCTTGAATATGAGCTGGCCCGTTACTCCCGCAACGCCGGTTCAGGCCTTGCCCCCGATAGCCTGAAGCGTGTGCATGCCCTGGGCAAGTCACCGGTGATCACGGACGGCAACCTCACTCTGGCAGAGTCGGGTGCCATTGTGGATTATCTGGCCCAGCGTTACGGTGCAAAGCAGCTGTTGCCCGAGCACGGCACCGACACCTGGTGGGATTATGTGTACTGGCTGCACTATGCTGAAGGCTCGCTGATGCCGCCGCTGCTGATGCGCTTTGTGTTCGAGCGGGTAAAACAGGCTCCCATGCCGTTTTTTGTGAAGCCGCTGGTGAAAAAAATAGTGGCAGGTGTTAACAGTGCCTTTCTTGACAAGCAGATACATACTCACCTTAATTTTGTGGCGGATCACCTTGCCTGTCATGAATGGATGCTGGGTGAGCAGTTCAGTGCTGCCGATATTCAGATGAGTTTTCCGCTGGAAACCGTGATCAGCAACCCCGAGCTGGCCGACAGCTACCCCAGGCTGCAAGCTTATGTAGCGGCGCTGCAGGCCAGGCCAGCTTACCGTAAAGCCCTGAAAGCAGGCGGAGCCTATCGTTATGGCCCGGCTAATTGATGAGTACTATGTCAGCTGGTAGCATGACGGCTGACTATTTAACCTGTGAGTGAGAGCAATGGATGAGGTAAAAGATCTGGAAGGCTGGTTGTTGCCCTGGCTGAATCAATACGTTCCCCAGTTTGCCAAGCTGGCCTATACCGGTATTGCGCTGGCACTGATTGTTATCATTTCGCTGGGCATTCACTTTGTGCTGCACCGGGTGGTATTACGCTGGGTGGAAGGGCGCACCCGGGGCACGCAGCGCATCTGGCGGCGGGCCTTTTTTGAGCGCAAATTATTTGGCCGGCTGGCACTGACTCTGCAGGGCATCATTATTTACATACAAGCCGGGCTCTGGCTGAAAGGCGATACCATATTATTACCTGCCATTCAGACCGCGGTAAATATGTGGATCCTGCTCTACGCCTTATTATCGCTTTATTCCCTGCTGGATGCGTTGCTGGATATTTTTCGTCAGCGTCCGGCAATGCGGACTTTTCCGTTGCGGGGTATTTTTCAGAGTGTAAAACTGATTGCCAGCATCTTTATTGGTCTGCTGATTGTGTCCACCCTGATTGGCAAATCACCGGTGATCCTGCTGAGCGGTCTGGGTGCCATGACGGCTGTGCTGATGCTGGTATTTAAAGACCCCATCATGGGGCTGGTGGCGGGCATTCAGCTCTCTGCCAACGACATGCTGGCGGTGGGGGACTGGCTGGAAATGGGGCGTTACGGTGCCGACGGCGAAGTGATTGATATTGGCCTGACCACCGTAAAAGTACAGAACTGGGATCACACCATTACCACCATTCCCACTTATGCCCTTATTTCCGACTCCTTTAAAAACTGGCGGGGCATGAGCGAATCTGGCGGCCGGCGCATCAAGCGCAGCGTGCTGCTCGACGCCAGCAGCGTGCGCTTTCTTACCGAAGACGATATTCAGCGGCTGCAGAAGTCTCGCTTGCTCGGTGATTATCTGAATGAAAAAGTACAGGAAATCACACGTTATAACAGTGGAAAGCAGACAGACATGAGCCTGCTGGTGAATGGCCGGCGGCTGACCAACCTCGGCACCTTCAGAGCGTATCTTGGAGTGATGCTGCGCGAGCACCCGCATATCCATCAGCAAATGACCCTGATGGTGCGTCAGCTGGAAGCCAGCAGTAATGGTATTCCTGTTGAAATTTATGCGTTTACCAATACCACCAGCTGGGTAGTTTATGAGGGCATACAGTCTGATATTTTCGATCATATCTTTGCGGTGCTACCCGAGTTTGATCTGCGAGTACATCAAACTCCCACCGGTTATGATATGCGCATGCTGGCTCACCATGAGCAGCCAAAGCTGAAAAAGGTGATGTAAATAAAAAGGCCGGAATATTCCGGCCTTTTTTGTACGGTGTGATTACGGCTTGTTCGGATGGTTGGGATAGCTGGCAGTGCCCAGCACGCTGCCATTGAACTCCTTGCCATACTGGCTGTATCCACCGTGAAATTTTTCCACGGTTTCTTCCAGTGAGCCCTTGTTACGCGGATCTTGCGGGCGCTCCTGAGTGTCGAGATACATGGCCACGTCCCAGGCCTGCTGCTCGGTGAGTTTCTCGGGCTGCCCCAGGGGCATGTTTTTGTGAATAAAGTAAGCGGCCGTATTCACCCGCTGCATGCCGGCACCCCAGTTATAGGTGTCCGGCCCCCACAGCGGCGGGAATACATAGCGGTCATTCACTTTCTGACCTTCACCATTGGCACCATGACATACAGCACATTCCTGTGCATATACGGCTTTGCCACGGGTAATATCAGGCTCCTGCCCGGGGTCAGACAACTTGGGGTAGCCCCGGCCCGGCGTTTTCACTTCAGCGGTGCCGCCATTATCCAGATAAGCCTGCATAAAGGGGAAGTCATCACGTTTGCCGCCTTTTACCAGGTCCTCATCGCCGGGAATGGGCATGGTGGCCGGATCAAACTGTTCACCGGTCATGGTGCCCTGAGCCAGCCAGTAGGCGTAGGCAGACAAATCAACCAGCACCGGGTTCATATGCTCAGGCGGTGTTCCGTTCATGGAATACAGAAAGCAGCCCTGAATACGCTCTTCATAGCTGTTGATGCGGTCATTCTTTTTTCGGTAAGCGGGGTAACTCATATAAGCCGCCCACAGCGGCGCGGCATTTTCTTTTTTGCCGGCATCCATGTGGCAGTTGACGCAGTTAAGACCGTTACCGACAAACTCCGGAGACAGTGACTGAGTGTTAACAAAATAGTTATAGCCACGGATCACTCGCTCACCGAACTCACCTTCCGGCAGTTTGTCCCAGCCGGGAGGAGCCGGATATTCACCGGCCGCCTTGCCTACAGGGAGCTCTTCCTGAATGGCCAGTTTTTCCAGATTGGCCGGCTGAGCAGTGCTCTGGGCATGAGCTGCAGTGACACCAGCCAGTGTCAGGCCCAGCATAATGGCAGAAATTCGGTTCATGTTACTGACCTCCCAGGCTTGCGAAGTAGCTGGCAACGGCGGTAATTTCTTCTGCCGTCAGCTTTTTGGCTACCGGGGCCATCAGGCCGTGAGTGTCGGTAGCACGGCTGCCGCTTTGCCAGGCTTTAAGCTGGCTCTCTATATAGTCGGCGTGCTGGCCGGCCAGATGAGGAAATACCTCACCCACACCGACGCCTTCCGGTCCATGACAGGCCACACAACTTGGCAAATCACGCTGCCAGTCGCCCTGATAGGCCAGCTTTTCGCCCAGCTCCATGTGTTGTGGTGCCGGTTTTTCACCGCGAAAAGCCGGGTTGTCCGGCAGTGATACCGGCAGGCTGGCAAACCACTGACTGACGGCCTCAACACCGGCGTCGTCCAGCATCATGGCCATGGGCTTCATAATGGCATTATTGCGAGCTCCGCTCTGAAAGTGGCGCAGCTGCTCTGCCAGATAAGGAGCCGGCATACCGGCAATGGAAGGGGCCACATTGGCCATGCCAAGGCCGTTGGCCATATGACAACTGACACAGACACCCGCCTGTGGCGGCATTTCTGCCATCACAGGAAGTGCGCCGGCTCCCAGCAAAGCTCCCAGTAGTATGGTCTTGGTCATTGTTATTATCCTCGATTGGAGGTGGGTGTTACTCAGCGCTAATTCTAGAACCCGAACCCGAGGGCGAGTATACGTATATTCCACATAAAGAGCGGGTTCTTAATTGTTTTTAAAAGAAAAATACGTCTTGCCTGAAAAAAGCGCCGTTAACCGGTCTCAGGCTTGCCTGACATGATCCCGCCACAGCAGCCAGAGCCGGGTATCCAGTTCCAGCTGATGATAGTCAGGCTCCATATGACAACATAGTTGATAGAAGGCCTTGCCGTGTTCTTTTTCCCGAAAGTGGGCCAGCTCATGAACGACTATCATGCGCAAAAACTCCGGCGGCGCTTCACGAAACAGGGCGGCCACGGTAATGCTGTTGCGGGTTTTGAGTTTGTTGCCCTGCACATGGGCACGGTAGGTATGCAGACCCAGCGCCTGTTTCACCACGTTCAGTTTGCTGTCATAGCGAGCCTGACTAAGCGGCGCTGCTTTTTTCATATAGCGGCTTTTCAGCGCGCTTACATAATCGTAAAGCGCCTTGTCGCTCTGCACGTGATGAGACTCTGGATATTTTCGCGTCAGGTAGGTGCCAAGGCGACCATCGGCGAGCAGGCCGGCGGCCTGTTGCTGCAGTGAGGCCGAATAGCCGGCGAGGTAGTCTGGAGTGCTCAAAATATTATGCCAGGCCGATCAGTGCCTGAGCCTGCTGTTTGGCCGAGCGGCCATAAACACCGGCAATCACTTCATTGCGCTGCTGCATGGGACTGTTGGGATCGCGCTCAGCGGAGGAAACCGGTTTGCTGCTGGCGTCTTCCTGTTTGCCGTCCCGCAGCTCTGCGCGGGCCTGGGCGATGAGTTGTTCGGCCTGGGCGGCGGCATTCTTGTCGGCCTGGGACGGCTCTGCCGGTGCCATGGCAGCCGCCTTTATCTGCTGCATTTTATCGATGGTGGCCTGCGGATCGCCGGGCACCGGTGACATGTCAACCTGCACATGGCCTTCTACCGCATATTGTTTGCCATCGGGGCCGGTTTCATATTCGTAGTTGGGTGAGCCTGCATGCTGACCACCCACGGCAGCGTGCTGCTGTTCATGGGTGCGCACTTCCTGATCCCGTAACTTGAGATCGTTCAGCTCCAGCACTTCTTCTTCGGTCATGGGTTCGCCCGAGGGTTTGCTGGGGCGAGCGCCAGCTTCGGTGCTGGCCTGCTCATTCCCGGCTTTTTCTTTGCTGTCTGCAGGGGGATCTGCAGAGTCGGTTTCAGTGCCGGTTTTCTGGCCACGGGCATCATACAGGGCGATTTCTTCGCCGCCACGCTCACGGCGCTCGTCCTGACCGGCAAAGGCATCGGCCGGCTCGGCGGGAGCCACCCGCTCCAGCTTGTCGTTGTCCTGACGCGACTGAGTGCCGGCGGTTGGTGCCGGAACAAACAGCGGATCATTAAGCCGGTTGTCGATATTCATGGAAATCTCACCGAATAAAAGTCAGGAAACGATGGCTTATTAAACATAAGAATCATGGTTAAAGAAAGCAAATAAAAAAGCCCTCTTGCAAGAGGGCTAAACAGCAGGCGTAAATCAGGTGATCAGAAACGAATATTAGTAGACAACCAGAGACGACGGCCTTCTTCCAGCACACCGTCCGTGGAGCGACCGCTCTGGGTGTAATCAGAAGCCCAGTCATTACCATTGTTATAGAAAGTGCCTGTGGTGAAGTCTTTGTCGAGCAGGTTATAAATGGTGGCGTTCAGGGTTACCTTGTCGGATACCTGATAGGAGCCTCCCAGGTGAAACAGCTCATAGCCCTGAATGTCGCCTGCCGCGTCGAGCAGGGCCTGCTGATCGGTGTCCAGGTTTTCACGCTTGCTGAGGAAGCGGGCGCGATCGCTGCGGTATTCACCCTGCAGCCACAGGGTCAGCTGTTCTGTGGTGTTCCAGCTCAGTTTGGCATTAACCATGTGTCTTGGCGTGTTGGTCAGAGGTTCACCCTGGTTATCACCGCTTTTCTGCTCGCTGTCGGTCAGGGTGTAATTACCGGAGAGTTTCCAGTCCGGAGCAAACTGCCAGCCGGCAGCCAGCTCTATCCCCTGAGTCACGGCTTTATCCACGTTGACTTTCTGCGAGCAGGTACCACCCGCATTGCCGGCACAAAGCGGGTCACTGACGGGATCACCGTCTGCGATTTTATCGCTGAACTGAGTATGGAACAGGGTCACATTGGCATTGAGGCCGGTAAGGCTGTCGTAATAGGCACCTACTTCGGTATTAATGGTGGTTTCCGGCTGCAGATCCGGGTTGCCGATATTAATGACAGTGCCCTGTCCGCCAATACCGTTAATGCCATCATGCAGGTCATTCAGACTGGGGGTTTTATAGCCCTTGCTGACACCGCCCTTGAGGGTCCAGTTGTCTGTGGTGTTCCATACCAGATAACCGCGGGGGCTGATATGACCGCCAAAGGCATCATGATGGTCATAGCGGGCCCCCAGCGTCAGGGCCAGATCGTCGCGCAGCATCCACTCGTCTTCACCAAACAAGGCCCAGGATTTTTGCTCAAAGGTTTCGGTGGAAATACCGTCTTTCAGCTCGGAATCCTGCCACTGGCCGCCGATGGTGGCAATATGGGTATCACCGACAGGGGCTACCAGCTTGCTGTCGATAACCAGTTCGGTGGCTTTCAGCTCCCGGTCATTGCCGACGATAATGGAGGGAAAACCATCATAGCTGCTGCCAATAGGTTTGAAGTTGGACTGACCGGCTCGTCCGCCCGGAATGGTGCGGCCCAGGGTTTCGGTGGTGTTGTGGGTAATGCTGCTGTCAAGGTTGCCGAATCCCAGCCGGGCACTGTGCGTAAGCGCCAGCTGATCCCGCTCAAAGCGCAGCTCATCCTTATAGCCGTTGGCCTGGGTGGGCTCTTCCTGAGAGCAGCCGTTTACCGCGCTGCCGCCGGTTTTACCATCCAGAGTGCCCAGCTGACAGTCGTCATTGTTATAGACCTGACGGCCCCGCTCCATATCCAGAGAAATATCGTGATCTTCGTTGGGTGTAAAGGTCAGGCGGCCACCGATGGTATAATTTCGCCCCTCTACCGGCGACACACCGCGCTTGTTGACGGTTGAGCCATTATCAAAGGTCAGATCAGACGCTCCCCGGTCGTATACACTGCCGCGCACCGCCAGGCCCAGCTTGTCTTCCATCAGCGGGCCGGAAGTATAAAAGCTGACATTACTTGAATCGCCGTAGTCGCGATCTTCCTGGAAGGTGTGATCCAGGGTGACCGAGCCGCTCCACTCATTTGCCACTTTTTTGGTGATGATATTGATCACCCCACCCATGGCATCGGAGCCATACAGGGTGGACATGGGACCGCGGATCACTTCAATACGCTCAATGGCGGACAGAGGCGGCATAAAGCTGGTAGCGGTGTCGTTAAAGCCGTTGGGAGTGGCGTTGCCGGAGGTATTCTGGCGGCGGCCGTCGATCATGATCAGCGTATATTCGCTGGGCAGACCACGCATGCTGATATTAAGGCCGCCGGTTTTTCCGGTGCCCTGGCGAATATCAATGCCTTCTACTCCATCCAGTGCCTGCGCCAGGTTGCCATAACGTTTTTGCTGCAGTTCCTGCTGGCCGATAACGGTAATGCTGGCCGGCGCGTCAGTAACGTCCTGTTCAAAGCCGGACGCACTGACCACCACGGTATCAAATACCTGAGCGGTCTGGGCTTGCGCTGTGGCGAGGGTGGCGGTGTTTAACAGCACCAAAGAAATAGCGCTGGCCAGACGACTGGGCATGAGCTTGGGCATGACTACTCTCCTGTGTACAAATATGCCGACTTCGATAAAAATGAGCTTGTTAATGATAATTGTTATTGAAAGCGATTGGCATTGTAGAGAAAGCCTTTCCAAAAAGTGACATCAATTAATGGAACATTTCATTCCGTTAATGGAACAGCGCCTTGGGCTTTTGGGTGATAGTGATGGAGCCGGTGTCTGGTGTTTTTTCCATTCGCTAATGGCTGCCCGTCGTTGTCCGCAGCCGGGCTTGCCAGGTCATGTTGATAATTTTATGGGAGCGCTATGCAAGATTTGTTTGAGCTGGAAGGCGTTGTCACTGTGGTGGCCTGTGGCAGCCTCACGGAGGCTGCACGGCGTCTTGGTGTGCCCAAGTCGACCTTAAGCCGGCGGCTCAGTCAGCTGGAGTCCCGGCTTGGTCAGCCATTGCTGCATCGCCGTGGTAACCGCCTGCAGGCCACTGAAGCGGGTGTATTGTTTGAACGGTATAGCCGGCAAATACTGCACCTTGCAGAGCAGGGGCGTCAGGCCATGGATGACCTGAAAGAAGAGATAAGCGGCGAACTGGTCATAAAAGTGCACAGCAGCTGTATCAGAGGGTGGTTTCCTGGTGTGCTGCAGCAGTTTATGGCGGACTATCCCGGTGTGAGCATCTCGCTCTATAGCGAGACCCGGGCACCGCCTGCGAAAGCCGGGCAGAATGAAATATGGCTATGGGTGGGCGATGATCCTCAGTGTGGCCTGCGCCATGAGGTGCTTGGCCGCTGGCCGCGCAGACTTTATATGAGCCCGGATTATGCACAGCGCCATGGTGTGCTGCGGCACCCTCAGGAGTTGCCGGAGCATGTCTGGATAGACAGGCTCAGCGAGCGTCATCACGCACTTTTGCTGCGCCATGAGCATGAAGGTGAATATATTTTTCAGCCGTTACCTTCCCGGCTGAAGGCAGATGATTACATACTGCAGCTGGATGCCATTGCCAACGGGCAGGGCATTGGCGTACTGCCCGAGTACTACGCTGAAGCATACCTTAAGGCGCACCCGGGGCGCTTGCAGCTTTGTCTGCCCGAGTGGCAGCTGCCGCCGCTGCCGGTGGGGTTACTCTACTCCTTTGGCCGTCAGCCCAAAAAGCAGGCAGTGCTGCTGTCGTATCTGCGTCAGTCGGTACCGGCAGAGTGGACCATGTTGCCAGCTCAGGAAGGTTAACAGCACTGTTGCTGACGCTCGGGACGGTTACCCATTGTCGCCAGGCGGCTCAGGGCCGGTGCAATATAATGTTGAAAATGCTGATGGGTCTGGCGCAGCAGTGTTTTGCTGCCGTTATCCAGATCGTCGGCAAGACGATAATACACCCACTGGCCGGCGCGGCGGTCGGCCAGCAGGCCGGCCTGGCGCAGCAGGGCCAGATGGCGGGAAATTTTGGGCTGGGTTTCATTAAGCGCGTGAGTCATTTCACACACGCAGATTTCGCCTTCAGCCACGATCAGCAGCACCAGCTGCAGACGCGTATCATCGGCCAGCGCCTTGAACAAAGACAGGGGAGACGTTACCACAGGGTTTTCTCCTGCCGGTCCTGTACCAGCACCAGTAACTTTATACGTTCGTAAATTTCCTGGGTGAGCTTGCTGGCATCAGTTTCGCTGCAGCAGGGAGTGTCGGTAAAGTGCCAGGCCATAAAGCGTTCTGCCGGCACAGCACCGGCAGCCGCTTCTGCCTGCTCACACAGGCTGACAACAATATCAAAATATTCGTCGGCAACCGCATCCAGGCCCTTGCTCTCAAGGCCGCTGGTGTCAACGTTCAGTTTATTCAGCGCGGCCAGCGCATTGGCATCGATGGCCACCGGCTGCACACCGGCACTCATTACCCGGTAGCGATCTGCCGCCAGATGATTAAGCAATGCCTCGGCAATGGGGGAGCACACGCTGTTGCTGTGGCAGACAAAAAGCACAGAAGTCATGGCAAGGCCCGTATTCTTGATAATGCGCTCATCTTATATACGGACCTTCGCATGTCAACGCCGTTGTCATTCGCCTGTCATATTTTGCGCGGCAGGTCAGAAGCCCTGCTGTTTTAAACGGGCGGCCAGCTGGTGAGCGCTGGTAAAGGCGGCTTCTACCCGGCCCCCCAGGCACCAGTCACCACAGGCAGCCAGCTTGCGCTCGCTGTCCAGCACATACCCCGAAGGATCATGCCCCAGCGCATTCTTGGTTACTTCTGTGGCCAGAGCATAGCGCCAGCGGTGCAGCTGTGCTTCCTTTACGGCTTGCGGGCTGACGCCGGTCAGTGCGCAGAATTCGGCGGTCAGCTGGTTCCGTACCGTATCCTGACAGTCTTCCAGATGGGTGGCAGCCCAGTCGGCGGTGCTGTGAGCCACCACAGCACCCAGCTCCCTGTTGCGGCCGGGCAGGCGATGGTTAAAGGCAATCCAGCGCAAGGAAGAATCATTCACTTTGGCTGCATCCCACACCGGCAGCTCGCTGTCGTTGACTTTCAGCATCAGAGCGTAGCAGGGCAGCATGCCAAAATCGGCCCAGGTCTCGGGCGCAAAGGGCAGCAGCGCTTCAGTTTGTGGCAGCGGTGCCGAGCTGATCACCCAGTCGAACTCGCCCAGCTCTGCCCCCTGGTCATCCAGCAGCCGCCATTTGCCATTGTGCTGCTGCAGGGTTTCTACCCGGGTTTGCAGAGCAATGTTCAGCCCCGGACTCATGGCCTTGAGCAGACTGTTCATGCCCGGTGCAGCCACATAATGAGGCTCGAACCATAGGCGTTTGTACGGTGCCTGATGGGGGGAAAGGGTGGTGATATTGGGTTGCCATTCCGCCACATCACCGCTGGCAATAAAGGGCTTGAGCAGTGCCTTGAAAGCACGGGATCGGGCGGTAAAAAACTGGGCACCATGATCCCAGCGATGCTTATCGCGGCGGCGGGTAGACATGCGTCCGCCCAGCCCCCGGGCCTTTTCAAACAGGCTGATGTTGGCGTGTTCGCTCAGTTCCCGGGCCAGGGTTAAACCGGCCAGACCGGCACCGATAATGGCAATGTCAGCTTTCATTATGTTCCTTGTTAGTGTGAATGGTGCATTGTTGAACATGAGGCTGGCGGCGGTACCAGCATAAAAACAGCCGGTAGCCGGCACTCAGCAGCCAGCGCACCGGCGCAAAGCGGGCAAGGTGTGCCAGCCAGGCAAGCGCAGGAACGGTTTGCCACAAGCGCACAAAAGCATTTACGCCGGTATGCAGGTGCTGTTGTTCATCCAGCAGGTGCAGTTGCTGCAGGCACAAAGCCGGGGTCAGGCCGGCGGCGGCCAGCTCTGGTGGCTGATCCCAGATATTGAGCCAGCGCACCGAGCCGGGCCTTGCCCGCCGGCGATAAAAGGCAATTTCCCGATCGCACAGGCCGCAACGGCCATCGTAAAATACGGTCAGCATGATAAATTCTGCACATGGAGTAACAGGTTTCTTCCGAGACCGCGATCAGTCCTGCTTTCTTTCAGTGATTTTTATACATGCCGGCTCTCAATGGCCCGTAACCGGTTTACAATGAAGGCTTCGCGATGGCTAAAACAGGTGAATATGGAGATTCCGACACGTATAAAACAGCAAACCTGCATGGACTGCCTGAGCGGGCACTCGCTCGGCTTTGACATTCGCATGGAAGAGCTGCTCGGCCCTGAGCAGATCACAGGGTGGAGCTGGGTTGCCTGACGGACGAACACCATGGACAGGATCTACTCACGAGAGCTGCTTCGGCTGCAGGCAGAAAACGAACGATTAAAGCGCATTGCTGCCGATGCTCGGGAAAAGCTGGAAGCGGCCATGGACGGCACCGGCCTGTGCGTGTGGCAGCTGCATGTGCCCAGCGGCAAGCTGGTTATCTTTAACCGGCGCTGGGGTGCCATGCTGGGCTTTCAGCCCAAGGAAATAGAAGCCAGCTTTGAGGTGTGGAAGTCGCACCTGCACCCGGAAGACCGGGAAGAAGTGCTCAACAACTTTTTTGAGCACCTGCACGGGCGCAGTGAATTTTATGAAGTGCAGCACCGCATGGTGGCCAAAAACGGGAGCGTTACCTGGGTACAGGACAGAGGCCGGGTGGTGGAGTGGGACGAGCAGGGCTGCCCGCTACGCGTGATGGGCACCCATGTCGACATTACTCAGGAAAAGGAATACGAGCTTGCTCTGTCGCGGCTGGCTCACAAGGATCCGCTCACCGGCCTGCTCAACCGCAGCGGATTGATCGAGCGTTTCAAGGCGCTTAAAAGCGAAGGCGCGCTGACCCTGTGCTTTATTGATCTCGACGACTTCAAGCAAGTCAACGACACCCTGGGCCACCGCGCCGGCGACAGGCTGCTGATACAGCTTACCGAGCGGCTGCGCTTCTTGTGCCCGCCGGACGTGGTGCTGGGCCGATTGGGCGGCGACGAGTTTGTGCTGCTGTTGCCCTGGGCCCTACAGAATTCGCAAACCCAGCCGTTG
This sequence comes from Oceanimonas sp. AH20CE76, assembly GCF_039654065.1. Lineage (NCBI taxonomy): Bacteria > Pseudomonadati > Pseudomonadota > Gammaproteobacteria > Aeromonadales > Aeromonadaceae > Oceanimonas > Oceanimonas sp. AH20CE76. The sequence goes on from NZ_CP155481.1 coordinate 372,841, forward strand.
GCCCAGGCCTGCATCGACTGCCTGGATACACCCTTTGAACTGGATAACGGTGAAGCCTTTGTGGGGATGAGCATGGGGGTGGAAGGCGTGCGAGAGCAGGACGACTTTGCTGATGTCATGGCCCGGGCCGACGCCGCCATGTATCAGGTAAAACGTGCCGGTAAGTGCGGTATGGCCTTCAACACAGTGCCGTTGGCCGGCCAAATTGGCGTGAATGAGCGCAGCCGGCATATCGGTTAACCACAAAAAAGGCCCCGCATTGCGGGGCCAAACCAGACTAACAAGCATACTACCGAAGCAATTATTTGCTCATCAGCTCGGGCACATCGCACTCCTGAGGTTCAATGGTGTGAGGCAGAGGGCCACCAGCGGGCTGGCGCAGGCCGATGATCACCTGCCAGGTGACCGCCAGGGCACCGACGATAAACACCACATCACCAAAGGTGCGCACCCAGCGCAGGGTTTGCAGCAGGCCCTGCTGCATAAAGCTTTCGCTGCGGGCATACCAGAGGCCTTCGCTGGCGCTGGCCACAAACTGAATCACCCCCACCGGCAGCACACTGGTGAACAGCATCAGTGCCAGGCCGCCGTTCATCCACCAGAAGGCGGTTTTCATCAGCGACTCGCTGAATACCAGATTGGGGCGAACATAGCGCAGCACCAGCAGGGCAAAGCCCAGCGCCAGGAATCCATATACACCAAACAGGGCGGCATGAGCGTGAGTGGGCGTGGTGTTCAGACCCTGAATGTAATAGAGCGCCACCGGGGGGTTGATCATAAAGCCCAGCACACCGGCACCCAGCATGTTCCAGAAGGCTACCGCCACAAAGAACATCAGCGGCCATCTTACGTTTTCCATCCAGGGGGCGCTGTTCTTCAGCCGCCAGTTTTCCCAGGCCTCATAACCCAGCACCACCAGCGGCACCACTTCCAGGGCGCTGAAGGTGGCGCCCACCGCCATCACCGGGGTGGTGGTGCCGGAGAAATACAGGTGGTGGAAGGTGCCGGGAATGCCGCCCAGCATAAACAGCGAGGCCGAGGCCAGGCTGGCGGTGGTGGCGGCACGCCGCGACACCAGACCCATGCTGCAGAAGATAAAGGCCAGGGCGGTGGTGGCGAACACTTCAAAGAAGCCTTCCACCCACAGGTGCACAATCCACCAGCGCCAGTACTCCATTACCGAGATATGGGTGCGTTCGCCGTAGAAGAAGCCGGCACCATAGAAGAGGCCAATGGCGGCGCAGGAGGCGGTGAGCAGCGCCAGCAGGTGGCGATCACCGGGCTGACGCAGCGCCGGCACCACACCGCGCAGCATCAGCACCAGCCACAGCACGATGCCGGTGAACTTGCCAATCTGCCACAGCCGGCCCAGATCCACATATTCATAGCCCTGATGCCCCAGCCAGAAGTTGAGGTTGGCAGGCATAATTTGCGCAATGGCCAGATAGTTGCCAACAAAGCTGCCTACCACCACGGCCACCAGCGCCCAGAACAGCACATTCACGCCCAGTGCCTGATATTTGGGATCCTTGCCGCCATTGATGATGGGGGCGAGGAACAGGCCGGCGGCGAGAAAGCCGGTGGCAATCCAGAACAGGGCGCTCTGAATGTGCCAGGTGCGCAGCAGTGTGTACGGGAACCACTTCGACAGCTCAATGCCGTAGAAATGCTGACCTTCCACCGTGTAGTGGGCAGTAGCGCCACCCAGCAGCACCTGAAAGGTAAACAGCGCCACCACCAGGAACACATATTTGCCCAGTGCCTTTTGAGATGCAGTGAGGGTAAAGGTAGTGAGCGGATCTTTCACCGGCGGCTCGGGGTCGGCTTCGTCTTCCTTGCGCAGGAACGACCAGGCCCACACCAGGCCGCCCACACCGGCAATCAGCAGCACCACGCTGGCAATGGACCAGACAATGTTCTCGGCGGTGGGCTTGTTGTCAATCAGCGGCTCATGGGGCCAGTTATTGGTGTAGGTGGCGTTGCTGTCCGGGCGCTCGGTGGCGGCTGCCCAGGCGGTCCAGAAGAAGAAGTTGTTCATGTCGGCCCGGCGCTCGGCGCTTGGCAGGGTATTCTCCTTCATGGCAAAGCTCTGGCGAGTGCTGCGCAGGGCAGGATCGTCACTGAACAGCTTGTCGTAATAGGCAGCGGTGTCGGCCATGGCCTGAGCACGACGCTCAGACAGCACCAGTACGTCAGCCTCGGCATCGTAGCTGTTGGTGCGATATTCCTGCTTTAAGCGGTGTTGCAGCATGGCTTGCTGATCACCCTCAAGATTGGCATAAGCGGTGCCAAATTCATCCTGAGCGGCCAGCTCCAGCCAGGCTACCAGCTCCCGGTGCAGCCAGTCGGCAGTCCAGTCCGGTGCCTGGTAGGCACCATGGCCCCACACCGAGCCCAGTTGCATGCCACCCACCGACTGCCAGGCGGTCTGGCCGTCGAGAATGCCGTCGTGGGTGGTGAGCAGGGTGCCGTTTTCGGTAACCACCTGAGCGGGAATGGGTGGGGCCGTCCGATACACTTCACGGCCAAAATAGCCAAGAATGGCAAAAGTAATGCCAACAACCACCAATAACAGTAGCCAAAGGCGACGATAGTTAGCCATGTTGCACCTCCTGGTGCCGGGAAGGGGAAAAGAGAAGGTTGTTTTCAAGGTGAATGTGCTGCATCAAGTCGTGCTGTAATTCCTCAATGCCGCCATAGAGTGCCTGCCAGCTGCCGCAGGCATCGGCGGGCAGGGCAAGATGGTTGGTCAGCTCCAGCAGCCGGGCCAGGGCCTGGCCGTGATCATCATGCTCCAGGCGCATCACGCTGATCGGCCCCTGAGCCGGTGCAAACAGACCCCGGCGCAGCATGGGGAACAAAATCTGCTCCTCTTTCTGCATATGGCTTTCCAGCTCCTGGCGCATTTCTTCCAGGTGCACGGTCAGGCCTTCGGGGCAAAGCGGGTTATCGGCGTGCACGGCTTCCACCCGGCGGGCCAGCCCGATCAGTTCGGTCAGCTGCTGGCGATGAACCTCGTGATAACGCGCAAGAATATGGTCGATGAGGTCCGCATTGCCGGCCCCGGACCAGTCGGTGTCGTTGCCGTTGCGGGCCGGCAGGGCCTCCAGACGGGCGATAACTTCGGCGGTATCCAGCCCGCGTTCGGCCAGTGCCTCGCTTAGCAGGGCGTTGCCACCGCAGCAGTAATCCAGCCGGTAATGATGAAATACCCGGGTGGCTCCCGGAATTTCCCTGGCCAGCGTGCCCAGGGAATGGTTAAGCAGGCTCATGATATGACTCCTTGTATATGTTACCCTTGCTCCATAAGTGGCAACTTGCGTGCCACTTTTTAATTTATTGATTATTAGGCATTTTTATTTTTGTGTGGTTTTATTTACCCTAATCAAATAGGGTAAATAAAACCCTTATATGGTGATAATGACCATGCTTTACGAACTCCTGCTGGCGGATCTGGCCGCTGAATTGCCCAGTGCCGTGCGGCTCCAGAGTCTGGTGCGGATGGTGCGCGAGCATTTTGGCTGCGGGGCCGTGTGCCTGTTGCGGTTGCAGGATGGGGTGCTCAGCCCGGTGGCGGTAGAAGGTCTGGTGCGCGAGGCCCTGGGCCGGCGCTTTGTGGTGGCTCAGCACCCCAGGCTGGCGGCCATTCTGGCCAGTCGCAGCACGGTGGCGTTTGCCCCCGATTCGCCCCTGTCGGATCCTTACGACGGTCTGCTGGAGCATCATGTGGGCGAGGCGTTGCCGGTGCACGACTGCATGGGCATCAGCCTGTATGTCAATGGAGAGCTCTGGGGTGCAATGACCCTGGATGCCCTTACCGCCGGTACCTTTGATCAGGACGCCCGGGATCAGCTGCAACGGCTGGCACTGACCGTTTCCGCCGCCGTACGCATGACCCGGCTGGAGCGGGATATTCGTGCCTTGCGTCTGGCCCGGCAGGACTCGCCGGTGCCGCTGGGAGACCGGCAGGAAGGGGAAATTCTGGGGCAGAGCACCGGACTCAAGCGATTACTGCACGAGCTGGACGTGGTGGCCGACTCGGATTTGCCGGTGCTGCTCACCGGCGAAACCGGTGTGGGCAAGGACTTGTTTGCCCGTCGCCTGCACCAGCGCTCGCCCCGGCAGGAACGGCCGCTGGTGCAGGTGAACTGTGCGGCCCTGCCTGAAACCCTGGCCGAGAGCGAGCTGTTCGGTCATGTAAAGGGAGCCTTTTCCGGTGCCGGTAATGCCCGCCCCGGTCGCTTTGAAGCTGCCGACGGCGGCACCTTGTTTCTGGATGAGGTGGGCGAGCTGCCGCTGGGCATTCAGGCCAAACTGCTGCGAGCGCTGCAGAACGGTGAAATTCAGCGGCTGGGGGAAGACGCCCCGCGCAAGGTGAATGTGCGGGTCATTGCCGCCACCAACCGCCAGTTGCACGACAGTGTGCGCGACGGTCATTTTCGCGCCGATCTTTATCACCGGCTGTCGGTGTATCCGGTGCCGATACCGCCCCTGCGGGAGCGGGAAGGGGATGTGCTGGTGCTGGCCGGTCACTTTCTGGAGCTGAACCGGGGGCGGCTGGGCCTGCGCAGCCTGCGGCTTTCACCCGCCGCCGAGCGGGCTCTGTGTGCTTATGCCTGGCCCGGCAATGTGCGCGAGCTGGAGCACGTGATCAGCCGTGCCGCGATCAAGGCTCTCAGCCGGGGTGCCGACCGGGCCGACATCATCAGCCTGGAGCCGGAGCTGCTGGATCTGGCCGGCGATACGGTGCTGCCGGAACCCGCCCGGGCCGTCAATATGCCCGAGATAACGCCGCCTCAGCCGCTTGCCAGTCTGCAGCAGGTGACCAATCAGGCCCAGCAACAGGCCATAGAGCAGGCACTGGCCGCCACCGAACACAACTGGGCTGCCGCCGCCCGCTTGCTGGAAGTGGACCCCAGCAATTTGCATAAACTGGCGAAGCGGCTGGGGATGAAGTGAGGTGAGTATTTGAAATAAAAAGACCCGCTGTGGGAGCAGCGGGAAAGTTTCATACTGAGCTTACTTTTTCACTTTCTAAGCTTAATGATCTTTAAGATAGTTCAATTCGTCCTTATATGACATGGTTGGCTCATATAATTGATGGTATCCTTTTCCTAGAGCCCCTCTGAACTGAATCAAGTTTGGCTCATTTTTTCCTATTGATAAGATGTGATCTATTGCTATCCCAGGGTAAGGATCAATAAATACAATATCTTTGATTCCTAATTGGTATGCTTTTTTTGCGCACAATTCACATGGGCTTGCTGTTGTGAATAGTTTTCCGCCTTCTATTCCGGCTGAGCCATATTTAGCCAGTTGTAGGAAAGCGTTTTCTTCAGCATGCAGTGATCTTGTATGGACTTGATTTCCTGAATCATCCAAAGAGTTCTTTATATCTTTAAAGCAATATGAAAGATTCTTTCCTTGAGTGCCTATCTTTCCAGATATTTTTATTAGTTCACCTTTAGCTGCATCCCTAAAGTCACTGTTTTGACGTTCATATGTACTATAGGTAACTTCATCAAATGTATTTGCTAGCTCATCAAGAGATCTTAGGTTGCATGGAACTTGTCCTTTTGCTACATCATTCCAACCTACTGATTTGATAGAGTAGTTTTCATCAGTTACAACTGCTCCAACTTGTCTAGATATACAGCCAGAATTAACTTTCGCAGTATATGCAATTTGCATAACCCGTTCAATGTTTGTTGGTGAAATTAACCCAGGGTGTTTTATTAATGCCAAGTACCAAGCTAATTGTGCTTTCAGTACATTATTGTTATCAATTTCATTTCTTGGGTTGAAAATATGAATGTCCGATATTTCAATGCACCTTTTTACATTTTGGCTTATGAAGTCAGCATCATCAACTCTTGTTTTTCCAGATTCTCTACGTTCTAATTCGTCAAATTCATCTACAGTGTATTTATGGACATTTTGTAAGTAAGCTTTACGACAGGGCAAGATCACGAACGCTTTATGACCAGTTCGAGGTGGTTTGACCCGCAGATCGACTTGTGATCTTATACTCCCTTTTGGGAGCACAACCATGAGCCTTGATGCCTTTTCCGAGTACTTTGGTGAACTGACAGATCCCCGCCAAACGGCCAAAATCAGTTACCCGCTGTTTGATGTCCTGTTCCTGACGGTTTGCGCGGTCATCGCCGGCGCTGAAGGTTGGGAAGACATCGAAGATTTCGGTGAAGCACACCTCGACTGGTTTCAGGATAAAGGCTTGTTTCCCAATGGCTTGCCGGTGCATGACACCATCGCCCGTATCGTTTCTGCCCTTGAGCCAACTGAATTTCAGCAATGCTTTGTTCATTGGGCACAATCCGTCAATGAACGCACCGGCAGTGAGCTGATAGCCATCGACGGCAAGACCTTACGAGGCTCATACGACCGTGAAGACAGACGCTCTGCCATCCACATGGTGAGTGCCTTTTCGGTCGATAACAAGGTGGTCATGGGGCAACTGAAAACCGAGGACAAATCCAATGAAATCACGGCCATTCCTGCCCTGCTAAGCCTGCTGGATATCAACGGCTGCCTGGTTTCCATTGATGCCATGGGTTGTCAGACCAAAATTGCAGAAACCATTATCAGCCAGGGTGGAGATTATCTGCTTGCGGTAAAAGATAACCAGGAGCTACTGCACCGGGCCGTTCAGAGGGAACTTCGCCCGGTTCATAGTAAGGAAACCAGCCAAGATAATGTCACCATCGAGCATGGACATGGCCGTACCGAAGCACGGGAGTATCATGTCCTGCCAGCTGACGCACTGCTTGGCGAGTTTCCTGAGTGGACTGGCCTGAAGACACTGGGCGTGGCCATCGGCTATCGCCAGGATAAATCAGGCAAGTCTTCGCTGGAGTACCGTTACTACATCAGTTCAGCTGAGCTGGACACCGCCCGATTTGCAGCCGCAGTACGCGGTCATTGGTGTATAGAAAATAGCCTGCACTGGGTTCTAGATGTATCAATGAAGGAAGACAACTGCCTCATTTATCGTGAGAATGCTGCCGAAATCCTGGCTGGCTTCCGGCACATGGCGCTAAATATGTTACGTTCTGAAACCTCGAAAAAAGCCAGTATCAGGCGGAAACAGAAGATGGCGAGTATGAACAGCGCTTACCTAGAGAAAGTGGTCATTGCCGGATTGGCGTTGCTGGGTAAAAAGTAACCGTTCATGCTCTCGCCCTGAGCTTTACGATCTTCATTCGGTGCATTTATTGATATTAGATAAAATGCCGAATAACGATCTTTGAAGAATTTAGCTTCATAAGGATTTCTTATTGCATCTATTACTATGAAAGCACCTTGTGAGTTTATTTGTCTGATGCTTTTTATCACTCTGTTGATCGTTTCAGGGAGGTGAAAGACGGACTCTGGCTCGAAGGCTTTCTCTTTGTATTTAGATTCAACTTTTCCTGTTCTTCTAATGGAGTTTCCTGCAGCTTGATAAACTCTTATATATAGCTCATTATTGATTCCCCTTAACTCCTTTTTGAAGTCTTCAGTAAACTTTCTTATTAGTTTCATGAAAGAGAAAAATTTTGTTTTTTCTCTTACTGAAAGCTCAAAGGAGGTGCAATGGTCGAGCATTTTATTAGAGATGTTCTTTAGTACACCTTTCTTTGTGTATGTTAGTTGAAAGCTACCTTTTCTTATTAGTTCGTAAATGCTTGCTCTACTTATATTGTCGGTTTGTTCTTTTATGAAGTCCACAATTTGTGTGGTTGTTAAAGTTAGTAAGTAGGCTGAAATTAAATCACTAACCTTTATTGATATGAAAGGGCTGTAGTTCTCTTTTGTGTAATGAGATGCAATTTTGTACCTCTTAGAGTCCAATTCGGAGAAAAATGGTTCTTTTTTATGTTTGACATTGTCAACGTGAGGGAAGTCAGCCTTTTCATTTTCTAAAATGCTGGCGGCGGTTGTACAGCCCGAACCAGTTCTACCTGTTAACCCAAGAACGATAAACTTGCTACGTTCATGAAATAGTCTAGAAATCATTTCATTATTTTTATTTTTCAATGCTCACTCCAGTTTTTGGATTTTTAGTGGTTTTGAGTAAATAATTATATCTTACTTTTCACCAGCCTGATTATAGTTATCGGTGTTCAAGTATGGATCATTATCGACCTTTGTAAGGATCTAAAGGTTTCGAGTACAACAATGCCCCGTATCCATCAAACCTCAATGGCTCACGCCCGGCCCGTTTGCGCAGCCAGTTCACGCCCTTACGCACCGAGGGAACTCTGAACAGCCGGCGTTCCAGCCGGTAACAGTCCTGACTCCTGGTTGATCACCACCAGACAACAGAGGAGAACGCTCTTTACAAGCGAATGAGAATCAGGTTCAATAACAATATCAATTGTTATGTTATAACGGTATCATTCATGAAGAAGAACATTCATCCCGCCTACGAATATGTGGTGTTTAAGGACACTTCCTGTGGCAAGACCTTCCGCATTCGCTCTACCTGTACCTCTGCCGAGACCATCGTCTGGGAAGACGGCAACACTTATCCTCTGGTTAACCTGGATATTTCCAGCGCCTCGCATCCTGTGTATACCGGCGAGCAGCGTCAGGTGGGTAACGAGGGTCGGGTGGCCCAGTTCAACAAACGTTTCGGCAAGCTGGCCAGCAAGTAAGCCGGATGTTGTGTCTTCAGACACACACTCAGGCAAGCCAGTAATCAACGCGCTCCGCTTCGGGGCGCGTTTTTGTTGGGAGCAAGGTGGGTGGCGATGTTTCATCATCTTCAGCCCGTGGTTGGGCAGTCATAAAATCTTCATGTAAACGATTACATGCTTTAAGTAAACGTTAACATCACTGTAAAAAAGCAAATCTATAGTGCCTTCCATCAGCAGGAGGGCAGTTATGAGCAGAACGGTTACCATCAGGGATATTGCACAGCACTGTGGCTTGTCTATTGCCACCGTGTCCCGGGTCGTCAACAACAAGGGGGCGGTACGGGCCGAAACCGTGGCCAGGGTAGAGGCTGCAATCAGCGCACTGGGCTACCGTCCGAGCATGGCGGCGCGGGCACTGAAAACCGCCAGCAGCATGACCCTGGGGGTGATCATTCCCAGTCTGACCAACCCGGTGTTTGCTGAAACCGCCGCAGGTTTGCAGCAGCGGTCCCGGACCCTGGGCTATACCCCGTTAATTCTCTCCTCCGATTATGACGATGCGCTGGAACTGAGCGCGGTGGAAACCCTGCTCGCCTATCAGGTAGACGGAGTGTTGCTTACCGTGAATGACGCGGCCCGCAGTGCCGCCCTGCAGCGACTGGACGAAGCTGGTGTGCCCTATTGCCTGATGCACAATGTGCCGCGTGAGCAGATGGCAGCCCATGTCGGCGTCGATAACTTCTGTGCCGCCGCCGAGGTGGCAGAGCGCATTCTTGCTGCTGGCCATCGCTGCATCGGCATGATTTCGGGCGAATTTGTGCGTACCGACAGGGCCCGGGATCGCCATGCGGGCTTTCTGTCGGGCCTGCATCAGGCTGGCGTGCAACTGGCACAGCTGGTGCAGGTGGATCCGGTCAATGCCACTGGACTGGCGCAGGCGCTGGCTGCCATTTATAACCGGCCGGGAGCACAGCCGACCGCCTGGTTCTGCTCTAACGATCTGCTGGCGCTGGCCACCATTGCCCAGCTGGAGCAGCTTGGCCGGCGGGTACCCGATGATGTGTCTCTGGTCGGATTTGATGGTATTCAGGCCGGCGCGCTGCGCATGCCAGCCCTGACCAGCGTGCGCACCCCCAATCTTGAAATTGGCAGTACTGCCGTGGATACCCTGATGGCCCAGCGTCATCTCAATGCTTTGGACACGGGGCGTCAGCTCAGCTACCAGCTGGTGGCGGGTGGCACCCTGACGCCCCTTACCGATTCCCCCGTTAAACCCCTTAGTGAGAGATAACATCATGCTTAAGCAACGTGTAGTTAAATGGGCTTCAGCCCTGGCCGTGACTGCCAGTGTCCTGGGTGGCCAGGCCCAGGCCGCCGATGCCATCTGTTATAACTGCCCGCCTCAGTGGGCCGACTGGGCTACCCAGCTCAAGGTTATCAAGGAAGAGCTGGGCTACCAGGTTCCCTTTGACAACAAGAACTCGGGCCAGACCCTGTCTCAGCTGCTGGCCGAGCAGAACAGCCCGGTGGCCGATGTGGCGTATTATGGTGTGTCGTTTGGCATTACCGCTGCTGAGAAGGGCGTCACCGAGTCTTACCAGCCTGCCAACTGGGAGCAGATCCCTGATGGTCTGAAGGATCCGCAAGGCCACTGGTTTACCATTCATTCCGGTACCCTGGGCCTGTTTGTGAACGTGGACGCTCTTGACGGCAAACCGGTGCCTCAACGCTGGAAGGATCTGCTCGATCCTGCCTATAAGGGCATGATCGGTTATCTGGATCCGTCCAGTGCCTTTGTCGGTTATGCCGGTGCGGTTGCGATCAACGGTGCGCTGGGAGGGGATCTGGACAACTTCGAGCCCGGTCTGAATTTCCTGGCTAAACTGCAGGAAAATGCTCCTATTGTGCCCAAACAGACCGCCTATGCCCGGGTGCTTTCGGGCGAGATCCCCATCATGCTGGACTACGACTTCAATGCCTACCGTGCCAAATACAAGGACGGTGCCAATGTACAGTTTGTGATCCCCGAAGAAGGCAGCGTGGTTGTGCCCTATGTAATGAGCCTGGTGAAGAACTCGCCTAATCCGGAAAAGGGCCGGAAGATCCTCGATTTCGTGCTTTCCGACAAGGGCCAGTCGGTATGGGCCAACGCCTTTCTGCGACCGGTCCGCCCCGATGCCATGTCGGAAGACGTGAAGGCCCGTTTCCTGCCCGAGTCTGATTATGCCCGTGCCGTGGCGGTAGACTACGGCAAAATGGCCGAGGTTCAGTCCGGCTTCCAGCAACAATACCTTGATCGCATGCAGTAATTGGTGACCAGGGCGGGTGCCAGGCACCCGCCCTGATTCCACTTTTGATTTTCCCCTGTTGAGAACATCCATGTCTGTTTCAAGCAAACGCAACCTCAGCCTGATGATGCTGCCGGTGCTGATCATTACCTGCGCCTTTTTTCTGATCCCCATGGGTCAGCTGATCCTGGTCTCGGTCAGTGGTGACAATGGTGCCATGAATTACTGGCAGGCACTGACCGACGGCCGCTATCTGCGCAGTATGCTGGAGACCCTGATGCTGTCGGTAGTCACCACGCTCACTACCCTGGCGATTGCGCTGGTTGCCGGCCTGTTTCTGGCCCGCAATCAGTTTGCCGGCAAGGCATGGCTGGTGTCGCTGATGACGTTTCCGCTGGCGTTCCCCGGTGTGGTGGTGGGCTTTCTGGTGATTATGCTGGGTGGCCGTCAGGGTCTGAGCGCCGAGCTTGGACTGTTGCTTGACGGTTCACGCTGGACCTTCGCCTACTCGCTGGCCGGGTTGTTTGTCGGCTATGTGTATTTCTCCATTCCCCGGGTTTTGCTGACGGTGATGTCCGCGGTGGAGAAGATGGATTTGATGCTGGAAGAGGCGGCCCGTTCGCTCGGGGCCTCACGCCTGCGCATTGTGCTGGATGTGATCCTGCCGGCGCTCAAACCGGCGCTGATCGCCAGCGGTGCCATCTGCTTTGCCACTTCCATGGGGGCCTTTGGCACCGCCTTTGCGCTGGCCAGTGGCATTAATGTGATGCCGATGACCATTTACACCGAATTTACCCTGGGTGCCAATATCGCCATGGCGGCGGCGTTGAGCATCATACTCGGCCTTATCACCTGGCTGGTGCTGCTGCTGGCACGCTCGGCCTCGGGGGCCAGTTCCACTCCTGCCGCCTGAGGACACCGCCATGAAACGACCTTTTTCCTATTATCTGCAACTGGCGTTCACTCTGCTGGTGTGCGCTTTTATGGTGGTGCCGGTACTGATGTCGGTAACGGCCGGCCTGACCAGCAACTACTTTCAGGGTCTCTCCAGCGGACTGACCCTGCGCTGGATAAATGAAGTGCTTACGCTTTACAGCGATACCCTGTGGCTGACTCTGCAGCTGGCGCTGTCGACCCTGCTGGTGAATCTGCTGGTAGGGGTGCCGGCGGCCTATTATCTGGCAACGTCTGCCAGCCGCTGGGCGCGTATTTTTGAAGAGCTGATCGTGCTGCCGGTGGCCATTCCCGGCCTGGCCATTGCTCTGGCGCTGATCATCGCCTATGGCGGCCATGGTGATCTGCGCACCAGCTGGCTGTTTATTCTTATCGGCCATGTGCTGTACACCCTGCCGTTTATGGTGCGTTCGGTGCTGGCAGTGCTGCACAGCATCGATTTCAAACAGCTGGAAGAAGGGGCTGCCAGTCTGGGGGCCGGCTTCTGGCGTCGCTTTCGCGACGTGGTCGTGCCTAATTGTAAAGGCGGCATCATCAGCGGCGCGCTGATGACCCTGACCCTGTCGGTGGGTGAGTTCAACCTTACCTGGATGCTGCATACGCCGCTGACCAAAACCCTGCCGGTGGGACTGGCAGACTCCTATGCCTCAATGCGGCTGGAGATCAGCAGCGCCTATACCCTGATTTTCCTGCTCATGCTGCTGCCACTGATGATAGGTGTGCAGTGGAGTGGCACCCGGCTGCGCAAGCCGGCGGCCCGTTAATCCGTATTTTGTTTCAGGACTGACTCAATGACCATTAATGAACACGGCGTTGCCATTCGCCTGCAAAACTGCCGCAAAACCTTTTCCGACGGCACCCTGGCCCTGCACCCGCTGGACTTGACCATCCAGGCCGGCGAGACCCTGGTCTTGCTCGGTCCCTCGGGCTGCGGCAAAACCACCACACTGCGCATGATTGCCGGCCTGGAGTTTCCCGATGAAGGGGGCCGCATTCTGTTCGGTGATGAAGATGTAACGCGTCAGCCCATTGAAAAACGCAAGGTGGGCATGGTGTTTCAGTCTTATGCCCTGTTTCCCAATATGACGGTGGCCGAGAACGTGGGCTATGGCCTCAAGGTGCAGAAGGTGAAAACCGCCGACATCAAACGGCGGGTGGCTGAGATGTTGGAGATGATGGAGTTGGCTCCGTTGGCCCACCGGCGTATCAGCCAGCTGTCGGGCGGTCAACGGCAGCGGGTGGCGCTGGCACGGGCGATTATCACCAGCCCGCGGGTGCTGCTGCTCGACGAGCCGCTCACTGCCCTTGATGCCTTGCTGCGCGACCGGCTGAGGGCTGATATTAACAGCCTGCTGCGCAAACTCGGCATTACCGCCATTTATGTGACCCATGATCAGGATGAAGCCATGGCACTGGGGGATCGCATTGTGGTGATGGAGCATGGCCGGGTATCCCAGATTGGCACCCCGAGGGAAATTTATTTCGAACCCCAAAATGACTTTGTGGCCGACTTTATCGGCCAGATCAACGTGTTTGAGGGCCTGGTCCGTAACCGCTGTATGCAACTGCCAGGGGGAAGCCTGCCGGGGGTGGCGCTGGCCGACGGCCCCGGGCGAATTCACTGCCGGCCGGAAGATATGGAGATCACCGAGGCCGGCAGTGGCCAGCTGACCGGCGTGGTGCAGCAGACCCAGTTTATCGGCGATCGTAACCGGGTGTGGGTGAGCGGTGTCAGTGAACAGCCGGTACTGGTGGACTGCGACGGACGGGCGCAGTTTACACCGGGGCAGACGGTGGGGCTGTTAATTAAACCGGATCAGATGATCCGGCTGGATCAGCAGCGGGTGAGGGCAGCATGATCATTGCGCAACTGACAGATCTTCATATCAAGGCCGGTGGCAAGCCGGCTTATGCCGGCAAAGTGGACACGTTTGCCCGGCTGCAGCAGGCGGTGGATCACCTCAATAACCTGCAACCCCGGCCCGATCTGGTGCTGATCACCGGTGATCTCGGCGATTTCGGCAGTGAAGCCGAATACCGCCAGGCCCGGCTGGCGCTGGATCGGCTGCTGATGCCGTTTTATCTGGTGCCGGGCAACCATGACGATCGCCGCGCCTTGCGGGCGGTGTTTGCGGATCATCAATACCTGTTTCAGAGCCAGGATCATCTGAGCTATGCCATCGACGGCCTGCCACTGCGTCTGGTCGGGCTGGATACCAGCGTTCCGGGCAAACCTCATGGCCTGATTGACGCAGAACGTCGTGACTGGCTGGAGCAGACCTTAAGCCGGGCTCCGACGCAGCGCACCCTGCTGTTTATGCATCATCCGCCGGTGGCGGTGGGGCTCGAGCACATGGATGTGCAGCGGCTGCACGGTGCCGATGAGCTGGCCGGGGTGCTGAAGCAGAATCCGCAGGTGGAATTGCTGCTCTGCGGTCACCTGCACCGGCCGGTGGAGTTTATCTGGTGCGGACGGCCGGTGTATGTGGGGCCGGCCCATAACCATGCGGTGACCCTGGATCTGCGGCCCGGCGCACCTTCATCTTTCACCAGAGAGCCGGCGATGATCCGCCTGCTTTATCTGCATCCGCAAAGCGGCCTGCTGCTGAGCCACCAGAGCCATGTGGACGACAGCGATGGCCCCCATCCGTTTTTTGACCAACAGGGCAGGCTGATAGACTGATGAAACCTATAAACCAGCTGTCTCCGGCCCGGGCCGGTGCCATTCGTTACATTCTCACCGATGTGGACGATACCCTCAGTTACCGGGGCCAGCTGCTGCCCCGGACCCTGCAGGCACTCTATGATCTGCGCGCAGCCGGCATTACCGTGGTGCCCATTACCGGCGCTTGCGCTGGCTGGTGCGATGCGCTGGTGCGTCTGTTACCGGTGAACACCGTGATTGGCGAGGGCGGCGGCTTTCGTTTTCAGCTTGATGGTCAGGGTCTGAGCACCGAATACTGGTTGCCCGATGAGCGTCGCCATCAGCAGCGGGAACAACTGGCAGCGGCGGTGAACGCGGCGCTGACCGCCGTGCCCCGGGCCATGCTGGCGGCGGATCAGTCGTTGCGGCTGACTGATATGGCTATCGATATCGGCCAGGCGGTGACCCTGAGCACCGACGAAGTCAGCGCGCTGTGCGCCGAACTGGACCGGCATGAGGTGAACTATGCCACCAGCTCGATTCACCTTAATGTGTGGAGCGGTGATCACAACAAGTGGCGCGCCGCCGAGCGTTATTTCACCGCCCGGCTGGGACTGACCCCGGATCAGATCCAGGCTCAGGTGCTGTGCATTGGTGATTCGGCCAATGACGAACCGATGTTTCGTGCTCTGCCGCTGAGTGTGGGGGTGGCCAATATCGTCCACAGCCTGCCCTGGCTGGCTAGCCTGCCGTCCTATCAAACAGAAGAGGAAGGGGGTAAGGGCTTCGCCGAAATGGCCGAGCACCTGCTGAAGGCAAGGGGGGAAGTTACATCCGGGGTCGTGGTCAGCGAGACAACGGCTTAGCAGGGTTACTGGATGCAGAGCCCGGACAACGGCCGCCATCGCGGCCGCTAGGTGTGTCTGGCCGGTTACTCTTTCTGCAGGGTGACATCAAAGCGAATATCGGCCTGCAGGTTGTTGTCGGGGTTGTGTCCCGCCTGCAGGCTTTCCATATATAGCAGGCTGGCTTTGACGCTGCCGCTGGCCCGGCCTGTGTCTTCATTAAGCTCCAGCACATTCAGCTGAATGGGTACTTCTTCTTTGGTGCCGTAGTGCGGGGTAAGGGCATTTTCGGGAAAGTAAGATACGGAAGCGCTGTTGGCTTTGCCTTGTATCACCATGAAGTCGATGACGAATGTGCCCTTGGTTTCAAACTTGTTCTGGCGATGGCCTTGTATGGATACGCTATACATACCGGGCATCAGCTCACTGAAGTTGGCGGTGGAGCCTTGCTCATGCTCCAGAATGTGCCAGCTGTGTTGTTTTCCGTCCAGGGTGCCCGTCAGTTCGTTGGCAACAGCCAGAGGAGTCACGAGCAGGGCCAGCGTCAGCGAGGTGGTGATTGTTTTCATGAGTGCTCTCCGCTTGGGTACCGGTTTACCGGTTGTTGTGCACTCAGTGTAGAACACAAAAAAAACCGGCGGCCTTGGGGCGCGCCGGCAATGTATTGCGACGAATGGTTACAGCAAAACGAACTCAGTTTTCCAGGCTGCGCACCCGGCTGGCTAACGCGGCAAAGTCAAAGGGGTTGCGGTTGGGCACCAATAGCAGCAGGGCGGAAATGGCCACCGGCACAAAGGTGGCCAGCAGGAACGACTCCAGCAAATAGGTGGCGGCTTCGCCCGGGGCTGGGAACAGCATCAGGCCGGCCACCAGACCGCCGAGGGTGCTGAGCATGGCGTTCCAGCCCTGATAACGGGCATTGTAAAAGCCAAAGAACACCGGAAAGGCAGCGGCGCAGCACAGCAGGTCTGCCAGCAGGAACAAATAAAGTACGCTAAAGCCCTGCGAGGCCACATAGAGCACCGGAATGGAAGACAGCACAATCAGCCAGCGCGACAGCCCCAGCAGGGTGTGCACGCTGGTGTTGGGCAGCAGCCGGCGCAGGTCTACCACCAGCATGCTGGTCAGGCCGCTGATGGTGGAGTCGGCGCTGCTCATGATCAGCGCCAGGCCAAAGGGCAGCAGGCCAATGGCAAACCACAGCGGCATATTGGGCATCAGCACGCTGAACAGCGCCACCGAGCCGTCGCCGGGCAGGTTCAGGCCCACAAAGGCCAGGCCAAACAGTCCCATAATAAAGATGATGGGAAAGCTGAGCACACCGCTCAGAATAAAGCCATTGCGGATTACCTTGTTGTCCCGTGCGGCAAACACCCGTTGCCAGGTGCCCTGATAGAACAGACCGGTGAGCACCACGGCAAGAAAGAAGGTGAGGCCCGATTTCAGCCCTGTGGTGTTGAGCGGATCAAGCAGGTGCGGTGCGCTTTGTTGCAGGCCGGCCAGGGCCGGGGCCAGACCGTCGGTGGCCTGCCAGCCCAGGGCAATCAGCACCAGCAAAAACGGCAAAATCACCAGCATCTGCACGCGGTCGGTAAAAATGGTGACCCGCAGGCCGCCATACAGGGTGTAAACAAGGGTGGCCACCATCACAATGCCGGCGGTAGTCCACAGCGGCACCGGTGCCAGCAGGGCCACCATCTGGGCAATGGCGGTGAGGCCGGCGGTGAGTGCAATAAACATATAGAACAGCATGATCACCAGTACAAAACCAAACATGCCCCGGCCGTAGCGTCCCATTACAAACTCGGTGAGGGTATGGCCTTCGGGCATCAGCTCGCGAATGCGTTTGCCCAGCGGAATCATGATCAGCCGGGGGGCCAGCACGCCAAGGGCGTAGCCGGTAATGGCACCCACACCGCCCCAGGTGGCGGCCTGAGCCGGACCAAACAAAATCCAGGTGCCCATGGTGGTGGCCAGCAAGGTTAATGTAGTGGCGGTGCCGCTCTGGCTGTTGCGGGCCACAATAAAGTCTTCCGGTTTGTCGTTTTGCCGGCGGGCGTACAGCAGCCCGGGAATGGCGAAAACCGCCGCAAATAAACAGAGCCATAAAATGGCGGTGGTGGTGTCCAGCATGTGTTCTCCCTTTGCTCCCGCGAGCATGAAATAGCCGGGGCATATGGGCGAAAGGAAGAGGAGGGCGGATCGTCATGGTGCGGGATCGTTCGTTTCCTTCCCTTCGCCGGCATTATCCGGATCAGGTTCTAAGGGTTACCGCCTTGGTGGCGGAGTCTCAGCCCGTGTGGGCTCCCCCAGGAATGTGAAACGAGAGTAAGGGGCGGGGCCTTGATTGTCAATCAACTCAAATGCAACACAAAAAACGCGACCGAAGTCGCGTTTTTATTAACTGACCATGGTTATTTCACCATCCAGCCAATGTCTTCGCCGGCGCGAATGGGCACCAGCTGGTCACCGCCCAGGGGCAGGGTAGCGTCCACCGTCCAGGATTCTTTTACCAGAGTGATGGTGTCTGGGTTGCGGGGCAGGCCGTAGAAGTCGGGGCCGTTGTGGCTGGCAAAGGCTTCCAGCTTGTCGAGCGCACCGGCTTCCTCAAACACTTCAGCATATAGCTCAATGGCAGCGTGAGACGTGTAGGCACCGGCGCAGCCGCAGGCGGCCTCTTTGCGATGCTGAAAGTGCGGTGCCGAGTCAGTGCCCAGAAAGAACTTTTTGCTGCCGCTGGTGGCGGCACGCACCAGCGCCTGCTGGTGCGTGTTGCGCTTGAGGATCGGCAGGCAGTAGTAGTGCGGGCGAATGCCGCCCACCAGCATGTGGTTGCGGTTGAACAGCAGGTGGTGAGCGGTGATGGTGGCGGCCACGTTGTCGCCGGCCTGCTCCACAAACTTCACCGCGTGCTCTGTGGTGATGTGCTCCAGCACGATTTTCAGGTCGGGGAAGTCGCGCACCACGTCGGGCAGCACGGTTTCCAGGAACACTTTTTCCCGGTCAAAGATGTCGATGCGCGAATCGGTGACTTCACCGTGCACCAGCAGCAGGGTGCCGGTTTCCTGCATGGCTTCCAGCATCGGGTAGATGTTTTTTACATCGGTCACGCCGGAGTCGGAGTTGGTGGTGGCACCGGCCGGATACAGTTTACAGGCCACAATGTCGCCGCTGGTGCGGCCCTTGCGAATTTCGTCGGGGTCGGTTTTGTCGGTGAGATACAGGCTCATTACCGGCTCAAACCGGCTGCCCTCGGGGCGTACCGCCAGAATGCGCTCGCGGTATTGGTTGGCAAGCCCTGTGGTGGTAACGGGCGGCACCAGGTTGGGCATAACGAGGGCGCGGCCCAGATAGCGGCTGGCGTCGCGTACTGTGTCTTGCAGTTGCTCACCGTCGCGCAGGTGCAGGTGCCAGTCGTCGGGGCGGGTAATTGTCAGTGTGGTCATAGTCGGCTCGGCGTTATCCATTGCTTTCGAGGTCTTTATTATCCACCCGAAGCGGGTTTTCACCAAACCCATGGGAGCTTTAAGCGGTCAGCTGTCAGCTTTAAGTTGTTCTTATGTGTTTGCGGATATCGCAATCTGCCTGTTCGTACCGTGCAACAGGCACCAGATAAATCCTTAAGGCTACTCGGGCTGCTGACAGCTTATCGCTGACGGCTTACAGCTTGCTGTGGGGTATGTTATGGTTCGTGCCGAGACACGGGGTGTCCTGCTAAGCAGGGCTGAGATAACACCCGTTGAACCTGATCCAGTTCATACTGGCGAAGGGATGTCAGCCTGCCGGCCTGGTGCCTTTGCTGCCTTATGCCTTCGCCTCAGCTTCGAGGTAGAAAATGCAAACTTCCATTCCATTTAATGAACAACTGGTGCTGGTTACCGGCGGCGCCCGCGGCCTGGGCGAGCATCTGGTGCGCGCCTTTTTGCGCGAAGGTGCCAAAGTGGTGATCAACTACCTGAACAGCGCCGAGGCGGCACAAAAGCTGGCGGCCGAAGCGCCGGAGCAGACCCTGGCGGTGCAGGCCGATGTGACTGACGCCGCCGCCGTGCAGGCCATGTTTGACCAGGCCGAGGCCCATTTCGGCTGCCCGGTAACCACCGTCATCAACAACGCCCTGCCGGCGTTTTCTTTTAATGGTGATGCCCGGCCCCATGCCGAAGCGCTGACCTGGGAGCATTTGCACCAGCAGCTGGAAGGTATTGCCGGCGGTGCCTTAAACACCACCCGGGCGGCGCTGCCTGGCATGCGTAAAACCGGTTTTGGCCGCATCGTTAATGTTGGCACCAATCTGTTCCAGAACCCGGTGGTGCCTTACCACGACTACACCGCCGCCAAGGCCGCGCTGCTGTCGCTGACCCGCACCCTGTCGCAGGATCTGGGCCCGGACGGCATTACCGTCAACATGGTATCCGGCGGCCTGCTGCGCACTACCGATGCCTCTGCCGCTACTCCCGAGGAAGTGTTTGACTACATTGCCGCCAATACGCCGCTGCGCCGGGTGACCACGCCGGAGGAATTTGCCGACGCCACCCTGTTCTTTGCCTCGCCCTGGTCCCGCTCGGTCACCGGCCAGAATCTGGTAGTGGACGGCGGTCTGGTGAAAAACTGATGAGCATGAACGAACGCATGATGCACCTGAACCTGTTTCTGTTCGGGTGCGGCCACCACAGGGCCGCCTGGCGTCACCCCAATTCCGCGGTGGAGCAGCTGGGGGATATTCGCTATTACGAGCGTCTGGCGCAAACCGCCGAGCGCGGCAAGCTGGATGCGGTGTTCTTTGCCGACGGCCAGTCTACCGGCAATGTGGCGGACGGCAGCTACTGGTTTCTGGAGCCGCTTACCGCCATGGCGGCCATGAGCCGGGCTACGGATCGCATCGGTTTTATCAGCACTGTGTCGAGCACCTTTTTCACGCCCTTTCACGCTGCGCGCATGATGGCCTCGCTGGATCATATCTCCAACGGCCGCATGGGCTGGAACGTGGTCACCTCCATGTTTGACGTGGAAGCCCGCAACCACGGCTACGAGGCCATGCCCGCGCACGCCGAGCGTTACCGCCGGGCCGAGGAGTTTGTGGAGGCGGTGATCAAGCTGTGGGATTCCTGGGCTGCTGATGCGCTGGTGATGGATCGGGCCGGCCACTATGCCGACCCCGGCAAGGTGAACCCCATTCATCACAACGGCGAATTCTTTCTGGTGGACGGCCCGCTCAATGTGCCGCGCCCGCCTCAGGGCCACCCGGTGCTGTTTCAGGCCGGCGCTTCAGAGCAGGGGCGCACTCTGGCGGCCCAGTGCGCCGAAGCTATTTACGCCGTGGCCTACGATCTGCCGGCGGCCCAGGACTACTACCGCGACATCAAGCGCCGGGTGAGAGCCGCGGGCCGCAGTGTGGATGTGCCCATCATGCCCGGGCTGGTGACCTATGTGGCCTCTACCGAGGCCGAGGCCAAAGCCAAGCAGCGGGAGCTGGATGAGCTGCTGCCCGCCGACGCCTCGTTGCGCCAGCTGGGCACCTATGTGGGGCAGGACTGCTCCGGCTGGGAGCTGGACGGCCCGGTGCCGGCACTGCCGTCTTTGGATGTGTTCACCGGCCCGAAAGGCCGCTACGCCACCGTGCTGCGTATTATTGAGACCGAGCAGCCCACGGTGCGCCAGCTGCTGGGCCGGCTCGCTGCGGGCGGCGGCCACTGCACCATGGTGGGCACGCCCGAGTCGGTTGCCGATCGCATGGAGCAGTGGTTCCGCAACGAGGGTGCCGACGGCTTTAACCTGATGCCGCCCTCATTGCCCGCCGGCATCGAGGACTTTGTGGATCAGGTGGTACCCGAGCTGCAACGCCGCGGCCTGTTCCGCACCGAGTATGAAGGCTCTACTCTGCGGGAGCATCTGGGACTTCCCCCTGCGGGGAGCTGTCAGCCGTAAGCTTTCAGCTGTAAGTGGCGGGGGTTGTAGGCCGCGATTTATTCGCGGCAGCGGTGTCGCAGGTGAATGTATTTGCCCGGTGTAAAACCGGGCCTACAATTCCCCAGTCCCCGTATTCTCACCCGCCCGGCGGCGTCAGCCGTTGCTCAAGGCGGCGGAGCAAGGCGTCGAGCATCATGGCCATCAGCGCCACCATGATGCCGCCTTGCAGTACAAAGGCCAGGTTGTCGGTGAGCAGGCCGGCAATAATTACCTCGCCAAAACCCTTGGCCGCCACAGTCGAGCCGATGGTGGCGGTGCCTATGCTGATGATCAGCGAAATGCGAATGCCCGCCACCAGAGTGGGCAGGACCAGAGGCAATTCCACCCGCCACAACCGTTGCAGGGGCGTCATGCCCATGCCTTTGGCCGCCTCGCGCACACTGGCGGGAATTTGCTGCAACCCGGTCACGGCATTTTCAAAAATCGGCAGCATGCCGTAGAGCAGCAGAGCCACCAGGGTGGGAGTAAGACCAAAGCCCAGCGCCGGTACCGCCAGCGCCAGCACCGCCACCGGCGGAAAGGTCTGGCCCAGATTGGCCAGTGCCCGTGCCAGTGGAAAAAAAGCCTTGCCTGAAGGCCGGGTCACGGCAATGGCGGCCCCCAGCGCCAGCAGGGTGGCGGCGGCAATGGCGACAAACACCGCCAGTACATGCCAGCCCAGCAGGTTGAGAAAACTGTCCCGGGCGTAAATGGCCGGCGCGGGGGCGTCCACCAGCAGATGAAACAGCGGCGTGAGTGCGTCCATGTTCAGGGTCAGCAGCGCCAGCAACAGCCCGGGGATCAGCCAGCCCAGCGCGCGGGTCATGCGCCGGCTCCTTGTTTCAGCAGCTGGCTCAGGGTGACTTCACCCACCGGCTGGCCGGCCTCATCCACCACCGTCAGCCGCTCTTCACCCTGCCAGAGCAGCTCGGCCATGGCGTCTTTCAGGCTGGTGGCCGCCGGCAGGGCGGTGCCGGCGGGCCCCGTGAGCGGAGCCATGATATCGGCCAGGGTCTGAGTGGCCAGCAGCCGCAGGGATCTGTCCCGGCCACCCACCAGACTTTGCACAAAGCCCGGCCTGGGGTGGCGCAGCAGGGCTTGTGGGCTGTCTATCTGTAAAATTTCGCCCTTGTCCATGACGGCTATCACGTCGGCCATTTTAATGGCCTCTTCCAGATCGTGAGTCACCATTATGATGGTAATGCCCAGCAGTTGCTGAATATGCAGCAGCTCGTCCTGCAGGTGCTCGCGGGTGAGCGGATCCAGCGCACCAAAGGGCTCGTCCATCAGCAGCAGCTCGGGGCGCGCCGCCAGTGCCCGGGCCACCCCCACCCGTTGCTGTTCGCCGCCGGATAATTGGTGCGGGTACTTGCCGGCAAAGGTGGCGGGGTCGAGCCGGAACAAACTGAGCAGCTCGCTGACCCGGGCATCGATGTCGGCTTTGCTCCAGCCCAACAGCCGCGGCACTGTGGCGATGTTGCGGGCAATGGTCTGGTGCGGAAACAGCCCCACTCCCTGAATGGCGTAGCCAATGCGCCGGCGCAGCTGCTCGGCTGGGATGGTGGTGACCTTTTGCCCCTGAATAAAAATCTCGCCCGAGCTGGGCTCTATCAGCCGGTTCAGCATGCGCAGGGTAGTGGACTTGCCGCAACCAGAGGTGCCGACCAATGCGCAGACCCGGCCGCTGTCCACGCGAAACGACAGCTCCTTTACCGCCGTCTGCCGGCCAAATTGTTTGCTCAGGTTTTTTACTTCAATCATGCACGAGTGCCTTGTTGCAGGGCGATCAGGGTATCGATCAGGATGGCGAACAAAAACGCCAGCAGCAGGGTGGGCAGGGCACCGAGGATCACCAGATCGGTGGCGGTCTGCCCCAGTCCCTGAAAGATATAGGTGCCATAGCCACCGCCGCCCACCAGTGCCGCCACCGCCACCAGACCGATATTGAGTGTGACCACTACCCGCAGGCCGCTCAGAATCACCGGCAATGCCAGCGGCAGCTCCACTTGCCACAAGCGCTGGCGGCGGCTCATGCCCATGGCGGTGGCCGCCTCGCGCACATGGGCGTTGACCCGGTCAAAGCCCAGCGCCGTGTTGCTGACGATGGGCAGCAGTGAATACAGAAACAGGGCGATCACCGCCGGTGCCGCACCAATGCCGCGAATACCCAGCTCTCCCAGCCAGGGGTAAGCGGTGCTCAGCAGGCTTAACGGCACCATCAGCAGGCCAAACATGGCCAGGCTGGGAATGGTCTGCAAAATATTAAGTACCGGAAACAGTGCTGCCCTGAGCCTGTGCGAGCGGTGGCAGGCAATGCCTAACGGAATGCCCGCCAGCACCGCCGGAATAATGCTGCCCAGGGCCAGTTGCAGATGACGCAGCCCCTGCCGCCAGAAGTCGCTGCGGTTATGAAACTCTTTCAGTAACGACAACTGGTCACACAAGCCCGAAGCCAGCAGTGCCACCACAGCTGCGGTAAGGATGGTCACCAGTGCCAGCCGGGCGGCAGGTCCGAGTTTCAGCCGCAGGGCGGTGTCGGTCACCAGCAGGCACAGCCAGAACAGCCCCAGCCAAAAGCCGGCACCCAGGGAAACCCGGGCCAGGGGGCCGGCATGTTCCAGCAGGGCGATGGCGGTATGGCCGGCGGTATACAGCAGCAGCGGCAGGGCGGTGGCAGTGAGTGCCAGTCGCAGGGGCAGGGCACGGTTAGCCAGACAAAGCGGCAGCAATAACAGTGGCCAGAGGCCGGTGAGGCCGGCGGAACTGAGCAGGCTCAGGGATTCGCCGGGCAAAATACGGTTGGGTTGCAGGCCGACAAAGGGCAGCGCCAGCAGGCTGAGTACCAGCGCTGTTGCCAGCAAGCCGCCGACCTTGTCGGGTTTTAATGATAAAGGAATGGGTCACTCCCCGAAGTCAATTTTTGGTTATGTATTGCAGGCACAATCATCAGTCCTGGCTCAGCCCGGCCAGATAGTCGGCGGCCACGGCTTCGGCGCTTTCGCCGCCAATGGCGATGCGGCTGTTAAGGGTCTGCAGGGTGGTTACATTCAGCGACTGAAACACCGGCTGCAGAATGCCGGCGATCTCCGGGTGTGCCTTGAGCACACTTTCCCGCACTATGGGGGCGGGGGCGTAAACTGGCTGCACGCCCTTGTCGTCGTCCATGACTACCAGACCCACAGAGGCAATGGCACCGTCAGTGCCGTACACCATGGCGGCGTTGGTATCGTCGGTTTGCAGGGCGGCGGCCTTGATGGTGGCAGCGGTGTTGCCACCGGAAAGCACCAGTAGCTGGCTGTCACTCAGCTCAAAGCCATAGGTCTGCTGAAAGGCGGGCAGCACGGCGGGGCTGGACACAAACTCGGCGGACGCCGCCAGCTTGATCTCACCGCCTTCACTGACATAGCGGCCAAAGTCCGACATGGTAGCCAGATTGTTGGCCTCGGCAATGTCCTGGCGCAGGGCAATGGCCCAGGTGTTGTTGGCGTTGGCCGGGGTCAGCCACACCAGCTGATGGGCATCAAAGTCCAGTTGTTTGGCCAAGGCGTAGCCCTGTTCAAAGTCCTTCCAGGCGTCGCTGTCTTCTTTCTGATGAAAAAAGGCGGCATTGCCGGTGTATTCCGGATAAATATCCACTTCGCCGGCAATAATGGCTTTGCGCAGTATGGGGGTGCCGCCCAGCTGGCTGCGGTTTTCCACTTCAAGGCCGGCATTGTTCAGGGCCTGATAAATCAGATTGCCAAGCAGGCCGCCTTCGGTATCGATTTTTGACGATACTACTATGGGGTCGGCTGCCATGGCCGGTAGCGCCAGAGTGGCAGTCAGGGTAAAAACGGCGGAAGCCAGCAGCTTTTTCATCAAAATCATCCTTATTCGGCGAAATTCAGCATCTTTTCTGTTTGCAAGAGTACCCCAAGCTAGATCTCATCTGAACCCTGCTCCGGCTTTTTTGGGGTTTTCCACGGCGTTTTGTTAGCTCGCCTGAAGAATTCCAGCGGTCGCCACAACCCGTGGCTTGCAAAGCATTGCCAGCCCCAGCGCAGCCAGCCCAGCAGAGCAAAGGCCAGCCACAATGCCCACAGCAGCATCAGCAGCCGGTATACCAGCAACGGCACCGACAGCATCCAGCCGGTGGGCAGGGTGGCTGCGCTGCGATCCTGATACCAGTTAAGCCGGTTACCCCAGGAGCCGTTGCCGGCAATCTGCATATCGGGCAGGCCCAGCAGTCCTTGCTGAATGGCGGCAAACAGATAGCTAAGCGCCACCAGGGTCAGTAATACCAGGCCAATTTGCGCCAGATTGAACCAGCCGCCGGCCTGCTGATGCTGCCAGCGTGCCCGCAGGCCCAGTGCCAGCAGCCAGAGTACTACAGTGGCGGCCATCCACAGCGGCACCTGAGTCAGCCCCAGCCCCAGCAGCAGCCAGTGATAAAAACGCAGCGGCGTGAACGGCAGCCGGGCCAGCCCCGCCGCCAGCAAGGCGGTGATGGCCAGCAGGCTCCAGAACAGCACTGCCGGCCCCAGCCGAGGGCCACCGGTAAACAGCACCCAGCGATCCTGCCCCGGCACCAGCTCGATGCGGTGGTTCACGCTGGGGCTGTTGAGATTAACTTGAGGAGTAGTGAACACAGGGCCGATGCCTGCCGGCTGCCGCCAGTGAATGCGGGCGGTTTGTGTGCCCGGCGTTAATGGCAGGGTAAGGGTGCGTTCACTCAGGCGCAGTGGCAGGGTACGGCCATTTATTTCCACACGCTGCAGCTCGGCCCCTTCCGGCAGTTGCAGCGCATGGCGGCCGCCCTGGCTGCTGCGCAGAGTCAGCTCAAGGTGTGCATCGGTGGCATGCTTGCCGGGCTGCACTTTCAGGCTGCTGGCATCTATGGTCAGGGTCTGGCCGGGCACCGTGGCCGGCCGGGAAATGGCAAGGGTCAGTTGTTCGCCGGGCCAGGGTCGCCATTCGGGCAGAGCACCGCCTTGCGGGTGCACCGGGGCCAGCCCGTCGCTGTTTACATGCCAGATGGGGCTGGCGTCCAGCCGCCAGGTTTCACTCCAGTCTTGCGTGTTTGTCGCTGTCAGCACCAGCGAGTCGGTGCGTGCCAGTGCCGACTGCCAGCTGAGCTGGCGCTGGCCCGAAGCCAGACTGATCAGAGCCTTGCCGTTTTCCACCTTAATGCCGTCGGTAAGCACCGACTCACCGGGCAGCAAGGGAATGGCAAGACGCAGGGTTTGATCCACATTGGTCTGGCGCACCAGCTGATTTTCTATCCGCCAGTCCAGCCCCAGCTGCAGAGTGCGGGTCAATTCGGCAAAGTCCGGCAGTACGCCGGGTTTTAATGCGGAGCCTTCGGGTTTGCCATCGGCGGTCAGTCGTGTGAGTTGCAGCCGGCCTTCGGGGACGCCGTTTTCATTCACGCCCTGCAGCCTCCAGCCATTCAGTCGGGCGTTCACCCGTTTGGGCGGCATGGGCAGGGACAGTTGCAGCTGACTTTGGGCTGGCAAGGGGCCACTTATCTCAATACGATGAATACCCGCCGGTAATGGCAAGTGCAGCACGCCCTCGCCATTGCGCCACAGTCCGCTGGCGGCAGTGCTGTTCAGCTGCACCTGCTTTGGCTGCCAGCGGCCCGGCAGGGGCACTGCCATAGGGGTTTGAGTATGTATGTTCAGCGTTAATATCAGGGTATCCGGCTCGGCAATAAGGGTTAAATCAGTAGCAAGCGCACACTCGGGCAGGCAGTCAGGCGGGGCCTGCAGCCGGGTTTTCAGCTCCGCCAGCAGCTCGGGCGAAGGAAAGTCGGCCTTTGCGCCGGGGGCAGCCAGCAGCAGGGGCAGCATCAGCAGCGTGAGCGGCCAGCTCCACAGCTTTTGTTGCAAATACAGGCTCTTGCCACCTTGAAGGCTAAAGCCCGCCATGCGCAGCACCAGCAGGCACAGCAGTACTACCCGCAGCAGGTTCAGGCCGGCATTCACCTTGGGCGACAGCAAGAATAAATGCAGCTGTTGCTCGGGCGTGACCGGGCCATTCCATTCAAATTCCAGGGTGCGCCAGTGCCAGTCCGGCAACCCCGGGCCTGTTTGTATTTGCGCATTCGGATCCAGCCGGGGCAGAGCATCAGGTGCGCCGGAGGCAGACAGTATGTTATCTGTCATGGCTTCAGCCCTTGCCTCCAGCTCGGCGCTGGCCTGGCGCGGGCTGCCGGTTACAGGGGCGGGCATCACCGCTCCCGGCCTTGCCAGTTGCGGATAAAGGGCGGTGCGTACTTCATCCACCATAAAAGGGATGGTGAGCAAAGTAAGTACTAACAATGCCAGCAGCCGGTAGCCTGCGACCCAGGTTCGCAGCCGGTTGGCGGGCAGCACACGCAACAGAGCCGTTGCTGCCAGCAGATGCAGCCAGATCCAGCGTGGCGGCCCCAGTCCGGAAGCCTGATGCCAGATAAGCCCGAGTGTCACCAGCGTAAGCATGCCCCAGTGCCAGCCCCACAGCCGCAATGCCGCCACGGCGGCGATCAGCACCAGAAATAAATCCAGCAGGGTCCAGCGTTGCAGCCAGGTGTGGGGGCGGTTGTCCATGCCAAAGGCGGCCAGCAGGCTCCAGCCCGGTGGCAGGTTCAGTCGGCTGCTGACATTATCTGTGGTGACATTCCAGCCCGACACCGGCAGGCTGCCAATATGGTTTGTCTGCCGGCTGTCGGCCACCAGTTCAACCGGGCCGGGGCGCAGCTCTATGCCGGGCTGACTGTTATTCAGCTGAGTAACCGGCCGGGGCTCGCCGTTCACGGTAATCCGCCCCGGGCTCAGCGAGCTGGTAAGGCGAATGCTGTGGCTCAGGTTGCCACTCAGAGTGTCGTTAACGGTGTAGCCACCCCCGTTAAAATCGAGCCACAGCTCTCGCCGCAGGCTGAGAGGACTTTGTGACGGACCCGGATCGCCCCGGCGCAACTCAGTAAATTTCATGGTGGTGCCCGGCGTCATATAAAAAGCAGGCAAAGTCTGCCAGTGGGCAGGCAGACCGCTTTGGCCGGCATCCACGGCGTTGGGACCATTGATTTCCATCACTCTGAGTTGCGGAAAAGCCTGCACTACCCAGACTTCTTCTTTAGGCCAGGGGGTGGGAATGGCAGGCAGCGACAGGGCCTCGGCCGGCCCGGTATGACGGCTGATCAGCTGCAGCTGCCAGTTGCCCGGGCGTATCTGCAGCCGCAGACGACCGTCGGGCATCAGCCGGGCCGGCAGGGGGCTGTTCAGCGCCAGCGGTATCTGATCTTCAAGCAGCACAGGTCCCAGCTGCAGCTCCCTGGGCTCGCCGGCCACTTTCAGCTCAATGTGAGTATTCACCTGCAGGGGGATGTCGTCGGCAATATGACGATAGACGGTCATGTTCAGGGTATTGGCTGCGGGGGGCTGAGCCTGGTTGCGCCGGCCGGGCCACAGCCGGCCCTGTTTATCCAGCTCAGGCTCAGCCACAGGCTGGCCGTTTACACTCAGTGCCAGCAGTCCTGTGCCCGGGTCGAGCTGCAGGCTGACCGGCATGCTGGCCCATTGCCAGACACCGTTGATGCGGTGCTCTCCTGCTGGCAAAGACAGCACCGGCTTGCCGTCGCGCTCCCCCAGCAAGGCAGGCACGCCGTTTACCATTACTTGCTGTGGCCAGTGCTCACGGTTGCCGGGCAGAGGTATATCGGCGTCATCATACAGTTCCCAGCTTTGCTCAAAACGCCCTTCCTTGTCATTTAATGCGAGGTTCAGCTGCCCGGGCCAGGCGCACTGACGCTGAGTGCTTTGCCGGTACAGCAGCGGGCAGCGGCTTTGGCTGCTGCCCTGCAACACCCAGCCGGTCCAGGGCTGCAAGGGTTCCGGCACCTGCTCCGCACGGGAGAGAATGGGCAATAAAAACAGCAACAGGGAAAGAATGAGGCGCATAACAGTCCTTGTAAGGCTGCGCAAAAAGTGTGCTTAAAGCCTAGCAGCGAATTGAGACCGGGAGCCTTTCGGCTATTTTTATGGCGATTTGTGAGTAAAAATTTGTGTATGACCTTACAAAAAACCGACCTTATGCTTTTTAGCTGGATTTTTCTGCTATAAAGTTGCCTTGTCTTCAGTGTATGAGATGGATTTTTCGCCATCAAAGGATGAATATGAACCAAACCCAACCCCTTATGCTGCGCATGATTTATGGCGGCAGCCTGGTAACCCGAATTTTGATTGGTATTGTAGCCGGTACTCTGCTGGCGGTACTGGCTCCCGGGGCAGCCGAGTCCGCTGGCTTACTGGGCAGTCTGTTTGTAGGCGCGCTCAAGGCGGTAGCACCTGTGCTGGTGTTTGTGCTGGTAATGTCGTCCATCGCCAACCACAGGAAAGGCGAGCAGACCAGCATCAAGCCTATTCTGTATCTCTATTTACTGGGTACTTTTGCCGCGGCACTCACTGCCGTGCTGCTGAGCTTTGCGTTTCCTACCGAGCTGGTACTGGCCAGCCACGGCGGTGAGGCCTCGCCGCCGGAAGGCATTGGCGAAGTGCTGCAGACCCTGGTATTCAACATTGTTGATAACCCGGTGAATGCCCTGCTGACCGGCAACTTCATTGGTGTGCTGGCCTGGGCTGTTGGCCTGGGGCTGGCGTTTCATCATGCCGGCGACAGCACTAAAACCCTGCTGGCTGATCTGTCTATGGGCGTGTCTGCCATTGTGAAGTTTGTGATCCGGCTGGCTCCCATCGGTATTTTTGGTCTGGTGGCCAACACCATTGCCAGCACCGGCTTTGATGCGCTCTGGGGTTATGCCCAGCTGCTGGCAGTATTACTGGGTGCCATGCTGATCATCGCGCTGGTGGTGAACCCGCTGCTGGTATACCTGAAAATCCGTCGCAACCCCTATCCGCTGGTACTGCAGTGCCTGCGCGAAAGCGGTGTGACCGCTTTCTTTACCCGCAGCTCTGCTGCCAACATTCCGGTCAACATGGAGCTGTGCAAAAAGCTCAAATTACATGAAGACACCTATTCCGTGTCCATTCCCCTGGGAGCCACCATCAATATGGGCGGTGCCGCTATTACCATTACCGTGCTCACTCTGGCGGCGGTGCACACACTGGGTATTGAAGTAGACATGATGACCGCCCTGCTGCTGAGCGTGGTAGCGTCTGTGTCTGCCTGCGGTGCTTCCGGTGTGGCCGGCGGCTCTCTGCTGCTTATTCCGCTGGCCTGCAGTCTGTTTGGCATTCCCAACGACATTGCCATGCAGGTAGTGGCCGTGGGCTTTATTATTGGTGTGCTGCAAGACTCTGCTGAAACCGGCCTGAACAGCTCCACTGACGTGCTGTTTACCGCCGCGGCCTGCATGGCCGACGAGAACAAAAAGTAATTTGCAAAGCCCCCTGTAAGCAAAAGGCCGGCGAGCACTGCTCACCGGCCTTTTTTATTGCTGGGGTGTTTTCACACCACCAGCACCGGACATTTGGCGGCACTGGTCACTCGGTGGGATACACTGCCCAGCAGCATGCCGTCCTTGTCACTGTGAGTGCCGCGGGTGCCCACCACTATCAGGTCGGCTTCTTTTTCTTTGGCAAATTTTACAATCACCTTGGAAGGGCGGCCACCGCGCACAAAGCCGCGCAGGTGAGTGGCCCCTTTGCCAAGGGCGTGGGCCTTGGCAAAGTTGACCACTTCCTTGGCATATTCCGTCAGTACTTTGTCGGGAATATCCATTTCTGCCGGCCGGCCAATGGACAGACTGGCTTCAAACAGGCTGTGGTGCTTGTAGACACAAATCAGATATATCTCGGCCTCGGGCAGCAGCTGCTGCAGCTGCACCGCCTTGTCTACGGCTTTGAGTGCGGTATCGGAGCCGTCTACGGCCACGACTATTCGTTTGAACACATTGCCTCCTTAGTCCGCAAAGGCCAGGTCCCTGAAGTACAGCGCAATCTCGGGAAAGGCGATAATCAGCGCCGCTGCCGCCACCAGCATAAAGATAAAGGGCGGCGTACCTCTGATCACTTCCATGTACGGGCGTTTGAAAATAGCGATGGCGGTAAAAATATCACAGCCAAAGGGCGGCGTGGCCGAGCCGATGGCCACCTGCAGGGTGATCAGCACGCCCACCAGTACCGGATCCAGGCCGGTAGACTGAATGGCCGGCGCAAAAATGGGCGTGAGCACCAGAATGACCACTATCGGATCCACAAACATGCAGGCAATAAAGAAGGCCACACAAATGGCAATCAGCACACCTACCGGGCCGGCTTCATTAACTCCCACCGACTCCAGAATGGTTTGCGGCACCTGGGCAAACGACAATATCCAGGAAAACCCGTTGCCTACCGCCACCAGAATAAACACTACAGCGGTAATAAGCCCGGTGGATTTGGCAATGCGGTAAATATCCGGCAGCTTGAGCGAACGGAACACCACAAATTCCAGCAGGAAGGCATAAAGCACGCACACGGCCGCAGCCTCGGTGGGGCTGAAAATACCGCCGTAAATCCCGCCCACAATAATCACCGGAAAGAACAGCGGCCACAATGCCTGGCGCACTGCCACCCCCCGCTCACGCCAGCTGGCCTTGGGCTCGGTGGGCACCTTGTTCTTGTGGGCGTAATACAGGCAGTAGAGCGAGAACATAAACAGGATCAACAGGCCCGGGCCTATACCAGCAATAAACAGCTCGGCAATAGAGGTTTCCGATATAACGCCATAAATAATCATGCCTATGCTCGGCGGGATCAAAAAGGCGATATCACTGGCGTTGATGATCAGCGCCAGAGTAAAGGCATCGGAATAGCCGGCGCGCAGCATTTTGGGCCGCAGTGGCGAGCCCACTGCCACCACAGTGGCCTGCGTAGAACCGGAAACGGCCCCGAACAGAGTACAGGAAGTAGCGGTACTGATGGCCAGCCCGCCCTTGATATGCCCGATAAAGGCCATGACCATATTGATCAGCCGGTCGGCAGAATGACCCCGGGTCATAATATCGGCGGCCAGAATAAACATGGGCACCGCAATCAGCGAGGCCGGGCGAATGCCGCCCATCATCTGCTGAATAAAGGTGCCCATCTGGCCAAAGCCGTCGAACATCATTACAAAGCCAACCACAGCAGCGGTGATCAGCGGAATCATCATGGGAAAGCCCAGCAGCAGCAGGCCAATCATGATCGACATTAACAGTGTTGCCATGAAATCAGCCCTTATACTTCGGTTTCGGTGTCGTCATAGCCGTCCAGCACACCGGTAGACAGATATACGCCCCGGCTGGTGATGTTTTTAACGGCGGTAAGAAAATACTGAATGCCGGTAATGGCAAAGCCCACCGGCACCCACAGATAAATCCACCAGATCTCAAAGCCCAGCGCCGGCAAAATGCGGCCCCGGCTGTACAGGGTGTCGATATAGCCGTAAGCGTGATAGCACAAAAAGAACATAACGGCGGAGGTAAACAGGGAGATCAGCACCATCAGCGATTTACGCCATTTCACCGATAGCGAGTCATACAGGGCCGACATACGAATATGGCGGCCATGGCGGGCGGCATAGCCCAGGCCGGCAAAGGTAATGAGGATAATAAGAATGCGGTTGATTTCGCCCGAGAAGAAAAAACCTTCACCAAACACAAAGCGGGCGATCACGTTGGTGCAGGTGTTAATGGCCATCAGCAGCACACCGGCGGCCAGCATAACGGCTTCGATACGGGCTATACCCTCGTCTATCCAGCCCAGTATACCGGGCAGGCCGGAGGTATAACCGGCAGTATCGTCTTCCACAGCTTCTTGGTTTTTGTCAGACATTGCGTACTCCTTGACCGGATGAAAGAGCCGGCCAGGGTAAAAGAGAAGGGGCGCCAGGCGCCCCGTTCAGGTTAGTTGGTAACGTTTTTAAGATCTTCTTTAAAGGTGTTCAGCAGCTCCTTGCCGCGGTCGCCGGTCATTTCAATAAACTTGGCTTCCACCTGAGGAGCGCGCTCGCGGAAGACAGCAATCTGTTCGTCATTCAGACGGGTGACAGTGACGTCGTCGCTGCTGCTGGTGATTTTCTCCAGTGAGCGCTCGGCCAGGCCGTCGATGTGCTCGAGAATTTCTTCAAAGGCGTAGTCAGAGGCTTTTTGTACCAGCTGCTTGTCTTCATCGGACAAGCCGTTGTAGAAGTCCTGGTTGGCCATCATGGCAGTGGTAAACCAGCCATGTCCGGTAAACACCAGGTTGGGTGACACTTCATACAGACCACCGGATTCGATCCAGAAGATGGGGTTTTCCTGACCCTGAATCATGTTGGTCTGCAGGGCACCGTATACCTCACCCCAGGGCAGGGGCGTGGGCGTAGCACCAAAGGCGGAATAGGTTTCCGACAGCAGCGGGTTGGTCATGACCCGGATTTTCTTGTTTTTCAGCTCATCCGGCGAGGTGATCGGCTCATCCAGGGTCACCACAAACTCACCTTCCGGATACATTTGCAGCAGCTCCAGACCCTTTTCCGCATACAGCTCGGGGAATTTCTCGTTGATGGCTTTACTTTCACGGAAGAAGCTGACCACATCCTCCATCTCGGTGGGCATCAGGTAAGGAATAAAGAAGATCTGAGCTTCCGGGATCAGAGCGCCGGTAAAGCCGGGCGACTGGTTTACAAAGTTCAGAATGCCAGCCTGAGTCTGCTCCATAATGTCATCAGACTCACCCAGTTCACCAAAGCGGTAAATCTGCAGCTGATGATCCGAGTTGTCTTCAATGTATTCCTTGAACTTGTAGGCGAACACATCCTGCACATCGCCTTCATATTCTTCGTGGGCATAACGCCAGGTATCGGCCTGAGCAGCACCACAGGCGAACATGGCCAGGGCCGAAATACCGGCCAGTTTTCTGAACTTGAATCCCTTTTGCATATCCATTCGATGCTCCGTTATGGTTTCGTGTTCTAACCTTAATTGCTTTTATAGACTGGCAAAATAAGTAAAAAGACGCAAGAAAAGGGGAGAGGTTCAACTGGAGTTTGGTGATCAAAGACAAACTTAGAGGTGCTGCTTTGTGTGTTTTGGCATGGTTTTTGCGGTGTTTTGCTGCTTTTTATGGATTTTTATAAGTGTTGTGAGCGAAATGAAAAAGATGGTGACACTGACGAAAGGATAGCAATCTAAAGATTACAATGGTAACCAAGTGTTGCTTTTTTGCTGACGGCAAGCTTAGTCCGGAAATGAAAAAACAGGCAACCCGGTTGCCTGTTTTTAACTCAGAAGTGGTAGCTCAGTACCATGCCGGCCAGCGCCTGCACATCGTCACCGGCATCGCGGACGATGGGGCTGTCTTTGGCATCGCCGGTCAGCTGAGTGACAGCGGCAAGACCGGTGAGCGACCAGTTGTCGGCAAAGCGGTAATTGATGTTGCCGCCGATGCCCAGTCGCCAGTAGCCATCACCGGGCTCATAGCGTTGAAAGCCGCTTTTCAGTGCATCACGGGCCGACACCCGGAACAGGCTTTGTGTCCATTCCTTGCTGCTGTAGGTCAGGCTGGGGCTAAGACCCACGGACCAACCGGGAGCAATTTGATTCTGCCAACCGGCACGCAGGGTCAGCTGATAACCGTCCATATCCCCGGAGACGGGGGCTTGTGCTTTAAGGGTCAGGTTCCAGGGGCCCGGCTTGTATTGCAGACGGAAACCACCGGTCAAGCCGCCATCCACCTTCTCAAAACGACTAAGATCACCCTCATTATCGCGACCCGGTACATATCCGACAAAAGGGGACAGAGTCCAGTTCTGGTGATGATAAATATTCCAGCCCAGGCCATCTCTCAGGTTCAGATAGAGCTGCTCGCCATAACGCAGGTTCACATCGGGCAGGGTACGGCTTTTATAGTCGTCACTGCCCAGATAATCCGGGGCCTGAGTCACCGAGATACCTACACTGCCGCTGAGGGGCTGAGCCAGGGCCGGGGCAGCCAGCAGGGGTAACACTGCAACAGAACAGAGAAGATTCCTGTACATGAACATTATGCTCCTGAAATAAAAAGAATGGCTTACCCTGAACGGATAAGCAGACGCCGGATATAAAACGAGGCGAGTCTACCATAGTCAATAATAGTGTAATGTTTGGGTATACCCATATTGGGCGCAGTGAAAGGAGCTGAATATGGCGGTACATTTAAAACGAATCTATGAGGCTGCCGAGCCTGAAGATGGCTGCCGCATTCTGGTAGACCGGCTCTGGCCCAGAGGATTAAGCAAGAAAAACGCGGTCTTGAATGACTGGCTGAAAGAGGTGGCTCCGAGTGACGAGTTGCGCCAGGAGTTTCACCGGGGTGACATCAGCTGGGATGAGTTTCGGCGTGCTTATCTTGGCGAGCTGAAAGCCCACCGAGAAAGCCTGCGGCCGCTAGCTGACCGGGCCAGGTCGGCAACCATTACCCTGCTGTTTGCCGCCAGCGACGAGCGGCACAACAATGCGGTAGTGCTGAAGCAATATCTGGCGATGCTGGGCTCGGATTAGTCTGTTATTGCCTACTGAATACGCAGGCTGTTCAGCAACACGCACAGGCTGCTTAACGACATGGCCACTGCGGCCAGCACCGGCTGCACCCAGCCGGCCATGGCGGCGGGAATAATCAGCAGATTATAGGCCAGTGCCCAGCCGATGTTCTGACGCATTAACCGCCGTGCCCGCTGAGCCCAAGCAAGGGTGAAGGGCACTGCCGCGGCCCCTTTGGACAGGTAAATATCGGCGGCTCCGCCGGTAGCGGCGCTGGTGTTACCCACGGCAATACCCAGGTGGGCCGCAGCCAGGGCGGGGCCGTCGTTCAGGCCGTCTCCCACAAAAGCCACCTTGCAGTGACTGGCGCAGCTGGCAATAAAACGCAGCTTTTGCTCCGGGCTGCGCTCTGCCAGTATCTGACTTTCATTTAGCCCAAGCCGCGCTGCCACCTGATGACAGGCGGCGGCAGTATCGCCGCTGAGAATTTTTACCTGACGGCCCTGCTCCACCAGTTGCTTGAGCATGGTGCTTATGCCCGGGCGCAGAGCTTCGTGAAAAGCAATATAGCCGGCGTATCGGCCGTTACGGGCCAGGTGCAGCCCCATGCCAGTGGCTGGTTGTTGTGCCGGCACCTTTATGCCAAGGCTTTGCAGCCAGTGGGCTTTGCCGGCCAGTGCCTCGCCATTCGGGCTTTGCCAGCGCGAGCCCTGGCCGGCCAGGCTGAGATGCCGCCCGCCGGGAGCAGCAGTTGCCTCAGGCAGGGCGGCGCGCAACCCCAGGGCCACCGGATGGGCAGAGTGATAAAGAATATCGGCGGCCAGCTGCAGCAGGCTGGCGTTGGTTTCATCCTGAGCCGGCTCAAGATGGGCTATCTGAGGCGTGCTGGTGGTCAGGGTGCCGGTTTTATCAAATACTACCAGTTCAATGTCGGCGGCGGCTTCCAGCGCCGGCAAGTCCTGCAGCATAATGCCGTTTTTCAGCAGTTGCGCATGGCCCAGAGTAATGACCAGGGGCGTGGCCAGGCTGAGGGCGCAGGGGCAGGTTACCACCAGCACCGCCAGCCCATGGGCCAGCGCCTGCTGCAAGCTGCCCTGTTGCAGCAGCACTGTCATTGTGCCCAGCAGAGCGGCCAGCAATATGACCGGCAGCAGCCAGCGGGCAATGGTGTCGGTCAGCCGTTGCAGTGCCGACTTGCGGGTAAGCAGGGTACTGATGGTATGGGCCAGCCTGTCGGCCCGGCGCTGGCCGGCAGTGGCGGTGATTGCCAGAATAATCTCACCTTCCACCAGCCGGCTGCCGGCAAACAGTTCGCTGCCGGGTTCGATGGACTCAGGTTCGTGTTCACCTGTGATAATGGCTGCATCCAGCAGGCCAGTCCCTTGCACCACTATGCCGTCCAGGGCCAGCTGCTCGCCTGCCGTCAGGCATATTTTGTCACCGGGGCTCAGGGTATCGCAGGGCACCCGCTCGGCACTGTTTTCCGGCAGAACTGAATCAGGCATTTGCTGAAAATAGCGCCCCACCACCTCTGCAGCCCGGCGGCGCACATTGGTTTCAATCAGGCGGGCAAACAACTGAAAAGTGATCAGCATAACGGCCACATCAAAATAGACATGGGCGCTGCCGTGCTGCAGCTGCCATACCGAGATAGTTACGCTGGCCAGCACCGCCAGGGTGATCAGGCTGTCCAGCCCGGGCTGTCCGGCGCGCAGGGTTAACAAGCCGGAGCGGTAAAAATGCGCGCCGGAATACAGCAGTACCGGAATGGCAAACAGGCCGCTGGCCAGTGCCAGCGGCCAGCGCATATTGGCCTCAATGGCCCCCAGCGGATACAAATACACCAGCAGGGCCGGCATCATGCTCCACATGCCAAACACCACGGCCACCGCCAGCCGCCATTGCAGCCGTTTGCGCTGATGCGCGGCCTGCCGACGGCTGAGGTCGGGATCCGGTTGCTCATGCAGGGTATAGCCGAGGCGGGACACGACTTTTTTCAGCAAACTGAAGTCGGGCTTTTGCTCTCGCCAGCCAATAAGGGCAATGTCGGCGGCAAAGTTCACCGCCGCCTGAGTTACACCGGGCTGGCGCTGCAGCAGTTGCTCCAGCGCCAGCGCGCAGCCGCCACAGTGCATGCCCTCTATCATTACAATCTGCTCGGTGGCGGCGCTGGCCGCTGAATTATGGCTGGCCAAATTCGCCCGTCAGCTCCTGCATGCTCCAGGGCGCGCGCTCGCCATATTTGCCGGCATGATCGTTAACCTGCTGCTCGGTAATGGCATCGGCGCTGTTACCCCACTCGCCCCGAATATAAGTAAGAACAGCGGCAATTTCTGCATTGGACAGGTTGCCGCCAAACTTGGGCATCACGCCGGCATAGGTGGTGCCGGCCACTTCCAGCTCACCCTGCAGGCCGTCATGCACTATGGCCACGGGAATAGCACCGTCGGCCTGTACCCATTCACTGCCCGCCAGCGGCGGAAAGGCACCGGGAATGCCCTGGCCGGTGGCCTGATGACAGGCGCTGCAGTTGGCGGCATAAATGGCACCGCCATCCAGTCCGGCTCCGTCGGCAGCACTGCTGCTTTGCACCGCAGTGCGGCTGTCGCCGCCCAGCATGGGTTTGCCAATTTGCATGGCGTAATAGCCAATGCCCCAGACAACCAGTACCAGAATCCAGATAAAAACCAGCTTCGGGACCGGGCGGCTGCCTTCTTCCGGCTCGGCCGCTTCCCGGCGTTGTGCGCGGCGTTCCTTATTGGTCATGTTCCTGCTCCTTCTCTTGCTCCGGTTGCGGCAGGGTCGGTGCCGGATAGGTGTGATCCAGCGCCAGCAGATAAGCCACCAGTGCCTTGGCTTCCTCGGTGGCCACTATCTGCCCGGACTCAGGGCCGTAGGGGGCCGGAATATTGACAACTCTGTCATCGCTGCCTGCCTGGCTGACATGGCGAAACAGAAAACGGTAGGGCGGCATAATGCTGCCCTTCATTACCGCCTGAGGATCGTAAAGGTGAATAAGGTGCCAGTCTTCGCTGGGCTGGCGGGCAGCAATGTTGAACAGGTCCGGGCCGGTGCGCATGGTGCCCAGCAGGTGCGGCTGATCATAGAGATAGTCGCCGGGCACGGAAGGCCGGCCCCAGCCACGGTCTCGGTCGCCGGGCGCAAAGGATGGATCCCTGGGCTGCTGGCTGTGGCAATACACACAGCCATTGGCAATGTATACCTGGCGGCCCAGCAGCTCCTGCTCGGTATAGGGCCTGAGTTCATCGGGCACCTGCTCGGCATTCATCTGCAGATAGGGCATTACCACCAGCGTCAGGGTGGCCAGCATCAGTATCAGTGCCGCGCCCACCATTATGGCCAGAGCTCGTCTCATTGTGATGTCTCCCCGGTAGTGGCACGAAACAGGGTGGGATTATTGCTGGCCTTGCCCTTGCGCATCAGCATGGCAACAAAGTGCACCACAAACACCAGGTGACCCAGTGTCATCAGGGCACCGCCCAGGCTTCTGGCTTCGAGATAGGGCAAGGTCATTTTAACAATGTCCAGGAAAGGCGTTTCGGCATCGAGCAGTGCCACTCCCTGCAGCCAGCCCCCCACACTCAGGGATACCACGTAAATCAGAATGCCCACGGCCACCAGCCAGAAGTGCAGGCTGATCATGCGCCGCCAGGGCCATTCCCAGTCGGTGAGGCGCGGCATAATGAAATAAATGGCACCAAACAGAATAAAGCTCAGAAAGGCGTACATGCCGAGGTGGGCATGGCCCACCGTGTAGTGAGTGAAGTGGGTGATCACGTTGACGCTGCGCAGTGCTTCCATGGAACCCTGCAGCGACGACACCGTATACATAAGGGCACCAATCCACACAAAACGCAGGGTGGGCGAGTCTTTCAGCCGGCCAAAGTGGCCCCACATGGTGCCGTGGTGGTTAATGGCCACGGTGATCACCGGCACCGACATCATCACACTGTGCACAATGGACAAAGTTACCAGCCAGGTGGGAATGGGGCCGCCAATCAGGTGATGAATGCCCACCTGACTGTAGAACAGTGCCAGCGACCAGAAGCCAAGCAACGACAGCTGATAGGAGATAATGGGACGACCCAGAATTTTGGGAATCATGTAATAGGCGATACCAATGCCGATGGGCGTGACCCAGAGTCCCAGCACGTTATGGGCAAACCACCAGTTCACTGTGGCCCCTGATGCTCCCGGAAACAGCCCAGGCACATTGGCAATAAAAAACAGAAACGGAAACCACACCAGCGCCGCCATTAAATACCAGCTGGAGACATAAAGGTGATCCACGGTGCGGTTGGCGGCGGTTTTAAGCAGCGGAATGGCACAGAGGGCACCGCCTACCACAAACAACAAATCTACCTGCCAGGGAAACTCCAGCCACTCTTCACCGTCGGAGAGGCCGAGGTTAATGGCCACCAGCCCCAGCAGCATGCCAAGGTTCCAGATAAAGGCACCTGCCACGGCAAAGCGAGTGCCGGCCAGTGGTGTTTTAAACAGCCGGGGCATCAGAAACAGCGCCACGCCAATGCCGGCCATGGAAGCCCAGCCATAGGCTACCGCATTCAGGTGCATGGGGCGCACCCGGCCAAAAGTC
This sequence comes from Oceanimonas sp. AH20CE76, assembly GCF_039654065.1. Taxonomy (NCBI): domain Bacteria; kingdom Pseudomonadati; phylum Pseudomonadota; class Gammaproteobacteria; order Aeromonadales; family Aeromonadaceae; genus Oceanimonas; species Oceanimonas sp. AH20CE76. Next base: position 413,212 of record NZ_CP155481.1, read on the forward strand.
AGCCACTGACTGTCTGCCAGAAACTCGGGAAAATGCATTTTAATGGAAGAGGTCAGGCCATAGAGTGAACCTATGACCAGCCACACCATGGCAGAAGCAATCCAGGCCAGTACCGCCGGGCGGGAGGAGTGGTCTGCTGCCAGCCGGTTTGTTAATGCCTCTTGCCGGGCATCGTCCTTGCCCTGAATGGGCATGGCAATATTCTGAGCCGGGTCTTCGCCGTGGCCTTCTTCTCCTTCCGAGAAAATGGTACGGGCGGCCTTGGCACCATGGCTGAACTGGTTGGTGGCAATGGACCATATCAACAACAACAGGCCCACAGTAGACAGCAAAAAGGTAATAATCAGCAGAAGCGCAATCGTTGGGGTCATAATAGCCTCAAATGTTCATGTAGAACGCATATTATGAAAAGAGTGACCTGAGTCTATACTGGTATTGCAAATGCATCAATATGCTGATTTTTTATTATGGATTGATACAGATCAAAAAAGCTGTGGTTAATGGTTTTAGAGTTTCATATAAAATTATTTTATCAATATGTTTGATTTATATTCTTTATTGGAATAGAAAGGCTGCAGCTATAAAAAACCCGGCCGCAGCCGGGTTTTTTTATTCAGCTAAAACAGCCGTTTAGCCGTTCAGTTTGGCCAGAGTCTGGTTCAGGGTAGCGCTGGGGCGCATTACCTTTTCCAGTTGTGCCGGATCAGCATGATAATAGCCTTGCACACCGGCAGACTTGCCTTGTACCGCGTTCAGCTCGTTCACAATGGTTTCTTCATTGTCGGCCAGAGTTTTGGCCAGCGGCGCAAAGTGAGCGGCCAGCTCGGCATCGTCGGTTTGTGCTGCCAGCTCCTTGGCCCAGTACATGGCCAGATAGAAATGGCTGCCGCGGTTGTCCAGCTCACCGGCACGGCGTGACGGCGATTTGCCATTGTCCAGCAGCTGTTCGGTGGCTTTATCGAGGCACTTGGCCAGCAGCTTGGCGCGGTCGTTGCCTTCCTTGATGCCCAGCTCTTCCAGCGACACGGCCAGGGCCAGGAACTCACCCAGAGAGTCCCAGCGCAGATGGTTTTCTTCCATCAGCTGCTGTACATGTTTGGGTGCAGAGCCGCCGGCACCGGTTTCATACATGCCGCCACCGGCCAGCATGGGCACGATGGACAGCATTTTGGCAGAAGTGCCCAGTTCCATAATGGGGAACAGATCGGTCAGGTAGTCACGCAGCACGTTACCGGTAACGGAAATCGTGTCCTTGCCACGTTTCATGCGCTCCATGGAGAAACGAATGGCTTCGTTATAACCCATGATGTGAATGGACAGGCCGTTCAGATCATGCTCCTGCAGATACGTTTCTACCTTTTTGCGCAGTTCATTATCGTGAGCACGCTCTTCATCCAGCCAGAAGACGGCAGGTGTGCCAGAGTTGCGGGCGCGGTTTACGGCCAGCTTGACCCAGTCGCGAATGGCGGCGTCCTTGGTCTGGCAGGCGCGCCAGATGTCACCCTTATGTACCTCATGCTGCATCAGCACGTCGCCAGCTTCGCTGACCACGCGCATGGTGCCGTCTTCTGTCATTTCAAAGGTTTTGTCGTGAGAGCCGTATTCTTCGGCTTTCATTGCCATCAGGCCCACGTTGGATACCGAGCCCATGGTGCGCGGATCAAAGGCACCGTTGGTTTTACAGAAGTTGATTACTTCCTGATAAATGCGGGCATAGGTAGACTCGGGCATAACGGCCTTGGTGTCTTTCAGCTTGCCGTCGCGGCCCCACATTTTCCCTGAGTTACGGATCATGGCGGGCATGGACGCATCCACAATCACGTCGCTGGGCACGTGCAGGTTAGTAATGCCTTTTACGGAGTCCACCATGGCCATTTCCGGACGATGCTCGTAGCAGTCGTGAATGGCTTCTTCAATTTCTTCCTGAGTGGACTGAGGCAGGGTTTTAATCTTTTCCAGTACGCTGTTCATGCCGTTGTTGGGGTTGACACCCAGCTCTTCAAACAGCTTGCCATATTTGTCGAACACTTCCTTGTAGAACACTTTCACGGCATGACCAAATACGATGGGGTGAGACACCTTCATCATGGTGGCTTTTACGTGCAGTGACCACATGACGCCAGTGTCTTTACACTCGCGCAGGGTGCGTTCAAAGAAGCGTTCCAGCGCCGCAGCATCCATAAACATGCTGTCCAGCACTTCATCTTTTTGCAGCGGCAGTTCTTTTTTCAGCTGGGGTTTGCCGTCTTTACCAATAAACTCGATGCGAACTGTCTGGGCTTTGTCGCTGGTAATGGACTGCTCGCTGGAGAAAAAATCACCGCCGTTCATGTAGTCGGCATGAGAGCGTGAGGCCTTGCACCATTCACCCATGGAATGAGGATATTTGCGGGCAAAGGCTTTTACTGCAGCCGGCGCGCGACGATCGGAGTTGCCCTGGCGCAGTACCGGGTTGACGGCACTGCCAAGGATTTTGGAGTAGGTATCGCGAATGGCTTTTTCTTCATCGGTTTTCGGGTCATCGGGCAGGTCGGGAACCTGGTAACCCTGAGACTGCAGCTCCTTGATGCAGGCACGCAGCTGCGGCACGGAGGCACTGATGTTGGGCAGCTTGATGATATTGGCATGAGGATCCTGAGTGAGCTTGCCCAGCTCGGCCAGGCCGTCGGCCACACGCTGCTCGTCGGTCAGGCGATCAGGAAAGGCAGCCAGAACGCGGCCGGCCAGAGAGATATCGCTGAGGGTAACATCAATGCCGGCGGCATCGGTAAAGGTGCGAATAATGGGCAGCAGAGAGTAGGTGGCCAGCGCAGGAGCTTCGTCGGTCAGGGTGTAGACGATGGTGGATTGTTTATTGGTCATTATTTCCCTATTTCCCAGGTTGGTGTTGGGGGAGCAGCGGCCGTGCCTGGTACCAGAGGGTATCGGATACTGGCGCTCGACATACGCTGCGCGGAATTTCCGACGCTCATTGTATGACAGTTGGCCCCCGGGACTTAAGTGTTCCACTTCAAATAAGAAAGAAATTGTCGGCTAAAGTCGCCTGCAGGCAGTGCCGATCAGGCGCTATAATATTAATGAAGGCTAAACCACTTTCCCTTGGGTCTGAGTGCTGCCAGAAGTTTTTTGTTCTGCATTTAGCATAAGAGATCGTCTTTTGGTTTGTTGTAGTAGTAAAGGACGTTTAATGCGAAAAAATCTTCCAGTCACAAATAATGAGCGCACCTTTGGTGCTGGCGAGCGTCTGGTGTCCACAACAGATACTCAGGGCAACATATTGCACTGCAATGACGCCTTTGTGGCGATAAGCGGCTATTCCCGGGATGAGCTGATAGGCCAGCCCCACAACATGATTCGCCATCCCGATATGCCGGTGCAGGCGTTCAAGGTGATGTGGGAGCACCTCAAGGCTGGTAAAACCTGGATGGGACTGGTAAAAAACCGCTGCAAGAACGGCGATTTTTACTGGGTAGACGCTTATATGTCTCCCATTAGCGAGAATGGTAAAACCGTGGGCTATGAATCGGTGCGCTCCTGTCCGTCGCGCGCCGATGTGGAGCGGGCCGAGCGGCTGTATGAGCAATTGCGCACCGGTAAAAAAGCGCTGTCTTTTGGTTTGCTCAAACATCCTCTGCTCTGGCTGGGGGCAAGCCAGCTGGTAGTGGCAGGTTTGCTGCTTACCTCAAGAACCGGGGCCGGCATTGCGCTGGAGCTGACAGCGCTGGCGGCCTTTGCCGGTTGGAGTCATTACCGCCATGTTCGCACTCTCAGGCAGCTTGATAACCTGTTGGGCAATGCCTTTCGTCATGAGCTGGCGGTCCGAACCCTCAGCCGTGAGCAGGGCATGCCGGGCCGGTTATATGTAGGGATCCGCAGTGAACGGGCACGGTTGCTGGCTGCCATTACCCGCATTGAAGATGCTGCTGCCAGAGTCAGCCGCCGTTCCGATGATGGTGCAGTACAGTTCCGGCAGACTCGTGAAGGCATGGCCGGACTGCGGGAGCAGACCGAGCTGGTGGCCACCGCCATGAATGAAATGAGCACCACCATTCATGACGTGACCACTCATGTGCAGGAAACCGCCAGCCAGGCCGACACTGCTAACCAGATGGCTGTGCAGGGGCTGAATGTGGCGGGCGTTACCCGGGAAGCCATTGCCGGCCTTAAAAATACCGTAGACGACATCAGCGGAGAAGTGCGGCAGCTGGCGGAGCAGACCGCTGCCATTGCGCAGGTAGCAGGCATGATTGAAACCCTGTCTGAACAGACCAATCTGCTGGCATTGAATGCCGCCATTGAAGCGGCCAGGGCCGGCGAACACGGCCGCGGTTTTGCGGTGGTAGCCGATGAGGTACGTCAGCTGGCAGCCCGCACCCGGGAGTCTACCGGCGAAATTCACCGCATAGTAGCGGAGCTGACCGAGCGGGCCGGCTCCTCGGTGAATGTGGCGGAGCAGGGTAAAGCCAGTGCCGAATCGGGGCTGGCGCGAGTGGTGGAAACCGAGCAAACTCTTGAAGGCATTGCCGGAGCTGTGTCTCGTATTGCCGATATGTCGCTGCAAATGGCCACCGCCGTGGAGCAGCAGGCACGGGTAGCCGAAGACATTAATCGCCAGGCGGTGACCATGGCGGAAGTGTCCGACTCGGGCCTGGAGCAGGCCGATGCGGCTGCCGGCAGCATGGATGCATTGCAAGCCGTGGCCACCGAACTGCACGATCTGGTGGTGCGGCTGAAGCGGTAACCGTATGTTGCCCGGCGCAAGCCGGGCTTACTTGCGTTTGATATAGCTGCGGCTCAGCCGGCGCAACACTGGCAGCTGCTGCTGAAAGTGATGGCAGACGCGGCACATCAGGGTGTGCATTCTGAGGCTGAGTTTTTCTCTGGCGGTGAGGGACCTGTCCTGGGCCTCAGACATTAAGTGCCTGATCTGAAGTTTTCGTGTATTTTCGATGTCAGGATTTCTGACACGGATGGAACCATGGCAAGGCGCTTTGTTGCCCCTCTCTCTGACTCTGAACAGCAGACGCTGTCTTCTGCCTATCACCATGGTGAGAAGCGCGCCCTACGTCGGCGTGCTCATGCCATCCTGCTGAGTGATCAAGGCCATACGATCAATCAAATCAGTGAGATACTGCAGGTTCGCCGTGATGCCGTATCACGATGGCTCAAACAGTGGGAAGCGTCAGGCCTCGATGGGCTGATCGACAAGCCGCGCAGTGGCCGCACGCCGGTCTTGGATGAGCATGACCACCAGCGATTGCAGGAACTGGTTGCCGAACAGCCCCATCAGATTCGATCCTTGCAGGCTCGCTTTCAAGAAGAGACCGGCAAGACGGTCAGCACGGTGACCCTTCGCCGGGCGTTGAAAAAAAATGACCTCAGCTTCAAGCGCATTCGGCACTCACTCAAGGCGCGGCGTGACGAAACGGATTTCCGCAATACTCAGGGCCTCCTCAAGGCGCTGTACCAGCGCGAAGACTTGGGTGAACATGAGTTCTATTACTTTGATGAATCAGGCTTTTCGCAATCATCGTCGGTGCCCTATGCGTGGAGCCCCATCGGGAAGCCCTGCGAGGTGACCGCTTACTCACATAGCCGCAGGCTGAACGTATTGGGGTTCCTCAGCCGGGCAGGGAAGCTGGTCTATCACACCGCCACCAAACCCGTGACCACCGAGACGGTCATCGAAGCGTTTGACCAGTTTGTGGCCCAGAAAGACCCCGATACCTTCCCGTGGTGGTGCTCGACAATGCCAGCATGCATCGCTCCAAGGCCTTCTGGCGAAAGATAATCGAGTGGATGTCGCATCGTGTGCACTTGGTCTACCTATCGGCTTGCTCGCCGGAGCTGAACCTGATTGAGATCCTGTGACGGCAGATGAAGTATGCATGGCTGCCGCTGAGTGCGTACCTCTCGTTTGAGCATCTCTGTGATGAGGTACACCGGCTGCTCGGTGGCTATGGAACTGATCACGCGATTAATTTTGAATAGGCACTTAATGCTGCTGAATACGGCTTAAGTAATGATGGCGGGGGCCGCCCGCCACCATAAAATTTTCCGCATGAATTTCCACAAAGCCCAGGGGCGGGTGAGTGGTGAGTATTTCCTCGGCGTGCTGCAGCTTGAGCCCCAGCCCCGCCGAGGCCGGCAGGGAGAAGGCACCGGTGCCGGCGTTGTTAAGCGCTGTGGTCATGGTGCCTCCCTGGGCTCAGGCCTTTACTTCTTCAAAGGCGTTCAGCTGGCCCTTGCCGGTGGGCGAGGTGGAAGAGTCGGTTTCCAGACAAGTGCCGGCAGGCACCAGTTTCCAGGCGTTGCCCTGGTGATCGGTTTTTGATGTGCCGGCGCAAGTGGTGCCGGGGCCGGCGGCACAGTCATTCTGGCCGGCCAGGGCCACGCCGAAGCATTTTTCCATGTCGCCTTTGGCACCGCTGTGATCGTCGGCAAGCGCCGTGCCGGAAGCAGCCAGAGCGGTGCTCAGGGCAAAGGCAAGGGTAGTGGCAGTGTTGACCTTATTCATACTCAGCATCCTTCTGTCAGTAAAGAAAAAACAGGTGTCTGTTCTCTTGTACTGTCGAAGGACAGGGCCGGATTCTTACAGTTTTTTTCCGTTTTTTGACGGTTGCGGAATTTCTTCAATTTCCACTATCTTGGAGCGGCTGACCACCACCTTCCAGCGCTGCAGCACCGGCGGGTTCTGGCCCTGCACTTCCCGGGTGACCAGATTGAACAGATAGCGCTTTTCCACCGGCTGGCGCGCCACCTGATTGTCTTTCAGCTGATACACATGGTGAGAGCCTTTTTCCATCAGCCGCGCCAGCATGCTTAAATCCAGCTGCAGTGTTTCCCGGGTTTGCTCATAGCCGGTCAGAAAGCGGGTGGGCAGCATGCGCGAATGACTGCCATAAAACATCACTACTTCTTCACGCTGGCTGATGCTGGCCCGGCGAGCAGCGCGCACCTCATCGGGCACCCGGGGCGGGCGCTTATAATCAAACCATTCCAGCTGGCGGCCCACGGGCTGACTGCTGTGGACATCAAAATACTGCCGCCGCCATTTGGGTCTGCCCTTGCGCAGCCAGCGCCAGAGGGTGTTGCGCAGGTCGTCCTTGAACAGCTCCCGCAGGGCATAGAGCAGGGCCAGAGCAAAAATCACCATCATGGAAATACCGCCCAGGGTTTCCCGTACTTCATAAGCGGCCAGCGAAACAGTGGTCATCACCACGGCGGTGACCACGGATTTAAGCAGTTTTTGCTCGCCGCCGCCCAGCTCCCGGGTTTTTTCCTTGAGGGTGACCGGGTATTCGATCAGCCGGCGCAACAGCCGCATCTTGTTGGAAATGCGGGATAATGAATCGCTGGCATGGGCGGTATTGTATTGGTGCTCTATGCGGTGCTGGCGCTCGAGCTGACACACATCCAGCAACATGGACTTCACGGTTTTATAGTCGCCGTTGCGGGGCAGGTGAGCCACCAGCCCCAGCAGCCGCTGCTCGGTAAACCAGGACACATAGTTGTCTATGTTGGTGTAATACTTGCGCAGGGTGTCGTCGGTGGGCACGCGGCGGCGCAGCCGGCTGAGAATGTCCTGGGCCAGAGCCACCACTTCTTCCACCTTTTCCAGCTCTACTGTTTCCATGTGGTTGCGAAGATCGTGACAGGACTGCTCCAGCCCCACCACATACTGATAACCATAAAGGCTGAGACTGAGCCGGTATTGTTCGGGCGTGAGCTTGCCCCGCTCCGCCAGCCGGCTGTGCACCAGCGGCAGGTGCGGCCTGTCACTGAAATAGGTGCGGCTGGTATGAATGGCGTTGTGATAAAAGCTTTCTTCGGGCACCACAGTGCTGTTCAGTCCCAGCTCGCCGGGCACAAACAGGTAAAGCTCAAAGCGGTGCTCGGTGGCTTCCCGCAAAATGCGCGACAGCTTGAGCAGATGACCGTCTTTACGTTCGGCAAAAATCACAAGGTGCAGGCTCCGGTGTCAGTCCTGCAGCAGGCGGCTTGAACGCCTCAGCAGACCATAGAGCAAGGTTTCTGTGGTGTCGAAATGATCGCTGGCATCATTAACAAAGCTGGCCATGGCAGTGAGATAAATGCCGGTCAGCGCCACCTCGCCGGCACTGCGGCGCAGACCACCCGCCTGCCAGCCAGTGGCTTCCAGCAGCCACTGCACGGTGCGGCTGACCCGGGTAATGCCATGGGCCTGCAGGTGCAGATGGCCGGGTTCCAGCTTGTAGCCGAGCATGTCTTTAACCAGACTGCGATAGGGCGAAAGAGACTCAAACCAGACCATTAGGGTGCTGAACAGCCGCTCATGCAGAGGCTGCTGCCAGTCTTGCTGCACACTCAGCATGGCCTGATCGGCCCGGTCGAACAGTGCTTCTGCCAGATCATCGCGAGAGCGGTAATATTGGCTCAGCTCAGCCAGGGTCATGTTCCCGGCATCGGCCAGCTGGCGTAAACCAAAGCCGTGCCAGCCGCGCTCCAGTGCCAGATCCAGGGCAGTGTCGAGAAGGGCATCCCGTTCGGGATATAAGTGCGTCATCACTGTCTCCTGAGAAGGTAGAAAAAAGAACTCAAAGACTATAACAAGAAAACGGGCCGCAATGGGCCCGTTAATTAGAGAGGAAAAGCGAGTATTTTATTGCTGCTGATCAGTCAGGGTTTTGCCCTGCTCAGTCCAGAAGGCCTTGGCACCGTCGTGCAGCTGCGTCACTATGCCCATGGTGCCCGAATCGATGCTCATTGAAGCAGCGGCCTGAGATACAGAGCGCATAAAGGTCAGCCCTTCCTCGGAATAAATTTGTTTCAGGCTGGCAGCGACCTGATCCGCAGACAGATGACGGCCGGCCACCCAGAGGGCGGAGTCCTGCACTGTCACCACGTCATAATCCACCCCCGGATAAGTACCGGCGGGAATGGTCACTTCGGCGTAGTAGGGGTGATCCTGAAACAGGGTGCCGGCGCTGGCGGCTTCATGCACCTGCAGCAGGCGAATGTCGTTGCTGGAGGCGGCCTGGATCACAGAAGCATTGGGGAAGCCGGCAAAGACCCAGAGGGCGTCGATCTGGCGGTCCCCAAGTGCGGAAGCACCCTGGTTATAGCCGATGTATTGCGGGGTGATCTTGTCCCACAGGCCTACGCTTTCAAAAAAGCGCTGGGCCGAGGCGGCAGCACCGGAGCCGGCCGGACCCACAGCCACGCTTTTGCCTTCAAGCTGGGATACTTCAGTAATGTCGGCACCGTCGAGCACAATCAGGTGGGCGGGTGCACCGTAAAGGTAGGACACCGCCTTGGCGTTGCGGTATTTGCGGGTGTCGTTGGTCAGCTTGCCGTTCAGGCCCAGAAACATGTCGCCGGAATAGACAATGCCAAAGTCGGCATCACGGGAGTTAACCCGGCGCAGGTTTTCCACCGAGCCGGCAGAGGCCATGTTGGACACCTCCACCCCGTCCAGGGTGCGGGACAGCCGGGTGGAAATGCCGTTGGAAAAATACTGAAAAGTACCGCCGTCGGGGCCGCCGGAAAAAGCCAGACGCTCGGTCTGAGCCTGGGTAGTGGCAGCGCCCAGGCTGGCGACAGTAGCCACTGCCAGGGTGGTTAACACGCGAAAGGAGTGGGTATGCTTGGTCATGATGATGTCCTCATTGTCGTTACGTTTATGGTCTTCCGGTGAATCATTGTCAGCTGCGCTCGGGTACGGTCAGCACTGGCAACGCAGACTGGCGCAGCACCCGCTCGGCGGTGGAGCCGATAAGCCATTTTTCCATTCCGCGCCGGCTGCGGGTGCCGAGCACAATCAGGCTGGCACCTGTTTCAGTGGCACTGGCCAGAATTTCGTCGGCACTGTGCCCCAGACGCAGCTCGGTGGTCAGCTGATTCTCCAGCCCCTGAAAATAACGCCTCTGAAAGCTGTGCAAATCGGCCATGGCCTGGGTTTTAACTTCCTTTACAAACGCCTCCATCACACTGGCGGGAATGCCTCGGCGGTGACGGTCGTCCAGCTCGGTGATCACGTGCAGCAGGTGCAGCCTTGCGCCGTGGACTTCGGCCAGCTCCCGGGCCAGGGCCGCCGCCTCGGCGGCCCCGTCGGAGAAGTCAGTGGCATACAGAATATGAGTAATAACAGACATGCATGCTCCTTAATGAACGTTGGAATGGTTAATGGCGGGAGTGACGTTGCCTTCGCGCTGTAGCCACCACACCAGGGCCACCAGCGCCAGGCCGGCGATATCGGACACCAGTGTAGGCCAGTACAGCAGCAGAGTGCCGGCACCCAGCAGCAGCCATTCGTGCAGTTTGGTCTGGCGACGCAGATAGCCCATGGCAAAGGCACCAAAGGCCAGAGTCCCAAGCGTGGCGGAGACAAAGGCAGTGATGATCTCCAGGGTAGTGCCGTCAAGCAGCATGGCCGGTACATAGGCAAACAGCAGTGGCATCACGTACAGCATTTTGGCGAACTTGAAGGAGGTCCAGCCGGTTTTCCACGGATCCGAGCCGGCAATGGCGGCACCGGCATAGGCGGCCACGCACACCGGCGGCGTGATGTTGGAATCCTGGGACAGCCAGTACACTATCATGTGGGCGGCAATGGCCGAGACGCCGAACTCGCCCAGGGCCGGCACTGCCAGCACGGCCACAATCAGGTAGGCGGCGGTCACCGGCACGCCCATGCCCAGCACCAGTGAGGCGATGGCCACCAGCACCAGCGCCAGCAGCAGGCTGTCGCCGGCCATGGAGATGATCAGATCCGAGAACTTGAGGCCCATGCCGGTGAGGGAAATGGTGCCCACAATCACGCCGATAACCCCAATGGTGGCGCCTACGATCAGGGTGTTGCGCGCGCCTACCTGAATGGCTTCCCAGATTTGCTTCGGCCCCATGCGGGTTTCCTTGTTGACCCAGCTTACTGCAATGCACGACAACGTGGCCCAGAATGCCGAGTTGCCGGCGGAGCGGCCGGCCAGCAATAGCACGGTAATTATCACCAGCGGCAGGGCATAGTACCAGCCGCTCTTGAACACGGTTTTCCAGTGGGGGATTTCCTCGCCCTGCACGCCCACCAGGCCGTGTTTCTTGGCCTCGAAGTGCACCATGCAGTACACCGCCAGGAAGTACAGAATGGCCGGCCCGATGGACAAGATCATGATGGTGGAATAGGGGGTGCCGGTGAGCTCGGCCATCAGAAAGCCGCCCGCGCCCATAATGGGGGGCAGGAACATGCCGCCGATGGAGGCGGCGGGCTCAATGGCGCCGGCCACGTGGGGCTTGAAGCCGGCTCGTTTCATCATGGGAATGGTAAAGGCACCGGACGAGACGGTGTTGGCAATGGCGGAGCCGGACACAGAGCCGAACAGGGCAGAAGAGATCACCGCCACCTTGGCAGGACCGCCGGTGGAGCGGCCTGCCATGGCCAGGGGCAGGTCGATAAAGAACTTGCCGGCACCGGACTTCTGCAAGAAGGCGCCAAAAAAGATAAACAGAATCACATAGGTCGCCAGTACGTTGGCCATGACCCCGAACACGCCGTTGGTGGTCAGGAACAGGGCAGTGGCCAGGCGCTCAAAGCGAAAACCGCGGTGGGCAAACAGCTCCGGCAGGTAGGGGCCGAACAGGGCAAAAGCGATCATGCCCACACCAATCAGGGTGATGGACCAGCCCAGCACCCGGCGGCAGATCTCCAGCGACAGCAGAAGACCCACCACGCTCACCAGCATGTCTACCTCGTTTTCGGCTCCGGCCCGGTAGTTGAGCGCTTCAAACTGGCTGATCCAGTACAGCACTGTGCCGGCTACCATCAACGCCAGCACTACATCGCTGGCGGTGGGGCTGTTGCTGTTGCGCCGGCTCAGCCACTGATCCAATGGCAGCATCAGGGCGGCAAAGGGCAGGGTAAGCAGCAGCACATAGTGCAGTTTGTCGGCATCCTGCTCCAGCGCTACGCTCAGGCCGTCGTATTCCCAGGTCTCCTTGAACAGCGTGAATTGCTGGTAAAGCGTGGTGGGGGAGTCATAAATGACAAAGCAGCCGGCCAGCAAGGCCAGCAGGGCAGCGCTTATAATGGAAAGGCCGGCATGGGCTCCGCGGCTGCCGGCAGGATAGAGCAGAAATACCAGCACAAAAGTGATCAGCACATAAATGCCAAGATGGTATTGGGTGCTGAGGGCGGCGACGCCGGCACCGTAAAAGTAAAGAACGACCATGGCCGCGGCCAGCGCCGCCACCAGCCAGGCCCAGGGCCCGGTGAGCTTGCGCTCGGACTTGGCATCCTTTTCCATCAGCTCCTGAAGCTTTTTCTGCTCTTGTGGGCTGAGCTCGTCGAGTTGTTGCTGTGACATTCCTTAACCTCGTTTTTTCACCAGCCGCCAATAAGCTGCTGTTTTGATTAACAGCTTATTAGCAAAATCGGGGCCAACTCAGGCTAAGGTATTGTTAAGTCAGGCCAGCACTGGTTTTGCGATAATGGAAGCAGAGCCGCTGGTATGAATATGAATGTTAAATGGGTGGTAATCCGCCCATATTCATCAGCGCATGGGCGGATTTTCACACATATTGTCTTGTCTGAATGTTTTAACGGGCAGTGAAGACGCAGGCAAGACCGGCGTTGCCTGAGGTTGCAGTGCCGCTACGTGGGGTGACCTGACAAAAAAAGCGCCCCTGGGCGCTTTGATCATGGGTGGAAATCCCCCCATCAATGGATTAACGGCTCTGGTGGCTGACCGAAGTGGCACGCAGCAGGTTGTCGTGCACCGGGCAGCGGGCACAGACCAGATCCAGAAAAGCCTGTTTTTCGGCGTCATCAAGATCGGCGTCGATGTCGGCACTGATGTTGATGTGCTTGAAGCCCACCGGATCGTCACTGGGCTTGCCCGCCAGCCCCGCCGGGTTCAGCTCGCCATTAACTTCAACATTGATGCTGCGCAGCTCAACACCCTGCTCCCGGGCAGCCATTTTGGCAATGGTGGAAACACAGCCCGCCAGCGCAAACAGAAAGGTATCCAGCGGATTGGGACCGGTGTCGCCGGCAGAGGGCTGATCGATGATCATTTGATGTGAGCCCACCTGAGCCCGCACCTGCCAGGTATTTCCCATTTCGGTTTTTACTGTGTAAGTTTTCGTTGCCATAACTATCTCTAATTTAGTTTTTTCTTATATTAAATCGTGCGGCGTTAAAAGCAAGAGTGAGCATGTATGCAATGCGAAGCGATAGCGCGATTGCCGACGTGTGTGCACGGCATGGCAAACGACAAGCGTTCAGCCCTTGTAGTCGTTCTTGTCCAGGCCGTGTTTTTTCATTTTGTCGTACAGGGTTTTACGGGGCAGTTGCAGGCTTTCCTGAGTGTGCTTGATGGAGCCGCCGTGGCGGGCCAGCTCGGATTGAATCAGGGTTTTCTCAAACTGATCCACCCGGGCGGCCAGCCCCTGCCCGCTGGCAGGCGTCTCGGTCTGGCTGTGTTCACTCAGGTCAAAGGAGCAGGCCTCGCCCAGCAGCACATAGCGCTCCGCCAGATTGCGCAGCTCCCGCACATTGCCCGGCCAGGAATGGCTCAGCAGCTGCTGCAGCTGCGGGGCTGATAACGGCGGTATTTCCCGTTCAAACTGAGCGGATGCCAGCAGCGCAAAATGCTGAAACAACAGCGGAATATCGTCGGGGCGGGCGCGCAGCGGCGGAATGTCGATGCGCACCACATTCAGCCGGTAATAGAGATCTTCACGAAAATCACCGGCATCGGCCAGGGCGCGCAAATTAGCCTTGGTGGCGGCAATAATACGAATATCCAGCGGGATCAGCCGGTTCGAACCCAGCCGTTCAATGGCACGCTCTTCCAGTACCCGCAGCAGTTTGATTTGCAGGCTCATGGGCATGCTTTCTATTTCATCCAGAAACAGAGTACCGCCATGGGCATGTTCCAGCTTGCCGATGCGCCTCTCTTTAGCATCGGTAAAGGCCCCTTTTTCATGACCAAACAGTTCAGACTCAATCAGGTTTTCCGGCATGCCGCCGCAGTTGATGGCAACAAAGTTTTTGTTCCGGCGCGGGCTGTGTTCGTGAATGTAGCGGGCCAGCAGATCCTTGCCCGAGCCGGTTTCCCCCATCAGCAGAATATCCGCCGGGCTGGACGCCACGCTTTGTACCAGCCGGCGCAGGTCCTGCACTGCCGGTGAGCTGCCCAGAATACGCGGGCCGGGAGCGCTCTGAGCCTGCAGCTCCTGGCGCAGGCGGCGGTTATCCAGAGTAAGGGCACGCTTTTCCAGAGCCCTGTGCACCACATCAAGCAGCAGATCTGATGAAAATGGCTTTTCAATAAAGTCGTAAGCGCCGTTACGAATGGCACTGACCGCCATGGAAATATCGCCAAAGCCGGTAATAAGAATGACCGGAATATTTGAATCAATGGTTTTTATTCTGGCCAGCAGTTCCAGTCCGGTGGTGCCCGGCATGTTGATATCGGTAATCACGATGCCGGCAAAATCTTCATTGAGCAGCGGCAGCGCCTTGTCGGCCCTGTCCAGGGTACAGACCCGGTAGTCTTCCAGCTCCAGGGTCTGGCTGGCGGAGCGCAAAATGGCAGCATCGTCATCAATCAGCAAAATATGGGGCGAAGTCATGCGGGCTCCTTATGCATGCGGTTCAGTACCAGGGTAAAGACGGCACCCCCGTCAGGATGGTTGGCAGCGATCAGTTCACCGTTCAGACTTTCTACTATGCGGTGAGAGATGGACAGCCCCAGCCCGAGACCGGTGGATTTGGTAGTAAAGAAAGGCTCAAAAATATGGGCCAGCGCCTGTTCGCTCAGGCCGGGACCATGATCGCGCAGGGCAAGAGTAACCTGAGCAGTACTGGCCTGAACATGAATATCAATACGTGGTAACGACGTTTCGGTCATGGCCTGCAGTGCATTGCCAATCAAATTAACCAGCACCTGCTCCAGCCGGCCCTGATCCCCCGCTACTGCAAGATTGTCCTGTTCATCAGGCCAGTACAGCCTTGCCTTGTGCTTTTCCAGCTCGGCTCCCATCAAGACCATTACGCCCCGGCGCAGCTGGGCCAGGGTAGTATGGGTGTTGCCGGCATGATGCTGGCGGGCAAACTCACGCAGCGGCTGCAAAATGGCGGCCATACGATTTGCCAGGCCGCCAATTTCTTCCAGATTGCCGGCTACCGCCTCGGTGCGGCCTCGCTTCAGCAGCTTGCGGCCATTATCGGCAAACTGGCGAATGGCGGTGAGTGGCTGGTTCAGCTCATGATTAATGCCGGCAGATAATTGCCCCAGCACCGCCATTTTGGCAGCCTGGATCAGCTGACTCTGGGTTTGCCGGTGTTGCTCTACTTCCTGCTTCAGCCGCCGGTTGCTGTCGGTGAGCTGATGAGTGCGCTGCTCTACCCTGCGCTCCAGGGCTTCATGAGCTTGTTGCAGCTCCCGCTGATGGCGCACCTTCATGCGATGCCGGGCCCGCAAAAATAACAGCAGCGCCGCCAGTGTCCAGAAAGTACCAAGTCCGGCAACCAGAGTGCGGGCTATGCGCTCTCTAAGTGGCTTGAGATTGGCCAGAATGGCAACCCGCATGCCCACATCCGGCAGCAGTTCGCTCACCAGCAGATAATGGCCGCTGGCTTCCTCGCTTTTCATGGTCAGCAGCTGATTGCCTCTTGGTGTGGTGTCTCTTTGCTGCAGGGGCAGCGGCTGCAGCTGTACTCTTTCATAACGGCGGCTGCCTTCAATACGGCTGAGCAGCTGCGGATCCGGCGTGAGCAGGCCGGGTTTGGGCAACAGACGAAAGCGCCACTGGTGGCGGGTGGAGATAAAAATAACGCCGTCTTCGTCCATGACCAGAATGTCCTGCAGCGGGTCGTTCCAGCTGCCTTCTATGTCTTCCAGATCTACCTTGACCACGGTCACGCCAATAATCTGTCCCTGCTGGCGCACCGGCGCGGAAAAGAAATATCCTCGCACCCGGGAAGTATTGCCAAGGGCAAAATAGCGGCCCAGCCCTCCCTCCATGGCCTGCTGAAAATAGGGGCGAAAGCTGTAGTCGTTCCCCACAAAGGGCGCGGCCTGATCCCAGTTGCTGGCGGCCAGAGTCATGCCGTTGCTGTTGATAAGATAACTGTCGGTGGCACCCATGGTGGCATTAACCCGGGCCAGATAGCGGTTAGCCTCATCGGTTTTTTGCGGGTTATCGGGATCGTTCAGCAGCGCCTTGAGCTGATGCTGATCGGCCAGCAGCCGGGGCAAGTCCTGATGGCGTGCCAGCTGATGACGCAGGTTGGTAATGTAGCGGCCCAGGCTTACTTGCGCATGCTGGCGAATATCTGCCAGCCCCTGCTCCCGGGTGTGCCAGAACAACGCTGTGCTAACCAGCAGGGTGCCAAACAACAGCAGCAGAAAAAGGGCAAAGGAGTTCCGTCTCATGATGGGCGTATTATGCGCGTTACGGCGGTAAATTGGCGTGATGGCTCCCGCACTCTTGAGTGCACAGGCACTTTGCAGCGACAATGACGTTTTTACGGAGTTTTTCATTATGGCTTTTCGCATTCGTTATCACTATCGCAAACAACAAAAAGAAATTGGCTATGCCAATGACAAGCACCACAGCATCTACGATGCCATTGCCACCGCTGAAGGGCTGGATCTGGCAGAGTTTCGCTGCATGGAAGATCAGCTGGCCAATATCAGCCGCAACAACAGAAAGACCATGAAGGAGTTCCGGGAAGAATATTTTCGTAAGCTGGGTGTGACTCAGGTCACGATCTTTAAAGACGAATAAGTTTGCGTCTGCCCTTGGAATCGATTTATTTATTATTCTTATTTTTTGTTATTTTTTAGTGTTTATAACTGCTTGATTTCCATATTTCCAAGTGGTTGATTTGTTTGTAATGAGCTCACCTTGTATATACCGCTGCCACTTAATTGAGTGCCATTTGAATTTATAGCTAGCATGTTGATTCTGAGCGGTTTTTCCTTTCTATTGTAGCCTTTAGGAGTGCCGGATCTGATGATCCGCACTACGGATAATAACAGGGAAAATTCGTTACGGGAGAGCGGTGCAATGAATGCCATATTCCTGATGTTGGTTGGGCTGGGTGCCATGGCGCTCGGCTATTTTGTGTATTCGAAGTTTGTGGCCGAAAAAATATTTCGGCTGGATCCCGGCTTTCGGACGCCGGCGCACGAGTTTGAGGACGGCATAGATTATGTGCCCACCAACAAATTTGTGCTTTGGGGTCACCATTTCACCTCGGTAGCTGGGGCGGCACCCATAGTGGGGCCGGCTATTGCGGTGATCTGGGGCTGGGTGCCGGCCTTTTTGTGGGTGGTGTTTGGTACCATCTTTTTTGCCGGCGTGCACGATGCGGGGGCTATCTGGGCCAGTAACCGCAACAAGGCCAAATCGGTGGGCGCGCTCACCGGTGATGTGGTGGGCAAGCGCGCCCGCAGCATCTTTATGATCGTCATCTTCCTGGTGCTGTTGATGGTTAACGCCGTATTTGCGGTGGTGATCGCCGGTCTGCTGACCAAGTTCCAGACCTCTGTGGTGCCGGTATGGGGGGCCATTGTGGTGGCACTGATTATCGGTCAGCTTATTTACCGCAAAATGATTGGTCTGATCACTGTTTCCATTGTGGGCGTGATTGCGCTTTATGCCCTGATCTGGGTAGGGCCTTCCATGCCGCTGGCGCTGCCCGAGATGTTTATGGGCCTGACCGACAAGGCTCAGTGGATTATTCTGCTGTTTGTGTATGCCGCCATTGCCTCGTTGCTGCCGGTATGGATGCTGCTGCAACCCCGCGACTACATTAACGGTCTGCAGCTGTTTGTGGGCCTGGGTCTGCTTTATGGTGCCGTATTGCTGTCGGCTCCGGATGTGGTGGCCCCGGCCTTTAATGACAATGTGCCGGAAGGCACGCCCTCGCTGCTGCCACTGTTGTTTGTGACCATTGCCTGTGGTGCTATCTCCGGCTTTCATGGTCTGGTGTCGTCCGGCACCACCTCCAAACAGCTCGACAAGGAAACCGACCTGCGCTTTGTGGGCTATTTCGGCGCTATCGGTGAAGGATGCCTGGCACTGGCCGCGATCATTGCCGCCACCGCCGGTTTTGCGACGCTCGCCGACTGGCAGGCCGTGTACAGCGGCTTTGGTCAGGGCGGGGTGGCCGCTTTTGTGCAGGGCGGAGCCAATATTCTGAGCAATGGCCTGGGCTTTGACATCGAGCTGTCGCAAACCATTCTCACGGTAATGGCGGTGTTGTTTGCCGGCACCACCATGGACACCGGCCTGCGGCTGCAGCGCTATATTTTCCAGGAGTGGGGCAGCATCTATAACATCAACTGGATGCAGAAAGCGGCCCCGGCCACCCTGTTGGCGGTAGCTTCCTGCCTGTTGCTGGCCTTTGGCTCCGGTGGCGACGGCTCCGGCGGCTTGCTGATCTGGCCGTTGTTCGGCACCACCAACCAGCTGCTGGCGGGTCTGACCCTGCTGGTGATCACTGTGATGCTGGCGCGTCTGGGCCGGCCCATGTATGTGACCCTGATCCCGCTGCTGTTCCTGCTGGTAATGACAGTTCTGGCACTGTTGATCCAGCTTAAGGACTTCTATGCACAGGCCAACTGGTTCCTGTTTACTCTTGATCTGGTAGTGCTGGCGGCGGCCATTCTGGTGGCGCTGGAGTGTGGCTCTACCCTGAACAAGCTGCGCAGTGGCAAAGCTGAAAGCGCCGAGAACAAGTCGTGAAAATCAAGCGGGTGCTGGCCTGGATAGACAAGGCCAGCCGGTATGCGGAAGAAGTCTATAACGCGCCCTACCGGGCGGCCATTGCCCGGGCCCGGCGCGAGGAAGACGATCTCTTTATGCTGCTGGTATTCTCGGAGATGATGGGCGTGCCGAATCCGGCCTCCTATTACACCCTGGAACTGCAGCCCCTGCTGCTGGAGCGGTTTCACGACTGGCACCAGCGCATGGGCATGGAGCACTCGCCGCTGGATCACTTTCGCTGCTGCTGAGTTCTGCGAATAAAGTTGCGTTGGGATGCGTTTTACGAATCCCAACATTTCGCACAACGGGCCGGCTTTGATGCCGGCTTTATTGTCTGGAGAGATTACATGTTACTGACCGACAAGCGGGTGTTGCTGGTGGGCGGCAAGGGCGGCGTGGGCAAGACCACTGTGTCGTCGTCCCTGGCACTATTGGCGGCCCGCCGGGGAAAGCGCTGCCTGCTGGTGTCCACCGATCCCGCTCACAGCCTGGCCGATGCCTTTGGCCGGGAAATTGGCGATACCATTACCCGGCTGGCCCCCAATCTAGACGCTCTGGAGTTGGATCCGGATCATGAAGTGGAGCAGCACCTGGCCCGGGTGCTGGCGCAGCTTAAACGCTTTACCCGGCCCGAGATGTACGGCGAGGTGGAGCGACAGATGCGCCTTACCCGCCAATCGCCGGGGGCCCAGGAAGCGGCACTGCTGGAGCGTATGGCCAGAGTGATGGAAGACAGTCAGCAGACCCACGACCTGGTGATTTTCGATACGGCACCCACCGGCCACACCCTGCGCCTGCTCAGTTTGCCCGAGGCCATGGCCGCCTGGACTCAAGGGATGCTCAAAAGCAACCAGCGCTCGGAAAAACTGGGCGAGGTGCTGGACCATTTAACCCCGGGCAAGGACGTGGACAGCCCTTTTGGCGATCCGCGGGCTCACGAAACCGCCGGTATGGACGAACGCACCAAATCCATTACCGAAACGCTGCTGGCGCGTCAGCGGCTGTTTCAGCGCACTCGCCGGTTGCTGACCAACGGCCAGCAGACTGCACTGTTGTTTGTGCTCACTCCCGAAAAGCTGCCGATACTGGAAACCGAACGGGCGGTAACAGCACTGCGGGAAGAAAAATTGCCCCTGGCCGGCCTGGTGGTGAACCGCATTCTGCCTGATGAAGCTGACGGTGCTTTTCTGGCACAACGTCGAAGCCAGGAAAAAACACATCTGGCTGAGATAGAGCGAACCTTTGCCGGTCTGAATCGCTATCCGTTATATCTGCAGCCCACGGATATTCAGGGGCTGGACGGCCTGGGTGATATGGCCACCCGGCTGGAGCAGGCCGGGCTGTAAGTGTCTTAATTCAATTTACAGCCGAATCCTCCCTTGAGTAGAATTTGGCCGAGGGTTTTCTGATATTGAACGGAGAAATATGACAACGGCGAAGCAGGGCGACGACAATAACGATGTGGGTACCCGCCTCAAGGCGGTGCGCCTGATGCGCAATATTTCCCAGCGGGAGCTGGCCAAACGCACCGGCGTGACCCACTCCAGCCTGTCGCTGATTGAGCAGGGCAAGGTCAGCCCGTCGGTCAGCTCGCTGAAAAAGATCCTCGACGGCATTCCCATGACGGTGGGTGAGTTTTTTACTCTGGATCTGCAAAACACCGATCAGATCTTTTTCAGTCCCGACGAGCTGCAGGACGTGGGCAGCGGTAATCTGTCTTTGAAACTGGTGGGCTATAACCGCAAGAACCGGGCCATGTCATTTATTGTGGAAACCTACCCGCCTGGCGTGGACACCGGCCACGACATGATGGCCTACCACGGCGAGGAAGCCGGCGTGGTGATTGAAGGGGAAATCGAAATTACCATAGGTGCTCAGCACCGGCTGCTGAAGGCCGGCGACAGCTATTACTTCTCCACCACTCAACCCCACCGTTTTCGCAATATCAGCGATCAGCCCTGCCGTATCGTCAGTTGCTCCACTCCGGCCAAGCATTTCTGAGTTTTAGCGAGGGTAATACCCTCGCCACCCCATCATTTGTTTTATTTTTGTTTATAAAAAGTTAACTTCTGGTGTGACTCAGATCACGTCAAATGTCCCTTAAGGGACATGTCGGCCACTTTCCGTCTGCCTCTATGATGAAGCGTCAACGGACAGACAAGGAAGAGGCTATGGAGAAAATACTGACCCCCCGCATGGAGCAACTGCCCATCGGCTGGACCAGGCTTGCAATATTGACCGGTCTGTTTCTGCTGGTGTTAGCACTCGGTGCGGGCAAGACTGAAGGCGAGTTCGGGCTCTTTGCCCTGGTGCCCACCCTGGTGGTGCTGGGGCTGGCGCTGATGACCCGGCGCACGCTGGAGCCGCTGCTGGCCGGTGCCCTGACGGGCTTTGCCCTGGTGGAGCCACAGCGGACGCTGCACAACTTTGTGGCCAGCACCCTGGAGGTGATGCAGGGGCCCATTATGGGCTGGCTTATTCTGGTGTGCGGCCTGCTCGGTAGTCTGATTGCCCTGCTGCAATTTTCCGGTGCGACTCTGGCCTTCAGCGACAGTCTGGGCAAATACGTCAAGCGTCGCTCTCATGCCCTGATGGCCAGTTGGCTGCTGGGCATTGCCATTTTTATTGATGACTACCTCAATGCTCTGACCGTCAGCACCGCCATGCGCAAGCTGTCGGACAAGCTGAAAATCTCCCGGGACATGCTGGCCTATGTAGTGGACTCCACTTCGGCACCGGTGTGCCTGCTGATCCCGTTTTCCACCTGGGTAATTTATCTCGCCGGCCTGATTGAAGCCAATGGCCTGGTGCCCGAAGGGCAAGGCTTCAATTATTACCTGAGCCTGTTGCCCTACCTGGTGTATCCCTGGGTGGCCCTGCTGCTGGTGCCCCTGGTGGCTTTTGGCGTGATGCCGCTGCTTGGCACCATGAAGCAGGCAGAGCGTGACTGCCTGGCAGGCAACAGCGAGGCTATCGAACAGGACGAGCCGGGCCATCGCCAGCCGCCGCGACTGGTGAACTTCATGCTGCCGGTGCTGACCCTGCTGCTGGCCACCTGGTATTTCAATATTGATGCGCTGATGGGCGTGGGCTGCGCCCTGGTGGTATCGCTGGTGCTGTACCGGCTGCAGGGGCTGGCCAGTCTGCCCCGGCTGTTTGATGAAATTATTCAGGGCATGGCCACCATGTTGCTGCCGCTGGGCATCGTGTTTGCGGCCTTTGTACTGCAGGCAGTCAACGAGAAGCTGGGGCTGGCGCCTTATCTGATCGACACCATCACCCCCTATATGAATGCCCAGTGGCTGCCGGCGCTGAGCTTTCTGGTGCTGGCCGGGCTGACCTTTGCCACTGGCTCCTTCTGGGGTGTGTATGCCATCGCCTTTCCCATCATGATCCCCCTGGCGCAGGCTCTGGACGCCAATATGGCGCTGACCCTGGGGGCCGTGGTGTCGGCGGGGGCCTTTGGCAGCCATGCCTGCTTTTTTGGGGATTCCACCGTGATCTCCGCCCGCGGCTGCGGCATCAGCCCGATGCAACATGCCCTCAGCCAGCTGCCCTATACCCTGATTGCCGCTGCCGTCACCACGGTAGTGCTGTGGCTGCTGGCCTGATTTGAAACAAGGAGAACAAGATGAAACGAACCGGATTCGCCTTTCACGAACACTGCCTGTGGCACGATGCTGGCCCCTGCTCGGTGTTTGATCGCCCCGGTGGCTTTGTGCAGCCCGCCGCCGCCGCGGAGCACCCGGAAACCAAGCGCCGGTTGCGCAACCTGCTGGCGGTGAGTGGCCTGCTGGAGCAGCTGACCCCGGTGCACGCCGAGCCGGCCACCCGGGAAGATTTGCTGCGCTTTCATACCGGACGATACATTGACGAGCTGAGCGCCATGAGCGAACAGGGCTTCGGTGATGCCGGCCAGTATGCGCCCTTTCGTCAGGATGCCTTTCCCATTGCCTGCCGCTCGGCCGGCCTGGCCATAGCCACGGTGGCGGCGGTGCTCAGGGGCGAAGTCGACAACGGCTACTGCCTGTCGCGCCCGCCCGGGCATCACGCTGAAGCGGATCGGGGCATGGGATTTTGCCTGCTGGGCAATATTCCCATCGCTATTCGGGCGGCCCAGGCAAAGGGGCTGGTGCGCCGGGTCGCGGTGATTGACTGGGATGTGCACCATGGCAACGGCACTCAGCAGGCGTTTTATGAGGATGCCGAGGTGCTGACCATCTCCCTGCATCACGACAACAACTATCCCATTGACTCGGGCAGTGCAGACGAGCGGGGCAGTGGGGCCGGCTTTGGTTATAACCTCAACGTACCGCTGCCGGCCGGATCCGGCATTGGCACCTATTTGGCGGCCATGGATCAACTGGTGATCCCGGCATTGGATCGTTTTCAGCCCGAGTTGATCGTGGTGGCCTGTGGCTTTGATGCCAGCGCCATGGATCCGCTCGGCTGCATGCTGCTTAATGCTGATGCCTTTGGCCAGCTCACCGCCAGGGTGATGGCCGCCGCCGATCGCCTGTGCCGAGGCCGGCTGGTGATGGTGCATGAAGGAGGCTATTCGGAAGGCTATGTGCCCTTCTGTGGCCACCGGGTGATCGAAACCCTGAGCCGAAGCGACATTCATGTGCCCGATCCGGCGGGAGGGGATATTGCCCGTTGGGGCCAGCAGGAGCTGCAGCCTCATCAGGCAGCGCTGATCGAAAGCCTGCAGCCATTATTGCAGGATATTCACGGATGATGACCAGGCCCTGACCTGGTGCAAAAACTGGTCAGGGCCTGTTTGGAATGTTACATTTTATTCACCGTTTTATTGATCGGTGAATATGGCGTTCATGCAAAAGGATATTGCACCCACTTCTCTTGAACCCCTGGCGCAACTGTTGTCACAAGTTGATTGCAAGGGGTTTCTTCCTGAGCTTCAGGCTTGCCTGGAAAGCTATTTTGCCGGTATCGATCTGGTGCTATGCCGGTTTCACCGCCTGCGCAGCCCCGAAATACTGTTGCATAATCTGAACCACCAACAAGAAGCGAAAACTCTGCATCCTTACTGTGCCGGCATGTATCAGCTCGATCCTTTTTACCAGTACTGGCTGAACCACCCGACTACCGGCGTATTTCGTCTGGATGACATAGCTCCTTCGGAATTCCGGCGCAGCGAGTATTTTCTGACCTACTACACCGGACTGGGCCTGCATGACGAGCTGATGTGTTTTTTCTCACCCAACACGAATACCACCCTGGCTTTTTCCTTTGGCTTTTATCAGCCTCAGCCGCACCCTGACGGTCGCCTGCTGAGCGAAAAAATGGCCTACCTGTTCCCCCTGTTGCAGGCGCTGCTGGAAAAGCACCACTGGCAGCCTGCGGGTGACGATGGGGCGGGCTCTGAAGAGTTTATGGATGAACGTCTGAGCGAACGTGAGCAGCAGGTGGCACGGCTGTTTTTGCAAGGGCACAGTGCCCCGGCTATTGCCGACCTGCTGTGCATCAGTCCGGGCACGGTAAAAAATCACCGCAAGAATATTTATGGCAAGCTCGCCATTAACAGTCAGGCCGAGCTGTTTCAGCTGTTTTTACGGCAGCTGGGTGTGGAGTAAAAAGAAAGGGCGCCTTCCGGCGCCCTTGGTGTTTTTCGGTCTGCTGGTGCTTCAAGTCACGGTCAGCCCGCCCCGAACTCTATCCAGGTGGTTTTCAGCTGGCTGTATTCGGCCAGGGAGTGCAGCGACTTGTCGCGGCCGTTGCCGGATTGCTTATAGCCGCCAAAAGGCACCGTCATGTCGCCGCCGGCATAGTTGTTGACGAACACCTGGCCCGACTCCAGCCGCCGGGCTGTGGTCAGGGCGCGGTCCAGGTTTTGGGTCCAGACCGCCGCCGCCAGGCCGTAAGGGGATTCGTTGGCAATGGCCACTGCTTCGTCGGCACTGTCAAAGCCAATCACCGCCAGCACAGGGCCGAAGATTTCTTCCCGTGCCAGGGCCATACCGTTGTCTACCTTGTCAAATACGGTGGGGGCAAAATACAGGCCGCCATTGATGCTCACCGGCTCGCCGCCGGTGAGCAGGCGCGCGCCCTGTTTGTGTGCCGCCGCCACATGGCCGGCAATGCCGTCGAGCTGGGTGGCATCGACGATAGCCCCCATGGCGGTGGCCGGATCCAACGGGTTGCCGGGTTGCCAGTCGGCGGCGTGGTGCAGGATGCGCTCTATCAGCTCGTCCTTGATGGCGTTTTCCACCAGCAGCCGGGATCCGGCGATGCACACCTCGCCCTGGTTGTAGAAAATGGCCTGGGCCGCCTGTTGCGCCACGCGATCCAGGTTGCCGGCGTCGGCAAACACGATATTGGCGCTCTTGCCGCCGCACTCCATAAAGGTGCGCTTCATGTTGGATTCACCCGCATACTGGGTCAGCAGCTTGCCCACGCCGGTGGAGCCGGTAAAGGCCAGGGCGTTCACGTCCATATGCAGGGCCAGGGCCTTGCCCACGGTGTGACCGTAGCCGGGCAGCACCTGCAGTACACCGGCGGGCAGACCGGCGTCATGGGCCAGGGCCGCCAGTCGCAGGGCGCTGAGCGGAGACTTCTCCGAGGGCTTTAAAATCACGGTATTGCCGGCGGCCAGGGCCGGGGCGATTTTCCAGCAGGCCATCATCAGCGGAAAGTTCCAGGGCACGATGGCGGCCACCACCCCCAAGGGTTCCCGGGTCACCAGCCCCAGGCTGCTGGCGGCGGTGGGGGCGATTTCGCCATATACCTTGTCGATGGCCTCGGCATTCCAGCGGAGGCAGCGCACTGCCGCGGGCAGGTCCACTTCCAGGCTGTTGGAGATGGGCTTGCCCATGTCCAGGGTTTCCAGCAGCGCCAGCTCCTCGGCGTGCTGCTCTACCAGATTGGCGAACTGCAGCAGAATGCGCTTGCGCTCGGCCGGGGCCAGGCCGGCCCAGTGGGGCAGGGCGGTGCGCGCGTGGGCCACCGCCAGGTTGGCGTCCTGCTCGTCGCAGCTGGCCACCTCGGCCAGTGGCTGTCCGGTGGCGGGGTTGTGGCTGGCAAAGTGTTCGCCGGAAATAGCGTCGCAGTAACGGCCGTTGATAAAGGCGCGGCCCTCGGGCCGCAGTCCTTCACTTAAGGCTTGCCAGTGGGCAAGAGAATGTTGCGTCATGGTCGCCTCCTCAGCTCATAATGCCCAGCTGGCGGGCGGTGGCGTCCAGGCTCTCGCGGGCCAGGCGCACCAGCTCGTCGATTTCGGGCTTGGTGATCACCAGGGGCGGAGACACCACCATGGTTTCGCCCACGGAGCGCATTACGATGCCGGTGTTAAAGCAGTTGTCCCGGCAGCGGCCGCCGATGCCTGGTTCAAAGCGCGCCAGGCTGGTCTTGTCGGCCACCAGCTCCAGGGCACCCAGCAACCCCAGGCTGCGGGCCTCGCCCACCAGCGGGTGATCCGCCAGGCTGGCCCAGCGCTCGGCAAAATAGGGCGCGGCCACCTCGCGTACGTGTTCCAGCACGCCGCCTTCTTCCATCAGCTCCAGGTTGCGCAGGGCCACGGCGGCGCAGGCCGGGTGACCGGAGTAGGTAAAGCCGTGGTAGAACTCACCGCCCTGTTCGATCAGGGTTTCGGCCACCCGATCACCCACCAGCACGCCGCCGATGGGCAGGTAGCCGGAAGACAGTCCTTTGGCGATGGGCATAAGATCGGGCTTGATGTTGAAATGCTGGCTGCCGAACCACTGACCCAGCCGGCCAAAGCCGCAGATCACTTCGTCGGCGATCAGCAGAATGCCGTAGTGATCGCAAATACGCTGCACTTCTGGCCAGTAGCTCTCGGGCGGAATGATCACGCCGCCGGCACCCTGCACCGGCTCGGCAATAAAGGCCGCCACCCGGTCTACCCCCAGCTCCTTGATCTTCTGCTCCAGCGACCGCGCCGCCAGCAGGCCGAATGCTTCCGGGCTCATTTCCCGGCCTTCGCCGAACCAGTAGGGCTGAGCGATGTGCTCCACGTCCGCCAGCATGGGGCCGCCCTGCTCGTGCATGGGGGCCATACCGCCCAGACTGGCACCGGCCACGGTGGAGCCGTGGTAGCCGTTGCGCCGGCCGATGATCACGGTTTTTTCCGGCTGGCCCTTGAGCTGCCAGTAGCGGCGCACCATGCGCACGACCGTGTCGTTGGACTCGGAACCGGAGCCGGTAAAGAACACGTGGTTGATGTGCTCGGGGGCCAGCTCGGTGAGCTTTTTGGCCAGTTTGATCGCCGGCGGGTGGGCGGTCTTGAAGAAGTTGTTGTAGTAGGGCAGCTCGGTCATCTGGGTGGCGGCGGCGTCCACCAGCTCCTGGCGGCCATAGCCCAGATTCACGCACCACAGGCCGGCCATGGCATCGAGAATACGGTTGCCTTCGGAATCAATAATATAAATGCCTTCAGCACCGGTAATTATGCGGCTGTTGCTGCCCAGATCCTTGGTGTCGGTAAAGGGGTGCAGGTGGTGCTGGCCGTCCTGTTTGCGCAGGTCTTGAGTGTTGTACTGATGCATGATGGTGTCCTTTTTCTTCATGTTGTTCAGGCGTTGACGCGCTGGCGGTAGTTCGCGCAGGCCGCGCCAAAGGCGGTAAAAATGGCGGCATAGAGCGGGTGTTCGTCGGTGCGCCACTCCGGGTGCCACTGCACGCCCAGGGCAAAAGGCAGGGTGGGATCGCTGATGGCTTCCACCAGGCCGTCCGGGGCAAGGGCCTCGGCCAGCAGGCCTTCGCCCAGGCGGTCGATGCCCTGCTGGTGCAATGAGTTCACCTCGAAGTTCAGCTCACCGGTGAGCCGGTGCAGCAGGCCGTCCGGGTTCAGACTGAGGGCATGAGCCGGCTCGTAATGCGAGTTCACTCCGCCGCTGTCCGGCTCGCGGTGATCCATCAGGCCGGGCAGTTCCTGCAGCGGTTGGCGCAGGCTGCCGCCCCAGGCCACGTTCATTTCCTGCAGGCCGCGGCAGATGCCGAGCAGCGGCAGTTGCAGCCGGCGGGCGGCACGGATCAGCGACAGTGCGGATCCGTCCCGATCGGGATCCAGCCGGCAGTCCACATGCTCCTGATCGGCGGCGTAATGGCGCGGATCCACATTGCTGTAGCTGCCGGTGAGGCAAAGGCCGTCGAGGCGCTCCAGGATCCCTTCGTTCAGGCCCTCGGCCAGGGCCGGCAGCAGCACCACTTCCACCTTCGCCGAATGGCGCAGGGCGTCCACGTACTTGTTCACCACCATGTGGCACTGGTGCCCTTCAATCTGCCGCTGACAGGCGGTGACGCCGATCAGAGGCTTGTGCATTATTCTTTCCATGCGTTCACCTGCTCAAACCAGTTGGTTTATATATTCAACGGCCCTGTGTGCCGAATCCATAACGGCATGGAAGCACGGTAACTGCACGAAATCCAGTGATTAACGGCCTAAAAAAGCAGCTTTGGTTTAATTTATGTGACGTAGTTAACTCTTTTTTACAAAGTTTTAACTTTTGTGGTGCTCGAGTGATTGTCTTGTTGTGTTCATTATCCTATAACAAATGACATTCTGGATGGTTATTAAAACGCAACATGGAGGTCACCATGAGTGACAGGGGCATGCAAGAGGCCCGGGAGTTTCTGGAACGAAACCCGGATATTAATTCCATCGATCTGATGATCGGCGACATCAACGGGGTGATCCGCGGCAAGCGCATTCCCCGGGACAGCCTGCTCAAGGCCTACGAGGAAGGGGTCTGCCTGCCGGCCTCGCTGTTTGCCCTCGACATTAACGGCAATACCATTGAGGAAACCGGACTGGGGCTGGATCAGGGCGAGGGTGACCGGCTGTGCTTTCCGGTGCCCGGCACCCTGAGCCGGGTGCCCTGGCAGGACAGACCCTGTGCCCAGCTGCTGATGAGCATGTATGAAAACGATCATAGTCCCTTTGTGTACGATCCTCGTCATGTGCTGCAGCGGGTGCTGGATCGCTTTTCCGCGCTGGGCCTGACGCCGGTGGTGGCGGTGGAAACCGAGTTTTATGTGATCGACCGGGAGCGCGACGACGAGCACCAGCTGCAGCCGCCGGTGTCGCCGGTGAGTGGCAAGCGGGATCGTCAGTGTCAGGTGTATTCGCTGTCGGATCTGGATGACTATTGTGATTTTCTCGAAAGCATTCAGCAGTCGGCCATGACTCAGAACCTGCCGGTGGACACCGCCATTGCCGAGTGTGCCCCGGGCCAGTTTGAAATCAACCTCAAGCACAGACCCGATGCCATGCAGGCCTGCGACGAGGCGGTGTTGCTCAAGCGGCTGATCAAGGGGGTTGCTGCCCGCCACAGTATGGAAGCCACCTTTATGGCCAAGCCCTACAACCAGGAGGCAGGCAGCGGCACCCATATTCATGTGAGCCTTATCGATAGCGAGGGCAACAACCGCTTCTGCAGCCACGACGACAACCCATTGGGCAATGATCTGTTGCAACAGGCGGTGGCCGGTGTGCTGGCGCTGATGCCCGAGTCGATGGTGGTGTTTGCCCCCAATGCCAACAGCTACCGCCGTTTTCAGCCCGGCTTTTACGTGCCCATGAGCCAGACCTGGGGTGCCGACAACCGCACCGTGGCGGTACGCATTCCCGGCGGCAACCCCGCCGCCCGCCGCCTGGAACACCGCGTGGCCGGTGCCGATGTCAATCCCTACCTGCTGGTGGCCAGTATTCTGGCCGGCATTCACCATGGCCTGACCCACCGGCTGAGCGCCCCCGAGCCCGTCACCGGCAACGCCTATGCCAGCCATCTCCCCAGCCTGCCCAACAGCTGGATCCAGGCACTGGACCAGTGGCAGCAAAACGAGATCCTGCCGGAATACCTGGGGCAGGAGTTTTGCCGGGTGTACCACGCCAACCGCTACGGCGAGCGACAACTGTTTATGCGCCACGTCAGCTCTCAGGAGTATGACTGGTACCTGCGTTCGGTCTGACAGGAGAAGCCCCATGGAAGGATGTAATGTTCGTCGCTGGCTGACGTCGCTGCTGGCCCTTGTTTTACTGCTGCCCGGGTTGGCCCGGGCTGAAGGCCCCACCCTGGAGGCGCCGGCCCTGGTGCTGAAGGGCATTCCCTTTGAGGTGACGGTGAGTGGTGCCGCCGACCAGCCGCTGTGGCTGGTGCAGGGGGATCGTCGTCATGCCCTGATGCCGGTGGACGGCGAAGCAACCATAGAGCTGGTGACCGGTGCCGACAGCCTGGCGCTCAGCCTGCAGAATGAGGCCGGCACCGTGCTGGCCGCAACGGCCAGTCCGGCCATTGCGGCCTGGCTGTCGGTGGTGCCGGCGCTGCTGGCCATTGTGCTGGCACTGGCGTTCCGGCAGGTGATACTGGCGCTGTTTGTGGCCATCTGCTGCGGCGGCTGGCTGGGTTATGGTCTGGCCGGCGACAAGCTGCTTAACAGCGTGCTCGACTCGGTGAACGTGCACGTGCTGGCCGCCGCCAGCGACTCAGAGCACATGTCGGTGGTGCTGTTCTGTCTGCTGATCGGCGGTATGGTGGGCATTATCTCGCGCAACGGCGGTACCGTGGGCATTGCCCGGCACATTACCCGCTTTGTGCGCGGCCGGCGCAGCGCCCAGACCACCACGGGTTTGCTGGGTACCGCCATTTTCTTTGATGACTACGCCAATGCGCTGATTGTCGGCAATACCATGCGTAACATTACCGACCGGCTGCGCATCTCCCGGGAAAAGCTGGCCTACCTGGTGGACTCCACCGCCGCACCCGTGTCCGCCATTTTGCTGGTGACCACCTGGATTGGCTTTCAGGTGGGGCTGATTGACGAGGCGCTGAGTCTGGTAGACGGCTTTGACGGCTCCGCCTACGGCGTGTTTATGGCGTCCATCAGTTACAGCTTCTACCCGATACTGGCGCTGGTATTCGTGTTTATGATCAGCATCACCGGTCGCGATTTCGGCCCCATGCTCAGGGCCGAGCAGAGAGCGGTTCGCCTGCAAGCAGAGACGGACGATGAACTGACCGACCGGGAAGCGATTGCCGAGGAAGCCAGCATCGATGCCAAGCCGGGCATTCCTCACCGCGCCCTGAACGCCATTATTCCCATGACGGTACTGGTGGTGACCACTCTTGGGGGTATCTGGTACACCGGCCTGAGTGAGCTGGGTTTTCCCGCCGAGGCCAGCCTGCGGGAGGTGTTCGGTAACAGCGACTCCTTTACCGCCATGATGTGGGGCTCACTGCTCAGTACCCTGGTGGCACTGGTGATGACCCGTATTCAGGGCTTGCTGAGCATGGACGAGGCCGCCCATTACTGGTTTGAAGGGGTGAAGTCGATGCTGCTGCCCATCACCATTCTGATGATGGCCTGGGCGTTGTCGTCGGTGAACGAAACCCTGAACACCAGCGACTACCTGGTGAGCGTGCTCAGCGACAGCCTGCAGCCGGAGCTGATTCCGGTGAGCGTGTTTGTGCTGTCGGCCTTTACCGCCTTTGCCACCGGCTCATCCTGGGGGGTGATGGGTATCATGATGCCGCTGGTGGTGCCTCTGGCCTGGGCGGTGCTGCAGCACCACGGCCTGGCCGGTGATCCTGAAGCCATGCACCTGTTCTACGCCTCGGTGGCGGCGGTGCTGGCGGGGGCGGTCTGGGGCGACCATTGTTCGCCCTTGGCCGAGACCACGCTGTTGGCGGCCATGGCCTCGGGCTGCGGTCTGGTGGAGCATGTGCGTACTCAGCTGCCCTATGCGCTGTTTGTGGGGGTGATTGCCACCCTGCTCGGTGTGGTGCCCGTGGCCTACGGCATGCCCTGGTGGCTGGGCATCGTACTCTGCACCCTGGCCATGGCCGCCGGCCTGCGGCTGCTGGGCAAGCGGGCCGATGCGGAAGAAGTAGAGCTGGAAGCTGTGGAAACGGTTGAGGCTGTGAAAACACCGTCCTGAGGCTGAGTGCTATCGAAGCACCAGCAGGGTTGCGCTTCGCCGACACGCCACAAGTGCGACATTTTGCCGCACTTGTGGCGTTTTTATTCGTGCTACCATGGCGCTTTGTTTGTGTGTTGTTCCGCCGCCATGACCAGACCCCTTTCCGCCACTCTGCCATTGCTCGATCTGAATCGCGTGCTGCGTTTCAGCCTGTACAGCCGTTGGGTGTTTGTGGCTGTGCTGGGCACCAGCACTTTGGTGTTTTATCTGCTGCAACTCGGCTTGCCGCTGCTGCCGCTGGCATTGGCGGCGGCGGGTATGGCCGGGCTGAATCTCTGGCTGGCTCAGGCCGGGCAGAAAGGACGACCGGCGCAGAGGCTGCTGCAACAAGGTCTGCTGCTGGATGTGCTGGCGCTGGGACTGGTGCTGGGGCTGACCGGTGGTGCCAGCAACCCGCTGGCGGTGCTGTTTTTGCTGCCGCTGGTGATGGCTGCACTGGTGTGTTCAGCGCGCTTTGCCTGGGGGCTTACGGGTATTGCCACCGCCTTTTATCTGCTGCTGTTTTTCTGGCATGTGCCGCTGCCGGCGGGGGAGCACGCTGGTCACGGCGACCACGAGGCCCTGTTCAATCTGCATCTGGCAGGCATGTGGCTGACCTTTGCTTTGTCAGCTGGCTTGATCACCACCTGTGTATCCTGGCTGGTGCGTATTCTCGGCGAGCGGGAGCGGCGGCTCAATCAGGCCTATCAGCGTCAGGACACCGACGAGCGGCTGCTGGTGCTGGCGATGGAGGCGGCAAGCCTGACTCACCAGCTATCCACGCCTCTCAACAACCTGTTTCTGCTTAACGAAGAGCTGCGCGAGACTCCCGATCTGCCTGAAGAAGTGCAGGAAGATCTGCAACTGGCTCACACTCAGTTGCAGCAATGCGCCGATATTCTGAGCCGGCTTAAGTCTCAGAGTCAGGCAGAGCAAGAACCGGTACGGTTGTATCACACGCTTGGGGAGCGGCTGGCTCAGTGGCAGAATCTGCGACCGGAAGTGCGGGTAGACTGGCAGCGACCGGTAGCAGAACAGGACCCTAGGGTGCGGCTCAGCCCGTTGTTCTGGCCGGCGCTGTTTAATATTCTTAATAACGCCGCCGATGCCGGGGAAGGCCGTATTGAGCTGCATACGCATTTTCATCACAACGGCGACTGGGAGCTGGGCGTACATAACCGCAGCGGCGTGCTGAGCGAGGCCCAGTTGCGCCGGGCCGGACTGGATCAGTTTGATTCGGGTAAACCCGCCGGTCTCGGGCTCGGAGTCTGGCTGTCTCACGCGACTCTGTCGCGGCTGAACGGCCGGCTGGAACTCAGTAATCACGCCGAAGGCGGCGTCTATGCCCGCATTTTGCTGCCACTGGAGCCGAGCGCATGACAGACTTTTTGCTGGTGGATGACAACGAAACCTTTGCCCGCCTGTTGTGCCGGGGCTTTAAACGTCACGGGTTGAATCTGGAATGGGCGGCCACCGGCGACGAGGCGCTGGCGCTGCCGGCCCGCTTTCAGGGCATTTTGCTGGATCTGAACCTGAATGGCGAAAGCGGCCTGCAACTGCTGCCGGAGTTGGTGGCGGCTCAGCCTCGAGCGCGTATTGTGGTGCTCACCGGTTATGCCAGCATCAGTACCGCCATTGCTGCCATCAAACTGGGTGCGGTGCAGTACCTGCCCAAACCGGCAGAAATTGACGCCATTCTTGCCGCCTTTGAAGAAGATGATGCCGGGCAGACCGCGGGCCTGAGTATCGAGGAGGAATCCCCGTCGCTCAAACGTCATCAGTGGGAATATGTGCAGTTTGTATTGCAGCAGCACGATGGCAATATTTCGGCCACTGCCCGCGCCCTGGGCATGCACCGGCGTACTCTGCAGCGCATGCTGCAAAAGCACGCTGTCAGTCGTTAACCACTGCGACAATGTGCCGCATGGTGCAACGAGGCACTTTTTTCTACTATAAACGGGACTCATCTTTCACTACCCGTGCAACGGATTCCGGCGGTGCCAACCGGTGCCGCTCTTTTTTATTTTAAGGAGTGAAAACATGAAGCTAATGCGTAGTGCCCTTGCCTCTTTGTTGCTGCTGAGCGCCACTGGTGTTGTAGCTCACGAATATGAGCAGGGCGGCCTGCATATTGATCACCCGTGGAGTCGTCCGGCCCCGCCCATGGCGGTCAACGGCAGCGCCTATCTGGTGATAAATAACCATGGCAACACCGATGATGTGCTGCTGAGCGCCGAGAGTCCGGTATCCGAGCGAGTGGAGATCCATACCCATGTGATGGACGGTGACATGATGAAAATGCGCCAGCTCGACAATCTGCCGGTGCCGGCAGGTGAGGCTGTCACCCTGGCCCCGGGCGGCCATCACCTGATGCTGATGGGGCTGAAACAGGCACCCAAGGAAGGCGACCGCTTTCCTCTGACCCTGAACTTTGAGCAGGCCGGCGAGGTGGAAGTAGAAATATCCGTGGATGCGAATGCACCCGAGCCGGTGGAAATGGCCCACGATGAAGGGCATCACCACCACTAATAATAAAGGGGCCTGTATGGCCCCTTTATTATTGCAAAGGTGCTAACAAGGAGAGTAAAGGGAGCGGCTTCAGACGACTTTTTCCTTACCCCAGCAATTCCCGGTGCACTACCTTGATGCAGCTGTCTTCCACATATTCCAGCTCGGCCTCGGCGGCTGCCTCTGCCGCTGAGTGGCTGGTAATGCCTTCCTGCAGCCACAGGCATAGCGCTTCGTGCTCAATGGCTTCATCGGCAATATCAGCGGCATATTCGCCCCGGCGAAACACGTTCACCAGTTGCACCGGCTCATCCAGATCCTCCAGGCCCGAGACACAGGTCTCCCCCAGAATAACAGCACCGGCCAGCTGCGGATTAACCGGAAATACCCGGTAGCCTTGCTGTTGCAGATATTCCATTACCTGATAACTGGCCCGTTCGGGGCGGTTTGAGGCACCCACCACAGCAATATTGTGAGTGTTTGAAAGAATCGTTTTCAGTCGTTGCTGTTCAGATGCTTCCATGATGATTTCCTGCTGAGTTTAAAAAGGCAGTTATACCAGTTTGCCTGCCCGGTAATCCATCATCGCCTGTTCAATTTCTGCTTGTGTGTTCATCACAAAAGGGCCGTACTGCACTACGGGCTCATGAAGCGGCCGTCCTGCCAGCAGCAGTGCTCTGCCTCCGCTGCTGCCTGCCGTCAGTATAAGGTGGTCTCCTGCACTCAGAACAGCGCTTTGCCTTGCAGGCAAAGCCTGCTCATTGACCCTGATATCGCCTTCAAAGGCATATAACAGCGCGTTTAGCTCCTTTGTCAGGGGCAGTGTCAGCGGCTGTTCGGGAGCAAGATGAATATCGGCAATAAGCGGCTGAGTATGCTCGCTGCGGATGGGCCCTGTCCAGATTTGATCTGCCAGGCGCAGTTCTCCAGCCAGCAGCACCAGTTTGCCATTGTCTGCAAGGGGAATGCGCGGCAGCTGATCAGCAGGAATATCCTGGTAACGGGCCGGTTGCATTTTGAGTGCTGCCGGCAGATTGAGCCAGATTTGAAACCCCTGCATGCGACCGGCTTCCTGCTGGGGCATTTCTGAGTGGATTACCCCACGGCCAGCCGTCATCCATTGTAGGTCACCGGGACGCAGATGACCTTGGTTACCCATATGATCCCGGTGCAACATGTGCCCGTCCAGCATATAGGTAATGGTTTCAAACCCCCGATGCGGATGATCGGGAAAGCCGGCAATGTAGTCGGCGGCCTCATCAGAAACAAAGTGATCCATCATCAGAAAGGGATCCATGCGTTGATGCTGATGCTGCCCCAGTACCCGGCGCAGGCGCACACCGGCACCATCCTGAGTATCCAGCGGCGGATAAAGTGTGGTGATGGTTCTTGCTGTCATATAGGTCGCTCCTTACAAAAAACGCCCGGCCCGATCATGGGGTTGCCACCAGTCCTGTTGCGGCCCCGCCGAAATAATACCGCTGGGGTTAATGGTTGAGTGGCTGCAGAAATAGTGATGGCGAATATGATCCATATTGACGGTGTCAGCGATGCCCGTTTGCTGATAGAGGTCTCTTAATAAACCATAAAGATTGTGATAATCACTGATACGCCTGCGATCACACTTGAAGTGAGTGTGATAGACCGCATCAAAGCGAACCAGGGTAGTCCACAACCGAATGTCGGCTTCGGTAAGCCGGTTGCCCAGCAGCCAGCGCCGGGTGTTCAGGTGTTGTTCCAGCCGATCAAGCGTCGCGAACAGCGGCTCAATGGCCTCGTCGTAGGCGGCCTGACTGGTGGCAAAACCGGCCTTGTATACGCCGTTATTAACCGTATCGTAAATAGTGCTATTGAGCTGCTCTATTTGTTCCTGCAGCTCAGCCGGATAGTAGTTGCCGGCGTGGGCACCGACCTTGTCAAAGGCGCTGTTGAACATCCGTACTATATCTGCCGACTCGTTACTGACAATGGTCTGGCGTTGTTTGTCCCACAGAATGGGTACGGTCACCCGGCCCGAATAGTGCGGGTCAGCCTGTGTGTAAAGCTGGTGCAGGTAGTTGTGCCCGTAAAGCTGGTCGCCGGTGGTATCGTCAAAGCCGGTATCAAAGGTCCAGCCGTGCTCTTGCATTAACGGATGTACCACAGAGATGGTAATCAGATCCTCAAGGCCTTTGAGCTTGCGCATCATCAGGGTGCGGTGAGCCCAGGGGCAGGCGAGCGACACATAAAGATGGTAGCGGTCCGGCTCGGCAGCAAAACCGCCGTCACCTGTGGGGCCTGGGCTGCCATCGGCCGTCACCCAGTTGCGGTAGCGGCTTTCACTGCGCTCAAAGCGGCCTTTATTCTTGTCGGTGTTATACCAGACATCATGCCATACCCCTTCTATCAGCTTGCCCATGGCTTGCCTCCGTTAACGATAAACCTGGGTTCAGTATGGAAGCCGGTATGTCTTTCATAAAGCGGGAATATTCGAGCCGACTATTCAAAAAATGTGAATGATATTCACATGGAAATGCCTGAAACGTGTTGTGAAGTTGACGTGTTAAACAATTTGATGCCGGAATCAAAGACAGTACGGCACTGACTCAGCAGTGCCGGAACTGTCATCAATAAAACTGACGTAACCACTGATTCAGCTGGCCAGCGGGCAGGGCACCGGACTGGCGGGCAATTTCCTTTCCGTTTTTAAACACGATCAGGGTGGGAATGGAGCGAATGCCAAAACGGGCTGCGGCCTGCTGATGCTCCTCGGTGTTCAGCTTGGCCAGGCGCAAACGGCCGGCAAGCTCACCGGCGGCAGCTTCAAATATGGGTGCCATCATTTTGCAGGGGCCGCACCAGGGGGCCCAGAAGTCCAGCACCAGTGGCAGGCTTTCGTTTACCAGCAAGCGATCCAGCGCCGGGCCATCCAGCTCCAGCACGGAAGCTGGTGTCAGCTCAGCTTTGCACTTGCCACATTTCGGGGCCTGTTGCAGCCGCGCTGCCGGCACCCGGTTGCGTGCCGAACAGGCCGGACATACCAGGAACTGCTCGCTCATTATTTCATCCAGTCGGCCAGTTGGTAGGTCAGGGTATATTCTTCGCCTTTCAGGATGAGTTGCTGGCTGTCTTGAATCACGGTAGCTCCCTTGTTCAGGGTGTTGAGCACGGCAATCTCTACTTTCTGGGCATCCGGTGAGCAAGCCATCTGTGTGGTGGCCAGGGGTTCTGCCTTGAGCACGCCCTGCTTCAGAGTGGCGCTGCCAAAGAAACGGTTACAGCCGGCCTGGCCGTTAATGGAGAAGTGCTCTCCGATTTCCAGCTCTGATTTGATATCGGCACCAACGGCTTCACCGTTAACGGCGGTCAGATTCCAGTGATGATGCTGCAGGTCGGACTCGACCACTTTCAGACCGCCGCTGCAGGCAGTGAGTAACAGAGCGGTGGTAGCGGCAAAAGCGAGTTTCATAAGTGCTCCTTAATTAATTTTGTTATGACAGGGCAGACTATCGGCGAGACACTGCAGATTGTCGAGAGTCACCTCAGCGATAGCAGACAGAGCTTCATTTGTTAAGAAAGCCTGATGCCCAGTGAGAATGACGTTAGGATAGGCGGAAAGCAAGTGGAAGATCTCGTCTTGTATTATCTGACAGGATTTGTCTTCAAAAAAAAGGTGCTCTTCTTCTTCGTATACATCCAGCCCCAGATGACCAATTTTACCAGTGTTAATGGCATCAATGGCGTCTCTGGCATTCAGCAGTCCGCCCCGGCTGGTGTTGATGATCATGACGCCATGCTTCATCTGCGCAAAGCTGTGGCGGTTAAGCAGATGATAGTTGTCAGGCGTCAGCGGACAGTGCAGGCTGATCACGTCCGACTCGGCAAACAGCTGCTCAAGCGGCGCATATTCTGCTCCCATGGCCAGCACGGCGTTATCCTGAACAGGATCATGTACCAGTAACTTCATGCCCAGCCCTTTCAGAATGCGCAGCGTTGCCAGGCCGATTTTTCCCGCGCCGATAATACCGGCGGTTTTACCATGCATATTGAAGCCAACCATGCCGTTAAGGGAAAAGTTGGCATCACCAATAAGGCGCGGGAAGCCCCGTCCTTTTAGGGCGGGGAGGGATATCGCCACGTTGCGAAGCAACGTCAATGCGGCCTGTCCTGTTGCTCGATATATTGTTTCAGCACTTCAAGCGGTGCGCCACCTACTGAACCGGCAAAGTAGCTTGGAGACCACAGTGCATCCTTCATATAAGCAGGCTTGATCAGCTCAGGGTGATAGTGCTTCATCTTGCGACTGGACACCCCTTTCAGGCTGTTAACCAACTTGGACAGCGCCACCTTTGGCGGGTAGGTGATCAGCAGATGAACGTGATCCTGTTCGCCGTTGAACTCCTGAATTTCTGCCTCAAATTTCTCGCATACCCCCGCCATGACCCCCCTCATGGTGGCAAGTTGCGCACCATTGAACACTTTGCCCCGGTACTTGGTGATAAATATCAGGTGCGCGTGCAGCATAAATACGCAATGACGCCCTTTTCTAAGTTCCATAGACCAACCTTGCAAATGTGAGTTATGGTTTCTATAGTAAACCACTATGAGCATTCAGACCAAAACACTCAGCGTTCGCGTTAAAGACAAGCACGCCAAATTGCTCCGGCAGATGGCGTTCGAAGTAAACCAAGTCTTTAACCACGCCAACGAACTGACCATGAAGGCTAATCGCAACCACAGCGATCTTGGCCCGGTTAAGCCTGAGTGGCTGTCTGCGTTTGATGTTCAGAAATTGACGGCAGGCATCCAGAAAGAGCGCGGTTATCTGATCGGCTCGGCCACTGTGCAGGAAGTGATTGCCGTTCATGCCAAGGCCCGCAAGCAGTTCAAGCGAGCCAAGCTGCGCTGGCGGGTCAGCTCCGGCTCAAAACGCTCCCTTGGCTTTATCCCCTTCAAGAGCCGGGCGGCCCAATGGCGCAACGGCCAGGTTAAATTTGCCGGGCACCACTTCAAGGTGTGGGACAGCTATGGCTTATCCAAATACCCGTTCCGGGCGGGCAGTTTTTCAGAAGATGCGCGGGGCCGCTGGTACTTCAATATCTGTGTGCAGGTGGCCGCGCAGCCGGTAACGGCTGGCAAAAGCGCCGTGGGCATTGATTTGGGCCTGAAGGATGCGGCTACCTGTAGTGACGGCACCAAGCTGTCAGCTGGGCGGTTTTACCGTGATCTGGAAAGCGCCCTGGGCAAGGCCCAGCGGGCCAACAAGAAGCAACGAGTCAAGGCGATCCACGCCAAGATCAAAAACCGACGCAAGGACGCCTTGCACAAATTCAGCACGCGGCTGGTAAACAGCCACGCCGCGATTTTCGTTGGTGACGTGAGCAGCACCAAGCTAACCCAAACCCGGATGGCCAAATCGGTACTGGATGCGGGCTGGGCCATGCTCAAAACACAACTGGAATATAAAGCGATAGCGCGGTCAGTGGTGTTTGAAGTCGTTAACGAATCCTACTCCACCCAAACCTGTTCGAGTTGCGGCACCCTGCCCGATTCGAGGCCGAGAGGTATCGCAGGTCTTGGAATAAGAGAATGGACATGCTCTGAGTGCGGAGCAGAGCACGACCGCGATGTGAACGCGGCCATGAACATTCTCGCGGCAGGACATTGCCGTCTAGCTGTAGGAATCCCCTTCCTTTAGGGAGGGGAGGATGTCAAGGGTGCGTTGATAGGCCTTGTGAATATGGCGGTTAAGCGTGAGCATCAGCCCTACTGTGTGTTCGGCCACGGCTTCAGGAGAGTAGGCCGGTACCCGCACCACATTCATGCCCGCCCGGTTGGCAGCGTCCAGGTCTACATTGTTGTAGCCGGCGCAGCGCAGGGCAATGTGCCTGACGCCGCCTTCAGCCAGCAGTCTGATAACATCGGCGTTAAGGTGATCGTTTACAAACACGCAGACAGCATCAAACCCCTGGCCAAGCAAGGCGGTTGTATCGTTCAGGGCAACATCAAACCAGGTAATGTTAAAACCGTGCCTGTGGTTATGCTCGGTAAACGCGGCCTGCATATAGGGACGGTTGCTGAAAAAAGCGATATTCATCTAAGAGGCGGCTCTCTTGCCTGAGTATGTAACGATTATTGGTATGGTCCGCCTGTTTTTTCAAGCTTGCCGGCCATAGTAAAAAGTGATTTTATGTGAGGCCACTGTCACAACGGGAGCTTTCATGTTTGTTACCCTGCTTACCGGCAGCGCC
Source organism: Oceanimonas sp. AH20CE76 (assembly GCF_039654065.1). Classification (NCBI taxonomy): domain Bacteria; kingdom Pseudomonadati; phylum Pseudomonadota; class Gammaproteobacteria; order Aeromonadales; family Aeromonadaceae; genus Oceanimonas; species Oceanimonas sp. AH20CE76. Next base: position 453,640 of record NZ_CP155481.1, read on the forward strand.
GGTCAACTGACGCCGGACATTACCAGCGCCATTGACAAACGGCCGGTCAGTGCGGCCCTGTTCTGCAGCCGCACCGGACTGAAAGGAGACGAGCAGGTATCTACCCGCTTTCATGGCGGACCCGAGCGGGCGTTGCATTATTATCCGGCGGAGCATTACCCGGTGTGGTGCCAGTGGTTCGAGGGCATGGAGCTGACCGACAGCCGCGAGCGGCTGGTCCCCGGGGCGTTTGGCGAGAACCTGTCCGGCACCGGACTGACGGAAGACAACGCCTGCATTGGTGATGTATTTCGGCTGGGGGACGCCCTGGTGCAAATCAGCCAGCCACGCTCGCCCTGTTATAAACTCAATGCCCGTTTTGGACATGACTTTTTCTCGGTACTGGTGCAGGCCAACGGCCGTACCGGCTGGCTGCTGCGGGTGCTGGAAGAAGGTATGGTACCGCCGGCTGCGAATATTGAACTGGTGGAGCGGCCTTGTCCGGGCATGCCGGTCAGGCGAGCCGGTGATATTGTGTTCAACCGCGGTTTTGATGCTGATGGATTGCGGGAGCTGGCCAGGCTTGAACACTTATCCCCCAACTGGCGCAAAAAAGCGGCAGATTATCTGGCGGCAGGCCGGGTGGATGACTGGACTCTGCGCTTATTGGGGCCAAAAGCGACGCAAAGCTAAAAAAGGGCTTGCAAGGGAACCGCGGTTTCGGTACATTCTCGCTCCGTTAACGGCATGTAGCGCAGCCTGGTAGCGCACTTCGTTCGGGACGAAGGGGTCGGAGGTTCGAATCCTCTCATGCCGACCAGATTCAATAAAAAAGCCTCGCAGCAATGCGAGGCTTTTTTATTATCGGCTGACCGTGACGGTCTGGCCGTTAAAGTGAACTTCCTGTCCGGCTGTTATCTTGCAACGCTTGCGCACTTCTACCTGGCCATTCACGGTCACGGCCCCCTCATCAATCACCGCTTTGGCCATGGCACCCGAGTCGCACCAGCCCAGTACTTTCAGCAGGTTGCACAGGGGAATAAAATCATTGCCTTCCAGGCAGAATGTTTCGTTCATTGAGTGTCTCTTTGGTGGTGGTTTGAATTGCTTTAAGTAGTAAAAATAGTTTTAAATTTTACAATTTTGGTTAATTCTTGGTTTTATCAATTGTTTCTTTGCTGTTTTGTCCGGTTCTGGGCATTATAAACGGTTTGGATCACGCCATTTGCTGTGTTGTTATCTTCTCATGATTTGACGCTGCCCCTGGAGGCAAGACTGTGCCATTCTGAGTCCTGTGATGCTTGGCGATGTGTGTGCGTCCCTGTGTTTAAGTCAGTTACGTTATCAAGAGGTGATTATGTCCGGATTGCTGCCCAATATCGACCCTGATGGTCTGCTGGAATATTCCGTGGTTTATACCGACCGTGCGCTGAACCATATGTCCGGCCGCTTTCAGCAAGTGATGAAAGACATCTCTGCCAGTCTGAAAGAGCTCTATCACGCTCATTCCACCGTGATTGTTCCCGGCAGTGGTACTTACGGCATGGAAGCGGTAGCCCGGCAGTTTGCCAGTAACAAGCACTGTCTGGTGGTGCGTAATGGTTGGTTCAGCTATCGCTGGAGTCAGATCTTTGAAGCCGGCAGCATTCCCGCATCCGAAACCGTGCTCAAGGCCCGCACCATTGAGGATGGCCCTCAGGCCGCCATGGCGCCGGCACCCATTGAGGAAGTGGTCGCCGCCATTCGTGAGCAAAAGCCCGATATGGTGTTTGCCGCTCATGTAGAAACCGCTGCCGGCATTATGCTGCCCGACAACTATATTCGTGCCATGGCTGAAGCGGTGCATGAGGTGGGCGGTTTGCTGGTGATTGACTGCATTGCTTCCGGCACCATCTGGGTAGATATGGAAGCCTGCGGCGTAGATATTCTGCTGAGCGCACCGCAAAAGGGCTGGAGCAGCTCACCCTGCTGTGGCCTGGTGATGCTGAGCAAACTGGCCCGGGAGCGTATTGAGCACACTCAAAGCTCCAGCTTTGCCATTGATCTGAAAAAATGGCTGCAGATCATGGAAACCTATGAGCAGGGCGGCCATGCCTATCACGCCACCATGCCTACCGACGCCCTCACCATGTTCCGTGACACCATTGCCGAGAGCCGTGAGTTTGGCTTTGCGCTGATGAAACAGCGTCAGCAGGAGCTGGGCGATAAAATTCGTGCAGCTTTGTCTTCCCGTGGCATCAAGAGTGTGGCGGCCAGCGGCTTTGCTGCTCCGGGTGTGGTGGTGTGTTATACCGACGACGCCGGCATCAAGAGCGGCAGCAAGTTTGCCGCCGAAGGCCTGCAAATTGCCTCGGGCGTGCCACTGGCCTGTGACGAGCCCGCTGATTTTCAGACCTTCCGGCTGGGCCTGTTTGGTCTCGATAAACTGAAAAACGTGGACCGCACTGTGGCCACCTTTGAAGCCGTACTGGATAAGGTGCTGCAGAACTGACATTCACCCCCATGAAAAAACGCCGCTCAACCGAGCGGCGTTTTTGTTCAGGCCTGAGCCTCTGTTAATAAGGCCGGCTCCTGCCGGGGCTTGTCGGGCGCGGTTCGCTCAAGCTGAAACCGGGCAATTTGCTGAGTCAGCTGATGAGACGACTCATGTACCCGCTCACTGCTTTCCGAAATCAGATCCGCGACCTGCAGCGCCTCTCTGGAGCCTTCGTTAATATTGAGCAGGTTGCGGTTAATTTCTTCCGCTACTGCCGACTGCTCTTCCGACGCAGTGGCAATCTGGGCATTCATATCGTTAATGCTCTGCACTTCCGTCAGGATCTGCTCCAGGTCCCGGCCGGCGGCGCGCACCACATCCATGCTGATGGCAGCCTGTTCCTGGCTGTTGGTCATGTGTTCCGATACGGTGCCGGCATGGCTTTGCAGTTGCTGGATCATACGCTGAATCTCACCGGTAGATTCCTGAGTACGCAGTGCCAGGGAGCGAACCTCATCGGCTACCACGGCAAAGCCCCGGCCTGATTCGCCGGCCCGGGCGGCTTCAATGGCGGCGTTCAGTGCCAGCAGGTTGGTCTGCTCGGAGATATTGCGGATCACTTCCACCACAGAGTCAATCTGACGGGTCTGGCTTTCCAGCTCTTCCATGGCCTGGCCCGCTTCACCCACTGAGTCGGCCAGCTGCTGCATACTGCTGATGCTGCGGTTAACATCCTCATGGCCCATGCTGGCTTCCTGATTGGCTTTTTCTGCCGCTGCGGACGCATCGCTGGCATGACGGGCCACTTCGTGCACGGTGGCATTCATTTCGTTCATCGCAGTGGCGACCTGATCTACCTCATTGAACTGATTTTGCATGCTGGCGCGAGTTTGCCGGCTTTTTACACTCAGCCCTTCGGCTTCACCATCCAGCAGATTGGCGGCTTCCCGCACCTGAGCCAGCAGGGTGCATAATTGCTCACCCATGGTATCCACGCCGCGAGAAAGCTGACCGATTTCATCGGTGCGGGTTGCACCGGTGCGGGCAGCCAGGTCGCCCTGCCCAAAGCGGGCGATCACTTCCTGCACGCGGGCAACCGAAAAGGTAAGGGTGCGAGTAATAATCATGATTAATACCAGTGCCACCAGAACTACCATAACGGTCAGTGCCAATGATTTGCTCGCCTGCTGCCAGAACAGTTCGTTAACGTCGCTGAGATAAACGCCGCTGCCAATCACCCATCCCCAGGGAGCAAAACCCTGCACGTAAGAGACTTTTTGCTGAGGACTGTCAAACTGAGGGCCGATATAGGTGTATTCTACGAAGCCTGCGCCGCTGTCCTTGACGCTGTTTACCATGGCCTGCCAGTGGTAATGGCCATCAGCATCAGTGACCTGGGTCATATCGCGCCCTTCTTCGTCGGGCTTGAGGGGATGCATCACCAGCCGGTGCTGCATGTCGTTGATCCACATGTAACCATCATCGCCATAACGCATGGCGCGAACGGCTTCCAGTGCCAGCTCGCGGCTGCGGCTGTCACCGAGCCGCTGGCGTTGTTCGTAATAGTGGTTGACCAGAGACGTGGCTGTTTCAACCTGCTCTCGTACCTTTTCCTGACGTGCCTTGAGCAGTTCAATATGAAGGCCGGTCATGGCAGAAATCTGAACCAGTACTAATCCGATAAACAGCGTAATGACCATGACCATCAGTTTGTTGCGCAAACTGAGGTTATTAAAAAATTGCATATCCATCCTCGAGGGCTCTGAGGGTGGCTTGTGAGCCTGTGGCTGCCCGCGGTGGCATATTCGACAACAGGCTAAAGCGTCCCATGCTTATTGATATTGGTGTTAATACGGCCTTCATGACCGTTGCAGCAGCATAGCAGTAACACACTGACAAAAGGTAGCCTTATGGGTCTTTGAATCTTGACCTGCATCAAGCGTCGGGCAAATAGAGGCTGGTGCCGGCAGGGAGGTGAGCGGTAAGATGCGGGCCTGCTGAATAAAGGAGTGCCCGTGGCGAAAGCAAAAACAGAAACCAAAACCATGGTATTGCTGGCTAACCTGAACTGTGATCATGTGCTGCAGCTGGAAGCGCCGCTGGTTGCCGGCAGTCGCCTGAATTACCGGGACGGCGGTCGTCGCCTGGGAGGCGGAGCCGCCAACACCGGCACTGGCCTGTGCTGGGCCGGCCACAGAGTGCTGCCGGTAACCCGGCTGGGCAATGATGACACCGGTGACTGGCTGCTGCAGCAGGCAAGAGAGCTGGGGCTTAACACGGATTATATCGAGCGCTTTGAGGGCAGCACCGGTGAGCTGCTGGTGCTGGTAGACAGCCGGGGTGAGCGCACTATACTGCGTCAGACCCGGCCGCCGGCCTTGCCTGTATGTTTGCCTCAGGAGCCGGTAGATTGCCTTTACGTCAATACCGACGGCGAGCAGGCAGCAGATTATATGATGGCCATGAACCCGCACAGCCTGGTGATCAGTCAGTATCCTGCCGGTGGTCGCTGGTTACGTCCCTGCCGCATTATGATTGCCTCTGCCGCTGACGTGGGGACGCTGTCGGATCCCTGGCAGCATGCCAGACAGCTGGCCGGTGATTCGTTGGAGTGGCTGGTGCTTACCCACGGTGAGCGGGGTGCCGAGGCCATTTCTGCCGGGCAGCGGCTGTATGTGCCGGCTCCGGCAGTGACGCCGGTGGATGCCACCGGCGCAGGTGATGCCTTTGCAGGCGGACTTATTCATGGTCTGTGCTCAGGCTGGTCAATGGCCGAGGCACTGGCAGAAGCCGGCAACTGGGCAGCCTGCACTCTGACATCGGCCTCGTCCATTCCTTCGCCCCAGTTGCTCCGGTATCTGGCCGGTGAGCTGAAATTCTCCATGAGCACTGATAAGCTCAGCCTGATCCAAGCCTGCGGAGAGCAACCTGAGTGAATGACAGCTTTATAATCAAGCTACTGACTATCACCTGGCGCTGGTCGGTATTTCTGATGTTTCCTGTACTGATATTTGGTTATGTAGAACTGACCGGCCTGTCGTTAAGTGAGTTCGATACCGGCGTAAACCACCATAAATGGCTTCTGGTTTCTCTGTATTTTTTATATGTGTTGCTGTGGTGGCGGCTTAATCGTCGCGTGATGGACCTGATAGTGCGCCGGAGATGGCGATGACGGAGTGGCTGCCCACCTACTGGCCGCTGGGGCTGGCGGCACTGTCTGCCCTGGCTGGCTGGGGGCTGGCCCGCATCACTCTTGGCGTGCGGCTGCAGCTGACGGCTCAGCAAGGTGAGCACTGGCAGCAGGCCCTGACCGAGCGCAGCGCCGAATTACAGGACACGCGCCAGCGACTGGAGCAACAGCAGCAGCTGGTGCTGAAAATGAACGGCCGGCTCAAGGAGTATGAAACCCTGCTGCGTCAGGAGCGGCAGTGGGCAGCAGAAAAACAGGCTCAGTTTGAAGACAGTGAAGCCCGCCTGCAGCAGCAGTTCGAAAATCTGGCCCAGCGCATTTTCGAGCAGAAAACCCATAACCTGCGGGAGCTGAACCAGCACAGCCTGGACACCCTGCTGGGGCCGTTGCGCGAGCAGCTGGAAGGCTTTCGCCGAAATATGCAGGAAACCTATGCTGACGAAAGCCGCCAGCGCCACAGCCTGAAGTTTGAGATTGAACGGCTGGCTGAGCTGCATAAACAGATGAGTGCCGACACCAGCGCCCTGACCCGCGCCCTGAAAGGAGACAGCAAGCAGCAGGGCAACTGGGGCGAAGTGGTGTTGTCCCGAGTGCTGTCCGAGTCTGGCCTGCGGGAAGGACATGAATACAGCACTCAGCAAAGCCTGAGCAACGCCGACGGCAAGCGTTATCAGCCCGATGTGATAGTGCACCTGCCCCAGGACAAGGACATTATCATCGACGCCAAGGTATCACTTACCGCCTATGAGCGTTATTTCAACGGTGAAACTCAGGGCGAGCGCGAGCAGGCACTGCGGGAGCATGTTGCCTCTGTGCGGGGCCATATTCGCGAGCTGGGACGCAAGGATTATCATCAGCTGCAGGGGGTGCGTACCCTGGATTATGTGCTCATGTTTGTGGCGGTAGAGCCGGCGTTTCTGGTGGCGGTAGAGCACGAGCCAGCACTGGTGAAATATGCCCTTGACCATAATATTCTGCTGGTCAGCCCCACTAACCTGCTGGTGGCGCTGCGTACCATAGAGAACCTGTGGCGGGTAGAGCGGCAGAATCAGAATGCCCGGCGCATTGCCGAGTCGGCGGGCAAGCTCTATGAAAAATTGCGGCTGTTTACCGAAGACATGGAGGCGGTGGGGGGCTCACTGCGCCGTGCCGATGACAGCTATCAGCGTGCCATGAAGCGTTTGTGCCAGGGCCGGGGTAATCTGGTGCGCCAGGCGGAGGCCTTTCGCGAGCTGGGAGTGGAAGTGACCAAGCCCTTGCCTGAGCACCTGCAGGAGCAAAGCCGGATCACCGAAGAGCCGGCGCTGGAGTCAGTGCCAAAGGAGTTATAAAAAGAAGGGGCTGGGCTGAAACAGCCGCTCCACCTCGGGAATAAACTTTTTGTCGACCAGAAACAGCACCACATGGTCATTTTGTTCGATGACGGTTTTATCGTGGCCAATCAGTACTTCTTCGCCCCGTACTATGGCCCCTATGGTGGTGCCCGGCGGCAGCTTGAGATCGCCCACCATGCGGCCCACCACTCTGGAAGTGCTGCTGTCGCCATGGGCAATGGCCTCTATGGCTTCGGCAGCCCCCCGGCGCAGGGAATAGACGTTGACGATGTCGGCCCGGCGCACATGGGTCAGCAGGGCCGAAATGGTGGCCTGCTGGGGCGAGATGGCCACGTCTATGGTGCCGCCCTGCACCAGATCCACATAGGCACCGCGCTGAATAAGCACCATCACCTTGCGGGCACCCATTTTTTTGGCGAGCATGGCCGACATTATGTTGGCTTCGTCCTGGTTGGTGACCGCAATAAAAACGTCGACCTGATCGATATGTTCTTCAATCAGCAGCTCCTGATCCGAAGCATCACCACAAAACACCATGGTGTGCTCCAGCATTTCCGACAGCTGTTCAGCCCGCTTGGGGCTGTGCTCGATCAGCTTGACTGAATATTGTCGCTCCAGCCGGCTGGCAAGCCCTGCTCCTATATTGCCACCACCCACTATCATGATTCGCTTATAGTCACTTTCCAGCCGTTGCAGCTCAGACATCACCGCGCGAATATGGCCGCTGGCAGCGACAAAAAAGACTTCATCGTCCGCCTCGATAATGGTGGTGCCCTGCGGGCGTATGGGCCTGTCCTGGCGAAAAATGGCCGCCACCCTGGTATCTATGCTGGGCATGTGATCCCGCAGAGTAGAGAGCGCATTGCCCACCAGAGGGCCGCCATAATAGGCCTTGATGGCCACCAGACCCACCTTGCCTTCGGCAAAGTCCACCACCTGCAGGGCACCGGGATACTGAATCAGCCGGTAAATATATTCAGTCACCAGCTGCTCGGGAGCGATCAGGCTATCTACCGGAATGGCCTCGTTCATAAACAGCCGCTCCCGCTCCGCCAGAAACTCCGGTGAGCGAATACGGGCCACCTTGTTGGGCGTGTTGAACAGGGAATAGGCCACCTGACAGGCAATCATATTGGTTTCGTCGCTGTTGGTGACCGCCACCAGCATGTCGGCATCCTGAGCACCGGCTTCCCGCAGCACCGACGGATAGGCACCATGGCCATTAACGACCCGCAGATCATATTTGTCCTGCAGCTCGCGCAGCCGCTCCGTGTTGGTGTCGACCAGGGTGATGTCGTTATTTTCACCCACCAGGTTTTCTGCCAGGGTGCCGCCTACCTGGCCGGCCCCCAGAATGATGATTTTCATGCCTGTTTCGCTATTTTGGCGTAATAGAAACCGTCCCGTCCGTGTTCATCCGGCAGCAGCTGCCAGCCCGGTTGCTGCGGTGTATCGCCATCATGCAGGGGCTGCAGCAAGGCGTCGGGGGTGCGGGCCAGAAAAGCCTTTACCTGCTCGCGGTTTTCGTCCGGTAATACCGAGCAGGTGGCATAGAGCAGCATACCGCCGGGTTTCAGTTGCTGCCACTGGGCATCCAGAATTTGCGACTGCAGCGCCGCCAGCTGGGCGATGTCTTCGGGCCGGCGCAGCCATTTGATATCAGGGTGGCGACGGATCACGCCGGTGGCGGAGCAGGGCGCATCAAGCAGAATGCGATCAAATTGCGGCCCTTGCCACCAGTCCTGCGGTCTGGCGGCATCGCCCTGCAGCACGGTGGCCTCAAGGCCGATGCGGTCCAGGTTCTGATGCACCCGCTCCAGCCGGTCGGCGTCCATATCAATGGCCACCAGCTGCTTCAGCGCCGGCTGGCGCTCCAGAATATGGGCGGTTTTACCACCGGGGGCGGCACAGGCGTCAAGGATCAGCTCACCGGGCTGCGGATCGAGCAGTTGCGCGGCTATCTGGGCAGCGGCATCCTGCACCGAACAATGGCCCTCGCTGAAACCGGGCAGGGTGGTAACATCCACCGGCCGGCCCAGCCGCAGCGCCTGGGCGGCCAGCGGGTCGGCACTGGCCTCAATGCCCTGCTCCGCCAGCAGCGCCATATACTGGTCGCGGCTGTGGTGGGTCTCGTTCACTCGAATCCACATGGGCGGGTGGCAGTTATTGGCGGCCATAATGGCCTGCCACTGCTCGGGATAGGCCTGCTGCAGCCGTTTCATCAGCCAGTTGGGGTGGGCCTGACGCAGCTGAGGCAGGGCATCCACCTTTTCTTCCAGCTCCTGCTGCCGGCGCTGCACATTGCGCAGCACGCCGTTGACCAGCCCCTTGAACGGATCGGCCTTGAGCTGTTTGCAGGCGGCCACGGTTTCGGCCAGCGCCGCATGGGCCGGTACCCGGGTATAGAGCAGCTGATACAGCCCCACCAGCAGCAGGGCATGCACCGGCTGGTATTTGCCCTTGAGCGGCTTGTCGAGCAGTTGCTTGGCCATGGCATCGAGCCGGCTGTACCAGCGCAGTGTGCCAAAGCACAGCTCCTGCAGCAGGGCGCGATCCTTGGTGGCCACCTCCTGCTGATAGCGGGGCAGCAGGGCAGACAGGGACTGACCCTGATTGATCACCCGGTGAACAATATTGGCCGCGGCGGCGCGAGTTTTCATGGCGTTCTCTTGTGGTTGGCGAACATCAGTACAGCTGGCTGCCCGGAGTGAACCAGTCTTTACGGGCATTGAGCAAATCCTGGCAGCTCATGGCTTTTTTGCCCGGGGGCTGCAGGCTGAGCAGGCGAAGTACACCCTGGCCGGTGGCCACGTCTATGCCGGCTTTACCAGCGGCCAGAATGGTGCCGGGAGCGGCATCTGTGCCTTGATCCAGTACTTGCGTCTGCCACAGTTTGATATTGTGCTCCGCCACCATAAAGTAGCTCACCGGCCAGGGGTTAAAGGCGCGCACGCAGCGTTCCAGCTGCACCGCAGGCAGGCTCCAGTCGATGCGGGCTTCTTCCTTGCTGAGTTTTTCGGCATAGTTGGCTTCTGCATCGTTCTGGGGCTCGGCGTTGACGCTGCCATTTTCCAGCTGGCCAAGGGTGTGCAGCAGCGCCTGCGGGCCCAGCCCGGCCAGTTTTTCATAGAGGCTGGCAGAGGTGTCGCCGGCCTCGATGGGCAGGCTGGCCTTGTGCAGCATGGCACCGGTATCCAAACCCTTGTCCATCTGCATGATGGTCACGCCGGTGTTGGCATCGCCGGCCCAGATGGCACGCTGAATGGGGGCGGCACCACGCCAGCGGGGCAGCAGGGAGCCATGCACGTTAATGCAGCCCAGGCGCGGCGTATCGAGCACCACTTGTGGCAGGATCAGGCCATAGGCCACCACCACCATCAGATCGGCACCCAGGGCGGCCAGCTCGGCCTGAGCGGTGTCGTCACGCAGGCTCTGAGGTTGATACACCGGCAGGCCGGCTTGCTCAGCGGTCACCTTGACCGGGCTTGGGGTCAGCTTTTTGCCCCGGCCCGCAGGGCGGTCGGGCTGAGTGTAAACGGCAATGACATTGTGGCCGGCATCCAGCAGCGCCTGCAGATGACGGGCGGCAAAGTCGGGCGTGCCGGCAAAAACCAGATTGAGTTTGCTCAAGAAAAATCCTTAGCGATGAATCAGCGCTGTTCCTGACGGGCCATTTTTTCCATTTTCTGACGAATGCGCTGGCGCTTGAGCGGAGACAGGTAATCCACAAACAGTTTGCCTTGCAGGTGATCCATTTCATGCTGAATGCAGATGGCCAGCAGATCGTCCGCTTCCAGCTCAAAGGTCTCGCCGTGTCTGTCTTGCGCACGAATTTTTACTTTTTCGGCCCGGGGTACCAGAGCGCGGGCACCGGGCACCGACAGGCAGCCTTCTTCAATGCCGGTGCTGCCGTGGCTTTCCAGAATTTCCGGATTGATCAGCACCAGGGGGTGCTCCCGGTCTTCGGACACGTCGATCACAATAAGACGCTGATGAATATCCACCTGAGTGGCGGCCAGACCGATGCCTTCTTCGGCATACATGGTCTCAAACATATCATCTACAATGGTCTGTAACTCGGGAGTAAAGGCGTCTACCGGCCTGGCGACGGTTCTGAGGCGTTCATCGGGAAAGCGCAATACTTCTAAAACTTTGGCCATAACGAGATTTATTTCCTGTATTAGGTTCTGTCAGTATTTTAGCCATTTGCAACACAAAAATCAGCAACAGTCGGCAGCAGGCAGAGGAAGATGACCAACACAGACCTTGATGCTCACGCTTTATTACCCTGGCTGGCCCTGCAGCAGGCCAAGGGCCTGGGCCCGGTGCGCGGCTGGAAACTGTGGCAAAAACTGCAGGAAAATTGCTGCCGGGCGGAATATTTGCGCGAAACCGGCCTGGATGACTCCACTCTCACTCATCTGCTGACGCCTCAGCATGCCCTGCTGGAACGAGTGCTGGCGTGGCTGAATGATGGCCCCGAGCGCCATTTGCTGACGCGCGCCGATCCACGCTACCCCGAGCAACTCAATCGGGTTTCTGCCGCGCCCTTACTGTTATTTGTAGAAGGGGATCCGGCGGTGCTGACACTGCCCCAGCTGGCGGTGGTGGGCAGCCGGCATCCTTCCTATGTGGGCAAGGAGAACACTCGCCAGCTTATTCCGCCTCTGGTTGAAGCGGGGCTGGCCATTACCTCCGGACTTGCCATGGGGATTGATGGTCTGGCTCATCAGGCCGCCCTGAATGCCGGCGGTACCACGCTGGCGGTGTTTGGCTCCGGGTTGGCCCAGTGCCATCCCAAACGGCATCTGCGGCTGGCTCGTCACATCGTGGAGTGTGGTGGTGTCATTATGTCTGAATGTTACCCCTGGGAAAAACCACAGGCATTTCTGTTTCCGAGACGAAACCGCATTATCAGCGGTCTTGCTCTTGGGGTGCTGGTCATGGAAGCGGCTGAGCGCAGTGGCTCGCTGATTACTGCCCGCTTTGCCCTGGAGCAGAATCGAGAGGTATTTGCCGTGCCCGGTGCCCGGCAAAACCCACAGGCGACAGGCTGTAACCGGTTAATACAGCAGGGGGCCAAGCTGGTGGAAGAGGCCAATGACGTACTGGAAGAGCTGGCGGGCTTCTCTGCGGCAGCGGTCAAAATTCACGATGCTGCCACGGAGCAATTATTGCCTTATCCGGACTTGTTGGATAACGTAGGTTTAGAGGCAACGGCACTGGATATTATTGCAGAACGTTGCCAGCAGCCGGTGCATCAGGTGTTAACCCGGTTGGTCGAGCTGGAATTGGCCGGCTGGGTGGAATCCGTGCCCGGGGGTTATGTCAGAGCGAGGAGGAGCTGATCATGTTCGAAGTACTGATGTACTTGTTCGAGACCTACATCCATGCAGATGTAGACACCATGGTGGATCAGGATGAACTCGCTGAAGAACTGACTGACGCGGGCTTCAACAAGGAAGAGATCCTCAAGGCGCTGGCCTGGCTGGAACGCCTGGCTGCACTGCAGGAAGCAGAAGAGCCGCCGGCCTGGGCCTGCTCTGCTCCCGATTCATTCCGCATCTATACACCGGAAGAGCTGTATAAGCTCGACACCGAAGGGCGTGGTTTTTTGTTGTTCCTTGAGCAAATCAAGGTGCTGAATGCCGAAACCCGCGAAATTGTGATTGACCGGGTAATGGAGCTGGACTCGCCGGTGATTGAACTCGATGACCTCAAGTGGGTAGTGCTGATGGTGCTGTTCAATGTGCCCGGGAGTGAGTCGGCTTATCACGAGCTGGAAGATCTGCTGTTTGAACAACCTGACGGAGCGGTTCACTGATCCCGGCCGCGCTGGTAGACTTCACAGCCAGTGAATTCGGAGGCGCGGCATGTCGAAAATCGATACCAGTCTGTTCAGTGGCCAGCATTCAGGCCCGGCCGAAGAGGCTTGCCCGGCTTGTGGCAAACCTCTGCAGTTGCGCCATGGCAAGCATGGTGCCTTTCTTGGCTGTTCAGCCTATCCCGGTTGTGACTATCTGAGGCCGCTCAAGGTCATTGAGCACGATGAAGACGTGGAAAAACTGCTGAAAGGCAGTACCTGCCCGCTGTGTGGTCATACCCTGGCCATTCGCAAGGGGCGCTACGGACTTTTTATTGGCTGCTCTCACTATCCCGAGTGTCATTATGTGGCTGATATCAACGATCAGGGCAACAGCGATCCTGCCTGTCCGGTGTGCGAAAAAGGTCATCTGGTGGCTCGTACCTCCCGTTACGGCAAGCGCTTTTATGCCTGCGATGCTTACCCGGGCTGCCGCTATATTGTTAACGACAAACCGGTAGCCAAACCCTGCCCGGAGTGCGGTTTTGGTATTCTTACCGAGCGCAAGGGCCGGCTTTGTTGCCCGAAAAAAGGCTGTGGTTACCAGCAATAAACATCTTCAGGAATTTCGTTTTCATGACTCAGCAAGCTTTCTTTACGGCCGTTGAACAGCTGCAACAGGGCGGTGTCATCGGTTATGCCACGGAAGCGGTATTTGGTATTGGGTGTGATCCCGATAATGGTGAGGCAGTACAAAGAGTGCTGGCCATCAAGGAGCGCACGGTCGACAAGGGGCTGGTACTAATCGCCGCCGATGTCAGTCAGCTGTTGCCTTATCTGGATCTGACCCGGCTGCCCGAAGGGCGGCTGGAGGTGATTCTGGCAAGCTGGCCCGGGCCCTATACCTGGATTATTCCGGCGCGTCCCGAAGTGCCCGAATGGCTGAAAGGCCGGTTCGATTCGTTGGCGGTGCGGGTCACCGATCATCCTCAGGCCCACGATCTCTGCCTGGCCTATGGCAAGCCGCTGGTGTCGACCAGTGCCAATAAGAGCGGTGAAGAGCCTGCCCGCAGTGCTGCCGAGCTGGCTGACCGGCTGGGCAATGAGCTCGACTATATTCTGCCCGGCGATACCGGCGGCCGGGCTAACCCGTCGCTGATTCGCGATGGCATTACCGGCGCTGTATTACGCCCGGCCTGACTGTTTATCAACAAGGAATTATCATGAGTAGCAAACCGGATACGTCGGCCGTAAAGGCATTTTTACTGGCACTGCAGGACAATATCTGCCGGCAGCTGGAACAGGCCGACGGCAGCGGCCGTTTTATTGAAGACAGCTGGACCCGGGAAGAAGGCGGCGGTGGCCGCAGTCGGGTACTGCGCAATGGTACCGTAATCGAGCAGGGTGGCGTGAACTTCTCTCATGTATACGGTGCTGCCATGCCGGCGTCGGCCACAGCGCACCGCCCGGAGCTGGCGGGCCGCTCTTTTGAGGCCATGGGGGTGTCGCTGGTGATCCATCCGCACAACCCTCATGTGCCCACCAGTCATGCCAATGTGCGTTTCTTTATTGCCGAAAAAGAAGGGGCCGAACCGGTGTGGTGGTTTGGTGGTGGTTTTGATCTGACGCCGTTTTATCCGGTGGAAGAAGACTGCCGGCACTGGCATCAAGTATCCAAGGATTTGTGTGAACCCTTTGGTGAGGATGTCTATCCCAAATACAAGGAATGGTGTGACCGCTATTTCTACCTCAAGCACAGGAATGAAACCCGGGGCGTGGGCGGGCTTTTCTTTGATGATCTGAACGACTGGCCTTTTGAGCGGTGCTTTGCCTTTATGAAAGCAGTGGGTGAGGGCTACCTGGATGCTTATCTGCCGATTATCGCGCGCCGTAAAGATACCCCCTATGGTGAGGATGAGCGTCAGTTCCAGCTGTATCGCCGGGGCCGATACGTCGAGTTCAACCTGGTTTACGACAGAGGTACTTTGTTCGGACTACAGACCGGCGGCCGTACCGAGTCTATTCTGATGTCGATGCCGCCGCTGGCCCGGTGGGAATATGACTGGCAGCCTGAAGCCGGCTCCAGAGAGGCACGGCTGCAGGCGTTTCTGGTGCCGCGTAGCTGGGTTTAAGTACGGCCGGACTCGGTGCCAAATAGCTCTATTACCTTGTCAATTAATGCCTGGCGCTCACCGCCGGGCAAAAAAGCCGCATAGACTTCCCGACTGATGGTGGGAGTCTCTTCCACCAGAAACAGCCGTTCCTGATCCTGGTATTGACGGATCATGGAACTGGGTAAAAAGGCACTGCCGCCGTGATGCAGCAGATATTCCAGCGCAATGCGTACTGAACCAGTATGCAGCAACGGAGGCGTGGCGGTATTGAACAGTTTGGCGTGCTGAGTATTAAAGGCGGTGCCCCAGTCGATACGAATGTAATCCTGAGCCATGGCCCGGCTGGCATCCAAACCTGGATAAGTGGAGACCAGCTGCAGATCCATGGTGTGGGTAGCAATATGGCGTACTCCCTCAATACGGGCTGGATCCGTAAGAAAGGCCAGATCCAGAGTGCGGCTCAGCAGCGCCCGGGTCATTTGCTCCGGAGTGCGAATATCGGCTCGTAATGATAATGCCGGCAGCTCACAATAAAGCCGGTGCAAACCGTCTTGCAGGTAGGCGTCCCACAGGTTAGCGGTGCCTGCCACCGCCAGCTGCTGAGTTTGCCGTTCGCTTAAAGCTACCTCGTGCTGGGCCCGGGCCCAGGCCAGCAGCATGGATTCTGCATGAGGGATAAGTGCTTCACCTGATGAGGTCAGCTGAATATTGTTGCGCAACCGGGTGAAGAGGGTGACGCCCAGCTGGCTTTCGAGCTGGCGAATGCGAAAGCTGACCGCAGACGGCGTCAGGTACAGGTGCTCTGCTGCCTTGCCAAAGTGACGGGTACGTGACACTTCCAGAAAGGTTTTTAAAAGTTCGGTATCCAAGGCCAACCACAATTATTTTGTTCGTTAGCGCAAAATCTATTCGTTTTGGCGGCTAATGCAACCAAAAAAATGCCTTTGATGGCAATATAATTTCTATCTCCTTTAAATTCAGTAGTAGTGAGAAGCATCATGGACAGATACGTCGTTACCGGTAATCCCATCGCTCACAGTCAGTCACCCTTTATTCATCAGGCATTTGCCGATCAAACCGGTCAGCAGATCAGCTACGAGAGGCTATTGTTGCCACTGGATGGTTTTGCTCAGGGAATAGCAGATTTTGTGCAGCAGGGGGGGCTTGGCTGCAATGTGACTGTTCCTTTTAAAACCGATGCGCTGGCGGTAGCCGATGAGCTGAGTGAGCGTGCCCGTCTGGCAGAAGCGGTTAATACTCTTAAAGTAATGAGCGATGGCCGGTTATTTGCCGATAATACCGATGGGGCCGGCCTGGTCATGGATTTAAAACGACTGGGCGTACCGCTGACGGATAAACGCATTTTGCTGCTGGGCGCGGGCGGAGCAGCCCGGGGAGTGATGGGCCCGTTGCTGGCGGAGCAGCCGGCCATGCTGGTGGTGACCAATCGCACGCGGGCACGGGC
>NZ_CP155481.1:475000-2550000 GCF_039654065.1 Oceanimonas sp. AH20CE76
AGGCCAATCAAACCGGGAGATAGCTGGTTCTCCCCGAAAGCTATTTAGGTAGCGCCTCGGACGAATACTACTGGGGGTAGAGCACTGTTTGGGCTAGGGGGTCATCCCGACTTACCAACCCCATGCAAACTCCGAATACCAGTAAGTACTATCCGGGAGACACACGGCGGGTGCTAACGTCCGTCGTGAAGAGGGAAACAACCCAGACCGCCGGCTAAGGTCCCCAAGTTCTGGTTAAGTGGGAAACGAAGTGGGAAGGCTCAGACAGCCAGGATGTTGGCTTAGAAGCAGCCATCATTTAAAGAAAGCGTAATAGCTCACTGGTCGAGTCGGCCTGCGCGGAAGATGTAACGGGGCTAAAACCAGGCACCGAAGCCGCGGATTCACGCTTTGCGTGAGTGGTAGGGGAGCGTTCTGTAAGTCTGCGAAGGTGTGTTGTGAAGCATGCTGGAGATATCAGAAGTGCGAATGCTGACATGAGTAACGATAAAGGGGGTGAAAAACCTCCTCGCCGGAAGACCAAGGGTTCCTGTCCAACGTTAATCGGGGCAGGGTGAGTCGGCCCCTAAGGCGAGGCCGAAAGGCGTAGTCGATGGGAAACGGGTTAATATTCCCGTACTGACACACATTGCGATGGGGGGACGGAGAAGGCTAGATGGGCCAGGCGTTGGTTGTCCTGGTGAAAGGGCGTAGGCGGTGACTTTAGGTAAATCCGGAGTTGCAACGCTGAGACCCGAGACGAAGGTACTACGGTACCGAAGTCATTGATGCCCTGCTTCCAGGAAAAGCCTCTAAGCTTCAGATGTGTGTGAACCGTACCCCAAACCGACACAGGTGGTCGGGTAGAGAATACCAAGGCGCTTGAGAGAACTCGGGTGAAGGAACTAGGCAAAATAGTACCGTAACTTCGGGAGAAGGTACGCTGGAGCGGGTGAAGTCCTTCGCGGATGGAGCCTGAGCCAGTCGCAGTGACCAGGTGGCTGGGACTGTTTATCAAAAACACAGCACTCTGCTAACTCGCAAGAGGACGTATAGGGTGTGACACCTGCCCGGTGCCGGAAGGTTAATTGATGGGGTTAGCCGTAAGGTGAAGCTCTTGATCGAAGCCCCGGTAAACGGCGGCCGTAACTATAACGGTCCTAAGGTAGCGAAATTCCTTGTCGGGTAAGTTCCGACCTGCACGAATGGTGTAACCATGGCCACGCTGTCTCCACCCGAGACTCAGTGAAATTGAAATCGCCGTGAAGATGCGGTGTACCCGCGGCTAGACGGAAAGACCCCGTGAACCTTTACTATAGCTTGGCACTGAACATTGACCCTACATGTGTAGGATAGGTGGGAGGCTGTGAAGCGGTGACGCCAGTTGCCGTGGAGCCGACCTTGAAATACCACCCTTGTATGTTTGATGTTCTAACTTGGTCCCCTTATCGGGGATGAGGACAGTGCCTGGTGGGTAGTTTGACTGGGGCGGTCTCCTCCCAAAGTGTAACGGAGGAGCACGAAGGTTGGCTAAGTACGGTCGGACATCGTACGGTTAGTGCAATGGCATAAGCCAGCTTAACTGCGAGACAGACACGTCGAGCAGGTGCGAAAGCAGGTCATAGTGATCCGGTGGTTCTGAATGGAAGGGCCATCGCTCAACGGATAAAAGGTACTCCGGGGATAACAGGCTGATACCGCCCAAGAGTTCATATCGACGGCGGTGTTTGGCACCTCGATGTCGGCTCATCACATCCTGGGGCTGAAGTCGGTCCCAAGGGTATGGCTGTTCGCCATTTAAAGTGGTACGCGAGCTGGGTTCAGAACGTCGTGAGACAGTTCGGTCCCTATCTGCCGTGGGCGTTGGATGATTGAGAGGGGCTGCTCCTAGTACGAGAGGACCGGAGTGGACGAACCTCTGGTGTTCGGGTTGTCACGCCAGTGGCACTGCCCGGTAGCTAAGTTCGGAATCGATAACCGCTGAAAGCATCTAAGCGGGAAGCGAGCCTCGAGATGAGTCATCCCTAGGTACTTGATACCTCTAAAGGGCCGTCCGAGACCAGGACGTTGATAGGCAGGGTGTGGAAGCGCTGTGAGGCGTGCAGCTAACCTGTACTAATGACCCGTGCGGCTTAACCATACAACACCCAAGAAGTGTGAGGCCTTGCAGGCTCAAGAGCACAACCTATTCATCGAAATAGTTTTTTCCGAATTACGATTTTATGCCTGGCGGCCATAGCGTTGTGGAACCACCTGACTCCATGCCGAACTCAGCAGTGAAACGCAACCGCGCCGATGATAGTGTGGCAGCTGCCATGTGAAAGTAGGTCACTGCCAGGCACCCAATACCGAAAGCCCTTCACTGATGTGAAGGGCTTTTTTCGTTTCTGCAAAATACGTTTAACCTCACATCATTACCAAAAGCTGCACTCAAAACGTTGTATTTATCGCCACTCAAGCTATCCGCGCATTTTATGAGCTTGATGAACCGATAAAAAAGGCATAGCGTTAAATCGTAATAAAGCTGTCATGACTCGGTGCTTTAACTGGGTTATGACCATGACAAGGGCTTAGCCCGGGGAGCACGCCTATGGACGGCTACGACCGCAAACGCTTTATTCTCGACACCAATGTGCTGCTGCACGAGCCTCTCTCTATTTACTCTTTCAAAGAGCACGATGTTGTCATTCCCATGACGGTGCTGGAAGAGCTGGATCGCATCAAAGACAGACAAAAGGACGTCAGCCGGGACGCCAGAGTAGCCATTCGTACTCTGGAAGATATCTTTCGTGATGCCACGCCGGAAGAAATTGTTGCCGGTGTATCACTGGGCCTGAAAGACGATGATGCTTCGGGACGCATCGCCATTATCTCTGATCGTCATCTGCCGGAAGGCTATGCGGTATTTACTGATGATGAAGCCGACAATCGCATCATCAATACCGCGCTTTATCTGCAGAAACATGATGCCACCAGCAAAGCAGTGCTGGTGACCAAAGACATCAATATGCGGCTCAAGGCCAAGGGAGCCGGCCTTGAGCGGGTTGAAGATTATCGTTCCGATCAGTTGGTGGACGACATACGCCTGCTGTCCAAAGGTTTTTTCCAGATGGAAAACAGCTTCTGGGACAGGGTAGGAGAGTGCCAGAGTGAAACCCATGGGCGCGAAGTGATCCATACTGTTTCGGAAGAGTTGCTGCCCGGCGCTCATGTTAATCAGTATTTGATTGATGATACCGATGACTTTGCGGGCAGAGTGCTGAGCAAGGCTGACGGTCAGCTGCGTTTTGTGGATCTGGGCCGGGAACGCATGATGGGACGTAAGGCCTGGGGTATTCAGCCCAAGAATATTTATCAGGCCATGGCCCTGGATGCGCTGCTGGATCCCCATATTGACATGGTGATCCTGACCGGTCCCGCTGGTTGCGGCAAGACCCTGCTTGCCATGGCTTCGGCGCTGGAAATGACCATCGAAAAAGGCATCTATGACAGAGTTATCGTGACGCGCAATACGCCGGAAATCGCCGAGAGCATCGGTTTTCTGCCGGGCTCGGAAGAAGAAAAAATGGCCCCCTGGCTGGCAGCCATTACCGATACCCTGGAAGTGCTGCACAAGCAGGACGAATGCATGGACGGCTCACTCAGTTACATTATGGGCAAGGCCAATATTCAGTTCAAATCTGTCAACTTCATGCGCGGGCGCAGTATCCAGAATACCTTTGTGCTGCTGGATGAATGCCAGAACCTGACCGCTTCTCAGCTCAAGACCATCATTACCCGCTGTGGTGAAGGAACCAAGCTGGTGTGCTCGGGCAACCTGGCACAGATTGACTCCAACTATCTGACCCCGGTGACCTCCGGGCTGACTTACATAGTCGAGCGTTTTAAGGACTTTGAAGGCAGCGCCAATATTTACCTGAATGGTGTGATGCGCAGCCGGCTGGCGTCCTTTGCTGAAGAGAATTTGTAAAAAGTGAGGGGTGGAATGTGATAAGGGAGGGTTACTCCTCCCTTATCACCGCCGTTGTTCCCAGATAGGCCCTTAATTCTGTTGTGCGGGGGGCTGACAGCAGCTCGCCGTCACCCAGCTCCAGAATACGGCCATTATGAATAAAGGCCATCTGATTAGCCACGCCGGCCGCTTCGGATGGGTGGTGGGTTACCATCAATACCGTCAGTTGCATGCGGTCGGTTTGCTCTCGCAACAGTTGCAACAGCTCATAGCGCAATGCCGGATCCAGCGCCGAAAATGGCTCATCCAGCAGTAAGACGGGGCGGTTGCGTACCAGGCAGCGTGCCAGTCCTACCCGCTGTTGCTGGCCACCGGACAACTGTGCCGGCTTGCGGCTCAGCAGTCCGTCTATGCCAAGGCGTAAGGCTACATCTTGCACCTGTTGTTGCTGCTGCTCGTTCAGACGCAGCCCTGCATTCAGGCCAATGGCAATATTTTGCTGCACACTCATGTGCCAGAACAAATTGTTATCCTGAAACAGGGTGGTTATGGGCCGTTCGGCAGGGGTAAGGGGCAGCAGGCTGTTACCATTAAAACTCAGCGTGCCGGAGCCGACCCTGGCAAAGCCGCCAATCATGGCCAGCAGGGTGGACTTACCGGCACCACTGGGGCCAATCAGTGCAGTGATGGTGCCCGGGGCAGCAGTCAATGAAAAGCACTGGGTTTGCTCCGGATAGCTGGCGGCCAGATTAGTCAGTGTCAGCATGCTTTCCTCCCAATACGCGCTCAATCAACAGAAACAGCGCCAGGTTCAGTACCAGCAGCACCAGGGCGGTGGCGGCGGCATCGGTCATCTGGTAACTGCCCAGTTGCTGATAGAGCAACCAAGGCAGTGTCTGCAGCTGCTGACTGCCAAACAGGGCTATGGCACTCAGATCTCCCAGTGACAGCATCATGGCCAGTGCCAGTGCCAAAGCCAGGGGTTGGCGCAGCAGCGGCCACTCCACCCGCCGCAGACGATCCATACCGCTTATATTCAGGCTGGTACATAGCCGGTCGTAGCGATGAGCCACCCGCGCCATGGGCTGTTGCAGAGCGCGCAGACCATAGGGCATGGCCATCAGCGCATTCACCAATACCACCAGCAGCGGGCCCAGTGCAAACACATCGGCCACACTGCGCAGCATAATAAACAGGCCGGTAGAAAGCACCACTGCAGGTAACACCAGAATGGCAGACCCGGTGGCTTCCATCAGCCCGGCGGCTATTCGTTGCTTACGGCGTATTCTGAGATGGCGGCTGGTCAGCAGCAGGGACGTGGTCAGCAGTACTGACAGCACGCCCGCTCCTAACGCTATGGTGACGGACTGACCCAGCGCCGACCAGAGCCGGGCAGAGGTCAGCGCGGACAACAGACGAGGATTCAGGCCGGCGGTGATGATGGCCAGCAGAGGCGGCAGAAAAATACCCAAGGCTACCGTCAGTACCACCCCGTCGGTCAGCCGGGTATGCCACCAGCGCGTATCGTGGCGCAGACAGGTGGTGACGCTGTCGCCTCTGTATTCCGGCGGTTTGCTGAGGGCATATTGCAGTAACAGAAAGGCACCGCAAAACGTCAGTTGCAGCAGTGCCAGGCTGCCAGCCAGCGGCAGATCAAAGTCGAAACGCAATGCCTGATAGATGGCCACTTCCAGCGTGGTGGATTTAGGCCCGCCGCCCAGTGCCATGACGGTGGCAAAACTGGTAAAACATAGCATAAATATCAGGCTGGCCAGCCCCGGCAGGGCTCCGCGAATGGCCGGCCAGATCAGCCAGCGAAACAGTTGCCGGCTGTTAAAGCCAAACTGGCTGGCCAGCCGCCAGTGGCTGGCAGGAATAGCTTCAATATTTTGCAGCAGAATACGTGCCGCCAGCGGCATATTAAAGAACACATGAGCCAGCAGAATACCGGTCAGGCCATAGAGGTAGCTGACCGGCTCAAAACCCAGCCATTCCAGCACAGTGTTACTCCAGCCCTGACGGCCATGCACCGCTACCATGCCAAAGACCACCAGAATGACCGGCAGCACCAAAGACAGCCCGAACAGCCGCAGCAGCAGGCTTCTGCCGGGAAAGCGCCGGCGCGACAGGGCCTGGGCCAGCGGCACAGCCAGCCCCAGGCTGAGCAGGGCAGACAGCCCGGCCTGATAAAAGCTGAACCAGATCACATGGCGCAGGTAAGGATCGGCAAACACCTGAGTGGTATTGTTGTCACCTTGCGTCATCAGCGCGGCAATGGGGGCGGCGGTAAGCAACAGAATGGCACTTACCGCAAGTATGCCCGGCAGCCACCAGTAACGCTGCAGCATCAGCGGGTGGTAGCGTGCAGCCACTGACGTAACCATTGCTTACGTTGTGTGGCGATTTCTTCGGGAGTAAAGCTCAGCGCCCGCTCCGGCACAACCAGCTCATTAAAGCCGGCGGGCAGTTCAGTGTCGATCACCGGATACATCCAGTTGCCGGCAGCAATATGCTGCTGAAAGCCGGGAGTGGTCATAAATTGCAGAAAACGGTCCGCCAGCTCGGGCTGGCTGGCACTTTTTACCTTGCCGGCGACTTCTACCTGCAGGTAGTGGCCTTCTTCAAAGGCGGCGGCCTGATACTGGTGCTTCTGCTCGGCTTCAATATGGTAAGCAGGAGAAGTGGTGTAAGACAGTACCATGTCTGCTTCTCCTTCCAGGAACATGCCATAGGACTCGCTCCAGCCTTTGGTGACCGAGATGGTCCGTTTTGCCAGGTTTTGCCATACCTCCGGCGCCTTATCGCCATAGAGTTTTTGCACCCATAGCAGCAGGCCCTGACCCGGCGTGCTGGTACGGGGATCCTGATATAGCAAAGTCAGCTCTGGGCGCTCCAGCAATTCGGCAAAGCTGGCCGGTGGCTGGCTCAGCTTGTCGGCATTATAGATAAAGGCGAAATAACCATAATCAAAGGGCAGAAAATAAGGGTTGTTCCAGCCACCGGGCAGGGTCAGCCCCTCGGGAGTAAGGCCATGTTTCTCAATCAGGCCGGTTTCTGTTGCTGCCTGCAGCAGGTTATTGTCCAGCCCCAGCACCACATCAGCCTTGGTATTGCTGCCTTCCAGCCGCAGCCGGTTAAGAATGGATACGCCATCATCCAGCGCGACCCACTGCAAATCACAGTCGCATTCAGATTCAAAGCTTTTTTCAATGGCCGGCCCCGGCCCCCAGTCTGATGCAAATGAGCTATAGGTATAGATGGTTAATGTCGGCGTTTGTGCCGCCAGCGATGTGCTGGCCGCCAGCAGCAAGGCAAACAGCGTCTTTTTCACTGGGCCACTCCCTGGTTATATAGTGTCAGTATCGGGGCGAAATGGCTGCCTGAGCCGGCGAGCCCGATAGCAAAGGGTAAGAGCGCTATTGTAGGAAGATTTATCTGATGAAACCAGCCATGAAAGGATAAGCCCATGTTATCAGCCAACAAGGAGCAACGGTTATTCAGCCGAATGCAATTGAATACGATCGTGATCCTGGCCACTACCAGCGAACGTATTCAGGGAACCTGCATTAATCTCAGTTCGGAAGGCGTATTGATGCGGGTAGAAAGCGGCCGCTGTGAGCCGGGACAGGAATGGCAGCTGGTCTTGCCCTCGGCCAGCGATCAGGTACCGCCATTAATGGCCATGGCCAGAGTGTTGCGGGTAGAGCAGAGCGAAGAAGGGGATTTGGTGGCGTTATACCTTGATGATGTGCATTAAGGCCAGCCAATAAAAACGCCGGCGTGTGCCGGCGTTTTGCATCAGGCTTACAGCCAGGCAGGCTGCTTCGCCTCATAGGCATCAATCTGATCTGCATGCTGCAGGGTCAGGCCAATGTTGTCGAGGCCGTTCAGCAGGCAGTAGCGGCGGAACTCGTCAATCTCGAACGGAAAGGCGTGCTCGCCGGCGCGCACTTCACAGGCTTCCAGATCCACGGTGATCTCGGCACCCTTACTGGCCGCCACATGCTGGAACAGGCTCTCGACCTGCTCGTCGGTCAGGCGTACCGGCACCATGCCGTTGTTAATGGCGTTGCCGTAGAAGATATCGGCAAAGCTCGGGGCGATGACGGCCTTCAAACCGAAATCGGCCAGCGCCCAGGGCGCATGTTCGCGGCTGGAACCACAGCCGAAGTTTTCCCGGGCCAGCAGGATCACGGCTTTGTCGTAAGGCACCTGGTTAAGTACAAACTCCGGGTTCGGCCGCTCACCGGCGTCATCCAGAAAGCGCCAGTCGTGAAACAGGTGCTTACCAAAGCCGGACCGGGTCACCTTTTGCAGAAACTGCTTGGGAATGATCTGATCGGTGTCTACGTTGGCCGCATCCAGGGGGGCGGCGATACCGGTTAATTGCTTGAATCCGCTCATGTTATTCCCCTTATAAATCCCGAATGTCGACAAAGTGACCGAACACGGCGGCGGCGGCGGCCATGGCCGGGCTCACCAGATGGGTGCGGCCACCCCGGCCCTGACGGCCTTCAAAGTTGCGGTTGCTGGTGGCGGCACAACGCTCGCCCGGCTGCAGCCGGTCGTTGTTCATGGCCAGACACATGGAGCAACCGGGCAGACGCCATTCGAAACCGGCTTCGATAAAGACTTTATCCAGTCCTTCGGCTTCGGCCTGCGCCTTCACCTGCTGTGAACCAGGCACCACCAGCGCCTGAACCCCGGCGGCCACCTTGCGCCCCTGAGCGATGGCGGCGGCGGCGCGCAAGTCTTCAATGCGGCTGTTGGTACAGGAGCCGATGAACACCTTGTCAACCTTGACGTCGGTGAGCTTGCCACCGGCAGGAATGTCCATGTACTGCAGCGCCTTGACCGCAGACTGACGCTCCACGGCATCGTCAAAGTCTTCCGGTGCCGGAATGGTGCCGTTCACCGGCATCACCTGCCCCGGGTTGGTGCCCCAGGTCACCTGCGGCGCAATGGCGTTGCCATCGAGTTCGACCACGGCGTCAAACTTGGCACCTTCGTCGGACTTGAGGGTGCTCCAGTAGGCCACGGCCTGTTCCCACTGCTCGCCTTCGGGGGCAAAGGGGCGGCTCTTGAGATAGTCAAAGGTGGTCTGGTCGGGGGCAATAAGGCCCGCCTTGGCACCCAGCTCGATGGCCATGTTACAGATGGTCATGCGCGCTTCCATGGAGAGCGCCTCGATGGCGCTGCCGCAGAACTCCACCACATAACCGGTGCCGCCGGCGTGGCCGACTTCACCGATAATGGCCAGTACCACGTCCTTGGCGCTGATGCCCGGGTTGAGGGTGCCGTTGACCTGAATCTTCATGGTTTTGGCCCGGCCCTGTTTCAGGGTCTGGGTAGCCATGACGTGTTCCACCTCTGAGGTACCGATGCCGAACGCCAGGGCACCAAAGGCACCGTGGGTGGCGGTATGGGAGTCACCACAGACGATGGTGGTGCCGGGCAGGGTCAGACCCAGCTCCGGGCCGATCACGTGCACTATGCCCTGGTACTTGTGGTGCAGGTCATACAGCGGCACGCCGAACTCTTCACAGTTTTTGGCCAGGGTTTCCATCTGGATGCGGGCCATTTCACCGGAAGCGGCAATGTCATTGGTCTCGGTGGAGACGTTGTGATCCATGGTCGCCCAGGTGCGATCGGGGCGGCGCAGCTTGCGGCCCTTTTCACGCAGGCCGTCAAAGGCCTGGGGCGAGGTCACTTCGTGTACCAGATGGCGATCAATGTAGAGCAGCGGGGTTTCGCCGGCTTCATTGCGCACCAGATGGGCATCAAATACTTTCTGATAAAGGGTCTTGGCCATTAGCTTGCTCTCCGAATGCGGGATACGATCTGCTCGCCCATTTGACTGGTGGACTGCACCGGGTGTTCGGCCTTGTCGCTGTACAGGTCGCCGGTAAAGTAACCGGCGGCCAGGGTTTCAGCCACGGCACGCTCAATGGCCTGTGCGGCTTCTTCCTGCTTGAAGCTGTAACGCAGCATCAGCGCGGCGGACAAAATCTGGGCGATGGGGTTGGCAATGCCCTGACCGGCGATGTCCGGAGCGGAGCCGCCGGCCGGCTCGTACAGGCCAAAGCCCTGATCGTTCAGGCTGACGGAGGGCAGCAGGCCCATGGAGCCGGTGATCATCGCCATTTCGTCGGAGATGATGTCGCCGAACAGGTTGGAGCACAGCAGCACGTCGAACTGGGACGGATCCTTAATGAGCTGCATGGTGGCGTTGTCGATGTAGATGTGGTTCAGGGTTACGTCCGGGTAATCCTTGGCGATTTCGGTGACCACTTCCCGCCACAGAATGGAGGCCTGCAGGACGTTGGCCTTGTCGACGGACGTCACCACACCACGACGGCCCTGGGCCGCCTCAAATGCCAGCCGGGCGATGCGCTCAATTTCATAGCGGTGATACACCTCGGTATCGAACGCCTTTTCTTCGGGGCCTGAACCTTCCCGACCCTTGGGCTGACCGAAGTAGATGCCGCCGGTCAGCTCGCGCATGCACACTATGTCAAAGCCGCGGGCACTGATGTCGGCGCGCAGCGGCGAGAAGCCTTCCAGGCCCTGGTAGATCTTGGCCGGGCGCATGTTGCAGAACAGCTTGAAGTGACCGCGCAGGGGCAGCAGGGCACCGCGCTCGGGCTGCTCATTGGGCGGCAGGTTTTCCCACTTGGGGCCGCCCACAGAGCCGAACAGTACGGCATCGGCGGCTTCACAGCCGGCCAGGGTGGCGGCGGGCAGGGGGCTGCCGTGGTTGTCGATGGCGATGCCGCCCACATCATAATGGCTGTAGTCCAGCTGCAGGCCGAACTCGGCCTGCACTTTATCCAGCACCCGAATGGCTTCGGCCATCACTTCCGGGCCAATGCCGTCACCCGGCAATACCGCGACCTTGTAGCTTGCGCTCATGTTCACACTGTCTCCATACGAATTTTTTTCTGAATTTCTTCTTTCTTTTCCGCGACCTGCTCGGCCCGGTAAATGCAGTTAATCACGTGAATCAATGCCTGGGCAGAGGACTCGACGATATCGGTGGCCAGACCCATGCCGTGGAACTTACGGCCCTTGTACTCGGCGACGATGTCCACCTGACCCAGTGCATCTTTGCCTTCACCCTTGCTTTGCAGTTCGTATTTGTCGATGCGAATGTCATAGCCGGTTACCCGGTTGATGCACTGGTACACGGCATCTACCGGGCCATTACCCACGGCGGCTTCATTAACGATCTCGCCGCCCACTTCCATGCGTACACTGGCGGTGGACATGACATTGCTGCCGGACTGCACGCTCAGGTACTTGAGCTTGAACTGCTCGGGCTCTTCGTGGATCTGGCTGAAGAACACCAGGGCTTCCAGATCGTAATCGAATACCTGGCCCTTGCGGTCTGCCAGCGCGAGGAAGCTGGTGTAAAGGGTGTCGAGATCATAGTCCTGCTCGGAGTAGCCCATCTCAGCCATGCGGTGCTTGATCACGTGGCGGCCGGAGCGTGAAGTCAGGTTAAGCTGGTTCTTGGGTAAACCAATGCTTTCGGGAGTGATGATCTCGTAAGTGTTCTTGTTTTTCAGTACGCCGTCCTGGTGAATACCGGAAGAGTGCGAGAAGGCATTGGCACCGACGATGGCCTTGTTGGGCTGTACCGGCATATTGCACAGGTTACGCACCAGCTGGCTGGTCCGGTAGATTTCCTGGTGCTTGATATTGGTATGTACCCCGAGCAATTCGCCCCGGGTTTTCATGATCATGGCCACTTCTTCCAGCGAGCAGTTGCCGGCCCGCTCACCGATGCCGTTGATGGTACATTCAATCTGGCGCGCACCTGCCTGTACGGCGGCAATAGAGTTGGCTACCGACATGCCGAGGTCGTCGTGGCAGTGCACGGAGATCACGGCTTCGTGAATATTGGGTACCCGCTCAAACAGGGTCTGAATAATGCCGCCAAACTCGCTGGGCACTGTGTAGCCCACGGTGTCGGGAATGTTTACGGTGCGGGCACCGGCCTTGATCACGGCCTCGACCATGCGGCACAGATTGTCGATGGGGGTGCGGCCGGCATCCTCGCAAGAGAACTCCACGTCGTCGGTGTAGCCCCGGGCGTGCTTGACCGCCGCCACGCTCATTTCCACGACAGAGTCGAAGTCTTTGCGCAGCTTGCTCTGCACATGTATGTCGGAGGTAGAGATAAAGGTGTGAATACGGAACTGATCCGCCACCCGCAGCGCCTCGCCGGCGGCGTCGATGTCGGCCTTGAGGGCTCGGGACAGGGCGCAGACCCGGCTGTTTTTGATATGACGGGCAATGGTCTGCACTGATTCAAAATCGCCGGGAGAGGAAATGGGAAAGCCCACTTCCATCACGTCAACACCGAGGCGCTCCAGAGCCTGGGCGATCTGCAGTTTTTCCTTGACGGACAGGCTGGCGGAAAGCGCCTGTTCACCGTCCCGCAAGGTGGTATCGAATAAAATGACCTGGTTCGACATGTCGCTTTCCTCTGTGTGTCCGTGCCGCCCGAAGCAGAATAAAAAAACCCGTGCGGACGGCACGGGTTTTTAAGTGTGAAACTGTGTGAATGATAAATTCCAGCTACGCCTAACCCCGTGCGCTAAAGCACCTTGTTGGTTAGTAGTAGTAGCAGAATTTGTTTTTGCATGGTCACTCACATCAGAAAGAATCCGTTAACAACGCTATACAGATAACGATTAACAGCGGTGCTGTCAACTTTGGCTGCGCCGGGAAAGTATGGTTTCACTCTTTTTATAAACGGCATATTGGCATTTAAGTAGTGTTTTATACTGCGTTTACAGTTTTATTCTTGTTTATAGTTTTGCTTTTTATCTTGAATGTTGGGCTGTTGTTTTGTTGTTGTCTTAAGTGACCTTTCAGGTCTTTTCGGTCAGGCTTTAAACACTGGCACCAGCATGCACCCGGGGCTGGTGCTGGTACCGGCAAAGCAGCATGGGCAGGCTGTTTCAGGCGGAGCAGGCAGAATTGCAAAGCCCCCGTGGACAACGGATTTAAAGCAGGTTAAGGTGATTTTTCATCCTTTTTCTGCTTATCTTCAGCCTGGCTGTTGTAAGTTGTTGTTTTATAAATATAAGAACCTTCATTTAGCAGTGCGCACAGCGTGCCCGCCTGCGGCTGCCTAAAGGAAGGCAAAGTGAACGGAGCAGAGCCTGGAGGGCTTTACCATGGAGATGTTATCAGGCGCAGAAATGGTCGTACGAGCGCTGGAGGATCAGGGGATAGATTACCTGTTTGGTTATCCCGGAGGCTCGGTACTGGACATCTATGATGCCTTGTTTGAAAACAGCAAAATAGAGCATGTGCTGGTGCGCCACGAGCAGGCGGCCGTGCACATGGCTGATGGCTATTCACGGGCAACCGGCAAGGTGGGTACCGTGCTGGTCACGTCCGGCCCGGGTGCGACCAACTGTATTACCGGTATTGCTACTGCCTATATGGATTCTATTCCTTTGGTAGTCTTGTCCGGCCAGGTGCCAACCCACTATATTGGTGATGATGCCTTCCAGGAAACCGACATGATCGGTATTTCCCGCCCTATCGTGAAACACAGTTTTTTGTGCAAGAAGGCGTCCGATATTCCTCTGGCCATTAAAAAGGCCTATTACATTGCCGCATCCGGTCGCCCCGGCCCGGTGGTAGTCGATCTGCCTAAAGATATTCAGAACCCCAAGGAAAAGCATCCTTACGTTTACCCCGACAGCGTGGATATGCGTTCCTACAATCCCACAGGAACAGGCCATAAGGGGCAGATCAAAAAAGCGATGAAGGCCTTGGCCGCGGCCAAGCGCCCGGTGATGTATGTGGGGGGCGGTGCTATTACTGCCGATGCCAGCAATCTGGTGGTGCAGCTGGCCGAGCAGTTTAATCTGCCGGTCACCAACACCCTGATGGGCCTGGGTGTCATGCCCGGCACGCACAAGCAGTTTGTGGGTATGCTGGGCATGCATGGCACCTATGAAGCCAACAAAACCATGCATAACTCGGATCTTATCCTGGCCATTGGTGCCCGCTTTGACGACAGGGTAACCAATAACGTGGCCAAGTTCTGCCCGCATGCCACCATAGTGCATGTGGATGTGGATCCGACCTCTATTTCCAAAACCATTCCTGCGCACATTCCCATCGTGGGCTCAGCCGACGCTGTGCTGGCGCAGATGCTCGACGCCATTCGTGAGCTCGGACTTAAGCCCGATACTCAGGCCTTGAGTGACTGGTGGGCGCAGATCGAGCAGTGGCGTGACCGCAAGTGCCTGAGTTATGAAAAAAGTGATAAATACATCAAGCCTCAGGAAGTGATGGAGGCGGTGTACCGCATTACTGAAGGTAAGGCCATCATCAGCTCCGATGTGGGTCAGCACCAGATGTTTGCCGCCCTGTACTATCCCTACGACAAGCCGCGCCAGTGGATCAACTCCGGTGGCCTGGGCACCATGGGCTTTGGCCTGCCTGCCGCCATGGGCGCCAAGCTGGGCTGCCCCGATGCCGTGTCTGTGTGTGTGACCGGTGACGGCTCCATTCAGATGAACATTCAGGAACTGTCCACCTGTATGCAATACAACATACCGGTGAAAATTATTTCCATGAACAACAGCGCCCTGGGCATGGTGAAGCAGTGGCAGAAGATGTTCTATGAAGGCCGTCAGAGTCATTCCTACATGGACTCGTTGCCCGACTTCGTCAAGCTGGCCGAGTCCTATGGCCATGTGGGCATGAAGGTCACGGATCCGGCCGAGCTGGACGCGGCCCTGGAGAAATGCTTCTCCCTGACCGACAAGCTGGTATTCATGGATATTCAGATCGATCCGGAAGAGCATGTGTATCCCATGCAAATCAAGACCGGAGCCATGGATGAAATGTGGTTAAGCAAAACGGAGCGAACCTGATGCGGCGTATTATTTCCCTGTTGCTGGAAAACGAGTCCGGTGCCCTGAGCCGGGTAGTGGGGCTGTTTTCCCAGCGGGCCTATAACATTGAAACCCTGACAGTGGCACCTACAGAGGATCCCACCCTGTCACGCATGACCATCGTCACCAGCGGTGACGAGCGGGTGATCGAGCAGATCACCAAGCAGCTCAACAAGCTGGTGGATGTGCTTAAGGTCAGCGACCTGACCGACGGGGATCATATCGAGCGTGAAATTGTGCTGGTCAAGGTGCGCGCCGACGGGTCCAACCGGGATGAAGTCAAGCGTACCGCCGACATCTTCCGGGGCCAGATTGTGGACGTCACTCCGCATTTGTATACGGTGCAGCTGGTGGGCACCAGTGACAAGCTTGACGCTTTTATACGCAATATGAGCGAAACTACCGAAGTGGTGGAAGTAGTACGCAGCGGTGTGTGCGGTGTGTCCCGGGGTGAAAAATCCCTGCGCGCCTGATCCGTCAGTTGCCTTAGAAGAAAAAACCGCCCGCAGGCGGTTTTTTTATTCCTGGAGTTCAGTTCTCATGTCTGGTTTCAAAAAAAGTTGACATTCACCATCAGCGATTGAAAATCAGAGCCAGAGAACAGGGTGAAAGCAGGGGATGGCTCAAGCATTGAATACAACAGTTACCAAGGCACTGACAACGCCATCACAAGGAGTGTCCGAGAGTTATGCCCAGCTGGCCGAAGGGTTAGCAACACTCTATGGTCGTCACTGCGAAGTCGTCGTGTACAGCCTGCATCAGCCGGAAGGTGTTGCCGTCTATCTGGCCGGCAGCAGCCGCCAGCCTGGTGCCGCCATGAGCGAGACCGAGCAACGGCTGCTGAGTCAGCTGTATCATACCCGGAATGAGCGTCTGTGCCTGACCCATCAGCGCCTTGGTGCGCCAGTGCGCAGCTTGCTGCAACTGGTGCGCGATGGTGAGGTTTTAATGTTGTTGTGTGTGCACCTGGATCTGAGTGCCCCCTTGCATGAGCTGATGAGCGACTTGTTACCGCCAGAAAATGAGCGGCCGCAAACCTCGGCAGAAAACTTCAGCAATAATGTGGAAGAGCTGGTCACCCTGACGGTGGAACGCACCATAGATGCGATTAATGCCGATCCTCATGTGGCCAATAATGCCAAGAACAAGCAAATTGTGACTACCCTGTTTGAAAAGGGCATTTTCGATATCAAGGACGCCATTGCCATGGTGTCGGACAAGCTCAACATTTCCAAACACACTGTCTATCTCTATATCAGACAGAAAAAACGCGATGATGAAGAGTTATCGCCTAATAACCAGGAGAACCCATGACTAAAACCGTAATTGCCACCGATCAGGCTCCCGCTGCCATTGGCCCATACATTCAGGCTGCCCGCGTGGGTAACATGGTCTATACCTCAGGTCAGATCCCGCTGGATCCGGCCACCATGGATGTGGTGGAAGGCGGCATTGAGGCTCAGACCAAGCAGGTAATGGACAATCTGATGGCCGTGCTGGCGGAAGCCGGTGCCGACGCCACCAGCGTGGTCAAAACCACCTGCTTCCTGTCCGACATGAACAACTTCCTGGCCTTTAACGAAGTGTATGCCAGTTATTTTGCCGCTGGTGCGCCTGCTCGTTCCTGTGTTGAAGTAGCTCGTCTGCCCAAAGACGTGCTGGTGGAAGTGGAAGCCATCGCTCTGGTTGAGTAACCTTTCAAGAGCGGCTCGAGCCGCTCTTTTTTCAGCAACGGATACCCGTTATGACTCCAGCTTCTCTGCGCTTTGCCCTCTTGATCACCGGGCCCTGCTACGGCAGCCAGGCTGCCGCTGATGCCCTGCGCTTTGCCAGTGCCGTGCTGGAACAGGGTCATGTGCTCGACAGTGTGTTTTTTTATCAGGAAGGGGTACACAACGGGAGTCGTCTGGTACAGCCCGCCAGTGACGAGTTTGATGTGCACCGGGCCTGGGTCACGCTTGCCGAGCGTCATCAGCTCACCCTTGACCTGTGTGTGGCAGCAGCCCTGCGCCGGGGCCTGTGTGACGATAGTTGTGCCGCAGAGGCCGGCCTGGGCACCGGCAATGTTGCTGCCCCTTTCCGACTGAGTGGTCTGGGCGCGCTGGCGCAGGCGGCTCTGACTGCAGACAGGGTGGTGCAATTCTGATGAACAAGGTCGCTTTTATCTTCCATACACCACCTCATGGCAGTGCTGCAGGCCGGGAAGGACTGGATGCGGTGCTGGCCACGTCGGCCCTGAGTGAAGAGCTGGCGGTGTTCTTTATCGGTGATGGCGTTTATCAGCTGAAATCGGCTCAGGCACCGGCGGCTATTCATGGCAGGGACTATGCGCCCACTTTTGGCCTGCTGGAGCTGTATGATATTGAGCATATCTATGTCTGTGCCGACGCATTGATGAAGCGCAATCTTGCGCTGGCTGATTTGTGCATTGAGGCGCAAGCCTGCACGCAAGAAGAATTAACCCGCCTGCTGGGCGAGTATGATGTCCGGCTGACTTTCTGAGGACGTATGCTGCATACCGTTAAACACTCTCCTTTCAGTCATCAGAGCCTTGAGCTGGCGCTGCAGTTGCTGCAGCCCGGTGATCAGTTATTACTGTGGCAGGATGGCGTGATTGCCGCCACTGTACCGGTCTGGCAGGAGCGGTTGCAGCCTCTTGCCGATGCCGGCTGTCTGCATGTAATGAGTGAAGACCTGGCCGCCCGCGGCCTTGAGTCCGTTATCGGCAAACCGCTGACCATGGCCGGCTTTGTTGAGCTGGTGACCAGCCAGGGCAGCCCCACGGCGTGGTGAAAGCAGACCGCAACGGGGTTATCTACGTCGACACGCTTCCAG
The DNA here is from genome assembly GCF_039654065.1 of Oceanimonas sp. AH20CE76. Taxonomy (NCBI): domain Bacteria; kingdom Pseudomonadati; phylum Pseudomonadota; class Gammaproteobacteria; order Aeromonadales; family Aeromonadaceae; genus Oceanimonas; species Oceanimonas sp. AH20CE76. Next base: position 492,695 of record NZ_CP155481.1, read on the forward strand.
CCCATCCATGGGACGCTCGGCAAATGTCGTCCATGACATTTGACGGTCGACTCCGGCATCCCCGTTACTGTCTGCCGATGAGAGTGAGCAACTGTATAAATCTTGACTTGCCCGGCGGGCAGGAATAGAATTTTGCGTCCCCGCATTTGGGGATGGATTTTTTCAACTGTAGAACGACATTATCAGGAGCTGTTAATGGCAACTATTAACCAGCTGGTTCGCAAGCCGCGTAAAGCAACCGTTGCTCAAAGCAACGTGCCTGCGCTGGAAGCCTGCCCGCAAAAGCGCGGTGTTTGCACCCGCGTATACACCACCACTCCGAAGAAGCCGAACTCCGCACTGCGTAAAGTATGCCGTGTTCGTCTGACCAACGGCTTCGAAGTGAACTCCTACATCGGTGGTGAAGGCCACAACCTGCAGGAGCACTCCGTGGTTCTGATCCGTGGTGGTCGTGTTAAAGATCTGCCCGGTGTGCGTTACCACACCGTTCGCGGCGCGCTCGACACCTCCGGTGTTTCTGCCCGTCGTCAGGCCCGTTCCAAGTACGGTGCCAAGAAGCCCAAGGCTTAATGGTTCTCCGTTAAGTAAGGCCAAACATTTATTTTTTTAACCTGTTTTGTTTTGGGTTAATCCTGAAGCTACGGAGAGTTAGCAATGCCAAGACGTCGCGTAATCGGCCAGCGTAAAATTCTGCCGGATCCCAAGTTCGGATCTGAGCTGCTGGCAAAATTCGTAAACGTAGTAATGGTAGACGGCAAGAAGTCTACTTCTGAAAAGATTGTTTACGGTGCCCTGGACATCGTTGCTGCCAAAACCAGCAAAGATCACCTGGCTCTGTTTGAAGAAGCCCTGGACAACGTTCGTCCTACTGTTGAAGTTAAATCCCGCCGGGTAGGTGGTTCTACCTATCAGGTGCCTGTTGAAGTGCGTCCCGTACGTCGTAACGCTCTGGCCATGCGCTGGCTGGTAGATGCTGCGCGCAAGCGTGGCGAAAAATCCATGGCCCAGCGTCTGGCTGGTGAGCTGATGGATGCCTCTGAAAACAAAGGCTCTGCCGTGAAGAAGCGTGAAGACGTTCACCGCATGGCCGAAGCCAACAAGGCCTTCGCTCACTACCGCTGGTAATGAGAGCGGGCGCGGTGCAAGCCGCGCCCTCTGTGGCTCACGAAGGACATTCGACCTTGGCAAGAGGATCTTATTGTGGCTCGTACAACCCCGATTGAGCGTTACCGTAATATCGGTATCAGCGCTCATATAGACGCCGGTAAAACCACCACTACCGAGCGCGTTCTGTTCTATACCGGTGTTAACCATAAGCTCGGCGAAACCCACGAGGGTGCGGCGACCATGGACTGGATGGAGCAGGAGCAGGAGCGTGGTATTACCATTACATCCGCAGCAACAACCTGTTTCTGGGATGGCATGGAACATCAGTTCCCTCAGCACCGTATCAACATCATCGACACCCCCGGACACGTAGACTTCACCATTGAAGTAGAGCGTTCCATGCGGGTGCTCGACGGTGCCGTTATGGTGTATTGCGCCGTGGGTGGTGTTCAGCCGCAGTCCGAGACGGTATGGCGTCAGGCCAATAAATACCACGTTCCGCGCATTGCCTTTGTCAACAAAATGGACCGTACCGGTGCCAACTTCCTGCGGGTGGTCGAACAGATCAAAACCCGTCTGAAAGGTGTGCCGGTACCGGTGCAGCTGCCCATTGGTGCCGAAGAAGGCTTCAAGGGTGTGGTTGACCTGGTCAAGCTGAAAGGCATCGACTGGAACGAGGCGGACAACGGTACCACCTTTGAATACCACGATGTGCCTGCCGATATGCAGGAACTGGCGGAAGAGTGGCACCAGAATCTGGTAGAAGCCGCTGCTGAAGCCAGCGAAGAGCTGATGGAGAAATACCTGGAAGAAGGTGAGCTGACCGAGGCGGAAATCAAAGCTGGTTTGCGTCAACGTGTGCTCAACAACGAAATCATCCTGGTTACCTGTGGATCCGCGTTCAAGAACAAGGGTGTACAGGCCATGCTCGACGTAGTGGTGGAATACCTGCCGTCTCCGGTGGAAGTGCCTGCCATTGCCGGCGTGAAGGAAGACGGCGAAACGCCTGATACCCGTACTGCCGACGATGCGGCGCCCTTTGCCGCGCTGGCATTCAAAATTGCCACGGATCCCTTTGTGGGCAACCTGACCTTCTTCCGCGCTTATTCCGGCGTGGTCAACACCGGTGATACGGTGCTGAACCCGGTGAAGAACAAGCGCGAGCGGGTTGGTCGTATCGTACAGATGCATGCGAACAAACGGGAAGAAATCAAATCCGTTTGTGCCGGCGACATTGCCGCCGCCATTGGCCTGAAAGATGTAACCACCGGTGACACTTTGTGTGCGCCGGCGGCCCCCATCATTCTGGAGCGGATGGAATTCCCCGAGCCGGTTATTTCCGTTGCGGTTGAGCCGAGAACCAAGGCTGACCAGGAAAAAATGGGCCTGGCCCTGGGCCGTCTGGCTCAGGAAGATCCTTCGTTCCGTGTGTGGACGGATGAAGAGTCTGGCCAGACCATTATTGCCGGTATGGGTGAGCTGCATCTGGACATCATCGTGGACCGCATGAAACGCGAGTTCAAGGTAGAAGCCAACGTGGGTAAACCCCAGGTTTCTTACCGCGAAACCATTCGTGGTTCTGTGGAGCAGGAAGGCAAGTTTGTGCGCCAGTCTGGTGGCCGTGGTCAGTTTGGCCATGTCTGGATTAAAATCCAGCCCCAGGAAGAAGGTGCCGGCTATACCTTTGAAAATGCCATTGTGGGCGGCGTGATTCCCAAAGAATTCATTCCGGCCGTAGACAAGGGTATTCAGGAGCAGATGAAACAGGGCGTGCTGGCGGGTTATCCCATCGAGGACCTCAAGGTCACCCTGTATGACGGCTCCTTCCACGATGTTGACTCTTCCGAAATGGCCTTTAAAATCGCCGGCTCAATGGCGTTTAAAGAGGGTTTCATGAAATGTAACCCCGTTTTGCTTGAGCCGCTGATGAAGGTGGAAGTGGAAACGCCGGAAGAGTACATGGGTGATGTGATCGGTGATGTAAACCGTCGCCGTGGCATCATTGAAGGCATGGAAGACGGTGTCACCGGCAAGATTATCAATGCCCTGGTTCCGCTGTCCGAAATGTTCGGTTACGCTACCGACCTGCGTTCTCAGTCTCAGGGCCGTGCTTCCTACTCCATGGAGTTTGCCAAGTACGCCGAAGTGCCTGCGAACATGGCCGAGGCAGTGATTGCTGTCCGCCGAGGTTAATTAATCTTTGTTAAATCTTCCCGCCCTACCGGGCGGGAGCAAATCAGGAAGGACTAGTCCGTGTCTAAAGAAAAATTTGAACGTACGAAACCGCACGTAAACGTTGGCACCATCGGCCACGTTGACCACGGTAAAACCACTCTGACCGCCGCCATCACCACCGTTCTGGCCAAGAAAATGGGTGGCTCTGCCCGCGGTTACGATCAGATCGATAACGCGCCGGAAGAAAAGGCCCGTGGTATCACCATCGCCGCTTCTCACGTTGAGTACGACACCGAAACCCGTCACTACGCTCACGTTGACTGCCCCGGTCACGCTGACTACGTGAAAAACATGATCACCGGTGCTGCTCAGATGGACGGCGCTATCCTGGTAGTGGCTGCCACCGATGGCCCCATGCCGCAAACCCGTGAGCACATCCTGCTGGCCCGCCAGGTAGGTGTACCTTACATCGTTGTATTCATGAACAAGTGTGACATGGTTGACGATGAAGAGCTGCTCGAGCTGGTAGAAATGGAAGTGCGTGAGCTGCTGTCCGAGTATGAATTCCCGGGCGACGACACGCCGGTTATTCAGGGCTCCGCTCTGAAAGGCCTGGAAGGTGATCCTCAGTGGGAAGAGAAAATCCTGGAACTGGCTGACGCCCTGGATTCTTACATTCCGGATCCCGAGCGTGCCGTTGACGGTGCTTTCCTGCTGCCGATTGAAGACGTATTCTCCATCCAGGGTCGTGGTACCGTGGTTACCGGTCGTGTAGAGCGCGGTATCGTTAAGGTTGGTGAAGAAATCGAAATCGTTGGTATCAAAGACACCACCAAGACCACCTGTACCGGTGTTGAAATGTTCCGCAAACTGCTGGACGAAGGCCGTGCCGGTGAGAACGTAGGTGTTCTGCTGCGTGGTACCAAGCGTGAAGACGTTGAGCGTGGTCAGGTTCTGGCCAAGCCGGGCTCCATCACTCCGCACACCGACTTCGAATCCGAAGTATACGTACTGTCCAAAGACGAAGGCGGCCGTCACACTCCGTTCTTCAAAGGCTACCGTCCTCAGTTCTACTTCCGTACTACTGACGTGACCGGTACCATCGAACTGCCGGAAGGCGTTGAAATGGTAATGCCTGGCGACAACATCAAGATGGTTGTAAGCCTGATCGCTCCCATCGCGATGGAAGACGGTCTGCGCTTCGCTATCCGTGAAGGTGGCCGCACCGTGGGCGCCGGCGTTGTAGCCAAGATCATCAAGTAATTGATGACTTGCGCAACCCGCGCTGCAAAAAAGGAGGCTTCGGCCTCCTTTTTTCGTTTCTGAGCTTGCCTGCACACCTTTATGTTAGTAACTTCTAATCTAAAGGTGTGAGGGGAATGCTATCATTCGTCACCGATAACCCAATTAAGGAACCCAGTATGAATATCAAACAGGTAACCTCCGGCTTTGCGGTGGCGGATCAGGTCACCGCCGGCGATCTGGCGACGCTTAAACAGCTGGGATACAAAACCCTTATCTGTAACCGTCCTGATGGTGAAACAGAAGGGCAGCCTGCCGCCGAGGCGCTGGCAGCCGAGGCGCGCAGTCAGGGCTTTGCCTGGGAGTGGATTCCTATCAGCTCAGGCAACTTTACCGATGAGGCCATTACCGACTTTGACACGGCCCTGAAGCGCCACTCGGGCCCCGTACTGGCCTTTTGTCGCACCGGTACCCGCTCTATTACGCTGTGGGCCTTGTCTCAGGCAGCCCGGCAGCCGGCAGAAGTATTGCTGCAGCAGGCTGCTGCAGCTGGTTATGATCTCTCTGTCCATGCCGGCCGGATGGCGGAACGCCTGTCATCATGAGTCTGTTGCCCGAGTGGGCGAAAGATTATAGCCGCCGCATACTGGCTCAGGATGGAGCCGCAGCACTGATTGTTACCCTGATGCTGATCCCTCAGTCGCTGGCTTATGCCATGCTGGCGGGGCTGCCGCCTCAGGCTGGCCTTTATGCCAGCATATTGCCATTAATTATCTATGCACTGTCCGGCTCAAGCCGAACCCTGTCGGTTGGGCCGGTGGCGGTGTTGTCTCTGATGACGGCGGCTACCCTGGGCCAGCTCTCACTGCAGGGAGTGCATTACACTGACGGGGCCCTGGCGCTGGCGTTGCTGAGCGGTGGCTGGTTGCTGCTGTTTGGCCTGTTCCGGCTGGGGTTTGTGGCGCATTTTATCAGTCATTCAGTGATGTCGGGCTTTATCAGTGCGTCTGCGGTGCTGATTACGCTAAGCCAGTTGCGTCACCTGCTGGGGGTTCAGCTTGAAGGGGCGCTCTGGCAGCTTCCTGTGGTGCTGGTGGCCCAGTCTGAAGCCATACCGCCGGCGACCCTGGGGGTGTCGGTTATCAGCCTGATCGCCCTGTTATGGGCCCGGGCCGGCCTTAAAGGCCTGTTGTTGCGGATAATGAGCCCGGCCTCGGCCACCGCAGTGGTGCGGCTGATGCCGGCCCTGGTGGTGATGTCGGCGATTGTACTGTCGGTGCAGCTGGATCTGGAGAGCGCCGGCGTGGCGGTGGTGCAATCCGTTCCGGCTGGCTTGCCGGTGCTGAGCTGGCCCGAGTGGCACAATTTGCCATGGCGGGAGCTGGTATTGCCTTCATTACTGCTGGGCCTGGTGGGATTCGTCGAGTCGGTATCCATCGGTCAGACTCTGGCAGCGCGCCGCCGGCAACGCATTCGGCCCAACAGGGAGCTGATTGGCCTGGGGCTGGCTAACTTGTCTGCAGGCGTCTCCGGTGGCATGCCGGTAACCGGGGGCTTTGCCCGCTCCGTGGTGAACTTTGACGCCGGCGCACAAACGCCGGCAGCCGGTATTTATGCTGCTTTCGGCATTACCCTGGCCGGGCTCTGGTTTGCGCCCTGGCTGAGTAACCTGCCCCAGGCAGTGCTGGCCGCCACCATAGTTGTATCGGTACTGGGGTTGTTTGACTGGCGGCATTTCGGCCACACCTGGGGCTATTCCCGCGCCGACTTCAGCGCTCTCTGTGCCACCTTTGTGATGACGCTGGCGGCGGGCGTAGAAGCCGGGCTGATGAGCGGTATTCTGGTGTCATTGTTGCTGCACCTGTATCACAGCCACAAGCCGCACTGGGCCGAAGTGGGCCGCATTGCCGGCACCGAGCACTTTCGTAACCGGTTGCGCCATCGCGTTGAGCTGAATGAAGCACTGCTGTGTTTGCGGGTGGACGAAAGCCTGTATTTTGCCAACGCAGGTGAATTGGAAGAGGTGATTGCTACTCTGGTCAGTCAGCGCCCCGGGCTGCGCCACCTGGTGCTGCAATGCACGGCAGTCAACCGCATTGACGCTTCAGCCCTCGACAGCCTGCTGATGATTAATGAACGCCTCAGGCTTGCCGGTATTTGTTTTCATTTGGCCGAGGTAAAAGGCCCTGTGATGGATCGGCTGGAGCGCAGCGAGCTGTTGCAGCAACTCAGTGGCAAGGTCTATCTGACGCTGTTTCAGGCCTGGCAAGAGCTGGGCGGGTCGTGAGTGTTAAAAAGGATCCCGGACATAAATCGACGTGTTTTTAGTCAAAATTAACTTGCACTGATAACTGATATCATTTAGATTTGCTCTATAGCGGAGGGCATCATTTATGTATGTTTGTTTGTGCAAAGGTATTACCGAACGCCAGTTAAAAGCAGCCATTGCCGAAGGCAATGCCGATTTTATGGATCTCAAGCGCGAGCTGGGAGCTGGCTCCCAGTGTGGTAAATGTATTCCGGTTGCACTGGCCATTCTGGCTGAAGAAACCGCTAAAAACGCCGTCTTTTACGAAGTGGCCTGACACCGGCCGCCTGGTACAAAAAAAGCTCCTTCGGGAGCTTTTTTTGTTGAAGCAGTCAGCTGCGGCCCAGCTGTTTGTAAGCATAGCGGGGGCGAGAGCTGAGGAGCTGACTTTTCTGCTCTTCGGTCATGTTGGCCGGATTCAGCCCCAGTACTCTGAAGGTTAACAGGGGGCGCGCTTCCAGCGTGATCATCAGTGCTTTGATGGCCTGCAGGCTGTTTTCTCCCGGCTCGCCGTAGGCGTAGGTCAGAATGCCCTGATTCAACAAATTTTTGACGGCGGGCTCGGTGACCGGCAGTTTTATGACGCTTTTACGCTGGATCACAAACTCCCGCAGCACGGCTTTTTCATTCGGATCCAGGTATTCAAGCAGCTCTTTCAGCAGCTTTTGCCGGGTCACTCGCTGTTTACGATAAAACACATGCTGAAACAGCATGATGGCACCAATCGACAGAAAATAAGTCGCTGACAACACCAGGGCAAGCACAAAGAGTAGCCGGTAATCGGCAAGCCAGAGTCCAAAGGCACCGGTAAACAGACTGTCGGGCAACAGCGTGATCAGTAGGCAGCTCAGCATCAGCCAGCACATAAACCAGTTCAGCGTAGAAACCTGTCGCAGCTCCGGCATTGTATTTTCTCCATTGAATGATGCCTGAGCCGAGTAGTGAGCAATATTCGTGCCATTGGTCAGGCAGGCAGCGGCCAGAAGACAGTTAATACATCAATGCCGGCACTTGTTAATGGCTTACGCAAAACAGGAGCAGAAGTGACGCAAGGTTTGTCTTTATATTAAACGTATACAAATATCTGTTAACTTTGTCGCGATTTTATGTTTTATTAGTGTCCAGTTGGTAATACTTTAGTATGGCTAGACAGGGAGTCATTGAGTAATGAATACAATTTCACTTGAGCAGGCATTATCAATCACCGAAGGTGCGCTGCAGCGCGCCAGGGAAATGTCTGCCGCACCGCTGACCGTCGCCGTGCTCGACAGTGCCGGCGTGCTGGTATCTTTGCAGCGTGAAGATACTGCCAGTCTGATGCGTCCCGATATTGCCATTGCCAAGGCCTGGGGCTCCATCGCACTGGGTCGCAGCTCCCGTGGTCTGGCCGAAATGGCAGAAGCCCGTCCGGGCTTTATGCAATCCATCAATACGCTGGGTCAGGGCAAAGTGTTGCCTGCTCCCGGTGGCGTACTTATTCGTAACGACAATAATCTGATCATTGGTGCCGTGGGCATTACCGGTGATCTGTCTGATGTGGATGAAGCCTGCGCCGTTGCCGGCATTGAAAAAACCGGCCTGAAGGCAGACTGCAGCTAATATTCGGTGCGCGCCCGCCTGCGTGCGGCTCATCACCCCATTGTTTTGGTCGAGGGGTAACCTTGGTTACTCTTTTTTCACGCTCACCCTGTGGTGGGCGTTTTTTTATGAATTTGTAACCGATTAGGGTATGGTTGCTGACTAGTAGGTCAAACAAACGTAAAGAACTATGTCACGGATAAGAGCCAGAAACGAAGAAAAAATCATACGCGCTGCCAGCCGGGTATTTGCCGAGCATGGCTATGCCGCTACCAAAACTGCCGATATCGCCGAGCTGGCTCAGTTGCCCAAGCCCAATATCTACTACTATTTCGGCAGCAAGGAAAATCTCTACCGCGCTGTGCTGGAAAGCGTGACCGAGCCGCTGCTGGCGGCCTCTGCTCCTTTTGAGGAGCATGCTGATCCGGTAATGGCACTGACGGCTTACATACGCACCAAGCTGACGATTTCCCGTGACTACCCTTATGCCTCAAAGGTGTTTGCCAGTGAAATCATGCATGGTGCTCCTCACTTGCCAGAAGATCTGATTGCTCGCCTGAGTGAGCAGACCAAAACGCTGAGCAGCAAGCTGAGTGACTGGATGGGGCAGGGATTGATGGAGCAGTTTGAGCCACGGCATCTGCTGTTTGCCATCTGGGCCTCTACCCAGACTTATGCCGATTTCAATTGGCAGATCACCATGGCCCTGGGTAAGGAGGAGCTGGATGACAGCGACTTTGAACAGGCCGCCGAAGTGATCACCCGGCTGGTGATTGAAGGCTGCCGGGTGCGTCCTTTACCTCAGTAACGTTTCAGCCCGGCTGGTTCTTGGCCTGATTACCCAGCTCTTTGTCGGGCATCACGAAACCCAACAGCAGGCACACCAGCCCATATCCTGTGAGCGAGCTGTAAACGGGTACCGACCAGTCGCTTAACTGCTGCTGATATTGCCAGCTCAGCCAGACCACTCCCAGGGTGCCGCCCAGGGAGCGACAGAAGTTCATCAGCGCCAGCCCGGCACCCAGCTGAGGGGAAGGCAGGGCGTTTTGCACTGCAATGGAGCAGGCCACAATCAAAAAGCCGATGCCCACGCCACCGGCAATCAGGCCGCCATACAGCCAGGGGCCGTTCAGCCAGCGGCCAAACAGCGCCAGTAACAACGCACAGCCAAGCCCCAGCAGAACACCGCCCGCCCAGGGAAAAGGACGGCAAAAGCCGCTGTGAGCAATGCGCTTGCCGCTGATAAAAGTACCGGCGGTCACACTCAGAATAAACCAGAGTAACACCCGGCTGGTGCCGTCCGGGCTCATGCCTTGCTGTTGCTCCAGCGCCAGTGGCAGATAAACCAGCAGCCCCAGTCGCACACCTTCCGACAGCGCCAGCAACAAAAAGGCAATGGCCAGCAAACGGTTGCCCAGTAGCCGCAGTGGCAACACCGGATTGGAATGACGCCATTGTTGTACCAGCAGCACCAGACTGAGCAGGGCAGCCCCGGTCATCATATAAGGCTGGTATGCCGCCAGTGCCGGCAACAGCTCGGCGGTATTGGTAGACAAACCCCAGCCGGTGCCGGCCAGCAGCAGCAAAGTAATGCCGATATTATCCGGCTTGCTGCGGGCTCCTTTATGACCCAGATCCTTTAATGCCCAATAACTCACTGCCATGGCCAGCAGCCCCAGGGGCAGCTTGAACAGAAACAGCCAGCGCCAGTCAAAATGCGCCACCATAAAGGCGCCCAGCAGCGGGCCGGCCACGCTGGAAACGGCAAACAGAGTGGAAATCAGCCCCTGATAACGGCCTACCTGACGGGGTGGTATCACATCGGCAATCACTGCAAACGACAGTGCAATCAGACCACCGCCGCCCAGGCCGGTGAGCAGCCGGGTGGCCAGCAACACCGGCAGGCTGTCGGTAAGGGCGCTTGCCAGTGAGCCAAAGGTAAACAGCGCCAGCGCTGCGGCCAGACAGGGGGTGCGGCCAAAGCGGTCGCTCAGCCGGCCATATACCGGCATGGTCAGGGTCATGGTGAACAAATAACTGCTTACCAGCAGCGGGGCCAGCTGTGGCGAGTCAAAGATCTCACCCAGCCGGGAGATAGCCGGCATCAGTAAGGTAATTTCCAGCGCTCCCAGCATAATGGCCATGGCCACGCCGGCAAACACTCTGTGTGCTTGCTGGCTTTGTTGCACCTGAATTGTTTCAGACATGATAAAAATGACTCCCACTACACTTTAAGAGATCAGGCTGCTTGGCTATCACAATTTGTGAGCAAAACTGCTTTTTCAGCAAGCAGTTAACTACGAACCGGGCAAGCGTCGCAAGCCATGTGTAAAATTTTTGTTGACCGAGAGGTCAAATTTTAATTTAATTGGATGTAAAGATATTAACAACTCATCTGTTCGTCCGGGTGTTTTACCCTGAAGGAGGCAAGCTGTGATCACCTTTTTGTTAAACCAGGAGCTGCGACAGGAAAAAGACCTGTCCCCTAATATGACGGTGCTCAATTACCTGCGCACCCGCGTTGGTAAAACCGGCACCAAGGAAGGCTGCGGCTCCGGTGACTGCGGTGCCTGCACTGTGGTGCTGGGCGAGCGGGATGGTGATCGCATGCGCTATCGCTCGGTCAATTCCTGTCTTACCTTTGTCTCGGCCCTGCACGGCAAGCAGCTGCTGACCGTGGAAGATCTTAAGTCCAGAGACGGCCGCCTGCATCCGGTGCAGCAGGCCATGGTGGACTTCCATGGCTCCCAGTGCGGCTTCTGTACCCCGGGCTTTATCATGTCGATGTTTGCTCTGAGCAAGAACAAACCTGCCGCTGACAAACACGATATCTTTGAGGCGCTGGCCGGCAACCTGTGCCGCTGCACCGGCTATCGCCCCATCGTGGACGCTGCCAAAGCCATAGCCGAGCAGCCACAGCTGGCCGATGACTTCTCTCGATATGAGCAGGAACTGCTGGCGCAGCTGGGCAAGATTGAAACCGATACTCTGGTCACTCTTACCGGTGATGACAAGGTCTGTTTCTCGCCCACCAGCAGTGCCGAGCTGGCCACCCTGCTGGAGCAGCATCCGGATGCCCGGCTGCTGGCCGGCGGCACCGATCTGGCACTGGAAGTGACCCAGTTTCACCGCGAGCTGCCCACCATGATTTATGTGGGCAATGTGGCCGACATGAAAACCCTGGAAGAAACCGAGCGGGGGCTGGTGATTGGGGCAGCCCGCTCTTTAACCGACAGCTATGAAGCGTTAAGCCGCTACTACCCCGACTTTGGCGAGCTGCTGCATCGCTTTGCTTCGCTGCAAATCCGCAACCAGGGCACCCTGGGGGGAAACATCGGCAACGCTTCGCCCATCGGTGATGCGCCGCCGGTGCTGATTGCCCTGAACGCCACTCTGGTGCTGCGCAAAGGGAGCAGAGTGCGTGAACTGCCGGTGGAAGACTACTTCCTCAGCTACAAGGTGACCGCTCAGGAAGAAGGGGAGTTCATCGAGAAGATCATAGTGCCCAAACCGTCGGCCAATCAGCACTTCAGGGTATACAAGCTGTCCAAACGGATAGACGACGATATTTCTGCGGTGTGTGGTGCCTTCAACCTGATCATTGAAAACGGCATCATCACCGATGCCCGCATCGGCTTTGGCGGCATGGCCGCCACGCCCAAACGAGCCAGTGGCTGCGAGCAAGCGCTGGTGGGCAAGATCTGGAACATGGCCACGGTCAAGGCCGGCATGAAGGCCCTTGAAGCCGACTTTGAACCGCTGTCGGACTTCCGTGCCAGCAAGGAATACCGCACCAGAACCGCGGCCAACCTGCTGTATAAGTGCTTTATCGAGCAACAGGATCTGAAACTGGAAACCAGGGTAACGTCTTATGTCTAACAAACCTCAGAACACGCTGACCATCGATGAAATGATGGCGAAAATGAAACAGGAACTGCAAACCGGTGTAGGCAAAAGCGTGCCCCACGACAGCGCCGCCCGGCAGGTCTCCGGCGAGGCTCAGTACATAGACGATCGCCTGGAGTTTCCCAATCAGCTGCATGTGTATGCCCGGCTGTCGGACCAGGCCCATGCTCGCATTACCAGGCTGGATGTGAGCCCCTGCTACGATTTTCCCGGTGTGGCCATTGCCATTACCGCCGAGGACGTGCCCGGCGAGCTGGATATCGGCCCGGTACTGGCGGGTGATCCACTGCTGGCGGACGGCAAAGTGGAATATTACGGCCAGCCGGTGCTGGCGGTAGCCGCCAATGATATGGAAACCGCCCGCAAGGCTGCCATGGCCGCCATTGTGGAATACGAAGAACTGCCGGCGGTGCTGTCGGTGGAAGAGGCGCTGGAAAAAGAGCTGTTTGTCACCGAAAGCCACAAGCAGCAGCGAGGTGACTCCGCCGCCGGTCTGAAAAAGGCCAAACACGTCATTGAAGGCAGCCTGCATATCGGCGGTCAGGAGCATTTCTATCTGGAAACCCAGGTCAGCTCTGTGGTGCCGACGGAAGACGGCGGCATGATGGTATTCACCTCCAGCCAGAACCCCACCGAGGTACAGAAGCTGGTGGCCAGTGTGCTGGACGTGCCCATGAACAAAGTGGTCATCGACATGCGCCGCATGGGCGGTGGCTTTGGCGGCAAGGAAACCCAGGCCGCCGGCCCCGCCTGCATGGCGGCGGTGGTGGCGCGCCTCACCGGTCGTCCGGCCAAAATGCGGTTGCCGCGCATGGAAGACATGATCATGACCGGCAAGCGTCACCCCTTCTTTAACCAGTACAAGATTGGCTTTGACGACAGCGGCCGCATTCAGGCGGCAGAAATTACCGTGGCCGGTAACTGTGGCTACTCGCCGGATCTGTCCTCGTCCATCGTTGACCGGGCCATGTTCCACTCCGACAACGCCTATTACCTGGGTGATGCCACCGTTATCGGTCATCGCTGCAAGACCAATACCGCGTCTAACACCGCCTATCGCGGTTTTGGCGGCCCTCAGGGCATGATGACCATTGAACACGTAATGGACGAAATTGCCTCTTATCTTGGCAAGGATCCCCTGGAGATCCGCAAGATTAACTTTTACGGCAAAGCCGAGCGCAACGTCACTCACTATCATCAGCCGGTGGAGCACAACATTATTCACGAGCTGGTGAATGATCTTGAGTTGTCGTCGGAATATGCCAGACGCCGGAAAGAAATTCGGGCCTTTAACGCCAAAAGCCCCATTCTGAAAAAGGGCATCGCCATCACACCGGTGAAGTTTGGTATCTCCTTTACGGCCACCTTTCTCAACCAGGCCGGGGCGCTGATCCACGTTTACACCGACGGCAGCATTCACCTTAACCATGGCGGCACCGAAATGGGTCAGGGCCTGAATATCAAGGTGGCCCAGATAGTCGCGGAAGAATTTCAGGTGGATATTGATCGCATTCAGATCACCGCTACCAATACCGACAAGGTGCCCAACACCTCGCCGACGGCGGCGTCGAGCGGTACCGATCTGAATGGCAAGGCGGCCCAGAATGCGGCCCGCACCATCAAGCAGCGGCTGATCGACTGGGCTGCCGGTCACTTTCAGGTGAGCCCGGAAGAAGTGGTGTTCAAAAACAACCTGGTGCAAATTCGCGATACCCTGATGGCGTTTCCGGAGTTTGTTCAGCTGGCCTACTTCAACCAGATTTCGCTGTCGAGCACCGGCTTCTACAAAACGCCGAAAATCTATTACGACCATGTCAGCGGCTCGGGCCGGCCTTTCTACTACTTTGCCTACGGCGCAGCCTGTGCCGAAGTGGTCATAGATACCCTTACCGGTGAATACAAGCTGCTGCGCACCGACATACTGCACGATGTGGGCGACTCCCTGAACCCGGCCATTGACATCGGTCAGGTGGAAGGAGCCTTTATTCAGGGGGCCGGCTGGCTCACCACCGAAGAGCTGGTATGGAACGACAAGGGCCGGCTGATGACCAGCGGACCGGCCAGCTACAAGATTCCGGCAGTGGCCGACATGCCCACGGATTTTCGTATCAAGCTGGTGGAAAACCGCAAGAATCCCGAAGACACCGTCTTTCACTCCAAGGCCGTGGGCGAGCCGCCCTTTATGCTTGGCATGGCAGTCTGGTGCGCACTGAAGGACGCCGTGGCCAGTGTCTCCGGTTACCTGCGCTATCCGCATATAGACGCACCGGCCACTCCGGAGCGGGTACTGTGGGCGGTGGAACAAATGCGAGAGCTGGCAGAGCAGCAGCAAGGCGCTGCCGATGCGGTCAGCATGAAATAAGTCATTGGCCCGGGAGCGAAACATGTTCAAGGACAACTGGATTCAGGTTCTGGCCGAGCTGGAGCAGCGGGGTGAGCCCTGCATCATGGTCACAGTAGTGGAGCACAAGGGCTCCACCCCGCGGGACAGCGGTACCAAAATGCTGGTGACCGAAGCCGGCTGTTACGCCACCATTGGTGGCGGCCATCTGGAATTCAAAGCCATGGAGCTGGCGCGGCACATGCTGGCAGAAGGCGAGCAAGCCATGCGGGTGGAGCGTTTTAATCTGGGGGCCAGCCTGGGCCAGTGCTGCGGCGGCATGACTACCATTATGCTGGAGCCGGTGGTGCGGCCCCGCCATCATCTGGTGCTGTTTGGTGCCGGCCATGTGGCCAAGGCGCTGGTGCATATACTGGCCACCCTGCCGTTTCGCATTACCTGGATAGACTCACGGCCCGAGGAATTTCCCGCCAGTCTGCCCGAAGGAGTGACTGCCGTGGTCAGTGACGAGCCCGTTGACGAGATTGATGAGCAGCCTGCCGGCAGTTACTACCTGGTGATGACCCACAATCATCAGCTGGATCTGGAGCTGTGCGCCCGCATTCTTAAACGCAATGATGCCCGTTACTTTGGCGTGATTGGCTCGCGTACCAAGCGCAAGCGTTTTGACTACCGGCTGAAGGAGCGGGGGTTTGATGACGCCGCCCTGGCGAACATGATTTGCCCCATCGGCCTGGCCGAGGTCACCGGCAAACATCCGGCGGAAATTGCCGTGTCGGTGGCGGGCCAGCTGATTGCCGCTTATCAGGGTGAGGTCGTCAGCAATCAGGCGATTCCCGCCGCCCAGGCCGAGCACGCCTGATTTTATTGATTTCAAGGAGACGCGCAGAGATGACGCAACCCGTAGCCTATCGCGCCGCCATTTTTTACAGCCTGGGTGATCCGGCCAAAGTGGGCCTGGAAAATTCTTTTGCCTGGCATGAAGATGGGGTGCTGGTGGTGGCCGATGGCCATATTCAGGATGTGGGGCCGGCCCCGGAAGTACTGAACCGGCTGCCCGCCGGCACCCAGGTGGTGGAGCTTGAAAACCGGTTGATCACGCCGGGCTTTATCGACACTCATATTCATTTTCCACAAACCGAAATGATCGCCTCTTATGGTGATCAGCTGCTGGACTGGCTCAATAACTACACCTTTCCGGAAGAACGCAAGTTTGCCGATCCCGCACATGCTGCCCGAGTGGCAAAGCTGTTTCTCGATGAGCTGTTGCGCAACGGCACCACCACCGCCATGGTGTATGGCACTGTGCACCCCCAGGCGGTGGACGCCTTCTTTACCGAGTCCGAGCGGCGCAATACTCGCATGATCGCCGGCAAGGTGATGATGGATCGCCATGCTCCCGAATTTCTGCTGGACACGCCTGAGTCGTCCTATGCCGACAGCAAGGCGCTGATTGAGCGCTGGCACAACAAAGGCCGCCAGCTTTATGCGGTGACGCCGCGCTTTGCCCCCACCAGCAGCCCGGAACAGCTCGACGCCGCCGGCCGCCTGCTGCGTGAGCATAAGGATCTTTATCTGCAGACTCATCTGTCGGAAAACCGCAAAGAGATTGCCTGGGTCAAGGAGCTGTTTCCGGAGCGGTCCGGCTATCTGGATGTGTATGACCATCACGGTCTGCTCAGTGAGCGCTCCATATTTGCTCACAGTGTGCATCTGGAAGACGGTGAATGCGAGCGGCTCCATGCCACCGGCTCGGGGGTGTCTTTCTGTGCCACCTCCAACCTGTTTCTCGGCTCGGGCCTGCTCGATCTGGCGCGGCTGGAGCGCTTTGATGTCAATGTGAGCCTGGGTACGGACGTGGGCGGCGGTACCAGTTTCTCGCTGCTGCAGACCATGAATGAGGCTTACAAGGTGTTGCAGCTGCAGCAGCAAAAGCTGCATCCGCTCAAGGCGTTTTACCTGGCCACCCTGGGTGGTGCCGAGTCGCTGCGTCTGGATGACAAGCTGGGTAACCTGCTGCCGGGCAAGGAAGCCGACTTTCTGGTGCTGGATCTGAATGCCACAGCACTGATGCATGCCCGCACACAAAATGCACAAACTTTGTACGAAAAACTTTTTGTACTCATGATGCTGGGAGACGACAGAGCCATTGAAAGTACCTTTGTTTATGGCAAATGCCAGCATGGCAAAAATGGCGTCTGAGAGAGTTAAGAGGCATTTGAGTAGTAAGAAACGCCCGCTCAGGGCGTTTTTTGTGCTCAGTCACAGACTTGGACATTGTGGCTGTTGAATTGGCAAAAAGCGCGTTAGATTGTATACGTAAAGTGTAACAATTTTTTAACTGAAACAGGCAAGGATAGCGGTGATGTCGTCGCTGCAGCCAAGTCCGCAACTGGAAACAAAAACATGAGTTCACTCAGTCAACTGGAGCCGAGACCTGTCAAGTCGAGCTCAAACACGCAAGACGATATCGTCTACGAACATATTTTTGATGCCATTCTGGAGCAGCGACTGGCACCGGGCACCAAGCTCAGTGAAGAAGCGCTGGGCGATATTTTTGGCGTCAGCCGCACCATTATTCGCCGTGCCCTGCTGCGCCTGTCTCACGAGCAGGTGGTGATTATTCGCCCCAACCGGGGGGCCGTGGTGGCCGCACCCAGCGTGGAAGAAGCCCGGCAAATTTTCGCCGCCCGCCGCGTGGTTGAGCTGGCGGTTATTGAGCTGGCGGTAAAAAATGCCACCCCCGAAAGCCTGGCCCGTATGCGTGCCATGGTGCAGGAAGAGCAGGACGCCTTTGCCCGGGGCGATCGCGGCAGCGGCATTCGCCTGTCTGGTGAGTTTCACCTTGAGCTGGCGCACATGGCCAACAATACACCGCTGCTTAACTTTCAGCGCAGTGTGGTGTCACAGACATCACTGATTATTGCCCAGTATGAAGTCGGTCATCAGGCCCACTGCTCCTTTAACGAGCATGAAATATTGCTGAATGCCATCGAAACCGGCGACAAAGATACCGCCATGCAAAAAATGGCCGAGCACCTGGACCATATCGAAGCCAAGCTCAATCTGGACGGCGACTCCGCCTCCACGGATCTGCATGTGGTCTTTTCCGGCGTGGCCAAAAAACGCCGCGGCCGTTAATTCGGCTGGAAATAATAAAGGGCGGCTCACTGGCCGCCCTTTGTGTTTTTAGTGAGTCAGCAGCAGATAGCTCAGGATCAGCAGGGCGATAAAGACAGTTTCCAGCACCACCAGCAAAACCGGTTTCCAGCCCACCGAGAGAATGTCTTTCAGCTGAGTGCGCACGCCCAGCGCGGCAATGGCAGTGAGCAGCAGCCAGGACGAACTGTCCGCCAGCTGACCGGCCAGCTGTTGCGGCAGCCAGCCCAGGCTGTTAATGATAAACAGCACCACAAAGCCGATTAAAAACCCCGGAATGGCTACCTTTCCGCTCTCATTGCCGTTGCCCTGTTTGCTGGCGGCCCGGCGAATAATAATGCCAATGGTCATCACAATGGGCACCAGCATGGCCACCCGCAGCAGCTTGACGAAGGTGCTCAAATCGCCCACTTCTTCCGACATGCTGTAGCCGGCCCCCACCACCTGAGCCACATCATGAATGGTGGCCCCGAGAAAAAGCCCGGCTTCCTGCCCGGTCAGCCCCAGCGCCTGGCTGATCATGGGATAGAAAATCATCGCCAGGGTACTGAGGGTGGTGACGATAATCACGGTAAACAGCGTATCGCGTTTAGCCTGCTCGCTGTTGGGCAGCACGCTGCTGATGGCCATGGCCGCCGAGGCACCGCAAATGGCCACTGAGCCGCCGGTCAGGGTGCCAAAGGCACTGCTGAAGCCGAGCCAGCGGGCCATCACCACGCCAAAAGCAATGGTCAGCACCACCGCCGAGCACACCATCAGCATGGGTTGCCAGCCCAGGGTCAGCACATCGCCAAAGGTAATGCGCAGGCCCAGCAGAGCCACCCCCAGACGCAGCAGGGTTTTGGCGGAAAATTGCAGCCCGGGCGCACACTGGGATTCTTCACTGAGAAAGTTAAAGGCCAGCCCCAGCAGCAGCGCCATCAGCATGGCGGGCGCACCATAGTGCTGAGACAGAAAGCTGGCGGCAATGCCTATGGTGGCGGCCACACACAAACCGGGAAAATAACGTTTTCGAGTGTCGTCAAGACGACGCAGCAGCGCGGCCATCAGGCCTCCTGGTTAAAAATGCATAAGGTTATTCCCTAATGTTATCAATGCCAGCCAGCCCAAGGCCAACCCTGGTTTGATTTTTGTTTCCTGTGTGGTGGTCCAAGTTAATCCGTGCAACTGGCGCTACCGGCTTAAGCCCCTTTACCCCTAATGTTATGAACATGTAAATAACTCGGTGCGCCGGGTCTTGATTCATCGCCACTTGCTGGCTAAGGGAGAATTGATATGTCTGCTGAAAATAACCAGAAAACCACCGAGCTGCTGGAGCAGCTGTTTGCTGCCTTTAACCGTCACGATATTGACGGCGTGATGGCCTGCATGACCGATGATGTGGTGTTTGAAGGGGCGGCCGGGCCTGAGGCTCACGGCAACCGTTTTGTGGGTGCCGATGCGGTAGCTGCTGCCTTTATCAATGTATGGACCACCATGCCAGATGTGCAGTGGAACAACACCAGCCACTTTGCCACCGGCGATCGGGGTGTGTCCCAGTGGACTTTCTGTGCCACCACTCCGGATGGCCGCCGCATTGAGGCCGATGGCGTGGATCTGTTTACCCTGAAAGGCGGCAAGCTGGCGCTGAAGCAGGCCTTCCGTAAGGATCGTCCGCTGCTGGATCCGCGCTAAGCCTCGGCAGCCTCACTCTGTTAACGGGAATCACGAATATGGATATGGTCAACAACACTCGGGCGGACTTCCGCCAGTCGGCCAAGGCCGATACCGTGCTGGATCGTTACGATCCCAGCTATGATCCCCTGGTAGCGGCCACGCCCGGGAAGGGTCAGCAGTATGCCCCCACTTACTGGGTCGCCACTGCCGGAACGCCGCCGGAGGATGATGGCCCCGTAACCGGTGACATGGATGTCGACGTCGTGATCATCGGCAGCGGCTTTACCGGCCTGTCTGCGGCGCTGCATCTGGCCAAGGAGCATGGCATCAGGGCCACCGTGCTGGAAGCCAACCAGGTCAGCTGGGGCTGCACCAGCCGTAACGGCGGCCAGGCCCAGAACGCCTCGGGCCGGCTGACCCGCTCTCAGTGGATCAAACGCTGGGGGCTGACTACTGCCCGCAAAATGCATGATGAAGTGCAGGAAGGCTTTGATACCTTCAAGGGCCTGATCCGGGAAGGCAACATTGACTGTGATCCTCAGGATGGCGGCCACCTTTATATTGCCCACCGTGATAAAGCCATGCGCAAGCTGGAAGCGGAAGCCAAAGTGCTGCGTGAACAGTTTGGCTATGAAACCGAGCTGCTCGACAAGCCCACCCTGAGCCGTGATTATGTCAATGAAGCCGAGGCGGTAGGAGCCATGCACGAGCCGGAAGGCATTGGCGTGCATCCGCTCAAGCTGGCTCAGGGCTACCACCGTATGGCCCGCAATCTGGGTGCCACCATACATCCGTCCAGTCCGGTGCTGGGCTGGGAAACCATTAATGGCGTACATCATATCAAGACCCCGGGCGGCACCGTCCGTGCCCGTGCCGTTGGGGTGGCCACCGGTGGCTATACCTCTCAGGGACTGCATGCCAGCCTGAACAGCAAGATTATGCCGATACTGTCGAACTCACTGGTGACCCGGCCGCTCACCGAGCAGGAAATTGCTGCCTGCAACTTCAAGACCAATGAAGTGATCACCGACACCCGGACCCTGCGGCACTATTACCGCAAGCTGCCTGACAACCGGGTGCAGATTGGCAGCCGCAGCTCCATTACCGGAGCCGATGCCGGCAACCATAAGCATCTGGAATTACTGATTAACGGCCTGCACCGTAAATTTCCAGCGCTTACCGGCATTCAGATCGATTACTCCTGGTGGGGCTGGGTGGATGTCAGCCACGATATGATGCCGCGCATCTATCAGCCCGACGACAAGGAGCAGATTTTCTACGCCCTGGGCTACGGTGGTAACGGCGTCATGTTCTCGGCTCATGCCGGCCGGCGCATGGCCCAGCGCATTGCCGGCATTCGCGAAGGCTTTGAACTGCCCATTTACAACTCACCGCTGCCGGGGCACCTGTTCGCCCCCTTCCGCCGGCTGGGTCAGCGCATGCTGTACCACTGGTACCATTTGCGTGACGAAGTGCTGTAAATGAACAAATAATTGTTAACAACCCTTTTACTTTACCGCCCTCTGAGTTACAACGGCTTACATCAGAGGGCGGCTTTTTTGTACCGCCAGCAGAATTCAACTCGCTGACAGGTAAGCCTTTTCATGCTTCATTTATTTCATCTCTCCACTGAAAAAAATACCAGTCTGCAGCAACAGCTGCGTGAACAAATTGCTGCCGCCATTCTTAATGGCAATATTCCGGCGGACAGCCCGCTGCCGTCCAGCCGCAAGCTGGCCAAGCAGCTCACCATTGCCCGCAATACGGTAGTGCTGGCCTATGAGCACTTGCTGGACGACGGCTATCTGCTGGCGCGGGAGCGCAGCGGCTATTTTGTGAATCCGGAGATTTTGTCCCGGCGGCCTGAGCTGCCGGCAGAAACCGCACCAGCCAGCGAAGGCACCACACCGGACTGGGGCCGCAAGCTCAAGATCCATCCCAGTGCCCAGCACAACATCAGCAAGCCCAAAGACTGGCAGAAGTACCCTTATTCCTTTATTTACGGCCAGTTTGATCCCACCCTGTTTCCCAGCAACAACTGGCGTGAATGCTGCCGTGATGCAGTCAGCATTCCGGCCATTCGTGACTGGGCTTCTGACAGTTTCGACAACGACGATCCGCTGCTGATCGAACAGATCCGCACTCGCCTGCTGCCCCGTCGTGGGGTCTGGGCCTCGGCAGATCAGATCCTGGTCACGGTAGGGGCGCAGCAGGCGCTCTATTTACTGGCGCGTTTACTGCTGGATAAAGACAGTACCATCGGCATTGAAGATCCCGGCTATGTGGATATTCGCAATATTGCCACCATGAACCCGGCCAAAGTGCGGCCGCTGCCGGTGGATGAGCAGGGGCTGATCATCGATGACCAGCTGGCCGGCTGCGATCTGGTGTATACCACCCCCAGCCATCAGTGCCCGACCACGGTCACCATGCCGCTGGAGCGCCGTTTTGAACTGCTGAAGCAGGCCAGCGAGCGTGATTTTCTGATTATTGAAGATGACTATGAAAGTGAAACCAACTTCAAGACCAACCCCACGCCGGCGCTGAAGAGCCTGGATGACAATGACCGGGTGCTTTATGTAGGCAGTCTCTCCAAAACCCTGGCACCCGGGCTACGGCTGGGTTATCTGGTGGGGCCGGCGGAGCTGATCCGTGAGGCTCGGGCCCTGCGCCGGCTGATGTTGCGCCACCCGGCGGCCAACAACCAGCGTTCGGTGGCGCTGTTTCTGGAGCGGGGCTATCACGATGCGCTGATCATGAATCTGGCCAAGGCCTATGAAGCGCGCTGGCAGGAGATGGGCAAGGCGCTGGATGAGTTCCTGCCCTGCTCCAGCCGCCAGCCCGGTTTTGGCGGCTCCTGCTACTGGGTAAAAGGCCCGGACGGGCTCGACAGCCGTATTTTGCGTAAAGAAGCCGCCGACAGAGGCATTCTGATCGAGCCCGGCGATATTCATTTTCAGGGTGAGCGAGTGCCGCTCAACTATTTTCGGCTGGGTTATTCCTCCATTGCCGCGGATCGCATTCGCCCCGGCATCGAGTCTCTGGTGGCGTTGATCCGCGATATGACTTGATTAAAAAAGCCCCGCATGTGCGGGGCCAAAAAGTGCAAGGGTAGTAAAACAATATCATCAGCCCATCAGCAGCAAATAAGCGAGCACCAGCAGGGCGATAAAGGCGGTTTCCAGCACCACCAGCAGCACCGGCTTCCAGCCTACCGACAGAATGTCTTTCAGCTGGGTGCGCACGCCCAGAGCGGCAATGGCGGTGAGCAGCAGCCAGGACGAGCTGCCGGCCAGAGGCTGAGCGATGTTCTGAGGGATCCAGCTCAGGCTGTTGAGCACAAACAGCACCACAAAGCCGATCAAAAAGCCGGGAATGGCCACACTGCCACCTTGGCTTTGTTCGCCTTTTTTGCTGGCGGCACGGCGGATCAGAATGCCGATGGTCATCACGATGGGCACCAGCATGGCCACCCGCAGCAGTTTTACAAAGGTGCTGAGATCACCCACTTCGGCGGACATGCTGTAGCCGGCCCCCACCACCTGGGCCACATCGTGAATGGTGGCACCGATAAACAGGCCGGCTTCCTGATCCGACAGCCCCAGGCTCTCGCTTATCATGGGGTAGAAGATCATCGCCAGGGTGCTGAGGGTGGTCACGCTGATCACGGTGAACAGGGTATCGCGCTTGGCCTGCTCACTCTGGGGCAACACACTGCTGATGGCCATGGCCGCCGACGCGCCGCAAATGGCCACAGATCCGCCGGTAAGGGTGCCAAATTCCTTTGAAAAGCCGAGCCAGCGGGCCATGACTACGCCAAAGCCAATGGTCAGCACCACCGCGGAGCACACCATCAGCATGGGCTGCCAGCCCAGGGTTAGCACATCGCCAAAGGTGATGCGCAAGCCCAGCATGGCAACCCCCAGGCGCAGCACGGTTTTGGCCGACAGCTCAAGGCCCGGCGCGCATTGCGGTTCGTGGCTGAGAAAGTTAAACGCCAGCCCCAGCAGCAGTGCCATCAGCATGGCGGGGGCACCATAATGCTGAGACAAAAAGCTGGCGGCAATGCCAATGGTGGCAGCAACGCAAATGCCGGGAAAATAGCGCTTGCGGGTGCCGTCCAGGCGGTACAGCAGGCCCATTACCGGAGAGTGGGTGTCGGCAGCCATGGAATTTCCTCCGTGAAACAAATCCAGTCAATGTTGCTGTTATGTTATTGACGATGCTGTGATGCAGGCCAATGCCATTTTCAGCCATTGCGGTTACTTTTTTGCATAGGTGTTATTTCACAAACCAAGGACAGCGTAATGGAAACCAAATGGCTGCATGATTTTATTGCCCTCAGTGAGCAGGGCAGCTTTTCCCGGGCGGCGGAAAGCCGGTTTGTCACTCAGCCTGCGTTCAGCCGCCGTATTCGTTCACTGGAAAACTGGCTGGGAGTGGCATTGGTATGCCGTAACCGTTATCCGCTGGAGCTGACGCCGGCCGGGGACAGCTTTCTCGAGCAGGCCCGCCAGCTGCTGGCCCAGATTTATGGCATACGCAGTCAGCTGCGGCTTAGTCAGCAACAAACCCCCGGCGTCAGTCTGATCACCCAGCCGGCGCTGGCGGTGACCTTTTTTCCGGCCTGGCTGCACCGGCTGCGCCCGGCGCTGGGCGAGGGGCTGGTGCGGCTTAACACCGGCCACTACCACGAGGCCATGGAGCAGTTTGTGGCGGGAGCGGTGGATTTTTTACTGTGCTTTGCCGAGCCGCAGCAGGCCGAAGCCCTGCAACGCCTGAACGTAGAGCGGCTGCAGCTGGGCCAGGACCGGCTGGTGCTGGTATCGGCCACCGACCCACAGCATAACCCCCGCTTTCAGCTCAATCATGAACAGCCGTTGCCACTGCTGTTGTACCCGAAAGATGCCTATCTGGGGGGCCTGGTACAGCAGCATTGCCTGCCGGCACTGGCAGAGCAGCCCTGGCAGCCGGTGTGTGAAAATGCCCTCGGAGAAGGGCTGAAAGCCCAGCTGCTGCAAGGCGAAGGCGTGGCTTTTCTGCCGGAAAGTCTGGTGCGCGACGAACTTGCCAGCGGTCGGGTGGTGGTGCTGGAGCAAAGCCCGTCACTGCAGCTTGATATTGAGCTGTGCCGGGCCGGCGAGCCCCGCTCAGAGCTTGCCGAGCGGTTCTGGCAGCAAAGTGCCGTGCTGGCGAATAAATAAACCGGCTGGCATCATTTTTTTAACCCTGGCGTAACATGGGGAGTGAAACTGGCCCTATGTTACCTTGCCCCCCCTTCCTAAGCTGTTTCCCAAGCGAGCCACTCAGGTGCTTTTACTCTGCAGGGCCTGCTCGTCATAACCAACGCAATTGCCCGGACAGAAAACGGAAGATTGAACTCAACCCAACCGAGGCGGCTGGCATCAAGCCACCACCAACGGGAAACAGCAAAAGGAAGACAGTTATGCCACGTATGACTCCCAGTGAAGCTCTGGTCGAAACCCTGGCGGCCAACGGTGTGACCGATGTGTTCGGTATCATGGGCTCTGCCTTTATGGATGCCATGGATATTTTTGCCCCCGCCGGCATTCGTCTGATCCCTACGGTGCACGAGCAGGGGGCCGGTCACATGGCCGACGGTTATGCCCGGGTCAGCGGCCGCCACGGTGTCTGTATTGCCCAGAACGGCCCCGGTATTACCAACTTTGTCACTGCCATTGCCGCCGCCTACTGGGCCCACAGCCCGGTGGTGTGCATTACTCCGGAAACCGGCTCCATGACCCAAGGGCTAGGCGGTTTTCAGGAAGCGCAGCAGCTGCCCTTCTTTGAAACCATCACCAAATATCAGGGCCATGTGTCCAATCCGGCCCGCATGGCGGAATTTACCGCCCGCTGTTTTGACCGTGCCATGCTGGAAAATGGTCCGACTCAGCTCAATATTCCCAGGGACTTCTTCTACGGTGACATCAATGTGGAAATCCCCGAGCCTATTCGCATTGAGCGTGGTGCCGGCGGCGAGCAGAGCCTGCAACAAGCCGCAGCCCTGCTGGCCGAGGCCCAGTTCCCGGTGATTATTTCCGGTGGCGGTGTGGTCATGGCCGACGCGGTAGAAGAGTGCAAGGCGCTGGCCGAATATCTGGGTGCGCCTGTGGTAAACAGCTATCTGCATAACGATTCCTTCCCTGCCAGCCACCCGCTGTGGTGTGGTCCACTGGGCTATCAGGGCTCCAAGGCCGGCATGAAACTGCTTTCCCGCGCCGACGTGGTGCTTGCGCTGGGCACCCGTCTGGGGCCGTTCGGCACCCTGCCGCAGCACGGTCTGGACTACTGGCCGAAGGAAGCCAAGATCATTCAGGTAGACTGCGACGCCAAAATGCTGGGCCTGGTGAAGAAGATCTCCGTGGGCGTGTGTGGCGATGCCAAGGCCGCTGCCGTGACCATTCTCGATCGGCTGCAGAACCTCAATGTTTCCTGTCTGGAAAACAAGGGGGCCCGTGCTACCGAAATCGCCAACGAAAAAGAAGCCTGGGAAGCCGAGCTGGATCAGTGGATCCACGAGAAAGACGACTATTCCCTCGATATGATTGCCGAGCAGTCGGAAGAAGAGGGCAGCTATCTGCATCCGCGTCAGGTGTTGCGTGAGCTGGAAAAGGCCATGCCCGAAGATGTGATGGTATCGACCGATATCGGCAACATTAACTCGGTCGCCAACAGCTATCTGCGCTTTGAAAAGCCGCGCTCTTTCTTTGCGGCCATGAGCTTTGGTAACTGTGGTTACGCTCTGCCCACCATTATTGGTGCTAAAACTGCCGCACCTCATCGTCCGGCGGTGTCTTATGCCGGCGACGGTGCCTGGGGCATGTCCATGATGGAAGTGATGACCTGCGTGCGTGAGCATATTCCGGTGACCTCCATCGTGTTCCATAACCGTCAGTGGGGTGCCGAGAAGAAGAACCAGGTCGACTTCTATAACCGCCGCTTTGTGGCCGGTGATCTGGAAAACCCGAGCTTTGCCGATATTGCCCGCTCCATGGGTGCCGAAGGTGTCACCGTCGACAAGCTGGAAGACGTGGGCCCGGCGCTGCAGAAAGCCATTACCCGTCAGATGGAAGAAGGCAAGACCACCGTTATCGAGATTATGTGTACCCGGGAGTTGGGCGACCCCTTCCGCCGGGATGCGCTGTCCAAGCCGGTGCGTCATCTGGATAAGTACAAGGACTATTGCTGATAGCCAACGCTAAAGCTGCCCCTTGGGGCAGCTTTTTTGTTTGTCAGGCTGTTTACTGGCCATCATCAAAGGGAACTCAGTGATGCTCAATACTAACCCCAAACAATGCCCGGCCCATTTGCTGGAGCAGGCCCGGCAATATGCGGCCGTACGCACTGTGGTGATCAACCCGGTTAACCGGGTGTCACTGGCCAGCGCCCGGCTGGCGCAGGATGAGGGGCTGATCATGCCCATTCTGGTAGGAGATGAAGCACGCATGCGTGCAGAAGCCACCGCCATGGGTTGGGATCTGGCCGGTGTGCGCCTGGTGCATGCCACCGATGAAACGGCTGCCGCTCAAGCTGGCGTGGCCCTGGTCAGCCAGGGCGAGGCCGACGCCATTATGAAGGGCCATGTGCATACCGACATCTTGCTGCGTGCTGTGCTTAATCGTGCCGCCGGCCTGCGTACCGACAGCCGCCTGAGCCATGTGTTTTACATGACGGTGCCGGGCAGCTGCCGGGCCCTGTGCATTACCGATGCGGTCATTAATGTGCAGCCCAATGTGCTCGACAAGCTGCATATTGCCCGCAATGCCATTGAGCTGTTACATGCGCTGGGCTGCGAGGAGCCCAGAGTGGCGCTGTTGTCGGGCACCGAAGAAGTGAGCAAAAGCATGCCCTCAAGCCAGGATGCCGCCGAGCTGGTCAAGCTGGCCGCCATGGGGGCCCTGCCCGGTGCCGTGGTAGAAGGACCGCTGGCGTTTGATAATGCCGTCTCTCGGGAAGCGGCCGAGATCAAGGGCATTTCCGGCCAGGTACCCGGCAATGCCGATGTGTTGCTGGTGCCCAATCTGGAGTCGGGCAACTTTCTGTTCAAGCAGATGGTGTATTTTATGGGGGCGACCGCTGCCGGTCTGGTGCTGGGAGCCCGTGTGCCTGTTATTCTCACCTCTCGTGCCGATCCGCCCGAAGCCAGGCTGGCATCCTGTGCCCTGGCCAGCATAGTGCATCATAACCGTCATGGTGTGGCACCGGTCCGTGCCACCGCCTGAACAAGGAGAAAACTGATGAGTCTGAGTCGTTACGGTTTTATTGTAAAAGCGCCGGATCTGGAAATGTTCAAACACCACGGCCGCATCAAGAGTGAAGGTTTTGATCTGGCAGTGTCTGGTGTCAGTAATCTGGAAGAAGCCATCATGGCTGCTCAGGAAATGCTGACTCGGCGCATCGAGTTGATTGAACTGTGCGGTGGCTTTACCGCCGAGGAAGAAGCGCAGATCCGTGAGGCGATCAACGATCATGTGCCTCTTGGGCGGGCGGTGATCCGCCCTCAGGATCAGGATCGGATCCAGTGGCCCTGATCCGCTGTGATACCAAGTAGATCAGAAAAAAGCCGGGCAACAGCCCGGCTTTTTATTGGAGACTGAAGCGCGTTCAGGATCCTTTCTTTTCCGGGCGGGGTACTATCAGGGTGGGAATACGCGACTCCCGCAGCACGTTCTTGGCCACGCTGCCCAGCAAAGTATGAAACCAGCCTTTTTCGTGAGCCCCCATAATAATCAAATCGCACTCCAGCTCTTTTGAGCGCTTCAGAATGGTTTGCTCCGGGTAACCTTCTACCACCTCACAACCAATCACCTTGCTGCGCAGGGCCTGCTCTTCCGGTGCTATCTGCTCCCAGAAATAATCCTGGCGTTGCTGCAGCTGAGCTTTGGCATGGTTCAGGCGCTGATGCAGAAACTCTTCCCGGCTGCTCTGGTTAAGAATATAAGACTGCAGCGTCAGTTTTTCATCGCCGGACAGCTGCTCTACCACCTTGAGGATATGAATGTCGGCACCGGTCTCCCGGGCCAGATACACAGCATACTGAAAAGCATAAGAGGCGTTCTTGGACAGGTCAGTGCAATACAGAATTCGGTTCACTTGCGGCAGCATGGGCATTTCCTCATTGGCTGAAACGGAAAACGATCAGCATAGCGGCTGATCGATGACATCATGATGATAGTGCCGGCCTGAATAATTCCCTTGATAATGATCAGGCCGGCACTTGGTTGCTGGATACTAGTAGCCAAGCAGCCTTGGCAGGAACAGGGTAATTTCCGGAACAAAAGCAATAATAAACACGGCGGTGACCGAAGTCAGGGCAAAGGGCAGGGCCCGCACCGAAATTTCCTCAATGGACGTGCCTGATACGCCCGAGGCAATAAACAGGTTTTCACCCAGGGGCGGCGTCTGAAAGCCTATCGACAAACAGCACACCACCACAATACCAAAGTGCACCGGATCAATGCCTAAGCTGTAGGCCACCGGCAGTAGCACCGGCGTCAGGATTAAAATGGCGGCCAGGGTCTCCATAAACATGCCCACAAACAGCAGGAAGAAAATAATCAGCGCCCAGATAAGATAAATATTACTGGTCAGCTCCAGCATGGAGGACGCCACTATGGCCGGAATCTGGTTCTCTACCAGCAGCCGGCCAAAGACGGTGGCGGTAAACAGGATCAGCAGCACGCGGCCGGTGAGCCAGGTGGTGGTTTCCAGCGAGCGCAGCACGTCCTTTATCTTCAGCTCCCGGTGCACAAAAAAGCCGATAAACAGGGTGTAGAAGATGGCCACAATGGCCGACTCGGTGGGCGTGAACAGGCCACTGTAAATGCCACCCAGAATAACAATGGGCGCCAGTACCGACCAGGTACCCTTGCGCAGCATGGTCAGAATATTGGCACCGGACCAGCCATCGGTGGTGCCCTTGTAACCCTGCTTCTTGCACAGGAAGTAGTTCATGATCAGCAGACCGCAAGACAGCACCAGGCCGGGGAAAAAGCCGGCGATAAACAGCTTGGGAATGGACACCGACTGAAACTGGCCATGTTCAGCTACCGCTTCCGGCGGTGCCATCAGGCCAATGGCGGAAATGCCAAAGATCACCATGGGAATGGAAGGCGGAATCACCACGCCAAGGCCACCGGAAGACGCCGTAATGGCAGAGGCATAGCCCTTGCCATAGCCTCTGTCGATCATGGCCGGAATCATCAGCATGCCCACGGCGGCAGTGGTGGCCGGGCCGGAGCCGGAAATGGCACCAAAGAACATACAGGCCATAACGGTAGCGGCCGACATGCCGCCGGTAAAGGGGCCGGCAAAGCTCTCCGCCAGATCCACCAGCCGTTTGGAGATGCCGGCCGCCTCCATCAGGGCGCCGGCCAGAATAAAGGCGGGCAGCGCCATTAATGGAAAGGAGCCCACGGAGGTAAAGGCAATTTGCACAAACTTGATGGGGTTTTCACCCAGATACAGAAAGGATGCCAGCGCCGACACCCCCAGCGACACACTGATGGGGGCACCCAGCAGCAGCAGTACCAGAAAGCTGCCAAACAAGATTAATACGACGGATGATTCAACCATGATGCGCTCCCGCTTTGGCTCGTCCTTGGGTGGGGGACCGGGATTCTTCGTCAGCTACCGGTTTGCTGCTTGCCTGCTGCTCTGCCGAGTCCATCAGCTTTTCTACTTCCAGCGACTCGGGATCGCGGATATCAATGCCCTTGACCAGCTTGTAGTAGTTCACCTGCAGAATGCGAAAGGTCATTAACGCAAAGGCAATGGGCAGAATGACGTAAACATATTTCATCGGAAATCCAAGGGTCTGGGACTTCCAGAACAGGTTCATTTTATTAAAGACAAAGTCATAGCTGAGCCAGACAAAGTAGCTGTTAAAGCCCACCCAGATAAGATCGGCCAGGGCCTCGCTGTAGACAGCGACCCTGGGCGGAAACAGTTTGAACTGAAAGGTCACCCGGTTGTGCGCGGCCAGCTTGGTAGCATAGCTGGCACCAAAATACACAAACCACACAAACATGTAGGTAGACAGCTCTTCGCTCCAGGAAATGGAGTGGTTAAACAGCTGCCGGGAAATAATCTGAATAAACAGAATCACCACAAAGGTGGCAAGGAGCGTGCTGCAGATAACACGCTCTATATTGTCGATAACACGGTAGATAATGATGCCAATAGACATGGCCGGCTCCTCCCTGATGCACACAGCCCCCGATAATATCGGGGGCAGGCAGTGATAGCGGGGTGATTAAAGGGTGTCTCGGCCCAGCGATTGCAGGATTTGATTCAGCTTGTCTTTGCCTCCCACCAGGTCGTAATACTTGGGCCAGACCTGGCTGACTGCCTTATCCATCCACTCTTTTTCGCCGTTGGCGGGCTCACTGATCTCCATGCCACTTTTTACCAGCTCGCCTTTAATGCGGTCTTCCTGAACCACCAGCCATTGGGCGCTGTGCTCGGTGGCGGCTTTGCCGGCAGCCAGAATGGCCTGCTGCACGTCTTCTGGCTGTTCCTGGAACACGGCTTCCGACATGATCAACGGCTCAATGGAGAACAGATAGCGAATGTTGGTGATGTATTTCTGCACTTCATCAAACTTCATGGCAGATACGGTAATGTAGGGGTTGTCCTGTCCGTCTACCACGCCCATCTGCAGGCCGGTAAAGGTTTCGGACCAGGCCATGGGCGTGGGGTTGATGCCCCAGGCACGGTAGGTGTCGATCATGATTTCGTTATTGGGCACCCGAATCTTGAGGCCGTCGAGATCTTCCAGGCTGGACACCGGACGGTTGGAGTTGGTCAGCACACGAAAGCCCGAGTAAGCCCAGCCCACAATGCGCACACCGGCATCACGAATGGTGTTGTCTACCAGCTGCTGGCCCACTTCACCTTGCGTCAGGGTGACTGCATCGTCCAGGCTGTGCACCATGTAGGGCAGGGTTAGCACGCCCACAGAAGGTGAAAAGGGGGTCACGTTGTTGATGGCCAGAATGGAAAAGTCGAGCAGACCCATGGAGGCATCGTTGACCGTGGCTTGTTCATCGCCCAGCTGGCCGTTCAGAAATAGCTGAGTGTCATGCTTGCCACCGGTGCGCTCTTTCAGCTGTTCGGAAAAAGCTTTGCCGAGTTCATGCTGGGTGCCGCCGGCACCATCACCCACTGCAACCCGAAAGGTTTTTGCCAGAACCTGAGGGCTGGCCATGGCAGCACCAAGGCACAGGGCAAGAGACAGGGATTTCACAAAACGCTGCTTGAATATCATGGTATTTGCTCCAGTTGTGTGGCCCGGTGAGACCGGGCGTTTACCTTCCGTGATAGCCGGAGTTGTTGCACTCCGCAGACTGGTTCAATGTGTGCCGCTTATCCCTGAAAGGGCTGAGCGGCCGGTTAAGGTATTCGGCTTTCCTTAAAGCCTGACAACATCTTTGATTGAGGCTGTTAAATTGGTTAGGGCCACTTGTGTTTTGATGCTGGGTCCAGAAATAAAGGTTATATAAATCAATGGCTTACTAACTATCTTTGTAAAAAAGTTGTTAATTATAATGCAATGAACAGCAGGCTGTCTGTATTTATGTTCAGCCCCGTATGCTTCTTGCAAGCAGGGCCAGAATTTCATCAAAGGTACGGTTGTCCGGATCCTGCTCCAGATCCAGCAGCTGGCTGTGACGGTAATAACGGCTCAGATCCAGCCCCACACCCAGCGCGCACAGCCGAATGCGCGGATCGGCATCAATACGACCGGCCACCGCCATCAGGTGACTGTCGAGAATATCCTGCTCGTTGCTCTGGCGGGTGGCGGTATCCATGGGGCAGCCATCGGAGATCACCAACAGAATGCGCTCGTTCACCTGCTCGGCGAGCAGCCGCTGCTCTGCCCACAGCAAGGCTTCGCCGTCCAGCCCTTCACGAAACATATCGCCCTTGAGCAGGGCGGCCAGGCTGGCTCTGGCCCGACGCCAGGAAGTATCGGCATTTTTGTAAATCAAATGGCAACGTTCGTTAAGACGACCCGGATTGGCTGGCCGGCCCCGGCGCTGCCAGTCTTTGAGAGGCTTGCCGCCGTTCCAGTGACCGGTAGTAAAGCCCAGCACTTCAGTGCGGGCACCGGTGCGTTCCAGCCCCCGCACCAGTAAATCGGTCAGCATGGCGATATGCTCCATGTGGTTACGCATGGAGCCGGAGTTATCCACCAGAATGGTCACAGCGGCATTGGCCCGCCATTCATTCCTGGGTTGCTTGAAGACACGGTGATCAGCCTGGCTGGTGACCAGGGTCGACAGCCGGCGGCCATCAAGCAGGCCTTCTTCCTCGCCAAAGCGCCAGCCGTCATTCTCGGGCCGGGCCAGCAGCCGGCGCAGTTTTTTGGTCAGGCCATTAACATTAAGACCCTGCTCGCGAATGCGCTCATCCAGCTGATGGCGCAGCCGGATAAGCAGCTCGGGCCGTACCTTCTTGTCTGCCCGCCATTCCTTGTCGTACTGGCTGGTAAAAATGCGATAACCGGCCTCAGCGTCACTGTTCCTGGGTGATCCCGTGCCGGCAACACTGACTCCTTCCTCGCCGTCGCCATCAACATCCAGCAGCAGGCCAAAGCGCTGGCTGATTTCCTCCAGTGCCTCTTTACTTTGCTCATCGTCGGCCAGTTGTTGCTGCAGATCGTCAATCAGGCCGTTCACGGTCAGCGCAATGGCCCGGGCCTGCTCGCCAAAGGCGGCCTGATCATCGCGATGGCGGCGCATGCGACCAAAGGGCTGGCCGATTTCCCGCAGCAAAAACATGCGGGTCGATTCGATCAGCATCTCGGTGCCTTCATCAATGGGGCCACCGCCCAGCTGGACCCAGCTCATCATCGACAGGGTAAACAGCAGCAGCCCCAAGTGACTTTCGGTCTGGCCCGAGGCCAGAAAGCGGTTGCTCCAGACGCTGAAACGGTAATGCAGGTTGCGCCGGCTGCCGGGGTGATGGGCGGGTACCAGAGACTCGACCCTGAGCTGCTCCAGCAGCTCAAACACCAGCCGGGCCACCGGAGACTCAGGCAGCAGGCTTCGGTGCAATTCGGGATCATGATGGCGCAGGCGCAGAGCAATGGCATCAGCCACGCCCCGGCATGAGCCCCAGTCATCCTGTTGTGCATCCAGTTGCAGGTGCGGAGCGCGTAACGGACAGGCCTTGCCCTGCCATTCCAGCCGGTGCCCGCGGTAGCGGACTGCCGTTTGCGCCGACTGAGCCCGTATCAGTGCTGCGCACAGCTCTTCCAGCCGTTGCTGGCGGCGGGCAGCTGCCGCCGGATCCTGAGTGTGAGTAGAATCAGCCATGGTTCAGACTGCCGTCAGTTGCAGGGCTTGTGGCTCGGCCAGCTCCTGATCGAAGCAGCGCTGATAATATTCAGCCACCAGCGGCCGTTCGGCGTCATCGCATTTATTCAGAAACGACAGCCGGAATGCCAGCGCCGGATCGTGAAAGATCTCGGTGTTTTCGGCCCAGGCGATCAGGGTGCGCGGTGACATCAGGGTAGACAGATCGCCGGCGGCAAAACCGGCCCGGGTCAGCTCCGCCACCGCCACCATTTGGCTGATCAGCTCATGGCCGCGGGCATCGTTATAGCGGGGCACCTTGCCCTGAATAATGCTGATTTCATCTTCCCGGGGCAGATAGTCCAGTTTGGCTACAATATTCCAGCGGTCCATCTGGGCCTGGTTAATCTGCTGAGTGCCGTGATACAGACCGGTCACATTACCCAGACCCACCGTGTTGGCGGTGGCGAACAGCCGAAAATGGGGGTTGGGGCTGATCACCTGATTCTGATCGAGCAGAGTGAATTTGCCGTCCTGCTCCAGAATGCGCTGGATCACGAACATCACATCCGGGCGGCCGGCATCGAATTCATCAAAAATCAGCGCCACCGGCCGGCGCAGTGCCCAGGGCACTATGCCTTCCTGAAAACGGGTGATCTGCTTGCCTTCTTCCAGCACGATTGTGTCTTTGCCCACCAGATCCAGGCGGCTGATATGGCCGTCCAGGTTGACTCGTACACAGGGCCAGTTAAGGCGGGCGGCCACCTGCTCAATGTGGGTCGACTTGCCGGTGCCGTGCAGGCCCTGCAGCAGTACCCGGCGGTTACGGGTAAAGCCGGCCAGAATGGCCAGAGTCACATCCGGATTAAAACAATAAGTAGGATCAATCTCGGGCACATGTTCGTCTCTGTGCTTAAATACCGGCACCTGCATATCTATATCGAGATTGAACAGCTCGCGCACCGGACGCAGCTGGCTGGGATGGTCGTGAAGAAGATCGGTCATGGCTCTGGCCCCGGCTGAAGATAACAAAGTGTTAACACACTCTAACCTTCATCATCAGCCTGAACAGGGCCAGTTGCGGTCTTGCCATGCAGCCAGTGCGCGTGCTGCACCGGGCGCAAGGTGAGGGTGAGAGATCAGTCGCCCGCTTTGGGCTGCCCCGGTGGATGAATATGGCACTCCTTGAAGATACGGGCGGTACAGGTGCGACACACCTCGGCATTGAGCTGATCATAAATGCGGTGAATGGCCTGGCCCTTGTTAATAAACACATGGTCCCGGCGAATTTCATCGAGCCGGTTATTGCGCAGCAGAAACCGAATGACGCCTTCGCGCAGGTTGCACAGATACAGATCGCCCCCCATGGCGCGGCGGCGTTCGGCTTCCTGCACCAGCATGTCGACCCCCACCATATCGATAAAGTTAATGCCGTTACCCACAATCAGCAGGCGAGGCTCACGAATGGCCTGCAGATCTTCCTGCACATGGTTCACCGCGCCAAAGAACAGCGAGCCTTCAATGCGAATAATGCGCAGCTGGGGGCAATAGGGCAGACGCCGGCGTTCCGCGTTAACAAACAGCGGATGCTTGCTGTCGGGGTCCGGCAGAATGGACACCACCCGCGGCGTGGACGTGCGCTTTAAGTAAAACACCAGCGACAGTATTACCCCGGTATAAATGGCGAATTCCAGCTCAACCAGCAGGGTGGCGGCAAAAGTGGCGGCCAGCACCGCTGTCTCGGAGCGCGAGCCCAGTACAATCAGCCGAATATGACGAAAGTCGATCAGGTTCCAGGCCACCACCAGCAGCAAGCCGGCCATGGCCGGCAGCGGCAGCCAGGTGGTAATGCCGGGAAACAACAGCACAATCAGCAGTAAAAAAACCGAGGCAAAAATGGCCGCCATGGGCGTGCGGGCACCGGAGGTGTAGTTGATGCCGGAGCGGCTGAAAGAGCCCGACGAGGCATAACAGGAAAAAAAGGCACCCACTATGTTGGATAAGCCCTGACCCACAAATTCCTGATTATCGTCCAGCCGCTGATGCGAGCGGCTGGCAATGGCGCGGGAAATGGCGGCGGCTTCCACCAGCCCCAGCAAACTAATGGCCAGCGCCCCCGGTGCCAGCGCGCTGATGCTGGACAGGCTGAAGTCGGGCAGGCTCAGGGGTGGCAGCCCGGAAGGAATGGCTCCCACCAGGGCAATGTGTTCATGCCCCGGATCTATCAATACCGCCAGGCCACTGGCCAGTGCCAGGGCCAGCAGCATATTGGGCCAGCGCGGCCGCCAGCGTTTTATCAGCACACAGGCCAGCACGGTAAACAGCGCCACCGACAGGGTGTAATAGTCTACTTCCTGCACGTGCTGCAGCAGCTGCCACCAGGTGCCGGTGACATTACCGCTGTTTTCTATGCTGATACCCAGCAGCGCCGGCAGTTGACTGGAGGCGATCACCACGGCAGCACCGGCGGTAAAGCCAATGACCACCGACTGGGACACAAAATTGACCAGCACCCCAAGGCGGGCCAGGGCCAGCACCAGCTGAAAGACCCCTTTCATCAGCGTCAGCGTTAACGCCAGCGCAATAAAGGTGGCGGTGCCCGGCTCCGCCAACGGACTGACCGAAGTAAATACCACTACCGACATGGCCGCAGTGGGGCCCGAGATCAAATGCCAGGACGAGCCGAACAGGGCGGCGATCACGGCGGGAATAATGGCAGCATACAGGCCGTATTCCGGCGGCAGACCGGCAATCAGGGCATAGGCGACGCCCTGAGGCAGCACCACTATCGCATTGGTCAGGCCCGACTGAGCATCGGCCCGCAGGCTGGCCCCATTGACCATGGGCCACCAGCCCAGAAAAGGCAGCAAACGCTGCACACGTGAAAAACTGCCGGCCTTTGGCTCGGGCATAAATATCCTCCCTGGTTCCATAGCGCACGAACAACTGGCCTTTGCAGGCCCGTTAACCTTTTATTAACGTCTGTCGCAGCACTTAGTATACCAGCCGATTTTATTACCGAGGGCGCGGTGAGCCCTGCACAAGGAGCCGTGTGATGACTTTTGTTTCCTTTGACCCCAGCTCTGGCCGTGTGCTGGCCCATCATGCCTGTTTAAGTGAGACTGAGCTGGAGCATCGCCTCAGCCGGGCATTCCAGACTACCCAGGCCTGGCAGCAGACGGTGCCTGCCGAGCGTTCAGCCTTATTGTTCAGGCTGGCATCCACACTATCGGAAAAACGTGAGTCACTGGCCCGCGAGCTGAGCCATGAAACCGGCACCCTGCTGGCCGATTGCTTGCGCGAGATAGAGCGCTGCGCCGAAGAATGCACTCACATTGCCGCTCATGGCCAGGCCATGTTGCCGGCGGCACGCAGCCAGATAAGCCAGCTGCCCATCGGGCTGATGCTGGCGCTCACCGCCGGGCCGGCACCGCTGTGGCAATGCTTTCGGCTGCTGGCACCGGCGTTAATGGCCGGCAATGGCCTGCTGCTCAAGCCTGCCGGGCACTTATCCCGGCTTGTTACTCTGCTGGAACAACTGTTGTCTGATGCGGATTTGCCGCAAGGGCTGGTAACGCCCCTGCGTATCTCCAAAGAGCAGGTTGCTGCCCTGGTGGCAGACTCACGCATTGCCGGTCTGGCTTACAGCGGTGAGCACAAAGGCGGTGCGGCCATGGCGGCGCTGGCCGGGGCTCAGCTTAAGCCGGTCAGGCTGGATCTGGCGCGGGCCAATGTACAGCTGATCCTGGATGATGCCGAGCTGGAGCCGGCGGTGGAGTCGGTGCTCAACAGCTGTTTCCGTTATCGTACCAGCTGGCGTCAGAGTGAGGGAGGGGTGTTGATTACGCCGGCACTGGCCGATGCGTTTCTTGAACAACTCGCCGCCAGGCTTGCTCAGCTGGAAACCGGGCAGCCCGGCAATCTTGCTGCCGATATCGGCCCTCTTGCCAAAAGCGGACAGCGGGAATGGCTGGAGCGTCAGCTGCGCGAGGCCGAGCGGCAAGGTGGCCGCATTCGTTGTGGCGGCGTGATGCCCGATGAGCCGGGTTGGTATTATCCGGCTACCTTGATCGAGGGCGACAAACCAGCCCAGACGCTGTTCCCGGCCTGGCCGGCAGGGCCATTCTGTGGTGTGTTGCGGGTGGCGGATGAGGCCGCCATGACAGCGCTCTGCCATGATCTGAATACCGATGGCGTGGCCTCGATCTGGACCAGGGATCGTGCCCGGGGAGAGCAGCTGGCGCGCACGCTGCCCTTTGATGTGTGCCGGGTTAATCCGGATCCATATCATGGCCGGCACTGGCCGCCTTATTCTGAGCCGGAGCAACGACCGGCGCTCAAGGAATTTTGTCGCACCAAAACCGTGCTGGTCTCGGCCTGAGCTCACTGGTTCTAATGCGGTTATAAAACTGGCCCTGTTTGTTGCAGCCGGGCCGGGCTACCATGCCCGGCCTGTTGCCAGCTCCGCTCGTATTTGTGTCGGTGCTGCTCAAGGAAGAAAGGTTTAAGCAACAGTGTATTCTGCCTGACCGGCAGAGTGATGTTGAGTCATCTACTTTTGAGCGAGCAGCAATGAGCCATTCCTATCCTACTCTGGCCCAGATGGGCATCACGTCTTTTGACAATATCAGCCGCTATCAGCTGCGCCGTGAAGGGCGTGCCGATGTGCTCAAAATTTATTATCACAGGCCCAAAGGCTCATTGTTGTCGCGCAGCAAGAAGTTTACCTTTGCCCGTCCGAAATCATTGGGGCCGATGGAGTTTCAGAAAACCGAGCAATGGCACCAGCTGGAAGACACCAGCCCGGTGTTGCGCCAGGCCCTGTGTGAACTGCATCAGTTGCTTGGGGTTGATAACCCCGTTGAAGATTCGGCTGATAACACCAAAGTGCAGTTATTGGCAGATCTGGAGCATATGGAGCGGGTCATGCAAAGCAAGCTGGATGAACTGCGCCGTCAGATAGAAGCACTGAAATAACAGGCAACAATGGACCCCCGCCTTAGCGGGGGGTGACAAATGAGCAATGCTCAGGCCTGAGCCTGCTGCTGGCGCAGCATGGACTCGGCCATTTTTTTGCCAAACAATTCCATGACCGCGGCTTCATCGTCGCCGGCTTCCTGCAATGCGGCCACCATGGCAGCCAGAGTGGGCTGGGTCTTTTCCACCAGCTGCTGCACATATTGCTCTGCACTGACATGAGTCAGGGCTTCATATTGCTCAAACAGAGCAGCAAGTTCTGGGTTCAATTCCAGAGTAAGAGGTTGTGCGGCCATGGCGGCTCCTTGTTCTGTTGCAGTATTGTTAGCCCCACTCTATGAAGAGCGTCAGGCCGGTATTAGCACCAGCTGCACCTTCTCTGTAGGGCCAGCTGGTCTCAACACTTTTAATAACTGGCTCTATTGATGCTGTAAGAAAGTGCATAGCCTTCAGGTTAAGTTTTTGTGATCAAGTTGTGTGGAGAAAGTTGTCATGACACAGAATTATTCCACTCTGGAGGCCATGGGCATTGAAGATCTGGAGCAAATCAGCCGTTTTCGTCTGTGCGACGGTGACGCCCATAAAGAGCTCAAAATCTGGTTTGAGCGTGCCCCCGATTCCTGCCTGCCCGACAGCCTCAAGTTTCGTTTTCCCAAGGTGATCAACCGGGAAGTAGTCCACACCCTGGACAATGCCATTGAAGAGCTGGAGCAGCTGCTGGGCAAGGAAAGTTCACGAGAGCGGCTGCTGCTGGAGCTGGGCCGCTTTGAGCAGGTGATGAACGATAAAATGAATGAATTGCGCCGGCGTATGAGCCGGCTGGTATGACGGAACAAAGCCAATAAAAAAGCCACCGCGAGCGGTGGCTTTTTACTTTCCATCACCAGGGCTTACATAAAAATAAATTTGGCGATGAAAATCACGCTCAGAACATAAACCCCCACGGACACCTTGGCGGCCTGACCGGTGGCCAATTTCAGCACTGCATAGGCCACAAAGCCCATGGCAATGCCGTTGGCAATGGAGAAGGTCAGCGGCATCATCAGGGCGGTCAGTGCCGCCGGAGCCAGCTCGGTGTAGTCGTTCCAGTCAATGTTGGCCAGGCTGCTCATCATCACAAAGGCCACATAAATCAGCGCACCGGCGGTAGCATAGGCGGGCACCATGCCGGCCAGCGGGGCGAGGAAGATAGACAGCAAAAACAGCGCCGCTATGGTCACGGCGGTCAGGCCGGTACGACCACCTGCAGCCACACCCGCTGAGCTTTCCACATAGCTGGTAACCGGCGGACAACCCACAAAGGTACCGATAACCGACGAAGCACTGTCGGCCTTGAGTGACTTTTTCAGGCCTTCAATGGTGCCGTCAGGACGGCGCAGTTGTGCCCGCTCGGCCACGCCCATCAGGGTACCGGCGGTATCAAACATGTTCACAAACAAAAAGGCCAGAATCACGGTGATCATGCCGATATCCAGCGCCCCCATAATGTCCAGTTTGAACAGGGTAGGGGCCAGACTCGGCGGGGCGGCAAAAATACCGTTATATTCCACCAGTCCCATGCCCAGACCAATCAGGGTCGTACCCAGCACGCCGATCAATACGGCACCAAATACCCGCAGATGGGCCAGGGTGGCAATAATCAGAAAGCAGGCGGCGGCCAGCCAGGTATTGGGATTGGTAAAATCACCCAGAGTGACCAGGGTGGCTTCGCTGGGCACCACTATGCCTGCCGTTTTCAGGCCGATCAGGCCAAGGAATAAGCCCACACCGGCGGTCATGGCATAGCGCAGAGACTCAGGAATGGCGTCCAGAATCCACTCACGAATTTTCCAGAAACTCATGGCGGTAAAAATAATGCCGGACCAGAACACGGCACCCAGTGCCACTTCCCAGCTGTAACCCATTTCACCGACCACGGTAAAAGCAAAAAAGGCGTTCAGCCCCATGCCCGGGGCCAGGCCTACCGGCCAGTTGGCATAAAGTCCCATAAACAGGGTGGCCACGGCGGCACCGATGCAGGTGGCCACAAACACCGCACCCGCATCCATGCCCGATGCAGACATGATGTTGGGGTTGACGAAAATGATGTAGGCCATGGTAATAAAGGTGGTCAGACCAGCCACCAGCTCGGTTTTCACTGTGGTGCCGTGCGCGCTGAGTTTAAACAGTCTGTCCAGAAGTCCCGAAGATGCCGGGAGTGCTTGAGAGGTTGGCTCGTGCTTGGCGTGTTCCATACCGGAAGTCCTCATGGGTAATTT
This sequence comes from Oceanimonas sp. AH20CE76, assembly GCF_039654065.1. Lineage (NCBI taxonomy): Bacteria > Pseudomonadati > Pseudomonadota > Gammaproteobacteria > Aeromonadales > Aeromonadaceae > Oceanimonas > Oceanimonas sp. AH20CE76. Next base: position 533,723 of record NZ_CP155481.1, read on the forward strand.
GCAGACTACCCATGCCATCGGTCATTCCTTGAGCCGGTGGCATGGGCAGGAGCCGTCTGCGACCCTTTAGCTTACTCAGCTACCGCGATAGGTAGAGTAGCTGTAGGGCGAGATCAGCAGGGGTACGTGATAATGCTCTTCGCCTTCGGCAATACCAAAGCGGATAACAACGTCATCCAGGAATGCCGGCTCAAGCAGTTCAATACCTTGTTTCTTGAAATAAGGAGAAGTGTGGAATACCAGCTGGTATTTGCCGGAAACGTAATCCGCACCTTCCAGGATGGGCGCATCGGTACGGCCGTCGTGGTTGGTGTATACGGTGTTGATCAGCGTGGTTTGCTCGCCGTCTACCTTATACAGTTCAACCTTGATATCGGAGCCGGGCAGGCCCTTGGCAGTATCGAGTACGTGTGTAGTCAGTCTTCCCATTTTCAAGTTACCTTGCGCATTACTGCGTCTTCAAAGTCCAAGGTACTACCAACGATAAACGCCGGTAGAAGTATTTTTACATCAAGATAACCAGCGCGTCTACATTGTTTTAACATCAAGAGATGTTTTTGTGAGCGCTGAGTCACATTTTTCAATGTGAAAATCTTGATCCGTTACCGATTGTCTTTGCTTTATCGCCGCAAAGCAAGAATTGCCGAGCGCTTCCGATACAAAAACTAAACCAGTTATTTACATAAGTTGATTTTATTGTATACAATGGGGAGATTGTGACGACCGTCAAACTCTCACTGCCCGGCCTTTCATGCCCGGCATGTAACCCGTTGTTTTTTAGGAGTTTTCCGATGAGCCAAAATAAAGACTATCCGCGCGACCTCGTCGGGTATGGCGCCAACCCGCCTCACCCCAAATGGCCCGGTGATGCCCGTATTGCTATTAACTTTGTACTGAACTACGAAGAGGGTGGTGAGCGCAACGTGTTGCACGGCGACGGTGAGTCTGAAGCCTTCCTGTCTGAAATGCCGGCAGCGGTAGCTTTTCCTGATACTCGTCACATGAGCATGGAATCCATTTATGAATATGGCAGCCGTGCCGGCGTCTGGCGTTTGCTGCGTCTGTTCAAGCGCTACGACATTCCGCTCACCATCTTTGCCGTGGCCACTGCCATTGAGCGTTATCCTGAAATCGCCAAGGCGTTTATGGACGAAGGTCACGAGATCTGCTCGCACGCTTATAAGTGGATCACTTATCAGTTTATGAGCGAAGAAGAAGAGCGCGAGCACTACCACAAAGCGATGGAAATTTTTGAGCGCGTTTGTGGCCAGCGCCCCCAGGGCTGGTACACCGGCCGCGACAGCCCCAACACCCGCAAAATCGTAATGGAAGACGAAGGCATTCTGTATGATTCCGACTCCTACGGTGACGATCTGCCGTACTGGGTAGACAACAACGGCAAAGGCCACCTGGTGATTCCGTATGTGATGGACACCAACGACATGCGCTTTGGCCAGGGTTGCTACAACAACGGTGAAGAATTCTATCAGTATCTGAAAGATGCCTTTGACGTTCTCTATGAAGAAGGTGCCGAAGCGCCCAAGATGCTGTCTATTGGCATGCACTGCCGTCTGCTGGGCCGTCCGGGCCGTATGGCCGGCCTGCAGCGTTTCATCCAGTACGCCCGCAGCCACGACAAGGTGTGGTTTACCCGCCGCATCGACATTGCCAAGCACTGGCATGAGCACCACCCCTACAAAGGAAACAAGAAATGAGCCTGTTCAAGACCTGCAAGCCCGCTTCCATGGGCCGCGACGAATTCGTAAAAACTTTCGCCGACATCTACGAGCACTCTCCCTGGGTGGCAGAGCAAACTTATGATCAGGGCCTGACCGAGGCCGACAACGAGATTGAGCAACTGCATGCCCGCATGAGCAGCGTAATGAGCAACGCCAACAAACAGGCCCAGCTCGACCTGATTAATGCTCACCCGGATCTGGCCGGCAAGGCTGCCCAGCGCGGCGAGCTGACCGAAGCCTCCACCAACGAGCAGGCCGGTGCCGGCATCAGCGAGTGCACCGCCGAAGAGTTCGAGCGCTTCACCTTCCTCAACAATGCCTATAAGGAAAAATTCCAGTTTCCTTTCATCATGGCGGTGAAGGGCTCCAACCGTCATCAGATCCTGGCGGCGTTTGAAGAGCGCATTCACAACGATTACGACACCGAGTTTGATCGCGCTGTTAAAGAAATCAACAAAATCGCCATGTTCCGTCTGAGCGATATGTAATACCGACCGGCGAGGCGTTCTGCCTCGCCTTTCATCTTCTTCTCTGCAGGAGGCAGCAATGATCAAAACTCTCAAGATTGAGCCGCTGACCAAGGAAGCGTTTGCTCCCTTTGGCGACGTGATCGAATCCGAAGGTCGTGACTACTTCATGATCAACAACGGCTCCACTCAGCGTTATCACAAACTGGGTGAAGTGCAGCTGGATGAACAGGGTCAGGGCATCATCAGCATTTTCCGTGCCGAAATCCTGGAATATCCGCTGCAGATTAAAATGCTGGAGCGCCATCCTTTCGGCTCCCAGTCTTTCATTCCGCTGTTCGGTCGCGAGTTTTTGCTGGTCGTTGCCCCTGTTGGCGACGGCAGCATGAACATTGACCCGTCCACTGTGCGTGCTTTCCGTGCCACTGGCCGTCAGGGTGTGAACTATCATCGCGGTGTATGGCACCATCCGATCATGGCGCTGCACAACAACGACGAGTTTCTGGTGGTTGACCGCAGTGGTCCTGGCAACAACTGTGATGAATTCTTCTTTGACGAGTCGGTACAACTGACCGTTGAGCTGGACTGAGTCACAGCTTGCTGATGCAAAAGGCCCGCACATTTGTGCGGGCCTTTTGGTTTACTGGCCGTTAAATTCCCGCATAAAGATATCCCAGAACACCAGAAACAGGGCCGCCACCAGCGGGCCGATAACAAAGCCGTTCACGCCCATCAGGCTGATGCCCCCAAGAGTGGAGAACAGCACCAGATAATCGGGCAGCTTGGTATCCCGGCCCACCAGCAACGGGCGCAGCACATTGTCGGCCAGGCCAATCACCAGGCCACCAAAGGCCATCAGTATCACGGCTGATATCCAGGCCCCGGTAGCGAACAGGTAAATGGCCACCGGCAGCCATACCAGGGCCGCGCCAATGGCCGGGATCAGTGACAGAAACGCCATCACCACGCCCCACAGCAGTGGCCCGGGAATGCCCAGCACCCAGAAAATAAAGCCGCCCAGGGCACCCTGCACCATGGCCACCAGAATATTGCCCTTTACCGTGGCCCGGGTCACTTCCGAAAACTTGGCAAACAGCATGCGCTCGCGGTCATCTCCCAGTGGCAGTGCCCGCACCAGCAGCTCGGTGAGCTGGTGGCCATCGCGCAGCAGAAAGAACGCCAGATACAGCATCAAGGCCACGTCCACCATAAAGGTAAAGGTACTCTGGCCGGCGGTCAGGGCTTTTTCTGCCAGCAGCTTGCTGCCCGCCACCGCGGCCTGAGACAGATTCTCTCTGGCGCTGTCGAGATCCAACCCCAGTCTGGCCAGAAAATCGGGCAGCAACGGAAAGGCGGTGCGCACCTGCTCCAGCAAATTGCCCGGGCTCACTTCGCCTTTATCAATGCGCTGATACAGTGCCAGCCCTTCCTGCGCAAATGAGGCTGCAATAAACAGCATCGGCAGCACCACTATCACTACACACAGGGTAAGAGTAAGCAGAGCGGCACGATTGGGCTTGTTGCCAATACGCGCCAGAATACGGTGTTGCAGCGGATAGAAAATCACCGTTATAGCACAGGCCCAGAAAATGGCTCCCCAGAAGGGGCGCAGTACCAGCCCGAACAGAATGCTGACTATCAGCAGAGTGAATAGAAACGATCGGCGTTCAAGTTTTTCGCGCATGAAAAAGGGTTCCGTAAGAAGCGGAACCCCAGTGTAAAGAAGCCGGCGTAAAGAGGCCAGATAATGTGCAGGTTCAGCTGGTACGGTAACGACCTACCAGTTGCTGCAGGTGACTGGCCAGCTCGCCCAGCTGGCGGCTGGTCTGGCTGGCCGCCCTGGAGCCGGCATCAGTCTGCCCGGCAATGGCCACAATTTCGTGCACATTGGTGTTGATGCTTTCCGACACCTGAGTCTGCTCTTCTGCCGCGCTGGCTATCTGAGCGTTCATCAGATTAATGGTGTTTACCGCCGTGCCAATGTCGAGCAGGGCCTCGTCAATGCGGCGCGCTTCGGTGACGGTATGGCTGCTGCCGTCACGAATGCTTTCAATGGCCTGTACCGCCTCCTTGGCCCCTTGCTGCAGCTGGGTGATCATGGTGTGTATTTCTTCTGTGCTGGTTTGGGTACGGCCGGCCAGGGTACGAACCTCGTCGGCCACCACCGCAAAACCACGGCCCTGTTCACCGGCCCGTGCTGCCTCAATGGCGGCATTCAGCGCCAGCAGGTTGGTTTGCTCTGCCACGCCGCGGATCACATCCAGCACGGTGCCAATCTGTTCCGATTCCTGCCCCAGCCGCTGAATAATTTCCACGCCGGCGGCCACCTGGTTTTCCAGTCCGTCAATCACCGAGATGGTTTCCTGCAGCTGTTGCTGAGCACTGTGTACCAGGGTTTCGGCCTGCTCGGCAGCCTGGGCTGCATTGGCGGCGCTGCTGGCCACTTCCTGGGCGGTGGCCGACATCTGATTCATGGCGGTGGCCAGCTGGTCGCTTTCATGGTGCTGACGACTGATGCCGTCCTCGGTTTCTGCCATAAAGCGCTGCAGCTCACTGCTGGCCTGTTGCAGCGTGTCGGCAGAATGACGAGTATCCTGCACCAGACTGCTGATCTGGCTGGCAAACTGGTTAAAGGAGCGTGCCAGCGTGCCCAGCTCATTTTGCTGGCTGCCATCCAGCCGGCGGGTCAGATCGCCTTCGCCCCGGGCGATGTCTTCCATGGTGTGCACTGCCTGACGAATAGGTGTATGAATGCCTCTGGCAATCACCAGGCCGGCAGCCGCAATCAGTGCCAGCAGCAGGGTTGCCGACAGCGCCGAGTTGAGCAGCCCCTGACGCACAGAGGCAGACAGATCTTCCTCCAGCTTGGCGACGGTAGCCAGCAAATCATCAATATAAAAGCCGGTGCCAAGCAGCCAGTCGGTGCCCGGTACGGGCATGATATGAGCCAGTTTGGGCGAGCCTTCGCTGGCATCTAGCCTGGGCCAGCTGTATTCCACATAGCCGCCGCCCTGGCGGCCCAGCTCAATATATTCCTGTACCAGATGGCGGCCGTCGGGGCTGGTAGAGTTAAAGTAGTTATTACCTTCCCGGGCGGGGTTATCGGCGCTCATTACCTGTACGCCATCGTCATTGTATACAAAAAAATAACCACCGCCGTTGTCAAAACGCAGGCCACGCAGCTGGGCCTTGGCCCCTTCTGTGTTGCCCCTGGCCAGCAGCGGCTGAATGCCGGTAATGGCCAGCTCCATGTAGTTGGCGAGTTGCTGCTTGCGTGACTCAAACAGCGAGTTATGCAGGCTTTGTCCGCTCAGCTCCTTTAGCCTGATTGACTGAGCCACATTTACCCAGGTGCTGACCGCCGCCAGTAACAACAGGGGTAACAGAGCCAGCAACAGAATTTTCTGTCTGATGGAAAGTCGCTTCATCCTTGATCTCACCATGGTTTTGTTTACAACTTTGTATCATTTGAATGGCACAATGTCATGCATTCCAGTTGTAAAATTGTGTGCCTTTACCAACAGGTTAACGGCAGAAGTCGTCCGTACTTGAGCAGGCTTTGCTTTAAAGCCTGCCGGTGGCTGGTTATCATGCTGTTATTGATCAACAAGCGGATATGCCATGGATTTCACCATTCTTGCCGGCCCCATAGTGCGCCGGGCCGACGCCGACCGGCTGGTTTTCTGGCTGGCCAGCCGCGAGTCACTGCGCTTTCGCCTGTGTCTTGAGGGCCGGGAGCCACTGTTGTTTGACGAGGGCCAGCAAGAGATAAGAGTGGGAGAGTCCTGTTATATTCAGCTGCTCGATCTGCCACTGAATGAGCCCTTGCCGCTCGACATGCTTGTTCACTACGATCTGCAGTGGCAAAGATCCGCTGAGCATAACTGGCATGGCACGGCAGAGTGGGGCAGTGAGCTGTGCTTTAATGATGAGTCTTTGCCATCGCTGGTGATACGCAGCCGGCTGGATGCCATGTTGCACGGCTCCTGCCGCAAACCCCATCATGCCGCTCCCGATGGCCTGGTGGCAGCGGAACGCTGGCTGAGTGAACGCCAGCAGCAACCCATGCAGCGGCCGGCATTACTGATGATGAGCGGCGATCAAATTTATGCCGATGATGTGGCCGGCCCCATGCTCACCGCCATTCATCAGCTGATAAAGGAGCTGGGGCTCTACGATGAGCAGCTGGAAGGGGCCACAGTGGCCAACAGTCAGGAGCTGTTTGCCGATCCGCTCAGTTATTATCGCCGCCATCAGCTGCTGCCCGACACTCATGCCAACCTGCCGCTGCAAAAGCGCTTTTTTGAAGGCGCGCGCAAGCCCATTTTTACTACCAGCAGTGCCGCCAACCACTTAATAACCCTGTCGGAAGTACTGGCCATGTATCTGCTGGTGTGGTCACCGGTGCCCTGGCGGCTGCTGCCCGACACCCGGCCGGCGCTGGATGAAGCATTTGTAGAACGCTATGAACGGGAGCGGGGCCGGCTGCTTGGTTTTGTGGAAGGCTTGCCGGCAGTGCGGCGCTTGCTGGCCCATTTGCCCACCCTGATGATCTTTGACGATCACGACGTGACCGACGACTGGAACCTGACCGCCGGCTGGGAGCAAACCGCTTATGGTCATCCGTTCTCTAAACGGATCATCGGCAATGCGCTGGCCGGCTACATGATTTGCCAGGGATGGGGGAATGATCCCGATGCCTTTGCCGGTGATCCTTTAACCCGGCTGTACGCCTGGAGCGATCAACCGGACAGCGAACAGCAGGATCAACTGATCGACTGTCTGCTTAAATTTGACGGCTGGCAATATCACCTCGACACTCAGCCCCGGCTGCTGGTGCTCGACACCCGCACCCGGCGCTGGCGTTCCGAGTCCAACCTTAACCGGCCTTCCGGCCTGATGGACTGGGAAGCGCTTACCGAGCTGCAGGGTGAAATGCTTAATCGCGAGTCGGTAGTGGTGATCTCGCCCACGCCCGTGTTCGGGGTAAAACTGATAGAATCAATTCAGAAGGTGTTTACCTGGCTGGGCAAGCCGCTGCTGGTGGATGCGGAAAACTGGATGGCCCACAAGGGCACCGCCAATGTGATCGTCAATATTTTCCGCCATGCCCGCACGCCGGCCAACTATGTGATCCTCTCGGGTGATGTGCACTATTCCTTTATGTATGACATTCGTGTGCGTCAGCGCGGCGGCGATCCTCATATCTGGCAGATCACCAGCAGCGGTATCAAGAATGAATTTCCGCGCCGGCTGCTGGATGTGCTGGACCGGCTTAATCGCTGGCTCTATGCGCCGCGCTCGCCGCTGAACTGGTTTACCCGCCGGCGCAAGCTGCGCATCAGTCCCCATTCACCCGTGGGAGCGTCAAAGGGAGAGCGGCTGCTGAACCGCGCCGGCATTGGCTATGTACGTTTTAATGAGCAGGGTGAGCCGGTGTGCGTGCAGCAAATCACCGCCGAAGGCGTGGTGGACTTTATTGAGCCTGACATGAAAACCAGCCCGGTGGAATTGCAGCAGCAAGGCCGGCAGGCAGAGTAAGGCTCAGGCTGGTAGAATGGCTTCATAACAACATAACCATGAAGCAAGCATGAGCAACCTTACCGGAACCCTGATCAAAATGCCGGCGCAGCGTGAGGCCCCCGTGGCCTATGAGCTGGCGCTGGGCGAGCAGCGCACCAGCCTGAATGCCTTTCTGGGCAAGCCCCTTCGGCTGACCTTCAGCGGCAATATCTTTTGCAACGCCTGTGGCCGCAAAACCAAAAAAAGCTACTCTCAGGGGCACTGTTTTCCCTGCATGAAAAAGCTGGCCCGCTGCGACATGTGTGTGATGAAGCCGGAAACCTGCCACTACTTTGAAGGCACCTGCCGCGAGCCCGAATGGGGCGACAGCCATTGCATGGTGGAGCACATTGTCTATCTGGCCAATACCTCCGGCCTTAAGGTGGGCATTACCCGCCACACTCAGGTGCCCACCCGCTGGATTGATCAGGGGGCCACTCAGGCGCTGCCCTTACTGAAAGTGGCCACCCGTCAGCTGTCCGGCTTTGTGGAGGTGGCGCTGGCCGACATGGTGGCCGACAAAACCAACTGGCGCGCCATGCTCAAGGGCGGCGAAGCACCGTTGGATCTGAAAGCCGAAGCTAAACGTCTGCTGCCGGAAATTAAGGAAAAACTCGCCGAACTCACGCTCAAATACGGCGAAAATGCCATTACCGTGCTGGATGAGCCCGTGGTGGAGCTGAGCTATCCGGTGCTGGAGTACCCCACCAAAATCACCAGCCATAACTTTGATAAAAACCCGGAAGTGGCCGGCACCCTGCTGGGCATCAAGGGTCAGTATCTGATACTCGACACCGGCGTGATTAACCTGCGCAAGTTTACCGGTTATGAAGTGACGCTGGGCTGAAGGCTTGTTATTAACGGTAAGGAGCGGCAGTGATTACGCAATTCAGTGATTTTAACTTTGATGAAATTCAGGGCGTTATCTTTGATCTCGACGGCACCCTGGCTCATTCCAACCCCGACTTTCCCGGCCTGCGCCGCGAGCTGGGCATGGACCCGGGAGAAGACGTGCTGGCCCATGTAGACAGCCTGAGCAGCGCCGCCGAGCGGGAGCGCGCCCTGGCCATTATTCACGAGTATGAATGCCGGGCATCCCACAGTTCCAGCTGGGTGGACGGTGCCAAAGAGCTGATTGCCTTTCTGCGGGGCCGCGCTTTGCCCCTGGCCATTTTAACCCGCAATATTCCCGAAGCGGCCCAGCTCACCATCAGCAAGCTGGGCATCGACATCGATCTGGTGCTCACCCGCCATGATGCCCAGCCCAAACCGCATCCTGAGGGTATTCACCTTATCTGCCGGCAATGGCAGCTGGCCCCCGCCAATATTCTGTATGTGGGTGACTATCTGTTTGACCTGCAAACCGCACAAAATGCCGGCAGCCGCTGTGCGCTCTACTTTCCCGACACCATTCCTGACTATGCCCATCAGGCAGATCTGCTGGTGCCCTGCTACCACGGCTTTATTGAGGCCTGGCAGCAGAGTGATGCACGCGTACGATAGTCACTCACATCAGGCGTTCAGGCATCGTCGGCCAGCAGGTGTTCATTACGGCCCTTGATGCGGGTAATGATCAGGGCAGTGATCACCAGGGTGAGCACAATGCCGGTGACGGTAGACAGCGTCATCGGCAGACCCGCGCCCAGGGTGGCTGAGTTCAGCAGAAAGCTGATGACGACTGTGGTCATGAACATGGCCGGCACGGTAGCAATCCAGTGCAGCTTGTTGTGGCGCAGCAGATAGGCCGAGGCAGTCCACAGCATCATGACGGCGGTAGCCTGGTTGGCAACGCCGAAGTAACGCCAGATAATGCCGAAGTCCACCTGTGTCAGTACTGCGCCGGTCGCAAACAGCGGCAAGGCCAGCAGCAGCCGTTTGGGCAGGCGATGTTGCGGCATGTTGAAATACTCCGCCAGGATCAGCCGGGCAGAGCGAAAGGCAGTGTCGCCGGAGGTAATGGGCAGCACAATCACGCCCAGCACCGCCATAAAGCCGCCTACGGCACCCAGCAGGCCGGTAGAGGCCTCATATACCAGGTTGGCCGGGTTGCCACCCATACCGGTGTTTAGACCTTCCACGCCACCGAAGAAGGACAGGGCAATGGCACACCAGATCAGCGCGATAATGCCTTCACCTATCATGGCACCATAAAACACAAAGCGGCCATTGCTTTCGTTTTCCACGCAGCGCGCCATCAGCGGCGACTGAGTGGCATGAAAACCGGATACGGCACCACAGGCAATGGTAATAAACAGCGCCGGCCACAGCGGCATGTCGTTGGGGTTCAGGTTCTGAAATAAATCCCCCATTTCAAAGCCCGGCAGCATGGTGTGCTCGCTGGAAAACGCCAGCGCCACGGTGAGGCCCACCGACATGAAGATCAGCAGGGCACCGAAGAAGGGATACAGACGACCGATAATCTTGTCGACCGGCACTATGGTGGCCAGCAGGTAATACACGAAGATCACGCCCACAAACACCGACACGCTCACGCCGGTGATCTTGGCCAGCAGGCCGGCGGGAGCGGAGATGAACACCACGCCCACCAGCAGCAGCAGCACAATGGCGAACACGTTCATAAAGTTTTTTGCGCTGCGGCCCAGATACTTGCCCGCCAGGTTGGGCACCGACTGACCGCCATTGCGCACTGACAACATGCCGGAGAAATAGTCGTGCACACCGCCGGCCAGAATGCAGCCCAGCACAATCCACAGCATGGCGGCGGGGCCGTACAGTGCGCCCAGAATGGGGCCGAAGATGGGGCCGACACCGGCAATATTAAGCAGCTGAATGAGGTAGACCTTGCCCTTGGACATGGGCACATAGTCAACGCCGTCGCCCTGTGCGAAGGCGGGAGTCTGGCGTTGTATCTTGATACCAAACACCTTTTCCACCAGGGTTCCGTAAATAAAGTAACCGCCGAGCAGCAGCCCGACGCAGAGCAAAAACCAGGTCATAACATCACCCTCTTGTATAGATAGCCGCCAGTGTAGGCAGTAATAAAGACGGGAAAAGAGAGACTTGAGTCAGCGGTCGAAAACGCGGGGTCAGCGGTCGATAGCGGGAGTGAACGATCATTTACTCCCGGCTGCGGAGTCAGTGAAAACCGAACAGTTGCTTCAGGGGTTTGAGATAGCGGCGCGACACCGGCACGCTGGCACCAGCCCGGGTGGTGAGCTCGGCACCGGCCTCCAGTATTTCAATTTCAGCAATGGCATCAGGTGCCACCAGATATTGCCGGTGACAGCGCACCAGGGGCGTTTTTTCCTCTATTACCTTGAGGGTCATATGAGTGTGTACCTGCTCGTTGGGCGTGGCTACATGCACACCGGAGAGATCACTGAACACATATTCTACCTCCGCCACCGGCACTACTTTCAGTTTCTGGCCACTGTAACAGGGCAGGTGCTCCAGCCGGTCGGGCGCCAGTGTTTCCACTCCTTGAGGGCGCAGATCCCGGCGCACCTTCTCCAGGGTCTGCTGCAGACGCCGTTCATCCACCGGCTTGAGCAGATAGTCAAAGGCATGGCGGTCAAAGGCCTGCACGGCAAACTCGTCAAAGGCAGTGACGAACACCACCCGGGGCATGGTGGCCGGATCCAGCATGGCAAGCAGCTCCATGCCGCTGATGCGGGGCATCTGAATATCCAGAAATACCAGATCGGGCCGCAGCCGGCTGATAGCCTGCATGGCTTCAATGGCGTTGCCGCACTGGCCCACTATCTCGATGTCGCCGGCGTCGGCCAGCTGGGCAGCCAGTTCGTCCCGGGCAAAGAGCTCATCGTCGATAATCAGGCAGGTGATCATGTTGCAGGCTCCGTAAGGGGCAGACGAATGTCAACTTGGGTTAGCTGACCGGGGTCACAGGTTACGCTCAGGCCGTAGCCGGGACCAAACAGGTTCTGAATGCGTTTATGTACCAGGTTCATGCCCAGGCCGTCGGAGTCTTTTTTGGGCTGATACAGGCCGGCGTTGTCTGTGACGGTCAGCAGCAGTTCTCCGTTATTCACGCTGGCGGTCACCTGAATATGACCCGTATCCAGCATGTGTGAAGTGCCGTGCTTGACCGCGTTTTCAATAATGGGCTGCAGGGTAAAGGCCGGCATTCGCACGCGATGCAGCGATTCGGGAATCTGGATATCCACGCGCAGCTTGTCAATAAAGCGGGCCTTCTCAATGGTCAGGTAAGCATGAATGTGCTCCAGTTCGTCGCCCAGGGTAACCAGGCCGGTAGTGCGCTTGAGGTTGATGCGCAGAAACTGACTGAGCTGCTGTAACAGCTGCCGCGCCTTGTTGGGATCCCGTCGGGTAATGGCACCTATGGTGCTCAGCGCATTAAACAGAAAATGCGGGTTGACCTGAGCCTGCAACAGCTTCAGCTCCGCCTGAGTCAGCAGATTTTGCTGCTGCACAAAGCGGCCAAACAGGATCTGGTTTGATAACAGCCGGGCAATGCCTTCCCCCAGGGTTCGGTTGATATTGAGGAACAGCTTGTTTTTGGGCTCGTACAGTTTGATGGTGCCCACTACCTCGTTATCACTTCTCAGAGGAATCACCAGGCTTGAGCCAAGGGTGCAGTGAGGCGACATGGAGCAGGCGTAGGGTGTTTCCACGCCGTCGGCAAACATCACTCTGTTGTGGTGAATGGCATCCAGTGTCATCTGTGAGGAAATGGGGGCACCGGGCAGATGATGATCAGCGCCGATGCCAATAAAGGCCAGCAGCTTTTCCCGGTCGGTAATGGCCACGGCACCGACTTTGGTTTCTTCTATCAAAATGCGTGCTACCTGGGTACTGGTTTCCTGGTTAAAGCCCTTGCTGAGCAGGCCCACGCTGCGCTCGGCAATTTTCAGCGCCTTGGTCGAGAAGGCGGAAGACTGCTTGTCGTACATGGCCTTCTGATCCCGAATCATGCTCATAAACAGCGCAGCTCCCACCGAGTTCACCAGCAGCATGGAGGGAGCGATTTGCAGCACCAGCGCCAGGGCATCGTCAAAGGGGCGGGCCAGCAGCAATATAATGGCCATCTGCATCAGCTCGGCCGCGAGTGTGAGCAGAAATACCCACAGCGGATGGAACACCTGTTCGCTTCTGCCGGTGCGGCGCAAATACAAACTGACCACACCGGCCAGCAGCCCTTCCAGGGTGGTGGATACGGCGCAGGCCAGGTCGGTAAAGCCGCCCAGACTGTAGCGATGCAGCCCGCCGGTAAGCCCCACCAGCGCCCCGGTAACCGGGCCACCGAGCAGGCCACCCAGCACAGCGCCCATGGCCCGGGTGTTGGCAATGGCACCATGGGTCTGCTCACCAAAATAGGTAGCCATGATGCAAAAACAGGAAAAGAACAGATAAATAAATACTTTATGGGGCAGTCGGGTGGCAGCTTCAGTAAAGAGCCTGAATAACGGTGTGCGACTGATCAGGTAAACAATCACCAGATACAGGGACATCTGCTGGATAAGCAGCAGGATCAGTGACATGGCGGCTCCCTGAACATAAAGGCTGCACTGATCATAGCCTGTGCCCGCCTAAGATTGAAAGTGGCCCGGCAGCCGTGATTGATGCGGTTTTTAGAACCATTTCCCCTTAAACAGCTCAAGCTTATAACGTAAAAACCTAGCTAAACACTCAAGTATTTGTCTGCTTCTGCCGATTCATTAGGGCGACCAAAACCTTCAATAAAAAATCCAGCAAGGAAACTCCGTTGTTCAGAAAAGTGAATATTGGCACCCGTCTGTCGGTGGGTGTGGGTGGGCTGATGGTGATCACGGTTATCGCCATGTCTTTCTTCTATCTTGCCAACGCCAACCGTTTGATCGAACAGGCCGAAAAGCGTGAGCTGCAAAGTCTTTTCGATGCCGTAAATGCGCAGATTGACACTCAGGCGCTGTTTGCCGAGGCCATGAGCGCCATGGTAGCGGCTCAGCCTGATGTGCAGCAACGCTTTGCCAGCGCCGATCGTGCCGGGCTGAGCGAGCAGTTTCTGCCGGTGTTCCAGCGTTTGCAGCAGCACTATGGCGTGGCCCAGTTTCAGTTTCATACCGCGCCGGCCACCTCCTTTCTGCGGCTGCACAAGCCGGAAAAATACGGTGACGATCTCTCTCGCCTGAGAGCCACCATAGTGGCCGTGAATCAGAGCCGGGCACCGGTGCGCGGGCTGGACGGCGGCGTGGCCGGCATTGGCATTCGCGGCCTGTCGCCTATCAGCCAATATGGCCAGCATCTGGGCTCGGTAGAGTTCGGGCTGAATCTGGCTCAAGACTTTGCCGTTCACTTCAGTGACGAGTTTAATGCCGGTATTGCCATTCATGTGATAAACGGCAACCGGGCGGAGCAGCTGGCGTCCACTATTAACGGTGGCAGCCTGAACACACAGCAGCAGCTGCTGGCTGCCTGGCAGGGTAACCCTGTGCAGGGCCGGGCAGACCGGGGCGAGCTGCACTTTGCCACCCTGGTCCGTACCCTGAACGACTATGCCGGCAAGCCCATTGCTGTGGTGGAAATTGCCATGGATCGCAGCTTCTATGCCGATAACCTGGCTTCTACTCAGCTGTTTGTGGGCCTGCTGGCCGCGGGTGCCTTGCTGGTATCTGTGCTGGTAGCGCTGGTGCTGGCGCGCAGCATAGTGCAGCCGTTGCAGCAAACCGTGCTCAATTTGCAGGACATTGCCGAAGGCGAAGGCGACCTTACCCGCCGCCTGGCCGAAGCCGGCAACGACGAGCTGACCGAGCTGGCCAAAGCCTATAACCGTTTTGTGGTGAAGGTGCAGGAGCTGGTGCAGCGGGTGTCGGATGCTACCGGCCAGATGGCCGCCGCCACCGAAGAGCTGTCTCAGGTGGCGCAGGAAACCCGCCAAGGCGTGGATAATCAGCGCGATCAGACCACGCAGGTGGTGACCGCCATGCATCAGATGACCATGTCGATTCAGGAAATTGCCGGCAACACCGGCAATGCCGCCGACACCGCCCGCCAGACCACGGCCACCACCGAAGACGGCCGTGAAGCGGTAGGGCGCAATGTGCAGACCATGGACGAGCTGGCCGGTGAAGTAAACCAGGCCTCCGCCATGATCCAGGAGCTGGCCCGCCAGAACGGTGATATTGGCAAAATGCTGGAAGTGATCCACACCATTGCCGATCAAACCAACCTGCTGGCGCTGAACGCGGCCATAGAAGCGGCCCGGGCCGGTGACGCCGGCAAGGGCTTCTCGGTGGTGGCGGAAGAAGTGCGCAGCCTGGCTCAGCGCACTCAGCAAAGCACGGGTGAAATAGAGCAGCTGGTTACCAGCATTCAGCAAAGCACGCAGAATGTGGTGGCGGTGATGGAGCGCAACCAGCAAAAAACCGAAACCGCCGTGTGTGAAGCCAACACGGTCGCCAATCGCCTGAGTGACATTAAAACCGCCGTGGATGCCATTCACGACATGAACACTCAGGTGGCCGCCGCCGTAGAAGAGCAGTCCGCCGTGGCGGAAGACGTGAACCGCAGCATGAGCATGATTAACGACATTGCCGAGCAAAGCGGCCACTCTGTGGGCCAGACTGCTCAGGCCAGTGCAGAGCTGGCGCGACTGGCCACTCAGCTGCAGGAGCTGGTAGGACGCTTTCGCGTGTAAACGCTGAAGAAACTCAGGGCGGCATCAGCCGCCCTGTTTGTTTTCGTCACTGGCTTATTTTCCGAGACGCCAGCCCGCTCAGCGCTCCCTGCAACAGCGGCGTAATGGGCGCATTCAGTTTCAGGCTGAGCAGCTCATCGGCGCGGGTTTTGCCAAGGGTCAGCGCGGCGATGGGCTTGTTCCATTCCTGCGCCTTGCGGCAGAAGCGAAAGCCGGAATACACCATCAGCGACGAACCAATCACCAGCAGGCCGTCGGCCGCTTCAAGGGCGCTCAGCGAATCCTGTACTCGCTGCCTGGGCACATTGTCGCCAAAGAACACCACATCGGGTTTAAGAATGCCGCCGCACTGGTGGCACTCGGGCACACGAAAACGACTGAAATCCACCTCCAGATCCGCATCGCCGTCGGGCGCTGTGGCGGCCGTGTAATGAATAAAGTCCGGATTCAGCTCGGCACTGCGCTGGTGGGTTTCATTGCGGCTGCAGCGATAATGGCAGCTCATGCATACTACGCTGTCGGAGCGGCCGTGCAAATCCACGACTTTTTGGCTGCCGGCGCGCTGATGCAGGCCATCTACATTCTGAGTGACCAGCAGGCTGATATGCCCCAGCTGCTCCAGCTGTGCCAGCGCAGTGTGGGCCGGATTGGGCTGTGCATCCCGCATCACCGGCCAGCCCACGAGACTGCGGCCCCAATAGCGCCGGCGAGTATGCTCACACCCCATAAAATCCGGATGCTGCACCGGCTGCTGACGCTTCCACTGGCCCTGCTGATCCCGGTAATCGGGAATGCCCGAATCGGTGCTGATGCCGGCACCGGTAAGCACCAGCAGGCGAGGGTATTGGTCAATAAACTCAAGCAGCGCGGCGGTGGCGTTGGTCATGGTGCAGGCTCCCCCTGTTCAGCATGGGTAACAGTATTCTGTATTTTTTCCCCGCAAGGCAAGGTGAATCCTGCCTCCTCTTAAGCAGGCATGCAGGCTTTCAGCTCTTCCCTTTCAGAACCGAGGAGAGGGTATCCATCAATTGAAAACCATTGGTCTTTTTATAAACGAGCATTAAGTACAGACCAGACAATATTATCGCCTCTGCTTCTGTGCAGTCACTTTCTTCACTGGCCATCTCGCTGACGGCTTTATGCACCCTCATCGACACATGTTCGTCCTGATCGCTGATAAAAGCAGCGTGAACGGCTGCCATGATAGCCTTGTCATGACTCACTCCAAGCATCTTGGCATAGTTTATGGCGTGTTTTTCGCATTCTTTTACCTTCATAGACTGAATAGCATCGGCCATTGTTTTGCTATCAAGTTTCAGCAGTTCACGGGTTTTCATTGTTGAGCTGGTTCCTCTGTTAACAATTTCACTTATAAGTATTTTTAGAGATATTCACTCTATGCTCATCACGAACAAAATGTAAACATTCTGTTGTGGGCCGACACCCCCCCTTTGGGGAACGAAAATGCTAGAATCCGGTGCAATGAATTTGCTGCCCCAGTGGCCAACACAAGAGCACGATAACAACCATGACATCCAATATCTCTACTCTCGCCAGCCTTATCTGGTCGGTGGCCGACCTGCTGCGCGGCGACTTCAAGCAATCCCAGTATGGCCGCATTATTCTGCCCTTTACCGTGCTGCGCCGGCTGGAATGCGTGCTGGCCCCCACCAAGGAGCGAGTGCTGGCCATGGTGGAAACCACCAAAGCCATGCCCGAAGCCGCCCGGGAAAAGCTGCTGCTCAACACCAGCGGCCAGAGCTTTTACAACACCTCCAAACTCAGCCTCAGCCTGCTGGGTGAAAACCATGTGGGCGATAACCTGGATGCCTATGTGCGGGCTTTTTCCCGGGATGCCTTTGAGATATTTGAGCACTTCAACTTTGACGGCACCATCAACCTGCTGGAAGACGCCGATCTGCTCTACAAGGTGGCGCAGAAATTCGCCAATGTGGATCTCTCACCAGAGACGGTAGACAACTACCACATGGGCCTGGTGTTTGAAGAGCTGATCCGCCGCTTTGCGGAAAGCTCCAACGAAACCGCCGGTGAGCACTTTACTCCCCGCGACATAGTGCGGCTGACCACCTCCCTGGTGTTTACCGACGACGACGAAGCCCTCACCAAACCCGGCATAGTGCGCTCTGTTTATGATCCCACCGCCGGCACCGGCGGTTTTCTGTCTTGCGGCATGGAATATCTGTATGAGATTAACGAGCACGCCCGCCTGGCCACCTTTGGCCAGGAGCTGAATGCCGAGTCTTACGCCATCTGCAAGGCCGACATGCTGATCAAGGGCCAGGACATCAGCAACATCAAGCTTGGCAACACCCTGTCGGACGATCAGCTCAAGCACAACCGTTTCGATTACTGCCTGTCCAACCCGCCCTTTGGCGTGGACTGGAAAAAGGTGGAAAAAATTGTGCGCGACGAACACGTGCGAGTCGGCTTTAACGGCCGCTTTGGCCCCGGCCTGCCGCGGGTGTCCGACGGCTCGCTACTGTTTCTGCTGCACCTTATCAGCAAAATGCAGGCCCCCGGCGCCGACTGTGCTGGCTCGCGTATTGGCATTATTCTTAACGGCTCGCCGCTGTTTACCGGTGGTGCCGGCAGCGGTGAAAGCGAAATTCGCCGCTACATTCTGGAACATGATCTGCTGGATGCCCTGGTGGCTCTGCCCACCGACATGTTCTACAACACCGGCATTGCCACCTACATCTGGGTGCTCTCCAACCACAAGCCGGCTGAGCGCAAAGGCAAAGTGCTGTTGATTAACGCCAGTGAGCTGCACAGCCCCATGCGCAAGTCGCTGGGCTCCAAGCGCAAATACCTCAATGATGAGGCCATCAGGCAGATAGTGGAGCTGTACAGCCGCTATCAGCAAAGCCCTATTGCCAAGCTGTTCCCCACCACCGCCTTTGGCTACCGGCGCATTACCGTGGAGCGTCCGCTCAAGCTGGCCTTTTACCCGCACCATGCCGAGCGGCTGGCCGCCCTGCAGGACGACAAGGCCTGGGCAAAACTGGACGGCACCCTGCAAAGCGCCCTGCTCACCGCCCTTGGCCAGTTTGAACAAGACAAGCTGCTGTCCCGCGACCGCTTTAAAAAGCAGCTGACCGCACTGCTGGCCGGCACCAAGCTGCCTGCACCGGCCTTCAAGCTGCTGTGCAAGCACCTGGCCGAGCAGGATGACGACGCCGAGGTGTGCAAGACCAAGGGCATGCCGGAAGCCAACCCGGATCTGCGGGATAACGAAAACGTGCCCCTGGGCGAGAATATTCATGAATATTTTCAGCGGGAAGTGCTGCCCCATGTGCCCGATGCCTGGATAGACGAAAGCAAGACAGACCCCCTCGACGGCCAGGTGGGCCTGGTGGGTTACGAAATTCCCTTTAACCGCCACTTCTATCAGTATCAGCCGCCCCGGCCGCTGGAAGAGATAGACGCCGATCTGGATGCGGTCGCCAAGGAGATTATGCAACTGCTGGCGGAGGTGCATTCGTGATGGTGAAAAAGGCGTTTACCTTTATCGGTAATTTGACCCGTAATGTGGATCAGTTATCTCGGAATCTGGATCAGTTGCCAAAGGATCAGGATCAGTTCAGCGCGAATCTGGCACACTTACAGCCCTGTCTGTTGATAGCCAGAACGCAAGTTCCATATAAAGATTCACTTGCCGCTGCTAAAAAAGCGTTTACTTTGGCGACCAGCGGCAAGAAAATAGCCTGTAATACACCCGCCAAGCCTATGACTCCGGTTATGCTCAAATCGTGCGGGTCTTTTCCTGATGCAAAGCACACACTCGGCATGCCTCTCCCCGATGCACACTTTGCCGGGTCTTTTCCTGCTCAAACCTACCGCCTCGATGAAAAAGTCGCAGCACTGCCGCGACTGCTGAAAGCCGCATTATTCGAGCGCGGCGGCATGCAACCGGCAAAAGTCTCACCGGCGGTGAGACAATCTGTGTCAGCAGTGCTGACACAATTCCCCCGTCCTGCCCGAAAAGCAAAACAATTGGTCACAGTATTACTGCAGGCCAAGCTGCATGAGTTTTATACCCCTAAGGCGATGGAAGGGAGCAATGGCCATGAGCTATAAGGTGGAAGCCGTAAGCGAACAGAAAGCTGTCAGCTATAAGCTGGAAGCTGTAAGTGGTGTCGCCGGCAAGCATCAACCCTATTCAGAATATAAGGAGTCGGGTGTAAAGTGGTTGGGTGAAATTCCAGTGAGTTGGACAATGAATAAGCTTTCCCATGCTTATGATTCAATAGGCTCAGGAACTACACCACCATCAACGGAAGAAAAATGGTATCAGGGTGATATACCTTGGGTTACTACAGGTGAGTTAAGGGAAAGTGTTATCTACGAAACGTCGAAATGCGTTTCTGGAGAAGCTCTGACTCAGTTTTCTGTACTTCGTACATATCCGGCTGGCTCTATTGTAATGGCTATGTATGGAGCAACGATTGGTAGGGTAGGTATCTTGGGGGTGAGTGCTACAACAAACCAGGCTTGTTGTGTTTTCCCTGAGTCTAAAATTTTAAATAATAAATACCTTTATTATTGGTTACAGGCATTTCGTGAAGATATTATTAGGTTGTCATCTGGTGGTGGGCAGCCCAATATAAATCAAGAAAAAGTAGCCTCTCTCAAAGTGTCTGCGCCAAGTAGTGAACATCAACGCACCATTGCCGCCTTCCTCGATTATGAAACCGCCCGTATTGATGCCCTGATTGCCAAGCAGCAGCGGCTGATAGAGTTGCTAAAGGAAAAGCGCCAGGCAGTGATCTCTCATGCCGTGACCAAGGGCCTAAACCCGAATGTGCCGATGAAGGACTCCGGCGTGGAATGGCTGGGGCAGGTGCCGGCGCATTGGGAAGTTTGTCGTCTTAAACATCATATTATTTCCATGGAGCAAGGTTGGTCG
Organism: Oceanimonas sp. AH20CE76; assembly: GCF_039654065.1. Lineage (NCBI taxonomy): Bacteria > Pseudomonadati > Pseudomonadota > Gammaproteobacteria > Aeromonadales > Aeromonadaceae > Oceanimonas > Oceanimonas sp. AH20CE76. The sequence goes on from NZ_CP155481.1 coordinate 554,033, forward strand.
CCACAATGTGAAGCCCGACTGGCAGAAGAAGGGGAGTATGGCGTACTGAAAGTCGGATGTGTTAATGGTGGTGTATTCCGGCCGCAAGAACACAAGGCTCTTCCTGGCACTATTTCCCCTAAAAAAGAATACAGCCTAAAAAAAGGGCAGCTGTTAATATCTAGGGCAAATACTCGGGAGTTGGTGGGGAGTGCGGCAGTTGTAGATCAGGATTACAGTAACTTATTGCTGTGTGATAAACTTTATCGATTGAAGTTTTCAGAAGAAGTTCAGCCTGAATTTATTTCTTACCTGTTGGGCTCCCCTTTATATCGTTCTCAAATCGAGTTGTCAGCTTCGGGAGCTAGTGACTCTATGCAGAATATTGGACAATCATCGATTAGAGAGTTGCCGGTTGCCTTGCCACCCCTGAAAGAAGTTGTGGATATTTTAAGCCACATGTCCAGCTCTTTGATTAAGTTCAATATGTTGCATGAGCAGCTTGAAACTCAGGCTTTGTTATTAAGTGAACGCCGCACTGCGCTAATTTCCGCCGCCGTTACCGGCAAGATTGATGTGCGGGGCTGGCAGCCGCCGGCAGAGGCTGAACATGCATATTCATGATTATGCTTTTTTGCAGCAGCTGGCCGGGTTGCCCTTTGTGCAGGCCATTTGGCTGTTCGGCTCCCGGGCGCGGGGGGATCATGGAGAGCGCTCCGATATCGATCTGGCCATCAGTTGCCCCCATGCCAGCAATGCCGACTGGCTGCAACTGCTTGAGATAGTGGCAGAGGCTGATACCTTGTTAAAAATCGACTGCATCTGGCTGGAGCAGGAGCCTGAGCAAAGCGCGCTACGTGCCGCCATTGAGCGAGACAAAAAGGTGCTGTATGAACGCCAATCAAAATAATACCTCTGAAAATAAGCTGTCCCTCAGCCTTAATGCCATGGGCCAGGCTTTGCAGCGGCTGGCCGAATCGCTGGCTTATGATCAAAGCCAGCCTCTGGTGGTGGATGCCAGCATTCAGCGCTTTGAGTTTTGCATTGAGCTCACCTGGAAAACCATGAAAAAGGCACTCGCACAGGAAGGGCTGGAAGCCAACACGCCGAGAGAGTGCATGCAACAGGCCTATGCTGCTAAATGGCTGGATGATGAAAACGCCTGGCTGAGCATGCTTAAAGACCGCAACCTCACCTCACATACCTATAAAGAAGAGCTGGCGCTGGAAATTTACCGGCGTTTGCCCGGGCATCTGGCCGCCATGCAGGCATTGCATCAGCTGCTGCTGGTCCGCTTTGCTGCAGGGGAATAACAACAAGGAGCCTGAGTCATGCAGGACAACAAAGCACGGGAACAGGTTTTTCAGGATCATATTATTCATGCTCTGGCGGCTCAGGGCTGGCTGGTGGGAGAGTCGGCAAAGTACGACAGAGAGCGGGCGCTCTACCCGGAAGACCTGCTGGCCTTTGTGCAGCAAACCCAGCCCGATGCCTGGCAAAAATACTGCAGGCTCTATGGCGAGCAGCCGGAGCAGCATTTGCTCAATGCCGCTGTGCGGCAGCTGGGCCACACGGGCAAAGGGGCGCTGTGGCTGCTGCGCAACCAGATTGAAGACAGGGGCCACCGGCTCAAGGTGGCGAGCTTCAGGCCCGATCACGACCTTAACCCCGAGCTGCTGGCGCGCTACCGGGCCAACCGGCTGCGGGTGGTACCTGAGCTGGTATACAGCCCTCATGGTTACGAGGGCCGGCTCGATCTCACCTTGTTCCTTAACGGCATTCCGGTGGCGACCCTGGAGCTCAAGTCCTGTTTCAAGCAGTCGCTGGAAAACGCCAAAAACCAGTACCGGTTCGACAGACAGCCCAAAACCCTGGGCAAGGCCGAGCCGTTGCTCACCTTTCGCCGGGGGGCCCTGGTGCATTTTGCGGTCAATCAGTTTGAAGTGGCCATGACCACCAAGCTTGCCGGCAAAGGTACCTTCTTTCTGCCCTTTAACAAGGGCACAAGCGAAGGCGGGGCCGGCAACGATCAGCCGCCGATGGTAAACAGCCAGGGCGGCTATGCCACCGAGTATCTGTGGCAGGAAATACTGCAGCCCGACAACTTTCTGCGCATTCTCGGCCGTTACCTGCATCTGGAGGTGAAAACCGAGGAAGACGCCCTTGGCCGGGTAAATAAAAAAGAAACCCTGATCTTTCCCCGTTATCACCAGTGGAGTGCGGTGCAGCAACTGCTGGGGGCGGTGACCGAAGAAGGGCCGGGCCAGAAATACCTTATTCAGCACTCCGCCGGCTCCGGCAAGTCCAACTCCATCGCCTGGCTGGCCCATCAACTGGCGTCGCTGTACCAGGAAGGCGGCCACAAGCTGTTTCAGTCGGTGATAGTGATCACCGATCGCACCGTGCTCGACAGCCAGTTGCAGGAGACCATTGCCCAGTTTGAGCATGCCGATGGGGTGGTCAGCCGCATCAACCGGGAAGAGGGCGAGGGCAGTAAATCGGCCCAGCTTGCCGAGGCACTGGCCAGCGGCACGCCCATTATCATCGTTACCATTCAGACCTTCCCTCATGTGCTCAAGGCCATTCAGGAGTCCACCTCGCTCAAGGCTTCTACCTTCGCGGTGATTGCCGATGAGGCCCACTCCAGCCAGACCGGCAGCACCGCCCGCCAACTGCGGGAAGTGCTGATGGCCGAGCAGCTCGACGGCGATGACGAGCTGTCGGCGGAAGACGTGATGAACCTGACCCTGTCGGCCCGGGGCGGCAGCAGCAATATCAGCTACTTCGCCTTTACCGCCACTCCCAAGGGCAAAACCCTGGAGCTGTTTGGCCGCCCGCCCAAGGCCAACATGCCCCTTGGCCCGGACAACAAGCCGCTGCCCTTTCATGTGTACAGCATGCGTCAGGCCATTGAAGAGGGCTTTATTCTTGATGTACTGAAGAACTACACCAACTACAGCCTGGCCTACAAACTGGCGATGCAGGCGGAAGAGGACGACCGCGAGGTAGACGCCAAAAAGGCCCGCATTCGGCTGTCCCGCTGGGTGCGGCTGCACCCCCACAACATTGGCCAGAAGGTGCAGATCATCATTGAGCACTTTCGCGAGAACGTGGCGCACCTGCTGGGGCATCAGGCCAAGGCCATGGTGGTCACTTCCAGCCGGCTGGAGGCGGTGCGCTACAAGCTGGCGTTCGATAAATACGTGGCGGAAAAAGGCTACGACGCCATTCGCGCCATGGTGGCCTTTTCCGGTGAGGTAAGCGACGAGGGCGTGGACTATACCGAACGCAGCATGAACCCCGAGCTTCATGGCCGGGACATGCGCAAGGCCTTTGACACCCCCGATTATCAGGTGATGCTGGTGGCCAACAAGTTTCAGACCGGCTTCGACCAGCCCAAACTGTGCGCCATGTATGTGGACAAAAAGCTCACCGGTGTGGACTGCATTCAGACCCTGTCCCGGCTTAACCGCACCTATCCCGGCAAGGAAAGCACCTTTGTGCTCGACTTCGTCAATGATCCCCAGGATGTGCTGGAGGAGTTTCAGAAATACTTTGAGACCGCCACCCTGGATACGGTGTCTGACCCCAACCTGGTGTATGACCTGCAGCACAAGCTGCGGGCGGCGGGCATTTTCAACTGGAACGAGGTGGTGGCCTTTGCCGATGCCTACTTCGACCCCAAACGGGGCCAGGAGGCCATGCTGAGCTATGCCAGACCGGCGCTGGAGCGTTTTAAACGGCGTTATACCCTGGCCACCGAGAGCCTGCGGGAGTGCCGGCGCATGCTCAAACTGATTGAGCGTGAAGGAGGCAGCGCCACCGACAAGACCAATGCCGAGCGGCGGGTGAAAGAGGCCGAAGAAGCCCGCTCCGAGCTGGATATTTTCAAGAAGGATCTCAACAGCTATGTGCGCTTCTACGAGTTTGTGTCTCAAATTACCCCGTTCAACGAGGCCGAGCTGGAGCAGTTGTGCGTGTATGCTCGCCACCTGTTGCCGCTGCTGCGCCAGGAGCAGCTGGAAGAAGACGAAATCGACCTGTCTTCCGTGGTGCTCAGCCACTACAACCTCAAGGCCCGGCGCACTCAGGATCTCAAGCTCAGGGAAGACGCCGCCGGCTATGGCCTGAAAGGGGTGTCGGCAGTGGGCAGCGCCACGCCCAAGGAAGAGAAAAAGGATTACCTCTCCCACATTCTGGAGCAGCTCAACGATCTGTTCGGCCTGGAAACCACAGACGGCGACAAGCTCACTCTGCTGCAGGGGGCCATGGCCAAGATCAGCGAGAACGAAACCGTCATGGCTCAGGTGCGTAATAACTCCAGCGAGCAGATCATGCTTGGCGATTTTCCCAAAGCCATGGAGCAGGCCATGATCGACAGCATGGGCTCGTACCAAAATCTGTCGATGCAATATCTCTCCGACCCGGACGTGGCCAAAGGCTTCAACCAGCTGGTGCTGGGCATGCTGCTCAAGGGCCTGCAGCAGGGAGCGAGATAGCGCACTTCAGATAACATAAAAAAGCCAGTGCATTGATTGATGCAACTGGCTTTTTTATGCGCTGTGCTGAGAAGGTAAATCGCATAGCGGTGGAGGCATCAGCCTGCTTGTATGTGCCTCGGGTGGATCACTTGTTAGCCAGTACGACTCAACATATACTGTTTTTATATACAGTGTTCGCTGAGGTTGTTTATGGATATTGCCAGTATCATGGGCCGGCACCGGCGGCTCAGTTGTTATCCGTTGCCGCTGCTGCTGGAGCGCACGCCTTGTGGCTTTCCCAGTCCGGCGCAGGACTATGTGGAGCAGACCATTGATCTCAACGATCTGTGCATCAGGCACCCTGCGGCCACCTATCTGGTGCGGGCTGCCGGAGACAGCATGCTGGAGGCGGGCATTCATTCCGGAGATATTCTGGTTGTGGATCGAAGCCTGGAGGCGGCCCATGGTGATGTGGTTATTGCCGCTGTGAATGGCGACATGACCTGTAAATATCTGGAGCTGCACCCCAGGGTAAGACTGGTGCCGGCCAATCGCCACTATGCGCCCATTGTGCTGCACGACGCCGAAACCCTGGATTTGTTCGGGGTAGTAACCAACGTTATTCATCACATTCCGAAAAAGTGAAAACCTACGCCCTGGTCGACTGCAATAACTTTTACGCCAGCTGCGAGCGGCTGTTCCGGCCCGATCTGCAGGGCCGGCCCATAGTGGTGCTGTCCAATAACGATGGCTGTGTGGTGGCCCGCTCGGCAGAAGCCAGGGCCATGGGCGTGAAGATGGGGGAGCCCTATTTCAAGGTAAAGCAGGCCTATGAGCAGGCCGGCGGCATTGCTTTTTCCAGCAACTATGCGCTTTATGGGGATATCTCCAGCCGAGTGATGCAAGTGCTGGAAATGCTGGCACCGGCGGTGGAGGTATACAGCATTGATGAAGCCTTTCTTGAGCTGAGCGGAGTGGCCAATACCGTGGCGCTGGAGGAATTTGGCCAGCAGCTCAGGGCCACCATTGCCAGGTGGGTTGGCATCACTGTGGGGGTGGGCATGGCCCCCACCAAAACCCTGGCCAAGCTGGCCAACCATGCCGCCAAGAAATGGCCTGCCACCGGTGGTGTGGTGGATCTTGGCACCACCATCAGGCAGCACAAGCTGATGGCCATTACGCCGGTGGCTGAGGTGTGGGGCATTGGCCGCCGGCTTACTCAGCAGCTGGAGGCGCTGGGCATTGGCACGGCACTGGATCTGGCCCGCATGCCGCCAACGCTTGCTCGCAAGCGCTTTTCGGTGGTGCTGGAGCGCACCATTATGGAGCTGAACGGTGTTGCCTGCATTCCCTGGGAGCAAGGGCCGGCCCCCAAGAAACAGATCATCAACTCCCGCTCCTTTGGAGAGTACGTTACCGACTACTCAGTTATGAGGCAGGCAGTGTGCCAATACGCCGCCCGTGCTGCCGAAAAACTACGGCAGGAGCAGCAATATTGCCGTCTGGTGCAGGTGTTTATTCGCACCAGCCCCTTTGCCAGCCATGAGCCCAAATACAGTAACCATGCTGCTGTTACTCTGCCACTGCCCACGGCAGACACTCGGGATATTGTGGCGGCGGTGGTAAAAGGGCTGGAGCAGATCTGGCGGCCTGGCTACCGCTACCAGAAAGCGGGAGTAATGCTGCTGGACTTCTGGCCTTCAGGCACCTATCAGCCCGGGCTGTTCGACTGCATCAGTGAGCGGCCACAAAGCCAGGCACTGATGCAGGTAATGGATGCCATTAACCACAGCGGCCGGGGAAGAGTATTTCTGGCGGGGGAAGGACTCAGTAAAGAATGGCAAATGAAGCGGGCACAGCTGTCACCTGCCTACACCACCCGAGTGAAAGAGCTGCCTTTGGCTTATTAAAGCAGCGCATATGTAGTTACAGCTGTGCGCGTGTGATCCCGCATTCCTGATCCTTACGCTGATACCCCGCCCATTTATTGCAGTCAGATTGATAACCATGGCGTTAGGTGCGAGGGAGATAGCAGTCCCCTTTCTGTACGCTTTTATTGGGAGGCCGCTTTCATCTAAAAGCATGAGACTCGATAACGGATGATCCTCTAACCACTACCCAACAAATTCCTACTTATCAGGTTTACCCTTGAGATTGCAGCCTCTTGTTAGGCATTGCCTGCAATTACGCGCATATTCATTGACCGATCGGGTAACTCACAATTGTTTGAAAGTCGGTGAATGCCATCATTTGATTTCCTTTAAGACCATGAAATGGAAACTCCGAGAACGCATAACCTCTAGGCGACAAGTCAAGATGTAATTGTTCATCCCCAAGCGATAGTTTTCTTGAGTGTGCAGGAAATGTTCCTTCATTTTTCTTAGTTACCATAAAGGCAATTGGAAAAAAACTGAGAAGACTGACCGTCGCAATGTGGCCTTCATTATAAAACCCAACGCATTTAGCACTTAAGTGCTTATTAAATGGATAGAACCAGTAATAAATGTCATGAGAGTCATCAAGTGCCGAGTTATCACCAAGAACGAAATCTTTTAGTGGCTGTAAATATGGTGAGTGTTTTTGAGGGGTCTTGCATTCTTCTACAGATGTAGCAGCTAGGATATGACCTATCATAGCTCTTGAAAATTTCATAGAGTCAACATCTGTAGATATAATGTTGTACTGGTGGATTGAGCTCTTAAAATAGCCTTTAACCTTTAATGTAAGAGACTTACATACTCTGGCGATCTCATCATCATTACCACCAAGATGTTCATTGTTGCACTTATGGCATATAGTCTTAAACTTACTTCCATTTGGTGACTCAACCCCTTTTACTTGGGAAGCTCCGATTCCCATTAGTTCAGTGATATGGCGTTGCTGCACCTTAGTTATTGTAATTGCCCCCTTAGGCGGAACGTGATCTGGCGACAGCCGACCGAAAGAACCGCATATAAGACAATAACCTTCATTAATCTTTGTGTGTGCAAATCTCTTAGAGATACTTTTGCTATAGTTTCCCATGATTACTTATGACTACCTATGACTTATGTAACGCTTTGGTTTTGCGGCGCGCCGGAGCTCCAGCGCAGGTGCGTCCGCCAACAGCCACTTGTTAGCCAAAGTTCGCTCTTTGCTACTTTTTACTATTAATGTAACTTACAGCTGCCGTCGTTAGTGCAGTCCCTGCTGCGCTGAAAACTGCCTTAACAAAACTTTTTGCTTCATCACTGTCAAAAAGAGGCTCTTTCTCCGAAAAAGTAGTCGCAAGCTCCGGCAGAGCATCAGCCATTTCCGATAAGGTATCGGATGATGCCCACAAATTTCCCTTCGGGTCTAAAAGCCTATAAGGCTTGAGCATTCCGGTTGTTTTGAACGTACTGTTGCTTTGAATGCGCCACCCATTCTCGTTTACACAGTCATCCCAGAATACACCGGCATCTACTGTGGCTGTTCCATACAATCGACGTATTGCCATTCCCAATCTACCTCGCTACCTAATTGTTAAAGTTTTCTTGGCTAACATTGTAATAGTGAGTGTGCTCATATTTATGCAATGATCAAGCTTGTGTTTTACTGGTAAGTTATTGATAATAAACTGATTTTTATTTATCAGCTAATTATCGTGATGAGCAAAAACGCGCATGCTCAGTATTTACAGCCTCTTGCTCACTATTCAACATTGGTCGGTTATAACCTATTCATATCATGAATATTTTTTATCCTGGGTTGCTGTACACGCGCATGGATTGTTGATAGCGCGTACTGTGCCGACAAACATGCCAATATATCGTACCAACCATCAGCAACTTGACTGCGGCCACGCTACCGCCCTGATCTTGCAGGCGACCAAGCCACTTTGCTTTGGCTGTGATAAGAGTCTTATTGTGCCCATGTCGGGGAAGAATTCAAATGGAACTTTTCGGTGAGTGTATGGTTGCGCTATGTAAGTTTGAGGTTGGCTGGTAGCCAGGGGCCTCTTGTGTCGCTGAAGGCTTTAACGCTGCTGTTATAATGTGAAGACAAGTCAGGAGGTTTATCATGATACGCCGAAGCAAAACAGCAGCCCGCAATCAGCTTACACCGGAGAAAATCCTCCGTTCTGTGGCCAGCTCTACGGCGATTGAAACCGGAGAGCCTACGGCTGTTATTGAAGCCCGGCTGAAGTCTGGCAAGCGACGTTTTCCGCAACTGTCCTTGGCCGGCCAGCCAGACTGAAAGTATCCCATGGGTATCCCGGGGAAGGACCATGCTCTTGCAAAGCGGCACACAGGCGGCACAAAAAAAGCCAGTGCATTGATGCTACTGGCTTTTTTCAGTGTTTATATGGTGGCCCCTCCCAGACTTGAACTGGGGACCTAACGATTATGAGTCGTGTGCTCTAACCAACTGAGCTAAGGGGCCAAAAGTGCGCTGATTATAGGGGAATGAGGGCGGGGCTGTCCAGCGCTGGGCGGCTTATACGCTTGATTTTTAAGCGGTTGACCCGGCCAATAAAAAGGGCACCGAGGTGCCCTTTGAACTGTGTGCGGTTGTGCTTACTCGTCGAGGAAGCTGCGCAGCACTTCGGAGCGGCTGGGGTGGCGCAGTTTGCGCAGGGCCTTGGCTTCAATCTGGCGAATACGCTCACGGGTAACGTCGAACTGCTTGCCCACTTCCTCAAGGGTGTGGTCGGTGTTCATGTCGATACCAAAGCGCATGCGCAGTACCTTGGCTTCCCGCGCGGTCAGGCCGGCCAGCACGTCGTGGGTGGCGTTACGCAGGCTCTCGCTGGTGGCGGAGTCCGCCGGCAGGGAGAGGGTGGTGTCCTCGATAAAATCGCCCAGATGTGAATCTTCGTCGTCACCGATGGGGGTTTCCATCGAGATCGGCTCCTTGGCAATTTTGAGCACCTTGCGGATTTTGTCTTCCGGCATGGCCATGCGGTGTGCCAGCTCTTCCGGCGTGGGCTCACGGCCCATCTCCTGCAGCATCTGGCGGGAAATACGGTTGAGCTTGTTGATGGTCTCAATCATGTGCACCGGAATACGAATGGTGCGGGCCTGATCCGCAATGGAGCGGGTAATGGCCTGACGGATCCACCAGGTTGCGTAGGTCGAGAACTTGTAGCCACGGCGATATTCAAACTTGTCTACCGCTTTCATCAGACCTATGTTGCCTTCCTGGATCAAGTCCAGGAACTGCAGACCGCGGTTGGTGTATTTCTTGGCAATAGAAATAACCAGACGCAGGTTGGCTTCCACCATTTCTTTTTTGGCTCGGCGGGCCTTGGCCTCACCAATGCTCATGCGGCGGTTAATGTCTTTAATCTGAGAAATGGTCAGACCGGTTTCATCTTCCACTACCTTGAGCTTGCTGATGGCACGCAGTACGTCTTCGGCTACCACTTCCAGACGCGAAGACCAGGTTTTGCCGGCGGCCAGCTGAGCCTCAAACCAGGCCTGCTCACTTTCGTGATGGGCAAAGGCCTGCACAAAGGTCTTTTTGGGCATTTTGCACTGCTCAACGCAGAGCTTCATGATAATGCGTTCCTGCACCCGCACCCGCTCCATGGTGTCGCGCATGGCGGTAACCAGACGATCAAACTGCTTGGGTACCAGGCGGAACTGACGGAACAGATCGGCCAGATCAGCAATTTGCTGAGCAGCCTCTTTGGAGGTGCGGCCCTTGGCGGCAATGGTGCTGCGCACCAGCTCATACTGCTCACGCAGCTGGCCGAATTTCTCACGGGCCAGCTCAGGATCCGGGCCTGTGTCGGCTTCTTCTTCTTCCTCGTCGTCGTCGTCTTCTTTATCTTCTTCGTCTTCGTCGTCGAGGTCTTTTTCGCTCAGTTCCGAGCCAATATGGGTGGCAGTGGGCGCGGCGTCTTCGGCTTCATCAAGGTCGAGAAAGCCGGAAATAATATCGCTCAGCTTGATGTCGCCGGCTTCAAAGCGGTCGAACTGATCCAGCAGCGAGGTAATGGTCTCTGGATATTCAGAGACCGAACTCTGCACCTGATTGATGCCGTCTTCAATGCGCTTGGCGATGTCGATTTCGCCTTCGCGGGTCAGCAGCTCCACGGTACCCATTTCGCGCATATACATGCGCACCGGGTCTGTGGTGCGGCCAATTTCGGATTCAACGGATGCCAGTGCCTGAGCAGCGGCCTCGGCGGCGTCTTCGTCGGCAGTGGTTTCCGTCATCATCAGATCATCGGCATCAGGGGCGTTTTCTACCACCTGAATGCCCATGTCGTTGATCATCTGGATAATGTCTTCAATCTGATCAGAATCGACAATATCCTGAGGCAGATGATCATTTACCTCGGCATAAGTCAGGTAGCCCTGTTCTTTACCTTTGGCTACGAGAAGCTTAAGCTGTGACTGCGGGGTTTGCTCCATAGAACTCGTCCGGTTAGATGTTGCAAGAGAGAGGGTGTGGATACCGGGGCGCTCAGGCATTTTCTGGCGCGCAAGTAGCCGATTATAACAAAATTTGACCAATCTGGCTAACTGGTCCGAGCTTGCCAACACCTCGCCCTTGGGCCAAGCGTGCTGCAGCCTGCATTGGTTATTTCACTTACCCGTACACCGGGCCTTTATTACAATCTTGGGGCAGTTTGCCCGTTTTTCAATTTATAAGACCGTGCCGCCCTTGCTTTCTGTCAGCAGCAGCACTAATTCTTGTTTTTCCGATGGTGTCAGCCCTTCGCGCGTGCTGCTTTTTTGCTGCAGCAGTTCAATGCGCTTGGCCAGATATTCGTTGATTAATACCACAAAAATATCTTGCAGTTCCTGCTCTATGTTGTCGCCGGCAAAGGCGTTTTCTGCCATGGCCAGTTTCGACAGGGCCGCTTCTGATGCGTGCCCCCGCCAGTGCTCCAGCAACTGGGCGGTATTCATGCCGGGCTGCTTGCGAACCATGTTCAGCAAGGCCAGCAGCAACTCCATACCCGGAAGTGACAGGTCTTCCAGCGCCGGCATTTCCGGCAGCCGGGCTGCGACAGCCGGATATTGTAGCACAAGGGCAATGGCCCGTCGAAGCGGCGTGAGTTTTAGTTTTTGCGGCCGGTTGGGCGCGGGCTTTTCCTGTTTTTCTGTGGGTTTAAGCCGCTGAAACAGTTCTTTAATCCGGCGTTCGTTCTCGCCCCAGTTAAGCTGACGCGACAGCTGCGTTATTAATCCTTCCCGGGTAAAGCCCTCGGGCACCCGCATAATGGCCTCGGCAGCCTTGTGGGCCAGCTCGTGCTGGCCGGCGTCGCCGTCCATGCTGTCCTGGGCCAGCCGCTCAAACAGAAAGTCACCAAAGTCCTGCGCGCTATCAAGCAGTTGCTCAAAGGCCGGCTTACCCTGAGTGCGCACCAGGCTGTCGGGGTCTTCACCGTCGGGCAAAAACACAAAGCGCAGGCTGCGGCCGTCCTGCATTAACGGCAGGGCGTTTTCCAGTGCCCGCCAGGCGGCTTCGCGGCCGGCGCGGTCGCCATCGTAGCAGCAGATCACTTCCCGGGTGGTGCGATAGAGCAGCTGCAGCTGATCGGAAGTGGTGGAGGTGCCCAGGCTGGCCACCGCATAATCGATGCCGAACTGGGCCAGGGCCACCACGTCCATATAGCCTTCTACCACCAGTACCCGCTCGGGGTTGCGGTGAGTCTGGCGCACTTCATACAGGCCGTAGAGCTCGCGGCCCTTGTGGAACACTGGGGTTTCCGGCGAGTTCAGATATTTGGGGGTGCCGTCGCCCAGCACCCGGCCGCCAAAGCCGATGGTGCGGCCGCGTCTGTCCCGAATGGGGAACATGATGCGGTCACGAAAGCGGTCGTAGATGCGGCCATTGTCGTTTTGCAGCAGCATGCCACCGTCAATCAGCTGGCGTTCGGTGTCGCGGTTTTTGGCGTAGCGGCGTTTTACGCTGTCCCACTGATCGGGCACATAGCCAATGCCGAAATGCTTGACCACTTCACCGCTCAGGCCCCGGCTCTTGAGGTAGTCAATGGCTGCCGGTGCGCTGCGCAGCTGCTGCTGATAGAAACGGTTAATGTCGTTCAGCAGGCTATAAAGATCCTGCCGCTCGGCCCGGGCTGCGGCCTGTTGCTGGGGCGAGCTGCCGCCGGCATTTTCACGGGGCACGGTCAGGCCATGCATAGACGCCATTTCGTCGATGGCATCAAGAAATTCCAGTCCGTCATATTCCATTAAAAAGCCAAGGGCAGTGCCATGAGCACCACAGCCAAAGCAGTGATAGAACTGTTTGTCGGGACTGACCGTAAAGGACGGGCTTTTTTCGTTATGAAAGGGGCAGCAGGCCTGGTAGTTCTTGCCGGCTTTTTTGAGTCGTACCCGCTGGTCGATCAAGTCGACGATGTCGGTGCGGGCGAGGAGATCGTCAATAAATTGTTGGGGAATTCTGCCAGCCATGATTCACCGTAAAAGCAAAAAACAAAGCCGTGCATTCTTGCGAAGCACGGCCCGTTGGCAGCTCAGCGGCAGTTATCAGGCCAGTTTGGCCTTGATGGTGGCGCTGACCCTGCCCATGTCTGCACGGCCCTGGATTTGTGGCTTGAGTACCGCCATTACCTTGCCCATATCTTGCATGCCAGTAGCACCGGTGTCGGCGATGGCCTGGGTGAGCAAAGCATCCAGCTCGTCTTCTGTCAGGGGTTGCGGCAGGAATTCCTGCAGCACCGCAATTTCCTGGCGTTCGCCGTCAGCCAGCTCCTGGCGGCCGGCCTGCTCGAACTGGTTAGCGGCATCTTTGCGCTGTTTTACCATTTTGGTAATCACAACAATGATGCCGTCATCGTCCAGGGTTTCGCGGCTGTCGATCTCTTTCTGCTTGATCTCGGCCATCAGCATACGCAGGGTGCCAAGGCGAGCCTTGTCTTTGGCGCGCATGGCGTTTTTCTGCTGCTCTGACAGCTGGTCTTTCAAAGACATGAGATCAACAACGCTTAGTACAGACGAGTGCGGCGTGCGTTTTCGCGAGCCAGTTTCTTGGCATGACGCTTAACAGCGGCAGCCTTGGCGCGCTTACGCTCGGTAGTCGGCTTCTCGTAGTGCTCGCGGCGACGTACTTCAGACAGGATACCGGCCTTTTCGCAGGAACGTTTGAAACGACGCAGAGCTACGTCGAAGGGCTCGTTTTCACGTACTTTAATTACTGGCATGTGCCTTTCACCTCGGTTAACTGGTCTGTTTACCAGCCAGTCTGACAATAAAATGGTGCGAAATTCTACTATTAACCGGGTCCGGCTGTAAAGACCGGTAACCCTTTGCTGGTTAAAAAAGCCCGATCAGGGTAACATGACTGTCTATTTTTCGACAGTGTTATTCATTTTCCCATGCGTGTACTAGGCATCGAAACTTCCTGCGACGAAACCGGCATTGCCATCTTTGATGACAAGCTCGGCATTCTCTCTCATCAGCTTTACAGTCAGGTGAAACTGCACGCCGATTATGGCGGTGTGGTGCCTGAGCTGGCCAGCCGGGATCATGTGCGCAAAACCATTCCGCTGATTGAGGCGGCCCTGAAAGAGGCCGGTTGCAGCAAAGACGACATCGACGGCGTGGCCTACACTGCCGGCCCGGGCCTGATGGGGGCGCTGCTGGTGGGGGCCACCATAGGCCGCAGCCTGGCGTTTGCCTGGGGCAAGCCGGCGGTGGCGGTGCACCATATGGAAGGGCACCTGCTGGCCCCCATGCTGGAAGAGCGCATGCCGGCGTTTCCTTTTGTTGCGCTGCTGGTGTCCGGCGGCCATACCCTGCTGGTGCGGGTAGACGGCATTGGTCGTTATGAGATTCTGGGTGAATCCATTGACGATGCCGCCGGCGAGGCCTTTGACAAAACCGCCAAGCTGATGGGGCTCGACTACCCGGGCGGCCCGCGGCTGGCGAAACTGGCCGAGCAGGGCACCTCCGGGCGCTTTAAATTTCCCCGGCCCATGACCGACAGACCCGGCCTGGATTTTAGCTTTTCCGGCCTTAAAACCGCCACTGCCACCACCATTGCCGCCGAAGGTAATGATGTGCAAACTCAGGCCGACATTGCCCATGCCTTTCAGCAGGCGGTGGTCGATACTCTGGCCATCAAGTGCAAGCGGGCGTTAAAGCAGACCGGACTTAACCGGCTGGTGGTGGCCGGCGGGGTCAGCGCTAATGTGTCGTTGCGCCAGCAGCTGCAAGCCATGATGAGCGAGCTGAACGGCGAGGTGTTTTATCCGCGCAATGAATACTGCACCGACAACGGTGCCATGATCGCCTTTGCCGGTTTGCAGCGTCTTAAAGCCGGTCAGACCGAGCCGCTGCGGGTAAAAGCCCGGCCGCGCTGGCCGCTGGATGAACTGCCGGCAGTAGAGTAAGGCTTATTCTTCCCGGTTGCGCCGGCTGCGGTCGATAATCGGCTTTTCTTCATGATGATAAAGCCGGCTTATATTGCCGTGGTGGCGCACCACTATCAGGCACGACAACAGCGCCACCGCCAGTGTGTATTCCGGTTTGATGAAATAGGCAAACAAAGGAGCAAACAGGGCGGTGATCAGTGACGCCAGCGACGAGTAGCCAAACAGCCCCAGGCTGAGCAGCCAGGTGATCAGCAGCAGGCCTGCCATGTCCATGCCCAGCGGCAGCAGCGCACCCAGCGCCGTGGCCACGCCCTTGCCGCCGCGAAAGTGAAAAAACAGCGGAAACATGTGCCCCAGACAGGCGGCCATGGCAATAAAGGCCAGATATAGCGGGCTGATGCCAAGAAACCAGCCCAGATATACCGGCAGGGTACCCTTGAGAATATCAAGCAATAATACCCACACAGCCGCGCTGCGGTTGCCGGTGCGCAGCACATTGGTGGCACCCGGGTTACCGGAGCCGTGGTTGCGTGGATCCGGCAGCCGGTAAAGCCTGGAGATCAGCACGGCGCTGGACACGGATCCGCCCAGATAGGCCAGTATTATCATGAACAGCGTAAGGGCGGTCATCGCGGTTTATACCCCGGATCCAATCCGTTATGATGGCGTCAGTGACAGCTTAACAGAAGACGAAGACGATGGATAAAGTGTTTGTGCAGGGCCTTGAAGTTCTCACCACCATTGGCGTTTATGAGTGGGAGAAAGGGATTCGCCAGAAAATCCGCTTTGATCTGGAAATGGGGTACGACAACCGTCCTGCGGCCGCCGGCGATGATATCAGCAAGGCGCTGGATTACGCGGCTCTTTCCAGCAAAGTGACGGCCTATGCCGAGCAGCACCAGGTAGAGCTGGTGGAAACCATGGCCGAGCAGGTGGCCAGCCTGATCCTGGCGGAATTTCCGGTGTTGTCGGTCAAGGTGCGGCTGACCAAACCCGCCGCTGTGGCCAATGCTGCGGGTGTGGGCGTAGAGATTGAACGCTTTACTCAGCGCAGCCTCAAGGCTCAGTCTGACTGAGCCTGTTGTTTTTCGGCCAGCAATTGCTCCAGCCGGAGTAGCCTTGCTGCACGAATGGCCTCGCCAATGGCGGGGCCTTTCAGTCCTTGGGCCACAAAGGGCTTAGCGGTAATTTGCTTTAATTCCTGCAGCCACTGCCACAGCCATGCCCGTTGCGGGTAAGGCCGGCTCTGAAAGCCGGCTCTGCCCTGCAGATCGGCCTGGGCACACAGCAGCAGCTCGGCAAAGCGCTCGGGTCTGCGCCAGGCATCGGTATGATCCAGCAGCTCCAGCACTGTGTGCGCCTGCTGTGGCGAAGGCAACGCCAGCCGGTGCATGCAAATGTGCCAGCGACTCATTAATACGGCCAGCTCTCTGTGCTCGGTGGGCACTTTCAGCCGGGCGCTCAGTGCCTGAATAGGCGCTATGCCCAGCTCGCCATGGTGATGATGGCTGGGCCATTTTTCTGCCGGGGTCAGCGCCTTGCCCAAATCGTGGCACAATGCTGCAAAGCGGCAGGGCAGGCCGGCTCCCAGCTCGGTGGCCCGCTTGATCACCATCATGGTATGCAGGCCGGTATCAATTTCCGGGTGCCAGGTTTTGGGGCCGGGCACGCCAAACAGGGCGTCCACTTCCGGAAACAGCACCGCCAGCGCGCCGCATTCGCGCAGCACCTCAAAAAACACCTGAGGATTGTCACTGGCCAGCGCTTTTTCGGTTTCTTTCCATACTCGCTCGGGGGTGAGGGTGGCCAGCTCGCCGCCGGCGGCCATGGCCGTCATCAGGGTTTGGGTTTCTTCGGCAAGAGTAAAGCCCAGATGATGAAAGCGGGCGGCAAAACGGGCTACCCGCAGCACTCGCAGCGGATCTTCCCCAAAGGCATCAGACACATGGCGCAGCACCCGGGCCTGAATGTCGGCCACACCACCATAAGGGTCAATCAGCTCATTGGTGTCGCTTCGGGCAATGGCGTTGATGGTGAGATCACGCCGGCGCAGGTCTTCTTCCAGAGTGACCTCCGGGCCAAAGTCACAGATAAAACCGGTGTAGCCGGTGCCGGCCTTGCGTTCGGTGCGGGCCAGGGCATATTCGTGCTTGTTGCCGGGGTGCAGAAACACCGGGAAATCCTTGCCTACCTGCTGGTAGCCCTGTTGCAGCAGTTGCTCGGGGGTGGCACCTACTACTACGTAATCACGGTCGTACACGGGCAGCTGCAGCAGTGCATCGCGCACTGCGCCGCCAACCAGATAAATATTCAAGCAATGTCCTCACTCAAGACGGGCCAGCCCGGCGCATTCACTTCAGCTGAGAATGAGCAGACGCGGCATAGACTCTGGGTGATTGTTGGTAGGGCAAGTGTATCAAGTTGAGCCGGTAGTGCCGAGCCTGTTCTACCGCCAGCCGGGTGGGTGCGCTTAAGGTCAGCAGGGTGGGGTTGTGGCTGCGCACCATTTTCTGCACCAGCTCTATGCTGCAGCGGCTGGTCAGCAGCACCATGCCTTCCGGGCGCTCGCTCTGCTGGTGCTGCCAGCCCAGCAGTTTATCAAGGGCATTGTGCCGTCCCACGTCTTCACTGGCATGGCAAATTTGCCCGGCGTGGTCCACAAAAAAGGCAGCATGGAGGGCACCGCAGTCCCGGTTGAGGGGTTGCCATGGCCGCAGTTGATCCCGCAGGCCGGCGAGCATGTGAGTATCGGGCAGAGGGGTTTCAGGCAGTTCGGGCAGCTCGGGCAACGCTGCCTGCAACGACTCCAGGCCACAAATGCCGCAGCCGCTGCGCCCGGCCAGGCTACGTTTTTGCTGCAGCCAGGGCTGATGGCAGCGGTTGGCCAGGGTCACATCGGCAATCAGGGCGTTATTTTTCTGGGTGAACTCGAGATCGTGAATATCCCTGTGATGGCCAATAATGCCTTCGCTCAGCAGAAAGCCGGTAATAAAGGCATCCAGCTGCACTGGGCTGACCATCATAACGGCGTGGTTTACGCCATTGATGGTAATGGCCAGGGGGACTTCGTTGGCCAGGGTGTGCTCGGTGCCGGCCAGAGTACGAACCCCATGGCTGGGCGGCAGAGGTTCAAAGCGCGCGTCGTCCATTAGATTGCCCCGGCCATGCTTGCACAAGCTGAAAGATGGCGGAAAGTAGCAGGAGTCGAACCTACCCGGGAATGTCTGACACCCCCAACCGGGTTTGAAGCCCGGCCGTACCACCGGATACGATTACTTTCCGAAAGTGTCGTTAACATTGCCAACATTCGGGGGGCTTGTAAACATCATATTGTCAGCGCGGATCACATGCCGGTCTTTTAGTCGCCGGCTGTAACCTATGCGTTGAAAAAACTCCAGAATTTGCAGCGTACGCTTGCGTCCGAGTCCTAACCGATCCCTGAGTTCAGCGGCTTTGATGCCCTCGGCCGGAGCGTGCTGGCGCAGCAGGGTGGCCAGTTGCTCCACATGCTGATGGTGGTAAAGCAGGTCGGGCTGCACCTGATATAAAAGCCCCTGGCGCACCAGCTTGCGACCGAGCCGGCGAATATCGTCTTCACTGGTCTCAAGGGTGGCGGCCAGATCCCGCACCCAGGGCGGATCGTAGCGGCCGTCATAACTCAGGGCCAGAATACGCCCGGCCAGCGCCTGCTCGGGCTCGCTCAGACTCACACTGTGGCCGGGCAGGTGATACCAGGCACCGGTCAGGGCCAGCCGCTGTTGTTGCTGCAGGGCGTGCAGGGCACATTGCCATACAGGCTGGGGAATGGTCGGATCCGTCATGCGGCGCAGCCGGGCGGCTTCTATGCCGGGCTCGTCGGGGTAACGTTCATGGGCCTGCTGCAAGGCGCGTTCAATGCGGCTCAGCAGAGGCTGCCAGTGAGCTTCATGCATCAGTACCGGCTCATTTTTGCCGGTGGGTGTAAGCCACAGCGCCTGTTTGGGCAGCATTATCTGCTCCGGCGCTTGTCCGGCCAGCCGGTGCAGTGCGGTGCGGGTGATACCGTAAGGGGCCTGTTGCAGCAGGCTGAGCACGTCTTTCTGATCAAGATAGTCCGCCACTGCCTTCAGCCAGGTCAGCCGCGCCGGTGTGCGGCGCTTGCGATCCGGGCCATTGGCATCCAGCACCCGGCCACCGCCCAGGGTTTGCTTGGCCTGAGCGTTGCGAATAATAAAGCGATCCCCGGGCAGGGCACACAAAGGCTGCTCAAATACCAGCTGGGCCAGCGCCGGTTTGCCAGCCTGCACTGTGGTTGCCTGCAGCGGCACCAGATGGGCCATCACATGAGCGGCACCAATATGCACATGCAGCGGCGTCCAGGTGCCGAGAGGAGCGCTGGTGTTCAGCAGCTGCAGCTCTACATCCAGCCGCGGGCCGGGCTCAAAACAGCCTGCTTCTGCCAGCCAGTCGCCCCGGGCAATGGCATCCTTGGCAATATTGGCCAGGTTAAAGGCGCAGCGCTGGCCGGCCCGGGCTTGTGTGCCGGCCTGATTTTGCGCATGCAGGCTGCGCACCCGCACCGGTATGTTGGAGGGCATCAGCCGCAGGTGCTGGTGCTTGCTGTGCAGGCTGAAGTGGCCGTCGTGTACCGTGCCGGTGACCACAGTACCCTGGCCGCTGAGGGTAAAGGCGCGGTCAATGGCCAGCCGGAACGGACCAGCATCAGACACCGCCTGCTGTTGTTCCGCCTGCTGCTGTAAAAATTCACGCAGCGGGGCTATGCCGTCACCGGACAGGCTGTCGGTTACAAACTGCGGAGCCTCAGCCAGAAAGGTGCCCGCCAGCGCCTGTTGCAGCTGCTGCCGAGTGCGGGCCAGCTGCTCGGGTTGTGCCAGGGCACGGCGGGTGATCACCACGCAGCCGCAAGACAGCCCCAGCAAGGACAAAATGGCAATGTGCTCCAGAGTCTGGGGCATCACGCCGTCATCGGCGGCCACCACCAGCATGGCAAAATCGATGCCGGTGGCACCGGCCACCATGGTATGAATAAGCCCTTCGTGGCCCGGCACATCCACAAAACCCAGGGTCAGCTGCTCGTTCAGCGGCTGATAGGCATAGCCCAGGCTGATGGTAATGCCCCGTTTTTGCTCGTCTTTCAGGGTGTCGGTATTGATGCCGGTGAGGGCCTTTACCAGCGTGGTTTTACCGTGATCAATATGGCCCGCTGTGCCAATAATCATAACTGGGTGTTACTCCACAGGGTGTGCAGCCGCTGTGCCTGCCCGGTGCTCAGGCAGCGGCAGTCGAGATAAAGGGCGTTTTTATGAATGCGGCCAATCACCGGCTCGGTCTGACAGCGCAGCCGGCGCTCCAGCTGCATAATGTGCTTGCCGGCCTTGTCGGTGCCGCGAATCACCAGGCCATAGCTTGGCAAAGACTCCACCGGCATGGCACCGCTGCCAATCTGGCTGAGCATGGGCTCGGCGGTGACCGTAAAATTGCGGCCCAACGCCTGTTGCAGCACCGGCTGCAGTTGCCCGGCCTGAGCCTGAATGTCGCTCCGGGCGCGGGTCAGCAGGTGCAGCGTGGTCAGCCGTTCGGGCAGCCGCTCGGGGCTGAGATAGAGTGACAGCACCGCTTCAAGGGCCGCCATGGTGAGCTTGCCGGTGCGCAAGGCGCGCTTGAGCGGATGCTTTTTAATAATGTCTATCAGTGACTTGCGGCCCACAATAAAACCGGCCTGAGGGCCACCGAGCAGCTTGTCGCCACTGAAGGTGACCAGGTCCACCCCTGTGGCCAGGGTTTCTCTTACTGTGGGCTCATGGGGCAGGCCCCACTGAGTCAGATCCACCAGGGTGCCGCTGCCCAGGTCCACCGTCACCGGCACTCGGCGCTCCTGGCCCAGCCTGGCCAGCTCGTCAATGTTGGTGGTTTTGGTAAAGCCCACCACCGCATAGTTGCTGCAGTGCACCTTCATGATCATGGCGGTGCGCTCGCCAAGGGCGCGCTCATAGTCGGCGTAATGAGTGCGGTTGGTGGTGCCCACTTCCACCAGGGTGCTGCCGGCGCTGGTCATGATGTCGGGAATGCGAAAAGAGCCGCCAATTTCCACCAGCTCGCCCCGGGAGACGATGACCTCACGCTGAGCGGCGAGGGCGTTCAGCATCAGCAGCACGGCAGCGGCATTGTTGTTCACTACGGTGGCGGCTTCGGCACCGGTCAGCTCACAGATAAGGTCTTCTACCAGGCTGTCTCTGTCGCCCCGCCGGCCGGTATCCAGATCAAATTCCAGATTGGTGGCCTGAGTGAGCACCTTCACCACCGCCTGCACTGCGCTGTCGGGCAGCAGGGCCCGGCCCAGGTTGGTGTGCAGCACCGTGCCGGTCAGGTTGATCACGGTTTTAAGCTTTGAGGCTGTCACCTCGCTTAAGCGGGCGGCAAGCCCGGTCAGCAGTGGCTCGTGCGCCAGCTCGGCGTGAGTCAGTTGCCCGGCCAGCGCCTTCTGGCGCAGCTCGTCCATCAGCTGGCGCAGCTGAGCGGTGACCAGCGTCTGGCCGTATTCGGCCATAAGCGCGGCCGTCTTGCCGTGCTGCAGCAGCTTGTCGATGGCGGGCAGATCCGCCGGGCGGGCGGCATTCAGTTGGGAAGAAACGGAAACGGTCATGGTTCTCCTGCCGGTTGCCACAAATAAGGATTGTTGTTGGCCCGGTAAAAGCGGGCTTCGCCCATCAGAATATCCAGCGGCAGGCTGGCCAGATCATCTGCAAAGGCATCGGCATTCGGGTCTTTGTCGAGATAGAAAATTTTGCGGTAGTGCCGGCACTTGTCGCAGGACTCCGCCTTGATGGCCTTGTCTTCGTTCAGGGAGTGATAAGCCACGGTTTTGGTGTCTTCACAGTGGGTGCACACCACCCGCACTATATGCCACTGGCTGGCGCACAGGCTGCAGGTGGCGTAGCGGATCTGCTCCTTGGGGCCGCCCACCTGCACCGAGCTGGATACCGGCTGGCTGCCACAGCAGGGGCAGACGCCAAAGGGCGTGACGGCGGGCACCTGCTTAAGCGCTACCGTCTGTACTCTCAGGGTCCAGTACAGCTGCAGCGCCGCCATGATAAAGGGGGCCTGAGCGGCGTTAATGTGTTCGTCCTGCTGGTTCAGCAGGGCATCGGCGGCCTGCTCCAGCGCTGGCGCGTCTGCGTTGGCAAGCTCCGCCAGAATCTGCTGCACCGGCCCGGGCAGGGCGTGCTGCTGCAGCTCGGCAATCAGGGCGCTGAGCATATCGCGCCATACCGGGTCACGATCATTGGTGGCATTAAACAACGGCATGCCGTGGGCCTGTGCCTGAGCCAGCTGTACGTCATCGGGCACCGGCAGTGTCCAGCCTTGTCCGGCCACGGTTTGCTGGGCTGCTGCCAGTGTGGCGATCAACTCCAGATAGTCTTGAATGGGGTTGTCTTTGGCCAGCTGTGTCAGCCGCTCAGCCCTGAGGCCAAAGGTGTTGGCATCGGCATGGATCAGCCGCACTATGCTGGTGCGATCCAGGGTTTCTATTTCGCCACGGGTAAGAATTCGCTGCATGGCCACTCCTTGAATTTGTGCATCTTATAAAAAGGCCGCCAAATGCTCACAAACATTTGGCGGCAGCAGGCAAAGTGCAATATGCCGAAGCAGCAGCGGGGTTGCACTCCGCCGACACGCTTCAAGCCCATCCGTGGGACGCTCGGCATATGCCATCCATGGCATATGACGGTCGGCTCCGGCAATCCCCGCTACTACTTCGCTTTGGCAGCGCCTATATCGCTGCTAATAACAATTAGCCAGCCTGCTTATTCCTCAGATACATTACGCACCTTGCGGCGGAACCACTTGCGGTGGTGCTTCCAGGCCCAGCCCGGTGACACTGTGCCGCGGGTCATGGCCCGTATCGACCCTTTCACCCAGATGCCCGCATAGATATGCACGATAATGGCGCAAATGAGGCCAAATGCAAACAGGGCATGCAGCAGGGATGAGAGCCGGATCAACCCCACCGGAAAGTCGAAGTAAGACCGCCACATCACAATGCCCGACAGCAGCAGCCCGGCCATCAGCACTATCAGAGCCCAGAACAGTACCTTCTGGCCGCCGTTGTAGCGGTCGGCCTCGGGTACGCCTTCTTCCTGATGGGAGATGACCTTGGGCACGGCTTTCAGCCATTCCTTGTCTTCGGCGGTAATGCGATTGTGCCGCCATACCTGCAGGGCAAAGATGGCAAAACTGACAAACATCACCAACCCGATAAAGGGATGGAGAATGCGGGTCCAGGTGCCGCCGCCCAGCAGGTTGCTGAGCCAGAACAGCGACGGATGAAACAGCGCCAGTCCGGAAATGGCCAGCAGCACAAAGCTCAGGGCAATCAGCCAGTGATTGAGCCGCTGATTGGCCGTGTAACGAACAATCTCTTTACCGGAGTTCATTGTTGCTTTCCTCCTCGGCTGCCTGTTCATCGGCCTTGCTCACTTCCGACGGGCGGTTGCGTATGTAGTGTGCCGCCCCCACCAGCGCCGTCAGCACCATGGCTGCCACCCCAATGGGCTTGGCCGGGCCTTTCCAGGCCGAGACAATGCCACTGATTTTAGGTGCTTCGGGCAAACCGCTGTACAGCCCGGGCCGGTCGGCATGGTGCAGCACATACATCACATGAGTGCCGCCCACACCCTCCGGATCATACAGGCCGGCGTTGTCATACCCCCGTGACTTCAAATCGGCAATACGCCCGGCGGCGTGGTGCTTCATGTCGTCCTTGGAGCCAAACACAATGGCACCGGTAGGGCAGGTTTTCACGCAGGCGGGCTCCTGACCCACAGACACACGGTCTACGCACAGGTTGCACTTGTAGGCCTTTTTGTCGGTCTTGGAAATGCGCGGCACGTCAAAGGGGCAACCGGTCACGCAGTAGCCACAGCCAATGCAGTGCTCCTGGTTGAAATCCACAATGCCGTTGGCGTGCTGCACTATGGCACCGGGAGACGGGCATGCCTTCAGGCAGCCCGGATCTTCACAGTGCATGCAGCCGTCTTTGCGGATCAGCCACTCCAGATCGCCGTCGTCCTTCTCGTGCTCGGCAAAGCGCATCACGGTCCAGCTGTTTTCGGTCATGTCGGCGGGGTTGTCATACACCCCCACGTTATTACCCACATCGTCCCGCAGATCGTTCCACTCCATGCAGGCCACCTGGCAGGCCTTGCAGCCAATGCACTGGGAGGTGTCGATCAGCTTGGCCACGCCACCTCCCTGCACGGAAGACTGCCGGACCTCGGGTGAAGGAGTGGTGGTCGCCGAGCGACGCTTGATATCCATTGCATGTGTAGCCATGAGATCTCCTTACACCTTTTCCACGTTAACCAGGAACGACTTGAACTCGGGGGTCTGCGAGTTGCCATCCCCCACCGAGGGCGTCAGGGTGTTGGCCAGAAAGCCCGGCTGAGTCACACCCACAAAGCCCCAGTGAATGGGAATGCCGATGTGATGCACCCGTTTGCCGTCAATGTCGAGCCCGCGAATCCGCTTGGTCACCACCGCCTTGGCCTTGATGTAGCCCCGGTTGGACGACACCTTGACGGTATCCCCTTCGCGAATGCGCAGTTCATCGGCCAGTTCAGCACCAATTTCTACAAACTGCTGCGGCTGCACAATGCTGTTGAGCAATACGTGCTTGCTCCAGTAGTGGAAATGCTCGGTCAGGCGGTAGGTGGTGCCCACATAGGGGAACTCATCCGCCGTGCCCAGAGTGGCCCGGTCGCCGTCAAACAGCCGTGCCGCCGGATTGCTGGTGGCCTTGTCGTTATCCTTGAACAGCGGGTTGTAACCCAACGGGCTCTCAAAGGGCTCGTAGTGGGTCGGGAAGGGACCTTCCGCCATGCGATCCCGGGCAAAAAAGCGGGCTACGCCTTCCGGGTTCATGATGAAGGGGCCCATACCGGCTTCCGGTGGCTCGTCGGCCTTGTAGTCGGGCACGTCGGCCCCGGTCCATTTTTCGCCGTTCCAGTTAATCAGCACTCGGGACGGATCAAAGGGGTTGCCCTCGGTGTCGCAGGAGGCGCGGTTATACATGACCCGGCGGTTGGCCGGCCAGGCCCAGGCCCAGTTCAGGGTCTGACCAATGCCGGTGGGATCACTGCTGTCCCGGCGGGCCATCATGTTACCGGCCTCGGTCCAGGAGCCGGCATAAAGCCAGCAACCACCCAGAGTGGAGCCGTCATCGCGCATTTCGCCAAAGCCCGAGAGCTGCTCACCGGCCTTGCGCACAATGCGGCCACTGCCATCCCGCACATCGTGCAGGGCACGGCCGTTCAGCTCCTTGGCCAGCTCTTCCGCGGTGGGGTGCTCCGGTCTGGCATAAGGCCAGCTCAGCTGGGTAATGGGCTCGGGCAGAGCACCGCCTTCCTGTTCATAGAGACGGCGAATATGCTGATAAAGCGTCGCCATTATCTCTATGTCGGTTTTGGCTTCTCCGGGCGGCTCGGCGGCTTTCCAGTGCCACTGCAGCCAGCGGCCTGAGTTTACCAGGGTGCCGTCTTCTTCGGCAAAGCAGGAGGTAGGCAAACGGAACACTTCGGTCTGAATGTCCGCTGAGTTCACGTCGTTCGACTCGCCCGCATTGCGCCAGAACTCGGAGGTTTCGGTTACCAGCGGATCCATCACCACCATAAATTTCAGGCGCGAGAAAGCCGCCGTCATTTTGGCTTTGTTGGGGGCTGCGGCCAGCGGGTTAAAGCCCTGGCAGATATAGCCGTTCAGCTTGCCCTGATGCATCAGCTCATAGGTCTGCAGCATGTCGTAGACCTTGTCGAGCTTGGGCAGATAGTCATAGGCGAAGTTATTGCCGGCATGGGCATTGTCACCCCACCAGGCCTTGCTCAGGCTGGTGTAGAACTTTTTATAGTTCTGCCAGTAGCTGAACTGGTTTTCCCGCAGGGGTTTCTGCGCCCGTTTGGCAATGTAGGCGTCAAAGTCCTGCTCGGCCTCGTTGGGCAGGGTCAGGTAGCCCGGCAGCAGATTACTCATCAGGCCCAGATCGGTTAACCCCTGAATATTGGAGTGACCGCGCAACGCGTTCATGCCACCGCCGGCAATGCCGATGTTGCCCAGCAACAGCTGCATCATGGCACCGGTACGAATGATCTGAGAACCGATGGAGTGCTGGGTCCAGCCCAGAGCGTAAAGAATGGTACCGGCTCTGTCCGGGGTATGAGTGGAGGCCAGCAGCTCACACACCTGCAGGAACTTGGCTTGCGGCGTGCCACAGACCCGCTCCACCATCTCCGGGGTGTAGCGCTGATAATGATTTTTCAGCAGCTGGAATACACAGCGGGGGTGCTGCAGGCTGGGATCGGTGACCACCTGGCCGTTGTCGTCCAGTTGATAGTCCCAGGATTCCTTGTTGTAGCTGCGTTTCTGCTCGTCGTAGCCGGAGAAGATGCCGTCATCAAAGTCGAAATCTTCATGCACGATAAACGACATGTCAGTGTAGTTTTGCACGTATTCATGCTGGATCTGGTTGGTATCAAGCAAATACTTGATAACCCCGCCCAGGAATACAATGTCGGTGCCGGTGCGAATGGGCGCGTACAAGTCTGCCACCGAGGCCGACCGGTTAAAGCGCGGATCCACCACAATCAGCTTGGCATTGTTATGTGCCTTGGCTTCTGTTACCCATTTAAACCCACAGGGGTGTGCTTCAGCAGCGTTGCCGCCCATGATCAGAATAATGTCGGCGTTTTTGATGTCGACCCAATGGTTCGTCATAGCGCCACGGCCAAATGTTGGGGCAAGACCTGCCACCGTAGGACCGTGTCAAACGCGAGCCTGGTTATCGAACGCCAGCATACCCATGGGACGCACCACCTTGTGGGTAATGTAACCCACTTCGTTACTGCTGGCTGATGCGGCCAGCATGCCGGTGGTGACCCAGCGGTTAACGATTTTACCGTCGGACGTCTGTTGGATCAGGTTGGCATCACGGTCTTCTTTCATTAACCGTGAAATGCGGGTAAAGGCCTGCTCCCAGGAAATGCGCTCCCAGGTGTCGGAGCCCGGAGCCCGGTATTCAGGGTATTTCAGGCGGTTGGGGCTGTGCACAAAGTCCACCAGACCGGCCCCTTTCGGGCACAGGGTGCCGCGGTTTACCGGGTGGTCGTGGTCACCTTCAATGTGCATGACGCTGGGGCGAGCGTTTTTGGCACCGTCTCCCATGCTGTAAACCAGAATGCCGCAGGCCACCGAACAATAAGGGCAGGTGCTGCGGGTTTCAGTGGCGCGGGATAATTTATATTGTCTCGAGGCGGCCACGGCGGGAGCCGGGGTCATGCCCAGCAATGCCATGCTCGAGGTAGCCAGGGTGGCCCCGGTTACTTTAAAAAAATCACGCCGACTCAGATTACTCATTACGCTCTCCTATGTAACGCAAGACTCAGTCGCCAGTCATTACAACCGCCGCCCGTCAAAACGAGAAGCGGCAGTTGCAGTTTGTACAGACTACATAGGATAGTGCCAATAACCTTAACTTTCTCCTGTGTATTCAGTTATTTTTGTAATTCTTGGGCATTATCACGGTCAGCCTTCACCCAACGACAACAAAGTGGCATTGCCGCCAATGGCGGTGGTGTTGTTGGTGATGGTTTTTTCGGTAATAAAGCGGGTCAGGTAGTGGGGGCCACCGGCTTTGGGGCCGGTGCCAGAAAGGCCGCGTCCGCCAAAGGGCTGCACGCCTACCATGGCACCAATCTGATCCCGGTTAATGTAAACGTTACCCGCTTCAATGCGCTTGGCCACATGGGCGGCGAACGACTCGTTGCGGCTGTGCACGCCCAGAGTCAGGCCATAGCCGGTGGCGTTGATGTCATCGATAATGCGGTCGATATCTTTGGCTTTAAAGCGCACTACATGCAGTATGGGGCCAAACTGCTCCTTGCTCAGCTCACTGATGCTGCCAATTTCAATGGCGGTGGGGCGAATATAAAAGCCGCTGGCGCAGACATTATTTATGGGCGCTTCGGCAATTATCTTGTGGCCGGCGGCTTTCATGGCATCCAGGTGAGCCTGCAGCCCTTTCTGGGCATCGGCGTCGATCACCGGACCCACATCGGTGGACCAGAGCGCCGGATCCGCCACGCTCAGTTCCTGCATGGCCCCTTTCAGAATGTCCAGTACGCGTTCGGCGACATCTTCCTGAAGGTAGAGCACCCGCAGTGCCGAGCAGCGCTGACCGGCGCTCTGAAAGGCGGCGCGCAGCACGTCCCGCACCACCTGCTCGGGCAGGGCGGTGGAGTCCACTATCATGGCATTTTGGCCGCCGGTTTCGGCAATCAGCGGCACTATGGCCCCTTCGCGGCTGGCCAGGGTCTGGTTAATGCGCCTAGCGGTATCGGTGGAGCCGGTAAAGCAGACCCCGGCAATGCGCGGATCTTCCGTCAGCGCGGCACCCACCAAGGCTCCGTCGCCGGGCAGCAGCTGTAATACGTCTTTGGGAATGCCGGCCTGGTGGGCCAGGGTAACCGCCAGATGAGCGATCAGGCTGGTTTGCTCGGCAGGCTTGGCCAACACCGTATTGCCGGTTACCAGGGCAGCACTGACCTGACCGAGAAAAATCGCCAGGGGAAAGTTCCAGGGGCTGATGCACACAAAAGGACCGCGCCCCTGGGCCTGCAGCAGGTTAAGCTCGCCGGTGTAACCGGGCAGTTTGGTAGGCTCGCCGGTGAGTTTGCGGCCTTCATTGGCGTAATAGCGGCAGAAGTCTACCGCCTCACGCACCTCGTCTATGCCGTCCTGCAGCAGCTTGCCCGCCTCTCTGGTACACAGGGAAATAAACTCGGCGCTGTGGCTTTCAAGCAGGTCCGCCAGCTTTTCCAGTGCTTGCACGCGGCTGTCTACCGGGGTGTCGCGCCAGCCTTTAAACGCCTTTTCGGCATGGGCGACAGCCTGCTTCACAGTAGCCTTGTCAGCAAACACCACCTCACCCACCTGCCGTCCGGTATTCTGCGGGCTGAATACCGGACGCTTTTCGCCGGTCACTGGCTTTCCGGCCACCAAAGGCGCGGCCTGCCACTGCTTGCCAGCCAGTTCGCTCAGGCGTTCAAACAAAGGTTCACGGCTGGCGGCGATATTGAGGTTGATGCCGGCGGAGTTGTTGCGATCGGCAAAAATATGGCGGGGCAGAGGAATGTTGTCATTGGCCAGACTCTGGCAGGCACGCAGGCTGGTTACCGGATGAGTGATCAGATGATCAACAGGGGTATCCGGATCGACCAGCTTATGCACAAAGGAAGTGTTGGCCCCGTTTTCCAGCAGCCGGCGCACCAGATAGGGCAGCAGATCCTTATGAGCACCTACCGGAGCATAAATACGGCAGCACCTGTCGGGGTTTTCTGCCAGCACGGCATCGTACAGCTCTTCACCCATGCCGTGCAGCCGCTGAAATTCAAAGCGCCGCTCGCCGGCCATATTGAGTATGGCTACGACAGTGTGGGCATTGTGGGTGGCAAACTGCGGATAAATGGCTCCGTCAGTTGCGTCACTCAGCAGATAGCGGGCGCACACCAGATAAGCCACGTCCGTGCCCGCCTTGCGGGTGTACACCGGATAGCCGTCCAGTCCGGCCTGCTGGCTGTGCTTGATTTCGCTGTCCCAGTAAGCGCCTTTTACCAGCCGTAGCGGAATTTCATCGCCCTGCTCTTTAGCCAGGGCGGTGAGCCAGCACAGCACCGGCAGGGCACGCTTGGAATAGGCCTGCACCACCAGCCCCAGGCCGCCCCAGCCTTTGTTTACATGGCTGCGGTAAAGCTGCTCAAACAAGTCGAGGGAGAGCTCCAGCCGGTCCATTTCTTCTGCGTCAATGGTGATAAATACATCATGTTTGCGGGCAGTTTCCAGCAGCCCCAGCACAGTAGCATACAGCTCGGTCAGCACTCGCTCCCGGCTGGCTTCTTCATAGCGCGGATGCAGCGCAGACAGCTTGATGGAAATAGACGGCCGGGGTACGTCCGGATTATTGAGCTTTTCGGCACCCACGGCAGCAATGGCACTGGCGTAGTCGGCCCGGTATTTCTCGGCATCGGCGGCGGTCATGGCGGCCTCGCCGAGCATGTCGTAGGAGTGAGTGTAACCCTGCTCCCGGGACTTGCGGCTGGCCTTGAGCGCTTCACTGATGGTGCGACCCAGCACAAACTGCTTGCCCATGATTTTCATGGCACCGTACATGGCTGAGCGCACCACCGGCTCACCCAGCCGGTTGATCATGCGGCTCAGCACATTGGCGGGATTGCCGTCGAGCTTTTTGTCCATGCGTACGATGCGTCCGGTCAGCATCAGCCCCCAGGTGGAGGCGTTCACCAGAGTGGAGTCGCTCTGGCGAAAGTGTTTGGCCCAGTCGGCTCCGGAGAGTTTGTCTTTAATCAGCTCGTCGGCGGTATGACTGTCGGGAATGCGCAGCAGGGCTTCGGCCAGGCACATAAGAATGATGCCTTCCTGCGTATCCAGGCTGTATTGCTGTAAAAAGGCGTCTATGCCGTCACCGCCGTCACTTTCTTTGCGCACCTGCGTCACCAGCCGGCGCGCTTGTTCGGTCAGCTGTGCCATTTCCGGTCCGGCCGCGGGTATCTGCTCGAGCAGCCGGGCCAGCCAGGCACTCTCATCAACGGCATAGTTGCGAGTAATGTCCTGGCGCAGCGCAGCCAAATCGGAAGGGGAGTAATCGGAGGCAAACACATTGGCGACAGTAAACATGGCAAGGAGTCCTGAAGTTGCAATGGAAAAGACCTGCAGGCAGGTCGCCGAACAGAGATAATGTATACGATATTTGAGGTGATCATCGAGTTTTACGTCACACTTCAGTGATTAAGGTGATTTAACTCTTATTTTTGTATACGAAATGGCGATGGTACACCTGAAGAAGAATATAGCCCAGGGGCCGGACCTGCTCAGCCCTTGCCTGAGCGCTGCTGGTCTCTATAATGCCCGCTCATTCTGTTTGTGGTATTCAGCTGTGCAGTATCAACGCTTTCCCAAAGGGCATTTTGCCCTGTTTGTTATTTATCTTATTACCGGCGCATCCATCGCTGCGTCCATGGTGTTTTCTCTGCTGTTATTTCTGTCACTGGATCAGGGCCTGTTGATGAAGGTGATGTTCGGCAGCCTGGCGGTGGTGTTTGAGGTGGGCAAATTCTACATCTGGTATGAGATGGGTGAGCGCTTGAACCGCAAAGACAGGCTGGGTGCAGGCAAGGCGTTTTGCTTTTATGGCATTCTGGCTGCGTTATCCATTGCCGGCAGTGTGGGGGGCATTAATGCTGCTACCAATACGCTGCTGCAGGCCGATGAAGCCCAGGCGGCACTGGTGCAAAGCTATGACGACAAAATTGCTGCCCTGGACCGGGAAATTCAGATCAATGAGCAGGCGGCCCAGGCCTATATTGAAATGGATCGCATTGCCACCGGCATGACTCGCATGCTCAAGCGTAATCAGGCGCTGATGGAGCAGCAGGATGAGCTGCGCCGGGAACGGGACCAGGCAGCGGCGAATAGTCAGGACTCACTGATGGGGCTGATGACCAGCCTGGCGGATGGCCTGGGCTGGCCGTTCAGCCGGGTGCAGTTTGGTATAGTGGCGGCGCTATCCATGCTGCTGGACTTTTTTGCTGCCTTTTTTGTCTCGCTGCTGGGTGAAGAAATTCGCTTTCGTCGCAGTTTCCGCCAGCAGGGCGGGAATGCCCCGGTGCCGTCTCAGCCTGAGCCGGTCAATATCAGCCTGCCTGCCGAGCCCGCAGCAAGGCCCGATTATTATCATGAGCTGGTAGAACGGTTAAAAGCCGGTGAGCTGCGCTGTGCCAAAGGTGCTGTATCGGCATTGCTGAACAAGTCCAGAGAAGAGGTGGAAGACATTTTTCACTGGCTGCAGCAGGACGGTATCGTCTATCGCAAGCCCAACCGGCACTTTGCTTTGCATCAGGACTGACCGCTATTTTGTAGGCCCCGTTTTACACGGGGCTACGGGATCACATGTTACATGGATTCCGGGTCAGGCCCGGAATGACGATGCCTGTAGGCCTTGAGCGATTCGCGGCCACGGAGCCGTATATGGTTATCCAACCTTCAAAAACAAAAAAGTCTGCAGGCACAGTGATGCACCTGCAGACTTCCTAATCCCTAATCCCCGGATTATCAGTTCATCCATCTGTCCTGGCGTTTGCGCCGGCGCAGCGGAATCATGGGCAGAATAAAGCCCACCAGAGCACCAATGCCGGCTACGATGCCGCCGTGCACCAGCCAGTCCAGGCGCATCTGGTGCTCTTTATCATCCATCAGGCTGGTCAGGCGGGCATTTTCAGTGGTCAGTTGTTCATGGCTGCTGCTGATCTCGCTCAGCTCGGCTTTCAGGGTGGTCAGCTCCTGTTGCTGGCGCTCAATCAGGTTCACCTTGTCGGCCACATCCTGAGCATGGCGTTCGTCCACCGTAGCCAGTTGCTGCTGAGTTTCCTTCAGCTCTGCTTCCAGCACCGGCAGGCGGGAGCGAAAGCTCTCTTCGGTTTGCAGAAAACGGCCGTCCATCCAGCCGGTGCGGCCTTCAGCATCTTTTATCTGCACATATTTGGTGTTGGCGTCGCGGTCCAGAAATTCGATTTTCTCGCCGGCATTAATGGAGCCGAGAATGCGGTATTTGTTGCTGGGGCCCGCATGCAGAAATGCATACACGTCATCGGAAACATAACGGGTGGCGGCATTGGCCTGGCTCACCCAAAACAGGCTGCATAACAGCAGCAGGAGTTTTGCTTTCACCGGATAATCCTTGGGGCGCTTGATAATGCTGCCATGGTAATAGCGCAAAAAGGTAAGAACAAGAACAAGGGGCGCAAGGCCCCTTGTGTTTCAGTGCTGTCAGGTAAACATCCACTGAATGATATAGAAGAATACAATAGCCAGAATGGCACCGGCGGGCAGGGTGACTACCCAGGAAACCACGATATTTCTCAGTACGTTCAGGTTAAGCGCGGCAATCCCACGAGCCAGGCCAACCCCCATTACCGCACCCACCAGGGTCTGGGTAGTGGAAATGGGCAGGCCGGTGCCCGATGCGATCACCACTGTCGCAGCGGTGGCCAGCTGGGCGGCAAAGCCCCGGCTGGGAGTAAGATGAGTAATGCCGGTGCCGACGGTCGCCATCACCTTATGACCAAGCGAGGCCAGACCAATCACGATGCCAATGCCACCCAGCGGCAGTATCCACCAGGCAATGGAGGAGCTGGCGCCAATCTGGCCGGCGCTTTGTACCACACTGACCACTGCTGCCAGCGGGCCGATGGCGTTGGCCACATCGTTGGAGCCGTGAGCAAAAGCCATGGCACAGGCGGTGACCACCATCAGAATGCCAAACACTTTCTCCACGTTGGAGTAGTGCATGTCTTTGTCATCGTTGGGGTTGTAGTTGCGGCCCTTGATGTAAATGCCACACAATACGGCGCTGATCAGTGAAACCACCACTGATAATCCCCAGCTCTGCACATCGGACAGCTCCAGGCCCACGTGCTTGAGGCCTTTTTTCAGGGTCACCAGACAGATCACCATGACGGTGAGGAAGATATAGGCCGGCACATATTTTTTGGCGGCAGCCAGCGGACTGTCGGCATTGAAAATCAGCTTCTGCACACTGATAAAGGTGAAGTAAGCCAGCAGGCCCGACAGCGCCGGTGTCACAATCCAGGAGCCGACCACGCCGCTCAGCTTGCCCCAGTGCACCGCATCCGAGCCGATGGAAACCAGGGCAAAGCCTACAATGGCACCAATAATGGAGTGAGTGGTAGAAACCGGCCAGCCAAAGTAGGAAGCCAGCAGCAGCCAGGTTCCGGCCGCCAGCAGTGAGGCAATCATGCCGAATACCAGCAAATCCGGTGTGTCGTTAAACGCCGCAGAGTCGATAATGCCGCTGCGAATGGTGGAGGTGACTTCGCCGCCGGCCAGATAGGCACCGGCGAATTCAAAGATCATGGCGATAATAATCGCCTGCTTGATGGTCAGTGAGCGCGTGCCCACAGAGGTACCCATGGCGTTAGCCACATCATTGGCACCAATACCCCAGGCCATAAAAAAGCCGAACGCGGCCGCCACCAGGATCAGCGTGGTGCCATAGTTAGCAATGATATCCATTTATTTACCTTGTTGTTTCGCTCAGGAACGGGACAGCATCAGCTCAAGACGGGAACCAACCCGCTCGGCCTGATCTGCCAGGTCGCCGACCCACTCAAGGATCTTGTAAAGGAACATAACGTCGATGGGATTATATTTATCTTCAATGGCCTGCAGCTGGCGGCGCAGCTTGGCCTGCATCACATCGGTATCGTCCTCGATGAGGTCAAGCTGATGGATCATGTCGGTAACCAGATCCATTTCCCGGCCCTTAAAGCCGGTTTCCAGCAATTCGTCGAGTTCGTCAATGGCCTTGGCCGCCTGAGCGGTGGCATCAATGCAACGATGGAGGTAATCCATAAAATCGGACTTGAGCTCAACAGGGATCGCCATCTGACGGCCTACAATGCGGCCGGAGATATCTTTCGCCTTGTTGGCTATCTTGTCCTGTTGGGTGAGCAGCTCCAGCATATCGGTGCGTTCCACCGGCATAAACAGGCCGCGGGGGAGTTTGAGGCGAATTTCGCGTTTGAGGGCGTCGGCTTCCCGTTCCAGCTGCGAAATGCGGCGCTGAATGCGTTCGGCGTTTTCCCAGTCCTGCTCCCACATGGCGTCGAAGAAGGGAACCAATTGCTGCGCAGCCTCGTGAACTTTCACAACATGCTTTTGCAGCGGCTTGATAGGAGACTTGGCAAAGAGTCCCAAAATAGTATTAACTGGCATAGCCAACCCTGTGTCGGTGAAAAAACACTCGATACGTTAATGTGGCGCGAATGGTAACGTAACTCCACAGGCAAGAAAACAGCATTTTTCAAAAACCCCCGTGCTACCCTGATGGGAGCTTTTGCTTTCACAATTAAAACAGAAGGTTGCTTTTTCCGGACTCTCCTTATGGATACAGAAATCGAGATCAAGTTTCTTGTCTCACGCGAACTTAATGGCGGCCTGACCGGGCTGCTGCCTGCCTGCCAAATTCTGCAGCATGACCATCGCCACCTGGCCAATACCTACTACGACACTGCCGGGCTCGATTTGCGCCGAATCGGGGCTGGTCTGCGCATTCGCAGCCAGAACGGTGAAATGGAACAAACGGTCAAGCTGGCGGGCAGTCAGGTAGGCGGCCTGCATCAGCGACCGGAATATAACGTAGCGCTGAATGTGCACAACCCCGATCTGTCGTTGTTTCCTGCGTCCATCTGGCCTGAGGGGGCTGATCCGCAAGCCCTGCAGCAGGCACTGCAGCCGCTGTTTTGTACCGACTTTGTACGGCAGCGCTGGCTGATAGAGCTTAATGGCACTGAAATTGAGCTGGCGCTGGATGAAGGGGAAGTACAGGCCGGCGAGCGGCGCGAGCCTATTTTTGAACTGGAGCTGGAGCTGGTGCGCGGTGATGCCTCTGTGTTGTTTGAGCTGGCGGAGCAGCTGGTGCAGGGGGGCGGACTGCGGCTGGGGGCGGTATCCAAGGCTCAGCGCGGCTATCAGCTGGCGGGTTTGAGTCCCATGCCCGAGCTGCGTGCGCTGGAACCCACACCATTAGCTCCTGACGAGCCCTGTGAGCAGGCCATGGTGGCGCTGTTGCATCAGGCACTGAGCCACTGGCAGCACCATGAAGAGGGCTGGATGGCCCGTCCCGGTATTGACTGGCTGGTGCAGCTGCGGGAAGGCGCTGCCCTGGTACACCAGATTCTGCTGATGTTCGGCGAGCGGGTCTCGCTGAGAGTGAACAGTGGCTGGATAGATGATCTCTTGTGGCTGCAGCAGCAGCTGGCCTGGCTCGACCGGGCCCAGATGCTGGCTCATCTCACCGCCGACAAGGGCTATTATCTGCGTCGCCTTGACGGCCGTAAAAATCTGTTGCGGTTGCTGACAGAGCAGCAGCAAAGCCTGCCGGATGAGCAGCGACTGCGGGAGCTGCTGTACAGCCCCCGCTATGCGCGCCTGGTGCTGGGACTGACTCACTGGCTTTATCGCCAGGACTGGCGCGCTGGCCTCAGCCGTGAACAGCAGGCCAACCTGATGGCCCCGGTATCCGGGCTGGCCGGGCCGCTGCTGGAAGACAGCTGGCAGACACTGCGCCACAGTGCCCTGGGGGCGGAGCAGCTGACTGCTGAGCAATATATTCAGCAAAAAGGTAAGCTGCGCCGCAATCTGATGATAGGGCTGTGTTTCAGTCAGCTGTTTTCAGAGCCGGAGCGGCTGGGCTTTCGTATGCCCTGGCTGGATATTTTGCGGGGCATTGAAGACCTCGATATGCTCTCGCCGCTGCCGGAACTGGTGGAGCAGCTGGAGCCGGCAGAGGCGGACGAGCTGAAACAGTGGCTGGACCGCAAGCGAGGATTTCTGCTGGAAGCACTGGAGCAGTCCCGCCGTCAGGCGCTGGAACTCACACCTTATTGGCGTTGACCCCCTTTGGGGAGCGGGAAGCTGGAAGCTAGAAGCTGGAAGAAAAACATTCAGAGCAGGTACAGTCCACGCCGATATTGCCCGAAGCAGCAGTGGGGATTGTCGTAGCCGACCATTAAATGCCAAGGATGGCATTTTCGAGCGTTACAGGGAGGTACTTGAAGCGTGTCGGCGGAGTGCAACCGCACTGATGCTTCGCGTTGTGGTGTCAGCTGAAAGCAAGTTGCCCGAATAAATTCGGGCCTACAGGCGGGGTTTGCTTTTGCTGTATTCCAGCAGTTCGTCCATCACTCTGTGTTTAATTTCCAGCTGTTGCTCCGGTTCCAGACCATAACGCACCGCCAGACGAGCGTAGTCGTCCGGACTCAGCGACACCGTTAACCGGGGGCGCTTGGGGCGGGCTGAGGTGGGCAGATTCAGAATATGCCGAATCTGATCCGACGGACTCAGGCCATTGTCCAGTGCTTCCCGGCGAATGCGGTATTGCAGTTTTTCATCCATATCAAACGCCACCTGCACCGCCCGTGCGGCGCGCACCGAACTCTGCCACTTGTCGGGCAGCTTGCGTTGACTCATGAGCGCTGCTTCCGTTGTTGCTGCAGCCGTGCCAGTACCTGGTCGGCACTGGTGCTGGCAGGGGCCGGCGGCGCAGCGGGCTCGTCGGCGTCCTGCTGCTGCTCCCGGGCGCGAATATCGGCCAGTGCCTGCTTGGCATTGATCAGAGTGACGTCCGGGTGTTCACGAATGGCAGCCATGGTCTGGCGTACGCAGCGACTGGCTCTGGCCATGGCCAGTTGCCGGCACAAGTCGTGATAATGACGCTCGGCTTCCTGCCAGCGGCGGCGATACCAGGTCAGCCGTTTGCTGATATGACCCAGACGGGTGGCATGACCGGTCTGCTCACTTTCCAGTGTTGCCAGCAAGTGTGCCAGGCTCAGGGCCTGCTGTTCATCGGTATCCAGTGCTGCCAGCACCTGCTGCTCCAGCTGACGATGACGCTGAAGCAGGCTGCCGGCTTGCTGCTGCAACCTTGCTTGTTCATCTTTTAGTTGCCGGTACTGACGTTCCAGTCCCTGCATATGCTGCTCGGCATGGCGGCAGTCCTGCATCAGTTGCAGGCACACCTGCTCCGGATTGAGGCTGCCGTCCTGCTCATTCTGCAGGCTGCGCAGCACCTGACCCAATACGCTCATGATTGCGCCCTCACAACAAAAATTCCGCCATGTCTTCGATCACTTCCAGACAGTTGTCGCTCAGTACCGCCAGCTCATGCTCTATGTCGGCCAGAGAAGAATTCAGCGACAGGGCACCAAATACCACATACCAGTCATTGAGCCGGGCAAAGGCCGACAGCGGCATGGGAATATTCATGTCAAGCATGGCTTCCAGCATGGCCTGACGGCGGGCCGGATTGACCTGACTTTCATCCCACAGATAGCTGATGCACAAGATCTGATCGTCCGACACGGAAATAAACAGGGGCAGCTCCTCTCGCCCGTCTACCGTGACTCTCAGCACTTCCACTTCGCCGGGAATGGGATAGCACTGAAAGGTAAAGCCGGTGGTTGAGGCCTCACCCAATTGTTCCAGGTGACGGCCGATTACTGATAGTTCCATGAAGTATCCTGACATAATAAGTCAGTTACAGACTAATTCAGCCTGCCCCGGCTGCGCAAGCGTCATGACAACCGCATAAAATGCCGGGTTAACGCTGTGCATGGCCGGTAAGGGTGATAATCTGGGGCTTACTGCCGCATAAAAGGAATTGCCGATGTCCGCATTGCCCGCTTCCATGGCCGCTCAGGCCGAAAAACACTGGTCTTTATTTGCAGAACGTGCCGCCGGCGTGTTGCCGCAACTCAGTGCCGGGCGGGTCACTCAGCTGAAGCAGTTGTTTGCCTGCAGTGACTTTGCCGCCGACAGCCTGTGCCGTCAGCCTGAGCTTGCACTGACGCTGAGTGATGAGCGGGACTTGTTTAATGCTGACAGGTCCGGGCGGTATCAGCCCGAGCTGACAGCCATGCTGAATGACGTGCATGATGAGGCGGTCATGATGCGGTTGCTGCGCCAGTACCGGCGACGGGAGCTGCTGCTGATTGCCTGGCGGGAAATGCTGCTGGGAGCCGAGGTGGAAGAAAGCTTTGTGCATATTTCGGCGCTGGCCAATGCGCTGATTGTGGAAAGCTACCGCTGGCTCTACCGCCGTCAGTGTGCCGAGCTGGGCACTCCCACTGATGCCGAGGGCAACGCCGTGCCCATGCTCATTCTCGGCATGGGCAAGCTGGGCGGCGGTGAGCTTAACTTTTCTTCCGATATCGATTTGATTTTTACCTTTCCTCATAACGGCGTGACCAAAGGTGGACGGCGGGAGCTGGCCAATCAGCAGTTTTTTATTCGCCTCGGGCAAAAGCTGGTCAATGCCCTCAACCAGACCACCATAGACGGCCAGGTATACCGAGTGGACATGCGCCTGCGGCCGTTTGGCGAGTCGGGGCCGCTGGCGGTGAGCTTTACCGCCATGGAAGACTACTATCAGCACCATGGCCGCACCTGGGAGCGCTACGCCATGGTCAAGGCGCGCATTCTTAACGATGAAGGCGAATACACCGCCGAGCTGCGCGCCATGCTCAAGCCCTTTGTCTATCGTCGTTATATCGACTTTGGGGTGATCGATTCCCTGCGCCAGATGAAAGCCATGATTGCCGCCGAAGTGCGTCGCAAGGGCCTGAAAGACAACATTAAACTGGGGGCCGGCGGCATTCGTGAAGTGGAGTTTATTGCTCAGGTATTTCAGCTGATCCGCGGCGGCCGGGAGCCGGCACTGCAGGTGCGTCATCTGCCCGAGGCACTGCAGGCCGCCAGCGACGCCGGTGCCATTACTCCCGAGGTGGCCGGTGAGCTGCACGCCAGTTACCGCTTTTTGCGCAAGGTAGAAAACTACCTGCAGGCCTTTGCCGATCAGCAAACCCAGACCCTGCCGCAAGACGAACTGGATCAGACGCGGCTGGCCTGGCTGACGGGACACGACAGCTGGAGCGACTTTCTTACTACATTGCACAGCGCCATGGACCGGGTGCACCGCCAGTTTGAGCTGCTGATTGGTGACAGCACCGAAGCAGAAGACGAGGATGTAGCCCAGATCTGGTCCGATATCTGGCAGACTGACTGGGAGGATGAAAGCGAGCTGGCTGGCCTGCTGGCAGAGCAGGGCATGGTCGATGACAAGGCGGCACGGCTGGCCCATGCCCTTAACACCTTCAAGGAAGAATGCCCGCGCCGGGCCATGGGGCCGCAAGGCCGGCAGGCGCTGGAGAAACTGATGCCGGTGCTGCTGGAGCGGGTGAGTCAGTCGGACACACCGGGCACCCTGTTTGCCCGGCTGCAGAAGCTGCTGCTGCAAATTGCCACCCGCACCGCCTATCTGCAGCTGCTGGTGGAAAACGCCGGGGCCCTGACTCAGCTTATTCGTTTGTGTGAAGCCAGCTCGCTGGTGGCCGAGCAGCTGGCGCGTTTTCCCATTCTGCTGGACGAGCTGCTGGTGCCTCAGGTGCTGTATAACCCGATTCCGCCGGAAACCTACAAGGATGAACTGCGCCAGTTTCTGCTGCGGGTGCCGGAAGAAGACGTGGAGCAGCAAATGGAGGCGCTGCGCCAGTTCAAACAGGTGCAGTTGTTGCGCATTGCTGCCGCCGATGTGGCCGGTGCCCTGCCATTAATGAAAGTCAGCGATCATCTCACCTGGCTGGCGGAAGCCATAGTGGAAGAGGTGGTCAATCAGGCCTGGCATCAGATCAGTGCCCGCCATGGCGTGCCGACCCAGCTGGCCGACACCGGCGACAAGGGCTTTGGTGTGGTGGCCTACGGCAAGCTGGGCGGCATTGAGCTGGCCTACAGCTCGGATCTGGATCTGGTGTTTGTGCATCAAAGCGGCCTGACCGGCCAGACCAACGGCGACAAGCCCCTGGACAGCCGCCAGTTCTATCTGCGACTGGCCCAGCGCATTATTCACCTGTTCAGCACCCGCACCGCCAGTGGCGTGCTCTATGAGCTGGATATGCGGCTGCGCCCCAGCGGCAATGCCGGCCTGATGGTGACGCCCCTGGATGGCTACGGTCAGTATCTTGAAAAAGATGCCTGGACCTGGGAGCACCAGGCGCTGGTGCGCAGCCGCATGATAGTGGGTGAACCGGCCCTGTTTGAGGAATTTGCCCGTATTCGCACTCATATTCTGACCCGGCCGCGGGACGCCGGCGAGCTGGCGCTGGAGGTAGTGACCATGCGCGAGAAAATGCGCGAGCACCTGAACCGGGCCAAGGCCGGCGAAATTCACCTCAAGCAGTCTGCCGGTGGTCTGGTGGATATTGAGTTTCTGACCCAGTTTCTGGTGCTGGCCCACAGCAGCGAGCACGAGGAGCTGACCCGCTGGTCCGACAATATGCGCATTTTGGAAATGACAGTAGAAACCGGGCTGCTGGATGAGCAGGAATCGCTGCAATTACGCCGGGCCTACTGCGCCATTCGCGACCGGGGCCACCGCCTCAGCCTGTCGGACTTGCCCGGCCTGGTGCCCGATACTGAACTGACCCAGGAGCGGCAATGGGTACTGGCAAGCTGGCGTAAATGGCTTAAGGCCGGGGGAATAGGGACTGGGGAATAGGGACTGGAGGGGAAATATGAAGACGCACAAGCGACTGGATGTCTGGCGTGAATCCATGCTGCCGGTCAAGCTGACTTATGAGGTCTCGGCGTCATTCCCTTGGGCCGAGTTGTTTGGTCTCACGTCCCAGATGCGCAGAGCCGCCATTCAGTGCCTTCGAACATTGCCGAAGATGTGGCCAGAGCGAGCACCCGTGAATACGCTCATTTTCTGAGCATTGCCAGAGGCTCGCTGAATGAGCTCGACACTCAGACGGAGATTGCGTGTATGCTTGGCTTGCTGCAGGAAACTCATGATGTCTTTCGGCAGTTGGACCACACATTTCGCTTGCTTAACGGGTTGCAGCGCAGCATCAAACGAAAACTCGAGACCTGATTACCAGTCCCCAGTCCCCCTTAAGCTCAGTACCGTGACGGCATGCCCCGTTCCGGCTGGGTCTTGAACCGGCGGTGCAGCCACATGTACTGCTCCGGCGCGCGGCGAATGGCGGCTTCTATTACCCTGTTGCCGGTGATGGCATCGGCTTCATCGTCGCCGACGGGAAAGTTGTCCAGCGGGGCCTGGATCACCAGCCGGTAGCCATTTTCTTCCCGCAGGGTAAAGCAGGGCAGAGTGACGGTTTTCTTTACGCGCGCCAGGGTGGCAGTTCCGGTAATGGTGGCGGCCTTGTCCACGGCGAAAAAGGGCACAAACACACTGGCGTGACGGCCATAGTCATGATCCGGTGCATACCAGAGCGCATCACCGGCGCGCAGCGCCTTGAGCATGCCCTTGATATCGAGCCGGTCCACCAGATATTTATTGGAGCGGCAGCGGCCGTGCACCTGAGCATATTCCAGCACCGGATTGGTGTTGGGCCGGTACACGCCCACACCGGGTCGATAAAGGCCGAACTGGCGGGCGTTCAGCTCCAGCGTCAGAAAATGCGCCGACAGCAGCAGCATGCCCTGGCCTTTGGCCACGGCGGCATCCACATGTTCTGTGCCCTCCATGATGGTTATGGCACGCATGCGCCAGTGAGGCCAGAACCAGGCCATGCCGGTTTCAAACACGGCGCAGCCCACGCTTTCAAAGTTGGCCTTCAGCAGCGTTTCCCGCTCAGCGTCGCTCAGCTCCGGCAGCGCCAGCTCCAGATTGCGCCGGGCCACCTTTACCCGGGACTTCAGCGGCTTCATGGCCAGCCGGCCCAAGGCTCTGCCCAGTGCCATCTGAGCGCGCCAGGGCAGCAATGTAACCAGCAGCCAGAGCACCCCCAGCCCCAGCCAGGCAGGCCAGAAGCGCGGATGCAGCAAGGCTGCACGAAAAGAAGGAAGCCGGTGTGTTTGCATGTCACAGCGCCAGTAAAAAGGAATGTGCGGATTTTAAAGAACTCCGGCGTTAATGACCACCCGCGCGCCCAAGGGCGGTTTGGCTGTGATATTATTTGTGCTTTCCACCTGTTTAAAGAGTCTTTACCTATGAAGATCAAGCTGCCGGAATTTAACCATGCCAGGGTGTTGGTAGTCGGGGATGTGATGCTGGACCGCTACTGGTCCGGTCCCACCGGACGCATCTCTCCCGAGGCGCCGGTGCCTGTGGTCAAGGTAGAGCACAATGAAGAACGTCCGGGGGGGGCCGCCAACGTGGCGCTGAACGCCGCTGCGCTGGGTGCCGGTGCTCAGCTGCTGGGCCTGACCGGCAACGATGAAGCAGCCAATGCCCTGGAAGATCGCATGCAGGCGGTGGGGGTGCGGTGTGACTTTGTGCGCCATGCCGTACATCCCACCATCACCAAGCTCAGGGTGATGAGCCGTAACCAGCAACTGCTGCGGCTCGATTTTGAAAACGGTTTTGATGCCGACGATGCCATTCCTCTTACCGAAAAGCATGCTGCGGCGCTGGCCCAGGCCGGTGTGGTGGTGTTGTCGGATTATGCCAAGGGCGCTCTGGCACGGGTGCAGGAGCTGATCCGAGCAGCCCGTGAGGCAGGGGTGCCGGTGCTGGTTGACCCCAAGGGTACCGAGTTTGAAAAATACCGCGGTGCCACTTTGCTCACGCCCAATATGAGCGAGTTTGAAGCCGTGGTGGGCAAGGTAAAAGACGAGCAGGAGCTGGTGGAGCGCGGCCGGGAGCTGGTGAAGCGCTTTGACTTGCAGGCGCTGCTGGTCACCCGCTCCGAGCATGGCATGACCTTAATTCGCCGTGAGGGTGACGAGCTGCATTTGCCGGCCCGCTCTCATGAGGTGTTCGACGTGACCGGTGCCGGCGATACCGTCATCGCCACTCTGGCCACCAGCCTGGCTGCCGGTCTGGAGCTGGAAGAAGCCTGTGCTCTGGCCAATGTGGCCGCCGGCATCGTAGTGGGCAA
The DNA here is from genome assembly GCF_039654065.1 of Oceanimonas sp. AH20CE76. Lineage (NCBI taxonomy): Bacteria > Pseudomonadati > Pseudomonadota > Gammaproteobacteria > Aeromonadales > Aeromonadaceae > Oceanimonas > Oceanimonas sp. AH20CE76. The sequence continues at coordinate 597,352 of NZ_CP155481.1, forward strand.
GCTGGGTACCTCTACCGTGTCTGCCATTGAACTGGCCAACGCCCTTTACGGTGCGGCCGAGTCTGGCATGGGCGTGGTCAGTGAGCAGCAGCTCAAGTTTGTGGTGGAAGCAGCCCGCCGCCGCGGCGAAAAAATCGTCATGACCAATGGCTGCTTTGACATTCTCCACGCTGGCCATGTGTCTTACCTGAACAATGCCCGCAAGCTGGGTGATCGGCTGATAGTGGCAGTGAACACTGATGAGTCGGTACGGGCGCTCAAGGGCGAAGGCCGGCCGGTAAACACAGTGGATCGCCGCATGGCGGTGCTGGAAGCGCTGGGCGCGGTAGACTGGGTGGTGCCCTTTGCCGAAGACACGCCTCAGCGGCTGATTGCCGGCGTGCTGCCGGATATTCTGGTCAAGGGTGGTGATTACAAGCCGGAAGAGATCGCCGGTTACGCTGAAGTGACCGCTAACGGTGGCGAAGTGAAAGTGCTTAACTTTGAAGACGGCTGCTCCACCACCGCCATTATCGAAGCCATTCGTACCCGCTGACTCTGTCATTTTCTGGCAACAACGCTCAGTTTAAAACACTGTCATACCGGGCTTGACCCGGTATCTTTCTGCAGGGAAGTACAGACGTTTATCAGGACGACGGTCTGAGCAAGTGATGAATCCATTTGGTATGCCTCTTGTTCAGGGTACCAAGGAATTTATCCACGAACGGACAAAGCCTTGCTTATCGAGGGGGTCCAGTGCCGGCAACAGAGCCGGGCTCAGTGGAATGGGAGTGACCGGGCCTTGTGGAGTGATGGTCAGGCCGTAGTCTGGGGTCAGCAGGGGCAGCAGGCCGCCCTCGGCCAGTGCCGCCTGGCCGCTGGGAGACAGCATAAAGTCGAGCAGCTCGCCGGCCAGCTCTGTGTGTTGAGCATGCCGGGGGATCAGTGCCAGGCGCATCAGCATCAGGCTGTAATCCCGGGGGGCCACCACCGCCAGTTGTGGATGTTTTGCCACGGCGGCGGCCACATAGGAGCCCAGCAGGTTATAACCCAGTATGGCATCGCCATTGGCGAGTTCGTCCAACATGTCGTTGCTGCTTTCACTCAGGTGTACCGACAGGCCGCCAAAGGCTTCCAGCAGACGGCCGTAGCTTTCGCCCTGCTGACTGTCCTGGGTGGCCAGCAGGTAACCGACGCCGCTTTGAGTAATGTCATAAGTACGAATGCGCTGTCTGAAACGATCAGGATCCTGGCGTAGCAGGGCAAGTAGCTCCTGGCGGCTTTGAGGGAGGTCATGTTCACCCAGCAGTTTGCGGTTGAGCACCATTACCACCGGCTCTACGGTCACGGCAAACAACTCGTGACGCCAGTGGGTGCCGTCGGGCAGCGCTTTGGTACGTTCGGAGTGCCAGAGTCGGGCGTGACCGTCATTGACCAGTTTCAGTTGCAGATCCATGGCTGAGCTCAGCAGCAGATCTGCCGGAGAGGTTTTGCCTTCTTCAAGAAATCGCTGATACAACGCCTGGGAGTTAAAGTCCTCAAAACGAATGGCGACATAAGGCTGGCGTTGCTGAAAGGCGTGCAGCAGTGGTGCCATGTGCTGGTAATCGGTGGCGCTGTAAATCACCAGTTCATGCTGCTGATGTTGTTGTGCCGGTAGCCGTACCGTTTGTTCGGCCTGTGCCATTAGCGCGCAGAGCAGGGACAGGACCCCGTAACACCAGTTCATTGTGGCTCCTTCGGTTTAAAGCAAATCTCCACCACCAGGCCATGGGGCAGGTTGTCGGAAAGGAGAATGTGAGCATGATGATGCTCGGCCACATCCCGGGCGATAGCCATGCCCATACCACTGCCATAGTGACGGCTGGTTATACTCCTGTAAAAGCGTTCAAACACCTTTTCCTTTTCGTCGTCGGCAATGCCCGGCCCTTGATCGCAAATGCGAATGGTACTGCCCGTTACCCTGATCTCTACCAGCCCCTGTTGTGGGCTGTGAGCCACGGCGTTATCAATAAGGTTGCTGAGCATCTGGGTCAGGGCAAAGGCATCCCCTTGAATATGCATTTCTTTTTCAGAGGGCTCAAAGGCCAGCTCCACGCCCTGGCGCAAGGCCTGAACCGCCAGCTCCAGGCACACATTGCGGGTCAGTTCATTCAAGGCCACAGGCTTTGGCTCAAGACTGTGAAAGCGATGATCCAGCATGGCCTGATTGAGCAGATGACGCACCGTCAGTGACAGCTGGTCGCATTGCTCTACCAATTGTCCCAGTATTCGCTGCCGTCGACTGGTATCGGCTTCGTCCCGTGCGTTTTCACACAGGGCGCGCAAGCTGGCCAGGGGAGTGCGCAACTGGTGGGCGGCGATGGAAGTGTAGGACTCCATTCGCTCCAGCATGGCTTGCTGGCGGACGATAAAGTGATTGATGGTATCGAGCAGAGGCAAGGTTTCTTTGGGCACCGGCAAAGCCAGCGGCGTCAGATCCTTCGGGGAGCGCCGTGCCAGCGCCCTGGCCAGCTGACGAAACGGTGAAAAAGCGTAATAAATGCCCAGCCACAGCAGCCCCAAGGCCACCGCCAGCACCGCCAGCATCAGCTCCAGGGCCGGATGCAGCATGGCCTCGACCATGGCGTTTCGGGCAAGCCGGGTTTGGGCCATCTCGATAACGATTGTATCCTGCGGCAGGCGCTCGGTGTTGAGCCGCACCAGTCGGGCCACGCGCAACGGCTTATCCTGATAAATGACATTGAAAAAGTCCGGCTTGGCCTGAGTCAGCGCTTGTGCCGACGCCGAGCGGGGTGGTGGGGCGGGCAGATCTGCGTAGCCGGTCAGCACTTCACCGTTGACACTGATGCGGTAAAACACCCGGTCGTCCCGAGCCTGGGCCAGGGTGGCAAAGGCCGCCACCGGAAGATCGACCGTAAAGCCTCGGCTGGTGTGGCGTACTGACTGGCCCAGCTGCAGCACGGCGCTACCCAGCATCAGATCGTAGCTACGATCGGCGGTTTGCCGGGCATAGCTGTGCATCAGCGTCAGCGTAAGCAGGGCCAGGATCGCCAACACGGCACCACTCAGGACCAGCAGACGACGGCGCAGAGCCGGGTGGCGCAGGTTGTCTGCGACGTTCATGGTTGTATTGGCTGCACGTGGGCCACATAGCCCAGGCCGCGCAGGGTCTGAATATGTATCGAGCTGCCCACCAGCTTTTTGCGCAGTCTGGCTACATAGAGCTCAATGGCATTGGCAGAGGGCGTTTCATCGGCGTTAAACAGTTTGTCGGTAAGTTCTTCTTTGCTCATCACCCGCTCCAGTCCGCCAAGAAAAATCTCCAGTAGCCGGAATTCCCGGTTCACCAGTAAACAGGGTTCGCCATTGATGGTAACGGTCTTGGCTGAGCGGTTGAACATCAGGTTGCCGTGCTCGCTTACGTCGGCGGCATAACCCTGTCGGCGACGCAGCAGGGCCCGAACCCGTGCTTCCAGCTCACCAAAGTCAAAGGGCTTGGCCAGATAGTCGTCGGCACCCAAATCAAGCAGTTTGATGCGATCGTCAAGGCCGTTCCGGGCAGTGAGGATCAGTACCGGCGTGGTGTTCCTGCGCTGGCGCAGCTCCGCCAGCAGGGTATCACCATTCAGACCAGGCAGGTTGAGATCCAGAATAATCAGGTCTACCTGCTGGTGACGCAACCAGTCTGCGGCCTGTCGACCATTGCCAATAAGATCGGTGCCATGCCCCAACTTCTGCAGTCGGTCGGCAATGGCCTCGCCCAGTACGAGCGTGTCTTCGATCACAAGAATGCGCATATTTTGAGCCTTGCTCCTTCATGACAGCTTGGTGACAGCTTACGCCGTTAGCATAGGGAATTGTAAAACCCTTGTTAATGCTTTTATGTGAAACAAGGGTTTGGCTTCAAATGGCTGAAATTGTGCCATGGAACCCCAAACAAGGAGAATCGTTATGAAGCTGCATTCCCTCACCAAGGCTCTGCTGGGCGCCGGCCTGCTGATGATGACCGGTACCGCAAACGCCGAATTTACCCCCGATAAACCCGAGTGCATCGCTCCTGCCAAGCCAGGTGGCGGCTTTGATCTCACCTGCCGCATTCTTACTACCAGCCTGGATAAATCCGGTCTGTTGAAAGAGCCGATGCGGGTGACCTTTATGCCCGGTGGCGTGGGTGCTGTGGCCTATACCCATATGAACAGCAACCGCCGGGAAGACAACAACGCCGTGGTGGCGTTCAGCTCCGGCTCTTCACTGAACCTGGCCCTGCACAAATTTGGCCGGGATTTGGATGTGGATGACGCCCGCTGGGTAGGTGCAGTCGGTACCGACTATGGTGCCATTATTGTCAAAGACGATGCGCCCTGGCAAAGCCTGGAAGAGCTGGTGGTGGATCTGAAAGCCAATCCCAACAAGCTGGTGTTTGGTGCCGGTGGCACCGTGGGTAGCCAGGACTGGATGAAGGCGGCTTTTCTCTATCGCAGTCTGGGGTTGGATCCGCGTTCCATGCGCTACGTGGCCTATGAAGGCGGTGGTGACGCCATGGCAGCTGTGCTGGGCAATCATATTCAGGTTTATCCAGGAGATATGTCTGAAATCAAAGGCCAGCTGGATGCGGGCATAGTGCGGGTGCTGGCGGTACTGTCGCCGAAGCGGCTGGACGGTGATTTTGCGGATATTCCCACCGCCACCGAGCAGGGCTATGACATGGAATGGCCGATCATGCGCGGCTTTTACATGGCGCCGGACGTATCCGACGAGGCCTATAACTACTGGGTGCAGCAGTTTAACGAGCTCTACCAGACCGCGGAATTTGTCGAGGTGCGCAACCACCAGGGACTGTTCCCCCTGTCCATGGCCGGCGACGAGTATGAAGCTTACGTAAAAGCCGAAGTCGAGAAATTCCAGACCCTGTCCCGTGAAATGGGACTGCTCAAGTAAGAGGTGCGCTATGGCGGATCGCTGTTTTTCGCTGGCGCTGATGGTGCTGGCGGTGGCCCTGGGGGCTGCCGCCTGGCAACTGGATGTGCCCTTTCAATATGAACCCGTGGGTCCCAAGGCCATACCGCTGATCCTTGCAGTATTGCTGTTCGCCACCGCCCTGTGGCTGGCCATTCGGCCTGATCGGCTGAAAGAGGCCTATGGCCGCAGCCTGTTTGCCCGCCATGTGGTGGTGGTGCTGTGCCTGCTGGCCTATGCCTGGTGTTTTGAATGGCTGGGCTTTGTGTTATCCACCTGGCTGGTCGGCACCCTGTTTGCCCGCCTGTTCGGGCTGGACTGGGGCCGGGCTCTGGTGTACTCCGCGGCGCTGGGCGGCGTGGGGCACCTGCTGTTGAGCTGGCTGCTGGAGCTGAATGTGCCGGTGGGCACTATTTTTGGAGGTTGAACCCATGGATGTTTTGTCTACCCTGGCGAGCGGCTTTGCCGTAGCCCTGACACCCATGAACCTGGGGCTGGTTCTGGCAGGTTGTTTTTTCGGTACCCTGATGGGGGCCCTGCCGGGTATTGGTCCCATCAACGGCATTGCCATTCTGCTTCCTCTGGCTTATTCCATCGGCCTGGAACCGGCTTCAGCAATTATTTTGCTGGCAGGAGTTTATTATGGTGCCGAATATGGTGGCCGCATCTCCAGTATTTTGCTGAACGTACCCGGCGATGCTGGGGCCATTATGACCACCCTGGACGGCCACCCCATGGCCAAGCGGGGTGAGGGCGGCCGGGCGCTGGCGCTATCGGCGGTGTCGTCCTTTGCCGGCTCCATGGGGGCCCTGGTGCTGCTGGTAATTTTCACTCCCTTGCTGACCCGGCTGGCGGTGACCTTTGGTCCGGCGGAGTTTGTGGCGCTGATGGTGTTTGCGTTGTGCTGTCTGGCATCCATGGTGGGTTCGCGTCCGGTGAAAACCGTGATCGGTGCCCTGATTGGCCTGGCCATGGCCACCGTGGGCGTGGACTCGGGTACCGGCGTGCTGCGTTTTACCTTTGGCCTGACCAGCCTGTTTGACGGCATCGACTTTCTGGTGGTGGTGATCGGCATGTTTGCCATCAGCGAGATACTGCTGCTGGTGGAGCATCACTACGGCGGTGGCGGCCGGCTGGAAAAGGTCAGCAAGTCCTTCGTCAAGGCGGCGGATCTGGTGCAGGTACGTTGGACCGTGCTGCGCTCCACCCTGGTTGGGTTTGTGATTGGCGTGCTGCCCGGCACCGGTGCCTCGGTGGCCAGTGCCGTGGCCTACGGCACCGAAAAGCGTCTGGCCGGCGAGCACAATGAGTTTGGCCAGGGTGACGTGCGCGGCCTGGCGGCCCCGGAAGCGGCCAACAACTCGGCAGCAGTGGGCTCCATGGTGCCCATGCTGACGCTGGGCATTCCCGGTTCGGGGACCACCGCCATTCTGTTGGGTGCCTTGCTGTTGTTCGATGTGACCCCGGGTCCGCTGCTGTTCACTCAGAAGCCGGACATCGCCTGGGGACTGATCGCCTCCATGTTTGTGGGTAACATTGCGCTACTGGTGATGAACCTGCCTCTGGTCGGGATATTCGTGCGCATGCTGAGTGTGCGCCAGGCCTATCTGGTGCCGGTGATTGTAATGCTGACCTTTGTGGGCATCTACTCCATTCACGGTGCTAGTTTTGATCTGTTCTTCATGATCCTGCTGGGAGTGTTTGGCTTTTTGTTGCGCAAGCTGGGCTTCTCGCTGGCACCTGTCATTCTTGGCCTGGTACTGGGCGAGGTGCTGGAAGACAACCTGCGCCGGGCACTGTCTATCAGTGCCGGTGACTGGGGCATATTGTTCGGTAATGGCGTTACCTTGACGCTATGGGGGTTGAGCGTGCTGGTACTGGTGCTGCCGCTGCTGATGAGCCGGCGCCGCCGGCAAAAGCAGGCGGCCGCCGAAGCATGATCATCTGGCTGCGTACAGCCCTGCTGGGTGCGGCGGGAGGAGGGCTGGCCCATTGGGCCGGCTTTCCTTCCGACTGGCTGCTGGGGGCCATGCTGGCGGTGGCCGGAGCCGTATTACTGGGGTGGGAAGTCGCGTTACCCCGGCGTTTGTTGCCAACCATACAGGCCTGTCTGGGGGTGGCCGTGGGGCTGCGTCTGGACTTGCATTTACCCGGCCCCGCCTCGCTATTGATTAGTGTGGCGGGGCTTTTGCTGTGTCTGGCCACGCAAATTCCTCTGGGGCAATACCTGTTGCACCGGCTTGGCTGGTCCCGCCAGGAAGCAGCGATGGGCTCGTCACCGGGGGCGCTGTCGGTGATGGCGGCGCTGGCTACCCAGCTCGATAATCCCATTCGCGTGATCCTGTCACAAACGGTGCGGGTGATCGCCCTGGTGGCCACGGTCAGCACCGCTATGGTGTTGGAGTGGGTGCCGCTGGCCCCCACACCTGCCAGTCTGACGCTGTCCGCTCCCGCCACCCTGGCGCTGGTGGCCCTGGCTTGGGGCGGCGGTCAGTTGCTGGACCGGCTCAGGGTGCCGGCCAGCCATATTCTTTCCGGCGTGTTTGTGGCCGGATCCTGCGCTGCCTGGCTGGGTGAAGCAGTACTGCCGGTGGCGGGACTGATCCCGGTCAGTATGATTCTGCTGGGGGCCTTGATGGGCAGCCGGTTGCGACCGCTGCCAGCGCGGGAAATGGCGGGCCTGCTGGTGGCCGGTTTACTGGTAAGCCTGTCGAGTTCGCTGGTGTCATTGTTATGGGCGGGGCTGGTGGGTTGGTGGCTGGAGTTGCCGGTGTTTCAGGTGTGGCTGGCCTATGCGCCGGGAGCGGTAGAAGCCATGATTTACTTGGCGCTGGTGACCGGGTTGGAGCCAAGTTGGGTGATATTTCACCATGTGTTGCGTATTGTGCTGTTGGGTGTGATTGCCGGCTGGCTGATGCGCCGGGCTGCAGTCAGCGAACCCGGCAAATAAAACCTCTTATCAGTTGATCCTGAACAGCTCAACCTCAAAAATCAGTACGGAACCCGGTGGTATTGTGCCAACGGCGCGGTTGCCGTAGGCCAGTTCGGCGGGAATAAAGAAGCGGGTTTTCTCGCCTTCCACCATCAGTTGCAGGCCTTCGGTCCAGCCCTTGATCACCTGTTTGAGACCAAACTGTATGGTTTCGCCGCGCTCAACCGAGCTGTCGAAGACGGTGCCGTCGAGCAGAGTGCCATGGTAATGCACCGTAACCTTGTCACTGGCCTTAGGATGAACCGTGCCGGTGCCTGCTTGCAATACCTGATACTGCAGGCCGGAGGCGGTGGTCTGTACTCCTTCCTGCTGTTTGTTATCGGCAAGGAAGGCTTCACCGGCCTGAATATTTTCTGCAGCGGCCTGTTTGTTGCCCTGAGCGCGATAGAAAAAAAGCAAAAATAGGGCTACCAGGGCAATGCCTACAATAATCTTAACCACGTTGGTTCCTTGTGTTGAGTGTGCAGCGTCAGCGTTGCAGTCCGTTATTGATGTCAATCAGATCCTGCTCGGTGAGGTTGCCGGCGGCCTGCTTGAGCTGCAACTGGCTGATGATGTAGTTGTAACGGGCAGAAGACAGTTTCTGCTTGGCATCATACAGCTGCTGAGTGGCGTTAAGCACGTCGACTATGGTGCGGGTTCCCACTTCATAGCCGGCCTCGGTAGCACTGAGTGCGCTTTCTGCCGACACTACCAGCTGCTCAAAGGCGCGAATGGAGCCAAGTGCGCCGGTGACGTCGTTATAAGAGGAGTACACGCTGCTCTGCACGGAGCGAAAGCTTTTTTCCAGCAGCTCGCTGGCGGCGACATAGTTGTATTGTGCCTGGCTTACCTGAGAGCTGGTGGCACCACCTGAATAAAGCGGCAGATTAAAGCTGACTCCCAAGCTGCCCTCACTGAGGGTGTTGTCGCGTACATTATTGCTGGCCGAGCTGCCGCTGAAATCAGTGCGGCGGCTGTTAAGGCCGGCATTCAAGTCGAGAGTAGGGTGATGACCCGCCTGTGCCAGATCAATTTGCTCGCTGGCAATGTCTTTGGCAATGCGCTGGCCGTGCAGCTCCAGGTTTTGCTCCAGGGCAATGTCGAGCCAGCCGTCAGCGCGCAGCACCGGTGCCTGAGGGCTGAAACTGTCAGTGTTGAGTGCAGACAGCTGATCATAGCTCATGCCGGTAAGCTCACGCAGGGCTTCTTTGCTGTTGTCGAGAGCGTTGCGGGCAATAATTTCATCTGCCAGTGCCTGATCATACTGAGCCTGAGCTTCGTGCACGTCTGTCATGGCACTCAAGCCCACCTCAAAACGTTGCTTGGTCTGCTCCAGCTGGCGGCTGACCGCTTCTTTATTGGCCTGGACAAAGCTCAGGGCGTCTTCGGCATTAAGCACATTAAAGTAAGCCTGAGTGGCACGCAAAATGAGCAGTTGCTGCACCTGTTTGTAGCTGACTTCGCTTTGTGCTGCCTGCTTTTCGGTGATATCCAGGTTGACCCAGCTTGACTTGCGATACAGTGCCTGACTCAGATTAACACCGGCATTGGTGACGGTAGAGTCGGTCTGATTGCTTTCGGTATAGGTAGCACCGGCCCCCAGGTTCACCTGAGGCAACAGGGGAGCGCGGGACTCATTGATTTTTTCAAAGGCGGCATCGCGGCGAGCCTTGGCCTCACGCACCTGAGGATCGTTTTGGGTGGCCTGCTGATACACTTCCAGCAGGTTTTCAGCCTGGGCCTGGCCTGCGGCACACAGCAATACCAGGGTCGACAACAGTGTTTTTTTCATGAATGGGCCTTGTAAAGCGAGTGGAGCCATTATGCCCGGCACATGCAGGCAGTCGGTTTTCGTCTGTTCAGTATAACGGTAACATGCGCATTATTAATTCGGCAGGTCGTTACAATATACAATAAGAGAATGAACGTTCATTCATTAAGGCGTTTCAGTCTAAATTTTGCCGTCGGAATGTCAAGCAAGGAGCCAGCATGAGCAATAATAACAGCGCCCGTTTTGGGCGGCAGGACATGCAGATTATAGCCGAGGATACGGGGTATAAAGGTTTTTTCCGGCTGTTGAAGGTACGGCTGCGCCACCGTCTGTTTGCCGGCGGCTGGGGCCCGGAACTGACCCGGGAGCTGTTTGACCGGGGGCATGCTGCTGCTGTGTTGCCTTATGACCCGGTACGCGATGAGGTGGTTCTGGTGGAGCAGTTTCGCGTGGGTGCCATTCATCATGACAGCAGCCCCTGGCTGCTGGAAGTGGTGGCGGGCATAGTGGAGCCCGGCGAGTCGGAAGAAGAAGTGGTACGCCGTGAAGCAGAAGAAGAAGCAGGGTTAACCCTGGGCCGGCTGACCCGTGCCATGAGTTATTTCTCCAGCCCGGGCGGTTGCAGCGAGCGCATTACTGTCTTTGTAGGGGAGGTGGATGCCACTCAGGCAGCCAGTCATGCGGGGCTGACCGACGAAGGCGAAGATATTCGCGTGCACCGGCTTTCGCGCAGAGAGGCGATGCAATGGCTGGCTGATGGTAGAATAGATAACGCCGCCAGTGTGATTGCACTGCAATGGCTGGCGCTGAACCATGAAGCCGGGCTGTGGAAGTAGGGCAAGACAAGCCCTTGCCATGCCCAAGGAGGAGACGTTGATATCTGTTCGTACTCGTAACAAGCATGTGCCGGACTTAAAGGGGCTGCAGCGCACTTGTGACACCAACTATATGGCGCTGATGAAGCTGTTGCCTAATGAGGCTCAAGCGGGCGAGAGCCTGTCGGTGGGCATCAGTGAGCAGGTGCTGTTTGTGCTACGGGTATTGGAAACCGCGCCCTACACCTGGCATGTGTCCATTGAACAGTGCACCCCCGGTTTGCCGGTGTTTATGCGCATGAAGGTGCGAGTGCGACTGTATCATGATGTAAGAATGGCCGAAGTGTGTGCCAGTCAACAGATTTCAACCCTGCAGCCAAGTTATGATTATCCCAATCAAAAAATGCACCACCGTAACGAAAAGGAACAGGTTAATTTCTTTCTGGCCGAATGGCTGAGATGTTGCCTGCAATACGGATTCAGCACGGTCAAACAGCTTTGAGCGAGGCAATGACGCTTTCCACTCTTCCCCTTGGTACTCAGGCCGCCAGCGGCATTATCGAGCTTTCCCAGATCACCGATACTCACTTGTTTGCCGATATTCAGGGTGATCTCCTGGGTGTGCCCACCTGGCACAGCTGCCGGGCGGTGGTTAATGCCATGAAGGAAGAGCTTGCCGGTTGTGATGCCATTCTGGCCACCGGCGATCTGTCTCAGGATCAGAGCCCGGCGTCTTATCGCCACTTTGTGAATATGATGGCTGAGCTGGCCCCGCCGGTGTTCTGGTTGCCGGGCAATCATGATGAAGCCCCTGTCATGCAGGCCGAGCTCGATGCCGCCGGCATCAGCCAGGCCAAGCATTTGCTGGGTGAGCACTGGCAGGTGCTGCTGCTGGATTCTCAGGCCCAGGGCGAAACCTGCGGCCGGTTAAGCGATGAACAGCTGGTCATGGTGGACGAGGCGGTCGTTGCTTATCCCCATCATCATCTGCTGGTGGCAGTGCATCATCAGGCGGTGCCCGTAGGCTGCGCCTGGCTGGATCAGCACAACCTGCGTAATGCGGATGAACTGGCGGTCAGGCTAAACCAGCATAATGCCACCAGAGTGGTGTTGTGCGGTCATGTACATCAGGGCTTTGACGAGGTACAAAACGGTATTCGTTATCTGGCCAGTCCTTCTACCTGCATTCAGTTCAAGCCGTTGTCTGATGACTTCGCTCTGGATCATACCGCCCCGGGCTGGCGTCAGCTGTCGCTGCACCCTGATGGCCGGCTCAGTACCCGGGTGTGGCGGCTGCCCCCCGACGCCTTTGTGCCCGACTTCAGTGCCAGAGGATATTAATGATGGCCACCCTGCTTTATCTGCACGGCTTCAATTCGTCTCCCAATTCCATCAAGGCTCAGTTGATGCGGGAACATCTTGAGCAGCACAGGCCTGATATTGAGCTGGTCTGCCCCCAGCTGGCGGCCACGCCGGCGGCAGCCTGGGCTCAGATAGCGTCCATGTGTGACCAGCTTAATACGCCCTTTGGGGTGGTCGGCTCGTCCCTCGGTGGCTTCTGGGCCACGCGGGTGGCGGAGCACTATGGCGTGCGTGCCGTGGTGGTGAACCCGGCGGTCAATCCGCATATTCTGCTGGCCGACTGGCTGGGGGAGCACGAAAACCCCTACACCGGCGAGCGCTATACGCTGGAGCGTCAGCATATGGCCGAGCTGGCAGAGCTGAGAGTAAATGAGCCCTGTTGTCTTGAGCGCATCTGGCTGCTGCAACAGCAGGGCGACGAAGTGCTCGACTACCGGGAAGCGCTGGACTACTACCGCTTTGCCCGGGTCTGTATTCAGAAAGGCGGTGACCACTCCTTTATCGGCTTTCAGCACTACTGCGCCCAGATAATCCGCTTCCTGCAACTGTAATCCGCTCTCGTTCCCACGTCCGTGTCTGTCTGGCCCGCTGCAAAGCGAAGCAGCAGCGCGGTTACCCTTCACGACACGCTTCGAGCCCATCCTTGGGACGCTCGGCAAATGTCATCCATGACATTTGCCGGTCGGCTTCGGTAATCCCCACTGCTGCTTCGGGCAACACCGGCGTTGTCTGTAAGCTGACAGCCAGCGCCGGGTGTGCTGAGGAGGGCAAAGGGTGTCTGCTTCGCCGTGCCCTTTGCGCCATGGATGGCGCAACGGAGCCCCCATGGATGGGTTTACGGCGTGCCGGCGAAGCAGTGCCCTTTGACCGACGGCAGTGCACTGGCCTGCAAACGATATTATTTCCGGCTTCCGGCTGTTTTGCTTCCTTCTTCCAGCAATGGCCTTCGAGTAGTAAGATCCGGCAATCACCCCAGATTACCGAAGGTCAACATGACATCGAGTCAATATACTGCCGACGCCATTGAGGTGCTCAATGGTCTGGAGCCGGTGCGTCGTCGCCCCGGCATGTATACCGACACCAGCCGCCCCAACCACCTTGGCCAGGAAGTGATCGACAACAGCGTGGACGAAGCCCTGGCCGGCCACGCCCGCAAGGTGGAAGTAATACTGCATGAGGATCAGTCCCTTGAGGTGATCGACGACGGCCGCGGCATGCCGGTCGATATTCATCCGGAAGAAGGCATCTCCGGGGTGGAGCTTATTTTCAGCAAGCTGCACGCCGGCGGCAAGTTCTCCGGCAAAAACTACCAGTTCTCCGGTGGTCTGCATGGTGTGGGCATTTCCGTGGTCAACGCCCTGAGCCAACGGCTCGACGTGACCGTGCGCCGTGGCGGCCAGGTCTACGAAATGGCCTTTGAGCATGGCAACAAGGTCAGTGAGCTGACCGTGACCGGCACCTGCGGTCAGCGCAACACAGGTACGCGAGTACGGTTCTGGCCTGATGTCAGCTATTTCGATGCCCCCAAATTCTCCGCCACCCGGCTCAAGCACCTGCTGCGGGCCAAGGCGGTGCTGTGCCCCGGGCTCACCATTCGTTTTGATGACAAGGCCAATAACGAATCGCTGGAATGGTGCTATGAAGATGGCCTGAAAGACTATCTGGTGGAAGCGGTCAAGGATTATCCCTGCCTGCCGGAAGCGCCCTTTACCGGCAGCTTCGCCGCCGAGCATTCGGCCGCCGACTGGGCCTTGTGCTGGCTGCCGGAAGGGGGCGACACCCTGGGGGAAAGTTACGTTAACCTGATCCCCACGGCGCAGGGAGGCACTCACGTTAACGGTTTGCGTCAGGGCCTGCTCGATGCCATGCGTGAGTTTTGTGAATTCCGCAACCTGCTGCCGCGGGGCGTGAAACTGACCCCGGATGATATCTGGGAGCGCTGTGCCTACATATTATCGGTCAAAATCCAGGATCCCCAGTTTGCCGGCCAGACCAAGGAGCGGCTGTCGTCGCGCCAGTGTGCGGCCTTTGTTTCCGGTGTGGTAAAAGACGCCTTCAGCCTGTGGCTGAACCAGCATATCGAGCTGGCCGAGCAGCTGGCCGAGCTGTGCATCAGCAGCGCCCAGCGCCGGTTGCGTCAGGCTAAGAAAGTGGTGCGCAAAAAGGTCACCCAGGGGCCGGCGCTGCCCGGCAAGCTGACCGACTGCGCCTGCTCCGATCCCATGCAGGGCGAGCTGTTTCTGGTGGAAGGGGACTCCGCCGGCGGCAGTGCCAAGCAGGCCCGGGACAGAGAGTTTCAGGCCATCATGCCCCTGCGCGGCAAGATCCTGAATACCTGGGAAGTGGAGTCCGGCCAGGTGCTGGCCTCTCAGGAAGTGCACGACATCTCAGTGGCCATTGGTCTGGATCCGGACTCGGAAGACTTGTCCGGCCTGCGCTACGGCAAGGTGTGTATTCTCGCCGACGCCGACTCCGACGGCCTGCACATCGCCACTCTGCTGTGCGCCCTGTTCGTGCGCCATTTTCAGCATCTGGTGGCGGCAGGGCACGTGTTTGTGGCCATGCCGCCCCTGTATCGTATCGATGTGGGTAAGGAAGTTTTCTACGCCCTGGACGAAGACGAGCGCGACGGTGTGCTGGAACGCATCAAGGCCGAGAAAAAACGGGGCAAGGTGCAGGTCACCCGCTTTAAAGGCCTGGGCGAGATGAACCCCAAGCAGCTGCGCGAAACCACGCTCGATCCCAATACTCGCCGGCTGGTACAGCTGACGGTGGACGACAGCGAGGCCACCGAAAAGCTGATGGACATGCTGCTGGCCAAAAAGCGCGCCGGCGACCGCCGGGAATGGCTGGAAACCAAGGGCAATATGGTCGATCCCCTGGCCTGAGGACAATAAATTACTATGAATCAAGATTTTACCATGGAAGGGGTGGAGCGCCTGCCGCTGCACACCTTTACCGAGCAGGCTTACCTCAATTATTCCATGTACGTGATCATGGACCGGGCCCTGCCGCACATCGGCGACGGTCTCAAGCCGGTACAGCGCCGTATTATTTACGCCATGAGCGAGCTGGGGCTGTCGGCCCTGTCCAAGCACAAGAAGTCGGCCCGTACCGTGGGTGACGTGCTGGGTAAGTACCACCCGCACGGCGACTACGCCTGTTACGAGGCCATGGTGCTGATGGCCCAGCCCTTCTCTTATCGCTACCCGCTGGTGGACGGGCAGGGCAACTGGGGCGCGCCGGACGATCCCAAATCGTTCGCTGCCATGCGTTATACCGAGGCGCGGCTGTCGCGCTTCTCCGAGCTGCTGCTGAGTGAATTGGGACAGGGCACGGTAGAGTGGATCCCCAACTTCGACGGCACCATGAAGGAGCCGCGCATGCTGCCGGCCCGGCTGCCGCACATATTGCTGAACGGCGTCACCGGCATTGCCGTGGGCATGGCCACCGATATTCCGCCCCACAATGTGCGCGAGCTGGCCAATGCCTGTGTACATCTGCTGGAGCACCCCAGGGCCACTGTGGCTGAGCTGATGGAACATGTGGCCGGCCCCGATTATCCCACTCAGGCCGAGATCATCACCCCCAAAGCCGATATTCAAAAAATTTACGAAACCGGCAAGGGCAGCATCAAAATGCGTGCCGTCTACCAGATGGAGCAGGGCGACATCGTCATCACGGCGCTGCCCCATCAGGCCAGCGGTGCCAAAATACTTGAGCAGATTGCCGGCCAGATGCAGGCCAAGAAGCTGCCCATGGTGGCGGATTTGCGGGACGAGTCCGATCACGAGAACCCTACCCGTCTGGTGATCATTCCCCGCTCCAGCCGGGTGGACGTGGAGCAGCTGATGCAGCACCTGTTCGCCAGCACGGATCTGGAAAAGCATTACCGCGTTAACCTCAACATGCTGGGGCTGGACAACCGTCCTCAGGTGAAAACGCTGGATCGCATTCTGAGTGAGTGGCTGCAGTTCCGCCGTGAAACGGTGCGCAACCGGCTGCAGTTCCGGCTCGACAAGGTAGAAGCCCGGCTGCATATTCTCGCCGGCTTGCTGATCGCTTTTCTTAATATCGATGAAGTGATCGAGATTATTCGTACCGAGGATGAGCCCAAGCCGGTGCTGATGGCCCGGTTTGATCTCACCGAGATTCAGGCGGAAGCCATTCTTGAGCTGAAACTGCGTCACCTGGCCAAACTGGAAGAAATGAAAATTCGCGGCGAGCAGGACGAGCTGGCCGCCGAGCGCGACAAACTGGCGCAGATTCTTGGATCTGAGCGTCGTCTCAGCACCCTGCTGAAAAAGGAAATTCTGGCAGACGCCGAAAAATACGGCGACGATCGCCGCTCTCCGCTGGTGGTGCGCGAAGAAGCCAAAGCTCTGAGCGAGAAGGAGCTGATCCCCAGCGAGCCGGTGACCATAGTGCTGTCGGAAAAGGGCTGGATCCGCTCCGCCAAGGGCCATGAGGTGGATGGAGCTGCCCTCAGCTACAAGGCCGGGGACAGCTTTCTCGATGCCGCTGCCGGGCGCAGCAATCAGATGGCAGTGTTTCTGGCAAGCTCCGGCCGGGCCTACGGCCTGGATGCCCACAGCCTGCCGTCGGCGCGGGGTCAGGGGGAGCCACTCACCGGTCGCTGCAGCCTGAGTCCGGGCGAGCAGGTCCGCTTTGTTCTCACCGGAGACGACGAGCGGCTCTATCTGCTGGCGTCCGATGCCGGTTACGGTTTTGTCTGCCGCTATGGTGACATGGTCAGCCGCAACAAAAACGGCAAGGCGCTGCTCACCGTGCCTGCCGGGGGCGAGGTGCTCAAGCCGGTGCCGGTGGCGGAGGTGGAGACTTCCCGTTGCCTGGTGGTGACCAACGAGGGCCGCATGCTGTTGTTCCCGTTAAAGGATCTGCCCATGCTGGCCAAGGGCAAAGGTAATAAGTTGATCGGTATTACCGGGGCCAAGGTGCAGGCCCGGGAAGACTTCGTCAAGCAGCTGGCGGTGGTGCCGGAAGGGGCCAGCGTGACCATTCATGCCGGCAAGCGCAAGCTGACCCTCAAGCCTGCCGACCTGGCCCACTATGAAGGTGAACGCGGCCGCCGCGGCGCGCTGCTGCCCCGTGGGCTGCAACGGGTAGATGGTCTGGAGATTGAATCGTAGGCTCTTGTAGGCCCCACTTCAGTGGGGCAACGAGCAAGTTACCCGAATAAATTCGGGCCTACAAAAACCGGGCCTGTTAGCCCGGCTTTTTATTACATCAGTAAATGATCTGATTATGCTTCTGTTGTAGCTGCCACTTTAGTTGGCAGGGCCTGCGCAGCAGGCCTTTTGTCTGAAAGCGCCTTCCGGTTTGTGCCGGCTAAAGCGGTATCTACATCCAATTCTTCCGGCTTCTGGCTTCCCGCTATGGGTTTTGCAGTTTTGCCACTATCGGGCTGTTGGCGGCGGGAAAGTCGTAGCTGTGCAGCTCGCTCACCGATACCCAGCGGCTGGGCTGGCCTTCACGGCCGTGGGGCTCGCCGGTAAAGGCGGTGACTCTGCGAATATCCAGGGTGACTTGTTTGTCGCCATAGTCATGCTCAATGCGCATTAAGGGCTCGCACACAGTGACCCGAATGCCGATTTCTTCTTCCAGCTCCCGGGCCAGGGCCTGGGGCACGGTTTCGCCGGCTTCTACCTTGCCGCCGGGAAACTCCCACTTAAAGGCCTGGTGCTGGCTTTCGCCCCGGCGGCAGACAAAAATCTCGCCGGCGGCGTTTTCAATCACGCCTACCGCCACCAGCACCGATTTCTTCACCTCAGTATTCATTTTCACCATCCTGCTCCGGCAGCCAGGCAGGCTCGCCGGGAATGCGCTTTTCTTCATCGGCCCATTCACCCAGATCAATTAGCTGGCAGCGCTTGCTGCAAAAGGGACGAAACGGGCTTTGCTCGCCCCATTCTACTGCTGTTCCGCAGGTGGGGCAGGGGACTGTGGTTATCTTGCTCATTTGATATCTGCCAGTTCAAAGTCGATATTGCCGATATCGGTGTTGCCCACCGGCATAAAACGAATGGTAAAACGATATTTGTTACCGCTGACCACCGGATAAACCGCCTGCTCGGTGGGCAGCCGTAACCGGATCATGTTGGTATTTTCGGCGCTGTCCTGAAAAAAGCCGGCATTGGCCTGCTGGGCACTGAACTGGCTGCTTTCCCGCCATAGCGTCAGCAGCATATCCAGACCCTGACGCAGCAGGCTGAGCTGGCCAACCCAGCGCTCCAGATCCTGCTGCTGTACCTCGGCAGGCTGATGCAGCCAGTGATGCAACTGAGGTACATCAAAAGAGCAGAGGCCTCCGGGAATGGCAAAACGGCTGCGTACCGCCGACAGCAGCCTGTCTTCGCGTAGGGTCTGGCCCAGCCGGGCACTGCGGGGCAGCTGCTGGCTGAGGGAGGTCAGCTGTTGGGAGAACTGCTGCAAAGCGGTAGCATCCACGCCGGGCACCTGGGCCCAGGCCTCCAGCCTGGCATTCTGCTGATCCAGATCCTTGGCCAGGTCGCTGCGCAAGTCGCAACGTTCCAGTAACTCCAGGGCGTCGAGCAGCGCCTTGAACAGGGCGGTGGCCTGGCCGGGAGCATTCAGTTTGCGGCATTGTTCAATTTGCTTCAGCAGTTCATTCAACCGTAAATAGTTACGGCATTTTTCATTAAGAGGAAATTCGTAAACCAGTGATGACATAAGCTGCTTGGCCTGTAGTTCGAGGCATTAATGGCGCAAGTGTACCCGCTTCACTCCTCAAGAAACAAATCGAGCAGGCGGTTAAGAAAACGCCGGCCCAGCGGTGTTACTCGCCAGTGGCTGCCGGTGTTTTCCAGCAGCTCCAGCCGGCAGGCCTCAGCCAGCGGGGCCTGCAGCTGCGCCAGCGGCAAGCCGGTGAGGCCAGTAAATTCGTGGCAGGGAATGGGCTCGAACAGGCGAAGCCGGTTCATAAAATATTCCAGCGACAGATCCTGCGTCTCTATATGCCAGTGCTGATCCAGATAAGGCCGGCCTGAGTCCAGATAACCCCGGGGATGCTTGACCTTGACGGTGCGCAGTATTTGCCCCTGCAGCGGCAGGGTGATTTTGCCGTGGGCACCGCAGCCAATGCCGAGGTAGTCGCCAAAGCGCCAGTAGTTGAGGTTGTGTCTGGCCTCAAACCCGGGTTTGGCATAAGCAGACACTTCATATTGCTGATAGCCGTGAGCCAGCAGCAGCGCGTGACCCCGTTCATAAATATCTGCCAGGGTGTCGTCTTCCGGCAGCGCCGGCGGACGAGAAGCAAACGGCGTATTGGGCTCTATGGTGAGCTGATACCAGGACAGGTGCGGCGGTGCCAGCGCCAGTGCCTGCTCCAGATCATAAAGAGCGTCTTCAAGGCGTTGTTCAGGCAGACCGTGCATCAGATCAATATTAAAGCTGTTCAGCCCCACACCGGCGGCTTCCTGTGCGGCAAAGCGGGCCTGTGCGGGGTCATGAATACGGCCCAGGCGTTCGAGCTTGTCGGCCTGAAAGCTCTGCACACCAATGGAAATACGATTAACACCGGCCCGTTGAAAGCCGCCAAAGCGGCCGGCTTCCACCGTGCCCGGGTTGGCTTCCAGGGTAATTTCAATATCGTCTTCAAAGGGCAGACGCTGCTGCACCCCGGCCAGCAGCCGGCCGATGGACTCGGGGCTTACCAGGCTGGGCGTACCGCCACCAATAAAGATGCTGTGCAGTTTGCGCCCCTGTGCAAAATGCAGATCGGCGTCGAGATCCTGCAGCAGGGCATCGATATATTCCTGCTCGGGAATATCGTGCTTCAAGGCATGAGAGTTAAAGTCACAGTAAGGGCATTTCTGTACACACCAGGGAATATGAATATACAGACTCAAAGGTGGCAGTATCAGCATTGCATCGCTTCTTGCAGCAGTTGTTGCAGCTGATGCAGGGCACTGGCTCTGTGGCTGTGGCGGTTTTTCTCGGCAGGGGTCAGTTCGGCAGCGGTTTTGCCCGCTTCCGGCACCCGGAAAACAGGGTCGTAACCAAAGCCGTGCTCACCTTCAGGAGCAAGGGTAATTTCGCCCTGCCAGTGGCCGGTGCAAATGAGCGGCGTGGGGTCGTCGGCATGGCGCATATAGACCAGCACACACCAGAAAGTGGCCTGGCGCTGGCCTTCGGGCACTTGCTGCATTTGCTCCAGCAGCAGCTCCAGATTTTGTTGGTCTGTCGCACCTGGGCCGGCAAAGCGGGCCGAGTAAACACCGGGGCGGCCGTCCAGAGCTGCCACCGCCAGGCCGGAGTCATCAGCAATGGCGGGAAGGCCGGTTATTTGTGCGGCGTGACGGGCCTTGATAATGGCATTTTCCACAAAGGTGGTGCCGGTTTCATCGGCGTCAGTCACGCCCAGCTCGGTTTGCGGCACCACACTCATGCCCAGTTCGCCCAGCAGGCTTTGCAGTTCGGCAACTTTTTTGGCGTTGCCGGAGGCCAGTACAATTTTTTGAGTCACAACAGAACAACTTACTCGGTGTAAAAGGTATGACGGAAGCTCAGCTCGCCGCCCTGTTTGGGGCCGCTGATATCAATGGTGAAGAGCACATTATCTTCATTGCGGTAGGGGTACTGGGCAATGTAGTAAACAGACTCACCTTCACGAATGGTCTGAAATTCCAGCTGACGTACATTACCCAGCAGGTTCTTGCCCTGGCCTTTCAGAGCCACCTGAACGGCCTTGCCGTCGGCGTCGAGCACGGCAATATTGAGCAGACCATTAAAGCGGCTGCGTTCAATATTGTTGTCTCTGGCAACATCGGGTGCCAGAAAGGTAGACGGAAAGGCACTGTAGTGTACGGTCCAGTCGCCGATGCGGGTCTCTTCGGCTGAAGCCTGAAAAGTAAACAGCAAGGCCAGAGTGGCGATAATGGCTTTAAACATAAGAATTCCCCTTTTAACCTGTGGCTGACAGTGATTAGTTTAGAACGCCTTGCTCAGGAGTTCCGCCGGTTATAGCTGCCACCAGAGTGAGCCAAACAAATCGCCCATCAGCCAGTTCAGTGCCTGCAGACCGATAAAGGCCACCAGAATGCTGAGATCCAGCCCGCCCATTGGCGGAATAATACGGCGCAGCGGTGCCAGCAAAGGCTCGGTCAGCTGATACATCACATACTCAATCTGACTGCGCCCCTGGCTGACCCAGCTCAGCAAAGCGCGAATAATCAGAATCCAGAACAGCATCACACCGGCCTTTTTCAGCACTGTGATGACGCCTACCAGCAATACCACGCTCCAGTCCGCTATGAACACATTCATCGCTTTAAGCAGCGTAAATTTGACCGTAGCCACTATCAGTGCCAGTACCACGGCGGCCATATCAATACCGAAAAAGCCCGGAATAAGGCGACGCAGCGGTTTCAGTGGCGGATTAGTGGCCTTGACCACAAACTGGCTGAACGGATTATAGAAGTCGGCCCTGACCAGCTGAAGCCAGATACGCAGCAGCACCACCATGAGGTAAAGAT
This sequence comes from Oceanimonas sp. AH20CE76, assembly GCF_039654065.1. Taxonomy (NCBI): domain Bacteria; kingdom Pseudomonadati; phylum Pseudomonadota; class Gammaproteobacteria; order Aeromonadales; family Aeromonadaceae; genus Oceanimonas; species Oceanimonas sp. AH20CE76. The sequence continues at coordinate 618,727 of NZ_CP155481.1, forward strand.
CGAAAACCGTGTTAATCAGATAATAAGCGGTGTTCATTGAATATCCTTAAAGCTGGCTTTCCAGTTCCCGGGCCCGGGCCACGGCGGCTTGCATGGCATTGGCCACCAGCGGCTCCAGACCATTGTCGTTAAAGCTGCGAATCGCTTCGGCGGTGGTACCGCCCTTGGAAGTGACCTGCTCACGCAGCTGGCCCAAAGACAAGTGCGGATTGGCAGCCACCATATTGGCGGCACCCAGCGCGGTTTGCTGCACCAGCAACCGGGCTTCATCGGCAGAGAAGCCGCTTTGCTCAGCCTGCTTTGCCATGGCTTCCATAAACAGAAAAAAGTAGGCAGGCGCACTGCCGGCAGCGGCAATAATCTGGTTAATGCCGTCCTCTTCGGCCACCCACAGGGTTTTTCCGGCGGCTTCCATCACTTGCTGGCAATAATCCCTGTCTGCCTGCGCTACCGCCGCGCCGGCATAAAGGCCGGTCATGCCCAGGCCGAGCAAAGACGGCGTATTGGGCATGGTGCGCACTATATTGGCATGACCGCCGGCCATCTGTTCAAGCCGGTTAACGGATATACCGGCAGCAATGGAAATAAGCAGTTTGCCGCTGAAGTCAGCCCCGGCAGCCAGCAGCTCGCTCAGCATGCCAGCCATCATCTGGGGTTTGACTGCCAGCACGATGGCCTCGGCCTGAGTGGCGGCTTCGAGGTTATTCTGGGTGATATGAATACCAAAGTCGGCAGCCAGGGCATCCAGTTTGGGCCGGGACGGGTTGGCGGCGGTAATGTGACTGGCCGGATAGCCGGAGCGGATCAGCCCGGAAATCAGGCTGCGAGACATGTTGCCCGCGCCGATAAAAGCGAGTTTTCTGTGTTCCATCAATGATCACTCAAGGGTTGCGGGAGCCGAAAATAGCCGTGCCTACCCTCACCAGGGTACTGCCACAAGCTACTGCGAGTTCCAGATCGTTGCTCATTCCCATCGACAGTGTGTCCATGGTGGAATGTTTTTTCTGCATTCTATCAAACAGATGCTTCAACTCTAGTAATTGTGCCCGCAAGGTCTCGGAATTGTCGGTTGCCTCCGGAATCGCCATCAGGCCGCGCAGGCACAGATTGGGCAAGTGCGCTATTTCGTCGGCCAGGGTTTCGGCGTCGGCGGGAGTCAGCCCGGACTTGCTGGCCTCACCGCTTACATTTACTTGCAGACAGATATTGAGCGGTGACATATGGGCCGAGCGCTGATCATTAAGGCGCTGTGCTATCTTGAGCCTGTCGACTGTCTGCACCCAGTCAAAGTGTTCGGCCACCAGCCGGGTTTTATTGGACTGCAGCGGACCGATAAGATGCCATACCGCATCGGGGCAACTTTGTTTGAGGCTGGTTATTTTGTCTACCGCTTCCTGTACATAGTTTTCACCGAAGCTGCGCTGTCCGGCGGCATAGGCAGTCTTCACGTCTTCGGCAGGTTTGGTTTTGCTGACGGCCAGCAGGTTAATATGGTGAGCAGGGCGGCCCGTCTGTTCGGCGGCAGCCTGCATACGGGCGTTAACGTCCTGAAGATGCTGTGCGATAGTACTCATATGAATAAATTCAGTTAAGCCTCGGGCAACGGGAAAAAATATGGATATTACGGAATTACTGGCGTTCAGTGTAAAGCATAATGCCTCGGATCTGCATCTCTCTTCCGGTGTGCAGCCACTGCTGCGGGTGGATGGCGATATTCGCAAAATTAATTTGCCGGTGCTGGATCACAGAGAAGTGCACCGGCTGGTCTACGACATCATGAATGATCGCCAGCGCAAGGAGCTGGAAGAAAACTTTGAAGTCGATTTTTCCTTTGAGCTGCCGGGGCTGGCGCGTTTTCGGGTAAATGCCTATCATCAGGCGCGCGGGGCGGCGGCGGTGTTCCGGGTGATCCCCAGCGACATGTGGACCCTGGAACAGCTGGGCGGACCGGACATCTTTGAGCGCATTGCCGAGTATTCCCGTGGTCTGGTGCTGGTGACCGGCCCCACCGGCTCGGGCAAGTCCACCACGCTGGCGGCCATGGTCAATCACATCAATGACAACTTCAACAAGCATATTCTGACCATTGAAGATCCCATTGAATTTGTGCACGACAATAAAAAATGCCTGGTCAACCAGCGGGAAGTGCACAGAGACACCCATTCTTTCAGCAATGCGCTGCGCTCGGCGCTGCGGGAAGACCCGGATATTATTCTGGTGGGAGAGCTGCGGGATCTCGAGACCATTCGGCTGGCACTCACTGCCGCCGAAACCGGCCATCTGGTGTTTGGTACCCTGCATACCTCGTCGGCGGCCAAGACCATTGACCGTATTATTGATGTGTTTCCGGGTGCGGAAAAAGACATGGTACGTTCCATGCTGTCGGAATCATTGCGGGCGGTGATATCCCAGAACCTGCTTAAAAAGGTGAATGGCGGCCGGGTAGCGGCCCACGAGATCATGCTGGGCACGCCGGCCATTCGTAACCTGATCCGTGAAGACAAGGTCGCCCAGATGTATTCCGTGATTCAGACCGGCATGGCCCATGGCATGCAGACCATGGATCAGTCTCTCAAGCGGCTGGTGGCCAGCGGTCAGGTGGCCCCTGCCGATGCCCGCCTGCGTGCGGCGGATCCGCAAAGCATCTGATACACCGGAGAAAGCCATGAAGCTGGCATCATTATTAAGCCGCATGTGCGAGCACAAGGCCTCGGACATGTATATCTCGGCGGGCATTGCGCCCACCATCAAGACGCAGGGCAAACTTATGCCTCTGGGCGAGCAGCCACTGACTGAGCAGGAAACACTGGCGCTGGTTGAATCCTGCATGACGGCGGAAAACAAGACGCGGTTTCATCAGCAAAAAGAAGCCAACTTTGCCATACACGACGATGATCATGGCCGCTTTCGGGTCAGCGCTTTCTGGCAGCAAGACAAGGCCGGCATGGTGCTACGGCGCATTGAAAGCCGGATTCCGTCTTTTGAGGAGCTGTATCTGCCCGAAACCCTGCGCGACATTGCCATGGCCAAGCGCGGTCTGGTGCTGTTTGTGGGGGGCACCGGCACCGGCAAGTCCACCACTCAGGCGGCCATGATAGGCCACCGCAACGGCCATGCCGACGGCCATATTCTGACCATTGAAGATCCGGTGGAATTTGTCCATCAGCATCAACGTTCCATTATTACTCAGCGGGAAGTGGGCATCGACACCGAATCGTTCGATGCCGCGCTGAAAAGCTCGTTGCGTCAGGCTCCGGATGTCATTTTGATTGGTGAAATCCGCTCGGAAGAAACCATGGGCTATGCGCTGTCGTTTGCCGAAACCGGTCATCTGTGCATGGCCACCCTGCATGCCAACAACGCCAATCAGGCTATTGACCGCATTATGCATCTGGTACCGGAAAACAAGCACCGTCAGTTGTTGTTTGATTTATCGTTTAATCTCAGAGCCATAGTGGCTCAGCAACTGATCCCCACCCAGGATGGCACTCAACGCCGGGCCGCGTTTGAGATTTTGCTGAATACACCGCTCATTGCCGATGTGATCCGTCAGGGAGACATGCACAAGCTCAAGGAAATCATGGCCAAATCCCGTGAGGCAGGCATGCAGACCTTTGATCAGGCACTGTTTGACCTCTACAGCCAGCAGCATATAGGCTACACCGAAGCACTGGCCTATGCTGACTCTCCCAACGATCTGCGGCTGATGATCAAGCTGCAGGGCGGCGGCGGGCTCGACTCCGGCCTGTTCGACAATGTAACCATCGAATCCTGAGGAAATTATGCTGATAGTAGTGTCCCCTGCCAAAACGCTGGACTATGACACGCCGCCGGTGATTGCCGATTACACCCAGCCCGAGTTGCTGGCGCACTCGGCCGAGCTGATTGAGCGGGCCCGAAAGCTGACCCCGGCAGAGATTGGCAAGCTGATGAAGATCAGTGACAAGCTGGCAGGCCTGAACGCCGCCCGTTTTGCCGACTGGCAGCCGGAATTTACGCCGGAGAACGCCAAGCAGGCACTGCTGGCGTTTAAAGGCGATGTTTATACGGGGCTGGATGCCGAAAGCCTGACTGCCGACGACTTTGCCTTTGCACAAGCACATATGCGCATGCTGTCGGGACTGTATGGCGTGTTGCGGCCACTGGATCTGATGCAGCCTTACCGGCTGGAAATGGGCACCAAGCTCGACAATGCCCGCGGTAAGGATCTGTACGCCTTCTGGGGCGCTGTGATTACAGAAACCTTGAATGAGGCCATGGCGGCCCAGGGTGACAACGTACTGATTAATCTGGCCTCTAATGAATATTTCAAGGCGGTTAAGCCAAGGCAGCTGGAAGGCCAGATTATTACGCCGGTGTTCAAGGACTGCAAAAACGGCCAGTACAAAATTATCAGCTTCTACGCGAAAAAGGCGCGGGGCATGATGGCCCGCTACATTATTGAAAACCGGCTGACCGAGGTCAGCCAGCTGACGGCGTTTGATACTGCCGGCTATTACTTTGCAGAAGACGAGTCCACCGCCACCGAGCTGGTGTTCAGGCGGGAAGAGCAAACATCCTGAAAAAATAAAAAAGAGCGGGAACCTTTATGCGGTTGCCGCTCTCTATAAGGATGTGTCTACTGACTTTCAGCAATTCCCTTTTTTGACTCTCTCTTTGTTTAACCGGCCATGAAGGCCGGTTTTTTTATGCCTTGTCGTCGGCCGGCTTGTCTTTCAGCCAGCGGGGCTGGCCCTTGGCCTTCTTGTCGCGCAGGCGGGTTTTCTTCTTGGGCTGAACCGCTTTTTTGCCTTTGCTGTCGGCCTCTTTTTTCTTGCGTACCGTCACTGCCGCTTCTTTGTGTTTGGGGCGCAGCTCGTCAATGATACGGCGCTTGAGCTTTTGATCGGTGTAGCGCTCTACCTTGACTACCATGGCCATGTCGTGGGCTTCCACCAGGCTGATGGCAGTGCCCTTGCGGCCGGCCCGGCCGGTGCGGCCAATGCGATGCACATACACATCGGCGGTGCGCGGCATGTCGTAGTTGATCACATGGCTGACTTCGGGCAGGTCTATGCCCCGGGCAGCCACATCGGTGGCTACCAGAATGTTGACCTTGCCGTTGCGAAAACGGCGCAGGGCTTCAAAGCGTTTGTCCTGATCCATTTCGCCCCGCAGCCAGGCGTTGTCCAGGCCTTCCTGCTGCAGCCGGCTGGCCAGCTCCATCAGGCGCTCGCGGGTTTTTACAAACACAATGCTGCGGGTAGCATCGGGCTGGCGCAGCAGGTGCAGCAGCAACGCAAACTTGTGCTCCGGGTTATCGGCCAGGTGCAGCCACTGATTGATTTTCTTGCGCTCGCTGCGGGGCGGCTCGGCAGACAGCTCTACCGGCTCCTTGAGAATATCGGCGGCAAACTTCATCAGACCACGGCCTTCCAGGGTGGCGGAAAACAGCATGGTCTGACGACGCCAGCGAGCCTCGGCGGCAATGCGGTCCACATCCTGAATAAAGCCCATGTCGAGCATGCGATCGGCTTCGTCCAGGATCAGCATTTCAATATCGCGGCTGTCGAATGACTCTTCGTCTATGTATTGCAGCAGCCGGCCCGGAGTGGCCACGACGATGTCGGTGGTTTTGGTCAGCGCCGGCAGATGTTTGTCGGCATGCACGCCGCCGGTAATGGTTTCTACCCGCAGACCGGTGTCTTTCAGCAGGGCCTTGGCGTCGTCGGCAATCTGCTTGGCCAGCTCCCGGGTGGGGGTGAGCACCAGCACTCGGGCCGGACCGGCCTGACGGCGCGGAAAGTCCAGCAGGTGCTGGCAGGCCGGCAGCAAAAACGATGCCGTTTTGCCGGTGCCGGTGGGGGCGGAGGCCATAATGTCCCGGCCGCTCATGGCTTCGGGTATGACCTGGCTCTGAATGGTGGTGGGTCTGGCATAGCCCATGCGGGCCAGAGCGCGAACCAGAATGGGGTCCAGCTCCAGTTGCTCAAAGGTCATACTGCTCATGTTCAATTCCGTCAACCAAAATGGCCGGTTATTATAGGCTAACTTCCATCAAAATACTCTCGGGATCACCATGGCCGGACAGGGTTTTCGCTTTAAACAATTTCAGGTTAACCATGACCGCTGTGCCATGAAGGTGGGCACCGACGGCATTCTGCTCGGGGCCTGGGCACCACTGGGGAGAGCTGAACGCATTCTGGATGTGGGCACCGGCACCGGTCTGGTGGGGCTGATGCTGGCCCAGCGCAGTAACGGTCAGGTGCAGATCACCGGTCTGGAACTGGATAAGGCAGCCGCAGCGCAGGCGGCAGAAAATGTGGCCGAGTCGCCCTGGCCCGGGAAAATGCACATTGAACAGGGCGCGCTGCAGCAGTTTGTGGCGAAACCCTTTGATCTGATCGTCTCCAACCCGCCCTATTTTGTGCCGGGGCAGCATTTTGACTGCGCGGCCCGGGCCAGTGCCCGCCACGGCGGCAGCCTGAGTCTGGCGGACCTGTTCAGTCATGGCTGCCGGTTACTGAGTGAAAATGGACAGATTTGTCTGGTGCTGCCCTGGCAGGCACATGAAGAAGCGCTGACACTGGCAGACTCAAATGCCCTTTATCTGCAGGAGCAGCAGTCGGTGATCACTCGTGAGGGTAAAACACCCACTCGTTTTTTATTGCGCTTTGGCAGGATCAAAAACTGTGTAATCAAAGAAGAAATTGTCATTAATACTGCATGTGGCGAATATGGCGACATATACAAAGGAAAGGTCTCCCCCTTCTATCTGAAGATGTAAATTTTGTATTGAAGATGCTTTTCACATCATTATGCTACTGTTCAGCTCGCGTTCTGTTGGTTTTTAGTATTTCACAAACCTTAAACAGCAGCGCATCGTTTTGTTAATTTCGTTAGTTTCCGAACGAAACTTTCGCCAAGCGCTTTGCCGCCACGAGGTTTGCCTTGAAAAAGCCATTGTCCACTTTTGATGTGATGGGCCTGGGGTTCATGACATTCGCCTTCTTTTTGGGTGCCGGAAACATCATCTTTCCGCCCCTGGCCGGTTTTCTGGCCGGTGAAAACATGACCAGCGCCATGTTTGGTTTCCTGACCACAGCCGTAGGTCTGCCCCTGGCCGGTCTGGTGGCAGCAGCGCTGGCCGGTGGCGGTTTGCCGGTGATGGGCCGCTATTTGCCGCCGGTGATTATTACCCTGATGGGCAGTGCCATCTTTATTATTATCGGCCCGGCCTTTGCCGCTCCCCGCACTGGTCTGGTGGCCTATGAGATGGGCGTTAAGCCCTTTCTGGAAAACCCCGGGCAGGGCGCATTAACTCTGTATACCCTTGGTTTTTTTGGTGTGGCGCTGCTGCTGTCTTTGAGTCAGGGCCGGCTGCTGGAAGCCATTGGCAAGTTGCTGACTCCGCTGCTGCTGCTGTTACTGGTGGCGCTGGCCATTGCCGTGTTTGTGAATCCTCAGGGCACACAGCCGGCGGTCACCGAGGCCTATCTGGCTCAGCCGTTTGTGAAGGGCTTTATTGAAGGCTATAACACCATGGATACGTTTGCCTCCCTGCTGTTTGCCATGCTGATCCTGGATGTGCTGCGCAAGAAAGGCGTCACTGATACCCGTGCTCAGTCCCGTTATCTGATGGCTGCGGCACTGATTGCGGCAGCAGGTCTTGGCTTTGTATATATCTCGCTGTTTGTGCTGGGTGGTACCAGCCAGGGTGTGGTACTGGACGCCAGCAACGGTGGCGAGATTATCAGTGCATATGTGCTGTCGTTGTTTGGTGAGCCGGGGCTGCTGATTTTGTCGGCCATTGTGACCCTGGCCTGCCTGACCACGGCGGTGGGGCTGGTGTCGTCCTGTGCCGATTATTTTCATAACCTGACCGGTAAGGGCAGTTACAAAGGCTGGGTGGTGGCCATTGCTACCGCTTGTATGCTGGTGGCCAATGTGGGTCTGAACACCCTGATCAGTGTGTCTGTACCCATTCTGGTGGCGCTGTATCCGGTGGCCATTGCGCTGGTGGTGGCCACTTATCTGCGGCCGCTGATGCGCGCTCCCGTGTTTGCCTTTCGTCTGATCATGAGCGTGGCCTTTGTGTTTGGTCTGCTCGATGGCATGCAGGCCGCCGGCCTGGATATGAGCCTGCTGGACTTTATGCCGCTGTTCGGCGTGGGCATGGCCTGGACCCTGCCCACCGCCATTGCTGCCATTATCGGCCTGACTGTGGGCAAAACAGCCCGGACTGCCACGGCCTGAGCCTGGCAACCGGTATAAAAAAGCGGCTTCAATGCCGCTTTTTTGTTGTTTAGCCACGCATTGCTGAGAAAGAGCGGCATGTGAAGCATCAGTGCAGTTTGCACTTCACGACACGCTTCAAGCCCATCCATGGGACGGTCGGCTACGGCAATCCCCACTGCTCTTCGCGTTGCGGTACTTGTTGATCAAAGAGATTAAAGCGCCGCGATTTCATCCAGTATCTGCGCGACCCAGGCTTCAATGCGGGGATCGGTGTCGTCGTACTGATTGGCTTCATCCAGTGACAGACCGACGAAGTACTTGCCGTCTTCGGTCAGCGCCTTTGAGGCTTCAAACTCATAACCCTGGTTGGGCCAGTAACCCACCACGCTGGCCCCCCGGGCCACCACCCGGTCGTGCAGCATGCCCAGCGCATCCTGAAACCATTCGCCATAACCCAGCTGATCGCCCATACCGAACAGCGCCACCACATGACCGTCCAGATCCAGGGTATCGATATCGTCCCAATGAGACTCCCAGTCTTCCTGCAATTCACCAAAATCCCAGGTAGAAATACCAAGAATAAGAATGGGATAATCCTGCGCACGCGCCAGAGGCACATCCCTGATATTATGCAGATCAACCAGCTCGGCACCGAGCTGCTCACGAATTTTTTCGGCTGCGATCTCGGTATAGCAGGTGGTCGAGCCATAAAACAAACCGATATTCATGGGGCTCCGTTCACTCTTGATGGAATGGGCTCATAATAACAGAAGCCGCCCTGCAGGCAGAATATGGAGTGAATATGAGTCATCCGCTGGTCGAGCAGTTTATCGATGCCCTCTGGCTGGAAAAAGGCCTGTCCGACAATACCCTGGCATCCTATCGCAGTGATCTCAGCCATTTTGCCGGCTGGCTGGACGGCGAAGGCGACAGTTTGCTGGCGGTTAACAGCCTGACTCTGCAGCACTATCTGGCCCATCGTATCGATTTGGGCTTCAAGGCCAGCAGTACGGCGCGTATGCTGAGTGTATTGCGGCGGTTTTTTCAGTATCTGCTGCGCGAGCAGCTGCGTGCCGACGATCCCAGCGTGCTCATTGCCGGCCCCAAGCTGCCCAAACGCTTGCCCAAGGATCTGAGCGAGCAACAAGTATCGGCCCTGCTCGATGCTCCTGAAGCCGCTGATCCGCTGGAGCTGCGCGACAAGGCCATGCTGGAGCTGCTCTATGCCACCGGCCTGCGGGTGACCGAGCTGGTGAGTCTGTCGATGGAAAGTGTGAGTCTGCGTCAGGGGCTGGTACGGGTAACCGGCAAGGGCAACAAGGAGCGGCTGGTCCCCATGGGCGAAGAAGCCCTTCACTGGTTAAGCCGTTTTTTAAAAGAGGGCAGGGCAGCGCTGCTGGGCGAGCAGGCGTCAGACGTGGTGTTTCCGTCCCGCCGGGCCCGGCAGATGACCCGGCAGACCTTCTGGCACCGCATCAAGCATTACGCCCTGCGCGCCGGCATTACTCAGGAGCTGTCGCCCCACACCCTGCGCCATGCCTTTGCCACTCATCTGCTTAACCACGGAGCCGACCTGCGGGTGGTACAAATGCTGCTGGGCCACTCGGATCTCTCCACTACCCAAATCTATACCCATGTGGCCACTCACCGCCTCAATGCCTTGCATGAAGAGCACCACCCCCGCGGATGACCCCTTCGGGGGATCTGTAAGCTGTCAGCTATAAGCCTTAAGTGGTATGGCTGGAGGCACTGCGCCGTGCCTGCGTTTATATAATGGCTGACAGTAGGTAGGTGTAGGTGCCGCTTTAGCTGGCACAAATCCACAACACCGACAGGAAAAAGCTGCAGGCACAACCCCGAATCTATTAGCACCACCTGAGCAACTTACAGCTGATAGCTTACAGCTCCGCCGAAGGCGGTCGGAGCGTTGCAAATTTCACCGGGTGCGGTTAGTGTGTTTCCCCTGTTTAAACAGCCAGTATTATTCATGTCATCCTTCTCTGCTTTGCCCATTCGCCGGCGTGAGCCGGTGGCTCATCAGCTGCCTGCCAGCCTTTCTCCCTTACTGCAGCGGCTGTATGCCAGCCGGGGTGTCACCACGCCGGAGCAGCTGAATTTACAGGCGGGCAATCTGCACAAGCCGGTGCTCAAGGGCATGGGTGAAGCGGTGCGTCTGCTGGCTGCCGCCCTGAAAAACCAGCGCCGCATTTTGATAGTGGGCGACTTTGACTGTGACGGTGCCACCAGCTCGGCGCTGATGGTGCACGGCTTGCGGGCCATGGGGGCGCAAGCCGTGGATTATCTGGTGCCCAACCGTTTTGACTACGGCTATGGTCTGAGTCCGCAGGTGGTGGAAGAAGCACAAAAGCTGGGGGCCGAGCTGCTGATCACCGTGGATAACGGCATTTCCAGCATCAGCGGCGTGGCGGCAGCCAAAGCCGCAGGCATGGAGGTCATAGTGACCGACCATCACCTGCCCGGTGAAAACGTTCCCGATGCCGACGCCATCGTCAATCCTAATCAGAGCGGCTGTGATTTTCCTTCCAAAAACCTGGCCGGGGTAGGGGTGGCTTTTTACCTGCTGCTGGCGCTGCGCTCGGCCCTGAGTGAGCAGGGCTGGTTTGAGCAGCAGGGCATTCGCCCGCCCAATATGGCGGATTATCTCGATCTGGTCGCGCTGGGCACGGTGGCCGATGTGGTGGCCCTGGACGGTAACAACCGGGTGCTGGTGCATCAGGGACTGCAGCGCATGCGCGCCGGCCGGCTGCGCCCTGGCATTCAGGCATTAATTGATATTTCCGGACGTAATCAGCAGCGGCTGGTAGCGTCTGATCTGGGCTTTGCCCTCGGGCCGCGGCTCAATGCGGTGGGCCGGCTGGATGATATGTCCATGGGCGTGGCCTGTCTGCTCTGTGACGATATTAATGAAGCCCGCCGGCTGACAGCGCAGATGGATGAGCTGAACCGTGAACGCAAGGCCATCGAGGCCAGCATGCAGCAGGAAGCCCTGGCTACCCTGGCCAGGGTGCGCATTAGCGACGGCGAGCTGCCGTCCGGGCTGGTACTGCATCAGGACGACTGGCATCAGGGCGTGGTGGGGCTGGTGGCTTCGCGCATCAAGGAGCAGTATTACCGCCCGGTGATCGCTTTTGCCGAGGCCGGCGACGATGAGCTGAAAGGCTCGGGCCGCTCCATTCCCGGCGTGCACCTGCGCGATTTGCTTGATGCCATCAACACCCGTCATCCCGGACTTATCACCAAGTTCGGTGGTCATGCCATGGCCGCCGGGCTGTCTTTGACCAAAAACGCCTTAACGCCGTTCAAGGCCGCTTTTGAGCAAATGGTGGATGAGTGGGTCAGCCCCGAGCTGCTGGCCGGTGAAATTTTAAGTGACGGCGAGCTGAGCGTGAACGAGCTGAATCTGGAGCTGGCGGAGCAGCTGCGCTTTGCCGGCCCCTGGGGACAGGCGTTTCCCGAGCCGGTATTCGACGGTGAGTTTCGCATTATTCAGCAGCGGCTGGTGGGCGACAAACACCTCAAGCTGGTGCTCAGCCCGGACGAAGGGCGCACCGTGATCGATGCTATCGCCTTTAATGTGGACTTGGGTATCTGGCCCAATGCCGCCATTCAGAAAGTGCAGCTGGTATATAAGCCGGATGTGAATGAATGGAAGGGGCGACGCCAGCTGCAACTGCTGGTGGAGCGGCTGGCACCACTATCGTGAAGTAAAACACAGGCAGCCGGCGCTGCCTGTGTTATTTATACTCGAAAGGCGCTGACCAGTCCCTTGAGCTCACCGGCCTGCTGATGCAGATCCTTGGACTGCTGCAAAGACTGTTCGGCATCGTTGGCCAGCTCGTCAGAGGCATCCTTGATGGCGGTCGTGTTCTGGGTAATTTCCCCGGTCACCTGGCTCTGCTCTTCCGCGGCGGTAGCAATCTGGCTGGCCATATCTGAAATCAATCCTACTGCAGCGGTAATTTCCTCCAGCGCCTGCGCTGCGGCCTCGGCATCTTCTGCACTCAGCTCGGCCATATTGCGGCTGGCCTGCATCAGTTTTACCGCTTCGCCGGTGGCCTGCTGCAGTGTGCCTATGGTGCCCTGAATTTCTTCGGTAGACGCATGAGTGCGCTGAGACAGCACCCGCACCTCATCGGCTACCACGGCAAAGCCTCTGCCCTGCTCACCGGCCCGTGCCGCTTCAATGGCGGCGTTCAGTGCCAGCAGGTTGGTTTGCTCGGCTACGCCCTGAATGGTGGCCAGCACGCTGGAAATATCGTGAGCGTGTTGATCCAGGCGAGTGATGACCGCCGCGGCCTGCTCCATTTCCTTGGCCAGCGTGAAAATTGAATCGCGGGTTTTGTGTACCAGCTGTTTGCCCTGCTCGGTGCTGGAACTCGACTGCTGAGCCGCGGTGGCCGTCTGTTCGGCATTATGGGCAATTTCCTGGGTGGCAGAGGCCATTTCAGTGACGGCGGTGGCCACCATGGTGACTTCCTGCTGGGCCCGGCCCAGCTCGGTCACGGTTTGGTTGGCACGTACCGAAGCCTGCTCGGCACTGCCGCCCAGGTGATGAGCCTGCTGACGAATTTGTTTGATAAGATCCGCCTGACTGGCCACAAAACGGTTGAAGTTGGTGGCCAGCAGGCCAACCTCGTCTTTGCCATGCAGCTCAATGCGCTGGGTCAGATCCCCCTGACCATCGGCAATCTGGGCCAGTGCCCGGGATACCTTGACCAGTGGCCCCAGCAGATATTGCAGCAAGAGGCTGATCAGCACCACGGCAGCGATAATCACCAGCGCGGAAATACCCAGTTGACGCCACAGCTGAGCACCGAGAGGTGCTTCCAGTGCGGACTTGTCGAGCACAAACAGCAGTTGCCAGTCACTGTCTGGAATGGCCTCGGCATACACTAGCTTGCTGGTGCCGTTCAGGCTGACCGGATTAAGCTTCTCAATTTGTTGCCAGCGGCTCAGGTTGCCGGTACTCAGCTCTTCATCTATTTGAGTAGAAGGCTGCAGCGCCAGCTTGGCGTCGCGATGGGCAATCAGGGTGCCATCCTGGCTCAGCATCATGGCATAGCCTTCGGCAGGCAGACGGATGGCATTCACACTTTCAATCAGGCTGGTAATGGCCACATCGGCGGCAATCACCCCCTGCCAGGGGCCACGGCTGACCGGCTCGGCCAGGGTCACTACAGTGCCGCCAAAGGTAGCGTCCTCATAGGGGGTAGTAACAACGGCGCGCTTTTCCTGCTGGGCCAGCTGATACCAGGGGCGGGAGCGGGGGTCGTAGCCGCTGCGATCCCTTGGGTGAGCGTCCAGCATAAGGCCGGTGCTGGTGCCAAAATAGGCCAGCTGAAAATCACCGGCTTCTTCAATCAGCTGCAGTGCCGGATGGGGATCTTCCCCCAGCTGCTTGCTGGCTGCAGTCAGCATGCCCTGACGCATGTTCAGCCAGTTGGAAACCCGTGAGGCTTCTTTCTCGGCCATGGCGGCTACCGAGTGCTCGCTGTCGCGGTACAGCTGATCTTTCAGGTTAATAAAACTCATCGTGCTGATGGCGGCCACCGTCAGCACGATAGCAACGACAAAACTCAGCAGTATCTTGTGCTTCAATTTAAGGTTTTGCATATGTTTACGCTAGGCAAGGGAGGTACAGGTGTTATCGGCTGAAGCCGAACAAACCTTGAATGAATTTTTTTGCTGTTAATTGACCTGGCTGCAGTGTTTTACGCTGCAGCCAAATACCGCTTCAGTTACCCAGGATCTGACTGAGAAACAGCTTGGTCCGCTCCGACTGCGGATGGTGAAAAAAGGTTTCGGGATCGTTTTCTTCAATAATCTGACCGGCATCCATAAAAATCACTCTGTCGGCCACGGTGCGGGCAAAGCCCATTTCGTGAGTCACGCACATCATGGTCATGCCTTCTTCCGCCAGCTCTATCATCACATCCAGCACTTCCTTGATCATTTCCGGATCCAGCGCCGAGGTAGGCTCGTCAAACAGCATGATTTCCGGGTTCATGCACAGGCTGCGGGCAATGGCTACCCGCTGCTGCTGGCCGCCGGAAAGCTGGCCCGGATACTTTTTGGCCTGACTTTCAATCTTGACCCGGGTCAGCAGTTTCATGGCGGTTTCTTCTGCTTCCCGGCGGGGAGTTTTACGCACCCAAATCTGAGCCAGAGTGCAGTTTTCCAGCACGGTTAAGTGCGGAAACAAATTAAAGTGCTGAAACACCATGCCCACTTCCCGGCGAATGGTTTCAATGTTTTTTACGTCGTTGGTCAGTGGCGTGCCGCGCACGATAATATCGCCCTGCTGGTGCTCTTCCAGCCGGTTAATACAGCGAATAAGGGTAGACTTGCCCGATCCGGAGGGCCCGCAGATGACGATGCGCTCGCCCTTGGTCACGGTCAGATCGATGTCCCGCAGTACATGAAAATCCCCATACCATTTGTTCACGCCCTGCAGGGTAACCATGTATTCCTGTTGCTGTGCATCCATGTACTTACTCCACTAACGTTTGTGATGGCCGGTGTGCAGCTTGTGTTCCAGATACTGACTGTATTTGGACATGCCATAGCAGAATATCCAGAAAATGAGCCCGGCAAACACATATCCTTCTGTGGCGAAGCCCAGCCAGTTGGGGTCTGCCAGCCCCGACTGTACTATGGCCAGCAGGTCGAACAGGCCGATAATCAGCACCAGGCTGGTATCCTTGAACAGGGCAATAAAGGTATTCACTATGCCCGGTATCATCAGCTTCAGCGCCTGGGGCAGTACTATCAGCACCATCATTTTCCAGTAATTCAGCCCTAACGCTTCGGCAGCTTCATACTGACCCTTGGGAATGGCCTGCAGGCCACCGCGCACCACTTCTGCCATATAGGCAGACTGGAAAAAAATGATGCCAATCATGGCCCGCACCAGCTTGTCGAGGGTCAGCTCCTCGGGTACAAACAGTGGCAGCATCACCGACGACATAAACAGCACGGTAATCAGCGGTACGCCCCGCCAGAACTCGATAAATACCACCGACAGGCTGCGCACTATGGGCATATCCGAGCGCCGCCCCAGTGCCAGCAGGGTACCGATAGGCAGGGCGGCGGTAATGCCTACTACTGCCAGTATCAGGGTCAGGGTCAGGCCGCCCCAGCGGTGAGTGGGTACTTCTGCCAGACCGAACCAGCCACCATAAAGCAGCACCCAGGCGATGACCGGAAACACCACCACCATAAAAGGAGCCAGCCACATTTTGCCCGGCATGCGGGGCAGGGCCAGCCACAGCAGCTGCGCCACAAAAAGCACAAAGGTGAGATTGATGCGCCACAGTTCTGAATCCGGATAAAAGCCGTAAATAAACTGCTGCAGCCGGGCGCTGATAAACACCCAGCAGGCCCCGTCACCGGTGCAGTCGTTACGGTTGCTGCCGGTCCAGTCGGCGCTGATAATGGCCCAGTCAATCACAGGGACCAGTATCAGATAGAGGGCATAAAGGCCGAGCAGGGTCACTGCCGTATTGAGCGGGCCGGAAAACAGGTTGGCTCTGAGCCAGCCGGGCAGCCCTTTGCTGGAAACCGGTGCCGGACGCTCCGGGGTCAGGGTATCTTTATACATGCTTACCTCTCCACCAGCGCCATGCGGTTGTTAAACCAGTTCATAAAGAAAGACACCAGCAGGCTGATGGTGAGATACACCAGCATGGTGATGGCTATGACTTCAATAGCCTGACCGGTCTGGTTAAGGGTGGTGCCGGCAAATACCGAGACCAGATCCGGATAACCGATGGCGGTGGCCAGAGAGGAGTTCTTGGTCAGATTAAGGTACTGGCTGGTCAGTGGCGGAATAATGACCCGCATGGCCTGAGGAATAATAACCAGCCGCAGTGTCAGGCTGTCTTTAATGCCAAGCGCATGAGCGGCCTCGGTCTGGCCGTGAGAAATAGCCTGAATACCGGAGCGGACAATTTCCGCAATAAAAGCGGCGGTATACACCGTCAGTGAGAGCCACAGAGCAAGAAACTCGGGAATAATGGTCATGCCGCCGCGAAAGTTAAAGCCGCGCAGCTCAGGGTAGTTCCATTCCAGCGGTGCGCCCAGTGCGACAAAGGTCAGACCGGGCAGGGCCAGTATCAGCCCGATACTGATCCACCAGGCAGGCAGTCGCCGCCCTGTGGCTTCCTGGCGACGGTGATTAAAGCGGATCAGCCAGAAAGACAAGGCCAGGGCCAGCAACAGCGCCAGCCAGATCCAGTGAAAACCCGCACCGGGCAGAGGCTCTGGTAAATAAAGGCCGCGCACATTAAGAAAGGCGCTGTCATTCAGGCTCAGACTGTTGCGTGGGCCGGGCAGGGTACGCAGCACGGCGAAATACCAGAAAAACATCTGCAGCAACAATGGCAGGTTGCGGAACAACTCCACATAGGCCGAGGCCAGCCGGGCGATCAGCCAGTTGGGTGACAGCCGTGCCACCCCAATGATAAAGCCCAGCACAGTGGCACCGATAATGCCGAGAAACGATACCAGCAGCGTATTAAGCAGGCCCACCACAAAAGTGCGGCCATAGGTGTCGGTTTCGGCGTAGGGGATCAGTGACTGGGCAATGGCAAAACCGGCAGGATCATCCAGAAAGCCAAAGCCGGTGGTAATGCCGCGAGTACTGAGGTTATTAAGCGTGTTGTTAACAATAAATCCGATAAAGGCAGCCACGGCGCACAGCAGTACTACCTGAAACAGCAGCGCCCGCTTGGCAGGATCGCGCCAGAACTTTACCGAAGGGGAAGCAGACTTGACCGGTGACGACATGGCTTCATCCTTGAATATGACAGTGACACCTGTAAATAAGGAGCTGCCCGCAGGCAGCCCTTACCGGGGTTAACGCACAGGTGGTGCGTATTGCAGGCCGCCCTCGGTCCAGAGTGCGTTCAGGCCCCGTTCAATTTTCAGCGGTGAGCCCTGACCCACATTGGCCTCGAAGATTTCACCGTAGTTGCCTACCAGCTTGATGATGCGATAGGCCCAGTCCTTGTCGAGACCCATGCCTTTGCCAAAGTCGGCCTCAAGGCCCAGCAGACGGCGAACGTCGGGATTTTCGCTGGTTTTCATCTCGTCGACATTGGCTTTGGTAATGCCCAGCTCTTCGGCGTTGATCATGGCAAAGTGAGTCCATTTGACCACATTAAACCATTGATCATCTCCCTGCCGTACCGAAGGCCCCAGCGGCTCTTTTGAAATGACCTCGGGCAGTGCCACAGCATCATCGGGTTTGGACAGCTTGATGCGCAGGGCATAAAGCTGGGACAGATCCGAGGTCAGCACGTCACAGCGCCCCGCTTCCAGCCCCTGTACCGTCTGCTCGGACGTGTCGAACACAACGGCGCTGTAGCCGATGCCGTTGCGGCGGAAATAGTCTGCCACGTTCAGCTCGGTGGTGGTGCCCGACTGAATACAGATGGCGGCACCATCCAGCTCCTTGGCGCTGCTGACGCCCAGGTTTTTGTTGATCAGAAAGCCCTGACCGTCGTAGTAGTTGACGCCGGTAAAGTTGATACCAAGTTCAGTATCGCGGCTGGAGGTCCAGGTGGTATTGCGCGACAGCACATCAATCTCACCCGACTGCAGGGCGGTGAGGCGCTCCTTGGCGTTGAGCGGAATGTACTGCACCTTGCCGGCATCGTTGAAGATGGCAGCGGCAATGCCCCGGCACAGATCCACATCCAGCCCTTTCCATACGCCCTTGTCATCCGGGTTGGAGAAACCCGGCAGGCCGCTGTTGACACCGCACTTCAGCTCTCCCCGCTGTTTTACTTCATCCAGGGTGGCGGCCTGAAGCGGGGCGGCCAGCAAAGTGCCGGCTATCAGAATCGCTGCTGTTCCTTTGCCTGTCATAAACACATCCTCTTGTTGGCGATTAAACGATTGCGTTATGCATTGGGGGCATAAAACGGCATGCCATTTAGAGTATTAGCACAAGATCGCCACAGTGCAGGAAAGGCAGGTGAATATTTTGATGCCAAAAGGGTCCCTGTTTGCGGATGAAAATCATCGGTATGGCTGCGTTTTGGGCAGCTTTTGGGTAGAATAGCCGCCTTATTTGGCCAAGCGCCAAGTCCACTCACTTAGTAAACAGAGAGTCTGTCAGTCCATGTTTGAAACAAACCCTGTGTACAACAAACTTAAGGAGCTGTCTGAACGGGCGCAGCTTCTTAGGGGGTACCTTTGACTATGACGCCAAAAAAGAGCGTCTGGAAGAAGTAAACGCCGAGCTGGAACAGCCGGATGTGTGGAACCAGCCCGAGCGCGCCCAGGCACTGGGTAAGGAAAGATCCGCCCTGGAAACCGTGGTGGAAACCCTGGAAGAGCTGGACCGGGGTATTGCCGACATTGGCGAGCTGGTGGAGCTGGCGGTAGAAGAAGAAGACGAAGACACCTTCGAAGAAGCCAAATCCGACCTGGCGGGCCTTGAGAAAAAGCTTGAGGATCTGGAATTCCGTCGCATGTTTTCCGGTGAGCAGGACGCGTCAGACTGCTATCTCGATTTACAGTCCGGCTCCGGCGGTACTGAAGCCCAGGACTGGTGCAACATAGTGCTGCGCATGTATCTGCGCTGGGGTGAGGCCCGCGGCTTTAAAACCGAGATCATCGAACTGTCGGAAGGGGAAGTGGCCGGTATCAAGTCCGCCACAGTGCGTTTTTCCGGTGAATATGCCTATGGCTGGCTGCGCACCGAGTCTGGTGTGCACCGTCTGGTGCGTAAATCTCCGTTCGACTCTGGTGGCCGCCGTCACACTTCGTTCTGCTCTGCCTTTGTGTATCCGGAGATTGACGACGATATCGAGATCGACATCAACCCGGCGGATCTGCGTATCGATACCTACCGCGCCTCCGGTGCCGGTGGTCAGCACGTTAACCGGACCGACTCGGCGGTGCGTATTACCCACGAGCCCACCGGCGTGGTAGTGCAGTGCCAGAACGACCGCTCTCAGCACAAGAACCGCGATCAGGCCATGAAGCAGCTGAAAGCCAAGCTCTATGAGCTGGAGCTGCAAAAGCAGAATGCCGAGAAACAGGCGCTGGAAGACAGCAAGTCCGACATTGGCTGGGGCAGTCAGATCCGCTCTTACGTGCTGGACGACGCCCGCATCAAGGATCTGCGTACCGGTGTGGAAACCCGTAACACCCAATCGGTGCTGGACGGCGATCTGGACAAGTTTATTGAAGCCAGCCTCAAGTCCGGGCTGTAAATAAAAGATTCAAACAAGGCTTAATCATGACGACAGAGCAGCAACAAGACGAGAACAAGCTCATTGCCGAGCGCCGTGCCAAGCTGGACCAGATCCGCAAGGACTGCCCCGCCAACGGTCACCCCAACAACTTTCGCCGTGAGCACCTGGCCGCCGATTTGCAGGCCGAATTCGGTGAGCACGATAAAGAGACCCTTGAGTCGCTGGGCAAGGTCGCCTCGGTGGCCGGCCGCATTATGGCCAAACGCGGCCCCTTTCTGGCCCTGCAGGACATGTCCGGCCGCATTCAGGCCTATGCCACCAAGGATGCCCAGAAGCTGATCAAGGAGCAGTACAACGGCCTCGACATCGGTGACATCATTGGCGTGACCGGCACCCTGCACAAGTCCGGCAAGGGTGATCTCTACGTCAACATGGACAGCTTTCAGCTGCTGACCAAGGCCCTGCGCCCGCTGCCGGAGAAATTCCACGGCCTGTCGGATCAGGAAACCCGCTACCGTCAGCGCTATCTGGACCTAATCACCAACGACGACTCCCGTAAGACCTTCATGGTGCGCTCAAAAGTGATGGCCGCCATTCGCAGCTTTATGAACGGCCACGGCTTTATGGAAGTGGAAACCCCCATGATGCAGGTGATTCCGGGTGGTGCCTCGGCCCGTCCCTTTATCACCCATCACAATGCGCTGGATCTGGACATGTACCTGCGTATCGCCCCCGAGCTGTACCTGAAGCGGCTGGTGGTGGGCGGTTTCGAGAAGGTGTTTGAGATCAACCGTAACTTCCGTAACGAAGGTCTGTCGCCCCGGCACAACCCCGAGTTCACCATGATGGAGTTCTACTGGGCCTACGCCGATTACCGTGACCTGATGGACTTCACCGAGGAAATGCTGCGCACCGTTACTACTGAGGTGCTGGGCAGCGCCGAAGTGCAGTATGGCGAGGAGACCTTTGACTTCGGCAAGCCGTTCGCGCGCCTGAGCATGAAAGACGCCATCCTCAAGTACAACCCGGAAGTGACCTTGGACCAGCTGGCAACCTTTGAAGGTGCCTGTGAAGTGGCCAAGGATCTCAAGATCAAGGTTGAAAAAACCTGGGGCCTGGGCCGCGTGATCACCGAGATCTTTGAAGAGACCGCCGAACACCGCCTGATCCAGCCGACCTTCATTACCGAATATCCGGCGGAAGTATCACCGCTGGCGCGGCGTAACGACGACGACCCGAGCATCACCGACCGCTTCGAGTTCTTTATCGGCGGCCGCGAGATCGCCAACGGCTTCTCTGAGCTGAACGACGCCGAAGATCAGGCTCAGCGTTTCCGCGATCAGGTGGAGCAGAAGGACGCCGGTGACGACGAAGCCATGTTCTACGACGAGGACTATGTGACCTCGCTGGAGCACGGCCTGCCGCCCACCGCCGGCCAGGGCATCGGTATCGACCGTCTGGTGATGCTGCTGACCGACTCTCACACCATTCGTGACGTGATCCTGTTCCCGACCCTGCGTCCGCAGCGGTAACAGGAGCGCAGAGTACGTCATGCGAAACATCGGCAGGGTTACCTGCGCCAACACGCTTCAAGCCCATCCATGGGACGCTCGGCACATGCCTTCCATGGCATGTGACGGTTGGCTCCGGTAATCCCTGCCGCTGTTTCGTGCAGCACCGGTGCGCTAAAAACACAAAAGGCCTGTCACTGACAGGCCTTTTTCACTCTTCACTCTTCACTGTTCACCCTTCACTTTTTTTGAACTTCAATCCCTGGCCGGTCGCCATTCACCGTTACGCACCAGCTCGTCAGTCACCTTGTTCACCGCCTTTTCGGTACGGGCAACGATATCGTCAATGTCGTCCGGAGTGACCACCAGCGGCGGGGCAAAGCCCAGAATATCGCCGTGGGGCATGGCCCGTGCAATCAGCCCCTGCTCCAGGCAGGCGGCAGCAATGCGCGGGCCTACCTTGAGGGCAGGATCCAGCGGCGTACGCTTGGCCGGATCGGCAGAAAACTCCAGTGCCGCCAGCAGGCCTATGCCGCGGCAGTCACCCACCAGCGGATGATGAGCAAAGGCCGCCTGCATGCGCTGCTGCAGGTGAGCACCGGTCGTTTCGGCGTTGCCTACCAGGTTTTCCCGCTCAATAATATCCAGGTTGCACAATGCCGCCGCTGCCCCCATGGGATGACCGGAATAGGTATAGCCATGGCCGATAGCGCCCCAGTCGTCGGTACCCCGCTCCAGGGTCTGCCAGACTCTGTCTCCCACTATCACGCCGGACAGCGGCTGATAGGCCGAGGTCAGGCCCTTGGCAATGGTCATCAGATCCGGCTGCATATCGTAATAAATGGAGCCAAACTCGGCCCCCAGCCGGCCAAAGCCGCATACCACTTCATCGGCAATCAGCAGCACTTCATATTTGTCGAGTACTTTGCGAATTTCGGCCCAGTAGCCCGCCGGCGGCGGCACTATGCCACCGGTACCCAGCACTGGCTCGGCAATCATGGCGGCCACCGTATCCGGCCCTTCCGCCAGAATTTTGGCTTCCAGCTGCTCGGCACACCAGCGGGAAAAGTCCTGCTCGCTCATGGCACTGTCTTCACGACGGTAGTAACAGGGGGCCACCGTGTGATGAATGCGCTCCAGCGGCAAGTCAAAGTGAGCATGAAACAGCGGCAGGCCGGTGAGCGAGCCGGATGCGATGGTAGAGCCATGATAACCCCGCTCCCGGGAGATGATTTTTTTCTTCTGTGGCCGGCCCAGCACGTTGTTGTAGTACCACACCAGTTTGATCTGGGTTTCGTTGGCATCACTGCCCGACAGACCGTAATACACCTTGCTCATGCCGGCGGGGGCCTTGTCGAGAATACGGCTGGACAGCTCAATCAGTGCCTCGCTGCTGTGGCCCACATAGGTGTGGTAATAAGCCAGCTTTTTGGCCTGCTCATAAAGAGCCTCGGCCATTTCCATGCGGCCATAGCCGATATTGACGCAATAGAGGCCGGCAAAGGCGTCAATGAGCTCAATGCCTTCTGAGTCTTTAATGCGAATGCCTTCGGCACCGGTAATAATGCGTCCGCCCATTTCGCCCCGGGCATACTGGCCAAGAGGAGTGGAGGCGTGAAAAATGGTATTGCGATCGGTTTCAAGCCACTGTTTGGTGTTGATGGTCATGATAAACCTCCTTCAAAAATACGCGATTAAAGCCCGCCCAGGCAGGCGTATTTTATGTTGCTGAAATCATCAAAGCCGTGGCGGCTGCCTTCCCGGCCCAGGCCCGAATGTTTAACGCCGCCAAAGGGAATGCTGTGGCCGGTCATTTTTACCGAGTTCACTGCCACCATGCCGAACTCAAGCCCTTGCAATAGTGGCCAGATCAGCCGTTGGTCATGGCCAAATATGTAGGCGGCCAGGCCATATTCGGTGTCGTTGGCCAGGGCCAGCACCTCGTCTGTATTTGAATAAGGCAGTACGGCGGCGACCGGACAGAAGGTTTCTTCCCGAAATACCCGCATGGCAGGCGTTACATCCGCCAGCAGCACCGGCATAAAAAAGTGTTCACCGGGCACGGCCTGCTGGCTGCCGGCAAACAGCCGGGCACCTTTGGCCAGCGCATCGTCCACCAGGCTTTGGGCATTATCCGCGGCCTTGCGATGGATCAGCGGCCCCATGGTGGTGCCGGCAATGAGGCCGTTACCCACTTTGATGCGGGCCATTTCGCCGGCAAAGGCATCGAGAAACTCTTCATACTGGCTTTGGGGCACCAGAATGCGGTTGGCGGCCAGACAATCCTGACCGGCGGTCTGAAACTTGGCGGCCACGGCCGCTTTGGCAGCTTCTTTCACGTCCATATCGGGCAGCACAATAAACGGCGCATTGCCGCCCAGCTCCATGGCGCACTTTTTCACGGTGCCGGCGCAGGCGGCCAATAATTGTTTGCCGACGTGAGTGGAGCCGGTAAAAGACAGTGCCCGCACTCGGTTATCCGCACACAGGGCATCGCCCAGCGCCTTGCCCGGGCCAGTGAGCACATTAATTACGCCGGGGACAAAGCCGGCCCGCTCTGCCAGCTCCGCCAGCGCCAGGGCTGAAAACGGTGTTTCTCTGGCAGGCTTGATCACCACAGTGCAGCCAATGGCCAGAGCGGCCGCGGCCTTGCGGGTGATCATGGCATGAGGAAAGTTCCAGGGCGTGATCAGCGCCGCTACCCCTGCGGGCTCGCGCAGGGTAAGCAGCTGTGCGCCGGCAATATGACCGGGAATGGTGTCGCCATAGGCGCGCCGGCATTCTTCGGCAAACCAGCGAATAAAAGAAGCGCCATAATCAATTTCGCCTCTGGCATCCTGCAGGGGCTTGCCCTGCTCCAGCACCATCAGGGTGGCCAGATCTTCCTTGTGCTCCAGGATCAGGTCATGCCAACGCAGCAGCAGGGCGGCTCTTTCATCGGCCATCAGGCCGGCCCAGGGGCCAAAGGCGGCCTGAGCGGCATCCACTGCCTGAGTGGCATGCTCGGCATTAAGCTCGGGCACATGACCAATCACATCTCCGGTGGCCGGGTTGAACACCGGCAGGTCACTCTGGCTGTGCACCCACTGGCCGTTAATGTAAGCCAGCTCCCGCACCAGACGCGGGTCTTGCAGGTAGGGCATAAGGGCATCGGTCACTTTGCCGTTGGGCATAAGGCGTTCCATGGCGGTCATAAGCCATCTCCTGCATTGTTCGGGTTGCTTGCTGATGTGTTCAGTCTAGGCGGCGGACCCCGGTGATTTTTTTGGTAATGGCAGCAACAGCATGGTGTTTTTTTTGAAAGCGGCTAAAAAACAGCTACTTTTTTTGCCGGTGCATTTCGGCTTGCACCTTGGCCCTAACTTTGGATAATTCGCACTTCATTGCTCGCCGGAGAAACAGAATGACAGAACACAAGCCCGCCCAGACCGAAGAAGAGCTGCGCAAACGTAAAATTCGCAGTTTTGTGCGCCGGGAAGGCCGCCTGACCAAGGGGCAGGAAAAAGCCATGGCAGAGCAATGGCCGGTGATGGGCATCGAGTTCAGCGGTGAACTGCTGAATCTGGACACGGTATTTGGCCGAAGCGCGCCGCGGGTGCTGGAAATCGGCTTTGGTATGGGCGGATCCCTGGTGGAAATGGCCGCAGCGGCGCCGGATCAGGACTTTATCGGTATTGAAGTGCACACGCCGGGTGTGGGTGCCTGTTTAATGGGCGCGGCGGAATCCGGTCTGACCAACCTGCGGGTGATGTGCCACGATGCGGTGGAAGTATTTGAACAAATGCTGCCCGAGCAGAGCCTGGACAGAGTGCAGCTGTTTTTCCCGGATCCCTGGCACAAAAAACGTCATCACAAACGCCGCATAGTACGCCCCGAGTTTGTGGAAATGGTGCGCAGCAAGCTGAAAATCGGCGGTGAATTCCACATGGCCACCGACTGGGAAAACTACGCCGAACATATGCTGGAAGTGATGCAGGCCGCGCCGGGTTATACCAATGCTGCTGCTTCCGGCGACTATATGCCGCGCCCCGATTACCGCCCGCTGACCAAGTTTGAACAGCGCGGCCACCGACTGGGTCACGGCGTCTGGGATCTGATTTTTACCCGTACGTCATAACGCAAGGTTATTCCTGCGCTCAAGTAACAGGGTCGGCATTGCCGGCCCTGTTTCGTTATGTAAGCAGTTCTGTGTTGCACTTTTCTTCTATATGGCGATTTTTTGCTTAATTTCTGATATTTCATCGCAACAATATCATTTTAATACTAACGAACAGTTCAAACAGGTCCTCTTTTTGTGTTTAATATGCTGCGTCAGTTTTAGACGCACTTATTAACTTTAATTAAAAACGCACGGAAGAGCGCATAATGAATCCCCTCGCAGGAAAATTTCCCTTCGCCCTGGCAGGCATATTGCTGCTGTCTGGTTGTACGACGGCTTATCAGAAAAACAAATTCGGTGATTTTGACCAGGCGCTGGCTGAAGGCCGCAGTCTCGATGCGCTTGCCATCGGCCATTGCCGAGCAGCACTCAGGTCTGGATGACACAGGCAGGGCCGATGACCTGCTATGGTCACTGCAGGCAGCCAGCCTGATGCGCCAGGAGAAAATATACGCCCGCTCCAACAGCCTGTTTGATCAGGCCGAGCACGGCATGAAGGATGAAGACACCAAGCATATGCTGATGCAGGGCGTTGAGCTTGCCGGCTCCATGCTGGTGAATGACAGCATCACCAGCTATACCCAGACGCAGTATGACGGCGTCATGCTCAATACCTATAAAGCCCTTAACTTTATGGCGCAGGGTGATTATGCCAATGCCCGTATTGAGTGGAACCGCACGGAGGATCGCCAACGCCGCGCTGCTGAACATTTCGCTGCCAAAATTGCTGCACAGAAAGAAGAGCTGACTCAGGAAGAAGAAAAAGTCGATAAGGAAAACGTAAACCGCACTCTGGAAGCGGCCGATCCGTTACTGGCCCAGCAGGGCGTTGACTTGTCTGAGTGGCAGGCCTACGACGGTTATGTAAACCCCTTTGCCACTTATATGCATGGACTGTATTTCATGCTCAAGGCTCAGGACAAGAGTGATTACAGCAAGGCTCATTCCAGTTTTAAACGCGTATATGGCCTGACCAAGCACGCCGATGTAAAAACCGATATGAACATGGCCAATGCATTGCGTCGTGGTCAGTCAATGGAGCGTCAAAAGCCCACAGTGTGGGTGCTGTTTGAAAACGGTCTGAGCAGCAAAAAAGAAGAGTTCCGCATTGACCTGCCGCTGTTCGTGTTCACCTCCAATGTCAGTTACAGCGGCATTGCTTTGCCCAAGCTGGTAGAGCGGCAGTCTGCGTTCAGCAACCTGCAGATGGGCCCGGTTAAAACCCGCCCTCTGGCCAGCATGGATCGTATTATTCAGGCTGAGTTTAAAACCGAGTTCCCCTACATTCTGAGCCGCGAAGTGATTCGCGCCACGCTTAAAACCGTTGCCCAGAAACAGCTGCAGGATCAAAACCAGCTGCTGGGGCTGGCCGCGGGTCTGACTCAGGCCGCGACTACCGGTGCAGATATTCGTAATTGGAGCGCCCTGCCCAAGGAATGGCAGCTGGCGCGGGTGCAGCGTCCGTCGAACGGTAAGCTGAATATTAAGGTAGCCGAGCTGGAGCAACCGCTGAACGTTACCCTGGATCCCGAAAGCCGTTTTCACCTGGTGTATGTAAAGGCGACTTCGCCCATGCAGACTCCCCAGGTTGAAGTGATGAATCTGTAAAAGCAAATACAAGAGAGAGCACAATGAAAAAGCAAATGTCCGCCGTGATCCTGATGGCTGCCCTGTCTGGCTGTGCCACTACGGCTCACTATGTTAATCCGGGTGAAGATCAGACAGTGGTAATGGGCCTGGATTATAAAGACTTTGAGAAGGCGGCGTCTCAGGCGGTGGATGACATGGTTGCCAGCCCGCTGCTGGTACACCCCAAGGCATCTCAGGGCGGCCGCTATGTCATGGCGGTCTCTTCCATGATCAACGATACCACTCAGCGTATTGATACCGATCAGCTGACCAAGAAAATCCGCGTCAGCCTGCTGCAAAGCGGCAAGTTCATTACCACCACTGCCATTGGCCTGAACGGGCCGGAAGACGCCATGACCCAGCAGGTGCGTGAGCTGCGCAAATCCTCCATGGTCAAGCGCAGTACCGTAAAAGGCAATAATGCGGTGATTGCTCCTGATTTCAGTCTGAGCGGCAAAATTATTCAGCGTAATAACCGGGTGGATCGCCGTACTCAGCAGTCCGATTACTACTTCCAGCTGACTCTGACCAACCTGGAAAACGGCCTGGCCTACTGGGAAGGCGAGTACCCCATCATCAAGCGCGGTGACAGCCGCACTGTTACCTGGTAATGGCACGGGGTCTGATGGCCCCGTTGTTTTTTAGGGAAGAAAAGTAATGAAACAACATTATCTCGCGGCCTGCTTGCTGCTGGCCATGGTGCCTGCCGCATATGCTCAGAATGATCCTGCTCCGGCCAATGCGCCGGCACCGATTACGGCACCGCCGCCCGCTGCAGAAGTGGTGGATGAGCCGGTGGCCCCGGCGCAAACTGAGCTGGAAATTGTAAAATCTGCCGAGCGTGGCATTGATAACGCCCACCTGTACGTGCAGGAGCAGGCCGACAAATATGTGCGCGAGCGTAAAGAAGCCTATCAGCGTCAGGGCCGTGGCCAGGAAGTATTCCTGCAATATGGCGTAGCTGATGTCAGCCGTGCACCTACCTCACCGGACTGGGCTGATGCCCGCAATATTGCTTATCTGCAGGCGCAAACCAAGGCGCGGGAAGCCTTAATCAAAGAGCTCTATATTGATATTTCGTCCGAGGTCATGCGGGAAGCATTTAAAACCAGCAAAGAGCCGGAGTTTACGCCTGAAGAATTGCAGCAAAGCAGCAAACTGGAAGCCATGTTCGACAAGGTGGTGGCGGTAGCTGATGCGTCACTGAGCCAAAAGCTGGTAGAGCTGGGCGTGGATCCTCAGGAATATAATGCTGCGCCTCCGTCCAAGCGCAAGCTGATGATGCGCAAGGCCATCAGCCGCACTGTGGGGACTCGCTCACGGGGTGAAATCAGCGGTGCCATGATCATCCGCACGTTTGAAATTACCGACGACAACGGTAAAACGGCCGTGGCTGCGGTGTTGTCGACCTCCAATAAAATGAAGAATGTGCTGGCTTCCTTACAGGAGAGCAAAGGACATGTTCAGCCCGAGCCGGCAAAGCGTGGCATTAATCTGGATAACTTTCTTGAGTCCAACAAGGCCAACCTGATGTATGAATATGGCGTCAAGTTGCTGCACGACGAGCAGGGTTACCCCATGCTGGTGTCGTTTGGTATGGCCGGCAACAGCTGTAATCCGGTGGACTATGAAGAATGCAACGACAACCGTGACTTTGCCTTTATTGAGGCCGAGCAGGCCGCTTATGCACATATTTCCGAAGCCTATAACCTCTATGGCACTGTCAGTGCAGAAGTCACCACGGGGCAGACTCGTGAAGAGCATGCCACTGTGACCAAAACGGACGAAGGTGAAGAAACCGTAGATGAGCTGACCACCAAGCTGCTCAAGGAAACCCGGCAAATGTCGCGCATGAGCTCGTCAGTGAAAGGCCTGGTGGGGCTGCAGGTAGCCAAGCGCTGGACTCACAAGCATCCTACTTCAGATCGCGAAATCAATGGCGTGGTGGTGGCCTGGCATCCGCAGAAAGAGCAGGCCATGCGTACCTTCAAGGCCGGCAAGGTGCCTGGGCAGAAAGGCGCGGCAGGCTATCAGGGCGGCAGCAATCAGGGTGCCAGCCTGGACATGATGGATGTGTCGGACTTCTGAGGGTGATGTGATGAAAAAGTGGTTACTGGCAGCCTTGCTGCCTTTATTATTTTTGTCTGGTATGGCTCAGGCAAATGTGACGCCGGTACAGGTTACCGGCCATGGCGTTACCGAGCAGCTGGCGGTAGAAAATGCCCTGATAGAAGCAGTGCGTCAGGTAAATGGCGTAGATATCAACAGCTCACAGCAGGTAGAGCAGCTGCTGCATAAGAAAAACGGCGAGACCGAAAGCCTGACTCACACTCAGCGTGACGGCCGCATGGCCGCCAAAGGCATGGTAGACAGCTATCAGATGCTGTCGCAGCAGTGTGGTGAAGGCGGCTGCCGGGTAGAGCTGCATGTTAATGTGCTGCGCTACAAGCCCGCAGGCATGTCTGCCGACAGCCGGCGCAAGCTGGCCGTGTTGCCGTTTAAAGGCAGTCATGGAGCCACCTTCAGCCGTGAGCTGCAGGATCTGTATACCCAAAGCCGCCGTTTTGCGGTGCTGGACAGAGAGCAGGATCAGGCTTATCAGCAAGAACGTCAGCTGTGGGAAAGTGATGATACGGCGCTGACCGAAAAAGCACGCATGGGGCAGGTGCTGGGGCTGGACTATATGCTGGTTGGTCAGGTTCAGAATGCCAGCACCCGGCGCTGGTCCGAGACGGTCGCGATGACCGGCGAGGTAAACCATTATGCCCGCAGTGCGCTCAAGGTGCGCTATCAGATTATTGAAGTGCCCACGCGGCAGGTGAAATGGTCCGATACCGTGAGTCTGAGTGCCAGCAACGGTAATCTGAATGGTCTGATTAATCAGGCGGTTAACAAAATTTTCCAGGAGTCGATGGATAATATCTATCCGCTGCGGGTAATCAGCGTGACCGGAGACCGTATTATCATCAACCAGGGTGGCAAAACCCTGAAATCCGGCAGTTACTTTACGGTATACAGCCTGGGTGAAAAGCTGGTGGATCCCTACACCGGCGAAGTGCTGGGTCAGGATGAAGAAGCCATTGGCAAGATCCGCATTACCACGGTCAAGCCGAAAATGGCTTACGCCACTCTGGTAGAAGGAGAAGCCAGTCTGGTAGAAAAAGGCCAGATAGTGCGTCCGGCCAAGGCCCCGGCCCGTAAGCCGGCACCGCGCAAACGCACGACCAGTGCCCCGGCCAAACAGAATACGCAAACTGCTGAAGGCGGCGGCGTTATTCTGTAATGGCCTGAGCCTGTGTCAGGTAGTATTGATGCAGCTGCTGCACTTCTTTCAACAGCCCCGCCTGGTCGGGGCTGTTGTTGTTGATAACGTCGTCGGCAGCGGCCAGGCGCTGTTCACGGCTGGCCTGAGCGGCCATAATGGCGCGAATTTGTGCTTCATTGGCGTTATCCCGCTTTACCGTGCGCGCAAGCTGAGTCTCGGGGCTGACATCCACCACCAATACCCGGTGGCACAGGCTGGTAAGCTGGTTTTCTACCAGCAGGGGCACCACCAGCAGGCAGTAAGGGGACGTGCTGGCGGCACAGGCGGCCACCATGCGCTCGCGAATAATCGGGTGCAGCAGGGTATTGAGCCACTCCTTTTCCTGCGGGTTGTCAAACACCCGGGCCCGCAGGGCGCGCCTGTCCAGTTCGCCATTCCCGGCAAGAATACCGGCACCAAAATGATGGGCAATGGCTGCCAGTGCCGGCTCACCGGTGGCCACCACCTCGCGGGCGATAATATCGGCATCAATAATGTCTGCGCCCAGCCCGGCAAACAGGCTGGCTACTGTGCTTTTTCCGCTGCCAATGCCGCCGGTCAGGCCAATTACATAAGTCACAGCGCAATACTCCAGTACAGGTCCACCACTTCCGTCCCCCACATCAGATAACACCAGCCGCCCAGTGCCAGCGCCGGACCAAAGGGCAGCACGCGATCTTCATTCAGACGACGCAATGCCATCAGGCCGAGGCCCAGCACGGCACCGGTAAAGGACGCCAGCAACAGCACCGGCAGCAGACTTTGCCAGCCAAACCAGGCACCAATGGCAGCCAGCAGTTTGAAGTCACCATAGCCCATGCCTTCCTTGCCGGTGGCCAGTTTAAACAGCCAGAACAGGCTCCATAAAATACCGTAACCGGCCGCAGCGCCAATCACCGCCGACGGCAGGGATACAAACAGTTCGCCCACATTCAGCAGCAGGCCCAGCCACAGCAGCGGCAGGGTCAGGTTATCGGGCAGCAGCAGATGATCGAGATCAATCAGGGTCATGCACAGCAGCACCCAGCTGAACACCAGCGCCGCCACCAGTTGCGCTCCGGGCCCGAAGCGCCACAGCACCAGCCCTGCCAGCAGGGCCGAGGTCAGCTCTACCAGCGGATAACGTTTGGCAACAGGCGCGCGGCAATAGCGGCACCGGCCTTTCAGCCACAGCCAGCTGAGCAGGGGAATATTATCTCTGGCCGCCAGCGGGTGTTCGCAGTGCGGGCAGCGCGAGCGGGGCACACACAGATTAAAGGGAGCCTGCTCCACCACCGGCTGTTCATTTAATGCGGCGCATTCCTGCTGCCACTCTCGCTGCATCATCAGCGGCAGCCGGTGAATCACCACATTAAGAAAGCTGCCCACCAGCAGGCCGAGCAGGGGGATCACAATATAAAGCAGAGAAGTATGGTCGAGCAGTTGGGTCATGAGGTTTCCAGTATCATTATTTTCTCTCGGCTTTTACCCGACTTATCGTTGCAAATTGCCTGAGCGAACGCAGTGCGAAGCGACAGCGCGGTTACGCTCCGCCGGCACGCTTCAGGCCCATCCATGGGGCGCTCAGCAAATTCCATCCCTGGCATTTGATGGCCGGCTCCGGTAATCCACGCTGCCGTTTCGTGATGTTGCAGAGCTGTCTGCAGAATACTGACAGTCAACTCGGTGCCTGACAAGGAGGGCAAAGGGTGTCTGCTTCGCCGTACCCTCTGCGCCATGGATGGCGCAGCGGAGCCCCCATGGAGGGGTTCACGGCGTGTCGGCGAAGTAGTGCCCTTTGTCCGACGAACTCGCATGGCCCAACAAGCAAGTTGAATTCAGCGTATCACGCTGCCCAGGTTAAAGATGGGAAGATACATGGCAATGACCAGACCGCCAACCAAAATGCCCAGCACCACCATAATCAATGGCTCAATCAGGCTCGACAGGCCGTCAACGGCGTCGTCTACTTCGCGCTCATAAATGCTGGCCACCTTGTGCATCATATCGTCAATGGCACCCGATTCTTCACCTATCATCACCATTTGCACCACCATATCCGGAAACAAGCGGGTAGTGCGCATGGCCAGGTTAATCTGCATGCCAGCAATAACCTCATCCCGCATTTTCATTACCGCCCGCCGGTACACCACATTGCCAGAGGCGCCGGCGGCAGACACCAGCCCTTCTACCAGTGGAATACCGGCAGAAAAGGTAGTGGCCAGGGTGCGGGCAAAACGGGCCAGGGCTGCCTTATGCAAAATAGCGCCCACAACGGGCAGGCGCAGCACAAAGCGGTCTGTCATATTGCGCACTTTTTGTGAACGCCGCCAGGCCCGAATATACAGCAAAATACCCACAATGACGCCGGTTACCATATAAAGCCAATACTGCTGTAACCAGCGCGACAGGCTGATCACCATTTGTGTAAACAGGGGCAGGGGAGCGCCAAAACCGGCAAATATATCTTCAAACTGGGGAATAACAAACAGCAGTAAAATTGCCGTGACGGCCATGGCCACCAGCACAATCAGGGCGGGATAAAACAGGGCCTTGCGAATTTTGGATTTGATGGCTTCGGCTTTTTCCCGGTACACAGCAATACGATCAAAAATATGCTCAAGTGCCCCAGTCTGCTCACCGGAATGCACCAGATCGCAATAAAGAGTATCAAAGTAATGCGGATATTTTCTTAATACCTCAGAAAGCGGTGTGCCGCCTTCCACGTTTGCAGCCAGCGCGCTGGCCAGCTCCCGCAGTGCCGGCTTTCCCGAAGAACGGGCAATAATCTGCAGTGTCTGCACCAGAGGCACGCCGGCTTCCAGCATGGTGGCAATCTGGCGGGTAACAATGGCAATATCGGCAGCCTTGATAATGTTGCTGTAACGCGCCAGCATCCCCTGCCGCTGACGTTTAATTTTAAGTGTGTTTACGCCCTGGCGTTGCAGTTCACGGCGGGCCGATCTGACATCGGTTGCCTGCAGCAGACCTGTTGTTTTCCGGCCCTGACGATTAATGCCTTCCCACTTATACGAGTACACTCGGAATGCGTTGGTGTCGGCCATGTTCAGCTCCCCGTGAACGGCATTATCCGGTAATTCTGTTTACCTCAGCCAGACTGATCAGCCCCTGGCCTGCCTTGGCCAGCGCCGAGTGGCGTAATGAGATCATCCCCTCTTGCTGTGCCGCCCGTGCAATGGCAAGGGCACCGGCATTGTTCATAATCAGCTCAGCCAGCTGCTCACTCATGGTCATGATTTCATAAACCCCGGTGCGCCCTTTATAGCCATCTGTACACTGGTCGCAGCCTGTGGCGCGATAAAGTGTGATGCCACTGGCCTGCTGTGCCGGCGTAAAGCCAAGCTGGCTCAGTTGCCCGGGGGACAGCTGTTCCGGCTCCCGGCAATGAACACAGAGTTTACGGGCCAGGCGCTGGGCAATAATCAGGCTGATGGATGAAGCAATATTGTAAGCGGGCAGCCCCATATGGCTGAGGCGGGTCAGGGTCTCTGCCGCCGAGTTGGTATGCAGCGTAGAAAGCACCAGATGACCGGTTTGTGCTGCCTTCACAGCAATTTCAGCGGTTTCCAGATCACGAATTTCGCCCACCATAATAATATCGGGGTCCTGCCGTAGAAATGCCCGCAATGCATAGGCAAAGCTCAATCCGACTTTGGGATTAATTTGTACCTGATTGATACCCGGCAGATTAATTTCAATAGGGTCTTCGGCAGTAGAGATATTGGCAGTGACCTGATTGAGAATACTCAGGCCGGTATACAGTGTCACGGTTTTGCCCGAGCCGGTGGGCCCGGTGACCAGTATCATGCCCTGAGGGCGCTGTAATGCCTGCAGATATAAGGTTTTCTGCACGTCAGTCAACCCCAGCTGCTCAATGCCAAGGCGGGTGGCAGCGCTGTCGAGCAGACGAATAACGACCTTCTCTCCCCATTGGGTGGGCAGTGTGTTCACTCGCATGTCGACGGATTTTGAGCCGGACAAGTGCAGTTTGATACGGCCATCCTGAGGCAAGCGCCGCTCGGCGATATCGAGCTTTGCCATTACCTTGAGCCGGGCAGCCAGGCGCGCCGCCAGCTGCACCGGCGGCGATGCCACTTCGTGCAGTATGCCGTCAATGCGAAAGCGAATACGAAAAAAACGTTCATAGGGCTCAAAGTGCAGATCGGACGCTTCCTTGCGTACCGCATTGATCATGATGTTGTTGATATAGCGCACAATGGGCGCGTCATCATCGGCGCTGATCCTGTCCTTTTCCTGCCAGGCGTTTTGTTCATCCTGTTCAAGGGCGGCAATATCATCATCAAGGGTATGTTCAAACTCCAGCCCGGCACCATGTTGCTGCTGCAGCTGCTGTAGTAATGCCTGCAGCTTGCCTTCTTCTACCAGCAGGGCATCGGTGACCAGATTAAAGCGAAAGCTGAAGTCTTCCAGTGCACCTATATTGGTGGGGTCAGACATGGCCAGGTAAAGGACTTTGTCTTCCAGCAGCACCGGAATGGCATGGTGATGCTCTATCAGATCCATGCTCAGATATTCAGGTGCAAGCTGTTTGATATCGAAATCATGCAGATTGCTCAGCGGCAGCATAAACTCACGCTCACAAAAGCGCGCCAGCTCCTCGGAAGACAGCCACTGCTTTTCTACCAGCACCGAGCCCAGCGGCCTGCCTTCTTTTCTGGCCTGCTCCTGTACCAGCTCCAGCTCTTCGGCAGACAGTAAGGCAGAAGCCACCAGGCTTCTGGCAAGGCCGCTGCTGGAGGGAGAAGTGAAGGTGCTCATAGGGTTAGCAGATGCCCTTAGTGACACATGAGCCTGTATTATCTGAAGGGTTATTTGTCCACTTAACCCTGCCGTTATCCAGTTCGCCTTTCATAATAAATGTACTGCCGTCCACTTCATCTGTGCCTGTAGCAGTGATGATCCAGGGGCCTTCTTTGTTATTACCTGTACTGTCTACTTCCACTTTGACTGCTTTAACAATGTCTGTATCCACAGCATTGGTCAGAGCACCCGTTGCGGAGGCGGTACAGTCACTTCCCCCGGTCTGGGCACAGACCTCAATCGCCGTTTTAGCCGGTCCGGTGGCGGCAATCACTTCGGTAAATTTGGCGCGCTGAGTGTAGGTCTGGTAAGCGGGCAGTGCCACTGCCGCCAGAATGGCAACAATGGCAACCACTATCATCAGTTCAATCAGGGTAAAGCCGGACTGAGGGCAGCTTGGTTTATGGTTCATCATGACTTCTTCCTTGAAACGCCTGACAAACGGGTATCTGTTTTGTTTTACCCGTCTTATATCTATAGCAAGCGTTAGCGGGTTTGCCCAATCGGCAAACCCGGCATCATGATGGCAGTGGTCAGATCACGGGATCAGTTTTCAACCCGCAGTGACAGGTCCAGCGCCCGCACATGCTTGGTGAGGGCACCCACAGAAATAAAGTCCACGCCGGTGGCAGCGTAGTCGGCGATGGTCTGCAGGGTCACATTGCCCGACACTTCCAGTCTGGCGCGGCCGGCGGTGCTGGCCACGGCGGTGCGCATATCGGGCACACTGAAGTTGTCGAGCATGATAATATCGGCACCGGCATCCAGTGCCAGTTTAAGCTCCGCCAGAGACTCCACTTCCACTTCTACCGGCTTTTCCGGCTGCAGGCGGCGGGCTTCAGCCACTGCCTTGTCGATGCCGCCACAGGCAAAGATGTGGTTTTCCTTGATAAGGTAAGCGTCATACAGGCCCATGCGGTGATTATGGCCGCCGCCGCAGGTCACCGCATATTTCAGCGCCCGGCGCAGGCCGGGCAGGGTTTTGCGGGTGTCGAGCAGGCGGCAGTGAGTGCCGGCCAGTTTGTCGACATAGCGTCTGGTTTCGCTAGCCACGCCAGACAGGGTCTGAATAAAGTTGAGCGCAGTGCGCTCACCGGTAAGAATGGCACGGGCCGGCCCGGTCAGGGTCAGCAGCCGCTGGCCGGCGGTCACGGTATCACCGTCTTTTACCAGCCAGTGTAACTCCACTTGCCCGCCGAGCTGGGTAAAGGTTTCTTCGGCAAAGTCCCGGCCGCAGAACACACCGTCTTCACGGGTAATCAGGTGCGCGGTAACCTGCTGGCTCTCTGGCAGCAGCATGGCGGTAATATCCTGCACAGGATCCGTGCTGCCACCCAGATCCTCGGTGAGGGCGGCAGTTACATTTAAGCGGATTTCGTTGGCCAGGGTGGAGTTGGGCATTGAGTCTACCTTTGTCACAAGTTCACAATTGTACTGAAAATGCCGGAATCATTGCTCCGGCCCGGAATAGGTAATGGTCATTTGTGAGCCCCGCTGTATCAGCTCAAAGCGGCGCAGGGCGTTCATGCCAAGCAGTATTTCCTCACTCTGGCTGGGCATAATGACGGCGCTCAGATCGTACAGGGTGAAGGGCCCCAGCGACAACGATTTAATATGAGTGCGGTAACCAGTGACCTGACCAGCCGCTGTGCCCAGCGTCAGTGGTGCGCCTACCGGCAGCTCCAGCCGTGCAGCCACGGCCCGGGGCACGGCCATCTGAGTGGCACCGGTATCCAGCAAAAACACCACCGGCTGGTTATTTACTGCCCCGCTGGCCACATAATGGCCATAACGGTTTTGCTCCAGCACCATGCTGTTGGCGCTGAGTATCTGCACCTGCTGATTGGGATTGTGTTGCCGGTCAAGCAGGTGGCTGAAATACCAGGTAAGCATCAATAACCCAAGTGCCCATACCAGAATCCACATAATGCGCCCGGCACGGCGCACCGGATCTGACGATTGTCCCATATCGGCTCCTTGGCAAAGTTTGCCGTTACCCTGTTAGTATACGTCCGCCCGAATACAGTGAACGGACCCTCTATGTCTTTTACCCTGGAGCATGGCTGGCTCAGTCCGGCCCGTTATTGTGAGTCTCCTCATCAGGATGACCGCCCTGATAATGATATTTCCCTGCTGGTGGTGCATTGCATCAGCCTGCCACCGGGGCGTTTTGGTGATCATTACATAGATGACCTTTTTATGGGCCGTCTTGATGCAAATATGCATCCTTATTTTGAGGCTGTTCATCAGCTGCGGGTGTCAGCCCATTGCCTTATTCGCCGCGACGGTGAGTTGGTGCAGTATGTGCCGTTTCATAAACGGGCCTGGCATGCGGGACTGTCGAGTTTTGACGGCCGTGACAAGTGTAATGATTTTTCCATTGGCATTGAGCTGGAAGGCACCGATACCGGTGACTATACCGAGGCCCAGTATCAGCAACTGGCCGCGGTTACCCAAATACTGATGCAACATTACCCCGCCATCACGCCCGGCCGCATTACCGGCCACAGCGACATTGCCCCCGGCCGCAAAACCGACCCCGGCCCCGGCTTTGACTGGAAACGCTTTCGCGCCCTGCTCTGAGACCTCATCTCACGAAGCACCAGCGCGGTTGCGCTCCGCCGACACGCTTCAAGTACTTCCATGTAGCGCTCGAAAATGCCATCCATGGCATTTAATGGTCGGCTCTGGCAATCCCCACTGCTGCTTCGGGCAACATCGGCGTTGCCTGCTACACCACTAACCCCCAGTCCCTAATCCCCATTCCCCGGTTTTCGGTTGGTCTGACCATTACCAATATTCTTGTGTTTTCCCGGGGCTGGTCTAGTTTTATGAGCCGGCCCAAAAAATTACCGCGCGCAAATGGTCTTTTGTATGCAATGATCACAAAAACCATGGACAATTCTTGCCTGCTCTGATACCTTTTTTTAACAGTGTTAATTGGTATTACCAATTTTTAAAGCAGAGTGAATGGCCTACCAGCGAATCAAACAACCCAAACTTGCCGAAACTATCGCCACCAAACTGGAGCAGATGATAGTGGAAGGCAGCCTGAAGCCGGGTCAGCGGTTGCCGCCCGAGCGTGAGCTGGCCGAGCAGTTTGCGGTGTCGCGCCCGTCTGTGCGCGAAGCGATTCAGCACCTTGAAGTGCGCGGTCTGGTATCCCGCCGGCAGGGCGGGGGCACTTACGTACAAAATGCCCTCACCAAAGGCCTGGCGGATCCCTTGTTTCAGCTGCTGGCGGAACATCCGGAATCTCAGTATGACCTGCTGGAGTTTCGTCACACCATGGAAGGTATCTCTGCCTTCTACGCCGCCATGCGCGGCACTGAAACCGATTTTGATGCCATTCGTGCGGCCCAGCAGGCCATTATTACCGCTCAGGAGCAGGGCGACCTGGCTGGTGAAGCCAAGCATGCCGCTGAATTCTATCTGG
Source organism: Oceanimonas sp. AH20CE76 (assembly GCF_039654065.1). Taxonomy (NCBI): domain Bacteria; kingdom Pseudomonadati; phylum Pseudomonadota; class Gammaproteobacteria; order Aeromonadales; family Aeromonadaceae; genus Oceanimonas; species Oceanimonas sp. AH20CE76. The sequence continues at coordinate 657,032 of NZ_CP155481.1, forward strand.
CGGTGGCGGCCGCAGCCCACAACGTGGTGCTGCTGCACCTGCTGAGAGCCATTCAGCCCATGCTGGAGTCCAGCATTCTGCGCAACATTCAGATTCTTAACCGGCGAGCCGGCATGGTGGAGCAGATCCGCAAACATCGCGCCAATCTGATCCAGACCATACTGTCTCGCGAGCCGGAAAAGGCCAGGGACGCTTGTCATGAGCACCTGGCCTTTATTGAAGAAACCCTGTTCGAGATCCAGCGTGAAGAAAGCCGCATTCAGCGTTCTCTGCGCCGGACCCGGCAACAGGAATAATAATGCCTTCGGCAGCGACGAAACCCATGGGCATCAGCCCCAAACGAGATAGGAAACAGCCATGTCTGATATCCTGAAAAATGATGTGGATTCAATAGAGACTCAAGAGTGGCTTGACGCCCTGGAGTCTTTGATCCGTCAAGAAGGACCTGAGCGCGCTCAGTACATTTACGAGCGCCTGACCACCAAAGCCATCAAGCATGGTGTAGCCGTGGCCCGCAACGCTCACTCAGATTACGTCAACAGCATCAGCACCGACGAAGAGCCTGAGTACCCGGGCAACTGGGATCTGGAACGGCGGATCCGCGCCATCATCCGCTGGAACTCAGTCATGATTGTACTGCGTGGCTCCAAGAAAGATCTGGACCTGGGTGGTCACATGTCTTCTTTCGCTTCCAGTGCCACCATGTACGAAGTGGCGTTTAACCACTTCTACCGTGGTCGTAACGAGAAAGACGGCGGCGATCTGGTGTTCTTTCAAGGGCACATCTCTCCCGGTATCTACGCCCGCGCCTTTGCCGAAGGCCGTCTGACCGAAGCCCAGCTCGACATGTTCCGTCAGGAAGTGGACGGCAAGGGTATTCCGTCTTACCCGCATCCCAAGCTGATGCCGGACTTCTGGCAGTTCCCGACCGTGTCCATGGGTCTGGGTCCGATCAACGCCATCTATCAGGCCCGCTTCCTCAAGTACCTGACCGACCGTGGCCTGAAAGACTGCTCCGAGCAGCGCGTATACGCCTACCTGGGCGACGGCGAGATGGACGAGCCGGAATCCAAGGGTGCCATTACCATTGCCGCCCGTGAGAAGCTGGACAACCTGTGCTTCGTTATCAACTGTAACCTTCAGCGCCTCGACGGCCCTGTGGTGGGTAACGGCAAAATCATCAACGAACTGGACGGCCTGTTCACCGGTGCCGGCTGGAACGTGGTCAAGGTTATCTGGGGCCGTCGCTGGGACGACCTGCTGGCCAAAGACACCTCCGGCAAACTGGTTCAGCTGATGAACGAGACTCTGGACGGTGACTACCAGACCTTCAAGTCCAAAGACGGTGCCTATGTGCGTGAGCACTTCTTCGGTAAATATCCCGAAACCGCTGCTCTGGTAAAAGACTGGACCGACGAAGAGATCTTTGCCCTGAACCGTGGCGGTCACGATCCTGCCAAGATGTTCGCTGCGTACAAGAACGCCGCCGACACCAAAGGCAAGCCCACCGTTATTCTGGCCAAGACCATCAAGGGTTACGGCATGGGCGATTCTGCCGAAGGCAAGAACATCGCGCACCAGGTCAAGAAAATGGACATGTCTTCCCTCAAGCACATGCGTGACCGCTTCAACATTGAAGTGAGCGATGAAGACCTGCCCAACCTGCCTTACCTGAAAATTGAAGAAGGCAGCCGCGAATATGAATACCTGCATGCCCGTCGTCAGAGCCTGAAAGGCTATGTGCCGACCCGCCTGCCCGAAACCACCGTCAAGCTGGACATTCCGGCACTGGAAGACTTCCAGCCGCTGCTGGAAGAGCAGAAGCGTGAAATCTCCACCACCATGGCGTTTGTGCGTTCTCTGAACATCATGCTGAAGAACAAGTCCATCGGCAAACGCATTGTGCCCATTCTGGCCGACGAAGCCCGTACCTTTGGTATGGAAGGTCTGTTCCGTCAGATTGGCATCTATAACACTCATGGTCAGAACTACACGCCGCAGGACCGTGAGCAGGTTGCCTACTACAAGGAAGACAAGCAGGGTCAGGTACTGCAGGAAGGTATCAACGAGCTGGGCGCCATGTCTTCATGGCTGGCCGCTGCCACCTCCTACAGCACCAACGACTGCCCCATGATTCCGTTCTACATCTACTACTCGATGTTCGGTTTCCAGCGGGTGGGTGACCTGTGCTGGGCGGCTGGCGACCAGCAGGCCCGCGGCTTCCTGATTGGCGGTACCTCCGGTCGTACCACCCTGAACGGTGAAGGTCTGCAGCACGAAGACGGCCACAGCCACATTCAGGCTGGCGTGATCCCCAACTGTATCACCTACGATCCGACCTACGCTTATGAAGTAGCGGTAATCGTGCAGGACGGTCTGCGTCGCATGTACGGCGACAACCCCGAGAACGTGTACTACTACCTGACCACGCTGAACGAGAACTACCATCAGCCGGCTATGCCGGAAGGTGCCGAGGAAGGCATCCGCAAGGGTATCTACAAGCTCGACACCGTGGAAGGCAAGAACGGCAAGGTTCAGCTGATGGGCTCCGGCTCCATCCTGGTTGGCGTGCGTGAAGCCGCTCAAATCCTGGCCGACGAGTACGGCATCGGCTCCGATGTATACAGTGTGACCTCCTTCAACGAACTGACCCGTGAAGGTCAGGACGTGGAGCGCTGGAACATGCTGCACCCGACCGAAGAGGCCCGCGTGCCTTACATCGCTCAGGTGATGGGTTCCGAGCCGGCCATTGCTGCCACCGACTACATGAAGAACTACGCCGAACAGGTGCGTGCCTTTATGCCGTCTGCCAGCTACAAGGTGCTGGGCACCGATGGTTTCGGTCGTTCCGACAGCCGTGACAACCTGCGTCGTCACTTTGAAGTGAACAAGCACTATGTTGTGATTGCCGCGCTGACCGAGCTGGCCAAGCAGGGCACCATCGACAAGAAAGTGGTTGCCGACGCCATCGCCAAGTACGGCATCGACGCCGACAAGATCAACCCGCTGTACGCATAAGGGGTAACACATGTCTAAAGATATTCTGGTGCCGGATATCGGTGCCGATGAGGTTGAAGTCACCGAGATCCTGGTTGCCGTGGGCGACAAGGTTGAGGAAGAACAATCTCTGATCACCGTGGAAGGCGACAAGGCCTCCATGGAAGTTCCTGCCCCCGCCGCCGGCGTGGTCAAGGAAATCAAGATTGCCGTTGGCGACAAGGTCAACACTGGCTCACTGATTATGGTTTTTGAAGCAGAGGGCGGCGCTGCCGCCCCGGCTGCTGCAGAAGAAGCCCCCAAGGCTGACGCTGCTGCACCGGCCGCTGCCAGCGCGCAGAAAGACGTAAACGTACCGGACATCGGCGGTGATGAAGTAGAAGTCACCGAAATTGCCGTGGCCGTAGGCGACACCGTTGAGGAAGAGCAGACCCTGATCACCGTGGAAGGCGACAAGGCTTCCATGGAAGTACCTGCGCCCTTTGCCGGCAAGGTTGTTGAGATCAAGACTGCCGTAGGCGACAAGGTTAACACCGGCTCTCTGATCATGGTCTTTGAAGTGGCTGGTGCCGCACCGGCGGGTGAAGCTGCGCCGGCTGCTGCTGCGCCAGCTGAAGCTGCCCCTGCTGCGGCCCCGGCCGCTGCTGCTGCCAAAGACGTGAACGTGCCCGATATCGGCGGTGACGAAGTAGAAGTGACCGAAGTGATGGTGGCCGTGGGCGACAAGGTAGAAGCCGATCAGTCCATTCTGACCGTGGAAGGCGACAAGGCCTCCATGGAAGTGCCCGCGCCGTTCGCCGGTGTGGTCAAGGAAATCAAGGTAGCTACCGGTGACAAGGTGAACACCGGCTCGCTGGTAATGGTGTTTGAGGCGGCAGCCGCTGCTGTGGAAGGTGCCGCTCCGGCTGCTGCTGCTCCGGCCGCAGCGCCGAAAGCACAAGCACCTAAAGCCGAAGCACCGAAGGCGGCTGCTCCGGCCGCACCTGCCAAGGGCGAGTTCGTTGAGAACAACGCCTACGTGCACGCCACCCCGGTAGTACGCCGTCTGGCCCGCGAGTTTGGTGTGGATCTGTCCAAGGTATCCGCCACCGGCCCGAAACAGCGTATTCTGAAAGAAGACGTACAAAACTACGTTAAATCCATTATCAAGCAGGTTTCCGGTCAACCCGCGGGCGTGGCTGTGGCCGGCAGTGGTATGGAAGTGCTGGCCTGGCCCAAGGTCGACTTTGCCAAGTTCGGTGAAGTGGAAGAAGTGGCCCTGACCCGCATTCAGAAGATCTCCGGCCCCAACCTGCACCGTAACTGGGTGAAAATTCCCCACGTTACTCAGTTTGACGAGACCGATATCACCGAGCTGGAAGAATTCCGCAAGAGCGAAAACGCCATTGCCGAGAAACAGAAGCTGGGTTACAAGATCTCTCCGCTGATCTTCATCATGAAGGCCGCCGCCAAGGCGCTGGAAGCCTATCCCAAGTTCTGCTCTTCTCTCTCCGAAGACGGCCAGAGCCTGGTGATGAAAAAATACGTGCACATTGGTGTGGCAGTAGACACTCCCAATGGTCTGGTGGTGCCGGTTGTTCGTGATGTGAACAAGAAAGGCATTCGCGAGCTGGCCATCGAGCTGGGCGAAATCTCCAAGAAAGCCCGTGCCGGCAAGCTGACCGCGGCCGACATGCAGGGCGGTTGCTTCACCATTTCGTCGCTGGGCGGCATTGGTGGCACCCAGTTCACGCCTATCGTGAACGCCCCTGAAGTGGCCATTCTGGGTGTGTCCAAGTCCGGCATCAAGCCGGTATGGAACGGCAAGGAGTTTGAACCCCGCCTGATCCAGCCGCTGGCGCTGTCTTACGACCACAGAGTGATTGACGGTGCCGACGGTGCCCGTTTCATCACCATGCTGAGTGGTGTGCTGAGCGACCTTCGCCGCCTGGCCCTTTAATGTGACAAGGCAGGCATAAGCCTGCCTTTTTACTTTCTTTTTGATAACAGAACAGTAAACTTTTCCCCGTTTGTAATGTAGTGGCCGTCTTGAGTCTGGTTCTCCTGTCGCCACTGCCTGAACAGGGCTAAAAATCATAATAGAGGTCACCATGAGTCAAGAAGTCAAAGCTCAGGTTGTGGTTCTGGGCGCGGGCCCTGCCGGCTATTCCGCCGCTTTCCGTGCCGCCGATCTGGGTCTGGAAACCGTTATCGTCGAGCGCTACTCCACACTGGGCGGTGTTTGCCTGAACGTGGGCTGTATTCCCTCCAAGGCACTGCTGCACATCGCTAAAGTGATTGAAGAATCCAAAATGATGGCCAGCCACGGTGTGACCTTTGGCGAGCCGCAGATCGATCTGGACAAGGTTCGCGCGCACAAGGAAAAAGTCATCGGTCAGCTCACTCAGGGTCTGGGTGGCATGGCCAAGATGCGTAAGGTTAAAGTGGTGAACGGTGTGGCCAAGTTCACCGGTGCCAACACCCTGGTGGTGGAAGGCGAGGGTGGCAACACCACGGTTAACTTCGACAACGCCATCATTGCTGCCGGCTCACGTCCGATTAAACTGCCGTTTATTCCCCATGACGATCCGCGCGTATGGGACTCTACCGATGCCCTCGAGCTGAAAGAAGTGCCCGAGAAGCTGCTGGTAATGGGTGGCGGTATCATCGGCCTGGAAATGGGTACCGTGTACCATGCTCTGGGCTCCAAGATCGATGTGGTTGAAATGTTCGACCAGGTGATTCCCGCTGCCGACAAAGACATCATCAAGATCTTCACCAAGCAGGTGAAGAGCAAGTTCAATATGATGCTGGAAACCAAGGTGACCGCCGTTGACGCCAAAGATGATGGCATTCACGTCACCATGGAAGACAAGAAAGGCGAGACCATCACCAACGTCTACGACGCCGTGCTGGTGGCCATTGGCCGCGCGCCCAACGGCAAGTCGCTGGACGCTGAAAAAGCCGGTGTTAACGTGGATGAGCGTGGCTTCATTAACGTCGACAAGCAGCTGCGTACCAATGTGCCGCACATTTACGCCATTGGCGACATAGTGGGTCAGCCCATGCTGGCGCACAAGGGTGTGCACGAAGGCCACGTGGCTGCCGAAGTGATTGCCGGCATGAAGCACTACTTCGATCCGAAAGTGATCCCGTCCATTGCCTACACCGAGCCGGAAGTGGCATGGGTAGGTGTGACCGAGAAGGAAGCCAAGGAGCAGGGCCTGAACGTAGAAGTGGCCAGCTTCCCCTGGGCGGCTTCCGGCCGTGCCATCGCCTCCGACTCTGCCTACGGCATGACCAAGCTGATCTTCGACAAGGACACTCACCGTGTTCTGGGTGGTGCCACCATTGGTACCAACGCCGGCGAACTGCTGGGTGAAATCGGTCTGGCCATCGAAATGGGTGCCGACGCCGAAGACATCGCGCTGACCATTCATGCTCACCCCACTCTGCACGAGTCTGTGGGTATGGCTGCCGAAGTGTTCGAAGGCTCCATCACCGATATGCCGAATCCCAAGGCCAAGAAGAAGAAGTAATTCTTTTTGCCTTCGGCAATAAAAATCCCCGGCCCACTGGCCGGGGATTTTTTTAGGGAATAGGGACTTGGGATTAGGGACTACCATTCCCCATTCCCCGGCATACAATGCACGCATTGTTTGTACTGCCGTGAGCTGTCATGCGTCTCTTTATTTTGCTGTTAACTCTGATGTTGTCCTTGCCGGCGCTGGCGGAGCGTCCGCGTGTGGCGCTGGTGCTGAGCGGCGGCGGGGCCAAGGGAGCGGCCCACGTGGGAGTGCTGCAGGTACTGGAAGCGCACCGCATTCCGGTAGATATTGTTACCGGCACCAGCATGGGAGCTTATATCGCGGGCATGTATGCCCTGGGGCTGGACGCCGATGAGCTGGAGCAGCAGCTGCTGAGCCTGGACTGGAATCAGGGCTATCAGGACAAGGTCGGTCGCGACGAACTTTCGCTCAGGCGCAAGCGCCAGAATGATGAATTTCTGCTGCGCACTGATATCGGTCTGAACGAACAATGGCAGCTCAGCCTGCCCGGCGGCTTTTTTCAGGGCCAGGCGCTGGGGGCCCTGCTCAGGCGCAGCACCCTCACCATTCCCCGGCTGAAGAACTTTGATCAGCTGCCCATTCCTTACCGGGCGGTGGCTACCGACATGGAAACCATGACGCCTGTGGTACTGAACAAGGGCCACCTGGCCACCGCCATGCAGGCCTCCATGTCGGTGCCGGGTGTGCTGCAGCCGGTTGATCTGAACGGCAAGCTGCTGGCCGACGGCGGCGTGGTCAACAATCTGCCGGTGGATGTGGCTAAAGACATGGGGGCCGGGGTAGTGATTGCCGTGGACATCGGTGATGCCATGCTGCCCAGAGAAAGCCTCGACAGCGCCCTGGCCATGGTCACCCAGCTTACCAACTACCTTACCCGGGCTGGCACAGAGCGGCAAAAGGCACTGCTTACCGAGGACGATGTGCTGCTGACTCCCGATATCACCGGCATTGGCGTGGGAGATTTCAGGCTGATGCCTGCAGCCATTGCCAGAGGCAGGGCGGCTGCTACCGCCCTGTTGCCCGAGCTGTTGCCGCTGGCGCTGAGTGAGCAGGATTATATTGATTACCGTAACCGCAAGCTGGACAGACGCGCCCGGCTGCAGCGCAGTGATGTGGTGTTTCTCGACCGGGTTGAAGTGGAAGGCAATGCCAGCCTGAGCGAGGCCGTGATCCGTGATGCGCTGGGGCTTCAGTCCGGTGACTTTCACCAGACCGAAGAGCTGGAGCAGGGGGTGCGCCGGCTCTATGCGCTGGATGCCTTTGAGCAGGTCAGTTACCGCATTGAAGAGCGGGACGGCGAGCAGGTGCTGACAGTGCAGACCACGGAAAAAGGCTGGGGCCCGGGCTTTGTGGATCTCAAGTTTGCACTGGAAGATGACTTCTCCAGCCGCACCAGTTATGAGATTGGTGCTCAGTTTCGCCGCACCAATATCAATATGCTGGGGGGCGAGTGGCTGGCTGAAGTCACTCTGGGCAGCAACAAGCTGCTGGCCACCGAGTTCTACACGCCGCTGGATACCGACTATGACTTTTTCTGGAAGGCCAGGGGGGAATATGAGAAGCGCCGGCGCACTTTTTTTATCGAGCCCGGTGACGAAACCTATGAGCAGTTCGGCCGGCTCACTACCCTGGACTTTGATTATTCCACCTGGAGCCTGCTGAGCGAGCTGGGCTATAACCTCAACCCCTGGAGTGAGCTGGCCCTGGGTTTTCAGGGGCTGACCGGCAGCATAGAGGCGCGGAATCTGGACGGCGGGCTGGATGTGTTCTCTGCCGGACCTTATCTGAGAGTGACCCATGACACGCTGGATAATGTATTTTTCCCCACCCGCGGGGAAAGTGCCGGGCTGACCCTGGGCTATTACCGCAACCGGCTGGAAGGGCAGGGTAATAATGAAAACGTCACCGGCCTTGACTATGAACTGGACTGGCTGCGCCCCTGGAATGCCGGCCGTCATACTCTGATCACCAAGCTGACGCTGGGAGGCTCTACCGCCGAGCAGCCGCTGCCGGTGTTTGCCCGCAGCCTGGGAGGATTATTCAATTTGTCCGGTTATCAGAGCGAGCAGCTCAGCGGCCGCTACAGCGGTCTGGCCGGACTGCTCTATCACTACCGCTGGCTGGATAATGACTTTGGTGCTTTTCGCTCACCCGTCTATCTGGGTACTTCACTGGAGCGGGGGGGCGTATGGAACTCGGGTGCCGATGTGGGCTGGGATGAATCACTGACAGCCGGTAGCATATTCGTTGGTGTAGACACCAACTGGGGGCCGCTCTATCTGGCATTTGGTCAGGCTGATGGGAATAAAAGCAGCATCTACCTCTATTTTGGCAATCTGTTCAGCTTTTAATGTTAATGGCTTGTTGGTGCTCAAAACTGTGGTTTATGCACGGAAATGCTATTCAAAACATGGCGTTAGTCAAACATTCGACCAAAGGTAGGGCAGGCCGGATTTTAATTCACGGTTAAAACTAATATACTTTCGCGGCGTCTCACCGACGCCCAAGGCCCCCTATAAAGGATACTTACGCCCGTGGTGGCGAATGATAATAAGAGGATACAGTCGTGCTTGAAGCCTATCGTAAACACGTCGAAGAACGTGCCGCTGAGGGAGTGGTTGCCAAACCGCTCGACGCAGAGCAAGTTGCTGCCCTGGTTGAATTACTCAAAAACCCGCCCGCTGGCGAAGAATCTTTCCTCTACGAACTCCTTTCCACTCGCATTCCCCCCGGTGTTGATGAAGCTGCCTATGTAAAGGCCGGTTTTCTTGCTGCTGTGGCCAAGGGCGAAGTGAGCTCGCCGGTCGTGTCTGCCGAGCAGGCCACACAACTGCTGGGCACCATGCAGGGTGGTTACAACATTGCTCCGCTGGTTGAGCTGCTGGACGTGGACGCCCTGGCGCCCATCGCCGCCAAGGCCCTGAGCCACACTCTGCTGATGTTTGACGCTTTCCACGATGTGGACGAAAAAGCCAAGGCCGGCAATGCCTTTGCCAAGCAGGTAATGCAGTCCTGGGCCGAGGCCGAGTGGTTCCTGGAGCGCGCGCCTCTGGCTGACAAGATCACCATGACCGTATTCAAGGTGCCCGGTGAAACCAACACCGATGACCTGTCTCCGGCCCAGGACGCCTGGTCCCGCCCCGACATTCCGCTGCACGCCCAGGCCATGCTGAAAAACGCCCGTCCCGGCATTGAGCCCGATGAAGACGGTGTGATCGGCCCCATCACCGCCATTGAAGCCCTGAAGCAAAAAGGTCATCCGCTGGCCTATGTGGGCGACGTGGTCGGCACCGGCTCCAGCCGCAAGTCCGCCACCAACTCAGTGCTGTGGCACATGGGCGACGACATTCCGTTTGTGCCCAACAAGCGCGCCGGCGGCATCTGCATCGGCAGCAAAATCGCCCCCATCTTCTTCAACACCATGGAAGATGCCGGTGCCCTGCCCATTGAATGTGATGTGACCAAACTGAACACCGGCGACGTGATCGACATCTACCCCTACGAGGGTAAAATTTGCCGCCACGGCAGCGATGAGGTGCTGAGCACCTTCAAACTGAAAACCGACGTGCTGCTCGATGAAGTGCGTGCCGGCGGCCGTATTCCGCTGATCATCGGCCGTGGCCTGACCGACAAGGCCCGGGAAGCGCTGGGCCTGGCACCCTCCGAGGTATTCAAGCGTCCGGCCCCGGTCGCCGACTCCGGCAAGGGCTTCACCCTGGCCCAGAAAATGGTGGGCAAGGCCTGCGGCGTTAAGGGTGTGCGCCCCAACCAGTACTGCGAGCCCAAGATGACCACGGTCGGCTCTCAGGACACCACAGGCCCCATGACCCGGGATGAGCTGAAAGATCTGGCCTGCCTGGGTTTCTCCGCCGATCTGACCATGCAGTCCTTCTGCCACACCGCCGCCTATCCCAAGCCGGTGGACGTGACCACCCACCACACTCTGCCCGACTTCATCATGAACCGGGGCGGCGTGTCTCTGCGCCCGGGTGACGGTGTTATTCACTCCTGGCTGAACCGCATGCTGCTGCCCGATACCGTGGGCACCGGCGGTGACTCTCACACCCGTTTCCCCATCGGTATCTCCTTCCCGGCGGGCTCCGGCCTGGTGGCCTTTGCCGCCGCCACCGGCGTGATGCCGCTGGACATGCCGGAATCCGTGCTGGTGCGCTTCAAGGGCGAAATGCAGCCCGGCATCACCCTGCGGGATCTGGTTCACGCCATTCCTTACTACGGCATTCAGCACGGTCTGCTGACCGTGGCCAAGGAAGGCAAGATCAACGAATTCTCCGGCCGGGTGCTGGAAATTGAAGGTCTGCCCCAACTGAAGGTGGAACAAGCCTTTGAACTGGCCGATGCCACCGCCGAGCGCTCTGCCGCCGGTTGTACCATCAAGCTGGATAAAGAGCCGATCATCGAGTACCTGAACTCCAACATCGTGATGCTGAAGTGGATGATCGCCGAAGGTTACGGTGACAAGCGTACTCTGGAACGCCGCATCAAGGGCATGGAAGAGTGGCTGGCCAACCCCGAGCTGATGGAAGCCGATGCCGATGCCGAGTACGCCCACGTGCTGGAAATCGACATGAGCGAGATCAAGGAGCCGATCCTGTGTGCACCGAACGATCCCGACGACGCCCGTCTGCTGTCTGACGTGACCGGCGAGAGCATCGATGAAATCTTCATCGGCTCCTGCATGACCAACATCGGTCACTTCCGCGCCGCCGGCAAGCTGCTCGACCGCTTTAAAGGCCAGCTGCCGACCCGCCTGTGGGTGGCGCCGCCCACCAAGATGGACAAGGATCAGCTCACCGCCGAAGGCTACTACGGTATCTTTGGCCGGGTGGGTGCCCGCATCGAGATTCCGGGCTGCTCTCTGTGCATGGGTAACCAGGCGCGGGTAGGGGACAACACTACCGTGGTGTCCACCTCCACCCGTAACTTCCCCAACCGTCTGGGCAAGGGTGCCAACGTCTACCTGGCGTCTGCCGAGCTGGCTGCCGTGGCTGCCATTCACGGCAAGCTGCCCACCGTGGCCGAGTACCTGGAATACGCTCAGGAGCTGAACGCCACCGCTGCCGATACTTATCGTTACCTGAACTTCGATGAGCTGGACAGCTACGTGGAAAAAGCCAATACGGTGATAGTGCAGCAGGCCGTTTAAACGCCGAACATATTCACTCTGATATACAAAACCAGCCTTCGGGCTGGTTTTTTTATGCCTGAAATAAATAGCGGGAACAGACATTTCAGAGCTTGATCTAAATCAAATAATAAATGAGAATTAGTATCCTTTACAAAAATATCTTTAAGTCTAAATACTAACAAGGAGTTGTCAGTGCGCACCTTTATTCGCTCAACCGCCGGTTCCCCCAAAACCATGCTCAGTTCCGCCGTGGGGCTGGCCGTGGCCAGCATGGCGGTTCCTGCCTATGCCCAGCAGGATGTCACTCGTTTTGATACGGTCACCGTCAAGGATCAGCGGGAGCAGGCCTATAAGACAGAAGCGTCGGCCTCGAGCAAATATGTAAAGCCCCTGCTGGACACGCCCCAGACAGTCACAGTGGTGCCCAAAGAAGTGATGAAAGAGCAGCAGGCGCTGAGCCTGCGCCAGGTGCTGTCCAACGTGTCGGGCATTACCTTTGATGCGGGCGAGGGTGGCGGCGGCTCTGGCGACAAGATCAACATTCGCGGCTTCAGTGCCAATTCCAACATGCAGATTGACGGCCTGCGCGACAGCAGCCAGAACAACCGCACCGACACCTTTAACATTGAGCAGGTGGAAGTGCTGAAAGGCCCCAACTCGGTGTTTGGCGGTGCCGGCACCACGGGCGGTGCCATCAACCAGGTAAGCAAGACTCCCCAACAGCGTGACTTTGCCGAGCTGGGTGCCAGCCTGGGCACTGACAACTATCGCCGTGTGACCCTGGACGCCAACACCACCCTGGATGTGGGCGTGAACAGCGCTGCCCGCATCAACCTGATGGCTCACGAGAACGACGTGCCCGGGCGCAATAACATTGATCGTCAGCGTTTTGGTATTGCGCCCTCGGTAACCATAGGGCTGAGCGAGCAGACTCAGGCCACCCTCAGCTACTTCCATCAGCAGGATGACAATCTGCCCGACTACGGCCTGCCGGCGCAAAACGGCAAGGTGCTGCCCGGTGTAGACAGAGAGAGCTACTTCGGCTGGCGCAACCTGGACGAAGAAAAAATTCAGTCCGATGCCATTACTCTCAAGCTTGAGCACCAGCTGAGCGACACTGCCCGCATCGAGAACCAGACCCGCTACAGCCGGGTAGACAGAGACACCACTATTTCTGCATCTCATGTCAGTCTGGGGGAAAATCTGGGCGACAGGAATAATCCCAATTGGGTTGCCTTGCCGGATGGGCAATATCTGCCTGCCGGGCCGCAGGGCTACCGTCGCGATGCCAAAACCGAGCTGTGGATCAACCAGACTGGTGTGGCCTTTGAGTTTGACACCGGCGCTTTCAGGCATGACATGCTGGTAGGCGGCGAGATTTCGCGCGAGACCTATGATCTGACCTCCGGCAGCGATAACCTGAGTGGTAATTATCCGGCCAATGGCTTTGATCTCTACCATCCGCCGGGGCACTGGAGCGGGCCCGTCAATTATAAAAACAGCGGCGGTACCGAGGCGGCGCTGAACACGCGGGCACTGTATGTGTTTGATACTATTACGCTGCACCCGCAGTGGGATCTGAGTCTGGGCGCGCGCCAAGACTGGATCTCGGGTGATACCTCCAATAAGGTCAGCGGTGATACCACCTCTACCAGTGATCGAATGTTCAGCGGTCGTGCCGGCATAGTGTACAAGCCCGCCGATAATGGCCGTATTTACCTGGCTTACGGTACTTCCTTTAATCCGTCTGCCGAAGCGCTGGCCACCTCAGGCAGTTTGCCGCTGCGGGGGGCTGCCGGTGCCGAAAGCCTGGAGCCAGAGAAGAATGAAACCTGGGAGCTGGGTACCAAGTGGGAGCTGATGAACGGTCGTCTGGGGGTGGATGCGGCACTGTTCCGGGTTAACAAGAATAACGTCAATGAAAAAGACGCCAACGATAACCTGTATAACGCGGGTGAACAGCGAGTACAGGGTGCCGAGCTGGGGCTGACCGGTGTGCTGACCGACGAATGGAAAGTGTTTGCCAACTATACTCTGCTCGACAGCGAAACCCTGAGCTCGGTGACCAACCCCGATGCAGTAGGTCGTGAGCTGCAGAACACGCCCCGCAACAGCGGTAATCTGTGGACCACCTATGAAGTATTTCCGGGCGTTGAGCTGGGTTATGGTGCCCGCTATGTGGGCTCCCGTGCCGTCACCAGCAGCTCTGATACCCAAATCGACAGCTACTGGGTGCACAATGCCATGGCGTCTTATCGGGTTAATGAGGCTTTCAGCCTGCAGCTGAACGTGAACAACCTGTTTGATGAAGAGTATGTAGAACGGGTTCGCGGCAGCAACGGCTCGGTTGATCCGGCCACCGGCATTCTGACCCGCAGCTCCGCCGTGGAGCTGGGTGATGGCCGCTCTGCCGTGCTCTCCGCCAACTACCGGTTCTGATAGATCTGTCTGAACAGAACTTCTGCTGGCGTTTAGCAACTCGATGCTGCCGGAAGCAACAGCAGGGGTTGCCGAAGCCGACCGTCACATGCCATGGACGGCATGTGCCGAGCGTCCCAGGGATGGGCTTGAAGCGTGTCGGCGGAGGTAACCCTGCTGGTGCTTCCCTGTGCAGGATCTGACAGCGGCATGCCATTTCTAGTTTGATAACAAGCCCCTGCCGGGGCTTTATTTGTTTAGCAAGAAAGCGAGAATTTCATCATGATGCTGCATATACCCGGCGTGCTCAGCGCCGAACAGGTGGCCGAATGCCGCAAGCTTTTGCTGGCGGCCGACTGGATAGACGGCAATGCCACCGCCGGTTTTCAGTCGGCTCAGGCCAAAAACAACCTGCAACTGCCTGAAAACAGCGACACCGCTGCTGTGATTGGCAAAATGATCACAGAGGCGCTGGCCCGTCATCCGCTATTTGTGGCGGCGGCGCTGCCGGCGAAAATCTTTCCGCCGCTGTTCAATTGCTATCAGGGCGGCCAGGCTTTCGGCATTCACGTAGACAATTCCATTCGTATGCACCCGGTTACGGGAGAGCGCATTCGTACCGATTTGTCGGCGACCTTGTTTTTCTGTGAACCGGAAGAATATGAAGGGGGCGAGCTGGTGGTGGAAGACACCTATGGTGCTCACAGTGTGAAACTACCGGCAGGAGATCTGATTCTATATCCGTCTTCCAGCCTGCACAAGGTGCTGCCGGTGACACAAGGGGCGCGTATCAGCTCGTTTTTCTGGATTCAGAGCATGGTGCGGGACGATGGCCAGCGCAGTCTGTTGTTTGATCTGGACACCAGCATTCAGAACATTAACCAGCAGCTGGGAGCCGACAACGAGACCAGCATTCAGCTTACCGGTGTCTATCACAACCTGCTGCGCCGCTGGGCGCTTTGAGTGGGGAACAGGGAGCAGGAAAAGAAAAAGGGACCGGGAACCGCTTTTCACCAGTCCCCCAGTCCCTAATCCCGATTCCCTGATAGATTACGCCTGCTGAGTTTCGGCGTCAGCGGCGTCGTCGGTCTCGGGCTTGCCCATCGGCATAATGATGTTCATTACAATGGCGGTAATGCCGCCGGCGGAGATGCCGGAAGCAAACACGTTCTTAATGATGTCGGGCATAAACTGCAGAATGTCCGGCTTCTGGGAAATACCCAGGCCCATGCCAAAGGAAATGGCAATAATGAACAGGGCGCGGCGATCCAGTTTTTCACGGGACAGAATACGTACACCAGCGGCGGCAATAGAGCCGAACATTACCAGAGTGGCACCACCCAATACCGGCTCGGGAATGCGCTGCACCAGAGTACTGATGGCCGGGAACAGGCCCATTACCACCAGAATACCGGCCACATAAAAGCCCACGTGGCGGCTGGCCACGCCGGTCATCTGAATCACGCCGTTATTCTGGCTGAAGGTGGATACCGGAAAGGTATTGAAGATGGAGGCCAGTGAGGAGTTAACACCATCACCCAGCACGCAGCCCTTGAGACGGCTCATGTATACAGGGCCGGATACGGGTTCGCCGGAGACTTCCGATGTGGCGGTGGTATCGCCAATGGCTTCCAGTGAGGTGATCACATACACCAGCACCAGCGGAATAAACAGGGATGCATCAAAACCCAGACCATATTGCATGGGAATGGGGAGGGCAATGGTCGGCAGGCTGCCGGACAGCGGTGCCAGCTTGCCCATATACCAGGCCAGCAGGGTGCCTGCGACCATGGCCACCAGAATGGAAGACAGCCGGATATAAGGATTACGGCTGCGATTCATCAGAATAATAATGCCAAGCACAGTACCTGCCAGAGCCAGATTTTCCAGCGAACCGAATTCACCGGCTTCCATGGCACCAAAGCCACCACCGATGGAAGTGAGGCCCAGCTGGATCAGGGTCAGGCCGATCAGGGTCACGATAATGCCGCTGACCAGCGGGGAAATAATGCGCCGGGCCAGGTGCAGAAAACGGGAAATAATCATCTCGGTAGGTGCGGCCAGCAGCGCAGTACCAAAAATCGCCGCCAGCATGGCTTCGGTGGTCACGCCGCCGTCTTTCATGGCCAGGCCACTGGCAATGATAGGACCAAGAAAGTTAAAGCTGGTGCCCTGAATGGACAGCAAACCCGTGCCCACAGGACCAAACCGTTTCATCTGAATAAATGAGGCCACACCGGTAATAAACAGCGACATACTGATGATATGGGCGGTGTCGGTAGCAGGAATGCCCAGCGCCTGACAGATGATCAGCGGAGGCGTGATTACCGCGACAAACAGGGCCAGCAGGTGCTGAATGGCGGCGAACAGAGACTGCATAAACGGCGGCTTGTCATGAAGCCGGTACACCAGATCACTCTGGTGCGAAGATTGCTGCGTGTTGGACATATTTTTTCCGGTATGTATCTACGGGTGTTGGTTTTGTTATGGTTATTTCTGGCCTGTGGTTGAAAACGCACTCGGCTGAAGGGCGCATAGGATACTGGATAAGCAGGCTGACGACCAGTAACCGGATGCAAAACGAGCATAAAATGTATGCATTTTTTGTTCGCTTTATCATCACCTGACCGAAAAGTTGGTTTACCGGGACAAAATTCGTCACTTTGCTTTTTTACTCGAATGCTACTTGTGAGCGAATGAACCACCTCGTTAAAATAGCGCTCTTTTGTGCCGGAAAGCTGCACCATGGAATTTGAATTTTTACGTGATCTGGACGGCCGCTGCCGTGCCCGGTGCGAGATGGGCCACGAGGCCTTTGGGCAATGGCTGACCGACGAGGTAACAGCGGCTGAAGCAGGATGGTTGCTGAATACCATCACTCGACTCGACGCTCAGCCCCAGGAGGAGTTTCGTAAGGTATATGCCGAATTCACGCTGGCACTGAGTGACGGCGAAGCTGAGCTGGCCGGCCACGGTCTGGCTTTTGACAGCGAGGCGCTGGAAGAGGGCATGAGCTATTACGATGACGCCCACTACGCCGGCTGCGGCCTGGACGATCTCGCCCGCCTGCTAACCCAATGGCGGGAATTTCTGACCGGCCGGTAGGCCGGTAATCAGGGATTAGGGAGCAGGGAATAGGGACTGGAAAGTCCTTATTTTTGACTAATCTCCATTCCCCAGTCCCTAATCCCCAGTCACAGCTTGACCTTCCCCCGAGTGCTTTTGATCTTGCCCCTGTGGGTTTTGCTGTCGGTACGTCTGGCTTTGGCGGCCTTGCTGGGTTTGGTGGGGCGGCGTACTTTTACCGGTCTGCCGGCTTTCTGTAACAGGGCCACCAGCGCTTCTTTGGCGGCTTCCTTATTCATCAGCTGACTGCGCTCGCTTTCCACTCTGATCAGTATCAGGCCGCTTGGCAATATCCGGTGATCCTTCATTCTGGACAGGGCTTCTTTATAGATGCCGGGCAGGCTGGGGCTGTTGGCGTAATCAAAGCGCAGCTGCACTGCAGAGTCGGTCTTGTTAACGTGCTGGCCGCCGGGGCCACCGGCCCGCATGGTAATAAACTCCAGTTCATTATCCGGGATGCTTACCCGGGCTGATATCTCCAGCATTCTCTCTTTCCTCTGCACCGTTTTGGTGCTGATTGCTTTGCTATTGCACCAGCATAACATTGTGCCTTTGCGAACATCCATGCTGATTATTGTAAGTGTTTGAATTTAAATAAATAAAAAACTGGCATAAAGCTTGTAAGTATCATCCTGACTCTTTTAACAGCGCGAGGAACACAGGATGAAAATGATTTGCGCCATTATCAAACCCTTCAAGCTTGACGATGTGCGTGCCGCTCTGGCCGCCATGGGCATAGACGGCATGACGGTAACGGAAGTGAAAGGTTTCGGCCGTCAGAAGGGCCATACCGAGCTGTATCGTGGTGCCGAGTATCAGGTGGATTTTTTGCCCAAGATCAAGCTGGAAATTGCCACTCACAGTGAAGAGGTTGAGCGGGTGATTGAAACCATTCTGGAAGCTGCCGGCACCGGCAAAATCGGCGACGGCAAAATTTTTGTGTATGACCTGCTGCAAACGGTACGTATTCGCACCGGCGAGCGGGACATGGATGCCATTTAAGGGGATTTGTCATGGATGCATTAACCGAAGTGAAGTTTGCCCTCGATACTTTTTACTTTCTGATGTCGGGTGTGCTGGTGATGTGGATGGCAGCGGGGTTTGCCATGCTGGAAGCCGGTCTGGTACGGGCCAAAAACACCACCGAAATACTGACCAAAAACATACTGCTGTTTGCCATTGCCTGCACCATGTATCTGCTGGTGGGCTATTACATCATGTATGTCAATAACGCTGAAGGCGGTGTCATGCCAAGCTTAGGCGGCCTGATTGGCAATGTGGCTGAAGGCGCGGATCATGCCCTTGAGTCTGATTTTTTCTTTCAGGTGGTATTTGTCGCAACCGCCATGTCCATTGTTTCCGGTGCCGTGGCCGAGCGCATGAAATTATGGGCCTTTCTTGCCTTCAGCGTCGTTATGACCGGCTTTATCTATCCGGTAGAAGGCTACTGGACCTGGGGCGGCGGTTTTCTTTCAGAGTGGGGGTTCACTGACTTCGCCGGCAGCGGTATTGTGCACCTGGCCGGTGCGGCGGCAGCTCTGGCAGGTGTGCTGCTGCTGGGTGCGCGTAAAGGCAAATATGGCAAGCATGGCGAAGTGCACCCCATTCCCGGCTCCAACATGCCGCTGGCGACCCTAGGGACTTTTATCTTATGGATGGGCTGGTTTGGTTTTAACGGTGGATCTCAGCTGCTGGTGTCTGATGTCGAGAACGCCACCGCCGTAGCCAAAATCTTTGTGAACACCAACGCCGCTGCCGCTACCGGTGCCATTGGTGCGCTGCTGGTCACCAAGCTGACCTGGGGCAAGGCCGATCTTACCATGATCCTCAACGGTGCCCTGGCGGGCCTGGTTGCAATTACCGCCGATCCCTTATCGCCCGGACACTTGTGGGCAGCCTGCATCGGTTTGCTGGCCGGCGTGCTGGTGGTGTATGCCATTGTCGGGCTGGACCGGTTGCGTATTGACGACCCCGTGGGTGCCATATCTGTTCATGGTGTATGCGGTATGCTGGGCCTGATGCTGGTGCCGGTGGCCAATGGTGAGGCCAGTTTCCTTGTTCAGCTGGCAGGCATACTGGTGATTGGCGGCTGGTCTTTTGTAATGAGTTTGCTGGTCTGGTTCGGGCTCAAGCGCACCATGGGCATTCGTGTTGGAGAGGAAGAAGAGCTGTCGGGCATGGATCAAATTGACTGTGGCATTGATGCCTATCCTGAGTTTGTGACGCTCAAGCCCCGTTAATGCCTTTACGTCACGAGGCAGTTTGTCTTGTTTTTGAGGAGCTTCGGCTCCTCTTTTTTGATCCGCTGCAAAAGATCGTATTGCAGATGAAAATTTTTCTTATTTCAATACGCTTTGGTAGTTGATTCCCGTTATGCTCTCTGTATACTTCTAAACGTTAATTATTCTCAGTCAACCAAATGGAACTGTGTATGACCAAAAAGTTTGTTCTCTCTGCCGCCGCTTTACTGGCATCCAGCTTTACTGCTCAGGCCTTTGCTGAAGAAGTGAACGTTTACTCCAACCGTCAGGAATTCCTGATCAAGCCCATTCTGGATACCTTTACCGAGGAAACCGGTATTGATGTGAATGTGGTGTTTATGAAAGACGGCCTGGGTGAGCGACTGGAGCGGGAAGGACGACTGTCTCCGGCGGATCTGGTACTGACGGTGGATGTCAGCCGCCTGATGGAAGTAGTGAATGCCGATCTTACACAGCCGGTACAAAGCGATGTGCTGGAAGAGAGTATTCCGGCCCAGTATCGTGATGCCGGTGGCAGCTGGTATGCCCTTACTACGCGTGCCCGCGCCATTTACAGTTCGGTTGACCGGGTAGGCAAGCGTGATGACATCACCTACGAAGAGCTGGCGGATCCCAAGTATAAAGGGAAAATCTGTACCCGCAGCGGCAAGCATCCCTACAATGTGGCGCTGACTGCCTCCATGATTGCCGAGCACGGTACCGAATACACCAAAAACTGGCTGCAGGGCCTGAAAGACAACCTGGCACGCAAGCCTCAGGGTGGTGACCGCGATCAGATCAAGGCCATTCATGATGGCGTGTGCGATTATGCCCTGGGCAACAGCTATTACTATGGCGTTATGCTGACCAACGACGATCAGCGTGAGGCGGCCGAGTCGGTTTATATCAACTTCCCCAATCAGGATGGTCGCGGCACGCATGTGAACATCTCTGCGGTAGCCATGGCCAAGCATGCCAAGAACAAGGACGCCGCTCTTAAATTGATGGAATTCCTGGCCGGTGATGAAGCCCAGCACCTGTATGCTTCTGCCAACCATGAGTATCCGGTTAAGCCGGGTGTGGAACCGTCCGAGCTGGTAAAAGGCTGGGGTGACTTCAAATCCGATACTCTGCCGCTGGCCGATGTGGCCAAACATGCCAAAGACGCGATCAAGCTGGTAGACGAAGTGAAATACGATCTGTAAAAAGACGGGGGTAGATTCCCCCGCTTTGAGTAGTAAATGAAAAGACATGGTTGGACGGTCAGTAGCTGGGTCATTGCCCTGATACTGACCTTGCCGGTTCTGGCATTGGTTATTGAAGCCCTGTTGCCCGCAGAAGACATCTTCCGTCATCTGTGGGCTTCTGTGCTTCCTGCTTATATTGGCAATACTTTCTGGCTGGTGCTGCTGGTCATGGGGCTCAGTCTGTTATTTGGTCTGCCTGCGGCCTGGCTGATGGCCATGTGCGAGCTGCCCGGCAAGCGCATACTGCAATGGGCACTGATATTGCCTCTGGCCATGCCTTCCTACATTGTCGCCTTTGTTTACACCGATTTGCTCGATTATTCAGGGCCGGTACAGCAGGTCCTTCGAACCTGGTTTGGCTGGCAGTCGGCCACTGACTATTTCTTTCCTCCCATTCGCACCCTGGGGGGCGCTGCCCTGGTGATGGGGCTGGTGCTTTATCCTTATGTTTATCTGCTGGGGCGCACCGCCTTTCTGGAGCAGTCTACCAGTCTTATTCAGTCCAGCCGGCTGCTGGGGTGCACGCCCTGGCAAAGTTTTCGGCGGGTCAGTCTGCCGCTGGCTCGCCCTGCGCTGGCGGTAGGGTTGTCGCTGGTGGCAATGGAAACCCTGGCTGAATTCGGTACCGTGAATTTCTTTGCGGTCAATACTCTGACCACAGCGGTATACGACACCTGGCTGGGCTACGGCAGTCTGCAGGCGGCAGCCAAGATCTCCGCCATTATGCTGCTGGTGGTGGTGCTGTTGCTGAGCATGGAGCGCATGAGCCGCAAGCGTCAGCAGGTATTTCAGAAAAGCATGGGCCACGAGCAGGACAGCGGCTACCGGCTTGCCGGAGGTCGCAAGTGGGCAGCGCTGGCGTTTTGCTGGAGCCTGGTGGGGCTGGGCTTTTTACTGCCCTTTGGTATTTTGTGTTATCACGCCGTGCGTTATTTTGATCAGGCTTGGAACAGCCGTTTCTTTGAATACAGCCTGAACAGTCTGGTGCTGTCTGTGGTGGTGGCTGTGCTGGCGCTGATGGTAGCGCTGCTGCTGGGCATGACTCACCGTTTAAAAGGTAAACGCTACACTGTGCTGCCCATGCGGCTGGCGTCCATGGGCTACGCGCTGCCGGGCACAGTGCTGGCCATTGGTGTGCTGGTACCACTGACCATGCTGGACTTTGCCATTAACGATATGGCGCTGTGGTTTAATCTGCCTGAGCCGGGCCTGTTGCTCACCGGCACCATGACGGCCATCGCCTTTGGTTATCTGGTGCGTTTCGGCGCCATGGCCATCGGTGCGGTAGAAAGCAGCCTGAACAAGGTGTCTCCGTCTCTGGACATGGTAACCCAGACCATGGGCTACGGCCCGGCAGCCATGATCAAGCGTGTGCATCTGCCACTGATCCGCAAGGGCATGCTGGCCGGCGCCCTGCTGGTCTTTATTGAATGCATGAAAGAGCTGCCGGCAGCCCTGCTGCTGCGCCCCTTTAACTTTCAGACACTGGCCACTTATGTCTATCAGTTTGTGTCCGACGAGCAGCTGGAGCTGGGGGCGCTGCCCGCTATCGTGATTGTGCTGGTAGGCCTGATACCGCTGATTTTTCTCAACCGTTCACTGGAGCAACATCACTGATGGCGGCACTGACTATTCACGACATTTGTTGCAGTTATAACGGCAAGCCGGTGCTTGATGGCCTGTCGCTTAATGTGGAACGTAATGAGATCATGTGTCTGCTGGGTGCCAGCGGCTGCGGCAAGACCACACTATTGAAAGCCGTAGCCGGCTTGCTGCCGGTCACCCAGGGTGAAATTACCATTAATGATCAGCAGGTCAATGGCGGCGGTCAGGCGACGGTGCCGGAGCAGCGCAATATCGGCATGATTTTTCAGGATTATGCGCTGTTTCCTCATCTTGATGTGGCGCAAAACGTTGCTTTTGGTCTGCAAAGCAAAGAAAGCAACAAGGCGCTCATTCAGCGCCGGGTCAAGGAAGTGCTGGCGCTGGTTAATCTGGCCGGACTTGGTGATCGTTATCCGCATCAGCTTTCCGGCGGTCAGCAGCAGCGGGTGGCCATTGCCCGGGCATTAATCTGCCAGCCCCAGCTGATGCTGCTGGATGAGCCATTTTCCAATATCGACACTCAGGTGCGTATGCGTCTGATTGGAGAAATACGCACCCTGCTGAAAGAGCAGGGCATCAGTGCCATCTTTGTGACTCACAGCAAGGAAGAAGCCTTTGCTTTCTCCGACAAGCTGGCGCTGTTCCGGGAAGGGCAAATTGAGCAGGTGGGCCGGCCGCAAACCCTGTATCAGCATCCGCAAACGCCCTTTGTGGCCGACTTTCTCGGCCAGAGTAACTATGTTCCGGCCACGGTGCATAACCGCCATACCCTGGTTACTCCCATCGGTCCCATTGAAAGCCAGGTGGAGCTTGATGCCGAGCCAGGCAGTGAAGGCCGTTTGCTGCTGCGTCCGCGCCAGATACAACTGACCGAGCATGAACAGGGCAATGGCCGCGTGCTGGAGCAGCAGTTTCTTGGTGCCCATACCCGCTGCCTGGTGGAATGCCATGGGCTGACCCTTGAAGTAAGTATTAACGAGCCGCTGCCTGCTGTCAGCCGGGTACAGGTAAGTGTAACCCCACATGCTCTGACCTTTTTTTCTGAACAAGCCCAGCGCCGGCAGGCAGTCGCTTAACTGCGGGAATGGGGATTAGGGACTGTAACCCAGTCCCTAATCCCTGTTTTTGTTGTTATATTAGGCTCTTTCGAAGTAACGGATAAGCCATCATGAAAGCACAAGCCGGCATTTGTGCCGAACCCAATCTGCATGCCCATTACCTGTTCCTGAATATAGTGCCGGGCAGTCACGCTGCCGTAACAGCCGCGCTGGCCCGGCTGCCCGCCTTGTGGCGTGAGCTGGAAAGCAGCTATGCCGACGCCGCTTTTTCCGGCCTGGTAGCCATTGGTAATCGGGTCTGGGATAACCTCTATCCTGATGCCCGCCCGCCCGAACTGACCGCCTTTCCCGCGCAGGGAGACGCTGCACCGGAAACTCCGGCCGATCTCTTTGTACAATTGCGAGCCGACCGGCTGGATGTGGCCTATATCGGCGTTCAGCGGGTAATGGCGCTGCTGGCCGGGCTGGTGAACGTGCAGGACGAGCGCCAGGGCTTCCGTTATCTCGACTGTCGCGATATGACCGGCTTTGTGGACGGCACCGAAAACCCGCAAGGCGAAGACAGAGCCAGCGTGGCACTGCTGGCTGATGGCCCCTTTGCCGGCGGCAGCTATGTGCATGTGCAGCGTTTTCATCACCGTATGAACCGCTGGCAAAAGCTGAGCCTGTCGTCGCAGGAAGCCATTTATGGCCGCACCAAGGCCGACAATATTGAATTTGCTTCCTCCGACAAGGCACCCACCGCCCATACCAGGCGCACCAGTCTGAAAGACGAAACGGGCCGCAGCATGGAAATTCTGCGCCAGAGCATGCCCTGGGGCAGCGCCACCGAGCAGGGGCTGGTATTTATTTCCTGTTGCAATACGCCGCGCCACTTTACCGCCATGCTGGAAAGCATGTACCGCAAAGACAACAACGGCCATTTTGATCATTTAACGTTGTTTACTGAGGCCAAAACCGGCGCGGCGTTTTTCGCGCCGTCGGAAGACTGGCTGGAACGGGCAGGGGACTGAACTGCAGCTGAAAGCTGTCAGCCCGAAGCTGGAAGCAACCCGTCTGGCAATTAAGTCAGTAACCAGAACTTATGGTGTGGCTTGAGATGAATAAAAACGGCGCTATACAAAAGCAACCGCTTATTCTTTCTGGCTTCCAGCTTCCAGCTCGCCGCAGGCGTCAGACGTATTGCTCGAACAGCTCCAGCACACTCTGGTGCAGCTCTTCGATGGGGGTTTCCATGGTGGGCGTGATGAAGATGGTGTCATCGCCGGCAATGGTGCCGAGAATGCCTTCGGCCCGGCCCAGAGAGTCGAGCATGCGGGCAATCAGCTGGGCTGCGCCCGGGCTGGTGTGGATCACGATCAGCGCACTGTTATGGCCCACGTCCAGCACCAGGTTCTTCAGCTGGCTGCTGGAAGTAGGCACGCCCAGCTCCACCGGCAGGCAATAGACCATTTCCATCTTGGCATTGCGGGTGCGCACAGCGCCGAACTTGCTCAGCATGCGCGACACCTTGGACTGGTTAATGTTTTCAAACCCCAGCTCCTGCAGGGCATTAACGATTTCCGCCTGAGAGCCGAAACGCTCCTCTTTCAGCAGCGCCTTGAACGCCTTGACCAGCTGTTCCTGTTTTTCGTTCATTTTTTGCAGTCGACCAAGCGTGAGTGAATGGGGCATATTGTCTATCCGTTATAGGGTTTTATCAAGGAATAGTCATTTATCTTGCATAAAGATGCAAAATTAGCTTGCATTAACAATATTGCAAAATAAAATCAGCCAAAGACTCTGACGAATGAAGTGAATATAGCGCATGGGCATAGAATTCAGCGGCATAAACAAGTCCTGGTCTGGTCAGGAAATTTTAAGCCAGGTTTCGCTGCAATGCGATGCTGGAGAGACATTAGTGCTGCTTGGCCCTAGTGGAGCAGGAAAAAGCTCTTTGCTTCGGCTGATGAACCTGCTGGATATTCCGGACTCCGGCACTTTGGCGATTGCCGGCGAGCAGTTCAGCTTTCCTGCCGATAACAATGGCAGGCTGTCAAAGCGGGCGCAGCTGCTGCGAAGCAAGGTGGGCATGGTGTTTCAGCAATATCACCTCTGGCCACACCTCACGGTAGAGCAAAACCTGCTGGAAGCGCCCTGCAAGGTATTGGGCATGAGCAAGGCAGAGGCTCAGCAAAAAGCGGTGCAACTGCTGACGCAGTTAAAGCTGGCCGACAAGCGCCATGCCTGGCCCGGTGCGCTTTCCGGCGGGCAGCAGCAACGGGTGGCCATTGCCCGGGCGCTGATGATGAACCCCGGTGTCTTGTTGTTTGACGAGCCTACGGCTGCGCTGGATCCGGAAATTACCAAAGAAGTGGCCGAGATCATTTTACAGCTGGGTAAAACCGGCATTACTCAGGTTATAGTGACCCACGAAGTGAATTTTGCCCGCCGGGTAGCCACCAGGGTGGCCTATCTCGAGCAGGGTAAGCTGGTGGAATACGGCGATGCCGGCTTGCTTGACCATCCTCAGACCCAGCGTCTGGCGGAATTTCTGACTCATTAATAAGGACATACTCATGAAAAAGACCCTGTTGTCTGTTGCCCTGCTGGCCACCTTTGGCAGTACTGCTGCTCTGGCCGATGAAGTAAAGTTTGTGACCAACGCCGCTTACCCTCCCTTTGAGTTTGTTGATGACAACAACGAAATGCAGGGCTTTGACATTGAGCTGGCCAAGGCCCTGTGTGAGGTGGCGGAGCTGGAGTGCAGCTTTCACAATCAGGCCTTTGACAGCCTGATCCCTAGCCTCAAGTTCAAGCGTTATCATGCTGCCATTGCCGCCATGGACATCACCCCCGAGCGTGCCGAGCAGGTAGACTTCAGTGATATTTATTACGAAAACTCCGCGGTATTTGTGGCCCCGAATGACAAGTTCAGCAGCATTGATGAGCTGAAAGGCCTGACCGTGGGGGTGCAGAACGGCACTTCCCACCAGAAATACATTCAGGACAAGCTGGAAGGTGAAGGCCTGAAGCCGCGCCCTTACCAGAGTGTGCAGGACGGTCTGCTGGACATGACCAACGGCCGCATTGAAGCCGTGTTTGCCGATACTGCCGTGGTAGGCGACTGGCTGGGCAAAAACACCGGCTATGAAGTGGTGGGCGAGGCGGTGACCGACGACAACTACTTCGGCACCGGTTTTGGTATTGCCGTGACCAAGGGCAATCAGGAACTGCTGAACAAGCTGAACCAGGGCCTGGCCGAGCTGAAGGAAAACGGCACCTACGACCGCCTCTACAGCAAGTACTTCCCCAAATAAGATGATGAATCATTTATTGAATGCCGGCCTGATGACCCTCGGGCTGGCATTGGTATCGCTGGCGGTGGGCATGGTGCTCGCCGTTTTGCTGTGCGGTGCCGAGATAAGTCGCTGGCGGCTGCTTCGGCTGCCGGCCTTTGCTCTGACAACCGTGCTCAGAGGCCTGCCGGAAATTCTGGTGGTGTTCTTTATTTACTTCGGCTCGACTCAGGTATTGTTCCTGTTAACCGGTGAATATATTGAATTCAGCCCCTTCTGGTGCGGTGTCACCGCGCTGTCGTTGCTGTTTGCGGCTTATGCCGCGCAAACCCTGCGAGGGGCGTTCAATGCGGTTTCCCGGGGCCAGCGTCAGGCGGCGCAGGCACTGGGGTTACCCGCGCTTTACAGTTTTTTTTATATCGTGCTGCCGCAAACCTGGCGGCATGCACTGCCCGGCCTCAGCAACCAGTGGCTGGTGCTGCTGAAAGACACGGCGCTGGTATCCCTGATTGGCGTGCATGATCTCATGCATCAGGCCAAATCGGCGGCGGCCAGCACCTACGAGCCTTTTACCTGGTATGCGCTGGCGGCCCTGATTTATCTGGCCATTACTTTGGTCAGCCAGCAGGGGCTGAAACGGCTGCAGGCGAGGGTAACCCGCTATGACTAAATTACTGGATTACGGCCTGACCCTGCTGGAAGGTCTGCAGATCACCCTGCTGATCACCGGTGCCGGTTTATTGCTGGGGCTGGTCATTGCCCTGGTGCTGACCTGGGTGCTGGACAAGCGGGTGCCGCTTGCCCACTGGCTGGCAGAAGGCTACTTGCTGCTGATCACCGGCACACCGCTGCTGGTGCAGATTTTTCTGATCTATTACGGACCGGCCCAGTTTGATTGGATCAAGCAAAGCTGGGCCTGGACCTATTTGCGTGAGCCCATGTTCTGCGCCATTCTGGCCCTGGGCATGAATGCCGGCGCCTATACCTGCCGGCTGTTCAAAGGCGCGCTGGATGCGGTGCCGAAAGGGGAAACCCTGGCCTGCCGGGCGCTGGGCATGAATGAATGGCAGACCTTAAGCGTCAAGCTGCGCCATGCCATGCGCCGGGTGATCCCGGCCTATTCCAATGAAGTGGTGCTGGTACTGAAGGGCAGCTCGCTGGCCAGTACCATCTCCATTATGGACATAATGGGTCTGGCCCAGCGCATCAACGGTCAGACCTACGACACCCTGGCGGTGTTCGGCGTGGCCGGTGCCATCTATCTGCTGATGAACAGCCTGCTGACCTGGTTGTTCCGCCTGCTGGAACAGCGCGCGCTGGCGTTTCAGCAGCAGGGGTAACGCGTGTCGGCGTAGCACAACCGCGCTGCTGTTGCGTGCTGCGTTGGCTCACAGAACCATAACATTTGATTGGCCTGGGCATTGTGTTTGAACGGCTGTTTCGCTATTTTGCTAAAGCCCAGGAAACGTATAACTATTCAATTATAAACGGAGTTCAGTTATGAAAGTTGCCGTACTAGGAGCTGCCGGTGGTATCGGTCAGGCTCTCGCCCTGCTGTTGAAGAACAACCTGCCTGCCGGCTCTGAACTGAGCCTGTACGATATTGCTCCCGTCACTCCCGGTGTAGCCGCCGATCTGAGCCACATTCCTACCGCTGTTAACGTGGTTGGTTTTGGTGGTGAAGATCCCACTCCGGCCCTGACCGGTGCCGACATTGTGCTGATCTCTGCCGGTGTAGCCCGTAAGCCGGGCATGGATCGTGCCGACCTGTTCAACGTGAACGCCGGCATTGTGAAAAACCTGATTGAAAAAGCCGCGGCTGCCTGCCCCAAAGCCTGCATCGGCATCATCACCAACCCGGTGAACACCACGGTTCCCATCGCTGCCGAAGTACTGAAAAAAGCCGGCATCTACGACAAGAACAAGCTGTTCGGTATCACTACTCTGGACGTGATCCGTGCCGAGACCTTTGTGGCGGAAGCCAAGGGCCTGAATGTGGCCGACGTCAAGGTTCCCGTAATCGGTGGCCACAGCGGCGTGACCATACTGCCGCTGCTGTCTCAGGTGGAAGGCGCTTCCTTCTCCGACGAAGAAATCGAGAAACTGACCTACCGCATTCAGAACGCCGGTACCGAAGTGGTTGAAGCCAAGGCCGGTGGCGGCTCCGCTACTCTGTCCATGGGTCAGGCAGCCTGCCGTTTCGCGCTGTCTCTGGTGAAAGCCATGCAGGGTGAAGCCAACGTGGTTGAGTGCACCTATGTAGACGGCGGCAGCGAACACGCCCAGTTCTTCGCCCAGCCAGTACTGCTCGGCAAGAACGGCGTAGAAAAAGTTCTGCCTTACGGCGAACTCAGCGCGTTTGAAAAGTCTGCAATGGACGGCATGCTGGAAACCCTGCGTGGCGACATTGAGAAAGGTGTGGAGTTCGTTAACCAGTAAGGTTTACGGGTTAAACACTAAAAAGGGAGCTTCGGCTCCCTTTTTTTGTTTTGGGAGTGGGGACTGGGGATTAGGGAATGGGGGGGGACAACCTCCCGCTTTTCTACAAGCATGGCTCAGTATCAACCAGGCTTGGACTGGCCCGAGAAAAGTAGACACCTTCATTTAATGAGAAGGTGTTATGAAATACAAACCCCGCCGTCGCTTTAGCGACACATTCAAACGTGAGGCCGTCGAGGCCTCGCTGTCTACCACCGAGACACAAGCTCAGTTTGCTGACAAACTTGGTGTTCATCCATCCCAATTACAGCGCTGGCGTAGAGAGTGGATCATGGCCAAAAAAGCATCTGATAAAGCAGTTGAAAACACCGGACCAGAAAAAAGCTTGCAGGATCTGGAGCGTGAAAATGCTCGACTGAAGAAGCTGCTTGAACGAAAAGAGCTGGAGAACGAAATCCTAAAAAAGGCGCAAGAGTACTTCGCCAAGCACAGCAAGTAAGGTTTGCCTTTATCGAGGCCCAACGAAGTCAACGCTGGCGGGTCTCGATAATGTGTGAAGTACTCAATGTGTCACGAGCGGGATATTATCGTTGGCGAGCACGTCAGCATACTCCGGGAGAGCGTGCCATCAAGCGACAAACTCTGAAAACCTTCCTGCTCGAGCGAGCCAGGCAACTGAAGAATGTGCCGGGATATCGGAAGCTATGGCTGGACGCGCGGGATGCCGGATTCTGTTGTGGTAAAAATCAGGTGCAGCGGTTGCTACGAGACGCTGGTTATCGTTCATGCACGGCTCCTAAAGCAGGATATCAAAAGCCAGCATCATCCTTGCCTGTGTTGCCGAATCTGCTGAATCGCCAGTTCTCGGTGGGGTCAGCGAACCGAGTTTGGGTATCAGATATCACCCAAATCCGGTGCAGTGAAGGCTGGCTCTACATTGCTGCAGTCCTGGACCTGGGCACACGCCGCGTGGTGGGCCGAGCCATGGGTGCGATCAATAGCGCTCAGCTGGTGCTGGAGGCCCTTGAGCAGGCGTGGCAACAACAGCAGCCAGATGGGAAACAGCTGCTGTTTCACTCAGACCAAGGCAGCCAGTATCGGAGCGAAGAGGTGATGCGTTGGCTCAATAAACGGGGAATTACCATCAGCATGTCACGCCGAGGTAACTGCTGGGACAACGCCTGTTCGGAAAGCTTCTTCGCGCTGCTCAAGAAGGAGTGGACTCGCCCTCTGGGAATGCTCGGAAGAGACGAAATGGCAGATGAAGTACGGTACTATACGGATGAGTATTACCCGAAAGTGCGGCGCCACATGGCGCTGGGAGGAATAACTCCCAATGCCTACGCAGCGGCCGCTTAACTTAAGTGTCTACTTTATCGGGGCCAGTCCAGCTACACCACTTACAGCTGACAGCTGACAGCTTATGGCTTATAGCTGTGGTTATCCCAGGCCCTGCCCACCTTGGAGCCGTTTTCCCGGCCTAGCTGCCGGCTGATCCAGCGGCCGGTGTGCACTAGCCGATCGAGATCCACTCCCGTGTCCAGGCCCTGGCCGTGGAGCAGATAAACCACATCTTCGCTGGCCACGTTGCCGCTGGCACCTTTTGCATAGGGGCAACCGCCCAGACCCGCCACCGAGCTGTCGATAATGCGCAGGCCCTGCTCCAGCACGGCATACAAGTTGGCCAGCGCCTGGCCGTAGGTATCGTGAAAGTGAGCTGCCAGCCGCAGCAGAGGCACTTCCTGACGTACCGCCGACAGCATCGCAATGGCCTTGTTCGGGGTGCCGGTACCTATGGTATCGCCGAGAGAGATTTCATCGCAGCCCAAACGGTACAGCTCACCAGCCACCCTGGCCACGGCGGCGGGGGCAATGTCGCCTTCGTAAGGGCAGCCCAGCACAGTGGAAACATAGCCCCGCACCCGCACGCCGCGCTCACGGGCCAGCTGCAGTACCGGCTCAAAACGCGCCAGACTCTCCGCCACCGAGCAGTTGATATTTTTCTGGCAGAAGCGTTCGGACGCGGCGGTAAACACCGCCACTTCATCGGCACCGGCGGCCAGGGCCGCTTCAAGACCTTTCAGGTTGGGCGTCAGCGCCGAATAGACCACGCCTTGCTTGCGGCTAAGGCCGGTTAACACCTCTCTGCCATCGGCCATTTGCGGCACCCATTTGGGGGAGACAAAGCTGGCGGCTTCAATATGGGTGAGGCCGCAGTTCGCCAGCCGCTGCACCAGCTCGATTTTTACCGCAGTGGGCACTTGCGCCGGCTCGTTCTGCAGGCCGTCCCGGGGGCCCATTTCCACCAGTTTGACCTTATCCATTGTCAGGCTCCAGCCGTAACAGCTCGTCTCCTTCGCTCACCTGCTCGCCGGCGCGAAAGTGAATGGCCGCCACTGTGCCCGCCATGGGCGCACGAATGGGATGCTCCATTTTCATGGCTTCCAGCACCAGCAGGGTCTGCCCCTCGGCGACCCGGTCGCCTTCGGCTACCTTCAGCTCAGCCACCAGCCCGGGCATGGGCGCGGTCAGGCTGCCGCCGGCGCTGTGCTGAGTGGCTCCGGCTTCGTCGGCTACTTTGCGTAAATCAAAGCGTTGCCCCTGATAAAACAGCCAGAGGTGAGCATCGATACTGGCTATATGCAGGCTGATCCGGCGATCATTCACCATGGCTCTCAGCTGCTCACCAGCCAGCTCGCCCTGCAGATCAAAGGTTTGCTCATTTACTCCTGCCCGCCAGCCGGCTTCGGTGGCGGTCAGTGTGATTGCATAACACTCGCCGCCATAGTCCAGCCGCAGTGAGTAAGCCGCAGGCTGGTTCAACCGCCAGCCGGTGGCGGCGGCAAAGGGCGAGGAGCTGTTTTTTGGCAGGCCAAGCACATGTGCCAGCGCCCCCAATGCCAGTACCTCACCGTTGGCAAGAGCCGGGGCGCTAAACAGGCTGTGCTCGTGTTGTTCAATAAAGCGGGTATGCAGCGCTTCGTTAATAAAAGCGGAATGTCGGCACAGACGATGCAAAAAGCCGATATTGGTTTTCACCCCGCCAATACGATATTGCGCCAGTGCCTGTGCCAGCCGGTTTAATGCGGCTTCCCGGCTTTGATCGTGGACGATCAGCTTGGCGATCAGCGGATCATAATAAATGCCTACTTCATCACCCTCACGCACGCCGGTGTCTAGGCGTATCCGGCTTGAGGTGGCGGGCTCGCGCAGCACATGCAGGGTGCCGGCGGCGGGCAGAAAACCGTGCTCGGCGTCTTCGGCGTAGATGCGGGCTTCCACCGCATGGCCGCGCAGCGTGATTTGGTCCTGAGTGAGCGGCAGGGGTTCCCCCGAGGCTACTCGCAGCTGCCATTCCACCAAATCCAGCCCGGTAATCAGTTCCGTTACCGGGTGCTCCACCTGCAGCCGGGTGTTCATTTCCATAAAGTAAAAGTGGCCGTCCTCGGTATAGAGAAACTCCACGGTGCCGGCCCCGCGATAGCCGATGGCCTTGGCGGCACGTACCGCGGCTTCGCCCATGGCGGTGCGGGTGGCCTGGCTCAGGCCGGGAGCGGGGGCTTCTTCCAGAATTTTCTGATGGCGGCGCTGTACCGAGCAGTCCCGCTCCGAAAGGTAAATACCGTTGCCGTGGGTATCGCAAAATACCTGCACCTCCACATGGCGGGCCTCGGGCAGGTAGCGCTCCAGCAGCATGGCGTCGTTGCCAAAGGCGGCCCTGGCCTCGCGCCGGGCGGCGGCCAGCGCTTCCTCGAACCCGGCGGGGTTGTGCACAATGCGCATGCCCTTGCCACCGCCGCCGGCCACCGCCTTCAGCAGCAGCGGGTAGCCGCAGGCATCGGCCTCGGCTTTCAGCCGTTCATTACTTTGCTCATCGCCATGATAGCCGGGCACCAGAGGCACGCCGGCCGTGGCCATCAGCGCCTTGGCGGCGGCCTTGTCGCCCATGGCGGCAATGGCGGATGGAGACGGACCCACAAATATCAGGCCGGTGTCGGCACAGGCCTGGGCAAAACCGGCGTTTTCCGACAGAAAACCATAACCCGGGTGCACGGCATCGGCCCCGCAGGCGCTGGCGATTTCCAGCAGCGCCGCCTGATTAAGGTAACTTTTTACCGCCGGTGCCGGGCCTATGCACCAGGCCTCGTCGGCCATGGCCACATGCAGGGCATGGCGGTCGGCATCGGAATACACGGCTATGGTGTGCAGCCCCAGCCGGCGCGCGGTACGCAGCACCCGGCAGGCAATTTCGCCCCGGTTGGCCACCAGCAGTCTGGTCAGCATACGTCGTCCTCCCAGCTTGGCTTGCGTTTTTCCAGAAAGGCGGCCAGCCCTTCTTTAGCCTCATCGGTCACGCGCAGGGAGGCCAGGCGCGCAGCGCTGTCAGTGACCAAAGCCCGGCTTACCGGTTGGCCGGCATAGTCCCGGATCAGATCTTTGGTGGCGATTTGTGCCTGCGGGCCGCCCCGCAGCAGCGCTTCAATGACGGGGGCGGCGGCCTGCTGCAAAGGCTGTGTGGTCACTTCATGCACCAACCCCAGCCGTTCGGCGGTGGCCGCGTCAATCACCTCGGCACTCAGCATATAGCGCCGTGCCTGACGGGCACCGAGCACCCGCAGTACATAGGGGGAGATGGTGGCGGGGATCAGCCCGAGCCGGGTTTCGCTCAGGCTGAAGCGGGCGTCATCGGCGGCCATTACCATATCGCAGGCGCACACCAGCCCCAGGGCACCGCCGTAGGCCGCGCCCTGCACCAGTGCCAGAGTGGGTTGGGCAAAGCGATCCAGCCGCCACAGTAGCTCGGCGAGCCGGGCGGCATCGGCACGGTTTTGTGGTGAGTGTAACGCGGCGGCCCGCTGCATCCAGCCCAGATCCGCCCCGGCGCAAAAGTGCCTGCCCTCGGCTTTCAGCACCAGCAGGCGCAGCGCTGGCTTGGCCTCGGCTTCGCTCAGGCGGTCATGAAAGGCGTCAATGGTGGCGTCGTTCAGCACATTGCAGCGTTCGGGGTTATTCAGCACCAGCTGCCAAACGCCCTGTCCGGCGGCTTGCAGCAACACGGGTTCGGACATGACGCCTCCTTACATGCGAAACACGCCAAAGCGGGTGGGGGCTTGTGTGCGATTGCTTGCCAGCGCCAGGCTCATGGCCAGCACGGTGCGGCTGTCTTTGGGGTC
The DNA here is from genome assembly GCF_039654065.1 of Oceanimonas sp. AH20CE76. Lineage (NCBI taxonomy): Bacteria > Pseudomonadati > Pseudomonadota > Gammaproteobacteria > Aeromonadales > Aeromonadaceae > Oceanimonas > Oceanimonas sp. AH20CE76. The sequence continues at coordinate 691,308 of NZ_CP155481.1, forward strand.
AATCACACCGTCGTCCCATAGTCGGGCGCTGGCATACCAGGGATGCCCCTGCTGCTCATAGCGTTCGATAATGGGGGCCTTGAAGGCGGCTTCGTCTTCGGCGGACCAGTCTTTACCGGCCTTGGCAAGCGCATCCCGGCGCACAGTAGCCAGCACGCCGGCGGCCTGCTCACCGCCCATGACCGAAATGCGGGCATTGGGCCAGCACCACAAAAAGTCCGGATCATAGGCCCGGCCGCACATGCCGTAGTTACCGGCACCAAAGCTGCCGCCGATGATCAGCGTGATTTTCGGTACGCTGGCGCAGGCCACGGCGGTCACCAGCTTGGCACCGTGTTTGGCAATGCCTTCGGCCTCGTATTTTTTGCCCACCATAAAGCCGGTGATGTTCTGCAGAAACAGCAGCGGAATATGGCGCTGACAGCACAACTCGATAAAGTGCGCGCCCTTCTGGGCCGATTCGCTGAACAGAATGCCGTTGTTGGCAATAATACCTACCGGATAGCCGTGCAGGCGGGCAAAGCCGGTCACCAGAGTGGAGCCATAGTCGTGCTTGAACTCGTCCAGCACAGAGTCATCTACCAGCCGGGCAATCACTTCCCGCACGTCAAAGGGTTTGCGCAAATCGGTGCCGACAATGCCGTAAAGCTCATCCATTGAGTAGCGTGGCAGAGCTGGCTCGTGAGGCGGTGCGGGAACGGCGCAGTGATTGAGATTGGCCACCAGCCGGCGGGCCCGGGCCAGCGCCTGGTGGTCGTTATCGGCAGCATGATCTGCCACGCCTGACTGCTTTGTGTGCACACCGGCACCGCCCAGCTCTTCGGCGCTGACCACTTCGCCGGTGGCGGCTTTTACCAGAGGCGGACCGCCCAGAAAAATGGTGGCCTGATTGCGCACCATAATGGACTCGTCCGCCATGGCCGGTACATAGGCACCACCGGCGGTACACAGACCCATGACCACCGCCAGCTGAGGAATGCCGGCGGCAGACATGCGCGCCTGATTAAAAAAGATGCGGCCAAAGTGCTCTCTGTCCGGAAACACCTCATCCTGGCTGGGCAGATGCGCGCCGCCGGAGTCCACCAGATACAGGCAGGGCAGGCGGCAGCGTTCGGCAATGGTCTGTGCCCGCAGGTGTTTTTTTACCGTGAGCGGGTAATAGGTGCCGCCCTTGACGGTGGCATCGTTGGCCACAATCATGCACTCCACACCGCTGACCCGGCCAATGCCGGTGATAATGCCCGCCGCCGGCACCGGCTCGTCATATACGTTGAGCGCCGCCAGTTGCGACAGCTCAAGAAAGGGCGCGCCCTCATCCAGCAGGGCGGCAATGCGCTCCCGTGCCAGCAGCTTGCCTCTGGCATGGTGGCGCTGCCGGCTTTCGGCATCGCCCCCTTCGGCAATGACGGCTACCTGTTCCCGCAGGGCGGCCACCTCGGCGGCCATGGCGGCCTGGTTGGCAATAAACTCTGCTGACGCCGGCTGTACCCGGCTGACAAACTGGGTCATAACGGCTCCTTAAGGTTCGCGCACCAGCTCCCGGCCAATCAGCATGCGCCGAATCTCCGAGGTGCCGGCACCGATTTCGTAGAGCTTGGCGTCCCGCAGCAGGCGGCCGGCGGAGTACTCATTGATATAGCCGTTGCCGCCCAGCAGCTGAATGGCATCCAGGGCTACCTGAGTAGCCGTTTCGGCTGCCAGCAGAATCACGCCGGCGGCGTCCTGGCGGCTGAGCCTGCCTTTGTCGGCGGCCATGGCGGTCATGTAGGTGTAACAGCGGGCGGCGTTCATGCGGGTGTACATATCAGCCAGCTTGCCCTGCACCAGCTGAAACTCGCCAATGGCCCGGCCAAACTGCTTGCGCTCGCGCACATAGGGCACCACCAGATCCATAGCCGCCGCCATAATGCCCAGCGGTCCGCCGGCCAGCACCAGCCGCTCGGTATCCAGGCCGCTCATCAGCACTTTTACGCCCTCGTTCAGCGGCCCCAGCAGATTGGCGGCGGGCACCCGGCAGTCCTGAAATACCAGTTCACAGGTGTTGGAGCCGCGCATGCCCAGCTTGTCGAGCTTTTGCGCGGTGGAAAATCCGGGGGTACCAGCGTCCACAATAAAGGCACTGATGCCCTTTGTTCCTGCCTGCGGAGCGGTTTTGGCATACACCACAAACATATGAGCATCGGGGCCATTGGTGATCCACATTTTGTTGCCGTTCAGCACAAAGTGATCGCCGTCGCGGCGGGCGGTGAGCTTCATGGCTACCACATCGGAGCCGGCCCCGGGCTCGGACATAGCAAGGGCACCGATATGCTCACCGCTGAGCAGGGCGGGCAGGTATTTGTGTTGTTGCTCCTTACTGCCATGGCGGTGAATTTGATTGACACACAGATTGGAGTGAGCGCCGTAAGACAGCCCCACCGAGGCCGAGGCCCGGCTGATCTCCTCCATGGCCAGCACATGAGCCAGATAACCCATGTTCACCCCACCAAACTCTTCTGCCACCGTAATGCCGAACAACCCCATTTCGCCCAGCTTTGGCCAGAGCTCGGCAGGAAAGCGGTTGTCTCTGTCAATGGCCTCGGCCAGAGGGGCGATTTCTTTGTGGGCAAAGGCGGCCACCTGCTCACGCAACAGGATATGCATATCGCCGAGATCAAGCTCAAGCGTGGAATATGACGCCATCATGCCTCCCGTTAATGAAATAAATCGGGTTCGTTTGAATGCATTAACTATAGTCAGGAGAAGCCGGCTAAGCTTTATCAAGTGACGTAATTTTCAGCAATGAGGCCAGCATGAGCACAAACCATACCATTGTGATTGCCGCCAGCGCCCGCACTCCCATGGGCGGCCTGATGGGCACCCTGAGCAGTGAGCCGGCCCATGGTCTGGGAGCTGTGGCCATTGAGGCGGCACTGGTAAAAAGCGGCGTGAAGGCCGGTCAAGTAGACGAGGTGATCATGGGCTGCGTGCTGCCTGCCGGTCAGGGTCAGGCACCGGCCCGGCAGGCAGCGCTGAGGGCGGGCTTGCCGGTGTCGGTGCCTTGTACCACGGTGAACAAAATGTGCGGCTCGGGTATGAAGGCACTGATGCTGGCGCATGATCAGTTAATGGCGGGCTCGGCCTCGGTAATAGTGGCCGGCGGCATGGAAAGCATGAGTCAGGCCCCTTATCTGATACCCAAAGCCAGAGCCGGTTTGCGGCTGGGCCACGGCCAGTTGCTGGATCACATGTTCTGCGACGGCCTGGAAGACGCCTATGAAGGGAGCCTGATGGGCTGCTTTGCTCAAGACACAGCGGATCGTTTTGGCGTGACCCGGGCCGAGATGGACGATTTTGCCATTACTTCACTGCACAGGGCGCAGCGGGCCATGATGGAAGGGGACTTTCGCGAGGAAATTGCCCCGGTCACAGTGTCTGGCCGGCGCGGAGAAACCAGCGTCGATACCGATGAACAGCCGGGCAAGGCAAACCCGGAAAAAATACCCACCCTTAAACCGGCCTTTGCCCAAAACGGCACCGTGACTGCCGCCAACTCCAGCTCCATTTCCGACGGTGCCGCCGCCCTGTTGCTGACCACCGCACAGCGGGCGGCTGAGCTGGGGTTAACACCGCTGGCGCGCATTGTGGGCCACGCCACTCATGCACAAGCGCCTGCCGAATTTACTCTGGCTCCTATTGGAGCTATTCAGAAATTGCTTTCACAGCTGGGCTGGCAGGCAAGTGAGGTGAATTTGTTTGAGATCAACGAGGCCTTTGCGGTGGTCACCCTGCTGGCTATCAGAGAGCTGGGGTTGGATCCGAACAAGGTGAATGTGAATGGCGGTGCCTGTGCTCTGGGGCACCCTATCGGTGCCAGTGGTGCCCGCATTGTGGTGACCCTGCTTCATGCCCTGCGCAAGCGTGGGCTCAAGCGCGGCGTGGCGGCTCTGTGCATTGGCGGCGGCGAGGCCACGGCGCTGGCCGTTGAATTGTGTGAATGAGGTGAACCCATGGCCTATCAGGTTCCGCTGCTGATCAACGGCAGCATGGTGCAAAGCAAAACACAGCAGTGGCTGGAAGTGACCAACCCGGCCAGCCAAAAGGTGATTGCTCATTTGCCTTGTGCCACCGCTGATGAAGTAAAGGCGGCGATAGCGGCGGCAAAAAACGTCTTTGAACAGTGGCAACGGGTGCCGGTGCCGGTGCCGGAGCGGGCGCGATTAATGCTGCGCTACCAGGCCCTGCTCAAGGAGCACCATGACGAGCTGGCGCAACTGCTCAGCCGGGATACCGGCAAGACCCTGGAAGATGCCAGAGGTGATGTGTGGCGGGGCATAGAGGTGGTGGAGCAGGCCGCCAATATCAGCTCACTGACCCTGGGAGAAATCCAGACCGAGGTGGCCACCGGCGTGGACTGTTACAGCTTCAGTCAGCCTATTGGTGTGTGTCTGGGGATCACTCCCTTTAACTTTCCGGCCATGATCCCCCTGTGGATGTTTCCGCTGGCTATCGCCTGCGGCAATGCCTTTGTACTGAAACCCTCAGAGCAGGACCCGCTGGTGCCCATGGAGCTGGCGAGATTATTTAAAGAGGCCGGTGCACCCGATGGCCTGCTGAATATTGTGCATGGCGGGCCTGAGGTGGTGGATCAGCTGCTCACACACGACGACATTGCTGCCGTGTCTTTTGTGGGTTCGGTGGCCGTGGGCCGGCATGTGTATCGCACCGCCACCGACCGGTTAAAACGAGTGCAGGTGTTTGCCGGGGCCAAGAACCATATGGTGGTGATGCCGGATGCCAACAAGCTGCAGGCCATCAACAATCTGGCTGGGGCCTCTGTGGGCGCTGCCGGCCAGCGCTGCATGGCCATTTCGGTAGGCGTGCTGGTGGGCGAGGCCCAGGCGTGGATTCCCGATATTAAAGCAGTACTGGCGAAGGTGCAGCCCGGAGTCTGGAATGATCCACAAGCCGGTTACGGTCCGTTAATCAGTAAAGCCGCTAAAAAACGGGTGCTGGCGCTGATTGCAGCGGGCAAGCAGGAAGGGGCCGACTGTCTTCTGGATGGCAGTGACTGCACCGTGAGCGAGCACCCGGACGGCAACTGGGTAGGCCCCACCCTGTTTGCCGGCGTCACCCCTGCCATGCGCATTTATACCGAAGAAATTTTTGGCCCCGTGCTGTTGTTAATGGCAGCCGACAGCCTTGAGCAGGCCATTGCCCTGGTGAACGCCAACCCTTATGGCAACGGTACCGCCATTTTTACCGCCTCGGGGGCGGCGGCGCGTAAATACCAGCAAGAGATACAGGTGGGGCAGGTGGGCATTAATGTGCCTATACCGGTGCCGCTGCCGTTTTTTTCCTTTACCGGCTGGCGCGGCTCTTTTTATGGCGACTTGCATGCCTACGGTAAACAGGCGGTGCGTTTTTACACCGAAACCAAAACCGTCACCGCCCGCTGGTTCGACGATGATGTGGCAGCCGGCCCCAATATGTCGATTCATTTGAAATGATGAGCACATCGGGAAGGGTGTCTGCTGTTTGGGTGCTCCTGCCAAGCGAAGAATCAGCAGGGTTACCTGCGCCGACACGCTGCGAGTACATCCATGTAGTGCTCGGCAAATGCCATCCCTGGCATTTGACGGTCGGCTCCGGCAATCCCTGCTGCTTCTTCGCTTCACGCCGGTGTCGCCTTATAAATGTCGTCAGGCAACTCGGCATTTTCCCGAAGAGCAAAGGGTGTCTGCTTCGCCGTACCCTCTGCGCCATGGATGGCGCAGCGGAGCCCCCATGGAGGGGTTTACGGCGTGTCGGCGAAGTAGTGCCCTTTGCTCGAAGGCAGGCAGGAATTTGCAGTCAACGTTTGGTTGCCAGTCAGGAGGAGCCATGAACTTTGAACTGAATGAGGATCAGCGGGCCTTTGTGGCGCTGGCGGGAGAGTTTGCCGACAAGGCGCTTGCCCCTTTTGCCGCTGAGTGGGACAGAGAACATCATTTTCCGGTAGAGACCCTGCAGCAGGCGGGTGAACTGGGCTTTTGTGCGCTTTATACGCCGGCAGACGCGGGCGGGCTGGGCTTATCAAGGCTCGATGCCAGCCTGATTTTTGAACGGCTGGCCATGGGCTGCACCTCTACTACTGCCTTTCTCACCATTCATAATATGGTCACCTGGATGATTGCCAGTACCGCAGAAAAAGCGGTCTGGGAGCAATGGCGGGAAGGCATGATCAGTGGGCGTTTGCTCGGTTCCTATTGTCTTACCGAGCCCAATGCCGGCTCCGATGCCGCATCCCTGAAAACCCGGGCGAAAAAAGTGGGTGACCACTATGAACTGACCGGTAGCAAGATGTTTATCTCGGGGGCAGGCAGCACCCAGGTGCTGGTGGTCATGGCCCGCACCGGCGGCGACGGCCCCGGCGGCATTTCCGCCTTTGCCCTTGATGCCAGCAGCCCTGGCATTGAGTACGGCCGGCCGGAAGACAAGATGGGCTGGCACAGTCAGCCCACCCGCAGTGTCACCTTTGACGGCGTGCGGGTGCCCGCCAGCCAGTTGCTGGGGCGGGAAGGCGAAGGCTTCAAGCTCGCCATGAAGGGGCTGGATGGTGGCCGTATCAATATCGCCAGCTGCTCATTGGGCACGGCGCAACAGGCACTGAACCTGGCGCGCAATTACCTGCAGGAGCGCAGCCAGTTTGGCCGCAAACTGGCGGAGTTTCAGGCGCTGCAGTTCACCCTGGCCGATATGGCCACCGAGCTGGTAGCGGCCCGCCAGCTGGTACGGCTGGCCGCCAGCCGGCTGGATGCCAGTCACCCGGATGCCACTACTTATTGCGCCATGGCCAAACGCTTCGCCACCGACGTGGGTTTTAACGTCTGCGATCAGGCGCTGCAGCTTTATGGCGGCTATGGCTATATTCGGGAATATCCATTGGAGCGCCATGTGCGCGATACCCGGGTGCACCGCATTCTGGAAGGCACCAATGAAATCATGAAACTGCTGATCGCCCGCCGGCTGCTGAGCGAAGGCGATGACCTGCAATAAAAAATGTAACTATCAGGAGGTGCCATGAGTGTCACAGTAAGCCGGCAGCCTGCTGCCGACGGCCGCGATATCGGCCGGCTGGTGCTGGATCGGGAAGCGCAGCTGAATGCCCTTAATCAGGACATGATTGAAACCATGCTGACCACACTGCAGCAATGGCAGCAAGACGATGACATTGTCGCTGTGGTGCTGGAAGGAGCAGGTAGCAAGGCCTTTTGTGCCGGTGGTGATGTGGTGGGGCTGAGCAAGGCGATTGCCGCTGCCCGGGCCGGCTGCGGCAGGCACGAACTGGGTGCCGTGCCCGGAGCGGCGGCGCGCTTTTTTGAGCGCGAATACCGGCTCGATTATCTGTTGCATACCTTTGCTAAACCAGTGGTCTGCGTGGGCTCCGGCATAGTGATGGGCGGCGGCATGGGATTGTTTACCGCGGCTGGTCAGCGCATTGTGACCGAGCGCAGCCGGCTGGCCATGCCCGAAGTCACCATTGCCCTTTATCCGGATGTGGGCGGCAGCTGGTTTCTGAACCGCCTGCCGCCCGGGCTGGGCGAATTTATTGCCCTGACCGGCTGCTCGCTCAATGCCCAAGACAGCCTCTGGCTGGGGCTGGCCAACCGTTTTATAGCCGAAGACAAGCTGAGTGAACTCTGGCCCAGACTGCAGCAAAAAAAGAGCAGTCCGGCCAGTGTGCTCAGACAACTGGAAGCCGAATCAGCTGAAGCTTTGGCTCAGCTCGACTCACCTTTACGCCGGCATCAGGACTTAATTCAGCAACTGATGGACAAAGACACCCTGGCCGACAAGGTCAACGCCATACTGGAAGTGAGCACCGAAGACGACTGGTTCTGGCGAGCCAAGCAAACCCTGGCCGCAGGCAGCCCCCTGGCCATGGCGGTGATCCACCGGCAACTGGCGCGCTGCCGGCATTTCTCGCTGGCGCGGGTATTTCAGGCCGAGCTGGATTTGTCGGTGCAGCTATGCCGCTTTCGTGAGTTTGCCGAAGGCGTACGCGCTCACCTGATTGACAAGGACAAAACCCCCGACTGGACTTACACCAGCCTGAGCGAAGTGGACACAGCACTGCTCGACACCCTGTTCACGTCCCCCTGGGGCCTGAGTCCACTGGCGGATCTCAGGTAAGCAACAAAATATTCAGTTTGCGCCCAAGCAGGCCATGCTGATGTTGAGACGGAGATCCGGAGGAACAGCTTCACGACCGATCAAATGCCATGGATGGCATTTGCCGAGCGTTACATGGAGGTACTTGAAGCGTGTCGTGAAGTTGGCCTTCGGGGCGACGTAAGCTGAAGGAGGCACACTATGGCGACGATTGCATTTATCGGCCTGGGTAATATGGGGCTGCCCATGGCAGCAAACCTTATCAGGGCCGGGCATCAAGTGCAGGTCTACGATCTGCAACCAGAAGCAGTCAGCCGGGCCGCAGCCCTGGGCGCCATTCCCCACACCACGGCAGTGGCAGCGGTCAGCCATGCCAACGTGGTGATCTCCATGTTGCAGAGCGGGCAGCAGATCGAGGCGCTGTACAGCAGTAACAAGGGGCTCTTTGGTCATCTGGCTCCGGGCTGCTTGGTCATTGACTGCTCCACCATAGAAGCAGACACCGCCAGAAAAATGGCCGATATGGCCACAAAACACGGGCTTGACTTTGTGGATGCGCCTGTCTCCGGCGGCGTGGCCGGAGCCGAGGCGGGTACACTCACCTTTATTGTTGGTGCCAGCGAAGAGCAGTTCGCCCGGGCTCAGCCGGTGTTGGCGCATATGGGAAAAAAGGTGCTGCATGCCGGCCCTCATGGGGCCGGCCAGGTAGCCAAGGCCTGTAACAACCTGCTGCTGGCCGCACAAATGGCCGCCAGTTGCGAGGCGCTTAATCTGGGAATGGCCCACGGCCTGGACGCCGCCGTATTATCGGAGATCATTCAGCAGAGCTCGGGTAATAACTGGGTGATGGAGCACTACAATCCGGTACCCGGTGTCATGGAAAACACCCCCGCCAGCCATGGCTATCACGGCGGCTTTCAGGTCAATCTGATGTGCAAGGATCTGGGGCTGGCCATGAGCCTCAGCCAGGCCAGTGGTTCGCCGGTGCCCCTGGGCTCGGCGGCGCGGGCCCTGTTCAGCTTTCATCACAGCGCAGGTCATGGCGGGCTCGACTTCTCCAGCCTGTTCCGGTTTTATCATCAGGGAGAGGACTAAATGGATATTAAAAGCAAGGTAGTGGTGATTACCGGTGCTGGCCGCGGCCTTGGAAAAGCCATGGCTTATCATCTGGCCCGGCAGGGGGCGACGCTGGCACTGCTCGATACCAACGAGCAGGATCTGGCCAAAAGCGGTGAAATGGTCGCCGCTGCCGGTGCCCGGGTGGCGGTATACCTGTGCGATGTGGCCGATGAAGCTCAGGTAACCGACTGTTTTGGCCATATAGTACGGGAGCTGGGCGGCCTGAATGTGCTGGTCAATAATGCCGGTGTGATGCGTGATGCGCTGCTGGTAAAGCTGGAACAGGGCAAGATCAGCCGCACAATGAGCCTGCAAGACTGGCAGCAAGTGATTGATGTTAATCTTACCGGCAGCTTTCTCTGTGGCCGGGAAGCCGCCGCTATCATGGCCGAGCGGGGAGAGGGCGGTCTGATTATCAATATTTCTTCCGTTGCCAGAGCCGGTAATCCGGGGCAAAGCAACTATGCTGCCAGCAAAGCAGGGGTAGCGTCTCTGGTGGTGGGCTGGGCCGGGGAGCTGGCCCGCTTTGGCATTCGGGTGGCGGGAATCGCGCCGGGCGTGATCAGTACTGACATGACAGCACAAATGAAACCTGAAGCCATGGCGCGCATTACTCAGCGCATTCCTGCTGGCCGGCTGGCGAAGGTGGATGAGTTGCTGCACAGCCTGCAATATATTATTGAAAACGACTATTTCAACGGGCGCATACTGGAAATGGATGGCGGTTTGCGGTTGTAAACCAGGGTTTTGTGATCCTCGTCGGCAAGGTTAACACTAAAGTCTATCTTGTTAACAGACAGTGGTAAGCGTATTGTTTTTTGCAACGCACAGCAACGGAACGTGCCCTTAGCGTTAACAGAGCTAAACAAAAAAATAACCATAACCACTGCCATACCCCTGAACGCATTGATTCCTTACGAGGGAACATTGCCTTCAGGGTTTTTTTATATTACATGCCGGAATAATTAGGTCCGCTGCCGCCTTCCGGTGGCACCCAAGTGATATTTTGTGCCGGATCCTTGATATCACAGGTTTTGCAGTGCACACAGTTGGCGGCATTAATCTGAAATACCGGCTTGCCATTCGTCTTTATCACTTCGTAAACGCCCGCAGGGCAATAGCGCTGCGCCGGCTCATTAAAGCGGGGCAGGTTATTCCGCACCGGCAGCCGTGGGTCTGCAAGGCGCAAATGGCAGGGCTGATTTTCATCGTGGCCGGTATTGGCTAAATGTACCGACGACATGCGATCAAAGCTCAATACACCATCGGGTTTTGGATATGCAATTGCCGGGCAGGCTGCCGCCGGTTTAAGAGCGGCGTGATCCGGCGTGCGGTCGTGCAGCGCAAACGGCAACCGGCCTCCCAGCAGATTCTGGCTCAGCCAGTTTATCGCGCCTCCGGCCCAGGGGCCGAATTTATGCAATGCAGGAACAAAGTGCCGGGCCTGTTTCAGCTCGGTATGCAGCCAGCTGTTTTTCATATGAGTGTCAAACACTGTCAGCTTGTCGCCGCGCCGGCCTTCGGCTAATGCCGGCACCAGGGCGTCGGCGGCCAGCAGGCCTGACTTCATGGCAGTATGAATCCCCTTGATGCGCGCGCCGTTGAGTGTGCCCGCATCACAACCCAGCAGCAGGGCACCGGGCAGCACCATTTGCGGCAGTGAATTCAGCCCGCCCTTGGTGAGCGCTCTGGCCCCCCAGGACAGCCGCTCGCCGCCCCACAAGTGACGGGCCAGCAGCGGATGCTGTTTCAGCCGCTGAAACTCCTGAAAGGGATCCAGATGCGGATTCTGATAATTAAGATCCACAATCAGACCGACCGAAGCCAGGCCGTCGTCGCCGTGATAGAGAAAAAAACCGCCGCCATTATTGCCCAGTGGCCAGCCGCCGCCGTGCACCACCAGACCTGGCTGATAACGCTTTGAATCCAGCCGCCACAGCTCCTTAAAGCCAATGGCGTAATGCTGAGGATCCCGCCTTCTGTCCAGCGCAAAACGGTCGATCAGGCTCTTGCCGATATGTCCCCGGCTGCCTTCGGCAAATAGTGTGTATTTGGCATGCAGCTCCATGCCCGGCATATGGCCGGCCCTGGCCGAGCCATCGGCGGCCACCCTCATATCGCCGGTGAGCACACCGCATACGGCCCCTTGTTTGTCGAACAGCGCCCCGGCTGCGGCAAATCCCGGGAATATGGCCACGCCCAGCTCTTCGGCCTGTCGGGCCAGCCAGCGGCACAGCTTGCCCAGGCTGACGATATAACTACCCTTGTTATGCAAGGAGCGGGGCACCAGCAAGGGCGGCAGCTCCAGGCCACCCTGTTCACTGCTCAGCATATAAAAATGCTCATTGCCAACCTGAGTGTTCACCGGCGCGCCACGCTCATGCCAGTCGGGAAACAGCTCACTCAGGGAGCGCGGGTCAAGCAGAGCACCCGACAATATATGGGCACCTACTTCAGCGCCTTTTTCGACTACGCATACACTCGGCTTCAGGCCCGCTTTGTTGGCTTTCTGCATCAGGCGGCAGGCCGCCGTCAGCCCTGCCGGGCCGGCCCCCACTATCACGACATCAAACTCCATCGACTCCCGTGCCATTGCGCTCTCCTGCCAGACTGCTCTGGCTAAAGTATTGTATTGGCGGCGATATTTAACAAATCGCTGATGCGGCAGAATCGACTAGTATTAAGTCGGACTGATTGATCCCGGGAGCGAGCATGAAAGTACTGGTAACCGTCAAGCGGGTGATTGACTACCATGTTCGGGTGCGTGTGCGTGCCGATGGCAGCGACGTGGATCTGAGCAACGTTAAAATGGCCGCCAACCCCTTTTGCGAAATTGCCGTGGAAGAAGCGGTGCGCATGAAGGAAAAAGGCTGGGTGTCCGAGATAGTGGCCGTCAGCATAGGTCCGGCCGACGCCGGGGAGCAGTTGCGGGCCGCGCTGGCGCTGGGAGCCGACAGCGCCATTCTGATAGAAACCGATAAGCCCGCCGAGCCCCTGGCAGTGGCCCGGTTGCTGGCAGCATTGTGTGAGCGCGAACAGCCCGATCTGGTGATCATGGGCAAACAGTCTATCGACACTGACCATAATCAGGCCGGACAAATGCTGGCGGCGCTGAACGGCTGGCCTCAGGCCACCTTTGCCTCGGCCATTGAACGTGAAGGCGACGAGCTGCTGGTCACCCGGGAAATGGACGGTGGTCTGCGCACCCTGCGCCTTGCGCCACCGGCGGTGATCACCACGGATCTTCGGCTGAACGAGCCCCGCTTTGCATCCTTGCCCAACATAATGAAAGCCAGACAAAAGCCACTGGCCAGCCTGACTCCCGACGCGCTTGGGGTAGCCATTGAGCCCCATGTGCGCCTGCTGAGTGTCAGCGAGCCGCCGCTGCGCAAGGCGGGCATCAAGGTGGCCGATGTGGCCGAGCTGGTAACCAGACTGAAAACCGACGCCAAGGTGATCCCATGAGCATACTGGTGATAGCCGAACACGATAATCAGACTCTGAACTTCAATACACACAAGGTAATAAGTGCGGCCAAACAGCTGCAGGGCGAGATACACCTGCTGGTAATGGGCCATGACTGTGCCGCCGTGGGGGAGCAGGGCAGCCGCCTTGCTGGTGTAACCAGGGTGCTGCTGGCAGATGATGCCCTCTATCAGCATCAGCTGGCGGAGCCTTGTGCCGCCCTGGTGTCGCGGCTGGCCACCGCATATCGTCATGTGCTGGCACCGGCCTCCACCTTTGGCAAGGATATGCTGCCCAGAGCTGCCGCCCTGCTGGGGGTGGGCATGGTGGCCGATGTGGTGGCCATTGAAAGCGAAGACATTTTTGTGCGCCCTGTTTATGCCGGCAACGCCCTGGCCAGAGTGCAGTCACTGGATGCGGTCAGCCTGCTGACCATTCGCCCTGCCGCCTTTGACGCGGCGGCTGAAAGCGGTGAACCCGTGCCGGTGGAAAAGCTGGCGGCGGTGCCGGTGGAAAACAGCAGCCGTTTTGAGCGGGATGAGCTGAGTGTCAGCGAGCGTCCGGAACTGACTTCGGCCCGGGTGGTGGTCTCCGGCGGGCGAGGGCTGGGAACCAAAGAGCAGTTTGCCCTGTTAGAGCAACTGGCAGACAAGCTGAATGCCGCCATTGGTGCCAGCCGGGCGGCGGTGGATGCAGGCCTGGCCGACAACGCTCAGCAGGTGGGGCAAACCGGTAAAATAGTGGCACCCGAGCTGTATATTGCCGTGGGCATCTCCGGTGCCATTCAGCATCTGGCCGGGATCAAGGATGCCAGGGTGATAGTGGCCATCAACAAGGATGAAGACGCCCCCATCTTTGAGGTGGCCGACTACGGCCTGGTGGCAGACTTGTTCGACGTTTTGCCCGAGCTGATCGACAAACTTTGAAGGGCAGGGAATAGGGAGCAGGGATTAGGGAATGGGAGTCCCCATTCCCTCAGAAATCACATTCTCTGCTCGAGGCCCATGTCCCAGAAGTCGATTTCAAGTCTTGTGGCGTCATCAAAAATACGGCACAGCTGCTTAAAGCGGGACGCCGGCACTTCCGCCAGACGCTCGTTCAGCCAGGCAATTTCAGCCTGCGCGGCGGCCTGAAATTCGGCGCTTTCATACATGGCAATCCAGGCTTCATAAGGGTTGGCGTCGCCGCGCACCGTGGCAGGCTGCTTCGTCAGCCAGCTTGCAATCTCGGCATAGCCCACCAGGCAGGGAGCCAGCGCCACATGCAGATCCAGCAGATCACCCCGGTTGCCGGTGTCCAGCACATAACGGGTGTAGGCCAGTGTAGCGCGGGCTTCCGGCAGCTCTGCCAGCTCCTGTTCGCTGATGCCCCACTGATTGCAATAGTCGATATGCAGCCCCAGCTCCAGATCGATAATGGCGTCCAGCCCGGCCTTGGCATGGCGTAAATCGCTCAAGGTAGGGCTTTTATAGGCCGCCAGGGCAAAGGCTCGGCCAAACTGAATAAGAAAAAGGTAATCCTGTTTCAGATAATGACGAAAGGCGTCGGGGGCCAGGGTGCCGTCACCCAGCTTGCGCACAAAGTCATGCTGCAGGTAGCTGCGCCAGTTGTGCTCGCAGTTTTTTTTCAAATCATTGAAAGTAAAACTCATTTCATATCCTTATTAGTGAGGGTCAGCAGTGCCGGCCGCTAACGGACCGGCCTGGCCCATTCTGACTCGGCGGCAAATAATGGCAAGGGAGTAAATGTTATCCTGTTGTAATAAAACTACGTTAAAGGTTATAGTCACTGGCATTCGAACGAGAAAATGCGGATCGACAAGACCATTGTTTCATTGTCGTAAACGGGCTTCTTGCGTATAATGTGACCCCGTCTCGAATTCCACATTTCATTCGTTCCCAAGCTTTTCAGGTTCAGCATGACGACTAAATATATATTTGTTACTGGCGGGGTGGTCTCCTCCCTGGGCAAAGGCATTGCAGCAGCCTCTCTGGCCGCTATCCTCGAAGCCCGAGGCCTTAATGTGACCATCATGAAGCTGGATCCCTACATTAACGTGGATCCGGGCACCATGAGCCCCACCCAGCACGGTGAAGTCTTCGTGACCGATGACGGTGCCGAAACCGATCTGGACCTGGGCCACTATGAGCGGTTCATTCGTACCAAAATGACCCGCCGCAACAACTTTACCTCCGGTCGTGTATACGCCGATGTGCTGCGCAAGGAACGACGCGGCGACTATCTTGGGGCCACCATTCAGGTGATTCCTCACATTACCAACTCCATCAAGGACCGCGTTATCGCCGGTGCCGAAGGTCATGAAGTGGCCATAGTGGAAGTGGGCGGCACCGTTGGTGACATTGAGTCCCTGCCGTTCCTTGAAGCATTGCGTCAGCTGGCGGTGGAAGTGGGCCGGGAAAACACCCTGTTTATGCACCTGACCCTGGTGCCCTACATGGCCGCTGCCGGAGAGGTGAAAACCAAACCCACTCAGCACTCGGTAAAAGAGCTGCTGTCTATCGGCATTCAGCCCGATGTGCTGATCTGTCGCTCAGACCGGGTTATTCCGGCAGTGGAGCGGGGCAAGATAGCCCTGTTCTGTAACGTGTCCGAAAAGGCCGTTATCTCTCTGAAAGACGTCGACTCCATCTACAAAATTCCGGCCCTGCTCAAGTCTCAGGGGCTGGACGAGCTGGTGGCCAAGCGCTTTGGTCTGGAATGCCCGGCGGCGGATCTGTCCGAGTGGGAGCAGGTTATTTACGAAGAAGCCAATCCGGTAGGTGAAGTGACCATCGGCATGGTGGGCAAATACATAGAGCTGCCCGATGCCTACAAGTCGGTGAACGAGGCGCTCAAGCACGGTGGCCTGAAAAATCGCCTTACCGTTAATATCAAATACATCGACTCCCAGGATCTGGAAAGCAAGGGCACCGGCCTGCTGGAAGGACTGGATGCCATTCTGGTGCCCGGTGGTTTTGGTGCCCGCGGTGTGGAAGGCAAAATCATGGCCGCCCGCTACGCCCGGGAAAACCGGGTGCCTTATCTGGGTATCTGCCTCGGCATGCAGGTAGCCCTGATCGAATATGCCCGCAACGTGGCCGGCCTGGAAGGCGCTCACTCCAGTGAGTTTGATCCCAGGAGCCCTTATCCGGTGGTGGGTTTGATCACCGAATGGGTGGACGAAGAAGGCAATGTGGAAATGCGGGACGAAGAGTCCGATCTGGGCGGTACCATGCGCCTGGGTGCTCAGTTGTGCCATCTGGCACCGGGCTCCAAGGTTCATGCTCTTTATGGCTCCGACACCATCTATGAGCGTCATCGCCACCGTTATGAAGTGAACAACCGCCTGCTGCCCAAAATTGAAGCGGCAGGCCTGAAGGTGACCGGTCTTTCTGCCGACAAGAAACTGGTGGAAATCATTGAAAACCCGGATCACCCCTGGTTCGTGGCGGCCCAGTTCCACCCCGAGTTCACCTCCACCCCCCGCGACGGTCATGGCCTGTTTGCCGGCTTTGTAAAAGCGGCCGGTCAGTATCAGCAGGGAGAGCTGGAGTAACCAGTACCAACGGCTGACCCCTTGGGTCGGCCGTAATTTTTAGTGCGTTAGTTAGGTTTTACGTTTAACTCAAGAGGAAAGTGAGAATGGCTAAGATCGTTAAAGTGATCGGTCGTGAGATCATCGATTCCCGTGGTAACCCCACCGTGGAAGCCGACGTTTACCTGGAAGGTGGTGTAATGGGCCGTGCAGCAGCACCGTCCGGTGCCTCTACCGGTTCCCGCGAAGCGCTGGAACTGCGTGACGGCGACAAATCCCGCTACCTGGGCAAGGGCGTACAGACCGCCGTTGCCAACATCAACGACCGCATTGCTGCCGCTCTGACAGGCAAGGACGCCACCCAACAGGCCGAGATCGACCAGATCATGATCGATCTGGACGGTACCGATAACAAAGCCACTCTGGGTGCCAATGCCATTCTGGCCGTGTCTCTGGCCAACGCCAAAGCTGCCGCTGCCGCCAAGGGGCTGCCGCTGTACGCCTGGATTGCCGAGCTGAACGGTACTCCCGGTCAGTACTCCATGCCGCTGCCCATGATGAACATCATCAATGGTGGTGAGCATGCCGACAACAACGTCGACATTCAGGAGTTCATGATCCAGCCGGTGGGTGCCAAAAATATCAAGGAAGCCCTGCGCATTGGTGCCGAGGTATTCCACAACCTGGCCAAGGTACTGAAGGCCAAGGGCCTGAGCACCGCCGTGGGTGACGAAGGTGGTTTTGCTCCCAACCTGGAGTCCAACGCTGCCGCCCTGGCTGCCATCAAGGAAGCCGTTGAGCAGGCCGGCTACACCCTGGGTAAAGATGTGACCCTGGCCCTGGACTGTGCCTCTTCCGAGTTTTATGAAGACGGCAAGTACAACATGAAGGGCGAAGGCAAGATCTTCACCTCCGAGCAGTTCTCCGATTATCTGGCCGAGCTGTGCCAGCAGTACCCGATCGTTTCCATTGAAGACGGTCAGGACGAGTCCGACTGGGACGGTTTTGCCTACCAGACCAAGATTCTGGGTGACAAGGTACAGCTGGTGGGTGACGATCTGTTTGTAACCAATACCAAGATCCTGAAGGAAGGCATCGACAAGCAGATTGCCAACTCCATTCTGATCAAGTTCAACCAGATTGGCTCCCTGACCGAAACCCTGAACGCCATCAAAATGGCCAAGGACGCCGGCTACACCGCCGTTATTTCTCACCGCTCCGGTGAAACCGAAGACGCCACCATTGCCGACCTGGCTGTGGGCACCTGCGCCGGCCAGATCAAAACCGGCTCCATGAGCCGCTCCGACCGCGTGGCCAAGTACAACCAGCTGATCCGTATTGAGGAAGAGCTGGGTGCCAAGGCCCCGTTCAACGGTCTGTCCGAGGTTAAAGGCCAGGCATAATGCCTGACCCTGCTGTCTGTTAAAGGCAGACTGCCGGGAAGTCGAACCGGGAGGGCAAAGGGAACTGCAGAGCCGACCGTCAAATGTCAGGGATGACATTTGCCGAGCGTCCCACGGATGGGCTTGAAGCGTGTCGGCGGCGCAGTCCCTTTGTACGACCTTGCTCCCGTGACTGCAGACCGCTTTCGTTGTTATCCTGAAACCCCGCCTTGTGCGGGGTTTCTTTTGTTCGGCCGTCGAATATGGGAAACTAGCCGCCTTGTTCCGGAGGATGAATGCGCACCCTGACGCTGATACTGCTTGCCCTGCTGGCCACCCTGCAATACCACCTGTGGCAGGGTAAAAACGGCCTGGCCGAATACCATGAAGCGGCCGCCAATGTAGAACGCCAGCTTGTTGATAATGAACGCCTGGCCGAGCGAAATGCCCTGTTATACCGGGAAATCAAGGATCTCAACCAGGGTCTGGCTGCCGTGGAAGAACTGGCCCGGAATGATCTGGGCATGATTAAACCCGACGAAACCTTCTACCGAATTCTGCTTCCGGAAGACAAACCAGCACAATGATCAAGATGACCGCCGTGGTGCCGGCCGCCGGCGTAGGCAAACGCATGGGCAGCACCATTCCCAAGCAATATCTGCCCCTGGGTGATAAAACCGTACTGGAGCACACGCTGATGCGTCTGCTGTCGCACCCGGCGATTGAGCGGGTGGTGGTGGCAGTCAGCCCGGAAGATCAATGGTTCGGCACTTTGCCGCTGGCGTCCGATCCGCGCATAGCGCGGGCTGCCGGAGGCCGGGAGCGGGCCGACTCAGTGCTTAATGCGCTGGCGCAGGTCACCAGTGAACAAGTCCTGGTGCACGATGCCGCCCGGCCCTGTCTGGCCATGGAGGATCTCGACGCCTTGCTGGCGGCAGCCAATCAGCCCCAGGGAGCCATACTGGCCAGCCGGGTGCGAGACACCATGAAGCGCGGAGACGGCTGTGGTGCCATCGCCGAAAGTGTGTCCCGCAACGAACTCTGGCATGCGCTTACGCCCCAGTGTTTTAACACGCGGGAGCTGCAGCGGGCATTGAGCAAGGCGCTGGAACAAGGCCTGACCATTACCGACGAAGCGTCCGCCATGGAGCTGGCCGGCTTTCACCCTTTGCTGGTGCCAGGGCGGGCCGACAACATTAAAATCACGCAGCCGGAAGATCTGGCCCTGGCCGGCTTCTTTCTA
Source organism: Oceanimonas sp. AH20CE76 (assembly GCF_039654065.1). Taxonomy (NCBI): domain Bacteria; kingdom Pseudomonadati; phylum Pseudomonadota; class Gammaproteobacteria; order Aeromonadales; family Aeromonadaceae; genus Oceanimonas; species Oceanimonas sp. AH20CE76. The sequence continues at coordinate 710,185 of NZ_CP155481.1, forward strand.
CAGCAGCTTAAAGAGAACAACTCATGATGCGAATCGGGCACGGGTTTGACGTGCATAAATTTGGTGGTGACGGCCCCTGTATGCTGGCCGGTGTGGCAGTCCCTTATGAGCAGGGGCTGCTGGCCCATTCCGACGGAGACGTTATTCTGCACGCTCTGAGTGATGCCCTGCTCGGTGCCATCGGGGCCGGCGATATCGGCCGGCATTTTCCTGATACCGATGCGGAATTTGCCGGCATCGACAGCCGCATTCTGTTGCGGAATGTATACGCTCAAGTGCTGAGCGCCGGCTATGTGCTGGGTAATGCGGACGTTACCGTCATGGCCCAGGCACCCAAGCTGGCACCTTATATCGACACCATGACTGCCACCATTGCACAAGATCTGCAGGCAGCGGTATCGCAAATTAACGTCAAGGCCACCACCACCGAAAAACTGGGGTTTGTGGGCCGTAAAGAGGGCATAGCGGCAGAAGCCGTGGTGTTACTGGTAAAAGCATGAATAACTGGCATTATCTCCATGGTGAGCCCACCGTCAGCGGCTGGCTCAAGGCCGAGCCCGAACATTTTATTGTGCGTGAAGATCTGGGCTTTGCTCCGGGTGGTGAAGGCGAACATATTTTTCTGCATATTCGCAAGCGCGGACAAAACACTCAGTGGATAGCCCGGGATCTGGCAAAACTCGCCGGTGTTGCTCAGCGGGATGTCACCTGGGCCGGCCTCAAGGACCGCCATGCGGTTACCGAGCAGTGGTTTGGCGTACATCTGCCGGGCAAGGAGATGCCCGACTTCTCGCCGCTGGAAAGCGATGATGTGCAGATTATGGCCATTGCCCGGCACAATAAAAAGCTGAAAACCGGCGCGCTCAAGGGTAACTGGTTTGAGCTGACCCTGATCGAGCTTGACGGTGAAGGTGATCTTGATGCCCGTCTGCAGGCCATTGGCAAGCGGGGCGTGCCCAACTATTTTGGCGATCAGCGCTTTGGCCACAACGGCGGCAATATCGAGCAGGCCAGAGCCATGTTTGGCGGAAAACGTATCAAGGATCGCAATAAGCGGTCGATGTACTTGTCGGCGGCCCGCAGTTATCTGTTTAACCTGGCTGCCAGCCAGCGTCTGGCTGAAGGCAGGGGGGAGCAGCTGCTGAACGGCGACTGCGTCATGCTGGCGGGCAGCCAGTCGTTTTTTACCCTGAATGACGACAATCCGCTCAACGAAGACATACAGGCCCGTTTTGCCAGTGGCGATATTCGCCTGAGTGCCCCTCTCTGGGGGCGTGGCCGGCTGCCGGCAGAAGATGAGGCCGGCACTCTTGAGCAAACAGCGCTGGAAGGTCAGCAGGCGCTGATGGCCGGACTGGAAGCCAACGGCCTTAAGCAGGAGCGCCGCGCTCTGCTGCTTAAACCTGAGCAACTGAGCTGGCAGCGTGATGGCGACCGGCTGACACTGTCGTTCTGGTTACCGGCAGGCACCTATGCCACCAGCCTGGTGCGGGAACTTATCAAAGAAAAGGAACTTCATGAAAATACTGGTGAGTAATGATGACGGTGTAAACGCCAGGGGCATTCGCGTGCTCAGCCGGGCACTGTCGGAATTTGCCGAAGTAGTGACAGTGGCACCGGATCGCAACCGCAGCGGTGCCAGTCACTCCCTGACGCTGGAAGTGCCTCTGCGGGCCGACAAGCTGGATGAATCCGGCTTTTATTCCGTCAAGGGCACGCCCACCGACTGCGTACACTGGGCGGTCAATCACCTGCTGGATCCGGACCCGGATCTGGTGGTAGCAGGCATTAACCATGGTGCCAACCTGGGGGACGACGTGCTCTACTCGGGCACGGTAGCGGCGGCCACCGAGGGCCGTCATCTGGGGCTGCCGTCCCTGGCCATCTCCCTGTGTGGTGACAAACACTTTGAAACTGCAGCCCATTTTGCCGGTGTCATGGTGCAGGGGTTGCTGCGTGCGCCGATTTACTCCAATCAGATTTTAAACGTCAATGTTCCCGACTTGCCCCTGGAAGAAATTCGGGGTATCAAGGTGACTCGTCTGGGTAACCGCCATCGTTCCGATGCGGTACTCAGGGAGTTTGACCCCAGGGGCCGGCCCATTTACTGGATAGGTCCTCCCGGGGCTATTCAGGATGCCGGTGAGGGCACCGACTTCGACGCGGTAGAGCGGGGCTTTGTGTCCATTACGCCGCTCACCATAGATCTGACCGCTTACGACCAGATGGCGGCACTGTCCCGCTGGATTGAGGATGTGGAGTAAAGAGGGTGCGTACAGAGCAGCTTTATCACCTGCTGAAACAGCAGGGCATTGATAATGAACAAGTGCTGAAGGCCATTACCGCTCTGCCCCGGCACGAGTTTGTGGATGAAGCCATGAGCCATAAGGCCTGGGACAACAGCGCCCTGCCCATTGGCTTTGGCCAGACCATCTCGCAGCCTTATATAGTAGCGCGCATGACTCAGACGCTGCTGCAGGACGGCCTGCCGCAAAGAGTACTGGAAATTGGCACCGGCTCAGGTTTTCAGACCGCCGTGCTGGCTCAGCTGGTAGACGAGGTTTTTACCATAGAGCGCATCAAGCCGCTGCAATATCAGGCACGGCGTCGGCTGCAGCGCCTTGATTTATATAATGTACGCACCAAACACGGCGATGGCTGGGAAGGCTGGGCCAGCAAGGCACCCTTCGATGCCATTATTGTGACGGCGGCGGCCAGCTCGGTGCCCTCGGCGTTACTGGCGCAGCTGACGGATGGCGGTCGCATGGTCATTCCGGTAGGAGACAGCCAGCAGGCACTGTGGCTGTATCAGCGCCGGGGCAATCAATTTGATCGCACCATGCTTGAGCCGGTGCGGTTTGTTCCTTTAATTCAGGGTGATCTTGAGTGAAGCTGTTTTCCCGTTTGTACCGTTTGGTGATGATGTGGGCGGTACACCGCCATGCACCTTTTTATCTGTCCATGAACAGTTTTGTGGAGTCCATCTTCTGGCCGGTGCCGGTGGATGTCATGCTGGCCCCCATGGCGCTGGCCAAGCCGGAAAAGGCCTGGCGTTATGCTGCTCTGGCCACTGTGTTCTCGGTATTGGGGGCGGCGTTTGGCTATCTTCTGGGTTATGCCATGTGGGAGCCGCTGGTCGCGCCTTTTATTCAGACCATGGGCTATGAAGGTAAAATTGCCGTGGCCCGGCAGTGGTTTGATGACTGGGGCATCTGGGTGATCTTTATTGCCAGCTTTACTCCCATTCCCTACAAGGTGTTTACCGTGACTGCCGGTCTGCTGCAAATGGCCTTTCTGCCTTTTATTCTGGTGTCGCTGATAGGCCGTGGCCTGCGTTTTTATCTGGTCTCGGGACTGATGGTGTGGGGCGGCGTAAAAATGGAGCGCAAGCTCATTGGTTATATTGATCTGCTGGGCTGGCTGTGCGTTGCTGCCGCCGTGATCGCTTACCTGCTGCTGAGAAACTGATGATGTGGCGGAGCAAGACCTTAAAAGGAACTGTGATCAGTCTGGTACTGTTGCAGTTGCTTTCGGCCTGCTCTGCTTCACGGCCTGCACCGGTGCGCGGTGTGGGTGAACATGCTCAGGGTCAGGTAAAAGCCAACGGTCGTCATTATGTGGTGGCCAGGGGGGATACCCTTTATTCCATTGCCTGGCAGGCGGGCACGGATGTGACCACTCTGGCCCGGCATAATGGCCTGCGGGCTCCTTACCGTATTTATCCCGGACAGACGCTCAAGCTGGACGTGCCAGGCCGCAAGGCGCGCATATATCAAGTGCGCCGGGGCGATACGCTCAGCGGCATTGCCCGCCGCACTCAGCACTCAGTGGCCGACCTGGCCAGCCTGAACGGACTGCGTCCGCCTTACCGGATTTATGTGGGTCAGAAACTGGCGTTGCATGCCATCAGCCAGCCGGTGGTCGCTGCCGGGTCCCGGGCGAAACCAGCCCCGCCTGTATCCAAAAAAACAGAGGTTGCAAAATCGCCAAAGGCAGTTGCACCGGTCAAAAGAAAAGCATACGCTGGCACAGAAGTACAAAAAAAAGTGTCTGTCAATGGTCCTGTTGCCTGGCAGTGGCCCGTCAGCGGAGCAGTCATATCGGGTTTCTCACTGTCGGAAACCGGCAATAAGGGCATCGACATTCGTGGCAGCAGAGGCCAGGCGGTCAAGGCTGCTGCAGCAGGAAAAGTGGTATACGCAGGGAATGCGCTACGTGGTTATGGCAATTTAATCATTATCAAGCACAACGATGATTACTTGTCGGCCTACGCTCACAATGAAGTACTGCGTGTAAAAGAGCAGGACACGGTGAAAGCAGGTCAGCACATAGCGGATATGGGAAGCAGTGATGCGACTGATGTCCGGTTGCACTTTGAAATCCGGCATCAGGGCAACTCGGTTGACCCGAGAAAATATCTGCCTAAGCGATAAATACCGGGAATAAGGCTGTTCCCGGGTTAAGGGAGAACTGCCATGAGCCAGAAAAAGTACAACACCCAAAACGCAGAAACAGACTTTAACAAGGACGAAGAGCTGAATGTCACTGATGTTGAGCTGGCTGAAGCTGAAGAAAAAGAGGATGAGCAGGTAGAAGAAACCCTGAGTGCACCGGTTCTGCGGAGTCTGGATGTGACTCAGCTGTACCTGGGAGAGATAGGCTACTCACCGTTGCTGACCGCTGAAGAAGAAGTTCATTACGCCCGCCGGGCTTTGCGTGGCGATCTTGCCGCCCGCAAGCGGATGATTGAGTCCAATCTGCGGCTGGTGGTTAAAATTTCCCGTCGTTATAACAACCGTGGCCTGGCCCTGCTTGATTTGATTGAAGAAGGTAACCTGGGCCTGATCCGCGCGGTGGAAAAGTTTGATCCCGAGCGCGGTTTTCGTTTCTCTACCTATGCCACCTGGTGGATCCGTCAGACCATAGAGCGGGCTATTATGAACCAGACCCGCACCATACGCCTGCCCATTCATGTGGTAAAAGAGCTGAACGTTTATCTGCGCACCGCCCGTGAGCTGGCCCACCGGCTGGATCACGAGCCCACCGCCGATGAAATTGCCGAGGCCCTCGACAAACCGGTGGAAGACGTATCCCGCATGCTCAAGCTGAATGAAAAGATCAGCTCGGTCGATACGCCCATTGGCGGTGACGGTGACAAGGCGCTGCTCGATGTGCTGGCCGATGAGAACGACAAGGATCCGGAAGCCGAAACCCAGGACAACGACATGAATGTAAGCCTGGTGCGTTGGCTGGAAGAGCTCAACCCCAAGCAACGGGAAGTGCTGGCCCGGCGTTTTGGTCTGCTGGGCTATGAGCCGTCCACCCTGGAAGACGTGGGCCGGGAAATTGGCCTGACCCGGGAGCGGGTGCGCCAAATTCAGGTAGAAGCCCTGCGCCGGCTGAAAGAAATTCTCACCCAGCAGGGCCTGAACATCGATACCCTGTTTCACAGCGAATAACGAAAAACAAAGCCGTAAGCTGTCAGCTGTAAGTGGTGGAGCTTGAAAGCCATCGACTGTGCTTGTGACTTCGGCATACCCTGAAGGGCTGTACAAAAAAACCGGCAGAATTCGTCATTCTGCCGGTTTTTTAATGCTGAATAGTGCCGGTATCAGACAGAGCCGGGTTCACAAACACGACTGATAACCTTCCAGGCTGCTCCTCTGATAGCTGACAGCTTAAAGCTTACAGCTGTCTTTTCTGGCCTCTTTCAACCGGTACAGCTGCTCCAGCGCCTGGCGCGGAGTGAGCTCGTCCGGGTTCAGTTCATCCAACAAGGTCAGCGCCGGACTCACCGGCTCGTCAAACAGCGGCAGTGAGCCCTGAGGCTCGGCGACGGGCGCGGGAGCGTCCCGGCCGCTCTCCAGCTCAGCCAGTTTTTGCCGCGCCAGGGCGAGCACCGGCCTGGGCACGCCTGCCAGCGCCGCCACCTGCAAACCATAAGAGCGGCTGGCGGCCCCCTCCTGTACCGCATGCATAAAGGCGATGGTATCGCCGTGCTCCACCGCATCCAGATGCACATTGGCCACTGCCGGCCACAGTGCTGCCAGGGCGGTCAGCTCAAAATAATGAGTGGCAAACAGAGTATAGGCGTGCAGCCGGTTGGCCAGTGCATCGGCACAGGCCCAGGCAAGGGCCAGGCCGTCATAGGTGCTGGTGCCGCGGCCTATTTCATCCATCAGCACCAGGCTGTGGCGGCTGGCGTTGTTAAGAATATTGGCGGTTTCGGTCATTTCCACCATAAAGGTGGAGCGACCCGAGGCCAGATCGTCGGACGCACCGATGCGGGTAAAAATCCGATCCACCCGGCCGATGCGCGCCGATTGTGCCGGCACAAAAGAGCCCATGTAGGCCAGCAGCACAATGAGTGCGGTCTGGCGCATATAGGTGGACTTACCGCCCATGTTGGGGCCGGTGATCACCAGCATTTTGCGTTCATCAGACAATGATAACGGGTTGGCAATAAAGGGATCCGTCATCACCTGCTCCACCACCGGGTGGCGGCCTTCCTCTATCGTTATCACTTCATCGTCGGTCAGCTCAGGGCGGCAATAATCCAGGCTTTCAGCCCGCTCAGCCAGGTTGGCCAGCACATCCAGACAAGCCAGCGCCGCCGCACTTTGCTGTAGCGGTGCCAGATGCTCCAGCAGCCGGTCGAGCAGTTGTTCGTACAGGCGTTTTTCCAGTGCCAGCCCTTTGCTCTGGGCATTGAGCACCTTGTCTTCATATTCCTTCAGCTCGGGAATAATGTAGCGCTCGTTGTTTTTCAGGGTCTGGCGGCGCACATAATGCACCGGCACCAGATGAGCGTTGGCCCGGCTCACATCAATATAAAAACCGTGCACCTTGTTATAAGCCACTTTCAGGGTGCTGATGCCGGTGGCAATGCGCTCCCGGGCTTCAAGCTCCTCCAGATAGCGATGCGCCCCGGCGGCCAGCTCACGCAGCTCATCCAGCTCGGCATTATAGCCACCGCGGATCACGCCGCCGTCCCGAATCACCACTGGTGGCGTATCGACCACGGCGGTCTCCAGCAGCTCGGCCAGCGCGGGAAAGTCAGAGATCTGTTCAGCCAGAGGTGTCAGACACCCGGTGTTCGCCTCGGCCAGCACCGCCTGAATGTCGGGCTGGGCCTGCAGCGCGGCACGCAGCCGGCTTAAGTCCCGGGGCCGGGCGGAGCGCAGCGCCAGCCGGGCCAGCACCCGTTCCATATCGCCCACCTGACGCAGCAGCGGGTGAAGGTCTTCATGGCGGCCGTTTTCCATCAGGGTGGCAATAATATCCTGGCGCTGTGTCAGCTCATCCTTGTTGCGGCTGGGCTGGTGGATCCAGCGCTTGAGCAGCCGGCTGCCCATGGGGGTGGCGGTGCAGTCCAGTACTTCGGCCAGAGTATTTTCCATGGTACCCGAAAGGTTCAGGGTCAGCTCCAGGTTACGACGGGTGGCAGCATCCATGATCACCATGTCCTGACGCCGCTCCAGCCGCACACTGTTGATATGGGGCAGGGCGGTGCGCTGAGTATCTTTTACATACTGCAGCAGACAGCCGGCGGCGCACAGGGCTGTGATGGACTGCTCCACGCCAAATCCCACCAGATCCCGGGTACCAAACTGCTGGCACAGCAGGTGACGGGCGGTCCCGAGATCAAATTCCCACTCGGGCCGGCGTCGCAGTCCCTTGCGGTGCTCGATAAGGCCAAACCAGTCAAACCCTTCCGGGTACAGCAGTTCGGCGGGTTGAGTGCGCTGTAATTCGGCGGTGAGGGTTTCCTCTTTCTCAAACTGGTTGATCACAAAGCGACCGGTACTCACATCCAGAATGCCAAAACCGAAACGTTCGCCGTCGTGATATACCGCCGCCAGGCAGTTGTCTTGCCGCTCATTTAGCAGGGCTTCATCAGACAGGGTGCCGGGGGTGACGATACGCACCACCTGGCGTTCCACCGGACCTTTGCTGGTGGCCGGATCGCCAATCTGCTCGCAAATGGCCACCGACTCGCCCATCTGTACCAGTCGCGCCAGATAATTCTCCGCCGCATGATAGGGCACCCCTGCCATGGGAATGGCAGTGCCCGCTGACTTGCCGCGTTTGGTCAGGGAAATGTCCAGCAGGCGTGACGCTTTTTTGGCATCGTCGTAGAACAGTTCGTAAAAATCCCCCATGCGATAAAACAGCAGAATATCCGGATGCTGGGCCTTCAGGGCCAGGTATTGCTGCATCATGGGAGTGTGTTGTGTGTGCTCGGTCGCTTTCACCTTGGTGCCTTTACCCTGTCTGTCATGAGATCTGGTGCTGTCCGGGTTACCCGGGCTGGATGGGGCAGGTGACGGGTATGCCACGGACGGGACCTAAAGAGTATCAGACCTCCGCCGTCGGGAACAATTGTGCCTGGCAAAAGTTGCGCACACCGCAGGTGGTGGTGCTTCCTGTCGGATGGCTGACAACTGCTATTTTAGAAGGAACCATTTTGATGCCGAACGTGGTCAACAATAAACCATCATCGGGTTCGGTTATTTGCACTATGCAAACAGAATGTAATGATTCGGTTAACATAAAGGAGCAGGGCAAGATCGTGAACGTTTTTTAAACAAACAGAGGTGGTTGACGCAGCCAGCAGGCTGTGAGCTTATGCTTATTTTTAGGTCCGAATCCATGTCTCTCGACGCCTTTAAAGAGCATTTCAAGCCGGTTGAAGATCATCGGCAGAGCGCCAAAGTCACGTATCCGCTGTTCGATGTGCTGTTCGGCACACTGTGTGCCATTATCGCGGGGGCTCGAGGCTGGTTCGAGATCCGCGAGTACCTTCTTGGCCATCACGACTGGTTCCGCGAGCAAGGTCTGTTTCTGGAGGGCGTACCGGCGGACGACACCATTGCTCGTATTATCTCCGCTATCAAGCCCGAGCTCTTCCGTAAGTGCTTTCTGCGCTGGATGCAGGCGGTACATGAACTGACCCAAGGCGAGTTGGTGGCTATTGATGGCAAGACCCTGCGGGGCTCCTATAACCGGGAAGATCGTCTCTCCACCATTCACATGATCAGCGCCTATGCCTCCGCCAACAAATTGGTGCTGGGTCAGCTGAAAACGGACAGCAAAAGCAACGAAATTACCGCCATACCGGAGCTGCTCAGACTGCTCTACCTGCGTGGGGCGCTGGTGTCCATCGATGCGATGGGCTGCCAAACCAAGATTGCCAAGATGATTGTGGACCAGGGGGGTGACTATCTTCTGGCGGTAAAAGGCAACCAAAGCAAGCTTGCTCGTGCTGTTCAAGCGCTGTTCGCAACATAGCGTGCCGCCGCGCCGGATAACCATATGAAGACGGAGGTTCATCATGGCTGCATCGAATCCCGGCGTAGCTATGTGCTTGATAGTGAACAGTTAGCGGGGGACTTCTCCTGCTGGAAAGGTTTGAAAACCGTTGCCATGGTTGAAAGATTCCGTACCGAAAAGGGCGGACCTGTTCAGCTGGAATATCGTTACTACATTAGCTCAAAGGCGATGGATGCAGAGCAACTCGCCCGGGCAGTTCGAGAGCATTGGGCGATTGAGTCCATGCACTGGGTTCTGGACGTCAGCATGCAGGAAGACGCCTGCCAGATTTACAAGGATAACGCAGCGGAAAACCTGGCCTGCCTACGGCACATGGCGCTCAACATGCTCAGAGCGGAGCCAACCAAGCTGAGCATCGTTGGCAAACAAAGACGGTGCTGGATGAAAACCGAGCACCTTGAAAAGGTGCTTAAAGCAGGGATATCAGAGTTGATGAAAAACTGAACATTCATGCGGTCGCCCTGCATAAAGGAGTATGGGAAAGATGATGTTTAAATTAAAAAATGAGATTCTTTGATCTGGGACATTGATTTTGAAAAGTTTTTTTAGCTTGGGACAGTATTATCGGTCAGGGTGAAAATACAGCTTAGAGCTTTAACTCCATTGTGTTATTTTTATACATGTCGTCGGTTGGTTTTATCGAGTAAAAAAGCTCAACTGACTGTTTCAAATAATAAAAAACCGGAGAGAGTACGAGGCTCTCCCACGGCTGGTGCGTTGCCGTCTCTTTAGATAATGCTGTTTGTAGGGTACGGGGTGCTTAATATTTTCCTTATTGCTCTTATTGCCTCCAAGGGGCAGATAATTCTGGTTTAGCCTGATCGGGTACACCGTCGACTGTCATAATCGGGAAGAACTGTTTGGAACACCTTTTTATATCCTGGGTGAGATAAATGAAAAATATAAATAAAAAACATCTTCTGCTGCTGGCTTTATTGGCGGTAGCTGCCGTCGCCGCTTATGTCTGGCAGGGGAGCCTTGACTCCGGTTATGGGGATGGTTTTGTCAGCGGCAATGGACGTATCGAGGCGACTGAGATCGATGTAGCCACCAAGCAGGCTGGCCGGGTGGAGGAGATACTGGTTCGAGAGGGTAGCTTCGTGCAGGCCGGCATGCCTTTGGCCCGGATGCAGGTGACGGTGCTGGAGGCTCAGCGGGAGGAGGCCAGGGCCCAGCACCAGCAGGCCTTGAATGCGGTTAACAGCGCTCGTGCTCAGGTGCTGGCGCGGGAGAGCGAACAGCAGGCGGCGCGGGCTCTGGTGGCCCAGCGGGAGGCGGAGGAAGACGCCGCTCGCCGGCGCTATGAACGCTCCCGGGTGCTGACCGGCAGGGGATCTTTGTCTCAGCAGCAGTTGGACGACGACAAGGCGGCCTTGCTCGGGGCCAGTGCTGCTGTGAGTGCGGCCCGGGCCCAGGTCAATGCCGCCGAAGCCGGGGTTGAGGCGGCTCGGGCCCAAGTAGTAGGGACCGAGTCAGCGGTAGCGGCAGCAGCGGCCACTATCGCCCGTATCCAGGCGGATATTGACGACAGCCAGCTCAGCGCTCCCCGGGATGGGCGGGTGCAGTACCTGATAGCCCAGCCGGGAGAGGTGCTGGGTGGCGGTGGCAAGGTGCTCAACCTGGTGGATCTGACCGATGTATATATGACCTTTTTTCTGCCTTCCGAGCTGGTGGGGCGGCTGGCGCTCGGCAGCGAGGCGCGTATCCTGCTGGACGCGGCGCCGGAATACGTGATCCCGGCGCGCATCTCTTTTATCTCGGATATCGCCCAGTACACACCCAAAACGGTGGAAACCGCCAGCGAGCGGCAGAAACTGATGTTCCGGGTGCGCGCCCAGGTGGATCCGGATCTGCTCCGGGCCCATCTTACCCAGGTAAAAACGGGGCTGCCCGGCGTGGTATGGGTTAGGCTGGATCAGCACCAGCCCTGGCCTGAGGATCTGACCGTCAAGCTGGAACCCTGAGATGAAGGCGCATGTGGCCCATGCAGAGGGCGTCTGTCTGCAATATGGAGAGACTCGGGCGTTGGATGGCATTGATCTTGCCATTCCCGCCGGGCGCATGGTGGGCTTTATTGGCCCGGACGGGGTGGGCAAGTCCAGTTTGCTGTCGCTGCTGGCCGGCGCAAGGGCGGTGCAGCAGGGCCGGGTGCGGGTGATGGAAGGTAGTATGGCCGATGCCGCACACCGGAACCGGGTTTGTCCCCATATCGCGTATATGCCCCAGGGGTTGGGCAAGAATCTCTATCCCACTCTGTCGGTAGAGGAGAACCTGCAGTTCTTCGGTCGCCTGTTCGGCCACAATAAGGCCGAGCGACGCCGGCGCATCGAGGATTTGACCCGCAGTACCGGCCTTTATCCCTTCCTGAGCCGCCCCGCCGGCAAGCTGTCCGGCGGCATGAAACAGAAGCTGGGGCTGTGTTGCGCCCTGATCCACGATCCCCGGCTGCTGATTTTGGATGAGCCCACTACCGGGGTGGATCCCCTGGCACGCAGCCAATTCTGGAACCTGATCGATCGTATCCGGGCCGAGCGGCCCGAGATGAGCGTGCTGGTGGCCACCGCCTACATGGAGGAAGCGGCAGGCTTCGACTGGCTGGTGGCCATGGACGCGGGCCGGGTACTGGCCACGGGCAGCCCGAATGAACTGCTCGCCCGAACTGGCTGTCCGAGCCTGGAGCGCGCCTTTATCGCTTTGCTACCCGAATCCCGCCGCCAGGGTCACCGGGAGGTGGTGATCCCCCCCCTGGAACTGACCGAAGACGAGGAGATCGCCATTGAAGCTCGGGAGCTGACCATGCGTTTCGGCGACTTCGTGGCAGTGGATAAGGTCAACTTCCAGATCCGCCGGGGGGAGATCTTCGGCTTTCTCGGCTCCAACGGTTGCGGCAAGTCCACTACCATGAAGATGCTGACCGGTCTGTTGCCTGTATCCGAGGGCCAGGCCTGGCTGTTTGGCCAGCCAGTGGACGGCAACGACATAGCTACCCGCCGGCGGGTGGGCTATATGTCCCAGGCGTTTTCCCTCTACTCCGAGCTGACGGTATTGCAGAACCTGGTATTGCATGCCCGCCTGTTCCGGGTGGCGGAGGCGGCAATATCTGACCGGGTAGAGGAAATGATCCGTCGCTTCGACCTGGAGGAGGTGCGTCATGCTCTGCCGGAGCGACTGCCTATGGGGATCCGCCAGCGGTTGTCGCTGGCGGTGGCCATGGTACACAGCCCCGAGCTGCTGATTCTGGATGAGCCCACTTCGGGGGTTGATCCGGTCGCCCGGGATCAGTTCTGGCAATTGCTGATCGAACTGGCTCGCAAGGATAGGGTGACCATTTTTATTACCACCCACTTTATGAATGAGGCTGAGCGCTGCGATCGTATATCCCTGATGCATGCGGGACGGGTACTGGTGAGTGACGCACCGGCCGCCCTGGTGGAGCAGCACGGGGCCGACACCCTGGAGCAGGTATTTATCCACTACCTGGAACAGGCGGCGGGCCCGGAGGAAACGCCACCCGTGGCCCCGGCGGCGTCCGCCACTCCGGCGACTCCGCACCGGCAGGGTTTCAGCCTGGGGCGCATGCTCAGCTTCAGCCGGCTGGAGGCGATGCAACTGGCTCGGGATCCGGTTCGTGCCGCTCTGGCTCTGTTGGGCACGGTGCTGCTGATGTTCATTATGGGATATGGCATCGGCATGGACGTGGAGGATCTTCGTTACGCCGTGCTGGACAGGGATCAGTCCGGGCTGAGCCAAAACTACACCCTCAACCTGTCGGGCTCCCGTTATTTTATCGAGCAGCCGCCCTTGAGTGATTATCAGGAGCTGGACCGGCGTATGCGCAGCGGCGAGCTATCCCTGGCCATAGAGATACCGCCAGGCTTCGCTCGGGAGCTCAAGCGCGGCAATCAGGTGGAGATCGGCGTCTGGGTGGACGGGGCCATGCCGCTCCGTGCGGAGACCATCAGCGGTTATGTGCAGGGCATGCACTACAGTTGGCTGCGGGAGCAGGCCCGCTATAGTCTGGGACAGAGCGCCACGGGGTCGGCTACAATCGAGACCCGCTTCCGCTACAATCCGGACGTGCGCAGCCTGCCGGCCATGGTGCCGGCGGTGATCCCCATACTGCTGTTGATGATTCCCGCCATGCTCACTGCTCTGGCGGTGGTACGGGAAAAGGAACTGGGCTCCATCATCAACCTCTATGTGACTCCTGTGTCCAGAACGGAGTTTCTGCTCGGTAAGCAATTGCCCTATGTGTTGCTTGCCATGCTGAACTTCCTGCTGATGGTCGCTTTGGCGATCACTCTGTTCGAGGTGCCGCTGACCGGCAGCTTCGCCACCCTGGCCTTGGGGGCATGGCTGTTTGTGTTGTTTTCTACCGGCTTCGGGCTCTTTGCCTCTACGTTCACCCGCAGCCAGATCGCCGCCATGTTTGTGACCATGATCGGCACTCTGCTGCCGGCCATCCAGTTCTCAGGAGTGCTTAACCCGGTGTCCTCTCTGGAAGGGATGGGAGCCCTGATCGGCCAGATCTATCCGGCCACCCATTTCCTCAACATCAGCCGGGGCGTGTTTGGCAAGGCCTTGGGCTTTGGGGATTTGAGCGCCTCTTTCTGGCCGCTGCTGCTGGCGGTACCCGTCATTCTGGGGCTGTCGGTGGCCCTGCTTAAAAAACAGGAGCGGTAAGATGCGAGCGCTTGCCAACATATTTCGGCTCGGGGTCAAGGAGTTGTGGAGTCTGGTGCGGGATCCCATCATGCTGGTACTGATCGTTTATACCTTCTCCGTCGCCATCTACACCGCCGCCACTGCCATGCCGGAGACCCTGCATGGCGCTCCCATTGCTATCGTGGACGAAGACAACTCCCCCTTGTCGGGGCGGATAGCGGCGGCTTTTTATCCTCCCCGTTTCAAGGATCCGGCGATGATTTCTCTGGACGAGATGGATCCGGGGATGGATGCGGGACGCTATACCTTCGTGATTAACATACCACCCGGATTCCAGCAGGATGTGCTGGCGGGCCGGTCGCCGGCCCTGCAACTGAACGTGGACGCCACTCGTATGAGCCAGGCCTTTACCGGTAGTGGCTCGATCCAGCAAATCATCCAGGAGGAGGTTGACGATTTCGTGCGGCGCTACCGGACCGACAGTGAACTGCCGGTGGATCTGGCGGTACGCATGCGCTTCAACCCCAATCTGGAGCGGTCCTGGTTCGGGGCGGTGATGGAGCTCATCAACAACGTTACCATGCTGTCCATCATCCTCACCGGGGCGGCCCTGATCCGGGAGCGGGAACACGGTACCATAGAGCACCTGCTGGTGATGCCGGTCACTCCCACCGAGATCATGCTGGCCAAGGTTTGGTCCATGGGGCTGGTGGTGCTGGCCGCGGTGGCCCTGTCCATGGCCCTGGTGGTTCAGGGGACACTGCGAGTGCCGATAGAGGGCTCGATAAGTTTGTTCCTGCTGGGCACGACGGTACATCTGTTCGCCACCACTTCCATGGGTATTTTCCTGGCCACCCAGGCCCGCACCATGCCCCAGTTCGGACTGCTGATGATGCTGGTGCTGTTACCCCTGCAGCTGCTGTCGGGAGGCTCCACTCCCCGGGAGAGCATGCCCCAGCTGGTGCAGGAACTGATGCTGGCGGCGCCCACCACTCATTTCGTGTCCCTGAGCCAGGCTATTTTGTACCGGGGAGCGGGGTTGTCCGTGGTCTGGCCCGAACTGCTTTACTTGCTGCTGATCGGCGGTGTCTTTTTCACCGTGGCTCTGGCCCGCTTCAGAAAAACCCTGAGCCAGATGGCCTGAACGGGGCCCGAGAACAAGAGTAACACCAGTGAACATTGTATCGGTCCCCAGTCTGGTGAGCGGACCATGAATCATTTATTGGTCTGGGCCATGGAGCCGAGACATGGCAACCGGCATAATAGGCGCTTTCGGTGAGTGGGAGGAACCACGGTTGGACAGCATGACTTTGGCACGACAATTGGGCGAGGCGCTGGCGCGTCAACACCTTATGATGGTCACCGCAGAGTCCTGTACCGGCGGCGGTATCGCCTGTGCTATGACCGACATTGCCGGCAGTTCAGCCTGGTTTGATCGGGGCTTCGTCACCTATTCCAATGCCGCCAAACACGACATGCTTGGGGTAGATATGGCGCTGATTGAGCAACATGGTGCGGTCAGCCGGGAAGTTGCCGAGGCCATGGTGCGCGGTGCCTGCTTACACTCTGGCTGCGATCTTGGTGTGGCGGTAACCGGTGTCGCCGGCCCCGGTGGTGGTAGTCCTGAGAAGCCGGTGGGTACCGTCTGGCTTGCCTGTTATATGGCCGGTACCGGCCTGCTCGAGTGCCGGCTGTTGCAGCTGGATGGTGATCGGGCGGCGGTACGTCATCAGACCGTGATTCAGGCACTGGCATGTTGCCTGTCTCTGCTTGAACAAAAACCCACTTGATACTGTACGAATAACCAGTATACTCAACCTCAGTTTCTAAAATTAAGCACCAGTCAATTTCAGCGGAGCATTTTATGGATCAGAACAAAGAAAAAGCCTTGGCCGCCGCCCTGGGTCAGATTGAAAAACAGTTTGGCAAGGGTTCCATCATGCGTTTGGGCGACAACAAGGCTTTGAATGTTGAAGCCATTTCCACCGGCTCCCTGTCTCTGGACATCGCTCTGGGCATTGGTGGCCTGCCCACCGGCCGCATTGTTGAAATTTACGGTCCCGAGTCTTCCGGTAAAACCACCCTGACCCTGCAGGTGATTGCCCAGGCACAGCGCGCAGGCAAGGTATGTGCCTTTGTGGATGCCGAGCACGCACTGGACCCGGTGTATGCCGGCAAGCTGGGTGTGAACGTTGACGATCTGCTGGTGTCCCAGCCCGATACCGGTGAACAGGCTCTGGAAATCTGCGACATGCTGGTTCGTTCCGGTGCCGTTGACGTCATTATTGTTGACTCTGTCGCGGCATTGACTCCCCGCGCCGAGATTGAAGGCGAAATGGGTGACTCCCACGTTGGCCTGCAGGCTCGTCTGATGTCTCAGGCGCTGCGTAAGCTGACCGGTAATATCAAGAGCGCCAACTGCCTGTGTATTTTCATCAACCAGATCCGCATGAAAATCGGTGTGATGTTCGGCAGCCCGGAAACCACCACCGGTGGTAACGCGCTTAAATTCTACTCTTCGGTACGCCTCGATATTCGCCGCATCGGCTCCATCAAGGAAGGTGATGAAGTGGTGGGTAACGAAACCCGGGTTAAGGTAGTCAAGAACAAGGTGGCACCGCCGTTCAAACAGGCCGAGTTCCAGATCATGTACGGCGCCGGTATCTCCAAGGAAGGCGAGCTGATCGAGCTGGGCGTGAAGCACAAGCTGATTGAAAAAGCCGGTGCCTGGTACAGCTACAAGGGCGATAAAATTGGCCAGGGCAAGGCCAACTCCATCAAATATCTGCTGGAGCACACCAGTATTGCCGAAGAAATTGAGCAGCAACTGCGCCAGATGCTGTTGCTGGCTCCGGGAGCGGCGGCTGACGCTGACGGCAAGGGTGAAGCCCTGCCGGAACTGGACGGCCCTGACGATAACGCCGAATTCTGATAACAAGGCCGGGCAATGCCCGGCCTTTGTGTTAAGAGACAGGCATGTTATTTGAATCATCCAATCCGGATCAGCCCGTGTGGGACTGTGCCCTGCGAATTCTGTCCCGGCGGGATCACAGCCGGCGGGAACTGGAGCAAAAGCTGCGCCAGCGCGAGTTTGAGCAGGAGGCCATTACCCGCACCCTGAACAAGCTGGAGCAACAGCAATGGCTGCAGGACGCGCGCTTTGCCGAAGTGCAGGTGCGTCAGCACATCTACAAAAAGCATGGTCCTCAGCGTATTCGTGCCGAGCTGCAGCGCAAAGGCGTTCATCCCGACGAGATTGCCACAGCGCTTGAGCAAGAAGAAACCGACTGGTTTGAGCTGGCCCGGGAGTGTCATTTCGCTCGTTTTGGTGATGCCCCCATTCCCGATTTCAAAGAGCGGGCCCGGCGCATGCGTTATCTGCAGGCGAGGGGGTTTGGCCCGGATCACATTCGTTATGCCCTTGAAGCCGGCGACCAATAACGCTTTTTCACACCCACGCGCGCCATGACGCGTTTTACATTGCTGCCCATTCCTTTTAAATTATGGGAGTAATTGCCTACCAAGCTATCAACAGGATTTTCCATGCGAATGACCACGTCTGAGTTACGCAACGCGTTTCTCGAATATTTCCGCCAGCAAGGACACCAGGTGGTGGCGTCCAGCTCGCTGGTACCCCACAACGACCCGACCCTGCTGTTTACCAATGCCGGCATGAACCAGTTCAAGGACTTGTTCCTGGGTCTGGAGCAGCGGGCCTACAACAGAGCGGTCAGCTCCCAGCGTTGCGTGCGTGCCGGCGGCAAGCACAACGATCTGGAAAACGTGGGTTACACCGCCCGTCACCACACTTTCTTTGAAATGCTGGGTAACTTCAGCTTTGGTGACTACTTCAAACAGGACGCCATTCGCTTTGCCTGGGAATTCCTGACCGACGTGGTCAAGCTGCCCAAGGAAAAACTCTGGGTCACAGTGTATGAGACCGACGACGAAGCCTTTGGTATCTGGTCTCAGGAAATTGGTGTGCCGGTGGATCGCATTGTGCGCATCGGTGACAACAAAGGTGCCAAATACGCGTCCGACAACTTCTGGACCATGGGTGACACCGGCCCCTGCGGCCCCTGCACCGAGATCTTCTACGATCACGGCGAGCATATCTGGGGTGGCCCTCCCGGCAGCCCGGAAGAAGACGGTGACCGCTATATCGAAATCTGGAACCTGGTGTTCATGCAGTTCAACCGTCATGCCGACGGCACCATGGAGCCGCTGCCCAAGCCGTCGGTCGACACCGGCATGGGGCTGGAGCGTATCGCCACCATTTTGCAGGGCGTGCACTCCAACTATGAAATCGATCTGTTTCAGGCGCTGATCAAGGCAGCGGCCGAGGCGGTGGGCACCACTGATCTCGACAACAAGTCGCTGCGGGTGATTGCCGACCATATTCGTTCCTGCTCCTTCCTGATTGCCGATGGCGTCATGCCCTCCAACGAAGGCCGGGGCTATGTGCTGCGCCGTATTATTCGCCGTGCCGTGCGCCACGGCCGCAAGCTGGGTGCCGACAAGACCTTCTTCCATACTCTGGTGGGTTCCCTGTGCGAGCAGATGAGCGATGCCTATCCCGAGCTGAACAGTCAGCGGCCGATCATCGAGAAGGTGCTGCGGCTGGAGGAAGAGCAGTTTGCCCGTACTCTCGACCGTGGCCTGCAGCTGCTGGAAGACGCCATCAATGAGCTGGGCGAGAGCAAGGTGCTGCCCGGTGAAGTGGTGTTCAAGCTCTACGATACCTACGGTTTTCCGGCGGATCTGACTGCCGACGTGCTGCGGGACCGTGAGCTCAGCATTGATGAGGCCGGCTTTGAAACCCAGATGCAGCAACAGCGCACCCGGGCCAAGGAAGCCTCCAACTTTGGCGTGGACTACACCAAAGCCATCAAGGTAGAGGGTGAAACTGCCTTTACCGGTTATGAGCACCTGGCTCAGGCGGGCAAGGTGACCGCGCTGTTCAAGGGCAGTGAGCCGGTGAATGCCCTGATTGCCGGTGAAGAAGGCGCGGTAGTACTTGATACTACCCCCTTCTACGCCGAGTCGGGTGGTCAGGTGGGGGATGCGGGCGTGATCCGCATGGACGACGGCCTGTTTGTGGTGAAAGACACGCAAAAGGCGGGTAACGGCATTTTGCACCTGGGCCATCTGGAGCTGGGTACCCTGGAAACGGGTGAGTCCGTCTCTGCGGCCGTTGACGGTGCCCGCCGTCAGGCCACGGCACTGAACCATTCCGTGACTCACCTGCTGCATGCCAGCCTGCGCAAGCTGCTGGGCGAGCATGTTACCCAGAAAGGCTCGCTGGTCGAGCCCGAGCGGCTGCGTTTTGACTTCTCTCACCTGGAAGCCATGAGTGCCCAGGAACTGCGGGAAGTGGAAGACATGGTCAACCGCGACATTCGCGCCAACCTGCCGGTGGCCACTCAGCTGATGGATCTGGAAGGGGCCAAACAGGCCGGTGCCATGGCGCTGTTCGGCGAGAAATATGACGAAAGCGAAGTGCGGGTCGTATCCATGGGCGAGGTATCTACCGAGCTCTGTGGTGGTACTCACGTCAGCCGGACCGGTGATATCGGTCTGTTCAAAATTCTCTCGGAAAGCGGCATTGCCGCCGGTGTGCGCCGCATTGAGGCCGTCACCGGTGAAGCGGCCCTGGCCTATCTGCATCAGCTTGATCACGAAATTGCCCAGGCTGCCAGCCTGGTCAAGGGTGATACCTTCTCGGTATCGGCCAAGGTGCGTCAGGTGCTGGAGCGCAGCCGTCAGCTGGAAAAGGAAATTGAGCAGCTCAAGGGCAAGCTGGCGGCACAGGCCGGCGCGTCCTTGCTGGATCAGGTGGTTGAGATCAACGGCAACAAGGTGCTGATCGCCAATCTGGAAGGGGTAGATGCCAAATCACTGCGCGGCACCCTGGACGATCTCAAGTCCAAGCTGCAGTCCGGTGTGGTGGTGCTGGGCACTGTTACCGGTGACAAGGTCAGCCTGATTGCCGGCGTCACCAAGGATCTCACCGGCAAGGTGAAAGCCGGCGAGCTGGTCAACATGGTGGCCCAGCAGGTGGGTGGCAAGGGCGGTGGCCGCCCGGACATGGCCCAGGCTGGTGGCAGTGAGCCGGCAGCCCTGCCGGCGGCGCTGGAGTCTGTGTCCGGCTGGCTGGGCGAGCGCCTCTGATCGCAGCTGAAACGACCTGTTATTACCTAACAGCGTCTATAATTTGAGTCGGCAGCCATACGCCGAACAGTAAAAGAGGCCTGTCTTTGACAGGCCTCTTGATTTTGACGATGTTTTACCCCATTTCATGCCACAGGAAGGCTGGGTTTTTCGTCGCCTTTATCGGATAATAAACAACATTTTTTACTAACAGATAGCCAAAACAGGAGCAGCCATATGCTAATTTTGACCCGTCGGGTAGGTGAAACCCTGATGATCGGTGACGAAGTCACTGTCACCGTGCTGGGTGTTAAGGGTAACCAGGTGCGCATTGGTGTAAATGCACCCAAAGAAGTGTCTGTACACCGCGAAGAAATCTACATGCGGATACAGGCAGAAAAGGGTACCGGCGACGACAGCCAGTATTAATTTTCAGTTTTACGGGGTGTTTTTCATTCTTTTTGATGGCTTTTGCGCCCAAATGGTTAAAGTCTGTTCGAACGAAAAAATCGGGTTGGAAAAGTGTTTGACTTATTTTGGCCCGGCGGTAATATACGCCCCGCAAACACGGTGAGGTGGCCGAGAGGCTGAAGGCGCTCCCCTGCTAAGGGAGTATGCGGCTTATACCCGCATCGAGGGTTCGAATCCCTCCTTCACCGCCATTTTTTGTAGTGCATCCGTAGCTCAGCTGGATAGAGTACTCGGCTACGAACCGAGCGGTCGGAGGTTCGAATCCTCCCGGATGCGCCATTGTTTAAAAGTGTTTTTCAGAAAAGCATCCGTAGCTCAGCTGGATAGAGTACTCGGCTACGAACCGAGCGGTCGGAGGTTCGAATCCTCCCGGATGCGCCATCTGAAAATAAACGCGACCTGTTATGCATCCGTAGCTCAGCTGGATAGAGTACTCGGCTACGAACCGAGCGGTCGGAGGTTCGAATCCTCCCGGATGCGCCATATTAGAAAAGCCGGCCTTGTGCCGGCTTTTTGCTTTTCTGTATTTGTTACAGCAGCTCGCTCAGCAAACGGCTGATCACCCGGGCCATTTCATTAAAGCAGGGGCGGCGCACTGAGTGCGACCGGTGCAGCAGAGTAATGGTCCGGCTGGGGCAGGGGTTGGTGACGCTGAGATAGCGCACGCCGCTGTCTTCTTTGTGTTCAGTCACGGCCAGTTTGGGAATAAGCGTAAGGCCTGAGCCGGCCGCCACCATATTGCGCAGGGTTTCCAGGCTGGTGCCCTTGAAGTGGCTGTCTTCGCCTATACCGGCGGCAAAACAGAAACCCATGGCCTGATCCCGCAAGCAATGGCCGTCTTCCAGCATCAGTAATTTCTCGCCCTTAAGCTCCTCAAGACCAATCTCAGTTCGCTCGGCCCACTTGTCGCCTGCGGGCAAGGCAAGCAACATGGGCTCGTCGTAGAGCGGTATGGAGCCGAAATTATCCATATCATCCAGTTGGGCCAGAATAAGGCAGTCGAGATCGCCGTCGGCCAGTTGCTTTAGCAGCACCTGGGTCTGGGCTTCGTATAAGAAGATTTGCAGCTCAGGAAAGTGTTGCCTCAGAGCGGGAATAATATGGGGCAGTAAATAAGGCCCTACGGTAGGAATCAGGCCAATGTGCAGCTCACCGGACATGGGCTCGGTAAAGGTGCGGGCAATGTCACGCAGATCCTTGGTAGCGGCCAGCACCCGGCGAGCCTGAGCGGTAATGGCGTCACCTGCCGGGGTAAATAACACCTTGCGGGAAGTGCGTTCCATCAGCAGTACACCCAGCTCATCTTCCAGCTTGCGCAGCTGACCGCTGAGGGTGGGCTGGCTGACAAAACATTTTTCTGCCGCCTTACGAAAATGGCGCTCTTCTGCGAGCGCCACCAGATATTCCAAATCCCGTAAATTCACCTGTTCACCATGGTTATCAACTCCGTTATAAGCATGATCCCCGATTCTGGTGAGAATGAAAAGATACGTAATGCACAGTCTGGCGAAGGAGCAACAGGGATTGCTGTAACCGACCGTCAAATGTCAGGGATGACATTTGCCGAGCGTCCCATGGAAGGGCTTGAAGCGTGTCGGTGGAAGCAACCCTGTTGATACTTCGCCTGGGTCAGGCTTAGCCCAGAAATTCAGCCAGTTCGTCACTGCCACCAATGTGGCGGCCGTCAATAAACACCTGAGGAACCGTGCTGCGGCCGGATACTGCCTTCAGGCTGATGCTGGTGGCATCCTGACCGATAATAACCTCTTCGTAGCGCATCTTGCGGTCCAGCAGCATTTGCTTGGCACGGGCGCAGAAGGGGCAGCCCGGCTTGCTGAATACGGTGATGGCCGAGGGCTTGGCTGCTTCCGGGTTGATATAAGCCAGCATGGTGTCGGCATCGGATACTTCAAAGGGGTCGCCGGGCTTCTCTGGCTCAATAAACATTTTGTCGATCACGCCGTCTTTCACCAGCATGGAATAGCGCCAGGAGCGTTTGCCAAAGCCCAGATCCTGCTTGTCGACCAGCATGCCCATGCCATCGGTAAACTCGCCGTTGCCGTCGGGGATCACATGAATGTGCTCCGCTTCCTGATCTGCCAGCCAGGCATTCATCACAAAAGTATCGTTGACGCTCATGCAGATAATGTCATCCACGCCGTTTTCAAACAGCACAGGGGCCAGTTCGTTATAGCGGGGCAGGTGAGTGGATGAACAGGTGGGTGTAAAGGCACCGGGCAGAGAAAACACCACCACGGTTTTACCGCTGAACAGCTCGTCGGTGGTCACATTAACCCACTCATCATTCTGACGGGTACGGAAAACTGCCTGAGGCACGCGCTGACCGGTTTTGTCTGTAAGCATGATTTGAGTCCTTGTGTTGGTGCGTCTTTGATAGGACTCAGTATTGCTCGGTAGGTTCAAAAGGGAAAGTTGTTTAACTCTTTCCCTTTGATAGGTTAAACCAATTGAGTCAGCGCTTCATGATCTTCAGGCACTCTGGCCATGGCCGCTTCCACCACTTCCGGACCGGCACCCCGCTTGTGAGCGTTTTCGCTTAAATAACGACGCCAGCCCCGGGCTCCCGGCATGCCCTGAAAAATACCCAGAGTATGGCGGGTGATATTGCCAAGATAAGTGCCCCGGCTCAGCTCCTGTTCTATGTAAGGCAGCAGGTTGCGGATCACCTGATGGCGGCTGGGTACCTCATGATGATCATCAAACAGCTCGGCATCTACCCGTGCCAGCATATAGGGGTTTTGATATGCCTCACGGCCAACCATAACGCCGTCCAGTTGCTGCAGGTGAGTGTGAGCTTCTTCCAGGGTTTTAATGCCGCCGTTCACCGCCATGGTCAGGGCGGGATAATCCCGTTTGAGCTGATATACCCGCTCATAGTCCAGCGGCGGAATTTCCCGGTTTTCCTTGGGGCTCAGCCCTTGCAGCCAGGCCTTGCGGGCATGCACTATCAGCGCATCCACACCAGCATCCGTTATCTTATCTACCAGGGTGCACAGAAACTCGTAGCTGTCCTGCTCATCAATGCCAATGCGGGTTTTTACCGTCACCGGAATGGACACCGCCGCCTTCATGGAAGCCACGCCGTCGGCCACGGTTTGCGGGTGTGCCATCAGGCAGGCACCAAAGAGGCCGTTCTGCACCCGATCCGACGGGCAGCCCACGTTCAGGTTAATTTCATCGTAACCACGCTCTTCAGCCAGGCGTGCGCACTGGGCCAGCGCCTGCGGATCGTTACCGCCCAGCTGCAGCACCAGCGGATGCTCCTGCTCGTTATAAACCAGATAGTCGCCCTTGCCGTGAATAATGGCCCCTGTGGTCACCATTTCGGTATACAACTGGGCATGGCGGCTCATCAGCCGGTGAAAATAGCGGCAATGGCGGTCAGTCCAGTCGAGCATGGGGGCAACGGAGAAACGGGCGCTGGAGTATTGAAACATGAGCAATGATGACTTTTTGAACAAGAGGGCGCGCATTATACCCAAGCCGGCTCACAGACCCAAGCCCGGGCGAAGGAGGGTAATGACATTGATGCCGAAGGCTGCTGCCTTCGGCAAGATAGCTTAGATTGAGTGTTCTTCCAGTTCGTGGCGGCTGGCCACGGCCAGAAAGTGGCTGCGGTCGCGGTATTGGCCCTGTGATGCCTTCACCCGAGTATCAATCAGCTGAATAAGACCATCCGGCAGACTGACGTTAATCCGCTTTGGCTTGCCCATAAACTCGGTTAAATCCACGTCCAGCAACAGCCAGCCATCGCAGTGGTTATAGTCTTCCATCTGCCGGTAATGACGCGGGCCAAGATCCTTGATGCCGTCAACGCCATGGCCATTGCTGACCATTTCCTCTACCACCATGGCAATGGCTTCTGTGGCCATAGTTTTCACTTGCGCTTCACTGTCAGCTGCACTGAAGCAGGCATAATCATCATTACAAAGCGCAGGCACCACCAGGCCGAGCGCCTCGCCGTCATGGGACGGATATTCAACACCGACTGAAAACAACATAAGCACCTCCGCTAGCATAGTGTCAGGCCCAAGGAGCGGGGGGTTAGATCCCCGCCGCTTTCTTAATGGACTTGATAGTGCCGACCGGCAGCGATTTCTTCGGGTGTGGCACCGGGAAGGTTCTGCCCGTGATTGGTGAGTACCATATCTCGTGACTCCCTTTGCCCTGCCGTTTGAGCTCGCAGCCGGCGGCCTTCAATTCCTTGATCAGGTCGCCTGACGTCATTAGAGCCTCCTAACCAAGTGAACTCATTCTACACACGCATACACACAGGGCGCAAGACGGGCAAAGTAGGAAGAAATGGGTCCAGAGACTGCCCGGGCGCAGGAAGGGCGGGGCGGCTGTGGTAGAATACGCCCAGTAGCCTTTTAATGAGCCTGATTTATGTCTGTGCAACAACAACTTGAGCGTGCCGAGCGGCTGTGTAACCAGCGTGGTGTGCGTTTTACGCCCACCCGCCGTCATGTGTTCACTTTAATCGCTGGTCATAAGGGAGCGGTGAGCGCTTACGAGCTGCTGGATCAGCTTAAAGAGCTGGAGCCCCATGCCAAGCCGCCCACGGTTTACCGGGCGCTGGACTTTTTGCTGGCCCAGGGTTTTGTACATAAGGTGGAGTCGCTGAATGCCTTTTTGTTCTGCGAGCATTTTGCCGAGCATCACCCCATGCAGCTGCTTATCTGCACTCAGTGCGGCAATGTGATAGAGCTGCACGACGAGGCGATTAACCATGCCTTTGAGCATCAGGCTGAGCTGCACGGCTTTGCCATTACCAGCCAGTCCATTGAGGCCCACGGCCAGTGCCGGCACTGTGCCGGCGAAAACACCACCAGCTGATATGCTTGTATTAATGTCACCACCACAAGGGCGGATCCATGGGTGCATTAATACGGTCAATCATATTCCTGCTGTTTTTATTGTTTCTGGCCAGCGAGGTGCATTTAAGCACCTCGCTGTATCGCTATGAAGACAATAAAATTGAGCTGACCTTTCCGGTCTGGCAAACCGACAACCCCTGGTATTACCTCAAGTGGCATGCTGCCGATGGTGTGTTCGAGCAGCGTTTTAACGTCAAAAAATGACCTGAGTCAGAACCTTAAAGCGCCATCGTGCTAGCATGCCATTTTTGAGTGCGGAGTGCCGGCATGAATGAGCCGCTGATTAATCTGATGTTGCCCCTGCTGCTGGGGCTGATGACCCTGATCATGGGCACCACGCTGGAGCCCGGCCATTTTCGCCGTTTGCTACACCGGCCCCGGGCTCTGTTTACCGGCCTGGTGCTGCAGTGGTTATTACTGCCGCTGCTGGCCTGGTTACTGATAGTGTTGCTGGCGTTGCCGCCACTGCTGGGTGCCGCACTCATTCTGGTAGCATCGGCCCCCGGCGGAGCCACCTCCAATATGTTCAGCTTTCTGGCAGACGGTGACACAGCACTGTCTATCAGCCTGACCGCCTTTGTAGGGCTGCTTGCTCCCTTGTGGATGCCCGTATCCGTGGTGTTGCAGCTGAGCTGGCTGGGCCAGCAACAAGCGGGATTGTCTTTGCCGCTGGGGCCGGCCATGGCACAGCTGGCGCTTATCTGCATTGTACCTGTGGTGCTGGGCATGCTGGTGCGCCGGCGCTGGTGTATCTGGGTGCAGCAATATCAGCCCCGTCTGAAAAAGGTAGTGAGTCTGGCGTTTTTATTGCTGCTGATAGTGCTGGTGGCACGTCACCGTGACGCCTTGCCCTCTTTGTGGAGCGGCGCGGCGCTGGCCATGATGCTGTTGTGTGCACTGGCACTGGGAGCGGGGTTCTGGATCGCGCGGCTTACAGGCTGTTCCGAGGCCGCCTGCCGCAGTCTGGCGTTTGAAACCGGCATTCAGAATGCTGCCATTGCCATTATGGTGGCCTACACTCAGCTCGGCTCCGATGAGCTGGCGCTGATGGCCCTGCTTTATGGCATTGTAATGAATATTCCGGCGTTGCTGCTGCTGGGATGGTTTCGCCGCCGGCAACAGCCGGTACAGTGGCGAGAGGCATGAAACAAAAAAGCCCGGTTGAATACAACCGGGCTTTTTGATGAAGAAGGGTTGGAACGAGTCCCAACCTTGTCATTTAGTCGGTGTACTCCAGCCGGGGGCGGGCGGTCATGCGGGTTACCAGCTCATAGGCAATGGTGCCCACATGGCGGGCCACTTCTTCGGCAGCGAGGCCGTCGCCCCACAGAATGACTTCATCACCTACCTTATCGGTGGCATCCGGGCCCAGATCCACCGTGGCCATGTCCATGGATACCCGGCCGGCCAGCGTCACCCGGCGGCCGTTCACCAGCACAGGGGTGCCTGCCGGGGCCATGCGCGGATAACCGTCGCCGTAGCCCACGGCAATCACGCCAATGCGGGTATCCCGGGGGCTGACCCAGCTGCCGGCATAACCCACCGGCTCGCCGGCCTTGTGCTCGCGCACCGCAATCAGCGTAGTGGTAAAGTTCATCGCCGGGCGCAGGCCAACGTCGGTGCCCTGTTGCTCGCCAAAGGGAGTAATGCCATAGAGCATCACGCCCGGGCGAATAAAGTCGGCATGGGCATCGGGAAAGGCCAGCACGCCGGCGGAGTTGCACAGAGCAGTGTGCTTTACCCGGCCTTCGGTTACCGCCTTGAAGCGGGCAATCTGCTCATCAGTGGCACCCCGGTTGTCGGGTTCATCGGCGCGGGCAAAATGCGTCATGGCATTTACCGGCTGCACCACCTGCGACAGCTTGCTCAGGCGGGCAAATACGGCATCGGCTTCTTCCGGCAAAAAACCCACCCTGTGCATACCGGAGTCAATTTTTACCCATACGGTGACCGGAGCTGCAAGGGGAGTGCGCTCCAGCGCGGCCAGCTGTTCATGGCTGTGCACACACAGGTGAAAGTTGTGGCGGGCTGCATAGTGCAGCTGGTCAATATTAAAAAAACCTTCCAGCAGCAGAATGGGCAACTGAATGCCGCCGGCGCGCAGGCGCTGGGCTTCTTCAAAGCGGGCCACCGCAAACATGTCGGCGTCCTGCTCCAGGGCTGCCGCCACGGCAAGATCACCGTGGCCGTAAGCATTGGCTTTTACTACGGCAATGGCGCTGGCGTCAGGGGCATGTTGTTTTGCCACCTTCAGGTTGTGCCGAATTGCCTCCAGACTGATGCGGGCCACCGCTCCCCGTGCATCCATCTTCGCTCCTTAATAATCATCATCGAAATCCGGTCCGGCGTAGTTATCAAAGCGGGAGAACTGCCCCTGAAACGTCAGCCGCACCTTGCCTATGGGTCCGTTACGTTGCTTGCCGATAATGATTTCAGCGATACCTTTGTCGGGGCTGTCTTCGTGATAGACCTCGTCCCGGTAGATAAACATGATGAGGTCGGCATCCTGCTCAATGGAGCCGGATTCCCGCAGATCCGAGTTGACCGGCCGTTTATCGGCCCGTTGCTCCAGGCTTCGGTTCAGCTGAGACAGTGCCACCACGGGCACTTCCAGCTCCTTGGCCAGCGCCTTGAGCGAGCGTGAGATTTCCGCAATCTCCAGAGTCCGGTTATCCGCCAGGCTGGGCACCGTCATCAGCTGCAGATAGTCAATCATGATCATGCTGAGGCCTCCATGTTCGCGGGCCACGCGACGGGCGCGGGAGCGAACTTCGGTTGGCGTCAGGCCGGAAGAATCATCAATATAAAGCTGACCCTTTTCCAGCAACATGCCCATGGTGGAAGACAATCTGCCCCAGTCTTCATCATCCAGCTGCCCGGTTCGAATACGGGTTTGATCGATTCTTCCCAGGGATGCAAGCATCCGCATAATAATCTGCTCAGATGGCATTTCCAAGGAGAATATGAGTACTGGTTTGTCATTTGTCAGTGCAGCGTGCTCGCAAAGATTCATTGCAAAAGTGGTTTTACCCATAGAGGGGCGTGCTGCCACTATAATCAGATCGGAAGACTGCAGTCCGGCAGTTTTTTTATCCAGATCATTGTATCCGGTAGAGACACCGGTAATGCCCTGGTGCGGATTTTTAAATAATTCCTCTATGCGATCGATCGTCTTTTCAAGCAGGTGCCGCAGTGGTTGTGGCCCTTCATTGGCATTGGTACGGCTCTCGGCAATTTTGAACACCCGGCTTTCTGCCAAATCCAGCAGATCGGCCGAACTGCGCCCCTGGGGGTCAAAACCGGCCTCGGCAATTTCATTGGCCACCGAGATCATTTCCCGTACCACGGCCCGCTCGCGTACTATGTCGGCATAGGCACCTATGTTGGCGGCGCTGGGCGTGTTTTTGGCTACTTCCACCAGATAGGAGAAACCGCCCACGGTTTCCAGGGCTTCGTGGCGTTCCAGTTCTTCCTGCACCGTGATCAGATCAATGGGGCTGTTGTTCTGGCTCAGCCGCTGCATGGCCTGAAACACCAGCCGGTGCGGCCGGCTGTAAAAGTCGGCATCCGAGACCTTTTCCGCCACTCTGTCCCAGGCGTTGTTGTCCAGCAGCAAGCCGCCCAGCACAGATTGCTCTGCTTCAAAGGAATGAGGGGGCATTTTCAGCTGGGCCAGGGCCTGATCGGACCGGGCGGCGGTCTTGTCTGTCATCTAAATTCTCACTGATTGAGCAAAACGTCATTATCGGAATTTTTACCGGTAACTGAAAGGTTCAAAGTTGTCTGCCGAGAATATTGACATAACATGTCACTGCATTAGGATGTTACCAGCCCGTTAACCAAGGAAATAACCATGCGCAAATTGCTTGCACTTTTTACTCTGATTTTTGCGGTCGGCCTCACCGCCACCGCCTTTGATGCCGAAGCCCGTAAAATGGGCGGCGGCAGCCGCTCTGTGGGTAAGTCGTTCAAAACAGCACCGGCCCAGCCCGCTCAGCAGAATATTAACCGCAATAACACCAACCAGACTCAGCCCCAGTCCAAAAAGTCCGGCCTGATGGGCGGTTTGCTGGGTGGCCTGCTGGCCGGTGGTCTGTTTGCGGCCCTGCTGGGCTCCGGTGCTTTTGAAGGCTTTCAGTTCATGGATTTCATACTGATTGCCGGTCTGGCCTTTGGTGCCGTTATGTTGTTCCGGGCGCTGCGCCGGGGCAAGGCACAGGCACAACAGCCCGCCTATAATGGCCCTCAGCGTTTTGAGGCACCGCCTCAGGCACCGGTTGCCGGTGCAACCGGCGGCTTTGGCCAGACTGATGTGCCTTTCAGCCTGCCTCCCGGTTTTGACCTGCAGGCGTTTTTGCAGGGCTCCCGTGAGCACTACCGTACGCTGCAAGAGGCCTGGAACCAGAACAATCTGGAAAAAATGCGTGAATATATGTCGCCTGAGCTGTTTGCCGAGCTGAGCCGTGAGCGCGCCACCCTGAGCGGCGAGCAACACACTGAAGTGATGTTTGTGGATGCCGAGCTGGTTCGTGCCGATCACACTTCCTATCAGGCCCAGGTCAGCCTCAAGTTCAGCGGCCGCTACCGCGACAGTGCTGAAAATGTGGAGCAGGATATCAATGAAATCTGGCACCTGGAGCGGGACCTGACCCAGCCCGATGCGCCCTGGCTGATTGTGGGCCTGGAAGATCTGGCCTGATTAACCCGAAATCAAAAGGGCAGCCCTCGGGCTGCCCTTTTTTATGGTGGTTTAAAACAACTCGTCGGTCACACTGGTGCCGCCAAACTGCTGGTGGCTGTCGGGCCGGCTGTAGCGCTGAGGCTCGGTGCCTTTCACAAAATACTCGGTGCGCCCCTGGCTGCTCAGCAAACCTGTGCTGGTATCTATGCTCGCCGACACCAGCCCGGCGGGCACACTGCGCGGTTGCTCGGGAAAATGCGACAGCGCCACTTTCATATAATCCGCCCAGATGGGCAGCGCAGTACTGCCACCAAACTCACCACCGGCCACCTGATCCCGCCCCAGATTGGGGTTATAGGCGGTGCGGCCCAGCGGGCGGCCAAAGTCATCAAAGCCTACCCAGGCAGTGGCCACCCGGTTGGGGTTAAAGCCCGAAAACCAGGCGTCCCGGGAGTCATTGGTGGTGCCGGTTTTGCCGGCAATATCGGTGCGCCCCAGTGCCCGGCCCGCCCGCCAGCCGGTACCATTCCAGCGGCGGCTGCCACTGGCTCCGCCCTGAATGGCCGAGCCCAGCGCCGAGCTGATCAAGAAGGCGTTTTCCTCACTGATGATGCGCTGTTGCTCCGGTGCTGCCTGATACAGCACCAGACCATTGGCATCTTCAATACGCTCCACCACAAAAGGCGATACCCTGTAGCCACCGTTAGCAAAGGCAGCATAGCCGGTCACCATCTGCAGCGGCGTAGCCGACGGTGAACCCAGTGCCAGGCTCTCGGTAGCAGGAATGCTGGCCGTATCAAAGCCAAAGTCATTCAGGCGCTGCATGGCATTGGCAATGCCACTGTCGCGCAGCAGGCGGATAGACACCACGTTTTTTGAACGAGCCAGCGCCTCTCGCACCCGAATGGGGCCGTCATAAACATTGGGTGAGTTGCGCGGCTTCCATGAGTTGCCGCTGCCGGCATCCCAATGGTTAATGGGCGCATCATTCACCAGGCTGGCTAGGGTAAAACCATGATCCAGCGCGGTGGAATAGATAAAGGGTTTGATATTGGAACCCATCTGGCGCTCAGCCTGATTCACCCGGTTAAACTTGTTCAGCGTAAAGTTAAAGCCGCCGCTCAGCGCCGTTACCGCACCTGTCTGTGGTTCCAGCGCCACCAGAGCACCGTTAATTTCAGGCACCTGGCCCAGCATCCAGCCCTCACCCTGAGGGCGCACCCAGATTTGCTCGCCGGCCTTTACAATCTCGCTGGCCTGCTTGGGAGCATGTCCCTGACGATTGTCGGCAATATAGGCCCGGGCCCACTTCAGGCCGTCCCATTCAAGGGTGCTGCTGCCCTTGTCCTTAATCACCACGGTCGCACTGCGTTCGCTCACACCGGTTACCACTGCCGGCAACAGAGGCCAGTAGTCCGGCAGCGTATCAAGGTGCTCGGTGATCTGTTCTTCATTCCAGGGCGTGCCACCCTGCCACAGGGTAGCAGCAGGGCCACGGTAGCCATGGCGCAGGTCGTAACCCAGCAGGCCGTTAACCAAGGCTTCATTGGCCGCCTGCTGCTCGTCTGCATGTACTGTGGTGTAAATATTCAGGCCCCGGGTGTAGGCTTCTTCGCCAAACAGGGTCAGTGCAAACTGATGGGCCATTTCTGCCAGGTAAGGCGCATTCAGGGTAATTTCGGCACCGTGATAACGGGCTTTTACCGGTGCGGCCATGGCCTCGTTATATTGAGCCTGAGTAATTTTTCCGGTTTCCAGCATACGGCCCAGCACCACGGCGCGGCGTTCTTCGGCCCGGTGCGGATGACTGATGGGGTTCAGAATGGAGGGGGCCTTGGGCAGACCGGCAATCATGGCCATTTCTGCCAGGGTCAGGTCCGCCAGGTCCTTGCCGTAATATACCTGAGCCGCGGCACCCACGCCGTGGGAGCGGTGTCCCAACGGAATTTTATTCAGATACAGCTCCAGAATTTCATTCTTGCTCAGCTGTTTTTCAATGTGCAGGGCAAGAAAAATCTCCTTTACCTTGCGCACTATGGTTTTTTCCCGGGTCAGAAAAAAGTTGCGGGCCACCTGCTGGGTAATGGTACTGGCCCCCTGACGTTTTTCTCCTGTGCTCAGCCATACCATGGCGGCCCGCACAATACCCACAGGATCGATGCCGGGGTGCTCATAAAAGCGGGCATCTTCGGTAGCCAGAAAGGCGTCAATCAGTGGCTGGGGCATTTGCTCAATGGATACGGGCGTGCGGCGCTGCTCACCATATTGCGAAATAAGTTCGTTGTCCTGGCTGTAAATTCGCATCGGTGTTTCCAGACGAACTTCCTTCAGCGCAGACACATCAGGCAACTCAGCACCTATCTGCTGATACAGCACCAACAGTGCCACTATGCCCGATAAGCCCAGAAAGAACACAAGACTGAGCAGGCGAATAAGCCATTTAAACATGCAAGTTAACCCAATAAATCATTTTTTAACCAGTAGCCACGAAGTATATCCTGTGAGCGCCGTTATGTTCGAGCGCTTTTGGCTATATTTAGCCTGATTCCAACCTTGGCCCCAAGGCCGTCTAAGCTTAAAGACATTAATAAAAACAAGGGTATGGACGCTCATGTTTAGTCTGCTCAGAATGCGGGATACAGAATGGATGGTGGGTGTGGACTTGGGCTCGGCCAATCTCAAGGCGGTGGTCCTGAAAGGCCGGCCGGAGCACATGCAGCTGGCAGCCATGGCCATGGTTCCTGCTCCTGTTCACAGTATGGTGGATCATCAAATACAGGATATTGCGGCTGTTGGTGAAGCGCTCAGGCGGTTACGCCGTGAGCTTGGCAGTCGTGCGGGGGTTGCGGCCACCGCGGTCTCCGGCAGCAATGTCACCAGCAAAATTATTGCCTTGCCCAGAGGATTGACCGATGAGGAGCTGGAGCAACAAATAAGTCTGGAAGCCGAGCAGCATATTTCCTCTTCTCTGGCAGATATCAGTCTGGACTTTGAACGTCTGGGCACCAACCCGCAGCGCCCCGACAGAGAAAACATTCTGCTCAGTGCCGCCCGCAAAGAAAGCATTGCCAGCCGGGTTTCAGCCCTTGAGCTGGCAGGCTGGCGCGTGCAGGTAATGGATATTGGCATTCACGCGCTGGCAAGGGCCGCGCATGCCCTGCTGGCCAGTGAGCGAATAGGCGTGCAGCGGCTGGCGCTGGCCGATATTGGTGCCGAGTGTCTGAGCTTTGGCGTGCTGGAGCAGGGCGAGCTGATCCACAGCCGGCTTAATCACTTTGGCGGAGCTGACCTTACCCGTGAACTGAGTGAGCTGACCGGGCTGCCCTTTGCTCAGGCAGAAGCAGCCAAGCTGGATCACACGCTGCCTGCGGAGCTGCAGGAAAACGCCAGTCAGCAGCATATCAACAATGTGCTTCAGCATCTTCGCCGCAACATGCACCTTTTTAACAGTGGTACCGACAGCCGGCCACCACAGGCGCTATTTCTCAGCGGGGGCGCCAGCCAGCTGCCCCAGCTGGCCGCCGTGCTGGAGCAGGAGTTAGCTATTCCCGTGCTGCAGCCGCGTTTTGACCGGCTGCTGGGTGGCAGTGAGCAGGACTATCCCGGTGCCGCTGCCTGCACCATTGCCCTGGGGCTGGCGCTAAGGAGCTTTACCCCGTGTCCCGTATAAATCTGCTGCCCTGGCGACAAGATCGTGCAACCAGGCAAAGAAAACGCTTTATGCTGCAGCTGGCACTGGCCTCGGCGCTTACCTTGCTGGCCATGGCGCTGCTTAATGTCCGTCTGACACAAGAGATCACCCGGCAGCAGGCGCGTAACCATTATCTGCAAACCGAGATCAACCAGTTGGATCAGGCGTTAGGAGAAATCAGCACCATTCGTCAGCAGCGGGAGCAATTGCTGGAGCGGGTCCGGCTGATTGATGAGCTGCAACAGCAAAGGGCCTTTTCAGTGCATCTGTTTAATCAGATGCCGGAGCTGGTTCCGCCCGGTGTGTACTTAAACTCGCTTAAGGTCAGCAGCGAGCACCTTGAGCTGGCGGGCAAAACCGAAGCCTACCCCAGGGTGGCTGCCATGCTGCGCCGCATGGAGGCCAGCCGCTGGCTTGCCAGACCCAGGCTCAGTGCCATTTACGCCGCCGGTGACGGCGACATTCCCCTCAGCCAGTTTTCCATGAATGTGATGGTCACCCCGCAAGGAGAGCAGCCATGAACCTGGAAGAGCTTAACGAACTGGAGCTTGAGCATATCGGGCAGTGGCCACGGCCCCTGAGAGTTGGTGTTATTGCGGCTGTCTGTTTGCTGCTGTGCGGACTGATGTGGCAGTTTCTGTTAAGTGATAACAGAGCCGAACTCGCGCGCATGACAGAGCGGGAAGCAAGCCTTAAAAACACCTTTGAGGCCAAAGCGGCGCAGGCTGCGGCCCTGCCTGCTTATGAAAAACAGCTCAAAACTCTTAAAGCGCGGCTTGATACCGAGCTGCAAAAACTGCCCAGCCGGCTTGAAGTGGCCGGTTTGCTCGACGACATCAGCTTCATTGCCACCGACAACGGCCTGCAGATAGAGCGCATCAACTGGGAAGCCGAGCAGCCGGGGAAGTTTTCCATCGAGCTGCCCATGCGCATTATTGTCAGTGGCAGCTATCATCAGCTGGGGCACTTTGTGGCCGATATCGCCGCCCTGCCGCGCATTGTCATACTCGACAGCTTTACCCTCAGCCACACCGGCAACGAGCAGCTTAATATGAGTATGCAGGCCAAAACCTATCAATATAACCCGCAGGAGATGCCATGAAAGCGCTGATGCTGGTGCTGCTGCTGGGGCTGGCCAGCTGCGGTGATCCGGATAACCTGCAGCAATACACCCTGGATGTGCGCACCCGGCCGGGGGCGGCACCCGAGCCGGTGCCACCGGTCAGCAGCTATGTACCCGAGCCCTATCAGCCGGCCAGTCAGCGCAGCCCCTTTGCGCTGCCTGTGCCGGAAGTGGCCGCCACCGCACCACCCGCTGCCGCTCATTGCACTGCGCCCGCTATGCGCGGGCCCAAACAGCCGCTTGAGCACTATGCACTTGAGCGCTTGTCCATGCGCGGCACCCTGCAGCAGGGCGGGCTGATCACAGGTCTGGTGTCTGCGCCCGACGGCATTACCCACACAGTGACACCGGGTGACCGAATGGGGCTGCATCATGGTGAAGTCAGGGTGGTCAGCCGTGAACGTATTGTGCTGGAAGAATATCTGTCCGATGGCAGGGGGTGCTGGAGTCGCCGTGAAAGCACCTTGTTGCTGGTCAGCAAAGAACAGGAGTGCGCCGTATGCAAACAATAACCATGGGCAGGCTGATGGTGTCAGTGTTACTGTCTCTGGTGCTGATGCCGGCAATGGCACAGCAGCTGAGCCAGCAGGGGAATAAGGGCATATCCATGAATTTTCAGGATATTCCGGTGCGCACCGCACTGCAGATCCTGGCTGATTTCAATCAGGTTAACCTGGTCACCACCGATTCGGTACAGGGCAATCTGACTCTGCGTCTCGACAACGTGCCCTGGTCGCAGGCACTGGATACCATTTTGCAGGTGCGTGGTCTCGATAAGCGCATGAACGGCAATATTCTGCTGGTGGCCCCGGCTGCCGAGCTGGCACTGCAGGAGCAGAGCCAGCTGGAAAATCAGCAGGCGCAGCAGGTGCTGGCCCCGCTGGAGACCGAATTTTTGCAAATCAATTACGCCAAAGCGGCCAGCATGCTGGCGCTGCTCAGTAATGAAAGCACCCGGCTGTTATCGGAGCGGGGGGCCATAGCGGTGGATGACAGGACCAATATGCTGGTCATTAAAGACACGCGGGAAAGCATCAGCAATGTGCGCCGCATGCTGACGCTGCTGGATATTCCCATTAAGCAGGTGGTAATTGAAGCACGCATGGTCACCATCAACGAGGGGCTGGAGCAGGAGCTGGGCATTAACTGGGAATACCGCAACGACACCGCCGGCGGCAGCAACCAAACCGAGGGTAACCTCAATGTCAATCTGCCAGTGTCGGCGGAAGGCGGCTCCATCGGCCTGCAGATTGCCAAGCTGTCCGGCGGTAATATTCTCGATCTGGAACTGACCGCGCTGGAGCGGGAAAACCGTGCCGAAATTATTGCCAGCCCCAGAGTGACCACCTCCAACCAGAAACCGGCGGTGATTCAGCAGGGGGTGCAAATTCCCTACAGCACCGTCAGTGAGCAGGGCACCAATGTGGAATTTGCCGATGCCTATCTCAGCCTGGAAGTCACACCGCAAATTACGCCTGATCACCGTGTGGTGCTTGATTTACTGGTCACTCAAGACAGCGTTGGCGAGTTTATCACTCAGGCTGACGGCTCTGAGGTGCCTTCCATCAATGCCCAGTCGGTCACCACTCAGGTGCTGGTCAACGACGGTGAAACCCTGGTGCTGGGAGGCATTTACCAGCAGGACATTTTACGCCGGGTGAGCAAGGTGCCGCTGCTGGGCGACATACCGGTAATGGGGCACTTATTCAAAAGCACGCAAGACACCAACCGCAAGCGGGAATTGATTATCTTCGTCACCCCCCGTATCGTGCATGACAGCATTTAAGGAATTGTCGCCAAAATAAACAGTGGCGGCATGCTCCTTGCCAGTCGCCGGCGCAGTTGCGATAATCCGGCGTCCAGTTTCAGAAAATCAAGGTTAGGTTCATCGTCGACCCCGCGGTGTTCGTGGGGCGCATTTGTTTGTGAGAATTTCGTGCAACATGGCTGAAAAACGCAATATCTTCCTAGTGGGGCCCATGGGTGCGGGCAAGAGCACCATCGGCAAATACCTGGCGCAGCAACTGCACATGGAGTTTTATGACTCCGATCAGGAAATCGAGCGCCGTACCGGTGCCGATATCAGCTGGGTGTTTGATGTAGAGGGCGAAGAAGGCTTTCGTCTACGCGAAGAAAAGGTCATCAATGAGCTGAGCGAGCTGCAGGGCATAGTGCTGGCTACTGGTGGCGGTTCAATAAAAAGCCGCGAAAGCCGCAACCGGCTGTCGGCCCGGGGCATAGTGGTCTACCTCGAAACCACGGTAGAAAAACAGCTGGCCCGGGTGCAGAAAGACAAGCGCCGGCCCTTGCTGCAAACCAAAGAAGAGCCCCGGGATGTGCTGGAGCGTCTGGCTGAAGAGCGCAACGAGCTGTATCGGGAAGTGGCCGACTATGTGGTGCGCACCGATGAGCAAAGCGCCAAGCTGGTGGCCAACCAGATTGTTGAACTTATTGGCCTGTAAGCCCGGAGAAGCTCCATGGAAAGGTTAACCGTGAACCTGGGAGAGCGCAGCTATCCCATTCATATTGCCAGTGGCCTGCTTGCCGATGGTACCTTGCTGAAAAGTGCCATCAAGGGCAAAAAGGTGCTGGTGATCACCAATGAGGTAGTGGCACCGCTGTATCTTGCGCCCTTGCTGGCAGCACTGGCTCCGCTTGAGGCAGAAAGCCTGGTGCTGCCCGACGGCGAGCAGTTTAAAAATCTCGACACCTTTAATCAGGTGATGGGCACGCTGCTGGAAAACGGTCACGGCCGCGATACTACCCTTATCGCCCTGGGGGGCGGTGTTATCGGTGATCTCACCGGTTTTGCTGCTGCCTGCTATCAGCGTGGTGTGCCCTTTATTCAGGTACCCACCACACTGCTGGCTCAGGTTGATTCCTCGGTGGGCGGCAAAACCGCGGTTAACCATGCTCTTGGCAAAAACATGATAGGGGCCTTTTATCAGCCCGAGCTGGTGCTGATAGATACCGATTGCCTCGGCACACTGGCGGCGCGCGAATTTGCCGCCGGCATGGCCGAGGTGATCAAATACGGCATTATCTGGGACGCCGGCTTCTTCGCCTGGCTGGAGCAGAACATCACGCGTCTGCAACAGCTCGATACCGAGGCGTTGTCTTATGCCATTCGCCGCTGCTGCGAAATCAAGGCCGACATGGTGGCCAGTGATGAGCGTGAGCACGGCGTGCGCGCGCTGCTTAATCTGGGCCATACCTTTGGCCATGCCATTGAAGCCGAAATGGGTTATGGCAACTGGCTGCACGGCGAAGCGGTGGCGGCCGGCACCATGCAGGCCTGTCATACTGCCCGCCTGCGCGGTGATATGACCGAGGCCGAGGTGGCCCGGGTTCAGGCCTTGCTGGAGCAGGCTAACCTGCCAGTGGCCGGGCCTGAGCAAATGACCACAGCCAATTATCTGCCCCACATGATGCGGGACAAAAAAGTGCTGGCGGGTCAGTTGCGTCTGGTGCTGCCCCAGGGCATAGGCCGGGCTCAAGTGGTCAGTGATGTCACAGAAGCCCAGCTGACACAGGTGCTGAGCTGAATCGTGACCGGCTCTGTGCGTGCGCTCTCATCCCAGCAGCAGCTGCTAGAACGGCTGCTGCATCTGGCCCGGCTCGACCATGAGCTGGCGCTGGTATCCGGCCCCAAAGGGGCGGGCAAATCCACGCTGGCCACTCTGCTCACTCAGCAAAGTGAGTTGCTGACGCCGGTGGTGCTCGACGCCCGTCTAATCACCAGCCAGAAAGTATTTCGTGAAGCCTTGCTGGAGCAGTGGTTTGCCGGTGCCATCTTTGATGCCGGCGATCCCCTTTCCGACTCGGTAAACCGGCTGCTGCCCGCCGCACCCGGCAAGCGTCTGCTGGTGGTGGATAACGCCCAGTGGCTGACCGACGCTCAGTTGCAGGAGCTGGCCGAAATGAGCCTGGCACTGCCATCGGCGCAGCGGCCCTTTATGGTATTGATGGGGTTGTCATCCTGGGCCAGTGGCGTGCGCACCCTGTTGCAGGAGCTGCAAATGCCGGTGCTGGAGCTTGAAGTTCCTGAACTGAGCGAAGAAGATAAACTGCAGTTATGCAGCCTCCGGGATAGTGCGCCGGCGGCCGGGCAACTGGCCGGCATGCATTATCCGGGAGATCTTGTGGTCAGTACGGAGCCAAGCATGAAAACACCCGAATACCGCCAGTGGCTGGAGCAAAAGCCGGTTAAAATTCTGCTGACAGGGCTGATTATTGTAGGGCTTGGCGTGATTGTCAGTGCCTTGCTGGGCAAGGATGAAGCGCCGCCGGCACAGGTTGCTCAGCCGTTTCAGGCTGAATCCCTGCCTGAGCCTCCGGCCGGTCCTGTGACCGCTGACACCCTGCCGGTGACGCCTGCTGCTGAAGAGCAGGGAGAAGCCCTGGTCAGTGACTGGCCGGTAGAGCCTTTACCTGAGTCTCCGCAAGTGGCCACTCAGGTAGCGGAAACACCAAAAGACACCAGCAAGGAGCGGGTGGTCATAGACGATGAAGTGGTCAGTCAGCTGATGCAGCGCAAAACCGTACAAGCGGTCAGCAAGCAGGCACAAAGTGCGCCGGCGGCACAGCCGGCAGCCGGTCAGCCCGCTGCGCTTTCCCGGCAGCCGGCAGGGCACTACACCCTGCAGCTGATGGCCAGCCGGGACAAGAACGCACTTAATCAGCTGATGACCCGCCATAACTTATCACCGGCCTGGGTCTATTCCCGCAACCTGAACGGTCAGCCCTGGTATGTGCTGGTGCACGGTGATTTTGCCTCAGCCGAGCAGGCCAGAGCGGCAGTTGGCCGCCTGCCTGCAGAGCTCAGGGCTGCCAAGCCTTGGCCCAAGCCTTTTGGCCAGGTGCAAAAAGAGGCCACCCCCTAGTCATGGCCATGGTCATGACTCTTCCATGGGGTTACAATGCGCGCCCTTTATTTGCGTTCCGGGTCCGGCAAGCATGGCAACAGTAACAAAAACCCGCGCCTTTCTTAAATGGGCCGGCGGCAAATATGGTCTGGTAGACAACATCAACCGCCGGCTGCCTGAGGCAGGCACCCTGGTTGAGCCTTTTGTGGGGGCCGGCTCGGTATTTCTGAACTCGAACTTCGATGCCTACATACTGGCCGATATCAACGCCGATCTGATCAACCTCTATCAGCTGCTGAAAACGCGCCCCGATGCCTTTGTGCGCGAGGCTGCGGGCCTGTTTGTGTCTGAGCACAACGACAAAGCCGTTTATTATGGTCTGCGCACCGAGTTCAATCAGGAGCAGGACAGCTGGCGCAGAGCCCTGCTGTTTTTATATCTGAACCGCCATGGCTATAACGGCCTGTGCCGCTACAACCGCAAGGGCGGTTTTAACGTGCCTTTCGGGGCCTATAAAAAGCCTTATTTTCCGGAAAAAGAGCTGTGGTTTTTTGCCGAAAAAGCGCAAAAAGCCACCTTTGTGTGCCAGGGCTATGACCAGGTGTTTGCCAATGCCACTCAGGATCAGGTGTTTTACTGTGATCCGCCCTATGCACCTTTGTCTACTACCGCCAGCTTTACCACCTATGCCGCCAACGGCTTTACTCTGGACGATCAGGCCATACTGGCCCGGCTGGCCCGGGAAACCGCCGCTAGGGGCGTGCCGGTGCTGATCAGCAATCACGATATT
Organism: Oceanimonas sp. AH20CE76; assembly: GCF_039654065.1. Lineage (NCBI taxonomy): Bacteria > Pseudomonadati > Pseudomonadota > Gammaproteobacteria > Aeromonadales > Aeromonadaceae > Oceanimonas > Oceanimonas sp. AH20CE76. Next base: position 750,852 of record NZ_CP155481.1, read on the forward strand.
CCGCTCACCCGCGAGCTGTACCGGGAAGCCAGCCTTGATGTGGTGGCGGTCAAGCGCACCATCAGCCGTCACGGCCATAACCGGCAAAAGGTTAACGAGCTGCTGGCGCTGTTTCGCTAAGACAGCACCATTTTTACAATTCCCAGCAGTGCCAGCACAAATACCAGTATCAACACCACCCCCAGTGCCACCCAGGGCCAGGGGCTGCCGGAAAACTGCAGCCGGCGATGGTGCTCCGACTGCACCCCGAACAAGGCCGCCAGCACGCCCTGCAATCTGTGTTTCCAGTTCATTTAAACTCCTTACATTCCTTCCAACCCCACCCTGACCCTCCCCTTGGAAAGGGGAGGGAGAATGTGTGCTCCTGTACACTTCCCCTTTTTAAGGGGAGGTGTTTCTTTGTCTCCTCCCCCTTTTTAAGGGGAGGTGTTTCTTTGTCTCCTCCCCCTTTTTAAGGGGGAGGCTGGGAGGGGGTTATAGCTTACCGCTTTCTGAAGGGGTAGAATTGGAGCGTTTTTTGCGCTCAAGGTAACCCCGATGAAAGACTTTTTAATTGCACCTTCCATTCTGTCTGCCGATTTCGCCCGTCTGGGCGAAGACGTAGATAACGTGCTGCAGGCCGGTGCCGATGTGGTCCATTTTGATGTCATGGATAACCACTATGTGCCCAACCTCACTATAGGCCCCATGGTGTGCAAGGCGCTGCGTGATTATGGCATTACCGCGCCCATCGATGTGCACCTGATGGTTAAGCCGGTAGACAGCCTGGTGCCCGACTTCGCCAAAGCCGGTGCTTCCATTATTACCTTTCATCCGGAAGCATCCGAGCACATCGACCGCACCCTCGGGCTTATTCGCGAGCAGGGCTGTCAGGCCGGCCTGGTGTTTAACCCGACCACACCGCTAAGCTATCTTGACTATGTCATGGACAAGGTAGACGTTATTCTGCTGATGTCGGTCAACCCCGGTTTTGGCGGTCAGTCCTTTATTCCCGGCACCCTCGACAAACTGCGCGAGGCCCGTCGCCGCATTGATGAAAGCGGCCGCAACATTCGCCTGGAAATAGACGGTGGCGTCAAGCCCGGTAATATTCGGGAAATAGCCGAAGCCGGTGCCGACATGTTTGTGGCCGGCTCGGCCATTTTCAGTCAGCCCGACTACAAAGCGGTGATTGACGACATGCGCCGGGAGCTGGCTGCCGCCCATGGCTGATTTTGATCTGGTTCAGTTTGATCTCGACGGCACCTTAATAGACAGCGTGCCTCAGCTGGCTGAAGCCATCAACGACATGCTGACCAGTCTCAATTATGCCACCCAGCCGCTGAGTGCGGTGCGCGGCTGGGTGGGCAACGGGGCCGATATGCTGGTACAGCGTGCGCTGACGGCGACCCTGGGGCATATTCCGGACGCCACGCTGCAGCAGCAGGCCCGTTACCGGTTTGACGAGGCCTACGCCAGCCATGCCCACGGCACCCTGGTGTTTTATCCCGGTGTGCTCGGCACCCTTGAGCAGTTGCGCGCATCGGGTAAACGGCTGGCGCTGGTGACCAACAAGCCCTACCGTTTTGTGCCGGGCATACTGGCCGCCGCCGGACTTGAAGATTATTTTGAACTGGTGCTGGGCGGCGACAGCCTGACCGAGAAAAAGCCCAGTCCTGCTCCGCTGCTGCATGTGTGCCGGCAGCTTAATGTAAGCCCGGCCCGCAGCCTGATGGTGGGCGACTCCGAAAACGACGTGCTGGCGGCCAAAGCAGCAGGCATGGCGGTGGCAGGGCTCACCTACGGCTATAACTATGGCCGCGCCATTGCCGACAGCCAGCCCGACTGGGTGCTCGACGACTTTGCCGGTCTGGTTTCAATACTTAAGCTTTAAATACACCACAAGGAATATCATGGCTAAACCCATCGTACTCAGCGGTGCCCAGCCCTCGGGCCAGCTGACCATAGGCAACTACATGGGCGCCCTGCGCCAGTGGGTAAAAATGCAGCAGGACTATGACTGCCTGTATTGCATTGTGGATATGCACGCCATTACCGTGCGCCAGGACCCGCAGGCCCTGCGCTCTGCTTGTCTGGATGCCGCTGCGCTTTATCTGGCCATTGGCCTCACCCCCGAGCAGAGCACCATTTTTATTCAGTCTCATGTGCCCGAACACGCCGAGCTGGCCTGGGTGCTGAACTGCTACACCCAGTTCGGCGAGCTGTCGCGCATGACCCAGTTTAAAGACAAGTCCAGCCGCTATGCCGAAAACATTAACGCCGGCCTGTTTACTTATCCTGCGTTAATGGCTGCCGACATTCTGCTTTATCAGGCCAATCAGGTGCCGGTGGGCAATGATCAAAAGCAGCATCTTGAGCTGACCCGGGATATTGCCTATCGCTTTAATCAGCTGTACGGCGAGGTATTTACCGTACCCGAGCCCTTTATTCCGGAAGACGGTGCCCGCATTATGAGTTTGCAGGAGCCCACCAAAAAAATGTCCAAGTCGGACGATAACGCCAATAACTTTATCGGCCTGCTGGAAGATCCCAAAAAGATCGCCAAAAAGCTGAAGCGCGCCGTCACCGACTCGGACGATCCGCCCCTGGTGAAGTTCGATCCCCAAAACAAGCCCGGCGTGTCTAACCTGCTTACCCTCATGTCCGGTGCCGGCGGCCGCTCCATGGCCGAGCTGGAGCAGCACTTTGAAGGCAAAATGTACGGTCACCTCAAAACCGACACCGCCGAAGCCGTGCTCGACATGCTTACGCCCATTCAGCAGCGTTTTCATGAGCTGCGGGAAGACGAAACCGAGCTGCGCCGGGTGCTGACGCTGGGTGCCGGCAAGGCCCGGGAAAAAGCAGTGAAAACCCTCGACAAAGTGTATGATGTAATTGGTTTTGTGCCCCGGGCACGTTAAGTTTGCTGTTCCCGCGCCCGGCGCGGGAACTGTTTATTATTTTCAACTATCTTAATAAACAGGTTCACCCTGTTTACTTCTTCCTTTTGGAATACACTCATCAATGAATGAAACTATGAATCCAGAGCAGCAACTGCAGGATAAAATGTATTGGCTGCGCAAGTTCCGCATGGCCAAAAACGACAAAACCCTGGAGCGCATGGTCTCTCGCGCCATAGACGAATATCACAGCAAAGCTCAGGTTGCCGCTGCTATTTATCTGGCCGAATGCCAGCGCGAGCGTGAGCTCACCCTGGGGCGCTATCTCGACAGCTGAGCTGCTTTATAGTGCACCAGTTGCTGATCAATGGCCCCAAAAATACTGCGCCCCTGCTCGTCCAGCATTTCCATACGCACGCTGTCTCCAAACTGCATAAATGGCGTGCTGACTTCGCCGGTGTTCAGCAGCTCGCGGGTGCGCCGCTCGGCAATGCAGCAGGAGCCGGTGCTTTCATCCCGGTTGGATACGGTGCCCGAGCCAATCACGGTGCCGGCACTCAAATGGCGGCTGAAGCAGGCGTGAGCAATAAGCCGGTCAAAGCCAAAGGTCATATCAACCCCGGCATTGGGGTGGCCAAACAGCTGGTTGTTTAAAAAGACCCGCAACGGCAGGTGCAGCCGGGCGTTTTGCCAGTGCTGGCCCAGCTCGTCGGGAGTCACGGCCACCGGCGAGCAGCTGGTAGCGGGCTTTGACTGAAAAAAGCCAAAGCCCTTGGCCAGCTCTGCGGGAACAAGGTTGCGCAACGACACATCATTTACCAGCATCAGCAGCCGCACATGGGGCAGGGCGCTGGCCTCTGTGGTGCCCATGGGCACATCGCCGGTAATCACCGCTATTTCCCCTTCAAAGTCGATGCCCCAGGCTTCATCCGCCAGCTCAATTGGCTCACAGGGGCCGAGAAACCCGTCCGACATGCCCTGATACATCAGCGGATCGGTCCAGAAACCCGGCGGCATGTCGGCCCCACGGGCTTTGCGCACCAGCTCTATATGGCTCACATAGGCACTGCCGTCGGCCCACTGATAGGCCCGGGGCAGGGGCGCGGCACAGGCCGCCGTATCAAAGGCAAAAGCATGAGCGCATTCACCACGGTTCAAACGCTGATACATGGCGTTCAGCCCCCGCTCGCACTCATCCCAGTTATCCAGTGCCGCCTGCAGGGTAGCTGCAATGCCATCGGCGCGGCAGGCCAGCTGCAAATCCCGGGATACCACCATCAGGCTGCCATCGCGGCCTTCTTTTAAAGATGCCAGTTTCACGATTTCCTCCAGGAGTTGACATAATCGGTGTTCTCCACACCGGCAGGAAGGGTAGCCAGCTCCAGCGGATAGCGGCTGTCAATCATCACTGCTACCTCGTTGGTGGCCGTGCGGGAATTGCTCTGTGCGGAGGCCAGCGCCTTGGGATGCGGCCCGTGAGTAAAGCCACAGGGGTGCCAGGTGATCATGCCGGCATCAATGTTATCCCGGCTGAAAAAATTACCTTCATGGTAAAACAGCACCTCGTCGTAATCGTCATTGTTATGAAAAAACGGCACCTTGAGTGCACCGGCGTCCTGCTCCATGGGGCGGGGCACAAAGGTGCAGATCACAAAGTGGCTGGCCACCCAGGTGCTGTGCGCAGAAGGCGGCAGATGATAACGATGGCTCATCAATGGCCGAATATCCCGCCAGTTCAGCCGCAGCACGGTTAAGTCACCCTTCCAGCCCAGCGCATCCAGCGGATTAAAGGGGTAAGTGATGGTATTAAACTGACCCCGGGCCTTGAGCCTGACTTGCCACTCACCGGCGCGCCCGGCCTGCTCCGCAAAGGCTTCATCTATATGAGGATGTTCCAGCACACCCGGGTCAAAAATGGCATGCTGGCCGGCTGGGCCTCGGTCGGCCAGCTGATAGCTGCCGTGGGTGGCTTCTATCATCAGCAGGGTAACCGGCTCATTCGGCTCAATTCGCCAGCTGGTGGAGCGGGGAATAATTACATAATCCCCCTTGCTGAAGGGCAGCCGGCCATAGTCGCAAAACAGCACGCCGCTGCCCGCATGCACAAACAGGCATTCATCGCCGTCGCCGTTGCGCACCAGATGATCCATGGGGCTGTTGCAGCGCCACAACCGAACGCATAAATGCTCGTTATAAAGCAAAGGAACCGCATGCCAGGGGCAGGGGCCCATATCGGGCAGCTTGTTGGTATCCAGTGCGCGCGGACGCAATGATCCCTCCCAATGGCTCCAGCCGGTAGGCGGATGGCGGTGATACATATGAGTGGCCGGGCCAAAAAAGCCGTCTTTGCCAATCTCCCGCTCATAGCTGCCGGCGGGCAAATCGCAATGCGCCTGGCGGGAATGCACGCCTTCACGCAGCGGAAAAGACACTCGGTGTTTCAATGTTGCCTCCGGTGAAGATCAAACTCTTACTCACTATAGCTGCCTGGCCATAATGTGCGGCATGGCTTCAAACTTGTGTTCAAAAATGGTTACACTCCTGTCTTTACAGGCAAACAGGAAGCAAGTCATGGATGAGCAGAGCGCGCTGGAGCTGGAACACTTTTTACCCTACAAACTGATGCAGGTAGCCGAGCGGGTAGGGGCCGAGCTGGCCGTCTTCTATCGCAAGGAATTTGGCATAACCCGGCCCGAGTGGCGGCTGATGGCGGTGCTGGGCGACGGCCGCTCGCTGATTGCCCGGGAGCTGGCCGACATCACCTGCATGGACAAGGTAAAAGTGTCCCGGGCGCTGCAGGGGCTGGAAGATAAAAAGCTGATAAAGCGCAAGCCCAACCCCAGGGACCAGCGCGCCGCCCGCATTTTGCTCACCCCCGAGGGCAAGGCACTGCATCAGCGCATGGTGCCCAGAGTGCTGGAATGGGAAGCCGGTCTGGCCGAAGGCCTGACCGGCGGCGACACCAAGCCGCTGCTTGCCAGCCTTAACCAGCTGCTCACCCGGCTGGAAAATATGTAATGCCCCTTCGGGGAGCTGTAAGCTGTCACTCCGGGCTTGACCCGGAGTCTATGGCAGGCCCCGCCGTCGTCTGCAGAATGGATTCCGGCTCGGTGGCCGGAATGACACTGCGCTTGCAGTTGTATTCCATTGGCAAACTGTCAGAATTTACCTGCTTCTACACTTTATCGAGATTTTTGTTATGCGCTTTTACCAAACCGGACTCACAGTGCTGGCTGCACTGGTGCTCTCTGCCTGTGCCTCCAACAAAAATGAGCCCGTGCCGGCTCGCCTGGATGTGCTGCACGGCCCCACCTTTATTAAAAACGGTAACGCCACCGGCGAAAAAGACATTACCGTCAGATCACCCTATTTCGCCTTTGCCATCAGTGCCGACACCGGCGCCGTGGTGGATCTGGCCATTGCCAGCAACGGCCAGTACGGCCCGGATCTGGTGCGCTCCCTCGACTTTGTGCCCGGTGACGGCAAGCTCACATCGACAAAAATTGACGTGAAAGAACAGTCTGGCGAGCGTGTTGTAATAGAACTGCAGCGCGAGCTGAACGGCAAACCGGTAACCAGCCGCTATGAGGTTAACCTCAGCAATGCCGGCATTCGTTTAAGCACCACTCAAGATGGCAAACAGTTCTCCGGCTATCAGCTGGAACGCAACCAGGTTCCTGCAGCCCTGCCCAGCTATAACGACATGCCCAACATGGTGCAGGCGCACTGGACCGCCGCCAGTCTGCAAAACGAACTGGGCATTCTTTATGAAAGCGACGATCTGCGCAAAAACCGCGACAGCGGGGAAGTCAGTGCCTGGCTCAGCGCCGGTGCCCTGGACGTGCTCAGCGCCGACAAGCCCATGTATGGCGGCCAGGGCATACCCAGGCTGGCACTGCTGGAGCTGACGCCGGTCACCTCCGGCTTTGAGGCGCGCCTGCAGGAGCTGCGACAGCGCTGGAGCCGGGGTGAAAAGGTTTATCTGGGCGGCAACAGCGGCAAGCTCTATGCCTACACGCCCAAAGGCAGGCTCAGTGCCGACTACGCCACGGCCGCAGGCAAAGGCCACAGCTTTTTAAGCTTTGGCCCGCAGGTGTATCCCATTACCACCAACTTCGGCGGCACCGCCAAACCCTTTACCGAAACTCAGGTAGAGTTTCGCTCCGAGGTGGGTCTGGCCAGGGCCGAAGTCTGGCTGGATGGTGTGCAGGTAGCCGGCTGGAAAATTAACGGTGCCAAATGGTTCAGAACCGGTGTGCCTGTGCCGCCCAACCACACCTGGATGCAATGGGTAGTGGAAGATCGCAACGGCAAGCGCGCCTACTCCAACCCCATCTGGATCGAGTGAGATCAAAGCGCGAATGTGATTAGTTCTCGCTTATAGTTAAGTTCTCTTAAATCAATAACTTATCTTATGTTTTAATTTGAAAAACGGCCATTTGGCGTCTATCCTTATGGCCATCATTGAACGGGGAGAGTGGTTATGAAAGGGGACAAAAAAGTCATTGAGCACCTGAACAAGGTGCTCAGCATAGAGCTGACCTCCATCAACCAGTATTTTCTGCACGCCCGCATGTTTAAAAACTGGGGCCTCAGCAAGCTGAACGAGCGGGAATACAAAAAATCCATCAAAGACATGAAACAGGCCGACGAGCTGATCGAGCGCATTCTATTTCTGGAGGGCCTGCCCAACCTGCAGCACCTGAACCGGCTGCGTATTGGTGAAAACACCGAAGAAATGCTCGGCTGCGACCGCGATCAGGCAGCAGAGCAGCTGAAAGTGCTGAAAGACGCCATTGCCTACTGCGAGTCGGTGCACGACTTCGTCTCCCGCGAGCTGCTCTGTGAGCTGGAAGAATACGAAGAAGGCCACCTCGACTGGATAGACACTCAGCTGGACCTTATCAGCAAAATCGGCCTTGAAAATTACCAGCAGTCACAACTGTAAGGGAGCAGAATAATGAAAGGTAATCAGCAAATTATTGCCGCACTCAACGAGCTGCTGGCAGGCGAACTCAGCGCCATGGACCAATACTTCATTCACTCCCGCATGTATGAAGACTGGGGGCTCACCAAGCTCTACGAGCGCATTGACCACGAATTTGAAGACGAAAAAGGCCATGCCTCCAAGCTGATTGAGCGCATTCTGTTTCTGGAAGGCACGCCCGACATGGTGACCCGGGTGCCGCTGAACGTGGGCAAAGATGTGCCCTCCATGCTGCAGAGCGATCTGGATCTGGAATATAAAGTCATCAAGGATCTGCGCAAGGTCATGGCCCTGTGTGAACAAGAGCAGGACTACCAGACCCGCGACATGCTGCAGGTGCTGCTGGAAGACACCGAAAATGATCACACCCACTGGCTGGAACAGCAGCTGGGCCTCATTCAGCGCATCGGCCTGCCCAACTACCTGCAATCACAGATGTAACCCCTTTGCTCCTCCCTTTTTTAAGGGGAGAGAATCGTTTTTGCTCCTCCCCCTTTTTAAGGGGGAGGTTGGGAGGGGGTTGCAACAAACCCCACCCTGACCCTCCCCTTGGTAAGGGGAGGGAATCGTTTTTGCATTTCCCTACAAACATTCAACCAGATAATCCACCAGCAGCCGCACTCTTGGCGACAGGTGTTTATTGTTCGGATACACCACCCACACGCCGTCGTCCGGCACCCTGTATTCCTCCAGCAGGCTCACCAGCAACCCCTTGTTCAGCGCTTCGGTCACGTAATAATCCGGCAGCTGCACAATTCCCAGTCCCTTGATGGCGGCATCCTTCAGTGCCAGCCCGGAATTGCAATGCCAGCCAGACGGCAGGCGAAAACGGCGGGGCTGCTTGTTCTCAATAAACCGCCAGTGATCCACAGTGCCGGCCAGGCAGCGATGTGTGCTCAAATCATTAATGTGCCGGGGGGTGCCATAACGGGCCAGATAATCCGGCGAGGCACACAAAAACTGAGTGCGCCGGGCCAGCTTGCGGCACATTAAACTGGACGAGCCCAGACTGCCCAGCCGAATGGCCAGATCAAATCCTTCCTGCACCAGATCCACTGTGCTATTGGTCAGCACCATATCCAGCTGCAGGCCGGGGTATCGCAGCAAAAAGTTATTCACCAGCGGTGCCACAAACTGCTCGCCATAATACACCGGCGCGGTAATGCGCAGCCGCCCCGCCGGGTTGCCCTCAAGCGTCATAACCTCCTGCTCTGCCGCCTGCAGGGCGTGCTGGATATGGCACACCTGCCGGTAATAAACACGGCCTGTGTCGGTAAGGGTGAGCTTGCGGGTAGTACGATACAGCAGCTTGGCCCCCAGCCGCTTTTCCAGCTGATTCACCCGCCGGCTTACATGGGCCACAGACACATTCAGCCGCTGTGCTGCCGCAGTAAAGCTCTCGCTCTCCACTACACTTACAAATTCGTTAATGCCTTCCCAGTCGATCATTTTTACTCACTGGTAAAAGTGTTTTGCTATATAAGTCATTATCAACGGTGGGGGCTGTAATACAATAAGCGGCATTCTCCCTTCGGGGAGCTGAACCCTTCGGGGAGCTGTAAGCTATAAGCTGTCAGCTGTAAGTTAAAACCATTGAGCTGACAGACCGGCGTAGTGCAACCGCACTGATGATTCGTGTGTTAAAGCCAACAGGAGCCAATAATGGACATGATTAAAACCCGCGCCGCTGTAGCCTGGGAGCCGGGCAAGCCGCTCAGCATTGAAGAAGTAGATCTGATGCCGCCGCAAAAAGGCGAAGTGCTGGTGCGCATTGTGGCCACCGGTGTGTGCCATACCGACGCCTACACCCTGTCGGGTGACGATGCCGAAGGCGTGTTTCCGTCCATTCTGGGCCACGAAGGTGCCGGCATAGTAGAAGCCGTGGGCGAGGGCGTCACCAGCCTGCAGGTGGGTGACCATGTTATTCCGCTCTACACCGCCGAATGCGGCGAATGCAAATTCTGCAAATCCGGCAAAACCAACCTGTGCCAGGCCGTGCGCGCCACTCAGGGCAAGGGGCTGATGCCCGACGGCACCACCCGTTTCTTTAAAGACGGCAAGCCGATTTTCCACTACATGGGCTGCTCCACCTTTGCCGAGCGCACCGTGGTACCGGAAATCTCCCTGGCCAAAATCAGCAAAGAAGCGCCGCTGGAAAAAGTATGCCTGCTGGGCTGTGGCGTTACCACCGGCATGGGCGCGGTTAAAAACACCGCCAAGGTGCAGGAAGGCGACACAGTAGCGGTATTCGGCCTGGGCGGCATTGGCCTGGCAGTCATTATTGGTGCCGTGCAGGCCAAGGCCAGCCGCATTATTGCCATCGACATCAACGAAGACAAATTCGAAATTGCCAAAAAGCTGGGTGCCACCGACTGCGTAAACCCCAACGACTACGACAAGCCCATTCAGGACGTGATTGTAGAAATGACCGACGGCGGCGTCGACTTCTCCTTTGAGTGCATCGGCAACGTCAAGGTGATGCGCTCCGCACTGGAAGCCTGCCACAAGGGCTGGGGTGAGTCAGTGATCATCGGTGTGGCCCCGGCCGGTGCCGAAATCTCCACCCGTCCGTTCCAGCTGGTAACTGGCCGGGTATGGAAAGGCTCCGCCTTCGGCGGCGTAAAAGGCCGCTCTCAGCTGCCCGGCATTGTAGAGCAATACATGAACGGCGAGTTTGAGCTGGACACCTTCATCACCCACACCATGGGCCTGGACGACATCAACCACGCCTTTGACCTGATGCACGAAGGCAAGTCCATTCGTTCTGTGATTCTTTACGACAAATAAATAGCTGTAAGCTCACCGTCTTCTCCTCCCCCTTTTTAAGGGGGAGGTTGGGAGGGGGTTTAGTCTGTAGGCCCCGTTTAAACGGGGCTTCAGTGCTTCATGCAGCACGGTTTGCCCGACTGAAGTCGGGCCTACAAGGAACAATAATGCAACTGCTACAACAACAAAAATGCTTTGGCGGCCGTCAAATTCGCTACCAGCACGACTCCAAAACCCTTAACTGCAGCATGCAGTTTTCCGTGTTTCTGCCGCCGCAGGCAGAGCAGGGGCCGGTGCCGGCGGTGTATTGGCTGTCGGGGTTAACCTGCACCGACGAAAACTTCTCATCCAAGGCCGGTGCCCAGCGCGTGGCTGCTGAGCTTGGGCTGGCGCTGATCATTCCTGACACCAGCCCCCGGGGCAACGGCGTGGCCGACGATGCAGAAGGTGCCTACGATCTGGGCCTGGGCGCGGGTTTTTATGTAAACGCCACTCAGGCCCCCTGGAGCAGCCACTACCGCATGTATGACTATGTGCTGAGCGAGCTGCCGGCTCTGGTAGAAAGCGAGCTGCCGCTCAACGGCAAGCGCGCCATCAGCGGTCATTCCATGGGTGGCCACGGCGCCCTGGTGCTGGCACTGCGCAACCCCGGGCGGTTTGTGTCTGTGTCTGCCTTTGCGCCCATCTCCAACCCCACGGATTGCCCCTGGGGCCACAAAGCCCTGAGTGCCTATCTGGGTGAAGACAGAGCGGCCTGGGCCGAGTACGACGCCAGCCTGCTGCTGAAAGCAAAAGGCAGCTCACTGCCCATGCTGGTGGATCAGGGTGACGCCGACAACTTCCTGGCCGAACAACTCAAGCCGGAAACACTGCAAGCGGCTGCCAATGAAAGCGGTGCCAAGCTTGAACTGCGCCTGCAGCCCGGCTATGACCACAGCCACTACTTCATCGCCAGCTTTATAGAAGACCACCTGCGGTTTCATGCGGAGTATCTGGGTTAAAACAAACCCCACCCTGACAGTTCAGCTCCTCTCCCTTTTAAGGGAGAGGCTGGGAGAGGGTTGTAACAAACCCCACCCTGACCCTTCACCTTGGCAAGGGGAGGGAATCGTTTCAGCTCCTCTCCCTTTTTAAGGGAGAGGCTGGGAGAGGGTTAGTTGAGGTTTTCTCCCTGAGTCAGTTATTTTATCCCTATGCACTAAAACACTGCAGTTTTAAGCTAGAGGGAGTCTTCAGAGGGAGACTGAGCTGGAGATTGTTTTCTAAACCTGCCTTCCAGTACTCGGGGAGCGACAAACAGAGCGACCATGCCAAAAATATCCAAGGCACCGATAATACCTGCTACAACCGGGCTGAAAGGGGCAATACAGGCGGCAGCAACAAAACCTCCGAGAGCAATGGCTAAGCCATATTGCTGGCCTCGTTTATCTTTCTCTATTGCACCGGTGAGACCAGTTTTTTGCATTTCATGGGTATGGCTTTGCTCATCTACAGCCATTTGCAGAATAATACGGCGTGTATGTTCATCATAAGCATTGAACTGCTCAGGAGGAGGCAAGCTGCCGCTGTACATAGTCGTCTGCTGGCGATGAATAGCCATGATATGCTGCGGAGACTCATCTTCAACCAGAAGCTCAGCCAATGCCTCCTGCTGAGCGGGTGTTAACTGACCGTGTTTAAGCCCTTGCACAAGCGACTCTGCATCAGCCTCTGGCTCCAGATAGTCACTTACAGGATCGGCGTTCTGCGTCTTCTGGCACTCGCTATTATCACCTTCTTCTGCTGTTTTATGTGCCATGTTGTTGCTTTTTATAAACTTTAAATGAATGGGTAAGCTGGTTACCAACACGTTGCCAGCATTGCTCTATGCGCTGCTGAGCAGTGCCTTTGGGCATATATTCAATGTAATTTCCCATAGGCCAGATCTCCATCACTGAACCAGCCGCTCGAAGCTGAGGGTGTGAACGGATGCGAAATTTCATGGGTACGTTCCTCAATATGCCAGATAGAGCCGTTACTCACTTAGCAACATAGCAAAATCAGTAGTTGTAGTCACTTTTCAGCTCCTCTCCCTTTTAAGGGAGAGGCTGGGAGAGGGTTGTAACAAACCCCACCCTGACCCTCCCCTTAAAAAGGGGAGGGAATCGTTTCAGCTCCTCTCCCTTTTTAAGGGAGAGGCTGGGAGAGGGTTAACTTACGGCTTACAGCTCCCCGAAGGGGCAAACGCCTCCCACAAGTACCGCATCTTGCGCCAGCGGCGATACACCCACAGCAGAGCCGGGTGTGTTGGCTCCCGGTAATTTTTCCGCTCTTCCGCCAGCTGGCGCGCCATGCGCAGCGGAGTGCTGCACAGGCCGGTTTTATAATCCACATAAGTGGGATACCAGGCATAAGTAGCGTACACCAGTGCCGCCAGGGGCAGGTTGCGGCCCCGGCGTGCTAGCGGGTGCATGTCGGTGGTCAGGCCCCAGCCGGCATAAAATGGCTGGCCCCATACGGTTACCGGTTTACTGCGGATCAAAGCCTCCAGCCCGGTTAATGACGTCAGCACATGCACGGCGTCTGCTGCATCCAGGCAGTCTACAATGCCGGCGCTGGTTTCCACCACATCCACACAGGCGTTCAGCACCTTCTCCGGCACTTGGCCCCGGCGGTTACCGCTCACCACATCCGGGTGCGGCTTAAACACAATAAAGGCATCGGGGTGGGCCGCCCGCACCGCTTCAAGCAAAGCGGCGTTGCCCGCCACAAAGGGGCTGCCCAGTTGCACAGAAGCATCATCATCCACCTGGCCGGGCACCAGAATAATACGGCGCTCTTCAGCCAGTGTCCGCCAGTTCAGCTGGCTGCGAGTGCCCACGTTATATTTGGTCAGGGCCTGCTCGTGAAAGTGTGTCAGCAGCTGTTCACCCAGTTTCAGCTCCAGCTCAGAAAAGTCATGCTGTTTTAAATGCTGTTCAATGGCACTGGGGGTGCGCGGATCGTAATACATGCCCGCAGGGTCAATCACCAGCGAGCCGGGCCGGCGCAGATCCGACCCCAGCCCCACCGAGCGTAAAAAGCCGTCTTCCATGCGCCACACCGGCAATGAGCAGCTCGCCAGTTCAGACTCAAATTTGCGCCCCCACACCAGCACGGCTTGTGTATTACCCGGCTGAAGGCCGGAATCCACTGCGTCCGGAATACGATCAACAAATGTCACTTTCCGGGCATAACGGCGCAAAAAATACGGCGCAAACCGCCGCCGCCACAGTGAAAACCCAACGGCATACAGCTCATCCACCGGCGGCACGGGCGCGCGCTGGGCCAGGATCAAATCCAGCAGCGCTTCCGGCTCACAGCGCTCACCGGTTACCGGGTCCGCATAGCGGCAATAACGAAGATAAGCCGCCGCCAGCAACTGCTCCACAGTGCGTGGCTGGCCCCGGCGGGGCACGGCAACACGATCATCAGTAACGCCCCAGCCGGCATAAAAGGGCACTCCAAAACACACCACCGGCTTGCCCGCCAGCAATGCCTCAAAGCCCAGCTGAGAAGTCACCGTATATACCTTGCTTACCTCGGCCATCAATGTAAAAGGGTTTACATTGTCGGCCAGCAACAGCACATCGTTACCGGCAGCTGCCGTTAAATAGCCCTGTTTTTTACCCAGCAGCACATCGGGGTGGGTGCGCACAATAATCTGGGCATTCGGGTTCTCGGCCCTGGCCGCAGCCAGCATATCGGCAAAATGCTGCTCACCGGCAAGCCCCAGCCGCACCGACTGATCCCCCATGGTCTGATCAATCACCAGCACGCGCGGGCGGTTCGAATCCAGCTTGTTACGCACAGAAACGGGCAGGGTATTGCCGGCATAACAGTTATATTTGGTAATGCCGTGTTCAGTAAGAGTGTGGCGCAGCATTCGCGCTCGTTGCGTCCAGTCAGAACTCCACCAGCTAATATCGTCCAGCATATGCTCAAGGGCGCTTGGCCGGGTGGCGTCGTAATAGACACCCACGTCATCCACAATCAGTGACAACCGCCGGCCCCGCTCAGCCGGGTGGCCAATATAACCAATAAAGCCGTCTTCCAGCTGCCAGAAGGGCAAATCGCCCGCCTGTGCCAGCCGGCGCGCTTGCTCGGTATTGGGCTTCATGCCCCAGCCCACCACAGCGGTGGCTTTTTCAGTGGTAAAAAAGCCAACACGCAAAGGTGCCAGCAAAGCATTAAGCACCCGGCGCTGACGCCAAATACCAAAAGAAGTGGTCAGGAGCATAAAAAACCAAAGATAAAGAATGGCAGGGTGGGACAAGTTCCAACATTCCGGCAAGCGGTGCCTGTTGCCCGAATAAATTCGGGCCTACGGCAGCTCCCCGAAGGGGCTGGCTATTTCATCAACGCTTTAATTCCCAAACGGGCAAAATTGATAAGTTCCTGATGATAATCAGATGAAACCACACTATGCACAATAACAGGGTCAACTTCGAGATAGTCATGCACCAGCGCATTTCGAAGCCCTATAACCTTGCGCCAGGGCGTACTTTTATCAATCACGCCCTTTTCAGCCAGCCGGTTAAATGCAGTTAGTGCCTCATTACTCGTCATGCCTGTTTCTTGTTTGGACCAGTGTTTGGCCAGACCAATGCAAGACTCTATAAGAACCTGAAGTGTTCGCTCTGCAGCCCTTTGTTCAAAGCGGCTCCAAGGGCCTTGCTGTAACCGCTGCTTTAGCTCGTCCAAGTCCAGTTCGCACTGGTCTACATGTTCTTTTTGCGCACTCAGGTAGGCGTTAGGTACGGTGTCAGCCATTTTCTTCTCCAGTCTTGTTGGCATGAACGTAGTCCAGCTCCCACATGGAATAAATGCGCTGCTCTGCCTGCATGCGGTGGGAAGGGGATAAGTCCAGTAATAGTTTGCCCTGGCTCAGCACACTCCAGCCAAGGGGAACAGGAGCAATGGTCAGGTCAACCACACTGATGGTGCCTTCCGGCATGGCAAGTTTGTGTTGCCAGTCCAAGGCTACTTCTTCGGGCCTTAGCCGGCGAGATAACGCATCCGGCTCCCAGTGAGTAAAGACCACCGCCAGATCATAATCGCTGCGGGCATGGTGATCGCCTCTGGCGCGAGAGCCATACAGCCAAAGTGCAGCAATATCTGGCCGTTGTTGTGCCAGCGCTACAATGTTTGCCAGTTGATCCATCTCTGCTCCTGTACTTCAGGGAACTATTTTGCTCCCTCTTTTCAAGGGGAAGGAACCCCGATTTGCTCCTCTCCCTTTTAAGGGAGAGGCTGGGAGAGGGTTGTAACAAACCCCACCCTGACCCTTCACCTTGCCAAGGGGAGGGAACTGTTTTGCTCCTCCCCCTTTTCAAGGGGGAGGTTGGGAGGGGGTTAACTTACAGCTTACAGCTCCCCAAAAGGGTTCTTCCCGCCCAGCACCAGAAAATGCGGGTTCAGCACCTCACGAGTATTGGCATAACTCAGCGGCTCGCCGTTCAACTGCACCACAGTGCCGCCGGCCTGCTCTACCACACACTGGGCGGCACCGGTGTCCCACAGTGAGGTAGGGCCAAGGCGGGGGTAAATATCGGCGGTATTTTCTGCTACCAGACATAATTTAAGTGAGCTGCCCATGGGCACCAGCTCATGTTCCCCCAGCTTTTCCAGCAGGGCAGGCAACTCGCCACCACCATGAGAGCGGCTGCCCACCACCCGCCAGGGCGTGCCGGCCTGGTGTTCAGCCACGTTAATGGCCACAGGCGCACCATTGCCTTCATATTTAAAGGCACCCAGACCTTCGGCGGCCATATAACCCACATTCAGAGCAGGCGCATACACCACGCCCAGCACCGGCTTGCCGTGCTCAATAAGCGCAATATTCACGGTAAACTCGCCGTTACGCTTAATGAACTCCTTGGTGCCATCCAGCGGATCCACCAGCCAATAGCGGCCATGCTCATCGGCACCGGCAAAACCGGCGGTGTCTTCTTCCGACAAAATCGGCGCTTTCAGCGGCAGTTCAACCAGGCCTTGCACAATCATATTGTGGGCGGCGGCATCGGCTTCAGTAAGCGGTGACTTATCTTCCTTTTGCTCAACGGTAAATTCGCGGCCGTAGATTTCCATAATGGCAGCACCGGCCTTGCGGGCCAGCGCGTCTACCTGATTAAGCAATTCCTGAGTAATGAGCATTCTGTTTCCTTCTATATCTGCTCCTCCCCCTTGTTAAGGGAGAGGCTGGGAGGGGGGGGCAACTAACCCCACCCTGACCCTCCCCTTAAAAAGGGGAGGGAACTGTTTTCGCTCCTCCCCCTTTTCAAGGGGCACCATTTCAGCTCCTCCCCCTTTTCAAGGGGCACCATTTCATCTCCTCGCCCTTTTCAAAGGGCACCATTTCATCTCCTCCCCCTTTTCAAGGGGGAGGTCGGGAGGGGGTTAACTTACAGCTGATAGCTTACGGCTTACAGCTCCCCGCAGGGGCAGGCTTACAGCTCCCCGCAGGGGCGCTCCAACGGCAAATTTGCTTTACCAGACTCTGCGTGGCCGCATCGTGGTTTGAGGCATCCGTTTCACCGGCAAGGGCACCCACCAGACCGCTGGCCAGCTTTTTGCCCAGCTCCACGCCCCACTGGTCAAAGCTGTTCACGTTCCACAGCACGCCCTGCACAAAGGTTTTGTGCTCATACAGGGCAATTAAACTGCCAAGGGTGTGAGGAGTCAGCTCTTTGCACAAAATCACCGTGCTGGGGCGATTGCCGGGCATTACCTTGCTGGGCAGCAGCTCGGCAATGCGCTGTTCGCTCAAGCCTTCCGCTCTCAGCTCGGCTTCCACTTCAGCCGCCGGTTTGCCAAAGGCCAGTGCCTCGGCCTGAGCCAGCATATTGGCCAGCAACTTGTGGCGATGTGCGGGAAAGTCGTAAGGCGAGTTTACAAAACCAATAAACTCCGCCGGCACCACAGTGGTGCCCTGATGCAGCAGCTGAAAAAACGCATGCTGGCTGTTGGAGCCCACATCACCAAACACAATGGGGCCGGTGGCACAGCTGACCGGCTCGCCACTCAAGGTAACCGACTTGCCGTTCGACTCCATATTCAGCTGCTGCAAAAATGCCGGAAAACGGTGCATCAGCTGGCTGTAGGGGAACACCCCTTCGCTGGCATGGCCCAACACGTTATGGTTCCACACGGTTAACAACGCCAGCAGCACCGGAATGTTCTGCTCAAGGGGTGTGGTGCGCAGGTGTTCATCCATGGCATGGGCACCGGCCAGCAGCTCTTCAAAGCGCTCAAAGCCCACCGCCAGCGCAATGGGCAGACCAATGGCAGACCACAAAGAAAAGCGCCCGCCTACCCAGTCCCAGAACTCAAACATGTTTTCGGCCGCAATGCCAAACTCCACCACCTTACGGTGATTGGTAGACACCGCCACAAAATGCTGCTGAATAAGGCTGTCGTCACCACAGGCACTCAGCAGCCACTGGCGGGCAGCCACCGCGTTAGACATGGTCTCATCCGTGCCAAAGCTTTTGGACGACACCACAAACAAAGTGGTGGCCGGGTTAAGCGGCTCAAGGGTGGTGGCCAGATGCGCCGGGTCTATGTTCGACACAAAATGCGCGCGAATGCCGGTGGTGCAATAGGGCTTAAGCGCTTCGCATACCATGGCCGGGCCCAGGTCGGAGCCACCAATGCCAATGTTGACCACATCGGTGATGGCCAGACCGGTAAAGCCATGCCACTCGCCCGAATGCACTTGCTCACAAAAGCGGTGCATCTTGGCCAGCTCGGCGTGCACCGCAGGCACCACATTCACGCCCTTATGCTCAAGCGTGCTACCTGCCGGCATACGCAGTGCCGTGTGCAGCACGGCGCGTTGCTCGGTGGGATTAAACTGGTTGTCGGCAAACAGGCCGGCAATGGCCGCAGGCAGGTTCATTTGCCGGGCCAGCTCGCACAGCTGCTGCAGCACAGCAGGGCACACCTGCTGGCGGGAAAGGTCCACTAATAACTCTTCACCAACATGAAAAGTCAGCTGCTGCACGCGCTGGCTGTTTTCAGCAAAGCGCGCTGCCAGCGTGGGCATGGATTCAGCGCTGCGTTGCAGCGCTTTAAACAAAGGATGTGTAGATAGCGGCACCGTCACTCCGGTTATTGGTAATGTGCGTTCAGCCAGTTCTGGTATTCACCGCTTTTTACGTTGTTCACCCATTCCTGATTGGCAAGATACCACTGCACGGTTTTACGAATGCCGCTTTCAAACGTCTCTTTCGGCGTCCAGCCCAGTTCACGCTCAATTTTGGCGGCGTCTATGGCATAGCGCACATCATGGCCGGGTCTGTCGGCTACATGAGTAATTAAGCGGGAAGCCGGAGGCTGGAAGCTGGAAGCTTCAGGAGCAAGCTCGTCAAGCAGCTCACAAACCGCCAACACCACTTCCAGGTTGGTTTTTTCGTTATGGCCGCCAATGTTGTAGGTTTCGCCTACTTCACCACGGGTGACCACTTCATACAGAGCCCGGGCGTGATCTTCCACATACAACCAGTCACGGATCTGGTCACCCTTGCCATAAATAGGCAGCGGCTTGCCTTCCAGTGCATTTAAAATCACCAGCGGGATCAGTTTTTCCGGAAAGTGATAAGGCCCGTAGTTGTTAGAGCAGCTGGTAACAAGGGTGGGCAAGCCATAGGTGCGCTGCCAGGCCCGCACCAGATGATCCGAGCTGGCCTTGCTGGCCGAGTAGGGCGAGCTGGGCGCATAGGGCGTGGTTTCAGTGAAGAGGTCATCTGTGCCGTGCAAATCGCCATACACTTCATCAGTAGAAATATGATGAAAACGAAACGCTGCTTTTGCGCTGCTCTCAAGGCCGTTCCAGTAGTGGCGGGCGGCTTCCAGCAGAGTGTAGGTGCCCACAATATTGGTATTAATAAACTCGGCCGGGCCAGAGATGGATCTGTCTACATGGCTTTCTGCTGCCAGGTGCATAACGGCGTCTGGCTTATACTGGGCAAACACTTCATCCAGGCCGGCACGGTCACAAATATCCAGCTTAACAAAGTGATAGCGGGCAGAGTCGGCTACATCCGCCAAAGACTCCAGGTTGCCGGCATAGGTGAGCTTGTCCAGGTTAATCACTTCATCTTGCGTGTTTTCAATGATATGACGAACCACGGCAGAGCCGATAAAGCCGGCACCGCCGGTAACCAGAATTTTACGCATAACGTCAGTTCTCATTATTCAGCAGGGGGCAGTTCGGCATCGGCAAACAAGGCTGCCGCCTGATCTTTGCCAGACAGCAGCGGAGTATTTTGCAATGGCCAGTCTATGGCCAGTGTGGGGTCGTCCCAGCGAATGGCCCGCTCGTGTTCTGGTGCGTAATAGTGAGTGGTTTTATATAAAAACTCGGCCACATCAGACAGCACCACAAAACCATGGGCAAAGTCTTCCGGCACCCACAGCTGGCGCTTGTTCTCCGCTGAAAGATGCACACCCACCCAGGCACCAAAAGTGGCAGAATCGCGGCGCAGATCCACTGCCACATCAAACACCTCACCCAAAGTGCAGCGCACCAGCTTGCCCTGTTGCTGAGCCACCTGGTAATGCAGGCCGCGCAGCACCCCCTTGGCGGAGCGGGAGTGGTTGTCTTGCACAAAGTTCACCGGGCGGCCAATGGCCTGCTCAAAATTGCGCTGGTTAAAGCTTTCAAAGAAAAAGCCGCGATCGTCACCAAACACGCTGGGTTCAATGATCACCACGTCGGGAATGGCGGTATTCACAATATTCATGCTTTGTAACCTGGCTTAATCAGTTGCAACAAATATTGGCCATAATCATTTTTAGCCAGCGGGGCTGCCAGCTTTGTCACCTGCTCGGCACTAATAAAGCCCTTGCGATAAGCAATTTCTTCCGGGCAGGCCACTTTAAGCCCCTGGCGCTGCTCAATGGTCTGAATAAAAGTGCCGGCTTCCATCAGGCTGTTGTGGGTGCCGGTATCCAGCCAGGCATAACCCCGGCCCATGGTGGTAACGGCAAGCTCGCCACGTTCCAGATATATTCTGTTCACATCGGTAATTTCCAGCTCGCCCCGGGCAGAAGGCTTAAGGTTGCGGGCAATATCAATGACCTGATTATCGTAAAAATACAGGCCGGTAACCGCATAGTTGCTTTTGGGCTGGGTAGGCTTTTCTTCCAGGCTAAGGGCCTGGCCCTGTTCGTTAAACTCCACCACGCCATAGCGCTCGGGGTCGTGCACATGATAGGCAAACACAGTGGCACCGCTGCGCTGGCTGCTGGCCTGCATCAGCTCCTGCTGCAGGTTATGGCCAAAAAAGATGTTATCGCCCAGCACCAGGGCACAGTCATCGTCACCAATAAAGTCGGCACCAATCACAAAGGCCTGGGCCAGACCATCGGGACTTGGTTGCACCGCATATTGCAGATTAATGCCCCACTGGCTGCCATCACCCAGCAGCTGCTCAAAGCGGGGCGTATCTTGTGGTGTGCTGATAATAAGAATGTCTTTAATGCCCGCCAGCATCAGGGTGCACAGCGGATAATAGATCATGGGTTTGTCGTATACCGGCAGCAGTTGTTTGCTTACCGCCATGGTCACCGGATAAAGTCGGGTGCCGGAGCCACCAGCCAGAATAATGCCTTTACGAGTGCTCAATGGGTTTGCTCCAGAATTTCAGTCAGCATGCGGGTTACACCCTGTTGCCAGTGAGGCAGGGCCAGATCAAAAGTGGCTTCCAGCTTGCTGCAGTCAAGGCGGGAATTTAACGGGCGCGCTGCCGGCACCGGCCACTGCTCAGAAGAAATGGGCTGGCAGGTTTGCAGGGCAAGTTCCACGCCGCTGTTGCGGGCCTGCTCAAACACAAAACCGGCATAACCGTGCCAGCTGGTTTCACCTCGGGCGGCCAAATGATAAATCCCGGCAAGGGCGGGCTGGCGCAACGCCATGCGCAAAGCATGCGCCGTTACATCCGCTATCAGCTCGGCACTGGTAGGTGCCCCCACCTGATCATTAATAACACTCAGCTCGCTGCGCTCTTGTGCCAGACGCAGCATGGTTTTGGCAAAATTACTGCCCCGGGCGGCGTATACCCAGCTGGTGCGAAAAATTAAATGCTGCGTGCAATGGGCAAGAATAGCCTGCTCTCCGGCAAGCTTGGTAGCACCGTAGTGGTTCAGCGGCTGAGGTGCGTCTTGTTCTGTCCAGGGCGTGCTGCCGGTGCCGTTAAAAACGTAATCGGTGGAGTAATGTACCAGCCAGGCACCCAAGGCTGCGGCCTCTTTGGCCAGCACTGCAACACTGGCAGCATTCACCTGCTGCGCCAGTGCCTGCTCGGTTTCTGCCTTGTCTACGGCGGTATAAGCGGCGGCGTTAACAATCACATTCGGCTTAAGCGCGCGAACAGTCTCGGCAAGCGCCTCGGGGCAAGACAAATCACCGCACAGATCGGTTTGCTCCCGCCCAAGGGCAGTAACCTTGCCTAGCGGTGCCAGGGCCCGCTGCAGCTCCCAGCCCACCTGGCCGTTTTTGCCCAACAGCAAAATATGCATACACAACTCCGTGGGTGGCAAACAGGCGGCCTAAGCCGCCTGTAATAAAAGAAAGGGATTATAAAACACAAGGAAGGGATAACAAGGTTAAGCAAACCCCACCCTAACCCTCCCCTTAGCAAGGGGAGGGAACTAAGTGGCTCCTCCCCCTTTTTAAGGGGGAGGCCGGGAGGGGGTTTAGGAAGTTAAGTTTCGCGCCTGCTCCCACATTGCCTGCCTTGCCTGCTCATTCGCACTTAACCGCAAAATGGCATTCACCCAGGCTTGCTGCTCCATGGGCAACAAAAGGCCATTGTGCTCATGACGCACCAGAGAGCGGTAAACCGGGTGATCCACATAAATGCCAACGGCACCGGCCTGAGTAATATCAAAAAACTTGGTGGGGGCACGGGCAGCGTTAAAGTGGTTATTCAGCAAGGGGGCCAGGCCAATGGTGCGGCCCGGGCGGGCCAGCAAAGCCTGATAAGCTGGCCAGCTCATGGGGTGCAGCACATGCACTCTGGGCAGAGCAGCAAACTGCTTGCGAACTGCCTGGCTGCCGATTAACTCCACGCTCAGGCTGGCATCCTGTTCCAGCACTCGCTCAAACACCGGATATAACCATTCAAACTCGGCTCCGTGTGATGCAGAACCATGATAAAACAGCGTTTTTTGTAGTGTTGAACGCACATAAGGTGATTGCGGCTGTAACACCACAGGAGACCAGCTGGCATATTTCTCTGCCAGCCAGGGCGTAGACACCCACAACTCAGCCTGCATGCGCTGCAGCCAGCCCTTATAGCGCAACGCCATTTTCCACAGTTTGTAGCGATAGCGCAGCGGCAAACCTGTGTGAGCACGCAGGTCAAACAGATCGTCATCCATAAAAAACACCAGCTGGCCAATGTGCGAGCGGTGCTGTTCAACCCACTTGCACCAGGCTGGTGTTAAATAACGCACAAAAACCACTCTCGCAAAATGTGCGCTCAAGGGAGGGGGGTTATGCAGATGAGCCTCTGTTACCGCTGCATTCATATTGCGCAGATAAGGCCGCACAAAAAAATCAGCTGAAGGGTTGGCACCCTGCTGAACCAGCAGGGTGGGGGTTACCATGGCCAGTCTACCCGTGGAATCTTGCCCAGTTTAAAGTCGGGCTGAGAATAATTAAGGTTAGGGTTATAGAAAGGATCTCTTTCAATAATATGACCCCACCGATGGCGCATATAGAGTGTTTCTTGCTGTGCTCTGGCTTTTTTCTCAGGAGAGTCGTCTTTGCCGCGAGAAACAGACTCGTGGTGATAAAGCTCGGCATAAGGCGTGTAAATGACACGCTGGCCGGCTTCTCTCACTTTCAGGCAATAATCTACATCATTAAAAGCAACGGTAAGCTGCTCTTCCAGTCCGCCCAGCTGCTCATATAATGCCTTATGAGTAACCAAACATGCTGCCGTTACTGCCGATAAATCCTGTGCCAGCATAGCCCTGTGCATATAGCCGGGGTCATCTCCCTCAAGAATGCCATGCAAGTGAGTGGCACAACCGCCCGGGCCCAATACATCGCCGGCATGTTGCACCCGTCCATCACTAAAATAAAGGCGAGCACCCACCACACCGGTGCCGGGTTGCAGCAAACGCGATACCATTTCTTCCAGCCAGTCGGGGCTGATAATTTCAGTGTCGTTGTTCAGCAAGCAAACCACATCACCGTTTGCCTGGCTTACAGCAAAGTTATTAATGGCAGAAAAATTAAATGGTTTGTTGTAATGCAGCACACGCACATTTGGGTGGCGAGATATGTGTTCAAAATAGTCAAGAGTAGCCTGTTCACAGCTTTGATTATCTACCACCAACAGTTCAAAGTTGGGCCAGGTGGTTTTTTTAAGCAAGCTGTCTACACAGGTTTTTAAGTAGTGCAGCGCATCACGCGTGGGCACCACAATAGACACTGTTGGCAGAACAGGTGGCAACCCATAGCGCACACTTAAAAAGTCACCCTGCTCGCAAACTGCCGCATTAATTTTATGTCGCTCAAAATAGCGCGCCAGTGTTGCGCGGCAGGGAGTGGCATTATTGGCTGCATGGTGAAACAACACAGCTGGAATATGGCACACTGCACTATCTTCAAGCTTTGCTGTTGCCTCCAGCACAAGATCATAAGCAGAAGTAAAACCACAGCGCTTCAGTGCTGAAGAAAAAACATGACCACGCATGGCAAATGCCGAGCCTATGTAACCTGAGCTGCGAGCCAGCTCAGGTGACCAGTCTGGCTTAAATTGCGGGTTTTCGCGCTTTTCATTGATCCAATAGTCATGATCGGAGTAAATGAAGTGGTTGTTTTGGTTAACCATTTCTGTAGCCAGCCAGGCTAAAGCCCAAGGTGCAAGTTGAGTGCCGGCTTGCATCAGCAGCACCCAGTTTTCACTGTGTGTAACTTTTAATTCATCAATAGTCAGCAGTGCAACATCAAAGACTGCGCCCCACTCGGCTTTCTGTCGTTCCGTTACCAGCAAGCTTACTGATGCAGATAACATCTCAAGCTGTTGCCGCAGCGATGTCAGACTCTGCTGCACCACACCCGGGGCATCAGCAAAGCGGGCATCAATAACAACATTTATTTTTACATTGGTCAGTTTTTTATGTTTTATGGCTTTCTTTAGCCGGCGAGCCACAGACGGAGTAAAGTTCTCACTTTGCTTTATCCACTGGTCATAACAAGGAGAGGCAGTAAAGTAGCGGCCTTTACCTATCAGCTGATAAGCTGAGTAGGGATTAAGAAGCATGGCAACAGGGTTTAAGTTAAGCACCCGTCGTTGCCTGGGTGAAGAAGTGGTATAAGTGTTGTAAAGTCGACGGCCCATTAAATAACGTGCGGTAGGCCAGCTCAACTTTTCAATCTTTATGCTTTCCAGATTGCCGGTTTTACCTGTGCTTTTTATTTTAAGGTTTAATTTTTTGCTTTTGGGTATTTTTACAACCTCATGTAGCCTGCCCTTAAGCGTAACAGGTAAGTTTATAGCAGTGTTAACACCATTCTCTTGTTCAAAGAAAAGTGTTGCTTCCAGTGTTGGGCCGTTGTAATCCAGCTGGCCACTGATAAGGGTCCAGCCGGATACGGGTGTAAAATTCAGGTGTTGTATTTCTTGCATATTAATGGCGCAACCGCTTCAGACTGTTTGTCAGCATAGAGCTTAAAGTGGCAGTCTGATTTTTTTGCACAGAAATTTGTGCAAGAGGAATGCGAGTGTTATTAATGATAATGCCAAGCTCAGAGCCTGCTTCAAACCACTCCGCAGGAACATTAAAACTAAACCCACAGGGCTGTTGTTGCCAAAGCTCGGGAATGTCTTCCGCTTCACCAAAAACAGCGCTCAATACATCTGGTCTGTTCTTTTCAGGAGAGGTAATAACTTCATGTTCATTGGCCGAAGCATAAACCTGATAGCTGGTCTGTAAATAATCAAAGGTGATTGCCCAGCCGCTAACAGTTACCTGGCTGTCAGATCCACGCCATTCACCTTGTGCTGGTGAGTCTATATGAAACTTAACCAGCTTTTTAAGATCGCCTCTTGGCAGTCGGTTAATATTTATTACAGCGCCTGCATGCTCAGTTTGTTGCTTAAGCAGATGCTGTTCATATTGTCTGGCTTTGCTAATAACAGACTGAGCAGAGGCAAGAGGAGTGGGGTCTTCCCAGTTCAGCTCCACAGGAAAGTAACCAAGCTCAGATAATGCAGCTTTAAACTGAGTGCGATAATTTTCAGGAATATAAGAATCGAGTGCGAAATGATTAAAGCCAGCAAGACCAGCCCACAGCTTTGCAAGCTCACTGGTCATGTTGCTATCAAACAACTTCTTGGTGGTTTTACCTATGGTAGAGGTTGAAAAGTCTTCGCTGACCATAGCGCGCATTTCCTGCGACACATTATGCTTTCCTTCTGTTATTTGCAGGTAGGTTCTGTCTCCGGAAATAACAGGAATATCTTTTCTGCCAGCAAACAGCTGCCGCGAAATGGTAGACTTGCCAGTGGCCGGGTCTTGCATTAGCAGCCAGGCATAAGGCTTTAGTTTACGAATATGTACCACATAGCGTGGCAGCGGGTCTCCGTTTTGCATTACGCTATGGCCTATTACTTTCCAGGCATAATTTTTTAGTATTTCACCCAGCTTTATACGGGTAGGAAACCATCGTTCGTCAATGGCTCGTTCTACTTTTATCCAGCCTTTACCTGCCCGGTTGGGCGCAATACCAATTTCAAGCACCAGCAGACCATCGGGCGATAGTCGTTCAACCAGGCGATGAATAAGCGCCTCCTGATCTTCTGCATAATGCAGTGCAGAAAGCAGCGTAATAACATCAAAAGGCCCTTCAGGCAGTGTGTCCCAGGTTTGATTTAAAAACTCAGCATCAGGAAAACGTGCTGCTGCCTTGCTGATGGCATTAGCCGATTTATCCATGCCGGTAACATGGCTGGCACCTTCAAACAACGCATAACCACAAAAAAAACCTTCGTTACAGCCCACATCAAGAAAACGTTTATCTTTGAGTGAAGGAAGGCGAAGGGCAGTAAGCTTTTGCGATGAAGCAGAGCCCCCCTTAACACCGGGGAATGACTGATATTGCATATTAGTTCTCTTTATTCTTTGCTGAGCCTATCAGCCCGGGCAGCAAGTGAGTAAATGCCTGTTGCATGTGCTGCATGCTATAAAGTTGCTCAGCGCGCTGCCGCCCTGCCATGCCCATGCTGGTGCGCAGCTCATGGTTTGCAACCAGTGCGGCCACATGTTCGGCTACTTGTTGCACATCGCCTTTGGGGGCAAGAAAGCCGGTTTGTTCGTGCACTACCAGCTCAGGCAATGCGCCCCAGTAATAACAAACAACCGGGCGGCTGGCCGCCATTGCTTCCAGCACAGTGCGGCCAAACGACTCCTGAAAATGCGAAAGGTTTACCAGCACATCCAGCTGTGCCAATGCCGCCTGAGGCGTTGCGCTATAGCCCGCAAACTCAAGGTTAACTGGCGCTTCGCTGTTGCTGAACAACGCCTGTGTGTGTTCATTTTCCGGGCCAATCAGCACACAGGTGGCGGGCACTCCTTGTTGTTGTAACAAAGAAGCAAGCTGCACAAAATCGTACAGGCCTTTTTTAGGCAGGTTGCTGCTGATCATGCCTACCTGCACGCGGCTTTTGCCCGGCAGCGGCACACTAAAAGCCTGCGCCTCTATCACATTACCAACAACATGAACCCGCCCGGGCGCGTTAAGATAACGAGCCACAACCTGAGAATTGGCAATAAAAGCATCACAATGCTCCAGCAGGTGCTGGCGAATTTGCTCAGAAGAGGCATTGAAGTTTGTGCACAGCGCGGCATCGTGCTCGGGCAGCTCACGCACATGGCTTACAGCGGGCACGCCGCAGGCTTTGGCAGCCAGCAAAGGTTCCCACAGTGTCAGTGTGTTGCAATATACCAGAGCAACATTGTTCTCTTTAATAAGCCCGGAAAAATGCACCACTGTGGCCTGCTCTGCGCTGCGCCCGTGTTGCCACCAGTGATAAGGCAACACCACAAGGTGCTGGCAGCGGGATCTTATCTGCTCCACATAATCCATGTTCTGAGCAGAAGGCAAAGTAACCAGCAGGTTATAGGGCAAATGGCCCAAAGCGCTCAGCACATCCAAAAAACTGCGCTCGGCACCATAGGTTTTATCGCTTACCAGGTGGGCACACAGCAGTAATACCGGGCGATCTGAACGCCATGCCAGAGCACCATTCAGCAGCGGCAGCGCGTATTCATGAGCTGTGTCGGCACGCAGTAAATGCAAAAGCGGGTTTTGCTGCTGGGCCTCGGGTACCGCAAACTGATAACCCGAACCGCTGAAATGAGGGCCGGGATCGCGCCACTCAAGATGGCCAAAACGCAGGTAATGCTGTAATGGCTCCATGCCCGCTGCGGCCACATCCGGATAGCGTCGCAAATACCAGTCACCATCAAACAAGGTGCTCTGCTCTGCAAGCAATCTGAGGTTGTGCTCCTTTGCCCTGGCGGTGCCACGACACATGGGGGCAGGAGCGGCAAAAGGGCGCTGCTCTGGCCTGGCCGGCATATACAGCGTGCGAGCGTTTTGCTGCCATGCCAGTGCGTTGTTGTGGTAACGGCGACGTATACCGTTATTCTGATAGTGTGTTCGTAAGTGTGTTTTGCTTTGCTGTGTAAGCGAGCAGCCATTTACTCTTGCAAACATTAAAGGAATGCCAGGTATTATCTCTATAAGGCTGTTAATTCCAAAATGTTTAAGAATTCGATGATAGAACTCAGAGTCTGCACCCACAGATACTGAATCCCAATAACCGAGAGCCTTACGTACCTTTTTTCGGAACATCAGGGAAGATAAATTTTTGGTGACCCATGATTCTTCCATTCGCCAACGTTCAAAGTGGAGCTCCGGAGAACACCTTATCATGTAAGAAATACAAGCCTGAGCTTTGGGATATTTGAGCAAGGCCTTTACTTGTAGCTCTATTTTTTGCGGGTGCGACCAGTCGTCACAATCATGAGTGGTAATAAATGTTCCGCGTGCTTGGGCCAGGGCGGTGTTACGCGCAGCGTAAGCACCCTGATTAACGGAGTGGCGAAGCAGCTTAATACGCGGATCCCGGGCTGCAAGCCCGGCCACTATGCTGGCAGAGTTATCCGCAGAGGCATCATCCACCACCAGAATTTCAAGGTTTTTCCAGCTTTGCTGCTGCAAACTGCGCAGTGCGGTAGCAATGCCGGCCCCGGCATTAAAGCAGGGCATAATAATCGATACCAGCGGCTTGCGCTGCCACCAGGCACGAACAGCAGCCGGTGCCTGTGGCGCACTCAAATTATCAAGCGTTAACGGCTGTTGTGCATGGTGCAAAGCAACTGAACACAGCCCCTGTTCCTGATAAAACTCATTTAGGGTGGCCAGGGTGTGCTGCTCTGGCAGCATAAATCTGGCGAGCGCCCAATCCGGCACCTTGGGCCATCCTGGCTGCTCCAGCCAGGCGGTGGCCTCCTGCATCTTTCCCTGATGCCACAGCACATGGAACATCAGCAGCCATGGCCCGGCATGACCAACCAGTAAGCCGGCTGTTACGTCTGCAAAAAATGCGCGCAATAACGGCTCGGCAAGGGTGTGCTCAGAGTTTGAGGCATGCCAGCGGGCCAGCACCCAGGCCGCAATGGCGGCTTCGGTTCCGCCAGTGTTAGCCAGTGTTTGCAACTCACCCAAGGCATGGGTATGGCCCCGCCATAGTTGCTCTTCCAGTGCCAGTGCAGTGCTGGGGCAGGGCAGGCGCTGCTCTTGCCGGCCATGGTGAATAAAATGGTGCCATGGATCCATGCCGGCGGCGGCCACATCCGGATAATGCTCAAGATACCACTGCGCATTAAACAGGCGTTGCAATGCCTGCTCTCGCTCAGCGTGTGTAATTACGCTCATTAATAAAGCGGCCGCTTTTCAGCCTGACCAAAGCGCAAATAATGATAAAGCGGATTAAAGCCGGCAGCGGCAACATCCGGGTTGGCATCCAGATAATCCTGGCTGTTAAAGCCCGGGCTTGGGTTTCGCCCTTCAAACCCGCCGCATTTCAGATAGTGCAATGCCGGATTGCTGGCAAAGAGCTTGTCGGCGGCCACATCGGGATATTGCTTAAGATACCAGTCACCGTTAAATAAAGAAGAAGCCGCCAGCTCAGCTGCACGGCGCTGCAGCTGTTTTTTCTCAGCGCGTTTTTTCATTTTGCCCTTAAGGGAAGACGGTTTAACTGCAGGTTTGTTCGAGACCGGCTCTTTGGGGGCCACAACAGAAAGCGGAACTGAAGGGGGAGGGGAGAGATGTTTTTCCAGCTCTTCCTGCACGGTAAACAACTGCTCCAGCAGCAAGCAGTTCTCTTGCTGAAGCTCAGATGTCATTTTTTTAGCACTATTTCGAGCCTGATCCCGCTCTTTGGTTAGCTGAGCTATTTTTTGCTCTGCGGCTTTATGTTGTTGCTCTAGTGTAGTGCTGTGCTGCAGGTTGGTTTCCAGCGTTTCTTGCACCTGGTGCAGCTGCTCAAGCAGCAACTCGTTTTCCTGCTTTTGCTCTGCCAGGGCAGACTGGGCAGCATCTTTTTCATGGCTCAGGCTGGCAATGCGCTGCTGCTGCTGGCTTAACTGCTGCTCTGTGTTCTGCCAGTTAATATGGGCCTGCTTGCCTGCCTGAAAGTCTGCCAGCAGCTTATCCAGATCAGCCATGGCCAAGGATGACGAGAAAGAGCCCAGCGGCTGTGCCAATGCCTGCAGTTGCTGCTCTAATGACTGCAGCTCTGCATTGCTGGCAAGCATGTTTTCTGCCATTAAGCGCTGCAGTGCAGAGGTGGTGTGCTTAATGGCTGGCGTAGCTTGCTCCGGCAGTTCAAGCGCTGGCCAGTGCTGAGCGCACAAAGTGTGAAACAGCTGCGGTGCAGCCAATATATCGGCAAGGTTAAATAATAACGCCTTACCGCGCATTTTTTTGCAAAAATGAGCCAACAAAGCTGCATTATGCTGCCATAACGCCACCGCCTGAGAAGGCTCGGTGCCGCGAGCGGCAGCCTGCTCCAGCGCCATATAAAGCGGTGCATAAAGTAGCACCAAGTTGCCTCCGGCATGTTCCAGCTCTTCCAGGACAGCTGCGCCGGCAAGTTCAGTAACCTTTAATTCATGCTCAGAAACAAGCTGGCGCAACGCGGGAGAGGCCAGTTGCCAGTTGCAAAATGCCGCAGCGGCAAAGGTGAGTGTCATGGTTGCTCCTGCAAATAAAATGATTGTGCTCTTTTTTGAAACTAGTCTTGCCCAAAAACATCCCGAGTGTATACCTTGCCAGCCACACTCTGTAAATCGGCATGCTGCCGGTTGGCCAGAATAACATCAGCCTGCTGCTTGAACTGCTCAAGGTTATTGACCAGCAAACAGCCGTTAAACTCGCCCTGCTGCAGGGTTGGCTCATAAATAACGACAGTAACACCCTGCTGCTGTAACCGGCGCAGTACACCCAGCATGGCGCTGTGGCGAAAGTTGTCTGAGCCCTGCTTCATTATTAACCGGTAAATGCCCACCACACTGGGCTGGCGGGCCAGCACCCGGCTTGCAATAAAATCTTTGCGGGTGCGGTTGGCATCTACAATGGCACCAATCAGGTTGTTGGGCACATGCTGGTAATTAGCCAGCAGCTGGCGGGTGTCTTTGGGCAGACAATAGCCACCATAACCAAAAGACGGATTATTGTAATGCTGGCCAATGCGAGGGTCTAACCCCACACCCTCTATGATCTCTTTAGCATTTAAGCCGTGGCTTTCTGCGTAGGTGTCCAGCTCGTTAAAAAAGGCTACCCGCATGGCCAGGTAGGTATTGGCAAACAGCTTAATGGCTTCGGCTTCGTTACTATTTACCAATAGCACAGGTACTTCTTTGGTCTCAGCCCCTTGTTGTAGCAAAGCAGCAAAGTGACAGGCATGCTCGCAGTGACCGCCGACCACAATACGGGAAGGGTGAAGGTTATCGTACAAGGCCTGGCCTTCACGCAAAAATTCCGGTGAGAATAAAATGCGCTCATATTTCAGACGCTGGCGCAAACCGGCAGTAAAGCCCACCGGCACGGTAGACTTGATAATAAACACCGCAGTGGGGTTAATGGCCAATGCCTGCTCAATAACCGACACTACCGAGCTGGTATCAAAAAAATTGGTGAGCGGATCATAATCGGTAGGGGTGGCGATCACGATAAAGTCGGCCTTGGCAAAGGCCTGCTCGGGGCAAGCAGTGCAGCTTAACGCCAGCGGCTGAGTGGCCAGAAAATGACTGATGTCATCATCCTGCACCGGGCTTTGTCCCGCCGCAAGCATGGCCACCCGCTCGGGGTTAATGTCGTAGGCCACCACAGCGTTATGCCGCGCCAGCAGCACCGCATTGGCCACCCCCACATACCCCAACCCCACCACAGTAACTCTTGTTTCACTCATAAGTGTACAACTCAGCCCACCTTCACTTGTTCAAGTTTTGTTGTTAAGAGTTTTTATTGGTATGGCTTCAGCTTGGCTGCATCCTTGCCCTGCTAAAATGCTGCCCGCATTAGCAACCGCAGAAGCGCGTAAAAACCTTGCGGCACACACATACTCTACTTCCTGTAGCCTTGTGGATTTTGAGACTGCCAGCGCCAGGCGTCGATCATCATTTTTTCAAGGCCACGCTCGGCTTTCCAGCCTAGCTCCTTAAGCGCCTTGGCTGGGTCCGACCAGCACTCTGCAATATCGCCAGCGCGGCGCGGTGCAATGACATAAGGCACGTTCCGAGCGCTGGCCTGCTCAAAGGCCTTCACCATTTGTAGCACCGAATAACCTTGACCGGTGCCCAGATTATAAACGCTTACACCACTATGCTTAGCAATGCGGGCCAATGCCTTCAGGTGTCCCAAAGCCAGATCTACCACATGAATATAATCACGCACGCCGGTGCCGTCAGACGTAGGGTAATCGTTACCAAACACTGCCAGCTGCTTAAGTCTGCCCACCGCCACTTGGGCGATATAGGGTAGCAGGTTATTTGGAGTACCGCTTGGATCTTCTCCAATCAGGCCAGACTCATGAGCTCCCACCGGATTAAAATAACGCAGCACAGCAATGGCCCAGCGTGGGTCCGACTTGCTTACATCCTGCAACACTTGCTCCGTCATCAGCTTAGAGGTGCCATAAGGATTGGTGGTGCCGCCCACGGTAAAGCTTTCGGTAATGGGCATATGCTTCGGCTCGCCATACACAGTGGCCGACGAGCTGAACACAAGCTTAAACACGCCGGCACGACGCATGGCATTAATTAGTACCAGGGTGCCATTTACGTTGTTGTCGTAATATTCCAGAGGTTTTTGCACACTCTCGCTCACAGCCTTCAGCCCGGCAAAATGCATCACTGCATTAATATTGTGCTCAGAAAACAATCGCTCTAGCAGAGCTGGGTTGCGAATATCCCCTTTCACAAGGGGGACTGCCTTGCCGGTGATGTGCTCCACTCGCGTTAGTGATTCGGAAGAGGAGTTGGACAGATTATCCAGCACCAACACATTATTACCGGCGTTCAGCAGCTCCACAACAGTGTGAGAGCCAATATACCCAGCTCCGCCGGTTACCAGAATTGTCATTATTTGTCTCTTTTAATTAATACAAATAAGCACCCAGTGCACTTTCCAACGATTCAAAGGCAAGTGCAAGCAATTAGGATAATTTGAGACCGCGTGTGTTGTGGGGCGCAGGTGGTCCGTCTTAAAGCCCGATTTTAACTGAGCAAACCCTTCCTGCTCGCACCTTTAAGCCGAAGGCTTAAATAGCTTCCGCAATATACTCCGCCAGCTCATTTACCAAAGCCGTATCAGCCCCTTCCACCATCACCCGAATAAGCGGCTCGGTACCCGACTTGCGCAGCAGCACTCTGCCATTGCCGGCAAGCTTAACTTCTGCTTCTCCTACCCGTTGTTTAACGGCATCGCTTTCCAGCGGGTTGCTGCCGGGAGCAAAACGTACGTTCACCAGGCGCTGGGGGAACAGGGTGAGATCACGACGCAGCTCATTTAAGGTAATCCCCTGGCCAACAGCAGCTTTAAGCACCTGCAGAGCGGCGATAATACCGTCTCCAGTGCTGTTATGATCCAGGCTGATAATGTGGCCGGAGTTTTCACCGCCCAGCTTCCAGCCATGTTGCTGCAGCTGCTCCATTACATAACGGTCACCTACCTTGGCGCGCACAAAGGGAATGTTGTGCTCGGCCAGGGCCAGCTCCAGCGCCATGTTGGTCATTAGCGTGCCGGCTACACCGCCACCCAGAGTACCCTGGCGGCTGGCATGTTGCGCCAGAATAAACAGCAGTTCGTCGCCATCCAGTAGTGTTCCGGTGTGATCCACCATGGCCAGGCGGTCACCGTCACCATCAAATGCAATGCCGATATCGGCACGATATTGCTTAACCGCTGCAACCAGTGCATCTGGCGCGGTAGAGCCGACATTATCGTTAATGTTCAGTCCATCGGGGCTGGCACCAATGGTAATCACCTCGGCCCCCAGCTCCTGGAATACTGCCGGGGCAATGTGGTAGGTGGCACCATGGGCACAGTCCAGCACAATGCGGAGCCCTTCAAGGCTGAGCTCGGTTGGAAAGGTGCTCTTGCAAAACTCAATATAACGGCCGGCGGCATCGGTAATGCGGCGGGCTTTGCCTAGTTTATTGGAGGCAACGCAGTCCATGGGCTGATCCATCATGGCCTCAATGGCCAGCTCCACCTCATCTGGCAGTTTGGTACCGTTATGAGAGAAAAACTTGATCCCGTTATCGTAATAGGGGTTGTGCGAGGCACTGATTACAATGCCGGCCTCGGCACGAAAGGTGCGGGTAAGGTAGGCAATGGCCGGCGTAGGCATGGGACCCAGCAGGGCAGCATTTAACCCTGCAGCAGAAAGCCCCGCTTCCAGCGCCGACTCCAGCATATAGCCGGAAATGCGCGTGTCTTTACCGATCAATACGGTTTTGGTGCCGGTTTGCGACAGCACCTTGCCGGCAGCCCAGCCCAGCTTCATCACAAATTCAGGAGTAATAGGGTAATTGCCGACCTTGCCGCGAACGCCGTCGGTGCCGAAATATTTTCTGGTCATGCTACTCTCTTTGTTAGCTTGTTTAGCCAATGTAATTTTGTTTAATACCAAAATTGAACGATACAGGTTGAGGAAGGGGGAGAGCCTTTTGCTCTTTTTTAGATAAAATGCAAAGCCCTTTCTCTAGAGGGATGAGCTCTATATCCATATCAAATTTTTTCGCCCAAAATTCACAGATCTCAGTTTCATCTTTTCTGTTTGCATCGTCCATCCATACTTGAGCTTTGTCAGATAACTTGTTAAACATGGCTGGTAGGGCTGGGTAACGAGCATAAGGGCATGTTGACTCTGGTGGACCATCGACTATTAATAAGTCAATTTCTTTAATGCTATCTATTGTATCAATCGAATACCACATTGCTGGTTTTTCTTTATCTTGGTTCAGATGTTCACCTGTCCACTTGCTGAGTGAGCTAATCTTGATACTTCCCCAGGCTTCTAGTAACTCCTGGTTTATGTTGTGTTGTGTTTGGTTTCCATAAAACTCAAGATGTTCCAAAGAATAAAGATGACCAAAACCATTTTGGCGCAAGGCATCAGAAATGACCAAGGTTGTTGCACCTGAACCTGTTTCTACAATGGTCTTTGGCTTTTTTTCAGTAATGTAGGTGTGAAGTTTTAGCAATAAATCCGGTGATACAGGCCAACCACGGAGCGGTGGCAGTTGGTTTTTTAATTTTAATCTTTTTTGTAGCCAGAGTAAGCTTTCTAACTGGGTATAAATGTTTTTATTTTCCGTGCTGAGTTCTTTTATTATTTTTCTTGTGTTGGCTGAAATTTCTTTTTTTAACTCTTCCATTGCTTTTAGATTATCCATAAGCTTACTCCTTGCTTTAGTTCGGAGTTAGTCCAGGGCAAGATTACGAAAGCCCCAGTCCTGACAGGACTTGAGACAGGTAAGCTGTATTTCGACTTGCCCGTTTTTGTTTGCGTTTGATACCAGCCTTGAAACTGGTATCACTGTTTAAGGCATTAAACGCGATATGGCGAACTGCCGACATGTTTTCACCGGCTTGTTCACGGCGAATACGGCAATCATCTTCCCGCATGCCTACATCCAGCCGCCAGTGTAGTTACGACTCGATTGACCAATGTGAGCGGGTGGCCTCCAGCATTTCTTTAGGCGACAACTGCGCCGAGCTGATGTAATACCGCACTGTGATATCCAGCTCTTTTGCCGACTGGCCACGCTCTTCGCGGATTGTCCCTACTATTCTTAGTGTTCTCAGGGCAGGCCACTCATATTCCTGATCACCCAGGATGGACAGATCTTCCAATACCAGACTCAGCCGGGTTTCCTTACGACCATGGCCGGCTTTTCCTGCTGGAACATGTCCAACCGGAAGTAATCGTTGAAGGCCGCTTCCAGATTGGGCTGATCGCCTTTTACGGCCAGCAGATAATCAGCACCTTTACCGAGGATCTTTTTGGCGATTGCTCGCTGACAGCCGATGGCATCAATGGTGACCAGACAACCACGGATACTCAGCAGCTCCAGTAACTCCGGAATGGCGGTGATCTCGTTGGACTTCTCACTGGTTTTCACCTGCCCCAGTACCACCTGATTGGCGGCGATGAAGGCAGACACCATGTGAATGGCTCCCTTGCATTTTCCCTTGTCGTAGCTGTGTCTCAGGTCTTTCCATCAATGGCAATCACTTCGCCTTCAGTCACGTCGTAGCAAGTCTGCATCCAGGAGGCAAAGCATTTCTGCAGCTGTTTGGCCGACAACATGCCCATCACTCGAGCGATGGTGTCATGTACAGGAACACCGTTCTCAAAGTCACCGTGCTGGCGTAGCCAGTCGAGATGATCATGCCCGAAGTCCTCTATATCCTCCCAACCTTCTGCGCCGCCGATAACCGCCGCGACGGTCAGAAACAGGATATCCGCGAGCTTGTGCTCGATTTTCCACTGCTGGCGTGGGTCTCGGATGATGGAGAGGTAGTCTAAAAGGCTGAGTCCATTCATGGAGATAAGCTGTTGTTGAAAAGACAGCATATGATCACAGAGAGAGCGGATCGTGAAAGCGATCCTTGAAAATCGACATTTTTCTTCAAAAAACGTGCATTCCGGTGTCAAAAGTGGCTGCTAATATTTTCATTTTTACCCCGCTGAAAGCCTTGCCACGCAATGGGGTTTCATGATCTTGCCCTGTGTAATTTGGTGTATAATAGGTTACTAGTGTTTGATTTCACCCTGTTTTCTAATGCAGCAATGTTTATATCAGTTATGTATCATTTCTAAGTCGATTGACAATTCATCTTTGAATTTTTTGTTTAAAGTTTCATTTAATATGAATTTATCTACTTTATGGATTCTTTTGTATAGTCTTAGGAAGTTTATAACGTGTTCTTTTTTTTCTTTCTCTACAATATCGCCATTGCTTGTATATTTGTACATTTTGCTTTTATCGTCAAGCTTTACAAATTTCCTTAAAGTGCCTCCATTGATATTGTAAATGTATCTATGGTACAAAATTCCATTCAATTTATCATAGTAGCTAAGTGCATCAAACTCAGGTGATAAGTTGTTTTTATCTTCTATTATGATTACCGAGTGGATATCGTTTTTCATAATGAAGCGTTGAAATTCAGATTTACTTCCAAAGCTTTCTAGAGATGAGTCAAGTAGGTAACATTTTTTTGTGTTTATTGGTCTGCCCGTTATCAATCTTTCCCAGTTTTCACTTATTTTTTCTATAGAAAAATTCTTTACTACAAAGTCTCTTGAATGGTAGGATTCTAATTTAAGGCTTTCTTTGTTTTTCTCGAGTTCAATTATTTTGTTAATTAATTCATCGGTTGTTTTGTAGTGAACCCCTGATTCTGGATAAGAAACGACTGTATACTCTCCTGATATGTTGTTTTCGAACATATGTTCAGGGTATAAAGTAACTACACCTTTTGATTTAGCATCATTTAGTACATAGCTAAAGGTTTCTCCATTAGATGTAAAGATTAAGTATCTTGTGTTGTCATAAATGGACCAAAGCTGTGATGTGCGATATGGAGGTGTTACTTTTTTTACTTTTAAGTGGTTTAATTTTTCTGATGAAATTATTTTACCTATGATTTCATCTACTAATTCATTGTTTTTTGTTACTCTTCCTGGCGGAGCGCAAACAAATGTGATGCTGTTTCTCTCAGTTATTTTCTTTTCTGATTTAACTAAGTTTGTATCTAATCCGATCTCAAATTCTATTATATTGTTCTTTTTGTTCTTGGCATAAATGGGGCGATCTGTTTTTGCTGTGTGTCTTAATAATGTGCATTTTGTATATATTGCATCTAATTGCTCTTCTGTATACCTCCCCTTCGCTAGTTCAGCAAACCATGTAACTTCTGTTCCAAATATAAATTTATCATATAGTCTTTCCTTTTTTATATAATCTATCAGTTCAGAGGTTATTTCATGGGATTTGTTGTTTGCTGTTTGGTTTACTATGACTAGATCGTAATTTTTTAGTTTGTCAAGAATGGTGTTGTTTATTTTGGTTACTGCTACCTGTTCAATATTAAATCCTTTTGTTTTTAGTTTTTCTATCGCTTGGAAGTTTGTTATAAGTAACCTAGATGTTGAATTGGCTTTATCTCCCCATTCATCACTTCCATAAAAAGAGAGGTTGAAATCCTCCATTTTTATATTTTCTTCTAGAGCCTTCTTCATGAAATAGTCAAAATATAGGAATAGTATTTTTTTCATTTTCTTCCTTAATGTAATGAAGTTTTTACAAAATAAAATATTGTGGCAGGGTTTTACGACTTGCACATTTATTCTTTAAGTCTCAGACTTAAAGTCTATCTATTATAATGCTAGTGTTTTTTTTACCTACAGCATTGAAGTATCGACTGAAAAGGGCCTTTCTTTTAATGGGAATTCCAACTTGGAATTTTTTTCATCTATATTTTCATGCCACTCCAGAAAGGCTTTTGCATAACTTGATCTTGCTTTATTGCCTAATGCTGACTCAGGTCTTCTTGTCAAGCTATCATCTCTTTCTAGGGCAAGCATTAATGGAGTAATATCTTCAATTAACTTTCCATTTTTTAGTGATAGAATCCTATTGTACATTTCTGAGTCAGCACCGAAGCGGACACTGTCCCAATAACCCAGATAGCTATCTAAGTAATCTTTTTTTATCATAAGTGATGCAAGGCATTTATGAAGAGCACCATCGTATGAGTACTTTCCCTTTATTCTAAATCCTGTGATGAACCCTTCTTCTGTTAATCTAAGATAGTATCCTAGGTGTGCGACTGCGTCTTCATTTTTTAGTCTTGATATTTGAATTTGCAATCTTTCAGGGAATGACCAATCATCAGCATCTAATATTGTAACATAGTCGCCTTGGCTAAGTTTAAGGCCATGATTCCTAGAGTAATATGCCCCGCTATTTTCATGGTTTCTAAGAACTTTTATTCTGTTATCATGTTTTTGTAGCTCTAAACATGTATTGTAAGTGTTGTCAGTGCTGCAATCGTCGACAATAATTAGTTCTAAATTGCGGTGAGTTTGATTTAGTATCGACTTTGCAGCGTATGTGACAGTTTTTTCATTATTGAAAGCCGGCATTATTACACTTACCATCTCACGATGAATCTGTTTTTTTTCTTTGGGTTGAAATGTGAATCTATTAAATATGTTTTTATTTTTCTTTTCGGATAGTTTAAGCCCATCCATAGAGAAATTTTGTAAATATCTATTTACAAAATAATTGTATGCTGTTTCTTTTATAAACTTTTCTTTTAGGTAGTTTGCGCACAATAGGTTAAGTGCTGGTAGTTCAATGCCGTCTGCATGCTCAAATGCCATAATTAACCTTTCTTTATGGCAAGGTATATTGTCAATTTCTTTTAGTATGTGTCTCTTAGTATACCGAAGAGGCTCATTCTTATACTTTAGCTTTTCAAAGTCGTAATTTGATGCTTTTTTTGAAAAGTTTACCCTCTTTTCTTTTCCTGATAATCTATCTATGTTGATCAGTTCAGACCAATATAATGAAGGGAGTTTTAAAGCTCGGTTATAAGACGATGTGATTTCTTTTTTATTCATGAGTGATTAAGCCTATTAATTCCGCCTTTATTTTCTCTCTCGTTTTATCTGATTCTTCAGTTGTTCTTTTTAGTATATCCGAAAGGTGGTTTCTAATTAGCGTATTTCTTTTGTTTTCGTCCAGGTTTGATATTTCATTCCTGAAGTCACTTAGCAGCTTTTTCTTTAGCTCAAGTATATTCTCAAAATTTGGTGTGAATGTTTTGTTTTGAGGGGTTGGCCTGATTATTACATCTATACTTTCTAATGGGATGATGTTGAACTGGAGAAAAAATCGAGAGTTCATCTCTATGTCTTGATGCCTGATATAAGATTCATTAAAACCCCCAATACTGATAAGAGATTCTCTTTTATATGTTACTGTGTCTGTATTTATAAAGTGCTTTTGATATTCCAAGCTTATAATTTCTTCGAATAGGTTTCCTGACAGGAATCTTGATTTATCTACTCCATCATGAGCACCACCTTTGAAGCCACAGTAAACTGCTCCTATACTTTCATCATTTTCTTGAGTTATTTTTAACCGTGCGTTTTTTATTCTATTCTCGAGATATATATCATCATCATCTAGAAAGGAAATATAGCTCCCTTTTGAGGCCCACAGGCCTGTATTTCTTGCTGCTGATGCACCTCTTTTTTTTGTATGGTTTATTATTCTCAGTTCATTCTTTGTCTGAGGTAGTTTTTCTTTTAAATAGGCGCTCACATTTTTGTTGTTAGGATTGTCATTTACAACTATAACTTCTACTTTTTCATTTTGATTTATAGCTGAAGCTATGCTCGGCAAAGCCTTTTCTATCTCTCTATAGACAGGTATAATTATAGAAAAATAGTCTATCTCATTCTTTTTTTGCTTTTCATTTTTAACTATGACTGGGGTATTAGCTTTTTTTTCTTTGAAACAGTCTTCTAGTATCTCTTTGAATTTACATGTATCTATATTGAAATCTGTATCATTTAGTAAAATATTGAAATCAGCGTGTGGTAAACTATTGAAGAAAACTTTGTCTTTTTCATTCACTTTGATAATGTCATCATGAATGAAGTCTATATGGTTGTTTTTTCTTCCAGGTATGATGCTCCTAGGGCCATCATTGGATTTATAAAAAATACATATTCTTGCATCATTATTTAAATTTATTTTTTCAAGGTTTATAACTTGTCCTGGAGAGTTTACAATTACGTTGAAAGATGGTTTCTTTTTCCATTCATAGAAATTACTTATGTCCCAACGCATCTTATCTGAGTGGCTTGTTTGTTCTCTTTTTGTATCTCTTATATCACTTTCTTCTATTGATGGGATGCATATATTAGGGTTGAAGACAAAGCACTCTGAATTATATTTTTTAAATACATGGCCTAAAACCACATTATCAAATGTGCCTAAGTTGGAGTCAATTCCTGCTAAGATATCATGAAATACAGAATGGTCGTATACTGCTGCAAAGCTACCAAGTGTCCTTCCTGGTATGGGATTATATGTATCCTTGTTTTCTATGCTTTTCTCGAAGTTCTCATCATCTTGATACATGTACTCGGAAGAGCCTAACATTATTACTTTATAGCTCTTAAGCTCATTTAGTTTTTTTTTCAGTTTGTCTTCAAAAGAATTCGTAAAAAAGATATCATCATCAAAAACTGCTATTTTCCTAAAACCTTTCTTTATTGCATCCTTAAATATTTTTTTCTGTGAAAGATTATACCCAAATGCTCCAAGATGAATTGAGGATTTTATTCTTCTTAACTTTTCGTCTTTTATGTGAGTTGTGAATTCACCAGCGTGGCTAGACATTTTTTTAAATTTTTCATATCTTCTCTTCGCGTCTTCACTCTCTCTGGCATTCACGCCCTTTACTATGTTTGCTCTTATTCCTACTCTAGATAGTTCTCTTAATATCTTCAACTTTCTATCAAATCTAGACTCTAAGTTTATTACATAAACTTGCTCTATTCCATGAGACTTCATTAGATCTAATTGATTGCCATTTTGATATAAGCTTTTATTTTTCTTGTGCGATAATCTTTTCTCTATGATTTTTATATTTATATCAAAGTGGCTTGACTTGCTTTTTGATTTTAATTTTTTGTAAATATCTAGTGATTCTTGGTATTTTTGAGTTTCGAACAAGTCAAATGCTTTTTTTAGATCTGATTCCATTTTTACTCCAGTTTTAAAGAAGCATTTTCATGAGTTTGACTGAGGGTTATATTTGCAAACATCTTAAAGAGAGCAGCATATATTAA
Organism: Oceanimonas sp. AH20CE76; assembly: GCF_039654065.1. Lineage (NCBI taxonomy): Bacteria > Pseudomonadati > Pseudomonadota > Gammaproteobacteria > Aeromonadales > Aeromonadaceae > Oceanimonas > Oceanimonas sp. AH20CE76. Next base: position 792,977 of record NZ_CP155481.1, read on the forward strand.
TCTTGTGAACTTTTCTTTATTGAAGCAATGTTTTATATACTGCTCAATGGTTTTCCTATGTTTTAAAGAGGTATTATCTTCTAATTACAGTCTGACACTGTCTGAAAATGAACTATCAAGAATTTTTTTCATGTCAAGGATAGTATTTTGATCATCTGTCAAATCCATAATTTTACTACCCATCTCCTTAAATTCATTGTGAGCTACAGCTAGAACAATCGCATTGTAACTTTTTTCTTTAGGCTCAGATAAAACAGTTAATCCATATTCAGTATTTACTTCTTCTTTATTTACCCAAGGATCATAAATATCAATGTTCATACCATAAGACTCAAGCTCTTTGATAAGATCAATAACCTTGGTATTACGTACGTCAGGGCAGTTTTCTTTAAAGGTCAACCCCATCACCAGTACTTTAGCACCTTTTATCTGTTGGCCTTTTTGAATCATCGCCTTAACCAGTTTTCCGGCAACGAAGCGTGCCATGCCGTCATTAATTTCTCTGGCTGTACGGATAATATCTGGAATATGGCCAACAGACATGGATTTGTGAACAAGATAATAAGGGTCTACACCTATACAATGGCCACCAACTAATCCGGGTTGTAATTTTATGAAGTTCCACTTGGTTGCAGCCGCTTCAATGACATCATGAGTATCAATGCCCATTTGGCTAAAGATCATGGAAAGTTCATTGATTAGGGCTATGTTTACGTCGCGCTGAGTGTTTTCGATAATCTTAGAGGCTTCTGCAACCTTGATGCTGCTAGCTTTAAAGGTGCCAGCTGTAATAATGCTGCTATACAAGCTATCTACAAAATCAGCTATTTCTGGAGTAGACCCTGAAGTGACCTTCATAATTTTGGTTACCGGTCGCTCTTTGTCACCTGGGTTAATTCGTTCTGGGCTGTAGCCTGCATAAAAGTCTTTATTGAAGGTTAGTCCCGATACTTGCTCTATAACTGGAATGCAGTCTTCTTCAGTAGCACCAGGATAAACCGTTGATTCATAAATAACTATATCACCCTTATCAATTACTCTGCCAATAAGCTCTGATACTTTGAGAAGCGGAGTTAAATCAGGCTGACGATGATCATCAATAGGAGTGGGTACAGTAACTATATAAATATTTGCAGATTTAATGTCACTTTCTTTGTGGGTAAAGCACAGGTTTGATGCGGATTTAAGGTCATCACTCGATACTTCCAGAGTATCATCGATACCATCTTTAAGCATATCTACTCGTGATTTCTTTATATCAAACCCAATGGTGTTATATTTTTTGCTGAACTCAACCGCCAGAGGCAATCCTACATAGCCCAAGCCTAATACAGCAATTTTTATATCTGATTTTTTCATTTTCTTTCCAGGTTTATTGATAGTTAATCTTGATGGTAAGGAAGCTTTTATCACCGGCCCATACGTGTTCTTCAAAGCTCAGGCTGCGTTCAGCCAGTTTGCTGCGCCATTGCTCTGCGCTTTGTTGTTCACTGTCGCGGTGGTGGTCGTCCAGCACCACGTCCAGCCGGTGGCGGGCAAAGTGGTTGAGCAAGGCAGGCAGAGCTGGCGTGCGGCTGTGTGCTTTGGGCTCTGTCGAGGGACCGTCTACCAGCACCAGAATGTGCTTTTCTTCGTTTTGCAGCAAACTGGCTAGTTGTTGCAGTTTAGGTTCACAGTCATAGAACAACTGTTCCGGGCTAAAGGTGCAGTTCACCAGCGGGGCATGCACCAGTTCTACTATTTCGCTCAGGCCTTGTTGCTGCAGGTTGTGCTGTGTTTGCTGGTGGTAGTTTTTGTTGTGCTCAAAGCTAATCACCCGTTTGGGCAGATCGTGCTCGCTGGGCACCAGCTGTGTTTGTGGCTCACCGTTGTGCAAGGCCAGCTGGCCAGTGCCTTGCCAGCGTTTGTGTTGGCTTAACAGGGCTCGTGCCAGCAGTGAGGTAGAGTGGCCGCTGCCAAATTCAATAATCAGATCGTAGTTATTGTTTTGCACCAGCGTTATCAGGTGCTGTGCCAGCTCCGGGCTTATGCTGGTGTCTGAAAACTGCAGTGGTTGTTCACCAAAACTCAGGCTGTGCTGCACGGCCAGGGCTGCTTGCCATTGGCGGTTACTGCTGGCATGCATTTTGGTTACATGCTGGCCCAGGGCGTTGGTGTTTTGCCGCAGTTGCTCGGCCTGGCTGTCAAACAGCTGCTCCATTTTTTGCTCCAGCTCGCTGAGCTTGCTGCCAGCCTGTTGCTGCTGTTGTAGTTGTGTTGTTAGCTGGTTTATTTGCTCGTTGGCACTGCTTAGCTGTTGGGTGAGTTCAACAATTTGCTGCTCGGCGGCTTCGTGCTGTTTTTTGCGGTTTTGAAAGTAGCTTTTATATTTGGTGAGCTCTTCTTCGCTGGTAGCAAGCCGTGCTTGTGTTTCTGCCAGAGACTGTTCCGTGGTGACCATCCTGGCATTAAGCTCTGCCTGTTGGCTGTTAAGGGTTTCGGCATGGCGGCTGGCGGCAGCGTGTTGGTTTTGTTCTTGTTCCAGCTGAGTGTTCAGCTCGGCTATTTGCCGTTCATGCTCGTTCAGTTTTTGCTGCAAGTCGACAAGTTGTTGGCCAGACTCTGCATTTTTGGTTTTGAGTTCAGCCAACTGGGACTTGAGCGCATCTGCATGGCGGCTGGCGGCAGTGTGCTTAGTCTGCTCTTGCTGCAACTGAGTGGTTAGCTGGGTGATTTGTTGTGCTTGTTCGTTAATTTGGGCAAGCAGTGTTTCGCGCTGCTGTGCAAGCTGATATGAGAGCTCGTTAAACTGCCACAGCTGCACGTGAATGTCGGGATCATCGGTGTTTTCTTTGGTCAGTTCAAAATGGCAGCTTTGCAATAGCTGTGGTAACTGCTCTGTGTGTTGTTCATGTATATAAAGAGGCGTAGCAGGCAAGGCCAGTTGCACTTGTTTAAATTGCTGTAACAGGCCAGCTTGTGTTAATGCCTCTATAATGGCTGTTTCTTCGCCATTTGCTTCTATTACCAGCTTGTGTTGTTCGCCCTCAGGAAGTTTCAGGGTTGCCATCATGGCAGCTGGAGTTTGGGTTTGCACCTGGTGCTGACGCACTGCTTTTATGCCCGGATAGAGCTGCAGCAGGCCGCTGGGCTGGTGCAGGCTGCTGGCTTCACTCAGGTTAAATTCGGTTAAGGTTGCCGGCTGGTTATTGTGCTGGCAGCTAATGGCCAGCTCCCATACTTCTGCGCTGGGGTATTTGTGGCGCAGGCTGCTGGCATGGGTTGGCACGGGCTCTATCAGCACCCAGCGGGCCGGTTGCATTGCCTGGTGTTGCAGCAGTTGGCTGCCATTGCCGGCACCTATGTGCACCAGGGTGTGAATGTGGGTTGAGGTCATGGTGATTAATCCCGGTGGTCGCGAATGATCAGCATCATCATGTTGGCAATAAAGGCCAGGAACAGGGTGATAATGGCAAACATGCTGGCGTTATAAAGCCGCTTGGGCTGAGTGGCATATTCCGGCTGCAGCGGGCTTTGCAGCACGCTTACCTGCTTGAGCTTGCGGGCGGCTTCTATACGGGTGCTTTCCAGTGCGGCCAGGGCGCTGGAGTAGGTTTGCTGGGCAAACTGGGCTTTTAACTCCAGGGCCTGATAGCCGGCGGATATCTGGTTAAGGGCGCTGCCGGTTTCTTTGGCCAGGCGGTTTTGCTCTTTGCCAATTTGCTGTTGCAGGGCGTTTATTTCGGCTTTTATTTGCACCAGCTCGGCAGAGCGCACACTCTGGTAGCTTTGTGCCGCCGTGTAGCGCGCCTGCAGGCGGGCCAGTTCACCTTCTAGCGTGCCCACTACCTGGTTAAGGCTTTCTACGGTATGAATGGGCGAGATAAGACCATGTTCGTTCTGGAATGCCAGCAGGTTGGCCCGGGCTTCGTCCAGCCGGTCGCCCAGGCGGTCGGTTTGTTTTTCCAGAAATTTAACCTGCTCTTCGGCCAGGCGCTGGCCCATGGCATTCATGTGGTTTTCGCCGGCGCTTAGCAACAATTGAGCCAGATCGTGGGCAAATTCAGGTGTAAAGGCCTGCACTTCTATGTTCAATACGCCGGCGTATTCGTCCAGCTCTACGCTTACGCGTTTTTTATAGTATTTGTGCAGCTCTTCTATGGGGGCGTCTTTGTTCCACAGGCTGGCGAACAGGTCGCCGTTTTCGCTGTAGTGCTCACGAAAAGGCAGTTGCTTGAGCACGGTGTTAAGCATGTCGGTAGATAGCAGGTGTTCGCGCAGCAGTAGCAGATCGCTGTGGCCACCACCGCCTTTAATCAGGCTGGCAAAGCTGAACTCGGGAGCGGCAATTTGCGGGCTTTCCAGCACTACGGTGGCGCGGGATACGTACCTGTCTGATGCCCAGGCAAACCAGTAAAAAGCAACGGCAATAATGGCCGCAAGGGCGAGCGCCCAATGGGGGTTTTGTTTAACAAAGTGCTTCATGGGATCTCAGTTCTAAATTTGAGTAAGAAGATGTTCTATAGCAGCGGTGACATAGCTGTAAGCTTTAAGCTGTCAGCTTTAAGTTGCGCGGCGTTGTTTGTGGCTTCTGCGTTGTGCTTGTTTGTTCTGTGTTGTTTGTTTTAACCCCACCCCAACCCTCCCCTTGGTAAGGGGAGGGAGCAGAGCGTTTGGCTCCCCTTAAAAAGGGGAGGGAGCAAAGCGTTTGGCTCCCCTTAAAAAGGGGAGGGAGCAAAGCGTTTGGCCCCCCTTAAAAAGGGGAGGGAGTTTTTGCTCCTCCCCCTTATCAAGAGGGAGGGTGGGAGGGGGTTTTACCCCGCCGGTGGCGGGGACGTTTCTTCATGGTAAGCCGTTATGGCGTCATTTATGTCGTCATACCAATGGGCCTGGCCATTTTTGAGGTAAATACCGGCCTGGCAGAGGTCTTTGAGTATGCCTTCGGAGTGAGACACCATTATCAGGCTGGACTGACCCACCTTGTCTTTAAAGGCTTTGGCTGCTTTGTCTTTAAAGGCGCGGTCGCCTACGGCGGTGGCTTCGTCCGAGAGGTAAACATCAAAGTCAAACGCCAGAGATAAACCAAAATTAAGCCGTGAGCGCATGCCTGATGAGTAGGTTTTTATGGGGCGGTCAAAGGCGCTGCCCAGCTCGGCAAAGTCTTCTACCGATTTTATAATGCGATGCACGTCCATGCCGGCACCATGCACCCGCGCTACAAACTTTACGTTTTGCCGCCCGGTCATGGAGCTTTGAAAGCCACCGGAAAGGCCTATGGGCCAAGACACCCGGCAATGGCGTTCTACTTTGCCTTTTTCCGGGCTGTCCATGCCGGCAATTAAGCGCAGTAATGTACTTTTGCCGGCACCATTGCGGCCCAGCAAGCCCACGCTTACGTTTGTAGGAATAGTGAGATTAATGTCTTTCAGCACCCAGGGGGCTTCGCGGCCGTCCCGGTTGTTATAGCGTTTATAAAGGTTACTGAGCGTAATCATTTGGCTTTTAACCTTTCTTTATAGCGCAGGTGCATCAATAAACCCGCTGCGTTCAGCCCTAATATCCATAGCCACAAATAAAGCGGGCTGGTGCCGGGCACCATATGATAGTGCTCAAAAAAACCGGCACGCAGCAGCTCAAGCCCATGTACTATGGGGTTGAGCATTAAATATTCCAGAATGCTGTGGGGCAAGCTGTTAAGTGGCAAAATTACCCCACTGATAATCATCAAAGGCAAGCTGAGCATATTGATGATTTTTCCAGTTTCGGGAATCAGTTTAACTATGACTGAAATCACCAAAGCAAAGCCCAGAGCCAGTGCTAATAATGAGGCCCACCCCAGTAATCCGAGCAGTACATTATCGGGGAAAATATGCAGCCCCAGCAGCACGCCACCAGCTACAAACAGCACAAACACCACAGTGCGTAGCATGCCGTCTACCCAGATGCGAACTATTACCGGATCTACCGGCTGCACTTGCCGGTAAGCAAACAGTGCTTGTGCTGAATTAATGGCACCCTGGCTACGGCTTAGCCCTTCGCGGATTAGAAAAAAGCCCATCATGCCGATGATCATCCAGGGAATGAAATCGGCATTTGTAATAAGCTGGCTGGTTCCCCTCAATTGAGTGCGAATAAGCACGATGATGCTAACTACGGCCACTGGCTCAAAAATCATCCAGAACCAGCCCATGCGGTCGGCCATGGTGCGCGACACCGCTTCGCGCATGAACATGGCAAACCACACACTACGGGTTACCTGCCAGGGTGTGCGGCTTTGCATGGTGCTCATTAAATATCTACCGCTACTTTGGCAGCAATGGCAATCTGGTAAAGAATTTGAGTAATGGTGCCGGCCAGCTGCAGGTTTTTGGTAGGGGCCTTGGGCAGCACCAGAATTTCGTCACCCGGGCGCAGGGTTACGTCGTCTGCTTCGCGCACTTCGCCGTTCTGGCGCACTACCAGAATGCGGCTTTCATTGGCATGGTCAGTAAAGCCGCCGGCCCCTTCTATATAGTCTCTGGCGCTGCGGTTGGTGTTAAACACCACAGACTGAGGCACCAGTACTTCACCGCTTATCAGCACTGAGTCGGAGGTTTCGGGAATGGTGATTACGTCGCCGTCTTGCAGGCGAATGTCACTGATGGTGCCGTTGTTGGCCAGTACCAGCCGGCCGCTGGGCTCTACTTGCCGGGCGCGTTCAATAAACTGGCTGATAAGCTCTGCCTCGCGCACTCGAATTTCGGCTTCTTCTGCGGTAGAAGATGAGGCACCCATATAGGTGGTTTCCAGCCGGGCCAGGCTTTCATCCAGGGCCTGTTTCTGGCGCTCGGCCACGCTTACCCGCTTCAGCGAGATGCTGTTGGTGTCGGTCATGTTCTGCGGCACGGCCACGGCATTCAGCAGCTCGTGCAGGCGGGCATCACGGGGCAGGGCAAAGCGGGACGGGCCGTAATAGCTGCCTTCAAGCCTCACTACTATGGTGTTGTCGCGCATGTCGCTGCTGAAAATTACCTGATCACCGCTGTTAAGTTGCTGCCGGCTGAGTTCGTCCAGTTTTACGTAGCGCGAAATGGGGCCCTGCGTGCGGGCACCGCGCAGCAAAACATGGGTTACGTTAGATTTGAGCCGGGCCAGATTAAGCAGCTCTTGCCCGGTCATTTGGTTGGGCTGCAGCTCATAGCGATAGGGGCGGGCTACGTCACCGTCTACGATAACGGTAGGGCCGCGCTCTTCCACTACTATGGTGTCGCCGTCTTTCAGCTGCACATTGGGCAGGGTGCCGTTTAGCAAAAAGGCGTAGAGATCGGCGGTGGCAATGGTTTTGCCGTGGCGCTTGAGGTGCACTTTACGATAGCTGCCGGTGGCGCTGTCTATGCCGCCGGCCTGATCAATAAAATAAAGCAGCGAGTCGCTGGGGGTGCCGGCAAAACGACCGGGGTTTTGCACATAGCCGGTTACAAACACGGAGACCGGCTGCACGCCCTGCAGGTTGGTGTATACCTGCACGTTGTTGGAATAAATGGAGTTAACGGCGCTGCGCACTTTGGCATCCAGCTGGCCGTGCTTTATGCCCTGCACTTTAATGGGGCCCACGCCGGGAATGAAAATATTGCCCTGTGCATCAACCGGCAGCACTCTGTCTATTTCTACTGCGCCCCATACCCGCAGGGTGACCTGATCACCGGGAGTAATGATGTAGTCGGGGTTCAGGCCATCGGCACGCACGCCGCTGAAGCCACCGGTAAACAGGTGGCTGCCAAAGCTGGGGTAGTCTTGTTGTGCCATGGTGGCACCGGGCACACCATAGCGGGCATTGCGCCATTGGGTGTTGTTGTTTTGTGCGGCTTTGTCCGACTCGGACGGTGCGTTAAAACGGCTTTGTTGTTCGGCAGGCAGTTCGCCGGCGTTTATACCAATGAGTTGGGCGTGGGCGGGGCCCTGGCCCGCTAAAATTGTGAGTAAGCCGAACGGTAGGGCGAGTTTTTTTAAGGACATGACTTGTTCTCAGAATCTGCGAAATATGTAGCGGGCAGCTATAAGCGGAAAACATAGCTGTAAGCTATAAGCTGTCAGCTTTAAGTTAAAACACGCTGATTGAACGTTTCTGCTGTGTTTGTTGATTTGGTGTTGTTTGTTTTAACCCCACCCCGGCCCTCCCCTTGGTAAGGGGAGGGAGCGTATTACTCCTCCCCCTTTTTAAGGGGGAGGTTGGGAGGGGGTTAACTTACAGCTGACAGCTTAAAGCTTATGGCTGCCGAAAGGCCGGCTTAGTTGCCATTCCCCGTTTTTGGCCTGGCAGGCTATTTGTTCTTGCTGGCTGCCGGCTGGCAGCGTTATCTGCAGCGGACGGCAGGTTTTGCCGCTGGCCGCGAAGTAAGTGGCACCGGCGGTTATCTGCACATTGGGGCCCCAGGGGCTGGTGGCCAGCTGGGTGGCGCTGTGGCTGGCGGCGTTGCTTAAAAATTCATTAAGCGGCGTGCTGTTTACGGTGTTTGCGCTGGTGGTGGCAGCAGGCTGGCTGGCGCAGCCGGCCAGAGCAAGGCCCAGAGCCACCAGAGTTGTGCGTATCAAAGACATGGTGCTACTCGCTTTAACTGAAGGTTTCTGTAAAAAGGCACGCTACCGCCCTTGGGGTGCGGCTCCCAATTCGCCGATTGAGTGTTATTTAAACGCTTTCGCATTTTGCATGGCTAAGCGTTATTTTTGCGTGCCGAATACTACCATTTTGTTTGTGGCGTTGCGATCAGCCCTTGGTTCAGGCCACCTCTTGCTTGGTTTTGGTGGCTAAAACTTGTTCTTTCTCTATAACCAGTTTGGGCCTCTGGCGTATGGGTGGCTGTGCCTGCTGCTGCAGCCGTTGCCAAATTTGCCGGCAGGTGCTGTGGGGCCGGCAATAAAAGCTGCCGTTCAGCTGAGTGTGTTTTAACAAAAACGCGCGCAGACGTTTAAACAGGTCATCACTTACCGGCTGCGGTGCTCGCCAAAATTCATCTAGCGTGCACTGGCTGGTGAGGCCGGGCACGTCATACAGGGCTTTGCCCAGGGTAATGGTGGGCACATGGTGCAACAGGGCCGACATGCCCACCGTGCTGTTTACTGTTACCACGCCCTTGCAGTGGCGGTATATTTCGGGCAGGGGCAGCTCATAGCCGTAGAACACGCGGCCGGTTAATCCGTGCTCTGCAGCCAGGTTATGAATGAGCCTGGTATAGTTGGTGTAGCCCCTGTCCATGGGGTGATGCTTGAACAAAAGCACGTCATTGGGTGACGCATTTGCTGCAAATGAGTCTGTTATGTGAACAATGGATTCTGCCACATCGTTAAAGTGTGAGTGCTCACGGATCTGAAAGTCGTCTGCCACCTGCAGCGGCACCAGAAATATGTGCTTTGAGTGATGGTCTGCCAGGGTTTGCAGCAGCCCCTTGTCGTGGGCGGTGTGGGTATATTTGGTATACCAGCCCTTTAGCCAGGCTATGCCTTCTTTCCAGTAGGGGCGGTGGCGATGGTGCACATAGTGACGAAAGCGCCAGCGCCGGCAGTGCATGCTGGCATAGTAACGCATGGCAAAATAAATGCGGCGTTTGAAGTTGGCTTTTATATCAAACTCATGGTGCACCCGCTCGGGGCTTTGTTTGGGTAGCTCTTGTGCCAGTTTGCCATACCAGGGGCTGTGGGCGTTTACACCGTGCTGCTCCAGCGTGATGTAGTGCGGGCGCAGGTAGCCTTCTTCAAATACAAAAAAGCGTATGTTGTGGCTTTGGCAATAAATGCGGGCTATTGCGTGATATTCGCGGCAGTCGCTGTAGCAGAAAACGGTATCAATTTCGTTTTTGCTAATGTAGTTGTGCAGAAAATGCCGCCATTCGGGCAGGCTGCCGGTGTAATGAATATTTTCACCGCGGCAGGGCCAGCAGCCGTCGCCACCGTTGAAGTGAATTTTGTGTACAGAAACGCCTTGCTCGCTCAGAAAACGAGAGAAATGCTGGAAGAAAGGTCCTAGTGGTCCCTGGAGTAGCAAGGCTGATTTCATTCAAATCCTGTGAAATTTTTTTGGTGTTCCCACTTTCTTGGCGGCGGGATAATAGCACAACTGAAATTTGGTATTAATGAAAAAGTTTACTAACCCCCTCCCAACCTCCCCCTTGAAAAGGGGGAGGGGCAAAGATGGCTTACCTTGAAAAAGGGGGGGGGGCAGAAACGATTCCCTCCCCTTTTTAAGGTGAAGGGTCAGGGTGGGGTCTGTTGCAACCCCCTCCCAGCCTCCCCCTTGAAAAGGGGGAGGAGCAAAGATGGCTTACCTTAAAAAGGGGGAGGAGCAAATTGAGTCACTTGATCGTTTGCTTATGCAGTCCCTTCTGCAGCATTAAATCTACCAGGGGCTGTTCGCGTTTGTTGGCGCGCCGGCAGTGGTCTTGCTGAAAGTGGTTGGTGAGCCAGATAACGAATTTGGCCCATTTTTTATTGTCGCGTTCGCGCCAGGCGTGGGATGAAATGGATTCCCAGGCGTAGCCGTTAAAAACCGAGGCGTTTACAAAGTGGTCCAGCGCGCGCACGCCGCTGCGGGCGCGTTCGGTTTTACCTAAAAAGCCTACATAACAGATGATGAGATAGCCCAATACGGCCAGAGGCACTACGGCGCACATTAAAATAAAGCCGGCTATGCGTTCTTTCATGCTTGTTGCTCTCTTGGGGTCAGTACCAGTTGCAGGCCGTTTTCTGAACGAATGGTCAGCCGGCCCACGGGCTGGGGCTCAAAGCCTTGTGGCATGGATATGTGGTAGTGCTGCAAAATGCTGGCCAGTATCAGGCTGGATTCCTGCTGGGCAAAGGCGGCACCAATGCATACCCGCGGGCCGGCACCAAAGGGCAGGTAAGATTTGCTGAGCGGCGTTTTCAGCTCTTTGCTGGTAAAGCGATAGGGGTCAAAGCTGTGCGGATTGTGCCAGTAGTCTTTATGGCGGTGAATAAGCCAGGGCGAAACCATAACGGTGCTGCCGGCTTTCATTTGTTTGTCTCGCATTTCGGTGGCGTGAGCGCACTCGCGTGATAAAAACCCGACCGGCGGGTAAAGCCGCAGGGCTTCCCGGAAGACGTCCCGCACCAGCACCATTTTGCGAATGGCTGCCACGCTCATGGGCTGCTCTGCCAGTACCCGGCTTACTTCTTCATAGGCGTCTTGCTGCACCTGCGGGTGCAGGGCCAGTAAATAGAGTGACCAGGTGAGTGAGCTGGCGGTGGTTTCGTGGCCGGCCAGAAACAGCATGGAGATTTGATCCACTATTTCGTTGAAGTTAAAGGGCTGGCCAGTGCTCTGGTCTGTGGTGAGCAGCAGGGAAGAGAGAATATCCTGCTGGTTTTCCAGCTCTGCCCTGGCGTTGGGGCATCCGGCGCGGGCGGCCTCGGCCTGCTGATAGCGCGGGCGGATAATGTCTTCTATGGTGCCGCGAATTTCTTTGGCAGCGGCCATGCGCTGGCGCTCACTGGCACCACGCTGCATAAAGCCGGGCAGACGGAACATTTTTTTTAAGGCCAGTTTGGGCGACTCGGCCTGAAAGCGCACAAACGCCTCAAGAATGCGGTTGGCCTGCGCTTCGTTCAGTTTGGCCGACATTATGGTGCGAAAAATAATGTCGGCGGTGACAAAGGTCATTTCCGGATCTATGTCTTGCCCGGGCTGGTGGTTTTTAAGCCGTGCCAGCATGTCTTGAGCGGCGTTTTGCATCAGCCCGAACACCTGCTGCACCCGGGCGTGTTTAAAGGCCGGATCGAGCATGTCTCGCTGTTTTTGCCATTGCTCACCGTTGGTGGTGAAAATGCTTTCGCCCAGCAGTGGCTCTAAAATATCGCCCAGCATCTGGTTTTTAGGAAAGTTGGCCATGTTTTGCACCATGACGTTTCTTACCAGTTCGGGCTGGTTCACCATATACAGAGTAAGGCCGGGCAGTTTGTATTCGCCCATTTTCATGCCGTAGCTGCGCTCATAGAGTGCATCCAGCCAGGAGTGGCGCTTGGTGAAAAACACTTTCCACAGCGAGGCTTTGCTTTTGGCGGGTTTGGGAAATACCGGGCAGCTCATCAATTTCGCTCCTTCAGTTGGCTGGCAATGGCGAGAGGCCCTGCAGTAAAGGCAAAAAAGTCGTAAGGGCCGGGTTTGTCGGTGGCCATTAAGTATAAAAAGTGCATGGTATACCAGGCGCGCCGCAGTTTTTTATAACGCGGCGTATGAAATAGCGTAAAAAAGCGCGGAGAGAGCATGCGCGGCCCAGCGTTGGGGGCGCAGGTTTCGCCGCAGGACGTTACCGGGTTCAGCAGCGGAAAGCAGGCTCCGTCTGTAGGGGCTGTGTAGTCGAGCCACAGCAGCTCGGGCGTGTGCCCCAGTGCGCGCATGTCGGCACGAAAGGCGCTGGCCTTGCGATGAAAGCTTACCAGCGGAATGCAGTGCCCAAGCGTGATCAGCACCACGCGCTGGTTGGCCAGCCTGGCTTTGTTGCTAATCAGCTCCAGCGCCCGGGCCATGGCGGGCATGGCCACCATGGTGCCCACGCTGTGGGCGATGACCACGACTTCCTGGTTACGCTCATCGTTAATGGCATTGGCAATCTGGCCGGCAAAGTGATTAATGCGGGGTTCCAGCTCCGGCACCCTGCCGTTGGCCCAGCGCGCCGAGAACGCATAAATGCGCAACAGCCAGAACACCGCCATTTTGTTGCCCAGCCACTTGCTGCCATGCATGAGGGCTGCAAACAGCACCAGCCCGGCGGGCCATTGCGCCATTTGCCAGGGTAGCTGGCCGGCGGCCAGACCCGACAGCCATAAAGACGCAAATACACTCAGCAGTAAAAAAATAAGCGGATAAAGCCCTGCCATCAGCTGCTTGGGAGAGGCTTTGGCAAAGCGGAATATTTTTCCGGAAAGTAAATAAGCGCTAACAAAACACAGGGCATCACTTACTATTTGCCGCCAGCCTTTGGCCCAGTGCCGGCGCACTATGTCGTCCCAGCTTAAAAAGCAGTAGTTGCTTTGCGTGCCGCTGGCATTCAGCTGCCACTGGTGGCTGTGGCTGCTGTGGCGTTTGCGGTCAGCCACGTTAATATTCAGCCCGTTTACCTTGCTTTGCTGCGCTGCCTGCTCGCGATAGAGCCGGTGATAGTGGGCGGCTCCGCGAGGGTCAAAGCCGTGAAGATAAAATACCTGGCGTTGTTTAATGGCGGTCAATCCGTTGTTCCTGAGCTGGATGGGGCGCGCATAGGGTACAGTAAATTGAAATTATTGGCGACGGAGGAGAAAAAGCGGTTGGCCTTTAACCCTCTCCCTGCCTCTCCCTTGAAAGGGAGAGGGGCACAGAGCAATTATTCCCTCCCCTTTATAAGGGGAGGGTTAGGGTGGGGTTGGCCTTTAACCCCCTCCCGACCTCCCCCTTAAAAAGGGGGAGGAGAAAAACAGTGGCACCCTTGAAAAGGGGGAGGAACTGATACTGTTCCTCCCCCTTTGTAAGGTGAAGGGTTAGGGTGGGGTTTATTTGGCAGGGGGAGGAGCAGTTACGCCAGGTTGGGGTTGCCGAACCCGCCGCAGCAGCACAAAGCCTGCGCCCATGGCCAGGGCGTAGCCGGCTTCCAGCCCCAGATAAATAAATACGCCGGCGCACAGCAGGGTGGCCACCACGGCCAGCACGCGCCAGAAGCCTTGCAGCAGTTTTACCCCAGCCACCATGGCCAGCAGATACACCAGCACAAAGTTGCCGTTGGCGTAGCGCATTAAGGTTTCCAGCGGCAGCCTGAACAACCAGGCGGCGAGCACACAAATGACGCTGGCTGCCACCACCCAGCACAGGGCGGCAAAGGGTGCGCCGTGGCGGTTAAGTTTGCTTAAGGTTGCCGGCAACTTGCCTTCGTCGGCCATGCTCCACAGCAGGCGGCCAAAGCCCTGCACATAGAGGTTGAGGCTGGCAAAGCAGGCGGCGTAGCCCACCAGGGCGGCGGCCCAGCGGCCTTTTTCACCAAACAGCATGGCCAGCAGCACCGGGAATGACGTGGTGTTGGTGCGCTCGTCGCCAAACAGGCCAAATTTTACTACCGCCATGGCGTAGGCGAAGTAGATAAAGCCTGCCAGCAGCACACCAAACAGCAGCGCCAGCGGAAAGTCCCGCTCGGGCCGGCGAAATTCCTCGCCCATGTGGGTAAAGGCTTCCAGACCCACAAAGCACCAGAACATCACCGCCAGCACGGCGGGCAGGGCGCTCCAGCTGACTGTGGATGGTGCCGGCAAAGTGGCGGCGGCACTGGTGGCCAGATCGCCCGCCAGCCACACTGCCACCAGCAGGCTGACAATGGTCACGGCAATTAATAACTGCACCAGGCCCGAGGCTCCGCTGGGGCGGCTGCCCAGCACCAGCACCAGACCAAGGGTGCCCAGCTGAATAAGCAGATCACCCGTGCTGTTCAGCGGAAACAGGGCATGCCAGAAGCCGGTGGTAAGGGTGAGCATGGCGGGCAGACCCACGGGCAGCACCGCCAGAAACAAAAAGGCGGCGAGTTTTTCCATGGGCAGACCCAGCGCCCGGCCAATAAGATGCGGTGCGCCGCCGGCATGGGGAAAGGCGCGGCCCAGGCGGGCAAAGGTAAAGGCCACCGGCAGCACCAGCACCATGAGTAACAGCCAGGCCCAGAGCGAGTCGGCCCCGGCCAGGCTGGCCGCCACTGCCGGCACCACAAAAATGCCGCTGCCCAGCAGCGAGGTGGCCATCATGCCGGTGCCGTAGCCCAGGCCCAGCTCTTTATGTAATCGTCCCATCGAGTTTTAAATCCGCATTCAGTAATTCTGATATATTACCGCCACATTCTTTCAACCCCACTTGGCACTATGCTGCTTTCAGCCGGCAAAACGTCGCTTTTACCCGGCGTTTGTCCGGCAGCGTGAAAATGAGGTAACAGTGGACAAGTTCGACCAGAAAATTCTGTCTTTGCTCACGGAAAACGCCCGCATGGCGGTGGCCAGCATTGCCCGTGAGGTAAACCTGTCGCGTTCGGCGGTGTCGGAGCGCATCAAGAGCCTGGAAGAGCGGGGCATTATCAAGGGGTATCATGCCCGGGTGGGGCAGCCCAAGGGCGTGGTGCGGGCTTATTTTGCCCTTTGTTATCATGTGCGCCAGTGCGAACAATATGCCGAGCCACTGCGGGCTGTGCCGGAAATTAAGCTGTGCTACACCATCAGCGGCGAAACCGACATGCTGGTGTATGTGGAGGCCGAGTCAATGGAGCGGCTGGATGCCATTCGCCATATTATTGAGCACACGCCTCATATTAAAACGGTGCGCACTCACATGATATTGGGCGAAGTGATTAATACCCTGTCTTAAGGCTTATTTATGTTCATTTGCAAAGCCCATTGGCTGGGCCAGCTGTTTAACCATCCGTTTGTGGCGGTAACTGCTTCGGCGCACGGCCCGGTATTACATCTTAAGGATGAGCAGCATGCACTGGGCTGGCATGAGCTGCTGGCCCCGCCGCAGCTGGAGCAGGGGCGGTTGTTTCGCCAGCTGGTGCTGGACTGCCACGACGGCCAGCTGGTGTGCGCCTGGCTGCCTGCTGCCCGGGCCGGTGCGCTGGCACAACAGCTGGCGCTGGGCTGGTTTGAGTTTCACGGGGCGCGGGTGCTGCCGCTGGCGGAGCGCTGCCTGGCGCTGCTGGAAATGGGCTATTTGCGCTATTCCCGCTGGCAGCAGCTGAAGCTGTGGCTTGAACACGAGCCGGTGCAGTGGCATGCCTTTACCCTGCCCGAGGGCCTGAGTGACCGTGTGTATGCGGCCTTTGAGCTGGTGGCCACCCTGCAGCAGGCAAATAACGACTGGCGTGAGCAGTGCACAGAGGAATATTGCCAGCAGGCGCTGAGAGAGCATAAAACGCTGTTTGATACTCTGGAGGCCCATCCGCTGACGGCTGCCCAGCGTCTGGCCTGCGTGACCGATGAAGATCATAACCTGGTGCTGGCCGGTGCCGGCTGCGGCAAAACCAGCGTGATGGCGGCGCGCACCGCGTTTTTGCTGGCATCAGGCCAGGCCGATGCTCATGAGGTGCTGCTGCTGGCCTTTGGCAATGAGGCGGCGGCAGAAATGCGCCAGCGCCTGCCCGAACATGCCCGTGATGTGCAGGTAAGCACCTTTCATGCTTTGGGGCTGAATATTATTACGCAGGCCACGGGGCGGGCTCCGGCACTGAGTGAGCTGGCCGGTAACGAGCAGAAAAAACAGCGTGTGTTTGCTCAGTGGCTGGAACAGCTGGCCGAGGATGAAAGCTATGGCGTACGCCTGCTGGCCTGGCTGCGCCAGCATCGTTTTCAGACGGTGCCAACCCCCGATTTTGCCCGCCTGGCCCGAGAGTGGGCACCGCTGGTGGCAGCGCTTAAACTGTATGGCGCGCCTGAGCAGTTAACCCCGGAGCAGGCTGAGCAGCTGGCACTGGTGCGGCCCTTGCTGGCGCGCTATCAGCAGTATTTGTGCGAGCATAACGAAATTGACTTTGATGACATGATAGAGCAGGCCGCCGAGCTGGTGTACAGCGGCCGTTTTGTGGTGCCCTGGCGGCATGTGCTGGTGGATGAGTTTCAGGATATTTCTGAGCACAGGGCCGGCCTGCTGCTGGCACTGCGCAAGGCTGCCCCCGGGCTGGCGCTGTTTTGCGTGGGCGACGACTGGCAGGCCATTTATCGCTTCACCGGGGCGGATGTGTCTGTGACCACCGGCTTTGCCGACTTTTTTGGAGCCAGTGCGGTAACGGCCCTTGATACTACCTTTCGTTTTAATAACGTGATTGAAAAGGTGGCCAGCCGCTTTGTTACCCGCAATCCGCAGCAGTTGCCCAAAACCCTGAGCACCCTTACCCGCACTGAAGGCCCCTGTGTGCATGTGCTGCCGGTTACGGCCGATAACACCATGGATGCCGTGGCCCGCCTGCTGGGGCAAATTGCGACGCAGCGGCCCGAGGCGAGTGTGTATGTGCTGTCTCGCTTTCGCTTTAGCCTGCCCGATGATGATCTGCTCGCCGGCTGGCGCAAACGCTTTGCCGGCCTGACCCTGAACGCCCAGACCCTGCACGGTGCCAAGGGCAAAGAGGCCGACTGTGTGATTATGCTGGGCCTTGCCCGCGGCCATTATGGCTTTCCGCCTGAGAAAAAGCAGGCATCTTTGCTGGATGCGCTGCTGCCTGCCGAAGAAGACTTTCCTCACGCCGAAGAGCGCCGGCTGTTTTATGTGGGCCTGACCCGCGCCCGCGAGCAGGTGTTTCTGCTGGCCGACAGCCAACTGCCGTCACCTTTTGTAAAGGAGCTGCTGGAAGGCGGTTATTCGGGAGTAAGCCGGTGGCGGAGCTAACCCCACCCTGACCCTCCCCTTAAAAAGGGGAGGGAACAGTATGTGCTCCTCTCCTTTTTAAGGGGATGCCGCTGTTTTGCTCCTCCCCCTTTTCAAGGGGGAGGTTGGGAGGGGGTTGAAGGCTAACCCCACCCTAGCCCTTCACCTTAAAAAGGGGAGGGAACAGAGATGTGCTCCTCTCCCTTTTAAGGGGATGCCGCTGTTTTGCTCCTCTCCCTTTCAAGGGAGAGGGTGGGAGGGGGTTGAAAGCAAACCCCACCCTAGCCCTTCACCTTAAAAAGGGGAGGGAACAGAGATGTGCTCCTCTCCCTTTTAAGGGGATGCCGCTGTTTTGCTCCTCCCCCTTTTCAAGGGGGAGGGTGGGAGGGGGTTGAAGGCAAACCCCACCCTAACCCTCCCCTTAAAAAGGGGAGGGAACAGAGATGTGCTCCTCTCCCTTTTAAGGGATGCCGCTGTTTTGCTCCTCTCCCTTTTAAGGGAGAGGTTGGGAGAGGGTTTTCTCTCTTAGGGGGTTGTTGAAGAACGCACATATTCCATAATCACGGCCATCACGCCATCCAGGTTCTGCATGACTTCCAGATTGGTAAACCGAAGCACATCAATACTCAAGCGGGATAAATACAACGTTCTTTGCTTATCGTAGGCCAGCGCTGCTTCATTCAAAAAGTGGCTGTCACCATCAATTTCCAGTACCAGTTTTAAGCTTGGGCAGTAAAAATCAACGATATAGGGGCCAATGCCGTGCTGCCGCCGGAATTTAACGCCGGTTTGCCCGGCTCTGAGTTGCTGCCAGAGTATTCGTTCCGGTGCTGTCATTTCTTGCCGCAGTGCCCTGCGAAAGGGCAGCTGGGATTTGCGGTTGAAGGTGGTGCTCATGGGAATAGTGTAGTGGAAAAGGGAGGGAACAGTATGTGCTCCTCTCCCTTTTAAGGGAGAGGTTGGGAGAGGGTTGAAAGCAAACCCCACCCTAGCCCTCCCCTTGAAAAGGGGAGGGAACAGTATGAGCTCCTCTCCCTTTTAAGGGAGAGGTTGGGAGAGGGTTGAAAGCTAACCCCACCCTAGCCCTTCACCTTGAAAAGGGGAGGGAACTGTAATGCTGTAATCATTTCTTTACACCTTCATTTCCTCCCCGGCTTCATTCTTCATCCCCGCCTCTATACTTAATCCGCCATGTTCGGGTGAGGAGGGCGTTATGGCGGCGAG
This sequence comes from Oceanimonas sp. AH20CE76, assembly GCF_039654065.1. Taxonomy (NCBI): domain Bacteria; kingdom Pseudomonadati; phylum Pseudomonadota; class Gammaproteobacteria; order Aeromonadales; family Aeromonadaceae; genus Oceanimonas; species Oceanimonas sp. AH20CE76. The sequence goes on from NZ_CP155481.1 coordinate 811,524, forward strand.
TAACAATAATTTGTGGGAAAACCCGCTGGGCACTGACGGCTTTGAGTTTGTGGAATATGCCTCCACCGAGCCCGAGCGGCTGGCGCAGTTGTTTGAGCGGCTCGGGTTTGCGGCGGTGTCGCGCCATCGCAGCAAAAATGTGACCCTGTATTGTCAGGGCGATATCAACTTTATTCTGAATGCCGAGCCCGACAGCCAGGCGGCGCGCTTTGCGCGGGAGCATGGCCCTTGTGCCAATGCCATGGCCTTTCGTGTGAAAGATGCAGCGGCGGCCATTCGCCGGCTGCAGGCCGACGGAGCCAAAGTGGTGCCGTCCGGTGCCGGGCCCATGGAGTTGCAGATCCCGGCCATTGAAGGCATAGGCGGCTCGCTTATCTATCTGGTAGACAGATACGGTGATCACAGCATTTATGATGTGGATTTTCGCCCCATTGAGGGCGTGGAGCGCCACCCGAAGGGCGTGGGGCTGACCTGCATTGATCACCTTACTCATAATGTGGCCCGCGGCCATATGGACACTTGGTCCGGGTTTTATCAGCGGCTGTTTAATTTTCGCGAAATTCGTTATTTCGATATTGAAGGCAAGCTTACCGGGCTGCGCTCCCGGGCCATGACCAGCCCCTGCGGTAAAATTCGTATTCCCATTAATGAGTCTTCCGACGAGCACAGCCAGATTGAGGAGTTTTTGCGCCAGTATAAAGGCGAGGGCATTCAGCATATTGCTCTGGGCACCGGGGATATTTACCGCACGGTAGAGCAGCTGCGCGCCGGCGGCATGAGCTTTATGAGCACGCCCGACACTTACTATGAGCGTCTGAATGACCGCCTGCCCGGCCATGGTGAGGATGTGGCGCGCTTGCAACGCAATCGCATTTTAATGGACGGTGCGCCTACTCAGGGGCAGGGGCTCTTGCTGCAGATTTTTACCGATACCGTGATTGGCCCCATTTTCTTTGAAATTATTCAGCGCAAGGGCAACGAGGGCTTTGGCGAAGGTAATTTTCAGGCGCTTTTTGAGTCTATTGAGGAGGATCAGATACGCAGAGGGGTGCTGAAGGCGGATTAGTCTTCATTTTTTATCCCGAGCCGTTTTTTATTTGAACGTAAGGTGGCAAAATAGCAGGACATGCTGTCAGCCATTCTTTACACCTTTAGCCGGGGTGGCTGATGATGCCAACAGGCTAAAACGAAAAACGGAGTGGGTGTGGTTAACAGTGTAAAGGGAGCCGGTGCCAGTCCGGCTCAGTGGTCCAGCCGGTTCGCTTTTATTATGGCGGCGGTGGGCTCGGCCGTGGGGCTTGGCAATATCTGGAAGTTTCCTTACATCACCGGCGAAAACGGCGGCGGTGCCTTTGTGCTGGTATATCTGGCCTGCATTGCTGTTATCGGCATTCCCATCATGATGGCAGAGGTGATGCTGGGCCGGCGCGGCGGCAAAAGCCCCATTGGCACCATGCAGGTGCTGGCTCAGGCCGAGGGCAGGTCTCGTGGCTGGGTGGGCATTGGCATTCTGGCCACTGTGGCCTCATTTTTGATCCTGTCGTTTTACAGCGTGATTGCCGGCTGGACCATGCCCTATATTGTGTCGGCGGCCAGCGGTGAGCTGAGCAATATCAGTGCTGAACGCTCGGGTACCTTGTTTGATAACCTGCTGGCGTCGCCGGGGCAGCTGCTGCTGTGGCACTCGGTATTTATGGGGTTAACCGTGCTGGTGTCGGCGGGCGGTGTGCGCCATGGTCTGGAGCGGGCGGTAACCAAGCTGATGCCGGCGCTGTTTGTGCTGCTGCTGATCCTGGTGGGTTATGCCACCACCACCGGGCATTTTGGTGAGGCGGTGAGCTTTTTGTTCCGGCCCGATTTTTCCAGCCTGACCGCCGAGGCGGTGCTGGTGGCGCTGGGCCATGCCTTTTTTACCCTTAGTCTGGCCAGCGGTGCCATGATGGCTTACGGCGCTTATCTCAACAAAAACGTGTCGATTGTGCGCACTTCCTTTACCGTGGCTATTCTTGATACCTGTGTGGCTCTGCTGGCGGGCCTGGCCATTTTTCCGGTGGTGTTTGCTAACGGTCTTGAAGCAGGTGCGGGGCCAGGTTTGATTTTTGTGACTCTGCCGGTGGCCTTTGGCCAGATGCCCGGCGGCAGCTTTTTTGCCCTGCTGTTTTTTGTGCTGCTGTTGTTTGCGGCCTGGAGTTCGTCTATTTCCATGCTGGAGTCGATGGTCAGCCACCTGCATGAGCGGGGCATCAGCCGGGTGAAAGCAGCCATTGGCGGCGGTGTTGTGGCTTGGCTGATTGGTATTACTACGCTGCTGTCGTTGAATATGTGGTCTGACTTTGCGCCGCTCAGCATGTTTGAGCGCTTTGAAGGCAAGACACTGTTTGATTTGTACGATTATTTTACCGCCAACATCATGATGCCGCTGTGTGCGTTTCTTACCGCCATTTTCGCCGGCTGGGTAATGAAGCCGGCACACTCCGCCGCCGAGCTTGGCCAGCGCTGGCACGGCATTTGGTATGGCGTGATGCGCTATCTTACTCCCATTGCAGTGCTGATCGTGTTTTATACCAATTTGGGGTAAAGCTGGGGAGGAGTGAAGAGGGAGTAGTGACGAGTAGGGGAGGTGTGAAGAGGGAATAGTGAAGGGGCAGGGTAGTGAGCAGGGATGTGTGAAGATCTCCTCCCCCTTTTTTAAGGGGGAGGCAGGGAGGGGGTGAAGCAAACCCCACCCTGACCCTCCCCTTAGAAAGGGGAGGGAATATATGTGCCCCACTCCCTATCTCTTTAAACCTGAAACTTTTTCACCAGTTGGTTGAGTTGTTCGGCCAGGCGGGCCAAGTCATTGCTGGAGGCGTTGGTCTGGTTGGCTCCGGCTGCTGTTTGCACCGACAGATCCCGAATATTGACCAGGTTGCGGTCTACTTCCCGCGAGACCGAGGCCTGCTCTTCGGCGGCGCTGGCAATGGTCTGGTTTTGTTCGTTTATCTGCATAATGGCTTCGGCAATCAGCTCCAGGGCGTCGCCGGCTTCCAGTGCAATTTGCCGGGTCTGGGCGCTGCGCTCGGTGCTGACCTGAATGGCGTTTACGGTGTCGTTGGTTTCGCCCTGAATGGCGTGCATCATGGCCTCAATTTCTTTGGTGGAGTCCTGAGTGCGGTGCGCCAGTGCGCGTACTTCGTCGGCCACCACGGCAAAGCCGCGGCCCGATTCACCGGCACGGGCGGCTTCAATGGCGGCGTTCAGCGCCAGCAGGTTGGTTTGCTCGGCAATGCCGCGGATCACATCCAGCACGGTGCCAATGTCGCGCACCCGGGTTGCCAGGCTTTCTACCCCATGGCGGGTATTGGTAATTTCCTGCTCCAGCTCTGCCACCGTATTAATGGTGTGAGAAACCTTGTCGCGGCCAATGCGGGCCTTGTCGTCGGCGGTGTCTGAGTTCTGTGAGGTAGCGGCGGCATTGCGGGCCACTTCTTCCACGGCAGAGGTCATTTCGTTAACGGCGGTGGCGGCCTGCTCCAGTTCATCGCTTTGTTGTTGCAGGGTGCGGGTAGACTGATCCGTGACCACATTGAGCTCTTCGGCGGTGGAGGCCAGCTGATTGGATGAGTCATTAATTTCCACTATGGTCTGCTTGAGCCGTTGCTGCATGTCCCGCAGGGCACGAATCATGTCGCCGGCTTCGTCGTTGGCATCGTCATTAAACTGGCTGGTGAGGTTGCCGGATGCGATGGTGCGGCTCACCTCTACCGCCTTGCGAATGGGCAGCAGCAGGCTGCGGCTGAACAACAGGGCCAGCACTATTACCAGGGCAATGGCCACCAGAATGGCGACCACCATAATGGTGCTGGATGAAGAAATCATGTTATTGGTAACGGCGGCGGCGGTGTTGGCCCGGGTTTTCTGATCTGCGCCCAGCTCATTCAGATAATTGGTAACCTGCAGTCCGGTGCCGTCAAAGTCCTGATAACGGAACTGCTCTGCCAGCTCCAGCTGACCGGCGTTGATCATGCCGATAAGCCGTTGTTGCAGCTGATCATATTTTTCTTTGCTGGCGCTGATATCGGCCATCAGCCGGCTGCCTGTTTCCGACTCGATATAACCGCTCATTTCCTGCATATTGCTTTGAAAACTGGACTCCAGCTCCTGCAGCCGGGAAAGGGCATTCTGCCTGCGCTGAGACGTGTCGGCATACAGGGCATTCAGGGTATAAAGCCGAATGAGCAGAAAGTCCCGGCGTATTTCACCCACCTTGATGGCGGCGGGAATGCGCCGGTCGGCCATGATGTTGACTTCATCGCCTACACGGCTGAATTGCAGTATGGCGGTTAACCCGAGCAGCAGGGTAACAAGACCCAGGGCGCTGAACGACAGAACCGAACGGGGGCCAATTTTCAGTTTTCTCAGCATGGTGTTGCCTCTTTATTTGATAATGGCGCGCATCATGACAGGGAGGACGCGCGGCGTTATTGCGAAGGATCAATAAAGGCAGTATAGGCAGTTAAATCAGATTCAGAAGAAACTTATTTACTGAATGTGACGGTTGCGATTGAATCTATATTTATTTACATTGCCCACGTTGAAAAACGAAGTGATAACGCTTCAGTTGCTGACAATTAATAAGAGAGCATTTATATGAAAAAAACCGTGATTGCCGCCCTGGTTGCAGTGGCCGGCCTGTCTGGCTGTGTGTCTAATGGTGGCGGCTATATGGATGCCGGCTTAACAGCGTTTAAAGGCATGACTTTGTCCAAGCAGGAGCTGCAGGCTCAGGCCAGTCTGTCTGCCAGGCAGATGGATTCGCAAAATAAACTGTCTGCCAAAAACAGCCGTTACAGCCAGCGTCTGGCCCGCCTGACCAAGGGGTTGACCAGTGTTGATGGCACGCCGCTGAACTTTGCAGTGTATGAGGCTGACGAAATTAACGCCTTTGCCATGCCCGATGGCACGGTGCGTGTTTATTCCGGCCTGATGGATATTATGGACGACGGCGAGCTGATGGCGGTGATTGGTCATGAAATTGGTCACGTTAAGTTTGAGCACTCCCTGAACCAGTTTAAAACCGCTTACTTGACCGAAGCGGCAAAGAAGGCAGCGGTGGCAACCGGTGGCACCGTTGGGCAGCTGGCGGCTTCCCAGTATGGTGATATTGGTACCAAGTTCCTCAGCGCTCAGTTTTCTCAGAAAGATGAGCTGGAGTCGGATGCCTACGGTGTGGAAGTGCTGTGCCAGCAGGGGATGGACCCCTATGCGGCGGTGCGCGCTCAGCAAAAGCTGATGAAGCACGGCGGTAATGGCGGCGGCCTGTTCTCCAGCCACCCGGCCACTCAAGCCCGTATTGAAAAAGCGCAGCAAGCCGCGGCCAACGCCAGCTGCAGCGGTTAATGGTGAAGGCCCCGTTTGATAAACGCGGGCCTATAATCCGTATCTTTCTATTTTTTTGAGCAGCCCCTGGCGAGACAGGCCCAGCGCCTGGGCGGCGTGAGTGCGGTTGTTGTCGTGGCTGGCCAGGGCGCTGCTAATCAGTGATATTTCCAGTGCCCGCACCTGGGCATCAAGAGTGTCGCCGCCGGGGGGCACCGTAACCTGGCTGCTGTCTTTGGCATCCGGGTAGAGCAGGGCAATATCATCCAGGGTGATAACTCCGCCCTGCGCAATGGCGGCCACGCTGTCCAGGGTGCTTTTCAGCTCGCGCACATTGCCCGGCCAGCGCCGCTGAATAAACCAGTTAAAGGCGGCGGTGTCGGGGGGCAGCGGTGGCCGGCCGCTGCCCTGAGCCTGCAGCTCGAGAAAGTGGCTGATCAGCAGCGGAATATCTTCCGGACGCTGATCCAGTGCCTGGGTTTCTATGGTCACGCCCTTGATGCGGTAGAACAAGTCTTCCCGGAATTCGCCGCTGGCCACTTTATCGGGCAGGCTGGCGTTGGTGGCGGAAATAAGCCGGACGTTAATGGTTTCAAGCTCACGCCCGCCCACCGGATAAAAGCTGCCTTCCTGCAGTACTCTCAGCAGTTTTACCTGCATGGCCAGGGGCATATCGCCAATTTCATCCAGAAACAAGGTGCCGCCGTCGGCCAGCTTGAGCAGGCCGGCCTTGTTGCGATCGGCCCCGGTAAAGGCCCCTTTGGTATGGCCGAACAACTCGCTTTCCAGCAGCTCGGCAGGAATGGCCCCGCAGTGCACGGAAATAAAAGGGCCATGAGCCCGGCTGCTGAGATCATGAATGGCACGGGAGATCACTTCCTTGCCGGTGCCGGACGGGCCGGTGACCAGCACCCGTACATCGGTGGGAGCAATGCGGCTGACCAGCGCCCGTGTGTTGTTCATGGCCGGTGAAGCGCCAATCAGGGTGGTGATGGGGTGCTGTTTGCTGATGCGGGTTTTCAGGCTGTTGAGTTCGCGCACCAGCTGATGCTTGGTAATGGCCCGGCGGATCACCACTGCCAGCAAATCCGGATCCATGGGTTTGGCCAGCAGATCCCAGGCTCCCTGGCGCAGGGCTTCCAGTGCCAGTTCGCGCTCGCCGTGACCGGTCAGAATGATCACCGGTCTGTCGGTAAATTCCGGCAGCGCGGCCAACGTCTGGCGCGGATCAAAGGCCGGCGGCATAGAAAGATCCAGCAGGATCAAGTCGGCATCCACCCTGGTGAGCAGCTCACGCAGATCATCCAGGCAGGCCCCGGTGTGCACTTCATAGCCCTCTGCCTGCAGCCACTGGCTGCTCAGAGTGCGAAAGGCGGGTTCGTCGTCAATTACCACAATGCGGGCGTTGCTCATGATGCGGGCTCCTCGGGAAAATAAAGCATAAAGCTCACCGGCCAGCCGGCGTTATTACGGTATTCAATATGACCGCCGTGGGCTTCCATAATGCGCTGCACTATGGCCAGCCCCAGACCGCTGCCGCCGGGGCGATGGCTGACAAAAGGCCGGAACAGTCTGGCCTGCATATCTGCAGGAATGATCGGGCCGTTGTTATGCAGCCACAGCTCGCCCGCCGACGTGCCGGCCGCCAGCACAATGCGGCCATCCGGCTGGTTGCGCACAAACGACAGGGCGTTATCCAGCAGGTTGGTCAGCACCTGCTGCAGGCGGTAAGGATCGGCAAATACCTGATAGTCATCGGGCAGCGTCAGCTCAAGCTGCACGTCTTGCCAGTTGAACTGGGGCCTGAGGCTGTGCAGCAGCGGCAGCAGCGGCACGGCTCTGGGCTGAATATGCAGCTGACCGGAATAGGCCAGCATGTCTACTATCAGCCGGTCGGCGCGTTTGAGCTGATCCTGAATCATGGCTTTGCGCTCGGCTTCCAGGCCGGCAGTGGCCATGGAAATAATATTCAGCGGGTTGCGCAGCTCATGGGCCATGGCCGCTGACAGACCGCCCAGCTCCACCAGATGCTGCTCTGATACCCGCTTGCGCTCGGCTTCGGCCAGCTGCAGCGAGCGTTCCAGCAGGCCACAGCGGGTGGCCAGCAAGGAGCCGAACACTTCGGCGGTAAGACGCATGCCCGGTGTGACATCATCAAAGCCTTTAAGCCGGAACTGCCAGTCTTGCTTATGATGCAGGCACCACAGCTCCAGCCCCGGGCCGGGCTCAAAGCGGGGGGCTGTGGTGAGCAGCCGCACGGTCACTGGCTGACCCATTTGCCGGGCCAGCAGCTGCTCGGCTTCCTGTGCCAGCGAGTGCCAGCTGTCGGTGTCTCTTAACTGTGCCAGCCAGGTGTCGAGCAGCTGCTCGTCAAGCCGGCTGCCCGGATAAATTAACCGCTCAACCAGGGCACTGACCGGGCGGTACAGGGCCAGCGCCAGCAGCAGCAGCAGCACCGAATACAGCCACAGCTGCCACTGCGGCACCGCCGCCAGCGCCTGCATGCCCAGCTGGCCGGCCATGGCGCTGAACAGCGCCATCAGCCCCAGCAGCAGAGCTGTCATTAAAATCCACAGCAGGGCGCGGTTGGCCCAGGCATTGACCTCCAGCATCTGATAGCGCACCACCCCGTAGACCAGCAGCAGCACATAGCTTGGCAACAGCAGCATGGGCCAGGGATACCAGTAGAACCCCAATGACGGAAAGATAAAACTGGTGGCCAGCAGCAGGCCCCAGGCGCCAGCGGCAAACATGGCGGCAATGGAGCGGCGGCGGTTGCCCTGCTGGCGTATAAATCCCCACAGCAGCAGCGCATGGGCCAGCACGCCAATGAAAATGGTGTAGCCAATGTTGAACCAGCCACTGCCGCGAAAGACAAAATAATGCTCAAAGGGGCCAAAGGCGATAATGCTGCCGCCCCCCAGCCACAGGGTGCCGAGGCTGACCAGCACGGCGGTGACATAAAGCAGCGCGCGAAAGCGGGCCAGCCGGCTCAGCCAGGAGCGCCGGGCCGGCCCCTGATTAACAAAGCCAATGGCAAAGTCGAGAAAAAAGGTGGGCATGAGCGGGTTGGCCAGGATCAGCGCCATGCCGGTGGTATGCCAGCCATAAAACACCGCCACATGGCCGGCGCACCAGAGCGCCATCATAACGCCAAAGCCGGCCAGCGCCTTCATGCTGCGCTGCCGGCGGGCCCGCCAGAACAACCAGGCCGACACCAGCAGGGCGCAGCCGCTGGTGAGCATCATCATGAGTTCAAAGGCAAATTCCAGCGGCATAACAGCAAGTCCGGTGTAAATAAGGTTGACACTTGGGGCGTGAAAAACTGTAAACCTTGTTGTCGGTTAACACAAATTTTGCGCGTTTTATTGATTCAGAGCAAGGAGGGAGTAAGTAGCTATGATGTTGGCATGATTTGTGCCTGATTAGAGTAACCAGACTAACGAGTGAGCATTATAATTATGAGCCTGATCACCCTGATGATGGAATTTTCCGCTATTGTTATCGTTCTTCTTATGGCGGGCCTGCCTGCACTGGTTCGCCGCCAGCTGGTCCGATAAGGAGGATCCATGGAGCTTGATGCCGCCATACTGTCGCGAATACAGTTCGCCTTTACTGTCAGTTTTCACATTATTTTTCCTGCCATTACCATTGGTCTGGCCACGGCCATTGCCATCTGGGAAGGGCTCTGGCTTAAAACCCGCAATCCGGTTTACTTTCAATTAGCCAAGTTCTGGATTAAACCCTTTGCCATTACCTTTGGCATGGGGGTGGTAAGCGGCATAGTGCTGTCTTATGAATTCGGGACCAACTTTTCCCGCTTCTCCGAAATTACCGGTGCCGTGCTGGGGCCGTTAATGGCTTATGAAGTGCTGACCGCCTTTTTTCTGGAGGCGGGCTTTCTTGGTATTATGCTGTTTGGCTGGCAGCGGGTGGGTGAAAAGCTGCACTTTTTTGCCACCTGTGTGGTGGCGGTGGGCACCTGGATCTCGGCCTTCTGGATTATTGTGGCCAACTCCTGGATGCAGACGCCGGCCGGCTATGAGCTGGTAGATGGTCGTTTTGAGGTGGCCAGCTGGATGGAGGTGATTTTTAACCCGTCCATGCCGTACCGGCTGTCTCATATGCTGCTGGCATCCATGCTGACCGCCACTTTTGTGATTGGTGGTGTCAGTGCCTGGTATCTGTTTAAAAAGCGGGATCTGGCCTTTGGCCGCAAGGGCCTGTCCATGGCGCTGTGGGCGGCGCTACTGCTGGCTCCGGTGCAGGCGGTGGTGGGTGATTTTCATGGCCTGAATGTAAAAGAGCATCAGCCTATCAAGGTGGCGGCCATGGAGGGCATCTGGCCCGAGACCGAAACCGGCGCGCCCTTGCTGCTGTTTGCCTGGCCCGATATGGAAGCCGAGACCAACCACTTTGAGATTAAAATTCCCAAGCTGGCGTCCTTGATCCTCACTCATGATGCCGACGGCGAGCTGCAGGGGCTCAAGTCGGTGGCCGCCGAAGACAGACCCCATGTGCCGCTGGTGTTCTTTTCGTTCCGCATTATGGTGGGGCTGGGTGTGCTGATGATAGTGGCCGCCTTGTGGGGCCTGTGGCTGCGACGCAGCAATGGCAACTTTCAGAGCCGGCCCTTTCAGTGGCTGATGATGCTGATGATTCCCTCTGGCGTGATTTCTACCCTGGCCGGCTGGTATGTGGCCGAGGTGGGCCGTCAGCCCTGGCTGGTGCATGGTCTGGTGCGCACCATGGATGTGGTGTCGCCGTTGCCGCCGGAGCGTATTCTGTTCTCGCTGACCCTGTTTGTATTGACCTACAGCCTGCTGTTTTGCGTGTATCTCTATTTTATGGCCAAGCTGATACGCAAGGGGCCGCCGGACATGGCGCGCCTGGAGCAGCACATGATAGGCGTAAATGCCCCCGGCTTTGCCCTGGAGTGGGTGAAGAAACTGCAACGTGACGTGGTGGAGAACTGATATGGATCTGGCGCTGTTTTATTATTTGCTGCTGGGCTTTGCCGTCCTCATGTATGTGGTGCTGGACGGCTTTGATCTGGGCCTGGGCATTTTGTATCCCTGGTTTCGCAGCGAAAACGAGCGGGATCATATGATGCGCTCTATTTCCCATGTGTGGGACGGTAACGAAACCTGGCTGGTATTTGGCGGTGTGGTGCTGTTTGCGGCTTTTCCTGCCGCTTATGCGGGGGTGCTGTCTACCTTGTATACCCCCATTATTATTATGCTGATTGGCCTGATATTTCGTGGGGTGGCCTTTGAGTACCGCTTTAAATCCAACCGCTCCAAGCCCTGGTGGGATAAATCCTTTTGGCTGGGCTCTACGGTAGCCACCTTTTGTCAGGGGGCCATTCTGGGCTCTGTGGTGCAGGGCGTAGATGCCGCACCCGCCGAGCTGAGCGCTCTGGCCTGGCTCAGCCCGTTCAGCATTTTTACCGGCTTTGCACTGATGGTGGCTTATGCGCTGCTGGCCTGTTGTTATCTGGTGCTGAAAAGCCGCGGGCAAATGCTGGCCCGGGCGGCGCACCTGGGACGCAGGCTGGTGATCATAATTATGGCCATACTGCTGGTGCTGAGCCTGTGGATGGTGCTGGCCAACGAGGAAGTGAGCGCTCGCTGGTTTGACGGCCTTAACCTGTTGTGGCTGTCTCCGCTGCCGCTGCTGAGTGCGCTGCTGGGTGTGCTGCTGTATCGGGATCTTGACGGTAAACCCCATGAAACCCGGCCGTTCTGGCTGGCCTGTGGCCTGTTCCTGCTGGGCTTTGCGGGGCTGGTGGTGAGCCTGTTCCCGTATCTTATTCCTCATCAGCTGACCTTTGCCCAGGCCAGTGCGCCTGATACCAGCCTTAAGTTCCTGCTGCCGGGGGTGCTTATTTTTCTGCCGCTGATCTGTGCCTATACCCTGTGGGGTTACCGCATTTTCTCGGGCAAGGTAGAAGACTTTGAGGAAGGTTACTGATGGCCGGCAAGAAAAGCTGGCTGTGGTTTGCCGGCCTTTATCTTGCCGGGGTGGCAGTGCTTACTGTGGTGGGCATGGCCCTGAGGTGGCTGCTGGGTATCTAATCCCCTTCGGAAGCTGTAAGTTTTAAGCTGTTAGCCATAAGTCAACCCCATAACCTGCAGGCATGATAGGGTGCCTGCAGGTTACATTGGGCGGCTTACAGCTGATCGCTGATGGCTTACAGCTTGGTGTTGTTACATCATCCAGAAGCCGGCGGCCAGCAGGGCAGCGAGCGTGATGGCACCGCCAATCAGGGCGTAGGGCAGCTGGGTCATGGCGTGATCCATGGTGTCGCAACCGGCCCCCTGAGCCGAGAGCACGGTGGAGTCACTGAAAAAGCAGGCGTGGCTGCCAAAGGCCGAGGCCGACAGCAGGGCGCCCACCACCAGCGGCATGGGCACGTTCATGGCCTGGCCCAGGGGCACGACGATGGGCAGCGAAATCACAAACACGCCCCAGCTTGATGCCGTGCTGAACACCACCGCTGCCATCACCAGAAACACGATGGCAGGCAGCAGCGCCGGTGTGATCAGCGGTGTGACCGTGTCGATGATGTAGCGGGTCATGCCCAGCTGATCATTCACTTCTTTCAGAATAAAACCGGCACAGACGGTGGCCAGCGGATACAGCATGACCTTGAAGCCGTCCAGAGTGGCATCCACCTGCTGCTGAAACGACAGCAGCCGCTGTACCGAATACAGCACCATGGTGACGCCCAGTGCCACCAGTACGCCTTTGAGCAGATCAATGTCGTAATACACGCTCGCCAGCACCAGCACCACCATGGGCAGCAGAAAGTTGGTCAGTCCCAGCCAGCCTGGCACGGCGTTGGCGGGCTCAGCGGTGACTTCATCCTGCCAGCCTTCCGGTACCGGCTGGCCGGCTCTGGCCCGAGCTTCGGCCTTTTTCATGGCACCCAGATCCGGCAGTTTGTTTGCTGCCACCAGCGCCACTACCGCCAGCGCGGCCCAGCCGTACAGCATGTAAGGAATGCTGGCGACATAGAGCGACATGCCCTTGCCGCCTTCTGCTGCGCCCGAGTCTTCCAGCAGCGAGGCAAAAAACACCGCCCAGGTAGAGACCGGCACCAGAATGCAGATGGGCGCGGCGGTGGAGTCGACGATGTAGGCCAGTTTTTCCCGGGAGATATTAAAGCTGTCGGTAATGCGCTTCATGGAGGACGATACCGCCAGCGAGTTGAGGTAGTCGTCAATAAACACCACCAGCCCCAGGCCCACTGTGCCGGCCATGGCGCTTTTCGGGGTTTTGATAATGCGGGTCATGACAGCACCAAAGCTGTGCACGCCGCCGCCCCGGGCCAGCAGGTTAATCAGGCCGCCCATCATGCCGCAGACCAGAATAAGCCAGGCGATGGTTTCATCCATCATCACTGCCAGGGTCACGTCTGCCAGCGGACTGATCAAATCGCCCGGGTTGATCAGCAAGAGCCCCAGCAGGCTGCCTGCCAGCAAAGACTCCACGGTTTTACGGGTGATGACCGCCATGGTGATCACCAGGGCGGCAGGCAACAAGCTGAGCGCGCCATAGTCACTGCCTTGTTCATGGGTAAAGCCCAGCCAGGCAAAGACCATGGCAGCAAGGCTGGCCACCGCCAGGCCACGCCAGAGTGGTGGCCATTTTACACTGGGGGTCATTGCAAGGGTGTCGGGATGTTCCATCATCATTTTCCTTCTGGTCGTGAGGTCGGCACCTTGGGGCGCTCTTCAGATATGTTCCGGCATCAGGCGTTTTTCAGCATCCATTCCAGCTCTATGTCGGTGATGCGCTTTTCAAATTCCAGCTGCTCGTCGTTTTTGCAGATACGGTATACCTCGATAAAGTCTTTCCCCAGGTAGTGCTTGAGCGGGGTCTTGCCTTCCAGCCTGGCCAGGGCACTGCTCTGGCGGGTGGGAAGAGGCAGACCTTGCTGCTCCAGACCGTTACCCACCACAGGAGCCGGCAGCGGCAGCTCCGGGTTATCCAGCCCGTGCAGCAGACCGGCCAGTATGGTGGCCACCACCAGATAAGGGTTGGCATCGGCACCGGGCACCCGGTATTCAATGCGGCGGGCCTCGTCGTCGCCGGCGGGAATACGCAGGGCCACAGTGCGGTTGTTGTGACCCCATGAGGCCTGCACCGGCACATACATACCCGGCTGAAAACGACGGAAGGCGTTCACGTTGGGGGCCAGCAGCGCCATGCTGTCGGGCATTAAATCGAGCATGCCTGCCAGTGAGCGCTTGAGCAGCGCAGTGTCTTCGCCCTGATCATCGGAAAACAGGTTCACCCCCTGCTCATCGGTCACGCTGATGTGCACATGCAGGCCGCTGCCGGCGTGCTCTTCATAGGGTTTGGCCATAAAGGTGGCGTCCATTTCATATTGCTCCGCCACCAGCTTAATCAGCCGTTTTAATGCCAGTGCCTGATCGCAGGCGGCCAGCACATCACTGCCGTGATGCATATTGATCTCGAACTGGCCCGGCGCGGCCTCGGCCACGGCCCCGTCGGCAGGCAGCTTCTGCCGCTCGGCAATGGTGTCTATGTCGGCAAGAATGTCGGCAAAGTTATTAAGGTTATCGACCGAATATACCTGGCTGTAGGTGTCGCGCTTTTGGGTGAGGGGGGAGCGGGGAGGCTGCAGCCGGCCCTGTTCGTCTCTGTCTCTGTCTACCAGATAAAACTCCAGCTCCAGCGCAATGACCGGCGTCAGGCCTCTGGCTTTGACTTCCTGCCAGACCCGGTTAAGCACATTGCGCGGCTCCAGCGCAAAAGGCTGCTCGTCTTCATCCACCATGGTCAGCAGCAGCTGGGCTACGCTGTCGGAGTCGGCGGCTGAGGGCACCAGGGTGCCGGCAATGGGGTAGCAGGGCAGATCCGGCTCGCCGATGTCCTGCCCGACGCCGGTTTCTTCCACTACGTTGCCGCGAAAGTCCATGGCAAACATGGACGCGGGGAAAAAACAGCCGTTTTCCAGCTTGTCGAGGGCAGTTACCGGCAGCCGCTTGCCGCGAAAGATACCGTTAAGATCGGTGAGTAATACGTCCACATACTGAGTGTCGGGATAGCGGGCAAGGTAAGCGGCTACCTCCTGTTCAAAGGGGGTTAAGGCCGGCTCGCCGGCAGAAGGAAGGGCTGTAACCGTTGTGTTTGCTTGCATGATTTCACCACCATGTGACCGTTAAATATAATTTACGGTGATAACTTAGGATTGTTTAATTTGTTTTGCAAGTGTTAAAAATTATTGTGGTTTCAAAACGGTGATGCTAGGGTTTTGACTATATTTTTTACGGTTTCCTCGTCTCAGAGGCGAAGTGTTCAAAATTTAGAGCGGATGGATGCTTATGTCGATGGTTTATATATTTAACAAGCCTTGGGTGGGCGTGATCCTTTGCCAGCAGCAGCTGGGGCCTCATCCGGGGTTAACGGTGCAGCAGAAATACCTGGATGCCATTGTGGCTGCCGGTGCTGTGCCTGTGCCTCTGGTGCACCAGCTGGGTGCAGACGAGCAGAGTCTTGATGCCATGCTGGCGCGCCTTGACGGCATTTTGCTGACCGGCAGCTACAGCAATATGGAGCCGCATCATTACGGTGAAACCGGCGAAGAAGCGCACACCGACAAAGGCCGGGACAGACTCAGCCTGCGGCTGATTGCCGCGGCACAGACCATGAAAATGCCACTGTTTGGCATTTGTCGCGGTTTTCAGGAAATGGTGGTGGCCAGTGGCGGCAGCCTGCACCGGCGGTTGCATGAAACCGGTCTGTTTGCCGAGCACCGTGAGAACAAGGAATTACCGCTGGAGCAACAATATGCGCCGGCCCACAGCATTACTCCGGTGGCGGGTGGTGTGCTGGCCCGGCTGGCCGGTGACGCTGAGCTTAACGTGAACTCGCTGCACATGCAGGGTGCCAAAAGCACAGGGCCCGGTGTGCAGGTGGAAGCCACCGCACCCGACGGTCTGGTAGAAGCCATCAGCCTTGTGAATCATCCTTTTGCGCTGGGGGTGCAGTGGCACCCCGAGTGGCAAAGCCGGGAAAACCCGCTGTCTCGCGCGCTGTTTGACGGCTTTGTGGCGGCCTGCCATGACTATGCCGGGCAAAGGAGCCGGGGGTGAGCCGCGGGCATGAGCTGGCACTGGGCAGCCGGCTGGCCAGCATTCGTCGGCAGCTGGGGCTGAGCCAGCGCCGGGTGGCGGAGTTATCGGGCCTGACGCATGGTGCCATTTGCACCATAGAGCAGGACAAGGTGAGCCCGGCGGTGAGCAGCCTGCAAAAACTGCTCAAGGTATATGACATGTCGCTGTCAGCGTTTTTTGCCGAGCAGCAACCCGCTGTCCGCAACAAGGTAGTGATTAACGAAAGCGAGCTGGTGGAGATTGGCAGCCGGGGCGTGTCGTTCAAACTGGTGCACAACGGCAACCCCAGGCGCACATTAGGGTTTTTAATTGAATGCTATGCCCCGGGCACCAGTACCGGCGGCCATATTAAACACACGGGAGAAGAAGTGGGCACTGTGCTGGAAGGCGACATTGAGCTGACGGTGGACGGTGAGCGCTACCAGCTGAGCGCCGGTCAGAGTTATGTAATAGACACTGGCCTGCCCCATACCTTTACCAATTCATCGAGCCGGGAATGCCGCATTATCAGTGCGCATACGCCGGCCAACCTGTAATGCAAAGCGGAGACACATGATGGAATTCAGAACTCAGGCCCACTGGCAGGCCGAAGCACACAAGCTGAAACCTGAAACCCGGCTGTTTATTGAAGGTGACTATCGCGAGGCCGTGGCCGGCGAGCGCTTTGCGAGCATTAATCCCGCCACCAATGCCACCCTGGCAGAGGTGAGTCGTGCCAGAGACGCCGATGTGAACATGGCGGTAGTGGCCGCCAGGGCCAGCTTTGAGGCAGGGGTGTGGTCACAGCAATCGCCTGCTGCACGCAAGGCGGTGTTGCTGAAGCTGGCGAGCCTGATGGAGCAACACAGTGAAGAGCTGGCACTGCTGGAAACCCTGGACACCGGTAAGCCCATTCGCCACAGCCTGCGGGATGATATTCCCGGGGCGGTGCGCTGCATACGCTGGTATGCGGAAGCGGTTGATAAAATTTATGGCGAAATTGCGCCCACCGGCCCCGATGCGCTGGCGCTGGTCAGCCGTGAGCCCATTGGCGTGGTGGCGGCCATCGTGCCCTGGAACTTTCCGCTGCTGCTGGCCTGCTGGAAGCTGGGGCCGGCGCTGGCAGCGGGCAACTCGGTGATTTTAAAACCTTCCGAGAAGTCACCGCTGTCGGCCATTCGCCTGGCGGCACTGGCTAAAGAAGCAGGCCTGCCCGATGGCGTGCTTAATGTGCTGCCCGGTTTTGGCCATGAGGCGGGCAAGGCGCTGGCGCTGCATGAGGACGTGGACTGCCTGACCTTTACCGGCTCCACCGGCGTGGGGCGGTTGCTGCTGGAATATGCCGGCCGCTCTAACATGAAACGGGTGTGGCTGGAAGCCGGCGGCAAGAGTGCCAACATTGTGTTTGCCGACTGCCCGGATCTGGCCAAAGCGGCCCGGGCTTCTGCCGCCGGCATTTTCTACAACCAGGGGCAGGTGTGCATTGCCGGCACCCGGCTGCTGGTAGAAAGCAGCATCAAGGACGCCTTTATGGCGGAGCTGAAAAAAGCCGCCGAAGCGTTCAAGCCCAAGGATCCGCTGGATCCGTCTTCTGCCATGGGCACCCTGATCGACAGCGATCATCACGGCAGCGTGTGCCGCTATATTGCCGAAGGTCTGAAAGACGGCGCTGTGCTGGGCCTGGATGGCCGGGATCAGGCGGGCAATTTTATCGGGCCGACTGTGCTGGAGCAGGTGAACCCTCATATGACGGTGTCGCGGGAAGAAATTTTCGGCCCCGTGCTGGCCGTTACTGCCTTTGAGCATGAAAGCGAAGCCGTGCGTCTGGCCAATGACAGCCAGTATGGTCTGGGCGCCGGGCTGTGGACCTCGGATTTGCGCCGGGCGCACCGGCTGGCACGGCAGCTGAAAGCCGGCTCCGTGTTTATTAATAACTATAACGACGGTGACATGACGGTGCCCTTTGGTGGCGTGAAGCAAAGCGGCAACGGCCGCGACAAGTCGCTGCATGCCTTTGATAAGTTTACCGAACTCAAAACCACCTGGCTGGCACTGGATTAAGGGAGAACAGAACCATGGAGCACGTTAACAGCTATTATGCGGCCACTGCCAACGAGCATGCGCCCTGGCCGCAACTGACCGAGAACATTCAGTGCGATGTATGTGTGGTGGGCGGCGGCTACACCGGCCTGTCTACTGCCTTGTTTCTGTGTGAAGCCGGCTTTGATGTGGTGCTGCTGGAAGCCGGTCGTATCGGCTTTGGTGCCAGTGGCCGCAACGGCGGCCAGCTGGTCAACTCCTACAGCCGGGACATAGACGTGATTGAATCCCGCTATGGCCACGATACCGCGCGCATGCTGGGCAGCATGATGTTTGAAGGCGGCGATATTATTCGTGAACGCATTCAGCAGTACGATATTCAGTGCGACTTTAAACCCGGCGGTATTTTTGCGGCGCTGAACAGCCGCCAGTTGCATGAACTGGAAAGCCAGAAGGGCAACTGGGAGCGCTATGGCCACGACGGCCTGGAGCTGCTGGATGCTGAGCGTATTACTCAGGAAATTGACAGCAAGAACTATGTGGGCGGTTTGCTGGATCACAGAGGCGGGCATATTCATCCGCTGAATCTGGCGCTGGGCGAGGCAGAAGCCATTCGCAAACTGGGCGGACGCATTTTTGAGCAGTCGGCGGTCACCGGGCTCAAATACGGCGATCCGGCCCTGGCCACAACCGATAAGGGCAGCGTCAGTGCAAAATTTATGGTGCTGGCGGGCAATGCCTATCTTGGCAACCTGGAGCCAAAGCTCTCGGCCAAAGCCATGCCCTGCGGCACTCAGATTGTGACCACTGAGCCGCTGAGCGACGAGCAGGCGCACAGCCTGATTGCCAATCAGTATTGCGTGGAAGACTGTAACTATCTGCTGGATTATTACCGGGTAACCGGCGACAACCGGCTGCTGTATGGCGGTGGTGTGGTCTACGGTGCCCGGGATCCGGACGACATTGACCGGCTGGTGCTGCCCAAACTGCTGAAGACCTTTCCGCAGCTGGAAGGCATTAAGGTGGATTATCGCTGGACCGGCAACTTTTTGCTGACCCTGTCGCGTCTGCCCCAGTTTGGCCGGCTGGAGCCCAATGTGTATTACATGCAGGGCTACAGCGGCCATGGGGTAACCTGCACTCACCTGGCGGGGCGGTTATTGTCGGAAGTGCTGAAAGGCCAGGCTGAGCGTTTTGACGCCTTTGCCAGCCTGCCGCACCTGCCGTTTTTCGGCGGCCGCCGCTTCCAGGTACCTTTCAGCGCCATGGGCGCGGCTTATTACAGCCTGCGGGATAAGCTCGGGGTTTGACCCCTGCGGGGAGCCGAAAGCCGAAAGCCGAAAGCTGGAAGTTGTTCAAAAAAGCGGTGATTGCAGGCGCGGGGTTGTGTCTGCAATCGTTTTGTTTTTCTTACCGCTTCAAGCTGATCGCTTACAGCTCTCCCGAAGGGAGCAGCTGATCCGTCCGTGCCGCCATAATAAAATCATTGCGGTGCAGCCCATGAATGGCATGAGTCCACCAGGTCACGGTGACCTTGCCCCATTCCAGCAAAATGGCCGGGTGATGAAACTCGCTCTCGGCCAGTTCTGCCACTTTATCCGCAAAGGCCCAGGCCTGTTTAAAGTTCTTGAAGGTAAACTCCCGCTCCAGCTGCAGCACACCGTTCCGGGACTGGGGTGTCCAGTCGGGGATCTGCGTCATTAGTCCGGCCAGCTCGGCATCGCTGACTCTGGGCGCATCGGCGCGGCAGGCCTCGCATTGTTGTTGGGCCAGTTGGCTCATGGTGTCTCCTTAAATGGCGGTTTTCTTGGGTGGAAAAGCAGGTGCAAACAGCCCCAGCTGCTGTGCCTTGTGCACTTCGGCCATAATGTCCATATCGGCAATGGCAAACAGCTGATCCAGATTGTCCAGCACATAATAAATGGGCTGCATAATGTCGATGCGATAGGGGGTGCGCAGCACATCCAGCAGGTTAAAGGGGCGAAACTCCGGCTTGCCCGACTCAAAAGCATATTGAGTCTCACCGGGTGATGACAGTATGCCTCCGCCGTAAATGCGCCGGCCCCGGGGTGTGTTCAGCAGGCCAAACTCCACGGTAAACCAGTACAGCCGCGCCAGAAACCCCCGCTCTTTGGGGCTGGCTTTTTCGCCAAGCCTGCCATAGGTATGAGTAAAGCGGGCAAAGGCCGGATGGGTGAGCATGGCGCAGTGGCCAAACAGCTCATGAAAAATATCCGGCTCCTGTAAATAATCCAGATGTTCCCGCCGGCGAATAAAGGTGGCCACCGGAAACTGCCGGCCGGCCAGCAGCTCAAAAAAGCGATCAAAGGAAATAAGCGCCGGCACCCGGGCCACTTGCCAGCCGGTGGCAGGCTGCAGCACCCGGTTAATGTCTGCCAATTGTGGAATGTGGTCTTGTGGCAGATTTAACTGCTTAAGCCCTGTCAGATATTCGTTACAGGCCGTTTGCTGCACACAATCCAGCTGGCGGGTGATAAGCATCTGCCAGATAGCGTTTTCTTCCTCCGGATAATGAATATGGCCGTCAGGCCCGGGTGTGCGGGCCACGTAGGTGGAGGCGTTCATTCAGCCTTGCCCTTTGTCAGTGATAATGCCTTTACTGTAGAGACAGCGGCTATGGGTGAAAAGGGCAGGGCGGCACTGTGACGTTACAGGGGTGTCAGTTTTTGTTTACGGAGGGCGGCTGCACGCCAAATACCTGAGACAGATAAGCCAGATAACCGGCGTCTTCACACATGGCCTTGCCCGGGCTGTCGGACAGTTTGGCTACTGCCTGGCCGTTACAGCGGGTCATTTTAATCACCATGCTGAGCGGCGGCGTGCTGGTCACGTCATTGGTCAGGTGGGTGCCAATGCCAAAGGCCGGCCGGCACTGCCCGGCAAAGCGCTGATACAGCTCCAGTGCCTTGCTGACCGTGAGTGAGTCACTGTAGACCAGCCGCTTGCCGTTGGGGTCGATTTTCAGCTTGCGGTAGTGGGCCAGGGCTTTTTCGGTCCAGATAACCGGATCGCCCGAGTCGTGGCGCAGGCCGTCGAACAGCTTGGCGTAGTAGAGATCAAAGTCCTGCAAAAATGCATTCATGCCCACCACATCGGTCAGGGCAATGCCCAGCCGGCCGCGATATTCACTCACCCAGGCGTCCAGCGCTGCTTTCTGGCTGTCTATCAGGCGCGGGCCCAGCGCCTGAAAGGCCTGCAAAAATTCATGGGCCATGGTGCCCATGGGCGGGCGGTCAATCAGCCGTGACAGCGCCAGGTTGCTGGTGCCGGAAAACTGTGTGGGCAGGCCGGCGGCCAGGGTTTGCACTACTTCCTGTTGCCATCTGGCAGAAAAGCGCCGGCGGGTGCCAAAGTCGGAAAAGCGAAAGCCCTCTGCCGGTGCCAGCAGGTCCATTTTTTGTTGCGTGCGCGCCCGTGCCTGCTCCCAGTTGGGCTTAGGATAATGATGGCGGCAATACACCTCGCTGATAATGGCCAGCAGCGGCACTTCAAACAGAATGGTGTGCAGCCAGGGGCCGCGAATGCTGAGTTCCAGCCGGCCGTTAACGCATTCAAGGTGCACAAAGCGCCGGTCGAGCCGGAACAGCCGTAAAAAGTGAATAAAGTCGGGCTTGATGTAATCGAGACCGGCCAGATAATTCAGCTCGTCATCGCTGAGCTGCAGTGTGCATAAGTGGTCAATTTCCCGGCTGATGTCGTTAAAGCAGGCTGAAAAGTCCACATTTGGGGTGCGGCAGCGAAACCGGTATTCCACTTCGGCGGCCGGATGCTGATGCAGCACCGCCTGCATCATGGTGTATTTATAGAGGTCGGTGTCGAGCAGGGTGGTGATCACGGGCTCAGTCATGGGCCTGCTCCAGCTCGCCGGCATGCTGCACAAAGTGCGCGCCCAGCTGAATCATCTCGGCAATGGCCCTCTCCGTTGTGTCATCGGCCACCCCCCGGGTGGCGGCACGGTTTACAATGACAGTAAAGCCGGCGGCCAGCAGCTGCTTCACCGTGTGAAACACGCAATAGTCGGTGGCCAGGCCGCCAATGATGACGGTGCTGATGCGGTTGCCGCGTAAGTATTCAATCAGGCCGGTGCTTTGGCGCTCTGCCATGTCGTGATAGCAGGCACCGTAGGGGTGCATGTCGGGCTCCACGCCTTTCCATACAAAAAAGTCATAATCGGCCGGGTGGGGCAGACCGTCAAGCAGCTCAAAGCCTCGGGTGCCGGGCACGGCGTGCAGGGGCCAGCGAATATCGACGTTGTCACCTTCCACCGGACTGAACGCGGGCTTGTCATCACTGGCTACCCAGACGGCTTGCGGTGAGTGAGCGTCTTTGGAGCCCAGGCGCAGGCCGGCAAAGGCGGCCTGGCGGTTGAGCTCTTCGGCAATGGTGTCGCCACCGGCTACCGGCAGCTCATTGGGGCAGGCGGGAGTAAAAGTATACTGGGCATCCACGTCCAGACTGGCTACCCTGTGTTTGGCGGGCAATTTCATGTGCCGTCTCCTGTTTGTGATGTGCGGCAAGGGCACTGCATAGCACTGTTTTTTAATATTGTTTTGATTGAGTCTAATGTTAATTTGGTTCAGTATCGCCCCCATTCGGGGTGTTCTCCCCTCATTAAGCCAAAGGTGACCGTAATGAGCCAGCTCCACCAGACAGAATATCAGCGTTTTATCGATCAAGTTAAAGCCGACAATGTGATGTGGGGGCTTCGCTTCGGAGACGAGTGGGTGGTGTGTGACTCCACCGAGTTTGAGGATACCGAAGTGATGCCGGTGTGGTCTACCAAAGCTGAGGCTCAGGCCCAGTGCGTGGATGAGTGGGCCCAGTATGAGCCGTTTGAGATCACGCTGGCCGAGTTTCTGGAAATTTGGGTGGAAGACCTGTCGGAAGACGGCGTACGCATTGGCCCCAACTGGAACGAAGAGCTTGATGGTATCGAGCTGGATGTGCTGGAAATGGTGAAAGAATTCGCCTGACGGCAATGCGAAGCAGCAGTGCAATCCCCACTGCTGCTTCGGGCAATATCGGCGTTGTCTGTTTATGCTTATAGCTGATCGCTTACGGCTGTTTTTTCAGCGTCCAGCTCAGCTGTTGCCAGCCTCGCTCGGCGGCGATGGCGTTCAGCGCCTCGTTACCGTTGACTACAGCGGCTTCATCTACGTACTCCAGCAGCGGTAAATCGTTGCTGGAGTCGCTGTAGCCGTAGCAAAAGTCCGGCTCAACATTGTGTTCCCGCAGCCAGTGACCCAGGCGCACTACCTTTCCCTGCTGAAAACTGAAAACACCTTCCGGCCGGCCGCTGTAGCGGCCGTTCACGACTTCCACCTGTACACCAATGGCGTCTTCCACCCCCAGATAATGCGCGATGGGCCTGACCAGGTGCTCGCCGGTGGCGGAAATGATCAGGCAGCGGTGCCCCTGAGCCTTGTGCCACGCCAGCCGCTGCCGCGCCTCGGGGTAGACAATGGGGGCAATATGGTGAGTGATAAATTCTGCTGCCAGCCGGCTGATCTCTGCCGCAGTACGGCCTTCCAGCGGTGCCAGGGTCAGCGCCATGTAGGCGTTCATATCGAGGGTGCCGGCGTAATAGTCTTCCATTAACCGCTGCTCTTCGGCCAGCAGGGCGTCGCTGACCAGGCCACGCTTGGCCAGAAACTCCAGCCACAAAGTGGCAGAGTCACCGGCAATCAGGGTTTCGTCCAGATCAAATATGGCCAGCTTCATCAGGCAACCTCTTTCAGTTCATTTTTGGGGAGCAGCAGCTCGACCCGGCTTCCGGCAGACAGTAATGAGGCCGGGCCCCGGTTTAGCGTATCCACCTCCAGGGTGGCGTGGGCCAGTCTCATGCGATAACGGATCACGTTGCCCAGCAGCTGGTGGTGCTCCACGTGGGCGGGTAAAGGCGTTGTCATCGGCATACTATAATCGCGACCCGGCTCGTGAATGTAAATGGTCTCGGGGCGAATGGCCAGCCGGCCGCGAATGCGCATGCCGAACAGGGCGGCGGCCTGTTGTGCGTCGAGCAGGTTGTAGCTGCCCATAAAGCCCGCCACAAAGTCATTGGCGGGGCGGGTGTAAACGCCCTCGGCGGTGTCGGCCTGCACGATACGGCCCTGGTTCATTACAAAGACGCGATCCGACATGGTCAGGGCCTCTTCCTGATCGTGGGTCACGAATACTGTGGTCAGTTCAAGCTGTTGCTGAATGCGCCGGATCTGCTCGCGCAGCCGCTTGCGAATGGGGGCGTCCAGCGCCGACAGCGGCTCGTCCAGCAGCAGAATGCGCGGCTGCACCACCAATGCCCGGGCCAGGGCCACCCGCTGGCGCTGACCGCCGGAAAGCTGGGCGGGGTAGTGCTTTTCCCGGCCTTCCAGACCCACCAGCTCCACGGCTTCCGCCACCCGGCGGTTGAGCTCGGCCCTGTT
This sequence comes from Oceanimonas sp. AH20CE76, assembly GCF_039654065.1. Lineage (NCBI taxonomy): Bacteria > Pseudomonadati > Pseudomonadota > Gammaproteobacteria > Aeromonadales > Aeromonadaceae > Oceanimonas > Oceanimonas sp. AH20CE76. The sequence continues at coordinate 835,492 of NZ_CP155481.1, forward strand.
CAGCTTTTGCATACTCAGGCCAAAGGCGATGTTGCCGGCCACCGTCAGGTTGGGAAACAGGGCATAGCTCTGAAACACCATGCCGATGCCCCGCTTCTGGGGCTTGAGGTGGGTAATGTCTTCACCGGCCACGCGAATATGGCCGTGATCCGGGCTGACCAGACCGGCCAGGCTGCGCAGCAGGGTCGACTTGCCGCAGCCCGAGGGGCCGAGCAGGGTCACCAGCTCGCCCCGGCGAATATCGAAGTGAATGTCGCTGAACACGCGAGTGTCGCCAAAGGATTTGGCGAGATGGGCAACTTCCAGATAAAACATCAGGTGCTCCGGGATTGCAGGCGCAGCGCCACCCAGGTGGCGAGGCCGATAAACAGGAAATAGGACATCACCATGGCACTGGTGAAGTGGCCGCTGGTGGTGCGCTGGCTGTACAGGTAGACCTGCAGGGTTTCAAAGCGGGTGCCCACCAGCAGGTTGGCAAACACAAACTCCCCGAACAGGAAGGAAAACGCCAGAAACAGGGCGCTGAGCAGGCCGTTGCGCAGGTTGGGCAGCACCACGCGCAAAAAGGCGCGGGTGGTGCCGGCACCCAGCAGGTGGGCGGCGTCCATCAGGTCGGGCAGGTTAACCGCCTCCAGGTTGTTGGCCAGGGCCCGGTACATAAAGGGCAGGCTCAGGGTGAAGTAGCACAGCACCAGGATCCAGGGCGTGCCCACCAGGGGCAGGGGGCCGCCGGCGTACAGTTGCAGCAGGCCCACCGACGACACCACAGGTGGCACCGCAAAGGGCAGCAACACCAGCAGGTTCATCGGGCCTTTGAGTTTGGGAAAGTAGTAAAACACCACAAACAGCGCCGGCAGAATCAGCACCAGGCTGAGCGTAAGCGCCGCCAGGCACACCAGCAGCGAGCGACCAAAGGCGGCCAGAAAGCGCTGGTCGGTCCACAGTTTGGCATACCACTGGATGCTGAACCCCTGCGGCAGAATGTGGGCACCCCAGCTCTCGGCCAGGGAATAGGCTAGGGTAATGGCGATGGGGGCGGCCAGCAGGACCACCAGGGTCCACACCGTAAGTCGGGCGGACAGGGGGGGCTTAGACATGACGACTCCAGGCAACAAGCCACTGGTTAACGGCGGTGACCAGCACCAGCAGGGCCATCAGCAGCAGCGACAGCGCCGCCGCCAGCTGGGGCTCGAGGAAGATGTCTCCCGCCACCAGGCCGGCAATTTGAATGGTCACCAGGTTGTAGTTGCTGGTCATCAGCGCATAGGTGCTGGCGTAGGCGCCGAGGGCATTGGCCAGCAGTATGATAAAGGTGCCGAGCAGGGCCGGACTCAGCACCGGCAGCACCACCCGCAGCCAGTAGCGTATCGGGCCGGCCCCCAGCAGAGCGGCGGCGTCGCGCCAGTCGTCGCGCACGGCGTCAAAGGCCGGGTACAGCAACAGCACCGCCAGCGGCACCTGAAAGTAGGTGTAGAGCACCAGCAGGCCGCCACGGGAATAGAGATTGAACTGCTCGGCCAGCCCCAGCTGCTGCAGTAACAGGGTCAGGGCGCCGTTCATGCCCAGTAGCACGATAAAGGCAAAGGCCAGGGGCACGCCGGAAAAGTTGCTGGCCATGGTGGTAAAGGCCACCACGGCGTTTTGCAGCCGGCCCGGCACCCGCCGCAGTGCCGCCGTTCCCAGAGTGGCAATGGCCAGGCCCGCCAGGCTGGACCAGAACGCCAGATCCAGGCTGTTGGTAAAGGACTGGTGATACCAGGGGGAACCGAGGATCTCGCGAAAGTGGACCAGGCTCCAGTCGCCGCCCGCCTGAAAGGCGTTGATCGCCACCCAGGCAATGGGCGCCAGCTGAAACAGGGTAAACACCAGGCCAAAGGGCAGCAGCAACAGCAGCGGCAGCCGGCGTCGCCAGGCCGAAGGGCGAGCGGCCGGAACGCTGCCGGTGTGCACGGGAGCCGCGGTGTGTGAGGGCCGGTCGGAGCTCAGGGCAAGATCGGTCATATCAGCAGCTCCCGGCACTGGGGTTTGTGGTGATCCAGGCCGAGCAGGCTGGCCAGGGTGCCGCACAGCTCGGTCTGGCGCGGGTGGGCGTGGCGGTCGTGACTGAATGCCGAGCCCAGCACAAACAGCGGCACTTCCCGCTCTTCCGGCAGGGCACCGCTGTGGCTGCGATCCCGGTTCATGCCGTGATCACTGGTGATCATCAGCTGATAGCCTTGCTGCAGCCAGCGCGGCACATAATCGGCCAGCAGCAGATCGAAGCGACGGGCGCTGTTGCGGTACTGGGAGGAGTCCAGGCCAAACTGGTGGCCGGCATGATCCACGTTCATCGGGTGGATCAGCAGCAGATCCGGATCCGCGCTCTGGCGCAGCCACTCGGCGTCGACCAGCAGGTGGCTGTCGGGGTAGTCGTCCTGGTGGTAGAAAATGCCGTGCTGAATGGGCAGCTGTGGGTCCTGGGTAAAGCGATCCCGCAGTGGATCGTAGGGCGCGCGGTTGTACAGCTCGCTCATCCAGTGGTAGGCCGCCGCCGCCGTGGTGAGGCCGGCACCCTGAGCCAGGTGAAACAGGCTGGTCTCGTTGCTTAAACGCACCACCCCGTTGTGTACTACACCGTGATCCACCGGCCGGGTGCCGGTGAGAATGGTTTCGTACAAGGGGCGCGACAGCGCCGGCAGTTCGCATTGCAGCTTGTAGCCGGTGGCGCGCCCCGCTTCGGTCATGGCCAGCAGGTAGCCCAGGCTGTGCCGGGCTACCTCGTGGGCCAGACCGTCAATGATGATCAGTATGACCTTGTGCATGCTTACCTCTGCTGGTGCACCAACACCTCGGTCTGCCACTGGCGGGGCAGGCGCTTGGTGCTTTGCTCCCAGATGCCGAAGTCGGCAATGGGGCGGGCATTGGCGTACATCTCGTTGGGTAGCAGCCTGGCCTGCACGTCGTCGGGCAGGGTCACGTTACTGCGAATGGGACGGGCATAGCCCCGGGCCAGGTTGATTTGGCCGGCATCGCTCAGAATGTACTCCCGTGCCAGCTTGGCGGCGTTGGGGTTCTTGGCGTACTTGTTGATGATGGTGGCATAGCCGGAGATCAGGGAGCCGTCTGAGGGGATCACCACGGTAAAGCGCTCCCGGTCGATTTGATCCCGGTAGTTGAGGGCGTTGAAGTCCCACAGCACCGCCATTTCAATTTCGCCTTTTTCCAGGTTGGCGATATTGGTGTCTACCGGCGACAGCCGGCCCTGGCGGGCCAGATCCGCGAACAGATCCAGCGCCGGGCTCAGGTCGGATTCGTCACCGCCAAGAGCAAAGGCGGCGGCCAGAATGGCGCTGTTGGCCTGAGCGGCCACGCCCACATCCCCCACTGTGACCTGGTAGTCGCCGTCGCGCAGATCGGCCCAGGAGGTGGGCACTTTTTTCACCAGCTCGTTGTTGACGATAAAGGCGATGGTGCCGGTGTAGCCCAGCATCCAGTGGCCGTCTGCATCCTTGGCCCAGTCGGGGATCTCGCTCCAGGTGGACGGCTTGTAGGGCTGAGTGACGCCCTGCTGTACGGCGATGGGGGCAAAGGCGGCACCCACGTCACCGATGTCGGCGGTGGCATCCTCTTTTTCGGCGGCGAACTTGGCGATTTCCTGGGCCGAGCTCATGTCGGTGTCCTGATGCTTCAGGCCGTACTGGCTACCCAGATCCCGCCAGGTGTCCTTCCAGTTGGCCCAGCTGTCGGGCATGCCGACGCTGTTGACCTGGCCTTCGGCCCGGGCCCTGGCTTCCAATTCGCTGAGATCGGCGGCCTGGGCGGTGGTGCCCAGGGCCAGGGTAAGCAGACTTGCGCTAAACAGGTGTTTCATCAGTTCCAATCCTCTGGACTAGGTCAGGTTCGGAACTCATGCTAGGCAGCGAATGTGACACCAAGGCGACACTTTGGTGGCAGTTAAATGCCATTTTGATGAAGTTTTGCACGATATCCCTGTCATTAGCCTGTCACGGCCCGCTGGCAGGCTGGCGTGATTCGTTACTGGACTAGGCCATGACCGTGGAGTTGCAACCCAAAACCCAGACTGCTCTCATCACCGACACCCTGCGCCGCCAGATTGCCGGCGCAACCCTGGCGCCGGGCATCAAGCTGCCCGCCGAACGGGAACTGGCGGCCCTGTTCGAGACGACCCGTATCACCGTCAAGGAGTCGTTGTCGATACTGGAGGCGGAGGGACTGATTTACCGGGAGGAACGGCGCGGCTGGTTTGTGTCGCGCCCGCGCCTGGTCTACAACCCGGCCAGCCGCTCCCATTTCCACGCTCTGGTGGCGGCCCAGGCGCGCCGCGCCGAAACCCGGGTGCTGGCGAGCCGCTGGGTGCCGGCGCCCTGCGAGCTGGTGGCGGAAATGGAGATTGCACCCCTGAGCCGGCTGTTTCGTTTGTGCCGGGAGCGGCGCATCGACGGCCGCGCCGTGCTCTATGTGGAGCACTTTCTGCGGCCCGAATGGTTTCCCGGCATAGAGCGCCAGGATCTGAGCCAGTCCCTGACCGAGCTGTACCGGCGCGAGTACGGGCTAGAGTACGGCCGTTCCCGCTTCGATATCTGCCCCACCGCGGCCCGGGGAGAAGCGGCCCGGGTGCTCAACCTGGCGCCGGGCAGTCCGGTGCTGGCGGTGACCCGCATCAATTACGACCAGCACGGCCGGCTGCTCGATTGCGACCGGGAGATCTGGCGCCACGACGCGGTGCGTATCCGCGTCGACAGCCAGCACCGGAGGGAGTAAGGGCCGGGCGCTAGAGCGGGGCGTCCTCGGCCTGGGGCAGGGGGCGCAGGCCGACGGTAGTGACGCGGTTGCCGATCATGCCCCTGACCTGCAGGCAGACGTTGTCCAGCACCAGGCCGCCGCTGTCCTTCAGATCCTCGGCCAGCTCCCGGCGCAACAGCTGATCCAGGGTCAGTTGCGGCTCCACCGCCAGGTCGATGCCGTAGGAATGGCGCAAGTCCTCCACCCGGGTGCTGCCCTTGAGCCGGAGTTCGGTGTCGGGCAAATCCAGGCGTGGCGCCTCGGCCACCTGGGCGAAGACGCAGTCCACAAAAGGCCGGGTTTCGGGCTTGAGCACCACGAACAGGTGATCGCCCTGCTGCAAGCGGGTGGAGCCGCGCGGCGGAATAACGGTGGTGCCGCGGGTGATCATCGCCACCACGGTATCGTCGGGCAGCGCCATCTGGGACAGGAGCCGGCCGTCGGCGCGGGGGTGCTCGCCCAGGGTGTATTCCACAATGTCGGCGTCGATGTCGCCGACGGCGGTGATCTCCAGGGTGGCGGCGGGGGCTGCCGGCGGCGGCTCGGTCAGGCCCAGCCGGCGGGCCACCAGAGGCAGGGTGGAGCCTTGCAGGGTGGCGGAGATCAGCACCACGAAGAACACCACGTTGAAGATGAGCTCGGCGTTGGGCAGGCCGAACATCAGCGGGAAAATCGCCAGAATGATGGGTACGGAGCCGCGCAGGCCGACCCAGGACACCAGGGCGATTTCGTTGCGGCTGAAGCGGAACAGACGGAGCATGGGCACCACCGCCAGCGGACGGGCCACCAGGATCAGCACGGCGGCAATCAGCAGCCCCTGCCACCAAACCTCCAGCAGGGATTCGGGATAGACCAGCAGGCCGAGCACCACGAACATGGTGATCTGGCTGAGCCAGGCCAGGCCGTCGTGAAACAAAAAGGTGCCGCGCTGGAACACGAAGCGGCTGTTGCCGAGCACCACGCCGGCCAGGAAGACCGCCAGGAAGCCGCTGCCGCCAAGGTTGGCGGCGATACCGAAGGCCAGCAGGCCGCAGCTGGCGACCATCACCGGGTACAGGCCGGAGGCCACCAGCTGGATGCGGTTGATCACCCGTACCGACACCCAGCCCACCAGCAGGCCGACCACGGCGCCCAGGCCCATTTGCATCACGAACAACTGCAGCAGGCCAAGCCCGAAGGGCATGTCGTTGACCAGCACTTCCAGCAGGCCCACGGTCAGGAAGATGGCCATGGGGTCGTTTGAAGCGCTTTCTATTTCCAGGGTGGACTTCAGCCGTTTATTGATGTGGATGCCGGCGTTGCGCAGCAGGGAAAAGACCGCCGCCGCGTCGGTGGAGCCGACGATGGCGCCGAGCAGCAGGCCCTCGAGCAGGGGCAAATCGAGGATATAGGCGGCGGCCACGCCGGTGACCAGGGCGGTCACCAGCACGCCCAGGGTAGCCAGCAGCGAGGCCGGGCGCCACACCATTTTGATGGAGGACACCGGCGTTTGCAGGCCGCCGTCAAACAATATCATCGCCAGCGCCAGGGTACCCAGGGCATGGGCGGCCTGGGGGCTGTCGAAGGCGATGCCGCCGATGCCGCTTTCCCCGGCCAGCATGCCGGTCAGCAGGAACAGGACCAGCACCGGCAGCCCGAGGCGGGCCGACAGCTTGCTGGACAGAATGCCAAACAGGATCAGGATGGCGGCGAGCAGTATCAATCGGTCGATCGCGAACATGGTGTCATATCCCGTTGTTATGGTTATTACTGGGGCAGGTAAGACCATTATATTATATCAAGCACGTCCGGCCGTGCACCGGAAAAGGCGGCCGGGACGGTGGGGAAGTGGCTTGTCCGGGCTGGCCGGCTATGGCCTAATGACCCCCTTCATTGCCGCCTGCGAGTGCCCATGACCCCGCTTTCTCCCCATGCCGCCTACCTTGACGCCCTGAATGCGGGCTTTCGTGACGACCCCGCCCAGCGCCGGGCCGTTGCCGCGCTGGAGCTGTGCCATCGCCAGCTGCAGGCGGGCGAGGCTGCCGGCGGCATTTACCTCTGGGGGCCGGTGGGCAGGGGCAAGACCTGGCTGATGGATGTGTTTTTCCGGAGCCTGACGGTGCCGGCCCGGCGGCTGCATTTTCATCATTTTATGCGCTGGGTGCACCGCCGCCTGTTCCAGCTCACCGGCACCGAGGATCCCCTGGCCCGGCTGGCGGCGGAGCTGGCCGCCGAGGTCCGGGTGCTGTGCCTGGACGAGCTGTTCGTGAGCGATATCGGCGACGCCATGCTGCTGGGGCGCCTCTGGCAGGGGCTGTTCGCCGAGGGCTTGGTGCTGGTCACTACCTCCAACCAGCCGCCGGAAGGTCTGTATGAAGACGGCTTTAATCGGGAGCAGTTTTTGCCGGCGGTGGCAGCCATGACTGAATGTATGCAGGTAGTAGCGGTGCATGGTGAGCAGGATCATCGCCTGCATCCGGGACGGCAACAGCAGCGTTACTGGGTGAACGAACCTGCTGCTCTTGCCGCCGTGTTTGAACAACTGGCCGGCACGAAGAAGAATACTGAGCCTTTAATGTTGGGTAATTGTTCCATTCCTGTGCTGGGATGCAGCAAGGGGGTGCTCTGGTGTCGTTATGCTGACTTGTGCGAGCAGCCGCTGGCGGCCCAGGATTTTATCGCCCTGTGCGATCAGTTTGAGCAAATATTGCTGAGCGAAGTGCCGCAGCTCAGTTGCAACAGCCGGCAAAACCCCATTGCCCGGGGGACGGAAGACGGCACCGCGCAGGTGGCTGCCGGCGATCGTGTGTTACCGGCGTTGTCTCGGCAGGACGACGGCGTGCGCCGTTTTATTGCGCTGGTGGATGAATGCTATGACCGCGGTATTCCGGTTTATATCAATGCCGCCGTGGCCATGGATGCACTCTATACCGATGGCGCGCTGGCGTTTCCGTTTCGCCGCACCCTGAGCCGGCTGAAGGAAATGCAGCTGGCGCGGTTTGGGGCTGAAACATAATGGCCAATAGCCGGTTGATAGGCCTGTTGCACGGGCCGCATGAGTCACGATCGTCAGGCGACCAGCCCGCGTTCGCAGCCGGCACTGATACTCATAGAAGGCACCGCTTAACGTGAAACCGAGATGCTGCTGAAATCCCGCCTTGCCGGCCTTTTCAATCTGGCCTCGCGCCTGATCCTGCACTATCCGGGCGTCGTCGCGCTGTTCGGGTTCTGCTCGGGCGTTGCCAGCTTCGTTCTGGTGGAGCGCCATGCAGGGCTGGCGAAGGTGATCGCGGTGGTGATGCTGGCCAGCTGGCTCTGGCTGATGCTGGAAAACAGCCTGCGCCGCGGCGTGGAACTCCGGTTCGGCTGGAAGGTCCCGCCTCCACTACTGCGTTACGTCACGCAAATGGTGCATCAGGAAAGCCTGTTCTTCATCATCCCGTTCTTCTTCTTCACCACCACCTGGAACAGCGGCCAGTCGGCGTTCACGGTGCTGCTGGGCATCGCCGCGCTGATCTCGCTGATCGATCCGTTGTATTACCAATGGCTGGCGCCGCGCCGCTGGATCTATCTGGCTTTCCATGCGCTGACGCTGTTCGCGGTCCTGCTGACGGCGCTGCCGATCATCTTTCATCTGTCCACGCCGCAGAGTTACCTCTGTTCGCTGATCATTGCCGTGCTGCTGGCCTTGCCCAGCCTGTTCAGCTTCTTTCCCGAATGGAACTGGAAAAGCCTGATCGCCATCCCGTTGCTCGCGCTTAGTGTCGGGCTGGTAGGCTGGATGGGTCGCATCTGGGTCCCTCCGGCAACGTTGTGGCTGACCGATGTCGCCGTGACCATGAGCATCGACGATGCCTCGCGCAAACCCGGTAACCGCCTGCGCCAGCTGTCCAGCCGGGAACTGCACGACAACGGGCTTTATGCCTTTACCGCGATTAACGCACCGCGCGGTTTGAAGGAGCGCATCTACCATGTCTGGGAGCACAACGGCCGGCGCGTCGACCGCATTCCGCTGGACATAAGCGGAGGGCGCGAAGCGGGCTACCGCGCCTGGACCCACAAGCGCAACTTCCCCGGCAACCCCGAAGGCCGCTGGCGCGTGCGGGTCGTGACCGAAGCCGGGCAGATGATCGGCATGCTGCGCTTCGACGTCACCCAGTGAACCGCCATGCCGGTCACGGCTCGAAATCAGACACACACCATCGCGGAGCCAAGCGGCGGGATCTGGCTGACCGCCACCATCGGTGTCGCCGCCGGGCTCGGCCACGAGGCCGCGGCAGTGCTCACGACCGGCTTCGCGCTGGTGAGCTTTCTGCTCATGCCACGAAATGCTGTCGCATTTCCGCCATATAACGCAGACTGGCCTCGGTCGCCGGCGTCAGTGCACGGGTGGCCTCTGGCGTAACCAGCAGATTGCCGTTGGCTTCCCGGGTGATCAGCCTCATTTGTTCCAGTTTGCTCACCTTTCTGCGCACCGTCTCCCGGGCCATGCCGCTGCACTCCGCCACCGACTGAATATTGATGGGCCGTCCCGCCGGGGTGGGCCGTTCGCCGGCCATAAACTGGTCATAGGTCATGGCACTGGCCTGACGCGCGGGCTGAGCGCGGGTGCCGATAATGCCCAGGATCAGCATTAAGTCGAGATCGCCGTCAAACTGCTGCCGCAGCTGGATCAGCAGGCCGGTCAGCGCTTCCACATGGGCCGGCCAGATGCGCCCGAAATGGGTGGTAAGGTGATCGTCTTCTATTGCCATGGTTTTTATATCTTTATGAAAAAGAAGAAAAAACGATGGCCCATTCTGGGCGACAGCAACCTTGTTGGCAAGCCGGCTTTGGCCGACACTAACTGACAGCTCAATCTTTTCGACCCCGATTAATGCCAAACCAGACTCAAATAACACAAGGGTGATCATGCCATGGGAATGAAACACGCTTTGGTCGTCCTGCTGGGAGCAGCGGCACTGCTGGCCGGTTGTGAACAAAAAGCGCCGCCGGCCACTGATGAAGAAACCGTGCGCCCGGCGCAAATCATGCAGGTCGGTGCCGGCAGCGGCGACAGCAGCCTGCGTTTTCCCGGCCGGGTACGGGCGGTGCAGCGGGCGGAGCTGGCCTTTAACGTGCCCGGGCGCATTGTGGAGCTGCCGGTACAGGAAGGGCAGAGAGTTATGCAGGGCGAACTGGTGGCCCGGCTGGACGGCGAAAACTATCAGATACGGCTGAATTCCGCTGAAGCGGAATACAACAAGGCCCGCACTGACTATAACCGGGTTAATCGCATCTGGCAGCAAAGCCAGGCCGTGGCGCGGGCGGAAGTGGATCAGAAGCGTACTGCCATGGAAGTAGCCCGGGCGGGCTACCTGGCTGCCAAAAAAGACATGGACGACACGCGCCTGCTGGCTCCTTTTGACGGCGTGGTGACCCGTCGCCAGGTGGAAAACTTCAGTAATGTGCAGGCCAAGCAAACGGTGGTCAGCCTGCAGGACACCCAAAGTCTGGAAATTGTGATCAGCGTGCCCGAGCGGGTAGTGCGCACCGCCCCCAAACAGCTTAAAGGCCAGGCAGTGTTTGCCGACAGACCCGGCCAGCCACTGCCGGTGGAGCTGAAGTCGTTCTCTGCCGAGGCAGACCCGCAAACCCAAAGCTATGAGGCGGTACTGGCACTCAGTGGTGAGCCCGGTTTTACTCTGCTGCCGGGCATGTCGGTAGAGATTATGCCTGATGCCATGGAGCAGGGAGCTGAAACGATCGTGACCATTCCCTTGCAGGCGGTAGTAGCAGGCCCGGACGGTAATACCAGTGTGTGGAAGGTTAACTCCGAGAGCCAGCAAGTAGAACGCCAGCCGATCACGCTGGGACCTGTTCAGGGCGAAAACGTGGTGGTAAGCACCGGCCTTGAAAGCGGTGAGCGCATCGTGACTGCCGGCGTTAGTCAGCTGCGGGAAGGCATGAAAGTGCGCCCCATGTCATCCACTCCCTGAACAAGGATTTTTCCGTGAATATTGCTGAACATACCCTTGCCAGGCGCACCATTGCCTGGATGACCTGTCTGCTGTTGCTGGTGGGCGGCTATATCAGTTATCAGAGCCTGGGCCGGTTTGAAGATCCGGAGTTTGTGATTCGCCAGGCGGTGATCTCCACGCCTTATCCCGGTGCCTTGCCGGCGCAGGTGGCAGAAGAGGTGACCGAAGCCATTGAGGAAGCCGTGCAGCAACTGCAGGAGCTGAAAGAAGTGACGTCGGTATCGCGCATGGGCGATTCCCTGGTAAAAGTGGAAATTGATATGCGCTTTGCCCACAGCGCCCGCGAGCTGGAGCAGGTGTGGGACAAGCTCAGACGCAAGGTGAACGATGCGCAGCGCCAGCTGCCGCCGGGGGCGGGGCCGTCGGTGGTGAATGACGACTTTGGTGATGTGTATGCGTTATTTTTTGCGGTCACCGGTGAAGGTTTTACTCTGCAGCAAATTAAAGACTACTTACGCGGGCTGGAGCGGGAGCTGCTGCAGGTGCCCGGCGTGGCCAGAATTGCGACTCTTGGTGCGCCTCAGGAAGCCATTTATCTGGAAATTTCTGCCGCCCAGGCAGCTCGCCTGGGAGTGCCCCTGAGCAATATCTATCAGACCCTGCGTCAGCAGAATGTGATCAGCGATGCCGGCAATCTGCAGATTGGCCCCCAGCGGATTTATTTCAGCCCTGAAGGACAGGCCGACTCGGTTGAAGCGCTGGGGAACCTTGCCATCACCTCGCAGGATGGCGACAGCGTGGTATTTCTGAAAGACCTGGCCACCATTACCCGCGCCGAGAGTGAGCCGCCCCGGGCGCTGATGAAATATGACGGTAAGCCCGCTATTGGGCTGGGCATTTCCCAGGTGGCCGGCGGCAACGTGGTGGACATGGGTGATGCAGTGCGCGCTCGGCTGGCAGAGCTGGACAGCGAGCGTCCCATTGGCATGGTGCTGAACGAAGTCTCTTATCAGTCCGACTCGGTGCGTGAGGCAGTAAACGGTTTTGTCTCCAATCTGGTGGCTGCTGTGGCCATAGTGGTGCTGGTGCTGGTGCTGTTTATGGGCCTGCGCAGCGGTATTATTGTGGGAGCCGTATTACTGCTTACCGTGGCCGGAACTCTGATTGTAATGCGGCTGGATGATATTGCCATGCAGCGGGTGTCACTCGGGGCGCTTATCATTGCCCTGGGTATGCTGGTGGATAATGCCATTGTAGTGACCGACGGCATTCTGGTGCGCATGCAAAAGGGCGAGCGGGCCGAGAGCGCCGCCGCGGCTGTGGTGCAGTCCACTCAGTGGCCGCTGCTGGGCGGAACCGCGGTGGGCATTCTGGCGTTCAGTGCCATTGGGCTGTCACCAACGGATATGGGGGAATATGCCGGCTCATTGTTCTGGGTCATTCTTTACTCCATGCTGTTCAGCTGGTTGTTTGCCGTTACCCTGACGCCCTTGTTTTGTGTGGCGCTGCTGAAAGTAAAGCCGGTTGCACAAGACAAGCCTGAATCGGGCATTATGGTGCGTTATCGCGGTATCTTGCGTACAGCTCTGCAGCACAGTGCCATTACCGGTGGCCTGCTGCTGGCGCTGCTGGCCGGTGCCATGTTTGGCTTTAAATGGGTTCAGCCGGGTTTTATGCCCGAGTCGGCCCGGCCGCAATTTGTGGTGGATATGTACCTGCCTCAGGGCACAGATATTCGGCAAACCGAAGCCGAGCTTGCCCGCATTGGTGACTTTGTACAGCAGCAGGATGGCGTGACCCATGTCACCAGCTTTATCGGGCAGGGTGGTTTGCGATTTATGCTGACTTACGGTCCGGAAGATCCCAACACCAGTTACGGTCAGCTGCTGGTGGATGTGGATGATCCCACGCAAATTGCCGGCATGGTTGCCAGCCTGCAGCAGCAGCTGTCCGAGCGCCATCCGCTGGCGGATATAAAAGTATGGAAGTTCATGCTGGGCCGGGGCGGCGGCAAAAAAATAGAAGCCGCCTTTATGGGGCCGGAGCCGGCGGTGTTGCGTAAGCTGGCAGAAGAGGCCAAGGCCATTATGGCGCAAGATGCCGGCGCCATTGCCATTCAGGACGACTGGCGTGAAAAAGTGCCTGTATTACGCCCTGTGGTAGATGAAGTGGCTGCTCGCCGTGCCGGCCTGACCCTGGCCGATATCAGCCAGGCCATTAACCGTGCCTTTAGTGGCGAACGTGTCGGCGTTTATCGTGAAGGTGACCAGCTGATCCCCATTATTTCCCGGGCACCGGCAGCCGAACGGGCTACCGCTGACATGGTGGAAAACGTGCAGGTATACAGCCCCACAGCGGGGGAGTATGTGCCGGTCAGTCAGCTGGTCACCTCCGTTAAGCTGGAATGGGTGGATGCCATCATTCGCCGGGTGGACCGGTTCCCTACCATTAAGGCGCAGGCCGATCCGTTGCCCGGTGAGTTGTCCGGACCGCTGCTGGAACGGCTGCGGCCCGAGATTGAAGCCATGGCGCTGCCTCCCGGTTACCGGCTGGAGTGGCACGGGGAAGATAAGGCCTCAAAAGAAGCTAATGAAGGGCTGGCGCTGTCGGCACCCTATGGTTTCAGTGCCATGATTCTGGCAGTGGTGGTCATGTTTAACGCCCTGCGTCAGCCGCTGGTGATCTGGCTGACCGCACCTCTGGCTATTATTGGCGTGACGCTTGGGCTGGTGTTGTTTCAGGTGCCGTTCGAGTTTATGGCGATACTGGGCCTGCTCAGCCTGATTGGCATGCTGGTGAAAAATGCCATTGTGCTGGTAGATCAGGCCGATGCCGAAATAGCCGGGGGTAAGCCGGGCTTTGCCGCCGTGATGGATGCGGCTGTGAGCCGGGCACGGCCGGTCTTTCTGGGGGCCTTTACCACCATTTTGGGGGTAGCTCCGCTGCTGATGGATCCTTTCTTCAAAAGCATGGCGGTCACCATTATGTTTGGTCTGGCCTTTGCTACCGTGCTGACCCTGATAGTGGTGCCGCTGCTTTATGTGGCTATCTTTCGCATCAGGCCCGTCGGATCATGAAGGGGGAATGGCAACAGGGCTGGCCGGTTCAGTCCGGAGTAGTCAGGTCGTCAGGTGTTTCACCATCGGTGGTTGCAGAGGCGCAGACGGTACGGTTTCTGCCACTGTCTTTGGCCTGATAGAGCAGCTCGTCGGCCTGGCGCAGGGTGTCTTCCAGCTCGCAGTCTTTGCTCAGGCTGCACAGGCCGATACTGACGGTGATAAGCAGCGGCGGATGCTCATCACCGACCAAGGGTGTCTGCCGCAACGACTGGTGCAGGCGCTGCGCCGCCTGCCAGGCCTCGGCTTCGGTGGCGCCGGGCAGCAGCACCACAAACTCTTCACCGCCCCAGCGACCGATAATATCGGACTGACGAAACACGTTTTTGCAAACCCGGGCAAAGTGCTCAATGACCCTGTCGCCGGTTTCGTGGCCAAAGTCGTCATTGATGGTTTTAAAATGATCCAGGTCCATCAGCATCAGGGCCGCCGGCGCCCGGCTCCGCTCAATGAGCGCCAGCTCCTGACTCAGGCGCTCCTTGATGGCCCGTCGGTTATACAGGCCGGTGAGGGGATCGGTGGACGCCAGATGGATCAGCTCTTTCTGGGCCGACTGCAGTTGCTCGATCAAGGCGGCCTGGGCCTGTTGAACGCGTATCAGCTCCAGGTTGTTCATCACCTGACTGGCCAGGGCGGTCAGGGCGATGCGCTGTTTCTCCGTCAGCTCCCGGGGCCGATAGTCGAGTACGCACAGGGTGCCCAGGGGAAAGCCTTCCGGACTTTTGAGCAGGGCGCCGGCATAAAAGCGCAAATAGGGCTCTCCGGTCACCAGCGGATTGCAGGCAAAGCGGGCGTCCTGTCGAGTGTCGGGCACAACAAATAACTCCGACTGCAAAATGACATGGGCACAAATGGAGATGTCCAGCGGGGTTTCCCTCACTCCCAGCCCCTGTTCGGACTTAAACCACTGGCGGTGCCGGTCGACGAAGTTGATCACGGCGATGGGCGTATCGCAGATCAACGCCGCCAGCTCGGTGATGTCATCAAAGGCACTGTCCGGTGGCGTGTCAAGAATATCGTAAGAGGCCAGAACAGAAAGGCGAGCTTCTTCGCTGTAAGCCCTGGCATCACCGGGCTGAGAGGAGTAAGAGGTCATGGTGTATTACCGGTTAGTGGTTGATCGACAACAAGCACGGGCACTCGATCACCTGTACGAGCCTCCCTGATATTGAGGGAGGGCGCTGCATCTGTCGCCCTTGTGTATCACTGCTGGTGCAGGGCGGCAGATAAACCCGCTCTGGGCCATATCACCGCACATATTGTGGGGCAAAAAACGGTAAAATATCTGGCACCCATGAGTATACCAATGCTTTGGACCATGTCGATACTGCCGATCGAGATAGTGCTCAGCTTTCATGCTGCTTTGATAAAGCAGCATCTTGTTTCGGTTGACTCGTTAACACCCTGCTTGAACAGATGATTATTCTGTCTGTTCCAGTTTTTGCAGGGAGTCGGCCAGCCCTTCAATACGTATTTTGCTGTCGCTGAGCAGCCGGCTTATCTCGTCCGCCGATGCTCTGGAGCGGGAAGCCAGCGTTCGCACTTCATCAGCTACCACGGCAAACCCGCGTCCCTGTTCTCCCGCCCGTGCGGCTTCAATGGCTGCGTTCAGCGCAAGCAAATTGGTTTGTTCGGCAATATCATTGATGGTGCGGGCAATATGCTGAATTTGCTCACTTGAGTGCAGCACTTCATTCATGGCGCTGTTAGTTTCATCAATGGTGAGTTTGCGTAAACTGATATCGGAGCCATACATTACCACTTTGGACAGGCGGCCGTTTACATTCATGATGGGGGTAAAAGTGACATCCAGCCACACAGGGTGTGCTGTCATACCGGATAAATCCAGGTCCTGCTTCAGGCTTTCTCCCTGATGCAACTTGCGCCAATCTGCTTCTCCCAGCAGTGTTAACAGTTGTGCCAGCGGGTTTTGGGCCGGGGCCGCATTTGATAGTTGCATTACCTTGTTGAGCAAGTCGTTGGTGTAGTTCAGTTTGCCATTCTGATCCCACTCTGCGACCACGAAAGAGGCACCGATGGCATCAAGTCTGGTATTAAATTCCAGCGCCTTTGATTTGGTTTCGGTGATATTGGCCTGAATGGAGATAAAGTGTTCCAGCTTGCCTTGCTCACTGAACACCGGATTGATTGCAAGAGATATCCAGTAGGGAGTGCCGTGTTTGTCGTAGTTCAGAATTTCGTCGTAGAAGGCTTCCCTGCGAGCAATATACTCACTGATGCGGGCCACGGTTTGCGGATCTGTCTGTTCGCCCTGAAGAAAACGGCCCGGTATTTTCCCCTGTACTTCCTCCGCAGTGTAACCGGTCAGTTCACAAAATCCGGGGTTAACGTATTCTATGCGTCCTTCTGTATCGGTAATAATCACTGCATTGTTAGTGCGGTTGGCCACCAGCGATAACAAGCGGAATTCTTCCCGCCGTGCGACCTCAGCGGTGACGTCTTTAAGAAAGGCAGTGTAAATGATACGTCCGCTGAGCTGGACTTTGGATAACGCCAGTGTGGCCCATAATTTGCTGCCGTCCTTGCGAAAGACCGGCACTTCACGGCTGGTGCCGACAATTTTATCTTTTCCGGTATCGCGATTGGCGTTGATATAGCCGTCGTGACTGGCCTGAAGCTGGTGAGGAACCAGCATTTTGACGTTCTGGCCAAGCACTTCGGATCTGTCATAGCCCCACAGCCGCTCCGCGGCCTGATTGAAAAAGGTGACAGTATTGTCTTCATCAATGGTGACGACAGCATCAATGGCCTGCTCCAAGGTCTGGTTAATCGTCTCACGCATATTGTGCTCGGCGGTGATGTCCCGCACAAAAGCGGTATAGCCGATGTGACGACCCAGCTGATAGCGGGAGAGTGACAGACTGGCCCACACCATTTGGCCGTCTTTGCGCTGCAGCTGAACCTCACGGCTGGTGCCAACAATCACATTTTTCCCTGTTTCCCGGTTGCGGTTGATATAACCGTCATGAGCTGCACGGATGGTGCCGGGGACCAGCATATTCACGTTATTGCCGAGTACTTCGTCTTTGCTATATCCCCACAGTCGTTCCGCGGCGGGGTTGAAGTAGATCACTTTGTTGTGCTGATCGATGCTGACAACGGCGTCGATAGCATTATCCAGTGCTTCTCTGAGCCGGTCATTACTGCTATGCCCGAGCCGAAGAAAACCAAAACTTTTGCTCCACCCCATAGTGTCAATTCCTTATGATTCACAAACGACCAATTCAGACCAAGACCGGCCATGCTCACCCTTATTTACATAATATTTTAAGCTTGGCCTAAAAAGTGAAAGTTAGCTGCGCCTGAGTTTGACGCCAACGGGATAGATGCGAAAATACCGCTTCCTCATGTGTGCTGTTGAGGTCTCGGTTCTGGGTATCAAATGAAATTGCGGGTATCAGAGCGGGTATCAAAGCAGTGTAAGGCTTTACTATTTCAATTAAATCAAAGAGATAAGTGCAATATGCTGCTGATGATCGATAACTACGACTCCTTCACCTGGAACCTGGTGCAGTATTTTGGTGAGCTGGGGCAGGAAGTGGTGGTGCGCCGTAATGACGACATCAGCCTGAATGAGATTGCCGCACTGCGGCCGGCTGGGCTGGTGATCTCTCCCGGCCCCTGCACCCCCAATGAGGCGGGAGTGTCACTGGCGGCCATTGAACACTTTGCCGGTGAGCTGCCCATTCTGGGCGTGTGTCTGGGGCATCAGGCCATTGCTCAGGCGTTTGGTGGTGAGGTGGTGCGGGCCCGGCAAGTGATGCACGGCAAAACCTCGGCGATTCGCCATACCGGCGGCGGATTGTTTGCGGAACTGCCCGATCCGCTTACCGTGACCCGTTACCATTCCCTGGTGGTAAAGGCTAACAGTCTGCCGGCCTGCTTTGAGGTGACTGCCTGGAGTGAAAACGCTCAGGGTGAGCGCGACGAGATCATGGGCATGCAACACAAAACGTTGTCGTTGCACAGTGTGCAGTTTCACCCTGAGAGCATTCTTACCCAGGGTGGCCATCAGCTGCTGGGAAATTTTTTAAACATTCTGTAGTGATACTGCAAACAGCTGCTTGCTTGTTCCAGACTCCGGGTCAGGCCCGGCGTGACCAGATCTGTAAGACCCGCTTTTTTGCCCATCCATACTATAAGTTTTTCTTATTCTGCTTATCAGGCTTTCTCGCTCGCAAGTGCTGGCGGCGAAAGGAATAATAGTGATGCGTGTTTATGCAGCTGTGCAGTGCTTGCTGCCGGTTTAAACACGCCTCGTTGCGAGCTTATGCAAGATAAATGACTACAGTTATTTTACTGGCAAAATAAACCACCAGAATTGTGACTTATCATAGAGACAAGTTATGGTTACTTTGCAATAATGCTTGCGTGTTTACATGGATTTAACTTTTATCGCAGAGCATGCTGCGGTAAATGGAGGAAGAGAAGATGTCTGATATGGCCGTTACCCGAGAACTCTTTGATGAAGTCATGGTGCCCAACTATGCACCGGCTCAGAGCATTCCTGTCCGTGGCTTGGGGGCCCGGGTGTGGGATCAGCACGGCAAGGAGTTTATCGACTTTGCCGGCGGCATAGCGGTGAATTGCCTGGGCCACTGCCATCCGGCGCTGGTCAGTGCACTCAAGGAGCAGGGCGAGAAGCTGTGGCATCTGAGTAACGTCTGGACCAACGAGCCGGCGCTGCGCCTGGGTAAAAAACTGGTGGATGCCACCTTTGCCGAGCGGGTGTATTTCTGCAACTCCGGTGCCGAGGCCAACGAGGCCGCGCTCAAGCTGGCCCGCCGTTATGCCATTGAGCACTTTAATGCCGAAAAAACCCAGATCATTGCCTTTAACCAGGGGTTTCACGGACGTACCTTCTTTACCGTCACCGTGGGCGGCCAGGCGGCCTATTCCGACGGTTTTGGCCCCAAACCCGCCGATGTTGACCATGTTCCCTACAATGATCTTGAAGCGCTCAAGGCGATGATGTCGGAACGTACCTGTGCCGTGGTCATGGAGCCGCTGCAGGGTGAAGGCGGCATTATCAGCCCGGATCCCGAGTTTGTGAAAGCGGTGCGGGCGCTGTGTGATGAACACAAGGCGCTGCTGGTGTTTGACGAAGTGCAGACCGGCGTGGGCCGCACCGGTGTCCTTTATGCTTATATGGATACCGGCGTTACCCCCGATATTCTTACCAGTGCCAAGGCGCTGGGCGGTGGCTTCCCCATTGGTGCCATGCTTACCCGCGCCGATATTGCCGCATCACTCAAGCCCGGCACTCATGGCTCCACCTATGGCGGCAACCCGCTGGCCTGTGCCGTGGCCGAGGCCGCCTTTGACACCGTTAACACGCCCGAAGTGCTGGCTGGTGTGAAAGAACGCGAAGGCTGGTACCGAGAAGAACTTGAGAAGATCAATGCCAAATATGGCTGTTTCTCGGAAGTTCGTGGCAAAGGCCTGCTGCTGGGCTGCGTGATGAACGAGCAGTTTGCCGGCCGCGCCAAGGACTTTTTGCAGGCGTCTTCCGAGGAAGGCCTGATGGTACTGATTGCCGGAGCCAATGTGGTGCGCTTTGCGCCTTCGCTGGTGATTACCAAAGAAGAAGTGCTGGAAGGTCTGGCCCGCTTTGAGCGTGCCGTAGCAAGAGTAGTGAACGGCTGATACACCGCTGCCGTTAACGGCGGGGCAGGGTGCCCCGCTTATTTCGTCATAAGGAGTGCTGCATGCTGGTAATAAGACCCATAGAGCAGCGTGATTTTGCCATTCTCAAGCAGATTTCCATTGAGTCGGGGCATGGCTTTACGTCGCTGCCGGTAAACGACGAGCTGCTGCAGAAAAAAATTGATCATTCATTAACCTCCTTTGCCAGCCGCGCCGGTGGCAAGGGGGATTGCCTGTATTTCTTTGTGGCCGAAGACAGTGACACCGGTGAAGTACTGGGCACCACGGCGCTGGAGTCGGCGGTGGGGCTGACTTCGCCTTTCTACACCTATCTGCTGGGCAAGCAGGTGCACTGCTCCCGCAAGCTGGGTATTCACAATGTGGTGGAAACCCTGACGCTCACCAACGATTACACCGGCGTCAGTGAGCTGTGTACCCTGTTTCTGCGCGAGCCCGCCCGTCACGGCATGAACGGCCGGCTGTTATCCAAGTGCCGGTTTTTGTTTCTGGCGGAATTTCCCGAGCTGTTTGACCGGCGCATTCTGGCAGAAATGCGCGGCGTGTCTGATGAGGGCGGCAACAGCCCCTTCTGGAGCTGGCTGCAGGAGCACTTTTTCTCCATGGACTTTCCCACCGTGGATTATCTTACCGGCATTGGCCAGAAGGGCTTTATTGCCGATTTAATGCCCAAATACCCCATTTATGTGAGCTTGCTGTCTAAAGAAGCCCGGGCGGTGATTGGTAAAACCCACGATAAAACCCGGCCGGCGCTGCATCTGCTGGAGGAAGAGGGTTTTTCCTGGCGCGGCTATGTCGATATTTTTGATGCCGGCCCCACAGTGGAGTGCGAGGTGCACAACATTCGCACTCTGCGCAACAGCCGCCGGTTAACGGTACAAATTGGTCATCCGGTCAGGGCGCAGACACACCTTGTCAGTAACACCCGTTTTGAAGGGTTCCGGGCGCTGCTGGGAGAGATGGCCATTAATGAACAAAAGGGGCAGGCGGTGATGACCAGAGCGGTGGCCAGCCTGCTGAAGGTGGAAGACGGAGATACCGTCAGGGTAGCGGAGATGAAACGCAATGACTGAAGCCGTGCAATATATTAATGGTGAGTGGCTGACCGGAGCGGACGCTGTGTTTGAATCCCTCGACCCGGCCAAAAATGAGGTAGTCTGGCAGGGCGCCGCCGCCGATGAGGCGCAGGTGAATGCTGCCGTGGCCGCCGCCCGGGCCGCCAGTGCCGACTGGGGCTTTCGCCCGGTGGCTGAGCGGCTGGCCATTATCAAGGCGTTTGCCGGGCTGCTGGAGCAGCACAAGCCGCAGCTGGCCAGGCTGATTGCCCGGGAAACCGGCAAGCCCGAATGGGAGGCGCTGACCGAGGTGGCCGCCATGATTGGCAAGGCTGGCCTGTCCGAAAAAGCCTACTTTGAGCGCACCGGCACAGTAGAAAATCCCATGGCCGGTGCTCAGGCCTTTGTGCGCCACAAGCCTCACGGTGTGGTGGCGGTGTTCGGCCCCTACAACTTTCCCGGCCATTTGCCTAACGGCCATATTATTCCGGCGCTTATTGCCGGTAATACGGTGGTGTTCAAGCCCTCTGAGCTTACGCCCATGGTGGCCCAGGAAACCGTACGTCTGTGGCATGAAGCAGGTTTGCCCGCCGGTGTGCTCAATCTGGTGCAGGGCGAAGTGAGCACCGGCAAGGCGCTGGCAGCCCACGACGGCATAGACGGCCTGTTTTTTACCGGCTCGTCCAACACCGGCAAGTTGCTGCATCAGCAGTTTGCCGGTCAGCCGGGCAAAATTCTGGCGCTGGAAATGGGCGGCAATAATCCGCTGGTGGTCACAGAGGTGGCCGATGTGGATGCCGCCGTGCATGCCATTATTCAGTCGGCCTTTATTACCAGCGGTCAGCGCTGCACCTGTGCCCGCCGCTTGCTGGTGCCAGTGGGCGAGGCCGGTGACCGGCTGCTGGCACGGCTGGTAGCGGTAAGCAAGGCCATTCGGGTGGGCCATTACGACGCCGACCCTCAGCCTTTTATGGGGGCCATGATCTCCGAGCGTGCCGCCCGGGGCATGGTGGCGGCTCAGGCGCATTTGCTGGCTTTTGGCGGTGAGTCGCTGCTGATGCTGAAACATCTGCAGCCGGGCACCGGCCTGGTGTCGCCGGGCATAGTGGACGTGACCGGTATTGATCAGCTGCCCGATGAAGAATATTTCGGTCCGCTGCTGCAGGTGATTCGCTTCAATGATTTGCCCGAGGCACTGAGCCTGGCCAACCGCACCCGCTATGGCCTGTCGGCGGGCTTGCTGTCCGACAGCGAAGCCGACTGGGACTACTTCTATCGCCATATTCGCGCCGGCATTGTAAACCGCAACCGGCCCATTACCGGTGCTTCCGGTGCCGCCCCCTTTGGTGGGGTGGGCGACAGCGGCAACCACAGGGCCAGTGCGTATTATGCCGCAGATTATTGCGCCTATCCGGTGGCCTCGGTGGAAGGCGACAGCCTTGAAATGCCGGGCACATTGTCACCCGGGCTCAGCTTTTAACTCACAGGAGTCGGTTATGCATACCTCTGTAGAAGAACTGTTTGAGGCACTCTGGCAACACTATTTAACCGTGACCCCCAGCGCGCTGAAAATTCATGATTTGCTGGGCGGCGGCAAGGCCATTGTGAACGATCATGTGGCCTTTCGTACCTTTAACCACCCCAAACTGGGCCTGGACAAGCTGGCGGCGCATTTTCTGGCGCTGGGCTACGAGCAAAAGGGCGAATACCACTTCGAGGCCAAAAAGCTCTATGCCCGCCATTACGAACATCCAGACCCGGCTGCGCCCAAGGTGTTTATCAGTGAATTGCTGCTGGAGCAGTGCTCGCCTACGCTTCAGCGCATAGTGGCGAGGCTGATTGATCAGGTGGACGACACCCTGCCGGAGCAAAAAGACTTTCTCTATTCCGGTGCGCCCTGGCAAATCTCCCATGCCGATTACAAAACCCTGGCGGCAGAAAGTGAATACGCCGGCTGGATGGCGGTATACGGTTACCGGGCCAATCATTTTACCGTGAGTGTGAACCACCTTGAGGATTATGACAGCCTGGACGCGGTCAACAGTGCCCTCAAGCAGGCCGGATTCCGCCTCAATGACGCCGGCGGCGAGATCAAGGGCTCTCCCGATGTGCTGCTGGAGCAGTCTTCCACCATGGCCGACACTGCCCTGGTGCAGTTCACCGACGGTGAAGCCTCACTGCCCAGCTGCTTTTACGAGTTTGCCCTGCGTTATCCCAAGCCCGACGGTGAGCTCTACACCGGCTTTGTGGCCGCTTCGGCAGACAAGATCTTTGAGAGCACCAATACAGCTAGTGGCTGAAGGTGTTTACCATAGCCAGCAGTGTGAGAGACAGCAGTGGGGTTGCAGTCCGCGGAAAATAATTCCCTCCCCTTTGTAAGGGGAGGGGTAGGGTGGGGTTAGCTTACAAACTAATCTGCACTTCTGCCCACCACTGTCGGCCGGGCTCGCTGATGCGGCCGGTTACCGGATTATCGCCAAGCGGGTAGCTTTCCTGTTTATTGATAAACTCGCTGTAGTCTTTATCCAGCAGGTTATCGACGCCGGTGGCCAGTTTTACCGTGGGTGTTACCTGCCAGCCGGCATTGAGTGAGAACACGGTAAAGCCGGCAGAGGGGCCCGTGTCCTGGCCAATAATATTGCCCTGACCTTCGGCAAAGCGGTTTTGCCCGGCCACATTGCGCATCAGCAGTGCCACTTCCTGAACGCCGTTGTCGTAGCCGAGCGTGGTGTTCAGCTCCAGCGGCGGGGTCTGGCCCAGCGCAATATCATCGCTCAGGTTCTGGCCATGGGTGTAAGACACATTGGAGCCCAGGGTCCAGTTATCGGCAAAGCGCCAGTTCAGCTCGGCCTCGCCGCCCATACGGCGGGCATTAACATTGCGGGCTTTGTCGGCGGAATGATTGTCTACCAGAATAAAGTCGTCCACATAACCGGCAAACACAGACACAGAGCCGCTCAGTGCCCCATGGCGGTAAAGCACGCCGGCATCTATTTGGTGGTTGGTTTCGGTTTCAAGTGCGCCGTTGCGGTTGCGCTCCCAAAAATCCGGTGCCCGCTCGGCCTGACCGTAGCCGGCATACCAGGTCCAGTCCTGCAGACTGTGCTCCAGACGCACAAACCCCGCATGCAGGTAGTAATCCTGCTCTTTCAGTGACGAACTGGCAGGCAGCTTTTCAAAACGGGCCTCGGTTTTGTCTAGGCGAACACCGCTTATCAGTTGCTGCTTGTCAGTCAGCAGCCAGTTGTTTTCTACAAACACCCCTATATTTTCAAAAGACTGATTGTCCTGGCGGGGCAGCTGGCGGTAAGCATCGGCGTCGGCCTGAGTCATGCCGCTGGCCATGCGGCCCCGGTGCGCGTCCTGCATCCAGTCTATGCCCACCTGAGTCTGGTGTGCGCCCAGGTTCAGCTCGGCCAGCAACCGGGCGGTGTCGGTGGTGCGATCCGGATTCATGGCCATATACATGGGCTTGCCCATCATCACCGGCACCGGCCGCAGGCTGTAGTTATCCATGACATGATCCACTTCGCTGTGGCCATATTGCAGCTGCAGCTTGCCCAGCCAGGGCGTAATGGCCTGGCGCTCCAGCTTGATGCCCCAGGCGTCCCGGTCGAACTTGCTGCCGTCCATGCTGCGGTCGGCATAGGCGGCTTCACCCCGGCTGCGATCATAAGACAGCTCAATAAGACTGAGATCGTCCGGCGTCAGGCCCAGCTGCAGGCTCTGGCTGTTTTTATCGTAGGCAGAGTTCACCCGGTTGCCGCTGCCGTCTTTGTAGTTGCCGGCTTCGTTGTGGTTGGCGTTCAGGCGCAGATAACCAAGTGCGTTACCGGCCTCCAGAGCGGCAAAGGCATCAAACCGATCGCCGCTGCCGGTGGTCATGCCGGCATCCAGCATAAAATCAGGCTCGCTGTAATAGCGCGGATGACGCTTGAACTGCACCGAGCCCGCCACCAGCCCCGGCCCCTGAGTCACGGTTTGTGGCCCTTTGATGACAATCACTTCATCAAAGGAGCGGGGGAACAGATAGGCGGTGGGGGGATCCATGCGGCTGGGGCAGCCGCCCAGCACATAATTATTGTCACTGGTAATGGACAGCCGTGAGCCGCCCAGGCCGCGCAACAGCGGATCGCCGGCCATACCGCCCTTGCGGGTAATGCTGATGCCGGGCACGGTTTTCAGCAGGCCGGCCCCGTCGGCAGCAGGAATGGGCTGCACCGGATTGGTGGGATCCAGCCGTACTTCGCCGGGCGCGCTGAGCGCCGACGCGGTAATGGTAATGGGAGTGGCAACGGTAGTGGCCGGATAAACCGGCTCGCTGTTACTGGCATACGTGGTGCCAGCACCCAGCAGCGGCAGGCTGAGCGAAACAAGGTACTGATATTTCATGATAATGTGCGCTTGCGAAACGAGGCCATGAGAGTAAAACTCGCCCTGAATCAGCACAATGCGGCATATTGTCGCAGCGCGGGCACCTTGTTACTCCCGGTGGAGCATGGGATCATGCCGCCGGTATTACTCATTTATTAAAAGGAGCCAAACCATGAAACTGGCATTTATCGGACTGGGCGTGATGGGCTTTCCCATGGCCGGACACCTGCAGCAGGCGGGCCACCAAGTGTGTGTATATAACCGCAGTTCAGCCAAGGCGGCGGAGTGGGCGGCCCGTTTTGGCGGCACCAGCGGGGCGACTCCGGCGCAAGCCGCTCAGGGGGCCGACATGGTGATGGTGTGCGTGGGCAACGACGACGATGTGCGCTCGGTTATCTATGGCGACGAGGGCGTGCTGGCGGGCATTAAGGAAGGGGCACTGCTGATTGACCATACCACCACCTCGGCCAGACTGGCGGAAGAGCTGGCGGATGCGGCCGGCAAACAGGGAGTGCGCTTTATTGACGCGCCCGTGTCCGGCGGTCAGCTGGGCGCAGAAAACGGCGCGCTCACCATTATGATTGGCGGCCATGAAGCCGATGTGGCCGAGGCAGCCCCCGTGCTGGCGGCCTACGGCAAAAAGGTGACCCGGCTGGGCCCCGTGGGTGCCGGTCAGCGCTGCAAAATGGTCAACCAGATCTGCGTGATCGGGGCCGTGCAGGGCATTGCCGAAGGCCTGATGATCGCCCAGAAGGCGGGACTGGATATTCCGACATTGATTGACGTGCTGGCCGGTGGTGCCGCCCAGAGCTGGCAGCTGGAAAACCGTGCTCAGACTATGGCCGACGACAAGTTCGATTTTGGCTTTGCCGCCCAGTGGATGCACAAGGATCTGGGCATTTGTCTCGACGAAGCCGCGCAGCAAGGCCTCAAACTGCCGCTGACCGAGCATGTGCATCAGGTTTATGAGCGTTTGCTGGAGCAGGGCATGGGCCGCTGTGACTCCACTGTGGTGATTCGGGATCTCAAGTCCTGAGTGGTGACGGGCCTTGGCAGAGGCCCATGGGCTCGGCTATGCTGAGCACAGCTCAAGGCTCACCTTGAGTGTATCACCTGTGGAATGTGATATTTTCCGCAATTTCCGCACAAAACAACGGCACTTGATAACAGGCACCAGGCCAAAGGCTTTGCTTGGGCCGCTAATTTGAATAGAGTGGGCAACCGCTTAATGCCAAGTGAGAAAGGATACCTTATGAACAAGACTCAGCTTGTCGATGCAATCGCCGCCAAGGCCGACCTGAACAAAACGCAGGCCAAGGCTGCCCTGGAAGAAGTACTGAACGGTATCACTCAAAGCCTGAAAGAAGGCGATCCGGTACAACTGGTAGGCTTTGGTACCTTCAAGGTAAACCATCGTGCTGCCCGCACCGGTCGTAACCCGCAAACCGGCCAGGAAATTCAGATTGCTGCAGCAAACGTTCCTGCTTTTGTTGCCGGCAAAGCGCTGAAAGACGCGGTCAACTAAGACGCGCTCTGCCCATTCCAAACCCGGCTTCAGGCCGGGTTTTTTTATCACGTCACTTGCCCCCGCGATCAATAGATTGTTATAACTGAGGTCAGGTCCTGCCCCTAACCTGGGAGGCTGTAATGGAAGTGAACGCAATTCGTCAGGTTGCCGTGCCCTGGGCCGGTGCTCACGGTCTGGCTACCGGTTTAATGTTAACCGAGCTGCATCAGGACGTATGGAGCGGTTGTTTAGAGCTGGCCATGGGGGTGCCGTCTGATATGGACACGCCGCCGCACATTGTGTACTGGCTCAGCTTTGGCCATCTGTATGGTTATCGCGTGCTGGAAGGGGCCGACGTGCCCGAGCTGCTGGAAGAAGATAACGATATCGACAGCCAGGTGCAGCTGATCACCCCGTCCCGCTTTTTAACCTGGTTTCATCAGGAGACTCAGGGTTCCCATCTCGACGAAGACATTCAGCACTACCGTATTGCCTGCTGGGACTTTTGTGTGGATGTGCTGGCGGCTCAGCCGCCGGACGTGTGTATGAACAAGGAATAACATGAAAGGCTTTATTCTGGTCGCTCACGGCAGCCGGCGGGCGGCTGCCAATGAGGAAATTGCGGGGTTCGCCCAGCGCATGACAGCCGCCATGAAAGGCGGCTTTGATTTGGTGGGTCATGGCTTCTGGGAGCTGGCCGAACCGTCTTTGGGCCAGGTAATTGATGCTCAGGTGGCCGCCGGTGCCAGAGACATTACTCTGTTCCCTTATTTTCTGGCGGAAGGCAAACACGTGGTGAACGACCTGCCATCTGTGCTGACAGAAAAGAAAGAGCAATACCCCGGAGTAAAACTGACGCTGTTACCCCATTTGGGGGCCGTGCCCGGTTTTGATCAGTGGCTGGCAGGGCAGTTGCAGGGTGATGACGAAACTCCACCCCAGCCCTCCCCTTAAAAAGGGAAGGGAGCTTATGCACCTTCCCCTTAAAGGGTGAAGGCTGAGCTTGTTTCTCCTCCCCCTGACAAGGGGTAGGCCGGGAGGGGGTAAAAAAACGGGGCCAGAATGGCCCCGTTTCACTTTCAGCTTTTATTTCGCCTGTTCCCGTGCTATCGCCCGCCAGGCGATATCGTTGCGGAAGAAGACATCATTCCACTTGATTTGCCGGGTCAGCTCATAGGCGTTGGCCTGAGCCTGGCTCACGCTTTCACCCAGGGCGGTGGCGCACAGCACCCGGCCGCCGGCGGTGACCACGTCCTCGCCCTTGAACTGAGTGCCGGCATGGAACACCTTGGCACCTTCGGTTTCGGCAGGAATGCCGGTGATTACATCGCCCTGGCGGTAAGCTCCGGGGTAACCGCCGGCGGCCAGCACCACGCCCACAGCGGCGCGCGGGTCGAACTCGGCAGTGGCTTTATCCAGCTCGCCTTTGCAGCCTGCCAGACACAGCTCCACCAAATCGGATTTGAGCCGCAGCATAATGGGCTGGGTTTCCGGATCGCCAAAGCGGCAGTTAAACTCGATCACCTTGGGCTGACCGGCCTGGTCGATCATCAGGCCCGCATACAGAAAGCCCTTGTACACATGGCCTTCGTCGGCCATGCCGCGCACCGTGGGCATAATAACCTGCTCCATAATGCGATCATGGATTTCCTGAGTCACCACGGGCGCCGGGCTGTAGGCACCCATGCCGCCGGTGTTGGGGCCGGTATCCTGGTCGCCCACGCGCTTGTGATCCTGGCTGGTGGCCATGGGCAGCACATGCTCGCCGTCCACCATCACGATAAATGACGCTTCTTCGCCTTCCAGAAACTCTTCAATTACCACACGGCTGCCGGCATCACCAAAGGCGTTGCCTGCCAGCATGTCGCGCACTGCAGCTTCGGCTTCTTCCAGGGTCATGGCCACAATCACGCCCTTGCCCGCGGCCAGGCCGTCGGCCTTGATGACGATGGGCGCACCCTGCTCACGCAGATATTCCAGTGCCGGCTCCACCTCGGTGAAGTTTTGATAAGCGGCGGTAGGAATCTGCTGGCGGGCCAGAAAATCCTTGGTAAAGGCCTTGGAGCCCTCCAGCTGGGCGGCACCGGCGGTGGGGCCGAAAATGGCCAGACCTTCGGCTTCAAAGGCGTCTACCACACCGGCCACCAGGGGGGCCTCGGGGCCCACTATGGTCAGCTCCACTTGCTCCTGCCTGGCAAAGGCCAGCAGCGCCGGAATATCGGTGGCGGAAATGGCCACGTTGGTAAGCGCAGGCTCAAGCTCGGTGCCGGCATTGCCCGGAGCCACAAATACCTTGTTTACTCTGGGTGACTGGGCGGCTTTCCAGGCCAGGGCGTGTTCACGCCCGCCACCGCCAATAACCAATACGTTCATGCTGTGTCCTCGCTATCAGTGGCGGAAGTGGCGCATGCCGGTAAATACCATGGCCATGCCGTGCTCGTCGGCGGCCTGAATCACTTCGTCGTCGCGCATGGAGCCACCGGGCTGAATAACACAGCTGATGCCGGCAGCGGCCGCGGCGTCGATGCCGTCACGGAAGGGGAAGAAGGCATCGGATGCCATCACAGAGCCTTCTACTTGCAGGCCTTCGTCGGCGGCCTTGATGCCGGCGATTTTGGCGGAGTAAACGCGGCTCATCTGACCCGCACCCACTCCGATGGTCTGGCTGCCCTTGGCATAGACGATGGCGTTGGATTTAACGAACTTGGCTACTTTCCAGCAGAACAGCAAGTCTTTCAGCTCTTCCTCGGTGGGCTGGCGCTTGGACACCACCTTGAGATCGCTCATGTTCACCATGCCCTGATCCCGGTCCTGCACCAGAATGCCGCCGTTCACCCGCTTGATGTCGAGGGTGCTGGTCTGGCTGCTCCACTGGCCGCATTCCAGCAGGCGCACGTTCTTCTTGTCAGCCACGGCGGCCTTTGCCTCGGCGCTGATGGACGGGGCGATAATCACTTCCACAAACTGGCGCTCGATAATGGCGCGGGCAGTGGCTTCGTCCAGCTCGCGGTTAAAGGCGATGATGCCGCCAAAGGCGGAGGTGGGATCGGTCTGGTAGGCGCGATCGTAGGCTTCCAGCAGGTTTTCACCCAGGGCCACACCACAAGGGTTGGCGTGCTTGACGATGACACAGGCCGGCTCATCAAATTCCTTCACGCACTCCAGCGCGGCGTCAGTGTCGGCGATGTTGTTGTAAGACAGCTCCTTGCCCTGCAGCTGGGTGGCGGTGGCCACGGAGGCTTCGTCTACGTTGTTTTCCACGTAGAAGGCGGCACTCTGGTGGCTGTTTTCGCCGTAGCGCAGATCCTGCTTCTTGGTGAACTGGTAGTTGACGGTGCGCGGGAACTTCGAGCCCTCGGCGGCCTGGTGATAGGCCGGTACCATGGTGCCGAAGTAGTTGGCGATCATGCCGTCGTACTGGGCTGTGTGCTCAAAGGCGGCAATGGCGAGATCAAAGCGGGTGGCCTGAGTCAGGCTGTTGCCGTTGGCATCCAGCTCAGCCAGCAGGCGGTCGTAGTCACTGGCGTTTACTACGATGGCCACGTCGTTGTGGTTTTTGGCTGCGGCACGCACCATGGTGGGACCACCGATGTCGATGTTCTCGATGGCGTCTTCCAGCGTACAGTCGGCCTTGGCAACGGTATTGGCAAAAGGATAGAGATTGACCACCACCATGTCGATGGGCGCAATGCCGTGCTCGTTCATGATGGCGTCGTCCTGGCCGCGACGACCGAGAATGCCGCCGTGTACCTTGGGATGCAGGGTCTTGACGCGGCCGTCCATCATTTCCGGAAAACCGGTATAGTCGGATACTTCGGTCACGGGCAGGCCTTGTTCCGCCAGCAGACGGGCGGTGCCGCCGGTAGACAGCAGCTCAACGCCACGGGCATGCAGCCCCTGGGCGAATGCCACAATGCCTTGTTTGTCGGACACACTCAGCAGAGCACGGCGAATGGGTCGGGCAGTTTCCATTATGTTCTCGTTCCTTTAACGATTCATCGGGGGGTTTGGTAAAATCGGCGCAAATCATGACACCGGCTTTACCAAACCGCCTGGCACGCCAGAACAGAAGGCGGCATATTCTACCCGTTTTTGCCGCCCCTTGCCGGACTATTTGGTTTGGCGTAAAGAGGCTTTATATGTAATTAGACCGGTGCAACAAGGAGAAAAACATGTATCGAATTGGCGAGCTGGCCAGCGCCTTTGGCATCAAGCCCGACACCCTGCGTTTTTATGAAAAAGAAGGGCTGCTGGTGCCCAGTTTGCGCACCCCCACCGGTTACCGGCAATACAGCGAAGAGGATAAAAAACGCCTGCACTTTATTCTGCGCAGCAAAAAGGTGGGCTTTTCCCTGAAAGACATTGAGGAGCTGCTGGCGCTGCGCATCAGCAGTTGCCGGGTGACCTGCCGGGAAGTAAAAGCGGTGGCCGACACCAAGCTGGCCGACGTGGAAGAGCGCATTCGTGAGCTGGAGCAATTTCGCCGCTCTTTGCGCCAGTTGTCGGACGCCTGCTGTGGCGGCCAGGAAAGCGCCGAGCATTGCTCCATTCTGGAGGCGCTGGACGGCAAGCTTGAGAATACCGACAATAACGCCCGTTAAGCCCCCTGAAAGGGCCACCACCGGTGGCCTGTCTTGTTGTGCCTGTGTAGAGCCGTAGGCACCGCTTTAGCCGGCGCAATGATGCAGGCACCTGAGTTAAAGGCGTGCGTTGCACGCCCTGCCGGCTGAAGCGGCAGCTACAGACATTCCTTCATTGTTTGTTACAGGAGATTTTTCATGCGACACCACCTGGGGTGGGGGCTGAGCGTGACTCAGTGGTTTGTGTTTTTGCTGGCCAATGCGCTGGCGCTGCCCATTGTGCTGGGCCAGGCCTTTGGGCTGGACAGTGCCGGGGTGGCCGGTCTGGTGCAGCGCACTCTGCTGGTGGTGGGATTAAGCTCAGGATTACAGGCCTGGCTGGGGCATCGTTATCCTATTGCCGACGGCCCCGCCGGATCCTGGGCTATTGTGTTTGTGGTGATGGCTTATATCGGCCGTGAGCAGGGTCTTGACAGCCTCGACACCCTGCGGCTTCTCTCCGGCGGCGTGCTGGTGGCCGGGCTTATTATGCTGGTGCTGGGCGTGGCAAGGCAGGTGCACCGTCTGCTGTTTTTGTTTACGCCCCTGGTCACCGGCTGTTTTATCCTGCTGCTGGTGGTGCAGCTGGCCGGGGTGTTTGTGCGTGGCATGGTCACGGATCCGCGCACTGGTGCCATGAGCTTGCCGGTGCTGCTGATTGGTCTGCTGGTTTTTCTGGGAGTACTGTTGTGCTCTTTCAGCCGCCATACGGTGTTGCGCACCTATGCGGTGCTGGTGGGCATAGTGCTGGGCTGGCTGGCATTCTGGCTGTTTGGTTTGTCTGGCGGGACGGCTGCCAATAACGCCGGGCTGGGTTTGCCCGAGCTGTTTGCCTGGGGCCTGCCAAGGCTGGATGCAGGCATGCTGGTGGTGGCGGTGCTGTTTTCCCTGCTGTTGTTTTCCAACCAGATAGCGGCGGTTACCGCTGTATCGGCGGTGGTCACCGAGCGCCAGCGTGATGATAACGCTGTGATTAACCGCAGCAGCTGGGCATCCGGTATCAGTCATGGCCTGGCAGGCAGCTTTGCCACCATCGCCGTGGTGCCGCTGCCGGTAACTGCCGGTTTTATTCAGCTGAGCGGCGAAGACAGACGCGCGCCCTTTATTCTGGCCTGTGCCTTGCTGGCGCTGGTGGCGCTGTTTCCGGATGCGGTAGGGGTGCTGTCGCTGCTGCCGGCACCGGTGGCCAACGCCGCCCTGCTGGCCACCTTTATCAAGCTGGTGAGTCTGGCGTTTCAGCTGATTACCAAAGAAGGCATGGACAACCGCACCAGCACCATAGTGGGCGTGGCCCTGTTGCTGGGCGTGGGCTGCATGTTCCTGCCCGCCGGCCTGTACCGCCATTTTCCCAGCATGGCGCAATACCTGCTGGGCAACGGCCTGCTTACCGGCACCCTGCTGGCGCTGGCCATGGAGCAGCTCTGGCCGAAAGGCCGGAGTAATTAACCCCCTCCCAACCTCCCCCTTGAACAAGGGGGAGGGGAAACGTCTGTAGCTCCCTCCCCTTGGATAAGGGGAGGGCAGGGGTGGGGTTGGAGCTCTTACCGCACCACCAGCACGGCGCAGTCGGCGTGGCGCACCACCTTGGAGGAGTTGGAGCCCAGCAGGTAGGTTTCGGCCCCGGGACGGGATGCGGGCATAATAATCATGTCGATTGCCAGCTTCTTTGCCCGGGCCAGAATGGTGTCATACACCACACCGTGGCGTACCTCCATACGGCCCTGATGTTCGGCAGGAATATAAGTCTGCATAAAGCCGGATAACTGATCTCTTATCGCCTCATCCTGCTTTTCCAGCAGCTCTTTTGAGTAAAAAGGCGCGGCGGCATGATGTACCCGGGACGGGTTCACATATAACAGATGAATACGTCCTTGCGGGTGGCACAAGCGCAGTGCCGACTCCACCACCCGGGCGGTAAGATATTCGTGCTCAAAATCGAGCGGCAGTAAAATTTCCTTGAACATATTCGTTACCCCATCAGTTTATTGGGCAGCCAGGTCACAATTTCCGGCACCAGCATACACAGGATCAACACGCCCAGTTTGAGCGCCACAAAGGGCAGAATGGACTTGTAAATATCCATCATGGTCACCCCGGGAGGCGCTATGCCCTTGAGGTAAAACAGCGCAAAGCCATAGGGTGGAGTCTGCACCGCTATCTCAATGTTCAGAATCATCAGAATGCCGAACCAGATAGGGTCATAGCCCAGGCTGACGGCAATAGGGGTAAACAGTGGCGCACAGATCAGTACGATGATCATTTCATCAATAATGAAGCCAAGCAGCAGCATGACCACCTGCATCATGATGATGATGGCAATGGGGGGCAGATCCAGGCCGGCGGCAAAGTCAGCCACCATGCCCTGCACGCCCATCAGCAGGTGAAAATTACTGAATACCGAGGCACCCAGTACAATCCAGATGGCCACGCTCACCAGCAATGCGGTTTCGGCACCGGAGCGTTGCATCATTTTCAGTTTGAAGCGTTTATAGAGCATGGCCAGCAGCAGGGCACCCACTACACCAATGGCACCGGACTCGGTCGGTGTGGCCACACCGCTGATAATGCTGCCCAGCACCAGGGCAATCAGGCCCAGAGCCATAAAGCCGTCACGCAGTGTGATTAACTTTTCCCGCTTGTTTTTGGGCACGTCCAGCGCATGGCCCATGGGCGCGCGGCCGGGGTTGAGTTTGCAGGAGATGATCACATACAGCACCATCACGGTGATCGACAGCAGGGCCGGGATCAGGGCGGCAATAAACATTTTGCCTACTGAATTCTGGGTGGTGGAGCTGAACAGTATCATGGGAATGCTGGGCGGAATAAGAATGCCCAGGCCACCGCCGGCCATAATCACCCCAAGAGCCAGCTTTTTGTCGTAGCCGCGCTCCAGCATGGGGCGCAGGGCAATGCTGCCCGAGGTCATGATGCCGGCCCCGATAATGCCCACCATGGCACCGATCATGGAGCAAACGCCAATCACGCTGATGGCCAGCGACCCGCGAATACGGCCAATCACCAGCTGGCTGGCCTTGAACATGGCATCGCCAATGCCGGAGCGGGTCAGCAGCTGGCCCATGTAGATATAAAGCGGAATGGCCAGCAGCACAAAGCTGAACAGGGTGCTTTCTATGGTAGTGGGCACAATATTAAAAATGCCTTCACCCCAGGTGGCATAGCCCAGCAACATGGCCACGCCGCCCAGTGCCAGGCCTACCTGAGCACCCATAATAAAGGACACCAGCACGCCCAGCAGCAGCAGGCCGGTGATCAGTTCAATACTCATGGTTGTTCTTCCTCGTTCATCAGGGTATCACCGGTCACCAGCTGCCAGGCGTCTTTGATCATGTCTGCAGACAACTGCATTAAAAACAGCACGGCAGCCGCCGTGACCATAATCCAGAAATGACTGATGGACGGGGCCCATTCAGACTGACGGGTATAACCGAACTCCATGGCCTCTACCGCCTTTTCCCAGCCCTTGCTGGCAATGACCAGCAAAAAGAAGCCGCCCAGGGTATTGGCCAGCAGATCAAAAATGTTTTTCCAGCGCTGGGAGACCGCCAGATAGGCAATATCCACATTGATATGAGACTTTTTCAGCTGAGCATGAGCGCCGCACAGGGCACCGATATAGCCGAATAAAAACAGCGACACGTCATAGGCCCAGAGGGTAGGGCGGTCGAGTACATAACGGGAGAACACCTCAAAGGCAACCGTGCCTGCCAGCAGGGGAAGCGCCAGAGAAATGGTATGGCTGGTGGCCGCCACCAGCCAGCCGGTGCCTCTGCACCAGAAGCGAAGCAGTGTTTTCATGATACATCCGGATGAGGGTTGTGCAGGCTGCCCCGCAGCCGCGGGGCAGTGGTCAGGCTTACTTCATCAGCTCAACAAGGCGAGAGCTGTATTTATCGGTTTTACCATAGTGGGCCCAGACTGCTTCAGCAGCTTGCTGCCACTGTTGTTTGTCGGCATCGGACGCTGCGGGGCTCCAGGTAAGGCCTTGTTTTTCCATATCGGCTACCGCTTCCTGCTCCCACAGGGCCGATTTTTCGGCCTGTTGCTCTGCATGCCATTTGGCAGCGTTGCGGACCACGTCTTTCAGGTCGTCCGGCAGCTTGTTCCAGGCATTTTTGTTGACCAGCACCGGCAGCGCCTGAGCACTCGACACCGGCACCGGATACATAAACTTGGCCACCTCGGCAAAGTTGCCGTCGCGGTGGTCGATCAGGTTGGAGCCGATGGTGCCGTCAATCACGCCAGTGGCCAGGCTGGTGTAGGTTTCACCCCAGGTCAGGTTAACCGGAGAGGCACCCAGCTCGCGGAAGAAGCGGCCATAGGCACCGGGCGCGCGAATTTTCAGGCCCTTAAAGTCGGCAATGGATTCAATTTTTTCTTTGGTGATGACATAAACACCAGGCTGAAAGTAAGGAGCCAGCCACACCAGGTTGTGACGGTCATAGGCTTCGGTCAGCACTTCATTCCAGCCTTTTTCATGAAACAGCTGGTTCAGCTCTTCCAGGCTGCCGTTGGAGCCGGGCAGACCGACTTCTACCACGCCAAAGGGAATTTCACCGGCATGCATGGGCTGAAAGGGAGCGGCCATGTCGAGCAGGCCGGATTTGGTGGCGCTGACAATACCTTTGGTGTCTACGCCTTCGCCGGCATAGAGCATGTTGATTTTCATGCGGCCGTTGGAGTCGGCTTCAATTTTGTCGGCAAAAGACTGATATACATCGCCAAAGGCGGTGCCACGGGAGTAAAGGTTGGTAAAGCGCCAGGTTACGTCGGCGGCCATGGCTTCCATGGTGACGCCCATGCCGGCAACGGCAATCAGAGAGGCGGCAATCTTGGTGCGGGCAGTGCTCCAGAGTCTGTTCATGTTGTAAGTCCCTTGTGTTATCACGTTCCGTTGATGTCGGGCCTGGCCCGAAGCGGGTTAGGTTTGACGGAAAGAAGTCTGCGTCAGGTTAACGTCCGGTTAAATTCACTCAAGCGAAACTTGAGTTTGACGACAGTCAAACAAAAAGCGGAAAGTCCTTGTGTATACAGCAGTTAGCACTGTTTCTGACGGTTTTGTCAGCAGCAGCAAAGGCGCGAACTGTGAGTGTGATCATATTGTTATAGCGATACCTGGACGCCTTTATTGTTGTGATTTGTTGCGTTCACCCCGACCTGCAGCGTTTCAAGGAGAAGGGAAACCAAGTGCTCCTCTTCCTTTTCAAGGGGAGAGGAAACCAAGTGCTCCTCTTCCTTTTCAAGGGGAGAGGAAACCAAGTGTTCCTCCCCCTTTTCAAGGAGAAGGGAAATTAAATACTCCTCCCCCTTTTTAAGGGGGAGGTCGGGAGGGGGTTAACTGTTCAGCTGCGCTTTCAGCAGCTGCAAAAACAACTGCCGAATGCGGCTCTGGCGGCCGTGGCTGCGGGTAATGGCAGAAATGCCCAGCAGGTGGGTTTTCTGGCGGGGCAGCAGCGGACGCAGGCGGCCTGTGTCTACCCAGCGGCGGGCGTAGCTTTCGGGCAAAAAGCCGATGTACTGACCGGAAAGAATAAGGGCCGCGCGGGGCTCGTAGTGGTAGGCCCTGCCGGCCAGTTGCATGCCCGCCAGCTGGGCGCTGGTTTCCGGGTTGGTATGAATGCCCGGGTGGATCAGCTTGAATTCGGGCAGGCGTTCGGCAATCTCGGTATCATTCTGCTCGGTAAACAGCGGGTGACGATCGCTGCAGTAAAGAAAACAGCGCACCTGATAGAGATGATGATAATCCAGCCCTTCCAGATCCCTGTGGTAGTGAATAAAGCCAATATCGGCTTCTTCGCTCAGCACCCGGCGTTCAATTTCGCCCATGTAAGCCACATCCACGCTCACGTTTACATCCGGTGCCTGTTCACCCAGGGATGCAAATACCTCCACCATGGAAAATTCATCTTCCAGCCAGATACTGTCACTGGACACAATTCTCAGCTCGCCGCTGAGCTGCTCATGCAGTTCGTTTACTGTGTAGCGAAACTCTTCCAGCCGGCTGAACAGCCGCTTGGTGGAGTCGTAGATCACTTCTCCGTCATCGGTCAGTGAAAAACCCGAGCGGCCCCGGCGGCACAGCTTGAGCTTGAGCCGGCTTTCCAGGTTGGCCATGTGCACACTGATGGTGGAACGACTGATATTGAGCTCGGTTTCCGCTGCGGAAAAACCGCCGCATTCCACCACGGTTTTAAACAGTTTCAGCAGGCGAATTTCATAGTCGCCAATCTGGCTGAGAACGGGTCTGTTGGTCTGGCTCATAGTTTGAACTGCTTCAATGTGTATGTTGAGAGGGGGTGATTTACCGGACTTTGCGCCGGGGGCTAGCATGTTGTCAAACAGTGGCCCGTGCCGTTGTGGCGCTGCTCACGGCAATTGGACTTGCGGGCGAGGATGGACTCAAGATGAGGCAGCTTAAATGAGCATTTCTGCAGTAAACAGCACCCTGGTAAGAGAAAGCGGTTATATCGACGGCCGCTGGTGTCAGGCCGGCAGTGGCAACACCATTGCTGTCTATAACCCCGCCAACGGCGATCATCTGGGCCAGGTGCCCGACATGGGCGAAACCGAAACCCGCGCTGCCATTGATGCCGCCAGCCGGGCACTGCCGGCCTGGAGTGCGCTTAACCCCAAAGAGCGGGCCCGCCTGCTGCGCAACTGGTTTGATCTTATTATTGAGCACAAGGAAGATCTGGCCCGGCTGATGACCCAGGAGCAGGGTAAGCCCCTGTTTGAAACCCGTGGCGAGGTGCTGTACGGTGCCTCCTACATTGAGTGGTATGCTGAAGAAGCCAAACGTGCCTACGGCAAGGTGTTCTCTGCCCCCACCGGCGACAAGCGGGCGCTGAGCATTCAGCAGCCCATTGGTGTGGTGGCGGCCATTACTCCCTGGAACTTTCCCAACGCCATGATTACCCGCAAGCTGGCCCCGGCGCTGGCGGCGGGCTGCACCGTGGTGGTCAAGCCATCTGAAGAAACCCCGTTTTCTGCCCTGGCGCTGATGGCGCTGGCCGAGCAGGCAGGCATTCCGGCCGGCGTGATCAACATGATCACCTCCAGCCAGGCGGCAACAGTAGGGAATGTGCTGACCAGCGATTCTCGCGTGCGCAAGCTGTCGTTCACCGGCTCAACCCGGGTGGGCAAGCTGCTTTATGGCCAGAGCGCCGACACCATGAAAAAGCTCAGCCTGGAGCTGGGTGGCAACGCGCCTTTTATTGTGTTCAACGACGCCGATCTCGACGCCGCCGTCACTGGTGCCATTATCTCCAAATACCGTAACGCCGGTCAGACCTGTGTCTGCGCCAACCGCATTCTGGTGCAGGATGGCATTTACGATGAATTTATGGCCCGCTTCAAGGCGGAAGTGGAAAAGTTTGTTATTGGTAACGGTCTTGATGCGGCCACCACTCTTGGCCCTGTGATCAACAAGGCTGCCGTCGACAAGATTGCCGGCATGGTAGACGCTGCCCTGAGCGAAGGTGCCACCCTGGTTACCGGTGGCCGCCGTCATTCAGCCGGCGAGCTGTTCTATGCGCCTACTATTCTCGGTAATGTGACCCAGCAAATGGCCATTGCCAATCAGGAAATTTTTGGCCCAGTGGCACCGGTGATCCGCTTTAAGGATGATGCCGAGGCCGTGGCCATTGCCAACGACACTCCCTATGGTCTTGCCGCCTATTTCTATACTGAAAGTCACAGCCGCATCTGGCGCATTGCCGAGCAGCTGGAATACGGCATGATCGGCATTAACGAGGGCATTCTGTCCAACGAAATTGCCCCCTTTGGCGGCGTGAAGGAATCCGGTCTGGGCCGGGAAGGCTCCGCCGAAGGGCTGGCGGACTATATGGAAACCAAATATCTGTGCATGGGCGGCATTCGCTGAGCGTGAATAAAAGGAGCATTATCATGAGCAAGAATCAGCAACTTCAGCAACGCAAAGACGCCGTCTTTGCCCGTGGCATGGGCAACATGGCCCCAGTTTATGTCGATCGTGCCAAAAATAATGAAATCTGGGATGTGGAAGGCAACCGCTTTATCGACTTTGCCGCCGGCATTGCCGTGGTCAACACTGGCCACAGCCACCCGCGCATTGTGGCTGCCGTCAACGAACAGCTGCAGCGCTTCAGTCACACCTGTGCCATGGTCACGCCCTACGAGAGTGTGGTGGCGCTGGCCGAGCGTCTGGTAACACTGGCTCCGGGCCCCACTGCCAAAAAAGCCATTTTTGTCACCACAGGTGCCGAGGCAGTGGAAAACGCGGTGAAAATTGCCCGTGCTCATACCAAACGCAGCGGCATTATTGCCTTTAACGGCGGCTTTCATGGCCGCACCAATATGGCCATGGGCCTGACCGGCAAGGTTGCCCCTTACAAGGCAGGTTTCGGACCTTTCCCGAATGAGATTTATCACCTGCCGTACCCGAATGCCTATCACGGCGTTACCGAAGAGCAGTCGCTCAAGGCCCTGGATGAGCTGTTTCATTGTGATATCGAGCCAGGCCGGGTAGCAGCGCTGATCATAGAGCCGGTGCAGGGAGAAGGTGGTTTTTATCAGGCACCGGCGTCCTTCCTGCAGAAACTGCGTGCTATCTGTGATCAGCACGGCATTGTGCTGATTTGTGATGAAATTCAGACCGGTTTCGCCCGTACCGGCAAGCTGTTTGCTACCGAATATGCTGGTATTGAGCCGGATCTGATGACCATGGCCAAGGGCATTGCCGGCGGTTTTCCGCTGTCTGCCGTGGTGGGCAAGGCCGACATCATGGACGCTGCCAACCCGGGCGGTCTGGGAGGCACCTATGCCGCCTTTCCGCTGGCCTGCGCCGCCGGTCTGGAAGTGCTGAACATTATTGAAGAAGAGCAGTTGTGCGACAGAGCCCTGGCCATTGGCGAGCTGATGAACAAGCGTCTGAGCGAGCTGCAGAGCAAATATCCTCACCATATTGGCCAGGTGCGTAACCTGGGTGCCATGGTGGCGATGGAGCTGGTACACAACGGGGATGTGGATCAGCCCAATCCGGAGCTGACCAAAGCCGTGGTGGCGAAGGGAATCGAGAAGGGGGTGATTTTGTTGTCTTGCGGTGTACGCGGCAACGTCATTCGCTTTTTGCCGGCCCTGACCTCACCGCTGGAGGTGGTCAGCGAAGGTCTGGATCTGCTTGAACAGGTGCTTTCCGAACTCGTTTAAGCCGGTTGATACGTCGATGTCAAAGTAGCTTTGGCGGGCCTTGTGCCCGCCTTTTTTGTTTTGAAACCTGGGATTCCGGAGTGTCATGAGACATCAGCAGGGTTGCCTCCACCGACACGCTTCGGGCCCATCCATGGGACGCTCGGCACATGCCTTCCCTGGCATGTGACGGTCGGTTACGGCCATCCCTGCTACTGCCTCATGAGGTCGGGCCGTATAACTTTCAATAACTCGAAGCTTGACCTTCCCCCTGTGTCAGGGTTCAAAGTAAGGGTGTTTAACATCATAAGGAGCTAAACCATGCTGACTCTTACCGTACCTGATATGACCTGTGGCCACTGTGTAGGCGTGATTTCCGGCATTTTGACCGAGCTGGATCCGGACTGCGAACTGAACTTTGAACTGGCCAGCCGCAAGGTGAGCATCAGCTCCGGCCTGCCCCGGGAAGAGATTATCGAGGCGCTGAGCGACGCCGGTTACGACTGCGAGTAACAGCGGAGGCAACCATGAGCACTAAATCAGCAGCGCTGCGTTTGCTCATAGAGGGCATGAGCTGCGCGTCTTGCGTCTCCCGGGTTGAAAAGGCCCTGGGCGGTGTGCCGGGAGTGCGTTCGGTCAGCGTGAACCTGGCGTCGAACCGTGCCGAGCTGGTGCTGGACAAGGGCACCGCCGCCGGTGAGCTGGCAGCAGCAGTGAACAAGGCCGGCTACCAGTGCCCGACCGAGCAGGCGGAGCTGGTGATTGGCGGCATGAGCTGTGCGTCCTGCACTGGCCGGATAGAAAAAGTACTCAGCCGGCTGCCCGGTGTGCTGTCGGCCAGAGTCAATCTGGCCGCCGAGCGGGCGTATGTGGAGTGGCTTGCCGGCAGTCAGGATATCAGTGCTCTGACGGCGGCGGTGGAAAAAGCCGGCTTTAGTGCCGAGGCCGCCGAGGATGCGCCTGCGACCGACGAGGGTCATGGCCGCGAGCGGGAGCGGCAATCGCTGAAACGCTCGCTGATCATGGCTGCTGTGCTTACCCTGCCGGTGTTTGTGCTGGAAATGGGCGCGCACTTTGTGCCCGGCATGCATGAATGGATTAACAACACCCTGGGGCAAGCCCTGAACTGGCGCATTCAGTTTGTGCTGGCCAGTCTGGTGCTGTTTGGCCCGGGCTTGCTGTTTTTGAAAAAAGGGCTGCCGGCGCTGCTGCGCGGGGCTCCCGAAATGAATTCGCTGGTGGCGCTGGGGGGCCTGGCCGCCTGGGGCTATTCCACCGTGGCCACCTTTGCCGGGCACTGGCTGCCCGCCGGCAGCCGGCAGGTGTATTTTGAGGCGGCGGCAGTGATCGTCACCCTGATTCTGCTGGGGCGTTTTCTTGAGGCGCGGGCCAAAGGCCGCACCGGCGAGGCAATTGAAAAGCTGCTCGGCCTGCAGGCACCCAGCGCCAGAGTGGAACGCAATGGCAGCACCGAAGAAGTGCCTCTTGAGCGGGTGAGGGTAAAAGACAAAGTACGGGTACGCCCGGGCGAGCGCATTCCGGTAGACGGCACCGTCGTGGAAGGGGCTTCCTGGGTGGACGAGTCCATGCTGACCGGTGAGCCTGAGCCGGTAGAAAAGAAGAAGGGCAGTGAGGTCACCGGCGGCACTGTCAACAACAAGGGATCGCTGCTGATTGCCGTCACGCAAGTGGGCAAAGAGACCCGGCTTTCGCAAATTATTCGCATGGTGGAGCAGGCTCAGGGAGCCAAACTGCCCATTCAGGCGCTGGTGGACAAGGTCACCGGTGTGTTTGTGCCCGTGGTCATGACCCTTTCCTTGCTCACCTTTGTGCTCTGGTGGTGGCTGGGGCCGGCACCGGCGCTCAGCTTTGCCCTGGTTAACGCCGTGGCGGTGCTGATCATTGCCTGCCCCTGTGCCATGGGGCTGGCCACGCCCACCTCCATTATGGTGGGCACCGGCCGGGCCGCCGAGCTGGGCGTGTTGTTTCGCAAGGGCGAGGCGCTGCAGGCGCTGCGCGGCGTCAAGGTGATCGCCTTTGACAAGACCGGCACCCTCACCGAAGGCAAGCCTGAACTCACCGATCTGCAAGTGAACGAAGGCTTTGATAAGGACGAGGTGCTGGCGCACATTGCTGCCGTGGAGCAGCGCTCCGAGCACCCCATTGCCGAAGCCTTGCTGGCGGCGGCCGAGGAGCGCCAGCTTAACCTGCCTGAAGTAAGCGAGTTCGACACCGTTACCGGCATGGGCGTAAAGGCAAACGTCGATGGGGTTCAGGTGAATGTGGGTGCAGATCGTTATCTTACATCCCTTGATATGGACTTGTCGGTGTTTGCCGACACCGCTCGCAAGCTGGC
Source organism: Oceanimonas sp. AH20CE76 (assembly GCF_039654065.1). Lineage (NCBI taxonomy): Bacteria > Pseudomonadati > Pseudomonadota > Gammaproteobacteria > Aeromonadales > Aeromonadaceae > Oceanimonas > Oceanimonas sp. AH20CE76. Next base: position 878,108 of record NZ_CP155481.1, read on the forward strand.
TGATGAAGGTAAAACGCCGCTTTATGCCGCTATCGACGGCAAACCGGCAGCCATTCTGGCGGTGGCGGATCGCATCAAGCAAGGCACGCCCGATGCCATTGCCGCCCTGCATCAGCAGGGGCTGAAAGTGGCCATGATCACCGGTGACAACAAGGGCACGGCCAGGGCCATTGCTACCCAGCTGGGCATAGATGCCGTTGAGGCGGAAGTCATGCCCGATGGCAAGGTGGAAGCCCTGGAGCACCTGCGCCAGCGGCACGGCACAGTGGCCTTTGTGGGCGACGGCATTAACGATGCGCCGGCATTGGCGGCGGCGGATGTGGGGCTGGCCATTGGCACCGGCACCGACATTGCCATTGAGGCGGCCGACGTGGTGCTGATGCGCGGCGATCTGCGCGCCGTGCCTCAGGCGCTGGCCATCAGCCATGCCACCCTGCGCAATATTCGCCAGAACCTGTTCTGGGCCTTTGCCTACAATGTGTGTCTTATTCCGGTGGCGGCCGGTGTGCTCTATCCGGCTTTTGGTCTGCTGCTCTCGCCCATGCTGGCCGCCGGTGCCATGGCGCTGTCGAGCGTGTTTGTGGTGAGTAATGCCCTGCGGCTGAAACGGTTCAGGGGCGCATAACAGACCCGAGTTGTTATAATGCGCGCTTTCTCACAAAACAGGACTTCTGTTATGACAACTCTGGGTACCCCCCTCTCGGCAACTGCCACCCGGGTTTTAATGTGCGGCGGCGGTGAGCTGGGCAAGGAAGTAGTCATTGAGCTGCAGCGCTTGGGCGTTGAAGTGATAGTGGTGGATCGCTATGCCAACTCGCCGGCCATGCAGGTGGCTCATCGTTCCCATGTGATTTCCATGCTCGACGGTGCCGCCCTGCGCGCCGTGATAGAACAAGAGCAGCCGCATTTTATCGTGCCCGAGATCGAGGCCATTGCCACCGATACGCTGGCCGAGCTTGAGCGGGAAGGCTTTAACGTGGTGCCCACCGCCCGGGCCACTCAGCTCACCATGAACCGGGAAGGCATTCGCCGGCTGGCAGCGGAAGAGCTGGGGCTTGCCACCTCGCCTTATCGCTTTGCCGGCACCCAAGATGAGTTTCGCGCCGCCGTGGCCGAGATTGGCCTGCCCTGTGTGGTCAAGCCCATTATGAGCTCGTCGGGCAAGGGCCAGAGCACGGTGAAAACCGAGGCCGATATCGATGCCGCCTGGCATTATGCGCAGGAAGGCGGCCGCGCGGGCGGTGGCCGGGTGATAGTAGAAGGTTTTGTGGAGTTCGATTACGAAATTACCCTGCTGACCGTGCGCCATGCCGGTGGCACCCGCTTCTGTGCGCCTATCGGTCATGTGCAGGTGGACGGTGATTATCGCGAGTCCTGGCAGCCTCAGGCCATGAGCCCGGCGGCGCTGGCGGCGGCCGAAACCATGGCGGAAAAAGTCACCAGCGCCCTGGGTGGCCTGGGTCTGTTTGGCGTTGAGCTGTTTATTCGCGGTGATGAGGTGCTGTTCAGCGAAGTCTCGCCCCGGCCTCACGACACCGGCATGGTGACCCTGATTTCCCAGAACCTGTCGGAGTTTGCCCTGCACGCCCGGGCCATTCTCGGCCTGCCCATTCCCGCGATTCGCCAGTACGGCCCGGCGGCCTCGGCGGTGATACTGCCACAAGGGGAGTCCAGCCAAACCACCTTTGGCAACCTGAGTGAAGCCCTGGCCCAGCCCGATACGGATCTGCGCCTGTTCGGCAAGCCGGAAATCAACGGCCGCCGCCGTATGGGCGTGGCCTTGGCCCTGAGCGACAGCATTGACAACGCCCGGGAAAAGGCCCGCCGCGCCGCCGCCGCAGTTAAAGTAGAGTTTTAAGTTCTTAATCGTCTGTAGGTACGGGAAAACGTCGGCCAAAGGAACCACTTCGCGACACGCTTCAGGCCCCTCCCTGGGGCGCTCGACAAATGCATCTGACCGCCATGGATGGAGGGAATGCCGAAAATGCAGGAGCAATTTTCGGCCATGGCATTTGATCGGTTGCGAAGCGGCCACCTTTGGCCTCCTTTATAGAGGCCGGCACCACCCTAATCCCCTTGCACTTACAACCACACCCCCAGCAGCATAAAGGCCGGGATCAGTACCAGCAGCGGGCAACGGAACACGCGCAGTGCCAGCAAACCCAGCGCCGCCGCGGCCAGCGCCGGCGCACCGGTCACACTGGCCACAAACACCGGCTGATACAGGGCCGCCAGCAATAATCCCACCACAGCCGCATTCACTCCGGCAATGGCTCCGGCCATGCGCGGACTGGACGCCAGCGCCTGCCAGCCATTAATAAACGCCAGCACCAGTAAAAAGCCCGGCAAAAAGAGGCCAAAGGTGGCGACCAGTGCGCCCAGCAGCGGGCTGGCGGGTAATAACTCTGCGCCCAGAAAGGTGGCCAGGGTAAACATGGGGCCGGGCATGGCCTGGGCTGCGCCGTAACCGGTCAGAAACACTTCACTGGAAAGATCGTTTGCCAGCAGGTTCTGCAGCAGGGGCAGCACCACATGGCCGCCGCCAAACACCAGGCTGCCTGCCTGATAAAAGTCGGCAAACAGCCCCGCCGAGCCACCATGGGCCAGCAGCGGCAGACCCACAAACAAGGCGGCGAACAACAATAAAAACGGCCAGTTAATAAAGGCCTTGCGCACTGGCTCGCCGCTGTCGCGGGTAAGCAATATGGCTCCGACCACGGCGGCGGCCAGCAGGGCAATAAACTGGGCCAGCAACCCCGGCCAGAGCCAAAGCAGTGCAGCGGTTCCCACCGCCAGAGCCAGAGTCAGGTGCCGGCGACAGAACTGGCCGGCCATGGTCAGCACCGCATCGGCCACCACTACCAGGGCAAACAGCTTAAGGCCGTTTACCACTGCTGAGGTAACGGGTGAGTCGGCAAAGTGCCTGCCCAGCAGGGCCAGTGCCAGCATCAGCACAAACGAGGGCAGGGTAAAACCGATAAAAGCAGCAATGGCCCCGCCCAGGCCGGCGCGCTGGTAGCCGATGGCAAAACCCAGCTGACTGGAGGCAGGCCCTGGCAGGAACTGGCACAATGCCATCGTCGAGGCAAAGCGATCCTGAGGAATCCATCCCAATTTTTGTACAAAGTGGCGCTGAAAGTAGCCGATATGGGCAGCAGGACCACCAAAACTGACACAACCCAGCAGTAAAAATTGCCAAAATACGGACAGCATAAATGGCTCCGGTTAATCACGATGGGGTCATCATACTATCCCCATGATGACAGTTCATGTGCCGATTATTTATCTGTCTGAATGTGTTGGAACAGTTATTGCTTAACCCTGCTCGCAAACGTCGCTAAACGTATTGGTTCCCACCATCTGCTTTGGTAGTTATTCAGGTGAGGCAGCCGCCCCGGAGGTAAAGGCAGTGAGTAATAAGCAGCGAACCACACAAACGCAGTTCGCGCCATTGAGCGGAAAAATTCACCTGACAGGGGAAGAGGTATTTCCCCCCTATGATTTTTTTCAGCAAGAGTCTCCGCGCGAGCAGCAGCGTGAGCGCCTGCATAAGGCCATAGAGAGCTGCCGGGATGGCTGGCGACGCCGGCTTGAAGCCATGCTCTGCCGCAGTGAACTGAGCCTGAGCTGCCGTTTGCTGACGCAGGCCGAAGACGATGCCGAGACGCTTTATTTTGTGATGGAGCATCAATGGGATGGCCGGCTGCAGCGCTCTGCAGCCCTCTATATAGAGCACGCCACCCTGTATCAGCTGGCAGAAATGACCTTTGGCGGCATGCCCACAGACAGAGCAATGACATTGCGGGGGGTCTCTGAAACCGAGCGCCGGCTGGGCAACAGTTTATTGTCCATGTTGGCCGATAACCTGGTGGCACGAATATTGCCAGAAGCGGTACCGGCAAGCCCCCGTATGTTGGGATTCAAACCTGACATAGCGGCAGTGAGTTACCTGAAGTTCGAGATTCATTTTGCCGGCCGTCAGCTGAGTTGGGTGCTGGCACTGCCAGCACTGGAGGTTGCCCCTCAGGCACAGAACGAGCCGGTTATTACAGGGCTGGCGGTTGAGCTGAATGCCGGTTTGCCCGGGCTTAATACCCGTTTGTCAGTGCCCCTGGCCAGCTTTGAACTGCCTCTTGGCAGGCTGGCAGAACTGCGCGAAGGGGATGTGCTGCCCATTCATCTGCTGCAGGAGGTGGTGGCCCGGGCCGGCGATTTGCCGGTGCTGAAAGGGCGGGTGGCCGAGCGCGATGGCATGCTGGTGTTTGCCAGTCACGGATTCATAGATTGAGCTGTAACGGAGCAGTAAACAGATGAGCGAAATACAACATCAGGACATGGGACTGTTGCCGGGAGACGATCTGGACAGTCTGTTCAATGAAGCCGCCATGGAGGCAGAAGAAGCGGCTGCACCGGCTGCAGAGCAGCGGGGGCTGGATTATTTTCAGCAGTTGCCGGTCAGGGTATCGCTGGAAGTGGCCAGCGCCGAAGTGAGCCTGGGTGAGCTGATGCAGGCGGGTGAAGGTGCCGTGATTGAGCTGAATAAGGCCGTGGGTGAGCCGCTGGATCTTAAGGTGAACGGTACTCTGCTGGCGCAAGGGGAAGTGGTGGTGGCCAATGGCCGTTATGGCGTACGCCTGACCCGTATTGTAAACCGGCCCGCAAATCAGGCTGGAGCCAATGAAGCATAAGCCCTGGCTGGTTCTGCTTCTGGTCACTGTGCTGGTACTTCTGCCGGGGCAGGCTTTGGCCGATATGCCCTTGTTATCGGTTACCGGCCCTGACGGCGAAACGGAATACAGCCTGAAAATTCAGATTTTACTGCTGATGACGGCGCTGGGGCTGCTGCCGGCGTTTTTGCTGATGCTCACCAGCTTTACCCGCATTATCGTGGTGCTGGCAGTGCTGCGTCAGGCCCTGGGCCTGCAGCAAAGCCCGCCCAACCGGGTGCTGATCGGCATTGCCCTGTCGCTGACGTTGCTGATTATGCGGCCGGTATGGCAGGACATTTATCACAACGCCTTTGTGCCCTATGACAATGGTGATATCGGCTTTGAGCAGGCGCTGGTGACGGCAAAAGCGCCGCTGCAGACCTTTATGCTGGCCCAGACCCGGGAAACGGATCTGGAGCAGATCCTCAATATCGCTCAGGAGCCCACCGACCTGGCCCCCGAGGAGGTGCCTTTTGAGGTGCTGATCCCGGCTTTTGTGCTGAGCGAGCTGAAAACCGCCTTTCAGATTGGCTTTATGCTGTTTATTCCTTTTCTGGTGATCGATCTGGTGGTGGCCAGCGTACTCATGGCCATGGGCATGATGATGCTGTCGCCCCTGGTGATCTCGCTGCCGTTCAAGCTGATGCTGTTTGTGCTGGTGGACGGCTGGGCCATGACGGTGGGCACCCTGGCCCGCAGTTTCGGAGGCTGAATGACGCCCGAGCAGACGGTGGACATTATCAGTCAGGCGGTGCTGACCATTATCGCCATGGTCAGCGTGCTGATCATTCCCGGTATGGTGGTGGGGCTGGTGGTGAGTATTATTCAGTCGGCCACGCAAATTCAGGAGCAGACCCTGAGCTTTTTTCCGCGCCTGCTGGTCACTCTGCTGATGCTGATCTTTGCCGGCCACTGGCTGCTGCGGGAGCTGATGGAGCTGTTCGATATGCTCTACACCATTATTCCCGGAAGTCTGTGAATGACGCCTTTGCTCAGCCTGACCACTCCTGAGCTGATGGCCTGGATAGGCAAGGGCTGGTGGCCCTTTTGCCGGCTGGCGGCATTTTTCTGGGTGCTGCCGCTGTTTGGTGATGGCCACCTGAGTCCGCAAATCAGGCTGCTGTTTGCGTTTTCTCTGGCCATGGTGCTGATGCCGCTGCTGCCACTGGGACCGGCAATAGATCCGTTTTCCTTTGCTACTCTGGTGATCACTCTGGAGCAGCTGTTGTTCGGTGCCCTGCTGGCGCTGATGCTGCAGCTGCTGTTTACCGTGGTGACCATGGCCGGACAAATCCTGTCGATGCAGATGGGACTGGCCATGGCGGTGATGAACGATCCGGTGAACGGCGGCTCTGCACCGCTGATCGGCCAGTTGTTGTGGATCTTTGTGGCCTTGCTGTTTCTGGCCTGGAACGGTCATTTGCTGGCGCTGGATGTGATTGTAGAGAGCTTTCGCAGCTGGCCTGTGGGCCATAGTCTGACCGAGCTGGATTTGTCAGTGCTGGTGAATCTCGCCGGCTGGATGTTTGGTGCCGCCCTGCTGCTGGCGCTGCCGGCGGTGATTGCCATGCTGCTGGTCAATATCACCTTTGGGGTGATGAACCGCAGCGCGCCTTCGCTCAATATCTTCGCCCTCGGCTTTCCCATGACCATGATGCTGGGGTTGGTGTCGCTGCTGCTGATGCTGGCCAATATTCCTCAGCGTTATCTGGAATTCAGTCAGGACGTGTTTGATCTCATGCGCCAGTGGAGTTTGTAAATGGCCGGGCAGGATTCTTCTCAGGATAAAAGTGAGCAGCCTACCGAGCAGCGCAAGCGCAAGGCCCGTCGTGAAGGCCAGATAGCCCGCTCCAAGGATCTCAATACCCTGGTGTTGCTGTTGCTTGGCGGTGTGGTGATCTGGTGGCAGACGGCGGCGCTGGGGGCGTTTTTCCGCCGGTTATTTACTCTGGCGATGGAGCTGCCGGCGGCGGCCACGCGGGAGCCGGCGCGTATGCTGGAGCTGCTGGAGCAGGCACTGATGGCCACCCTGTGGGCGCTGCTGCCGGTGTTTCTGACTATTTCCGTTTTGCTGTTGCTGTCGGGGCTGGTACCCGGCGGTCTGCTGTTTTCCTGGGACAGCCTGCAGCCCAAACTGACCCGGCTTAATCCGCTCTCCGGGCTTAAACGCATGTTTTCAAAGCAGACGCTGGTGGAGTTGTTCAAATCCATGCTCAAGGTCACTCTGCTGGGGGGCACGCTGGGTGTGCTGCTTTACAGCCAGTGGGAACGACTGGTATTTCTTGGGCGCATGCCGCTGGAAACCGGTTTTGGTCAGGGTCTGGGGCTGCTGGTGCTGGCAGTGTTGAGTCTGTGCGCGGCGCTGGCGCTGATTGCCGTTATCGATGTGCCCTTTCAGAAATGGTCGATGAACCAGAAGCTGAAGATGACCAAACAGGAAGTAAAGGAAGAGCAGAAAAACACAGATGGCCGCCCCGAGATTAAGCAACGCATTCGCCAAATTCAGTTTCAGATGGCCACCGGCCGCATCGAGCAGCGAGTGCCCGATGCCGATGTGGTGATTGTTAACCCCACCCATTACGCGGTGGCGCTCAAGTATGATCCCGAACGGGCCGACGCTCCCTTTGTGATTGCAAAGGGCACCGATGCGCTGGCCGCGCGTATTCGCGAACTGGCCCGGTTGCACGATCTGGAGATCATTAGTCTGCCGCCCCTGACCCGTGCTCTGTATTACTCTACCCGGGTGGATCAGCAGGTGCCGGCGGGTCTGTACAGTGCCGTGGCCTATGTGCTGACCCATGTGCTGCAGCTCCAGGCCTGGCGGGACGGGCGAGGGCGCAAGCCCGGTGCTCTGCCTGATTTCAGTATTCCCAAGAAATATCAACATTAAGAGGTGAAGTGTGAACTGGAAAGGCCTTAGCCGTCCTTATATGGCCGTCCCCCTGCTGCTGATTGCCGTGCTCGCCATGGTGATTCTGCCTCTGCCGCCCTGGCTGCTGGACGCCCTCTTTACCTTTAATATTGTGCTGGCGATCATGGTGTTGCTGGTAGCTGTATCGGCGCGCCGGCCGCTGGATTTCTCGGTATTTCCTACCGTGCTGCTGGTCGCCACCCTGATGCGGCTGACCCTGAACGTGGCCTCGACCCGGGTGGTGCTGCTCAGCGGCCATGAAGGGGCGGGGGCCGCCGGTAAGGTAATCGAAGCCTTTGGCGAGGTGGTGATCGGCGGCAACTATGTGGTGGGCATGGTGGTGTTCGTGATTCTGATGATCATCAACTTTGTGGTGATCACCAAGGGCGGCGAGCGCATCTCGGAAGTAGCGGCCCGCTTTACCCTGGACGCCCTGCCGGGCAAGCAGATGGCCATTGATGCCGATCTGAATGCCGGTGCCATCGATCAGGAGCAGGCCCGCAACCGCCGGCAGGAAGTGGCCCGGGAAGCAGACTTCTACGGCTCCATGGACGGTGCCTCCAAGTTTGTGCGCGGTGACGCCATTGCCGGCCTGTTGATCCTCTTTATCAATCTGCTGGGCGGCTTCATGATTGGCATGTTCCAGTATGAACTGAGCGCCGACGAGGCTTTTCAGCGCTTTGCCCTGCTGACCATAGGTGATGGTCTGGTGGCCCAGATACCCTCATTGCTGCTGGCCACCGCCGCCGCCATTATCGTGACCCGGGTCAATGACGACAGCGATATGTCCACTCAGGTGGGCCAGCAGCTGCTGGCGTCGCCCCGGGTGGTATGGACCGGGGCGGCCGTTATGCTCATTCTGGGGCTGGTGCCCGGCATGCCGACCTTTGTGTTTCTGCTGTTTGCCGCCGTGCTGGGGTATGTGGCCTGGCGACTGCAGCAGGCCGATGGGGCAGCCGATGATTCGCTGGAGCAGGCGGAGCAATTACTGGCGCGGGAGCAGGATACTCATCCTGCTCTGGGCTGGCAGGATCTGCCCCAGGTTGATCTGCTGACCCTGGAGCTGGGCTACCGGCTGGTCAATCTGGTGCATGAAGAGCAGGGGGCTCCGTTGCTGGGGCGTATTCGCGGCGTACGCAAGAGCCTGTCGGAACAGGCCGGTTTTTTGTTGCCCGAAGTGCGGGTGCGCGACAACCTGCAACTGGCACCTCAGGAATACCGCATCAAGCTGGCCGGGGTGGTGATGGCCAGTGGCAGCGCCGACGGTGAGCGCATGCTGGCCATTAACAAGGGCGAGACCTATGGCGAAATAGACGGTGAACTGACCCAGGAGCCCGCCTACGGCATGCCGGCAGTATGGATTGAGCCGGGTAACAAGGCCAAGGCCCTGAACTACGGTTATGCGGTGGTCGATTCCGCCAGTGTGGTGGCCACCCATGTCAGCAAGCTGATGCGCGAGCACCTGCCGGAATTACTGGTGCTGGATGATGTGACTCACTGGCAGGAGCGGCTGCAGCAGCAGGCACCCAAGCTGGCGGGCTTGCTGACAGAAGCACTGCCGCCGGTGCTGCTGCTCAAAGTCTTCCGTGCGCTGCTGAAAGAGCAGGTCAGTCTGGCAGATGTGGTGACCATTGCCACCGCTTTGGTGGAAGGGGCTGGTATTACACAGGACCCGGTATTGCTGGCGGCGGATGTGCGCTGCGCCCTGAAGCGGGTAATAGTGCGCCAGATTATGGGCGAGCGTGACGTATTAAGCGCCTTTACCCTGGCCGACACCCTGGAGCAGACCCTGCTCAGTGCCCTGAGTCAGGCCCAGCAGCAAAATGCCAAAACCAGTATCGACAGTTTTCCGGTAGAGCCCAACCTGCTGTCTCAGCTGCAGCAAAAAATGCCGTCGGTGACAGAAACGTTACAGGAGCAGGGGGTGCCGGCAGTGCTGCTGGTGATGCCTCAGTTACGTCCGTTGCTGGCCCGCTATGGAGCTGTCTTTGCCAAGGGGCTGAAAGTGCTTTCCTATAATGAAGTACCCGAGCATATTCAGATTGATGTGGTAGGTACGCTGGGATGAGTAAGATGTGAACACAAAATGCGCAAATTGTGTTCGCTCCGGTAATAGCCGCACTAAAAATGTTGTATTAGGCTTGCAACCATCCGGTTTATTTAGTCAAATGCTGGCGCACTAAAATACTGTTGCTGATGACAAGGGCAAACTGCGTGAAAACGCAGGACGCAAAGCTTCCGGTCTAAGGGAAATTACTTCCTATGATAGCGGGGTCGCCAAGGCAGGTTACCTTTCTGGCGTTTCGCCACCTGTAAAACCTTTCTCAGCGTTATTCTCATCCTGGCCGGGCCGGTGTTTTTTGCCGGTTTAAATGACACAACACAAGATGAATAAGCTAGCAATACTTAAAGGCATCGCCTGCCTGAGTGTATTGCTGGGCAGCGCTGCAAGCTTGGCTAATTACGTGACCGAGCTGGATCAGGCTGTCTGGCATGCCGAGCGAAGAGCATCTCGCTGCGTACTTGAACATGTCATCCACGATGTCGCCCGTGCCCGCTTCAGTCCCGGCTCCGACAAGCGTCCTTTACTGACAGTGACCTGGCATGCCCGTGGCATTCAGGGCGGGCCGGCTGTACTGACCGTTGTGCCTGCACCCTGGCAACAGCTGCCGGAGCTAAGTTTGAGCCAAAGCCAATGGCAGAACCAGACACTGATCTTCAGCCAGCAGGTGCCTGATGCACTGACTGCATTGGCCAACGGTCGCTGGCTGGCCATTACCGAGCCGGGCAATCCGCGTCGCATTGTGATTCCCAGTATTCATTTTCAGCAGGCTTACAGTGAATATCGCCGGTGCCTTGGCACCGGCAGTGCAGAGCCTGTTGCAGATGACAGTGGCCTTATCCTGAATTTTCAGTCTGGTGCCCGCGAATTGAGTGCCGGGCAGCAGCATCAGATTGCGGCACTGGCGTCGCGCATTAACACGAACGAGCCGGTTTCCCTGCTGCTGGAGTCTTATACCGACAACAGCGGCTCCGCGTCACTTAATCTTGAATTATCCCGTCAGCGGGCGGAACAGGTGGCAGCTGAATTGCGCCGTTTTCATCCTGCTCTGCCTATCACCATTCGTGCGTTTGGCGAGGCTTATCCGTTAGCCGAAAACACCACTCCTGCCGGACGTTATCAAAACCGACGTCTTGTTATTTCTCTGCTCAAGGTGGAAAAAGCATCATGAACTCAAGTTGTTACTCTTCCTCTTTGCTCTGGCTGATCTCAAACAGTGGTATGCCTGACAAGTGCTGTGATGCCTTACGCAAGGCGGGCTACCAGTCTGAGCCGGCCACAGTGCAGACACGCAGTGAACACAAGCCTGCGGTGATCCTGATGGACAGCGACCTGGGAGCCGGTTTTATCGAGCAGATCCAGTTACTGAGCAGCCGGTTTCCGCAGGCAGTGATCCTGGCCATGGTGGAGCAGGGTGAAAGTGCGCTGGCCGGAGAGGCCCTGCGCGCCGGCGCCAGTGATTATGTGCTCAAGCCGTTTCAGCCCAGTCAGCTGCTCAGAGTGCTGGGCCAGAGCCTGGCGCTGCGCAATAGTACCGGTGACATGGTGGTACGCTCGCGGGCCGGTTTGCAGGTGCTGCAACTGGCGTACCGGGCCGCACAAACTCCCGCTGCCGTGCTGATAGGCGGTGAATCGGGGACCGGCAAAGAATGTCTGGCCCGTTATATCCATCAGGTTTCCGATCGCAGTGAAGGGCCCTTTGTGGCGGTCAACTGCGCCGCCATTCCCGAAAGCATGCTGGAGGCGGTGCTGTTTGGTTACAGCAAGGGGGCTTATACCGGTGCGGCTCAGGCTCAGGCGGGCAAGTTCGAGCTGGCCAACGGCGGCACCCTGCTGCTGGATGAAATTTCCGAAATGCCTCTGGCGCTGCAAACCAAGCTGCTGAGGGTATTACAGGAAAAGGAAGTGGAGCGGCTGGGCAGTCATCAGAAAGTTAATCTGAATGTGCGCATTATTGCAGCCTGCAACAAGGATCTGCGGGAAGCGGTCAGCGCCGGCGAGTTCCGGGAAGATCTGTTCTACCGGCTGGATGTATTGCCGCTGAGCTGGCCGGCACTGAGAGAACGGGCGGAAGATATTATGCCCCTGGCACGTCACTTTCTGCACAAATACGGCCAGGGTGAGTCGTTTAGCTTCACCGTGGAAGCAGAGCGGGCGCTGCTCAGCTATCCCTGGCCCGGTAATATTCGTGAGCTGGAAAACGTGATTCAGCGGGCGCTCATTCTGGCCCGCAGCGCCATTATTGATATACCGGATCTTATGCTGCCCGATGCTGGCCAGGGCCGGGCTGCCAACGTCTTGCTGCCGCTCAGTCAGCCGGTAGCGGAAAAGGTGGCTGACGGACTGCAGGCCAGCCGTCAGCGTGCCGAGTTTGATTATGTGCTGCAGATATTGCGCCAGCACAGCGGGCATCGCTCCCGCACCGCCGAAGCCCTGGGGCTGACCACCAGAGCACTACGCTACAAGCTTGCAGCCATGCGTGAGCAGGGCATTGATATTGACCGCGCCTTAGGAGCCTGACCATGACTATTTCCCCCGAAAGCGCCCAGCAGGCAATGCTGGTTCGTCTTAATCAGCTGCAGCATCAGGCTCAGGGCGGGGTCACTATTACCCCTGCCGCAGAGCAGGGCAGTTTTGGTGACATGATGAAAACCACGGTACGTGCCATTAATCATGAGCAGATGCAGGCGGCCAGTCTGATGACGGCGGTGGAAACCGGTGCCAGTGAGGATCTGGTGGGCGCCATGCTGGCCAGCCAGAAGGCGGGCCTGAGTTTTTCTACCCTGGTGCAGGTGCGTAATAAAATGATGACGGCGTTTGACGACATCATGCGCATGCCGCTGTAAGGAGTTGTGATGGCACAAGCAAGCACACTGATGGCTGCCGGCCAGCCGTTTAAAACCGGATTTGGCAAGGCCCGTTCCCGCTGGCAGGGATTGTCTGATCATCATCGGCAGGTGATTTTACTGGGTAGTCTGGCACTGATGATAGCGGTCGCTGTGGTGGTGTTTCTGTGGCAGGCGGGGCGCAGTTTTGTTCCGCTTTACGGCAAGCAGGAACTGTACGATCAGGCACGCATCGTGGAGGTGCTGGAGCAGGAGCAGATTCCGTTCCGGCTGGATGCTCACAGTGGCCAGATCCTGGTAGATGAAGCGCTGCTGGGACAGGTACGAATGCAGCTGGCTGCTCAGGGGGTTAAGGCCATGCTGCCTGCGGGCATGGAGGAGCTGGCTCAGGGCACCGGGTTTGGCACCAGTCAGTTTATGGAAACCCGCCGTTATCGCCATGCCCTGGAAGGCGAGCTGGCGCGCACTATTATGGCGCTGGACTGGGTGCGGCAGGCCCGGGTGCATCTGGCCATGCCCGAACGAACCCTGTTTATTGGCCGGGCGGAGCAGACTCCTACCGCTTCCGTGATGCTGGATGTGGTACCGGGGCACGGGCCGGATCCGGCGCAGGTAGAAGGGATTGTCAATCTGGTGTCCGGCAGCGTGCCGGGCATGACGCGTGATAAGGTGTCGGTGATTGATCAGCGTGGCCGGGTGCTCAGTGATGAGCTGACCATGAACGGCCAGAGCCGCGGCCTGAGCCTGCGCCAGGTGGAATACAGCCGCCAGCTGGAGCAGCAACTGGCCCAGCGCGCGCGGGATATGTTGTATCCGGTGCTGGGTGGGAATAACTTTCGCGTGCAGGTCACTGCCGATCTCGACTTTAACGCAGTGGAAGAAACCCGGGAAAGCCTGGATAAAACACCGGTATTGCTGCGGGAAGCCGGCAGTGAAAACCGCACTCAGAACAGCCTGGAACTGGGTATTCCCGGCGCGCTTTCCAACACGCCGCCGCAAACCGACGCCGAGAGTGAAAATACCGACAGCAAAGACAACCAGAGCCAGCGTGAACAGCGGGAATATCAGCGCCAGTTCGAGAGCGGCCGCTCAGTGGTGCACACCCGTTATCAGAGTGGCCGTATCAAGCAGCTGAGTATTTCCGTGTTGCTGAACCAGAGCGCGGCACCGGAAGGCGGCTGGGATCAGCAACAGCTGACTCAGCTGGGGCAAATGGTGCAGGGGGCGGTAGGGTTCAGCCAGGCGCGCGGCGACAGTTTTGCTTTGTCCAGTTTTGATTTCGCGCCGCAAGCCGTGCTTACCGAGTTTCCGGAGCAGCTGGCCTGGTGGCAGCAGCCACAAACTCAGGCTTATGCCCGTTATCTGATCGGTGCTTTTATGGTGCTGGCGATATTGCTGCTGGGCGTGCGGCCATTGATACGCCACCTGGGCACTAATCAGAAAGCGGCGGCCCTGCGTGAGCTGCAGGCAGCGCTGCCCGACGCTGGTGAGCATGGTTCCTCGGCCGCTCTGCCGGGGCAGATGGCGTCTGTTGAGCGGGCAGGACCACACACCACACTACCCTGGGAAGCGGATGAGCGGGAGTGGCAGCTGCCGCCGCCGGGCAGTGAACTGACAGTGCAGGTTACTCACCTGCAGCTGCTGGCCGAGCGTGAAACCGACAGAGTGGCGGAAGTTATCAAACACTGGATTAAAACATCATGAGCGAGCAGCAGACTGAACAGATCACCGGCCTGAATCTGGAAGATATTGAAAAAGCAGCGGTATTGCTGCTGAGCATGGGAGAGTCTGCCGCCGCCCGGGTGCTGCAGCGCCTCGACAGGGATGAAGTCAATCAGGTGACTACCGCCATGGCCCGCCTGAGCGGGGTCTCGGCAGACTCTGCCCGGGGGACGCTGCAGGAGTTTTTTGATCTTTACCGGCAGCAGAGTGGCATTAATTCGGCATCGCGGGAATACCTTGAGCGAACCCTGGATCTGGCGCTGGGTGAAAAGCTGGCCCGCGGCTTGCTGGACTCCATGTACGGTGATGTGGTGCGCCATGAGATTCAGCGCTTGCAGTGGGTACAACCCGAGCTGCTGGCACGTTTTCTGCAGCAGGAACATCCCCAGATGCAGGCGGTGATCCTGGCATTTTTGCCTGCCGACTCTGCTGCTGCCGTTCTGTCTTTGCTGCCCGGGGAGAGCCATGACGAGCTGCTGCTGCGTGTGGCCAACCTCAACGAGGTGAGTGAATTCGTGGTGGTGGAGCTGAAGGCGGCGCTGGCCCGCTGTATGGAGTTTGTGGCGCACAATGCCGGTGCCCGGGTTGACGGGGTGCGGCAGGTGGCCGACATCGTCAATCGCTATCAGGGTAACCGGGGCGAGCTGATGGAGCTTATCAAGCTGCATAATGCGGAAAAAGCCGGCGATATTGAACGCAATATGTATGACTTTACCAGCCTGGCCAGGCAAACACCGGAAACCCTGCAACGCATTGTGCAGGATCTGCCGGTGGAGGTGCTGGGGCTGGCGCTGAAAGGTGCCGAGAGTCAGGTGCGCCGGGCCATGCTGGAAGCCATGCCCAGACGTATGGCGCAGCAGATGGAGCAGGATATGCTGCGTCAGGGTGCCGTAGCGGTAAGCCGGGTAGAAAATGCCCGTCAGGACGTGATGAACCTGGTGCGTGAGCTGGCTGAACAGGGCGAGCTGGAATTCCAGCTGTATGAAGAGCAGGTGGTGAACTAGTGAAACGACACTTCCGAAACGGGAATATGCCGGTTGCCTACCGCCGTTATCGCTTTCCGCCGCTTTATGGGGAGCCTCAGCAACCGGAGGCCAGTCAGGAGGAAGAGCAGGCGGCTTACAGCGAAAGTCTGGAGCAGGGTTATCAAGATGGTCTGCAGCAGGGACATGCCGCTGGTCTGGAGCAAGGCCGGCAGGAAGGACTCAGGCTGGGAATGGAGCAGGGCATTGAGCAGGGCCGGCAGCAGAGTCTGGCTCAGCTGCGGGAGTTACAGCAAAATCTGGCTGATGAGCTGCGTCAGTGGCAAAGCAGCGCCGAGCAACAATGGCAGCAAGTGTCGTTGTCAGCACTGCACCGCCAGCGGGAGCAGTTGTGCCAGCTGGTGGAAGAAGTATCACGGCGGGTGATCCGCTCCGAGCTGACACTGAATCCGCAGCAGGTGCTGGTGATAGTGGAAGAAGCCCTGAGCGGCATCGACAGCCGCACCCAGGAGCTGCAACTTTTTGTGAACCCGGATGATCGCGCCCGGCTGAAGGAAATCGGCATCACCGAGTGTCAGGGCTGGGCGCTGCATGAAGATGCGGCATTGGCGCCGGGAGATTGTCGCATCGAAACCGAAACCCTGACCCTGGAAGCGCTTACCGAAGAGCGTCTGCAAAAGGGCATAGCGCGGGTGGCCCGAAGCCTGGAAAGCAGTGATGAGCCTGCTTGAGCACCGGCTGCAGCTGGCCCGGGCGGCACTCAATGACGAGCTGGATATCGGGCAGGTGTATGGCCGCCTGCTGCGGGTAACCGGTAATTTACTGGAGGTATCCGGCTGCCGGCTGGTGATGGGGCAACGCTGCTTTATTGATACCGACGGCGGCGGCGAGCTGGAAGCCGAAGTGGTGGCGCTGGATCGGGAACAGGCCATGCTGCTGCCGCTGGGTACCCCTTCGGGTCTGTATGCCGGTGCCCGGGTGCGCCCCTGTGCCAGTGAGGCCAGCATACCGGTGTCGTCTCTGGCGTTAGGCCGGATTGTTGACGGCCTGATGCGGCCGCTGGATGGCCTGCCTGCCATCAAGGGGCAGCCGGTGCCCTGGCAGTCCGCCATTCCTAATCCGCTGTTGCGCCGGCGGGTAAGCGAGCCTCTGGATGTAGGGGTGCGTGCTATTAATGCCCTGCTGACACCGGGCAAGGGCCAGCGGCTGGGACTGTTTGCCGGCCCCGGCGTGGGCAAGAGCGTACTGCTGGGCATGATGGCCCGTTACACTCAGGCCGATGTGGTGGTGGTGGGACTGATTGGCGAGCGGGGCCGGGAAGTGCGTGAATTTATTGATGACTGCCTGGGTGAGCAGGGCAGAGCCAAAACCCTGGTCATTGCCGCTCCGGCGGATCAAAGCCCTCTGCTGAGAGTGCGGGCAGCGGAAAGTTGCCACCGGGTAGCGGAGTATTTTCGGGATCAGGGCAAGGATGTGCTGTTGCTGATGGATTCACTGACCCGTTATGTGCAGGCCCGGCGAGAGATTGGACTGGCGGTGGGAGAGCCGCCGGTGGCCCGGGGGTATCCGCCTTCTGCCTTCAGCGCCCTGACCGGGCTGGTGGAGCGGGCTGGCAATGGCGAACAGCAAAGCGGCAGCCTGACCGCGTTTTATACCGTGCTGGCGGAAGGTGACGATCAGCAGGATCCGGTGGCTGATGCGGCACGGGCCATTCTGGACGGTCATGTGGTACTCAGCCGGCAACTGGCGGAGCAGGGGCATTATCCGGCTATTGATATCGGCGCGTCGATCAGCCGGGTAATGAGCAAAGTAGCCACTCCTGAACACCTGGCGCAGGCGGTGCTGTGCAAGCGCTGGTTTGGGCTTTATCAGCAGGTACGGGAGCTGCTGCCCCTGGGCGGCATTCAAAGTGGTAAAAGCCGGGAAACTGATGAAGCCATTGCAGCTTATCCGGCTCTGACGGCGTTTTTGCAACAGAGCGAGCACGAGCCGGTCAGCCTGCAGCAAAGTTTGCAGCAACTGGCGGAACTGACAGGTAACCACAATGCGCAGACACCTGATTAACCAACAGAAAGAGCAGCTCACCAGCCTTATTCAGCAGCGCGATAACCTGCAGCAGCGGGCACAACAGCTGCAGCATCAGCACCAGGCGCTGTTACAGGCCAGAAGCGGACTGGCGGCAGTGCCGGCGGGCGGGGCACTGGGCTTGCTCAATCAAGGTCATATACGACAACAGCTGAATGCTGTGATTGACGGCCACCGGCATCAGCTGGCTGCAGCACAGCAGGACAGCGAGCGCCTGCAGCGGCTGAGCCGGCAGCAGGCGGGTAAAATCAAGGGGCTGGAATTACTGGAGCAAAAACGGGCGGAGCAGTATCACCGCGAACAGCAGCGGCGGGAATGGGAGGCTCAGCTGGAGTGGTGTGTCAGGCCGGCTGATAAACGGCCTCGGTAACGCCCAGGCGATGCTCCAGCCATTCTTTCTGACTGGCCAGCAGCCGGCCGTTGCTGTCGTTGAGGGCACGACACAGGCGCGCTTGCTGCTGTAACGACTGCCAGAGCAGGCCCAGTTTTTCCGCCAGCGGAGCGGGCAGGGACCGGCACAATTGCTCGGGAGAGACGACACCCAGTCCGGCCTGCAGCGTTTCCCGCCTCGCCGCCAGGGCAGCCAGCTGGCTGGTCAGGGTCATTTGTTTGGGGTTGTGGCTCAGCAGCCCCTGATGATCCTGGCCGGTAAGCAGACGGGCCTGATGTTGCAACATGCGGTGCAGGCGCTGATAGCCCTCCAGCTCCTGTTGCAGGGCCTGCCAGATTTCTTTCAGGATCTGTTTGCTCATCGGCGATGCAGCTCCAGTACCGCCTCAGACAGGGCATCCAGATCCAGCGGCAGTTCGCCGTTGGCGATGGCCTGACGTAATCGGGTGACCTTGTCCATGTCCACTTCCGGCAGTTCGTTCAGGGTTGCTTTGGCCTGCTGCAGCAGGCCCAGCTCCGGGCTGAAGGCGGTTTGCTCTGTAGAAGCGGCAGCAGCTTTGCCGGTGCTGCCCGCCGGTGCGTCACGCTGTGGTACCAGACTCAGTGGTGCAATACGGTGAGGGCTGATTTTCATACTATTTTCCATGATTAATGCGGCTGTTAATAATGAACGACCGGGCCAGAGCAAAACTTTAACGCAAGCTTTGCACCCGGTTTTCGGCCACGACCCGGGCCTGAATGACCGTTTGTGAGCCGACATTGCGCACTCTGATCAGTTCTCCTTTGCTGCCATTTTCCAGCGCCAGCCCCGTGGTGGTAACAACAAACCCTTCGCCGCCGGCGGCAATGATTACCTGCTCGTTCTTCTTCACCATCCATAAAGGGGCCAGCAGTGCCGGATACAGAGGGGCACCGGCAGGCAGATCCCGCAACAGTCGTTGCCGGGGCGGTTTGCGCCCGGCCACAAAACCACGATACAGCCGCTCGAGACTCAGACTTTGCAGGCGCACTGCTGCCGGTGTCAGCTCCTGATCCCGGCGTAGACGCTCTTTGGCCACCCATACCGGCATTTGCACATTGACTTCCACCCGTGCCCGTGTGCTCCAGCCCGACTTATCGGGGCAGTGGATCAACCAGGGCACCCGCCCCCAAGGCTCATCATCTGCCCGGGCTGCTTCAAACTGCAAGGCCTGAGTACATTCCGGCAGATGTTCAGCCCCTGCAGGCAGCCAGGGACTGAATTGAGCCTGATAAGGCAGCCAGTCCCGTTCGGCGGCATAGTCAGCCAGCCGTTGTTCGGCTGCCCTGACCAGTTCATTGGCCAGCTCAGCACGGACTGAAAAACTGAGCATGAGCATCAGCACCAGCAGGTACTTTCCGGGGGGAAAACGCCTTTCCCGAAGTAAGCCGGGAATGGTGTTGGTATGTTTATAAGTGTTTGTCATTAAAGGTTTTTTATATTTGGCATAAAAATTGAAAGACAATGATGAAATCAATATGAGTGACGTGAAAGGTACAGCAAATGGCACTGGGATTCGACAAGGCGCTGGGTATTCATCCCCATGCATTATCGCTCAGGATGGACAGAACACAATTACTGGCCGGTAATCTGGCCAATGTGGATACCCCCGGTTACAAGGCCAGGGATATTGACTACAAAGCCGTACTGCAACAGACCGAGAGTGCCCTGCGTGAGGGCGTGAGCCAGCCGGGCCTGGCGTCCGGGCCTCTGTATCGTGTGCCCTATCAGCCGTCTCAGGACGGCAACACGGTAGAGCTTTCCGTTGAGCAGACCGCCTTTGCCGAAAATGCCATGGACTTTCAGACCAGTCTGACCTTTATGAACATCAAACTACGGGGCCTGCAGCAGGCCATAGAAGGACGGTAATTATGTCGTTTAGCGGAATATATGACATAGCCGGCAGCGCCCTGCAGGCGCAGACCAGTCGTATGAATACAGTGGCGTCCAACCTGGCTAATGCCGGCTCGGTGGCGGCCAGTGAAGAGGAAGCCTACCGTGCTATCAAACCGGTGTTTGCCACTTTGTATCAGCAGACCCAGGCCGGTGAGCTGGCTGGTGCCAAAGTGAATATAGCGGGTGTCTTGCCCTCGGATCGCCAGCCCGAGCAACGTTATCAGCCGGATCATCCTCTGGCCAATGCCGACGGCCATGTGTATTACGCCGGCGTGAACGTCATGGAAGAAATGGCCGACATGATGTCTGCCTCGCGCAGTTTTGAGTCGGCGGTGGAAGTGATTGGCCGGGTGAACAGCATGCAGCAGGGCCTGCTGAATCTGGGGCAGCGTTAATCATGGCACTGGCAAGCATTAACGGCCTGGACAGCGCCGTCAGCAACTCGAAAAACGGCATAGCGCCTGCCGCCGGTGGTGGCGGTGTCAGTGATCTGCGCAGTGAATTTCTGCAGATGATGGTAGCCCAGATCAATAACCAGGATCCCCTCAACCCGCTGGATGGCACCCAGTATGTGACCCAGCTGGCGCAGTTCAGCATGGTGGAAGGCATTGAGCAGATGAAAATGCAGGCCCAGCAGCAGGCTACCCTGCTCGACACTCTGCAGGTGCTGGGCAGCACCTCCCTGATGGGGAAAAAGGTAACGGTACCGGTGCAGTCCATCAGTCTGGCGTCGGCGGAAAGCCTGAGCGGCACCATACCGGTGCCGGCGGGTACCGAGCAGCTTTCTCTGGAAGTTTATGACCAGAGCGGGCAGCGGGTTCATCAGCAGGAATGGCGTAATCCCGCCGGTGATCAGGACTTCAGCCTTGCCGAGCTGCCGGCGGGTGAGTACGAATTCAAGGTAGTGGCCAGCCGTAAGGGAGAGAGCCTGTCGTTGTCACCCCATATGGCACGCACCGTTGAAAAAGTCAGCCTGCCTGCCGGTGGCGGCGACATCATGCTGGGGCTGGCGGGTGTGGGCCAGATGTCATTGTTCCAGGTGACCGAGTTCGGTCAGTCTTAATCGCTTAAGGAAATCAGTTATGTCCATGAGTATCGGCCTGAGCGGCCTGCGGGCCACCAGCGAGTCGCTGGGAGTGATCAGCCATAATATTGCCAACGTATCCACCGCCGGCTTCAAGAGCGCCCGTGCGGAATTTGCGGCTGTTTACGGCGGCGGTCAGCCCGGTGGCGTTGAAGTGAATAATGTCTCTCAGAATTTTGATCGCGACGGTGATGTAGTGAACACCGGCCGCGCCCTGGATCTGGCCATTTCCGGCAACGGTTTCTTTATGACCAGTCTGAACGGCCAGACGGCCTTTACCCGGGCCGGTACCTTTAACCGGGATGCCAATAATTACATTGTCAGCGGCAACGGCATGCGCCTGCAGGGCAACATGGTCAATGAGGCAGGTGAGTTGCAGCAGGGCGTGATTGAGGATTTGCGGGTTGACGGTGCCGGTCTGCCGGCCAAGGCCAGCACCCGGGTCGACTTTACCGCCAACCTGAAGGCGGATGCGGAAATTCCGGCCACGGCATTTGATGTGGAAGATGCTACCAGTTACAACTTTTCCCAGTCCAGTGAAGTATTTGATTCACTAGGCACACGTCATGTGATGACCCAGTACTTTGTAAAAACCGGTGCCAATGAATGGCAGCAGCACTTTTATGTGGACGGAGAACCGGTAAATCCGGCACCGCCTCCCGCGCCACCCGCACCGGCACCCGCCAAGCCCGGCTCATTGCCCGGTGTTACCATGACTTTTGACAGTGAAGGCAAGTTTTCCAGTGTGACCGGTACCAATGCAGTGGTGCATCCAACGGATGCGAAGCTGAGTCAGATCTCTCTGGCCTTTACGCCCAATGGTGGTGCTAATCCGGTAAATGTAACCATGTCTCCTGCTGCCATGACTCAGTACGCCGGCGAGTTCAGTGTGTCCCGCAACCAGCCCGACGGTTATACCGCCGGTGAGCTGGCGGGCATTCGCTTTGAATCCAACGGTGATATGTATGCGGTATTTACCAACGGTCAGGATCAGATCAAGGGCAAGGTAGTCATGGCCAACTTCGCCAACCCCAATGGCCTGCGCCAGGGCGATGGCACCAGCTGGCACCAGAGCTTTGCTTCCGGCGCGGCTGTCATGGGGGATCCGGGCACCGGTACTCTGGGCACCCTGACCGCCGGTGCCTATGAAGGCTCCAACGTCGATCTGACCGGTGAGCTGGTCAACCTGATGACCGCCCAGCGTAACTATCAGGCCAACTCCAAAAGCATCAGCGCCGCCGACAAGATGACGCAGGTGCTGTTCAACTCCTTCTGAGGCCGCTGAATGGATCGTTTGCTTTATACCGCCATGTCCGGGGCCCAGCACGCCATGATGGCTCAGGGCATTCGCGCCAATAACCTGGCCAATGCCAATACACAGGGCTTTCGGGCTGATTATGAGCAGGCCTCGGCCCGCTTTCTTGAGGGGGATGGGCTGCATACCCGGGCACTGGCCCAGAGTCTGCCCGCCGGCACCAATATGGCGGCCGGGCTCCTGCAGCAAACCGGCCGGGATCTCGATATCGCCATTCAGGGAGAAGGCTTTATCGGGGTTCAGAGCGGGGATAACAACGAAGGTTATACCCGGGCCGGCAATATGCTGATCAGCCCGGAAGGTGAGCTCACTATTAACGGCCATGCGGTCATGGGAGAAGACGGCCCTCTGGTGCTGCCCGAGTTCAGCAAACTGGAAATCGGCAATGACGGCACCGTCAGCCTGACCCCGCCCGGAGGCGGAGCTCAGATTGAAGGCGGCCGCATCAAGCTGGTACGTCCTGAAGAAGGGCAGCTGAAAAAGGGGCTGGATGGTCTCTTTTATGCCGACCAGCCCGGTCCATTGCCCGTGGATGAAAATATAGTGCTCAAGCAGGGCTATCTGGAAGGTGCCAACGTCAATGTGGTGGAAGAGATGGTACAGACCATGGCACTGGGCCGGCAGTTTGAGCTGCAGGTGCGCGCCATGAAAACCGCCGATGACCAGGCCCGGGCCGGTGCCCGCCTGATCCGCGGCAGCTGAGCTTCGGTCATTTAACGAATTGAAACAGGATACATAATCATGCATGCAGCCCTGTGGGTAAGCAAAACCGGTCTGAGCGCACAGGATGCGCGCATGACCGCCATTTCCAATAATCTGGCCAACGTCAACACGGTAGGTTTCAAGCGTGACCGCGTGGCCTTTGAAGATCTCTTTTATCAGGTGCAGCGTCAGCCCGGTGCGGCGGCGGATCAGCAAAACCAGATCCCTACCGGTATTCAGATGGGGAACGGCGTCAAGGTGGTGGGTACCCAGAAAGTATTTACTACCGGCAGTTTTCAGAATACCGGCCAGGAGCTGGATATGGCCATTGTGGGGCAGGGCTTTTTTCAGATTGAGCGCCCCAACGGTGAGCTGGCATACACCCGTAACGGCCAGTTTCACCGTAATTCTGAAGGGCTGATGGTGAATACCGACGGTCTGCCGCTGGTGCCTCAGATTGAGATTCCGGAAAACGCCATCAATGTGACAGTAGGTACCAATGGTATCGTCAGTGCCACTCTGGCTGGCCAGGCCGAGCCCCAGGAGCTGGGTCTTATCACCCTGGCCAATTTTTCCAACCCGGCCGGACTTGAGGCCATGGGCGGTAACCTGTATCGCCAGACCGGCGCCTCCGGTGAGCCGATGGAAGGGCAGGCCGGTGATGAAGCACTGGGCACCCTCAAGCAAGGGACGCTGGAAGGCTCCAATGTGAACGTGGTGGAAGAAATGGTGGACATGATCACCACTCAGCGCTCCTACGAGATGAACGCCAAGGTGGTCTCGGCGGCGGATCAGATGCTGAAGTTCGTCAGTCAGGCATTGTGATGAACATATTGCGCCATTTGCCGGCGGTCGCGCTGCTGATACTAAGCGGCTGCACCACCTATGAGCTGGTTCCGCCAAAGCCGGGTGAGGATGACTGGGCGCCCACACCGCCCACAGTGCCGGCTCATCAGCAGGCCCGCCATGGCAGTGCTTTCAGCAACGGCACCATGATTGCCCTGTTTCAGGACAGACGTGCCTTTCGGGTGGGTGACATGCTGACGGTGCTGCTGCAGGAGCGTACTCAGTCCAGTAAAAAAGCCGACACCAGCCTCGATAAAAGCAGCAGCATTGATATTCCGGTGCCGCTGGTGGGGCGCAAGCTGCGCACCAACCTGACCGCCGAGGCCAGCGCCGACCGTGACTTCAGTGGCTCAGCCAGTGCCAGCCAGCAGAACACTCTGTCCGGCTCCATTACCGTCACCGTCTCGGAAGTGCTGCCCAACGGCGTGTTGCGGGTAAAGGGAGAGAAGTGGATTCGGCTGAACCAGGGGGATGAATATGTACGTCTGCAGGGGCTGGTTCGCCTTGATGATATTGACAGCCAGAACCGGGTGCCGTCTCAGCGGCTGGCCGATGCCCGCATTACCTATGCCGGTCGCGGTGCGCTGGCCGACAGCAATCAGGCGGGCTGGCTGTCGCGGTTCTTTAACAGCAGCTGGTTTCCTCTGTAGGAGCTGAGAATGAAGTATTCGTTTTTGATCATACTGAGCCTGCTGCTCAGTGCCCTGACGGCACCGGCACAGGCCAGTGAGCGGCCGCTGCTGGATGTGGTGGACGTGCAGGGCATTCGTGACAATCAGCTGGTGGGTTATGGTCTGGTAGTGGGCCTGTCGGGCACGGGCGATCGCAGTCAGGTGAAATTTACCGGCCAGTCCATGACCAATATGTTGCGCCAGTTTGGTGTGCAGCTGGAAGACGGCACGGATCCCCGGCTGAAAAACGTGGCGGCGGTGTCGGTGCACGCCACTCTGCCGGCGCTGGCCGGTCGCGGCCAGACGCTGGATGTGACTGTGTCTTCCATCGGCGATGCCAAAAGCCTGCGTGGCGGCACTCTGCTGCTGACCCCGTTGCGTGGCGTGGACGGCCAGGTGTATGCCGTGGCCCAGGGCAATCTGGTGGTGGGCGGCCTGAAGGCAGAAGGTAACAGCGGCTCTTCCATTACCGTTAACGTACCCACAGCCGGGCTGATCCCCAACGGTGCCTTGATCGAGAATGAAATTCCTTCCAGCTTTGTCAGTGAGCCGGTGGTGACCCTGAATCTCAAGGATGCCAACTTTCGCAGTGCCCGTAACGTGGAGCAGGCCATTAATCAGGTGTTTGGCCCTGATGTGGCTCAGGCCACCGGCCCCCGTGCCATTGAGGTAAGAGCACCGGCAGATGCCCGCCAGCGGGTCACTTTTATGTCAATGCTGGAAGATGTGCGCGTTGATATGGGGCCAAAGCGGCCCAAGGTGGTCTTCAACAGCCGCACCGGCACAGTGGTGGTGGGACAGAATGTCAAGGTGCGGGCCGCTGCGGTCAGCCATGGCAATCTGACCGTGACCATTACCGAGCGATTTAATGTGAGCCAGCCCAATGCTTTCTCGCAAGGGCAAACTGCGGTCACGCCCGAGTCGGATCTCAAGGTGGAGCAGGAGCCGGGCGAGATGTTTGTATGGCCCGAAGGCACAGAGCTGAATGAGATAGTGCAGGCGGTGAACAGTATCGGTGCCAAGCCGGATGATCTGATGTCGATCTTGCAGGCGCTGGATGAAGCCGGTGCCCTGGAAGCTGAGCTGGTCGTGTTGTAAGGAATAAAAATAATGAAAACCGAACAGAGCCAATACCTTAACTGGCAGGGGCTGGATAACATCAAGCGCCAGTCACCGGAGCAGGGCTTGAAGCAGGCCGCCGAACAGTTTGAAGCCATGTTTCTGCAGATGGTACTGAAAAACATGCGTTCCGCCACCGATGCCTTACGGGATCCCGACAGCCCTTTTGCCCCGGGCCCGCAGCAGACCATGATGCGCGACTGGCACGACGGTCAGATTGCCATGAACCTGGCTTCCCGTGGGCAGACCGGGCTGCGGGAGCTGATGGTGAATCAGCTGGGGGGCCTGTTAAAGACACCGGCTGCCACGGTCGCTAATAACGGAGAGACTTCCCTTGCCGCCTTCAGCCAGCCGCTGCGGGTGGCCAAAAACGGATAACCAGGAATGGCGATGATCAATAACGGCCTGTCGGGCCTGCAGGCAGCCCAGGCGGCGCTGAATACCATGAGTCAGAACGTGGCCAACGTAAATGTGCCCGGCTATACCCGCCAGGAAGTGCAGCTGGCAGCCCGGCAAAGCGGCTTTGGTGTCATGGGTGGCAGTGGTGTACAGGTCACCGGCATGCGCCGGGTGGCGGATGAGTTTCTCACGGCTCAGTTGTGGCGGGCCGAATCTGAAGCCGGCGAGCGCCGGCAGGTCAGTGATTATCTTGGCCAGATGGAAACCGTGCTGGGCAGTGAGGACAGCAGTCTGCTGCCCGGCCTTAATCAATTCTTTGCCGCCCTTAACGGTGCTGCCGAAACGCCCCAGAGCATGGCTCCCCGCCAGCAGATTATTGCATCGGCCAAAGCCCTGACTCAGCGTTTCAATCATCTTGGCAGTCAGCTGGATGCCCAGGAGCGCCGGGTGCTGGATCAACTGGATGCGACCAACAGCCAGGCCAACAGTCTGTTAACTCAGGTGGCGGAGCTGAACCAAAAAATCAAGTCGGTGGGTGCCAGGGGCGGTAACGCCGGTATTCTTCAAGACAGCCGCGATGAAGCGTTGCGTCAGCTGGCCGGACTGGTGGATATTCGTACCGCTCAGCAGGCCGATGGCACTATTAATGTGAGTCTGGAGCAGGGCCAGCCGCTGGTGCTGGGTAGCCAGGCTGCACAAATCAGCCGGGACGATACGCGCGTATCGGTCCATTTCAGCGGTCAGGATTACCCGCTTGACGGCAGCACAGGCGGCAGCCTGGGAGGCCTGATGCTGCACCGGGAGCAGCAACTGCAGCCGGCCCGCAATGAAATGAACCGCATTGCCGAAGAATTTGCCACTCAGGTCAATCAGCAGCTGGCCAAGGGAGTGGATCTCAATGGCCAGCCCGGTGCCCCCCTGTTTGAGTTTACCGCCGGTGATGCTGCCGGCAGCCTGAAGGTGCCCGATGATCTGACGCCGGAGCAGCTGGCGCTGGCCGCGGGTGCCGGCGGCCCGGGCAATAATGATAATCTGCAAACGCTGCTGGGGCTGGAAGATGCCAGTTATGAAAGTTATCGCTCGCTGGTGGGTGATCTGGCCATTACCAGTGCCCAGTGGCAGGCCGATGCCGCTGCATCCGATAATATTCGTACCGAGGCTCAGGCCCGTCGTGACGGTGTCAGTGGTGTTAACCTGGATGAAGAAGCCATGAACATGATGAACTATGTGCAGAATTATCAGGCCAATGCCAAGGTGATTGGCACTGCCGATCAGCTGTTCAACACCCTGCTCAACATGATTTAACGGGAGTATTCATGCGCGTCAGTACAGGACAAATTCAGCGGATCATGATGCAGAGCATGCAGCAGGGCGGTGCCGACTATGGCAAGCTGCTGCAGCAAATGGGCAGCGGTGATCGTCTTCTCAAGCCATCGGACGACCCGCTCGCTACTGTGCGGCTGCAGGGCATCGACAAGGAAATCAGTGCCATCGAGCAGTACGAAAAAAACGCTCTGCAGGTTACCAGCCGGCTGGGCCAGCAGGAAACCCAGATAGACGCCATGAAGGACATACTGCTGCGGCTGCGGGACATGACGGTAGAAGCGGGCAACGGCACCTATGAGCTGGAAGAACGCCGGGCCCTGACTCAGGAGATGGAATCGCTCAAAGAGAGTCTGCTGGATCTGGTGAATGCCCGCAATGAAGAAGGCCACTACCTGTTTTCCGGCTCCCGTACCGATGTGCCGGCGGTGGCAGAAACCACGCCGGGCGTGTTTACCTATCAGGGCGATGATTACCAGCGCCAGGTCAGCATTGCCAACGGCGTGAGCGTGTCTGCCAACGACACCGCCGAAGGGCTGATGTTCAACGGCGGTAACCTGCTGCAGGATGTACATGACTTTATTCAGCTGCTGGATACCGCTACCGGCAATATCAGCAATGATGTGGCCGATATGCTCAGCAGCATGGACAAGGGTATCGGTAATCTGACCCGCACCCTCACCGATATTGGCGGGCGTATCAATGGTCTGGAGCAGGTAGTGGCTACCCATGGCGAAATGAAGGTGTTTGGCCAGGGTCTGCATAATGAGCTGTCGGCACTGGACTATGGCGAAGCGGCAATGAATATGCAGCAGATGCTGCTGGCGCTGCAAAGCAGCCAGCAGGCCTTTGTGAATGTGAACAAGCTGTCGCTGTTTAACGCCCTGTAAGGATAAATAACATTATGCACGTTGCCAGCACACGTCCGGGCGCGGTCAACAGCTCGCTGGAGCCGGCCGGAAATATTGCTGCCGCTCCCGGTCCTGCCGACAAAAAAAATGGTGATAAGACGCTTATCACCGGCCGGACCGGACTGTCTGCACCGGGGCGTTTTCAGCAGTGGGGCAAGCTCAGTCAGGCTCAGTCCGGCGTGGCCCGGCTGCAGGCAGCGGAGCAGTCGCTGAATCAGGCCTGGCAGCAGTTGCGTGCTCTGGCCCAGCGGCTGCAGGCATCGGGTATGAATGCTGAGCAGCAGCAGCAATGGGGTGAGCAGCTGAGCCGGCTCAGTGAACAGCTGCAGCAGCAAGGCAGGCTGGATGCACGGCTGCAGCCCAAGGCGCTGGAAGGTAACGCCGCGCGCCATCGGTTTCAGCTCGACAAGGTTGATCTGCTGAGCGTAAAAGGCAGCCGCGAGCGTATTACCCTGTTGCTGGCCGGCCAGCAGCAGGCCATGGGCATTACCATTCACCCGGGGCAGCGCCCAGCGGACACCCTTGCCCAGCTGAATCGCCATCTCAAGCCTGTTGGCATCAGCGCCTCTGCCGAGCAGGGCAAAGTGCAGCTGGAAGCCAGCGACCGGGCCGAGGCCATATTACGCCAGCCTATTTTAATGCAGGGCGAGGGCGTGCGGGTGCCGGCGGGTGAGCCGGTGCTGATCAAACCCACTCCCGAGCCCGATGCGCTGGCACCGTTGCTGCAGGCGGCGCGCAAGGGTGAGCTGGCCAGTGAGCGGGAACACCTGCAACGGGTAATGAGCCGGATTCATGACTACAGCGCCCGGCTGCAGGAGCAGCGCCGTTTTATTTTGCAGCAAATGGCCGACGAATGGCCCGCAGTGCCGGCTCCGGCCAGCAAGGTACCACTCGAACGCAGCGCCAGCCCTTTTGAGCAGCTGGTGTCGGCGCTGGTGGCCCAGGCCAATGTGACCCGCCATAACGCGGTCGCGTTGCTGCGCAAGGAATAAACCCCACCCCAACCCTCCCCTTGATAAGGGGAGGGGGCAGCGTCTGCATAAGTTCGCTTTTGTTCAAAGGGAAGGGACCGCATAAGCTCCTCCCCCTTGTTCAAGGGGGAGGTTGGGAGGGGGTTATTTTTTTTCGTTTTCCCTCTCACTTCTTTCGTTTTACCCCTCACAAAAATTTTTACCTTTTCTTTTAAGTTGTCCAATTCAGCCGCCGTTTTAATTGAGTGAACCAAGCCAATCATGCTTTTTACAAGGAAACGATTATGGGCCTGTCCATTCATACCAATTACACCTCTCTGGTTACCCAGAACACCCTGAACAGCACCAACAAGATGCTGGGCACCGCCATGGAGCGCCTGGGCACCGGTTTTCGTATTAACTCCGCCGCCGACGACGCCGCCGGCCTGCAAATCGCCGTGCGTCTGCAGGCTCAGAGCAACGGTCAGAGCGTGGCCATGCGTAACTCTCAGGATGCCATCTCCATGCTGCAGACCGGTGAAGGTGCCTTTGATGAAATGACCAATATTCTGCACCGTATGAAGGATCTGGCCACTCAGGGTGCTAACGGTACCAACAGCGCTGATGATAAAGCGGCCATGCAGGCTGAGTATGATCAATTAGGTGCAGAGCTGGGTAATATCATGTCTAACACTACTTATGCCGGAGATGCACTTTTCGATAAGTTAAAAGCAGGTACTGCGGGTAAGTTTACGGGTGGTGCAGCAGGTGTTTCCTTTCAGATTGGCTCGACTGCAAGTGAAACATTGACAGTTAAAGCTAAGACCAGCATCAACGCTGTTTCAGACGCGCTTGTGGCAGCTTCCAAAAGCTACGAAGCAGGTACAGCGGGCACTGAAATTGGTGCAGCAGGAACCATTACGTTAGTTAATACTGCGCTGGAGTCGGTTGGAACTGTTCGAGCTGAATTCGGTGCCAATATCAATCGCCTGGAGCATACTATTAACAACCTGTCCAACATGCGTGAGAACAACGAAGCCGCCAAGGGCCGTATTATGGATGCCGACTTTGCGTCTGAAGCGTCCAATATGTCCAAAAACCAGATGCTGATGCAGTCCGGTATGTCGGTGCTGAGCAATGCCAACCAGATGAGTGGCCTGGTGATGTCGCTGCTGCGTTAAGCTAAGTTTGCTGCATTCAAGGCTCCTGTTACCGGAGCCTTTTTTATTGGTGTTTTTATTAAAGTCCCGCCCCGGCCCGGCCGTTTTGACACTATGAATCACCCATTCATGCTTTTTACAAGGAAACGATTATGGGATTGTCCATTCATACCAATTACACTTCTCTGGTAACGCAGAATACGCTGAACAGCACCAACAAGATGCTGGGCACCGCCATGGAGCGTCTGGGTACTGGTTTTCGCATTAACTCTGCTGCCGACGACGCCGCCGGCCTGCAGATTGCCACTCGCCTGCAGGCCCAAAGCAACGGTCAGGGCGTGGCCATGCGTAACTCTCAGGATGCCATTTCCATGCTGCAGACCGGTGAAGGTGCCTTTGATGAAATGACCAATATTCTGCACCGTATGAAGGATCTGGCCACTCAGGGTGCTAACGGTACCAACAGTGATGATGATAAAGCGGCAATGCAGGCAGAATATGATCAGCTTGCATACGAGCTTGATAACATAATGACCAATACCACTTACGCCGGGGAAGCTTTATTTAGCAAGGACGGTACTGGTGGTAAATTTGGCGCGGCAGCTGTTAGTTTTCAGATTGGTTCCACGGAAAATGAAACTTTATCAATCGACATGACTGGTACAACCGGTGCACTTCAGGTGTTGGCTGGTAAACTTGGTGCAGCTTCTGCAGAATACACTACGGCAGCTACAGGTGGTTCTGAAGTCGGTGCTGCCGCAACTATTACTGCAGTGAGTGAGGCGATTGATGCTGTAGGCACTGCTCGTGCTCAGTTTGGTGCCAACATCAACCGTCTCGAGCATACCATTAATAACCTGTCCAATATGCGTGAAAACAATGAAGCTGCCAAGGGCCGTATTATGGACGCCGACTTCGCGTCTGAAGCCTCCAACATGTCCAAAAACCAGATGCTGATGCAGTCCGGCATGTCGGTGCTGAGCAACGCCAACCAGATGAGTGGCCTGGTGATGTCGCTGCTGCGTTAATAACCAATAGCTTGTTTGAGGGGCCTGTCCCCGGATTGTGTTCTTTGCTTTTTTTAACGGCTCTTTATGAGCCGTTTTTTTATTTTATAAATCTGTTTCCTGTTTAAGTCTGTCGCGGTAAGTGCCGTTGTTTGAATAATAAATATGCCTGTTTTTAAGACGCTGCGGAGGTGGCAATGTTTGGAATGAATGGAATGGATCCCTCTTCTATGGCGCAGATGCTGACATCGGCAGACAGAGCGCCCCTGGAAGGTCTGCTGAGAACCCAGCATAACCAGCTGAGTACCGAAAAAGAGGCTTACAGCCAGATCAAGAACAAACTGCAGGCACTGCAGGACGCCATCAAGGGGCTGAATGAAAACGGTGGCCTGAGCAGTCAGTCTGCCACGTTCAGCAGCGAAGGCTATGCCACTGCCACGGTAAAGGCCGGCGCGGCCAATGCCGATTATCAGCTCTATGTCAAACAGCTGGCCAAGGCAGATCAGTATTCTCTGGCTCTTGATGAGAACTGGACCCTGCCTACCCAAGGCACTCTGGATATTACGGTGGATGGCCAGACCCTGAGTCTGGATCTGTCGACCCTTGACTCGGCCAGCGGACTGACCGGTCTGCGTGATGCCATTAGCAAGGCAGCCGACAATAACGGCGTGCAGGCTTCTCTGGTGCGTTCCGGTGGTCAGACTCACCTTATGCTGACCGGCAGCAAGACCGGTGCCAGCCAGGCCATGACCATCAAGCTGAGCGGTGGTAACGTCGATGCCGGCTTTACCCAGCTGCAAACGGCCATTACCAATAAAACCCAGCTGGCCTCGGCGCAGGACGCCGTCATTGAGCTGGGCGGGGCCGGCGGCCTGCAGCTTGCCAGCAGCACCAACAACTTTGACGGCCAGATAGACGGTCTCA
Source organism: Oceanimonas sp. AH20CE76 (assembly GCF_039654065.1). NCBI lineage: Bacteria > Pseudomonadati > Pseudomonadota > Gammaproteobacteria > Aeromonadales > Aeromonadaceae > Oceanimonas > Oceanimonas sp. AH20CE76. The sequence continues at coordinate 910,142 of NZ_CP155481.1, forward strand.
ACCTGACCGTCAGCAAGGCCCATGCTCAGGATGAATTCGGTAACTATACCGATGCGCCGCTTTCGCTCAGCGTGTCTACCGACCAGACCGCCATTGAGGAGTCGCTCAAGGGAATCGTGGATGCCTACAACAGCCTGGTGGGAGAAGTGCAAAAGCATACTCAAAGCAAGGAAGGCAGTAAGGCAGTACTGGCCGGCGACAGCATGGCCCGGGGGTTGCTGGGCAGGCTGCGCGGTACTCTTTCTAACCCGCCTGCCGGTGTCAGTCTGGCGGAGCTGGGCATCAAAACAGACCGCTACGGCAAGCTGTCACTCGACACTGCCGCCATGGCCAAGCTGCAGCAAAATAAACCCGGTGCGCTGGAACAGGCTTTTACCGGTGAAAATGGTCTGCTCACCCGGCTGGAAGCCGATGTTAAGCCCTATCTGGATCGCAACGGGACTCTGGTGCAGCGCGACCGCAGCCTGCAGAGCGGACTGGATCGCATTACCGACCGTCAGGAAGCACTGGATAATCGTATGAACAAGGTTTATCAGCGCTATCTGGGGCAGTTTACCCGTATGCAAACATTGGCACAGCAAATGCAACAGACCATGACCATGTTTTAATAACGCCAGGAGCTGACCATGTTTGATGCCGATTCCGGCCTTGATATTTACCAGCATACCCACACCGATGCCCGGGCTGCTCAGGCCTCGCCCCGTGAGCTGGTGCTGATGCTGATGGACGGACTGATGGATGAAGTTGCCCGCGCCGAAGGCCATATTGTTGCCGGCCGCATGGAGCAAAAAGGTAAATCCATTGCCAAAGCTATTGATATTATTGGAGGTTTGGATAGTTCACTGGATATGGAGAACGGCGGCGAGCTGGCCTTTAATCTGCATGCGCTCTATGACTTCTGTGGCCGGCAGCTGTTCAGCGCCAGTGTGCATAATGATGCATCTCTGCTGGCACCGGTGAACAAGGTACTGGCCGACCTGCGGGACGGCTGGCAGGGCATGGGTAACGGAGTACCGGCATGACCAGGCAGCAGGACCCTTCTGTGCCGGCAGCGGAAGCCGCCATTCCTTCCGCTGCCACTGACGGGCCTCATGAGCGCTCCGAGATAGCCCCTATTTTTGCCCGCTTGCTGATATTGCAGCAACGTACCGAACAGGCGGTTAACGCCGGCCAGTGGGGCTGGATGAGCGAACTCGATGGCTTGCTGCGCCGGGTGCTGAGTGATCTCAGCCCTTACCGGGCGCAGCTGACCGAGCAGCAAAAAATGCTGCTGAACCGCTTTGCTGCTCAATATCGTGAACATTTCCGGCTGGTCAGTGAGCAGGCCGGCCGGCTTGAACAGCAGCTGGGCCAGCTGCGTCAGCAGCATCAGGGCTCTCTGGCCTATGACTGGATAAGCCAGCTGGAGGAGCAGGCGTGATGTCGCTGCCGGTCTCTTTGCCGGGCCGAACAGTGAGCACTGTGGTTGGCTTTGAGCAAAACATCAAAGCAGAGCCGGGCTTTTCTGCTGAAGAAATGCCGGGCTTTGCCGGGTATTTGCCTGACGCCGGGCTGCTGCCAGCTGACACCAGGCCTGGCTTGGTCAATATCTTGCCGGCCGGACATGAAGGCGAGCCGTCAGCCGAACAAGTAACTGAACCATCAGCCGAGCAACCAGCGCCACAGCCGGCTGAACAGCCCGATGAGCAAACAGCCGGCTTTGGGCAGTTAGTGGGTGAGTCTCTGCCGGTGCAAGATCATTCCGCAGCGGCCCCCAATGCTGATCTGCCAGAGTACAGGCAAGCCGGCGATACGCCCGGGCTGACACCGTTCGAAACGGCGCAGTATAGCCCCCTGATAACCACGGATGATGCCGGCGTGTCATCAGAAAAAGTACCGGTGCAGCTGTGGCGGCTGCAGCAACAGTCGTTGCAACCGGCAGCCCAATATGCCCCCGGGCCGGTACAACCAGCAGCCCAGTATGTACCCGGGCCGGAGCAATCGGCGTTAAACAAAGCGACCGTCTCTTTTAACAACGGATTGGTGCTGCAGCGTCTGAACGGAGCTGATGCACTGCCGCCGGCTTCATCTCCTGCTGCCTCATTAATGCCCACTCCTGGCACCGATGGTCATCCGCCGGCCCTTCCTTTTTCGGCAACGAGAGCGCCTGCTGCTGTTCACGAGTGGGCTCCGCTGCAGGTGCCGGCAGACAAGGCGATGCTGGGCCAGCAGTTGCTGCACACTCTGAAAGACAAGGTAGAGCTGCAGCTGAATCAGCAGGTACAGCAAGCACGGATCAAGCTGGATCCGCCGGAAATGGGGCGCATGGAGCTGACGGTAAGGCTGGAAGGCGACAGGCTGCAGATACAGATCAATGCCAGCCATGCCGGCATTCGTGATGCCATTACGGCTCAGGCTGATCGTTTGCGTCAGGATTTGCTGAGCCAGCATGGTGGCGGTGTGGAGGTGAATGTGGGTCAGCAGGGCAAGCATTCATCTGCGCCGCACGTCATGAATGATGAAACACACATTGGCATGGCCGGTGAACATGATGATGACGCCGCGTTACGCCCCGAAGGGCAGGGCTGGTTTAACGCTCTGGTTTAACTAAAGGAAACAAGCAAGTGGCAAAAAAATCCCGTTCTTATTTACTGATTGGCCTGCTGTTACTGATAACCCTGCTGGCGGGCATGGGAGCCGGCACCTTTGTGCTGGCCGATTACCGCCAGACGCTGGAAGAAAAGGGCTGGCTGGCCATGTTGCAGCCGGCTCCCGAGCCTGAGCCGGTCAGTGAGCCACAATTTCAGCCACTGGAGCAGTTTGTTATCGGGCTGGCCGGAGAAGGTCGCAACCACTACATGGTGCTGGAGCTGGCGCTGATGAGTCATCAGCCCCGGCAGGTGAGCTTGTGGCAGGGCATATTGCCGGCACTGAGAAATACCACACTTGGTTATTTCAGTGGTTTTGACCATGAGCAGGTACAGGCCCGGCTGCAGCAAATGGACGGATTCGAGACCGAATTGCAGCAGGCGCTGAATCAGCGGCTGCAAAGCTATGGCTATGCGCCCTCGGTAGAGGCGGTGCTGATCACCAAGCTGGTTATTCAATAGGAGGCGAGCATGTTAATGGAGCAGCACTGGCCTGAACAGGAAACCGAGCTGGGCTCCCGGGCAGAAAATGAAAGCTATTGGCTCGAACAGTACATGCCGCTGGTAAAACGGGTGCTGGGCCAGCTCAGAAATCAGGTGAACAGCGTGATGGATGCCGATGATCTGGCTCAGATTGGCATCATGGGCCTGCTGGAGGCCTTGCGCCGTTATGGTGGGCCGCCTGATGACAGCTTTGCCAGCTTTGCCTTTAAACGGGTACGCGGAGCCATTCTGGATGAATTGCGCCGGCATGACTGGCGGCCACGGCTGTTACGCCAGCAAAGTCACCATTGTTCACAAACGGAACGGGAGCTGATGCGTCGTCTGGGCCGTCGGCCTACAGAGCCAGAGCTGGCCGAGGCGCTGGGGGTGGATATGGATGAACTGCGCAGCATTCTGTATGCCGGCCAGCTGGCGGAAATGGAAAGCCTGCAGGAACTGCTGGAACACGGTCACGAACCTGCCAACAACGACGCGCTGGGCCGGCTGGATCAGCAGCGTCATATTCGCGCCTTGCTGTCACGCCTGCCCGAACGGGAGCAGCGGCTGATGTCGTTGTATTACCAGCATGAACTGAACATGAAAGAAATTGCCCTGGTGCTCGATTTGACCGAGTCCAGAGTGTGCCAGTTGCATAAACAATGCCTGGCTTTGTTAAACCGCGAATTTGCCAGTAGTGGAGAAACCTGATGCAGAAGCTGGTAGGGCTAGCCGTTATTCTGATCTGTGTGTTTGGTGGTTTTATGATGGCCAATGGTAAGCTGGCGGCACTGTGGCAGCCAGCTGAAATTGTCATTATTGTGGGAGCCGGACTGGGCGCGCTGATCCTGGGGAATTCTGCGGCGGTGTTAAAGGGGATCTGGCAGCAGCTGAAAGCCATTTGTGGCGGGCAGAAAGACGATGCCGAACTGTACCGGCAGTTATTGCCTCTGTTGCACCAGCTGCTGCAGGAAACCCGGCTGAAGGGACTTAAGGCGCTGGATGGTCATGTAGAGTCGCCTGATACCAGCCCTCTGTTCAGCCGTTACCCCCTGATTATGACCAGACCGGAGCTGCTGGGCTTTATTATTGATAATCTGCGCATGCTGGGCATGGGCAAGCTCAGTGCTCACGAGCTGGAAGCCTTGCTGGAGCAGGAGATTGATGCCCTGGAAGAAAGCATGCTCAAGCCCTCACATGCCATGGCCAAAACCGCCGATGCCATGCCCGGCTTTGGCATTCTGGCAGCGGTGATGGGTATTATTATTACCATGCAGCATCTGGACGGCCCCTTAACCTATATCGGGGTACATGTGGCCGCTGCCCTGGTGGGCACCTTTCTGGGTATTTTTGTCTGTTATTGTTTGCTGAGCCCGGCCAGCAACGCCATGGAACAATGGGTGGGCCGGCGGATTACGGCGCTGGAGTGTGTGAAAGCCGTGCTGGTCGCCCATGTGGGTGGCAAGTCTCCTCTGCTGGCGGTAGATGCCGGCCGCAAGTCGATTGAACAGGACATCAAGCCAGGCTTTATGGATATGGAATCCTGGCTGAACGAAGCAGAAGCGGACAGCGTCTGATGCGGGATCAGGGAACCATTATCGTCCGGCGCAAATCGCGCCATAAAGGAGAGGGCAGTCATGGCGGGGCCTGGAAGGTGGCGTTTGCCGACTTTGCCCTGGCCATGATGGCCCTGTTCATGGTGTTGTGGATACTGGCGGTGTCCAGTGAGCAGGAGCGGGAAACCGTATCCAGCAAGCTGCGCGACTATTCGGTATTTGAAGGCAGCACCAGCCCTTACCTGCTGGGAGGAACGCCGTTTCCGGTAGACATGCAGGGGCAGCCGCTGGCACAGATCCCCGGCCAGGCCACCGAGCTGCAGGACATCAGTCTGGCCACAGAGCCATTGCAAAGTCCTGCCGAGCTGCGCCCGGGCAGGGTAGAAAGCGAACAGGACAAGCAGCAGCTGGCGGTATTGATTGGTCAGCTGGCCCAGCGACAGGGTATGGAGCAGAACCTGGAGCTGGACATAGTGCCCGAAGGACTACGGATACGTATTCATGATCAGGCTGACAAGCCCATGTTCAGCCGGGGCAGTGCGCGTATGGAATCGGATTTTGAGCACTTGCTGCGCAGTCTGGCACCGGTATTTGAAAAGGTGGAAAACCGCCTGGTTATTTCCGGTCATACCGACTCGGTGCGTTATGTCAGTCAGCATTATTCCAACTGGGATCTGTCCGGTGCCCGGGCACAGAATGTGCGCCAGCTGCTGGAGCTGGCCGGTGTGCCCGGATCCCGGGTGCTGCAGGTGGTAGCCATGGCTGATCAGGCTCCCTTTGATCGTGAAAACCCCACATCCGGCAATAACCGGCGTGTAGAGCTGCTGATGCTCAGCCAGCAGGCAGAGCAGTTGCTGCAGGCGTTATTTGAGGCAGGATTACCCGATGGTATTTTCAATAAGCAGCAGCAAAGTGCTCAGTTGCAGCAGAGTTCATCCGGTCAGGTTCAGTAAAGCCGCCAGCCCGGCGGCGCTGCCTGGCTGAACGCGGGGCCGGATTGCTCAAACAGGCTGCCGCTGCCTGACAAATCCAGACCGGCGGCCTGAGCGGTGAACAAAGGCTGTGTTTCTATGGAAATGATCCGCTCTTTTCCCGGAGCAGCAGTATGACTGACCAGTATGGAGAACTCCCGGTCTGCCGGCAGCTGATGACTTTTGATAGCCAGATTCTGGGCTTTCAGTGTTTCCGCTGACACGCCCAGCCGGGCAGCCAGACTATTCAGTGAGACAGGCCCGGTAATGTTATATTCGGTCACAGAAGACACTCCCCTGACCGGCTCACCCAACAAATACTGTACCGCCAGAAAGCGCGGCACATAGCGGCGGGTTTCTTCCGGCAGAGGAAGCTGCCAGAAGTCCCGGGTGCCGCTGCGGGCAATGGCCCTGCGCACCCGTCCTTCTCCGGCATTATAGGCGGCCAGTGCCAGCAGCCAGTCCTGATCAAAATATTGATACAGCCAGGCTAAATAGTTGATGGCGGCCCGGCTGGCACTGAGCGGTGCCAGCCGGCCATCGTATTGCTCCGATACCAGAATACCAAAGCGCTCTGCCGTAGCCGGCATCAGCTGCCATAACCCGGCTGCCCCTGCGTGTGACACGGCCCCCGGCAGGTAGGCACTTTCCACCACCGGTAACCACACCAGCTGAGCAGGCAGTTGTCTGGCCTGTAACAGCGGCAACAGGTGAGGAAGCCAGGGTTCCGCTCTTTGCCGGCTGCGTTGCAGATATTTAGGATGTTGATGCAGATAATCCAGCTCTTTTTGCACCCGCGGGTGCTGGTACAGCGCCCCGTCAAAGTTAAATGCCTGAGCAATGCCGCTGTAGAGCCCGATTATCAGTAAAAGCAGTAAGGTTCTCATGAGCTGTTTTAAGGCAATTTATGTGCCTGATTTTGTTTTTACTGTGATTCTGTCGTTATATGAGGGCAGAAAAGCTCAAGGAGCAATCATGAGACGGGAACAGGTAGGCAGGCCTGAACTGGGCAGGCGTCTGCATAAATTCACGCTTTATCTGATAGTGCTGCAGCCTTTGCTGCTGCTGCTGTACGGCACCAGGGCCAAATGGCTGACATTGCCGGAGTTTGTGCTCACCGGTTGTTTGTTATTGCTGTATTCCAGAGTACTGGTCCATCTGCTCTACCGTCAGGCAAAGCGCAGTAATGACGGTTATCTGGTTTATCCGGTGGTGAGTGCGGCCATGATATTGGCATTGCTGATGATATGGGGTGCCTTAAGTGCTGTCTGACACCTGCCCGAAAATCACTATACTGGTTAAGCACTCAACTTACGGAGGCAGTCAATGAAATTACATCAATTAGTATTGTGTTTAACGGCAGCTCTGGTGCTGACTGGCTGTAATACCTTTGCCGGTGCCGGCAAAGACATAGAGCGTGGTGGTGAAGTGGTTCAGGATGCGGCAAGAGACGTACAGAAAAAACTGTAAGTTGCCGTTTTCGTGAGCGCAGGGCCGGCCATTGCCGGCCCTGCTGCTTAATGGCGATTATGCTGCAAAATACGCCGGGCCCGGGCGATCACCGGACTGTCTACCATATGTTCATTGACCGCCACCACGGCCCCGTTTGTTTGTTCATTGGCCGCCATGACCTTATCTGCCCAGTTGATTTGCGCCTGAGTAGGGGCCAGCGCCTGAGTGGCCGGAGCTACCTGACGCGGATGCACCAGCAAAACACCGCCAAAGCCCAGTTTCGCCCCTTCCCGCACATAGTTCTGCAGACCTTCGTCATCGTTAAAGGCGGTATACACCGCATCCAGCGGTGCGGCCAGCTCGTGAGCCCGGGAGGTGGCCACCAGCTGGCTGCGAATGGGCAAAAAAGGGGTTTGATCCTGGGGCTCGCCGGCCGGAGGCGGATAGTCCATGGCCAGATCCAGCGCCATGTCGAGCTGGCCGAATAGCAGCCGGGCCACGCCATTGGCGGTGGCTATATCATTGAGCAGAGCCAGGGCTCTGGCTGATTCAATAAAAGGCAGCAGGGGTTTGTCGCTGGCATTGGCCAGTTCAGTGAGGGCATCGGGATCTTCTGCCTTGGGCACCACAATGGCGGCCACCGCATCGGCACGGCACAGGGCGGCATCCTGATTGAACCAGGGGGTGTCGGTGCCGTTTATGCGCACCAATACCGAGGCCGGAGGTTGCCCGGTAAGCCAGTGGGCCAGGGTGCTGCGGGCAGCATCCTTTTCTGCCGGAGGCACAGCATCTTCCAGATCGATGATAACGGCATCGGCACCACTGCTGAGGGCCTTGGCAAACCGCTCGGGGCGGTTGGCGGGAACAAACAGCAGGGTCTGCAGCGTATTGATGTTCATAGAAAACTCCGTTTAACCCTTCGCGATGGCGAAGCGATGTGAAGACGTCTTCTGTTTAGATCAAACAAGGCCCGGCTGCAAGCAGCCGGGCCTTGTATTAGAGCGTGCTGTGGTTACAGGCTTTGGTGTGGGCCGAATACTTCATAGTGCAGCTGGTCGTCGGCAATGCCCCAGCCGGACAGAGTTTCTTTCACCATGGCCATAAAGGGCACGGGGCCGCAGAAATAGTAGTGAGCACCGGGCTGGCAGATGGCGTCTCTGAGCTTGCCTAGATCCATCAGGCCGCTGGCGTCGTAATCTTCTGCCGGGCGATCGGTCTCCTGCGGCTGCCGGTACCAGACATGGGTTTCCAGATTGGCATGAGCCTGACGGCGGGCCTGAATGTCTGTTTTGAAGGCGTGCTGAGCGCCGTTTTCACAGGCGTGAAGCCAGTAAACGGGAGCTGTGTGATTCTGGCTCAGCAGCTGGTCCAGCATGGCGCGCATGGGGGTCAGACCTACGCCGCCAGACAGCAGTACTACAGGGGTTTGCGGAGTCACGTCCATAAAGAAGTCGCCGGAAGGCGGCAGCACCTGCAGGGTGTCGCCTACCTGAACCTGATCGTGCATAAAGCTGGAGGCCACGCCACCCTGCTCGCGCTTCACCGCAATGCGATAGTTTTCACCATTGGGTGCCTGGCACAGTGAATATTGGCGATATTCATTATGTGCCAGCTGGTCGGAAACCAGGTGCAGGTTAAGGTACTGACCGGGCTTAAAGCCGACCACGGGGCCGCCGTCGGCAGGGGCCAGCAGAAAGCTGGTGATAAGCTCGCTTTCAACCTGCTTTTCTTTCACTACAAAGTTACGGGTGCCGCGCCAGCCACCGGTCCGGTTTTCGTTCTCTGCATAAATCTGCTCTTCCCGGCCAATAAAAATATCGGCCAGGGCACCGTAGGCCTGAGCCCAGGCATCAATCACTTCCGGTGTGGCGGCATCGGGAGCCAGCTCTTTAATGGTCTCCAGCAGGTGATGGCCCACAATGGCGTACTGCTCCGGCTGAATGGAAAAACCGGTGTGCTTCTGGGCGATGCGCTCTACCGCTGTGCTCAGTACGGCAGGGTTGTCGATGTTTTTGGCATAGGCCAGCACGGCGGCAAACAAGGCGGCAGGCTGGCGGCCGGTATGCTGGTGGCTGAGGTTAAACACATCTTTCAGCTCGGGATTGTCGCGAAACATCCGCTGGTAGAAATGTTCGGTCAGGGCGGTGTTGGCCGACTCCAGCAGGGGAACGGTGCTTTTCACGATTTCAATGGTGCGGGCTTCCAGCATGAGTACCTCGTTTGCCTTTAAAGTTGTATCAAATATGTCACTTAATGGGGCTGAATGATATAGATACATCTGAGATGCATCAATTAATTTTTGCATTTTTTGTGCCTGAGGCTCGAGCAAGCGGGCTGCAGCCGGTATGATTGCGGCCATTGTGAGCAAGGAATTAGCCAAATGACGCCATCATCGGGTTTTGAGCAAGTTATTCGTGGCATAGATCAAGTGAATGAGCAGGATCCCAACCGTCAGACGGTTGCAGGAAAAGACTGGCCCAAAGAGCGCCTTTACAGTGAACGCATGACGCAACAACTCAAGATGTTTGCGCCCGATGCCGGCGAGCTGCTGCATATTGCCGCCCGGGCTCAGCATATTCGCCGCTGGGCCATTCCCCGTTCCGATTACCCCATGGACAGAGCCGGTTACAAGCGCTGGCGCAGTGAACTGGCGCAATATCACGCCGATCTTACCGGCCATCTCATGGCTGAAGCCGGTTACGATCAAAAAGCCCAACAACGGGTGAGCGCCCTGTTGCTGAAGCAACGCCTGAAGCAGGATGCAGAAGTCCAGCTGCTGGAAGATGTGATTTGTCTGGTGTTTCTGCAGTTTTATCTTGAAGACTTTGCTGCCGGCCACGACGACGCCAAGGTGGTGAGCATTATTGCCAAAACCTGGGGTAAAATGTCTGCGCAAGGGCAGACGGCAGCGCTGGCACTGCCCTTGTCACCTGCCATGCTGGCATTGATCAAACAGGCACTGGCAGGCTGAACATGGCCTTAAGGCTATGCCAACCATATAGAAACTATATTTATGCTTAATTTGTTATCAATGTTAAATAATTTTTGTGTGTCGGGGCCGATGCACCCTTAACAGGATGTGAGTAAAAGGGGAGAGGATCCGATGAATGCGATTGTGCTGGCGATTCTGGTAATGGTGGGCCTGTGTCTGGCCCGGGTGTCTGTGGTGTTTTCGCTGGTAGTGGCGGCTCTGGTGGGCGGGCTCTGGGCCGGCATGTCGGTGGATCAGGTTATTTCCGCCTTTAACGACGGGCTGGGCGGCGGTGCGACAGTAGCATTGGCTTATGCCACTTTGGGAGCCTTTGCGGTGGCGCTGTCGCGCACCGGCATTACCGCCATGGTATCCGACAAGGCGCTGGCCTGGGTGGGGGGCCGGCGTGGCGCTGGTGAGCAGACTGCCCCCGGCGGTGTAAAATGGCTGCTGTTTGTCGCGCTGATCCTGGTGGGGGCGGCGTCGGGCACTGTGGTGCCGGTGCATATTGCCTTTATTCCCATTCTGGTGCCGCCCCTGCTGGGGCTGATGAACATGCTGCAGCTGGACCGCCGTGCCGTGGCCTGTGTGATCACGTTCAGCATTACCATTATGTACATGACCACCCCCGTAGGGTTTGGCACCATTTTTCTTAACGATATCCTGACCAACAGCGTGAATCAGGCCGGTGCAGAGCTGGGTATGCAGGTAACCACCGCCATGGCTCCCAAGGCCATGCTGTTGCCGGCGCTGGGCATGCTGCTGGGGCTGCTGGTGGCGGTGCTGTTCAGTTATCGCCGCCCTCGCGGCTATCAGTCGCCACTGAATGAGGTAAAGCAGGATAAAGCCAGCCGGCCGCAGCTCAGCCGCAAACAGCTGATGATGATAGGTGTAGCCATAGTGGGTGCGCTGGTGGTGCAGCTGACCACCGGCTCCATGGTGCTGGGTGGCTTGCTGGGCTTTGCCTTGCTGTCGATGAACGGCCTGTTCAAGTGGAAGGATCAGGACGATGTGTTCACTCAGGGCATGCGGCTGATGGCGCTGATCGGCTTTATTATGATTGCCGCCTCGGGCTTTGCCGGCGTGATGAAGGCATCCGGTGCTATCCCTGAGCTGGTGACCGGCTCGGGCGCGCTGATTGGCAATAATCCGGGACTGGCGGCGCTGGTCATGCTGCTGGTGGGCCTGTTTATTACCATGGGCATCGGCTCATCGTTTTCCACCATTCCGATTATTGCCGCTATTTATGTGCCTCTGGCTATCAGCTTCGGCTTTTCGCCGCTGGCTACCCTGGCGCTGGTGGGGACTGCCGGTGCGCTGGGTGATGCGGGCTCACCGGCGTCCGACTCCACTTTGGGCCCCACCGCCGGTCTGAATGCCGATGGTCAGCATGATCATATCCGCGATTCGGTGATCCCTACCTTTATCCATTACAACATTCCGCTGGTCCTCTTTGGCTGGATAGCGGCACAGGTGCTTTAATCCAAGCCTTGCTGGTCTGAATATCGGGCCAGCTTGCTCAGCAGCCAGTCGGGATCGTCGTGGGGCAGATCGTGGCCGGCCCGGGGATGCTGATGCAAGGAGGCGCGCAGGTGCTGCGCCAGTGTTTGGCTGCATAATGGATTAACCAGATGATCCTCCAGGCCACACAGCACAAGCGGCTTTACAGGCAAGTCTCTGGCTGGCACTCGGTAGCGGGCGGCAGCGACAAGCTGACGTGCAAAGTTGCGGTGAGCGGTGGGGTACTGGTTGGCGTAGTGTATCCAGCCTGGCAGTAGGGTATCGCTATCATGTCGATGATTGCAGGTAAGGCGGTAGATAAGTCTCTCTCTTTGCGCTCTGGTCATCAGCAATGCAAGCCCCACTCCCAGCTGGGCCATTGGCCGAAGGCGTAGCCAGAAGGGGTTAAGAGTGCTGCTTGAGTTCACCAGAGCCAGACCGGCCACTTCTTGTGGGTAGCGAGCAGCCCATTCAATGGCAATCATGCCACCCATTGACAGCCCGAGCAGATAAACCGGCCGGCGTATGGTTATTTCGCAACGAAGCTGCTCCACCATCTCCGCTATGGTAGTGGCACTTTTTTGCTGGTGATAAATGCCGTTGCCATAGAGCTCCGGACACTGCACTTGTGCGTTAAGCCGAGTGGCCAGTTGCTTTGGAAAGTCTCCCCAATAGCGGCACTCCCGGGCCAGCCCGCGCAGCAGTATCCAGCTGGGTTGAGTCATGGTGCCATGGTCCTGCCGGTAATCTGCTCCACAAACAGCCGTGCCGGCAACGACAACGGAAAGTCTGAAGCCCGTGCCAGCACCACCCGCTGGGGCGGTACATCGTCATTCAGCGGCACACAGGCGATGGCAGCGCCGTCGTAGCTTTGATCGCCGGCGGGCCGGGTGCAGGACAGTGCCACACCATGGCCATGGGCCACCAGACCGCGCTGCATTTCAAACGACAGGGTGTGATGAATGCGGGCCGGCTGCAGATCCCGGTGCCAGAACAGCGACAGAAAATATTCCCGGGTCAGCGGCAGATCCTGCAAGATCAGAGTCTCTTGTGCCAGCTGCCGCAGACTTAGGCTGCTTTGTTCTGCCAGTGCGTGATCGACCGGCAACAGGGCGTATGGTTTGAGCTCATCGAGCACATGGGTGCGACATTCCGGTGGCAGGCTCAGGCCGTAGCTCAGCACCAACTCTGCCTTGCCCTGCTCCAGAAACTCCCGTACACCGGCCAGATCCTGCTCCTGCATACTGACTCTGACCTTGGGGTAGCGACGCTCAAACTCACTCACCAGACGCGGCAGATAGTAGGGCGCTATATCCCGAAAGCAGGCAATCACCAGCTGGCCTTGCACGTCATCGGTATTTTCATGTTTGTCGTCCAGCAGGTTGTGCGACAGGGTAAGAATATGTCGTGCTTCATTAAACAGCGTTTCTCCCCTTGGGCTCAGGCTCACCCCCTGACCACGATGGCGCTGAAACAACGGCTGGCCGAGCAGACCTTCCAGCTGATTAATAGCAATGGACACAGAGGGTTGAGACACATGCAGGGCAACGGCTGCCCGGCTGATGCTGCCGTGCTGGGCTACTGCCACAAAGTAACTGAGCTGACGAAAAGTAAATGGTATAGCCATTAGGTTATGCACTTTATATTAAATCTATATTTTTATGCTATGTAAAAAGACTGTTAAAGTCGAGCTGTCATCAAATACCGGGGAAGGAGAGGGACATGACCACAGCCATTGCCAGCAATATCTGGCTGACCGACGAGCAGAAGGCCGCCTATCAGCGTGATGGTGCCATTGTGATTAAAGGTGTATTTAAAGACTGGATTGAGCCGCTGCGTGCCGGTTTTGACCGAGTGCTGCAACACCCCAGCGAACATGGCCGCGAGAACGTAACCGGCACCGATACCGGTCGTTTCTTTGAAGATTACTGCAACTGGCAGCGTATTCCCGAATTTCGTCAGTGGATAGAGCAGTCGCCCGGTGCCGCCATTGTGGGTGAGGCCACCGGCTCGAACGCCATTCAGGTGTTTCACGAGCATATTCTGGTGAAGGAGCCGGGCACCTCCAAGGCCACCCCCTGGCATCAGGATAACCCTTATTACTGTGTGGACGGCGAGCAGACCGGCAGTTACTGGATACCGCTCGATCCCATCACCCCAGAAAATGCCCTGCAGGTGGTACTGGGCTCCCACCGCTGGCCCAAGCCGGTGCGCCCGAGCAAGTGGTCCACCAATGCGTCCTGGTATACCGACGACAGCCCCTATATGGAGATGCCGGATATCGACAATGGTGATTTCGAGATCATGATTCCGGAAATGGAGCTGGGTGATGCCCTGCTGTTTAACTTCAAAACCGTGCACGGCGCGCCGGGCAACCAGACTCAGAATCGCCGCCGGGCCTTTTCCACCCGCTTTATGGGCGACGATGTGCGTTATGTAAACCGGGGCGGACCTACTTCACCGCCCTTTGACGGCATCAATTTGCAAACCGGCGACCGCATGCGAGAAGACTGGTTCCCGGTGGTATGGCGGCGTTAATGCCGCTTTGTTAACCGCAAATGAGAAAGGCCCGCTGAACAGCGGGCCTTTCTGTATCTAGCTGTAGGTGCCGCTTCAGCCGGCGCAAACTGTCAGACAAACCTGTACTAAAGGCCTGTTACCCAGGCCCTGCCGGCTAAAGCGGCAGCTACTTTGAGCATCAGGTTGCTCGGATCAGGCAGAAGCAGCAGTGCGGTTGCTACGGTATTTTTGTCATTCCTGCGCAGGCAGGAATCCACGAACAAGGCGACAATATTCCGCTCTGCACATGGGCCCCTGCCTTCGCAGGCGACGAGTTGTCTTTCTCGCTTTCAGCTTCTCGCTTCCAGCTTTGTTAAAGCAGTTGCCGCCATAGCGCCGCGGTCAGCACGCCGGCGGCGATAGCGGGCAAGGGCTTTTTCAGGATTAACATCACCAGGCCGGTGGCCAGCAGAGCTGCCCGGGCACCGTCGTCGCCGTTGACCGCCTGAGGGGTAAGAATGGCGATCAGCACGGATCCCGACATGGCGCTGATAAAGTTCTGCACCCGGCGGTTAATGGGAATAACGGACATGATCAGCACACCACCCAGTCGGGTGAACAGGGTAACCACCGCCATAACAGCGATAATAAGCAGGGTGCCGTTGCCGGCGGTTTCCAGCATCATTTCCCTTTCTCCATCCAAATTGCTCCCAGCAGTCCGCCGGCCAGCGCGCCTACCACCACATGGCTGTTTTCCGGCAACCACCAGTACGCAGCCATAGAGCTCCCCCCGGCCACTATCCAGATGAGCAGGGTACGAAGATCCTTGCGGGCACCCAGCGCCATGGCCAGCAGGAAGCAGCCCAGTACCATGTCGAGGCCGATGCTGACCGGATCTTCAATGGCGCTGCCGAAGCGGATTCCGAGCCAGGTGCCGATCATCCAGAAGGCCCAAATTGCCATGCCGCCGCCAAATAAAATGCCAAGAGCCCGTTCACCCTTGTGAAAGTGTTGCATGGCCAGGGCCCAATTGGCATCGGAAGCGAACAGCATCATGCCGTAGCGTTTGGCCGGTGGCAGATGGCGCAACCAGGGGTAGAGGGTGGCTCCCATCAGCAGGTGACGGGCATTGATGGCAAAGGTGGTAATCATTAAGGGTACCAGCGGCACCTGCAATCCCCAGACGTCGAGGGCGGCAAACTGGGAGGTTCCGGCAAACACAGTGGCACTCATCAGCACGATGCTGCCGTCGCCGAGGCCGGTCTGGTGTGCGGCCAGACCAAACGCCAGGCCGAAGGCGGCCACAAAAAAGGAAAGGGGCAGCAGCTGCTTAAAGCCCTGCCAGATATCCTGCCGGTCCAGCTGGGCCTGGGCCGCATAGGTGTCCATAAAAGTTCCGTGTGTGAAGACGTAAAACAGACAGCATACCATAGGGGGTAGTAAGGGCGAGGTGAAGGATCACAACAATAAAAAAGACCCGCACGAGGCGGGCCTTTGGCAGCACAGCTACAAGCCTTACTTGGCGATGCGTTTGTACTTGATACGCTTGGGCTGAATGGCCTCGGCGCCGTAGGTCTTCTTCTTCCACTCTTCGTATTCGGTGAAGTTGCCTTCGAAGAACTCCACCTTACCCTCATCCTTGTAGTCGAGGATGTGGGTGGCGATACGGTCGAGGAACCAGCGGTCGTGCGAGATCACCATGGCGCAGCCGGGGAATTCCAGCAGGGCGTTCTCCAGCGCGCGCAGGGTTTCCACATCCAGGTCGTTGGTCGGTTCGTCGAGCAGCAGCACGTTGCCACCGGTCTGCAGCAGCTTGGCCATGTGCAGACGGCCGCGCTCACCACCGGACAGCTCGCCGACCCGCTTCTGCTGGTCGGTGCCCTTGAAGTTGAACCGGCCCAGGTAGGCGCGGCTGGGGATCTCCAGGTTGCCGATGCGCATCATGTCGAGGCCGCCGGACACTTCTTCCCATACGGTCTTGTTGTTGTCCATGGCGTCGCGGAACTGCTCCACCGAGGCCAGCTGCACGGTATCCCCAAGCGTGATGCTGCCGCTGTCCGGTTGCTCGGCGTTGGTCAGCATGCGGAACAGGGTCGACTTACCGGCACCGTTGGGGCCGATGATGCCGACGATGGCACCCTTGGGAATGCTGAATGACAGGTCGTCAATCAGCACGCGGTCGCCGTAGGACTTGGTCAGGTGCTCCACCTCGATGACCTTGTCACCCAGGCGCGGACCGGGCGGAATGAACAGCTCGTTGGTTTCGTTGCGCTTCTGGAAGTCCTGATTCTGCAGCTCTTCAAAGCGGGCCATACGGGCCTTGGACTTGGCCTGGCGGCCTTTCGGGTTCTGACGCACCCACTCCAGTTCCTTCTGAATGGACTTCTGACGGGCGGCTTCGGAAGAAGCTTCCTGAGACAGGCGCTGATCCTTTTGTTCCAGCCAGGAAGAGTAGTTGCCTTCCCACGGAATGCCTTCGCCACGGTCCAGCTCGAGGATCCACCCGGCCACATTGTCGAGGAAGTAACGGTCGTGGGTAATGGCCACTACGGTGCCTTCGTAGTCGTGCAGGAAGCGCTCCAGCCAGGCTACGGACTCGGCGTCCAGGTGGTTGGTAGGTTCGTCGAGCAGCAGCATGTCCGGCTTTTCCAGCAGCAGCTTGCACATGGCCACGCGGCGGCGCTCACCACCGGACAGCTTGCCGATCACGGCATCCCAGGGTGGCAGACGCAGGGCATCGGCGGCGCGCTCGAGCTGGTTGTCCAAGTTGTGGCCGTCGTGGGCCTGAATGATGGCTTCCAGCTCACCCTGGCGCTTGGCCAGTTTGTCGAAGTCGGCATCGGGGTCGGCATAGGCGGCGTAAACGGCGTCCAGCTCCTTGAGGGCACCGGCCACTTCGGCCACGCCTTCTTCCACTTCCTGGCGTACCGTGTGCTCGGGGTTGAGCTGGGGCTCCTGGGGCAGGTAACCGATCTTGATGCCGGGCTGGGCGCGGGCTTCACCTTCAATCTCGGTGTCGATGCCGGCCATGATGCGCAGCAGGGTGGACTTACCCGCGCCATTCAGACCCAGAACACCAATTTTGGCGCCGGGGAAGAACGACAGGGAGATATTTTTCAGAATATGACGCTTGGGCGGAACCACCTTGCCCACGCGGTGCATGGTGTAAACAAATTGAGCCATTTCTATATTGTCCTGATAAATCAGTGAGTTGACAGGCCTTTCTGGCAGGCTGTGAGTCAGCCCGCGGCCAACGCAGGGCCATGGCGCTATATGGTACTTGGCTGGGCGGGGAATGCCAGTGGCGAGTGGGGTGAAAAGTGCAGAACCTGGCTGTCTGGAGTAGCGGTAATACGAAGCAGAGTAGGTTGCGAATGAGCGTAGCGAATTCCAACACGCGGTTGTCTGCGAAATGTTGGGATTCACTTCGTTCATCGCCATCTACCCACTGGAGCGCGGGCGGCCCGCCCGCATTAGCGCCGAAGGCGCTCAGTTATTCAAAAGACAGGATCAGGACTTGGTCTTCAGGGTTTCCTTGAAGGACTGATCCACAAAGTCGCCGGTGGCGGGGTGGAATTCCTTGCCTTCATAGGTGGTTTTCATGGTGATTTCGCCGCTGATCAGCTTTTCGGCCAGCTCGTCCAGTTTCGCCCGCACTTCGGGGGAAACGTCGTCCGCCAGGGTCAGCTTGACTACGTCACCCTGGCCGAGGCCGATTTCGGTGATTTGGTTGGGCTGCCACTTGCCAGTGGTGAAGTCCTGGGCGGCGTTGAGAATAGCCACGCTGGCATCGGCCACTGCCGAGCCCACAAAGGTGTCGTCCACCTGGGTCCAGTCGGACACGTTGCCGATATGGCGCACCTCGCCGTTGTGTTTTTTGATCTCGTCAATCACGCCCTGGCGGCCGGCGTTGAGCATGGTGTAAATCACGTCGGCACCATGGGCGATTTCGGCGGCGGCGGCTTCGGCGTTGATGCCGGTGTTGTCCAGATCGCCGGTGAACCAGGTCAGGTATTTGGCATCCGGGTTCACGTGCATCAGGCCGTCATAAAAGGCGGCACGGCCAATCAGGCCGGGCTTGGGCCAGGCGCCGGAGATGTGGCCCACCACGTCCGATTCGGTGGTCAGGCCCGCCAGCGCGCCCGCCAGCCAGGCGGAGTCTTCCTGGCGCACCACATAGCTGGACAGGTTGGGACCCTGTACATGGCCCTGAATCACCACGAATTTGATGTCGGGGAACTCCTTGCTCACGGTCTCGGCCGGGCCGTTGCACTGACCGCCGTGGGCGATGATCATGTCCGGGCCTTTCTGGGCCAGCTCGCGCATGGCCTCGGTGAGCAGAACCGGATCCGAGGTGGCAGAAATATTGGATACAAAGCTGGCGTTCACATCCAGCTGATCACGAATCTTTTCGTAGCCTGTGTGGGCAGCCTGCATAAAACCGCCGTCGTTGTGCTTGCCGGGGATCAGCACGGCAATATCGGCCTTGTCGGCAGCCATGGCCTGAGCCAGGGGAGTGAGTGCCAGGCCGGCGGCGACGAGCAGGTTGCGCATGGTGTTGTTCATGGTTTCATCCTTGATTGTTTCAATGTTAAGGGTTTGCTGTGAACCTTTCTGGTGAAGCACACCCTATACTTTGGTCTTATTGTTGTTAAATAAGTGTTACTATGGGTGCGGTTTTGATCACAAAAAATGCGAAAATGGGGGCGTAAATGTGATCGGGGAGAGGATCTGCGCCGCTGAGCGGGAAGAAAAACACGGCAGGGAAGAAAGAGGAAGGCAAGATAATGCCGCATCCCTGCGGCATCGGGTTACTCTGGGTCCCTATTATTGCACCAGCGGGTAAGGCAGGCCGAGGCCACTGTATTGCCAAAAAACGCCCAGTCCATCCAGACCGGTTTTTGCGCGTGTTTGTCGATGGCGGCGGCCGAGGCCAGCAGGGGCGTCCACAAAGCAGCCAGAACAACGCAGGAGAGCAAGCCTTTTCTTATTTTGATGGTTTTCATCGAAGCACTTCCGGTAAAGAAGAAGCCTTGCTTATAGCATGACCGGGTCACGGCCAGAAGCAGGGCGGCAGATTATTTTTCGTCCGTCATCTGCTGCCGGCGTGTGGCCATTACTCTTGTTCCATCAGGATTTGGGTGGCCTGGATCTCATGCTCCTGCAAAAAGGCCAGCAGTTTCATCATGTTGTCCACGGTGACCGTGCTGTCTGAGGCCAGCATCAGCTCTGCCTTTTTCAGGCTTTCAAGGTTTTGTTCCAGCACCGGCCTGAACGCGGCCCAGTCATCGTATTTTTCTCCCTGCAGCGCCCAGGCCGGACTGCCCGCCAGCAGGTTGATGGTCATGCTCTTGTCCTCCTGTACCACCGACAGCGCCTCGCTGTCGGTTTTGGGCAAGTCCACTTCCAGAGACTGCAGCGGAATATTGGCGGTGAGCAGCAAAAACACCAGCACGATAAAAATGATATCGAGCAGGGGAGTGATGTCGGGGGTCATGGCGCGCCAGGCCGACTGGCTCGCCTCCGGGCTTTTGATCATGAACGACCTCCCAGCCCCAGTCCTTCCAGATGCAGGTTGCAGCGGTTCAGCTCGTGGGTCAGGCGGTCAAGCAGACGATCGGCCCAGAGCCCGAACAGCTGGGCACCGGCAATGGCCGGCAGGGCAATCAGCAGGCCGGCGGCGGTGGTGCTCATGGCCTGGCCCAGACCGTCGGCCAGCAGCGCCGGCGTAACGGGGCCGCCGCTCTCACCGATGCTTCTGAACATCTCAATCAGGCCAAGCACGGTACCCAGCAGGCCCAGCAGCGGGCTGATAACCCCCACCAGAGTCAGTACCCGCAAGCCGGCATGCAGACGGCGGCGCTGTTGCTGCAGCCAGACCGCGGCCAGATCTTCCCGAATGGCTTTAGAGCATTCCTGGTGTTGTATCAGCAACCGGCAGCCCTGCAGCATGACGGAGGCAGGGGCTTTTTCATCCTTGCCGGGATAGGTGTTGCCCTGGCTGCGCAGACGGCGTTTTTCCTGCTCGCCGCGCAGGCTTATCCACAGCAGGGTCAGACCCCGCTCCAGCCAGATGGCCAGAGTAATGACAGAGCAGATGATCAGGGGCCAGCTCATCAGGCCCAGTTGTTGATGCAGTTGATTAATAAACGCCATGATTTAGTCCAGTTTGAAACGAATGGGGATCTGTACGCGGTGAGCCAGGGCCCGGCCGTTTTCTATATAAGCAGAAAACCGCCATTTGGCGATGGCTTTAATGGCCGCCTTGTCGAGCACATTCACGCCGGAAGAGCGTGCCAGAACACGTTTGGTTTGCTTGCCCTGCTCGTCCAGCCATACCTCAACCACCACTGTGCCCTCCAGGCCACGCCGGCGCGCCTGCACCGGGTAGGCAATGGGCGAGGGCCGGGTCTTAAAGCTCGGCTTTTCAATGCGCTTGGGCGCACTGTTTTTGGTTTGCTGGGGCTGCTCCCTGGGGGCCTGTTTGACCGGCTCGGGGGCCGGTGCCGGCTTGGGAGCAGGCCTGGGTGCTGGCTCGGGCCTGGGCGCTGGCTCAGGTTTGGGCACAGGTTTTGGCTTGGGTTTGGGCTTAGGCTTAGGCTTGGGCTCGGGTTTCGGTTCCGGCTTTGGCTTGGCCGGCTCAGGCTTGGGTTTTGGCTCGGGTTTCGGTTCCGGCTTGGGTGGCGCGGGCTCAGGGGGAGCGGGCCTGGTCACGGTGGGCATCATTTTAACGCTGATGGGGCCCGGGTTTTCAGCCGGTGCCAGCGCAATTTCCATGGGATTGCGCTCCATTGCCTGAGCCAGCAGCCCATGAAGCAACAGAGAACAAACAACAAAGACGCCATAGCGTTTAAGGCTCACAATCCATCCTCAAAAAAACAGTACAAAAATATCACAGCCACAGCATACGGATTTTTATGGCAATGTCTATTGAAATGATAATTGGTTGCATTTAGAAAACTGTTTCATTAATCTCGCCACCATCTTAAAACCCAATAGGCGGGGAGTGCCAGGTGAAGCATAACGATGTGATAAGTAAGCCGTCGCTGATAGCGCTGGCTCTGGGAATGGCGTTGTCAGCACCGGCAACGGCTGTCGGCAGCAGTGAGCTGGAGGATCCAGGCCAGCCGCGATAATTCTACCCTGAGCAGCAGCAAGTACAGCGCCGCTGTTATCACTCGTCAGCAACTGGAGCAACAGCAACCCGACAGTGTGGCTGACGCACTTAAATACCAGCCCAATATTGATATTGGCGGTGGCCCGCGGGGAAGTAATCAAAAACCGGTTATTCGTGGTCTTGAAGGTACCCGGGTGCTGCAGTTGGTAGACGGTGCCCGGCAGAACTTTGTGGCCGGACACAGAGGCACCTATCAGCTGGATCCCGAGCTGCTCAAGCAGATTGATGTTATTAAAGGTCCGGCCGGCAGCCTGTGGGGCAGTGGTGCCATTGGCGGCGTGGTGGCGCAGACCACTCAGGACGGGCGGGATTTGCTGAACGGTGGCCAGAATGTGGGTGGCTATATCAGGCAGGGTCATGGCACGGCGGCAGATCAAAACCGTACCAGTGCTGCTATTTATGGTGCCGGTGAGCAGTTTGATCTGCTGCTGAACGGCTATTACCGGGATCAGAACGATGTTCGTCTGGGCGATGATCGCAGCCTTGCCTATTCCGCCGAGTGTGGTCAGGGCGGGCTGATCAAGCTTGGCTGGCAGCCGGACGATACTCAGCGCTTTAGCCTGAGCCACCGCCAGAGTGAAACCATCGGTTCGGTGCCCGGTAATCCTGAAACCAATGTGAATACCAGCAGTCCGCTGGTGGATCGGGAATCGACCGATCAGAGTACTGTGCTGGATTATCAGCTGAACCCGGCCTCCGGGCTGGTGGATCTGGATCTGGATCTGACGCTGTACCACAACCGCTCCGAAGTGGATGAGTTTCGTGTGGCACAAAACCAGCGTGATCATACTGACTATCGCACTCTGGGGCTCAGTCTGGTAAACCGCTCCCGGCTGGAGTGGGGTAAACTCACCTACGGACTGGACGGCTATCAGGATAAAAGCCGGGGCTACCGGCAAGGTACTAATCGTCCTATACCAGCAGATGGCCGTTCCGAGGTGGTGGGCAGCTTTGTGCAGGCTGAGCTGCCCTTGTCCGGAGCCTGGACCCTGCTGCCGGCTTTGCGTTACGACCATTTTCAGACCGAGGCCAAGAATCTTGCCGGTTCAAAGCGCAGCGAGAGCGAGCTGTCCAAATCGCTGGCGCTGAGCTGGCAGGCCACCGGCTGGCTGAAACTGATTGCCCGTTATGACGAGGCGTTCAGAGCACCTACCAGCGAAGAGCTGTACACCACAGGAACGCATTTCTCCTTGGGTCCGATGGGAACCAATGTCTTTGTGCCCAACCCTGAGCTGCGCCCGGAAAAAGCGGCCAACAAGGAGCTGATTGTCCGGGCAAGCTTTGATGGTGTGCTGACGGGCGAGGACAGGCTCAGGCTGAACGCCAGCCTGTTCCGGAATGAGGTGAAAGACTTTATTGAACAGCAAATTATCATGGACTTTGCCAACAGGGTGTTTGAAACCCGTTATGACAATGTGCAGGATGCCGAGCTGCAGGGAGGGGAGCTGGCCATTGACTATGACTGGCGGGATCTGGAGCTGGGCCTTTCTTACGGCCGCACCCTCGGCAGAGACAAGGCTACCGGCAAGGCGCTGGAAGGCATTCCCGCCGACAAATGGGTGGCTCATGCCGGCTACTGGTTGCTGGACAGCCAGTTCAGGCTGGGTGCCCGGTTAACATATGCCGGCTCGGTACAATTTGAAGACATAGATTACAGCAACTACACCCTGCTGGATGTGGGTGCCAGCTGGTATGCCCAGGGAGCATTAAGCGGGCTGGAGCTGGCTTTGACCGCAGACAACCTGACCGATCGTTATTACCGCCGTGCTTTCAGTGAGCTGTATGAGCCCGGACGTAATATCAAGCTGAGCGCCCTGTACCGCTTCTAATATTCAAGGAGTTATCCATGTCGGAGCTGAAAGAAAGTGTCAGCGCCCTGCTGGCCGCCGAGCCGGCCCTGCGCCCGGTGGAAATGGCCCGCCGGCTGAACACCAGCGAGTGGCGAGTGATGCAATGTCTGCCGGCGAACATGGTCTGCCCGCTGGCCGGCCGGCATGCTCAAACTGTGCTGGAGCAGGTGGCGGAGTGGGGGCCGGTGACCACCATTATTGAAGTGTCCGGCTCCGTTTTTGAGGTAAAGGCTCCCCTGCCCAGAGGCCGCATCGGTCATGGTTACTACAACCTGTTTGGTGCCCTCGGCGAGCTGCATGGTCACCTTAAACTGGATGCCATTTGTCATATTGCCCTGCAGAGCAAGCCGCACCGGGGCAAAGAGGCTCACGCCATTGTGTTTTACAATGAGGCAGGCCACTGCATTTTTAAAATTTATCTGGGCCGCGATGACAAGGGGACGCTGTTCCCTGAACAGGTGGCTGCGTTTCATGCACTGAAGGAGTTGCAACATGGCTGAGCACGCCGAAAAACAGGCCCGTTTGCAGGGACGGCTGGAGCCGGAAATTCGTGAGTTTCGGGATCAAATGAAAACCTTGTTGCTGGCCACCGTGGATGCCGAAGGCCAGCCAAATGTCAGCTATGCGCCGTTTGCCCTGCGTGAAGACGGCTATTATATTCTGATCAGCGAAATGGCCCGCCATGCCCGTAACCTGCTGGCCAACCCGAAAGTGTCACTGATGATGGTGGAGGACGAGCAGAACAGCCGCACTTTGTTTGCCCGCAAGCGCCTGACCTTTGATGCCACTCCCGAGCGGGTAGCGCGCAATACCGATGCCTGGCAGCTAGGGGTTGACGCTCTCACCGAGCGTCATGGCGAGACGGTAACTGGCCTGGCAAACCTGGCAGACTTTCATCTGTTTCGTCTGGTGCCCATCAAAGGCCTGTTTGTAAAAGGTTTTGGCCAGGCCTTTGCGGTAAGCGGAGACGATCTGGTGGATGTACTGCACCTGACTGACGGCCACAAACCCATGGCGGCGAATCAGTAATATAGTTTCGCGCCGTTAACAGCCCGCATGCATTTTGCCTGCGGGCTTTTTGTTTTTGTTGCAAGCGGCGCAGCACTGTGCCAAAACAGGGCTCATACTATGAGTGATGATGATAAATATGAAAAAAGGAAGTTTCTCATGGCTTTAGAATGTGTTGGCGACATCATGACCCGGGAGCTGCTGACTCTGGATCAGACCGCGACCCTGAAAGACGCCCATGATTTAATGCGTGAAAAAAGTATCCGGCATATTCCGGTGGTGGATCCGCTCACCGGCAAGTTGCTGGGAGTCCTGACTCAAAAACGCATGATTGCTACCATTATGGGCCTGCTTTCCGACTATGGGGTCAGTGCTCTGGACAGACGGGAGCGCCAGTGCCGGGTCATGGAAATTCTGGATAATGATCTGGAAAGCGTGGATGTGCAGGCGCCGCTTACCGAAGTGGTGGACTTTTTTCTCAGCAACAAGCACGGCTGCCTGACGGTGGTGGATGAAGAAGGCCGGCTGCAGGGCATGGTGACCTCGTCGGATTTTGTGCGCTTGTGTGCCGAGCTGCTGAAAGCGCAGCAGTAATGATTATTTGTTGAACAAAGCGCAGCCTGGCTGCGCTTTTTTTGGAGTCTTTCATGTTCAGCCTGTCTCACCTTTCCGCCGGTTTTATTGCGGTGCTGGTCGGCTACAGCAGCTCGGCTGCCATTATTTTTCAGGCTGCTGCGTCCGCCGGTGCCAGCCAGGCTCAGACCAGCTCCTGGATGTGGGCGCTGGGGCTGGGCTCGGGGCTGACCACCCTGCTGCTGACCCTGCGTTACCGCCAGCCGGTGCTGACCGCCTGGTCCACCCCCGGTGCGGCCCTGCTGGTGACGGCCCTGGCCGGTTTGCCCATGAGCGAGGCGGTGGGGGTTTTTCTGTTCAGCTCGGCGCTGCTGCTGGTGTGCGGCCTGACCGGCTGGTTTGATCATATTATGCGGTTGCTGCCCGGCGGACTGGCGGCAGCCATGCTGGGCGGCGTGCTGCTTAACTTTGGCCTGGACCTGTTCGTGTCGGTGCAGACGGCACCGGTACTGGTGATAGCCATGCTGGCGGTGTACCTGGCGCTGCGCCGGCGGCTGTCCCGCTATGTGATCCCCTTGTGTTTGCTGGCCGGGCTGGCGCTGGCGGCAGGGCAGGGGCTGATGCATCCGGAGCGGCTAGACTGGCAAGCTGCCGGCCCGGTGCTGATGTGGCCCGAGTTCAGTTTGGCCAGTCTGATTGGGGTGGGCATACCGCTGTTTATGGTGACCATGGCCTCGCAAAACGTGCCCGGGGTGGCGGTGCTGCGCGCTCATGGCTATGGCGTGCCGGCCTCACCGCTGGTCAGTGTGACTGGCCTGGCCGGCATACTACTGGCCCCCTTTGGCGGCTTTGCCTTTAATCTGGCGGCGATAAGTGCGGCCATCTGCATGGGGCCGGAAGTGGACGCCAAACCCGAACATCGTTACAAAGCCACACTGTGGGCCGGTGTGTTTTATATATTGATGGGCATGTTTGCCGCCACTGTGGTGTCGTTGTTTGCGGCGTTGCCCAAGGAGCTGATTATGGCCATTGCCGGACTGGCGCTGCTTGGCACCATTGGCAACAGTTTAACGGTGGCATTGCGGGACGAGCAGGAACGGGACGCGGCCCTGCTCACCTTTATGGTCACGGCGTCGGGCGTGTCTTTGCTGGGAATCGGCAGCGCCTTCTGGGGGCTTGTGATTGGCGGCGGTGTGCACTGGCTGAACAGCCGCAAAAGAAAGCTGGAAGCCGTAAGCTAGAGGCGGGAAGTAAAAAAGCCCGGCGTTAGCCGGGCTTTTTCAAATCACTAATCCCCAGTCCCTGTTCACTGACCCGCGGCCTGCGGACGTGAGCGACGGCGGGGGGCACCGCTGCGCTGGCCTTCGCCATTGCCATTGCGGTTGCCGGTGCGCTGACCGTTACCATTGCCGCCATTACGGTTGCCGCTGGCACGCTGGCTATTGCGTTGACCACCATTGCGCTGACCGCCAGAACGCTGGCCGCCACCATGACGCCCACGGTTGCCGCCGCGTGAATTTTCAAGGGGAGTCACCGGAGCATTGGGATCGGGTTCGAAACCGGCCACCTGCT
This sequence comes from Oceanimonas sp. AH20CE76, assembly GCF_039654065.1. Lineage (NCBI taxonomy): Bacteria > Pseudomonadati > Pseudomonadota > Gammaproteobacteria > Aeromonadales > Aeromonadaceae > Oceanimonas > Oceanimonas sp. AH20CE76. The sequence goes on from NZ_CP155481.1 coordinate 936,378, forward strand.
CGAGATCGGCGCTTTGCTTGATCAGCTTTTCAATGGCTTTCAGCAGCGGTTTCTCCTCGGCGCTTACCAGCGACAGTGCCTCGCCGTTGCTGCCGGCACGACCGGTACGGCCAATGCGGTGCACATAGTCTTCTGCCACATGGGGCAGCTCATAGTTGACCACATGGGGTAGCTCGCTGATGTCGATACCGCGGGCCGCGATGTCGGTGGCCACCAGCACGCGAATACCGCCATTTTTGAACTCACTCAGGGCCTTGGTGCGGGCACCCTGACTCTTGTTGCCGTGAATGGCCATGGCCGGCAGGCCGTCTTTGCCCAGCTGCTCGGCCAGGCGGTTGGCACCATGCTTGGTGCGGGTAAATACCAGCACCTGCCGCCAGTTGTGATGGCCGATATGGTAGCTGAGCAGGGCGCGCTTGCGGCCCTTGTCTACTTCAAAGAAGCGCTGGGCAATGGTTTCGGCGGTGGCGTTGCGGCGGGCCACTTCAATGTGCTCGGGCTGGTGCAGCAGATCTTCCGCCAGTGCCTTGATTTCGTCGGAGAAGGTGGCGGAAAACAGCAGGTTCTGCCGCTGTTTGGGCAGCAGCGCCAGTACGCGGCGAATGTCGCGGATAAAGCCCATGTCGAGCATGCGGTCGGCTTCGTCCAGCACCAGCATTTCAACGCGGGAGAGGTCGATAGAGCGTTGGGATACATGGTCCAGCAGCCGGCCCGGAGTGGCCACTACGATATCAACCTTGCGGCCCAGGGCCTTCATTTGCGGGTTGATGCTGACACCGCCGAACATCACCAGGGTGCGCAGATCGGTGTGTTTGGCGTAGGCGCGCAGGTTTTCTTCCACCTGGGCGGCCAGTTCACGGGTAGGAGTAAGTACCAGAGCGCGCACCGGTGCCCGGCCATTGGCCAGAGGGCGGGCCTTGGTTTCACTCAGGCGCTGCAGCATGGGCAGGCCAAAGCCGGCGGTTTTGCCGGTGCCGGTCTGAGCGCCGGCGAGCAGATCACCCCCTTTTAATACCAGCGGAATAGCTTGTTGCTGAATGGGGGTCGGCTCTGTATAGCCACATTCGTTAATAGCCTGAACGAGCTTTTCGTTCAAACCGAGGGAAGCAAATGACATGAGACTCCGAACTAACAAGGTCCTGGCGGACGATTGAGGGATTGCCGGTAGGCAACGTGCTGGCATGATAACAGAAAAGCGGCAAAAGCCATAAAAAGCGGCAGACATTAGTCACTCCGGGCCTGACCCGGAGTCTGTGGCGGGGACACTTTTGTCTGCAGAAAGATGCCGGCTCGGGGGCCGGCATGACAATTGGCTCTGCGGGTTGGGACGAGTCCCAACATTCCGGCAGGCGGCGACAATGTTGTGAATTAGTCCCTGCTCCCTTTACCGTCTATACCCGCGCGGATCATCGGTAAAAATCATATCCACGCCCCAGTCGGCCAGGGTATGCATGCGGGCCACCTCGTTTACGGTGTAGCAGTGCAGAGAAAAACCGGCGGCTTTGATTGCTTTCGCCTGAGACTGAGTCAGGTATTTATGATTGCAGTGCAGGGCGGTGCAGCCAAGCCGCTGTAATTGAGCATGCCAGTCACGGGGCAGGCGCTCCACCAGCAGGCCGCGGGCAATGGCGGGGGCCAGTGGCTGCAGGTGGGCCAGGCAGGCCGGTTCAAAGCTGGAGAACAGCAGGGCGCCGGCAGGCGTTTGCCGCTCGTTGACCACCTCGCTCACCCGCCGGCTCAGCCGGGCTGCATCGTCGCCGGGAAACACCTTCAGCTCCACATTGACCCGGATGTCCAGTTGTCGGGCCAGCGCCAGGTAGTCCGCCAGCCGGGGAATGGACTCGCCGGCAAACGCAGGACCAAACCAGGCGCCGGCATCCAGCCGGGCCAGCTCCGGCCATGCCAGCTCGCGTACCTGTCCACGGCCATTGCTGCAGCGGTTAGCGGTTTGATCGTGGATTACCACCACCTCGTCGTCCTGGCTGAGCTGTACGTCAATTTCCACCCATTCAAGCCCGAGCCTGTGAGCAGCACGCAGGCCGGCCAGGGTATTTTCCGGTGCCAGCGCTGCCACGCCGCGATGTCCGCATAGTTTCATATTAATGCCCGCCAGTGTCAGACCACAGTTGTATTACCGCTACGCCGGCAATAATCAGCCCCATGCCAAGCACAGCGGCCAGGTCCGGCAGCTGGCGGTAAAATAATATCGCCAGCAGGGTTACCAGTACGATACCGGCCCCGGACCAGATGGCATAGGCCACCCCCACCGGCACGGTTTTCACCACCAGCCCCAGCAGCCAGAACGCCAGGCCATAACCCATGACTACCAGCAGGGAGGGACCAGGCCGGGTAAAACCGGCGGCGGCCTTCAGGGCGGTGGTGGCCACCACTTCGGCCACGATGGCCAGGGTCAGCAGCAAATATGCATTCATAGGTTTTGGTTCAGTTACAAAAGAAACGGTTAATATGCTCGAGTTTATCGTAAACTGACCGCGGAGTAAGGTTCGCCTTGCTTTGCTGAACCGGTTTCCTACTTTCTGCGTTGTGTTTGTTTATGATAAATCCTCTCGATTACGGCCGATCCCAGTGGCGGCAAATTCTTACAGACTATGCACCAGCGCTGCGTCATGACATATACAAATTGGTGCAGGCTCACAGCCGGGAGCTGGCGCTGAATTTTTATCAGCAAATGATGGATCTGCCCGATGCCCGCCGTTTTCTTGAGCATGAGCAGGTCAACCGGCAGCTGACGGCCTCCATGACCCGCTGGCTGGAGCAGGTGTTTGCGGTGAGCGAGCTGGCTCAGGTTGAGGACGCAGTAGAGCGTCAGTTTGAGGTAGGCCAGGTACATGCCCGTATCAATCTGCCTGTTAATTTGGTATCGGCTGGTGCCCGGCTGCATAAAAAACGTTTGCTTGAATACGTTACTCAGCAGTGGCATGAGCCAGAGCAATGGCTGCAGGCAGGCACTTATCTGATAGAAGTGATTGACCTTTCCCTGGAGTTGATGAATCTGGCATTTGCTTCCAAATCGGATATCAAGAGCCGGGCAGCAGAAGCCTACCGGCTGCACAATCTGGGCATGAACCTGTCAGTAGAGCGGGAGCGGCAACGTGCCTCTTTGCTCGACTGGAGCCAGGAGCTGATGTTTACCCTGCATCAGCCCGGCATGCCGTTGCAGCCGCTGCGCCAGTCGGAGTTTGGCCTCTGGTTTTATCATCAGGCGATGTCGGTATTTGAGGGCGCGCCCGAGCTTGAAAAAATAGAGCGCATTCTCAATCAGATAGATGAGCAGCAGTTGCCGGCACTGGAAGGGGGGCTGGAGCAGCGGACACAGCTTGCAGAAAACATGGCGGCACTGCAGCAACAGCTGCGATCCGTGTCTTATCTGCTGAGCAAGCTGTTTGATCGCTTTATTGAGCTGGAGCATGGCCGCGATACCCTGACCCGATTGCTGGACCGGCGTTTTTTGCCGGCGGTACTGAACCGGGAAGTGCGCCTGGCCATGCGTGGTGGCGGCACTTTTTCTGTGGTGCTGTTCGATGTGGACCATTTCAAGTCCATTAACGATAATCACGGCCACCAGGGGGGCGATCTGGTGCTGCAGCAGGTAGCGGGGCTGGTGGCCGGCAATATTCGCAGCAGCGACTTCTGTTTTCGCTATGGCGGTGAAGAGCTGCTGGTGGTATTGGTAGAAGCCGATGCCAAAAATGCATTGAAAGTAGCGGAGAAAATTCGCGAAAAACTGATGAACAGCGAGCTGGAGCTGGAAGAGCAGCAGGTACTGAAGGTGACCATCAGTGGTGGCGTGGCCACCTTTGACGGCCACCCCGATTATGCTCAGCTGATTAACCGGGCCGATGCAGCCCTTTATCGCGCCAAGGCCGAAGGCCGTAACCGTTGCATTGCCGCCGATTGATTAACGGCACTCGGGGGTAGCCATGTTAATGGCCGGCAATGGCTCGCCTGCCAGGCGGGGGGCGGGCAGGGCCTGCACTTGTAAAGACCACAAGGGTGCTGCCGGCCGGGCTTCATCGGGAAGTACAGGGTAAATCAGCGCCATCTTCACACCGGGCATGCGCTGTTGCAGCCGCTGGGCCGTACCCAGGCCATCGGCAATATGAAAGCGGCCCACGGTCAGCATGATGTTGTGCTCAGGGTGCTCGGCCAGATACAACGCCATGCTCTCGGCCATGGTGTCGTCCCAGCTGGTTTGTGCCGCAAACTGGTTCTCGCTCGGAGCATGGCCGTGAAAGCGGGTGGCCATAAAGCGTGTTTTGTATTCATCTTCATGCAGGGTCAGCTGCCCGGCCACCCAGCCTCGTTCATTTTCGGGTAACCGGTTCAGATAATCCGGCCCCAGCTTGCCAATGCAGCGCACTATCTGGCGCGGCGCATTGGCGGCAATGATCTCAATACCCGCCGATTTGGCCAGCTCCACCAGCGGCCGGTAATCATGACGATAAGAAGGCCAGGCGTTGGCCTGTTCAATAAAGGCGTCTTCACCCAGCTCGCCCGCCAGGTAGGCATTTACCTCGGGCTGATGATCACGGGTAAATTGCTCCATGGCCAGTGCCAGTGGTTGTGGCTGGCTGAGCAGAGCGGCCAGCAGCTCGGCCTGAAAACGATGCACACCGGAGTGGCCGTGCAACTCGCCCACCATAATCACATCGGCATCGGTCAGCCTTTGCGCCGCTTCTGCCACGCTTAACGGCTGGCCCTTATCATCCAGCAGTTGATAGTCATACAGGGTATCGGCCGCCTGAGGCTGTGCCTGGCAGCCGGCCAGCAGCAGAGTGCAGAGCAGCATACTGATATATCGCATAAGCGGGCCTTTTATTTAATACGGATTGGTAACAGAAATTCACTGCTAAAGGCTTTATCATAGCCGTCATGTTGCCCCGACTGAAACCGATATGACGCCTGCGCTCTGGCTATCACTGTTTTTTGCCCTTTATTACTTTGGTTATGGCACTTTTTTACCCTTCTGGGCGCTGTGGCTGGGCAATGCCGGTGCCAGTGCGGGTCTGGTAGGCCTGCTGCTGGGGCTGGGTATGGCGGTGCGTTGTGTCGGCATTCTTGGCGTAATGAGCCGGGTGCGCGCCGCGCGCCATCTGTTGCCGGTAATTCAGGGGCTGGCGCTGCTCGGTTGCCTGGGATTTATGGCTTTTTACGGCTGGCAGAGCACGGTGGGGCTGCTGATACTGACGCTGGCGGTCAATCTGGTATATCCGGCACTGATTCCGCTCAGTGAGGCCATGGCCAGCCGCTATATCGTGCAAATTCAGCTGGACTACGGCAAAGCCCGGTTGTGGGGCTCGGCGGCTTTTATTGCTGCCAATCTGGTGGTGGGCATGCTCAATGAATATGGCGGCAGCCAGTGGATTTTACACAGTATGGTGATGTCGCTGACGTTGATCAGCCTGCTGACCTTAATACCGCCCAGGCCGGCACCGGCGGAGCAGCCCGTCGGACGAAGCGGCGATAGCATTATGGTGGTGTTGCGCCGGCCCGGGGTGGGGCGCTTTTTGCTGATCACCTCGTTACTGCAGGGCAGTCACGCCTTTTATTATGGCTTCAGTGCGCTCTACTGGCAGCAAGAGGGTTACAGCACCACTGTGATTGGTTACCTGTGGGGGCTGGGTGTGCTGGCAGAAATTATGGTGTTTGCGCTGGACCGCAAATGGCTGAGCCATGTCACCGCCCGCACCCTGCTGCTGGCCGGGCTTCTGTGTGCGTTGTTGCGCTGGGGCGTACTGGGGGCGACGACAGAGCTGCTCTGGCTGGTGCTGGCGCAATTACTGCACGCGGGCAGCTTTGGCGTCAGCCACCTGGGGGCAGTCAGGTTTATCAGCCGGGAGCTGGACGAGCGTGCCGTTTTTGGTGCTCAGGCGCTTTATGCCGCCATTGCCCTCGGAGTGGCCTCGGGTATCTTGCTGATGATATCGGGGCAGCTTTACTCCGCCTTTGGCGGACATACTTTCTGGTTTATGGCAGCCCTGGTGCTGCCCGTGGCCTGGCTGCTGGCCGGGCCCTTAAATAAGGAGCAAGCAGCACCATGATGCAGGGCTGGACCGTTATCAATATTGCGCTGGCCTATCTGGGCGTGCTGTTTCTGCTGGCCTGGCTGGGTGACCGGCCACGCATGGGCAACCTGGTGCGGCGCATGCGGCCCATGCTCTACAGCCTGTCACTGGCGGTGTATTGCACTTCATGGAGCTTTTTCGGCACTGTGGGTCAGGCCAGCACCGACGGCTGGACCTTTTTCACTATTTACCTTGGCCCCATTCTCATTTTCACGCTGGGGGGGCGTTTTATTGCCCGCCTGATTGAGGTGGCCAAGCGGGAGCACATTACCTCCATCGCCGACTTTATTGCTGCCCGTTACGGCAAATCGCAGCGGCTGGCGGTGTTTATTACCCTGATCGCCATAGTGGGCGTGCTGCCCTATATTGCGTTGCAGCTGAAAGCCATTGTGATGGGGCTGAACCTGATGGCCCCGGATGTGGTGGCCGGGGCCGGGCGCAATGCCGGTGAAGTGGCGCTGATGGTCACCCTGCTGTTTACTCTCTTTATTCTGCTGTTTGGCACCCGTCATATTGACGCCACCGAGCATCAGCGCGGCGTGATGGTGGCCATTGCCGCCGAGTCGGTGGTCAAGCTGATTGCCTTTATTGTGGTGGGGGGCTTTGCGCTCTGGCTGATTCTGGCCTATCCCAATCAGCAGCGGGTGATGATCACCGATGACTTTATCAACTCGCTCAGCGTGGTCAGTGGCGGTCATCTGCTCGATATCGGCGTTTATACCCTGCTGTCGATGAGTGCCATTATCTGCCTGCCCCGTCAGTTTCATGTGGCTGTGGTGGAGCATCACAGCGAGGCTGACCTGCGCCTGGCCCGGCGTATTTTTCCGGTTTACCTGCTGCTGTTTGGCCTGCTGGTACTGCCGCTGTCACTGGCGGGCCAGCAGTGGCTGACCGCGGGCACCTCGCCCGATACCTATGTGATCAGCCTGCCGTTGGATCTGGGGCTGCCCAATCTGGCCATGCTGGCCTTTATTGGCGGTGCCTCGGCGGCCACCGGCATGATGATTATCTCCACCATCGCGCTGGCCATTATGATCAGCAACGATCTGGTGTTGCCCATGATACTGCGCCGCCGCCAGCTGCAGGGCGCGGGCTTTGAGGATGTGGCTCAGTTACTGCTGAATGTGCGCCGCACTGCCATTGTGGTGATTATGGCCACTTCCTGGCTGGTGTTTTTATGGCTGGGAGATATCAGCAGTCTGTCACGCATCGGGTATCTCAGTTTTGCCGCCATTGCCCAGTTTGCGCCGCCGCTGGTGCTGGGGCTGTTGTGGCGGGGTGGTAACCGGCGCGGTGCTTATTGGGGCCTTAGCCTGGGCATGCTGATGTGGCTGCTGAACCTGATGGCGGAAACCGGACTGTTTGCCGGCGATGCCAGCACCAACGTGGTGCTCTGGCTGTTAACGCCGCCGGCGCTGGGCTGGCTGGCCGACATGAGTCCGGTCACCTGGGGCATTTTGCTCAGTCTGACCTGTAACCTGGCGGGATATCTGGTGGGCTCCTGGCTGTCAGTGCCGTCGGTAGGGGAACGCTTTCAGGCGGCGGCTTTTGTGGGCCGGCATCATAAGGACGACGGTGATGTCTATCGCGCCAAGGTGACAGTGCGGGATCTGGAACAACTGGCGTCTCGTTTTGTGGGTGAAGCCAGAGTCAAGCGTGCCTTTGCCCGCTATGCCGGTGAACAGGGCACACTGGAAGGCAGCATGCAGGCACCTGCCAGCCTGATCCGTCACACCGAGCGGGTGCTGGCGGGGGTGTTCGGCACTTCGTCGGCACGGCTGGTGCTGGCCTCGGCGGTACAGGGCCGTTCCATGGAGCTGGAAGAGCTGGCCACCATAGTGGACGAGGCCGGCGATGTGTTCCGTTTTAACCGGGGCTTGCTGCAGGGGGCCATTGAGCATATTGGCCTTGGCATTTCAGTGGTAGACAAGGAGCTGCGGCTGGTGGCCTGGAACCGGCGCTATCTTGAGTTGTTTCAGTATCCTGTAGGGCTGGTGCGGGTAGGCCGGCCCATTGCCGACATTATCCGTTATAACGCCGAGCAGGGGTTGTGTGGCCCCGGCGAAGTAGACCGGCAGGTAAGCCGGCGGGTGGCCTTTATGAAGGCGGGCAGCCGCCATGTGTCATCCCGCACCCGGCCTGATGGCCGGGTAATTGAAGTACAGGGCAATCCCATGCCCGGCGGCGGCTTTGTGATGACCTTCAGTGATATTACTACTTTCCGTCAGGCCGAGCAGGTGCTGAAAGACGCCAACGTCATGCTGGAGCAGCGGGTGGCAGAGCGCACGCAGGAGCTGTCGGCAGTGAACGAGCAATTGCTGGAAGCCAACCGTCAGGCAGAGCTGGCCAATGCGTCAAAGAGCCGTTTTCTGGCGGCGGTCAGTCACGATCTGATGCAACCGCTTAATGCTGCCAAGCTGTTTGCCTCTTCCTGGCTGGAAACCTCCGGCGACGAAGAAAGCCGGCGGCTGGCGGGGCATATCGACCGCTCTCTTACCGCAGCAGAAGAGCTGATTGGCGATCTGCTGGATATGTCCCGGCTGGAGTCGGGCAAGCTGGTGCCCAAATTTCAGGACTTTCCCATTAAGGAGTTGTTCGACACCCTCAAGGCGGAGCTCGGCGTACTGGCAGAGCAGCAGGGCGGCGCCTTTTCCGTGGTCAGCAGCCGGCTTGGGGTATACAGCGATCCCCGTTTATTACGGCGCATACTGCAGAACTTTTTAACCAATGCGCTGCGTTACAGTAATGGCGGTCATATTGTGCTGGGTCTGCGCCGGGCTGGCGACCAGGTTCGCATAGAAGTATGGGATAATGGTCCCGGCATTCCTGCTGACAAACTGGATGTCATTTTTGATGAGTTTATGCGCCTGGAGCCGGGCCAGCGCCATCAGCAGGGACTGGGGCTGGGGCTGGCCATTTCTCAGGGCCTGGCGGGCATTCTTGGCCACAAGCTGGGCGTGCACTCGGAAGAAGGTAAGGGGTCTGTATTCAGTGTGACCCTGCCGCGCTCACGCCAGCTGCCAGATGCCCTGGCTCCGGTACCTGCGGCAGTGAGCAGTAGTAACAATCGTCTGGCCGGGTTGCGTGTGCTGTGTATTGATAATGAAGCCGATATTCTGACCGCCATGAAAAGCCTGCTGACGCGCTGGGGCTGTGAAGTGGCACTGACCAGCAGTGGCGACGGAGCACGAATGTTGTGCCATGAAGGGTTTATTCCGCAGGTGATACTGTCGGATTATCATCTGGATGACGGTGAAACCGGTGTGTCAGCCATCAATATGCTGCGGCTGGAGTTTGGTCGTATTCCCGCTGTGGTGATCAGTGCCGACCGTCAGCCCGAGCTGCAGCAACAACTGCAACAACTCGATTTCAGTTATCTGAGCAAACCGGTCAAGCCATTGAAGTTACGGGCGCTGCTGCAGCATCTGGTGAAACACGGGGACTAGGGACTGGGGAGCAGTTCAGAACTCGCCGCCTTCCAGCTGGGACAGCGCAATTACCGCCTGAGTGCGGTTTTTGACATCCAGTTTGCGGAAAATGGCAGTCACATGAGCCTTGATCGTGGCTTCCGATACATCCAGCTCATAGGCAATCTGCTTGTTCAGCTTGCCTTCCGACAACATGGTCAGCACCTTGAACTGCTGCGGCGTCAGGCTGGCCAGCCGTTCTGCCATGTCATCTTCAGGAGCGTCAGTGGCATCAATACCTTCCGGAAACCAGTTATCGCCCTCCAGCACCGTATTCAGGGCGCTGACCAGCACCGGCATGGGTGATGACTTGGGAATAAAGCCCACGGCACCCAGGCGCATGGCCTGCTGCACGACCGAGGCGTCTTCACTGGCAGACACCACCACCACCGGCAGTGCCGGATATTGGGCCCGCAGCCGGGTTAAGCCGGAGAAACCACTGGCACCGGGCATTTTCAGATCCAGCAGCAGCAAGTCGGTATCATCGGTGTCCGACAACAGCGTCATCAAGCTGTCGATGCTGTCCACTTCCTGCAGGTGGGCACCCTGCACTGCCAGTTGCACTGCTTGCTGCAGTGCGTTGCGAAACAGGGGGTGATCATCGGCAATGATAATGTGATAGCCCGAGTCCATGATGCTTTCCTTGTGTCTGTAAAGTATTCAATGGAAGCTCATTCCATCTTTAGTTGTATGATAGGGCTTTGCAGCGTGGCTGAGAACTCTTTGGCCCTATTTTCGTGATCACGCAGATTGAGCCTGACTATGTTTGGAACCAAATCAAAGCAAGATAATAGCTGGCTGGCCGGGCTGACTGCCCCGGACGAAGACGCCCGCATCTGTAAAGATATTCCCGATAACGAGTGCCATCAGGTAGTGGGTAACCGTCGCTGGTTGATCCTGGCCCAGCTTGCCACTGCGCTGGCCGAGCTGATGGTGAATGCCAAAACCGTATTGCCCTGGTTGTTTCAGGCGCTGGGAGCACCCGTCTGGCTGATTGGCTGGCTGGTGCCCATACGGGAAAGCGGCTCCATGCTGCCCCAGTTGTTTCTGGGAGCATATGTACGCAAAATGCCGCTGCGCAAACGAGCCTGGCTGTGGGGGGCCGGTCTGCAGGCTGGCTGTCTGGTATTGATGGCAGTCACGGCCTGGATCTGGTCGGGCTGGCTGGCCGGGGTATTGTTATTGCTGCTGCTGGCACTGATGAGCCTGTCCCGCGGGCTTTGCTCCATCGCTTCCAAAGACGTACTGGGCAAGACGATTCCTAAAAAAGAGCGGGGCAAGGTGACCGGCACCGGGGCCAGCCTGGCCGGCGGTGTGGGGCTGGTGTGTGGTTTGTTACTCAGTGTGGCCGGTGATCTGCCGCTGTGGGGCTATGTGGCTGTTTTGCTGGCGGCGGCCCTGGTATGGGTGCTGGGCATGCTGTGTTACACCCGCATAGCAGAGCAGCCCGGTGCCACCGATGGCGGCGTGAACGGCTGGCAGCATGCGCTTGGCAGCCTCAAGCTCATCAGGCAGGATCCGGCCTTTGGCCGTTTTCTGCTGGTGCGTACCCTGCTGATGTCCACCGCTCTGGTCACGCCTTATTATGTGTTGCTGGCTCAGCAATATAACGGCGGCATTCATATTTTGGGCGGCATGGTCATTGCTCAGGGGCTGGCGCAGTTTGCCAGCAGCTGGTTCTGGGGCAAGCTGGCAGATGTGTCGTCGCAGCGGGTGATGCAGCTGGCGGGGCTGATTGCTGCGCTGCTGGGGTTGGGCGTGTGTCTTTATCTGATGCTGGGTGGTCCGGTGCCGGCGGGTTATTTCGCGCTGGTTATTTTTGTGCTCAGTGTGGCCCATGCGGGCGTGCGGGTAGGGCGCAAAACCTTTCTGGTGGATCTGGCCGGGGGGGATAAGCGCACCGATTATGTGGCCGTCAGTAACACCCTGATGGGGTTATTATTACTGCTGGCCGGTGCCCTGAGTATGTTGCTCGGTCTGTTATCGTCACTGGCGGTCGTGCTGGTGTTTTCGTTGTTAACCTTTATTGGTGTATGGTTGGCTCAAGGCCTGCCCAATGTGCAGGACAACTCATAAGAGGATAAAACATGTTGCAAAAATGCCTGCTGGCGCTGACCGGCCTGTTGCTGGCAAGCGCGGCTCATGCCAGTGACATTGACTATATGCGCGCCGAGTTTTCGGTGATGCTGAACGGTGACGCTACCCGGGGCGTCAACACCCTCACCATAGATCGCAACCGGGAGCAGTATCATGTGCATTTTTCTCTGCGCCACTGGCTGCTGGATGTGGATCAAAAAGCCAGCTTTACCTGGAATGACTGCACTGCCCGTCCCGATACCTTCAGTTACAAGGCCAAAGCGCTGGGAGTGACCCGGGAAGAGCGGCTGGTGTTTGATCAGTCTACCGGCATGGTCCTTTATCAGAACAAGGACGGCGACAAGCTGCTGGCGGCGGAAGGGGGCGTGTTCGATCCGGTCAGCTTTTTCTTTGAGGCCCGGTGCGACCTGATGGCCGGCAAAGAAGCCTTTGATTACAAGGTGGTACGTGACGGTGAGATCAAAAAAACACCTTTCAAAGTAGTGGGTACCCAGGCGCTTAAAACGGGAGTGGGCACGCTTGATACTCTGATCGTTGAACGGGACAGGGGCAACAGCAAACGTAAAACCCGCTTTTGGGTAGCACCGGAGCTGGACTATCTGCTGGTGCAGATAAGCCATGAAGAAAACAGCCAGCTGGCAGTGACTGCAACACTCAGCAAGCTGGATCACCGCATGGCGCAAGCCGATTAATCGCGGTATCTGGCAAGTTTGTCATACAGTGTTTTGCGCGGAATACCCAGCTGCTCGGCAGCCAGTGCCACCTGATTCTGTGTTTTGTGCATGGCGTCAGAAATCAGTTGCTGCTCCAGTGCCGCCAGTTGCTCCGGTAATGTCATCAGGTTGTGCGCCGGCTCAGCCGGCATCACCCCCAGTACATATTGTTCGGCGGCATGGCGCAGCTCCCGCACATTGCCGGGCCAGTCCCGGCACATCAGTTGCTGCAGCAAGGCATCGGCAGGCGCAGGCACATCACGGTTATAGTGTTGTTGTGCCTGCTCGACAAAATGCAAAAACAGCAGCGGAATATCGGCCCGACGCTGGCGCAGTGGCGGCAGTGCCAGCGTCACCACATTAAGCCGAAAGTACAGATCCGGCCGGAACAGACCGGCTCGTCCCGCTTCCTGCAAGTCAATCTTGGTGGCGGCGACCACCCTGGCGTCCACCTGAACCAACTGGTTGCCTCCCAGCCGCTCCAGTACCGACTCCTGCAACACTCTCAGCATTTTTGCCTGCAGGTGCAGGGGCATGCCTTCTATTTCGTCCAGAAACAGAGTGCCGTTATCGGCGTGCTCCACCTTGCCGATGCGCCGTTTGGTGACGCCGGTAAAAGCTCCCGGCTCGGCACCGAACATTTCACTTTCAAAAATCGACTCGGGCAGCGCCGTGCAGTTAATGGCCACAAAGTTGCCTTTGCGGCCGCTGCCCTGATGCAGACTGCGGGCTACCAGCTCCTTGCCGGTGCCGGTTTCTCCCAGGATCAGCACACTGGCACTGGTATCTGCAATATTATCAATCTGCCGGCGCAGCTGTTCCATTTCCGGCGTATTGCCCAGCAGCAGCTCCGCCTGTTTGCCGGCGGCCAGACGGCGTCGCAGCTGACGGTTATCCAGTATCAGGGCCCGTTTATCGACAGCCCGGCGCAGGCTGTGCAGCAATTGCTCCGGCTGATAGGGCTTTTCAAAAAAGTCCTGGGCTCCCAGGCGCATGGCTTCCACCGCCATGGGAATATCGCCATGGCCGGTGAGCAATAACACCGGCAAATCCGGATCCTGCTGTTGCAGCTGTCTGAGCAGGGCAAGGCCGTCCATGCCCGGCATGCGTACATCGGAGAGAAACACCACGGCAGCATCGGGCTTCAGGGCTTTTAACGCCTGTTCGGCGCGGGAAAAGCCACGGGCCGGCATATCAGACAGGTGCAGTGTTTGCAGCAGGGTCTGACGAACATCGTCATCGTCTTCTACCAGCCAGACTTCAATGGGGGCTCTGTTCATTGGCGCTCCAGTCAATATGAAACAGGACTCCGCCGCCGGGCGGATGCTGAATGGTCAGCCGGCCGTCACTGGCCTCTGTCAGATCGCGCACAATAGATAACCCCAGTCCCAGACCCTGACCGGCCTGCTTGGTAGAAAAGAAAGGCTCGGTTACTTTATCCCGAATACCGGCATCCAGGCCCGGACCATTATCCTTCACCTGCAGCCAGTGCTGGCCGGCAGCAAGGGTAATCACACCATGATGATGGCCATTCAGGGCATCCAGGCTGTTGCTCAGCAGATTGGCCAGGATCTGCTCAAGGGCATGCAGCTCTATTGGCAGCAGCACAGTATCAGGCTGGCTCAGCTTGAGCTCAACACCCTGAGTGGCAAAGCGTGATGCAAGCCAGCTCATCACATTGCCAAGCGCTTCATTGAGATCACTTTGTCCTTTGGTGCTGCGCCGGGTAGCCGCAAATAGCTTCAGTTGTGAAGTGAGTCTGGCAATGCGGTCAATCAGTCGCTCCATGGTTTGCAGGCTGGTTTTCACCTCGGCGTATCGTCCCCGTTCACTCAGCAGCAGGGTGTTGACCGACTGGTTTCTGAGTGCGGTCAGTGGCTGATTGACTTCATGGGCCACACCCGCCGCCATCTGCCCCAGTGCGGCCAGCCGGTTGGTCTGGATCAGCTCATGTTGCATGGCCCTGAGCCTGGCTTCTGCCTGAGTGCGCTCTTTTACCTGTTGCTCCAGCTGGTGGTTGCTGGCGGCCAGCGCCGCAGTGCGGGACATCACCTGTTGCTCCAGTTCACACCGTGCTTTGGCCTGCATACGGTAGTAACGACGCAGTTGCCGCCAGTAAAGCAGTAATAGCAGCAGGGCAATCAGCCCCACACCGGTGAGCGCGGTCAGCAGGGTGGCATTGACGGACAACTGGCGGCTGGGCCACCATAGTTGCATGCGCCACTGCAGGCGCGGCAGTGCCAGTTCGCTGGTGCCGTACAATGCCTTTTGCCACCGTATTTGCGGGCCGTGCCGGGTTATTCTCACAGGAGCCAGCGACATGGGCGCATATTGCCGGTCCTGATCCAGCCGCCGCCTTGCCTCAGGGCTGAGAGGCACAAGGGTTTTAAATTTGAGCTGAGTGTCTGACGCCAGCGCAATCACCTGTTCCTTATCTACCACCAGCACTTTTTCTCCGGCCAGCTGCCAGCTTTGTTCCAGTTTTTTCAGGGTAATTTTGGCGGCCAGCACGCCTTTGGTCTGATCCTGGCCCGCCATATGCAGCCCGAAAAAATAACCGGGCGTGCGGGTCGTGGCACCCACTGCATAGAACTCGCCGACATCGCCGTTCAGCGCATCAGTAAAGTAGGGCCGAAAACGATAGCGTTGCCCGATAAAGCTGAATGGGGTATGCCAGTTGCTGGCCGCCAGGGTCAGACCGTGGGCGTCAATCAGGTAGAGGGCTTCCACTCCGGTGTCTTCTGCCAGCTGTTGTAACAGCCGGTTGGCCCGGTTGATGGTGTCAGGGCTGCCGGGCTGCTCCAGCGCATTCAGCAGCACCGGATGAGACTGTAATGCGCGGGGTATATTTTCAAAGCGGGCTATTTCGGATTCCAGTGCCGCCCGGTAAACCTTGAGCTGTTGCTGAGCCCTGTGCTCCTGCTCTGCGGCCTGATGCTGCCAGCTTTGATGCCACACCAGTGCCAGTATCAGCATAAATACCAGCAACAGCAGCAAGCGGCTGAAATGTTTGAACAAGGCGGAGATTAGCGGGGCTCCTTATGGCAGGATGACAGTGTGACTGAATGGGCACCGGGCAGCCAGTGACTCAGCGGGTGGCAGCGGCCCGGGGCAGAGCACAGCCTATACTCACCGGTAAATTCGGAGCCGGCAAGCACCAGTTGCTCAATTTGCACGCCGGGTCTCCAGTGCCAGCGGCCATCACTGAAGCTGGCATCGGGAGGCGGCTCCATACCGGCCCCCGAACCTGCCACACTGGCGTGAGTAAGCAGTAAATACCGGCCGTCAGACTGGTACTGCTCCTCCCAGCGCACTTTTTCTACCGAATGCTGCCAGCTCAGGGTAATGCTGCCGGTCAGCAGCATTACCAGCGTCTTGGCACCTGATAAACAGATCATGAAGCTGTGTTGAGCTGTAACTGGCGACGTTGCTGCCACCAGTGCCGCGCCAGTATCAGAGCGGCAAGCAGCAGACCCAGCTCATCGGTCATGGGCAGAGAAAACACCAGCAGGGCTGCCGCTGCGATTGCCAGCAGGCGTTCGGCCAGACTAAAGGGCTTCAGCCAGTAACCAATGGCCCCCATGCCCCAGAGCGATACCGCCAGCAGCGCCTTGAAAATAACAAAGACGGTGGCGGCCAGCCCGGCATCGCCCTGCAGCATCAGTGCAGGCGAATAGACGGCCATATAGGGCACCACAAAGCCGGCAATGGCTATTTGCAGGGAGCGAACCCCGATGCGCAGCCCCGAGGCCTTGGCGATGGGAGAGGCGGCAAACGCAGCCAGGGCCACCGGTGGCGTCAGATCGGCCATAATGCCGAAATAAAACACGAACATATGGGACACAATCAGGGGCACACCCAGCTCCAGCAAGGCAGGCGCGGCAATGGAGCTGGTAATGATGTAGTTGGGAATGGTAGGAATGCCCATGCCCAGCACCAGACAGGTCAGCATGGTTAACGCCAGTGACAGCAGCAGGCTGTGCTCTCCCAGCTGAATAATAAACCCGGCCACTATGGTGGCGGCACCGGTCAGTGAAATAACCCCGATAATCACGCCCACCAGCGCACAGGCCACGCCCACCGGCAGGGCATGCAGTGCGCCCTGATAAAGGGCGTTGACCACAGTGCTCAGAATGTTTTGCTCCCGTTTGGCCAGCAGCAACACGGTCAGCACCGCCACAATCACAAAGATGGCAGTAATGCCGTAGTGATTAAAGGTGGCGCAGGCCAGGCCCAGTATAACCCAGAAGCCGTAACGCAAGCCTCTGGCACTGATATGCCGTGCCAGACCATTGCCCATGATCAGCACCACAGTCAGGGCCAGTCCCATCATGCCGGCAAACAGGGGCGTAAAGCCGGAAAACAGCATGACCACCAGCGCCACCAGGGGCAGTAACAGATACCAGCGCGCCTTCAGCGCCTGCAGCGGGTTGGGACATTCGGATTTGGGCAGGCCATTCAGGCCGGCACGGCCCGCTTCCAGATGCACCATTAAAAATACGGTAAAGAAGTAGAGAATAGCCGGCACCAGTGCCGCCTTGGTGATATCAACGTAAGGGACGTTAATGGTTTCAGCCATAATAAAGGCCACGGCCCCCATAACCGGAGGCATGATCTGGCCTCCCATTGAGCTGGTGGCTTCTACCGCGCCGGCAAAGTCGGCCCGGTAGCCAAATTTTTTCATCAGCGGAATGGTAAACTGGCCGGTGCTGACCACGTTGGCCACGCCAGAGCCATTAATGGTGCCCATCATGCCCGATGACAGCACAGAGACTTTGGCCGGCCCGCCGCGGGTATGGCCTACCGAGCCGATGGCAACATCATTAAACAGCTTGAGCATGCCTGCCTGTTCCAGAAAGGCCCCAAACAGAATAAACAGAAAGATATAGCTGGAAGACACATAAGTCGGGGTGCCGTAAATGCCTTCAGTACTGAAAGCCAGCTGGGACACCACCTGATCCAGCCCGTAGCCTCGGTGCATCAGCACATCGGGCAGATATTCACCAAACAGCGCATAGCCGACAAAGGCAAGGCAGATAAGCGGCAGTGCCCAGCCCATCAGACGCCGGGCGGCATCAAAGACCATCAACAGGGTCACGGTGCCAATGACCCAGTCTGTCTGGCTCAGCTCGCCGGCCCGGTAAATCAGATCCGCTTCAAACCACCAGTGATAAAAAGCAAACAACATGGCCACAGTGCCCAGCAGAATCCCCCATACCGAGGGCCGGCTCAGGGCTTGCCCGCGGGCACCGTAAAGCTGATAAACCAAAAAGAGTAAAAAGCCTACGTGTATGGCCCGCACCACAGTGGTGGATAAAGGGCTGAACGCAGCGGTAATAATCTGAAAAACAGAAAAACACAGTGCGCCATAAAAAATAAGCGCGTGTCGGCTCTGATTACTGCTCATCATCGTCTCCCGGGCTGGCCGTGCTGGCGGCCAGCGCTTGTTATTTTGTTATTCGATCAGGCCTTGCTCGCGATAATAGCGTTCTGCACCGGGATGCAGCGGCAGGGGCAGGCCCTTCACGGCACCTTCTGGCTCAATGCCGTTGGCGGCATTGTGGGCATTGCGCAGGGCAGGCAGGTTCTCAAAGACCTGTCTGGCCATCTGGTAGGCGGTGTCATCAGAGACATCTTCATGGGTGATCAGCAGATTGCTGATGGCCACGGTAGGAATATCGCTATCCTGTCCGGTATAGGTTCCGGCCGGGATCAGGCCCGGACGGTAAGCGTCATTTTCAATACCGGCGACCAGCGCTTCAGGAATGGCCACAAAGACCACGGGAGCGTGCGAAGCCAGATCGCGAAAGGCAGCCATGCCCAGACCGGCAGACTGCAGGGTGGCATCGAGCTGGCGGTTTTTCATCAGCTCCACCGATTCACCAAAGGGCAGGTACTCGGTGCGGGAAAAATCATCGTAGCTCAGCCCTGCTGCCTTGAAAATGGTACGGGCATTGAGCTCAGTGCCTGAACGCGGCGCGCCCACAGAAATACGCTTGCCTTTCAGATCTTCCAGGCTGGTGATGCCACTGTCGGCCCGGGCCACAATCTGAATGTAATTTGAATAGGTTGCGCCTACGGCACGCAGTTTTTTCAACGGAGCCGGAAAACCCGCTTCTTTTTCGCCATTCCAGGCATCTGCCACACTATCAGCAAGGGCAAAGCCAATTTCGCCACGGCCTTTTTGTAACAGGCTCAGGTTTTCAACCGAGGCGCGGGTGGCCTGCACCTGAACTTTCGAATCGGGAATATGCTCATCATAAAGCTGGGAAATGGCAACGCCCAGCGGGTAATAAACACCGCTGGTGCCACCGGTCAGTACGTTAATAAACTCAGCCGCCTGAGCAGTGGTAGCCGACAATGCCAGCGAGGCACCGAGCAAACAGTGTTTGAACATCTTCATTTTCTCTTCCTTGGTTGTGAGTTTGCGATGAAGGTGTTGCAGGTTTGGTGCCAGAAGTTAACACTCTGTTTTATTTTGTAAGTTATTGATTTTAATGGTGTGAGTGTGAGAGTGTTTCTGCTATTCCGGAAGTTGGGTAGTATTCATTCTGAATTTTCAGAATGTCTGAGCGGCTCCGTCTGGCTATGGAGCCGGTAAACATCACCGAGCAAAGAGCAAAATCATGATGATATGGATAATGGCGGTCGGGCTGGTGCTGATGGCGGCCTGGCGGGTGAACTGGCCGGCACTGCTGGCAGACAAGCGCCGGCAGCATTTGTGTTTTGGTGGTGCCATCGCCCTGGTGCCGTTGTGGATGTTGCAGGCTGGTATTCGGGACGGACTGGAGATTCATTTTCTGGGCCTGACTACACTGGCGCTGATGCTGGGCTGGCGGCTGGGACTGCTGATGGCTACCCTGGCGCTGCTGCTGGTGACGGGGTTTGGTTTTGAAACCTGGTCCGAGTTTGGGGTAAACCTGTTGCTGGGCGTAATATTGCCGGTGTCATTCAGCTATTTTCTGTTTCTGGTCACTTACAGTTACCTGTACCGGCATTTGTTTGTTTATATCTTTGTGGCGGGTTTTTTTAATGCCGCTCTCACTATTTCCGTAAAAACCGCGGCACTGGCGGCATATATGGTGTGGAGCGGTGAGTACAGCTGGCAGATAGTACAGAACGATTACCTCACCATATTACCGCTGCTGTTGTTTCCCGAGGCGCTGCTGAACGGCATGGCCATTACCCTGCTGGTGGTGTTCCGCCCTCAGTGGATGTGCACCTTTTATGACAGGGACTACCTGATCAATAAATAGCAGGGCTTCTGGTGGCCAGCCGCTCCCAATGGATGTGCATTTTTTATGACAGGGACTACATCATCAACAAGTAACGGGGCTTCTGCCGTGCTGCCGGCTCTGGTAGGCTGTGCTGCACCTATTACGCCAAAACGAGAATAATATGAAACGTCATACACTGAAAATACTGGCCCCGCTGGTGGCCCTCAGCCTGCCTATGATGGCACAGGCAGAAATGAGTCAGGAAGACTTTCAAAAACGCGTGCGGGAAGCCCTGATGGCAGAGCCCGAAATGCTGCGTGATGCCATTATCAAGCTGGAAGAAAATGACCGGGTGGCTCAGCAGGCGGAATTTTCCAAACAGCTGAAAGAGCAGTCGGCTCAGCTTTTTGACAATAAAACCGACGGTGTAATGGGTAATCCCGACGGCAAAATAGAAATGGTGTATTTCACCGACTACAACTGCCCTTACTGCCACCGTTTGAACCAGACCCTGCTGGAAGTACTTAAAGGCGAGCCTGAGCTGAAAATTATCGTAAAGGATCTGGGCATTCTGGGGCCGGATTCAGTAAAAGCGGCGCGTCTGGCTCTGGCAGCCGCACAGGAAGCACCCAAGCAATATGAAGAGCTGCATCAGGCCATGATGAGCCAGAAGCGGGTACAGGCAGCTGCCCTTGCCACTATTGCAGAGAAAGCCGGCCTGGATGCTGCCAGCCTGCAAAAAACTGCCGACAGCAAAGACATTGCCGACAAGCTGAACCAGAACCTGAGCCTGTTCCGGGCGCTGGGGCTGAACGGCACGCCGGCACTGGTGTTCCCCGATGGCACCCTGGTGCCCGGTGCCATCGACGAAGCCGGCCTGAAAGACATTCTGAAAAAGCAGAAATCCTGATTAACTGCAGGGATCAGGGAATGGGGATTGGGGACTAGAGAGCGTGAAAGCGTTCCGGTTTTCCCATCTTTCGATAGCCAAAGACCCGGGCCTTGGCCCGGGTCTTTTGGTTTCAGTGGCGTAAAGGTTAAATGTTGGGATTCGCTGCGCTCATCGCCAATCTAGCCACTTCCCTAGTCCCTAGTCCCTAATCCCTCAACATCACTTCCAGCTGGCTTCGCGTTTGGCTTTCTGCAGCTTTTGGTAAGTGGCCAGCAGGGCCTGATGAGAGGCAAAATCCTTCAGGCTTTCATCGGCGCGGGTCAGGCCATGGAAGCGGGCGCTGCCATCAATCTGGGCCCAGGCCTCAGTCACGGTATTTTCACCAAACATGCGGCTAAAGGCGGCGCGGTATTGCTCGGGCTCGCGGTCGTCGGACAGATGCAGCTCCAGGGAGGCCTTCAGGCAGCGGTAATAACGGGCACGCTCTTCGCTGAACACGGACGCATTAAAGCTTAAGGTCCAGTCGGCATAGTCCAGCGCGGTTTCCAGCTCGCCGGCGGCCAGGGCCAGCATGCACTTCAGCTCACCCACCCGCAGAGTATGCCAGGCGCTGCCCTTGTCGGAAGCAATGCCAATCAGCTCGCGAATGCGGGTAAAGTCGTCCAGACCGTCCTGCTCCAGCTGATCATAAAGCGCCATCAGTTGTTCGCCGTCGGCGTCGCTGCCGGGCAGGCTGAGCAGAGTGGCACGCAGATGAGCGCCCATATTGTTGTTGGCCAGCTCCAGATCTTCCACCGGATAAATATCCGACATGCCCGGGGCCAGAATGCGGCAGGCATATACGCCCAGGTGCTCGTAGTCGGCAATGTAGACCGGCTGCTCCAGCTCGTTGAAGATGGCCATCAGATGATTGAACTCTTCTTCCGAGCTGCCGCTGAAGTCCCAGTCGGCAAAGTCATAATCCGACTTTTCCTGGAACAGATCCCAGCTGATTAAACCCGAGGAGTCGATAAAGTGGGTTTCCAGATTGTGATGGTCGGCCACTTCGTCATCGTCGAATGACGGCGGCACAAACACATCCAGATCTTTCAGGCTGCGGCCCTGCAGCAGCTCGGTCACGGTGCGCTCCAGCGCCACCGCAAAGCGGGGATGGGCACCGAAAGAGGCAAAACAGGTGCTGTTGGCCGGGTTGAATAACACCACGCAGATAACCGGATAACGGCCACCGAGAGAGGCATCGTAGGCAAAGATGGGAAAGCCTTCCGCTTCCAGGGTGGCAATGGATTCCTGAATATGCGGATAACGGGCCATTACTTCATCGGGAATGGCCGGCAGGCTGATGCGCTCGGCAATAATGCGATTTTTGACGGAACGCTCAAATACTTCCGACAAGCCCTGAGTGCGGGCCTCGGTTTTGGTATTGCCGGCGCTCATGCCGTTGGACACATAGAGGTTGCCGACAATATTCATGGGAATATAAACGGTCTGGTTGTCGCCCTGGCGCTCAAAGGGCAGGGCGCAGATGCCGCGTTCTTTATTGCCGGACTGCAGATCGATCAGCATATCGGCGGTGAGGGCACCGTCGGGATCGTAAAAGCCGCGGGTATAGTCATCCAGCAGGCCGGCGGGCAGGCTGTTGTCGGTGGGAAGCGTAAACCACTTTTCATTGGGGTAATGCACGAAGTCACCTTCGGCAATGTCCCGGCCCAGGTAGAAGTCGGCAAAGAAATAGTTGGTGGCCAGACGCTCGAAGTATTCACCCAACGCCGAGGCCAGTGCCGCCTTTTTGGTGGCACCCTTGCCGTTGGTAAAGCACAGGCCGCATTCTTTATCGCGAATATGCACCGACCACACATGAGGTACCGGGTTCAGCCAGGAGGCTTCTTCAATATTGAAGCCCAGCGCCTGCAGCTTGTGCTGAAAGCGGCTGATGGAGTCTTCCAGCGCGGCGTCTTTGCTGGGAATAAAGGTTTTCATGAATACCTCGGGCGGGTTCGGCAAAAAAGGGGGCTGATCCTAACCCGAGGCGATAAATTGAACAAGCGGAAACAAAATGGCAGGCCGCAGCCGTGCATTCGTTGGGCACTAAGCTTGCCAGTCAGTATTCAACAGTCAACGCAGCAGCTTCACGAAGCGGCAGTGGGGATTGCCGTAGCCGACCGTCAAATGCCAAGGATGGCATTTGCCGAGCGACACAGGGAGGTGCTTGAAGCGTGTCGGCGAAGCGCAACCGCGCTGCTGCTTCGCACTGGGGTGAATTGGCAGCAACAAAAACGCCCGCACGGGGCGGGCGTTTTCAGCAACAGTGGTGGCGGCTTAGGGCAGCAGATGCAGCATGCGGCGCAGGGGCTCGGCGGCCCCCCACAGCAGCTGGTCGCCCACGGTAAAGGCGGCCAGATATTCCGGACCCATGTTCAGCTTGCGCAGGCGGCCCACCGGCACGCTCAGGGTGCCGGTCACGGCGGCCGGGGTCAGCTCGTCCATGGACTGCTGGCGATCGTTGGGAATGACTTTTACCCAGTCGTTGTGGCTGGCCAGCAGCTTTTCCACTTCCGGGATCGAAATGTCTTTCTTCAGCTTGATGGTGAAAGACTGGCTGTGGCAGCGCAGAGCACCCACACGCACACAGAGGCCGTCTACCGGAATGGCAGCACCGGTCTGCAGAATTTTGTTGGTCTCGGCCTGGCCTTTCCACTCTTCGCGGCTCTGGCCATTTTCCAGCTGGGAGTCGATCCAAGGGATCAGACTGCCGGCCAGAGGCACACCGAAGTTATCGACAGGAAGGTCGCCACTGCGGGTTTTTTCGGTCACCTTGCGCTCCAGCTCCAGAATGGCGGAGGACGGATCGGCCAGCTCACCGGCCACTTCGTCACGCAGCATGCCCATCTGGGTAACCAGCTCACGCATATGACGGGCACCGCCACCGGAGGCCGCCTGATAGGTAGAAACAGACACCCACTCCACCAGATCCTGTTCAAACAGACCGCCCAGCGCCATCAGCATCAGGCTCACTGTGCAGTTACCGCCTACAAAGGTTTTGGTGCCCTTGGCCAGCGCATCCTGAATTTGCTTGCCGTTTACCGGATCCAGCACAATCAGAGCGTCGTCGTCCATACGCAGGGCAGAGGCAGCATCAATCCAGTAGCCATTCCAGCCCGCAGCACGCAGGCGGGGATAAACGTCTTTGGTGTAGTCGCCGCCCTGACAGGTGAGCACCACATCCAGCGCCTTGAGGGCGTCGATGTCGTAGGCATCCTGCAGGGTGCCGGCGTCTTTGCCAAAGTCCGGTGCAGGCTGCCCGGCCTGGGAGGTAGTGAAAAAGACGGGATCAATACGGGCAAAATCGCCTTCTTCCACCATGCGGCTCATCAGAACAGAGCCGACCATACCGCGCCAGCCGACCAGACCTACTTTCTTCATCATTCGTGTCCTTTCTTTGAAAGAGAATCAAAAAACCTGCCCCACACAATACTGATTGCAGCCAAAGGTGCAAGGAAAAACCGAAAAAATCGACTGTTTTTTGTACAGTTAAGGCTGCTGCATATCCCGCCTAAACGCCGTGCCGACGGGGGTCAGCCGCTGGTAAAAGACAGAAAGCTCAGTATCAGCACAGGCCCTGCCAGACTCAGCACAAAGCCCGACACAATGGCCACCGGCACTATGGCCACGCCGCCGGAACGCTGCAGCACCGGCAGGGTAAAGTCCATGGAAGTGGCACCGCCATAACCGATGGCACAGCTGGGGTGGCGGCGCATCAGTGCCGGAATGATCATGATGGCAATCAGCTCCCGGGCCAGATCGTTAAGAAAGGCGGCGCTGCCCATGATCGGGCCCAGCTTGTCGCCGATTAAGATGCCCGACAGTGAGTACCAGCCGTTGCCTGAAGCAAAGGCCAGCCCCTGGCTCAGGGGCATATTCATCAGCCAGGCCCCCATCAGGCCGCCAATCCAGGAAGTAACCATCACCGTCAGGGCTATGGCCAGGCCCCAGCGGTTCAGCAAAATCTGGCGCAGCCTCATGCCCGAGTTGCGCAGCTGAATGCCAATGAGTAACAGCAGCAGCATCAAGGCCCATTCGCTCAGGGTATCTACCTGAAACCAGCCTGGGTCAAGAAACTGGCCAAGGCCCACACCGGCCAGGATCACCAGACACAGCTTGGCCGAGTCGAGCAGCAGCGCCCATTTGCTGATAACCGGTGCACCGCGCTCGCCACTGAGCCGGCCCCGGCGCAGGTCCAGCAGCCAGAGCCCGGCCAGGTTACAGAGCGTGACACAGGCCAGAAAAACGCCACAAAGAATAAAGATTGTGCCCAGGTGAGTACTAAGATTATCCACAAAGGCTAGGCTGATCCCCATCAGAAACAGGATCAGATATACCATGCGTTCTACAGATACATTAATAAAGTGCAGCAAGGATTGAGAGCGGCAGGGAATGCAATAGCCCAGCGCCAGGGGCAGTAATACGATAAGCATGCCGGAGTACATGGTAATTATCTTCCCGTTGGGTGGTCAGGCACAATTTTTGACCATTAAACTGTGTTGCGACAGCATACGTGAGCAATTCGTTAAAAAAAAGCGGCTGTCTTACGCTTTATGAATTTAAAACGCGAAAACCAAGCCTTTGTTGAGATTTTATTCCGGTTTTATGCATAATTTTATGTGGCCAGATGTGAACTATTGGTATAAAAAACCGACATTACTGGCTCTTGCCGGCGGATTATGTTGTTATTGCGTCAGTCCGGTGATAAGTTTTGCCGCACAGGTTAACAAGCTGTTAACTAACAAGGAAAGCAACAGAAAGGTCTAACGGATGAGCAAACCCGCCCTCGAAGTCTCGGGCCTGCACAAGCACTATGGCTCGCTGGAAGTACTCAAAGGCATTGATCTCACTGCCAACAAGGGAGATGTGATCTCCATTATCGGCTCTTCCGGCTCCGGTAAATCTACTTTTTTGCGTTGTATCAACCTGCTGGAAACGCCTTCTGCCGGTGAGGTTCGCCTGCATGGTGAACTGATCGAAATGCGCACCAACCGGGCCGGCGAGCGTGAGCCGGTCAGCATGCGCCAGGTAGAGCGTATTCGTTCCCGTCTGGCCATGGTGTTTCAGAGCTTTAACCTCTGGTCTCATATGACCATTTTACAGAATATTATTGAAGTGCCGGTGCAGGTGCTGGGGGTGCCCAAAAAAGAGGCCATTGCCAGAGGTGAGGCGCTGCTGCAACGGGTAGGCCTGTATGAGCGGCGGGACTATTATCCCGGCCACTTGTCCGGCGGCCAGCAGCAAAGGGCGGCCATTGCCCGGGCGCTGGCGGTGGAGCCGGAAGTCATGCTGTTTGATGAGCCCACCTCGGCGCTGGATCCGGAGCTGGTGGGCGAGGTGCTGGGTGTAATGCGGGCGCTGGCGGAAGAGGGCCGCACCATGCTGGTGGTTACCCATGAAATGAGCTTTGCCCGTGATGTCTCCAACAAGCTGATGTTTTTGCATCAGGGCGTGGTGGAAGAGCAGGGCAATCCCAAAGAAGTGTTTGCCAATCCGTCGTCGGAGCGGTTTCGGCAATTTATCTCTTCGGTTTATTAAACAAGTGAATGTACATAAGGAGAATGTCATGAAAAAACTGTGGATTGCTGGTGCCGTCATGGCTGCCCTTGCCACCGGTGCGGTGCAGGCAAAGGAATGGAAAACCGTGCGTTTTGGCATTGAAGGGGCTTATCCGCCCTTTTCCTGGACCGATGAAAATGGCGAGCTGCAGGGCTTTGACGTAGACATGGCCAATGCCCTGTGTGAGCAGATGCAGGTGCAGTGCAAGCTGGTGGCCCAGGACTGGGACGGCATTATTCCGGCGCTGCTGGCGCGTAAATATGATGCCATTATCGCCGCCATGTCCATTACCGAAGAGCGCAAGCGCACCGTGGACTTTACCGGCAAATATGCGCTGGTGCCCAACAAGTTTGTGGCCCCCAAGGGCAGTGATTTTGAGCTGAGCAAGGAAGGCCTGGCGGGCAAGAAAGTGGGCGTACAGATTGCCACCACCCACGACAAGTATCTGACCGACAACTTTGGCAAGGATGTGGAGCTGGTACGTTACGGCAACGCCGACGATGCCTATCTGGATCTCAAGGCCGGCCGGGTGAACTATGTGTTCCTGGATGCCACCGCCATTGAAGAAGGCCTGCTCAACAAGGAAGGCGGTGATGCCTTTGAATTTGTTGGCCCCTCGGTCACCGATGAACAATGGTTTGGTGAAGGCTTTGGTATTGCCGTGCGCAAGCAGGATAAAGATCTGAAAGAGATGCTCAACAAGGCCATTCTCGAGCTGCGTGAAAACGGCAAATATCAGGAAGTGAACAACAAATACTTCGATTATGACGTCTACGGCGAGTAATTGACGCTGCACCTGAATTAAGGGCAAAAACCAGATTCAAAACGAGTCCGCTGCGCGTCTGACCGCCAGGGATGGCGGGAATGCCGAATATGCAGGAGCAATTTTCGGCCCTGGCGCAGAGGTCCTGCTGATTGAATCCTGGTTTTTGCCCTTGTGCAGAGTAGAACCGCGGGCAGAGCAAGAGAAACAGGAAGTGGTGATGTTCGATTTAAAAGGCTATGAAAGTGCCTTGCTGGACGGGGCCTGGATTACCCTGCAGGTGGCCTTGCTGTCATTGCTGCTGGCGGTCACACTCGGGCTGCTGGGGGCGCTGGCCAAGCTGTCTGCGGTGCGTCCGCTGCGCTGGCTGGCCACCCTCTACACCACGGTCATACGGGGCATTCCCGATCTGGTGCTGATGATGCTGATCTTCTTTGGCGGCCAGGTATTGCTGAATAACTCTTTATATTCCCTTAACGAATCACTGAATCACTGGCTGGGCGGGGGCGATCCCAACCATGAATGGACCAGCTATGTGCCGGACTATATTGAAATCAGTCCCTTTATTGCCGGCATTATTACCATCGGATTTATCTTTGGTGCCTATATGGCGGAAACCTTTCGAGGAGCCATTTTATCCGTAGACAAAGGCGAGCTGGAAGCCGCCAGAGCCTATGGCATGGGGCCACTGCTGGTGTTTCGCCGTGTGCTGTTTCCGCAAATGATGCGCCATGCCCTGCCGGGGCTGGGCAATAACTGGCTGGTGCTGCTCAAGACCACGGCGCTGGTGTCCATCATCGGCCTCGATGACATGGTGCGCAGTGCCTCGCTGGCGGCAGGGGCCACTCAGCTGCCCTTTACCTTTTATATGGCGGTGGCATTGATCTTTTTGCTGTTTACCACCCTGTCTACCTCGCTGCTGCGCTGGGCCGAGCGCCATTACGCCATTCCGGGAAGGTAAGCCATGGACTTTTCAATCATTCTTAACGAGTGGCCGGTGTACTGGCAGGGGCTCTACACCACCGTCTGGCTGGTGGCGCTGGCACTGGTGCTGGGGCTCTTGCTTGCCGTACCCATGGGCATACTGCGCAACAGTAACAACTGGCTGCTGAAAGGGCCGGCCTGGGCCTATATCTATTTTTTTCGCGGCACGCCGTTGCTGGTGCAGCTGTTTCTTATTTATTACGGTGCCGGCCAGTGGCAGTGGCTGAAAGACTCCGCCGCCTGGGAGTGGTTCAGCCAGGCCTGGTTCTGCGCCGTGCTGGCCTTTACCCTCAATACTGGTGCCTATACCGCCGAAATTATTCGCGGTGCCATTAACACCATGCCCAAGGGCGAGATAGAAGCGGCCCATGCCTTTGGCATGAGCCGCCTGGCCACTCTGCGGCGTATTATTCTGCCCAACTCCTTTCGCCGGGCACTGCCGGCCTACAGCAATGAGGTGATCTTTATGCTGCACGGCTCGGCAGTGGCGGGAGTGATCACCATAGTGGATCTCACCGGCGCGGCGCGCATCGTCAACTCCCGCTACTACTCACCCTTTGAGGCCTTTCTGGCGGCGGGGCTACTCTATATGTGCCTGACCTTTCTGCTGGTGTGGGGCTTTCGCCGGCTGGAACAGCGCTGGTTCAGACACCTGCGCCCGCGCAAGGGGTAAATGCGGGGAACAGGGACTGGGGAGCAGCATTTAATCCCTGAAGCTGGCCCAGATGGGAGCGTGATCCGAGGGCTTTTCAATGCCGCGCAGCTCATAATCAACGCCGGTGTCTTCAAGCCTTGCCAGCAGCGGCTGCGTGGCCAGCACCAGATCAATGCGCAGGCCGCGGTTATCATTAAAGCCCTTGCTGCGATAATCAAACCAGGAATAGGTCTCGGCATTGGTCGGGTTCTGCAGCCGCCAGGTGTCGGTCAGGCCCCAGCTCAGCAGCCGCTCCATCCACTCCCGCTCTTCCGGCAAAAAGGAACACTTGCCTTCCCTCAGCCAGCGTTTGCGGTTGGGCTCGCCAATGCCGATATCCAGATCGGTATGGGAAATATTCACATCCCCCATTACCACCAGATCTTCATCGGGCCGGTGATACTCATTCAGATAATGTTGCAGATCCTGATAAAACCGCTCCTTGGCCGGAAACTTGGTTTCATGCTTGCGGTTCTCACCTTGCGGAAAATAGCCATTCAGCACGGTAAACTGGCTGCCGTCGGGGCGTTCAAAACGGCCGATAATCATGCGCCGCTGGGCATCTTCCGCATCGGCAGGAAAGCCTTTCTGTATGCTTACCGCCGGCTGTTTGCTCAGCAAGGCCACTCCATAATGGGCCTTCTGACCATGAAAATAAACGTGATAACCCATGGCCTGCACCGCTTCCAGCGGAAAGGCTTCATCGTGCACCTTGGTTTCCTGCAGGCCGATAATATCCGGATTGTGTTTGTCGACAAGCGCCTGTAACTGATGCAAACGGGCGCGAAGGCCATTGATATTAAAAGAGATAACTTTCATAAAATGCGTAGATTAAAAAATTTGGCCACATGCTAACAGAAAGCGGCAAGCCGGGCAGCCGGGGCGTGCTTTTTGCCGTAAAGCACCGGTCTGC
Organism: Oceanimonas sp. AH20CE76; assembly: GCF_039654065.1. Classification (NCBI taxonomy): domain Bacteria; kingdom Pseudomonadati; phylum Pseudomonadota; class Gammaproteobacteria; order Aeromonadales; family Aeromonadaceae; genus Oceanimonas; species Oceanimonas sp. AH20CE76. The sequence goes on from NZ_CP155481.1 coordinate 965,802, forward strand.
TGACATTGCCACATTTTGTAACAACTTTACGGAACATTGACATAGTCTGGTTGTGCCAAACAGGTACACTGACGGTAACTGGTGTTTGGAAAAAAATGATGCAAAAAAAATATAAAACCCTGGCGGCAGTCTGCTGCCTGGTATTGTTTTCTGCCACTGTGCCGGCTCAGCAGGGAGCCGTAGTCAGTGCCATTACCGTGACTGAGCAACAGCTGCCGTCAAGGCTGCAGCTGGTGGGTACCCTCAAGGCCAACCGGCAGGTGGCCATAGCGCCCCAGGTGAGCGCCCGGGTAACGGAGGTACACTTTGTGCCCGGGCAGGCAGTAGAAAAAGGTGATCTGCTGCTTAGTCTGGACAACAGAGCCGCCAAAGCGGCGGTCAGTGAAGCGGTGGCTGAGCTGCGCGATGCCAGGCGTATTCTGGACAACTTTCAGACCCTGTTTAAACGCAAGGCGGTGACTCAAACCGAGCTGGAAGGCCAGCAGGCCGCCGTCGCCATGGCCGAAGCCCGGCTGCAGGCAGCCCGGGTAGAGCTCGACTATCTCAGTCTGACCGCACCCTTTGCCGGTGTAATGGGGCTCAGTGATGTGGCTCCGGGCAGTCTGCTCAGCGCCAATGAACCCGTGGCTGAGCTGTATCAGCTTGAGCAGCTCAAGCTCGACCTGGCGGTGCCGGAAAAATATTTTTCCCGTCTAACAACAGGAGACCAGCTGCAGGGCACTACCGCGGCCTATGGAGAGCGCAGTTTCAGCGGCACCATCAAGGTAGTGGCACCGGCGGTGGACGCCAATACTCTGAATGCCCAGGTACGGCTGGAGTTTGATAACAGCGACGGTGCCCTGGTGCCGGGCATGCTGATGCAAGTGCAGCTGGAACTGGATAATGGCACTACCCTGGCAGTACCGGCCAGCAGCCTGCTGTATGCGGGTAATCAGCGTTTCGTTTATGTGATTGATGAGGCCGGCAAGGTGGATCGGCGCAGTGTCATCACAGGTCGCAATCTGGGAGAGTGGGTGCAGATAAGCGACGGCCTGGCCGCCGGCGAACGGGTGGTCAGTGAAGGCATTGTCAAGCTCAGAGACGGCGCTCAGGTGGAGGTGGCCGATGCGGCTCTCTGATATCGCCATTGCCCGGCCGGTGCTGGCTACCGTGCTCAGCCTGATGCTGTGCGTGTTTGGTCTGATCGCCTTTTTTGAACTGCCCCTGCGGGAAATGCCCGACACCACCTCACCCATTGTAACGGTGCGCACCGACTATACCGGTGCCAGCGCCAGCGTGATGGAAAGCCAGGTGACCAAGCGGCTGGAAGACGAGTTGTCGGGCATCAGCGGCGTCAAGTTTATCAGCTCATCCACCAGTGACGGCAGCTCGCGCATTACGGTGGAGTTTAATCCGGATCGGGATCTTGATAATGCCGCCAGTGATGTACGCGAGGCCGTGTCCCGGGCTTCACGCCGGCTGCCCGATGATGCCGATGCCCCTGTGGTCACCAAAGACACCGGGCGTAACGACGTGATCCTATGGGTTACCCTCAGATCTACCGGTATGTCGGCACTGGCGCTGGGGGATTATGCCGAAAATGTGCTGGCAGACAGATTCAGCCTGCTCGATGGCGTCAGCTCCGTGTGGGTGGGCGGACGCAAGGAGCGGGTAATGAATGTGCGTCTTAATACCGCCGCCATGGCGGTGCGGGGCGTGACAGTGGCCGATATTGCCGCCGCTCTGCGCAGCCAGAACGTTGAGCTTCCCGCCGGCACCCTGGAAAACGATCAGCAAAACTTTGCCGCCCGTATTGAGCGGGGTTATAACCTGGCAGCCGACTTTAATAACCTGGCCATTCGTAATCTGGCCGGGGGCGAGCGGATTTATCTGCGGGATGTGGCGGAAATATGGGAAGGAGAAAAGCCCGAAGATACGCTGTTCCGCTCCAATGGTCAGAGTGTGGTAGGACTTGGTATCGTCAAACAAACCCAGGCCAATACTCTGGAAGTGATTGATGAAGTCAAGCGGGCAGTGCGGGCACAGCAGCCTTTTTTGCCTGATAACACCGAGCTGACCTGGACTTATGACAGCTCGGTGTTTATTGAAAGCGCCATCGACGAAGTGTATCAGACCCTGTTCATTACCATGGCGCTGGTAGTGCTGGTGATTTATATCTTTTTGGGGCAGATGCGGGCGACGCTGATTCCGGCGGTGACGGTGCCGGTATCCTTGATCAGTGCCTTTATTGTGGCCATGGTGATGGGCTTTTCGGTCAATCTGATTACCCTGATGGCGTTGATCATGGCCATTGGTCTGGTGGTGGATGATGCCATTGTGGTGCTGGAAAATATTTATCACCATCTGGAGCGGGGGCGCTCACCGCTGGCAGCAGCCTGGCACGGCACCCGAGAAGTGGGCTTTGCGGTAATTGCCACCACACTCACGCTGATTTCGGTGTTTTTACCCATTGTGTTTATGGGCGGCATTATCGGTCGTATCTTTACCGAGTTTGCGGTGCTGCTGGCGGCTGCCGTGGGCTTTTCTTCGCTGGTGGCGTTAACCCTGAGTCCGGTGATGGCAGGTAAGCTGCTGAAACGGGAGCAAGCGCCCGGCCGGCTGACGCAATATTTTGACCGTGCCTTTGCCCGCCTTGAAAAAGGCTATCGCCGGCTGCTGGTGCGGGAGCTGCGCCATGGCTGGTGGGCCCCTGTGGTCATGGTGGCAGCATTGGGTGTTATTGCCCTGTTGTTTCGGGAAATTCCTCAGAGTCTGACACCACAAGAGGACAGAGGCGTGGTGTTCGTCATGGTTAAAGGGGCAGAAGGGGCCAGCTTTGAACGCATGAGCAAGGCCATGGGCGAGGTGGAAAGCAGCCTGATGCCACTGCGGGAAGAAGGCATTATCAGCAGCCTGACGGTGCGCACTCCCGGCTTTGGCGGCGGTGTGAACAGCGGCATCATGTTTGCCAGCCTCAGTAACTGGAATGAGCGCAGCGTGTCGTCGGCAGAGGTGGCCGGGCGCATTCGCGCGCTTACCCGTAATGTGACCGATGTTTTGGTGATCCCCATCTTGCCGTCATCCATTCGCAGCGGCTCCAGTACACCGGTTGAGTTTGTATTGGGCGGGGCCGATTATGATCAGCTGCTGGAGTGGGCTGAGCAGCTGCGTACTCTGGCCCGGGATAATCCCGGCCTGGGCGATCTTGAACTCGACTTTGATCGCACCAAACCAGAGCTGCTGGTACAGGTAGACCAGCAGCGGGCAGCGAGTCTGGGTATATCTGTAACCGAGGTGGCCAACAGCCTGAACGTGATGCTGGGTGGCCAGGCGGTCACCACCTATGCCCGTGAAGGGGAGGAATACGATGTATTCCTCAAGGGTAACGAAGATGACTTCAGTCGCATGGACGATCTGGCATCGCTTTATTTACGCACCGACAGCGGCCAGCTGGTGTCGCTCGATAATCTGGTCAGCCTGAAGGAACAGGGGGCACCGGGCTCGCTTAATCATTACAACCGTAAAAAAGCCATTACCCTGAGTGCCAACCTGGAAGGCAGCTACAGCCTGGGTGAAGCGCTGGACTATCTGGACGGCCTGGTGCGGGATAACCTGCCCGATGCCGCTACCGTGGATTATAAGGGCGAGTCACTGGAATACCGCTCCAATCAGAGCGACATTGCCTTTGTATTCGGACTGGCGCTGCTGGTGGTATTTTTAATTCTGGCGGCTCAGTTCGAGAGCTTTATACATCCCTTTATTGTGCTGCTGACGGTACCGCTGGGGCTGGTAGGGGGTCTGCTCGGCCTGTATCTGGCAGGCATTACCCTTAACGCCTACAGCCAGATTGCCATGGTGATGCTGATTGGCCTGGTGACTAAAAACGGTATTCTTATCGTGGAATTTGCCAACCAGCTGCGGGACAAGGGGCTGGAGTTTGACGATGCCCTGACCGAGGCGGCGGTGCGTCGGTTGCGTCCCATTCTGATGACCGCTTTTACCACGGTAGCCGGGGCTGTGCCGCTGATCCTGGCCAGCGGGGCCGGAGCAGAAAGCCGGCAGGCGGTAGGTATGGTGGTATTTGGCGGTGTGGCCCTGGCCACCCTGCTGACGCTGTTTATTGTGCCGGCCATGTATCGCATGCTGGCACGTCATACCAAATCACCGGAGCACCAGCAGCGCCGGCTGGAAGCCGAGCTGAAGGAGAGCGGGGAGTAAATAAAGGAATGCCGCACATTAGTGCGGCAACCTGTATTAAGGCATAAAAAAGCCGGTGCAGTGCACCGGCTTTTTTAAATGATGGTGGAGGGAGCTGGATTCGAACCAGCGAAGGCTGAGCCGTCAGATTTACAGTCTGATCCCTTTGGCCACTCGGGAACCCCTCCACGAGTAAACTTGCACATTGTGTTGCTCATCGCTTGCGCGCTGAACTGAATAGGTGGTGGAGGGAGCTGGATTCGAACCAGCGAAGGCTGAGCCGTCAGATTTACAGTCTGATCCCTTTGGCCACTCGGGAACCCCTCCACATCAGTGGGGCGCATACTACCAAAACAAACGGCATTGTGAACCCCTGAAGGGCAATTAATTTGCTAAATATCGGGGGTTTCCGGCCGATAAAGGTTTAAACGCTCAACTTTTAAACTTTTCGGGTTTTCATGACCACACAGGTGCAGGCCAATTTGCTGATCAACGACAGCCAGCTGGGAGACAGCCTTAATCAGGCGGTTCACCAGGGGCGGCGTCGTGATTTTGGCTTGCTGCTGGCCATGCTGTCGGAAGATGCCCGGGATCTGCCCCGCATTGATGAGCCGGTTACGCCGGCCGGTGAGCCCGACTGGCGGCAGTATTTTGCATTGCCCGAGCCCACACCGCCCATGTTTGCCGAGCAACGGGATCAGGCCCGCGCCAATACCCTGAGTACGCTTGCCGGCTCACTGCAGCAAGACAGCCTGCGGCTGCTGCTGGCCATGCGCGGTGAGCCCCTTAAACCTTGCCGCGATGAACTGCCCGCCGAGGTCACTTCCAACCTGGACCCCAGAGCACTGGCGCGTATGCAGGGCAAGCTGAATGCCTATCTGCCCCAGCAGCCCGAGCGTATGCTGGAGGTATTGGAAGCGGTGCACGCCACCGCCTGATCAGCGCTGTTTATTTGCCTGTTGGCAGCCTTCAATGGCAGAAGCCAGCAATGTCAGCGCACTGTGCTCGCAGGGGGGCAGGGCGGCATCGCTTTGCCGTATTGGCGTAACCCGCTCGCCCCAGCGAATCACCCCTGCACCCCAGGTAAGACCGGCACCAAAGGCGGCGGTCAGCAGCAGCGCGCCCGGGCGAATGCGGCCTTGCTCCAGGGCTTCGCACAGGGCAATGGGCACAGTAGCCGCCGAGGTGTTGCCATAGTCGGCAATATTGACCATGACTTTATCGGCGGGCACCGCCATTTTTTTGGCCAGGGTTTCAATAATGCGCACATTGGCTTGATGAGGCAGCATAAGATCAATATGCTCCGGGCTGACACCGGCCTCATCCAGCACAAAAGCAGCGGCCTCACCCATGCCCCGCACCGCGCGCTTGAAAATCTCCTGACCTTCAAAGTTCACATCAAACAGACCGTCCACATGGGCAAAGCGGGTGCGGCCCGTGCCTGAGTCGGGTACTGCCAGAATATCTCTGGCCTCGGCATCACAACCCAGTTTGTCGGCAATCAGGCCGCAGGGAGCGTCGCTGGCTTCCAGCACAACAGCACCGGCACCGTCACCGAACAGCACGGCGGTATCTCGGCGGGTCCAGTCCAGATAGTGGGTCAGGCGCTCGGCACCAATTACCAGCAGCCGGTTCATGCTGCCGGCGCGGATCATGGCCGAGCCCACACTCAGGCCATAAATAAAGCCGGTGCAGGCGGCATTGAGATCAAATACGGCAGCGGCGGGAATGCCCAGATTGCGCTGCACCGCCGAGGCGGCGCTGGGTACCAGAGTGTCGGGACTGGCGGTGGCCAGAATAATGCCGTCAATCTGGTGTGGCTCAAGACCGGCGGCGGCCAGTGCCTGCCGGGCTGCTACCGTGGCCATGTCGGAGGTGTTTACATGAGCAATGCGCCGGGCGCGAATGCCGGTGCGGCTTTGAATCCAGTCGTCCGAGGTATCCAGAAAGGTGCTGAGATCCTGATTGCTCAGCACGGCCGGCGGCAGACATTTGCCCCAGCCGGTGATATTGGCATAACGCATGAGATTCCCGCTGTTCAGGTGAAAGATTCATCGATTATGCCCAAGGCCCGGGCATAACTCTAGCGCTTACAGGCGGCCGTCCCGCTCCAGCCGCCGGCGCACCCAGGTGCGATATAGCCAGGAAAGAACCGGCCGCACCACCGGAAGGCCGATAAACCAGGCCAGCGGCATTAATCGTGGCACCCGTTTCATCAGCAGAATATAGGCATCCAGCTCGGAATGGATATCCCCTTCGGCAGTCTGCACATGCAGCTCCTGCAAGGCCTGCTGCGGGCTGATACCCATGCCCAGCAGCACTTCTTCCTTGTCGGTAATATCAAACCAGTAAATATCCCGGCCCCTGTCGCCGGCCCAGCGCTCGTAGCGGGCTCTGTCCTTGATGCAGCCTTCGCAGGAGCCATCGTAAAACACCACCAGCTGGTGGCGTGGTTTTTTATCATCCAAAGCAGTCCTCCATGGCTTCATCCGTGAAACCTGTTTTCAGCATAGACGGTTCAAGCCAGATAGCGCTGCTCCAGATGGCGGCGAAAGGGCGCAGACGACAGGCTTTGTCCGCTGGCCTGCTGCAATAACTCCTCAGTGGACAGTAGGCTGGCATGCTGCCAGATATGTTGCTGCAGCCAGTTGAACACGGGGGCAAGATCCCCGCTCAGCAGCTGCTCAAAGCGGCCCAGTTGCTGCTGCATGGCCTCGGCCAGCTGAGCGGCATAAATGGCACCCAGGGTATAGCTGGGGAAATAGCCGAAGCTGCCGTCGGTCCAGTGAATATCCTGCAGACAACCGTTTTTGTAATCGCCCTTGGTGCTGAGCCCCAGATACTGCTGCATTAACTGATCCCAGCGCTCGGGCACATGGCGGGGCTCAAGTTTGCCTTCGATCAGATCCCGTTCAATCTGGTAACGTAGCATCACATGAGCCGGGTAGGTGACTTCATCGGCATCCACGCGAATAAAACCGGGCTGCACGCGGGTGTAGAGTCTGGCCAGGTTGTCAGGAGCAAAGGCGGCCTGCTCGCCCAGGTACTGGTTCAGCAGCGGAGACAGCTGGGCCAGAAAAGCCGGGTGACGGCCCAGCTGCATTTCAAAGAACAGGCTCTGGGACTCATGCACTCCCATGGATCTGGCCTGGCCCACGGGCAGCTTGCGCCATTGTGCCGGCAGGCTCTGCTCATAGCGGGCATGACCGGTTTCATGAATAATGCCCATCAGCGCCTGGGCGGCGTCGTTTTCGTCATAGCGGGTGGTCAGGCGTACATCGTCACTGACGCCGCCACAAAAAGGATGAACGCTTACATCCAGACGGCCCCGGTTAAAGTCAAAGCCAAGCTTTGTCATCACTTCCAGCCCCAGGGCTTTTTGTTGTTCGGTGGCAAAGGGGCCAGCCGGCTGCAGCACCGACTCGTTGCGCTGTTTTTCCTGCACTTGCGTAATCAGGTTGGGCAGCCACTGATTCAGATCATCAAACAAAGCGTCCAGGGTCTGGCTGCGCATGCCCGGCTCATACAGCTCCAGCAGACTGTCGTAACGGGACAGCCCCAACGCATCGGCGCGGGCGGCGGCGGCCTCGCGGGAGAGCGCCACCACTTCTTCAAACAAGGGTAAAAAGCCGGCCCAGTCATTGGCCGGACGCAGGCTGCGCCAGGCATGCTCGCAGCGGGAGCCGGCCAGCGAGCGGGCACGTACCAGATCTTGCGGCAGCAGGGTGGCATCACGCCAGCTGCGCTGCATTTCTGCCAGGCTTTGCTGCTGTTCAGCAGACAGCGCTTCGTTTTTTGCACCAGCAAACCAGTCGCCAAGACGCTCATCCTGTAATTGCTGATGGCACAATACTGCCAGTGTGCCCAGGGCCTCGGCTCTGGCCTCATTGCCGCCGGCGGGCATCATGGTGGCCTGATCCCAGCCACAGATGGCACCCAGGTGCTGCAGGTGATGCAGTTGTTCAAAATGCTGTTCCAGTGCGGAATAAGACATGATGCTTCCTTTGGTAAGCGGTTACCCCTGCCGGCTTTGCAGCCGCTCCCGGGTATCCTGTTTGGCCTGTTCGCTTTTGCGCAACAATACATAAAGACAGCCGCTGCCGCCATGCTGGTGCAGGGCGCTGTGGCAGGCCAGCACTTCCGGCAACTGGGGCAGCCAGCCGGAAACATAGCTTTTGAGCAGGGCCGGCGGCTGGCTGCGTTCGCCCTTGCCGTGCACTATCATCACCGCCCTCAGGTTGCGGCGCAGACAGCCCTGCAAAAAGTTCAGCAGGGCGTCCCGGGCTTTTTCCACGCTGTGATGATGCAGATCGAGACGGGCGTCACAGGGATATTTGCCAAGACGCAGCTTTTTGAACACACCTTCCTGCACGCCGGGCTTTTTGTAGCTTACCATATCGTCAGGGCGCAGCAGCGCTACATGATCCAGCGACAACAGCGGCAGGGCAGCTTCGGCGCTGGTTTCTGCCGCCTTGCGGCGCGTGGCAATGGTGGCTGCGTCGCGTTTGCTGGCGTGGCTGGCGGGCAGGGTGTCCTGCTTCAGGGGCGTCAGTCCGTCCATTTCATCAAGAAAAGAGGACCAGTCGTTATGGCTCATAACACGGTTCCTTGGTGTTCGGAATTAGCCGCAGTATAAGCAATTGGATTAAAAGGGGGAACGACGGGCCTCAGGGGAGGAGGAGAGTGAAGCCCGCCGTTTTTTAACGTAGTTATTTGCTGGCTTCACCATTGGGATCTGCCTTCATTACCTTGTAGATGAAGTAACCCGCATAGAAACTGATCAGCAGGGCAGTGGCAATAATTACCATCATCGACATAAAACCCACATCACTACCAAACATTAAATCGAGCCAGAATGCCATCGCTTGTCTCCTTTCTCGCGCTCCGTTAAAGGCATATTAACGAGACCGCTGTGACGGATTCTGATCCTGATCAATAAAGCGGTGTATCCTCAACTTTATTAAGGGTATAGCCATTATTTTCCAGTAGTTGTATCAGCCCCTGCTCGCCGTAAAGGTGCAGGGCACCTACTACCATCAAGGCCCTGGCGGGGGCCAGCTGCTCCAGGCGTTCCAGCCAGAGGTGATTGCGCCGGGCCAGCAGCTCTTGCTCTATAAAGCCGGTTAATGCCGGGCTTTGCTCTTCCTGCAACAGGTCCAGCAGTGCCTGTTCATCACCTTTCAGCCAGGTGTTGAGCAGGCGCTCAAGATGCGGCTGCATTTGCTCCAGCTCGTCCAGGCTGTGAGTGATAAAGTCGCGCTCCAGTCCGCGCTCATGCAGCGAGGCCAGCAATTCCATCACCAGCGCCGGTGACTCCAGACCGGCCACGGGCAGATTTTGCTGCCGGGCCCGCAGCCGCAATTGCATATCTACCCCTTGCTGAGTATGAAAGCCCAGCTCCCGGGCTTTTAACTGCGTCAGCTGCAATGCGGCAAACCAGGGCGGCAGCTGACGCAGCATGGGCTGGCCGCTGGCATTCACTGCCTGTTCAAGCTTTGCGGCAAGCTCAGGTCCCAGACGCTCGGCCCAGTGTGTATTTGGTGTGATTACATGGGAGAAATCGCTGCTTTTAAGGGTGAGCGGATCAATTTCCAGCAGCAGCAATTCGCTGTTATCCAGTGCCTGCAACACAGTTGCAGGCAACTGGCTTAACCGCTCATCGGCAATATGCACAGAGCCGAACAGCCACAACTGCTGCTCGCCTTTTTGTGCCTGCCACAGCGCCGGAGCCGCCAGCACAGAGCCACACCACAGCCACAATAGCCATAATCCGGTTTTCATATTTTCTCCTCAGCCGCCGGCCTTTAACATTAGCCGGTCGAGGGCGGCTGTGCTCATAAACCGGCGCAGCCAGCCCAGCATTTTGGTGGGCCGGGTCACCGGATAACGGGCTTTGGGGCTGGCGCTGGTCAGGGCGTGCAGCACAGGAGGCAGGCAAGCTTCCGCCGGCAGGCTGTAGCGGGAGCTGGGGCCGGGCTTCTCCAACCGGGCCAGCGTTTGTTCATAGCCGGCCCGGTGGCGGCTGTCTTTCATATTGATGTGACGGAGAAAAGCGGCGCGGGCATTGGCCCTGAACTGAGTTTCAATGGGGCCTGGCTCCAGCAGACTCACATGCACAGGGGTGCCGGCAAGCTCCAGCCGCAGTGTGTCTGTGTAGCCTTCCAGGGCAAACTTGGAGGCGTTATAGGCACCGCGATACTTCATGGCTACCAGCCCCAGTACCGAGCTGTTCTGAATAATGCGGCCTTCACCGGCCTGCAGCATCAGGGGCAACACTAGCCGAGTGAGGTGATGGGTGCCAAAAAAATTGGTATTGAACTGCTCCCGCAGCGCCTCAGTGGGCAGATCTTCAAGGGCACCGGGCTGGCCGTAGGCACCGTTATTAAACAGGCCATAAAGGGTGCCATTGGTGTAAGCCAGAGCCTGCTCCAGGCCCTGCTCTATGCTGGAATCGTCTGCCAGGTCCAGCAATACCGCCTGTAGCCCTTCCTGCTCCAGCTGCAATACATCCTGCGGCCGGCGGGCGGAAGCCACCACATTAAAGCCTTGTTGCTTAAGATAGTGAGCGGCAGCATGACCAATGCCGGAAGAGCAGCCGGTAATCAGGACGGATTTAGACATTAATGACTCCCAGTTTGAACCGAAGTCGTCAATGTAGCAGAAAGGAAAGCGTCGATGAATGGCGTCCCCGGCAGGAATCGAACCTGCATCTAACCCTTAGGAGGGGCTTGTTTTATCCATTAAACTACGGGGACACAGCGGGCTACAATATTGCAAATTTCCCTTTGCAGCGCAATATATTGCCGCCCGTTTGCCGGTTATATAAGCAGGCTTACCACAGCTGCACCAGTCGGTCTCCGGGAGTAGCCGGGGTGATGTTGGCTTCCTGGCCGGCAGGCATCAGAATGCTGTAGTCGGCGTGGCTTTGCTGCACCACAAAAGTAGCTCCTGACGTGCTTTCGCTGTAATACCCGGGCGTAAGCTGGCGTCTGTGCAACAGGGTAAACTTGTCTCCGGTCTGAATGCCCTCGCGCCGGCCCAGATCCATTAAAATGCCGTCGTCTGACTGCTGCACTATATTGCCCACTGCCTTGATACAGGCCTGGGCTTTGATCAGGTCCTGGCTGACATTCTGCAGCAGTTGCTCAACAGCCTGGCCATAGGCGGAATGCCAGAAACTTTGCTGATGCACATTTACCTTGTCGTGCTTTTTATAATCCCAGCTGGAGCGGGTCTGATAATCCCGTTGCAGCAGCACATCACCAGTGAGGCTGTCTTCCAGCACAATGCGCATGCGAAACTCCCGGGGAATGTCGGAAAAGGTCCACTTGGTCCAGTGGCCGTCTTCAATACTGATGTCCTCAATGCTGCCGCTCAGCAGCAGTCTGGCTTGCCGGCGTGATGTCAGCACATCACTGCCTTTACGCAGCCCGGCGTCTCTGGGCAGGGCGGTGTCCGTGTCCAGTGGCTGACCGGTAGATGACGTAATATTGACGGCGGGTGTCAGCATCGACGATAACCGGCTGCTGATGGCCGCACCCAGTTCATAAATTTGACCCGTGCTGCCCTGCTCGGGATGACGCAGGGTAATGGCGGTCAGTGCCAGGCCGGGACGATAGCGGCCGGCGCATTGTTCCTGCCGGCGTTCACCGGGCCAGATATCGGCCCGTACTGTCAGCCACAGCCTGCCCTGTTTTTTGCGCTCGTCAATAATCAGGTAATCCATCAGTTCGCCCTGAGCAGAAATATCCAGCTGCTGACCGCCGTAGGTACCATTGGTGGCAGACTGCATGGTATTCAGGGAAGCGCCGGACTGTAGCAGGGCATCGCTCAGGGCCTGTTCCAGTGCCTGCTGACGCGCTGTCTCTGTGCCCAGACTGAGCGGTGCCGAGCCCTCGGCCTGATACCAGTCGGCATGAGTAAAAAAGGGAGACAGCAGCAACAATGAGGCAAAGACATTTTTGAGCACGGCGGTATCCTGTGTAAAAGTAAAGAGCGTCAATTAAACATCGAACACTCAGCAAGAAGATGGCAAGGTTTATGCAATATTCTTGCCGGGTAAAGTTATGCTGTTTTTGGCCGATACTCGATTAGTTTCCTGAACTCAGTTTTTAAACCACGGAGCCTGTTAATGACAAGAGCCCTTATTCTGGTCACTGTGCTGGGGTTATCGGCCTGTAGCGGTGAGCCCAGGTTTGACAGCCGGCATCATTACCTGCCTCATGATCATGCGGCCCATTATGTCAGCCATCAACCCCTGGGCTCCACGCCGGCACCGGCCCGCGCTCCGCGGCATACCCAGGACGGTATTCCCATGCGCATGAGCGCCGGTGCCCGCAGTGTATATTTGCCGGAAGCCGGTCCTTCACTGGTGGGCGGGCAAACCCAGCTGCAGCAGCATATGTCAGCACTGGCCTACCGGCTGGTATCATCGGCTCACCAGATGAACCGGCAGGCAGGCATTGCAGTGAGCGGTTTTGTCAGTCAGGAGGATTACACCACTCAGGACGAGTTTGGTCGTCTGCTGTCAGAAACCATGATGTTTCAGCTTAATCAATACGGCCTTAAGGTTGTCGATTTTAAGGCTCTGCCGTTTATTCGCATTACTCCTGAAGGTGATATCAGCACCAGCCGGGATTATCGGCAACTCAGTGGTAAAATTGGTGCCCAGTATCTGCTGCATGGCACCATCAGCGAGACGCAGGGAGGCAGGCTGGTGAATGCCCGGCTGATCACCATGGCGGACCATTCGGTAGTAGCCAGTGCACAGCAGTTTATTCCGAGCTATCTGGTGGCCGCCATGCTCGACACCCGCGGCCCGCAGGTGCCTGACCATATACGGAGACGTTATGCGAAATAAGCTGATAACCCTGTTGACCCTGGTGTTTCTTGGCGGTTGTGTGGGGCAGGGCAGTGGTGCCACACCGGCCAGAAACCATATTTATGCCGTGGGTTATGCCCCTATCAGTTTACAGCGGCCGGCGGATTATCAGCAGAAACTGCTGCATGCCATGCGGGCGTCGCGGCTGGATGCCTACCGTGAACTGAGTGAGCAGCTGAGCGGTGTGATGATCTCCAGCTCCAGTGAAATGAACAGTAACGTATTACAGGACGGACCGGTAAACAGTGCCAGCCGGGGCGTGGTGCGCGGTGCCAGAGTGGTAAACAGCTATCCCGACGGTGATATGTACGTGACCGAGCTGGAGCTGGATCTGGCGTTGTATGAAAAACTGCGCCGGGGCGGGCGCTGACAGACACTAAACAGACAACTCTGCCGCAAGCCCAAAGCAGCAGTGGGGATTGCCGTAGCCGACCATAAAATGCCATGGACGGCATTTTCGAGCGATACATGGAGGTACTTGAAGCGTGTCGGTGGAGTGCAACCGCACTGATGCTTCGCTCTGCAGTTTAAACTTTGAAGCCGGAGCCTTTATTAATGCCCTTGGTGTGACCTTTTTGATCATAGGTCATGCTCTGGCGCTCGTGCAGCCGGCTGAGAATATTGGCCAGCTGGCGAGTGCCGGCAAGGGACTGCTCCAGCACCTGTCCGGCAACGTCGTTGCGCTCCTGACAAGTGGTCATTAATGCACGCAATGCATCAACCCTGGGTTTAAACTCAGTGCCCAGCAGAGCTACATCGGGGTGGTTGCACAGGCTGGCATCGGTGGCCTGAATATCGGCCAGCAGTTGCTGTTTCTGCTCGGTAAGAGGAGGGAGTTCCAGCGCCTTGCGCTGAACGATCAGCTCAAGCTCCTGCTCAGTGATCGCCAGCAGGCGCTCAAGTTGAGAATGTTGTTGGGTCAGCAGCGTATCAAGGCTCATTAATACAGAGACTCTATGTCGTTTTCAAGGCTGATAATATTACCGGCAAGACGCTCGGTATTCACCTGATAGCTGCCTTCATTGACTGCTTTTTTAATGGCGTCAAGGCGGGCGCTGTTATCGGTGCCGTCCCCGGCAGACAGACTTTGCTGCATGCGGTTAAGTTGTCTGGCCTCTGCCGTGAGCGTGACTTCATCTCGCCCGGCAACGGCTTTGGGTTCGCCACTGTTGCCGGTAGTAGCGGATGCACTTTTCTGCGGATATTTGTTTCCGCTGACCGGACCGTTATGAAATCCGGGAGGAAGCTTGTCTATGGCCATGGTCTTGTGTCCTGATTTGCTGCTGTCACACCGGTTATCGGCTGGCCCTTGTGCAACTTTAGCAGAATTTACAGACCCACCTTTACTACTCCGGCCTCGCTGATGCGCCCTTGTATCTGGCGGCCCGAACGGCTGTTGCGTACGCGAATGGTCTCATTAAAGGTGCCGTTTTCATCGGCCACGCCCTGAGTCCGGATAGACAGGCCGCCGTTTTCTGCCACTATGGTAACTTTGTCTCCTTTGCATACCACACACAGCTGGCTGGCCAGAATCGGCCTGCCCGGGCGCAGATCCCGCTTGCTGCGGGTGCCCACCAGAGCCTGAATATTATCAAATACGTCCCCTCTTACCAGCACTTCATCCTGGTAGCTTATCTGCAGCTGAGCCGGCTGCAGCAGAGTATTACGAGAGATAGGATCAGCAGCCGTCACCACGGGTTTAAGTACTTTTACCCGCACCGGCACAAACAGTTGCCAGCCGGGTTGCTCATGGCACTGTACAAACACATGAGTATTACGCCGCACTTCACCACTGCCGCGGATCTCTGCGGTAAGCATGCCGGGGCATTCACTCAGCTGCAGCCGGGTATCTATGCTTGAAGCCTCAATGATTACCTTGTCATCAGGGCCTGCCTGGACAAAATCGCTCACATAGTTTTCTGCGTAATGACGGATACTGTCGTGTATGCTGGTCTGAGCCGTTACCAGGGCCGGTAATAACGTGAATACAAGGCTTAAAAAAACATGTATGCATGGCTTGTTGTGGTAGTTAGGCAAAAAACCGTTAAGCATCGTTACTCCGTTGCCGATAGTACATAAATCATGACTGGTCCCATCTTTGCCGCTATGAAGTGGCACTGGCACATGGCCGGTGTTAAGCTAGAACCATCGTATTTTGCTGCATAAAGCATGCCATTGAACTGGCGGGCAGACAGCTAAATCTCATTCCGGAGGCTGAATAATGGCGGGTGTACTCGACTCGGTAAACCAGAGAACACAACTGGTGGGGCAAAACCGGCTGGAACTATTATTGTTCAGGCTTAACGGTCGCCAACGATTTGGCATCAACGTATTTAAGGTCAAGGAAGTGTTGCAATGCCCACGGCTCAGTGGCTTGCCTCAGCGTCATCCGGTTATTCGGGGTGTATCCAATGTTCGTGGCCAGACCATTTCCATTATTGACCTGAGCAAGGCCATGGGGGGCCGGCCGATAGAGCAAACCGAAGACAGCTTTGTCATTATCTCCGAGTACAACCGTTCGGTGCAGGGGTTTCTTGTCAGCTCGGTAGAGCGCATCATCAACGTCAACTGGGAGTCGATCTTGCCACCACCCAAAGGGGCCGGTCGCTTCAACTACATGACGGCCGTCACCGAAATAGACGGTGAGCTGGTGGAAATTCTCGATGTGGAAAAAATTCTTGATGAAATTTCTCCTGCCAGCACAGATGTTGACGCAGCGATTATTGAACGCTCAAAAGAAAATGCTGTCGAGCACAAGCCTGTTCTTATTGCAGATGATTCTTCTGTGGCCCGCCGTCAGGTAGTAAAGGCGGTTGAATCTCTGGGGCTTAAGTGTATTGTGACGGAAAATGGCCGGCAGGCGCTGAACAAGCTCAAAGAACTGGCTGCCAACGGTCCGATTCATGAGCAGTTATCATTGGTGATTTCCGATGTGGAAATGCCAGAAATGGATGGCTACACGCTTACCGCCGAGATTCGAAGTAATACTGCTCTTAAGGATCTGCATGTTATTCTGCATACCTCACTCAGTGGCGTATTCAACAAGGCGCTGGTTGAAAAGGTCGGAGCCGATAATTTTATCGCCAAGTTTCAGCCTGATGAGCTGGCCAGTGCAGTCAATGATGCACTCTAATTTTTGAAGGTGTAATAGCACGGATGAAAAATTTCACCGACGAGCAGTATTTGGCGTTTTGCCGGTTTCTTGAAAGCAACACCGGTATCGTCCTTGGAGCCAGCAAGCAATATCTTGTTAAAAGCCGGCTTTCACCGCTGATGTCTCGTTTTGGTATTGAATCCATGGGAGTGCTGATAGAGCGCTCCATGCAGCCTCGGGAGCGTGAACTGAAAACGGCCGTGGTCGATGCCATGACCACCAACGAAACACTTTGGTTCCGTGACAGCTACCCCTTTACTCAGCTGAGTGACCGTTTATTTCCGGAGTTGGCGAAACCCGGTAAATCACTGCGTGTCTGGTCTGCGGCCTGCTCATCGGGGCAGGAGCCTTATTCCATTGCCATGACGGCACAGGAGTACATGAGCCGGCGGCCGGGTGCCTTGCCGGGGCTGCAAATTATTGCCACTGATATTTCAGCCACCATGCTGGAACAGTGCAAACTGGGCATTTATGACAGCCTGTCTCTGGCCAGGGGCCTGTCTCCGGAGCGACGCAGCCGGTTCTTTACCGCGCTTGATAATGGCCGTATGCAGCTGCAGCCTGCCATTCGCAATATGGTCAGCTTTCGGCCCTACAACCTGCTCGACAGCTACAGTTCGCTGGGCAAGTTCGACATTATATTTTGCCGTAACGTACTGATTTACTTCTCTCCCGAGAATAAATCCAAGATCCTTAACCAGTTTGCCGGCTCTCTTAATCCGGGGGGCTATCTGCTGCTGGGTGCGTCTGAGTCACTTACCGGTCTTTCCGACAAGTTTGAAATGATCCGCTGCAGCCCCGGCATTATCTATCGCCTTAAATAATTTCACCTTGCCGTCCTTAAAGCACCTCAGTGTTAACTGAAGGTGCTTTTTATTTATGGCACGACTCTTGCTTTACTTTTTCCTGTGTGAGTACTTCAGATTCCGGTCACTATGACGCAGGAGGGTGGCGGTGACGATTTCTTTCGACAAGGCATTTGGCGTGCATCAGCATGCACTGGTGGCCCGCTCCGACAGAGCCGAGCTGCTGGCCAGCAACCTGGCCAATGCTGACACGCCCGGTTATAAGGCGAAAGACATGGACTTTCAGGCGGCACTGAGCAAGGCACAGGGTTCTCAGAATTTCTCCCTCAGCCGCACCAATAACCGTCACTTTGCCGTGGATCTGGCACCGCCGGGCACAGTGCAATACCGGGTGCCCAATCAGCCCGATACCGGCGACGGCAATACGGTGGATGTACAAACCGAGCGTACCAGTTATATGGAAAATGCCCTGCAATATCAGGCCTCGCTGGAGTTTCTTAACAGCAAGATATCCGGCCTGCTGAAAGCCATAAAAGGAGACTCGATGTGAGCCTTTTTAAAGTCTTTGATATTTCCGGCAGCGCCATGAGCGCTCAGTCGGTTCGTCTTAATACCACCGCCAGTAATCTGGCCAACGCCGACAGTGTCAGCTCCAGCATTGATGAAACCTACCGTGCCCGCAAGCCGGTGTTTGCCGCTGATCTCGACCAGGCCCTGTCGGACCGTCAGGAAAGCGTCGGCGTCAAAATCATGGGCATCGTCGAAACCGACAAACCCCTGCAAAAAGAATTCAACCCGGATCATCCCATGGCTGATGCCGAAGGTTTCATTTTCAAGCCCAATGTGAACGTGGTGGAAGAAATGACCGATATGCTCAGCGCCTCACGCAACTACCAGACCAATGTGCAGGTGGCAGACGCCGCCAAGCAGATGCTGCAGCAGACTCTGCGGCTGGGCAAGGGGTAATCATTCATGCAGGTTAATCAAGACTATCTTAACGGCCTTAAGTGGCCCGGTGAGCAAAGTCCGGCGGATAAAGCGGCTGATAACAGCCGTGCCCAGCTGGAGCAGGAAGACTTTTTTGCTCTGCTGACCCAGCAGCTGGCTTATCAGGATCCGTTCAAGCCGGCGGATAACTCCCAGATGATCTCACAAATGACGTCTTTCACCACGGCTGACGGCATTAATAACATGAGTCAGCAGCTTTCCGGGCTGAGTGAGGTCATGACCTCCAGCCAGGCACTGCAGGCCTCCAGCCTGGTGGGGCAGAAGGTGCTGGTGCCCAGCTCCATGACCTACTGGGACAATAATGAACCGGTAGACGGCGTTGTG
The DNA here is from genome assembly GCF_039654065.1 of Oceanimonas sp. AH20CE76. Lineage (NCBI taxonomy): Bacteria > Pseudomonadati > Pseudomonadota > Gammaproteobacteria > Aeromonadales > Aeromonadaceae > Oceanimonas > Oceanimonas sp. AH20CE76. Next base: position 984,151 of record NZ_CP155481.1, read on the forward strand.
GTAGCGGGTTCAGGAGCCTCCAATGTGCTGATTCGCATCGAGAATGAAAAGGGCGAGCTGGTGCGCACCATACCGCTGGAAGGCGATCAGCGCGGCAACGTCAACTTCAGCTGGGACGGCATGAATGACGCCGGCGAGCCGGCGGCTACCGGCAAATACAACATCAAGGTCAGCGGCCTGATCGACGGCCAGCGTGAGGAGCTGAATGCGCTGGCTTTTGGCAAAGTGGACAGCGTGACCCTGGGCAGTGCCGACAGCCCCACTCTGGTCAACCTGGCGGGCCTGGGCGGCCTGCCGCTTAATCAAATTCTGGAAATAGCCAGCCGCAAGGCGGCGTAAGGAGTACTTATGTCTTTTAATATTGCACTCAGCGGCGTTAATGCGGCCCAGAAAGATCTGGACGTGACCGCCAATAACATTGCCAACGTCAATACCATTGGCTTTAAAGAGTCCCGGGCCGAGTTTGCCGATGTGTATGCCAACTCCATTTTCGCTAATGCCAAAACACAAACGGGTAGCGGCGTGCAAACCGCTGCCGTGTCACAGCAGTTTCATCAGGGTGCGCTGCAGTTCACCAACAACTCGCTGGATATGGCCATCAACGGCAGTGGCTTTTTTGTGATGTCCAATGAAATTGGTTCACTGGACCGCACCTTTACCCGTGCCGGGGCCTTTCGCCTGAACGACGAAGGTTATGTCACCAACTCACAGGGTAACTTTCTGCAAACCTACAAGGCCAATGCTGACGGCACCCCCGCAGGTCTGGGCCTGAACTCGACCCAGGCGCTGAAAATTCCGGACAAGGCGGGTGAGCCCAAAATGACCGGTGAAGTAAAAACAAGTCTTAACTTGCCGACTAAAGCACCGGCGTTAAACGTTCAGCAGTTTAACCCTGCGGATTCAGATACTTATACCTCATCTACTTCAATGACAGTGTATGACTCATTGGGTGATACTCATACCTTGACTCAGTACTTCGTGAAGGTGGGTCCAAATCCTGATGCGTTACCTAATCCCATTACGGATAACGAATGGAAAATGTTTGTATATGTGGATGGTAAGAATGCGTTAGGGACAGAAGCTGCTCCTCCTGCAACTGATAACCCAGTCGGGCCTACAGATCCATCAAACCCAGCGAATCAAATAACTTCTCATCCACTTACCTTTGATAGTTCGGGTAATCTGGAAGTGACGGCAGCAGTACCGCCCAGTACGCTTGATTCAAATGAACTCTTAACACAACCACAGGATTTTGGTAATGGGTCAGATCCTACTCAAACAATCAAGATAAAAATCCCCGATGCCAGCATGAACGCTGGTGCTTTTGAAGTAACTTCCAACAGTCAGGACGGCAATACCGTAGGCCGGCTGACCAAGGTGGACGTAGGCCCAGATGGTCTTGTGCAGGCCACCTACAGCAACGGCAGCACCGAGAATCTGGGTATTGTAGCTATGGCGCGCTTCCCGAATGATCAGGGGCTGACCCAGATTGGTGATACTCAGTGGCGGGAATCCCTGTTGTCCGGTGAAGCGGTGACTGGTCAGCCCAATACCGGTATTTTCGGCAAGGTGAGCGTGGCCTCACTGGAGCAGTCCAACACCAACCTGACCACAGAGCTGGTGGATTTGATTACCGCTCAGCGCAACTTCCAGGCCAACTCCCGTGCACTGGAAGTGAACAGCACACTGCAGCAGACCATACTGCAAATCCGTTAATTCAAGCTGAAAGCCGGAAGCTGGAAGAAAAGCCCGGGATCGAAAACCCGGGTTTTTTATGTTTTTACTTCAAGCTGATAGCTTCTTACTTCTAGCTATAGTGGCATTTTTTTTGCATGTATTTTATACATTACTCAGTCGGCCAACCACGGAGCTGAAATGGATCACCTGCTGTATATCGCCATGTCGGGTGCCAAAGAGAATATGCACAGTGTCTCTTTGCGCGCCAATAACCTGGCCAACGCCAATACCACCGGCTTTCGTGCCGATCTGGAGCAGGCCCGGGCCATGCAGGCCTTTGGCGAGGGGCTGCCTAGCCGGGTATTTGCCATGACGGAAAGCCCGGGGCAAAACTTTGCCGCCGGCCCCATTCAAACCACGGGGCGGGATCTTGACGTGGCCGTGGCCGGTGACGGTTGGCTGGCGGTAGAAGCCGCAGACGGCACCGAAGCCTACACTCGCTTTGGTAACCTGCAGGTCTCGGTAGAAGGCCTGTTGCAAACCAGCACCGGCCTCAATGTGCTGGATGATGGCGGCAATCCCATCGTATTGCCGTTGCCGCTGGAAAAAATGGAAATCAATAAAGACGGTACCATCTTTGCGCGGCTGGAAGGTGAAGCCCCCAACGGCGGTGCCGAGCTGCAGCGCATAAAAACCGTGCTGCCCGCCAATGATGAAATAGAAAAAGGCAATGACGGCCTGTTTCGCCGCAAAGACGGTGAAGCCGAGCCTGCCTCAGCCCAGGTGCAGCTGATTGCCGGCGCGCTGGAAGGCAGTAACGTCAACCCTATTGCCGAAATGACCCATATGATCGATTTGCAACGGCGCTTTGAGACTCAGCTTAAAATGATGAGTCACGCCGAAGAGAACGACAAAGCCCACGCCCAGCTGTTGCGTATTGGTTAAAGGAGAGCAGAATGAACCCCGCCTTGTGGATTAGCAAAACCGGGCTTGATGCCCAGCAGACCAATATCTCGGTGACCTCCAACAACCTGGCCAACGCCAGTACCGTTGGGTTTAAAAAGGGCCGGGCCATCTTTGAAGATCTGCTCTATCAGAATGTGCATCAGCCCGGGGGCCGCGCCACCGCCGACAGCAACCTGCCTTCGGGCCTGATGGTAGGGGCGGGCAGCAAGGTGGTCGCTACGCAAAAAACCTTTACTCAAGGGAGCGTTCAGACCACAGACAATGCCCTGGATGTGATGATCGACGGCCGTGGCTTTTTTGAAGTGCTGCTGCCCGACGGCACCACAGGATACACCCGCAACGGTCAGTTTGCCCTGAACGATGAAGGCATTATCGTCACGCCCGGCAATGGCTATCCGCTGCTGCCGGAAATGCAGATCCCGGAAAATGCCCAGAGCATCAGCGTGGGCACCAACGGAGAAGTCTCGGTACAGCTGGCGGGTCAGGCCGAGGGACAAGTCATCGGTCAGATTATTGTCACCGATTTTGCCAACCCCGCCGGTCTGCAGCCCAAGGGGGAAAACCTCTATCTGGAAACCCAGTCCAGCGGTGCGCCGCTGCAGGGCATTGCCGGGGCTGACGGATTTGGCACCCTTAAGCAGGGCATGCTGGAAACCTCCAACGTGAACGTGACCGAAGAGCTGGTCAACCTGATCCAGGCTCAGCGGGTGTATGAAATGAACTCCAAGGTTATTTCTGCCGTGGACGACATGCTGGCCTATGTGAACCAGCAACTGTAATGCGAGGTGGGTAATGAAGCTTGTTCTGATCGTGACTGCCGGTCTGCTGCTGAGCGCCTGCACCTCCACGCCCTATACTCCCAAGCCTGACGATCCGGCCTACGCGCCGGTGATGCCCGGGCCTGGCCATGAGCAGTTGGAGCCCAACGGTGCCATTTTTCAGGACAACTACGCCAACAGCCTCTATTCCGATATAAAAGCCCATCGGGTAGGGGACATTATTACCGTCGATCTGTCCGAGTCGACCCGTGCCCAGAAGCGGGCCACGACTCAGCAGGCCAAAGACAGTGGTCTTAATATCAATCCGCTCAACATTGGTGGCCAGCCGATTAATATTGGCGGCTATCCGGTGACGGCCAGCATGTCGAGCAATAACGAATTCGATGGTCAGGCCAATACTAACCAGAGCAACAGTCTGCAGGGCAGCATTACCGTGAGCGTGGCGCAGGTACTGCCCAACGGTAACCTGATGGTGCAGGGTGAAAAATGGCTGATGCTCAATACCGGTGAAGAATATGTGCGCATCAGCGGCATGATACGGCCGCAGGACATCAGCTCCGACAACAGAGTGGAATCCACCCGCGTGGCCAATGCCCGCATTTATTATGGCGGTACCGGCGACTTTGCCAACACCCAGAACCGCGGCTGGCTGGCCAAATTCTTTAACAGCCCCTGGTTTCCGTTTTAATGAGGCTTAATGCATGAAAGGGCTTACCGCAATTTTACTGGGCATGACACTGCTGGCATTACCGGCACAGGCTGCCCGTATCAAGGATATCAGCTCGGTGGCCGGCGTACGGGCCAACCAGCTGGTGGGCTATGGTCTGGTGGTGGGTCTGCCCGGCACCGGCGAGCGCAACAACGCCTTTGCCCAGCAAACCTTTCGCACCATGCTCACCAACTTCGGCATTACCGTGCCGGATAATATGCGGCCTAAAATGAATGATGTGGCACCAGTGGCGGTGCATGCGGAGCTGCCACCTTTTGCTAAGCCCGGGCAAACCATAGATGTCACCGTCTCGGCCATTGGTGAAGCCAAAAGCCTGCGCGGCGGCAGCCTGTTGCAAACCTTTCTGAAAGGGGTGGACGGCCGGGTATATGCCCTGGCTCAGGGCAGTCTGGTGGTGGGCGGCCTGGGGGCCGAAGGAGCCGACGGCTCTTCCATTATGATCAACACGCCCACGGTAGGCCGCATTCCCGCCGGTGGCATGGTGGAGCGGGAAGTGCCCAGCTCCTTTGCCCGTGGTGACACCATCACCTTTAATCTGCACAGATCCGACTTTACCACCGCCAAACGCATGGCACAGGTGATCAACGATCTGGTGGGCCCAGCCACGGCTCAGGCGCTGGATGCCACTTCCGTGACTGTTTATGCGCCTCGCGACCCCGGTCAGCGCGTCAGCTTTTTGTCAACGCTGGAAAACCTGACGGTGGATGTGGCCGATGAAGCCGCCAAAATTATTGTGAACTCCCGTACCGGCACTGTGGTGATTGGTCAGCAGGTGCAGCTGAAACCGGCAGCCATTACGCACGGCGGCCTGATCATTACCATCAACGAAAACCCGCAGGTATCCCAGCCCAATGCGCTGGCTGGCGGTAATACGGTAGTGGTGCCTAACACCGGCATTAACGTGGAGCAGCAGGACGGCCGCATGTTCAAGCTGGACACCGGCACCACCCTGGACGATCTGGTGCAGGCAGTGAATCAGGTGGGCGTGGCCCCGGGCGATCTGGTGGCCATTCTCGAAGCTCTGCGGCAGGCCGGGGCCATTCAGGGTGAACTGGTGATTATCTGACGGCATTAACCGGAGGCCGCATGAAAAACCTCGATACAGTGCAAAATAGTCTGCTGGCCAACGACATTCAGGGCCTGGACCGGCTGCGTCAGCAGGGCTTTGAGCAGGACAGAGGCAAGGCGCTGGATGAAGCTGCCCGCCAGTTTGAAAGCCTGTTTACCCAGCAGTTGTTCAAGTCGATGCGCGATGCTAACAAGGTATTTGAATCAGACAGCCCCATGAACAGCCGCTATACCCAGTTTTATCAGGATATGCACGATCAGCAGATGAGCAGTGAGCTCAGCCGGCAGGGCAGTCTGGGGCTGGCCGATCTGATAGTGCGCCAGCTGGGGGGCGGTGAAGACGCCAGTGCGGCCACCGAAGCCCGCCACTTCAGCCTGGATAATGTTCGCCGTATTAATGGCAAGGTAGTGCGGCCGCCGGACGCTGAGCAGACAGACAACGCCAGACCGCCGCTGAAAGCGGCAAAAAATGCTCCCGAGGATGCCGTTACCCTGACGGCAGGTCAAAAATTTGACTCACCGGAAGAGTTTGTGCGTCGCTTGTTACCCGCCGCCACTGCCGCCGGTGAGCGGCTGGGGCTGGATCCCAAAGCCATGCTGGCGCAGGCGGCGCTGGAAACCGGCTGGGGCAAAAAGATCATCGGCAGAAAAAATGGCGAGTCCAGCCATAATCTTTTTGGCATCAAGGCCGATAAAAGCTGGAAAGAGCAAAAAACCTGGGTCAGCACGCTGGAATATGAGCAGGGCGTGGCCGTTAAGGTACAGGCACCGTTCAGATCCTATGCCTCATTCAATGACAGCTTTAACGATTATGTGCAGTTTCTGAATGACAACCCCCGCTACGGCCAGGCACTGGAGCAAACCGGCTCACCGCGGCAATATTTCAAGGCCCTGCAGCAGGCGGGCTATGCGACCGATCCTAACTATGCCAGCAAGCTGAGTGCGGTGCTCGACACCGTGAACCGGCTGGCATCACAAGCATAAGGACACATCATGGCTGTTGATATGTATCAAACCGGAGTAAGCGGCCTGCTGGCGGCACAGGCCCAGCTGGCCACTACCGGTCATAACATTGCCAACGTCAACACCGAAGGCTACAACCGGCAGCGGGCCGAACAGGCCACCACAATGCACATGTTTTCCGGTGGCAACTTTTACGGTACCGGCACCCGGGTAACCGACGTAACCCGCATGTATCAGGAATATGCCTTTCGTGATGTGCTGGTCAACAATACCGAAAAAGCCGGTGCCGAAGCCCTGTATAATCACCTTACCTATCTCGACAAAACCATGACCAGTGTGAACGCCGGTCTGGCCAGCAGTCTGGATGATCTCTACGGCGCCATTAACGCGGTAGCCGATAACCCGGGCAACCTGGGCAACCGTGAGCTGATGCTGGCCAACGCTCAGGACATAGTGGATCACTTCAACGAGTTTTACAGCTCACTGGAGCAGGAAAAAATGATCAAAAACCGGGATATCGAATCTCGTGCCGATCATATCAGTTCGCTCACCGCCGGCATTGCCGAGCTGAACCAGCAGATTATGAACGCTGGTCAGAATGGTACCCCCAATGATTTGCTGGATCAGCGTGATCGGCTAATTCAGGATCTGGGCCAGCAGGTGCAGATCACCACCCTGAAAGACAGCAACGGCATGATCTCCGTCATGCTGAACGGCCGGGAGCCGCTGGTCTCCGGTAATCAGGCCTATCAAATGGAAGCGCGTCCCGGCTCACCGGATCATCAGCAAACCGAGCTGTATCTGGTGCCCCCCAACAGCAATGGTCAGGCTACTCGCATCAAGGGCAGTCAGGCCCTGGGCGGCGAAATGGGGGCGCTGTTTCATTATCGGGATCAGGTACTGGGGCCCAACCTCAGCGACATGGGTAAAACCGCCATCGCCATCGCCGATGCCTTTAATAAAATTCAGACACAGGGCGTGGATCTGAACGGTGAGCCCGGCAAAAACATGTTTAACGACATCAATGACCCGGAAGCCATGGCCAAGCGTTTTGTGGGTAACAACCCCAATGTGACCGGCGAGGTGGAGATTACCGATACCGGCAAGCTGACCGGCGGGGAATACAGTCTTAAATACACGTCGACGGGTGGCTATGAACTGACCGATATTACCACCGGCAAAAAAGAAAGTTACGCAGACATAACCGATTTGAATACGGGCCTTGAACAGCTTGGCTTTCAGCTTACCCTCAATGAAAATCCGGCCAACTCCCTGGCTCCGGGCGATGAAATGCTGATCCAGCCTACCCGGCAGGGGGCTATTGATCTGGAGCTGCAGCTGAATACCGGTGATCAAATTGCTGCTTCCGGCTCTGTCGTCGTCAGTCCGAATGGAGATAATACGGGAACCGCAAAACTAGAACTGAGTGCTGATAATCAGGCCCATTTGCCACAAAAAGACAGCCCCTGGACGGTAAGTTTTGATGGCAGCGGTAATTATACGGTTGATTATGTGGATTCATTGGGAGCTAGCCAAAGCGTGACAGCGGCGTTTGATCCAAACAATCCTGAAATCACAGTAGAAGGTGTGACCATCAAGGTAAGTGGCACGCCGGCAGAGTTTGATCAATTTGAAATCCGTCAGGCCGGTGGCTCGGGTAATAACGAAAACGCCCTGGCCTTTGCCGAACTGCAGAACAAAAAATGGCTCAATAACGGCAAGTCTACCGTGACCGATAGTCTGAACCAGACTGCCGTGGGCATTGGCAGCCTGACCCGAAATCAGGGCGTTAAAGCCGAGGCGGCAGGGGCGGCCTATCAGCAGTCTTACGATCGCATGTTGTCCACTTCCGGAGTGAACCTGGACGAAGAAGCCGCCAATCTGCTGCGTTTTCAGCAGTCTTATATGGCGGCAGCCCGGGTGGTGTCCACCGCCAGTGAAACCATGAATACCCTGTTGCAGATCCGCTAAGGAGTCATAATGCGTGTTGCCAGTTTTCAGTTTATTCAGCGTAACCTGAATAACATCAGTGCCAGAACGTCTCAGGCCAACGATCAGCTGGGCAAAATGTCTTCCGGCAAGCGGGTAGAACATGCCAGCGAAGACCCGGTGGCGGCCAACGGCATCCTTAACTACAAGCAGGAGCTGCGCAAGCTGGAGCAATACCAGAACAACATCAATCTGGCAGAAAACCGGCTGCGACGGGAAGAATGGGCCTTAAGCTCTGCCGAAACCACCACTCAGCAGGTAAAGGAAATTATGCTGGGGGCCAACAACCCGGCCATTACTCAGCAGGAACGGGACGCCTATAAAGAAGAGCTGCAAAGCCGCATCGATGAAATGCTGGATCTGGCCAATACCCGTGATGAATTCGGCCAGTATATCTTTGGTGGCTTTCAGACCGACAGCTCCCCTTTTGTGCGTAATCCCGACGGCTCTGTGAGCTATGCCGGAGACGGCGGCCAGCGCGACATGATGGTGGGTGATAACGTAAAGGTGGGCATTAACCACAGCGGGGAACTGGTATTTGGCGGCGTACCAAACCCGGCAGGTGACTTTACCGTGGCTTATGACCTTCAAGGTGACTCGCGGGACGATAACCTGAGGGTGGAAGAGGCTTCTATCAACCCACAAGACAGGGCTAATTTTGCTGACGCTGATAAATACACCATCACATTTGAAGATGATCCCGCTAATCCAGGCGGAATTGCATTCAGAATCAAAGACAGTTTGGGTAACGACTTTCCAGCGCCTGGAGATCCTCCCGAGCCTTACACTCCGGGAGATACCATAAAAGCTCCGGGGTTAAATATCACCATAAAAGGTGAAGCCAAGGCAGGTGATAAAATTACTCTGTCATCTGAGGTGCAGGACGGTACCGGTCAGGACACCCGCGATGTGTTTGACGTGCTGAACCGGGCTAAGGAATGGCTGGAAACCGACGGCCATAATCCCTCGGGCCAGAGTGAAATGATTGAGATTCTGGGAGAGCTGGATGCCATGGGCAGCCATTTTACCCGAGTGCGCGCCGATACCGGTAACCGCATGCAGCGCATCGAAAACCAGCAGGTGACTCATGAAGACATGAGCCTGACCCTGAACAAGCTGCGCGGCGGCATGGAGGATCTCGACTATGCCAAAGCCACCGGCGAGTTCAGCCAGACCATGGTGGCCCTGCAGGCCACTCAAACCATGTTCGGCAAGGTGCAGAGCATGAGTCTGTTTAATTACATTTAATTAATGTGAATTTTAGTAAAACACGTGGTCATTCCGGCCTTTGAGCCGGCATCCATTCTGAAGGCAACAATGCATTCAGCTGGTGACTGTGCTCCATGCCATGGACTCCGGGTCAGTCATGCTGAGCTTGATTCAGTACCGGAGTGACAGTGTTTGTAGGCCGCGTTTAATTGCGGCCTGCAATACTTACAGCTGATAGCTTATGGCTTACAGCACCCGAAGGGGTTTACTCGATCACACAATCCACAAAATACTGCGTCTCGCCCTGGTGCTGTTCTGCCACCAGACCGTGAATATAGGTTTCAAAGCCCGGGAAACGCTGGTTAAACTCACGGGCAAAGCGCAGATAGCTGATAATGGTGTCGTTAAACACTTCACCGGGAATAAGCAGCGGAATGCCGGGGGGGTAGGGGGCTACCATTACCGCTGTGGTGCGACCGGCCAGCTCGTCCAGGGGCACCCGTTCAATGTCTTTGTGGGCCATTTTGGCAAAAGCCTCTGCCGGTTTCATCGCCGGCACCAGATCCGACAGATACATCTCAGTGGTCAGCCGGGCCACGTCGTTTTCTTTATACACAGCGTGAATTTGATCGCACAAGTCGCGCAGGCCCACCCGCTCATAGCTGGGCTGACTCTGCACAAATTGCGGCAAAATCTTCCACAGCGGCACGTTCTTGTCGTAATCGTCCTTGAATTGCTGCAGCTCGGTGACCATGGTATTCCAGCGGCCCTTGGTAATGCCGATGGTGAACATAATAAAGAAAGAGTAAAGCCCGGTTTTCTCGATGACGATGCCGTGCTCGGCCAGGTATTTGGTCACCACCACGGCAGGAATGCCCGACTCGGCAAACTGGCCCTTCATGTTAAGGCCGGGAGTAAGGATGGTGGCCTTGATGGGATCCAGCAGGTTAAAGCCGGGCTCAATATCGCCAAAGCCGTGCCAGCTGTCTTCCGAGCGCAGCATCCAGGCGTCCCGCTCATCCAGACCATGGTCGGTCAGATCATCCGGCCCCCATACCTTGAACCACCAGTCGATGCCATATTCGTCGTCCACCTTGCGCATGGCCCGGCGAAACTCCAGCGCTTCCGATAACGACTCTTCCACCAGCGCGGTGCCGCCCGGCTCTTCCATCATGGCGGCAGCCACATCACAGGACGCAATAATGGCGTACTGCGGGCTGGTGGAGGTGTGCATCAGGTAGGCTTCGTTGAATACGTGGCGATCGAGCCGGGTTTTTTCGCCGTCCTGAATAAGAATTTGCGACGCCTGAGACAGGCCCGCCAGCAGCTTGTGAGTGGATTGAGTGGCAAACACCATGGAATCTTCACAGCGGGGCCGGCCTTCGCCAATGGCGTGATAATCGCCGTAAAAGTCGTGAAAAGCGGCGTGAGGCAGCCAGGCTTCATCAAAGTGCAGGGTCTCTATTTCGCCGTCGAGCAGATCCTTTATCTCCTCCACGTTATACAGAATGCCGTCGTAGGTGGACTGGGTAATGGTCAGCACCCGCGGCTTGGCATCGGGGTTTTTGGCCAGGATTTCCCGGCAGAAGGGGTTGGCTTCCATTTTTTCACGAATGCGCGCAGGCTCGAATTCGCTGCGGGGAATGGGGCCGATAATGCCGTAATGGTTGCGGGTGGGCATCAGAAACACCGGCACGGCACCTGTCATCATAATGGCGTGCAGAATTGACTTGTGACAGTTGCGGTCTACCACCACGATATCACCCGGGGCCACCGTGGAGTTCCATACGATTTTGTTGGAGGTAGAGGTGCCATTGGTCACGAAAAACAGGTGATCGGCATTAAAAATGCGGGCGGCGTTACGCTCGGAGGCTGCCACTGGACCGGTATGATCCAGCAACTGGCCCAGCTCGTCCACCGAGTTGCATACATCGGCACGCAGCATGTTTTCACCAAAAAACTGATGAAACATCTGGCCCACCGGCGATTTCAGAAAGGCCACACCGCCGGAATGCCCCGGGCAGTGCCAGGAATAGGAGCCATCCTGAGCATAGTGGGTAAGGGCACGGAAAAACGGCGGTGCCAGTGAGTCGAGGTAGCTTTTGGCTTCACGAATAATATGCCGGGCCACAAAGTCGGGAGTGTCTTCGTGCATATGAATAAAGCCGTGCAGCTCCCGCAGAATGGCATTGGGAATATGACGGGCAGTGCGGGTTTCACCGTAAAGGTAAATGGGAATATCCGGATTTCGGTGGCGAATTTGCTCCACAAAGCGGCGCAACTGCTCCAGCACCGAATGCGCTTCCTCCCGGCTGCCGGCCAGCTCTTCATCGTCGATGGACAGCACAAACCCCGCAGCCCGGCTCTGCTGCTGGGCAAAGGAGGTCAGATCGCCGTAGCTGGTATAGCCCACCACGTCCATGCCAGCTTTTTCAATGGCTGAAGCCAGCTCACGAATGCCGGAGCCGCTGGTGTTTTCGGAGCGAAAATCTTCGTCAATGATGACGATGGGAAAGTAAAAGCGCATTAAAAGTCCCTTGTTGCTTTGAGCAAATGCCACAATCATAGCCTAGCCGCATTCTACTGCCTGACCGAAAGCCTTACAAAAGATAGTTATGCATTAAGAGTGATTAAATAATATTGAGTGAAGGGTGATGAGCAAGAGGTGTGGAAAAGAGACGGCGTCGCAGGCACTATTTGAGGCTGGCTTAACACAGGACATCTTCATGCCCGGAATTCTTCGACTTGCCGGCCTTGGGCTGGCGGCCATTTTGCTGGCGGGTTGTGCCACGGCACCCCCCAAACACCCTGAAAATATATGCCGTATTTTCGAGCAATACCCCGACTGGCATGATGCAGCCGACAACACACGCAAAAAATGGGGTGTGCCTGCTCATGTGACCATGGCCATGATGTATCAGGAAAGCAGTTTTCGCCACGATGCCCGGCCACCGGTACGCTGGTTTTTATTTATTCCCTATGGCCGGGCATCCAGTGCCTATGGCTATGCGCAGGCCAAGGATGAAACCTGGGCCGACTACCGGCGGGAAACCGGTAACGGCTGGGCCGACCGGGACGACTTTGATGATGCCATGGACTTTATGGGCTGGTATATGAGCAAAACCAGCAGGCTGAACGGCATCTCAAAATGGGATGCCTACGGTCAGTATCTTAATTATCACGAAGGCTGGACCGGCTACCGCCGCGGCAGTCACCTGAAAAAGCGCTGGCTGCTGGGGGTGTCGCGCATGGTAGAAGCCCGCGCCAAGCGCTATTCCGAGCAGTATTGGAGCTGCAAGGATGACCTTAACAGCGGCTGGTTCTGACGACCCCTTCGGGGAGCGGTAAGCGGTAAGCGATCAGCTTTAAGTGGAGTAGTGGTTTTTGAGGTGTGCCTGTTTGGTACAAGCTGTTTGCTTGATGGGCTCCGGCCTGCGCCGGAGCGACGGTGAATATATCGTCATTCTGGCGAAGGCCAGAATCCATTGTACAAACCACACAGAAACTTCAGGCACCACCTCGTATCGGAAGGCCCTAACAGAACAACTGATAGCTGATAGCTTACGGCTTTGTGTTCAGGTATTTGTCCATTTCTTCCGCGGGTACCATGCCGCCGCCGGTGGCCCAGACCAGATGGTGGGCGCGGGCCAGGCGGGCTGCGGTCAGGTTCATGCGGGTTTTATAGCCGGAGTTGTCGTTTTCTACCCGCCAGGGGCCGGGCATGCCGGCCAGAGCCGAGGGCTCAAGGCGAATGCCTTCTTGCTGTTCCAGTAACCTGAGCAGGCTGAACATCTCTTCATCCGACAGTGTATAAAAACCATCCAGCAGCGGGGCCATGACCCGGCCCACAAAGCCGGATGCCCGGCCCACCGCCAGCCCATCGGCGGCGGTAATATTATCAATGCCCAGGTCCTGCACCGAAATGGCGTCGTGCAAACCGGTATAGACTCCCAGCAGCATGCAGGGCGAGTGGGTGGGCTCGGCAAATACACAGTGCACCGCATCACCAAAAGCCAGCTTAAGGCCAAAAGCCACGCCGCCCGGACCCCCGCCCACACCACAGGGCAGATACACAAACAGCGGGTGTTCTTTATCCACTTTAATGTGTTGCTGATCCAGTTGGGCCTTCAAGCGCAGGCCAGCTACCGCATAACCCAGAAACAGCTGTACCGAGTTTTCATCGTCAACAAAATGACAGTAAGGATCGTTTTGTGCCTCGGCTCTGCCCTGAGCCACTGCCACTGAATAGTCACTTTGATATTCCACCACATTCACGCCATGGCTGCGCAGTAATTCCTTCTTCCACTCCCGCGCATCCGCCGACATGTGCACGCTCACCTTAAAGCCCAGTTTTGCACTGATAATGCCTATCGACAGGCCCAGATTGCCGGTGGAGCCCACGGCAATGGAATAGCGGCCAAAAAACGCCCGGAATTCGTCGCTGTCGAGTCTGGCGTAATTATCGTTCAGGCTCAGCAGGCCAGCCTTCAGTGCCAGCTTTTCAGCATGGTGCAGCACTTCATAAATGCCGCCCCTGGCCTTGATGGAGCCGGACACCGGCAGCAGATCATCCCGCTTCAGCAGCAGGGTGCCGGCAAGCTCATGGCTCAGCCGGGCATTCATGGCGTCTTGCATGGCGGTAATGGGCTGCAGCGGTGACTCCAGAATGCCATTCAGTGGCCGGGTATCGGCAAACACCGCTTCAAAAAAAGGCGCAAAGCGGCTCAGGCGGGCTGCTGCATCGGCCGCATCGTCGGCGGTCAGGCCCACACCGGCAAGAGCCTGATCCAGTGGCTGGCGTTCGGGGTTGAACCAGCTGACCGGCGTCAGTGCCATTAGTGTGTTCAATAGCGGAAAATCAGCGCACAGAGCCTGAATGTCGCTCTGGGAATAATGGGGATGTGAGTGCATAAAACGAGTCCTGAAAACAAGCTGCGGCCAGTATAGCAAAACAAACGCCGCGATAATCCGCGGCGCTGTCACTACTGCTTCTAATCCCCAGGTTTTATTTCTGCCGGGCAAAATACTCTTTGGTGAGCCTGAACACTACCGGACTCAGCAGGGCCAGGGCAATCAGGTTGGGAATGGCCATCATGGCGTTCATGGTGTCGGCCATCAGCCAGATAAATTCCAGTGACTGAGTGGCACCAATCGGCAATGCCAGCACCCAGGCAATGCGAAAGGGCACTATGGCTTTCACACCAAACAAAAACTGCACGCATTTTTCGCCGTAGAAACTCCAGCCCAGAATGGTGGTAAAGGCGAAGATCGCGAGCGCCACTGAGACGATATATTCGCCGCCGGGAATGGCCAGCGAAAACGCCAGGGTAGTGAGCGAGGCGCCGGCCTCACCACTGGTCCAGCTGCCGGTTACAATAATGGCAAGGCCGGTTACCGAACACACAATAATGGTATCGATAAAGGTGCCCAGCATGGCAATCAGGCCCTGACGCACCGGATTGTCGGTTTTGGCAGCCGCATGAGCAATGGGGGCACTGCCCAGACCTGCTTCGTTCGAGAACACCCCACGGGCCACACCAAAGCGAATGGCCGCCCATACTGCCGCACCGGCAAAGCCACCCTGAGCAGCAATGGGAGTAAAGGCGTGCTCAACAATCATGACAAAAGCGGCGGGGATCTCGCCAATGTTCATGATCAAGACCACAATACCGGCCGCAAAGTAGGCGACTGTCATCAGCGGCACCAGCTTGCCGGCCACTTCCGAAATCCAGCGAATGCCGCCAATCAGTACCATGCCCACCAGTACCATCAGCACCACACCTGTCATGGTGTGAGAAATACCAAAAGAGGCATCCAGCGCATCGGCAACCGAGTTGGCCTGTACCGTATTACCAATGCCAAAGCCGGCAATGCCGCCAAAGATGGCAAAGGCCACACCCAGCCAGGCCCATTTCGCACCCAAGCCGTTACGGATGTAATACATGGGGCCACCCACATGGTTGCCCAGTTTATCGGTCTCGCGGTATTTCACCGCACACACCGCCTCGGCATATTTGGTGGCCATGCCTACCAGGGCCGTCATCCACATCCAGAACAGAGCACCCGGGCCACCAAAGAAAATGGCCGTGGCCACACCGGCTATGTTGCCGGTTCCTATGGTGGCTGAGAGTGCCGTCATCAGGGCGTTGAAAGGTGAAATTTCGCCGGCACCCGTTTCGGTTTTGCTGAACAACAGTTTAAAGCCGGTGCCCAGCTTGCGAATGGGCATCAGCCCCATACCCAGTTGCAGATAAAGGCCCAGACCGAGAATACCCACCAGCATGGGCACGCCCCATACCACGCCGTTAATGGAGGTAAGCAGTGAGGTGATCCATTCCATCGGTGTCACTCCTGAAAGTTAATAATGTCATTATTGAATTGATGCCGCCTAAGACTAGACCCATTCAGAACATTAAAGCCAGCTAAAAATAACACTGCATAATGTGTCTTAATGCCGTGATCACACTTTTGTGCCCGGAGTAGCCAAACCGGCTGGCCAGTTTGGCGGGTTCGGCACCGGGCTGCAGGGCGGCCTGCAGCAGTTGTTGCTGAAATCCGGTTAATGGCGTCCGGGGAAGGGTATGAGTAACAAAGCGGCGCAGGGCAGGGCAGTCGGCATGCCAGTCTCTGTGATAAAAAGCCAGGTCATGGGCCCGTTGCCCATCCTGTGGCAACACTGTGTCTGTACTTTTTGGCTGGTGGTCGGCCATAAACTGCTGCTGCCATATTGGCAGCATGGCCCGGGCCTGTGAGCTTGCCGGCCAGAGCATCATGGCTGCCTTTAGGCCGCTGACGCCATCAGTATTCAGCCCCATGCGTACCAGCGAAAACTGATTTTGCTGCCAAAATGCCATCAACTCCGGGCTGGCACCAAAGCTGGTACCCAGAAAATCGCAGCTGGCATGCTGTTTCAGCCAGTCAAGCAGTTGTGAACCAACGCCCATGCCCTGGCAGGCCGGATGTACCACAATGCGCATAATACGGTCATAGCGGAAGCGACAGGCATCATAATGGCCACCATGAAATGCCAGTGACTGCGGCAGCAAGTGCCCGCGCGGGCGGCGCTGGCCACGCCAGATAGCGCTGGCCAGCTGCGGCTCCAGCTCACCTTCCCGTATTACCAACACTGCTGCCACCGGTATTTCACCGCGAAATGCAGCGACTACCGTCACGCCGGGCGCATCCAGCAGCTGGCGCAGATCACTGGGGCGAGTCTGATAATGAGCCAGAGTAAGCAGACCAAACAGCTGCTCCAGCGGGGCATCATGTTGCAGCAGATCAGTCCGGCTCAGGGCGCGAATGGCCAGCGCGCCTGTGGTGGGCGGCATTGGCGGCTCCGCATTCAGGGCCAGCAGGGTAAACAGCAGCGGCTCCAGCGGATCCGAGATGCTCCAGCGGGCAGGAATATCAAGGTGCAGCTTGCGCCAGCGCGGAAACAAAGCTGCCAGTGCCGGCTGAAATTTAAGCGTAAAGCCAAGGCCGGTGCCTTCATAGCCGTGCTCTGTGCTGGCAAACACACAGGTATATTGCCGTGCCAGGGCCAGCAGCATGGGCACCGGAATGGCGGCCGCTTCATCCACCAGCACCAGATCAGCATCGGGCTTTGTTTGCAGCAGCGCATCCGGTGCTGTAAAGGGCAGGAGCCGGCTGCAATGGGTTTGCGCCTGAACGGCCGCGCCCGGGCTTGGAGCGGTTAACACCACTTCTTTACCCGCCTGCAACCAGCGTTCAGCAACGCGCCCCAGCAGGCTGGACTTGCCCCGGCCCCGGTCGGCGGTCAGCACCACAGGAACCCGTTGGCGGGCGCTGTGCAGTATCACCGCCAGGGCATGGCGTTGTTGTGCATTCAGGCAGCCATTGCGGTCTGGCTGGCATTGCCAGCGCGGGCCCGGATGGAGGATTGGCAGATTGAACGGCTGCCCCTGACGGTGAATTAACACATCGGTATTTGCCTGCAACAGGCGTACAAAACGGGCAATAAAATGACTGTAAAGGTGGTCTGCCTGCTCGGGCAGAGCCACATAGCGACGCAGATCCGGGCAGCCAGACTCAGGCCAGTGCGCCAGCGGCGGGCACAGCAGCAGCAGCATGCCGCCGGCGGCCAAGGCACCGCCAGCAGCCCCCAGTGCATCGGGATGCAAACCGCTGAAGGCATTGAACACCAGCAGAGAATATTCCCGCCCAAGAGCGCTGTGATATTTGCTGATGGGGCAGTGGGGCTGTTCGGCAGGAGCTGCTCCCAGCCAGAGGTGGGTGTCATTACATGCTGGCAGCAGGCGTTGTGCCTGCGCTTGTGCCCAGTGAGCATCGCCGCTCAGCACCAGCAGGCGACGCTCACCCAGCCTGTTCAATTGCCGGCAAAAGCCGGGCCAGTCAGTCAAACAGCCGCTCACCGTTTTCGTCTATCAGCCGCCGGGCTTTGGCAATCATCAGCTCGGCAGCCAGTTCGGCACTGGGCAGCAAATCGGCTCTGATCAGCCGGTATTCGCGCGGTTCACCATTATGCTGCTGCACAATGCGACCCTGCAGACGATATTGTCCGCCTTCGGCACCGGGCTCGGGAATAATGGTGAATCCCTTGTACTCCACCGGCTCAAAGCGGGGCCCTGCAGGCGCGTGTGAACTAAACAGATTTTTCAGCCAGCCAAGCATGGGTTACTTCCACACTTGCAAAATCACGTCGTCGGCGACATTCACAATGCCGCTTTTTTTCTCAAGCTTTTTGACCTCGTCCATATTGGAAATCACCACCGGCGTCAGCGTGGATTTGGCTTTTTGCTCCAGCAAATCCAGATCAAACTCCAAAATGGTATCGCCTTTTTTTACCTGCTGACCTTCCTGAGCTATGCGAGTAAAGCCTTCGCCTTTCAGCTCTACCGTGTCGATGCCAAAATGCACAAACAGCTCCAGACCCGAATCGGACTCAATAGAAAAAGCGTGGTTGGTTTCAAAAATCTTGCCAATGGTGCCATCGCAGGGAGCCACCATTTTGTTGCCGCTGGGTTTAATGGCCAGGCCATCACCCACAATTTTTTCGGCAAACACCACATCCGGCACTTCCTCAAGGGGGACAATTTCACCAGAAAGCGGGGCAAACACCTCAATGGCATCGGCAACATTGGTATCGTCAGACACCATTTTTTTCAGTTTATCGAACAGACCCATTGTCTCAGCTCCTGAAGGATTCACTCGATGATGATAGCACGGCCATAAAGCGAATAAACAGCCATCAAAAAAGGCGCCTTGAGGCGCCTTTAAAGGGTAACTGCTAATTACTGCTGCAACTCCTGATCGGTAAACAGACCCTGGAACAGCGCTGTGCTCAAATAGCGCTCACCGGAGCTGGGCAGAATCACCACAATGTTCTTGTCGGCAAACTCTGGCAGAGCGGCAATGCGGTTAGCAGCCACTACGGCCGCACCGGAGCTGATGCCGGCCAGAATGCCTTCGTCTTTCATCAGGCGGCGGGCCATGTCGATGGCTTCTTCGCTGGTCACCTGCTCTACGCGGTCTACCAGAGACAGATCCAGGTTGCCGGGAATAAAGCCGGCACCAATGCCCTGAATTTTGTGCGGGCCGGGTTTGATTTCGTCACCGGCCAGGGCCTGAGCAATCACCGGAGACTCTACCGGCTCTACTGCAACGGTAGTAATGGCCTTGCCCTTGGTGTGCTTGATATAGCGGGATACACCAGTGAGGGTGCCGCCGGTGCCCACGCCGGCCACAAACACATCCACTTCGCCGTCTGTGTCTTCCCAGATCTCGGGGCCGGTGGTTTTTTCGTGAATTTCCGGGTTGGCCGGGTTGTTGAACTGCTGCAGCAGCACGTATTTTTCCGGCTGAGACTCTTTCAGCTCCATGGCTTTTTCAATGGCACCCTTCATGCCCTTGGCTCCGTCGGTCAGCACCAGGTTGGCTCCCAGGGCTTTCAGCAGCTGGCGGCGCTCCAGGCTCATGGTGTTGGGCATGGTCAGGGTAATGGCATAACCACGAGACGCCGCCACAAAGGCCAGAGCAATACCGGTGTTGCCGCTGGTGGGTTCAATCAGCTCTTTGCCGGCCACCAGCTCACCACGCTTTTCAGCGTCCCAGATCATGTTGGCACCAATGCGGCACTTAATGCTGAAGCTGGGGTTACGGCTTTCTACCTTGGCCAATACCCGGCCCTGGCTAACCCGGTTCAGTTTAACCAGCGGTGTGTGGCCAATAGTAAGGGAGTTGTCTTCAAAAATTTTGCTCATGGTGGCTGTCCCTGATGTAAATAACGAAAAAGTGAAGTACCGTCTCAGCTTAACCCTTCCGCCAGGAATGAGAAGTGACGATTTGTTATAACAATATGTTATTAAATGATAAAATCATATTCCTTTCAGGTTGGCCAAGGCGGCGTTCACCTTACATGTGATCATTGTCACGCCGTTTTTTAAGCTGGAAGCAAGATTTTTGCTGCCTGCTTGTCTTAAAGTCATTCATAAACATCACAATGCTGGCCTTTACAGGTTTTCAGCAACAAGTCGAGTACCGGGATTGAACAATGAAAAGAACCATTATTTTAAGCTGGGTATGCAGTTTATGTTTATTCAGCTTTGCTCCCCAGGCCGCTACCTGGCAACAGGAGCCCGATGCCCGCCTGCAACTGCATCAGCTGGGGTTGGAGCTGTCTCTTGCGGATGTGCACAGTGGCATTACCGAGCGCTGGCAAAAAGCGGTCACTGCTGACACTGCCTCGGAAGCCGCCGATGATGAGCTCTGGCTGTCCCTGGCTGCCTTTTGGCGCGAATGGGCAGCGCTGGAATTTGAAGACCGGCAATATCTGCGCACGCAAAAACTCATACTTTCCACAAATCAGGGTGAAATGGAGCAGCTGCATCAGGCGGCAGCCAGCCCCGCTGAAGCCGGCGGTCGCCGGCAACTGATCCAGCAGATTATGCCGGCGTTCAATGATTATGAGCAGTTACAGCTGCAACTGGCCCGGCTGCTGGCCATGGCTGACGAACCCTGGCCAGCACTGGCCGGAGCCACCTTGCGGCCCGGTGATCAGGGCTCGCGGGTGGCGCAGCTGCGCCAGCGCCTGCAACGGCTGGGTGACATGGCCGAAGCCCCGTCGCTGCAGCCTGCGCTGTTTGACAGTAGTCTTGAGCAGTCCATCAAGGCGTTTCAGGCCCGTCATGGCCTGACCACAGACGGCGTAGTGGGACCGCGCACTTACCACTGGCTCGACACCAGCCCGCGTCACCGGGCGCAGCTGCTCATGCGCAGCATGTTGCGTACCCTGATAGGCGACAGCCTGCCCAGCTCTTATATGCTGGTAAATATTCCCGAATACCGGCTGCGGTTATATCAGGATCAGGTCATGGTGCTGGAAAGCGATGTAATAGTGGGCCGCAACAGCCGTAAAACGCCCATTATGCACAGCAGCATTACCAACGTGGTGGTTAATCCGCCCTGGAATGTGCCGCACTCCATTATGACCAAAGACATAGTGCCCAGACTCTATCGCGATCCGGGTTATATCTCGCGCATGGGTTTTGAGGTGATCGACAGTGCCGGCAGGGTGGTGCCCGGTGAAGAGTGGCAATATGTGCTCTATATGGAAAACCGTTTTCCGTTTCGCCTGCGGCAAAAGCCCGGTGCCAGCAATGCGCTGGGTGCCTGGAAATTTCACCTGCCCAATAACGATGCCATTTATCTGCACGACACCCCGTCTCGCGGCTTGTTCTCCCGCGACAGCCGGGCGCTCAGCTCCGGGTGTGTGCGGGTAGAAAATGCCGAGCAGCTGGCGCACTGGCTGCTTGATGCCACCATCTCCCGTGAGCGGCTGGCGCAGCTTAAAGCCGCCAAGCGCACCCGCTGGTTAAAAGTGAAAGAGCCGTTACCGGTATTTATGGTGTATTGGCGCGGCTGGCTGGCCAACGGAGACTTGCCTCAGTTCAGGGATGATATCTACGAGTTTGACCGCCGACTGGCCAACCCCTTTAAAAGCAGCCTGCAGCAAGAACAAATGAGTCTGATGGGGCTAACATCCATGCCCTTATAACTAATGGTAATTGATCCCTGCTGTTAATGGGGGTAATTTTTATCCGCGAAAATTAATCCTGCCGGACCGGCCGGTGAAGAGTTTACATTGCTCTTTACGGCCGGTCCGGCTTTCTTTGTGCGCTTATAGGAGGTTATATGTTGTCGCGCTCTGTGGATCGTCGTCGTTTTTTACTGGGGTTGGGAGGCTTGGGAGCTGCCGCCATGATGGCCAGCCCGGCACAGGCCAGCCTGTCGGCTCCGGTACGCACGCTGAGCCTGCATAACCTTCATACCGGCGAAAAAATAAGCGCCAGCTTCTGGGAAAAAGGTCATTACATAGGCGACAGCCTGGCATCATTCAACAAGGTTATGCGCGACTTTCGCAGCAACGAGGTGCACCGCATTGATCCCAGACTGTTTGATCAGCTGTTTTTGCTGCAGCACCGTCTGGGCAAGCAGGGCGAGATTCAGATCATCTCCGGTTACCGTTCTCCCGCCACCAACGCCATGCTGCGCAGCAAAAGCTCGGGCGTGGCCAAAAAAAGCTACCACATGAAAGGTCAGGCCATTGATCTGCGCCTGCCCGGCATAGAGCTGGCGCATGTGCGCAACGCCGCTAAACAGCTGGCCGTGGGAGGGGTGGGTTATTATCCCGGCTCCAACTTTGTTCACCTGGATACCGGCCCGGTACGCAGCTGGTAAAAATGATCTACCCATAACGCAGTAGCACCGCACACTGCCACCGGCATCACCAGCAGGTTGATAAAGGGCAGGCTGGAGCACAGTGTGACGCTGGCACCAAACCCCCAGGTAAGCCGGCGCTTGCTGCCCAGCTCCCGCTGCATCAAGGTAAAGTCGATTTTGTGGTTATCAAAGGGGTAATCACAGTACTGAATGGCCATCATCCAGGCGCTGAAGGCAAACCATACCAGTGGTGCCAGCGTCTGGCCCACAACGGGTACCAGAAATAATAACAGGCAGCCCAGCGCCCGGGGCAGGTAGTAGGTCATTTTGCGCCACTCTCTGCCCAGCATGCGGGGTGTGTCTTTAATCAGGTCCAGCCAGCCGCTGTCGGGCACCGGATTGCCGGTGAGTTTCAGCTCTACCCGCTCTGCCAGCAGGCCGTTGAACGGAGCGGCCAGCATATTGGCAAAGCCGGTAAACACAAACGAAAAGCCCACCGCTATGGTGACCAGTGCCAGCGGCCACAGCACATAGCCCAGCCAGTGCAGATAATCCGGGGTCTGCTCTTCCAGCCAGGTGAACATCACTTCCAGCTGAGTAAACAGATAATAGAAAGCGCCGCCAAACAGCAGCAGATTAACCAGCAGCGGAATTAATACAAAAGGACGTAAATCCCGCTCACTGATAAGGGAGAGCCCCTTCATCAGATATTGTGGCCCGCTGGCGCTGTGATAACTGACCGACATAACAATCCTCACCATAAAATGAAGCGCTTATTCTAAAGAAGGGAGGTGCTGGCTGCCAGCGTGCCACATCAGCAAAAACAGACGCGCGAAAGTGGCTGTCGCAGCGTATTTTTCATGCCAATGGCGGCATCACGGGCAAAAACGTCAATATTTTGTGGACTCTGGGCCAGTCAGGCACTTGTCAAATTGTAATGGTAAACATACCCTTGTCGCAGTATTGGGAACCCCCTATTAGAGACACGATAATGCAGGACTTGCGAGTTATCTTGATTATTCTGGGCGCCATGGCGATTGCCGCCCTGCTGATCCATGGATTATGGAGCAGTAAAAAAGACCGTCAGCCATCCATGCGCAACAAACCCATGGGGAAGGTAGCTTCAGAGCCCGGATCGGAAGACAGTTTCGATCAGGACGGCATTGGTCAGGTGCGGGTAGTTGCCGGCCAGAAGAATGCCACGGCGGCAAAGCAAGAGCCGGCACCCAAGCGGGAAGAGCCACATTTTTCTGCGCTGGACGATGAAGATGACGAGCAGCCGGTGGTAACTGCGGAGCCCAAGCCTGTGGTACAAAACCGACAGCCCGAACCCGAGCCGGAAGATGAGTTTGATCCCCTGTTTGATGAGCCGGTTGCCAAACGTGAGCCCGCAGCGGAAGAAGCACAGGCTGATGCCGGGCCGCAAGAGCCTGAACAAACGATAGAGCAAGCGCCGCCGGCCGAGCCGGAAGTGCTGCCCGAGCCAGAGCCACAGGCCCCGTTGCGGGAAGTACCCCGCACCTGGCAGGACGTTTACGTCATCAACCTGATGGCCCGGCCGAATCAGCAGATTGACGGCAATGCCCTGATGCGCGCACTGACCAACAACGGCTTTCACTTTGGTGACATGGATATTTTTCATCATCACCAGACCCCGGCAGGGCAAGGCCAGGTGCTGTTCAGCTTGATCAACATGGTAAAACCCGGCACCTTTAATCCCAAGGAAATGACCGGCTTCAGCACCCCCGGTGTATCCATCTTTATGCAGCTGCCCCGCCCGGGCATGGCCAAAAACCAGTTCAACCTGATGGTGCAGACTGCCGAGAACCTGGCCGAAGAGCTGGACGCCCTGCTGTTTGATGTGGAGCGCTCACCGGTAAGCCCGGATTATCTGGCCCACTGTCGCGAACAGCTGCGCGACTACGACAGCCAGGCACAATAACTTACTACCTTGAAAGTCAAAGTGCGGCATCAGCCGCACTTTTTGTTTAAGCGGAACCCATTGATGAACAACGCCCACGCCCGCCTGCTCGCCCTGCGCGAACAACTCAACACCTGGAACTATCAATATTACGTGGAAGACGCGCCCAGCGTGCCCGATGCGGAATATGACCGCTGCATGCGCGAGCTGCTGGCGCTTGAAAGCGAGCACCCCGAGTGGCTGGACGCTTCTTCTCCCAGCCAGCGGGTGGGTAGCGCGCCGGTCTCGGCCTTTCCGGAAATTCAGCATGCCATGCCCATGCTCTCGCTGGATAACGTATTCAGTGAAGATGAGCTGGCCGCCTTTGAAAAACGGCTGCTCGACCGCCTGGGCCGCAGCGAGGCGCTGACCTTCTGCTGCGAGCCCAAGCTGGACGGTCTGGCAGTGAGCCTGGTGTATGAGCGAGGCCGGCTGGTGCAGGCCGCCACCCGGGGCGATGGCACCACCGGCGAGGGCATTACCGAAAACGTGCGCACCATACGCGCCGTGCCGCTGAATTTGCGTGGCCAAGGCTGGCCCGAACGGCTGGAAGTGCGCGGCGAAGTCTATATGCCCAAAGCCGGTTTTGAACAAATGAACCAGCGCGCCCTGGCGGAAGGGGGCAAGGTGTTTGCCAACCCCCGCAATGCCGCCGCCGGCAGTCTGCGCCAGCTCGACTCCAAAATTACCGCCAGCCGGCCGCTGGCCTTTTACTGCTACGGCACCGGCCTTGTGGACGGCGAGCCCCTGGGCGAGCGCCACTTTGATATTCTGCAAACCCTGAAAGGCTGGGGCCTGCCGGTAAGCCCGGAAGTAAAACGGGTGAGCGGCCGGGAAGGCTGCCAGGCTTATCACGACGATATTCTGGCGCGGCGGGATCAGCTGCCCTACGAAATAGACGGCGTGGTCTACAAGGTAGACGAGCTGGCGCTGCAGGCTGAGCTGGGCTTTGTAGCCCGGGCACCGCGCTGGGCCACCGCACACAAGTTTCCGGCCCAGGAAGAGCTGACCGAGCTGCTGAACGTGGAGTTTCAGGTAGGCCGCACCGGTGCCATAACCCCGGTGGCCAAGCTCAAGCCCGTATCGGTAGCGGGGGTGACCGTGTCCAACGCCACTCTGCACAATGCCGATGAAATTGCCCGTCTGGGAGTAAAAATTGGCGATACCGTGATTATTCGCCGCGCCGGTGACGTGATCCCTCAGGTGGTGGGCGTGGTGCTTGAGCGCCGCCCCGACACGGCGCGAGAGATAACCTTTCCCGCTCAGTGCCCTGTGTGTGACTCCGACATAGAACGCATTGAAGGCGAAGCCGTGGCCCGCTGCACCGGCGGGCTTATTTGCGCCGCTCAGCGCAAAGAGGCGTTACGTCATTTTGCTTCTCGTAAGGCACTGGATATAGAAGGCCTGGGCACCAAACTGGTGGAGCAGCTGGTAGACCATGAGCTGGTAAAGACCCCGGCGGATTTGTTTCACCTCGATCAGCACACCCTGATGGGGCTGGAGCGCATGGGCGAGAAGTCGGCGGCCAAACTGCTGGCCGCCTTTGACAAGGCGCGCACCACCACGCTGCCACGCTTTCTCTATGCCCTGGGCATTCGTGAAGTGGGTGAGGCCACCGCCAACAACCTGGCCCGGCACTTTCTGGAGCTTGAATCTGTGATGAACGCCGAGGTGGACAAGCTCATTGAAGTGCCGGACGTGGGTGAGATCGTGGCCAAGCACATCTACTACTTCTTTCGCCAGCCTCATAACCGGGAAGTGGTGGACGCCTTGGTTGCGCCCAAAGAGCAGGGCGGCTGCGGCCTGACCTGGCCGAAAATGGAAGCCCCCCAAGCCGATGCCCAGCCGCTGGCGGGCCAGACCTTTGTGCTGACCGGCACCTTAAGCCGCATGCCCCGCAACGAGGCCAAAGCCGCGCTGCAGGCACTGGGTGCCAAGGTAGCCGGCTCCGTCTCCGCCAAAACCAGCGTGCTGGTGGCCGGTGAAGCCGCCGGCTCCAAGCTCACCAAGGCCCAGGAGCTTGGGGTAACCATTATGGATGAAGACGGGCTTATTGAACTGCTGGAGCAGCACGAGTAATGGAGCGCGGGCGGCCCGCCCGCAATTTGCCGCAAAGCGGCAACCCTGGTTCTCTCTCTCGTTCCCACACTCTGCTGTTTTTCTGTGCTTGTGTTATGCAAGATTAACTCGCACAATAAGCATTAAAGTACGCCATTGACGTAGCTGATGATTTTTATCGAAACTCCGATTTTTACTGCTGATGTAAAAGAGCTGTTGCTGGATGACGAGTACCGTGCTCTGCAGGAACATTTGGCCAATCATCCTCAGGCCGGCCCGGTGATTCAGGACACTGGCGGGCTCAGAAAAGTGCGCTGGAGCGCTCAGGGAAAGGGTAAGCGAGGTGGAGTAAGGGTGATCTACTACCACGTTAGTGCCGACAGCCAGATCAGGATGATACTAATCTACAAAAAAGGCATACAAGACGATTTAACACCAGAGCAGAAGAAGGTTCTGCGTACTATCAACGAGGGGTGGAGTCATGGATAACGAATTGTTTGGCCGCCTGGTCGAGAGCATGACCCAGATGGGTGAAATTGTTAAAGGGGAGCGTCAGCCTTCCCGTGAAAGGGTGGTAGATGCCGTCAAGGTCAAGGCTATTCGCAAGAATACCGGCCTGACCCAGCAGCGCTTTGCCAAACTGATTGATGTAAATGTGGGTACATTGCGTAACTGGGAGCAGGGCCGGCGTGAGCCCACCGGGCCCGCCAAGGCTTTGCTACGGGCCATTGAGCGCGACCCCAAGCATGTGCTTAAGGCTTTGTCCTGAATTTCACCTCAATCGTTTCTTGCTTAAAGGCCACCACCTGTCGCTGCTCGCGGTAGAACTACGGGCAACCTGTAGGCCCCAATTTATTGGGGCAGGATATGAAGAGTTCGCCACCATTGCTGAATAAATCAGGGGGGGGCATCACCCCGTCATTCCGGCCTTTGAGCCGGAATCCATGCCATATGCACCGTTAAAATTATTTAAAGATAACCCTCGGCAAATTTCTCTGCGCTTTCCAGAATATTCAACAGTTGCTTTGCCATATCAAAGGCTTTGGTCAGCAGGTTGGCCTGTATTTCGCTGTCCTGCGGATAGTCATGGGCGAACTGATTACGCATTTCTCTTAATGCCAGCCAGCACTGAACGCTTTCGATAGCGCCTATTTTTTCCAGCCGGTTAAGCTTGTCGATAAAGGTGTTCAGCGCGCCTTGCTCCTTGGTCAGCTCCAGTATGCCCGGCAGCAGCTTCGCTCCCATGGCATCCTGCAGCTTGGAGAAACGCACAATAAACTGATCCATAACCGCCAGATCCACGGCGCTCAGGCTACCAAGTTTTTCGGTAGTAAAAGGATACAAAGGTGCCAGAGTTTGCATGGCCCAGCGCAATCGTTCTGCGTGAGTATGGCAGATGTCTAAACAGCCTTTAAATGCTTCCTGAGTATTCACTTAAGCTCCACTCCATTCTCTTTGGCCACATCATAAATCGCCAGCTGAGGGCCGGCGAACCGGTTGATCACCAAATCGATTTTTTGCTCACCCAGCTGCCGGTAAATGTCCACCATGGCAGCAATGCGGGCATCCACAATGCCGGCCGGGCTTTGCACTTCCGGCTCGATATAAAGGTCGATATCGCCACCCCTGGCGTTATCATCCACGCGTGAGCCAAACAGCCAGATCCGGCTTTGCTCACCGAAGTGTTTTTTCAGTGCCTGGCATATCAGCACTTGCTGTTGTTCAGATAAACGCATTGGCTATCTCACCTCAATCGTTTCTTGCTCAAACGCCACCACCTGGCGCTGCTCGCGGGAGAACTCCACCCCAATTAAATGAATGGGCTGGCTCGAGGCCCGGTATTTTTCTGCATAGCCTCTGTCTTTCAGCTGCTGCAGGGCGCTACCTTCGGGCACCTGCTCAACCACCTTGAACTCAAACAGATAAACATGACCGTTAAACTCCAGCGTCATGTCCACCTTGCCGGCATTGGAGGCATCTTCCACCGTTATCCTGAATCCCAGTGCCGCCATATGGCTGTAAAACACGCTGGCATAATGCCCCTCGTAACGGGCAATAGGGTTGTTGCGATACCAGTCGTGGGGCAGGGCAGCGAACAGCGAACGAAAGTGCTGCTCCAGGCCGGTGAAGTCGTTGTTTCTCAACAAGCCGGGCAGAGTAATTAACAGATCGTCGGTAAACATGTTCTCTGCCCCGAGCGCCGGCAACAACGCTTCGTTAAGGCTGGTCTCAACCTCCAGGTTGGGAAAACCCAGCTGATAGACGGTTCGTCCGGGTAACAGCTCTTCGGCTTTTTTAATGGTGAGATAACCGGTCTGGAACATCAGGGCTTCGGTGCTGATATTGTTCACGTCAAAACGGGACAGCAGCGCTTCCCGGGCGTTCATCCGGCTGAGCTGCGGGCTGTAAAGCCCTCGCTCCGCCAGCACATTGATCAAAAAGGTGGGGGTGGCGGTTTCAAACCAGTAAGGGCGAAACTCGCGCTTTTGCAGCAATAGCAGCACATCAAAAGGGTTGTATACCGACTCGCCGCCCCAGTTGTAGCCGTTGTACCAGGTTTTAATCTGTTCCCGGTCCAGACCCGTTAGCTCGGGGGTAAATACGGTGCTCACATCCTGCTCGGTATAACCGCAAATGGCGCTGTAGGGCGCGTCCAGGCTGATGTCGTTCAGGTTGTTCAGCCCCGAAAACAAGCTCACCTTGCTGAACTTGGAGACGCCGGTTAGCAGGCAGAAGCACAGGTGCGGATCCGCATCCTTCAGCACCGAATAGAGGTTTTTCAGCCCTTCCCTCAGTTCGGTGGCCACAGGGGCATTGGTGATGTTATCCAGAATCGGTTTGTCGTATTCGTCGATCAGCACCGCCACCTGCTCGCCATACTGCTCCTGGGTTTTGCGAATAAGCTCGGCAAACTCTGAAGAAATATCTTCCGCCTGGCCGGTGGCAACCTTCAAACGCTCACGGTTGGTGCGCAGCAGGTAACGAATGTGGGCATCCAGCTCTTCGCGGTTTCTCATCACGCCACGACCAAATCCCAGCCGGATCACCGGCCGGGGGCGAGACCAGTCCCACTTGTCGTGAATAAACAGCCCCCGAAACAAGGGCTCTCTGGCCTCAAACAGCTGGTGCAGAGTGTCGAGTAGCAGGCTTTTGCCAAAACGGCGGGGGCGGGAGAGAAAGTAGTATTTGCCCTGCTCGATCAACTGATGAATATAGGGGGTCTTGTCCACATAGTAATAGCCCCCGGAGATGATTTCCCCGAAGGTCTGTATCCCTATGGGCAACTTGCGCTTGGTCATTATGCTCTCCTGCCGGCCTGACTGGGCTTGAGTGTATCATACCCGGCCCAAAAGCCGCGCTCGCCACTTACCGCAAGCGGCACCTGTAGGCCGTGGTTTACCCGCGGCAAACCATGCTTAATCCACTAAAAACAAAAGTTACACTGCGTTGCTCTAACAATCCGTTAATTCTATAATTTTGTGAGTTAACTGACGGAAAGCAGCCTTGGGGCACACTATGTTGGATTTAAGCTTCAGTAAGCCAGGTGAGGTCGTTAAGCGGCTTTGCAAGCGCCTGCGCACAGAGCGGCTGGCGTTGGAGATGACTCAGGCGGAGTTGGCCGGGCGTGCCGGCATTGGCACCAATACCTTGTCCAACCTGGAAGCCGGGCGCAATGTCGGGTTTGAGAGTGTGGTCCGGGTAGCCATGGCCCTTGGCCGAACCAAAGAGCTTGAAGCTCTGTTCCTGCCAAAGCTGGACAGCATTGAGGACATTCGGCGCTACGAAAACAGCGCCAGGCGTCTCCGTATAAAAAGGAAGCGCGGCAATGCCTGAGCAAGTGAACGTCTTTTACGAGGGTTGGGGGGAGCGTTGACATCCTCCCCCACCTGATTCGGTGGGGGATTCCCGTTACTGGGTGCACCTAAATTACTTCAGGTGCAAGTTCCTGCTTCATTGAGCGACTAACGCCGACTCTCCACAGGCTAACAAGCGGTGTCCCCGCTCAAGAACATTTAACGCACCGACGAGATCCGCGTTGTTGGTGTAGTCACATTCGATACACTTGAAACGCGCCTGAGTCCGTCGGTTTTCCTTTGATACATGACCACAGCTTGGGCAGGTCTGGCTGGTGTGGTGGGCAGGAACCGCCACCACCATACCACCCTGCCAATGCTGCTTGTACTCAAGCTGTCTTCGGAACTCATACCAGCCTTGATCGAGGATTGATTTGTTTAGTCCTGACTTGGCTTTGACGTTCGTTCCGTGTTGCTCCACATTGCCCTTGGCTGATTTCGACATATTAGAAACACGAAGGTCTTCAATCGCAATCATTGCGTGGTTTTTGCTGATTTTGGTTGAAGCCTTGTGCAAGTAGTCGTTGCGGCAGTTGGCAATACGGGTGTGAACTTTCTGAACCTTGGCTTGTTGTTTTTTCCAATTGGCAGAGAACTTAACTTTGCGTGACAGCTTGCGCTGCTCGATAGCAAGGCGCTTCTCATGCTTACGAAAAGCATTAAGTGGTTTCAGGTACGAGCCGTCCGACAACGTAATGAAGCGGGCTATGCCTGCATCCACTCCCACGGCGGATGTTGACGGGTGAAAGGGGACGGTGACCTCTTGCTCAACCTGAAAGGCAATATACCAGTGGCCAGACTTGTGGCTGACCGTGCAGTTCTTGATGATGCCATGCACCTGACGGGATTTGCGGAACGTCAGCCACCCCAGTTTTCCGGGCAGTTTCACGCGCTTACCGTCTAGCTGACAATACTTGTTGAAGTTGACGAAGCGGATCGCGTCCTGATTTTTCCCTTTCTTTTTGAAGCGCGGCTTTTCAGCCGCCAGCGACTTATCAAAATAGCGCACCCATGCGCCGTGCAGGTCTTTCAGCTTTTGCTGCAAGTTGTCCGTATAGGCTTCCTTCAGCCAAGACAAATCATCCTGTTTTTTCCACTGCGTAATGAGCTTGTTCAGCTCAAAGGCGCTGGGGATCTTCTTGCCTTGGTCAAGTTGTTCAAGGCAGTGACGCAACCCGTGATTCCATACAAATCGGGCGTGACCGCAAAGCACAGCGAGCCGCGCCGCTTGTTCGGCGGTAGGCTCCAGTCTGTATTTGTAGGCTTTGCGTATCAACATGACAGATCAGTGTGTTTACGTATAATGAGCATATAGTAGGAAGCCAACCATAAAAGGTCAATATCAGTGTGTAATTATAATAAGAGGCGTCACAGTTGCTACTCCCTGCATCTTCACATCGTCTTTGTCACCAAATACCGGCGGAAAGTGTTTGGTACATTGCACCTGCAAAGTCTGGAAGCCACCTTCAGAGAATTGTGTGAAGGGTTTGATGCAGAGCTAAAAGAATTTAACGGAGAAAGCGATCACTGCCATCTGCTCATTGCCATGTCTCCTAAAACTCCCGGCGTGGCCAAACTGGTCAATTCGCTCAAAGCTGTCAGCTCACGCCGATTGCGCCGGGAGTTTAATGACATAGCCGGCGCGTTTGGCAAAAACGTGTTGTGGAGCAGAAGCTACTTTGCTGGAACCTGTGGCGGCGCTCCCTTGACCGTGATAAAGCAATACATCGAGCAGCAGGACAGACCCATTTAAGGTGCTACGCACCTTTGGCTATTCCCCTCCCTCCTCCTTCGGAGGGAGTACCCTAGCCATTTAGGATGGGGGCTATGACGTTTGAACCCGTGGTGCCCGAAGGGCAAACATCAGACGTCCATATTCCGCTGGCACAGCTTGCCGCTGACGTGCGGGAAGTGCTCCAGGGAGAAGGTGGCGAGTTCCTGCAGACCTTGCTGTTGGTGGGCGGCTCTCCTCAAGGTGCAAGGCCGAAGGCTCTGGTTTATCGCAATCCTGAAACCAATTCGTTTACCACCGCCGTTACGCCAGGTTTTGAAGCCTGGCTGGTTAAGTTCCCGGCCAAAGAAGAGCATGCCGAGGTGTGCGCGATTGAGATGGTCTACGCCGAGTGTCTGCGCCTGTGCGGTATCGAGACGCCGGATACGCAGTATTTCTCTCTGCCCAACGGCTTGGCGGCATTTGCCAGCAAGCGCTTTGATCGAAAGGATGGTTTGCGCATCCCCATGCAAAGTCTCGCTGCCTTTACCAGTGCCAATTACCAGACACCGGGGGTCCTGGACTATGTCAACTTTTTGCGGGCAACGCAGCTATGTACCAACGATGTGCGAGAGATGGCGCTGGCCTTTGAGCGTGCTGTTTTCAATGTTGCCTTCAATAACAGAGACGATCATCCCAAGAACTTCGCCTACATTATGTCGCAGAATGGCCGCTGGAGACTGGCACCGGCTTACGACGTGACCTTCTGCGAGGGCCCGGGTGGATATCACCAGATGGACGTGATGGGGGAGGCCCAGGGCATTTCCCGCACGCACCTGCTTCGGCTTGCCGAAGAGGCCGAGATGCCCCAGGACGTTGCCGGCAGAACAATTGACCATATTTGTGAGGTGGCCAGCCGGTTTACGGCCATCGCCAATAATATGTACTCACAGGTAATTACTCACGAGACCCTGCGCACCATCCAGGACTGCATTGACCAGAATCTTGCCCGGTTACGCTAAGGTCACTCCCGCCCCCGTGGTAACGGGGCAAATCATGCTATATGCGACACCTTTGCTTCTCTGATCTGCATCCTGCTGGCCCATTTTTTGCATTATAGAATCATCGTTTTGACACTAAATTCAAAGGCTATTTCATGAACATCACTGTTTTTGGCTCGGGTTATGTGGGGCTGGTGGCGGCGGCCTGCCTGGCCGATGTGGGGCATTCAGTGATGTGCATGGACACCAACCCCGAGCGCATTCATCGCCTTAATAACGGCCATATGCCCATTTATGAGCCGGGTCTTAAAGAGCTGGTAGCCGCCAACACAGCCGCGGGCAGGCTCATTTTCACCAGTGACACTCAGGCTGCAGTTAATGCCGGAGACATGCTGTTTATTGCCGTGGGAACGCCCCCCGATGAAGACGGCAGCGCCGATCTGCAATATGTGCTGCAGGTGGCAGACAGCATAGGCCGGTATATGCAAGCGCCCAAAATCATCGTTAACAAGTCGACCGTGCCGGTGGGCACAGCCGATAAAGTAACCGCAGTGGTATATGAGCAACTGAAAAAACGAGGCTCAAGCCTGCACTTTGAAGTGTGCTCCAACCCTGAGTTCATGAAAGAAGGCTGTGCTATAGAAGACTTTACCCGGGGGCCGCGCATTATAGTGGGCACCCAATCGGACTGGGTAAAAAACGCCATGCAGGAATGCTACGGCCCCTACAACCGTAACCGCGACAAACTCATGTTTATGGGTGTGCGCGCCGCCGAGCTGACCAAATATGCCGCCAATGCCATGCTGGCCACCAAAATCAGCTTTATGAACGAAATGGCCAACCTGGCCGAACACCTGCAGGTAGACATAGAAGAAGTACGCCAGGGCATTGGCAGCGATCCTCGCATTGGTTATCACTTTATCTACCCGGGCTGCGGCTATGGCGGCTCCTGCTTTCCCAAAGATGTGCGCGCACTGTGCCGCACCGCCGAGCAGCTTGATCAACCCAGCCAGCTGCTGCGAGCCGTTGAGGCAGTAAACGAGCGCCAAAAAACCGTCTTGTTTGAAAAGCTGAGTAATGCCTTTAACGGAGATCTGGCCGGCAAAACCATTGCCATCTGGGGGCTGGCGTTCAAACCGGGCACAGACGACATGCGTGAAGCCCCCAGCCGGGTGCTGATGGAAGCGCTATGGCAAACAGGCGCAAATGTACAGGCCTATGATCCCAAGGCCATGGATGAATGCCGGCGGTTATATTCAGCACAACTGCAATCAACCCACAACCAGAGCAAGCTCCGTTTGTGTGAGAATAAAGCAGATGCGGTAAAAAATGCCGATGCCCTGGTGATCTGTACCGAATGGAAAGAATTCAGGGCGGTGGACCTGAAGTGGCTGAAAAAAGAGCTGCGCTTTCCTGTTGTGGTGGATGGAAGGAATTTATATGAGCCTGAAAATGCTAATAGAGTAGGAGTAGCATATTTGGGAGTTGGAAGATAATTTTAATTAAAAAGAAGAGGTTTTCGTGGTAGGCGATAAAGTTATTGAGTTGGCTATAGAATGGGAGCGCATTTGGGAATCAAGGCCTTTTGAAAATAATAATGGGCTAAACTGTCAAGGAGCATTTTCTCTGTTCTACTTTTTAAGAGAGATGAACCCTAAGCCTGAGCTTGTTTTTGAAATAGGAACTTGGAGGGGTTTTTCCACTTGGATTATAAGAAAGGCTCTGCCAGGAGTTAGAGTGGTATGTAGTGATCCGATTTTAGCCAGTAGGCAATTTTTAAATCAGGATGTTTTTCAACCTGAATATAGATTGAGTGACGTGGAATATACATGGCAAGATTTTTCAAATATTGAAGTAGAGATTACTGGAGATGACAGGGAAAAAGTTGTCGTTTTTTTTGATGATCATCAACATAAAATACCTAGAATAAAGCAAGCTGCAGAGAAAGGGATAAAACATATAATATTTGATGATAATGTACCTTTTGAATATACACACGAATCATTAGAATACATTTTCCAGCAGCAACCTGATCTTAGAGATGATATCCTTTCTAACTTTCATAGATATGATGTTTTTCCATTGGTTTTTAAAAGTGATAATCCTAAATATAACAAATTGAAGAGTGTTTTTGATAAGAAGTTTATGCACATGTTGCCAGCGTTATATGAGTCGAGAGATGTATATAGTTGGGTGACAAAAATTGAATTGATGGAGTAATTAACTTTTTAAATGCAGCAGCTTCATTGAGCTGCTGCATTTTTTCTAAGGTTTCAAGTACAAGTATGTTGGTGTTGCATTGAATTTCTTGATTTCATAATATCCAAGAGGTTTCAATATTTCCTCTATTTTTTCTTTTTCTTTCTGAGTGGTAGCCTCAATGTATATGGCAGGAGCATTTTTAATTATCGTTTCCTTAGCTCCTTCCAATACGCAACACTCCATTCCTTCAACGTCAATTTTTATTATGGATACATAATCTTCTTTTTTTACGATGTCATCTAATCTTTGAACTTTAATATCCCCATTTTCATTTGGATTCAGCTTTGTCATTCCTAAGTTATTCGGGTCAATATCACCCATCGCAATATGGCCACTTTTATTACTTAGACCAATATTAAAAGCTCTCACTTTTCTTTGCAGGTTGTTGTTACAGATGTTTTTATGTAAAGTGTTAAAGACATATGGTTGTGGTTCAAATGAATAAACGGTTTTTACATTATTTTTTATGGCTGCATAAATAGTGTGGTTGCCAATATTGGCTCCAATGTCAATGAAGGTGGAGTTTTCAGCCAAAAAAGTATCCATGCTTTTTAGCATATCTATCTCATAGAATGTATTGCTTGTCCTAATTATTTTTTGAATGTGATCGTCGTTGTCTGGTAAATGTAATTTTAGTAACTTGTTGTTGTAAGTTATCTTATGTAGGTGTGGTCTAAATATGTGATAGTGGTTAATTATTTTTTTCAGCTGTTCATCATTTCCAGCTTTAATGTTTTCATGGTGAAGAGCTACACTTTGAGTCGATGGCCATGTGGTAAAGTTTAATTTTTCTTTGGTTGGCTTGAATGTATATCCAGCTATTGTAGCCATCGTATAGAGCCAAATATCATCTCCTTTTGGGCATAAATTAATAAATAAGTTTTCATTGGTTACATCTTTATGAAAACATGATGGCGGGTATAAAACGCCTCCCATTCCTGTTGGGAAATTAAGTGGGTGCGGATTAAAGTCATTTTTGTATTCCCACATCCAGTTTTGATAAGGTAATGGAATGTCTTTATTATCTAGCTGTATTCTATGTATACGATGTGCAGGAATGCATTTTTCATTCTCATTGTAAACATCTATAAGTGTTTCTAACCACTCTTGAGGATAATATACATCATCATCTGCTGTGGCAATAAAAGAGTTGGGGTATTTATTGATAGTCGGTATTATTTTTTTGTATGATTTTATGTCTTCGCAAAACTTTATTTCCAACCCTTTATCTTGTAGGTCGGTAACATCTTTTGGTAATAGAGCTTTTTCCTCTTTTGCAATCCAGAGAACAAGGTGGTCTGGTTCTACTGTCTGAGAAAGTAAAGATCTTATTGTAAGGTGTAAAGTGCTAAATCTTTTTTCGTAAGATGTAAGTGAGATTACCAGTGGTTTTTTTAATAAATGTTTTTTCCCTTTTTTAGATAAGGGATTCGATAGTAAATTATTAATGATTTTGTCAATGTCTGTTTCATTGTTTTCATTGTTGTTCCTTAGAGAGCGTATATATTGCTCTGCTATATTGGGGTTTATATTGTTAAGCAGGTGATAAACGGCACCTTTCTGATGATGTACGGAATCTAATAAAAAAGCTAGTTTTTTTAATTTGTTTGCATCAAAACTTAAAAGTTTGTAATTGTTTGGTAAGAATAATGCCTTTCCACTTTTTATTGAGATTTTCTCTTCATTTTCAGAAAAAGCAGGAAAAAATTTTGAGTGCTCTAATTTGTCAAGGTTGAATAATCTGAACCCAAGCTTGTCCATAAGCTCGGTTACTTTATTGAAGTTGTTGTTTCTTGGTGTTTCAAATGAAAAGCTTACACAAACTTCTATCAATAAAGCATTGGCCAGCTTTTTACTTCCATGTTCTAGAATGCTCAGGTTATGATGCTGATCATCAAGAATAAGCCAGTCAATATGCTCCAGTCCGTCGATATCATCAATACGGTTACTGGTAACCTTTGTGGTGCTTATTAGTGCAGGAGGTTCTTGTTCAGGAATAATTGCATTCGGATCAGGAGCTATTATGGGCAAGGTAGTAGAACGTTCAGCTTCTACTGCCAGGGCAAGTTCCATTTCGCTGCCGTCGCCTAATACGGTCAGTGGGAAGTGATGAAAATCACCAGTATTGGTCAGTTGTTGTGCATTTCTTATTCTACTGCCGGGATCAATACAGAGTGTTTTTATCGCACCCAGCTTATGCAGAGTGTGAAAGCTCTCGGAACAGGTGAAGCCAGCTCCATGATCAACAACAACTATTTTTCCGTTAAAACGGAAGTGAAAGTCATCATCTTCAACCAATACAGGCTCTTCCGGTAACTGAAGCTGCACAGGTTCTGCTTCGTCTTCAAACTGTGCATTTCCTTCTTTATCCAGAGTTAGGGCGGCGGGTTGCTTGACTTCGCAATGACGCTGCCAGATGGCGCGCATGGCATTGCTGAAGTTGCGGGCGAAGCGCTTGGCGTTGCAGACAGGAGACTCAAGTAATGCGCCTCTCAGGTGCTGTCGAATATTGGCAAGGTTGTCGATATCACTGGCCAGCATCACAACCAGATCGTGGTAATGCTCCCAGCTTTCCGCTACCAGCTGTGGCATGCCTGCATTGGTTAAGTGAGTAGCCGAATGGCGGCCGGCAAAGGTGGGGCCGGGGTAAGTAACTACTGGCACGCCCATATACATGGCTTCGCAGGTGGTTAAGCCACCGGAGTAGGGCCAGGTATCCAGGGCAATATCAACTTTGTTGTAAGATTTGAGCAGTTCTTCGTGATGAGAGGGACCTTCAATTAGTACACGATTTTCAGTAATGCCCAAGTCTTTAAGCTGGTTTCTAATATTTTCTCTAAGTACTTTACTGCTGAACTGGAAGCCTTTAAGAAAGAGGCGAGAATCTGGAAGTGAATGCATTATTTTCGCCCACTCACCCAGAAGTACATAATTTAATTTTGTGGGATTATTAAAGCAACCGAGTGTAATGTAATCATTTCTTTTAGCCGGCGGAGAATAAATGTCTGGCGTATAGATGGGAGCATCGTAGCAGATGTAATCATCCGGCATACGAATAAGCTTTTCAGTATAGAATTCATCTTCGCCAGCAGGAGTTTCTATACTATCACTCAGTAAATAATCCATTGTGCTGAGACCTGTGGTATTGATTAGGCCTCCCACCCACTTAACTAAAATGGGTGCTGGCTTCATGGCCATGGTTCGCATACGACATCCATTGTTATGGCCACAAAGATCGAAGAGAATATCAATTTTGTCATTAATAAATTCTTGGGCTAATTTCTCTTCTGAAAGATGTGCGACCGACATCCACTTTTCTGATGCTTTTTTGGTGCGATAAGTCAGTTGGTCTTCAGCATTGTTGGTGCTGTATGCATACAGTTCAATTTCGTTTTCAGGTAATGCCTCAAGAGCTGAGGTGATCATCTGGCCCACAGGATGAGTGCGGAATCCATCTGAGATCATGCCAATGCGTATCTTTTTATTTTTTAACGCTCTATCAGCTTGGTGTTTGGTTGCTGATATGTTCCTTGAGTACTTTTCTTCCCAGTTTTTATAGAGCGATTTAAGCTCGTTTTTCTTTGATTCAGGAAGATAGTGCAGAAAGGTGATTAAGTTGTTGTAAGGTGTGTCGTCAAAACCACTGAGCTCTATTGCCTTGAGATAACACTCTTGAGCTTCTTTAAAAAGACCAAGGTTACGGTACTGATTTGCCAGGTTGTTCCAGGTTAGCCAGCTAGCTTGTTCTGAATCAACAACCTTAAGGAATGTCTCAATGGCCTTATCATATTCGTGTAAGCCAGCGAGTATCAGCCCTTTGAGCTCTTGTGTCTCTGGGCTGGTGCTCTGTGCCAAAGCAGCGTTGATATGTGTGAGTGCCGCCTCAAAAGTACTTGAGTTGAAGTAATGGTTTGCAAGTAGCTTATTAGCCTCTGCATGATGCTGGTTTAGCTTTAGCAGATTAGTGAGGTGAGTAACGGATGCCTCGGCTTTTCCAAGTGCTTGACAAACTTTTGCTGTCAGCAGATACAACTCTTCATTATTCGGAGTTGCTTGCAGCAGATTTCGAGCCTGGTGCTCAGCTTCAATTATTTTCCCTTCCTGCAGTAAGCTTTGAATTTGGCTGATTTGCTGTGTGAGGGTGGTGCACTGAGATTTTGAGCGCATGGAATGCCCTTGAGGTGTTTACATATGAGATGAGCACGATAGTAGAAAAAGCATGGGAGGACCGCAAGACGCGAGGTAAGGCAGTGATGGTGGTGAAATTTTCGCTAAAGCATCAGAACAGTAAGCCGATAGCTGTTTCAGCAGGGGAAAAGCTGAAAGAAAAATTTTCTAAAGCCGCCGCAAACGAGGCCGATACCCCAAATAACACAGCATTAGTAACAACATCACCGGCAGCTGGCCGGCACCCTCAACGGAGAGTTAAATTATGGCGATTACAGTCAACACCAACGTTACCGGCATGACCGCCCAGCGTAACCTGACCCAGTCTTCCAATGCCCTGGCCACCTCCATGGAGCGCCTGGCTACCGGCAGTCGCATCAACTCCGCCAAGGACGATGCCGCCGGCCTGCAAATCTCCAACCGCCTGAACTCCCAGGTGCGCGGCCTGGGTGTAGCCATGAAGAACGCCAGCGATGGCATCTCCATCGCGCAAACTGCCGAAGGTGCAATGAATGAGTCTACTTCCATTCTGCAGCGTATTCGTGACCTTGCTCTGCAGTCTGCTAACGGAACAAACTCTGATGAAGACCGTGAAGCCATTCAAAAAGAAGTAGGAGCCCTTCAGAGTGAGCTGACTCGCATTGCTGAAACTACTTCTTTTGGTGGCCAGAAACTGATTGATGGTACTTTTGGTAGCCGTACTCTGCAGGTTGGTGCTAACTCGAATGAAACCATCGATCTGTCTCTCCGCGATGTATCAGCTAACGCAATTGGTACTAACCGAGTAGATCTTTCTATTGCGGCAAGCACTGGTGCTGCAGTGGGTCTGGGCGGTGCAAGAGCCGTTGCTGCCGGTGCAACCGGTACAGCAGCAACTAATGGCGTTGATACAACAGGCTTTAACGTTAATGGCACAGATATTACAGTCGATGGAACTTCAGCCAAAGCTATAGCGCAAGCCGTCAATTCCCAGCGTTCAACTACTGGGGTTTCGGCTGAGGCCAGAACTGCTGTTCAATTGAGTCTTGATGCAACTGCAACAGCCGGTGAGTTCAGTTTTGAGTTAAAAGGTGTCAACAAGGATCCGGTTACCGTATCTGCTAACCTGAGCAATCCGGCAGATATGACCGCCTTTGCTGACTCCATTAACGCCAAGTCTTCTGAAACTGGTGTTAAGGCATCAATGGAAAACGGTAAGCTGACCCTTGTCAGTGATACTGGGGAGGACATTTCCATTTCAAACTTTAGCAGTGCTGGTGGCGGTGATAACCTGTCGGTACAAGGCTTGGGCTTTGGTACAGATCCTAATACAGGTGAGCCCATCACTGCAGGTGCTAAGTTAGCTGTCTCAGATGGCGATGGCGCAATTGTAGCGGGTGCTGTAAGACTGGATTCCGCAGAGACGTTTTCTATTGCCGCTGATGATGACACCATGGATATTGATGCCAGTGAGGTTTCAAAACTTTCTGCTGTCTCGACCATAGATCTTTCTACTCAAGGTGGCGCTCAGTCAGCAATCTCTATTCTCGACGGTGCCATCGGCATGATTGACGCTCAGCGTTCCGACCTGGGTGCCATGCAGAACCGTCTGAACAGCACCATCAACAACCTGGCCAACACCCGTGAGAACGCGGCGGCCGGTATGTCCCGCATCAAGGACGTGGACTTTGCTCAGGAAACCGTAAACCTGACCAAGCAGCAGATTCTGCAGCAGGCCGGTACTTCCATTCTGGCGCAAGCCAAGCAAATCCCGCAGGCAGCACTGTCTCTGCTGGGCTAAGCTGAACCTCAGCCGGGGAGCAACCCCCGGCTTTTTCGCCGTTGAGCTTAGTGCCGCAGCTTTCTGTTCACTAAGCTGAACGGCGCTTTCACATGAGGACCTTACCATGGATACGCTACCACTCACTCAACGTACGCCCGCTACGGCGGCAGACCTTGCTCAAAAGCACACTTCCGTTACCACTCAGCCCGTAGGCAGTGAAGCCACTCAAACCGCTCAGGCGGTGCAGGCGGCAGAAAAAGCACAGCAAAGCGATCTGTCCGGTGAGCAGCTTGAGCAAATGGCGGAGCAAATGGACTCCTTTATTGGCACCTTTAATCGTGGCCTCAAGTTCAGAGTGGATGAAGACTCGGGCCGCAACGTGGTGACTGTGGTAGATAACGACAGTGGTGATATCATTCGTCAGATACCGACCGAAGAGTTGCTACAGGTCATTACTCGCCTGGCCGAAGCCAGCGGCGGCCTGATAGACACCAAAGCATAGGAGACAGCTTGTGTCCGATCTCAAATTGCCGGGCGTGGGCTCGGGCTTTCCCATTCAGAGCTTTGTGGATGCCACTGTTGCCGGTGAGCGCGCACCGAAAGAAAAAATGTTTCAGCGCCGTGCCGGTGATATTGGCATACAGCTGTCTTCTTACGGCACCCTTAAAGGAGTGCTGGAAGAGTTTAAAAGTTCATTAAAAAAACTGGGTGACGAAGAAGCCTTTGAAAAACGCTCCACCAGCTTTTCCAACAGCGGCTTTGCCAATGCGACGGCCGACAAAACGGCGGTAGCCGGCAGTTATACTAT
This sequence comes from Oceanimonas sp. AH20CE76, assembly GCF_039654065.1. Taxonomy (NCBI): domain Bacteria; kingdom Pseudomonadati; phylum Pseudomonadota; class Gammaproteobacteria; order Aeromonadales; family Aeromonadaceae; genus Oceanimonas; species Oceanimonas sp. AH20CE76. The sequence goes on from NZ_CP155481.1 coordinate 1,025,814, forward strand.
AGTGGTAGAGCAGCTGGCTGAGGCGCACAAGGTGGGCACCAATTCCATTCCCAAAGCCGATGCTGAGAAAAAGCTGGGCTCAGGCTCGCTCACTTTGGAGGTGGGTGATGAGTCTTTTACTGTCTCCATCGACAAAGACAAAAGCACCCTGGCTGATGTGGCCAATGCCGTTAACAATGCGGAAGACAACAAGGGCGTGCGCGCTACTGTGGTCACCGACGACAACGGCTCGCGGCTGGTGTTTTTTTCCGAGAAAACCGGTACCGAGAATACGATAAAGGTATCTGCATCCGGCAATGGTGACGGTGAAGGAACGAACGATCTTGGCAGTATTGGCACTGTTACACCGATTCAGCTCGCCAAGGATGCCAAAATCACCATAGACGGTGCCCCTGTCACCAGTCAGAGCAATGAAATTAAAAACGCCATTCAGGGGGTAACCCTGGATCTTAAAAAACCAACGGACAAGGCAGATCCGACCAAAACGGATCTTAAAACCAGCACCACCCTGACCATTGGCTACGACAAGGGTGTGGTGGAAAAAAACCTGCAGGAGTTTGTTAAGTCTTTTAATACGGTGATGGCCACCATTAACCAGCTTACTTCTTATAATGCCGAGACAGAAAAGGCTGGTCCGTTGAACGGTGATGGCACGGCTCGCAATCTTACCTCGCAAATTCGACGCATGCTGAGCGAACCCATAGAAGGTGCCAGTGCGCCCATCAAGTCACTCACTGATCTGGGTATTACCACTCAAAAAGATGGCAAAATCGAGCTGGATGAAGATCTGCTGAAAAAGCAGATTGATGATAACTTTTCTAAAATCGGTCAGTTGTTTGCATCGGAAGAGGGCGTCTCCAAAAAGCTGGACGATATGCTGGAAAGCTTTGTGGGTAAAGAAGGCGTGCTTACCAAGCGCGACAGCTCATTGAATGCTCAGATGGACAAGCTGAATAAAGAGCGGGCAGACTTTGAAATTTACATGGAAAAGTATGAAGAGCGAGTTTATAAGCAATTTACCGATATGGACATTATGGTAGCCCAGCTTAACCAGCAGCTTAACTCTGTTGTTGCGGCCTTTGATAATATGCCCAGCTTTGGCGGAGCCAAGCAGTAATGCTGGCCGACCAGTTAAAAGCACTGGATGAGGCCGTGCTTGCAGCGCTTGGCAAAACAGACGAGCTGGATGAAGAATGGCTGTCTGAGCAGCTGCGAGTGCGGGCACAGCTATTGCAGCAGGTGATTGAGCAAGGCAATGTCACCGAAAGTGACGCTGCTGCTCTGATACAGCGCTCCCGGCAGCTTAAAGAAACCGCCGAAGCGGTGCAGCGTGAGCTGGCCAACAAACTGAAGACCATGCAAAAGGGCCGGCGCTCGGTGCAGGCCTATCAAACCGTTAAACGTAATTAGATAATTGTCAGGAGTAGTGCCCATGCGTGGCTCAATGAAAGCTTATAAATCCGTGGCTCTGGACAGCCAGAAAACCGTGGCTTCACCTTATAAAGTGGTACAAATGCTGCTGGCTGGGGCGCTGGAGCGTCTGGCTCGTGCCCGTTCTGCCATGGAGCAGAACAAACGCGCCGAGCAGGGGGAATTGCTGGGCTCTGCCATGACCATTGTTGCCGAGCTGCGTGCGGCACTGGATCATCAGGAAGGTGGCGATATTTCTGCCAATCTCGATAATCTGTATGAATTTATTATGGCCGAACTGGTGCTGGCCAATAGCGAAAACAGCATAGAAAAGCTCGAGTCCATCAGCACGCTGCTGCGCGACATCAAAGAAGCCTGGGACGCCATTCCGGCGGATCAGCAACAGGTACCTGCCTGATCATCATTTTTGCCGGGGCTAGCCCCGGCTTGTCTAAGCAAGTCACATCGTCAAAAAAATATCCTTTCCTGTACTAAACTTGATCCAAGTCAATTTAACTGGCTTTTTAGCGACTATCTTTGTCGAGTTGTTTTGACGCTTGTGTCAGAATTACGACTAATTTGGTTTCAAGTCTGTACCGCTTCAATGTTATGCTGGTGTCGAGCTAGGGATAAGCTCAGAAATCAATTCAATAACTAACTGAATGTAAAGGATATTTACCCTATGGGCTTTAACGGCTGTGTCTTGATCATGGATCATAACCAGGAACGACGGTCAAGGCTTGAGGCTATCCTTTCCTTTATGCAGGTTGAATGGCGAAGCGGCAGTCGCGCCAATGATCTGGCGTGGCTGCGGGAGCAGCCCCAAACCATGACGGTTCTGCTGGGGGAAACGGATTTTCCACTGAAAGATCTTCTCGATGATCATTCCCATCATGTGTTTATCAGCCTGTGCTCTACTCAGTGCAAGGCCAATAATCTGTTGGGCACCCTTAACGACCTTACTTACGACGAGCTGACCCGATTGCTGCATCAGGCTGCCCAGTGGCGGCCCGTAATGGTGAGTGATGAGCAGAATGAGCAGCTCAATCATTTACTGGTGGGTAACAGCGCCGGCATGCAACAGGTTAAAAGCCTTATTCGCCAGGTGGCCGACAAGCAGGCCAATGTGCTGCTGCTGGGGGAGTCGGGCACCGGTAAGGAAGTCATTGCTCAGGCCATTCATTTATTATCGCAACAGTCTCGTGGTCCTTTTGTGCCCATTAACTGTGGTGCCATTCCGGCTGAACTGCTGGAAAGCGAGTTGTTCGGCCATGAAAAAGGGGCTTTTACTGGTGCCGTGGCGGCCCGCAAGGGACGGTTTGAGCTGGCAGACGGCGGCACTCTGTTTCTGGATGAAATCGGCGATATGCCCCTGCCCATGCAGGTGAAGTTGTTGCGAGTGCTGCAGGAGCGCACTTTTGAGCGGGTAGGGGGCACCCGGCCGATTAAAGCTAATGTGCGTATTATTGCCGCCACCCATCGTGATCTGGAACAGATGATTGCCGAGCAGCGCTTTCGGGAAGATCTCTATTACCGGCTGAATGTATTTCCCATTACCGCTCCGCCCCTGCGCCAGCGCAAAGACGACTTGCCCCTGCTGCTGAATGAGCTGATTGAACGCCACAAAGATACCCATCAGGTTATGCTTTCTTTCTCTGCGCCGGCGGTGAACACTCTGCAAGGCTATCACTGGCCCGGCAATGTGCGGGAGCTGTCCAACCTGGTGGAGCGGATGATGATACTGTGCCCGGGGCAACGGGTGGAGCCGGCAGATCTGCCGGAAAAGTACCGCGGCGATTATGTGCCCGAAAGCTTTGATGAAATGGATGAGCAGGCAGCCCTGGCCTCTATTTTTTCAAGTAATGGTGATGATTTTGAAGACGATGGCGCTTTCTTTGATTTCAGTCCGGAAGAAGAAGCGCCGGCGTCAGTAAACGGGGATTTACATATTCCCGATTTAACCTCAGGTTGTTACAACCTGAAGGATGTGCTGGCCAGTATAGAAGTGGAAATGATTGGCAAGGCGCTGGATGCCAACGACGGCATTGTGGCCAGAGCTGCCGAACACCTTGGCATGCGCCGCACCACCCTGGTAGAGAAAATGAAAAAATACGGCATAGCACGGGATTGACCCCCCCTGCGGGGAGCTGTAAGCCATAAGCTGTCAGCTGTAAGACGATTTGCGCGGGCTGTAATGCCCGGTTCAATCCGAAATAATGAAAGAGCCTGGCAATTAGTAATGCTGCAAGCACCGTATTTTATCTTTTGACAACGCGAGCGTCTGACAGCTTACAGCTGATAGCTTAATGCTGGCCCTTATCTGGCACGTATTTTGAATATTACCTGCCATGATGCCTGCAAATTCTTCTTATTCCGCGCCCGATGCGCCCTGGCTGGATGTGCTGGGGCCGGAGCAGCTGGAGCAAATTCTGCACACTTTACCCGGTGGTTTGCTGTGGGTAAACGGTCAGGGCGTGGTCAGTTGCGCCAATGCTGTTGCCCGCCAGCTGCTGGGCGAGCCTTTGCTTAACACGCCCTGGCTGGAGGTGATTACCCGTGATTTTGCGCCCCGGCCCGATGACGGCCTGCAGGTGTCGTTAAAGAGCGGTCGCCGGGTGCAGCTGGCCATTTCTCACCTGGAAGGGCAGCCTGGTCAGCTGGTGCAACTGACCGATCTTACTCCTACCCGCGCCTGGGCGGAGCAGCAGGGCCATGCCGAGCGGCTGGCGGCGCTGGGGCGTATGGCGGCAACCCTTGCCCATCAAATACGCACGCCGTTGTCGGCGGCGACTTTATACGGTGCCAACCTGGCCAATCCGGCGCTGAATGCAGCCCAGCGGGAGCGGTTTCAGGGCCGGCTGATGGAAAGGCTGACGGATATCGAGCGTCAAATAAGCGACATTCTGCTGTTTGCCCGGCCTGATCAGGCCGCGCTGGCCGAGCCGCTGTGTGTGTCTGCCTTGCTTACCAATATTACCCAAACCGCCAATACCCTGTTTGCAGGCAAGGCCAGTCTGGTTTGCAATACCGAGCCCGGATTAAGCGTGCTGGGTAATGCCAACAGCCTTAAAGGCATAATACTCAACCTGCTGGAAAACGCCGTAGAAGCGGGAGCCGGTGTCGTCACAATCCATGCCGCCGGCAACCAGGGGCAACTGCTGATTGAAGTGGCAGATAACGGTGTCGGCATCAGCCCCGAACTGCAGCAGCAGATTTTTACACCCTTTTTTACCACCCGCAGCCAGGGTACCGGCCTTGGGCTGGCGGCAGTGGCGTCGGTCATGCGGGCTCATAACGGCGGCGTAAGCGTCAGCTCCGAGCCGGGGCAGGGCACTTGTTTCAGCTTGTGGCTGCCTTTGCTGCAGCATAAGGATACAAAATGAACGCCGATATTTTGCTGGTGGAAGACGATGCCGGCCTGCAGCAGGCGCTGCAAGACACCCTGGAGCTGGCCGGACTGGAAAGCCGCTGTGTCACCAGCGCGGAAGATGCCATTGTGTATTTGCAGCAAACCCCGGTGCGCATGGTGATCACGGATGTGCAAATGGCGGGCATGAACGGCCTTGAGCTGCTGGAATGGATTAACGAGCGCCTGCCCGGCCTGCCGGTGCTGGTGATCACGGCGCACGCTCAGGTATCGGGCGCGGTGACCGCCATGCGCGCCGGTGCCGTGGATTATCTGGCCAAACCCTTTACGCCCGAGGTCCTGCTGGAGCGGGTGCGCCGCTATGTGCAGCCCGAGTCAAATCACAATAGCGACCCTATTGCTGAAGATGCCGCCAGTCGCCAGTTGCTGCAACTGGCAGCCCGGGTAGCGGCTACTGATGCCAGCGTGATGATCTCCGGCCCCAGCGGCACCGGCAAGGAAGTGCTGGCGCGCTTTATTCATGCCCGCTCCAACCGGGCCAATCAGCCTTTTGTGGCCATCAACTGCGCTGCCATTCCCGACAATATGCTGGAAGCCACTTTGTTCGGGTATGAAAAAGGAGCCTTTACCGGTGCCGTGCAGGCCAGCCCCGGCAAGTTTGAACAGGCCCATGAAGGCACCCTTTTGCTGGATGAAATTACCGAAATGGACGTGAACCTGCAGGCCAAGCTGTTGCGGGTGCTGCAGGAGCAGGAAGTGGAGCGTCTGGGCAGCCGTAAAACCTTAAAGCTGAATGTGCGCGTACTGGCCACCAGCAACCGGGATCTGCGTCAGGCGGTAACCGAGGGCCGTTTTCGGGAAGATCTCTATTACCGGCTGAATGTGTTTCCGCTGGTCTGGCCGGCCCTGATGGATCGCCCCGGTGATATTCTGCCGCTGGCGCGTTTTCTGTTAAGCCGGCATGCCGGCATGCAGGGGCGGCATGGCGTCACTCTGTCGGAAGATGCCGAAACACGGCTAAGACACTGGCATTGGCCTGGCAATGTGCGCGAGCTCGACAACGTGATGCAGCGGGCCCTTATTCTGGCCGCCGGCAGCGAGATTGCCGCCACCGATATTTTGCTGGACGATGCCGGCCCCTTCAGTACGGCCCCGGCACCGGTCACAGCAGAGCTGGGCGACAAGCTGGAAAGTCAGGAGCACCGCATTATTCTGCAGGCCCTGCAAAGCAGCGGTGGCAGCCGGCGTGAGGTGGCGGAGCAGTTAGGCATCAGCCCCCGGACTTTGCGTTATAAGCTTGCCCGCATGCGCGAGGCAGGTATAGAAGTACCTGTTTAATTCGCACAAAAGATGAACTGGCCCGAGCTTTGCATTAAGATGCGTGGGTTGTATGAAATTCACTGATTGAGGAGCCAAACCATGGATATTAAAGCCGCTGCTTTGCTGGCAGAAATGCAGTCAATGCAGGGAGAAGCCCAAAGCATGGCACCAGTGCAGGGTGCGGCCCCTCGTCAGGATTTTGCCGAGCTGCTGGGTCAGGCCGTGAACAAGGTAAATGCACTGCAGCAAACCACCGGTGATCTGCGCACCCGTTTTGAGCTGGGGGATCCTTCGGTGGGGCTGGAGCAGGTAATGATCTCCGCCCAAAAATCCAGCATTGCTTTTGAGGCTACCGTGCAGGTGCGCAACAAGCTGGTGGAGTCGTATAAAACCATTATGAATATGCCGGTTTAATACCTGCTTTACTAAGGAAGAGAGCCATCCATTGCTGATATCAGTACTGTATTTTAAGCACGGTCATACCGGGCTTGACCCGGTATCTTCCTGCAGAGAGATCCTGACTTTCGTCAGGATGACGGACTGAACACATGATTAATCCGATTGGTTTAAGGAGCTGACGGGTGGCAGATAATCCGCTGGCAGAAACTGACCAAAGCACGCTTCCGGCCAACAGTGACGGCACCGATATGGAAGCTCAGGAGCGCAAGAGCACGCCTTTTGCGCTGCTGGGCAATGCCGATGTATTACGCCAGGTGGTTATTGTGCTGGCGCTGGCCATTTGTCTGGCCATGGCCATTTTTGTGCTGCTGTGGGGCAAGGAGCCGGAAATGCGGCCGCTGGGGGTGTATAACAATCAGGAATTGATTGAAACCCTCGATTATCTCGATGCCCAGAAGGTTGAATACAAAATAGACGGCAACAGCGTGCTGGTGCGCGCGGATCAATATGCCGATATTCAGCTGGGGCTGCGTCGCTCCGGCCTCACTCAGGCACCGCCGGAAGGCGACAGCATACTGCTGTCCGATCCCGGTTTTGGCATCAGCCAGCGGCTGGAGCGGGAGCGCCTTAATCTCAGCCGGGAGCGTCAGCTGGCCCGGGTAATAGAGCAATATAACAGCGTGGCCCGTGCCCAGGTGCTGCTGGCCATACCCCGGGAAAATGTCTTTGTGCGCGACAAGCGCAAGCCCAGTGCTACCGTGGTGCTTAATCTGCGCCGGGGCGGCAGCCTGCGCCAGGAAGAAGTAGACGCCATTGTGGACACAGTGGCCTCTGCGGTACCCGATCTCACTCCCGGCCGGGTAACGGTGACGGATCAGAACGGCCGTCTGCTGAACTCCGGCTCTCAGGATCCGCTGGCTGCCCGCAACCGGCGGGAATTTGAACTGCAGCAACAGCAGGAAGAAGAATATCGTCAGAAGATTGACGCCATTCTCAGTCCGGTGCTGGGGCTGGGGAATTACACCGCTGAAGTGGATCTGAATCTCGACTTTCGTCGTCGTCAGCAAACGGTAAAAACCTATAACCCCGACATGCCCGCGGTGCGCTCCGAGATGGTGATGGAAGACAACACCTCCGGCACCGGCCCCATCGGCATTCCCGGCGCGCTGACCAATCAGCCGCCCATGGAGTCGGATATTCCCGAGCAGGCGGGGCAGGCCACGGAAAAATCCGGCACAGAGCGCAGCCGGCGGGAAGCGACCCGTAACTTTGAGCTGGACACCACCATCAGCCACACCGAAAGTGCCGTGGGTGATATTCGCCGGTTAACGGTGTCGGTGGCGGTAGACTACAAAAATGTGACTCAGGCCGACGGCACCACGGAAAGAGTGCCGCTGGAGAGCGCCGAACTGGCCCGCATCGAGCGTTTGCTGAAGGGGGGGCTGGGCTTTGATGTAAGCCGGGGTGATGCCATTGAAGTGGTCAGCATGTCGTTTAACCGGCCCGACCTTGATGCCGTGGCGGACATTCCTTTTTATGAGCAGACCTGGTTCTGGCGGCTGGCGCGCATTCTCGGTGCCGTGCTGGTACTGGTGGTGCTGCTGCTGGCACTGGTGCGTCCCATGGTGAAACGCCTGCTGAACATAGACGACAAAACGGATGAACTGGATCTGGACGGTCAGAGTGCGCTGTCGGGCAATAATGATCTCGATATGCTGGCACAGCAGGCCGAACTGGAAGACGGTATGTTCGGCATTAAGGACGGCCAGCTGCGGCTGCCGGATCTGAACAAGGATGAAGACTTGCTGTCGGCAGTACGGGCGCTGGTATCCAACGAGCCGGATCTGGCGGCACAGGTAATTAAAGACTGGGTACAAAGCGATGAGTGATGAGCAGGAGCTGGTAATTACCGATGCACAGCGGCAACTGCTGTCGCGCATGACAGGCACCGACAAGGCAGCGCTGCTGATGCTGAGCCTGCGGGAAGAAGACGCCGCCCAGATTTTTCGCCACCTCGACCCCAAGCAGGTGCAGCGCCTGGGCATGAAAATGGCCGCCTTGGGGGATTTCAGTCCGGATCGGGTCAGTGCCGTGCACCGGCTGTTTATTGAAGACATTCAGCGCTTTACCAAAATTGGTGTGGGCAGTCAGGACTTTGTGCGCAATGCCCTGGTGGCGGCCCTGGGTGAAGACAAGGCCGGCCGTCTGGTGAACCAGATTGCCGCCGGTGCCGGCTCCCGCGGGCTCGATTCGCTCAAGTGGATGGATGCCCGTCAGGTGGCCGGCATTATTCACAATGAGCATCCGCAAATTCAGACCATAGTGCTGTCGTATCTCGATGCGGATCAGGCCGCCGCCATTTTGCAGCAGTTTCCTGAGCCCATGCGGCTGGACCTGATTATGCGCATTGCCGAGCTGGAAGAAGTGCAGCCGGCGGCGCTGCAGGAGCTGAACGACATTATGGAAAAACAGTTTGTGGGCAAGAGCAACGCCAAGGCTGCCAAGATGGGCGGCCTGAAAACCGCCGCCGACATCATGAACTATCTGGATACCTCCATTGAAGGTGCCCTGATGGATTCCATTCGTGATCAGGATGAAGAAATGAGCATGAAGATCCAGGATCTGATGTTTGTGTTTGAAAACCTGATAGACGTGGACGACAGGGGCATTCAGGTGCTGCTGCGGGAAGTGAATGCCGAGCTGCTGCAGCGAGCCCTGAAAGGTGCCGATGATCAGCTTAAAGAGAAGTTCTTCAATAATATGTCCCGTCGCGCTGCCGAAATGCTGCAGGACGATCTGGAGGCCATGGGACCGGTGCGGGTTAGCGATGTGGAAGCGGCCCAGCGCGAGATCCTGGCGGTGGCCCGCCGGTTGGCCGACACCGGAGAGCTGATGCTGGCCAAAGGTGGCGGAGATGATTACGTATGAGTGGCTACGACGCCAAGGGCCGTATTCCTGCGGGTTGGCAGTGGCCCGAACTTAACCAGCCCGAGCCGGTTCGTCAGGAGCAGGCGGCGCTCAGGCTGCGCAACGAGCCGGCACCGGTGGCCGATGAACCGGAGCCAGAAGCCACTCCCGAGCCCCTTACCGCTGAAGCCCTGGAAGCCATTCGCCAGGCCGCCTATGAAGAAGGCCACGCCGAAGGCAAAGAGCAGGGCCTGGCGGAAGGCCGGGAAGAGGGCCGGCTGCAGGGCATGCAGGAAGGCCACGAAGCCGGACTGCAACAGGGCCTTGAGCAGGGGCTGGCCGATGGCGAGGCGCAAATGCAGGCGCTGCTGGAGCGCTGGAACACCCTTACCGAACAACTGCAGGCCCCTCTGGCCACCATTGATCATACCGTGGAGCAAAGCCTGGTGATCATGGCCATGGAGCTTGCCCGCAATTTGCTGAAGGCCGAGGCCACCGCCTCGCCCAAACTGCTGCTGGCTACCATACAGGAAGCCCTGCAGGCACTGCCTCATCATGAAGGCACCCTTACCTTTTATCTGAACGCCGAAGACATGGCTCTGCTGCAGGCGCATTACAGTGAAGAAGCCTGTGCCAAGCGCGGCTGGGAGCTGGTGGCCGAGCCCGGTCTTGAGCGGGGCGAGCTGCGCCTGCACACGGCCATGTCTCAGCTGGATGTCAGTCTTGCCAGCCGCATCGACGAGCTGATGGCCAATTTCATCAAGGCCAACTGGAGCCGGTTCCATGACACAGACGCTGGCTGAGCGCCTGGGCGCTTATCAGTGTGCCGGTCTGGCACCCGTGATGGCCGCCAGCGGCAAACTGACCCGGGTGGTGGGGTTAACGCTGGAAGCGGTAGGCTGCACTGCCGCCGTGGGCAGCCAGTGCAAGGTGCAAACCCAGTTTGGTGAAATGGACGCCGAAGTGGTGGGTTTTGCCGACGACAAGCTCTATCTCATGCCCAGTGAATCCCTGAAAGGCGTGATCCCGGGGGCCAGAGTCACGCCCGCCGGAAACGGCAACGGCGTGCCTGTGGGCATGGCCTTGCTGGGCCGGGTAATTGATGGCATCGGCCAGCCGCTGGACGGCCTTGGCCCTATCAATACCGCCACAACGGCAGATTTTGTTTCCCGCCCCATTAACCCCATGGCGCGCAAGCCCATTGAAGCGCCCATGGATGTGGGCGTGCGTGCCATCAACTCGGTACTCACAGTAGGGCAGGGCCAGCGCATGGGGCTGTTTGCCGGCTCCGGCGTGGGCAAAAGTGTGCTGCTGGGCATGATGACCCGGGGGGCCAAAGCCGATGTGGTGGTGGTGGGTCTGATTGGCGAGCGGGGCCGGGAGGTAAAGGAATTTATCGACGTGATCCTCGGCGACCAAGGCCGCGCCCGGGCTGTGGTGGTGGCGGCCCCCGCCGATGCCTCGCCCCTGATGCGCCTCAAGGGTTGTGAAACTGCCCTGACGCTGGCGGAATATTACCGGGATCAGGGCCTGAACGTGCTGCTGCTGATGGACTCTTTAACCCGTTATGCCCAGGCCCAGCGGGAAATTGCCCTGGCAGTGGGAGAGCCGCCCGCCAGCAAGGGGTATCCGCCTTCCGTGTTTGCCAAGCTGCCGGCGCTGGTGGAGCGGGCCGGTAACGGTGCCGAAGGGCAGGGCAGCATTACCGCCTTCTTTACCGTGCTGACCGAAGGGGACGATCTGCAGGACCCGATTGCCGATGCGGCCAGGGCCATTCTCGATGGCCATATAGTGCTGTCGCGGCAACTGGCCGACAGTGGTCACTATCCGGCCATTGATATTGAAAAGTCCATCAGCCGGGTAATGACGGCGGTCACTTCCGAGCAGCATCAGCAACAGGCCAGAGCGGTCAAGCAGGCTTATGCGCTCTATCAGCAAAATCACGATCTGATCAACCTGGGTGCCTACAAGAGCGGGGCCGATCCGCGGCTGGATATGGCCATTACCATACGGCCCCGGCTGGAGCGTTTTTTAACCCAGAGCATGACGGACGTATTTGATTACCAAGCCTGCCTCAAAGAGCTGGAAGTGGTGGCCATGCCGCTGCTGAGGGCAGGCTGATGAGCCGGGCACTGAATTTGCTGCTGGAGCAGCTGGACGGCGAAGAGCGCAAGGCCGCCGCCGAGCTGAATATTGCCCAGCTGCAGCTGCAGCAGATGGAGCAACAGCTGCAAACCCTGAGCCAGTATCAGCGCCAGTATGTGCAAACCTTTCAGCAACGGGGTCAGAGCGGGCTGGAGGCTCATCAGTTTGGTCATTTCCGTGGCTTTATCGACAAGCTGGAAGTGGCCCAGCAGCAGCAACAGCAAGGCCTGCAACAGGCCCGGGAGCAATTAACCCAAAGCCGCGATGCCTGGCTGGCGGTGCGCGCCCGCAAACAGGCCATTGCCAAACTGATGGAACGTGAAGCCGAGCGCAAAAAGCAGGAAGCCGCCCGTCAGGAGCAGAAAATGCTCGACAACCTCGCCATCTACCGTTACCACCGCAAACCCATGTAATCTCGGCCTACGACAACCTGGTGCATTTATTGCATCATACCCGTATCAGCGTGTATGCCCGGTGGCCACACTTTTAATCAGGTGACTCTGTATGACCACAATTATTCCTGCCTTTGCCGGCACTGTGAGTTCTGCCAGTGCCTCGTTGCAGCCTAAAGCCGAGGGTGAAGGGGTTAACTTTGCCGAGCTGCTGGAAAGCGCCGAAACCGGTGCAGGCCAGCAAGTACAGGCTGGCAATGAATCTGCAGACAAACAGGAAGTGGCCGGATCAGAGCAGGGCGAGACGACGCCAAAAGAGGCTGATATCAAGGTGAAAGCCGAACCTGAAGAGGAAGCAGACAAGCCGGCGGGTGCAACGGCAGAGCAGAAGCATGACAAGCCCGAGGAAGAGCTGAGAGCCGATACGCTGCAGAGCGGCAATTTGGTGCCGGCAGCGGCAATGTCTGCAGCTGAAAGCGGAAAGCGCGATTCTGCAATAGCTGACAAGGCTGAGCTTCAGCTGCCTGCGCCCGCCAAAGACAACGCACCGGTAAAGCGTGATAATGCACAGCGGGTCGATACCCAAGTGACCCCTTATGCAGAGCAGGAACGCGCAGTTGCCGCTTCCGCTAATGGCGAAAGCAAGCCGGCAGCGCAGCCTAATGTGGCCACTGAGGTAAAGCCTCAACAGCCTGCGCCGGTCACAGACAGTGCGCCCGCCAAAGACAACGCACTGGCAAACCGTGATAATGCACAGCGGGTCGATACCCAAGTGACCGCTCATGCAGAGCAGGAGCGTGCGGTTGCCGCTTCCGCTAATGGCGAAAGCAAGCCGGCAGCGCAGCCGAATGTGGCCGCTAAAGAGCCAGTTGTTAAAGCAGAAACTGTTGAGCTAAAAAGCACATCAGAACATGAAGCCGGGGTAAATAAAGCAGGCGCTTCTGTCAGCACAAATGCAACACCAGCGCCGCAGCTGGTACAACAATCATCAGCGCAATCAGCGCAATCAGCGCAATCAGCGCAATCAGGGCAACCGTCAGTGCAGCAGTCGGTAACGCCATCGTCCTTCGTGCCTGCCCCTGAGCCGGAACTTGACAGCAGCACCAATACCGCGTTTCGGCAAGACACTGTTCAGCCTCAGCAGGCTGCCACACCCAACTGGCTGGCACAAATTGAGCACGGCCAGCGTTGGACACAGCAAGGCAATACCGAGAGTAAGGTCGATCTGACCGTGGCTGAAAAAAGTAGTGAAAGTCTGGCGGCTCAGGTTACCGAAAAAGCCGCAGCCGATGCCGGAACTGATGGTGAAAGCCGCGATGAAGATGCCAGCCGTGGCGAGAAACTGGCTGACGCGCTGGCAGGGGCGGTGCAGTCAGGCGCTCACCAGGCCGAAAAAAACGAGATCCAGCCACTGCAGCAAACCGCTGCCATTACCGCCACCCGTGAAGCCGCGGCCCCCGAGCGCGCAGCTCAGCCTCAGCTGGAGCGGGCGCTCAATCTGCATCAGGCCGCGCCGGAGCAAAATGCCCGCCAGCTGAGCCAGCAGGTGCAGGTAATGGTGAATCAGGAGCTGCAGGAGGCAGATATTCGTCTTAACCCGTCCGAACTTGGCGGCATCCGCATTCAGCTTAAATTCGAGCAGGGCGAAGTGAGCATGCAGATCCAGGCTCAGCATGCGCAGGCCCGGGATATGCTGGAGCAGGCCATGCCGCGCCTGCGTGATATGCTTCAGCAACAAGGTATTCAGCTGGGACAGGGGCAGGTGGGCAGCTTTGCCGGGCAGCAACAGAATACAGCGCAAAATGGTAACCAGGGGCAGGGTGCAACCGGCCGGGAAAATGGGCATAATTCATCCTCGTTTGAGCAGGGCCCGAACGATGATGAAGCAGGCTTCACTCAATATTCAGCGGGCAGAACATTGCATGAAGGTGGTATCGACTTTTTTGCATAAGGACACTTAATGGCAGAGAACCTCACCATTCCCAAGGTGGCATGGTATAAACGCAAGCTGGTCTGGATTTTGCTTTTGCTCGTGCTGGCGGGAGCAGGCGGAGCGGCCGCCTGGTTGCTGATATCGGGTGCAGAAGAAGCGCCGGTAGCAGAGCAGGATAATAATAGTGATCAGGCCATGTATGTCAGCCTGTCACAGCCCTTTACCTTCAGCGTGCCCGGCGGGCGACGAGACCGACTGGTGCAAATTGAGGCGCAACTAATGGTGCGTGGAGAAGCCAATGCCGAGCTGGCCCGACAGCATCTGCCACTGCTGGAAAGCACTCTGCTGGATGTATTCAGCCGTCAAACCGCCGACAATTATCTGACGGCCGCCAATAAAAAGGCACTGCGTGAAGAAGCTCTTAATGAGCTGAATTACGCCACTGCCGAAGTACTGGAAAAGCGGTTATTTGAAAAAGTGTTATTTACCAGCATAGTGATGCAATAGGTGAGCTGTGAGCGATCTGTTATCCCAGGATGAAATCGATGCTCTGTTACACGGAGCCGACGATGTCAAAGAAGAAGAAGTGAAAGAAGAAGGAGGCGTCGCCTCCTTTGACTTCTCTTCACAGGATCGCATTGTCCGGGGCCGAATGCCGACCCTGGAAATGGTGAATGAGCGTTTTGCCCGCCATATGCGCATCAGCCTGTTTAATATGATGCGCCGCACCGCTGAGGTCTCCATTAATGGCGTGCAGGTAATTAAATACGGCGAATATGTACATTCCTTGTTTCTGCCCACCAGCCTGAACATGGTGCGCTTTCGCCCGCTCAAGGGCATAGGCCTGGTCACCATGGAAGCCAGATTGGTGTTTATTCTGGTGGATAACTTTTTTGGTGGTGACGGTCGTCATGCCAAAATTGAAGGCCGGGAATTTACTCCCACCGAGCGCCGGGTCATTCAGCTGCTGCTCAAGCTGGTATTTGAAGACTACAAAGAGGCCTGGGCACCGGTGATGGACGTGGAGTTTGAATACCTCGACTCAGAGGTGAACCCCACCATGGCCAACATTGTCAGCCCCACCGAAGTGGTGGTGGTCAGCTCCTTTCATATCGACCTTGACGGCGGCGGCGGTGACTTTCACGTTACCCTGCCCTACGGCATGCTGGAGCCCATTCGTGAGTTGCTGGATGCCGGCGTGCAGAGCGACAAGGGCGAAAATGACCTGCGCTGGGGCAAAGCCCTGCGGGATGAAATTCTCGATGTGGAAGTGGAAATGTCCACCCGTCTGTTGGAGAAGGAAGTCACCCTGCGCAATATCATGGACTGGCAGGCGGGCGATATTATTCCCATTGAAATGCCCGAGCATTTGCTGGTGTCGGTAGAAGAGCTGCCCACCTTCAGAGCGCAGCTGGGCCGGTCGCAGGAAAAAATGGCCATTCGCATTACCGAAAAAATCAAAAGGCCCGAAACCGTTAAAACTGAATTGCAAGAAGTCACCCGCCGCGGCGTGCGCATTGATGGCGAAGCCGAGCTGGAAGAACTGGAAAGAACCATTGAGGACGCATAATGAGCGAGCAGAACGATCAAGGTGACCAACTCGATCAAAGCGAGCTGGATGATATCTGGGGCGACGCCATGGCGGAGCAGGAGCAAAGTGAGGTTAAAAAAGCCGAGCTGGATGACTTCAGCAACGATGGCAAAAATCCCATCACTCAGGAAGAACGGCGCAAGCTCGACACCATTCTGGATATTCCGGTCACCATTTCCATGGAAGTGGGCCGCAGCCAGATCAGTATTCGTAACCTGCTGCAGCTTAACCAGGGATCTGTGGTAGAGCTGGACCGGCTGGCCGGTGAGCCGCTGGATGTGATGGTGAACGGCACCCTGATTGCGCACGGCGAAGTAGTGGTGGTGAACGATAAATTCGGTATTCGTCTTACCGATGTGATCAGCCAGACCGAGCGGATTAAAAAGCTGAAATGAGAATTCTGCTGTTGTTATTGATGGCGGCACCGGCTTATGCCCAGGGCGGCCCTGAAATTGACTGGAGTTCCTGGGCGCTGTCATCGGCCCTGGTCATCGGTCTTTTGCTGGCGCTGGGGCAACTGCTGCGCCGGCTCAAGCTGCCGGTGCTGGGCGGTAACCGCCAGCTGAAAGTGGTGTCCAGCCTGGCCCTGGGCCACAAGGAAAAACTGGTGGTAGTGCAGGTAGGCAAGGAGCAGGTGCTGCTGGGTATTACGCCGCAGAATATCAGCCACCTGGGCAAGCTGGAGCAGCCACTGGAAGTACCTGAAAAACAGGGAGTAGGGAATACCCCGTAGGAATAGGGAGCAGGGAATAGGGTTGTTGGGAATCGTCGGAGCAAATAAATGAATAAGGAACGCCTGTGAGCCGCATTCGCTATTTTTTGCCATTGTTACTGCTGCTGGCCACGCCGGCACTGGCTCAGCAGGGCATGTCAGCGGTGACGGTCACCACCAATGCCGACGGCAGTCAGGAATACAGCTTAACTCTGCAGGTGCTGGCATTAATGACGGCACTGTCGTTTTTGCCTGCCATCGTTATTATGATGACCTCCTTCACCCGTATTATTGTGGTGCTGTCCATTCTGCGGCAGGCCCTGGGCCTGCAGCAAAGCCCGTCCAATCAGGTGCTGATTGGCATCAGTCTGTTTCTGTCCTTTTTTATTATGTCGCCGGTGCTCGACCGGGTAAACGCCGAGGCGCTGCAGCCCTACCTGGCGGAAGAAATCGGCTCAAAGGAAGCGCTCACCCGCGCCGAGCAGCCCATTCGTGATTTTATGCTGACCCAGACCCGGGTAAAGGATCTCGACACCTTTTTGAATATTGCCAATGTGCAGGTAAACAACGAAGCAGAAGTGCCACTCAGAGTACTGATTCCGGCCTTTGTCACCAGCGAGCTGAAAACCGCCTTTCAAATCGGCTTTATGCTGTTTTTGCCCTTTCTGGTGATTGATCTGGTGGTGGCCAGTATTCTGATGGCCATGGGGATGATGATGCTGTCGCCCATGCTGATATCGCTGCCCTTTAAGCTGATGCTGTTTGTGCTGGTGGACGGCTGGAACCTGATTATGGGCACCCTGGCTACCAGCTTTGGACTGGGAGCAAACTGATGAGCCCGGAAACCTTCGTTGACCTGTTTCGCAGCGCCCTCTGGCTGGTGACCGTGCTGGTGTCGGCGGTGATCTTTCCCAGTCTGGCGATAGGGTTAATGGTTTCCATTTTTCAGGCGGCCACCTCCATTAATGAACAAACCTTAAGCTTTCTGCCCCGCCTGCTGGTCACTCTGGGGGCGCTGGCGGTAGGAGCGCACTGGGGCTTTGGCATGCTGATTGACTACTTTCATGAACTCACAGAGCTGATACCACAGGTCATCGGTTAACTTCAGCCATAAGCTTTAAGCCGTAAGCTGTAAGACAATCCCGATTGTTTGCGGGAACTGAGTTTTGCTCACAAATTGAGTTTATAACTGAAGGCTTACCAACGACTCGGGCTGCTTAAAGCTGACAGCTTACGGCTTATAGCTTTCTTTTCAGGAGTTTGTTTGAACTACACCACTGCCGAGCTGATGCAATGGCTGTCGTCCTACCTCTGGCCGCTGTTTCGCATTGCCGGGTTGATGATGACCATGGTGATGTTTGGTGCCAACCTCACGCCTGTGTATGTGCGCCTGCTGCTGGCGGTGGCCATCACCATTGCCGTGGCCCCTGTGCTGCCGGCCATGCCGGCGGTGGAGCTGTTTTCGGTGGAAGGGTTTCTGGTGAGCATACAGCAGGTACTGATTGGTGCCGTGATTGGTTTGTTATCGCAGTTTTTGCTGCAGACCTTTGTGACCGCCGGTCAGATCATCGCCATGCAAACCAGTCTGGGCTTTGCCTCCATGGTGGATCCACTCAATGGCCAGTCTGCGCCCGTGGTGGGCCAGCTTTATTTGATGCTGGGCACCTTGCTGTTTCTGGCGCTGGACGGTCATCTGGTGATGATAGAAGCCATCGTACTCAGTTTTACTTCTGTGCCGGTATCGGCAAGTGGCTTTAGCGTGGGTGACTGGCAAAACCTGGCGAGCCTGCTTACCCTGCTGTTTCAGGCAGCGGTGGCCATGGCTCTGTCGGCCATTGTGGCCATGCTGCTGATTAACTTCAGCTTTGGGGTCATGACCCGGGCGGCACCCCAGCTGAATATTTTCAGCGTGGGTTTTGCCATCAGCATGGTGTGCGGCTTGTTTATTATGTGGCTGACCCTGGGCGGCTTTATGGATCATTTCGAGAATCAGTGGTTACGCCTGCAACTGGTGATGTGCGACACCCTGAGACTGACCTGCGAAGGAGGCTGATATGGCAGAGTCGGACGGTCAGGAAAGAACAGAACAGCCCACGGAGCAACGGCTTCGGCAAGCCCGTGAAAAAGGCCAGATCCCCCGTTCCAAGGAGCTTGGCACAGCCGCGGTGCTGCTTAGTGCCGCGGCCGCGCTGTTAATGCTGGGAGACGCACTGGGTGCCGCCATGTCGGCGGTGTTTGCCGCCAGCTTTGAGCTGGAGCGGGCCGCCATTTTCGATCCCGAAACCATGATGCCGGCGCTGGCCTCGGCCATTGGTGGCATCATGTGGCCGTTGTTGGGCATGTTTGCGGTGGTGCTGGTGGCGGCGTTGGTGGGCAACAGCCTGCTGGGGGGCTTTAACTTCAGCACCCAGGCCATGATGCCAAAGTGGAACCGGCTCAGCCCCATGAGCGGCTTTAAACGCATGTTTGGCGTGCAGGCACTGGTAGAGCTGCTGAAATCCATTGCCAAGGTGGTGTTTATTGCCACCATTGCCATCTGGCTGCTGTGGGGCCAGTTCGACAATATTTTGCGTTTAAGCAGTGAAACCCTGAACCTGGCGATGAAAGATGCCCTGGAGCTTTTGCTGTGGATGGGGCTGGGGCTGTGTCTGGCGCTGCTGCCCATTGTGGCCATTGATGTGCCGTTTCAGGTGTGGAATCACACCCGCCAGCTGAAAATGACCCTGCAGGAAATAAAAGATGAATACAAAAATACCGAGGGCAAGCCCGAGGTAAAAAGCCGTATTCGCCGTCTGCAGCAGGAAATGGCCAACCGCCGCATGATGGCGGAAGTGCCCACCGCCGATGTGGTGGTGGTCAACCCCACCCATTTCTCAGTGGCCCTGCGCTACGACAAGGATAAACCCGGCTCGGCTCCGGTAGTGGTGGCTAAGGGGCTGGATGAAGTGGCCCTTAAAATCCGGGAAATAGCCCGGGAATATAAGGTGCCGGTTATTTCTTCTCCGGCGCTGGCCCGGGCCGTGTACTTTTCCACCAAGCTGGATCGGGAAATTCCCGACGGTCTCTTTGTGGCGGTGGCCCAGATCCTGGCCTATGTGTTCCAGCTGAACGCCTGGCGCAAAGGGCAGGGCAATAAACCAGTGCCGCTGAAAGACGACTTGCCGATTCCCGATGAATACCGGGTGTGATTGACTTAAAGGGATTAGGGATTAGGGATTAGAATCGGCCCCAGTCCCTGTAAATTTATGGCGCACTTCTTGCATTCTCACCGCCACTATCAATAAACCGCAGCGAGTGTCATGGAGTTAAGGGCAAGGCTTTCTCAGGCTAAACAGTGGACCCGTTGGTTACATTCGGGCATGGGTACGCCTTTGCTGGTGCTGGCGGCACTGGCCATGGTGGTGCTGCCCATTCCGGCATTAATGCTGGATGTGCTGTTTTCGTTCAATATTGCTCTGGCACTGGTGGTTTTGCTGGTGGCGGTATATACCCAGCGCCCTCTCGACTTTGCCGCCTTTCCCACCGTTTTGCTGGTAGCCACTCTGCTGCGGCTGGCGCTGAACGTGGCCTCTACCCGGGTAGTACTGCTGGAAGGGCATCAGGGAGGCAACGCTGCCGGTAACGTGATTGAGGCCTTTGGCTCTGTGGTTATTGGCGGCAACTATGCCGTGGGCCTTATCGTCTTTCTGATTTTGATGATCATCAACTTTGTGGTGGTGACCAAGGGTGCCGGCCGTATTTCGGAAGTGAGCGCCCGCTTTACCCTGGATGCCATGCCCGGTAAACAGATGGCCATCGACGCCGACCTTAATGCCGGCATTATCAATCAGGATGAAGCCCGCACCCGGCGGGAAGAGGTCACACAGGAAGCCGACTTCTACGGCTCCATGGACGGTGCTTCCAAGTTTGTAAAAGGCGATGCCATTGCCGGCATTATGATCCTGTTCATCAATATTATCGGCGGCTTTATTATCGGCATGGCTCAGCACGAGCTGAGCTTTGGTGAAGCAGGGCGTGTCTACACTCTGCTGACCATAGGTGACGGTCTGGTGGCGCAGATTCCGTCCTTGTTGCTGTCCATTGCCGCCGCCATAATTGTGACGCGGCAAAATACCCGGGAAGACATGGGGCAGGCCATGCTGGGTCAGCTTTTTGACAATCCGCGCTCCCTGTCCATTGCTGCCGGCATTCTTATTGCCATGGGACTGGTGCCGGGCATGCCCCATTTTGCCTTTTTGCTGCTGGGTGGCCTGGCGGCTGGCGGTGCCTGGTGGATGCACAAACGTCGCAAGGAGCAGGCCGAGCAGCAACAGGAAAGCAATGCTCAGGCACCGGCGATAGCAGCAAACGAAAACCGCGAACTCAGCTGGGACGATGTAAACCAGGTAGACACCATAGGGCTGGAAGTGGGTTACCGGCTGATCAGTCTGGTGGATGTGTCTCAGGGCGGCGAGCTGCTCAGCCGTATCAAGGGCGTGCGCAAAAAGCTGTCTCAGGAGCTGGGCTTTCTTATTCCTGCCGTGCACATACGTGACAATCTGGAGTTAAGCCCCAATGAATATCAGATAACCCTGATGGGGGTCAGCTCCGGGGTGGCCGATATCTACCCAGAGCGGGAGCTGGCCATCAACCCCGGTCAGGTGTTCGGCCCGGTGCAGGGCATAGACACCCGGGATCCCGCCTTTGGGCTGGAAGCCACCTGGATTGGCCGGGATCAGATAGAAAACGCCCAGAGCCTGGGTTACACAGTGGTGGATGCCGCCACCGTGGTGGCCACTCACCTCAGCCAGCTGCTGACCAACAATGCCTCTCAGCTGCTGGGTCATGAAGAAGTACAGAACCTGATTGATCAGGTGGGCCGCACTCAGCCCAAGCTGGTGGAAGGGCTGGTACCCAATACGCTCAGTCTGGCGCTGGTCACCAAGGTACTGCAGAGCCTGCTGAACGAAGGGGTGTCCATTCGGGACATGCGTACCATTTTGCAGACCCTCACCGAATACGCGCCCAAGAGTCAGGATCCGGAAGTACTGACCGCCGCCTGCCGTATTTCTCTGCGCCGCTTTCTGGTGCAGGAAATTGCCGGCACCGAGCGGGAGCTGCCGGTTATTACGCTGGCACCTGAGCTGGAACAGATCTTGCAGAACTCTTTGCAGGCGGGTGGTACTCAGGGCAGTGGCATAGAGCCGGGGCTGGCAGAGCGCATGCAGCAGTCGCTGTCGCAGGCTGCTGCCAACCAGGAGCTGGAAGGCCAGCCGGCCATATTACTGACGTCAGGCATGCTGCGTACCACGCTGGCGCGCTTTGTAAAACATACCATTCCCAGTCTGCGGGTGCTGTCTTATCAGGAAGTGCCGGATGATCGCCAAATCCGCATCGTGGCTTCAGTTGGGCAGCAGTAGCGGGAGAGCCATAAATGAAGATTAAACGGTTTTTTGCCAAAGATATGCGTGCCGCCCTGGCCGAAGTAAAAGAAGAGCTGGGGGCCGATGCGGTGATCATGTCTAATAAAAAAGTGTCCGGGGGCATAGAAATTGTGGCCGCCGTAGACGATGACGACAATACACCGGTCGATAAGGGGCAGCGTCCGTTAACGGACGACAATGTCAGAATTTCGTCGCAGGCCCGTCAATTTATTCCGCCACTCAGCCAGCAGCAGCAGGCTGACTCCTTGCAGGCGCTGTTAAATCGTGGCAACACAGCACCGTCTCCCAAAACCCTGGCCGAGCAGGTGGACTGGGGCCAGCCGGAAGCGCGCCGGGAGCCGGTGATGCCATCGCCTGCACCGCTGTTTGCCGGTGGTGAAAAAAGCCGCAGCCGCCAGAAAGACAGCACCAAAGACAAAGAGCTGAACGCCATGCGTCAGGAAATTGCCAGTATTCGCCGGCTGCTGGAACATCAGGTATCCGGTCTGATGTGGCAGGAAGTAGAGCGCCGGGAGCCGGTGCGCGCCATGGTGATTAAACAACTGAACCAGCTTGGTTTCAGTGATGGTTTTGCCGATATGCTGGCCATGCGGGTACATGAGCGTGCAGCCCCTCATGAAGCCTGGACCCAGATTGAAAACGCCCTGACCGAGCTGGTGCTGACCGGGGAAGATGAAATTATGCGCCAGGGCGGCGCTGTAGCGCTGCTCGGCCCCACCGGAGTGGGTAAAACCACCACCATTGCCAAACTGGCGGCCCGCTTTGCTGCCCGCCATGGTGCTGATCAGCTGGCGCTGATCACCACGGATCATTATCGCATCGGTGCCCATGAGCAGCTGCAGACCTACGGCCGCATTATGGGCGTGGCGGTCAAGCAGGCACGCACCTATGAAGAGCTGGCGCAGGCACTTTATCAGTTACGTCATCGCCGTCTGGTATTAATTGACACCGCCGGCATGGGCCAGCGTGATATGCGCCTGAACGAGCAGCTCGATACCCTGGTCGGTGATCGCCAGATCCGCATTCGTAATTATCTGGTATTGCCGGCTACCGCCCAGCGCAGAGTGCTGCAGGAGGCAGTAGAGCACTTTCGGCGCATTCCACTGGCCGGCTGCATCCTTACCAAGCTGGATGAAAGCCTGTCGCTGGGGGATGTGCTTGATATCAGTATTCAGAACAGTTTGCCCATCAGCTATGTCACCGATGGCCAGCGAGTACCGGAAGATCTGCGCCTGGCCAAGGCCGGTGAGCTGGTCAAGCAGGCAATGGGCGCGGTAGAGCAGCGTGAAGATCCCTATTATTGGGAAGCCGCCGACGATGAGGATGCGCGTTTCTATGACTAATTGGTTTCATGACCAGGCAAGCGGACTGCGGCTTATGCAAAAAATGAACAGAGTGCAGGTAATTGCCGTCACTGGCGGCAAAGGGGGCGTGGGCAAAACCAATATTACCCTGAACATGGCCTCGGCCATGGCAGCGCAGGGCAAGCGGGTATTGGTACTCGATGCCGATCTGGGGCTGGCCAACGTGGATGTGCTGCTGGGCATTCGGGTCCGGCGCAATCTGTCTCATGTATTGAGAGGCGAATGTACCCTGGATGAGGTAATGGTCGAAGGCCCGCAGGGCATTCGCATTATTCCGGCCACATCGGGCAATCAGTCCATGACCGAGCTGTCGCCGCTGGAGCATGTCAGTCTTATTCGTGCGTTCAGTGAAATGCAGACGCCCATTGATGTGTTGCTGGTAGATACCGCCGCCGGCATCTCCGACATGGTGCTGAGCTTTTCCCGGGCGTCTCAGGAAGTGCTGGTGGTGGTATGTGATGAGCCTACTTCTATTACCGATGCCTATGCCTTGATTAAGCTGCTGTCCCGGGAGCATGGCGTATTTCGTTTTAAAATTGTGGCCAACATGGTGCGTACCCAGCGTGAAGGTATGGAGCTGTTTGCCAAACTGACCCGGGTCACCGACAAGTTTCTGGATGCCTCCCTTGAGCTGGTTGCCTGCATTCCCTTTGACGGTAACTTGCGTCTGGCGGTGCGCCGTCAGGCGCTGGTAGTGAACCAGTATCCCAAGTCGCCTTCTGCCATCGCCATACGGGCGCTGGCCGCCAAAGCGCTGAACTGGCCCACTCCGCACCGGGCCGAAGGGCACCTGCAGTTCTTTGTGGAGCGCCTGCTGCGTAATCCCGCCATGAACCAGCAAGGAGTACGGAGTGAGTAGAGCACAGGCATACGCACAGCATCAAAGTCAAAGTCTGGTAGAGCGTCATGCCGGCCTGGTGCGGCGTATTGCTCAGCATCTGCTGGCCCGTCTGCCCGATAGTGTGTTGCTTGATGATCTTATTCAGTCCGGCATGGTCGGACTGCTGGAGGCGTCGAAAAACTTCGATGCCTCCAAAGGAGCCAGTTTTGAGACCTTTGCCGGTATTCGCATTCGCGGTGCCATGCTGGATGAAATCCGCCGGGGCGACTGGGTTCCCCGTTCGGTGCATCGCAACGGCCGGCACATTGCCGAGGCCATGCATACTATTCAGCGACGGGAAGGGCGACCGGCTCAGGATCGGGAAATTGCCGATGAACTGGGTGTCTCACTGACTCAGTATCACGCCATGCTGGCAGACGTCAATCATGGCAAATTGCTTGAAATGGATGAGTTTGAGCAAGGCGTCGAGCAACAGGCCGAGTTGCACAGTCATACCGGCAGCCCCTTTGACGGCATGGCCAAGGAACGCTTTCAGCGAGCGCTGGCAGAAGGCATTCGCAAACTGCCCGAGCGTGAGGCGCTGGTGTTGTCACTTTATTACGACGAAGAGCTGAATCTGAAAGAGATCGGCGGCATACTGTCGGTGTCGGAGTCTCGTGTGAGCCAGATCCACAGTCAGGCCATGCTGCGCCTTAAATCTCGTCTTAAAGAATGGCAGGCTTGATACAGAACAAGCAGTCAATGTGAAAAAATGTCATATTCCCGTTCAGAAACGGGAGCGATGGCCGACTTGTATTTGAGTAGGTATTTTACACCATGTTCAGTGGCTGCCGAGGCAGCAGAACAGGAGGAATGGGTTGGACAAGAACATGAAAATCCTGATTGTGGATGACTTTTCCACAATGCGCAGGATCATCAAAAATCTGCTCAGAGATCTGGGCTTCAACAACACGCACGAAGCCGACGACGGTCTCACTGCATTACCGATGCTGAAAAACGGCGACTTCGACTTTGTGGTCACCGACTGGAATATGCCGGGCATGCAGGGCATTGACCTGCTCAAAGCCATTCGGGCTGATGACAAGCTCAAGCATCTGCCGGTATTAATGGTTACCGCAGAGGCCAAGCGCGAGCAGATCATTACAGCGGCTCAGGCGGGTGTAAACGGCTATGTGGTAAAACCCTTTACCGCCGGCACTCTCAAAGAAAAACTCGAAAAGGTATTCGAGCGCATCGGATAAAGGTCTTTCCATGACACAAGCACAAGGGTTGATCAACCTGGAACAGGCCCGTCAGCTGGTGGCACTGCTGGAGCAGGGTGACCAGGCCGGTGCCGATCGTTTTATGACTGACGTTTGCATGCCTCATGCCGACGCACTGCTGGAGCAGGTAGGTCAGCTTACCCGTCAGTTGCATGATTCGCTGCAAGAGTTTCGTAACGATCCCCGCCTGCCGGTGCTGGCCGAAACCGACATTCCCGACGCCCGCGAGCGGCTTAATCATGTCATTGACATGACCGACAAGGCCGCCAACCGCACTATGGACGCAGTGGAAGCCAGTCTGCCCATCGCAGACCGGCTCAGCGATCGTATACAGCAGGTAAAACCGGGCTGGCAGGGGCTGATGCAGCGCCAGCTTGAGCTGGGACAGTTCAAGGAGCTGTGTTATCAGCTCGACAACTTTCTGCAAAATTCCGAGCAGGATGCCGAGCAGCTGCGTCAGCTGCTGACCGAAATTCTGATGGCTCAGGACTACCAGGATCTTACCGGCCAGGTGATTCGCCGGGTGATCAAGCTGGTGCAGGAAGTGGAAGCCAAGCTGGTTGAAATTTTGTCGGTGTTTGGCCGCCTTACAGACGAAGCGCCCCGCCTGGAGCAGCAAGAGTCTAACGCTGAAAAGGCACAGAAGGCCATTGAAGCGGAAGGGCCCATCATCAACAAGGAACAACGTGATGACGTGGTCTCGGATCAGGATGAAGTGGACGATCTGCTGTCCAGTCTGGGATTTTAAGGAGCAAGCATGGGCTTTGAGGTAGACGAAGATATTCTGCAGGATTTTCTGGTGGAAGCATCGGAAATTCTGGAACAGCTGTCGGAGCAACTGGTCACCCTGGAGCGTCAGCCCGACGACAAGGACCTGTTAAATGCTATTTTTCGCGGCTTTCACACCGTAAAAGGCGGTGCCGGCTTTTTGTCGCTTACGGCACTGGTAGAGACCTGCCACAAGGCGGAAAACGTCTTTGATATTTTGCGCACCGGTCAGCGTCGTGTTACTTCAGAGCTGATGGACGTGATCTTGCGGGCGCTGGATACCGTAAACGCCATGTTTGCTGAAATTCAGAGCCGTCAGGAGCCCACACCTGCCGATCCGACCTTGCTGGAAGAGCTCAGTTTTTACTGTCAGCCGGAGCAGGAAGATGAAACTGCACCGTCAGCCGAGGCAGCGGCTCCTGCCGGCAACAGCATCGAGTCTCTGAACGAGCAGGAATATCAGCAAATGCTGGGTGAGCTGGCAGCTGAACCTGAGCAGGAACAAGCGACCTCGGGCAGCGACAGCGACGATATTACCGACGACGAATTTGAAGCCCTGCTGGATCAGCTGCATGGTGCCGGCAAGCACGGTGGTGTGCCCGCAGAAACGCCGGCAGCCGACACCGCAGCCGACAAAAATACTGCCGGTGGTGACGACGAGCTGATTGACGATGGCGAATTTGAAGCCCTGCTGGATCAACTCCACGGTGCCGGCAAGGGGCCTACTGCCACGTCAGTACCGGAAAAATCCGTGCCGGCCAGCAGCCAGCCAGCCAAAGCCGCTCCTGACGCCAAACCAGCCGCACCTGCCAAGGCCGCTCCGCCGCCGGCCGACACCACGGTTCGGGTCGACACCAAAACCCTCGACAGCATCATGAACATGGTGGGCGAGCTGGTGCTGGTGCGTAACCGCCTGCTCAGCCTGCAGTCCGGTCACGAAAATGAAGAGATCACCAAAGCGGTGACCAACCTGGATGCGGTCACGGGTGATCTGCAGGGCGCTGTGATGAAAACCCGCATGCAGCCCATCAAAAAGGTATTTGGCCGTTTTCCTCGCGTGGTGCGTGATATTGCCCGCAACATGAAAAAGGAAATTGAGCTTGAGATGGTGGGAGAAGACACGGATCTCGACAAAAACCTGGTAGAAGCCCTGGCCGATCCGCTGGTGCACCTGGTGCGCAACTCCTGTGATCACGGCATCGAGCTGCCGGAAGAGCGCGAAGCCGCCGGCAAGCCCCGCAAGGGCGTGATCCGTCTTACCGCGTCCCAGGAAGGGGATCATATTTTGCTGGGCATCGAAGACGACGGTGCCGGCATGGATCCGGAAAAACTCAAGAACCTGGCCATCAAGCGAGGTATTCTCGACGCCGACGGTGCCGCCCGCATGAGCGACAACGAAGCCTATAACCTGATCTTTGCCCCGGGCTTTTCTACCAAGGTAGAAATCACCGACGTCTCCGGCAGGGGCGTGGGCATGGATGTGGTGAAAACCGGCATCAGCTCGGTAAATGGCTCCATTTTTATCGATTCGGAAAAAGGCAGAGGCACCAAACTGCAGATTAAGGTGCCGCTCACCCTGGCCATTTTGCCTACCCTGATGGTGGTAGTGGGAGAGCAGACCTTTGCTCTGCCGCTGACTAACGTGAACGAAATTTTCCATCTGGATCTCACCAAAACCAGCATGGTGGACGGTCAGCTCACCGTAGTGGTGCGTAACCGGGCCATACCGCTGTTCTATCTGCAGGACTGGTTGCTGCGTGGCGGCAAGCGGGATCGCAAGGCCCATGGTCATGTGGTGATTGTAATGATAGGCAATCAGCAGGTCGGCTTTGTGGTTGACGGCCTTATCGGCCAGGAAGAAGTGGTTATCAAACCGCTCGATCAGCTGTTGCATGGCACGCCGGGCATGGCGGGAGCCACCATTACCAGTGACGGCGGCATTGCCCTTATTCTTGATATTGCAGGCCTGATCAAGGCCTATGCGCGGCGTTACGCCTGACGCACCAACAGGGAGCACGATAACAATAATGACTATTCGGGTTCTGGTAGTTGATGACTCCAGTTTCTTTCGTCGCCGGCTGAGCGAGATCCTGCAACAGGATCCGCTGCTTGAGGTGATAGACACTGCCGCCAATGGTAAAGAGGCCATCGACAAGGCAAAAAGCCTGCGGCCGGATGTGATCACCATGGACATTGAAATGCCGGTGATGGACGGCATTACCGCCGTGCGTGAAATCATGAAAACCACGCCCACGCCGGTGCTGATGTTTTCATCGCTCACTCACGATGGTGCCCGGGCCACCCTGGAAGCCCTTGATGCCGGTGCCATGGATTTTCTGCCAAAACGCTTTGAAGACATAGCCCGCAGCAAGGAAGAAGCTATTTCCCAGCTGCAGCAGCGTGTGCGTGCCATTGCCCGCCGTCGTCCCAGGGCGGCCGTCAGCCGCACCACACCGGTTGCATCTTCCGTTGCACCGCGCACGCCCGTCTCATCCCGTTTCAGTCGTGAACCGGTTGCCGCTCCTGCTGCGTCCGCTCCCCCCGAGCGGCGCAGTCTGCCCCGGCGCAGTGGCAAAAGTTATCAGCTGCTGGCCATCGGCACCTCCACCGGCGGCCCGGTAGCCCTGCAGGCGGTGCTGACCAAGCTGCCCGCCAATTTTCCGCATCCTGTTGTGCTGGTGCAGCATATGCCAGGTACCTTTACCACTGCCTTTGCTGCCCGGCTTGACGGCCTGTGCCAGATTCGGGTGAAAGAGGCCGAAGACGGTGACATGCTGCGTCCGGGCCATGCCTATCTGGCACCCGGTGGCCGGCAAATGATGCTTGAAGGCCGGCCCGGTGCTGCCCGGTTGCGCATTCTCGACGGCAACGACAAGGTTAACTACAAGCCCTGTGTGGATATTACCTTTGCTTCCGCCGCTAATATTTACGGTGGCAAGGTGCTGGCCGTGGTGCTGACCGGTATGGGTGCCGATGGCCGTGACGGCTCGCGTCTGCTGAAAGAGCAGGGGGCCAGCATCTGGGCACAGGATGAAGAAACCTGTGTGGTCTATGGCATGCCTCAGGCGGTAGCCAAAGCGGGCATTGCGACTGAGTCATTGCCGCTGCCGCTGATTGGCGAGGCCATCGTTAACGAAATGGTGGGCTGATATGGCACTGGCCGGTCTGCTGCTTGCGCTGGTCTGCATCGTGCTGGCTCAGTGGTGGCACGGCGGCAGCCTGTCTGTGCTGCTTGATGGTCCGGCATTACTGATTGTGCTGGGCGGCAGCCTGGGTGCCGTCTGGCTGCAAACTCCCTGGTTTCAGTTTTGCGCCGCCTTACATGCCCTGCGCACTGTGCTGGTCCCTCCGCGGTGGCCTTTTCACGATCAATGCGCGCGCCTGCTGCGCTGGTCTCATGAGGCCCGTCAGTCCGGGTTTCTGGCGCTGGAAGGCCGGCTGCATTCCGATACCATCGATGGCTTTACCCGTCAGGGGCTGCAATGGCTGGTAGACGGTACCGAGCCGGCCATGATGGAGCAGCTGCTGGATAACGAGCTGGCCCGTATTGAAGAGCAAAAAGAGCTGGAAGCCGGCGTATTTGAAGCCATGGGCGGTTACAGCCCCACCATTGGCATTATCGGGGCCGTGCTGGGATTGATTCAGGCCATGTCTCATCTGGACGATCCCGCCAGACTGGGCAGCGGTATCGCCGTGGCCTTTGTGGCCACGCTTTATGGCGTGGGGCTGGCCAACCTGCTGCTGTTGCCTCTGGCCAACCGGCTGCGGGCGCTTTACCGGCTGGAGCTGCGCTACCGTGAACTCACCGCCATTGGCCTGCTGGCCATTGCCCGGGGCGAGGGCAGTCTGTCGGTAAGCCGGCAGCTCAATCAGTTTCAGGGAGGCCGGCATTGATGAAGCGCCGCTCTCTGGTATCAAAGCCGCGGGATCAGCACACGGAGCGCTGGCTGGTGTCCTATGCCGATTACATGACCCTGGCCTTTGCCCTGTTTGTGGTGCTCTATGCCGTGCATGCATCCCGCACCGAGCTCCGCCAGCCAGTCATGGAGGGGGTACAGCAGGCGCTGGGGCAACTGGGCTCCCGGCCCGAGCAAACCGGTGCCATGGAGCGTGAGGGCCAGCCGGCCCTGCCGGTGAGTGAACTGCCGGTGGCCAGCAGCAGCGCCAACAGTCTGCATCAGCTGAAACTGGAGCTGGGTAACACGCTTGCTCCGCTGACCGAGCGGCAGCTGGCCGGCATAGAGCAGGGGACGCATGAACTGGTGCTGACCCTGGATGGCAGCCTGCTGTTTGCCCAGGGCAGTGCGCTGCTCAGGGGCAACAGTGACGCGGTATTTTCCGCCCTGATGCCGGTGCTGGGTCAAGATACTCATTTTATTCATGTGCGTGGTTTTACCGACAGCATTGCTGTCAGCAACGAGCTTTATGACTCCAACTGGCAATTGTCCGCAGAGCGGGCCAGAGCCGTGCTGGAGCAGCTGCAGCAAAAGGGCATTGCACCTCAGCGGCTGCGTCTGGAGGCCTATGGCCAATACCGGCCGGCAGAGACTGCACAGCGCCGTGAGGCGGGCAGGGCACCCCAGCGACGGGTAGAAATTGCTATTGCTGCCGAACGCTGGCAGCCACCTTCGCCGCCACCGGCACGGCCGCCGGAGCCGGACCAAAAAGAAGGTATTCAGGTTTATGAGCTGCCGGGAGGCGGCATTCGCATTACCAACGACAGGATAACGCCGTGATAGTCTGGACCGTAGCAAACCAAAAAGGCGGTGTTGGCAAAACCACTTCAGTGGTGGCGCTGGCAGGCCTGCTGGCACAGCATAACAAGCGGGTGCTGCTGATCGACACAGATCCTCATGGCTCGCTTACCGCCTATCTGGATTACAACTCCGATGAACTGCCGGGCACTCTGTTTGATTTGTTTCAGGCCGGTGCCGGCCGGGCTGAATTTGATCGGGTGGCACTGAATACCCGTTTTGATGGCATCACACTGCTGCCGGCTTCCATTTCGCTGGCCACCCTGGAGCGAACCTCCAGCAGCCGGGAAGGTATGGGACTGGTGCTCAAACGGCTGCTGGCTGAAGTAAAAAATGACTTTGATGTGGCCATTATCGACTGTCCGCCGGTGCTGGGCGTGATGATGGTCAATGCCCTGGCCGCCTGTGACCGTATTCTGGTACCGGTGCAAACCGAATTTCTGGCGCTTAAGGGGCTTGAGCGCATGGTCAGCACCTTTAAACTGATGCACAAGGCCCGCAAAGACGGATTTAATTACACAGTGGTGCCAACCATGTATGATCAGCGCACCCGGGCGTCGGTGCAGAGCCTTGACAGTCTGAAAGCGCAATACGGTGACAGAGTCTGGCCGGCTGTGATACCGGTAGACACCAAGTTTCGCGATGCCAGCCTGCGCCATGAGCCACCGTCTTACTTTGCCAAGGGCAGCCGGGGTGTCTATGCCTATCAGACCCTGCTGCGCTTTTTGTGGCGTCTCGACGGAGGAGACCAGCCGTTATGAACCAACGCCAGTTTTCAGCTCTGGATGATTATTTTGATGCGCTGCTGGATGAGCCGGCAGTACGTCTGCAGGTTTCTGCAGAAGCAGCAAACGCTGCTGCCAGACCGGTGGTTTATGTTGATCCAAAAGAAGAAGAGCGCCGCCGTGCACTGGAATCACTGCTGGCGACGGTTGCCGAGCTGAAAGAAGAAGAAGCCGCCAGCGCCGATCCGCAGTCGCGCCAGGCAGAACCGGTTATTGATGTGCCATCACCTGCAGAGATGCCGGTGGTCGCGCCCGAGGTACAGCCGGAGCCGGCCCCCTGGCGCAATATGGACACGGAAGCACAGTTTCAGGCCTTGTTCTTTGAGGTGGCAGGCATGACCTTTGCTGTGCCGCTTACTCATCTGGGTGGCATTTATCAGCTTGACAGGCTTACCAGTCTGTTTGGCAAGCCGGCCTGGTTTGCTGGCATTATGACGGAGCGGGAGCGTCAGCTCAGTGTGGTGGATACGGCGCGCTGGGCCATGCCAGGCCACACTCAGGATGAGCAATATCAATATGTGGTGACCCTGGGCGAAAGTAACTGGGGGCTGTCCTGCCATCAGCTCAAGGGAACGGCTCTGCTCAGCCGTGAGCAGGTAAAGTGGCGCACTACGCCCGGCACGCGGCCCTGGCTGGCAGGTATGGTAAAAGAAAAAATGTGTGCCTTGCTTCATGTTGATGCCTTGATTGCATTACTGGAGCAGGGCAAAAATATAGACGGACAACGGGTCTGAGAGAGATAAGGGTGAGTGTATGAGCAATCATCGTAATGTGGCGGAAAATCTGGCTGAAGGCGAAGTGTTGCAGTGGGTGACCTTTCGGCTTGATAACGAAACCTATGGCATTAACGTTATGCAGGTACAGGAAGTATTGCGCTACAGCGACATTGCTCCGGTACCGGGCGCGCCAGATTATGTGCTGGGTATTATCAACCTGCGCGGCAACGTGGTTACTGTGCTTGATACCCGGCTGCGTTTTGGCCTGCCCAGTGCGGAAGTAACCGACAATACCCGCATTGTGATCATTGAAGCGGAAAAGCAGGTCATTGGTATTCTGGTCGACAGTGTGGCTGAGGTGGTCTATCTCAAGTCGTCGGAAATTGAAACGGCGCCCAATGTGGGTACCAGCGAGAGTGCGCGCTTTATTCAGGGCGTATGTAACCGCGAGAGCGAGCTGCTTATTCTGGTGGATCTCGACAAATTGCTGTCCGATGACGAGTGGGAAGAGCTGAGTCAGCTTTAATGATCAGTGAACTGGCGCTTATTCTGGCGGTACTGGGGCTGGTGATGGCACTGGCCGCCATTGGCCTGGCCTGGATGATGTGGCGGCGCAGCCAGCGCAAGCTGGATGCCATGAGCACCCTGATGCGTGAGCTGGCCCGCAGCCGGGACAGCTACCGCAAACAGCTGGAAGAGCTGCAGACCGCCAATATTGGCATGGGCAAAAAGCTGAACGAACTGGGGCGCTATATAGCGGCGCTGCGCGAGCAGCAGCAGGAGCTGGCATTAAAAGATCCCCAAAGCAAGCTCTACAGCCGCGCCGCGCGAATGGTGCAGCTGGGAGCCGGTATTGAAGAAATCATGGCCGAATGCGAAATGCCCAGAGCCGAAGCTGAACTGCTGCTGTCTTTGCACCGGCAAAAGTAGGCTGGCGATGATAGTCGCTTATCCCTGCAGGCCGTGCTTTACGCGCGGCAAACCATTTCACATTTGGCAAACCATCTTATTAACCACAGAATATTAACTTATGCTTGAAGCCCACGCTCTGACCTGTGTTCGGGAAGAACGAACTCTGTTCAGTGATCTTTCCCTTGCGGTGGCACCTGGTGAGCTGGTGCAGATTGCCGGCCCCAACGGTGCCGGTAAAACCAGTCTGTTGCGGCTGCTGGCAGGCTTATCCCGGCCTTATGAGGGAGCCGTCAGCTGGCAGGGAGAAAACATAGAGCAATGTCGCGACAGCTTTCATCAGAATCTCTTCTATCTGGGCCATCAGGCCGGTATCAAACACGAGCTGTCCGCCTACGAAAACTTGGCTTTTTTTCGCCGCATGCACCACAAGGGCAGCACCGCTAACCTGTGGGAGGTGCTGGCACAGGTGGGGCTGGCGGGGCTGGAAGAGCAATATGCCGGCCAGCTGTCTGCCGGACAAAAGCGGCGGGTGGCACTGGCCCGGCTGTGGCTGGGCGGGCCCCGGCTCTGGATCCTTGACGAGCCCTTTACCGCTATCGACAAACACGGGGTAAAAGTGCTGGAAAGGCTGTTTCTGGAGCACACCGATGCCGGCGGCATGGTGCTGATCACTACCCATCAGGATCTTAACCTTTGCGCCGGCCGCGCTCGTATTCTTCATCTTTCGCCATCCCGCGAGGACGCTCAATGATGCATTCCTTTACCGGCGTGGTGCGCCGGGAGCTGGTCAGTGCGCTGCGCCGGCGCGCTGATATTCTTAATCCGCTGTGGTTTTTTGTGATTGTTATCACGCTTTTCCCTTTAGGCGTGGGGCCCGAGCCTGCGCTGCTGGCGCGTATTGCGCCGGGCATAGTGTGGGTGGCGGCGTTGCTGTCATCCCTGCTGGCGCTGGAGCGGCTGTTTCGGGATGACTATATCGACGGCACCCTGGAACAAATGATGCTGATGCCCTGTCCTTTAGGAGTAGTGGTGCTGGCCAAGGTGCTGGCGCACTGGTTGCTGACCGGGTTACCGCTGTTGCTGCTGTCGCCGCTGATAGCCGTGCTGCTGAGCATGGACATGAACGGCTTTTTCGGCATGTTCTGGACTCTGCTGCTGGGCACGCCCATTCTCAGCCTGCTGGGTGCCATTGGCGTGGCATTAACCGTGGGCATTGGCAAGGGTGGCGTACTGCTGAGTCTGCTGACCCTTCCTTTGTATATTCCGGTGCTGATTTTTGCCACGTCGGCAATAGAAACGGCCGGTCTGGGACTGCCTTACAGTGGCCAGCTGGCCATTCTGGGTGCCATGCTGGCTGGCAGCGTTACTCTGGCACCGTTTGCCATTGCGGCAGCGCTGCGGGTCAGTGTTAATTAGTTTCAATTCAGTCGGGTTTGGCGGTGAAGGGTTTCTAAACAGAGGGAATTTGGGGTATCTTAAGCGCGCCAAAATAACGCATTAGTACAAAAAAGGTCTGTGAGCAAGATGTGGAAATGGTTACACCCCTATGCCAAGTCGGAAACGGCTTATCGTATTGCCGGACTATGGTTGCCCTGGTTCGCCGTATTCAGCGTGGTTTCCTTTGCCATTGGTCTGGTCTGGGGCCTGGCGTTTGCGCCCGCCGATTATCAGCAGGGTGATGCTTTTCGCATCATCTATATTCATGTTCCGGCCGCCATCATGTCGATGGGTGCCTACTCCTCCATGGCCATTGCCGCCTTTATTGGTCTGGTATGGCAAATCAAGGTCGCCAATATGGCGGTATCGGCTATTGCGCCGGTAGGGGCTGTGTTCACCTTTATTGCGCTGTTCACCGGTGCCGCCTGGGGCAAGCCCATGTGGGGCACCTGGTGGGTATGGGATGCCCGCCTGACCTCCGAGCTGATTCTGCTGTTTCTTTATCTGGGTGTCATTGCGCTCTATAACGCCATTTCCGACAAGGTACTGGCCGGTCGTGCCGCCGGCATTCTGGCCCTGGTAGGAGTCATCAACCTGCCCATCATTCACTACTCGGTGGAATGGTGGAACACCCTGCATCAGGGGGCCACCATCACCAAGTTTGCCAAGCCCTCCATTTCCAATGACATGCTCTGGCCGCTGCTTATCATGATTTTTGCCTTTATCTGCTTTTTGGGGGCGGTGACGCTGATGCGCCTGCGCAACGAGCTGATACGGCGTGAATCTCATCGTCCCTGGGTGCTGAACATGGCGGAGAAACACAATGAAATTTGATAGCTGGTCTGCCTTTCTGGCCATGGGCGGTTATGGCTTTTATGTCTGGCTTTCTTTTGCCGTCACTTTGCTGGCCCTGCTGGGGCTGGTAGTGGCCACCATTAACACGAAAAAACGCCTGCTGCGCGAAGTCAGCCAAAAACAGGCCCGGGCCGCCCGCCGTGAGGCTGCCCGCAAGTTGGAGAATACGCTATGAACCCTAGACGTAAAAAACGAATGACACTGCTGCTGGCGGT
The DNA here is from genome assembly GCF_039654065.1 of Oceanimonas sp. AH20CE76. Lineage (NCBI taxonomy): Bacteria > Pseudomonadati > Pseudomonadota > Gammaproteobacteria > Aeromonadales > Aeromonadaceae > Oceanimonas > Oceanimonas sp. AH20CE76. The sequence goes on from NZ_CP155481.1 coordinate 1,061,322, forward strand.
CGTTGCCGGGTTATCGGTTATGGTAGGTCTGGTACTCTATGCTCTGCAGCAAAATATTGATCTTTTCTATACCCCCACCGAGCTGGTGCAGGGCAAGGGTAAAGATCAGATCAAACCGGAAGTAGGCCAGCGTTTGCGTATTGGTGGTCTGGTGGTGCCGGGTACGGTGAAGCGGGATCAGCAAAGCCTGAACGTCAGCTTTGATCTGGTGGATGCCGGTGGCGAGCAGGTAACGGTACGCTTTGACGGCATTCTGCCGGATCTGTTCCGGGAAGGGCAGGGCATAGTGGCGCAGGGCAATCTGGCAGATGCCCGCACCATAGATGCCTTTGAAGTACTGGCCAAGCACGACGAAGAATACATGCCACCGGAGGTGGCGGAAGCGCTCAAGGGAATGGAGCACTTTAAACCCGAATACACGGAGGCACAGCTGAAGGGCAGTAACCTATGATCCCCGAGCTTGGACAATTCACCCTGGTGCTGGCCCTGGCCAGTGCCCTGGTGCTGAGTATTTATCCCCTGCTGGGGGCATCCCGCGGCAATACTGCCATGATGCTGCTGGCCCGGCCGCTGGCCTATGCCCAGTTTGGCTTTCTGTTTATTTCCTTTCTGTGCCTGACCTGGGCCTTTGTGGAGCACGACTTTACCGTGCTCTATGTGGCCTCCAACTCCAACAGTCTGCTGCCGCTGGCTTACCGCATTTCCGCGGTATGGGGTGCCCATGAAGGCTCACTGCTGCTGTGGGTGCTGATCCTGGCAGGCTGGACTGCTGCGGTAGCCCGTTTCAGCCGGGCGCTGCCACTGGATGCGGTGGCCCGGGTACTGAGCGTGATGGGCATGATCGCCATCGGCTTTCTGCTGTTTGTGCTGTTCACCTCCAACCCTTTTGAGCGCACCCTGCCGTTCTTTCCGGTAGATGGCCGCGATTTGAATCCGCTGCTGCAGGATCCCGGGCTGATTTTCCATCCGCCCATGCTTTATATGGGCTATGTGGGTTTCTCGGTGGCTTTTGCCTTTGCCATTGCCTCTTTAATGACCGGCAAACTGGATGCAGCCTGGGCCCGCTGGTCCCGGCCCTGGACCATGGCCGCCTGGATTTTCCTGACGCTTGGCATTGCGCTCGGCTCCTGGTGGGCCTATTACGAGCTGGGCTGGGGCGGCTGGTGGTTTTGGGACCCGGTAGAAAACGCCTCCTTTATGCCCTGGCTGGCCGGTACGGCGCTGATTCATTCCCTTGCCGTGACCGAAAAACGGGCCAGCTTCAAGGCCTGGACGGTGCTGCTGGCGATCATGGCGTTTTCCCTGAGTCTGCTCGGCACCTTCCTGGTGCGCTCCGGTGTTCTGGTGTCGGTGCATGCCTTTGCCTCCGATCCCACCCGGGGTCTGTTTATTTTGATCTTCCTGCTGCTGGTGGTGGGATCCTCCCTGCTGCTGTATGCCATTAAGGGCGCAGAAGTGCGCAGCCATGGCAAGCACGAGCTGGCCAGCCGGGAAAGCCTGCTGCTGGGCAATAACATTATTCTGATGGCCGGCCTGGTGGTGGTGCTTATCGGTACTCTGCTGCCGCTGGTACATAAAGAGCTGGGTATGGGCAGCATCTCCATTGGTGCTCCCTTCTTTGACAGCCTCTATGCCTGGCTGATTATTCCCTTTGCGCTGCTGCTGGGGGCGGGGCCCTTGTTTCGCTGGCGTCGCCAGCAAATGAAGGAAGTGAACGGCAAGCTGCTGCTGGCGCTGGTGCTCAGTATTGTCACCGGGGTGGCGCTGCCGCTGCTGTTTTCCGCCAGCTTTGAACCCTGGGCTGCCGTGGGGATTGGCCTGGGTGCCTTTATTACCATTACCAGCCTGCAGGAAACCTGGGTGCGGGCCACGCACCGGCATTCGTTCTTTACCGGTGTGCGCAAGCTGGGCAACAGCCACTGGGCCATGATCCTGGGTCACATTGGTCTGGCGGTGACCATTGTTGGCATCAGCTGCACCCAGCTTTACAGCATAGAGCGGGATGTACGCATGGTGCCCGGTGATACCGTCACCTTTGCCGATTACACCTTTACCTTTGACGGCATTCGTGATGCTGACGGCCCCAACTACGAAGGCTTCAAAGGGGTGATCAGTGTGTCCAAAAACGGCAAACCGCTGACCGAGCTGAAAGCCGAAAAACGCATGTATGTGGTGCAACGCATGTCCATGACCGAAGCGGCCATTGATGCCGGCATTACCCGCGATCTGTACGCGGCGCTGGGTGAAGAGCTGGATGACGGTGCCTGGGCGGTGCGGCTTTACTACAAGCCCTTTATACGCTGGATCTGGTTTGGAGCACTGTTGATGTCCATTGGCGGTGTGATTGCCATTATCGACAAGCGCTACCGTTTTGGCCGCAAACAACAAGCCGCGGAGGCCTGATGAACCGTCGTATTCTTATTCTGTCCATTCCGCTGCTGATATTTCTGGGTGCCAGTGTATTTCTGTACAAGGGGTTGTTTTCCGATCCCACCAAACTGGAATCGGTGCTGATTGATCAGCCTATTCCTGAGTTTACTCTGCAGGACTTGCATAACCCCGACAAACAGCATGACAAGTCCATTTTTACCGGCCAGCCCATGCTGCTCAATGTGTGGGCCACCTGGTGTCCTACCTGTTATGCCGAGCACGAATATCTCAACCAGCTCAAGGCCAGTGAGGGCGTGCATATTATTGGCATGAACTACAAGGATGAGCGTGAAAAGGCGCTGCGCTGGCTCAGTAATCTGGGTAACCCCTATGCCATCGATCTGTATGATCCCCGCGGCATGCTGGGTCTGGATCTGGGCGTATACGGCGCGCCTGAAACCTTCCTTATCGACAGCAACGGCGTTATTCGCTACCGCCATGTGGGGGATGTGAACGATCAGGTATGGAAGCAGACCCTCAAGCCTATCTTTGAGCAAATGGAGTAATGTCCATGTTGATGCGAATACTTATGCTGGCGGCCATGCTCTGGCTACCGGCAGCTCATGCCGCCATCGATGTATACAACTTTGACGACCCGAAAAAAGAAGAGACCTTTCGTGAGTTGTTAAAAGAGCTGCGTTGTCCTAAATGTCAGAATCAGGACATAGCTGACTCCAACGCCGAGCTGGCCAAGGATCTGCGGGAAAAAACCTATCAGATGCTGCAGGAAGGCAGCAGCAAAGAAGAAGTAGTGGACTACATGGTAGCCCGCTACGGTAACTTTATTCTCTATAAGCCTCCTTTTATGGCGTCCACCCTTATTCTCTGGGCCGGCCCTGTGCTGGTGCTGTTAATTGGCCTGGTGGTGGTGCTGGTGCGTACTCGTAAAAAGCCGGCGCTGGCTGCTGACGAAACCCTGAGCGAAGAAGAAAAACAGCGCCTCAAGCGCCTGCTGAACAAGAACAAAGAGAGCTGACATGACCTTATTCTGGATCCTTTGTGCCGGCCTGACTCTGCTGTTGGCACTGATCATTATTTTTCCTCTTATCCGTGGGCGGGCTGAGTCCAGCCACAGTCGTAACGAGCTCAATACTCAGCTTTACCGCCAGCGGATAAAAGAGCTGGAGCAAGACAGTGAACTGGGCCTGCTGGAAGATGACGAGGCCCTGCAGCAGGAGCTGCAGAAAAGTCTGCTGGATGATGTGGTCACCAATGAAACCAAGGCCCGGGACGGCCGCAGCCCGCTCACCATTATCTCGGCGCTGGTGCTGATGATAGCGGTCAGTGCCGGGGTTTACTGGCAGGTGGGAGCACATGAGGAAGTGGCCGAGTGGCAGCGGGTATCCGGCAATCTTCAGGAACTGTCGCGCAAGGTACTGATAGAGCCGGATGAAAGCGTGACCGAGCAGGACGTGCGCGAGCTTATTCTGGCGCTGCGTACCCGCCTGCATCAGGATGGCGACGACTACCGTGGCTGGCTGTTGCTGGGGCGGTTATCGCTGGAAATGCGTGATGGTGAAACTGCCCGGGAGGCACTGGAAAAAGCCATTAAACTTACCGATGAGCCTGAAGCCGTATACGTGCCCTATGCCGAGGCACTGGCCATGACCGGAGAAAACCTGCGTGCCGAGCAAATGATACGCAATGTTCTGGTCAGCCAGCCCGGTAACCTGGAAGCCTGGTCAGTGTTTGCCTTTATGGCGGTACAGCAGAATGATTTTGAACAGGCCAGAGCCCGCTGGCAGCAAATGCTCGAGATTATGTCTCCCGAGCATCCGCGTTATGCCATGATCCAGCGGTCCATTGCGTTTGCCGAGCAGCAAATGAGCAGCAATCAGCAGGCGCCGGTTACCGGCCCCCGCTATCAGATAGAAATTAATACCGGCACCAGTGTGCCTTATCACCCCGGCGCTGTTTTGTTTGTGTTTGCCGTGGATGCCAATGGTGGCGAAATGCCGCTGGTGGCCCGGCGGATAGAGCAGCCGGCGTTTCCGCTCAGCGTCACCCTGTCCAATGCCGATGCCATGGTGCCTGACAATAACATGAGCAGCCGCGATGAGATTATTATTAAGGCGCGTATTGCTCCCAGCGGTAACGTTACCGATGTCACCAACGCCTGGGAAGGACGCAGTGGTGTGCTCAGCACCAGTGAAGACAAGCAGCTGAGCGTGATTATCGACACGCCGTTATAATATGGCTTTCAGCCGGTGGTGATGACTGGCCGTGTTGGTCAGTCATGAGTAGACTTACTCTTTTATAACAACAAAAATGAGCGACCTAACCATGTGGTACAGAGCACTTATTCTCATGGCCGGCACCGTGCTTACCGGCTGTGCGGCGCACCAGGGGGTGCAGCAGGAGCGGGTGAATGATCCTTTCTCACCGGCTGTGCCGGCAGACTATGCCAAATCTACCGCGGATGATCCTCGTGATCCCTTTGAGCCGGTAAACCGGGCCAGCTGGGTCATTAACTATGATGTAGCCGAGCCCTATATTGTACGTCCTGCTGCCCACGCTTATGCCGACTATGTACCCCGTTCGGTGCGTACGGGCATTCAGAATGTAGTGCTGAACCTCGAAGAGCCTGCCAGCTTCGTCAACCATCTGGTTACCGGCGACTTATCCGGTGCCGGCACTAACCTGGTGCGTTTTGGCGTTAACAGTACTGTGGGCGTGCTGGGTTACTTTGATGTGGCCCAGAAGCTCTCATTTGAACCTAAAGCCAAAGATTTCAGTCAGGTTCTGGGACAAATGGGAGTTGGTAATGGCCCTTATATGATGATCCCGCTCTATGGTCCGGCCACTCTGCGTCAGTTGACCGGCGATGTGGTGGATACGCTGTACTTTCCTTATGACGTTATGTCTCTTGCCATGCGCACCGGCAAATGGGCGCTGGACGGGCTTTATCAGCGCAGTGAGCTGATAGAGCGCGAGGCCATTATTGATAACTCGCTTGATCCCTACGGTCTGACCAAGGATTTCTATCTGCAGTTTCAGGATGCCAAAGTCGGCAAACAGCGTGAAATGCCTGACGACGAAAACCTTGACGCCTTTATGGATGAGATTGACGGGTAAAATAAAGCTGGAAGTCGCGTTGGTGGATGAGGCCGGGGTTTATACCCGGCAAACGGGGCTGCTTCGTCGCATCATGCACGGGTTGCCCCAATAAATTGGGGCCTACCACTTTATCGCGTTGATAATCCGTCTGTACCAGGGCGGGGAAAACTGGCGGCTGTGCTCGGCGGCAAACAGGGCTTTTTGCAGCGTCATGGGGCTGGGGCGGTAACCGTAATGCTGCTCCCAGCTTGCTGCCACTTCATCCAGAATAAGCCGGCACTGATGGTCATAAACCGTATCATAATCATAAGACTCGGGGCTTTGCCGGTAGTCTACACCGTAGTGATCCAGAATGCGCCGCAGGGCCAGTACCAGCTCCTGCTGCTCGCGATTGCTTAATTGCATACAGGCTCCTCATTTTTTTCAATTATAAACAAAATAAACCGCATTTGATGCTCTCCCGGGCTTTGCAACCCCGGCCAGCCTTGATAAGGTTGAAGCCGGTTGCGTAGAAAAGAAGTTTCTATATGTCAAACGAGACTAACCTTTTCTTTCTCTTTGGTTGTATAAAAAAGTTTACAGTGAGGATGTCATCATGCAGAAAGACACATTAAACAATATCCATATTCAATCCGAGCAGGTGATGATCACTCCGGCCGAGCTGAAAGCCAAGCTGCCCATTTCTCAAAAAGCGCTCGATTACATCGGCCAGGCCCGGCAAACCATTTCTGATATTGTGCACCGCAAGGATCACCGCTTGCTGGTTATTTGTGGTCCTTGCTCCATTCACGATGTAGACGCAGCCAAAGAGTACGCAACCCGCCTCAAAAAACTGCATGATGAATATCGCGACAGCCTTTATATTGTAATGCGCGTCTATTTTGAAAAGCCGCGCACCACAGTAGGCTGGAAAGGCTTTATTAACGATCCTCACCTTGATGGCACCTTTGATATTGAGCTGGGCCTGCACAAAGCCCGGGAGCTGCTGTGCTGGCTGGCGGAGCTGGAGCTGCCTCTGGCGACAGAAGCACTGGACCCGATCAGTCCGCAATATCTTGCAGAGCTGTTCTCCTGGTCTGCCATTGGTGCCCGCACCACCGAATCCCAGACTCACAGAGAAATGGCCTCGGGCCTGTCCATGCCGGTGGGCTTTAAAAACGGCACTGACGGTAACCTGGGCACTGCCATCAACGCCATGAAGGCGGCTGCCGAATCCCACGCTTTTATGGGCATTAATCAGGAAGGTCAGGTAGCGCTGCTGGTGACTCAGGGCAACCCCGACGGCCATGTTATCCTGCGTGGCGGCAAGCAGCCCAACTACGACTCGGTCAATATTGCCCTGGCCGAAAAAGCCATGATCAGTGCCGGCCTGACGCCGCGGCTGGTAGTGGACTGCAGTCACGGCAACTCCAACAAGGATTACAGCCTGCAGCCGCTGGTGACCGACAATGTGGTGCGCCAGATCCAGGAAGGCAATGAGTCTATTCTCGGTATTATGCTGGAATCACACCTGTTTGAGGGCAACCAGCCCAGCGAGCAGCCGGTGAGTGAGATGCAGTACGGTGTGTCCATTACCGATGCCTGCATCGGCTGGGACACCACCGCCGAACTGCTGGCACGTTGCCATCAGCAGCTGTCTGCCTCACTCAAGGCACGCGTTGCCTGACATTGTCAGCTCACGCAATAAACAGGCATAATGCAACGCCGGACTCAGGTCCGGCGTGTTAATTCCGGGATGGATAAAATGGTAGATGAACTCAAGGTCCTGCGGGATCAAATCGACGAAGTGGATCAGCAGCTGGTCAAGCTGTTTGCGCAGCGGCTTAAGCTGGTAGCGGGGGTAGGGGAAGTAAAAAGCCGGCATGGCCTGCCTATTTATGCGCCCGACCGGGAAGCCGCCATGCTCGCCAGCCGCCGGGCCGAAGCCGAAGCACAGGGTGTGCCGCCCGACCTGATAGAAGACGTGCTGCGCCGCTTTATGCGCGAATCTTATGCCAGTGAAAAAGACACCGGCTTCAAATGTGTGAATCCGGATTTGGGCAAGGCGGTGGTGATTGGCGGTGGCGGCCAGCTGGGTGGTCTGTTTGCCCACCTGCTGAGCCTGTCTGGTTACCACACCGAGATCCTTGAAAAGGACGACTGGCACAAGGCCGATACGCTGCTGGCCGATGCGGGTCTGGTAATGATTGCCGTGCCCATCGATCAAACCGTGGCGGTCATAGAGCGTCTGCCCAAGCTGCCCGAGCACTGCCTGCTGGTAGATCTGACCAGCGTCAAGAGCGAGCCGGTGGCCGCCATGCTGAACGCGCATTCAGGCCCTGTGCTGGGGCTGCACCCCATGTTCGGACCGGATATTCCCAGCCTGGCCAAGCAGGTGATTATTCACTGCCATGGCCGCGGCGAAGCAGACTATGAATGGCTGCTGGCGCAAATGCGTATCTGGGGGGCCCGCCTGCAGGAGGTGCCGGCGGCCGAGCACGACGAGGCCATGAGCCTGGTACAGGCGCTGCGTCACTTTACCAGCTTTGCCTATGGTGCTCATTTGTGTGCTGAAGGAGCAGATTTGTCTCGTCTGCTGCGGTTAAGCTCGCCCATCTACCGGCTGGAGCTGGCCATGGTAGGCCGTTTGTTTGCCCAGGATCCGGCGCTGTATGCCGACATTATTCTGTCGTCACCCCGCAATCTGGCGATGATACGACGTTATCACGGGCGCTTTGGCGAGTTACTGGAAGAGCTGGAGAATGGACAGCGCGACGCCTTTGTAAAGCAGTTCAGCGCTGTCAGTGATTATTTCGGCGACTATGCCGACACTTTCCTTAAAGAAAGCCGCATGTTGCTGGCCCAGGCCAACGACAGCCGCCATCATTCGGATTAATCCCCTTCGGGGGCTGTAAGCCGTAAGCTGTCAGCTGTAAGTAGAGCAGCGGGGTCACTCCGGTACTGAATCAAGTTCAGCATGACGGACCCAGAGACTATTGTATAAAGCACGGCTGTTCGAATACAGACTCAGTCGCCTGCAGAATGGATTCCGGCTCAAAGGCCGGAATGACTTTTAAACCGGTGCTATCTGTAAGCACCGGTTGTTTTTCTTAAAGCTTAAGGCTGATCGCTTATAGCTCTCCCGAAGGGAGTTAGCCAATCAACGCCTGAATCTTGGCAATCACATCATCGATGGCCACTTCCTGCTTGTCGCCGCCGCGACGGTGTTTATATTCCACCACACCGTTGTCGAGGCCGCGCTCACCAATAATAATGCTGTGAGGCACACCCAGCAGCTCCATATCGGCAAACATCACGCCCGGGCGCTCCTTGCGATCGTCAAACAGCACTTCAATGCCGGCGGCGGTCAGCTCGGCATAAAGTTTCTCGGCCACTTCCTGAACGCGATGAGACTTGTGCATGTTCATGGGAATAATGGCTACCTGGAAGGGGGCCAGCGCATCGGGCCAGATAATGCCGCGATCATCAAAGTTCTGCTCAATGGCCGCGGCCACAATGCGTGACACGCCAATGCCGTAGCAGCCCATTTCCAGCACGGTGGCCTTGCCGCCTTCATTCAGCACGGTGGCGTTCATTTTCTCGGAGTAGTTATTGCCCAGCTGGAAGATATGACCCACTTCAATGCCGCGTTTAATCTGCAGCACGCCCTTGCCACAGGGGCTGGGGTCGCCTTCACGCACATTGCGCAGGTCGGCCACCTCGGGCAGGGGCAGATCACGGCCCCAGTTCATGCCGAAATAGTGCTTGTCGTCGATGTTGGCACCGGCACCAAAGTCACTCATTACCGCCACGGCTCTGTCTACAATTACCGGCACCGGCATGTTCAGCGGCCCCAGCGAGCCCGGGCCGGCACCCACGGCGGCACGCACTTCTTCTTCGGTGGCAAAGGTCAGGGGGCTGGCCACCTGGGGCAGCTTTTCGGCTTTTACCTCGTTCAGCTCGTGATCGCCGCGCACCAGCAGCGCCACCAGCGGGGCATCCATATCGTCGGCGGCTTTTACCAGCAGGGTTTTCACGGTCTGCTCAATGTTCAGGCCGAATTTTTCTACCAGATCCGCAATGGTCTTGGTATCGGGCGTGTCGGTCAGCACCATCTCCTGGGTAGGAGCATCGGCGGCTGCTTTCGGGGCCAGTGCTTCGGCCATTTCAATGTTGGCGGCGTAATCGGACTCGGTGGAGAAAGCGATATCGTCTTCACCGCTTTGAGCCAGCACATGAAACTCGTGCGAAGCACTGCCGCCAATGGCACCGGTGTCGGCCAGCACAGCGCGGAAGTCCAGACCCATGCGTTCAAAAATGCGGCTGTAGGCGGCATACATGTCGTCGTAGGTCTGCTGCAGGCTGTCCTGAGTGGTGTGGAAAGAATAAGCATCTTTCATTACAAATTCGCGGGAGCGCATCACGCCAAAACGCGGGCGTACCTCGTCACGGAATTTGGTCTGGATCTGATACAGATTCAGAGGCAGCTGCTTGTAAGAGGCGACCTCGTTGCGCACCATGGCGGTGATCACTTCTTCATGGGTGGGGCCCAGCACAAAGGGACGATCGTGGCGGTCTTTAATGCGCAGCAGCTCGGGGCCGAACTTGTCCCAGCGGCCGGTTTCCTGCCACAAATCGGCGGGCTGCACTACCGGCATCAGCATTTCAATGGCACCGGCGCGGTTCATTTCTTCCCGCACTATGGCCGCCACCTTGTTCAGCACCCGCAAACCGCTGGGCAGCCAGGTATACAGGCCCGAGGCCAGCTTGCGGATCATGCCCGCCCGCAGCATCAGCTGGTGGCTGATCACTTCGGCATCGCTCGGAGTTTCTTTAAGAGTGGAAAGCAGGTATTGACTGGTACGCATGAACGGGAACCTTGTAAGCTTAAAATCCGTGAAAGCCTGAATTGTAGCAGGGGGGCGGAGCGGGAAGAAGTGCCTTGCTCTGGCTAAATGTTGTTCAGCTGAGCCCCCGCCTGGCCATTCTGTGTCGCTGCTGTGCTACCCTAGAGTGGTTCAAGCAAGCCAATCCCTTAAAAAAGGAAGCATCTTCATGGCAGAAAAAGATAACCATGATGTTATCGCCCCCGAGGGCAAAGTGACGCCCATTGATACCGATTATCAGATAGGGCAAGACAATATCGCCCTGCAAATTGGTCCGTTCGGGCTCGACATTCATAACCGTGTATTCATGATCTCCGGTCTGGCTATTGTGGCCTTTGTGTTTCTCACCCTGGCGTTTCAGAACCAGGTAGGGCCCATGTTCAGCGATCTGCGCGGCTGGCTCACGTCCACCCTTGACTGGTTCTTTCTTTCCGCCGGTAACATTTTTGTGCTGGTGTGTCTGGGGCTGATTATTTCCCCCCTGGGCAAAGTCCGCATCGGCGGCACCGAAGCCAGCCCGGATTTCACCTATATCGGCTGGTTCTCCATGCTGTTTGCCGCCGGCATGGGCATAGGTCTGATGTTTTTCGGTGTGTCCGAGCCGCTGACTCACTTCGGTACCTCGTTTGCCGGCACCACGGTAGAAAACGGCGTGCGCACTGACTGGGCTCCGCTGGGCGGAGCTGCCGGAAATGCCGCCGAGGCCAGCCGTCTTGGCATGGCCGCCACCCTGTATCACTGGGCACTGCACCCCTGGGCCATTTATGCGGTGCTGGCACTGGGTCTGGCCATTTTCTCCTTTAACAAGGGGCTGCCGCTGACCATGCGCTCCGTGCTCTATCCGCTGCTGGGTGAGCGGGTATGGGGCTGGCCTGGTCATATTATTGATATTCTGGCGGTGGTCGCCACTCTGTTTGGTCTGGCTACGTCGCTGGGTTACGGTGCCTCTCAGGCCTCGGCCGGCCTTAACTTTCTGTTTGATATTCCCGATACGGTCACCACTCAGGTAGTGCTGGTGATCCTCATTACTCTGGTGGCACTGGTGTCGGTGCTGGCCGGGCTGGATGCGGGGGTAAAACGCCTGTCTGAAATCAACATGGGGCTGGCGGCACTGCTGCTGGGCTTTGTGCTGATAGTGGGGCCGACCCTGCTTATCTTTACCGGTCTGTTCAACAATATTGTTGCATACTTTGAGTATTTCCCTGCGCTGTCCATGCCCTTTGGCCGGGAAGATGCCAATTACTCCCAGGGCTGGACTGCTTTCTACTGGGCCTGGTGGATCTCCTGGTCACCCTTTGTAGGCATGTTTATTGCCCGGGTATCCCGTGGCCGTTCGGTGCGTGAGTTCCTGATTGCCGTACTGGTGGTGCCAACTTCTGCCTGTATGCTGTGGTTCAGCGCCTTTGGCGGTACCGCCATCGATCTGGTGGTGAGTGACGGCATCAAGGCTGTCAGTGAAGCCGCACTGCCGCTGCAGCTGTTTGTGATGCTGGAGCAGCTGCCGCTCACCGCCATTACTTCCTTTATCGGTATTGTGCTGGTAGTGGTGTTCTTTGTTACCTCGTCCGACTCCGGCTCGCTGGTCATCGACACCATTGCCGCCGGCGGAAAGGTCAACGCGCCCAAGCCGCAGCGGGTGTTCTGGTGTACCTTTGAGGGTCTGGTGGCCATTGCCCTGATGCTGGGCGGCGGTCTGGCCGGTTTGCAGGCCATGGCGGTATCTACCGGCTTTCCCTTTACCATAGTGCTGCTTATTTCCTGTGTAGCGCTGATCAAAGGGCTGATGTCGGAGCCAAGAGGCTAAGCGCCTGCGGCACCGTTAATCAATTTAAAGGCAGCCGGGTGCTGCCTTTTTCACGTTTTGCAGGAGTGAATCATGGAAGCAGAGCAGCTGGAGGTACTCGCTTTTATACGCCAGTGCTATCCCTTCAAGGCGCTGCCCGACCAGGAGCTGGAGCACATAGCCACTCAGGTGGAGGTCAGCTACTTTCGGGCCGGTACCGTTATTTTTAAATATGGCGATGCGGTGCACCATCTCTATCTTATTCGCAGCGGGGCGGTAGAAATACACCGCCGTAACGGTGAGCTGTATAACCGCCTGAGTGAAGGCAGCCTGTTTGGTCAGATGGGGCTGCTGATGAATAATAAAAACCGCTTGCCTGCCACTACGCTGGAAGACACCCTGGTCTATTGCCTGCCCGAAGCCGTGTTTCATGATTTGTATGAACGCTTTGAAGTCTTTGCCGATTTTGTGGAAGTGGGAGACAGTGCCCGGCTGCGCCATGCGGTGTCCCGTCATCAGGAGGCCAACGAACTGATGACGTCCAGCATTCGTGAACTGATTTCCCGCGAGCCGGTATCTATCGGCCGCGCTGCCAGTGTATTTGATGCCGCCCGTAAAATGACCGAAGAGGCCGTTTCCTCCATTCTGGTGCTGAACGAAGAAGGGGAAGAGGTAGAAGTGGCCGGCATTATTACCGACCGGGATCTGCGTACCCGGGTGCTGGCCGAAGAGCTGCCTTCCAGTACGCCGGTAGCCGAGATCATGTCGGTGGATCTGGTGGCGGCAGAAAGTGATCAATATGTGTTTGAAGCCATGCTGACCATGCTGCGCTATAACCTGCACCATTTGCCGGTACTGCACAGAGGCAAGCCCATCGGTGTGGTGGCGCTGTCGGATGTTATGCGTCATGAATCCCGCAACAGCCTGTTTGTGGTGCGGCATATTTTTCGCGCCCAGGATGCCGGCGAGCTGGCCACCATTGCCGACGATGCCAGAGCCTGCTTTGTGCGCATGGTTAACGAAGACGCCAACTCTCACATGATTGGCTCCGCCATGGCGGTGATTGGCCGCAGCTTCAAGCAGCGGCTGCTGGAGCTGGCCGAAGAAAAACTGGGGCCGCCGCCGGTGCCGTACTGCTTTCTGGCGCTGGGCTCCATGGCCCGGGACGAACAACTGGTGGTGACCGACCAGGATAACGCCATTATTCTCGATAACAGCTATGATGCCGAACGGCACAATGACTATTTTGCTGAGCTGGCCAACTTTGTGTGTGATGGCCTGGCCGCCTGTGGCTACAGCTACTGCACCGGCAACATTATGGCCACCAACCCGGAATGGCGCAAAACCCGCACAGAGTGGGAGCAGTGCTTTATTGACTGGATAGACAACCCCAGCGCCCGTTCTTTGCTGAACAGTAATATCTTCTTTGATCTTGACGGCGTATACGGCCACCTGGAATGGGCCGAACAGCTTAATCGCTTAATTGTGCGCCGCGCCCGCCGCAGTCCGCGTTTTCTGGCCAGCATGGCCCGTAATGCGCTGCTGCGCACGCCACCGCTCGGGTTCTTTAAAGAGTTTGTCATGGAGCAGGACGGCAAACATAACAACTCCATTAACCTTAAGCGCCGCGGCACGGCACCGCTGGCAGATTTAATTCGTGTGCATGCCCTGGCGGTAGGTTCCAAGGCACAGAATTCCTTTGAGCGGCTGAACGATGTGATTGAGGCCGATATACTGCCCAGAGGCAGAGGGCCGGATCTGCGGGACGCCATGGAGTTTATTGCCATGGTGCGCATTCGTCATCAGGCCATGGACGTAGAAGCGGGCAGAGAGCCTGATAACAATATAGAGCCGGAAAACCTGTCCGACTTTGAACGGCGCAACCTTAAAGAGGCGTTTCAGATCCTGAGTCAGGCACAGAAATTTCTGAAGTTCCGTTATCAGCCCGGACGAGCCTCGTAAGGAGCCTATGATGTATCTCAGACCGTCATCATTGGTCGACACCGCCAGTGCACCCGACTGGCCGGCGTTGTTTGAAGAGCGTGCCCGCAGCGCCCGTGACTACCGGCTGCAGCGCTTTTACCGGGCTGGCCTGCCGGGTCCGGACACGCCGCTGGCAGACGTGCCTTTTGTGGCGCTGGACTTTGAAACCACCGGACTGGATGCCAGAAAAGACGCCATTGTCAGCATAGGGGTGGTGCCTTTCGATCTGCAGCGCATTTACTGTCGCGCATCTGCTCACTGGATTGTCAACCCGCACCGGCCAATGGCGGGTAATACCGTGGCCATTCACGGTATTACCCATTCGGAAATAGAGGAAGCGCCGGACTTGTTACAGGTGCTGGATGAACTGCTCAACGCCCTGGCCGGGCGTATTGTGGTGGTGCACTACCGGCGCATAGAGCAGATTTTCTTTGCCGCTGCCTTGAAGGCGAGGCTATATGAGGATATTCGCTTTCCGGTGATCGATACCATGGAGCTGGAAACCCGCTTTCACCCTCGTCAGCTCAGCCTGTGGAGCCGGTTGCGGGGGCGCAAGCCGGTATCCATTCGTCTGGCCAACAGCCGTGAGCGCTATAATCTGCCCCATTATTCGCCCCACCATGCTTTAACCGATGCCCTGGCCACCGCCGAACTGTTGCTGGCACAAATTGCCCATCACTATACGCCGGAGACGCCGTTAAGTGAGTTATGGCTTTAACCTGCTCCCTTCGGGAGAGCCGTAAGCCATAAGCTTTCAGCTGTAAGTGGGTGCCGGCTGTGAGTTGTGAGCAGTGCTTGTAGAGGGCGATATCCTTTGCAGGATGGATTCAGGGTCAGCCCGGAATGACAAAGGTTGTCGGCTGACCAAAAAGCGTTTTGGCATGGGTTAAGCAGGCCTACCATTTTATTTCCGGCTCGTCGTCGGGTTCATCGTCGGGCAGGCTGAGGGTAGGCTCACGGCGGCCGTTAACGGCAAACGGCTGAATGGTATCGGGCTGCAGCAGGGCGGCTATTTCTTCCCACAACATGCCGGGCTCGGGCCAGTCTTTGGGCGACAAGTGCACTACCGGCAGGCCGGCGGTCTCAATCTGCTCCAGCAGCCGGTGCCGGTGGCGGCCGTCGGTGCGGCTCAGGCTGTCGTCGGTCAGTGCGACGACCACCCGGGGCATCAGCTCCCCGGGAGAGCACAACACAAAATCAAGTGTCTCGCCCAGCATCATCTGAGCGGCCTGCTCCCGTTGTGCCTTACCAAGTGCCGCAGAGACTGCCAGAACCTCGCTCATCTGCACCGCTGCAAACACCCGCAGCCGGTGATTTACCGCCTGTTCCAGCAATGCAAAGGCAGTGGCGGCTTCCGGGCTGAACATCACGGCGGGCTCAAACAGTACTTTCGGCTTGCCCCGCCACAGCCGGCGCAGCAGACTATAGAGCATCAGCAACACCAGCAAACCCACAAAGGTCAGCATCAGCCAGTCGAGCAGTGACACAGGTAACCAATCCATCAATCTTCAGTCCGCCATAGATAAAGAATGCCAGTGTACTCAGCCCGTCATTAAAAATGAACCAGAGCCATGCTGGTATGCGCAGCCGCAGACCCCTATAATTCACAGCCACTTAAACGCTGTCAGAGATGAGCATGTCCCGGCGATTACCTCCGCTTAACGCGCTGAAAGCCTTTGAAGCCGCTGCCCGTAACCTGAGCTTTACCCGGGCAGCTGAAGAGCTGTTTGTGACTCAGGCCGCCATCAGCCATCAAATCAAGGCGCTGGAAGAATTTCTGGGTATCAAGCTGTTTCGGCGGCGTAACCGCTCGCTGCTGCTCACTGAAGAAGGGCAGAGTTACTTTCTGGAAATAAAGGATATTTTTACCGGTATTTCCGATGCCACCGAACGCCTGCTGGCGCGCAGTGCCAAAGGAGCCCTTACCGTCAGCCTGCAGCCCAGTTTTGCCATTCAGTGGCTGGTGCCCAGGCTGGTGCGCTTCAGTGAGGCACATCCGGACATAGACGTGCGCATCAAGGCGGTGGATCTGGACGAAGGCTCGCTCACCGACGACGTGGATGTGGCTATTTATTATGGTAAGGGGCACTGGCCCGGTCTGCGCGCCGACAAGCTGCATGCGGAATACCTGATCCCGGTATGCTCGCCCATGCTGCTGATGGGCACCCGGCCGCTGAAAACCCCGGAAGATTTAACCCGGCATACTCTGCTGCACGATACTTCGCGGCGTGACTGGAAGGCCTGGTTCAAGCAGCTGGATATTCAGGCCGCCAACGTCAATCAGGGGCCGATTTTCAGTCATTCCTCCATGGTGATCCAGGCGGCTATTCATGGCCAGGGGGTGGCCCTTGGCCACAGCGTGCTCACTCAGCCGGAAATCGATGCCGGCCGGCTGGTCTGCCCCTTTGAGCAGGTGTTAATGTCAAAAAATGCGTATTACCTGGTCAGTCATGAGGCTCAGGCAAACCTTGGCAAAATTGCTGCCTTTCGTGACTGGATGCTGGCGCTGGTCAGTAAAGAAGAAAAACAAAAAGGGGTAAACGGTTGAACGTATTAAAAGATGGCCCCGACCATGCTGCAGCAAGAGTACTGCTGGCCCATGGTGCCGGTGCCGGTATGGAGCACGATGTCATGCACACACTGGCCCGGGGACTGGCAGACGAGCATATTCAGGTGGTGCGCTTTGAGTTCCCTTATATGCAAAAAACCCGAAGTGATGGCCGCCGCCGGCCGCCGGATCGTGAGCCGGTATTACTGAACTGCTGGCGCGAGCTGGCGGCGGAGTTTACTCATCCGCGGTTGTTTCTGGCAGGCAAGTCCATGGGCGGGCGCATGGCCTCACTGGTGGCCGATGAGTTGGCCCCTGCCGGACTGATATTGCTGGGCTTTCCGTTTCATCCGCCGGGCAAACCCGAACGTTTTCGCGGGCAGCACCTGGCCTCCATTGCCACGCCCACCCTGTTGTTGCAAGGGGAGCGCGACACTTTTGGCAACCGGGAAGCCGTGGCCGGTTACGATCTGGCTGATACGGTACAAACCGGCTGGATTACCGACGGCGATCATGGCTTCAAGCCGCGCAAGTCTTCGGGTGCAACCCTTGAGGGCAATCTGGCTCAGGTGATTGAACGCATGAGGAGCTTTATTCATGATCATTAATCTTGCCTTTTATGCTGCGGCTTTGGCCGGCCTCAGTGCCACTGCGCTGGGGGCCTATGGTGCCCATGGCCTGGTGGCAGCCCCGGCGCTGATATCGGCGTTTAATACCGGTGTGCAATATCAGTTTCTGCACGCCCTGGCACTGCTGTTGCTGGCCATTATGCTCCGGCAGCGGGCCAGTGTGCTGATCAACGCCGCGGTCGTTTGTTTTGTGCTGGGCATGGTGATGTTCAGCGGCAGTATTTATGCCCTGGTGTTGTTTGGCACCAAAGGGATTGGTTTTATTACCCCGCTCGGGGGGTTGAGTTTTATGGTGGGTTGGTTATGCCTGTTGCTGGCTGGCCGCACCTGGTTGAGGTTTAAATGAAACAGTTGTTGATCTATTGCCGTCCCGGATTTGAAAAAGAAGCGGCGGCCGAAATTCAGGACAGGGCAGGGCAAATGGGTTGCCCGGGCTTTGCCCGCACCAAAGATAACAGCGGTTATGTGGTGTATGAGTGCTTTCAGCCGGAAGACGGCGATCTGCTGGGCCGTAAGCTGCCATTTCGTGAGCTGATTTTTGCCCGTCAGATGCTGGTGGTATGGGCCGAGCTGAATGATCTGCCGCTGGACGATCGCATCAGCCCTATTATTGATGCCGCCGAGGGCATGCCTCTGTGCGGTGATATTCGGGTAGAAACTGCCGACACCAATGATGGCAAGGAGCTGTCAAAGTTTTGCCGCAAATTTACCGTGCCGGCGCGTCAGGCTTTGCGCGGCAAGGGGGTATTAACCCGCGCCGAAGCCCGCAACCGGCCCACACTGCATCTGTTCTTTACCGCCAACAATAAGGTCATGCTGGGTTATTCCTATTCCTATAACCAGTCACCCTTTCATATGGGCATTCCCCGGCTGCGGTTTCCTGCCGATGCACCCAGTCGCTCCAGCCTCAAGCTGGAAGAGGCTTTTCATGTGTTTATTCCCCGTGAAGAGTGGGATACCCGGCTGACGTCGGGCATGCGTGGTGTCGATTTGGGGGCCGCTCCCGGTGGCTGGACTTATCAGCTGGTCGCCCGGGGCATGATGGTCACCGCTATTGATAACGGCCCCATGGCCGACAGCCTGATGGAAACCGGCCAGGTAAAACACTATCGGGAAGATGGTTTTAAATGGCGGCCCAGCCGCAAAAACACTTACTGGCTGGTGTGCGACATGGTAGACAAACCCGCCCGGGTGGTGGCGCTCATGGCCGACTGGCTGCTGGCAGAAGACTGCCAGGAGGCCATTTTTAACCTCAAGCTGCCGATGAAAAAGCGCTACGCTGAAGCCGTGCACAACCTGCAGCAATTGCAGGAAAAGCTCGATCAGCTGGGAGGGTTTCAGGTGCAGGCCAAGCAGCTCTATCACGACCGGGAAGAAATTACGGTGCATGTGTGTCAGCCACGTAAAGTCGCCAAGCTTCAGCCCAAGGACTGACCCCTTCGGGGAGCCGTCAGCTTTATGCGGTCAGCTGTAAGTGATGTTGTCTGGAGGTACCGGTAAACCAGGTCTGCTTTCGCTGGCCCTGCCGGCTGAGGCGGCACAAAACCAGACAGAAAAACGGCGCTGTGAGAACAGCGCCGTTTTTTACTTACAGCTTATAGCTGACCGCTGTTTTCAGAGGTTGGCAATTATCGCGTCGGTAAACTCGGTGGTGCTGGCGTTGCCGCCCAGATCCCGGGTCACGGTTTTTCCTTCGGCAATGGTCTTGCGCACGGCGTTGCGGATTTGTGCGGCCTTGTCGGCCATGCCAAGGTGTTCCAGCATCTGAATGGATGCCAGAATCACCGAGCAGGGGTTGGCAATATTCTGGCCGGCAATATCCGGGGCAGAGCCGTGCACCGCTTCAAAAATGGCCACGTCTTTGCCGATATTGGCACCCGGTGCCATGCCAAGGCCACCTACCAGACCGGCACACAAGTCCGACAAAATATCACCAAACAGGTTGGTGGTAATGATGACGTCAAAACGCTCGGGATACATCACCAGGTTCATACAGGCGGCATCCACTATCATTTCCTGAGTTTCAATATCAGGGTAGCGGGGAGCGATTTCACGGGCCACTTCCAGAAACAGTCCGGAAGTTGACTTCAGAATATTGGCCTTGTGCACCACTGTCACTTTTTTGCGGCCTTCCTTGCGGGCCAGCTCATAGCCAAAGGTCACAATGCGCTCGGCACCTTCCCGGGTAATAATGCTCATGGCTTCGGCGCTGCTGTTGTCGTCGGAGCGCTTCTGCCCGGCACCGGAATACATGCCTTCGGTATTTTCCCGAATAGTAATAATGTCGATATTGTTATAGCGGCTTTGCGTGCCTTCAAACGACACCACAGGGCGCACGTTGGCGTAGAGGTTAAACAGTTTGCGCAAAGACACGTTAATGGAGGTAAAGCCGCCACCTACAGGGGTCGTGAGCGGACCTTTCAGGGCAATTTTATTCTGGGTTATCTGGTCCAGGGTAACCTGAGGAAGGAGTTCGCCGTGTTTTTCCAGGGCCATCAGGCCTGCATCGGCATAATCGTAGTGAAAATTACAACCTGCGTGATCCATAATGCGCAGGGCGGCATCGATAATGCTGGGACCAATGCCATCGCCCGGGATCACGGTAATACTGCGTTTGTTCATGGGCAGCTTCCGTTATCAGTGGTTGGTTTATACTCTGTTTTGCAGCGACTTTATAACATTTTGTTCCCATTTTGCCTATGGCCCTTTGGTCGGATTGTGATATCGAAGCTGCTGCAAATTAACACCAAGCTCAATATCATCCACCAGTTTCACCAGTTGCCTGGCCAGCAGGGCCTCATCTCTGTGTTGCTGCACGATATTTTGTTCTTTGCTGGTTGCCGGTGCAGTCAGCAGAGTGTCGAGGTTGTCAAATTGTTGCAATAATCCACAGGCGCGTTTGGGGCCAATACCTGGCACCCCTTTTACATTGCTGCCCGAGACCCCGGTCAGCGCCCAGTAGTCCACCAGCTGGGCCGGCGCTATGCCAAACTTCTGCTGCACATGCTGTTCATCAAGCCAGCGCTGGCCAAAGTGATCCCACTGCTGAATATGTGGCCCCAGCAGCTGACAAAAGCCCTTGTCGGTAGACACAATTACGCTGTTCTTGCCATAGCGGGCCAGCTGGCAGGCCAGTGTGGCCACCAGATCGTCTGCCTCTTCACTGTCCGACAGCAGGGCATCAATGCCCTGTTGCCACAGCGCCTGCTGCAATTCACCCAGATAACCGGCCAGCGCATCGGGCATGGGTTGGCGGTTGGCCTTGTAATCGGGATAAAGACGATGACGAAAGCCTACCGGTGCACCATCGAACACCGCTACCACATGACTGGGCCGAAACCGCGTCAGCAGCTTGCCGGCAGCCTGCGCCAGCGCAGCACGGGTGGCTATCAGCTGTGCGTCAGTATCGGCATTTTGTTGCTGTTGCACCGCAAACAGGCGGCGCACCAGGTTCATGGCATCCAGGATCAGCAGCATATCAGCGGTTGATGCGATAGCAGGGCACATAGGTGGAGCCCGGCAGTTTCATACGCTGCTGCTCAACAAACTGACGCAACAGTTTGTCCATCATCTTCATCAGTTTGGGGTCACCGTTAATCAGGAAAGGACCCTTCTTCTCAATAGCATGCAAGCCGCTTTCTTTTACGTTGCCCGCTACAATGCCGGAAAAGGCCCGGCGCAAATTGGCCGCCAGTTGTTGGGGGGCCTGATCCCAGTTCAGATTAAGATTGGCCATGCTTTCGTGATCGGGTTCAAATGGCAGCTGAAACTCAGGCTCAATTTTTAATGACCAGTTGAAAGAATAAGCATCACCCACCGACTTGCGATAATCACGCACCAGCGGCATGGTGGTTTTCATGCGCCGGGCAACTTCTGCCGGATCATCAATAATAATCTGATACAGTGCCTGAGCATCCGGCCCCAGCGTGTTGCCGATAAATTCATCTACGCTGCGGAAGTAATCAGCACTTTCTTTAGGCCCGGTCAAAATAATGGGCAGCGGCTGATTACGGTTTTCCGGATGCATCATAATGCCCAGAATGTATAAAATTTCTTCTGCCGTGCCCACGCCACCGGGAAATATAACAATGCCATGGCCCAGACGAACAAAGGCTTCAAGACGTTTTTCAATATCCGGCAAAATAACCAGCTCATTTACAATGGGGTTGGGCGGCTCGGCGGCAATAATGGATGGCTCGGTCAGACCAATATAACGGCTGCCGGATACACGCTGCTTGGCATGGCCGACAGCTGCCCCCTTCATCGGTCCTTCCATGGCACCCGGGCCACAGCCGGTGCAAATGTTCAGCTCACGCAGGCCCAGCTCGTTACCTACCTCGCGAGTATACTGATATTCCACCGGGCTGATGGAGTGTCCGCCCCAGCACACCACTATGTTGGGATCCGCCCCCGGATTAATGGCTCTGGCATGGCGTAGAATGGAAAACACCAGGTCGGTAATATGAGTAGAAGCCGTTAAATTAAACAGTGAAGAAGCCTGCAAATGACTGTTTACATAAATGATATCGCGTAATACCGAAAACAGATGATCCTGAATGCTGCGGATAATTTCACCATCTACAAAGGCGTGTTCGGGCGGATTAAACAGCTCCAGCTTAATGCCGCGCTCACGACGAATGACGTTAATATCAAAGTCTTTATAACGCTCCAGAATTTCCTTGGAGCTGTCGGTTTTACTGCCGGAATTCAGTACTGCCAGCGCACAGTTTCTGAACAAGTGATAAAGGCTGCCGGAGGCAGACTGCTTAAGGCGATCAACTTCCATTTGCGACAGCATATTCATGCTGCCGACCGGATTAATGTGAGTAATCATTAATTTATCCCTGAATTGGTGTAAACGGCTTACGCAATAACCAGTTGATTGCGGCCTGCATTTTTCGCCCGATAAAGAGCCTGGTCAGCGCGTTCCAGGGCAGAGGTAATGGTATCACCGGATTTCAGCAGGGTGGCACCAATAGATGCGGTAATGGTCACGCGCTCTTTTTTAAAACGAAATGGTATAGACTCAATCTTCTTGAGCAGTTGCTGGAGTGGCCGGTGCAGTAATGCAGGATCCACATTCAGCATTAAAATGACAAATTCCTCGCCGCCAAAACGGGCAACAAAGTCACTTTCCTTGGTGCTCTCCCTCAGTGTCCGGGCGGTCAGCCGCAAGGCTTTGTCTCCGGCCAGGTGGCCGTATTTGTCGTTAACATGTTTAAAGTAATCTATGTCCAGTAAAACAACTGCCAGCGGGTTTTTTGCTGTTTTCCAGCGCTCAAACTCAATTTTCAGTCGTTCATCAAGCGCGGCCCGGTTATAGATCTGGGTTAAACTGTCGATCATCAGCTTTTCATTCTGGCTGAGTAACTTTCGTTGATAATCGCTGGCTTGTTCCTGCAGTGCACTCACCTGATCTTCAAGCGTTGTCAGCCGGTTCAGCAAAGCAGACTCCCGTTGCTGCAGCCGCTGGTGCTGGTTAACGATATTTTTCAGGCTTTGTATACGGCTGGCAACAGACAGCGCCAGTTGTACTTCGGGATCACTGGTTAAATCAATATTGATGGCATTGAGTTCATGGGCAAGCGCTGCGTCCTGAGACTGACGATCCTGAATCAGTGCCTTGCCTTCGGTCACCGAGTCACTGCACTGATTATGTATATTTTGCAGATCGTCATTCAGCAGTGCCAAAAACCGGGCGGAGTGCCGGCGTTCGTTACGGTTGCCCTCAATAATCAGTTCAATCAGGCGCAGGCACTGGGCCGGCAGGGCTTTGTGATCATGCTGTGTCAGCAGCTGCTGCTGAATGGCGTGAATCTCGTTGCCTATCTCACCGTGGTAATCCAGCTCATCAATCAGTTGCAGCAGACGCTGGCACAGCTCATGCTGCGTACTTTGCTGCTCCCGGGAAAGGGTCAGGGCCTGCTGATAACACTCCAGCAAAGGCTGAAGGTAATATAGCGGACTGCCTTTATTTTCCAGCTGATGAATAATGCCGGTCAGTTGTTCACTGATAAACGGGCTGTCCTGCAGATAACATGCCGCCTGCAACAACTGCTCCCGGGTTGTTTGCTGTTGTTGGCGCTGTTGCTGAGCATGCCGTTTCAGCCGGGCCAGCTGCTGGCGCAGCATATCTGCCAGATCGTCTGAAGGCTCGGCCGCAGGCTTATTGATATCGGCATGATTGCCAAACAGCTTTTGCCACTGCAGCAGCAAGCCGGGACCGGAATCCTGGGCGGCCAGTGCTTCAGCATCCGGGGCTTCTTGCTGCAGACTGTTGCACAGGGTTTCCAGCGCGGTAATGGCAGAGGTCAGATCCTGCAATATGCTGTGGTCATTATTTCTCATCATAAGCCTATACAGCGCCCCTTGAATCTTCTGATGGTAATGCGGGTTGCAGTGCTTGCCAGTTAATTTGTTGCTTTTTATGTGAGCTGTTCACTTTTACCAGCCCTTTCATAATACCCTGAATGCAGCAGCTGCGTATGTCTCCGGTGAAAAAAGCCGCCTGCTGACAGTCTACCGCTACCAGCTCCACCCAGGCCGGCTCACCGGTGCTGTGAGCCAGTTCACGGGCGGCGGCCAGGGCCAGATAAAGCACATCACCCAGGCGTAAGTCGTCCAGTGCATTGGGGGCCTTGGGTAAAAACGGATGGCCGATAATGCCGGTATAAATCTGTCTGTCCAGCTCAAACTCACAGGGAAACTCGGCAAACATGCGTTCCAGGGCCGTGAGAATAGGAGCCAGCTCGGCGACTTCTTTTTGCGGAATAGCATAAATAAACTGGCCGTCACGCAAGTCATACAGCCGGGCTCTGGGGTGCAGCCGGCCTCGCAGATATTCTCCCAGCTGCAGCTGGATCTGACTGGCGGCAGCCAGTCCCACCCGTTCCCGCAGATTGCTCATAAAGGGCACCTGCAGCAGCATGTAGTAAATTTTGTCATCAAAGGGGCGAGCCTGCTCTTCACTCAGATACCACTGCTCCGAACGTTGCTGCTGGCGTGCCATTTCCTGAGGCAGGCGCTGCATCAGTTGTCGCCAGTTAGGCAGGCCGGTCGCGGGCTCAACCAGCAGTAACTGCTGCAGATCCTGGTTTTGCTGCCACAGCCGGCGGCTGCGAATATGGTTTCTCAGCAAACCATAAAGCAGCAGTGGTGACAGCAAACTCAGCCCGGCGGCCAGCAGCGCAAAGCGCTCTCTGTCCTGCTGCAGTTTTTCACTCCTGCGGCCCAGCTCACTCAGCTCACGTTCTTGTTGCAGCTGTTGTTCGTTATCCTGCACCAGGCTCTGGGTCAGCAGCCGGTTAACCGTGGTGGCCCGTTTAAAATAGGCATGCAGGGCTTTTTGATGGGTAAGGGCGGCAGCCATATTGCCGCTCTGCTCAAATAACCTGGACAGCCAGCGGTGGCTTTCCATCAGCCGCAGCACATCATCCAGCTGTTCGGCTGTCGCTTTGGCCCGTTCCAGGTGCAGCAAGGCAACGCCATATTCATGTTGTGCCAGATACATTTTGCCCAGTTGTATCAGCGTATCTGTCTGGCGGGGCAAATCGTCGGTATGCTCAAAACCACTGCGGGCCAGATTAAGGTAATGCCGTGCTTCCTTATCATTGCCCAGGTCGGAATAAGACTGGCCCAGTTCCAGATAAAGCTGCGCCATCAGCTTGGCGTCACCCTGAATTTTCACCAAATCCAGTGCATTAAAAAAATACACCAGTGCCAGGTTGGCATCATCTCCGGCCCGGGTTACGCGGCCCAGATTAATGAGTGAGCTTATCAGCAGCGGGCTGTTGCCCAGCTGTTCAAACTCGGTGGTAGACTGGTTGGCAAACTGCAGCGCCTTGTCATTCTGGCCAAGAGCAGCATAAATGGCGGCCGTTTTTTTGGCGGCCAGCGCCTTAACGTAAAACTGGCGACGATCGCCCAGCACATCCAGTGTTTCCAGAAAGTGAGACAGGGCCAGCTCATCCTGTTGCAGCTGCAGATAATAATCACCGAGCAAAAAGTTGGCCCAGGACTGGCGCAGCATATCGTCCTGCTGCAGCGCCTGCAGCCGCACCTGCTCATACAGCTGGCGGGCTTCATCGTAGCGGTGCCGGTGCATCAGCACAGTGGCCTGCAGTAATTGCAGATCGCCAATAAGGCCGTCACCGGCCGGCAGGCTGACACTTTTCGCTTCATCCAGCAGTGACTGAGCCTGCGCAGTATGATCCGTGGCCAGCGCCAGCTTGGTTTTGATCAGCAGCGCCGTTACCAGCGCATCGGGCTGACGCTGCTGCCGGGCCAGCGCAATGGCCTTGTTGATGCTGGCATCGGCGGTCAGCAGTTGACCATCATTGGCCTGACACAAGGCCTGCAGCTGCCAGGCAGTAAAGGTCTGGCCGCGGGTACGGTAGCGCTTGGCCTGCTCCAGCTTGTCCAGCTCCTGGCGTGAGTTGAACATGGATGCGGGCCTGGCTTCTTTTCGCTGCAAAAAGAAATGGGTGAGTGCCACACATTCGCCGGGGCGGCTCAGCATCAGTCGCCGGGCCCGCTGCAGTTCAGCGGGCTCGGGCTGGTAAGAAGACAGTGGCGGAGCACCCGCCAGATGTGACACCAGAACGGCGACAGACAGAATCACAATAATCGTACCGAAAAAACCGGGCCAGTGGCGCAGTTTACGAAGCCCGCCGGCCCGCGTCCAGCATTGCCGGACTCAATGCTTACTGGCGCAGCAGGCGCACATTGGCTGCCTTGCCGGCCACATTACTGCGATAGGGGTTAATATCCAGACCACCCCGGCGGGTATAACGCGCATATACCGTCAGCTCGGAGGGTTTGCAGTGCGTCATAATGTCCATAAAAATACGTTCCACACACTGCTCGTGAAACTCATTATGCTGGCGAAAACCCACCAGATAGCGCAGCAGGGCATCTTCGCGAATGCGTGGGCCCTGATAGCGGATCATTACGCTGCCCCAGTCCGGCTGGCCGGTGACCAGGCAGTTGGACTTAAGTAAATGAGAGTGCAGCGTCTCACAGGTTTGCTCTGCTTCGGTGGCATTCGCCAGCAGCTCGGGTACCGGTTGATAGTGTTGTATATCAATATCGAGCTGATCAATACAATGGCCGGGCAGGCGGCCAAACTGGGCCGGAGCGACATGAAGCTCGTAGAGTTTGACCGTGACCTTGCCATCAGCACAGGCCGACAGATCACGGGCCAGCGTCTCTTCCACTGCCGTCATGCTTTCAAAGCGGCTCTGATTAAAGCTGTTCAGATACAGCTTGAACGACTTGGACTCAATCAGGTTGGTACTGGTGGCCGGTACCCGCACCTCTCCCATGGCGACTACCGGCTTGCCTCTGGCATTCAGCCACGACAGCTCATACAAATTCCATAAATCTTCACCGGAAAAAGGCAGAGCACCAGCCTGCAGCTGCAAGTCATCCCGGTTCAGGCTGCGCGGCACCGCCTGCAGCTGAGCAGGATCATACTCGCTTACATAGCTGCTCTGCTTGCCCAGGGCCAGATCCGCCAAAGATTCACTCTGTTGATATTTTTGCTCAGGTGTCATTTCAATTTCCGGTTGGTAATATGGGGCTTTAAATTTGTATACATTGTTCACCGCATTGTGAGGGTTTGCCATGCAGAATCAAGTGGTGCCGGCGCTGGCCGCTCTGTTTGAACATTATCAGCGTTGTTATGGTCAGCCGCTGGCTGAGCATGATGCCAGCGAACCCTCTCCGGCCGAGCAGTTGCCCGCGCATCAGGGTAAGGTAGCCTGGCACCCTTATGTCCGGCCCGAACCCGGTCATTTTAATAATGTTGGCCATGCACTTAACCTTACCGTGCATCCGTCATTAGCCGCCTTGTTCGGCCATTATTACGCCGGACATTTACCCTTGTGTTACAAGGGGCTGTTTATCACCCTGCTGCAGCCCTGGAATGAAGCTGATTTTGAGCGCCTGCAGCAAAACCAGATTGGCCATCAGCTTATGCAGCAAAAATTAACGCTGCCCGCCACTTGGTTTATTGCCACCTGCCGCGACGAACACCGGCTGGTTACCCTCGACAACACCACCGGAGCTGTGTTGCTGGAACGCCTTGGTAAAGGCACCATCGGCACCCTGGCCCCGAATCTCGCCACTTTCTTGCAACGGGCTGAGCCGGTGGGTCCTACGATTTAAAATCCCACGATAAATTCGATACCAGCCGGCAGGGCTCGCAGAAGAAATCAAAAATATCGTGCAGCGGGGTGTCAAGGTGCCAGTCACTGCCGCAGCCAGGGCAGGGGCGGGTTTGCTCGCTGGCCAGGCTGTCGCCGCCCACGCGATACAAATAATAAAACGTGGGCACCCTGGTTAAAAACTCAATGCGCTTGGCCAGATCCCGGCCACGGCGGCTGAGCAGGCTGGCGGGGGATGAAATTTCTTCCACCGCACCGTGCTCCAGAATGGAGCCGTTCATCTGCAGCTGATCACAGGCTTCCCAGTCTTCCTGCCATTTCAGCACCTGCTTGAAATCGCCATTGGCCACCGGCGGAATACGATAAAGCGGAATGGGCGCAAAATGCTCACCACAGCGCAGCGGTGAGCAGGTATGTAAATAACTGGTATACAGCACTTGCCACTCGGGGGAGTGGATCTCATCGGTGGTGTCCGAGTTTAAATCCGGCCCCCGTGACGTGACCTTGGGGCTGGTAAGACCGGCCCGGTGCAGCTGCTCAATGGCAAGCTCCACCTGGCGGCTGTAATTATCCGGGTGCAGGCTGTTTTGCTCCGGGCATACTACCCGGCTGGTCAGCCAGCCCTGATGAATAACAGTGGGAAATTCCCGGCCAATAATCTGGCCGTTGTAACGCAGGGCGTCCAGCAGCTGGCGAATGGCCTGCTCTGCGTCGGCCAGCTGTGTGTCCTGGTAGCAGTCAAACTGCAGCTCACATACCCACATCAGGTATTACCCTCAAGCCTGGCCAGCCGGGCTTCAAGCTGGCGCACTTTTTCTTCCAGAGCTGTCAGCCTGTCGGGCTCACTGGTAATGGGCTCCGGTGCGGTTTCCGGCAACGACTCCGGTGCCGTGCGATAGCGGTTTACCAGGCTAATGAGTTCCGCCATATTAACCGGGCCCGACAAGCGGGCCCGCACTGTGGCAGTGGTGACCGCCTTGCCTTCAGTGGCCAGGCGGTGAATAACTTCTATGATGTCTTGCGACATGACAACTCCGCTTATTACCTCAGACTTACATTCAGCTGATCAATCACTTCAGCCCAGTCGGAGTCTTGCTGCAGGCCTTCTGTTAAAAATGCCGCCTGAGCCGGACTCCAGAAAGGCGCATTCACCAGCTCAATCTCGTCCGGTAACTTATGTTGCTGCAAAAAATGCTCAATGCCCTGATGAGAGGCATCCAGCCCCAGCTGTTCAAACAACTCACTGAACGGATGAATCATATGTTCCATATTTTTCTCCTTTTTTGGCTGTCAGTTTTTCAATGACCACCACATTATCAGGCACCAGACTGAGTCTCCAATCAACACCACTGAAAGCTGACAGCTTACAGCTCTCCAAAGGAGTCTTCTCTTAGCACCGGCACCGACACCTCAACCACCTGCACGCCGGCAAGCCACACATCACCTTCATTATGCTGCACACCATCGTGGCTGAATTCAAAACGAAAATGAGCCAGCAACCGGCCCTTGCGCATACAAAACCGATAGCGATACACGCTCAGCAGCTGAAACTGCTGGCGCTTGCAGTAATGCACCAGCCAGCGGTTGGCAAACTCGCTCTGGCGGCGCATTTGCCACACCACGGCACCCAGCACAAACAGTGCCAGCAGGCCAAGCAGCTCAACCACGGCTGGCTGCAAACAAATTGCCAAACGCCTGTTTTAGTGGAGCAGGCAACTCCGGATTATGCAAATTGGCCAGGATCAGCGGGCGCAGGGCGGGCACCGACACCAGCTCGGCAAACAGACCGTTAAATAAATCGCCATGGTGCTCTGCCAGCAAAGTCAAATACTGCAAGAGCAGTGTTTCGTCGGTCAGCTCCTGCCACAGGCGGGCGGCCAGCGCAAGCAACACCGGCTGGCCAGGATTTAGCGACATCAGGCTGGACAGCTTGGCACTGCGCGCCCTGAACGGCGCACAGCCGGCGGTGGCCCGCAGCAGCAGTGCAATGCGCTCTTCATCGGGCTCGCCACGCTCCTGCTCGGCACTGATGGCGGTAATAATGTTGTTGGCCAGCGCCGCCGGCAGCGGATGATGCTCGCACTGGGTCAGCAGTGCCTGCTGCACCGGAGCCGGCAATTGCCACAGCTGCTGTTGCACCCGCCGGGCCAGCGCATCGTCCTTATGCAGCCGCGCTGCCACATCGGCCAGGCCCTGCAGTCCAAGCTGTTGCCAGTTGTGCCTGGCGGGCGCATTCAAATAATCTACCGCACCCTGATAAAACGCCGACGGCGCATGCTCCAGAGCCAAGCTCAGACGGGCATGAAACGCCGCCAGTTTGTCTTGTGGCGGCTGAAAGGTAAACGGCGTGTCAGCCAGGTTTTGCTGCTGCTCCTCGGTCAGCGGCGCATGAATATCGCCGCCCAGCTGCTCCACCAGTGCGGCCAGAAAATGCTTCACTGCGGCATTGTTAAACAGGCCACGTTCATCCAGCGGAATTTTTAAAAACCACACATAAGGCTGGCCGCCCTGCTGCTGCCAATAGCACACCGCCAGCCAGGCATGGCGCTGCAGCGGCCAGGGATAAGGGCGCTGGCCGGCCTCAATGGCGGCAAAGTCACTGTGCGCCAACGGCTGCAGGCGGCGTCCCAGGTCAAACAATCTGAATTCGGTGCCGGCCTGGGTTAAAAAATCGCTGAGAGTGTCTATTTGCATCTGAATTCTCCTGTCTGCAGCGGCGAATTATAGGGAGTGGCAGCACAGGATGGTATAATAGCGGGCTGTTTTAAAGAAGGAGTTACCCCATGTCGGCTGCGGTTCATCAGTTGTTGCTCAGCATAGAAGACGAGCTGAAAGCCCTTGAATGGTGGCAGTGTGAGCCGCCTGCGGTCTCGGCACTGCAAAGCACCCAGCCCTTTTGCCTGGATACCTTAAGCCTGCCCCAATGGCTGCAATTTGTGCTGCTGCCCAGGTTGCATCAGATGCTGCAAGCCGGCCAGCCGTTGCCCAACCGTATTGCGGTGTATCCCATGGCCACCGAATGTTTTAAGGGAGTAGATGAAAACCCGGCCCGGCTGCTGGAGGTGATTGCTCAGCTCGACGAAGCCTTAACCGGCCAGCCGGTGGAGCGCGAGGCTTGACTGCTCCCCTCCCTGAAGGAAGGGGATTCCCAATTCACTGAGAACCGGGCACGGAGACTGACCCCATGCCGCTTACATTCTCTCCAAGGGCTAACACCGCTAGACCAGCGGCTTTAATATTGATCGCGGCATTGTGGTCGCGGTTATGGTGGCCACCACATTCGGGGCAGTCCCACTCCCTGACCGACAACGGCAGCGACGACAAGGTATGCCCGCAATCCGAGCAGCGTTTGGAGCTGGGGAACCACTGGTCAATGGCGACCAGGGAGCGCCCGGCCCATTCCGCCTTGTACGCCAACTGGCGCACGAACTCGCCCCAGCCAGCATCAGCGATGGCTTTGCTGAGTTTCGGGTTGCGCATCATGTTTTTCACTTTCAGGGATTCGACGCAGATCACTTGGTTCTCGTTAATCAATCTGCGGGACAGCTTGTGCAAGTTGTCCTGTCGGCAATCGGAGATTTTAGCGTGAAGTTTCGCCACCTTCTGCCGGGCCTTGGCACGATTGGCCGAGCCGAGCTGTTTCTTGCTCAGCCGGCGCTGCGCTCTGGCCAGCCTGGCGGCGTATTTCGCAGTATGGCGGGGATTGCCGACCGGCTTACCCTGGTCGTTAACAAACAGATCTTTCAGACCCAGATCGATGCCGGTTGTGTTCGGTGTCACCGGCAGTTTACTGGGCGCGAACTCACACAAGCAGCTCACAAAGTAACGGCCTGCCGCGTCCTTGGAAACGGTGACGGTACTGGGCTCGCCGGGCAGTTCACGGCTCCAGCGAATATTCAGCGGGGTTTTGCTCTTGGCCAGGTACAACTTACCACCTCGGTATTTGAAGGCCGAGCGGGTGAATTCCGCCGACTGGCGGTGCCGCTTGCGCTTAAATACCGGGTACTTGGCGCGGCCTTCAAAGAAGTGTTTGAAGGCGGTTTGCTGGTGGCGCAGGCATTGCTGCAAGGGCACACACGACACCTCAGACAGAAACGCCAGCTCAGGATCTTTTTTGAGTTCGGTCAGTCGGGCGTTAGCACCAACGTAGCCGATTTTTTCCTGACGCAGCTCAAAAGCATCGGTACGCCAGCGTAGTATGGCGTTATAGACAAAACGCACACAGCCGAAGGTCTGAGCCAGCAGCTCAGCCTGTTCGGGAGTTGGGTAAAACCGATATTTATAAGCGCGTTTCGTCATGCGCTGAGTTTAGTAAACTACTGTATAGATAGCCAGCTTTAAAGGAGAGGCGGGAGCAGGGGCGGCTGACGCCGCCGCGCTATCCCTCCCCGCCCTGAAAGGACGGGGTTTCCCGCGCAAAATTGATGAGCATTGAGCTGATTTATGAAGACGACTGGCTGGTGGCGGTAAACAAAGAGCCGGGCCTGCTGGTGCACCGCAGCTGGCTGGATCGCCATGAAACCCGCTTTGCCATGCAGCTTACCCGTGATGCCGTGGGCTGCCATGTGTTTCCGGTGCACCGGCTGGACAGGCCCACTTCCGGCGTGCTGCTGTTTGCCAAAAACGCCGAAGTGGCGCGCACTCTTACCGAGGCCTTTGGCAGCCGGGCAATCAGCAAAACCTATCTGGCAGTGGTGCGCGGCTACCTGGAAGGCGAAGGCCGGCTCGACTATGCCCTTACCCGGGAGCTGGACGACATCGCCGACAAATTTGCCGATGCCGACAAGCCGCCACAAGACGCCATTACCCACTGGCAGGGCCTGGCCAAAGTGGAGCTGCCCTTTGCCGTCTCCAAAAAGCATCCCACCAGTCGCTACAGCCTGATGCAACTCAGCCCCGAAACCGGCCGCAAGCACCAGCTGCGCCGGCACATGGCCCATTTGCGCCACCCCATCGTCGGTGACACCAGTCATGGCGACGGCCGCCACAACCGCTTCTTTCGGGAGCAATATCAATGTGACCGGCTCATGCTGCACGCCGCCGGTTTACGCCTTAGCCACCCGGTAACCGGCAAACCATTACACATTACTGCCGCCACCGATCAGCACTGGCAGCGCCTGGCCACCGAGTTTGGGTGGAGCCTGTAGGCCCGAATTTTTCGGGCGAACTGTGCCGCATGTTGTGCCATTTGCCCAATGAATTGGGGCCTACAAATAAACCCATGGCCGTGGCATAGTGCACTGATAACTAACAACAAGGAGTGCGCTCATGGCAACAGTGGATATTATTATCGGAACGGTTTACGGCTCGGCAGTGCTGGTGGCAGAAACCCTGGAAGAAGAGCTGATAAAAGCCGGCCACACGGTAGCGCTGCACGAAGAGCCAGCGCTGGCCGAACTCGACCAGTCTCACTTCTGGCTGTTTGTTACCTCTACCACCGGGCAAGGTGATCTGCCCCCGGATCTGGTGCCCTTTTATCAGGAGCTGCGCGACACCTGTCCGCCTATCCCGAATGTGCGTTATGCCCTGGTGGCGCTGGGCGACAGCAGCTATGAGCACTTTTGCGGTGCCGGCGAACGGCTGAACGAGCAACTGCAAGAACTGCAGGCACAGGAAGTTACCGAGCACCTTAAAGTAGACGCCTCAGACACTCTGGAGCCGGAAGTGCCCGCATTGGCATGGCTTAAAGGCTGGATGGAAAAAGGAATATTGTAGGGCTTACACAGGCTCGATGGCCAACACCCGGGTAAGCTGGCCCAGCACTTCATAACGTACGTTGTAATCGTATAAACGCACGCCATATTGCCGCCAGCTCTGCTCGGCTTTTTTATAGGCCGGGCGGGGATCCTGCACTAATACTTCGGTAATAAATTCTTGCAACTCGGGCACAGCTGAGCGGGCACATGCCAACTCAGCGTCCGGTGAAAAAATCACCTCCATACCCAAATCCGGCGGAGCCGGTGCAAAGCCGCCGTGCGCACCGGGCACGGCATCGGCCCAGGGTAAATAGGGCTTAATATCTACCACGGGCGTGCCGTCTACCAGATCTACCCCGCCCAGCTCCAGCCACACTTTGTTACCGCTTTTGCACATGTCGCGCAGCTCCACCACCGACAGCCCCAGCGGATTGGGCCGAAAGGTAGAGCGGGTAGAAAACACGCCCACCCGTTCATTACCGCCAAGGCGGGGAGGGCGCACCGTGGGCTTCCAGCCTTGCTCCATGGTCTGATGAAACACAAACACCAGCCACAAATGGCTGAACTCGCCCAGGCCTCTGAATGCACTGGGGTCATTATAGGGCGGCAGCATCTCAAGCTGAGCGCGAGCACGGCTTACCAGCCCCGGCTGGCGCGGCACCGCAAACTTCTCTTTATATGGCGAGCGAATCACGCCGATGGGGTCGAGGTTAATGGTGGTCATAAATCCTCAAAAAGACAGCTGTAAGCTTTAAGCTATCAGCTGTAAGTGGTAGAGATTGTAGGCGCCACTTTAGTTGGCGCATACCGTCGGTGACGGTAACTCAGGCCTGCTTTGCAGGCCCTGCCGGCTAAAGCGGCAGCTACAAAACACGTGCAAAAAACGCAGTCATTCCGGCGAAGGCCGGAATCCATGCCACAAACAGTGCCAGGCCAACAAACACACCACAGCATCTCCAGCCAACACCACTTACAGCTGACAGCTTACAGCTCGCTCACTTTAAGCGCCTGGCCGCTGCACAGCACCTGCTCAATGCAGCCGGGCATATCGTCAAAGCGAATGCAGCTGTCCAGCAGTACGCCATTGGCCCCCATATCGGCGGCGCGGCGGCGCAGGTGGGCGCGGGCGTCAGCATCTTTGGGGGGCGGCTCGTTAGCCTCAATCTGGCAGGCCTCACCTTCCACCGTGCCCAGAGTCACATAGTTCACATCTTTCAGCTCATCACGGCCATACAGCTTAACGTTATTACCCTTGTAATAATCCTTAATGCCGGAAGGCGACACATTGCTGTCTACCGCCATATTGGCACAGCCAGACAACGCCAAAGCAACCACAGCCAAAGCAATAACACGCATGACAAATCCTTAATATCAGAATGAGTTAGATCTATTCTGCCTGAGCCGGCGGCTCGCGCAAAGCAGCAAAGTGCTGCTGAATACCCATAACCTAATCAGGAGCCTGTTTAACGGATGTTGTGTCAGTTAACATTTTCTCTTCTGATGCACTCAAGTTGTCATTATTTGGTGGTAATTTCATGGTCTTGTGATCGTTACCTTACGGGAAGAGTAACTGTGGAGATTCACGCGATTTTTTTGGCTCTGATCCAGGGTTTTACTGAGTTTTTGCCTGTTTCCAGCTCGGCGCATCTGATACTGCCGTCTGTGTTGCTGGACTGGCAGGATCAGGGCATGGCGTTTGATGTGGCGGTGCACCTGGGCAGCTTGCTGGCGGTGGTGTATTACTTTCGGGTTGAGGTAAACGCCATGGCACGCGCCTGGTTTGGGTCGTTGCGCGGTGGCCAGCGCACGGCTGAGTCGCAGCTGGCCTGGGGCATTGTGCTGGCTACCATTCCGGCCTGTGTGGTGGGGCTGTTGTTTGGTGATGCCATAGCGCTTTATTTGCGCAGCGGCTGGGTAATTGCCGCGACCACTGTGGTGTTTGGTCTTTTGCTGTGGTGGGCCGATAAAGTGGCCAAACAGCATAGAACAGAATATGAAGCCGGCTGGCGCGGTGCTTTGTTTCTGGGGTGTGCTCAGGCGCTGGCATTGGTGCCGGGCACATCGCGCAGTGGCATTACCATGACCGCCGGGTTAATGCTGGGCTTTACCCGTGAGGCAGCAGCGCGCTATTCGTTTTTAATGTCCATTCCCATTATTTTTCTGGCGGGCAGCCATCAGGCCGGTGGTTTGCTGGGCTCGGCGTCTGTTATGCCCTGGTCGGCCATTGGCATTGGTACTATGGTGTCATTTGTGAGTGCGCTGGCGTGCATCAAGCTGTTTCTGGCGTTGCTTAACCGCATTGGTGTGCTGCCATTTGTTATTTATCGTCTGGTGCTGGGTTGTGTGCTGGTGGCCGTGCTTAGTGTGTAGGGCCGGGCGGTGAGGATTCCCCATTCCCTGCTTCCTATTCCCTCAGTGGTTGCATGCGATGCCGCTGCCGGACATAAAGTCCGGCCTGTATGGGAGAGATGGTAAAATGGATATTATTCATCACGGGGCGGTGAGCGGCGTTACCGGCTCTTGCCATGAGTTGCGCGTGAATGATGCGGGCATTTTAATTGATTGCGGGCTGTTTCAGGGACTGGATGCGCGAGATGAGCTGGCCATTGATTTTGCTATTGATCATATCAAGGCGCTGGTGGTGACTCATGTGCATATAGACCACGTTGGTCGTTTGCCTTATTTGCTGGGGGCGGGCTTTGAAGGGCCCATTTATTGCTCGCAGCCGTCGGCGTTGTTGTTGCCGGCCATGCTGGAAGACGCGCTGAAAATTGGTTTTACCCGTAATAAAAAGCTGATTGATCGGGTGCTTAAGGTGCTGGAGCAGCGCTTGCGGCCGTTGCCTTATGGCCAGTGGCAGCAAATTAAAGGCTGTGATGTGCGCATTCGGCTGCAGCGGGCGGGGCATATTCTGGGCTCGGCCTATGTGGAATGTGAGGCCGCCGGCGAGCGGGTGGTGTTCAGTGGTGATTTGGGTGCGCCCCATTCGCCGCTGCTGGTGGCTCCGGTGCCGCCCGAGCGGTGCGACGTGCTGGTGCTGGAAAGCACTTATGGCGATAAAAACCATGAAAGCCGTGAACACCGCCGTCTGCGGTTAAAAGCAGCGGTAGAGCATGCGCTGGAAGACGGCGGCACCTTGCTTATTCCGGCGTTCAGCCTGGGGCGCACGCAAGATTTGCTGTATGAGCTGGAAAGCCTGATTGCCGAGTTTGGCACCGAGCAGGCGGCACCGGGCTTGCCCTGGAGCGAACTGGAAGTGGTGGTGGACTCCCCCCTGGCGGCCAACTTTACTCAGCTTTATCGCAAGCTCAAGCCATTCTGGAATGAGGAAGCACAAGCGCGCCTGAGTGAGGGCCGGCATCCGTTGTCGTTTGAGCAGTTAACCGTGATTAACTCCCATGGCGATCATTTAAATGCAGTGGGTTATCTGGCACGTTCGCACAAGCCCTGTGTGGTGCTGGCGGGCTCGGGCATGTGCTCAGGCGGGCGGGTAGTGAATTATTTAAAGGCGCTGCTCAATGATGCCCGCAACGATGTGTTGTTTGTGGGTTATCAGGCAGAAGGCACACCGGGGCGGGATATTCTGGAATATGGCCCCGATGGTGGCTGGGTGGAGCTGGATGGCGAGCGGTTTGATATTTGCGCTCAGGTGCATCAGATAAGTGGTTATTCGGCTCATGCCGGCCAGGATGATTTAATTGCCTTTGCCACCGGCATTCATCCTCCGCCACGGCAGATCAGGTTGATCCACGGTGAAGCGGAAGCGAAAGCGGTGTTGCAGGCAAGGCTGGGGGAGTTGCTGCCGGACACAAACATAGTGATTGGGGAGTAGGGTCACTCTGGCTCCTCTTGTGTCACTCTGGCGAAGGCCAGAGTCCATGGCATGGTGCACCATCGGTTAGCCCAGCGCCGTCTGACAAATGGATTCCGGGTCAAGCCCGGAATGACGGCAGGGTCACTCTGTACTGAATCAAGTTCAGCATGACGGGCCAGAGTCTATGGCATGGTGCACCATCGGTTAGCACAGCGCTGGCTGACAGATGGATTCCGGGTCAAGCCCGGAATGACGGCAGGGTTACTCTGTACTGCATGATGCATGGTGCTGTTGGCTTCTTCAGAAGACTCGGCAGCGCGGCGCTGATGGTAGCCGGCAATGTCGCTGAGCGCGGTGCTTACCGCTATGCCCAGCTCATTAAAACCCTGATGACGAAAGAAATCTGCCTGTTCCAGCTGGTTGCGTTCTATCATGCCCACCAGTTGGCGGTGGCGTTGATCATACGCTGCTTTGGCATTTTCCAGCCGGGTTTGCAGCGCTTTGCCTTCGTCTGTGGTTAAGAAGCTCTGCTTGACTGCTCCCCTCCCTGAAGGAAGGGGATTCCCAATTCACTGAGAACCGGGCACGGAGACTGACCCCATGCCGCTTACATTCTCTCCAAGGGCTAACACCGCTAGACCAGCGGCTTTAATATTGATCGCGGCATTGTGGTCGCGGTTATGGTGGCCACCACATTCGGGGCAGTCCCACTCCCTGACCGACAACGGCAGCGACGACAAGGTATGCCCGCAATCCGAGCAGCGTTTGGAGCTGGGGAACCACTGGTCAATGGCGACCAGGGAGCGCCCGGCCCATTCCGCCTTGTACGCCAACTGGCGCACGAACTCGCCCCAGCCAGCATCAGCGATGGCTTTGCTGAGTTTCGGGTTGCGCATCATGTTTTTCACTTTCAGGGATTCGACGCAGATCACTTGGTTCTCGTTAATCAATCTGCGGGACAGCTTGTGCAAGTTGTCCTGTCGGCAATCGGAGATTTTAGCGTGAAGTTTCGCCACCTTCTGCCGGGCCTTGGCACGATTGGCCGAGCCGAGCTGTTTCTTGCTCAGCCGGCGCTGCGCTCTGGCCAGCCTGGCGGCGTATTTCGCAGTATGGCGGGGATTGCCGACCGGCTTACCCTGGTCGTTAACAAACAGATCTTTCAGACCCAGATCGATGCCGGTTGTGTTCGGTGTCACCGGCAGTTTACTGGGCGCGAACTCACACAAGCAGCTCACAAAGTAACGGCCTGCCGCGTCCTTGGAAACGGTGACGGTACTGGGCTCGCCGGGCAGTTCACGGCTCCAGCGAATATTCAGCGGGGTTTTGCTCTTGGCCAGGTACAGCTTGCCGTCCCGGTATTTGAAGGCCGAGCGGGTGAACTCCGCCGACTGGCGGTGCCGCTTGTGCTTAAATACCGGATATTTGGCACGGCCTTCAAAGAAATTTTTGAAGGCGGTTTGCTGGTGGCGCAAGCATTGCTGCAAGGGCACACACGACACCTCAGACAGAAACGCCAGCTCAGGATCTTTTTTGAGTTCGGTCAGTCGGGCGTTAGCGCCAACGTAGCCGATTTTTTCCTGACGCAGCTCAAAAGCATCGTTACGCCAGCGCAGTATGGCGTTATAGACAAAACGCACACAACCGAAGGTCTGAGCCAACAGCTCAATTTGTTCGAGGGTCGGGTAAAACCGATATTTATAAGCGCGTTTCGTCATGCGCTTAGTTTAGTAAACCACTGTATAGATAGCCAGTTTAAAAGGAGGAGCGGGAACAGGGGCGGCTGACGCCGCCGTGCTATCCCTCCCCGCCCTGAAAGGACGGGGTTTCCCGCGCAAAATTGATGATTTGCAGTTCATTATTAAATTCGGTACCCAGCTGTTCAAGGCGGGTCAGTGCCTGGCGGCGGCTTTGGTCACTTTGCGGGTAGATAGCATTGACAGTGTACAGCCGGATCAGCAAAAAATCCTGGCGCAGCTTGCCGACATTGTTGGTAGCAGGAATAC
Source organism: Oceanimonas sp. AH20CE76 (assembly GCF_039654065.1). NCBI lineage: Bacteria > Pseudomonadati > Pseudomonadota > Gammaproteobacteria > Aeromonadales > Aeromonadaceae > Oceanimonas > Oceanimonas sp. AH20CE76. The sequence goes on from NZ_CP155481.1 coordinate 1,100,296, forward strand.
GTTTGTAGGTAAGCCCGGAAACCAGGTTGTCGATGTTTTTCAGCTGAAAAATGGCCATTAAGCCAATAATGAGGGTAATAAGGCCAAGCGTGCCAAAGGCAATGGCAGAGCGGGGGGCTATCTTTATTGTTCGTAGCATACAGCGTTGCTTGTCTTTGCAACAGCGCAAAAAATCAGCCGCAGATTAAACTCGTTTCCGATGTCTGATGCAACAAGACTCACTGATCAATTGGCTCTCGGTGTATAGTGGCTACGAGTAACCATCTGCGGAGAGTGATTATGCGTAAATTTGTACGTCCTGCCTTCTATAGCTTGCCTTTGTTATTCAGCTCAGCCAGTTTTGCCATTGCCGTGCCCGATGCGCCGCATTTGGTTACGGAAGGTCAGGCCAGCATCAGTGTGGTACCGGACATGGCCACCCTGACGTTTAAAGTAACCGCATTAAAGGACGACAGCAGTGAGGCCAAAACCGAAGCAGACACTCGTGTGGCTGCCTTGTTCAGTGGTCTGAACGGTCTGGGTATCAAAAAAGCCGATATTGACAGCGGCAATCTGCTTACCCGGCCCGATTATCACTATCCTGAAAACGGCAAACGTGAGCTGAACGGTTACGTTGCTGAGCGCCATGTCACGGTAAGGTTGTATCAGCTGGATACCCTCAGTCAGGTAATTGATACTGTACTGAAGCAGGGCATACAAAATGTTCAGAATATTGCTTATGGTGTGCGTGAAGCTGACGGCTATCAGCAAAAAGCCCGGCAAGCAGCCATCAAGCGTGCTACCGAGCTTGCCACCGAGCTTGCCACCGGCTTTGATGAGAGCCTGGGCGATATTTATGCCATTGAATACACCGAGTCGTCGCCTGTGCATCCGCGTCCTCTGGGCATGGCTAAAATGATGGCCGCAGATGCGCCTGTCGAGAGCTATCAGCAAAACGAGATAGAGTTTACCGACAGAGTTCAGGTGGTTTATACCCTTAAGTAATTCTTAAAAAAAAATTTATAAGTTAAAAAAACGTGACTTTGATGGCAAAAATTCCCTAAAGTCGATGTTTTTGGTACTTTATGAAAAACCCTAACGCAGTAGTCATAAAGGACCCAGTAATGGCCAACTATTCTCTAGATAAAGATAAAATCAAAATTTTGTTGCTCGAAGGTGTGCACCAGGGCACGGTGGATTCTTTTAAAGCCGCTGGCTACAACAATATTGATTATCTGAAAACGTCTCTGGCCGAAGATGAGCTGAAAGAGCGCATTAAAGATGCGCATTTTGTGGGCCTGCGCTCCCGCACTCAACTGACTGAGTCTGTGCTGGATGCCGCTGAGAAGCTGGTTGCCATTGGGTGTTTTTGCATTGGCACTAACCAGGTTAACCTGGATGCGGCCCAGGTGCGCGGCATTCCCGTGTTTAATGCGCCTTTCTCCAACACCCGCAGTGTGGCTGAACTGGTGCTGGGCGAGCTGTTGTTGCTGCTGCGGGGTATTCCGGAGCGCAACGCCAAGGCCCATCGTGGTGAGTGGCAAAAAACCGCGACCGGCTCTTTTGAGGCGCGTGGCAAAAAGCTGGGCATTATCGGTTATGGCCACATTGGGACTCAGCTTGGCATTATTGCTGAAGGCATCGGCATGCAGGTGTATTACTACGACATTGAAAACAAGCTGTCGCTGGGTAATGCGATTCAGGTGGGCAGCCTGAAAGAGCTGCTTGGCATGGCGGATGTGGTGTCCTTGCATGTGCCGGAAACCGCGCAAACCAAGAACATGCTTGGTGCTGAAGAAATTGCGATGATGAAACCGGGAACCATTCTGATTAATGCCTCACGAGGCACAGTGGTCGACATTGATGCGCTGGCTTCTGCGCTGGCTTCCGGGCACATTGCCGGTGCCGCCATTGATGTATTCCCGGTTGAACCCAAGTCTAATGACGAAGAGTTTGTGTCTCCGCTACGAGAGTTTGATAACGTGATCCTGACGCCGCATATTGGCGGCTCTACTCAGGAAGCGCAGGAAAACATTGGTTATGAAGTAGCCGGCAAGCTGATTAAATATTCCGATAACGGCTCTACGCTGTCTGCTGTGAACTTCCCTGAAGTGTCTTTGCCCAGCCATGCCGGAACCAGCCGTTTGCTGCACATTCACCATAACAAGCCGGGCATTCTGAGCCAGATTGCGCAGGCCTTTGCGGGTGATGACATCAATATTGCCGCACAATATCTGCAAACGTCGCCGAAAATTGGTTATGTGGTGATTGATGTGGAAACCGCCCAAAGCGAGCAGGCTCTGGCCAAGCTGAAGGCCATTGATGGCACCATTCGTGCCCGTATTCTGCATTAATTGCCGGCATATCCGGTTATCATAAAGGGGCGAAAGCCCCTTTTTTAATGGTAAGATTTTGCGAATGAGCGAAGCGACTTCCAACATTTGCGTTGCTGACAGAACAAACGCCGGCCTGCGCCGAAGTGACGGGGTTATATTCAACGGGATAACAATATGAGCAAAGCACTGGATGATTTATTAACCTTGCTGGCCCTGGAGCCGCTGGATGATGGCCTTTACCGCGGCCAGAGCACAGATCTTGGCTTTGGTGCCGTGTTTGGCGGCCAGGTCATGGGGCAGGCGCTGGCAGCGGCTAAATATACGCTGCAGCCGGAGCGACCGGTGCACTCTTTCCACTCTTATTTTTTACGCCCGGGCGATGTTAACAAGCCCATTATCTACGATGTAGAAAACATCCGTGATGGCAAAACTACCTCCACCCGCCGGGTGCAGGCGCTGCAATATGGTAAGCCTATTTTTTATATGACGGCCTCGTTTCAGCAGCCGGCAGCCGGGTTTGAGCATCAGTCGCTTATGCCTGAGGTGCCGGGGCCGGAAGAGTTAACCCCTGAAAGCGAACGGCTGGCGGCGCTGGCCGACAAGGTGCCGGCCAAGCTGCGTAAAAAGCTGCTGGCAGAAAATCCTATCGATATGCGTCAGGTGAACTATGTGGATCCGATGAAGCCGGAAAAAGCCGAGCCGCTGCGCTATATCTGGCTGAAGGCCAATGGCGAGTTACCCGACGATCCCCGCATTCATAAATATCTGCTGACCTATGCCGCTGATTTTAACTTTTTGCCCACGGCACTGATGCCCCATGGTCATTCGTTCTGGGAGCCGCAGCTGCAGGTGGCTACCATTGACCATTCCATGTGGTTTCATGACAACTTTCGGTTTGATGACTGGATCTTGTATGTCATGGAAAGCCCGCGCAGCATTGCCGGTCGAGGCCTGGTACAGGGGCACTTTTACAGCCGCGATGGTCGTCTGGTGGCCACGGCCATGCAGGAAGGGCTTATTCGTCCGCGGGGAGGTCAGTGATGGCTGTTTCCTGGCATGATGTGCTTGGCCCGGAAAAGCAACAGCCTTATTTTATTGAGGCCATAAATGCAGTAGATGCGGCCCGGGCTGCCGGTAAGCAGGTGTTTCCGCCCAGAAAGGATATGTTCCGGGCGCTTGAGCTGACACCGCTGGAGCATGTGAAAGTAGTGATGCTGGGGCAGGATCCCTATCACGGGCCGGGCCAGGCTCATGGTTTGTGTTTTTCGGTGCGCCCCGGTGTTAAGGTACCGCCTTCTTTGCGCAATATGTATAAAGAGCTGGAAACGGATATTCCCGGCTTTGTCGCGCCCGATCATGGTTTTCTTGAGCCGTGGGCGCAGCAGGGGGTGCTAATGCTGAATACGGTATTGACCGTAGAGCAGGGCAAGGCACATTCTCATGCTGGTTTTGGCTGGGAGATCTTTACTGACAAAGTGATTCAGGCAGTCAATGAGCATTGTGAGGGAGTGGTGTTTTTGCTGTGGGGCAGTCATGCCCAGAAAAAGGGCCGGCATATTAACCGGGAGCGTCATCATGTATTAAGCGGCCCGCATCCCAGCCCCTTGTCTGCCTACCGTGGTTTTTTTGGCTGCCGGCATTTTTCGCAAGCCAACCAGTTGCTGCAAAACGACGGCAAAACGCCTGTTAACTGGCAACTTGATTAATATATGCAGGTGTTTTTTCTTTTTTGCGTTGCAGCTTAATAATTTTGCAATAACAAAGTTCTACTTTATAACCTCTTGTGATATATCAATAGCCGACTGCAACTGATAACCAACAGGAGGGAGCTCACATGGAGAGGTCAAGCTTCGATCAGGACTTTGTAGTTGAACGGGCACCCCGTACACCACGGGAACCGGCAAAAAAGCGCAAGTGGCGGGAAATTGAAGCCATTATGGATAAAAAGCGTTTGCAGGAAGAGCTTCAGGATCTGGATTGCACCCTCGAACTTGAGGCGCTGCCCGAAGAGCTGGAGCTTTAAGAGCACAAAATAATCAAGGCGTCGCAAGACGCCTTTTTTATTCTGTTAAATCGTGGACGAATGTCAGATCATCGCCTTCAGCATGTCTTCCAGCTTGCCCTGATCCACGGCGAAGTTGCGAATGCCTTCGGCCAGTTTCTCGGTGGCCATGGCGTCCTGGTTTTGCTCCCAGCGGAATTCGGCTTCGGTCATGGGGGCGGGGCGTTCTTTATTGGCTCCGGTGTCTTTCAGCTTGGCTGTCACTGTTACGCTGGCATTGTTCAGCTCTTCCAGCAGGTCGGGGCCAATGGTGAGGCGATCGCAGCCGGCCAGCTCAATGATTTCGCCGGTATTACGGAAGCTGGCTCCCATGACGACTGTGCTATAGCCGTGGGTTTTGTAGTAGTTATAAATGCGGGTAACAGACTGTACGCCGGGATCTTCCTCTGCAGTGTAGTCTTTCTTGTCGGTGTTGTTTTTATACCAGTCGAGAATACGACCCACAAAAGGAGAGATCAGGTACGCGCCGGCTTCGGCACAGGCACGGGCCTGAGCAAAGCTGAACAGCAGCGTCAGGTTACAGTTAATACCTTCTTTTTCAAGCACTTCAGCAGCACGAATGCCTTCCCAGGTAGACGCCAGTTTGATCAGAATACGCTCTTTACTGATACCGGCATCGGCATAGAGGGCAACAAGGCGGCGGGCCTTGGCAATGCTGGCTTCGGTGTCGAACGACAAGCGAGCGTCTACTTCGGTGGAGATGCGGCCGGGAATAATGTTCAGAATTTCACAGCCAATGTTTACCGCCAGCTTGTCGGAGGCGTCAGTCAGCTGTTGCGCCGGGTTGTCGCTTTGTGCCTTGGCCCAGGCCACGGCATCTTCCAGCAGCGGGCGATATTCCGGAATTTGGGCGGCTTTCAGAATGAGCGACGGGTTGGTGGTGGCGTCTTCAGGCTGATATTTGCGAATGGCTTCAATGTCGCCGGTGTCGGCTACCACTGTGGTGAGCTTGCGCAGTTGAGTAAGAGAATTGGCCATGAACGGGTCCTGTGGGTGTGTGTTAGCGCTATATTCTAGTTTTATCAGCCACAAAAGTCATTTATCGCCATGCGGGCGTGTGTGTTACATTGCGCCGCTTCATATGGGACTAACGCAGAGGTGTTCATGGATTCTGTTATTGCTTTTATCAACAATCTGCTGTGGGGATCCGTGCTGATCTACCTGCTGCTGGGTGTGGGGGTATTTTTTACCTTTCGTTTAGGTTTTATTCAATTTCGTCACTTTGGCCATATGTTCTCGGTGCTGAAGCACAGCCGTCAGTCCGATGCAGCGGGCATTTCATCGTTTCAGGCATTGTGCACCAGTCTGGCGGCCCGGGTGGGCACCGGCAACCTGGCCGGGGTGGCGGTAGCGCTTTATCTGGGTGGGCCCGGCGCCATTTTCTGGATGTGGCTGATTGCTCTGATTGGCATGGCTACTGCCTTTGCCGAAAGCGCACTGGCTCAGCTTTATAAGGTAAAAGATGACGAGGGCAACTACCGGGGCGGGCCGGCCTATTATATGGAACGGGGCTTGGGCATGCGCTGGATGGGCGTGCTGTTTGCTATTTTTCTGATTATTGCCTTTGGTCTGGTGTTCAACGCGGTGCAGGCCAATTCCATCAGTGCTGCCATGCAGGTGGCCTTTAATGTGCCCGAGTGGGCTTCCGGCATGGTGCTGGTAGTGCTGGCGGGGCTGATTATTTTTGGTGGTTTGCGCACCATTGCGCGCTTTGCAGAGCTGGTAGTGCCGGTGATGGCGCTGGCGTATTTGCTGATTGCGCTGGTGGTGGTGGCCATGAACATCAGCGAGCTGCCCAGTGTGCTGTCGTTAATAGTGAAATCAGCTTTTGGTCTGGAGCAGGCCGGTGGTGGTGCCATGGGCTATGCCATTTCTCAGGCACTGATCAATGGTATTAAACGCGGTTTGTTCTCTAACGAGGCAGGCATGGGCTCGGCACCCAACGCGGCAGCCTCGGCTACCCCTTATCCGCCCCATCCGGCGTCTCAGGGCTATGTGCAAATGCTGGGTGTGTTTGCTGATACTCTTGTGATCTGTACCTGTACCGCGTCTATTATTCTGCTGTCGGGTCAGTTTGAACCAGGCTCTGGTGTGACCGGCATTGAGCTGACACAGAAAGCGCTGTCGAGCGAGGTGGGTGAGTGGGGCAATATCTTTATTGCCATTGCCATTTTGTTTTTTGCCTTTACCAGCATAGTGGCCAACTATGCCTACGCCGAGAACAACCTGGTGTTTCTGGAGCACAACCACGAAGGCGGCCTGCTGGTGTTCCGGCTGTTTGTGCTGGGCATGGTGATGTTTGGCTCTGTGGGTGAGCTGCCTATTATCTGGGCCATGGCCGATACCTCCATGGGCATGATGGCACTGATTAACCTGGTGGCTATCTTGCTGCTGTCGGGTGTGGTAGTGAAACTTGCCAAAGATTATAACAACCAGCGCAAGCTGGGCCGGCTGCCCACCTTTGATGTGACCAAATATCCCGAGCTGAAAAGCCAGCTGGAAGAAGGGATCTGGGACAAGAAGTAATATTGGGGAAGGTTGGCAATGAGCGCAGCGAATTTCAACATGAAGCCGGCTGCGGAATGTTGCTACGGCCTTCCCATGTGCTCCGGCCTCCGGGCCGGAGCCATCCAGCAGCCATACACTGTTTACAGGTACAGCTCAGAACCTGCAATTTTTGCCACTTACAGCTGACAGCTTATGGCTCCCCGAAGGGGTCAGGGCTGGTCGCCGACCAAAAACTGTTTGCTGATGGTTTTAAAGGTGTCGGTGCCGGCTTGTTGCATCAGTTCGAACACCACCATTTCACGGCTGACAATCTGGGCACCGGCGTTGCGCATACGCTCCAGACCCAGCTGACGATTTTCTTCAGTACGGCTGCCTACCACATCGGCTACTACAAAGACGTTTTTGCCGTTTTGCAGCAGATCGAGCACGGTTTGCAGCACGCACACATGGGTTTCCATGCCGCACACAATGATCTGACTGCGGTTTTGCCATTCTCTGGGCAGACAGCCGCCGGCCACCGCAGAAAAATGCACTTTGGTGGAAACCGCCGGGCGCTCGACCAGACTGGTGAGCGTGGGCAGAGTATGGCCCAGGCCACGGGGGTATTGTTCGGTGAACAGGGTGGGAATATTCAGTATTTGACAGGCCTGTATCAGCCAGCTGGCCCGGGCGGCCAGCTGGTCACCCTGATGAATGGCAGGGACCAGTTTTTCCTGAATATCAACGACCAGCAAAGCGGCCTTTTCGGGTTGCATCAGCATGAATGCCTCCTTTTTGTAACAACTGCGTAAAGTATGCCGGAATCAGCCGGAATAAAAAGCCTGTTGGCGCACGCATTGAACAGAACGACAGTTTTTTGACCAGCAGCTTAGTGGCGGAAAACATTGGTGTTTTTTTGATTGTCAGGTAATTTGGTAACAAACGAACACAAGGAGCCCGGTTATGGAAAAACTCTCTGCCCTGGAGCAACGTGTTATTGGCTGCCTGATTGAGAAGCAGGTATCTACCCCCGATGTCTATCCGCTGACGCTGAATTCTCTGATTAACGCCTGCAACCAGAAAAGCAATCGAGATCCTGTGATGAGCCTGAGTGAAGGCGAAGTGCAGTCGGTACTGAATAACCTGGGTGCACGGCGGCTGGTGAACAATGTGGCGGGCTTTAATGCCCGGGCGGCAAAGTATCAGCACCGTTTTTGCAATACCGAGTTTGGCGAGCTGCACTTCAATGACGGTGAGCTGGCCATCATCTGCGAGCTGCTGCTGCGTGGCCCGCAAACTCCGGGAGAGCTGCGCAGCCGCTGTGCCCGGCTGCATGCCTTCGGTGACGTCGGCGAGGTGGATGCCTGCCTGACCAGCCTGATGGAAAAAGGCCCCTTTGTGGTGAAGCTGGAACGCCAGCCCGGCAAGCGGGAGTCGCGCTATGCCCACCTGTTTGGCGACGTACCGGTCAGTGAGCCGGTGGCTGCGGCCCCGGCATCGGGACGGGAGGCCGAGCTGCTGGCGCGCATTGCCGAACTGGAAGCGGAGGTGATGCGTCTGCAGCAGCGGCTCGAGCGCTACGAGTCCTGAGTGATTGAAAAAGGGGTCTGAAAAAGGGGTCGGAGTCATTTTTCAAAAATGACTCCGACCCCTTTTTTTGCAGGCGATGATCAGGCCGCCCGGCGCGGCGCGGCCCGCTCCGGTTCGCGCAGGGGGGCCAGCATGCCTTCTATGCCGCGCAGCACGCTCAGGTTGGCCTGCTCCATCTGTTGCAGGGCCTGCAGAGCCCGGTCGTGATCGCCCGCATAATAGTGGCGGATGGCGTCTCGTGCGCCTCTGTGCATGGCCTGGTGCGGGCTTTCCAGCGCCCGGTAATCGGCCTGGCCGGCGTAAAGGGCCTTGCCTTCGCCCTGGTAATACCACTGGCCCAGGCGACACTGGGTTTCGTCCGGGATTTGCTCCGCCCGTATGCTGGACTGATCCATGAACACCTTGTACACCTCCAGCTTGAGCTGCAATTCCTCTATGTTGGCCAGCTCCACGGTCGACAGCCGGGCGGCATCCACCACCGCCTGCTCCATATGGTGCGCCAGTTGGCTGAGGCGGGTCATGTCCTCGGCGGCGGCGTCCGATTCTCCGGCACACAGCTCCGCCAGCCGGGTGCTTTCGGCCATGGCGCTGCGGGTGCTTTGGGTTTCCCCCTGAATGGCGCCCACCAGGGCGGCGATTTCGGTGGTGGCGTTGCCGGTGCGCTCGGCCAGCCTGCGCACTTCGTCGGCCACCACCGCAAAGCCTCGGCCGGCTTCGGCGGCCCGTGCCGCTTCAATGGCCGCGTTGAGCGCCAGCAGGTTGGTCTGCTCGGCCACTTCCCGAATGATTTCTACAATGCGGCCGATCTGCTCGGCCTGGTGTGACAGTTGTTCCACTCCGGCTGCGGTGGTGCGGGTAGTACCGGCAAGGGCATTGAGGTTGTCTGCCATGCCGCTCAGCCGGGCCCGGGCCTGGTCCGACTGGCCGGCGGCGCTGACCGCCGTGGTCTGTTCCTGATCCAGGTTGCTGGCCAGGCTGGCGAAGGACGAGCAAAGGCCGTCGAGCGACTGGCCAAAGCCGGCCATGCTGGCAAACACGCCCTGACCCAGGCGCTGACGCCGCTCGGCGGCGGCCAGGCGTTCCCGCAGCTCGTGGTTTTCCTGCTCCAGCCCGGTCAGCCGCTGTTGCCCTTGCTCCAGCTCGGCCTGCTGCCGGGCGCAACGCGCCTCCAGTTCGGCCAGTTGCCGGCGGTGACGTGTAAACATCATGATGTGCTCCCCTGATGATCACGGCCCTTGGCGTGGCCGTTGAGATAAAAGGAGTATCCTGCATGCAATATTTTGATGCACGTCTTTTTTTTGAAAAAAGGGGTCGGAGTCATTTTTGAAAAATGACTCCGACCCCTTTTATTTTTTATTTCAAAGCCCCATTCGTTCAATCACTGCCTCGGGCCCGCCGGGCAGGCCGTTTTGCTGAAACAGCAGGCGGCCCTGCTCGTCCAGGGCGGTGATGGTGTTGGAGTGAGCCAGTTCGCCGTTGGCCAGCCCCATATATTTGATGTTGAGCGCCATGGCCAGGGTGCGCACCTGATTATCGTTGCCGCTGAGCAGGGTCCAGTGTTCATTCAGCTCGCGCTTGTGGGCAAAGTGCGCCATGACCCTGGGCGTGTCTGCGCCGGGCGTGAGTGACACCAGCACAAACCCCAGTTGTTGCTGCTGTGCCGGTGTAAGCGTCTGCTGAATACGTTTTAAGTCAGAAACGATAACAGGGCAGGCGGTGGCACAGTCGGTGTAAATAAACGCAAAAAGTTGCTTTTTACCTGCCATGTCTTGCAGTTTTAGTGTTTTTTCATGGTGGTTCTGCCACTGATCATTCAGCTGATACAAGGAATCACCGGGCAGGGCGGCCAAAGTATTAAGGCTGAACAGCATCAACAGCAGCGTTAAGGTTTTCATGGGATATCTCCTTGGCACAGCGAAAGCCCAGGTTGCCCAGGGCGTAGGTGGCTTTCAGGCTGGAACGAAAGCCGTAGCGCATAAAGGCGGCATAGTCGGAAGGATCGGCACTGCCGGCAGAGGCGGAGCCGCAGAACAGGCCCTGATCCAGGCTGCTGTCGCCCCGGGACTCACCAGTTACCAGCGCCGAGTTAAAGTCTTGCGTCCATTCCCACACCAAACCGTGCAGATCATGAACTTGCCAGTAGTTGGCAGGGCTTTGGCCCACGGCGCTCAGCCTGGCGGTGGCGGGGCGGGCATACCAGTTGAGAATGTGCCGAGTAAAGCCGGGCTCGGTGGCACCAAAAGCGGCGGTTTGGGACGCCTGAGCGGCATATTCCCATTCCGCTACTGTGGGCAGCCGTTTGCCCTGTGCGCGGCAGTAGGCATCGGCGGCAAACCAGGATACAAAAATAACCGGCTGTTGCGCCTGCTCCGGTGAGGGGATCTGGCCGGGCCAGTGCTGTAAATAGGCCGGCTCGGCAAACAGGGCCATGGGCCGGCCCTGCTGCCATTGTGAATGAGCGGCCACAAAGGCCGCAAATTGCTGGTTGGTAACCGGAGTCACATCAAGCTGAAAGGGCGCTACCTGCGTAAGCGGGCTGTCTTTGCTCAGGTACAGCGGCCTGACCTCGCCGGCGGGCAGCTCCGCCATGGGGGTTAACAATGCCATGCTCAGCAGCAGCGCCATGCTCATTAGTGGGCACTCCCTTCCATGATGATGGTTTCCCCTTTTTCGCGGCGTTCGGCGACGTCATCGAGCGTGATTTCGCCTCCTTCGTTGCCCCAGCTGTTCAGCACATAGGTGAGCACGTTAGCGGTGTCTTCGTCCGACAGACGCATGGCCGGCATTATGCTGTCGTAGGTCTGACCATTGACCTTGATGGGGCCTTTCAGGCCGTGCAGCACCACGTCGATGGCACGGCTGTGATCCTCGTTAAGAAAGTCTGAGGTGGCCAGCGGAGGAAAGGCACCGGGAATGCCCTGACCTTCGTTCTGGTGACAGGCCTGACAGTTGGCTTCATACACCCGTTTGCCATAAAGCAGCTGATCTGCCTTGGACTTGGCCACCAGCTTGGGATGATCGTTGGGCATTACCTGCACCGCCGAGCCTTCGGGCAGATAGACGTTTTCGGCCACCTTGCCGGAATAGATAACTTTGTCTTCCGGCCCGCTGACCTGCATCATGCCCAGGGCCCCCTTGTTAAAGGCCCGGAAAATGGAGTGGTCCACCATAATAAAGTTGCCGGGCACATCCAGTTTGAACTCGGCCATGGCAGCACCACCGGCGGGCACCAGAGTGGTTTGCACGTTTTCGTTAATGGCGGTGCCGCCTTCCACATTGACCCGGTCAAAAATCTCACCAATTACATGGAAGGAAGAGACCAGGTTAGGTCCGCCGTTGCCCACATAAAGGCGCACGGTTTCACCTACGTTAGCAGTAAGCGCCTTGTCGCCGTTAAGGGCACCCACGGCCCCGTTAAACACCACATAGTCGGCCTGCTCGCGAATGGCCTTGTCCATATCAAAGGACTGCAGGCCTTGCTCGCCGTACTCGCCCTTGGTGTAGAAGTCACCCTGCATCACATAATATTCCCGATCCACCGGCGGCAGGCCTTCTTTAGGCTCCACCAGGATCAGGCCATACATGCCATTGGCAATGTGCATGCCCACCGGGGCGGTGGCGCAGTGATACACATACAGGCCCGGATTCAGCGCCTTGAAGTTAAACACAGAAGTATGGCCGGGAGCGGTAAAGGACGAGGCCGCGCCACCGCCGGGGCCGGTAACAGCGTGCAAGTCTATGTTGTGGGGCATTTTGGAGCTGGGGTGGTTGGAGAGGTGAAATTCAATTTCATCCCCTTCGCGCACCCGCAGAAACTGACCGGGCACAGAGCCGCCAAAGGTCCAGAACATATATTCCACACCATCGGCAATTTCCATTACTTTTTCCACGGTTTCCATTTTTACCACCACTTTGGCGGCATGATCCCGGGTGATGGGCGGCGGTACTATGGGAGGGGAAGTGAGCATGGCTTCTTCTACCGGCAACTGGCTGGCCTGAGCGGAAAAGGCAAATGCAAGACTGAGGGCGGCAACAAGCTTACGTGGCTTCATGTGATACTCCCTGCACTGAGTGCTGATGTTATTTGTATCTCAGATGCAAGTTTGTATCTTGTGTCGTCAAATAGAGCTGATCTGGATCAATAAAGCCAGCGGTTGTTTGGCGTGGTTTGTAGTCCGGGATTTACTCCCGGCAAACTTGGCTGCATGTGATGTCTAGAGCGTTGCGAGAAAAGTATCGACTACCAGGTTGCTGCGCCGGCTGCGGGCGGTAATGACGCAAAAGCGGGTGGTAAAGCCCGGTTGCAAGGGTCTCAGCCGGCCGGCGGCCACCCAGGGGGCGGCATAGTGCTCGGGCAGATAGCCCAGATAACAACCGGTCAGCACCAGAAATAAAATACCTTCCCGATCGTTGGCATGGGCACCCGTGGTGTGCCCTGCATAGAGGGCTGCGGCCTCGGCTGCCTGCTGAAAGCGCGGCTGCACCACTTCATGACCTTCGGTATTGATGTTTTGAGCATTGAACAAGGGATGTGAATCGGCGCAATAAAGCCAGTTGCTTTCTTCATAAAGCGGGGAGTAATGCAGCCCCGGCAGCTCCCTGACCTGAGGGATCACACCCACATTAAGCCGGCCGTCGAGCACGCCCATTTCTATGTCGTCGGACGGTTGCATACGCAGATCAATGTGCACCTCCGGGCCTTTGGCCTTGAGGGCGGCCAGGCCATGGGTAATTTTCATGCCCGGATGAGACACCAGGTTGTCGGTAATGCCAATGATCAGAGTGCCCCGCAAGTGCCGGTGCAGATCGTTCAGCTCGGCCCTGAAGTACTCCACCGCGCCAAACAGCCGGTCGCTGGCTTCCAGCACCCGTTTTCCTTCATCGGTCAGGGCAAAGCCGGCGCGCCCGCGTTGACACAGCTTTACCTGCAGCCGCTTTTCCAGATCCGCCATTTGCATGCTGATGGCCGCCCGGCTGATGCCCAGCGCCACCTCGGCGGCAGCAAAGCCGCCACAGGCCGCCACGGTGCGAAACACCCGAAGCAGTTTGAGCTCAAAATCGCTGATTTGACCCAGTGTTTTTATATTTGCCATTGGTTCAGCATTCCCTTAACTGAGGTTCACAAAGTTTATATTTAACAAGTGTGTAACTGCAACCAAGATAAGGGCACGGAGCTAAGGGCGAAGCATCAGTGCGGTTGCACTACGCCGACACGCTTCAAGCCCCTCCATGGGTCGCTCGAAAATGCCATACATGGCATTTAATGGTCGGCTTCGGCAATCCCCACTGCTGCTTCGTGCAATATCGGCGTTGTCAGCCGGCCGGAAGGTTGGGACTCGTCCCAACCTATTTCATCGGTCCTGGCTCTGGCGTAGGTTGCGGATGAGCGAAGCGAATCCCAACAATACCGGCAGCAAAGATAAGTTCAGAATGAATGGATGAGGTGGTGATGAATACCATGGCAAATATCGTCAGCAAACCGCAGCTGAGTGAGCAGCTGAACCTGGATGCATTCTGGATGCCTTTTACCGGTAACCGGGCCTTTAAGGCAGCCCCCCGGCTGGTGGCCGGGGCCGAGGGTGCTTATTTTACCGATGTGGATGGCCGCCGCTTGTTCGACAGCCTCTCGGGGCTCTGGTGCACCGGCTTGGGCCATCAGCACCCCAAAATCATTGAGGCTATTCATCAGCAGCTGCATACCCTGGACTATGCTCCCGGTTTTCAGACCGGGCATCCGCTGGCTTTTGAGCTGGCGGAGAAGCTGGCAGCCATGGCACCGGCAGACTTGAACCGCGTGTTTTTTACCAACTCCGGCTCGGAATGTGCCGACACCGCCCTGAAAATGGCGCGGGCTTATTGGCGCGCCAAAGGCAAGCCGGAGAAAACCCGGCTGATTGGCCGCGCCAAGGGCTATCATGGTGTGAATATGGGTGGCACCAGCCTGGGCGGCATGGGCCCCAACCGCAAACATTATGGCCAGCTGCTGGATGCGGATCATCTGCCTCATACCCTGCTGAAGGAAAACGCCTTCAGCCGTGGCCAGCCGGAGCAGGGGGCTGAGCTGGCCGATGTGCTGCTGCAACTGATTGAACTGAATGATGCCTCAAACATTGCCGCCGTCATCGTGGAGCCCATGTCGGGCTCGGCGGGAGTCATAGTGCCGCCGGTGGGCTATTTGCAGCGGCTGCGCACACTCTGCGATGAACACGACATTTTGCTGATATTTGATGAAGTGATCACCGGTTTTGGCCGCATGGGCGAGATGTTTGGTGCCGGCTTCTTTGGCGTGGTGCCCGATATCATGAACCTGGCCAAACAGCTGACCAACGGCGTGGTGCCTATGGGTGCCGTCATTGCCAAAGAGCATATTTATCAGGCCTTTATGGAGCAGCCCGGGCCGGGCTATATGGTGGAGTTTGCCCACGGTTATACCTATTCCGGCCATCCGGTGGCCTGTGCTGCGGCCATGGCGTCGTTGAGTGTGCTGACTGAAGAAGACATGCCCGCCCGGGTGAAACAGCTTATGCCCACATTTGAGGAGCAGATACACAGGCTCAAGGGGCTGCCTCATGTGGTTGATATTCGTAACTGCGGCCTGGCTGGTGCGGTGCAGCTGGCACCTTACCCGGGCGAACCGGCGCGCCGGCCCATGGAGCTGGCAATACAGCTGTGGCAGGCGGGTTATTACGTGCGCTTTGGCGGCGATACCCTGCAATTTGGCCCGCCCTTTATCTCTACCCCCGACCAGCTGGAGCAGCTGTTTAATGCGGTAGCGGGCGTATTGATTTGAATCGAACTCAAAACAAGGATTTTCCATGAACACCATTCCTCATCTGATCAACGGCGAACGGCACATAAGCGAGCACACTCAGGACGTTTTCAATCCGGCCACGGGGGAGGTGTGTGCACAGCTGGCCATGGCCGATGTCAATACGGTGAGCCAGGCGGTGGCGGCGGCGAAAGCGGCATTTCCGGCCTGGCGCGATACACCGCCGGCCAAGCGTGCCAGAGTCATGTTTCGCTATTTGCAGCTGCTGGAAGAGCGGGCGGATGATATTTGCCGGCTGATTGCTGAAGAGCATGGCAAAACCCTGGAAGATGCCCGGGGTGAGCTGCAGCGGGGCATGGAAAACGTGGAATATGCCTGTGGTGTGCCCGGCCTGCTAAAAGGGGAATACACCCGTAATGTGGGGCCGGACATTGACGCCTGGTCCGATTTTCAGCCGCTGGGCGTGGTGGCGGGCATTACGCCGTTTAACTTTCCGGCCATGGTGCCGTTGTGGATGTTTCCCATGGCCATTGCCTGCGGTAACTGCTTTGTGCTTAAACCCTCGGAAAAAGATCCGTCTTCTTCGTTGCTGATTGCCGCATTGCTGGAAGAGGCCGGCCTGCCCAAAGGTGTGATTAACGTGGTGCAGGGGGGGCGTGATGCGGTAAATGCGTTGCTGGAGCACAAAGATGTTAAAGCCATCAGCTTTGTTGGCTCCACCCCGGTGGCGGAGCATATTTATGCCAAGGGAAGCGCCAACGGCAAGCGGGTGCAGGCGCTGGGCGGGGCCAAAAACCATGCGGTGCTGCTGCCGGATGCGGATCTGGATAATGCGGTCAATGCCCTGATGGGGGCAGCCTATGGCTCTTGTGGTGAGCGCTGCATGGCCATTTCGGTGGCGGTGTGTGTAGGGGATGCGGTGGCGGATGCGCTTACCGAAAAGCTGAGCCATAAGATTAAAGCGCTGAACATAGGCCCGGGCACAGAGCGGGGGCACGATATGGGGCCGGTAATAAGCAAAGAGCATCTCGATAAAATTACCGGCTATATAGAAGACGGCATTCAGGCTGGGGCAGAGCTGGCAGTGGACGGCCGGGGTGTGACCGTGGCGGGCCATGAAAATGGTTATTTTATCGGTGGTTGTCTGTTTGATCGGGTGACGCCCGAGATGCGCATTTACCGGGAAGAAATTTTTGGCCCTGTGCTGTGTGTGGTGCGGGTTAACAGCCTGGAAGAGGCCATAGATCTGGTTAATGCTCATGAATATGGCAACGGCACCTGTTTGTTTACGCGCGATGGTGAAGCGGCCCGCCTGTTTGGGGATCAAATTGAAGTGGGCATGGTGGGCATTAATGTACCCCTGCCGGTGCCGGTTGCTTACCACAGCTTTGGCGGCTGGAAGCGCTCTTTGTTTGGTGACCTGGCCGCCTACGGCCCGGATGCGGTGCGTTTTTATACCCGGCGCAAAACCATTACCCAAAAGTGGCCGGAGCGGGCCAGCCATCAGGCCTCCGACTTTACTTTTCCCAGTCTCTGACGAGCAGGGAGTGGGGAATGGCGCGCAATATAAGTGTCAAGTCACTCCGGGCTTGCCCCGGAGTCCCATCACATAGAGCCTGTTTTTCTGCGTCATACTCAATTTCATGCAGAACTGGATTCAGTACCGGAATGACGTTAAGGCTGCTTTACCTATTTTTACGCGCTTATCACACTGCTGGCCAGCCAGCCGGAATAAGCCACATACACGGCCAGCAAAAAGGCCCCTTCCAGCCGGTTAATCCGGCCCTGCCGGCCCTTGAGACCGAACCCAAGCACAAATACCGACAGTGTCAGCACTATCATTACCACAAAGTCACGGGTGATCACTTCCGGCATCACTTCCAGCGGATGAATGACACCGGCCAGGCCCACGACTGCCAGAGTATTGAACAGGTTGGAGCCAATCACGTTACCCAGTGCCAGATCGTGCTCATTTTTGCGAATGGCGGCAATGGACGATGCCAGCTCGGGAAGTGACGTCCCAATGGCAACAATGGTCAGGCCAATGATCAAGTCACTCACCCCAAAGGCCTGTGCCACATTCACCGCCCCCCATACCAGAAAGCGGGAGCTCACAATCAGCAGTATCAGGCCGGCTACCAGCCAGAAAATTGCCATTTTCAGGCTCATCAGATTTTCGTCCAGCTCCTTTTCATGCTCTGCGGCCAGGCTGTCTTTACCGCTTTGCAGCCCCTGGCGAATACTCCAGGCCATCAGCAACACAAACACCACCAGCAACATCATGGCGTCAGTGCGCGCCAGCATACCGTTCCACAGTAAACTGAGCGACAGCAGGGTGATCAGCAGCAAAATGGGCAGCTCCTTGCGCAGCACCTGAGAATGCACGGCAATAGGGCTGATCAGTGCTGTTATCCCCAGAATAAGACCAATATTGGCAATATTGGAGCCATAAGCATTGCCCAGTGCCAGCCCGGGATTACCTTCCAGCGAGGAAATAACCGACACCACAATTTCCGGTGCTGAGGTACCAAAACCCACTATCACCATGCCAATCAGCAACGGCGGCATACCCGCATAACGAGCCGTGGCCGAGGCACCGTCCACAAAACGATCGGCACTCCACACCAGCACGGCAAGGCCTAATACAATGGCTGCAACAGACATCAGCATGGCAAGCTCCCCCTATCGGCAGGGGTAAACAGAAAAACTGACGGGCTAAACACATTCATAAAGGGGCTCTTCAGGGCGGGACCGATTCACACGAGACGTAAACACTCCCCGCCCGGTGAGTGGTTGCGTCTCGAGTCTCATCAATCCAAAACGGACACGACTGCCATAAGCTTGTTGCTCAGAGATTGTTGACAGCCGTTTCGGCTGGGTGCCGAACGATTACTCCCTCAAGATTGAGCGTATTGTGACAGCTTGCCGCCAAGATGAAAAGAGCCGGCGATAATGCCGGGCTCTTCACCCATTCCCGCCCATTTACCTCCGTTCTCCGTCCTGCCCAAAATGAGCGCTTTGCGTTCTGTTTCAAGGGTGGCTGTGTCTATACTGACCCGAACAAGCTTGTATTTTCGGAGAGACATAATGACCGGACACATTTATTCAGCGGGGCTTTTATGTGCCGCACTGGTCTTGCCCGCAGTGGCGGCAGAAACACCGCTGTCGGCAGAAGACAGCGACCCCGGCAAGCTGGGCTGGATGCAGGGTTTTCCGCCACCTGCGGATAAGCGGCTGCGGGCTGCCGACGGCTCTTTTTTCGAGTTTCCGGCGCTGCGTTACAGTGTGGCGCACATGCGCGAGTTTTCACCCACAGTGAATGTGTCGCGCGGGCTGGAAGCGCCGGTGGCGCTGAATTATCGTCCGGATCCGGTTATCGACACCCTGCGCTTTATGCCCTGGGGCAGTGACCAGCCCATGACCTTTGCCGAGGCCTTTGATCATAACTACACCGATGGCCTCATTATTCTGCACAGAGGTGATGTGGTGTATGAGCGCTACGCTGGTGCCCTGAAAGAAGATGGCCAGCATGCCGCCATGTCGGTGACCAAGTCGTTTACCGGTTTGCTGGCGGCGATTCTGGTGGCGGAAGGCAAGCTGGATGAGAACAAGCGGGTGGCGGACTATGTGCCGGAGCTGACGGAGTCGGCCTTTGGTGATGCCACAGTGCGCCAGTTAATGGACATGACCACAGGGCTGCAATACAGCGAAAACTATGCCGACCCCAATGCCGAAGTATGGCAATACTCCGCCGCCGGCAGCCCCTGGCCCAAGCCGGATGGCTATACCGGCCCGGTAGGCTACTTTGAATACCTGACCGGCGTACAAAAGCAGGGTGAGCATGGTGATGCCTTTGGCTATAAAACCGTGAACAGCGACGCCCTCGGCTGGGTAATTGCCCGGGTAGCGGGTCAGTCGGTGGCCGAACAATTGTCTCAGCGTATCTGGCAACGGCTGGGAATGGAGCAGAGCGCTTATTATCAGGTAGATGAGCTGGGCACGCCCTTTGCCGGCGGTGGCCTGAGTGCCGGCCTGCGGGATATGGCTCGCTTTGGTGAGCTGGTGCGCAATAAGGGGCGCTGGCAGGGAGAGCAGATTATTCCGGCTGCCGCCATTGAAGATATTGAACGGGGGGGCAGTCAGGCAGCCTTTGCCAAAGCCGGTTTTGATAAGCTGAAAGACTGGTCCTATCGCAATATGTGGTGGATAACCCACAACGATAATGGTGCCTTTGCTGCCCGGGGCGTACATGGTCAGACCATTTATATCGACCCCGCCGCGGAAATGGTGCTGGTGCGCTTTGCGTCCCATCCGGTGGCGGCCAACGGGGCAAACGATCCCTATTCACTTCCGGCCTATCAGGCGGTGGCCGATCATCTGATGTCGGTTAAAACTCAATAACAGGAGCACATATGAAACCTGCTGAATTATTTGATCTGAGCGGCAAAGTGGCCATTATTACCGGCGGTGCCAACGGCATTGGCAAGGGCTGCAGCAAAATGCTGGCGGCGTTTGGTGCCAGCGTGGTGGTGGCGGATCTCAAGCTGGAAGCGGCTGAAGCCACTGCAGAAGAAATTCGCAAGGAAGGTGGTAAGGCGCTGGCGCTGGCCTGCAACGTCACCAAAGACGAAGAGCTGGTCGCCTTGGTGGATAAGACGCTGGCGGAATACGGCCAAATTAATATTCTGGTGAACAATGTGGGCGGCGGCGGTGCCGGCCGTGAAAGCCCTGCCACCCTTACGGTGGAGCAGTTTGCCCGCACTTTTGAGCTGAATGTGTTCAGCAACTGGCGGCTGGCCCAGCTGTGTGCGCCGCACATGGAAAACGCCGGCTACGGCTCCATCATTAATATGTCGTCCATGAGCTCCATCAACAAAAGTCCGGCCATCAGTGCCTATGCCTCGTCCAAGGCTGCCATTAACCATATGACCGCCAACCTGGCCTTTGACTACGGACCAGCGGGCATTCGCGTGAACGCCGTGGGCCCGGGAGCTGTGCGTACCGATGCACTGGCCTCGGTGCTGACCCCGGAAATTGAGGCCAGCATGCTGGCACACACGCCGCTCAAGCGGCTG
This sequence comes from Oceanimonas sp. AH20CE76, assembly GCF_039654065.1. Lineage (NCBI taxonomy): Bacteria > Pseudomonadati > Pseudomonadota > Gammaproteobacteria > Aeromonadales > Aeromonadaceae > Oceanimonas > Oceanimonas sp. AH20CE76. The sequence goes on from NZ_CP155481.1 coordinate 1,120,594, forward strand.
GGCGAGGCGGAAGACATTGCCGGTGCCGTGCTCTACTTTGCGGCACCCATTTCTCGCTGGGTGAGCGGCCAGACTTTGTTTGTAAACGGTGGCGGGGTGCAGACCCTGGATTAACCGGTGGCTGGCTGCCAGCGGTATTCGTTGTTATAACTCTGCAGCAGGCGCTCTGCCTGCTCGCTTTGCGGGTTGTTCAGCACCTTGTGGCTGGGGCCCGCTTCCACCACATTGCCTTCGTGCATCAGGATCACCTGATCACTGATATGGCGTACCACCCCCAGATCGTTGGCCACCAGCACATAAGACAGCGCCAGCTCGTCCTGCAGGCTCAGCAGCAGGTTGATGATCTGCGAGCGTACCGAAATATCCAGGTTGGAGATGGCCTCGTCCGCCACAATAATATTGGGGGAGAGGATCAGCGCCCGTGCCAGGGCCACCCGCTGTTTTTGTCCGGTAGAAAACATTTGCGGATAAAAGTGAGTGTGCTCTGCCAGCAGGCCCACCATGCGCAGTGTGTCTATGATCAGGGTTTCCCGCTGTTCGGCATCAAGCGCTGTGTTCAGTAACAGCGGGGCTTCCAGGATCTGACCAATGCGGCTGCGGGGGTTAAGCGCCGTGTTGGGATCCTGAAAAATCATACGAATAAGCTGACAGCGCTTTTTATAGTCATGGGCTTCAATTTTTTCGCCGTTGATAAAAATGCTGCCCTGGGTGGGCGGCAGTACCCCCGCCAGCACCTTGGCCAGGCTGCTTTTACCCGAGCCGGCATCGCCCATCAGCGCCAGGGTCTGGCCCCGCTCCAGCGTGAATGACAACGGATAGAAAGCAGTTTTTACTGTCTTGCGAAACAGTCCGGTATGGTTCACGTAAACCTTGCTCAGGTTATCTACCTTCAGCAGCGGTGCCTGGCTCATTTCTTCTTGCCCTCCGGCATATTAAGAGGAAAGTGGCAATAGTAGCTCTGGCCCTTGTAGCGCGACAGGGGCGGGGCCACCACGCAGTGGCGCTGGGCCCGGGGGCAGCGGGGCCCCAGCCGGCAGCCAATGGGCAGGCTCTGCAGCGGCGGAATCACGCCGGGCAGAGTATTGAGCCGGGACTTGTGGGGCAGGGTGCCATCCAGATCCGGCATCATGCGCAGCAGGGCATCGGTATAAGGATGATGAGGCCGGGACAATAATTGATCCCGCGGGCCCGACTCTACCGCCTGACCGCAATACATGACGGTAATATTGTGAGTGAGCTGAGCAAAGCTGGTGATGTCGTTGCCAATCAGCAAAATGGTGGTGCCCGAGAGTTTGTTCACTCGTTCCAGCAGCCGGAATATCTGTGCCTGATTGGTGGCCTCCATGGCGTTGGTGGGCTCGTCGGCCACCAGCAGTTTGGGCTCGTTGGCAATGGCCATGGCAATCATTACCTTCTGGCATTCGCCATCGGAGAGCTGAAACGGATAGGCGTTCATGATCATTTTATGATCCCGAATACCCACCCGGTGCAGCAGGCCAATGGCCTGATTGCGCCGCCAGTGCCAGCGCTGCCACCATTTGCCGCGAAAACTGCGGGACGGAATGGCTTCTACCAGCTGGGCACCAATTTTTTCGGACGGATCCAGGCTGGCGGCCGGCTCCTGAAAAATCATGGCCATGTCCCGGCCCATCAGCAAGCGGCGCTCTTTGGACGACAGACTCTGCAGATCCACGTTATCCAGATACATGCGATCGGCGGTCACCCGCCAGGTGTCTCTGTCGATGCCGGCGATGGTCTGGGCCACCAGGCTCTTGCCTGAGCCCGACTCGCCCACCAGACCACGAATTTCGCCATGGGCCAGGGTAAGGCTGAATTTATCTACCGCCTTGACCATACCCTGAGGCGTATCAATTTCAATGGTAAGATTGCGAATATCCAGCAGCGGCATCAGTCCATTACCTCATTAATGGCCTGGCGCAGGCCTTCTCCCACCATATTGACCACCAGCACACTGAACAGTATGGCCAGCCCCGGCAATGTCACGGTCCAGGGAGCCAGAAACACCAGATCCATGGCATCCGACAACATGGCTCCCCACTCCGGCCTTGGCGGCTGGGCACCCAGCCCAAGAAAGCCCACGGCGGTAATATCCAGAATGGCCGCCGACAGTGCCCGTGTGGTCTGGCTTATCAGGGTATCGCTTAAGTTGGGCACTATGCCAAAGCGCAGAATGCGCCAGGCGTTGGCTCCGTCGAGACGAATGGCGGTGATATATTCCTTTTGCATTTCTTCCGACACCGCATTGTAGGTGGCGCGAATATATTGCGGGATCAGGGCCAGGGTAATGGCGATAAGCGTGTTGAACAGACCCGGCCCCAGAATGGCCACAAAAATAATGGCCAGCAGCAAAGACGGAATGGACAAAAGGGTATCGAGCAGATGATTGAGAATGCTGGCCTTCAGGCCCCGGCTCATGCCGCCGAGAATACCGATGGCAGTACCGAACAGCATGGCCACGGCAACAATCAATACCGCATTGCCAAAGGTCAGCCGGGCACCATTGATCAGCCGTGACAGCATGTCCCGGCCCAGATCGTCGGTGCCGAGAAAAAAGTCTACATTACCATGATCAGACCAGGACGGTGGCAGCAGCAGTACCTGACTGAACTGCTCGTAAGGGGCATAAGGTGCCAGCCAGGGGCCGATAAGAGTAAAGACGCATAAAATACCCAACCCCCACAGGCCGATCATGGCCAGAGTGTTCTGGCGAAACAGCTGCCAGGCCCGCTCCCGGGGGGAGCGCACCTGCAGCTCGGGATAGATGTTAGCCCTGGCTGGCATAAATGGCTTTCCTTCTGCTGGGGTAGATCAGGGTAGAGAGAATATCCATGCCCACACTGGCCACTATGGTAAAGGTAGCAATGGCCAGGGTGCCGCCCTTGATGGCGGCATAGTCCTGCAGGGAAATACTGGTAACCAGCCAGCGTCCCAGCCCGGGCCAGTCAAATACAATTTCGGTCATCATGGCCGAGGTCAGCACAGTACCGAACTGCAGCCCCAGGGTGGGAATGGCCATAGGAAAGGCATTGCGCAGGCCGTGGCGCAGCACCACATGGGTGTCGCTGAAGCCCTTGGTCAGGGCGGCACGAATATAGTTTTGCTTCAGCACTTCCAGCAGGGCGCTGCGAATTTGGCGAATCACTTCGGTGGTGGGCACGATGGACAGCACCAGTGCCGGCAGCACCAGATGGCGCAGGGCATTGAGAAACGACTCCCAGCGGTGAGGATGCTCGGTGAGCAGTGTGTCTATGGTCATGATGCCGGTGACCGGGCGAATTTCATACAGCAGGCTGAGCTGACCCGATACCGGCAACCAGCCCAGATGCAGGGAAAACAGCATGACCAGCAGCAGCCCCAGCCAGAACACCGGTACCGAATAGCCCACCAAAGTGCCGGTCATGATCAGGGTATCCTGCCAGCGGCCCTGACGAATGGCCGCCAGTGTGCCCAGGGGGACCCCCACTGCCAGCGAGATAATAAAGGCGGCCAGACACAGCTCCAGGGTGGCGGGAAAATACTGCCCCAGTGCCCCCAGCACCGGCAGGCCGGTGGCACTGGAAATGCCGAAATCACCTGCCATCAGTGCCTGTAAAAAACGCCAGTAGCCGTGCCAGAAATCGTTGTCGCCCTGCTGCTGCAGCCGGAACTCCAGCCCGTAGGCAATCAGCGTCAGCAACACCAGTGTGCTTATCAGCAGGTTTAAACGTCGCAGCAAGTAAATCAGCATGGCTACTCCTTGTATGCCCGGTAAAGCACCACGCCGCCATAGGGCTGCAGTTGCAGGCCTTTTACATTGTGCCGGTGAGCCTGCAGCTTGAGGGTGTGATTAAGGGGAATAAGCGGCATATCCTGATACACAATTTCCTGAGCGTTGTGATAAAAGCCGATGCGCTGGCTTAAGGTGGGGGCAGTAAGCGCGGCCGACAACTGATGTTCAAACAGCGGGTTACACCAGCGGCTGGCATTGGTGCCACCGGCAATGGCCTGACAGCTGAGCAGGTTATGCAGCATATTGTCGGGATCCGGGTTATCCGCCGACCAGCCGGTGAGCACCGCATCCTGCTCACCGGTCTGCAGCTCCCGGCGCAAAATTTGCTCTTCCAGGTTTTGCAGCCGCACGGTAATGCCCAGCTCCCCCAGCCGGCGCTGAATAAGCTGGCCGGTTTTCAGGCCGTCGGGGTTATAGCTGCGACTGCCGGCCGGCACCAGCAGCGTCATGGTAAAGCCGTTTTGCAGGCCTGCCTGTTCCAGCAGCCAGCGGGCGCGCTCTGCATCGGGCAGAGGCATTAAAATATTGGGATCATAACCCCAGGATACCGGTGGCAGCACCGACTCGGCCTGAGAGCCGATACCAAAATATACCGCCTGCAAAATATCATCGCGCGACAGCGCCAGGGCCAGCGCCTTACGCACCCGCACATCATTAAAGGGGGCTTTTTGGGTGTTCAGCGCCAGCACAGACACATTCATACCGGTGGCCTGATCCAGCACCAACTCTTTGTGCTGCTTAATCACTGATATCTGACTGGCCCCCGGATGCGCCATCACATCGCACTCGCCGGTAAGCAGCTTGGCCAGCCGTTTGGACGATTTGGGTGTGATATCAAACACCAGCTGATTCAGCGCCACATTGCCCCGCCAGTAGCCTGAATGGCGGTAATAACGAATAAAGTCGTCGATGCGGTACTGGGCCAGATAAAAAGGCCCTGTGCCCACGGGCTTCTGATCTATCAGCTCGGGCGTGCCGGCTTCAAGCAGCTGAGCGGCATATTCTGCCGACAAAATTACGCCATAGTCGGTAGCCAGACTGGTAATAAAAGAGGCATTGGGCCGGCTCAGCACAAATTCAACTTGCCGCGGGCCAAGGGCCCGCACGTCGGTGACCAGTTCACTCAGGCCTATGCTGTCGAAAAACGGGTAATGGCCGCCGCTGAGGCTGTGAAAAGGATGATTGTTATTGATCAGCCGCTGATAGCTGAACACTACATCGTCGGCATTCAGTGGCCGCGTGGGGGTGAACCAGCGCGTGGTGTGAAACTGAACCCCCGGGCGCAGGGTAAAGCGATAGTGCAGGCCGTCTTCGCTTCGTTCCCAGTGAGTGGCCAGGGCCGGCATGGGTTGCAGGTTGTCGGGGTTGATATCAAGCAGGCGGTCGTAAAGCTGATGAGCGGTGGCATCCAGAGTCTGAGTGGACGCGGCCAGTTGCGGGTTAAAGGTAAAAGGCGCACCTTCTGCACAGTAAAGCAGGCTTTCCTTTACCAGTTGTTGGTCACTGTCATCACATCCTGCCAGCAGCAGGGCAATCAGCCAGCATAGCCAGTAACGCATGTTCAGTCCTTTTGTGAGGCCGTTGTGACCACGGCATGTTTGCGCAGCAAACCACGCAACTGATGATAACTCAGCCCCAGCAGACTGGCGGCTTCTCGCTGATGATAACGGGCCTGCTTCAGCGCCTCTTCCACCAGGCTGCGCTCTTCGGTGGCCAGGTGCGCTTTTAAATCCAGCGGCCACCGGCGTGCCGGAGCGGGATCCGGTTCTGGTTCAGCCTTTGGCTGCCAGGGCGAGGCAAAGGGATCCAGGCATAATTGCTCCAGCGGCTGTTCAGGCTGGCGCTGGCGACACAGGCTGCGCTCTACCGCGCTTTTCAGCTCGCGCACATTGCCCGGCCAGTGATATTCCAGCAGCTGGCGGCGGGCAAGGGGGCCAAAGCCGGCAAACAGGCTGTGGCCCAGCTCGGCGCACCATGTTACCGCAAAGTGCTCGGCCAGATGCAGCAGATCCCCATCACGGGCCCGCAGGGGCGGCAATGTAATCACATCAAAGGCCAGTCTATCAAGCAGATCGGCCCGGAACTCGCCTTTTTTGACCAGAGCGGGCAAGTCCTGATTGGTGGCGCACAGTAAACGCACATTGACCCGCACCGGCTGGTTGCCGCCCACCCGTTCAAATTCGCCGTATTCAATGACTCTGAGCAGCTTTTCCTGCACGCGAGGACTGGTGGTGGCCAGCTCATCCAAAAACAGGGTGCCGCCGTCGGCCCGCTCAAAGCGGCCCACATGGCGCTTTTGTGCGCCGGTAAAGGCACCGGCCTCATGGCCGAACAGCTCGGTTTCCAGCAGGCTTTCTGCCAGGGTGGCGCAGTTGATGGACACAAAGGGCTGCTGCCAGCGGGCAGAGAGATAATGCAGCCGGTGCGCCACCAGCTCCTTGCCGGTGCCGCGCTCGCCCACCACCAGCACAGGCCGGTTTAACGGTGCCAGCCGGGAAACTTCATCCAGTACCTCCAGCAGGGCGTTGGACTGACCAATCAGTTCGTTATTCATATTTTTACTGCCTTTATGCCTTTATGCAGTCATTCCGGTGAAGGCCGGAATGACTGCCCACTGTAGGCCCCAATTTATTGGGGCAAGCCAAAAGCCGGATCTGCAGAGGCCACTTAATATACACGCGGCGAAATTTGCCAAATAATAGCCTTTTTAACCATTTTCTGCCAGGCGTCACATTTGTGTGGAAAGTAATTTATGTTTAAAAACAGAGTGTTACTCTCGTTTTGATGGCTGGCACGGAACTTGATAGGTAAAGTCTGTTATCAATACTCCACAGGAGACAGGCAATGAGCATCTTTTCAAGAATGGCCGATATTATTAATGCCAACCTCAACTCGCTGCTCGACAAGGCAGAAGACCCGGAAAAAATGGTGCGGCTGATCATTCAGGAGATGGAAGACGAGCTGGTACGCGAGCGCTCCAGCCTGGCCCGCATGCTGGCCGAGAAAAAGGACTTGCAGCGCCAGATTGAGTGCCATCGCGAGCGGGTGGAGGAGTGGCAGGGCAAGGCCGAGCTGGCGCTGACCAAGCAGCGGGAAGATCTGGCCCGGGCCGCGCTGCTGGAAAAGAAAAAGCAGAGCGAGCTGCTCACCGCTCTGGAGCAGGAATGCGGCCTGGTGGAAGAAAGCATGGCCAAACTGACCGATGCCATCAGCCGGCTGGAAGCCAAACTGGGTGATGCCCGTGCGCGCCAGCAGGCCATGCAGCTGCGCCAGCAAAGTGCCCAAAGCCGCATTAATGTGCAAGAGCGGGTGCGTCGCAGCGAAAACTCGGAAGCCATCGACAAATTTAATCGCATGGAGCGCAAAATTGACGAGCTGGAAGCCCGCGCCGACCTTTATAGTCAGAGCAAGGGGCTGGAGCAGGAGTTTGCCGAGCTGGAAGTGGACGACACCATCAGCAAGGAGCTGGAACGGCTCAAGGCGAAAATGAATAACACCAAGGAGCAGTGATGAGCGAACTGGCCTGGGCCCTGGTGGCCCCGTTAAATATCTTTTTGTTTCTGGTGGTGCCGGTGTGGCTGGTGCTGCACTATCGCAGCAAGCGCCGGCTCGATGAAGGGTTGGACGACAATGCCCGTCAGCGCCTCGACAAGGCGCTGCAACAGTCCGAACAGCTGGCCGAGCGGGTAGAAACCCTGGAGCGGTTGCTGGATCAGGAGGTGCCCGAATGGCGTCGACGTTAATTAATCTGTACCGCGACAAACGCAACGGCAAGCTGGGAGGCGTGTGCGCCGGCATTGCCCGCCGGCTGGAAGTGGAACCCTGGCTGATTCGCGTGCTGGCCATTACCGGTTTGCTGTTTACCAGCTTTATGACACTGGTACTTTATATTGCCGCCTGGCTGCTGCTGGATGATATGCCTCATGAGCAGCAGCCCGATACCGGCAGAGAGCATGTCAAATCCGCCGGCTGGCGCTCGGGGCTGGCCCCCCAGGAGGCGCTGACCCGGCTGGAGCAGCGGCTGGAGCGGCTGAATGGCCGGGTGGCCACCATGGAGCGGTTAATTACTTCCGGTGAGTTTCGTCTGCGACGACAATTTAACGACTTGCGCGAGGATAAATGAGCAATACAGCTCTGCGCCAGTGGCGCAACAAGGCGGAGTCCTGGGTGCAGCGGGGGCTGGACAAGCGCCTGCGGCTTGCCGTGACCGGGCTCAGCCGCAGTGGTAAAACCGCTTTTATTACCAGCCTGGTAAATCAGCTTGAGCACGCCGGGCTGGACGCCCGGCTGCCGCACTGGCCGCCGGCGGCAGAGGGACGGGTGCTGGGCAGCCAGCGGGTGCCGGGCCGGCATCATCATGTGCCGGCCTTTGGTTATGAGGCAGCGCTTGGCCAGCTGGCGCAAACGCCGCCGGTGTGGCCCGAGCCCACCCGCGGCATCAGTGAAATGACCCTGGCCATTCGTTATTGCCCCAGAAACCGGATTAAACGCCGGCTGCAGGATACCGCTACCCTGTATCTTGAGCTGGTGGATTACCCCGGTGAATGGCTGCTTGATTTGCCCTTGCTGTCCATGAACTACGCTCAATGGAGCGCCCAGCAGCGTGCGCTGCTGCAAACGCCGGCGCTGGCCGGGCTGGCACAAGGCTGGCTGAGTGCCGGCGAAGCCATTGCCCCCGACAGCCCCGCCGATGACGCCGTACTGGGCCCGCTGGCGGCGGCTTACACTCAGTGGCTGCACGACATCAAGCGCGAATGCGGAGCCTATCTGGTGCAGCCCGGCCGCTTTATTCTGCCCGGTGAATATCAGGGTGCGCCCATGCTGCAGTTTGTGCCCTGGGTGTGGGGTGAGGTGCCGGCAGGGCTGAACGAGCAGCACCATTACGGCATGATGGAAACCCGTTTTGAGCATTATAAAAAACATCTGGTAGCCGGCTTTTACCGGGATCATTTTGCCGGCTTTGATCGCCAGATAGTACTGGTGGACTGCCTGAGTGCCCTGAACCACGGCCCCGACAGCTTTGCCGATCTGAGCCGGGCGATAAACGCCATTGTGCAGAGCTTTGATTACGGCAAAACCGGCTGGTGGCGGCGGCTGTTTGCGCCGCGCATCGACAAGCTGCTGTTTGCCGCCACCAAGGCGGATCATCTCACGCCGGATCAGCATGGCCGTTTAACCCGGTTGCTGGCCACACTGGTGCGCGGCGGCCACCGTCATGCCCGCTTGTCCGGCATCGATATAGAAACCCTGGCGCTGGCCTCGATCAAGGCCACCACTAGCGGAGAAGTAAGCCATAACGGTGAGGCCATTCCCGCCCTGCAGGGCCACCGGCTGGATAACGGCGAGCCGGTGACCCTGTATCCGGGCGAGGTGCCAGACACTGTGCCCGACGCAGCCTTTTGGCAACACCAGGGCTTTGACTTTACCGGTTTTGCGCCGCCGCCCTGGCAGCCGGAGCAACCGCTGCCTCATTTGCGCCTGGATCGGGCGCTGGCCTTTTTACTGGGAGACAAACTCACGTGAGCCTGAAGAGCAAAGTGATCCTTGACCAGCCCCTGAATACCAACCAAAGCGAGCCGCTGCGGGGCAGCCAGACACTTAACGATGACGATTTTCTGGAAGCCGATGCGCCACTCGAGGGCCCGGCCGTGGTGCTGCAACCCAAACGCCGGCACCGGCTGTGGTGGACTGCGGTCAGTCTGATCATCACTCTGCTGCTGGTGCATTCGGGCATTTCTTTGTGGCAGACCTGGCAGGAAAGCCAGTGGCTGGGGGCGGCCTGGAGTGTGGCACTCTTGCTGCTGGCGCTGGCCGCCGGTGGCAGTCTGTGGCGCGAGCTGGTGCGGGTGCGCCAGCTGGAGCGGGTATCACAACAACGGTTGCAGGCCGAGCAGTTGTTAAGCACAGACGGCCATGGTCAGGCCAAGGGTTTCTGTGAACAGCTGGCCCGGGCCAGCGGCCTGGAGCACAGCGATGCCTTTGCCAAATGGCAGGCAGGGCTGACCGGTGACGAGCAGAACAACGAAGTGCTGAGCCTTTACAGCCGGCAGGTGCTGGCCACACAGGACCGGCAGGCCAGAGCCAGGGTACTGAAGTGGTCCGGTGAGGCGGCGGTGATGGTGGCGGCCAGCCCCCTGGCAGCGGTAGACATGTTACTGGTGCTGTGGCGCAACCTGAAAATGATTGAAGACATTACTCAGTGCTACGGCATTCGCCTGGGCGCACTGAGCCGGCTGCGGCTGCTGAAAAGCGTGCTGCATCATATGCTCTATGTAGGCGTATCGGAAGCAGCCATGGACGCCGGCATGGACTTGCTGGGGCTGGAGCTGGCCGGCCGGCTATCGGCCCGGGCCGGGCAGGGCGTGGGGGCCGGCTTGCTGACCGCCCGCCTTGGCCTGCAAACCATGGACCTGTGCCGTCCTGTGCCCTGGCAGGGGGACGAGAAAAAACAGCTGGGCGGCATACGCCGGGCGCTGGTGGATAAGGTGGCTAAATTGCTGAGTCGCAGTGATAAACACGGGGAATAGGGACTGGGGATTAGTCACGTCCCAACATGTCAGCAAAAAACAGGAGAAGCGTAATGGATGCAGAAAAACTGATGAAAAAGTTTCTGGGCGGCTCGTCCGGCTTTGGCAAAGGGGCAGCCACCGGTGGCATTCTCGGGGCCGTGCTGGGCAGTAAAAAGGGCCGTAAAATGGCCGGCAGTGGCATTAAATATGCCGGTCTGGCGGCAGCGGGCGTGATGGCCTGGAAAGCCTACCAGAGCTGGCAGCAGGGCAAACAGCCCGAGCAGGCGGCACCGGTGCAGCGGGAGGATTTTCAGCGAGTGGATCCGCGCTTTTCACCCACGGCCCCGGCCGCCGGCGGTGAGCCGTTTCAGTTGTCGCTGATGCGCGCCATGATAGGGGCAGCCAAGGCCGATGGTCATGTGGATGCCACCGAGCAGCAACGGATTTTTGAGCAGGTAGAGCAACTGGGGTTGGCTGCCGATGAAAAGGCACTGGTGTTCGATATGCTCTCGGCAGAGATCAGCATTAATGACATTGTCGCTTCGGCAAAAGGGCCTGAGCAGGCGGCAGAGCTGTATCTGGCATCACGGCTGGTGATGGATCCCGATGAAGCATCGGAGCGGGTATGGCTGGAAGCGCTGGCGCACAGGTTGCAGTTACCGGGTGATTTGGTGGCACATCTGGAGCAGCAGGCAAAACAGGAACTGGGGTGACCGACGGGGCTCGAACCCGCGACAACCGGAATCACAATCCGGGACTCTACCAACTGAGCTACGGTCACCGCAAAATGGCGCGCCCTGCAGGACTCGAACCTGCGACCATCCGCTTAGAAGGCGGATGCTCTATCCAGCTGAGCTAAGGGCGCATGTTGTCTGCATGGCAGGCAACGGGGCGGCATAATACCGGCTTGAGACCCCATGGTCAACGGCTTTATCGCACTGGGGGTTGCTTATCAAACCCCTGAAAAAATGCGACAATTGCCGCAGGTTTATAAAGGTGAGAAATAACGCAGATGTCAGCTCAAATAATCGATGGAAAAGCGATTGCACAGGCGGTGCGCAATCAGGTGGCCGAGCGCGTGGCTGCCCGTAAAAGCGCCGGAAAACGGGCCCCGGGCCTGGCAGTAATATTGGTGGGAGCCAACCCTGCCTCTCAGGTATATGTGGGCAGCAAACGCCGTGCCTGTGAAGAAGTGGGCTTTATCTCCAAGTCGTACGACTTGCCCAGCGAAACCACAGAGCAGCAATTGCTTGAGCTGATTGACGAGCTGAATGAAGACTCGGCCATAGACGGCATTCTGGTACAACTGCCGTTGCCGGCACACATTGATTCTACGCTGGTGGTGGAGCGGATTCATCCGCACAAGGATGTAGACGGCTTTCACCCCTACAACGTAGGCCGTCTGGCCCAGCGCATTCCGGCCCTGCGCCCCTGCACGCCCAAGGGCATCATGACCCTGATTGAGCGCAGCCACATTAAAACCCACGGCCTGAATGCCGTTGTGGTGGGGGCATCCAATATAGTAGGTCGCCCCATGACCCTGGAGCTGCTGCTGGCGGGCTGCACTACCACTACCTGTCATCGTTTTACCGACGATCTGCAGGCTCAGGTTTCCCGGGCCGATCTGCTGGTGGTGGCCGTGGGCAAGCCCAACTTCATTCCCGGCGACTGGATCAAGCCCGGTGCCGTTGTGATTGATGTGGGTATTAACCGGCTGGAAGACGGCCGCTTGGTGGGCGATGTGGAATATGCCGTGGCGGCCGAGCGCGCCGGCTACATCACTCCTGTGCCCGGTGGTGTGGGCCCGATGACGGTAGCGTCACTGATTGAAAATACTCTCATCGCCTGCGAGCGCTATCACGACAATTAATGCAGGAGTGCCTGAATGAAATGGTTGAACAAGGATGTTCTTTATACCGTTATTTTTGGCACTGAAACTCCCGCCGGGCGACGCTTTGATCTCGCTCTGATCCTGGCCATATTGCTGTCCATGGTGGTGCTGTTGCTGGATTCCATCGGCAGCATACGGGCGCAATATGGCCCTGTGCTTTATTGGCTGGAATGGGCCTTTACCCTGCTGTTTACGCTGGAATTTGTGCTGAGGGTTTATTGCGCCCAGAGCCGGCTGGGATATTTGCGCAGCTTCTACGGCATTATCGACCTGTTGGCGGTGTTGCCTACCTATCTTGCCATTTTAATGCCCGGTGCCAGCTTTTTGCTGATGGTGCGTCTGCTCAGGGTTCTCAGAGTATTTCGCGTGCTCAAGTTGCTGCGTTATGTGGATGAAGCCAATTTGCTGCTGCGTTCGTTGAATCAGAGCCGGCGCAAGATACTGGTATTTTTCAGCACTCTGTTTATTCTGGTGACTCTGTTCGGCTCGCTGCTCTATGTGGTGGAAGGGCCGGAGAATGGCTTTACCAGCATTCCCACCAGCATCTACTGGGCTATTGTCACCATTACCACGGTCGGCTTTGGCGACATTACGCCGCAAACCTGGCTGGGCCGCGGCATCGCTGCCGTAACCATGCTGATGGGCTACGCCATTATCGCCGTGCCTACCGGTATTATTACCGCCGAGCTTGGCCGGGAAATGCGCAAGGAGTACTCACGCCGGCACTGCCCGCAGTGCGATCGCAGTGGCCATGAGCGGGATGCGAAGTTCTGCAATCATTGCGGGGCCGAGCTGGAGCCGCAGAGTGTCAGTGAAGCATGAAAGTGAATATAAAAAAGGGAGCCATGGGCTCCCTTTTGGTTTTCGATGCAGCGTTGTGCTTACTGCTCGCTGTCTTCCATCAGTTCATTTACTTTGCGCTCGGCTTCGTCAGCGGCGTTGCTCAGGGCGTCACCGGCAGCGTCGGCCTGTTCTTCAGCGGCAGCAGCGGCGTTGTCCAGGGTTTCATCCGCAGACTCACCCAGCTCTTCCAGTGTGCCTTGTTCTTCCATACCCAGGGCTTCCTGAGCGTCGTCAGCGGTTTGCTCGGCCTGCTCCTGAACCTGCTCTACGGCATTATCCACTTTTTCGCCGGCTTGCTCGGCGGGGCCCTGGTTATCACAGGCGGCAAGGCCAAAGGTGGCAACGGAGGTAAACAGTAAAACATTCAGCAGTGACTTGTTCATATTTTTCTCCCTGTTCTTTTTGCAAGGTGCGGAACATCCGCTTGGTGTTGACATAAACAGTAATAGCTCATGACCGACAACAGCAATAGCCATGCAATTCCATTAATGCTGCCGCTTTCCATTAAAACTCTTTTTAAATCAAAAGTTAACAGGAAAAAGCGAAATAGACTGACGCAATGAAATTAACTACGCCCGTTCATCATATGACGAAGTCTGTCTTTAAGTGAGTTATTTTGGTTCGGCAGTGGCGTCGAGAATGGCGTTGAGCTTATTCTCTGCCTCTTGAGATGCCTGCTCCACAACCTCTTGATGATGTTTTTTCTGCTGCTCAATAACCTCAGGCTCGGGTTGGGCTTCTGCAGGCAGGACAGGAGCTGCCTCGGAATGAAATCCGTTTTCTACCACTTCATCAATATGATCGCCCACATCGGCAGCAGGTCCGGGGCCCTGCGTATCACAACCGGACAGCAGGCCCAAAAACACACCAAATACACACAAGGTTAATTTTTTCATCGCAGACTCCAGTTGTATTTATTAAACCTATAAAGGCACCACATGGGTGCCTTTAAAATTAATTTCAACCGTCAATGGTTATTTTCTGCGCCAGCGGGTGCCTTCCGGGCCGTCTTCCAGCACTATGCCCATGGCGGTGAGCTGGTCCCGGGCGGCATCGGCGGCGGCCCAGTCCTTGCTCTGGCGGGCGTCGAGCCGGGCCTGGATCAGGCGCTCAATCTCGGCCACCTCGTCGTCAGCCCCGCTGTCACCGCGCAAAAAGGCTTCGGGCTCCTGAGCAAGCAGGCCCAGCACACCGGCCAGTTCGCGCAGGCGGCCACCCAGGCCGGCGGCTACTGCGTCGTCCTTGCCTTTCTGGCGGTTGATTTCCCGGGCCAGATCAAACAGTACCGAGTAGGCTTCGGGGGTGTTGAAGTCGTCGTTCATGGCGGCATTAAAGCGGGTAACAAACTCTTCACCACCGGCAGCAGGCGCTTCGGGCAGATCCCTGAGTGCGGTATAGAGCCGTTCCAGGGCGGTGCGCGCCTGCTTCAGGTTTTCGTCCGAGTAGTTGAGCTGGCTGCGGTAGTGGCCCGACAGCAAAAAGTAACGAATGGTCTCGCCGTCGTAATGCTCCAGCACATCACGAATGGTAAAGAAGTTGCCCAGCGACTTAGACATTTTCTCCTGATCCACCATCACCATGCCTGAGTGCATCCAGGTGTTGACGTAGGGGCTGTGATTGGCGCAGCAGCTCTGGGCGATTTCGTTCTCGTGGTGGGGGAACTGCAGATCCGAGCCGCCGCCGTGAATGTCGAAGTGTTTGCCCAGATGCTTGCCGTTCATGGCCGAGCATTCAATGTGCCAGCCCGGACGACCCGGCCCCCAGGGCGACTCCCAGCTCGGCTCGCCGGGCTTGGACTGCTTCCACAGCACAAAGTCGAGGGGATTGCGCTTGGTCTGCTCCACTTCCACCCGGGCACCCGCCTGCAGTTGCTCCAGGTTCTGGCCCGAGAGCTGGCCGTACTCGGCAAAGCTGTTCACTTCAAACAGCACATCGCCGTTGTCGGCCACATAGGCATGACCGTCTTTGATCAGGGTTTCCACCATTTCAATGATTTCAGGAATATGGCCGGTGGCCTTGGGCTCGATATCGGGCCGGGCAATGTTGAGAGCGTCAAAGTCTTTATACATTTCGCCGGTCAGGCGCTCGGTCAGCGCCTGCCAGTCTTCGCCGTTTTCGGCGGCGCGTTTAATGATTTTGTCGTCAATGTCGGTGATATTGCGCACAAAAGTCAGGTCGTAACCGGCATGGCGCAGATAGCGGGTAACCACATCAAAGGCCACAAAGGTACGGCCATGGCCGATATGACAGAGATCGTAAATGGTGACACCACACACATACATGCCGACCTTGCCGGGCACCAGGGGTTTGAATTCTTCTTTTTGACGGGTAAGCGAGTTATATATTTTCAGCATGTTTCAGTGTCTTGGTGGTGGTGAATGGTCAATAAAGTCTGCCGTATTGAACCGTTTATGGCCAGCGGGTGCAAGTGCGGCAGCGTCGGGGGTTCGCTAACGCCGTCGCTTGCGCTAAACTCGGCATCTGAACTTTAACACTCGGAAATATGAACATGGTTACACTGCACACTACCTACGGCGATATTACTCTCACGCTGTTTGCCGACAAGGCACCGGAAACCGTTGCCAACTTTCTGCAATACTGCCGCGATGGTCACTACGACAACACCCTGTTCCACCGGGTGATTGACGGTTTCATGATTCAGGGCGGCGGTTACGGCCCGGGCTTTGAAGAAAAAGAAACCCGCGCGGCCATCAAGAACGAAGCCGACAACGGCCTGACCAACAAGGTAGGCGCCATCGCCATGGCCCGTACCATGGAGCCGCACTCCGCCACTGCTCAGTTCTTTATTAACGTGAACGACAACGATTTTCTGAACTTCAAGTCCGCCACCACTCAGGGCTTTGGCTACTGTGTGTTCGGTGAAGTGAGCGAAGGCATGGACGTGGTGAACAAGATCAAGGGCGTGGCTACCGGCACCCGCGGTTACATGCATCAGGACGTGCCGGTAGATGATGTGCTGATCACCGGCGTGACCGTCAGCGAATAAGTTACCTCGGCGTGTGTTGCAATGCCCGCTACGGCGGGCATTGTTGTGTCTGAATCCGGATTTTTTTATGCCCCATACCCTGTTTATTGCCGATCTGCACTTAAGCCCCGGCCGCCCTGATATTACGGCGGCCTTTCTGGCCTTTATGGAAACGGAAGCATCGAAGGCCGATGCCCTTTATGTGCTGGGGGATCTGTTTGAATTCTGGGTGGGCGACGACGAACCCAGCGAGCTGAACCGGCAAGTGGCGGCGGCGTTCAGGGCCTGCCGTGCTCCTGTGTATTACATTCACGGCAACCGGGACTTTATGATAGGCCGGCGCTTTGCCGCCGAGGCCAACATGACGCTGCTGCCCGAGCACAAGGTAATTGATCTCTACGGCACGCCCACCCTGATTATGCACGGCGACACCCTGTGCATTGATGATGCCGGCTATCAGCGTTATCGCCGTATTACCCGCTGGCGCTGGCTGCAGTGGCTGTTTTTGCGCCTGCCACTGACAAAGCGGCTGGGCATTGCCGACGGCATTCGCGGCAAAAGTGCCGAGTCCAAGCAGGATAAAAGCATCACCATTATGGATGTGAACCAGGGCGAGGTGGAGCGACAAATGCGCAAGGCCGGGGTGCAGCGGCTGATCCACGGTCATACTCACAGACCCGCCATTCACGATCTTGAGCTGAACGGCCGGCCGGCCCGGCGCATTGTGCTGGGCGACTGGTACACTCAGGGCAGCGTGCTGCGAGTAACGCGCGAGTGTGCTGAGCTGCAGAGCCGTGAGCTGGAGGAAAGTAAATGACAGTTCCGTTCCAACCTTTTGAGCAGGATATTATTGCCTTAATCAGTCAGGCCAGGCAACGGGCCGCTGTTGCCGTGAATAGCGAACTTACCTTGCTCTATTGGCATGTGGGCCAGCGTATTAATCAGGAAGTTCTGGAAGGCGAGCGTGCTGAATATGGCAAACAGGTGATCAGCCAACTGGCTGAGCGGCTTACCACACAATTTGGCAGAGGGTGGAGCAAGCAACAACTTCGCCATTGCATGAAGTTTGCCGAAAGCATAAAGGATGCTGAAATTGTCTCTGCACTGCGGAGACAATTGAGCTGGACCAATATTAAGGCATTGATTTATATAGATGATCCCCTGAAGCGTGACTTTTACGCTCAAATGGCCATTACCGAAGGTTGGTCAACCCGCACTTTGGATCAGCGTATTGGCTCCATGTTGTTTGAGCGTACCGCCATTTCAAAGAAGCCAGATGAAACTATCAGGGCTGAGCTGAGCACCTTACGTGGTCAAGGTAAGCTCAACGAAAGCTTGTTATTGAAAGACCCCTATTTACTTGATTTTCTTGATCTGAACGATCGCTATCTGGAAAAAGATCTTGAAGATGCGATTTTAAGAGACATTGAAAACTTTTTGCTGGAAATGGGGGCTGGTTTCACTTTTGTTGCCAGGCAAAAGCGTATTCAGATTGATGAAGATGACTTTTACATTGACCTGCTTTTTTATAACCGCAAATTGAAACGGCTGGTTGCCATCGACTTGAAAACAGAAAAGTTCAAACATGCCCACAAAAGCCAAATGGAGCTTTACCTTCGCTGGCTGCAGAAATACGAGCAGGAAGAAGGTGAGCTGCCACCACTTGGCATTATCCTTTGCAGCAGCAAGAAGCAGGAGCAAATTGAACTATTGGAGCTGGATAAGTCGGGCATTCATGTGGCTGAATATCTCACAGTGTTACCACCGCTTGAAGTACTAAAGCAGAAACTACATCAGGCTACCGAAGTAGCAAGGCTGCGACTGGCTCAGGATTCCTAAGGAAATGATATGAAACCGGGCAAAACCGGATTGACACGGATCATCGCGGCCCTGGGCTATTCCCGCCAGGGGCTGGTGAGTGCTTATAAAAACGAGGCGGCCTTTCGTCAGGAAGTGTGGATTGCGCTGGTGCTGGTGCCCTTTGCCTTCTGGCTGGAGCTGCCGCTGGCTCATACCCTCTGGCTGGTAGCAAGCCTTGCCATGGTGTTGGTGGTGGAGCTGCTCAATTCTGCCATTGAGGCCGTGGTCGACCGCATCGGCCCCGAGCATCACGAGCTGTCCGGCCGGGCCAAGGATACCGCCTCGGCGGCGGTGCTGATCACATTGTTGCTGGCCATATTAGTGTGGATCTTGGTGCTGACTCATCATTTTTTGTGAGGAAGATCGGGTTTAGCGGTATTGGTAGTGGCACACCGGTAAAATTAATAACAAAGCATTAACAAGGTAAATGGCCGGATTTGAACTATTCATTTCTGTTATGGCCGCTTTCTTTCTAGCATCAGGGTCATGCGCTTATCAGCCAGTTTCGGTGCGCAGTTAACCACTCTGTTACCAAGCCAGAAGGAAGGAACCTTATCATGCAGATGCCCAACACCCTGACCATTCCCAACGGTGAAAAAGTCCGCGGCATGTTTTCCGAGGCGGAAATGCGTTCCCGCCAGCAAAAGTTGCGCCAGTACATGGCCGGCAACGATGTAGACGCCGTACTGTTCACCTCTTATCACAACATCAACTATTTCAGTGATTTTGTGTACTGCCGGTTTGGCCGGGACTATGGTCTGGCGGTGACCCAGGACATTCACACCACCATTACCGCTAACATAGACGGCGGTCAGCCTTACCGGCGCAACGCCCTGGGTGACAACCTGGTATATACCGACTGGCAGAAAGACAACTTCTTTCGTGGTGTGCAACAGTTGATTGGCGGTGCCCGCCGGGTGGGGGTGGAATTTGACCACCTGAGCCTGCAGAACCTCGACAAGCTCAAGGCCGCCATGCCGGACGCCGAGTTCGTGGACATTGGCCTGCCCACCATGAAGATGCGCATGATCAAGTCGGCGGAAGAAATTGCGCTTATCAAGCAGGGTGCCCGGGTAGCCGATGTGGGCGGTGCCGCCATTCGTGACGCCATTGGCGTGGGCGTGCCGGAATACGAAGTGGCGCTGGCCGGCACTCAGGCCATGGTGCGCGAAATTGCCCGCACCTTCCCCCATGCCGAGCTGATGGACACCTGGGTGTGGTTCCAGTCAGGCATTAACACAGACGGTGCCCACAACCCGGTGACCAGCCGCAGAATTGAAGCCGGCGACATTCTCAGCCTGAACACCTTCCCCATGATCGGTGGCTACTACACGGCGCTGGAGCGGACCCTGTTCAGCGAGCACGTTTCCGACCGTCATCTGGAGCTGTGGGAAATCAACTGCAAGGTGCACCGTCGCGGGTTAGAGCTGATCAAGGCCGGCAACCGCTGCTGCGACATTGCCGCCGAGCTGAACGAAATCTTTGCCGAGCACGATGTGCTGCAGTACCGCACCTTTGGTTACGGCCACTCTTTTGGCACCCTGAGTCACTACTACGGCCGCGAGGCAGGCCTGGAGCTGCGTGAAGACATTGAAACCGTGCTGGAGCCGGGGCATGTGGTCTCCATGGAGCCGATGATCATGCTGCCGGAAGGCCTGCCCGGTGCCGGTGGCTATCGTGAACACGATATTCTGGTGATCAGTGAAAGCGGAGTAGAGAACATCACTCGTTTCCCCTTCGGCCCCGAACACAACATCATCAAGGGCTGATGAACAGCAGGCTCGCTCGCAAGGGTGGGCCTGCTTTGTTTTAGGAGGTAGAAATTATGTTGATTGAATCCTGGACCATGGAGTGGTTTGCCTTTCTTAACGCCATCATTCTTGCCTGGGCCGCCCTGGCCTATGTCTACCGGGAATATGTGCGCAAGCCCTGCCGCTAATCCGTAAAACATCAAAGGGAATTTGTGATGGAAAACTATTCATTTTTAAACTGGGCCCTGTTGCTGGGCTCATTCGGTGTTTTGATCCTGATCGGCTGGCTGTCCAACCGGGTAGTTAAAGACAGCGATGAAACCGGCTTTCTGGTGGCTGGCCGCAGCCTGGGCCCCTTTGTGGGGGCGGGCACCATAGTGGCCACCGGCTTCAGTGGCTGGGGCTTTATGGGATCGCCCGGCGTGGCCTATGAGTTTGGCTCGGTGGAAGTGCTGGGCAATTTCTTTTTTGCGCCGGCCATGGTGATTGCTGTGCTGTATTTTGCTCACTTTCTGCGCCGGCGCGCCGATGAGCTGGGCAGCTGCACCATTCCGGAATATGTGTCTCAGGTGCATGGCGGCGGCCAGAAACTGGAGCGGCTGGTAAAAGGTGTGGCTGCGGTGATCACCATAGTGCTGCTGCTGGTGTTTCTTACCAGTCAGATCAAGGCGGTAGGGCTGCTGGGGGCGTCCTGGCTGGGCATTACCCTGACCGAAAGCGCATTGCTGATGATCTCGGTGATCATCCTTTACACCATGCTGGGCGGCCTGGCTGCCGTGGCTTGGACCGATACCCTGATGGTGGCGGGCATGGGCATAGGTGCCCTGGTGATGATGGTGCAGATTTTTACCGATATCAGCCTTACCGACATGATAGACAGGCTCAATGCCATTGATCCCGAGCTGCTCAACCCTACCACCTCGGATCCCTACGGCGACAGCAAGGGCTCGGTATTTCTGGTGCTGCCCTACGCCTTTTTGTTTACCGCTGTGCTGCCTTACATGGCGGTGCGTTTTCTGGCATTCAAGCCAAGCGTGAAGATGCACCATGTGGCCATTTGGGTGGCACCCATGGGTTGCTTGCTGAGTCTGGTGCCCATTGTGGGCATGTATGTGCGGGTGGCGCACCCTGAGCTGGCGGAAGCGGATCAGGCCATGCCGGTGTATCTGGCCAAGTTTCTGCATCCGGCGCTGGCGGGCATTATTACCCTGTTTATTCTGTTTGCCATGAAGTCCACCGCCAACTCGCTGCTGCACACCGTATCGAGTGCGGCGTCTCACGATCTGCGCACTGCGCTGTTTCCCGAGAGCAAGGCCTCCGGTGCCCGCATTTTGTGGATAAACCGCATCTGGGTGGCCATTCTGGGCTTGGTGGGCTTTTTAATGATGCTGTATGCACCGCCCTTTATGCTGTCCTGGCTGGGCATTCTCGGCTCCGGCACCCTGCTGGCGGTGATGATAGGCCCAGTGTTTATCTCGTCCTTCTGGCAGGGTAACGGCTATGGTGCCCTGGCGGCCATGTTCACCGGCTTGGTCACCAGCGGCAGCTTTCTGCTGTTTACCGAGGTGGGCTGGGTGGAAGGGCCACTCTATGGCTGTCTGGCGTCGACGGTGATGTATGTGGCGGTGAGTAAAATCACCCAATCCGCTCCTAGCGGGGCCGTGGCCCGCAGCTACTGAGTGGTTTGCAAGGCCGGGGTTATCCCCGGCCTACAAGGCGTTCAGCCCCTGCTTAAGATAATCCAGCAGCATTTGGCCCGCGGGGCTGAGGCTGCTGTTGTTGTAGCAAAAACCAATGGAAACCGTGCCCAGATCTGGGCAGTGAGCAAAACTGGATGAAGCTTCCAGCCCTTCAGGCACAGTGCTTTTAGACAGCACACTAATGCCAAGACCTGCCTTTATGGCCGACTGAATGCCCAGCAAGCTGGACGAGCTGTATACCACCCGCCAGGGCAGGTTGGCTTTGTTCAGTGCATTAATAATGGTACGCCGGTACAAACATCCCTTGGGATACAGAATAAGCGGTAACGGCTGGTCGGCCGACAGCAGCATATTAGTGTTGCGCACCCACACCAGCGGCTCGGTAATGTAGTCGGTCAGCTGAGGCCGCTCGGGCCGGCTTTCCTCTATGGCCATCACCAGATCGTAAGCGCCCTTTTTATAATCATTGAGCAGGGTGGCACTGATATCGCTGCTTACATCCAGGGTGACTCCCGGATACGCCTGCGCAAAGCGCCCCAGGGTGGTGGCCAGAAATGACACCTCAAAATCGTTGGGAATGCCAAGGCGCACAGCGCCGCTCACCCTAGGGGTGCTCAGGCGGGAAATCAGCGTATCGTTCAGCTCCAGCATACGCTGAGCACAGGTCAGTAGCAGCTGGCCTTCTTCGGTCAGTTGCAGGCCCTGACCACGGTTGAACAGTTTTACGCCCAGCAGCTCTTCCAGCCGCTTCATCTGCAGACTGACTGCCGGCTGAGAGCGGCCCAGCCGTTCACCGGCCTGAGTAAAGCCACCCAGCTGATTAATGGTAACAAAGGTGCGCAGCAAATCCGTTGGCAGGTTCTTCATTCGTGAAGGCACGCTATTAACAAAACTAATAATGCAGTTTTTAACATTTATTTAATAAATAAAAAAGGGCCGGTATTCAAAACGAATGCCGGCCCTTGATTTACCTGAACATTATTCCTGCTCGGGTTTTGGCTTCTTGCGCTTGAGCGGCGCTAAGCCGTCGGCGGAGCCCAGGCCCTGACCACCGGTAAATCCGGCCGGACGTTTGGGTGAAGCGGGTTTGGCGGCTGCTCTGGCCGGGCCCTGGCCTTTTTTACCTTTGTAGGGTGCAGGTTTTTTGCCACCTGGCTTGCTCTGAGCCTTGCGCACCGGCCGCAGCCCCTTGAACTTGCCTTGCAGACCTTCAATGTGGCTGAAGCTGATATTCCGCTGCAAAAAGGCCTCTACCCGTTTAAAGGCGTCCCAGTCGCGGGGGCCTACCAGCGAGATGGCAGCGCCGCTGGCTCCGGCCCGGCCGGTGCGGCCGATGCGGTGCACATATTCTTCCGGCTGCTTGGGCATATCGAAGTTAATTACCAGCGATACCTGCAGCAAGTCCAGCCCGCGAGAGGCCACGTCTGTGGTGATCAGCAGCTTGTACTGGCCCTTGGCAAAGGCATCCATAATGCGGTTGCGCTCGGCCTGGCTCATGTCACCGTGCAGCGCCGCCGTGGCCAGCTCCTGTTGTTGCAGGCGTTCGGCCAGACGCTCGGTATCGGCCCGGGTGGCGGTAAAGATAATGGCCTGCTGATAGGCCTCGTTGGCCAGCAGATGGTCCAGCAGTGCCTGCTTGTGATCCAGATGATCGCCCAGCATAAAACGCTGCTCTATGTCTTTGTGTTCTGCATGAGCCTCACCAATGGCCACCCGTTTGGGCGCGTTCAGCAGCTTGGCGGCCATGGCGTTGGTCTCGGCATGGTCCAGGGTGGCGGAAAACATCAGGGTCTGGCGGCGACGATGATCCGCGGCCTGATGAATGCGCTCCAGCTGGGGGGAAAAACCCAGGTCCAGCATGCGATCGGCTTCATCCAGGATCAGCAGCTCCAGGCCGTTCAGCATCAGCGAGCGGGAGTCCAGATGGTTGGCCAGTCGGCCCGGGGTGGCCACAATCACATCGGGCTGGCGGCGCAGGGCTTTTAATTGATCGTTGAAGTTTTCACCGCCCAGCAGCAGGGCAATATTGAAATGGCTGCCGCACAGGGAGCGCAGCTGCACATAGACCTGACGGGCCAGCTCCCGGGTGGGGGCCAGGATCAGCGCGCGCGGATCGCGCTTGCTCAGAGCCCGGCTTTTCATCAGCCGCTGCAGTGCCGGCAGCAAATAGGCCAGGGTTTTGCCCGAGCCGGTTTTGGAAGAGGCCAGCAGATCAAATCCGGCCATTACCACCGGCATGGCCTCTTGCTGAATGTCGGTGGGGTGTTCCAGCCCCTGATGGTCCAGTGCCCGGATCAGTCGAATATCCAGTCCAAAATCACGAAAAGTGTCGTTATGTTGCGCCAAGTAGCTGCTCCGCAAAGTTCGGGAAAAGTTCGGAAAAAGAAGTGTCCGGCAGGCGGCCGGCATGATTGCCGCATATTGTATAAGAAAGCGGAGCGCTTGTATTGTTGATGCGCCCACACAGCCAGCGCATACACTGAAAGGAGTATGCTGACTGAGCAGGAGTCGTTAATGGAGCAGAACCAGATATTATGGACACCGCCGGCACCGCTGCTGCAGCACAGCCAGATAGCCAAATACATGCGCTGGCTGAGCGGCCGGGGGCTGGGCAAATTTACTGACTATCAGGCCCTGCATGCCTGGTCGGTGCGCGAGCCCGAGGCCTTCTGGCAGTCGGTGTGGGACTTTTGCGGCCTGCGTTATGAGCAGCCGGCCGAGCGGGTGCTGGGCCGGCGCAGCATGCCCGGGGCCGAATGGTTTGCGGGCATGCGCATGAACTTTGCGGCCAACCTGCTGCGCCATGGTACCGGAGCATTGGCCAATAAAGAGGCCGTGGTATGCCACCGAGAACACGGCCCGCCGCAGCGTTATGACTTTGCCGATTTGCGCCGCGACACGGGCGCACTGGAAGCCTGGCTGCGCGCCCGGGGCGTAAAGCCCGGCGACAGAGTGGCCGGCGTGGTCACTCACGGTTACGAGGCACTGGTGGCCATGCTGGCAGCTACCAGCATGGGAGCAATATGGAGCTCGGCCTCGCCGGACTTTGGTGCCGACGCCATTATCGACCGCTTTGGTCAGATAGAGCCGGCAGTGCTGCTGCTGGTAAACGGCTATCACTACAACGGCAAGCAGTATGACCGGCGGGACGAATTTGCCCGTGTGGTGCAGGGGCTGCCCAGTGTAAAGGCGGTGCTTGGCATTAACAGCCTGCCGAACACCGGCAGCCTGAATGTGCCCAACCTGACCAACTGGTCTGTGGCGCTGGCCGAAGGGCAGGGCAGTGAGCCTTCTTTCACGTCGCTGCCGGCGGATCATCCTGTTTATATTCTTTATTCCTCGGGCACCACCGGCAAACCCAAATGCATAGTGCACGGGGCGGCGGGCATGCTGGTAAACCACGCCAAGGAGCTGGTGCTGCACGGTGACATGAGCGCCGGCGACCGGCTGATGTATTACACCACCTGCGGCTGGATGATGTGGAACTGGCAGGCCTCGGCGCTGCTGGCCGGCGTGACTCTGGTGACCGTAGACGGTGCCGCCGCTCACCCGGACATGAACCGGCTGTGGGCGCTGGCGGAGCAGGAGCGGGCAACCCACTTCGGCACCAGTGCGCGCTTTCTGGCGGAATGCCGCAAGGCGCAGCTGCAACCCGGTGAGCGTTTTGATTTAACAGCGATGCGAGTGTTGTTTTCCACCGGCTCGCCGCTGCTGCCGGAAGACTACGACTGGGTGTACAGTACACTGCCCGGTCAGGTGCTGCTGGGCTCCATTGCCGGCGGCACCGATATTTGCGGCTGCTTTGTGGGTTGCTGCCCTCTGTTGCCGTTGCGCCGGGGAGAAATTCAGTGCCGCTTTCTGGGAGTAGATGTGGTGGCCATGAACGAGCAGGGCGAGGTGACCGACGGCCGGGGCGAGCTGGTATGCCGCCAGCCGCTGCCCTGCATGCCGGTAGGCTTCTGGCAGGATAACAACAACGAGCGCTACCGCGCCGCCTATTTTGACACCTTTCCCGGAGTATGGGCCCACGGTGACTTTGTGGCTTTTACCGAACAGGGCGGGGCTGTGATTTACGGCCGCTCCGACGCCACCCTTAATCCGGGCGGCGTGCGCATCGGCACCGCCGAAATTTACCGTCAGGTAGAGCTGGCCCCCAACATTAAAGACAGCCTGGTGGCGGGCCGGCAGATAAACGGTGACGTGGAAGTGGTGCTGCTGGTGGTGGCGGATCACAGGCTCTCGGAAGAAGAATGCAAGCTGCTGTGCCAGCGCATTCGCACCGGTGCCAGCCCCCGGCACATGCCCCGCCACATAGTGCAGGTGCCGGACATTCCCTACACCCGCAGCGGCAAAAAGGTAGAGCTGGCAGTGGCTCGCATGCTCAATGGCGGCAGCAGCAGCGACAACCGCGACGCCCTGGCCAATCCGGGTGCCCTGGATGCCATTCGCCAATGCCTGCAACAGGCCGGCCTGCTGGCCTGAGCTTGTCCGGCAAGCTCGGTGCTGACTGGCAGCGAGCAGACAACGCCGATGTTGCATGAAGCAGCAGTGGGGATTGCCGGAGCCGACCGTCAAATGCCATGGATGGCATTTGCCGAGCGCCCCATGGATGGGCTCGAAGCATGTCGGCGGAGTGCAACCGCACTGATGCTTCACGCTGCTACCTCAGCTGGCTGTCTTTACTGGCGCGGCGGTTAATGCCGCTGCTGCTACGATGCTTTTCCTGCTTGCTCTGGCACTCAATGCACAGCCGCACACCGGGCACCGCCTTGCGCCTGGCCTCGGGAATGGGCGCATCGCACTCTTCACAATGGCTCAGGCTGTCGCCGGCATTCAGCCGGCTGCGCGCATCCTGCACCGCGTCTTCCACACTGGCGTCTATCTGATCCTGCACGGCTCCATCCCGTGACCATCCACCTGCCATGATGACCTCCTGTGATGTAGTTATGCTCACCATAACCATAATGGCACCGAACACGAAATCGCGCCGTGCGCCGGGCGGCAAAACGCTTGGCTCAATATGGCATGCAGAGCAGGCCACTCCGGCTGCGACATAAGGTGTCCGTATGAAACCGTTTTACATGGCAAACAGCTGGTGTGCAGTTGCTTAATGGCTGCCCTAAGGCTTAACTTGAAAAGCTAATCAAAGGAGGCCACATGGATCTGATTCGAATTCTTATTGCCATTTTACTGCCGCCACTGGGCGTGTTTCTGCAGGTAGGGTTGGGCAAGCACTTCTGGATTAACATACTGCTGACCCTGCTCGGCTACATTCCCGGCATAGTGCATGCGGTGTGGGTGATTGCCAAAAAATAATGGGCGGGAACACCCAGCAAACCCGCGCAAAACTAGACCGCCTGGCCTGGCTGCTGGACAGCACCATACGCCTGCCCGGCGGTTTTCGAATTGGCCTGGACGGCATTATCGGCCTGGTGCCCGGGGTAGGGGACCTGGCCGGAGCGGCTTTCTCGGGCTACATATTGCTGAAGGCTGCCCGCATGAAACTGCCATTCACCCTGCTGGCGCGCATGGGCTTTAACATACTGCTGGAAGTGCTGATCGGCAGCATTCCCCTGCTGGGGGATCTGTTCGACTTCGCCTTTAAAGCCAACAAGCGTAATGTGCGGCTGATTAAAAAGCACTTTGAGTCTATCTGAATATACTTAAATTCAGCTCAACCGAATCACCCAGCCAGTAAGCATGAGTCGTATGATCCGCCAGATCATCGCCGGTATCCGCATGCACCAGCACGCTCAGCTCGCCCCGATACCGATCCAGCCAAGGAATAAACCGATCAAAGTCGGCATGAGTGAACTTCACTTGACAGCTCCACAGAGTGTGCGGCCCCACCGGCTTTTGATGAATGCGGCCCACTTCCAGTGAAAACTCCTTGGCAATACGCTGGCACAGGGCAGTGGCAAACGCCAGTGTGCTTGCATCGAAATAGATATGGGCGTGGTAGGCGTCGTGATTATTTATTGGGCGTTTGGGGTTGATCATATGAGTTTCACTCTGGCAGGCTTATCCTCTTATTGAGGAAGGGGTAACGCCCGCCACACGGGCGAGCAACTTGTTGCGAG
Source organism: Oceanimonas sp. AH20CE76 (assembly GCF_039654065.1). Lineage (NCBI taxonomy): Bacteria > Pseudomonadati > Pseudomonadota > Gammaproteobacteria > Aeromonadales > Aeromonadaceae > Oceanimonas > Oceanimonas sp. AH20CE76. The sequence continues at coordinate 1,148,004 of NZ_CP155481.1, forward strand.
TCCAGCGCCGCAGGCGCGATGTGCTGGCGCTTGTTATGGCTTTCAAGTATTGCTTGTAAGTGAAGCATGCTCGACAAGCTCAGCATTTATAAAAGCAGAAATCATTGCACGATAAACAGCCTCAACCACATCGGGATTAGCATCCAGTTCATGAGCAAGCGTTCGAACTTTAGAGATGACCTGCTCAACTCTCTGCGGCGCCTTAACGTCATCGGTGGATTTCTTGAAACGCGCTGCCTGCATGACGAAGCCACCGCGCTCAGCGATTAAAGCTACGATCTTGCGATCAATTACGTCGATGTTCGAGCGAACTTCCTCAAGAGAACTGCAAGTTACTGCTTTGTTCAATTTTTACTCCTTGCTTTTGAGCCATAACGCCTAAGCTCAGGGGCATTTGAGGCGACGAACATTTTGCGGAAGCAAAATGGGCGGCGGGTCAAACGTCACCTGCAGCGATTTGTTGGGCGACATCACAGGCACACTACTTCGAATAGCTTTCTATCCGCTCGCTCAGTCGTGCCAGCGTACCACTACTCAAACCAGGAAGCTCCCTCTTGATAAGGCTACGCGCCTCTGACGCCCGACCCTCCATGGCAAGTAGAATCGATTTGAACTTGACCACTGAACGGTACGTTTGGGCGTACTTCCCAGTAGTATTTTCGAGAGCGCGTACGGCTTCCCTGAGTCTATCAATGTCCGCAAAGTGAACCGCAAGATCAGCTTTCGTTAGCAACGGATAATTTACCTCGGAAAACTCGGCAATCGTTTGCTCAATTGAAGTCATAGCTGCAGAGCGGTCACCGTCAAAGTAAGCGAGGACACGTGCTCTTGCTGAAGCAACCATTTCACGCGCCCGATCCGAAGGGTCGATTTCGAGGTGGGAAATGACTTCTTCAATTTCCTTGCGACACTCAGGCGTCCAGTCCCGCGCCATCAAACACGTTAGGTAGTTATTCGCATTTATTGGGTTTCCCGGCCGGTTGTAGTAGTTGTCACGAGCGAGATCAAAAGCCAGCTGATACTCCTCCGCCTGCATATAGACTAAGACCAGCTCGCCGATAGCACGCGGGTCCCGCGGCTTCTGTTCCAAGACCCGCTTAAGGTTTTCCTCTGCTCTAGCTACATCTCCAGACAAACGGTAATAAAATCCATACAAAAAAGCTCTGTTCGGCTGAGGAACCTTTCTAACTTCATCGAAAAAACTATTCTTTCTCAGGCGAGCAAGACATTGACACTTAATAAAGCGAACATGATCTATCGTGTTTGTATGGAGGGATTCCTCACGAGATAATACTCGGTCTGCCAGTAATATGGCCTCTGCGTACTTTCTATCTTCGTCATAGAGCCGCTTGATTGTCTTTACAAATACTGAAGGTATGATTAGCTCTTCCGGAATTGCTCCTCCACCTCTTAGGCTTTCTTGAGCGGAGAGAATATAGTCAGAAATATCCGCTTCTTCATCTTCATAGCGCTCTACGAACGACTTTACGTGATTCGCGAGTGCCGCCTCAAAGCCGGTCGCCGAACCGAATCTATTTCGACTGATGTAGTCGCGGATTACCTCGTTTACACGAATATAATCCGATGAGCTGCCAATCCTTTCGCAGATGGACGAAGACAACAAATCTCTTAGCAGCTCTCCGTAGTCGCTCTCATTGACAATGTCGAATAGCACTTCGTAGCTAACGAATTCAAACCTGCTTAATAGGTATATAAAATTCAGAGCCTTATGGTCTTTTTGAAACGGTTCTAGCACAACCTTGGCTTTATCGGAGCCGTATTGCTGAATAGTATGTGAATTCTTTTTTGCCTCGAACAGGCCATGATCTTTGATTAGGTCAACTGCAAACAGCACTTGCTCCGGATAGCCTGTAAGAATATCGGAAAAAAATGAATAGTCGTCTCTGTTGAGATCGAGGCCAGAAAATCTCGAATAGCGAACCATGAGCCCGTCACGTTCCGACTTATCCATCTCCGCAACGTGCACGAAGAAAGCCAATGGGTTCAATCGATTAAGAGATCCAAGAGGTCTGTAACGGCTGGCCACAGCAAAGACAAGAAACGATTCATCGGCAAGCCCATTAATAATCTCTGAAAACCAGTCAACCAATTGACCGTCGGGTTGAACCAAGACGCCTTGGTCCTCAATTAAAATCCTCTCCCTCTCCTGAGAAATTTCGCGGAACATGCGGATGGCGAATTCGGTTTTCTCTTCCACACTTGCGCGCAAACCGAAATCTTTTGAAGACAAGTTGACCAAGCCGAGGTCTAATGTCTTTAACACGAGGTCTTCGATACTATCTAACTGCGCAAGTACGACAGATGGGAACTCGAACGACGCTCGTACGATGTTGGATTTCTTGAGTGAGTGTCGCAATAAGCTCTTTCTACCAATCGCGCTTAATCCAGACGCAATGACCGCTACCGGAGTCGGCGCAGAGAAATCGTCCATGCGTTCCTCAAACTGGCCGATTAGATCGTTGCGTCCAACGAAGATTTCAGCACGCTCTCTGAGTCGCGGATGAAACTGCCAAGAGATCTCTATCAATCGAGAGCTGATTCTACGCGCAGCAATACTCGGCTTTAATATCGGCTGGATATTAAGACTTTCACGCATCCATTCAGGTATTCTCGAATCTAGATGTGTTAGGCCGTCTTCGATGATGATCGGATAAATTCTTTCCAGTTTGGATGCATCAAATAGTGATTTCGCGGCTGCTAACTCATCCTGTACCCAGGTTGAGTCTAGCGCTTTCGAGGACAAGAAGATTACGAAAAGGGCCGTTTCGTCAAGCGCACTTGCAATTTCTTCTGCGGGCGGCATTCCTGCTTCGAATGTATCTTCGTCAAGGATGCGCACTTCCCGATGAAGCTTGGAAGCAACGGGTCGAACGAAACGTTCTTTATCGGAAGAACTATGGGAAAGAAAGCATTTGATCATTGCTGGGTGTCCTTCGCATCATTGTGCCTGTAGGGTATCAAGCGGGGCTTTGTCGCCCAACGCCCCACTAAGGGGCAGTAATACGTAGGCTAAAATTAGGAGCGAAGCGACAGAGCCTACGTGTTACTGTCCCAGCGAGCGAAGCGAGAGCCTTGAGTGGTTTGTTAGCTTTCTGCCGATTCAACCTTATAAATTAAGTATCGTTTTAATACGCCTTTTGCTGAAGTTACCCGCTTCACGTTTAACTTAATTTTACCGCCATTACCATTTTGCGCATGATGCATTGACCACGTGAGCAGTTGTTTTTGAGCAGAAGTAACTTCATCTTCTAGTTTAAAGGATACAGTGCGTTCCAGCTCATCATCATAAAACCTACCAAACGGGGATAATATATTGTAACGAGTTACATTGCCGACAATTCCGGTTTCCAAATTTGGATTTGTTCTAATAGAAACACTCTTAAGTGTCTGAGAATCGAGTCTAATTACATTGCCGACCTGTTGCCTCTTTATGACTATAGCCATATCTTCACATTGCTTAATTGGTTTATGTGCCTGCTCTAAAGGTATTTCTAAGGCTTCTTCCATTTCGCCTATAAATGGCTCAATCCGTTCATCGAGTCTCTTAACATGAGGAGTTTCAGGGGAGTAATCTAGTTCTAACGTTTTAGACCATGTCCACTTGAGTAGATCATAGAACACGTTTGCGACGATGCTAGTGCCGATAGAGGTAGCAATTGGATGCTCAACCGCAATAGCTATCAGTTCCTCAAAGCTACCTTTTCGTGATGGATGAATATAAATTTTTGCACCACTAACCTTGTTACCGTGCTTTTTTACCTCTCCTTCGTTCAGCAACGCATGTGTTGTGATTGACAGAGCTTTTGCAAAACCTTGGAGTGATACAGAAGCATCGTACATATCTAGTCGGCCATCATTAGCATCACCATGGTGGTACGAGATTTTGAACTTTATTATTTTAGGGGAAGCCATGATTACTCCTTGTGGCAAATATTCCTATTTGAAAGCTAACATTTTAATAACGAGCGCGCTCATATTTGTTCTTTGCTGATTTAGCGAGCATCCCGTTCAAGTAACTGATTTTGTTGCTTAAATAACAAACATTAAGCCTTGTGGTTGTGTAAAAAATGAGCATGCTCATATTTGTTCAGGCCTTGCTCATTATCTCCAAATGTTAGGTATGTAACTTCATGATCTAACTTAAGTTTTTACCAAACGGCCGTTATTTTTGAGCATGCTAGCGCAGCAATATGAGCATGGCCGGCTGCATGTTAAAAATGTACTGTACAAAAATCAGGCTTTTTACCAGAGCCGGCCAACGCTACCGCCCATCACTGTTGCTGAGGCGTAAGCGCATGCCTGAAACCCTTGTTGAAGCTTGGTATTTTGTCGTATGAGTCTGAAAAAGCAATGCGGAAATGCTGTTTTGCGAGAAATGGGCGTGTAGTGATGGTTTTTCTGAGTGTTTGCCTGGGTTTTTGCCTTCACAGGAGTGACTGGCAGGGTAGTAAAAAGCCGGCCAATGTGGCCGGCTCTGATATCGCTTAGCGGGAGAACCGCTCGGCGCGTTTGCCGCGCAGTTTCTTTTTCTTGGGGCCGGCTTTTTGCTGGCCGGTTTTTTTCAGCAGCACCTGGCTGGGGTTGCGTTTTTTGCTGCTGTCGGTGCGGTTGCTTTTGGGCGTGTTGTGGCCGTCGTTACTGCCTTCCAGCTCTATGGTGGTGGCGGTGCTTTTATTGGTGCGGCCGGAGAGTACCTTGCGGGAGATCTTTTTCAGCAGCACGTCCCGGTTGGAGACTTCATAGCCGGCTTTATTAATGCGCTTGATGGGCGCGCCAATGAGTTTTTCAATGCGGGCCAGGGTTTGTTCTTCTTCCCGGCTTACAAAGGAAATGGCTTTGCCCGGTGCGCCGGCGCGGCCGGTGCGGCCAATGCGGTGAACATAATCTTCCGGCAGGTAGGGCAGGTTAAAGTTCACCACCTGCTCCAGGCCCTGAATGTCCAGGCCGCGGGCGGCCACTTCGGTGGCAATCAGCACCTGCAGCTTGCCGGATTTAAAGTCGGCAATGGCACGGCGGCGGCTGCCCTGGCTTTTGTCACCATGGCATACGGCGGCTTCCACCTTGCGCTTTTTCAGTCCGGCCAGCAGGCGGTCGGCCTGCTCCCGGGTACTGGTAAACACCAGCACCTGAAACCAGTTCTGTTCATCCAGCAGCTGTTCAAACAGCTCAATTTTGCGGTTTTCTTCCACCGGATATACCGCATGGCGCACGGTATCGGCGGTGCTGTTTACCCGGGTTACGCGAATTTGCTGGTGGTTGTGCAGCACCTTGTGGGCCAGCTCGTTTACCGCCGGCGAGGTGGTGGCGGAAAACAGCAAAGTCTGGCGCTTGGGTGCGGTCAGCTGCATCAGCTTGAGCACATCGGTAATAAAGCCCATGTCGAGCATGCGGTCGGCTTCGTCCAGCACCACAAACTCCACGTCGGTCAGGGCCACGTTCCCAAGAGTAATGTGCTCCATCAGCCGGCCGGGGGTGGAGATCACCACATCGGTACCGGCACGCAGCTTGTTGGCCTGGCCGCCCATTTTTACGCCGCCATAGAGCGCAGTCACGCTGATGGGCAGATATTTGGCATAGGCGGTAATGTTGTCTGCCAGCTGCTCGGCCAGCTCTCGGGTGGGAGTAAGAATAAGCGCGCGGGGGCGGCGCTCCACTGTAGCCCTGGGGTTGTCTGTCATGCGCTGCAGCACGGGCAGGGCAAAAGCGGCGGTTTTGCCGGTGCCGGTTTGCGCCGTTACCTGCAGATCCTTGCCGCGGCGGGCGGGCACCACGGCCTGGGTTTGAACCGGAGTCATTTCGCTGTAGCCACAGTCTGCGAGTGCCTGTTGCAGCTCGGGGGCCAGATCCAGAGATGAAAATTGCATAAGAGTTCCTCTGTAGTGTCGCTACAGTCAAAAAATCGAGGCTGGAATATACGTTATTTTGCCCTCGGGGGAGAGGGTTAATTGTGATCTTTGCTTGTTTTTTGCGCTTTTTGACTGTTCGTGAGCGGTGAACTGCATTTGGAGTGAAGCAGAAATGGTAACCAGTTCAATGATGAGGGCTTTTGCAGGAAAGATATCCCGGTTTGCCGGGTCTTCTCGTCGGCACACCGGCCAGCTGCTTCACGCTTGTTTTTCAGGCATTAACGCCAGTTTTTGATGTTTATCAATGGCACCTGCCTTTGACAGCGGATAAGCTTACCCGGTTTCGGCACATTTGAATCCATTGGTGCTGTACACGGAAAACGACCGAACAGGGATGAGGTATAGGGTGTCGGGCATGATAGTAAGCACGGAAGCAGGTTACCTGGTCAGTCCGTATCTGGCCTGGAGTGCAGTGGTCGCACTGCTGGTGCTGGCCGGGGGCTGTGCGTGGTCTCTTTGGCGTCATCGGCGGGCGGCAAGCCGTCATGATGGCGTGGAGCAGAATGTACGCGAGCGGGCAGACTCCTTTCGCTACCTGGTAGAAACCGCCCATGAGGGCATAGTGGTGGTGCAGAGCCGGCGGCTGGTTTACCTGAACCCGCGCATGTGCGAGATGACCGGCTACAGCGAGGCCGAGTTGCGTGCGCTGCCCACCTTTATGCCGCTGATCGACCCTTCGGCCCGTGAGGTGATGCTGGCAAACCACCTGCGCCGGCTGGCGGGCGAGCCATCCCCCCAGCGCTACGAAAGCCTGTTTCTGAAAAAGGATGGCACCAGTTATCCCATTGAGCTGAGCGGGGTCGCCATTGTCTGGCAGGGCGAGCCGGCCACCCTGAACATGGTGACCGATATTTCGGGGCGCAAGGCGGCCGAAGAGAAAATGCAGTATCTGGCCCATCACGACAGCCTCACCGGCCTGCCCAACCGCTATATGCTGCACGAACGCCTGAAACAGGCCATAGCCCTGGCACAACGCACCGGGGTGCCGCTGGCCGTGCTGTTTATCGAGCTTAATGGCTTCAAGAAGGTCAACGACGACCATGGCCACGAGGCGGGAGACTGCCTGCTGCAGCAGGTGGCCGGGCGCATTCAGCCCCTGTTGCGGGATTCAGACACCCTGGCGCGCATGGGCGGAGACGAGTTTGTGATTTTGCTGACCCAGATAGCGCAGCCGAAGGATGTGGCGCAAGCCACTGCGCGCATTGAGGCGGCCATGGCACCTGCGTTTGCAATTAACGACCAGGCGCTGCGGCTTCAGCATGGGGGCGGCGCTGTACCCGCAAGACGGCACCACGGCGCAGGCTCTGCTGAACCTGGCCGATCACCAGATGTACGCCCACAAGCACCGCCATTATCAGCGCGAGGCGCTACCCCAGAGCTGAAGTCGGAAGCACGCTTGCGGGCATAGTGGCTGTCGCGCTATTCGCCATTCCAATAAATTCCATAACGCCGGGGTGCAGATTGAAAGCCGGGACGACAACGGCCGCCGCTGATAGCTATGTCGGGGGTTCCCTCATTACCCTGCTGCCGTTTCTGCTGATGGGAGTGGGGGCTTTTATTTCTCCGCAGTTACTCAACTTCGGGTCAGATAAGTGTCGGTTGAGACGACGGTGGCGTAGCCGAACTCGAACGCCGCCATCATGGCGGCGTGAACCTGGGCCGCAGGCACGGTCACGCCATTGAATTCCAGGTCAAGCGTGGCGCAGGCATCGTGCACCACGGTGACCGGGTAGCCCATGTCGGCTGCGGCGCGCACGCCGGCATCCACGCACATGTGGCTCATGGCACCAATAATGACCACCTCTTCAATCTCACGGGCCTCGAGCTGTTGCTTGAGATCGGTGTCGCGGAACGAATTGACGTAATTCTTGACGATAACCGGTTCGTTTTCGGCCGGTGTTACGTCAGACATGATGTTCACGCCGTCGGTGCCGGGCACGAAAACAGGGGCTTCGCCGTTGGCGAACTCATGCCGAATATGAAACACCGGTATGCCTTGCTCGCGGGCATCGGCAATTACCCTGACGGCATTCGCCGCTGCCGCTTCAATCCCGGTCAGGGGCAGCTTGCCGGTGGGCAGGTATTCATTTTGCAGATCGATCACGATCAGTCCGCGTTGCTTCATGGTGCAGTCTCCTGATGAATGGAGAGGTTATTGTGCTTGTCTGCGGATGAGGAGGACAGTGTCGCTGGCGACAATTTGCGGGGTGATAACGACATTCAGTCAATCAGTGCCGTCTTGTTTCCCGCAGGCCTGCCCGGTACCAAAACGGCGGCGATATTCGCCGGGGGCCAGGCCCACGAGACGGGTGAACACCTTGCGAAAGGCACCGGTGTCGCCGTAGCCTACTTCCCAAGCCACCCGCTCTATGGTGGTACCGCCAACCTGTAGCAACTCCCGTGCCCGGCCTACCCGCAGGCGCTGGCAATATTCGGTGGTGGTCATGCCGGTGGCTTTCTGAAACCGGCGTAACAGGGTGCGCTCTCCCAGCCCGGCCCGGGCGGCCAGGGTTGTCAGGGCCATATCTTTGGCACCGGTGGCCTGCAGCCAGTGCTGTAGTTTGAGCACGGCGGCATCGCCATGAGTGAGACGAGGAGAAAATACGCTGTAGTAACGTTGTTCGCGGCCGGGCGGGTCTACCAGCAGCATGCGGGCCGTTTCCAGCATCACGCCGGGGCCGAGCAGGCGATCCACCAGCCGCAGGCCCAGATCGGTCCAGGACATCAGGCCCCCGGCGGTAAGGATATCGCCGTCGTCGATGAGCATTTGGTCGGCATCTACCCGCACCTTTGGAAAGCGCTGTTGCAGTGTCTCGGCATAGGTCCAGTGGGTGGTGATCCGTCGGCCGTCCACTCGGCCGGTGGCGGCCAGCACAAAGGCCCCGGCGCACACCGAGCCGAGGATAGCTCCCCCGGCATGCTGGTCGCGCAGCCAGCGTGCCAGTGGGGCGGATGTTTCCGCGGTCATCGGCTCGCCCAAGGTCGGCGGCAGGATCAGCGCCGTCGGGGTGACCGGCAGTGTACCCGGGCTGCTGTCAAACACTCGGTGCGGCGCGGCGGCTGCGGCCTCCGCCTGCCAGTGGCTGATACGCAATATCGGCGCATTGTTTTGGCCGTGGCCGGTGGCTATGCGGTTGGCCATGCCGAACAAATCGGTCAGCCCCAGCACGGCCGACTGCTGAGCCCCTGAATACAGGATGAGTCCAATCTCGGTCTGGGGTGTTTCGCTCATGGGTGACGGGATTCCTGATGGCCGGCCTGCCGGCGCAGGCAAAAGGTGCGCCGGTAATCCGACGGCGAGGTACCCAGCTGGGCGCTGAATTGCTGGCGCAAAGACAGGGGCGTGCCAAAGCCGACTTCCGCGGCAATGCATTCGATGGGCAGTTCGGTGGTTTCCAGCAGTTGTTGTGCCCGGGCCACCCGTTCGGTATTGAGCCACTTGACGATAGTGGTGCCGGTTGCTTCACGAAAACGCCGGGTAAAGGTGCGCCGGCTCATCATGGCCACCCCGGCCAGCTGGTCGACCGAAAGCGGCTCGGCCAGATGTGCGCGGGCCCATTCCAGTACGCCGGGCAGGCGGTTTTCGCTGTGGAGCTGGGGAATCGGCCGTTCAATGTATTGCGCCTGGCCGCCCTGACGGTGCGGCGGGGTGACCAGCAGCCGGGCCATGCGGTTGGCCGCGTCGGCACCATGGCGCTCACGCACCAGTTGCAGGCAGCAGTCGATGGCGGCCACGGTACCTGCCGAGGTCACCACGTTAGCGTCCGCAACATACAGCACCTCTGGCCGGAACAGGGTGTGGGGAAAACGCTGGGCAAACAGCTCTCTCGCCATCCAGTGGGTGGTGGCTTCGCGGCCGTCGAGCAGGCCGGCATCGCCGAGAACAAAGGCGCCCAGGCAAAGCCCCACTACCAGGGCGCCCCGCTGGTGGGCCCGGCGCAAGGCCGATGTTAGCTCGGCCGGGGCCGGGGTTTCCGGCTTGTCCCAGGCAGGCACTATGATGATGTCGGCTTCGTCCATGGCCTCCAGCCCGTCCTGCACCTGGACAACCAGCCCCTGATCACTGCGGACCGCGCCGGGCTGCTGGGCACAGTAGCGCACCTCATAACGGGGAAAGTCTGCCGGCCCGTTGACGGCACCGAAGGCCATTGCCGGGATGGAGAGCTGAAACAGGCTGACCCCTTCAAAGACGAGCACGGCAATGCGGGTGGAAGGCATGGATTTCCTCGGGGTAGGTGAATGGCCCAAAACTATCTTACATTGTCACTCAGGTCAATGGTGCGCTCCGGCGTCTCCCGGCACACTGGCTGCGTTCAAATCGCTTCCCGGTACCGCCGGGGGCGAATCACCATTACAGGAGTCGTATCATGCACATCAAAACGTTAGTCACATCTATCGCCCTGGCCCTGGGGCTTGCCGGCCAGGGTGCCTTTGCCCATGAATCCGTCGCCATGAGGGCACAAGACGGTGAGGTAAAGGTACAGCTCATTCGCAACGCCACGGTGAAAATCACCTATGCTGACACGACCTTTCTGATCGATCCCATGCTGGCGAAAAAGGGAACCTACCCGGGGTTTGAAGGCACCTATCGCAGCCACCTGCGCAATCCGCTGGTTGAGTTGCCGATGCCGGCGGAAGCGGTCTTTGGCGACGTGGACGCCATCATCGTGACCCACACCCATCTGGATCACTGGGATGACGCGGCTCAGGCGCTGTTGCCCAAGAATATTCCGTTGTTTACTCAGCATGAGGCCGATGCCGAGCTAATCCGCTCCCAGGGATTTACCGACGTACGCATTCTTGCTGACACCGCCGAGTTCGGTGGCGTGACCCTCAGCCGGACCGGTGGCCAGCACGGCACCGATGAGATGTTTGCCAGCCCCGAGCTGGCCGGTTTCCTTGGCGATGCCATGGGGGTGGTCTTTGAAGCACCGGAGCACGAAACACTGTATCTGGTGGGGGATACCATCTGGCGTAATGAGGTCGGCCAGGCACTGGCCGAGTACCACCCGCAGGTGGTGGTGGCGAATGCCGGCTATGCGCGTCTTAACGGCTATGACGGTGCCATTATCATGGGCAAGGAAGACGTGGTGCGTCTGGCCGAGCAAGCGCCCGAGGCGACCGTGGTGGCGGTGCATATGGATGCCATCAACCATATGGGCCAGTCCCGCGACGAGCTTAGCGGTTATGTTCGGGAGCAGGAGCTGGAGCAGCGGATTGAGATCCCGACAGACGGCGAAACGCTGATATTTTAATCTGAAGGGAGCCGCCCACTTGATTGCTATTGCCGGCTCTGCAGAGCAGTGTTGTGTATTAGCTTGTCATATGCACTGAGTGCCCGCCTTCGCGGGCATAACGTTATGGGTATCCATTGGTAACTATTTACTTACGCTCCAGCCGCTGGCACAGCACCACCAGGGTTTTGCGGGTGTCCCGAATCACCCGCTCCAGGGCGGTGATCGGCAGCTGCTGGAAGGGTATCTGGGCTTTGGCGGCCTGCTCCAGCTCATTCAGGGCCTGGGCCAGCCGGTCTTGCGCCAGCATGCCGGCGGTGCCGCCGAGGCGGTGGGCCAGCCGGGCCAGCTCGTGATGATCTTCGTCTTCTATGGCGCGGTGCAGCTCGGCGGTTCTGGCGGGCAGCTCACTGGCAAAGCTTTTTACCATGGCCAGCAGCCGGCTTCGGCCCAGCACCCGCAGGTGCTCCTGCAGCAGGGGCTGATCCAGCGCCAGCTCCGGCTGCAGTTTTATGTCCATGGCCCTGGCCAGCGCCTGAGTGAGCCGTGGCCATTGTACCGGCTTGGCCACCACGGCTTTCAGGCCCGCATCCAGATAGCGGCGTATGTCTTCCGGAGTCACGCTGGCGGTGAGGGCAATTACGGGCGTGTCCTGATTCAGGCCGGTAATTTGTTCCCGCAGCTGACGGCTGGTTTCCAGGCCATCCATGCCCGGCAGGTGCATGTCCATTAAAATGGCATCAAAGGCCTGCATGCGCGCCATTTCCAGCGCCTGCTCGCCGCTTTCTGCCTGGCTGACAATATGGTGATGCTGCTCCAGCAGCGCAGTGAGAATGCCTCTGTTAATGGCCACGTCTTCCACCAGCAGCAGGCTGAGGCTGGGCAGGGCAGCCAGCTCGGTGTGCTGGGCTTGTGACAGGGGAGCCACCCTGGTGAGCGGCAGGGTAAAGCTGAACCGGCTGCCCTGACCGGGCGCGCTGTCCAGGTTCAGAGTGCCGCCCATGGCTTCAATCAGCCGGCGGGAAATGGCCAGCCCCAGGCCAGTGCCGCCATAGCGCCGGCTGATGCTCTCATCGGCCTGAGTAAAGCGGTCAAAAATGCGGTGTTGCTGTTCGCTGGCAATGCCAATGCCGTTGTCTTCCACCACAAACTGCCAGCCCTTGCCTACCGGGCGCACCGCCAGCCGTACCTGGCCGCCTTCTTCGGTAAACTTGATGGCGTTGGAGAGCAGGTTAATCAGCACCTGACGCACCCGGCCGGCATGGCCCAGGAGCCAGGGCAAGGAATCGGGGGCATTGAGCCGCAGCCGGATCTGTTTGGCGCCGGCATAGCCCTGCATCATGGCAATGGTACTTTCCAGCAGCTCGCTCAGGGCAAAGGGCGCAGGATCTTCCGGCAGCGGGCCTTGTTCCAGTGCGGCATAGTCGAGCACGTCGTTCAGCAGCATCAGCAGGTGATCTGCCGAGTGTTGCAGCGTATCTATCAGGCCTTTTTCGGCGCGGTGTTCCATGGCCGGCTTAAGCAGGGTAAGGGTGCCCAGAATGCCGTTCATGGGGGTGCGAAGCTCGTGAGTCATATTGGCAATAAAGCGGGATTTGGCACTGTCGGCGGCTTCTGCCTCTTCCTTGGCCTGACGCAGGTTCTGTGTGCGTTTGTCGACCAGGGCTTCGAGTTTTTTCTTGTCGTGTTGCAGCTCGCTCTGGCGACGCTCCACCGACTGGCGCATGGTGTTGATGGCACCGACCAGGGTGTCGAGTTCATCGGGCAGCTCCCCCCGGCTGCGGGCCAGGTTAAGGGGCGCGGCATCGGGGCGGCCCTCACCAATCTGCTCCACATAGCGGGCCATGCGCTCCAGATGACGGGTGACCCGCCGGCGAAATACCAGCATCAGGCTCAGTGCAATCAGCAGCACGGTTAACGACTGACCCAGCAAAATGGTACGGGCCCGCAAAAACAGCTGATGACGAATGCTTTGCTTGCTGAATGCCACTTCCAGCTGGCCCACCTGCTGCGGCCCAAGGGCCGGGCTGGGATAAATCAGCTCAAAGCGGTGGCGGTTAACACTGTCATTACTCAGGCGCTGGCCAAGCGTAAGCGGCTGCGCCAGACCATCTCCGGTCACGGTAAGGCTGGCCATATGAGGCATGTCGAGCATACTGTCGAGCTGCAGCATGGCCTGAGGCAAATTGAGATCCCACAGGCTCTGAGACAGTCCTTCCAGATAGCTGTCTTCAATCAGTGCCAGGCGCTCGTTCATGTCTTGGCTGATTTTACGGTGATCCAGCCATACCTGAACCGTGGTGGAGAGCAGGGTAAAGCACAGGCTCACTCCTATCACCAGCCAGAACAGGCGAAAACTCAAGGTGCGCCGGCGGGAGCGGGGCAGCATGCTCAGCAAGGTACTCATCAGGGGGCATCCAGGTATTTGCGTTCATAAAAAGGCGTAATACGCGCTATATAGTGTTCTTCGGCCAGTTCCTGCAGCCGGGCCGACAGCACCGGCAGCAAGGGCTCAAGCACTGAGCCTTTGGGCACGGCCAGATGATAATACTCCAGTGTGAGCAACGCCGGCAGGGGCTGCACTCTGTCTGCCAGCGCCAGCTTTTGTGCCTGCAACCGGCCGGTAATCAGGCCAATGGGCATGTAGTCGATACGGCCCATCGCCAGCTTGTGAAAATTTTGCTTGCCGGTAGACACCCGTTCCACATGAGGATGACGGCGGACTTTTTGATCAAAGTGGTCGCCAAAGCTGTCACCGAATAACATGCCCAGGGTGTTGCTGCCGAGATCCCAAGGGCTGCGGCTGCCGTTGCCGAAATGAGTAAACAGTACCACAGGATCCGCCACTATGGGGGTGTGGCTGAAGACAAAGTTGCGCTCCCGGGCGTGCGTTTTATAGGCAGCAACCAGCAGGTCTACCTGGCCCCGGCGGGCTGCCAGCTGGCAGCGCTGCCAGTTGCCAAATACACGCATATTAAGGTGATAGCCCTGCTCTGAGAGCAGCTTGCGAACCAGGTGAGGAGCAATGCCGGTCAGCTCGTTGTCTTGCTCCCAGGAAACGGGTGGTGTTTCCGGGTGGCCGCAGGCGGTGATCACTGCGGGTTGGGCAAGGGCCAGTGCCGGAATAAACAGTAACAGCGAGAAAAACATCAACATCACAATACCGCTCTGACACAGCCGTTCACGTCATATCCTTTCCTGTTTTGCATACTGATATTCATTTATCTTTCCGTGGTGATGACAGGGGTCAGGCCCGATGGCGTAATTGTCTGGCCTGGCTGGGCGACACGCCAAAAAAGTCCTTGAAGCAATGGCTGAAGTGAGTGGAGCTGACAAAGCCGCAGGCCACCGCTATGTTGGCAATGCTGGCATCGCTTTGTAGCAGCAACCGCCGCGCCTGAGTGATACGCAGCTCCAGATAATAACGGGACGGGGTGGTTTGCAGGTGGGTCTGAAACAGCCGCTCCACCCGCCGGCGCGACAGCTGCACATAGCCTGCCAGCTCCGCTATGCCAAGTGGCTCTTCTATGTTGCTGTTCATCAGTCGCAGCAAATTACGTAATACCTCGGGCAGGGCAGTGTCATGCTCGGCCAGCGCCAGCCGGGTTTCACTGCTGTCTGCAAGGCGGTCACTGCTTAATATTTCACGAATGGCACGCACCGTATCCCGGCCATGCAGCCGCTCTATCAGCATCAGCATCATTTCCAGGGCGCTGCTGGGGCCGGCGCTGGTCAGAATGCGTTCATCCACCACCATGGCCTGACTGGATACCTTCACCTGCGGAAAGCGCTCTCTGGCGTAGCTGTGGTTGTCCGGGTGAATGGCGCAGCTGTGCTGATTAAGGGTGCCGGCATGGGCCAGGGCCACGGCACCGTTCCACAGGCCTGCCAGTACTTTTTCCCGCCGGTTGGCCAGCTTCAGCTTGCGGGTCAGCAGCAGTTGTTCCGACAGGTCGCAACGAAAACCGCCACATACCACCAGCACGTCCAGCGCCTCGTCACCGTCCAGAGGCAGATCGGCCAGGGCGTGGCTGGTGGCAATATCAATGGCCAGATCACTGGTAACGGCGGTGCCATGAAGGCCATAGCTGGACACGCTGAACAGGGGGGTGGACTGCACCAGGTTGGCAGTAACCAGTGCATCCACGGCGGCAGTAAAGGCCATCATGGAAAAATGTGGCTGCAGCACAAAACCCACCCGCACCGGTGCGCTGCCCGGCGAACGAGCCGGCAGAAAGGCGCTGTTGGTGTCACGCAGCCGGTGGCTGAAGTGACGTTTTTCACTGGCTTGAGACATGTTTTTATGTGATTGCGCGCTTCGGTGACAAGCGACTGACTATTGGTAACTGCGTATTCGCTGAATATTACCCCGCCGGAGCCACCATTGCACTCTTTGGCCGTGCCGCAGCGGCAAAGCGACGCCCGTTTCACACTTGTTGCGCAAATGTGATTTTTTGTCGCAAATACGCAGCTTTGCGCCGCAGGCAGGCAGCTGCTGCTGGCGGGAGGGCAGTAGTATGCCCTTAACGCAACAGCTGCAGATACACGGAGGTTTTAACATGTTCAGCCAACCATATTCAGGATTTGGTCTGCTCAAGCACGCCCTCACGCACCACGAGAACTGGCAGAAGGTATGGCAGAACCCCACGCCCAGGCACGAAGGCTACGATGTGATTATTGTGGGCGGCGGCGGGCATGGTCTGGCCACGGCCTATTACCTGGCCAAGGAGCACGGCATTACCAATGTGGCGGTGATTGAAAAGGGCTATCTGGGCGGCGGCAACACCGCCCGTAACACCACCATAGTGCGCTCCAACTATTTGTGGGACGAAGCGTCCTGGCTCTATGAGCACTCCATGAAGCTGTGGGAAGGGCTGGCTCAGGAGCTGAACTACAACCTGATGTTCAGCCAGCGCGGCGTGCTTAATCTGGGGCATACCCTGCAGGATATGCGCGACATCGAGCGCCGGGTGAACGCCAACCGGCTGAACGGCATCGACAGTGAAGTGCTCTACACCAGGGACGTGCAGGAGCTGGTGCCGATTCTGGATTGCTCCAAAAATGCCCGTTACCCGGTACTGGGCGCGTCCTGGCAGCCCCGTGGCGGCACCGCCCGGCACGACGCCGTGGCCTGGGGCTTTGCCCGCGCCGCCGACGCCATGGGCGTGCATCTGATCCAGCAGACCGAAGTCACCGGCATTCGCCGGGAAAACGGTGCCGTCACCGGCGTAGACACCAGCCGCGGCTTTATTCGGGCACCCAAGGTGGCCTGCGTGACCGCCGGTAACTCAGGCGTGATGGCCAATATGGTGGGCATGAAGCTGCCGCTGGAGTCTCACCCGCTGCAGGCCATGGTCTCCGAGCCGGTGAAACCCATTCTCGACACAGTAGTGATGTCCAACCACGTGCACGGCTATGTGTCTCAGTCCGACAAGGGGGATCTGGTGATCGGTGCCGGCATCGACAGCTACCTGGGTTACGGCCAGCGCGGCTCCTTCCCGGTGGTGGAAGAAACCATGGCGGCCATTGTGGAAATGTTCCCCATTTTCAGCCGGGTACGTCTGAACCGCACCTGGGGCGGCATTGTGGACACCTGCCCCGATGCCTGTCCGATTATTTCCAAGACCCATATCAAGGGCCTCTATTTCAACTGCGGCTGGGGCACGGGCGGCTTCAAGGCCACCCCGGGCTCGGGCAACGTGTTCGCTCACACCATTGCCAATGACGAGCCCCACGAACTGGCCAAACCCTTTAACGTGGACCGCTTTACCACCGGCCATCTGATTGACGAGCACGGTGCAGCCGGCGTTGCCCACTAGTTGCCGAATCAAGGAGAGAGACAATGTTTTACATTTATTGTCCGCACTGCGGCGAACACCGGGAAGAAGAAGAATTCAACTACGGCGGCGAGGCGCATATTGCCCGCCCCGCGGATCCCAATGCGCTGAATGACAAAGAATGGGCCGAGTATCTGTTTTTGCGCAAGAACCCCCGTGGCCTGCATCAGGAGATGTGGTACCACGCCGCCGGTTGCCGCAAATTCTTTAACGCCACCCGGCATACCGTGACCTATGAATTCAAGGAAACCTACAAGATAGGTGAGCAAGGAGGCCAGTCATGAGCCAGCAAAACCGCATTCAGGGCAGAGGCCGGGTAGATGCCGGCAAGCCGTTCCACTTTATTTTCAACGGCAAGCGCTATGAAGGCCTGGCCGGAGACACCATTGCCTCGGCCCTGCTGGCCAACGGCGTTGACGTGGTAGGCCGTTCGTTCAAATATTCCCGCCCGCGGGGCATTATGGCGGCCGGCTCCGATGAGCCCAACTGCATTTTGCAGGTAGGCAGCAGCGAAGCCACCATGATCCCCAATGTGCGCGGCACTCAGGCTGAACTCTACGACGGCCTGACCGCCGCCAGCACCAACGGCTGGCCGAATGTGGAAAAGGATCTGATGGGCATGGTAGGCAAGCTCGGCGGCAGCATGATGCCCCCCGGCTTTTACTACAAAACCTTTATGTACCCGCAGTCCATGTGGCCCAAATACGAGCACCTGATCCGCAAGGCCGCAGGCCTGGGCCGGGTGCCGAAAGAGCGGGATCCGGACACCTACGATAAGCTCAATCATCACTGCGATGTGCTGGTGGTGGGCGGCGGTGCCGCCGGCCTGACCGCGGCCCTGGCGGCCGGTCGCCGAGGGGCGCGGGTGATTCTGGTAGACGAGCAGAACGAATTCGGCGGCCACCTGCTGCACAGCACGCAGCAAATTAACGGTCAGGCTCCGGCGGCCTGGGCAGAAGCGGCGGTAAAGGAGCTGGAAAATCTGCCCGATGTGACCCTGCTGCCCCGCAGCACCGCTGCCGGTTATTACGATCAGAACTTTGTGACCGTGATGGAGCGGCGCACCGATCATCTGGGTGAGCGGGTATCCGGCAAGACCCGTCAGCGACTGCACCGCATTCGTGCCGGCCGCGTTATTCTGGCCACCGGTGCCCAGGAGCGGCCGCTGGTGTTTGCCAACAACGATCTGCCCGGCTGCTATGTGGCCAGCGCGTTGTCCACTTATGTCAACCGCTACGGCGTGGCACCGGGCAAGCAACTGGTGCTGATGACCTGTAACGATTACGGCTATCAGGCCGCCCTCGACTGGCTGGACGCCGGCCGTGAGCTGGTGGCGGTGGTAGACAGCCGCGCCAACCCGAGCGGCGACCGCTATCAGCAGCTCAAGGCCCGGGGTGTAAAGATTTATACCGGCCATGGTCTGATTGAAGCCACCGGCAAAAAGCGGGTGAACGGGGCCAAAGTCGCGCCCATCACCAGCGACGGCAGCCGCGTTGCCGGCAGTGCCTTGCAGCTTAATTGTGACACCATTGCCACTTCCGGCGGCTGGAGCCCGGTGGTGCACCTGACGGCTCACACCGGATCCCGTCCGGTGTGGAACGCCGATATTATTGGCTTTGTGCCCGGCGACACCGTGCAGAAGCAACTGCTGGCAGGGGGCGTGCAGGGTACTTATGGTTTGTCTGCCGTGCTGGCCGAGGGCCTGAAGGCAGGCCGTGAGGCCGCCGTGGCCACTGGTTACGGTGAGATTTCTGCCAAGGTGACCGATGCTGATATTAACACCACGGATCCCCGGGAAGACAGGGCTCAGGCGCTGTTCCTGGTGCCTCACAGCCGTGCTAACAGCCGTGCGCCCAAGCAGTTTGTGGATTATCAGAACGACGTGACCGCCGCCGGCATTGAGCTTGCTGTGCGCGAAGGCTTTGAGTCCATCGAGCATATCAAGCGTTACACCGCCATGGGTTTTGGTACCGATCAGGGCAAGCTGGGCAATATCAACGGCATGGCCATTGCCGCCAATGCCATGGGCAAGAGCATTCCGGAAACCGGCACCACCGTATTCCGTCCCAACTACACCCCGATCACCATGGGGGCCTTTGCCGGACGCAATGCGGGTCACCTGTTCGATCCGGCCCGGTTCAGCGCCATGCATGCCTGGCATGTGAAAAACGGTGCCGAGTTTGAGGATGTGGGCCAGTGGAAGCGCCCCTGGTACTTCCCCAAGGCGGGCGAAGACATGCACCAGGCGGTGAACCGCGAGTGTGTGGCCACCCGGACCAGCGTGGGCATTCTCGATGCCTCCACCCTGGGCAAGATCGACATTCAGGGCAAGGACGCGCGGGAGTTTCTGCAGCGCATCTACACCAACGCCTGGGCCAAGCTCAATCCCGGTTTCTGCCGCTATGGTCTGATGTGTAAAGAAGACGGCATGGTGTTTGACGATGGGGTGACCTCCTGCATCAGCGATGAGCACTTTGTGATGACCACCACCACCGGCGGTGCCGCTGGTGTGCTGCAGTGGCTGGAGCTGTGGCACCAGACCGAATGGCCGGAGCTGGAAGTGTATTTCACCTCGGTCACCGATCACTGGGCCACCATGACGGTATCCGGCCCCAACAGCCGCAGAGTGCTGGAAAAGGTGTGTGAAGACGTGGATTTGAGCCGCGACGCCTTTCCCTTTATGACCTGGCGCGATGCCACCATTGCCGGCGTGAAAGGACGTATTTTCCGCATCTCCTTTACCGGTGAGCTGAGCTTTGAGGTGAACGTGCAGGCCAACTACGGCATGCATGTGTGGGAGGCGCTGATGGAGGCGGGGGCCGAGTTCAATATTACCCCCTATGGCACCGAAACCATGCATGTGCTGCGGGCCGAGAAGGGCTTCATCATTGTGGGTCAGGACACCGACGGCTCTGTGACCCCGCAGGATCTGAACATGGACTGGTGCGTGGGCAAGAACAAGCCGTTCCCCTACATTGGTCAGCGTTCCTGGGCGCGGGAAGACACGGCCCGCACCGATCGCAAGCAGCTGGTGGGCCTGAAGTGTAAGGAAGCCAGCACAGTAATTCCGGAAGGTGCCCAGATAGTGCTGGACCCCAACCATGCCATTCCCATGCCCATGGTGGGCCATGTGTCATCCAGTTATTACAGTGCCAATCTGGGCCACAACATTGCCATGGGCGTGGTCAAGGACGGCCTGAACCGAATGGGCGACACCGTATATTGCCCGTTGGCGGACGGCCGCGTGCTGGAAGCCGAAATCACCAGCACTGTTTTCTATGATCCCAAAGGAGAGCGTCAGCATGTTGAATAACACCGCCAAAATCACTGATACCCAACAGCAGGTGCGGGTAGAGTCCCCGCTGTATCATGCCAATCTCGACGCCCTGGCCAGTCAGGATCAGCAAGGCGAGGTGGTGCTGCGTGAAAAGGCCTTTATGGGACACCTGGTATTGCGGGGCAATGCAGGCAACGAGCTGTTTGCCCGCACCGTGGAAAAAGTGCTGGGTGTGGCGCTGCCTACTCAGGCCTGCCAGTCTGCCGAGAGCAGCAAGGCACTGGTGCAGTGGCTGTCGCCCGATGAGTGGCTGATCATCACCGAAGGCGGGCAGGAAGGCCCGCTGCAGCAGGCGCTGCGTGAGCAACTGTCGGGTCACTATGCCATTACCGACGTCAGCGGCGGCCAGACCGTGATAGCGCTGTCCGGCCCCAAGGCGGAAATGGTGATTCGCAAGTCGTGCCCCTACGACATTCATCCGTCCAGGTTCCCCACCGGCAAGTGCGTGGGCACGGTATTTGCCAAGAGCTCGGCGCTGCTGCGCCGCACCGGCGCCGACAGCTTTGAGCTGGTGATCCGCCGCAGTTTTGCTGATTATGTGTGGATGTGGTTGCAGGATGCCAGCCGGGAATACGGCCTGGTGATCGAGAAGTAACTGTTCTGACTCAGGGAGGAGCAAGATGAAGCAGCACGACACGCTTATTCTTACTGCCAGCTGTGAAAGCCGGCTGGGCACCGTGGATGCGGTGACCGGTTATCTGTATGAGCAACAATGTTATGTGGCGGACATGCAGACCTTTGACGATGCCCGCGCCGGTTACTTTTTTATTCGGGTGGAGTTTCGCAGGCCCGAGCAGGGCGAGTTTAATGAAGCCGCCTTTCGCGACGGCTTTGCCGTCCGGGCACAAAAGTATGCCATGGACTGGGAACTGAGCGAGCGCAGCCACAGGCCCAATGTGGTGATCATGGTGTCGAAATTTGATCACTGCCTGAACGACTTGCTCTATCGCTATCGTACCGGGCAGCTGGCCATTGAAATTCCGGCGATCATTTCCAATCATCCGGATCTGCAGCGGCTGGCCGACTGGCATCATATTCCCTATTACCACCTGCCCATTACGCCTGATACCAAGGCGGAACAGGAGGCGCAGCTGTGGAGAATTGTGCAGGAGTCCAATGCCGAGCTGGTGGTGCTGGCACGCTACATGCAGGTATTAAGCCCGGATTTGTGTAACAAGCTGGCGGGCCGCGCCATCAATATTCATCACTCTCTGCTGCCCGGCTTCAAGGGCGCTCAGCCTTATCATCAGGCCTATGCCAAGGGAGTGAAGCTGGTAGGGGCCACGGCCCATTACATCAATAACGAGCTGGATGAAGGCCCCATTATTACTCAGGGGGTGCAGGCGGTGGATCACAGCCACTATCCGGAAGAGCTGGTAGCCAAGGGCCGCGACATAGAATGCGTGACCCTGGCCCGGGCCATTCAGTATCACATCGAAAAACGGGTGTTTATGTACCGGGGCAAGACGGTGGTACTGGGCAGCTGACACTAACCGGCCTGCATCAGCAGGCCGGTTTGCTTATTGTGCTATTACACACGTCATTTCCGGAGCCTTGTATCCCCAGCGGACGGTGGCTTCCCCCTGATGCTCCCAGAAGCTTTCGTTACGGCCTTCATAGCGGCTGCCGCTGGCGCTGGGCTGCACATACATGAGTGATACGCTGTCGCCGTATTCTGCGATGAGTGTCGCGGGCTCGGTGTCAAAATGGGTGATAACCACCTCATTGGCCGGATTGCCGTTGCAACTGAAGGCAAAAGGCCCGCGGGCCGGTACCAGCCGGTAGCGGGCCTGCAGCTCAGCAGTGCGCAGCTGATATTGCTCCCGCACACAGGTACGCTGGTCTGCACTTTTCCAGCATTCATTGCGGCCCTTGATCCAGCCGCGCTGGCTGGCTTTCAGGGTAGGCGGGTGTTCATCGGCCGCCTTGGCCTGTGCCTGCTCATAGACCTCTGCCAGCTGCCGGTCCTGCGTTGCCAGGCCGGCGTCGTTGCAGATCATTTCTTCCGTGCTGCCGGGCGTAACCGCCTCACAGGAGAAGGACGGTCCTTGTTTAACTATGCCGTCAATATATTCACACCAGGCCTGAGTATCGCGCCCGGGCACACTGGCCTTGCCACGAATATTCAGCCGGAATTCCACCACCGACTTCCATTCATCGGAGCCGATATCCGGGCCATGGCCCTGACCGTCGCTGGTCTGCACTCGTTGCTCTACCCATTGAGCCCATTCGGGCGAGCACAAGGGGGTTGCAGGCCGGGCTGCCTGCTGGGCGCAGGCCGACAGGGCCGGTATCGCCAGTAGTAATAAAATGAATTTCATCATGACTCCGTGAACCGTTATTTTTTATGCTTGCCTATTCCATAGTCTCTGAGCTTGTTGGCCACTGCAGTATGGGAGATGCCCAGGCGTTTGGCCAGCAGCCTGCTGGACGGATATTCCGGATACAGCCGCTCCAGCAGCAGGCGCTCAAACCCTTTCATGGCGTCATCCAGGGAGCCGTCACAAAGGGCATGCAGCTCCGGCAGGCTGTTATGCTCGGGCAGGGACAAGTCGCCCACATCCAGCTCGTCTCCTTCCAGCAGGCAAATGGCCCGGTACAAACAGTTACCCAGCTGACGCACGTTGCCGGGCCAGGGATAGTGCTGCAGATAGTCGGCCAGCTTTGGGGTTATTCTGGGCTGAGAACGCTCCAGTGCGGCGGCATAGCGGGTGCACAGGTGCCGGGCCATGGGCAATATGTCTTTTTGCCGCTCCCGCAGTGAGGGCACCCGCAGGTTGAGCACGTTGAGCCGGTAGAACAGATCCTGACGGAACTGACCGTTTTCCACCAGAGCCGCCAGGTCCTGCTGGCTGGTGCAGATCACTCGAATATCCACCTTCACTTCCTGCTCATCGCCCAGCCGCCGGAATACGCCGTCCTGCAGCACACGCAGCAGCTTGCGTTGCTGTAACGGTGACATTTCACCAATCTCATCCAGCAGCAGAGTACCGCCGTTGGCCTGCTCCAGCACACCACGCTTGCCTTTGGTGTTATTGCCAAAGGCACCGGGCGCATAACCGAACAGCTCGTTTTCGGCAGCGTCATCGGGAATGGCAGCACAGTTGAGCAAAATAAAGGGGCCCTCGCCGCGCAGGCTGGCCTTGTGGCAGGCGCGGGCCAGCTGCTCCTTGCCGGTGCCGGTTTCCCCCAAGATCAGCAGGGGGGCGTCCAGCACCGCCAGCCGGCGGGCTTCGTTTAACAGTTCACTCATGGCCGGGCTGTGCGCAATAAAATCGTCAAAGTGACCGGTTTCACGGTGGCGCATGGCCTTGAAGTGCTGACCGATGCGCCAGGCAGATTTGAACACCACCACAGCACCGGCCAGACTTTGCCCGCCAGATTCTTCCTTCACCCAAATGGGCAGAAAATCTGCCAGCCAGGGTTCACCGTCAATGGTGACCCGCTCACTCAGGGGCAGAGGCTTGTCCTGCTCCAGCCAGCGGCTGACAAAAACGCCTTTCAGACGCGGCCCCAGGGGTTGCTGCAACAGCTCGGCCTGGGGGGCGTTGAGCAAAGTGCAGGCGGCGTCGTTGGCCAGGGTAATACGACCCTTGATATCCACCGCCACCACGGCATCGGGCAGCACTTTAAGCAGGGCAGAAATGGCATTGTGCTCCTGCTCTGAAGGCATGCAGGTAATGGTCTGCACATCGTGCACCCCGGGCAGACGCCGAATGGCCGGCATCAAATGTTGCAGCTCGGCAAAGTCGAGAGCGGGAAAGTTAAGATAGATGATGCCACTGATGTCTATTTCGATGCCGCGCAAATCAATGCGGTGCTCCACCAGAATATTCAGCAGCTCCCGGGTCAGGCCCAGGCGGTCTTCACAGTTTACTTTCAGGCGCATGCGTTATACCGGTAAAGAGGCAATAGGTGTAAATAATACCTTACACTTGTTGTTGCAAGCGACTAAAGTCGTAGTAAAACGTGATTAATCCGTTTTTTAGCGGCTTGTGTGGTTTACCTGAGGGGCTGGCTCGTCCATGCTTGCCATCCTGCGCGCCGGTGGCACGTATTCTTAATAAAAAACAGTCAGTATGTCAGGTGAAGTAATGAGTGAAGCGGTTTTTTCTACGGTCAAGTCGTCCCAGGTGATCCTCAAGGAGTTGATGGTGCCTTCTTACGCCAACTTTGGCGGCAAGGTTCACGGAGGCATTATTCTGTCACTGATGGACAAAATCGCCTATACCTGTGCTGCCAGCCATGCCAAGGGCTATTGCGTGACGGCCTCGGTCGACTCGGTGGACTTTTTAAATCCGGTGGAAGTGGGCGAGTTACTGACGCTGTATGCCTCGGTTAACTATGTGGGCAAAAGCTCGATGGAAGTGGGCATCAAGGTCGTATCGGAAGACTTTAAGCAGGGTATCGTCAAGCATACCAACACCTCTTATTTCACCATGGTGGCGCTGGATGAAAAGACCCGCAAGCCCAGTGCTGTGCCGGGCCTGGTGCTGGAAGACGAGCAGGAAATACGTCGCTTTGTGATGGGTAAACTGCGTAAAAAACTGCGCCGTGCCCATCAGCAGGAAGTGGCTGATTTGCGCCAGTCGCTAAGTCTGGATCAGGAAATGGCTGAGCTGGAAGGTGAAAACTGCCGGCTGGCGCTGTGAAGTGACCAGCAAGTACCGCCGTCTTGCCCGGCAGTTGCAGGGACAGATTGAAAACGGCGTCTGGCAGCCCGGTGATAAGCTGCCGTCGCTCAGGGAGACAGTGAAGCAATCCGGCTTCAGTCTGATGACGGTATTAAATGCGTATCAGCTGCTGGAAAGTCAGGGCTGGATCCTGGCGCAGCCCCAGTCCGGTTACCGGGTTGCTCCGTGCCAGCACAGCCCTGCCAACCTGGCCCGTCCGGCGCTGCATGCCGCCGAGGCGGTGGATGTTAATGCTTTCATTTTCAATGTCTTACAATCCGGCCAACGACCGGACTGTGTGGCCTTTGGTTCGGCGTTTCCCGATGCGTCACTGTTTCCTCAGGAGCAGCTGGCCCGCTCTCTCGGCCGGGTTGCCCGGCATCTGACACCGGATCAGCAATTGGTGCTGCCGCCGGGTTGTGCTGAACTGCGCCGGGCCATTGCGCGCCGCTATGCCGCCCGTGGCATGGAGGTAACGCCGGAAGAGATAGTGATTACGTCCGGTGCGCTGGAAGCGCTGAACCTCAGCCTGCAGACACTCACCCGGCCGGGAGACTGGGTGGTGGTAGAAGCACCGGCCTTTTATGGTGCTCTGCAGGCCATTGAGCGTTTGCAGCTGAAGGCGCTGGCGGTGCCGGCAGACGTGACTGCCGGCCTGGATCTTGATGCCCTTGCCGATGCCCTTGGCCGTTATCCGGTAAAAGCCTGCTGGCTGATGAGCCATTGTCAGAATCCGCTGGGTGTCAGTCTGGGGGTACAATCCCGCTCCCGGCTGCTGGCACTGCTGCGTGAGCATCAGGTGCCGCTGATTGAAGATGATGTATATATGGAGCTCTATGATGGCGAGCGAGCACCATTACCCCTGCGGGCGCAGGACCCGGGTGTGCTGCACTGCTCTTCGTTTTCCAAGACCCTGGCCACGGGGCTGCGTATTGGCTGGGTATCGGCAGGAAAGCGGGCTCCGGATATTCAGCGTCTGCAACTGATGAGTACCCTGTCTACCAGCGCGCCCATGCAGCTGGCTCTGGCTGACTATCTTGCATCCCACCATTACGACCGGCATCTGCGTACGTTACGCAGAGTGCTGCAACAGCGTAAGCAACGGTTTTATGACGCCCTGTGTCAGCTGCTGCCGGCGCAGGTCAGAGTAGATCCCGGCACTGGCGGCTACTTTTTATGGCTGAGCCTGCCGGAGAGTATGGATGCAACCCGTCTTTATCACCTTGCCCTGGCGGAAGGGATTACCATTGCTCCCGGCCGTATGTTCGCCGCCGGTGAGCAGTTCCGGCATTGTTTCAGGCTGAATGTGTCGCTGCCCTGGAACTCCCGTACAGAAGCGGCCGTTGGCCGTTTGTCTGTCTTGATCAGAGCGCTTATTTCAGGCTGCTGACCGCATACTGTTATGGTTTTGGCCGGTTGCCCGGCATGAACTGTTATCGTTTTTGTGGCTGTGACTGTTTATGTCCGGCATCTGTCAGCCATGTTTTACTGCGTTATTGACCGGCCGCATCAGGGCCGTAAACCACAACGCAAGTGAGCTTTATGAACGACACTTCCTCTTCCCGCATTGACGTCAGAGTATGTACCGAAACGCCTCGTCCTCGTGATCAGGGCCATATTTATGTGCGCGCGCAGCAGGGCCGCTGGCAGCGATTGCGGCGTCGGCTTGGCTGGGGCCTGATGTTACTGTTTTTGCTCGGCCCCTGGTTACAATGGAATGGTCAGCAGGCCATATTGCTTGACTGGGAAGCCCAGCGTTTTTATCTGTTCGCCATGACCATCTGGCCACAGGATCTGACATTGCTGGCGCTGCTGCTGATGGTGGCAGCCTTTGCCTTATTTTTTGTGACGGCCTGGCTGGGCCGGGTATGGTGTGGTTTCCTGTGCCCGCAAACGGTCTGGACGTTCTGGTTTATATGGGTGGAAGAAAAACTGGAAGGCAGTGCCAATCAGCGCCGGCACCGGGATCAGCAGCCGGCCACGCTTGATTCATGTTTGCGTAAAGGCAGCAAACATCTTGTCTGGCTGCTGATTGCATTTCTGAGTGGTTTTACCTTTGTGGCGTACTTCACGCCTGCCGGTGAACTCGCAAAAGGGCTGCTGACGCTGTCAGCCGCGCCCTGGCCGGTATTCTGAGTGACCTTGTTTGCGCTCTGTACTTACCTTAATGCAGGGTGGATGCGAACCATAATGTGCACTCATATGTGCCCTTATTCGCGCTTTCAGTCTGCCATGTTCGATGCCGATACGCTGACGGCAAGCTATCACGCTGCGCGGGGAGAGCAGCGGGGACCCCGTGCGCGCAAAAGTGATCACCGGGCGCAGGGGCTGGGTGACTGCATTGATTGCGGCTTGTGTGTGCAGGTGTGTCCGGCCGGTATCGATATTCGTGACGGCCTGCAATATGAGTGTATTAATTGCGGTGCCTGTATTGATGCCTGCGATCAGACCATGACCAGAATGGGGTATGAACCCGGACTGGTCGGATATGCCAGCGAGAATGAGCTGGCAGGACGCAAAGCCGCACGCTCCCGGCTCAAAATACTGGGATATGGTGCGTTTACGGTGGCATTACTGGCGCTGCTGGTACTGACAGTGGCCAGCCGCACGCCCCTGGCTCTGGAGGTGGTTCGTGACCGGCAGCAGCTCTATCGTGAAGCACTGGATGGCCGTATTGAAAATACCTTTACGCTGAAACTTGCCAACAAGAGTCAGTATGAGCAGCAGGTGGTACTGGCGGTGGAAGGGCTGAATAATCCGGTCTGGCACGGCCCCCAGCGGGTGACTCTGGTTCCGGGAAACGTCATGGAAATCCCGATCACCCTGTCTCTGGCGGCACCTGTGCCGGGTATACCTGCACGCACTCTGGTGTTTGTGGCTTCCACTGAGCGGTATCAGGTGCGTACCGACAGCCGCTTTCTTGCTCCCTGAGGCAGCAGCTCAGACGGTTCTTAATCTGGGGCGTGTGCCGGCCGGGTGCCGGGTGTGGCTTGCAGGTGTTAATGCCCGCTCCAGCTCAGTGTTCAGCTGCTGGCACAACTGACACAGTTGCTGAAGCTGCTCTGATGCCTGCTGCGTATGACCGGCCTGATGAGTTGCATGCAGCCGGCCGGCCAGTTCGTGCACTTGTTGGTGCAGCTCCTCAAGGTAACTCAGCGGCTGCTGCTCTGCCGCTGAGCATTGCCGGTACCAGGCTGCAAAACGACATTGCTCTGCTGACAGCGTTGGCCATGGAGTACCTGGCTGGTGTAATGCGATACGAATATTTTCAATCCATGCGGTGTGTTCAATGCTGGCGTAGAGCAGAGGCAGCCGGTTTCTGTCGGTTCTGGGAAGGTTAGCCCAGTGTGAAGGCGGCTGCCAGCTGTTTACCCAGGCGGCAAGTCCGGCGGCAGGCATGGGACGGGCAATACCATAGCCCTGTGCCAGATCACAGCCAATGCGCAATAACATGTCGCCATGTTGTATGGTTTCCACGCCCTCGGCAATCACGTCGCGATTAAAGGCCCGGGCCAGACTGATAACACCATCGAGAATGGTCAGGTCTTCCGGATCTTCAAGAATATCACGTACAAAACTCTGATCTATTTTGACCATGCCCGCCGGCAGCTGTTTGAGGTAGGTCAGTGAAGAGTAACCGGTCCCAAAGTCATCCAGTGATATACCAATGCCAAGCCGGCGGCACTGATGCAGCCGTTCCGATATCTGTGCCAGATCGCCCAGGGCACTGGTTTCCAGTATCTCCAGCTCCAGCAAGGCCGGATTTATATCGGGATAGTGTCCCAGCAGATTTTGCAGTTGCTCTACAAAGTGGCTTTGTCGCAGCTGACGGGCGCTGATATTAACACTGACAGGCAGAGTCAGCCCCTGATTGATCCATTCCCTGATTTGCTGCAACGCGGCATCAATGACCCAGTTGCCCAGTTCAATGGCCAGCGGATGTTCTTCAATGGCTGGCAAAAAGTGTGCCGGAGACAAGAGCCCTCTGGCAGGATGCTGCCAGCGAATCAGGGCTTCAACGCCCACTACGGTACCATTGCGCATGTTGACCTTGGGCTGGTAATAGAGCACAAACTCGCCATGGTGAAGTGCATGGCGCACATGATCCAGGTTTTCGTGATGGGTGCGCATGTCTCTGTCTTGTTCGGTATCAAAGAGATAATAGCGGTTTTTACCCGACAGCTTGGCCTGATACATGGCCTGATCAGCCTGACGTAACAGTTGCTCTGGTTCCAGCTCCTCAGGTTGTGGATAAAAAGTGACCCCCAGACTGGCGGTGACGTTCAGCTCCAGCCCGTTCATGTTGACGGGTGTGGCTGCCGCCTGCAGCAGGCGGTTAAGCTGGGGCTTGCAGTGGTGAGAGTCCTTGAGATCGAGCAGAATGGCCACAAACTCATCACCTCCAACCCGGGCCAGCGTATCCCCTTCCCGGATCACGTCTTTCATACGGGCTGCCACTGTCATCAGCAGATAGTCTCCGGCCTCGTGGCCATGGGTGTCGTTAATGGCCTTGAAGCCGTCCAGGTCAAGGTAGGCAATGGCCAGACACTGCTGATGCCGGCGTGCCTGGCTCATGGCCTGACTCAGCCGGTCCGACAGCAATACGCGGTTGTGCAGTTTGGTGAGCGGATCAAAGTGGGCCAGCTGTCGCAGCTGTTGCTCGCTGTTTTTCAGCAGGGTGATATCGGTGCGAATGCCAATAAGGCCAATGATCTCTTTTTGGTTTATATCGTCATAGATGGGCGTTTTGACGTCCATATACACAATGTGCCGGCCATCTTTACCGGTGACTTCTACTTCTTCCGAGATCGACTCACCGGACAGCACCCGGTTGTCGGACTCACGCAGCAGCTGTGCCATCTCAGCCGAAAAGAACTGATCATCCTGACCGCCAAGCAGCGTGTTATTGTTGCAGCCAAACTGCTCCAGCGCCGCTCGGTTGGCATAAATATAGCGAAAGCGGCTGTCTTTCATATAGATAAATGAAGAGACATGATCCAGCGCCTCACGAAAGTGGCGGCTTTGATTGTTAGCAGCCTTAAGTGCCAGCTCTGCTTCTTTGCGATAACTGATATCGGTGATCACGCCACACCAACTGGTGCCACCGTTTGCTTCACGCTGGGGCAGGGCGTCACCCTGTAACCAGCGGATGCGTCCGTCCTTGTTTTTAATTCTGAATTCGTGACGCCAGGGAGTGAGTGTGCTGGCAGACGCATGCATGCTGCTGGCCATTTTTTCAACATCATCAGGGTGAATGGCATCAAAGACAGGGCCGGCATTCTTTTCTGCCTGTTCAGGGTGCACCCCGAAGAGCTCGCGAATACCATCGCTGGCATAGGGAAAACGGGTATGGCCGTTGTGCAGGCTGAACTCAAAGATCATGCCGGGAACACGGCTGGCAATGGTGTTAAGGCGGTTTTCCAGTTTGCTGAACCTGACTTCGCGATGCCGAATATCCTTTGACAGCTGCTCTGCCAGCTCGGTGGCCTGCAAGCGGCTGTTGAGCGAAGAGCGCAGCAACAGGACCAGTAGCAGGGTTAATGTCAGGCCGGCAGCCAGTGTGATGATGGCTGCAAGATAGTTGCCGGCAGCCACTGGCCCTTGCTGCTCCAGTACCAACAGCCACTGATGTCCGTGCAGGTCGATAACGCGCTGTTGCTGTAACAAAGCCTCAGGTGCTGATACTTCACCTTGCTGATAAATCAGCGATGCAGGGGATGCCGAGTTGCCATCATACAGCTGCAGCCTTAACCATCGGGTGTCTTCAGCGGTCAGGGAATCCATGATGTTGCTGATCAAACTACTGATATTAATGGTCGCAAAAGCCCAGCCATACAAACCTGCAGCGGGAGAGGATGCTTTATTAAAAACCGCATCGGTCAGCATAATGGCGGCATTGTTGCCAAACGGGCTGGAAAGAATGGTTTTTCCCGTATCTGCTGCCCGCTCCATGGCCAGCCGCAGCGGCACCTTAGTCAGCAGATCCTGGCCTGCCCTGAACTGCTGCAGGTTATCCAGCTGACTTTGATAGAGCACATAGCCATAGTGATTTCGCCTGCCAGCGGGTGTGATGGAGACGTTGGTAATATCAGGATCTTTATCCTGAATAAAGCGTGCAAACCCCAGTGTATTGATGCCATCAAGTGACTTGCCAGACTGTAACCGGCTGGTAAATTGCTGCCAGTCTGCAGGTGTTACCCTGGTTGAGGCGTGAAACAGAGCCGCGCTGCTGCGGGTTACGACAGCAACGCTTTCTATGCGTTTTTGCAGCTCCAGGGTAATGTGACCGGCCAGTGCGGAAAATGCCTGTCTGGTATTTTCATCCTGATGCTGTTTCAGGTTAAGGGCCACGACAGAGGTAAAAGCCAGCCCTGCGGCCAGTACAAGCCATGAAAGGGAATGCAGTGCAAAGGTGCTGAGTCGTGACATGGTCGCTGCTGGTGATTGATTTATGAATGTTTCTAAAGATTAGCAAGCGGCAGCAAAAGAGGCGCAGGGCGGGCGTAATAATTTTATGCCGGCAGGTGGCCTCAGGTTACCTGCCGGTCTGATGGCTCAGGGGGCCGGATTGGGGTATTGCTGATGAATATCGGCAATGCCCTGTCGCAACTCATCGGTAAGCTCGACGTGAACGCTGTCGATATTTTCCTTGAGCTGCTCCAGGCTGGTGGCACCAATCAGATTGCTGGTAACAAAGGGCCGGGTATTCACAAAAGCCTGAGCCAGCTGTGTGGGGGTAAGGCCATGTTCTTTGGCCAGGGCCACATAGGCACTGGTGGCGGCCCGTGAGCTGGCACCGTTGTAGCGCTGAAAGCGGCTGTAACGGGTCAGCCGGGCTCCTTCGGGCTGAGCACCGTGTTCATATTTTCCGGTGAGCATGCCAAAGGCCAGCGGCGAGTAGGCCAGTAAGCCCACCTGCTCACGCAATGAAAACTCCGACAGGCCCACTTCATAGGTGCGGTTAAGCAGGTTGTAGGGATTCTGAATGCCCTGAATGCGCGGATAACCGTGGCGCTCGGCTTCCAGCAGAAACCGATGCA
Source organism: Oceanimonas sp. AH20CE76 (assembly GCF_039654065.1). NCBI lineage: Bacteria > Pseudomonadati > Pseudomonadota > Gammaproteobacteria > Aeromonadales > Aeromonadaceae > Oceanimonas > Oceanimonas sp. AH20CE76. Next base: position 1,180,052 of record NZ_CP155481.1, read on the forward strand.
CGCCCCAGGGCGTTTCGTTAGAGAGGCCGATATGGCGGATTTTGCCCGCTTTTACCAGCTCATCCAGCACCGCCAGAGTCTCGGCAATGGGCACGGTATCGGCATCACTTTCACTCAGCTGCTCAAAGCCGAGCTGACCAAACATATTGGTCTGACGGTCGGGCCAGTGCAGCTGATAGAAGTCGATATAATCGGTTTGCAGCCGGCGCAGGCTGTCGTCTAGGGCACTGACAATATTGGCCCGGTCAAGCATGGGCTTGCCGTCACGAAAGTAGGATGGGCGCTTGGGATCGTGGGCCCGGCCCACCACCTTGGTGGCCAGCACCACCTTGTCGCGGTTGCCCCGGGCGGCCAGCCAGTTTCCTATCATGGTTTCGGTAGCGCCCTGGGTGTGTTCACGGGGCGGAATGGGATAGAGCTCGGCGGTGTCGATAAGATTGACGCCATGATCCAGTGCCATGTCGAGCTGAGCATGCGCCTCGGGCTCATTGTTCTGTTCGCCCCAGGTCATGGTGCCCAGGCCAATCAGGCTGACATCAATATCGGTGTTACCCAGTTTTCTGTACTGCATTGCGCTCCCCACAGTTTGCTTCTGTTTTGGCAACAGGATACCAGCAAAATGTGCGGAAGATCACGGCCCCCCTTCGGGGAGCGAATTGCCCGGGATAAACCCGGGCCTGCAAACTACCTGCTTTCAGACGGTACCAGTGTTGCTCGAAGCAGCAGTGGGGATTGCCGGAGCCGACCGTCAAATGTCATGGATGACATTTGCCGAGCGTCACATGGATGTGCTTGAAGCGTGTCGGCGGAGTGCAACCGCACTGATGCTTCCTGCTTCCCACTCCCTATTCCCTTGCTCTTAAGCCCCAATAACACCGCCGTCTTCGCGGGTGATGACCATCACGCTGGAGCGGGGAGTGCGGTTACCGCCAAAGGGGAAGTGCGATTTGGCCAGCTTTTCACCCGGGTGCTGTACGCCCACAAACAGGGTGCGCTGATCCGGAGTAAAGGCCAGGCCGGTGATCTCGCAGGCCACCGGGCCGGTAAGAAAGCGCCGGATTTCGCCGGTGTCGGGGTCGGCGCACAGCATCTGGTTATTGCCCTGACCGGCAAAATCACCGCTGTTGGAGTAGTTGCCGTCTGTCTGGATCCACAGCCGGCCGCCTTTATCAAAGCCGATGCCGTCTGGGCTGTTGAACATATTGTCGGCGGTAATATTGGCCGAGCCGGCATAGAGGTTGCCCTGGTGTACTGTGGGATTGCCCGCCAGCACAAACAGATCCCAGTCAAAGCCGGCAGCGGTGTGCTGGCCGTTTTCCGGACGCCAGCGCACTATCTGGCCATAGTGGTTTTCGGCACGGGGGTTGGGGCCGTCAACCGGCTGATTGTCTTTGATACCGCGGTTCTTGTTGTTGGTCAGAGTACAGAACACCACCGGCTCGCTGGGGTGAGCAGCCACCCACTCGGGTCTGTCCATGGTGGTGCCACCCACCTGAGTGGCAGCCAGGCGGGCATGGATCAGCACCTCGGCCTGGCTGGCAAAGCCGTTTTCCGGCGTCAGACCGTTTTTGCCAAAGCTCAGCTCAAGCCACTCGCCTTTGCCCTTGAGCTCACCGCCTTCACCTTCATGAAACTTGGCCACATACAGGGTACCCTCATCCAGCAGGTTGCGGTTGGCCGCCATGTCGTCGGGGTTGTATTTGCCTTTGCTGACAAAGCGGTACAGATGCTCGCCGCGCTCATCATCGCCCATATACACCACCAGGTGGCCGCTGTCGGCCACCACCAGCTCGGCGTTTTCGTGCTTGAAACGCCCCAGGGCGGTGCGCTTCACCGGCATGGATTCGGGGTTGTGCGGATCAATTTCCACTATCCAGCCAAAGCGGTTGGGCTCATTGGGATTTTCGGCCAGATCAAAGCGGGCATCGTGCTGATGCCACTGCCAGCGGCCACCCTCGGCACTGATGCCGTAGCGGACCATGGCGGCCGGAATCTCACCGTTGCCGGTATGGCCGAAATAGCCGTGAAAGTTCTCTTCACAGGTGAGGTAGGTGCCCCAGGGAGTCATGCCGTTGGCACAGTTGTTAAAGGTGCCCAGGGCCTGCTCGCCCTTGGTATCGGCGGCGGTTTTCAGCAGCGCGTGGCCACTGGCGGGGCCACTGATGGCCATGGGCGTGTTGGCATCGATACGGCGGTTATATTTGCCGTCTTTTACCAGCTGCCAGCGGCCGTTATCTTTTTTCAGGGTCAGCACAGACACGCCATGGGCCGCCTGAGCATACTTAACATCTTCGGCGCTCATGTTGTCGCCCTGATGGGGGAACATGAGTTCGTAATTACAATATTCGTTGTTTACCGCCAGAATGGCGTTGTTATCGTCGATGGCAAAGAAGCTCATGCCGTCGTTGTTGTCACCAAACTGACCGGCCTGTGCCTGAGCGTTATTATCGCTATCGCTGAATTCGGGCACAGAGCCAAACAGGGCGTCACCCCAGGAGATCAGTCGTTCTGCCTTATAGCCTTTGGGCACAATAAAGGCGTCTTCGGTGCTGGCGGCAACCGGCTCAAAGCCCATCAGGGGGCTGCTTTGAGTAGCGGCGGCGACTGCCCGGGACAAGGGCGAGACGGTAAAGAAGGCGGCGGCACTCAACGCCGCGGCACCGCCCAGAAAGCGACGGCGGCTCAGGCTTTTTTCTACCAGTTGAGTAAATTCGGGTGTTTGTTCACGGGAGTGACTCGACATTGTATTTTTCCTTTGCTCACAGCATGTTAATAATATTGCCGAGTATGCTGACGAGCCGTGGTGACAGTGTGATAACAATAATATGACAGTGTGGTGACGTGTAATGAAAAAAGGGCTGCCGAATGGCAGCCCTTTGCGTGTGCTTAATCGTCCCAGTCGTCGTCATCCCAGTCACGGCGGTGTTTGCGCTTGTGCTTGTAGTAGTGCTTGCGCTTGCCATGATAGTGATGATGCACCTCGCGGTGGCCGTCACCGGAGCGGGCGCCCATGGCCGAGCCGGCCGCACCGCCCACACCGGCACCGATCAGCTGGCCGCTGTCACCGCCCACGTTCTTGCCCAGAGCGGCACCACCAAGGGCACCCACGGCACCGCCCAGGGCGGCTTCGTTCTTGTTGCCCCGGTTGGCAGTGGCGGCACCGCCGGCAGCCCCACCCAATGCAGCACCCACCAAGGCACCGGTGTCGCCACCCATCTGTTTGCCCAGCAGGGCACCAGCCACACCGCCGGCACCACCACCAATAATGGTATTGAGCGACTCGCCGGCCGTGGCCGTATTGATGCCCATCAGCATCGGCAGCATCATAATTGCACAGGTCTTTTTAAGCATGGCTGTCTCACTCAGCAGTTAAACCTGATGAGCAAGATAGCGGCTTTTTTAAGGAAGGGAAGGGGAGCCGGCAAGACCGGGGATGGTATCGTTTGAATTTTGTTTTTATGTAAGTGTTTGTATTTATTAGCTATTTTTGTATTTTTCTGCTGAGGTGGCGACCAAAGCTGACCGACAGGTCCTGACCCATGCTTACCGGTTGGCTACCCACACCAGGGCGCGCAGGGCATTCTGGCCATAGCGGGCCAGCCTGTCAAAGCGGGTGCGGGCAATGGGCAGATATTGTTTGTCTACCGGACTTTCGCCGGCGGATTCGTCAATATCCGGGTCGTGAATATAAACAAACTCCTTGTCCATGGCGCACACCAGCACCCAGTGCGGTGCCTTGCGCCCGTCCAGATGATAGGTGCTGATCAGCACCAGCGGCAGCCGGCCCTGACCCAGGCCCTGCTCCAGCTGCTCAATAGTAAAGTGCTCATAGCGGGGCGCAATGCTTGCCTCGGCCAGATTGGCCAGAAACTGCCGGTGCACCCGCTCCAGCACCTGTTTTTTGTTGAGGCTGCGCACACTGTTGACGAACAGGGGGCCGTCCTGATTCAGCACCAGCTCCACCGCAAAGCCACGCTTGTGGGCCGCCAGCGCCAGCCCGTGAGGGCCGCAGCCGCCGTGACCCTGAGTCATGAAAATGGTGGTGGCCTCGCGCCACAGTTGTAACTCCAGATCCGGCTCGGGCTTATGGCTCGGATCCAGGCTGCTCAGTGCCATCATCAGGGAGGCGGGCCCGCAGGTAAATTCCGTGGTCTGGCGGTAATAGGGCACGGTGCGGCTGCCCGCCAGCGGGTGGTAATGATGAATGCGCTTCTGGTAACGCAGGGCGCTTTGATGATCTTCGTAATAGTCGTGATACACGCCGAACTGCCGGTAGCCCAGCTGCTGATAGAGGTTCTGCGCCGCTGTGTTGTCGGTGCGCACTTCCAGCCGCATAAAAACGGCATGTTGTGTTTGTGCCGCCGCTTCGGCCTGTTCAATCAGGGCCCGGCCCAGCCCCAGGCCTCTGGCATCGGGAGACACAGCAATGGAGTAAATGCGCGCCAGCTGTGTGTTACGGCGAAACAGCACCAGTATATAGCCCAGCAGGGCAGTGTCTTGCTCGGCGACCAGCAGCACATCTTGCGGGTGGTCGATAAAGCGTAAAAAGCTGCGCCGGCTCACTTTGTCCTGCTCAAAACAACGGGATTCAAGGGCCAGCAGAGCGGTGAGATCGGAACGCAGGGCAGAGCGGATAACAGGCGCAGACATAAGGCACTCGGAGCAGGAGAGGCGTGCTTCAACATACGATAATTTTTGGCTCGCGGCGAGAAAATTTCACTGCATTCACGGCCGATTGAACTTAGAGTAGGACGCATAACAACGGTTTGTAGAGCAAGGGAATTTTCAATGACACAACTGGTTCTGGTGGTGGACGAACTGAGCGCCTGGGCACCTTATTTTCCCAGTGAAAACCTGGTGGATTTTCAGACCTACCTGAAACAGCCGCCGGTAAAAAATGCGCCGCGAACCCGGGTAATTAATCTGTGCCGCACCGGCAAGTATCTGTCCAACGGGTATTACTGCTCGCTGCTGGCGGAAGCCCGGGGGCAGCATGTGATCCCTTCTGTGTCTACCCTGAATAACCTGCGTAACAAGGGGCTGTTTGCCTTTGGCTTTAACGGTGTGTCGGAAGCGCTGGATGCGCATTATGGTGAGCCCGGCACCGGCACAAAAATAAAGGTAAAAAGCTGTTTTGGTCAAAGCGCCGTGCCCGGGCTGGAAGGCCTGTGCCGGGAGCTGTTTGAGCGGCTGCCCTGTCCTATTTTGGAGCTGACCTTCAAGCGTCGCAGCCGCTGGGAGCTGAGCGGTCTGGCGACCCTGTCACCGGCAGAGCTGAGCGGGCAGGAAGAAGATCAGTTTGCCGATGCCCTCGACAAGTACTCCCGCATTATCTGGCGCAAGCCCCGCTCTGCCAAACGCTATCGCTATGATCTGGCGGTGCTGGTGAACCCCAATGAAGCCCTGCCGCCCTCCGATGCCGGCGCACTCAAGCGCTTTGAGCGGGCCGGCGAGCGGGCCGGTGTGAATGTGGAGCTGATCACCCGCAAAGACTATCAGCGGCTGGCGGAATATGACGGCCTCTTTATTCGCGAGACCACCGCCATCGATCATCATACCTTTCGCTTTGCCCAGAAGGCGGAGCACGAAGGTCTGGTGGTGATTGACTCGCCTACCTCCATATTGCGCTGTGCCAACAAGATTTTTCTGGCGGAAAGCTTTGCCAAGCACGGGGTGCCCACGCCCAAAACCCTGATGGTAAACCCGAAGCAGAAAGACGCCGCCCAGTGGCTTGAAAGTGAGCTGGGGTATCCTTTGGTACTGAAAATTCCCGACGGGGCGTTTTCACGGGGCGTGTACCGGGTGGCGGATCGGGAGCAACTGGCCGAAACCCTGACCAAGCTGCGTAATGCTTCTGCGCTGGTGCTGGCTCAGGAGTATTTCTTTACCGAGTTTGACTGGCGCATTGGCGTGCTTAACCATCAGCCCATTTTTGCCTGCAAGTATTTTATGGTGAAAGGGCACTGGCAAATCTACCGTCATAACGACGGCAAGGAAGCCGACTCCGGCGGCTTTGTCACTCTGCCCACCCATGAGGCACCGCCCATGGTAATTAACGCCGCCCTCAAGGCGGTCAAGCCCATTGGCGATGGTCTTTATGGCGTGGACATCAAGGAAGGCAAGGGCCGGGTGGCGGTAATAGAGGTAAACGACAACCCCAATATTGACCATGGGGTGGAAGACGTGTTTCTGAAAGACCGGCTCTACGACATGGTAATAGAAGATTTTGTGCGCCGGTTTGAAAAAGACAGAGAGGCCGTCGCGGCCCGAAAAAGCCGGCGCGACGGCCGTTAGGCTTATAAAAAGCTGGTTTCGCCCCGCCTGAGCGGATCCGGCTTGGGCTCGCCGTTGGCACTAAAGTCCAGTGAGGCGGAGTTCAGGCAATAGCGCAGCCCGGTGGGCGGCGGGCCGTCGGGGAACACATGACCCAGATGGCTGTCGCAGCGGGCGCAGCGGATCTCTACCCGGCGCATGCCGTGGCTCATGTCGGCCAGCTCGCGAATATGATCCGGATGGTAGGGCGCATAAAAGCTGGGCCAGCCGGATCCCGACTCGAACTTGCAGGCGGAAGAAAACAGCGGCAGGGCACACAGCCGGCAGAAATAGCTGCCTTCTTCATGATTATCGAGCAGGCCGCCGCAAAAGGGCGGCTCTGTGCCCTGGCTCAGCAGAATGCGGCGCTCTTCAGGGCTGAGCTGCTCCGCCAGCGCCTGCAGCTGGGTTTCGCTCGGCGGAGAAAGATCATAAGGGCTGGGAGTCTGGGCCATGGTCAGATGTCCTTTTTCAACCTGTGTTTGTAGTAATGATGCACCTTGGCCACCTTGGGCTGAGCCACGGCGGCAATGTAGGGCTGATTGGGGTTGCGGGCGGCATAGTCCTGATGATGGTCTTCTGCCGGATAGAAAATATCCAATGGCTCCAGGCTGGTAACAATGGGCTGGTTAAAAGCGCCCGCCTGCTCCAGCTGCGCAATATAGACTTCTGCCAGATCCCGCTCCTGCTCGTCCTGCCAGAAAATGGCCGAACGATACTGAGTGCCGGTGTCGTTGCCCTGGCGGTTAAGCTGGGTGGGGTCGTGGGCGATGCCAAAGAAGACCTTCAGCAGGGTGCCCGGACCGATAAGGGCGCTGTCATAACTGATTTTAATGGCTTCGGCATGCTTGGTGGTGCCGGTGCAGACAGCGTCATAGTTGGCGTCTTGCGCCTCACCGCCGGCATAGCCGGAGAGCACATCAATCACGCCGTCGAGCTGGCGGTAAACGGCCTCTGTGCACCAGAAACAGCCGCCGGCCAGCGTAATGCTGCGCTCGCCGGTGTTGCGAAAGGCGCTGTCGTCAATATCGGGAAAATCGCTGGGCAGCAGACCCAGAACCTCGTTACTCATGGGGTTCTCCTTGTTGAACTGTCGTCTACGTTACCATAGCCAAAGGTCGGGGCAAGGCTCACTGTTGCGTGAGCGCGCATCCTGTTAATCTTGGCACCTTTATTGTTTTGAGTCCTGCATATCATGGAACTGGATTTACTGACCCTGGGGCTGCTGGCGCTGGCAGCGCTGCTGGCAGGCTTTATTGATGCTATTGCCGGTGGCGGCGGCCTGATTACCGTGCCGGCGCTGCTGGCCACCGGCATGCCGCCCACCATGGCACTGGCCACCAACAAGCTGCAGAGCTGCTTTGGCTCCTTTTCGGCCTCGTTTTACTATTTTCGCCGCGGCCTGATTGACTGGGGCAATATGAAGTGGGCCATTGGCTGTACCTTTGTAGGCAGCATGCTGGGCACCCTGCTGGTGCAGCGCATTGATGCTTCCATACTGGAAAAGGTGCTGCCGTTTTTGCTGGCGGCCTTTGCCCTGTATTTTCTGTTTTCACCCAGCGTCGGCGATGAAGACCGAAGCCGCCGCCTGAGCATTATTCCCTTTGCCCTGATAGTGGGCACAGGTGTGGGCTTTTATGACGGCTTTTTCGGCCCGGGCACCGGCTCCTTTTTTGCACTGGGCTTTATCGCTCTGGCGGGTTACAGCATGGGCAAGGCCACGGCGCACACCAAGGTGCTGAACTTCACCTCCAATATTGCCTCGCTGCTGTTTTTTATACTGGGCGGCCAGGTGGTGTGGATTGCCGGTCTGGCCATGGCCGGCGGCCAGTTTCTGGGTGCCCGTCTTGGCTCCAATATGGTGGTGACCAAAGGCACCCGCATTATTCGCCCCATGCTGGTGACGGTATCACTGATCATGTCGGCGCGGCTGCTGTGGCAGCAATATCCGCAGCTGTTCAGTTGGGTGGGCTGAGGTGAGCAAAGCGCTGCAGGGCCTGCTGGGCCGCCAGCACCTTCGCTACCGGCGCTGGCTGCTGGCTCTGGTGCTGGTGTTGCTGGGAGCCGTGTTGCTCAGTTTGCAGTCCGGCGCCGTGGGCGTGGGGCTGGATGTGCTGTGGCGGCCGGTGTCGGCGCTGGAGCAGCAGGTGTTCTGGCAGTTGCGCCTGCCGCGCACCCTGCTGGCGGTGCTGGTGGGGGGCAGTCTGGCGTTGTGCGGTGCCGTGCTGCAGGTGTTGTTGCATAACCCGCTGGCGGAGCCGGGCCTGATTGGCATTTCCAGCGGTGCCAGTCTGGCGGCAGTGTTAACCCTGTCGCTGGCGGGCTGGCTGGGCTGGCAGCTGCCCCACTGGGGGGTATCGCTGGCGGCCTTTGCCGGGGCTCTGGTGGTGACTGTGCTGCTGTTGCTGCTGGCCCGCCGCCGGCTGGGCCAGAGCGGCCTGTTGCTGTTTGGTGTGGCAGTAGGCATTTTTGCCAATGCCATTCTCACCTGGCTTCTGTATCTGGCCGACGACGCTTCCATGCGTACCTTTCTGTTCTGGATGATGGGCAGCCTGGGTTATGGTCAGCGGCTGTCCTGGGGCTGGTGGGTTCCGGCCATGGTGGCGCTGCTGTGGCTGGTGCGTCAGGGTCGCCAGCTCGACTTACTGGCCCTGGGTGAACAGCAGGCCCGTTTGCTGGGGCTGAATGCTCAAGCTTTGCGGCCAAAACTGGTACTGGCGGTGTGCCTGCTCACCGCCTTCAGTGTGGCCATGGCGGGTGTAATCGGCTTTGTGGGGCTGGTGGTGCCGCATTTGCTGCGCTTGCTGGCCGGTGGCCGGCAGCGTTTTTTGCTGCCGGCCTCGGCCCTGGCCGGCGCGGCCCTGCTGGTGCTGGCGGATGTGCTGGCGCGCCAGACGCTGATCACCGGTGAGCTGCCCATCGGGGCCGTGACCTCCACGCTGGGAGCACCTGTCTTTGTCTGGTTACTGGTAAAACGCCATGCTGACGCTTGATAAATTAACCGTTGAACACAGAGTCGGGCCGGTGAGCGGGCGGCTGGCGGCCGGCCGCCTGACCCTGCTGGTGGGCCCCAATGGCAGCGGCAAGTCCAGCCTGTTGCTGGCCGCCGCCGGCCTTGTTACCGCTGAAGGTCAGGTGCGGCTGAATGGCGAACTGCTGGACACACTGGATCTGGCGGAGCTGGCGCGGCGGCGGGCCATGCTGGTGCAGCACTCTGTGCTGCCGGCAGGATTAAAAGGTTATGAGCTGCTGGCGCTGGGCGTGCAGGGTGAAGTGAGCGAAGCCGCCTGTGAAGAAATGGCGCGGCTGAGCGCTTATCTCAAGCTGGACACTCTGTATGGTCGTTCTTTGCTGGCGCTGTCCGGCGGTGAGCAGCAACGCCTGCTGATCGCCAAGACCCTGCTGCAGGTGTCGCCGGCGCTGAACCCGGAGGCGCAGTTGTTATTGCTGGATGAGCCACTGGCGGGCCTGGACTGGCAGCACCAGCTGGCCACCCTGCGGCTGTTGCGCCACTATGCGGAGCAGGGCCTGACGGTGGTGGCTTCCATTCACGATATCAACCTGGCCGCCCAGTTTGGGGACGATATCTGGTGCCTGCACAAGGGCCGGCTGGTCGCCAGCGGTGGCCCCGAGGTGCTCACCCCAACGCTGGTAGCCGAAGTGTTTGAGGTGAAAGTCAGGTTGCTGGAGCAGGACGGGCAACGGTTGCTTTTACCTGAAATGACAGGGATTGGGGACTCGGGAATAGGGACTGGATAACCACCGCGCTTTCCGTGCATTTTGCGTTGGGATTCGCGTTGCTCATCCCAACCTACGGGCACTTCAAGCATCCAGCTTTTCGCTTCCCGCTTTCAGCTCTCCGCAGGGGTCGCCTGATACAGCCGCTCCAGCACTTGCTCGCTGTCGTTCCAGCCGAGGCAGGCGTCGGTAATGCTTTGGCCGAATACCAACGGCTGGCCTGGCTCTGCGTTCTGCTTGCCTGCTTCAATAAAGCTTTCAATCATGACACCGGCAATATGGCGGCTGCCGTTTTCCAGCTGGCGGGCGATGTTTTCTGCAACCTCTATCTGGCGCTGATGCTGCTTTTGGCTGTTGCCATGGCTTAAGTCCACCACCAGCCTGGGGGGCAGACCCAGAGCACTGAGCTGGCTTGCGGCGTCATTGATGCTCTGAGCATCATAGTTGGGCGTTTTGCCGCCCCGCAAAATCACATGGCCGTAGGGGTTGCCGTCGGTCTGGTAGATGCTCATTTGGCCGTGCTTGTCGGGAGAGCCGAAAATATGGCCATGAGCTGCAGCGCGCACCGCATCCAGGGCAATCTGAATATTGCCGTCTGTGCCGTTTTTGAACCCCACCGGGCAGGATAGCGCCGAGGCCATTTCACGGTGCACCTGAGACTCTGTGGTGCGCGCGCCTATGGCTCCCCAGCTGATCAAGTCGGCAATATACTGGCCGGTCACCATATCCAGAAACTCGGTGGCGGTGGGCAGGCCCAGGGCGTTAATGTCGCACAGCAGCTTGCGCGCCAGCGCCAGGCCGGTGTTCACATCAAAGCTGCCGTCAAGGTGCGGGTCGTTAATCAGCCCTTTCCAGCCCACTATGGTGCGCGGCTTTTCAAAGTAAGTACGCATCACAATGCACAGTTTGTCGGCGTAGCGGGCGTTAAGCCCGGCCAGCCGCTCGGCGTAAGCCAGCGCTGCCGCCGGGTCGTGAATGGAGCAGGGGCCGACAATCACCAGCAGTTTGTGGCTTTGGCCGGTGAGAATGGCTTCAATCTCGGCGCGGGCTTGAGTGACCGTATTGGCCATGGCATCGGTCAGCGGGTAGCGTTCGCTCAGCTGGTGCGGAGTGATTAGCGTGGACAGCGGGCGGCTGCGCAGTTCGTCGGTGGGGGTGGGCATGGTAGGGCCTGCTTGAATAATAGCGTGCAACAGCACAATGCCCCTAACATAACCAAAAGCCGTGGCAGGGAAAACCACGGCTTTAAAATTTTATGCCATTAACTGACTTTCAGGCTTAGCTGAAACGCTGACCTGAGATAGCCGGATGGTAAATAGGCTGGATCACATTGCCGGCAGGATCGGTAATATGAAAGCTGCGGGCACCGTCTCTGTGATCGTGGGGCTGATCCAGCATGGTCACGCCCTTGGCCTTGAAGAACTTGAACCATTCTTCCAGCTCTTCCTTGGTATCCACGATAAAGCCAAAGTGATCCATGCTCTGCACGCCGCTGGCAGGCAGATCGGAACGGCCGAGAGACAGGTTGTCGTTGCCGCAGGTGAGGTACACCAGGTTATCGCTGGCGCGGTTGAGGATCTCCATGCCCATGATCTCGGTGTAGAACTGGACGCACTCTTCCAGATTGGGCATGGTAAAAGCGATATGGCGCATGCCGTTAAAACGACCGGGTCTTTCCATTGCTGGGCTCCTTGGAACTCGTACTGATATTTGTGTACTATTTGTTGAATTTACTTAAACAATTGGAGTTTACAATGTATTCAATTATTGTCAAAACCAAGCTGAAACCGGGCACCACTCAGGTTTTTCTTGACGCCATGCTGCCCAACGCCGCTGCGTCCGTGCGCGACGAGCCCGGCTGCCATACCTTTGATGTGCTGCAGGACAGAGCCGATCCTGAGCTGTTCTGGCTCTATGAAATCTATCAGGACGAAGCGGCCCTGGCGGCCCACAAGGAAACCCCGCACTACAAGGCCAGCCGCGCCGTAGTGACCGATCTGATTGCCGAGCAGTCGGTGATCCGTGCCGACGTGCTGGCGGTGAACCCGGAGCGTTAAGTGCATGGATATCATGGCCCGGCTGGCGGACTGGCACATTACCCCGCCGCTGATTGAACACCCGCCGCTGCACACCAGTGACGATGCCGACCGCCTGCTGGTGAACCGGCCCGGCACCCGGCTGAAAAACCTGTTTCTGCGGGACAATTATGGCCGCAAGCACGCGCTTCTGCTGACCCCGCCTGACAAGCAGGTGGATCTCAAGGCGCTGTCTCGCCAGCAGGGCTGGTCGCGGCTGGGGTTTGCCTCGGCCGAGCGGCTGGACCGTTATCTGGGCGTGGCCCCTGGCCATGTCTCCGTGCTGGCGCTGGTGAATGATGCGCAGCAGCAGGTGGAGCTGTGGCTGGATGAAGACTTGCGAGACGGCGACGACTTTCACTGCCATCCGTTGCGCAACACCGCCACCGTGCTGCTGAGCCGGGCCGATCTGCAGCGCTTTACCGAACAAACCGGCCATACGCCGGTCTGGCTGCCGGTGCCTTCTGTTTGAGGGATTGGGGAGCAGGGAACAGGGACTGGTGGTGTTGCCTGTAGGCCCCAATTTATTGGGGCAAACCGTGCGTTATGTGGCACTGCTGCCCGGTTTGCAACCGCGTTAAAACCGGGCCTTGTATCTCTCAATGATGGGTGGTTAGCTACCAGCCATCATAAGGAAGCCAGTGAGCCTGTGCCGGGCCTTAGTGTCTAATGCTGATATGTAGATAAGGCCCTGGCTTCCACTTCTCAATGACGCTGAATGGTATCCAAGCCCCCTGAACATACACAGGTGAGGCTGCATGAACAAGGGAAGCTATAGAGAGATGTTTTCGCATATTGGCATTGATGTCAGCAAGGAAAAGTTAGATGTCGGTTGGCTTCGCGATACAGCCAGCAACAAGGTTAAAACCAAAGTTTTTAAGAACCAAAAACAAAGCTTTGAAGTATTGGCAGCTTGGGTGCTCAAGAACACCAAAGCAGAGCCTCAACATATTCTCATCACGCTGGAAGCCACCGGCGTGTATCACGAAAATCTGGCTTATTTCCTTCATCAACAAGGATTTAAGGTCATGGTCGCCAACCCGGGCAAAGCCAAGCAGTATGCTCGAGCCATTGGCTTGGTGCACAAAACAGACAAGCTGGACGCCCTCATGCTGGCCCACTACGGCATGGCCCAAAGCAATGCTGGCCAGCTTACGTTGTGGGAACCGGAAGCACCTGAAGTTCGCCATCTGAAAGGTCTTTTACGACGTCTGGATGCCCTGGAGAAGGATCACCAACGCGAACTGAATCGCCTGGAAGCCTGTGAGCAAACTGACACCTCCCCTCGGGTGCTGGAGTCAATTAACAACGTGCTGGATACCTTACAGAAGGAAATATCAGCGTTGGAGCAGGAAATTGACGATCACATCGATCGCCATCCTCCCTTGCGTAAAAACCGCCGGCTACTCAGCAGCATCAAGGGAGTTGGCCCGGTGGTATCCCGTGAAATGACCTGTTTGTTTGCCGGCAGGGTCTTCGTCAGCGCCAAGCAGGTGGCCGCCTACCTCGGCCTGATCCCCCGGCAGGTGGAATCGGGCAAGTTCAAGGGCTGCACCAGACTCAGCAAGTCAGGTCCGGCAAGGCTGAGGGCCAAGTTGTACATGGCTGCGGTCGTTGCTGGCACACATAACCTGGATATAAAGGATCAAAAGCAACGTCTGCTAAAGCAAGGTAAAAACAAGATGCAGGCGCTGGGCGCAGCGATGCGCAAGCTGGTGCAAATTTGTTATGGAGTTATCAAGCACCAGCAGGAATATCGGCCTCAAGCAAGCATGCAAGTGAGCGCTTGAGGCCGGTTATGAGAGATGGTATCTACAGGTGACTTGAAGCAGTGAACGTCGGCGTTGCTAGAAGCAGCAGTGGGGATTGTGAAGCCGACCATTAAATGCCATGGCCGAAAAGTTGCTCCTGCATATTCGGCATTCCCGCCATCCATGGCGGTCAGATGCATTTTCGAGCGTACATGGGGCGAGCTTGCTCGCCGTGACGAACCAGTAAAGTCTGACCGAACATCCAGTGAATGTTCGCAGCAGGCTTTACTGGTGAGTGGCATTCACCGAAGCGTGTCGGGGTAGTGCAACCCCACTGATGCTTCGTTACGCACGGCTTCCGGTTCCCGCCTGGTTTAAATCGCTTCTATTTTCGCCGGCAGGCCCTGGCGCACGGCGGCACCGCTGGTCCAGTCGAGCCAGACGTTGGCCACTTCCTTGCGGGTGGGATCCATCAGCCCTAGGGCGTTCTGGTTCACGCCGGCACCCAGCCGTGGATTAACCGGCGTGGCCTCGCCGTCAATCACATGGGCCCGGGCACCCAGCTCGGTGTGGCCATAGCCGTGCTCAATGGCGATGGCCCCTTCCATAATGCCGTCGCGCACCAGCGCAATGCCTTCCACGCTGCCCCCCGGCGTGCTCACCCGCACCCCCTGACCGTGCACAATGCCGGCGCGCTCGGCATCCTTGCGATGAATGCTGATGGGGTTTTCCGGGTGGATCATGCGCAGCCGCTCGGCCCCTATACTGGAAGAGCTCATCAGGTGCGATTTGTAAGAGGTCACCAGCAGCGGCCACTCGGCTTCGGAATAGTGTTCCCGCATGGGGCTGCCGTCGGCAAAGCGCGGCTCATACAGGGCGGCACAGCCCGACAGCCGTTCGCCGGTCATGGAATGAATGCTGGTGCCGATGGTGGGGTTCCAGATGCACAAACTGTCTTTGGTGCGCTTGTTCATCAGCTCGCCCTGCCAGCCCGACTCAAAGGGGGCAAAACGGCCGCCCCGGCTGAACACAAAGCCCACCTTGCGCCGCTCTTCCGGTGTCAGGGTATTGTCTATCAGTGGCATTAACCGGGCGGCGTTGGTCAGTACCAGATCGTCGGCACTGGCATCGGGCACCGGCGTGCCGGCAAAGGCCAGGTTGGCGGCAGCGCGCAGATAAAAATCCGCACCGGTATGCAGGCCGTGCAGCTCACCCTTATGATCGCGAATGGCATTGTCACCATAGCCCGGCAGCCCCATGGTTTTGCCGAGATTAATAATAAAGGCTTCCAGCCCCAGATAGTCGCCGTTGGCAAGCCGTGGCGTGGTCGGGGTTACCACCGGCCAGCGTGCCGTGGTGGCGGCCTGGGGTACACCGCTCCAGGGTTTGGTAAAGCCCCAGCTCTCATAGGTGAGGGTGTCGGGCACTATGTAATCTGCCAGCGCCGTTGTTTCGTTAATAAAACCGTCCACGGCAATAAACAGCGGCAGGTTTTTCGGGTCTTTCAGTTTTTCACCCAAAAATGCCTGGCCGCCGCCGATGCCATAGAGCGGGTTGGTCATATGGCTGATCCAGGCCTTGAGCTTATAAGGGTAGCCCGCAAAGGCCGCCGCCAGATGTTCGGTGAGCAAAGGCGAGGAAAACGAAAACCAGGGCGCTCTGGACGGATAGGGGTCCTCACCGGCGGCGACCTTACGTTGATATTCGCTGCTGTTTTCATAGGCAAAGCGGTTGCGGGACAAAAACAGCCCTTTGGGGGCCACCATGCCTTCAAACTCGGCCAAGTTGTAGCGGGGGCCGTTTTCCACTGCCGCCACACCGCCGGCCCCCAGCGCCAGCCCGCCTTTGGCGTTCACATTACCCAGCAGGGTATTCAGGGTCATCACCGCCATGGCGGTGTAAAAGGCGTTGCCGCTCATCATGCCGCCGTGAGCATCAATCACCGCCTTGGGGCCATGGCGTTTCAGCTCCCGGCCCAGCCCTTCAATAATGTTGACCGGCACGCCGCAGCGGGCGCTGTAGTCTTCTATGGAATGGGCAAAGGCGGATTCTTTCAGGCACTGCAGCGCCGATTTCACCTGCACCGGCTCGCCGTTGATGTGCACTTCCCGATCCACCCACAGGGCCGCAGGACGACCGCTGGAGTGAGCCATCAGTTCACCGTTGTCGGCATTCACCACCAGCAGGGTATTGGCATCGCCCATACCGAGATCGGCGGCGGTGAGAAAACGGCCGGCCTGTGGATGCGGTGCCTGCAGCACCAGATGGGTGGCATTGCTGTGGCTGGGCTGACCGGCTTTGGCCTGGGCTTCGGGTCCGGGTTGAGCCAGATAGGTGGCGTTAATGCCGTCGTTTTCCATCAGCCAGCGCATCAGTGCCAAGGCCAGGGCGTCGTCGGTGGCGGGCTTGATGGGCACCCAGCGGCCCCGGCCGTCGTTCAGCCGGCTGATGCTGTTGGGCAGGGTAGGGGCCACCACCACATAGTCCAGGCCGCCGTCGCTGCGGGCGGCGGCCAGCTGCCGGCCCTGGCGTTTAAAGGGGTTGCCCGCCTGTGCCGGCGAGGTGCCGATGCACAGCACAAAGTCGGTGTGATCCCAGTCGGGCTTGCCGTGGGCGAACTTTTTCAGATCGTTGAACACGGCACCGGCGCCGGCACGATAGCCAAAGCCGCAGTAGCCGCCGTGGTGGCCAAAGTTGCGGGTGCCAAAGCTGTTAAAGGCAAAACGCTTGAGAAAGCTGTCCCGGCCTTCGTCGCCGGCGTTGGTCACCAGCAGCTGGTTGGCCTTGGGGCCAAACTCGGGATTGGCGGCATCCACCGGCGTGTCGAGATCGCGAATGGCATTCAGGCCGTCTACATGGCCTTCACCAAAGAGATCGCCGCCCTGTGTCACTTCCTGCAGTAGCTGCTCAAAGGAAATAGTTCGCCATTTGCCTTCGCCGCGTTTGCCGGCCCGTTTCAGAATTTGGGTGACCCGGTAGGGGCTTTGCAGCTGCTCGGCCAGCGCCGCGCCCCGTGCACAGGCGGTGGAGCGCTGCTCAATGCCGGCTTCTCCGGCAAGGCCGGTATACACCTCACGCACCGGCGTTTCCTGGGCCGGCGGTCTGGGGTTGGACAGCGGATGATAGGGGTTGCCGGCAATGCGCAGTACGCGGTTATTGGCGGTATCGATCCGGGCGCGCAGCCCGCATTGGGTCCAGCAGCCAAAGCACTGCACCGGGCTCACCACCTGATCATCCGCCATCACCAGCTCGCCGGCGGGGTCGATCATAAATTCCGGGGCCAGGGCGTTGCCGGCAATCCGGTCGTTGGTGGGCACCCCGCTGGTGCCGTTAACCAGCCCCTTTACCGCCTTGCTCACCGGGGTGGCATAGCCGAGGGCAAAGGCGCCGGTGCCACCGGCAATCATGCCCGCCTGTAACAGGGCGCGTCGTTTTTTATCCATGGCGGACTCCTGAATTATCCAGCAGGGCCCAGACTGCGCCGGCCAGCGCCAGCCACAGGCCCAGAGTGCCGGCCACAATTACGCCGGCGGAAGAAAGCAGTTGAGGGTCGAGGTGATACAGACCGGCCCCGTATTTGGGTACCGTCTGCACGTTCATCAGCACCACCCAGCGAAAGCCCCAGGCACAGAGCATGGCCAGACTTGCGGGCAGCAGGTCAAAAACAGACAGCGGGCGGTTCAGGCGCAGGGCGGCAAGCCCCCAAAGCACCATGCCGCCGGCCACCGACAGCAGCATCAGATGCCGCCAGAACGGAAAGTGGGTAAACAGCCGCTGCGCTTCTCGCCAGGAGTCGCCGTTTTGCCACTGACCGGTGAGGGCCCACAGCAATACGGTTGCGGTGAGGGCGGCCAGCACGGCGATCAGAGTCCGGCGCAACAGGGCAGCGTCTTGCCCGCGCGGAAACAGACACTCCAGCAGCATCAGCAGGCCGGTGAGCGCCAGCAGCGCGGTCAGCAGCAGGTTCACCGGCAGCCAGGCGGTATGCCACAGCGTCCTGGAGCGCACCACCATGATCTCCATACCGGTGTAGAGCAGAATGCCCAGTGCCGAGATGGCACACAGCCAGGCCAGTGCGTTCAGCACCCGGCCTTTTGGCCAGAGAGGCAGGTTCAGCCAGCGGTTGATCCAGGGCTGTTTAAATTCGAGGTGCGTGCGCAGCAGGCTGACGGTGATCACCAGTGCGAGCGTCACAAACACCGGCAAAATCAGCGCGCCCAGCCACATCCAGGAGCTGGGAGTCAGTTGCGTGTAAAAGTGCCAGAAACGGGCGGGCTGGTGCAGGTCGGCAAGCAGCGCAACCGGCCCTGTGAGCGCACTGATGCCCAGCACCAGTGCCAGCCGGTCGCGCCAGGGGTGCCAGCTGCTGTTGGCGTTCATGGCCAGCGGCAGCAGCAGGGCGGCACTGGCGGCAATGCCGATAAAAAAGAAATACTGCACGGCCCAGGGCAGCCAGGGCGCTTCGGCATGGGTGGTTAACAGTTCAATCATGGTGAGCCCCTTATGGTCAGGCGTGAGCCGGAGACCAGAGCCCCGGCTGACCGTCGATGCGTTCCAGAAACTCGTCACCCAGGCCGATGTAATACACCTGCGGGCTGGTGCCCTGCTCGGGCTTGAGCACCTTGATATCGTCTGCGTGCTCGGCCATCAGCTGGCGGGCCTGGCTGTGAGGGTTGTTCAGATCACCAATCACCCGGGCACCGCCCACGCAGGACTCCACACAGGCGGGCAGCAGACCCACTTCCAGCCGGTGCACGCAAAAGGTGCATTTGTCGGCGGTCTGGGTATCGTGGTTAATAAAGCGGGCGTCGTAGGGGCAGGCCTGCACGCAGTAGGCACAGCCCACACACTGCTGGTTGTCTACCACTACAATGCCGTCGTCGCGCTGATAAGTGGCCTGAGTAGGGCACACCGGAATGCAGGGTGGGTTGGCACAGTGGTTGCAGAGCCTGGGCAACATCACCTGAGTGGGGATATCGTGGTTTTCGATCTCCACCTCGTATTGCTGTACCGTGGTACGGAACTGACCTACCGGCGGCAGGTTTTCCATGCTGCAACTGACGGTACAGGCCTGGCAGCCAATGCATTTGCGCAGGTCAATGACCATGCCATAGCGTTTGCCATTGCCAGCCGGTGTGGCCTGTACCTGAGTAACAGGAATAAGACTGGCACCGGCGGTGAGGCCGGTTAACTGTTTAAGAAACTGTCGTTTGCTGGCGTCCATCACAGACTCCCTTGAATCAGGAATTAAGGCTATTGTCTTGCTGAGGGGGGCAATGGCTCTATTGTGGTTTTCCACAATAACGGCATGGTCTTGATCCAGGACAAGTTATATTTGATACCAAACTAGGTAATGGCCCGAATGAGACATTTTTTTCAGGGAGTCAGCCTGTTGCTGGCAGGACTTGTGCTGTGTTTTCCGCTCAGGGCAGACGATTATCGTATCGGTTTTCTGGCTTACCGGGGTGAAGCCAGAGCGGCCGCAGAATGGCAGCCTGTGCTTGACAGTCTGAACCGGGCTCTGCCGGCGCATCGTTTTACCGGCGTGTTTCTGACCCAGCAGCAGCTGAATGATGAGCTGACACAAGGAGCACTTGATTTTGTGGTGACCAACCCGGCTCATTATGTGCTGAATCGCAGCCATGGGCTGAACTGGCTGGCATCTTATCTGGATCCGCGTTTTGGCTCGGCTCGGGAAAGCGTGGCGTCTGCCCTGCTGGTGCGCGCTGGCAGTGATATCAGCACTGTGCATCAGCTGGCCGGGCAACGCGTGGGTGCGGTGCATGAGCAGGCCTTTGGCGGCTATTTGCTGGCGGCCGAGCAGCTGCGCCGTCAGGGGGTGGCGCTGTCGGCCCTGAACCTGCAGTTTCGCGGCTATCCCGTGGATGCGCTTATATACTTGCTGCGTGATGGTGCTCTGGATGCGGCCATGGTACCGGCCTGCACGCTGGAACAAATGGCAGAAGAAGGATTAGTGAACACTGGCGATTTTCGCGTCCTGATGTTACAGGCAAGCTCACCCTGCGTACGATCCACGCCGCTGTATCCGGGCTGGAGCTTTGCTGCTGTGAATGTGACCGACGAGCAGCTGCTGCGTGATATAACGCAGACACTGCTGAGTTTGCAGCACAACCAGCAGGCCCTGTGGGGAGCCCCCATTCGGCTGGACGAGGTAGAACAATTGCTGCGCGGCTGGCAGCTGGGGCAAAGCAGCGAGCCGCCCTGGCACACGCTGCGCCATGTGCTGCTGGGCTACTGGCAATGGCTGGCGGGGCTGATGCTGATATTGCTGGTGATTGCGCTGCACCATGTGCGGGTAACCCGCTTGCTGATCAAACGCACTGATGAGCGAGACCGGCTGCACCGTCTTATTCAGAGCAGAGAGCAGGAGCTGGCCCGGGCCCGCCAGGCCACCTTGCTGGGAGAAATGGCCACGGGGCTGGCCCATGAGCTGAATCAGCCGCTGTCGGCCATTCAGGCCTACGCCCAGGCAGGGGAGCTGATGACCGCCGAGCAAAACAGCCGGGAGGTATTTAACCATATTGTTGAAGAAACCGAGCGCGGAGCCGATATCATTCGGCGTTTTCGTCAGTGGGCCAGTCAGCCGTTGCCCGGGCCGGAAGCCTTTGCGCCCGATGCACTGTGCCGGGAGCTGGCCGAGCGTATTACTCCCAGAGCCGGTGCCGCCGGCGTTCGCATTGACATCAGCGCAGAGCCCGGACAGCTGCTGAGCGTACAGCCGGCGGTGGAGCAGATATTGTCCAACCTGCTGGGTAACAGCCTGGATGCCTTTGAACGTCGGCAACAGGGCGGCTGGCTGCGGCTGCAGGCCAGCGCTGAAGAAGAGGGCTGGAAGTTTGTGGTGCAGGATAACGCCGGTGGTGTTTCACCCGTGGTGATTGAAGCGCTGGGTCATACGTTGCCCGCCAGTCGTGTTCATGGCATGGGCATTGGCCTGATGGTGAGTTACCGGCTGGCCCGCCGGCTGGGCGGCAGACTGATGCTGGCCAATCAGGGAAAGGGCACAAGGGCCGAACTGTTTTTGCCAAAGGAGCAATAATGCGCATATATCTGCTGGATGATGATCCCAAGGTGCTGGCCGCCAACGGCTTTTTATTAAAGGCCATGGGCCATGACAGCCAGGGCTGGACCGAGCCTGCCCGTTTTCTGAAAGAGCTGGGCGATAATACGGAAGCAGTGTTGTTGCTGGATCTGGCCATGCCGGAGATGGACGGGCTGGAGGTGCTGGCTGAGCTGAACCGCCGTCGTTGTCCGGTGGCGGTGATTTTACTTACCGGTCACGGTGATGTGCCTCAGGCGGTGAAAGCCATGAAGCTGGGCGCGGTGGACTTTCTGGAAAAACCGGTGGATGCCCGCCGTCTGGCGGATGTGCTGGCCCGGGCCAGCAAGTGCGCCGCCGATCTGAGGGCCGAGGCTGACGCCCGGCAACGGGTGGCTCGATTGTCGGCCCGGGAGCATGAGGTGGTGAGTCTGGTGGCCCAGGGGCTGACCAACAAAGCCATTGCTGAAAGCCTGTGCGTGGCCGTGCGCACGGTTGAGGTTCACCGTGCCGCCGCCATGGCCAAGCTGGAAGCGGCCAATATGGCCGAGCTGCTCTACTGCTGGCAGCTGGCGCAAGGCCGGGAATAGGCGAGGGCAGAGAATAGTGACCAGGGATGAGGGAATGGTAGGCCGCGTTTTATACGCGGCAAATAAATCTGGGTTGCCGAGCATAAAGCTCGGCCTACAAACCAAATCTGCAGACGCCTGTGTGTTTAAGGCCTGTTACACAGGCCCTGCCGGCTAAAGCGGCAGCTACTTACAGCTGAAAGCTTATGGCTTACAGCTTACTTGTCATCCAGGACTCCAGAATTAACTGGGCCGAGACCGCATCCACGGCGTCCTTGCCCAGGGCCTTGTAGCCGCCGGCTTCAAACAGGCGGGCACGGGCGTCGGTGGTGGTCAGGCGCTCGTCCTGTAATTCCACCGGCAGGCCGAAGCGGCCATGCAGCCGGTTGGCGAACTTGCGCGCGCGCCGGCTGATGTCCTGCTCGGTGCCGTCCATATTGAGCGGCAGCCCCACCACCAGCAGTGCCGGTTGCCATTCTTTCAGCAGGTTTTCAATCTGCTCCCAGTTGGGTACACCATCACTGGCCTTGAGTGCCAGCAGCGGCCGGGCGGTGGCGGTGAGCTCCTGGCCCACCGCCACGCCGATGCTTTTCAGGCCATAGTCAAAGCCCAACAGAGTCCGGCTCATGCATGACCTACCTGGGAAGACAGCTGGCGCGAGTCGATGCCGAGGCGGCCAATGGCCTGATGCCAGCGCTGACCGATGGGGGTATCGAAAATCAGGCTGCTGTCGGCGGGCACCGTCAGCCAGCTGTTTTCCACCAGCTCCTGCTCCAGCTGGCCCGGGGTCCAGCCGGCGTAACCCAGCGTGACCAGATATTTCTCCGGCGCGTCGTCGGTGCCCAGGGTTTCCAGTACATCCCGTGACGTGGTAACCATCAGGTCGTCGGCCAGCATTTGACTGGAATTAAACCCTTCCACCGGCGTATGCAGCACAAAGCCCCGGTCAGCAGCCACAGGACCGCCCTGCAATACAGGCTGATCCAGTTCGGGTATATCCTCGGGCGTCAGCTCCAGCTGATGCAGCAACTCGTGCAGCTGCATATCAACCGGAATATTGATCACCAGCCCCATGGCACCTTCTTCATTGTGCTCGCAAACATAAGTGACCGAGCCGGCGAAAAAAGGATCTTTGAGGCTGGGCATGGCAATCAGAAAATGGTGTTCCAGTGAATCCATGATCTCTCTGTTTGGTTCAGGCCGAAGCGGTTACCTGCCTCGGCGCAGTGAGTGTTACTGTCAGGATAGCCGTTTTTCAATGGCGTCCATCAGCATGCCGGTAATGTTGACCGGATAAGCGGCCTCAATCTCCCGCACACAGGTGGGGCTGGTGACATTCACCTCGGTGAGCTTGTCGCCGATAATATCAAGCCCCACAAAGATAAGTCCTTTGGCCTTGAGTACCGGGCCCAGCGCTTCGGCAATGCGACGGTCGCTGTCACTTAAGGGGCGGGCTTCGCCCCGGCCGCCGGCGGCCAGGTTGCCACGGGTCTCGCCGCCCTGCGGAATGCGCGCCAGGCAATAGGGCACCGGCTCGCCATCCACCACCAGTACCCGTTTGTCGCCGTCTTTAATGGCGGGCAGGTAGGTCTGCACCATGCAATAGCGGCTGCCGTGCTCGGTGAGGGTTTCAATGATCACGCCCAGGTTGGGATCGTCTTGTTTTACGCGAAAGATGGAGGCACCGCCCATGCCGTCGAGGGGCTTCATGATGATGTCTTTGTGCTCGGCGTGAAAGGCGCGAATGTCGGCAGCACTGCGGGTGACCAGGGTGCTGGGCGTGTGCTCGGCAAACCAGGCGGTGTAGAGCTTTTCATTGGCGTCACGCAGGCTCTGGGGCTTGTTGACGATAAGCGTTCCTTCGCTTTCTGCCCGCTCCAGCAGATAGGTGGCGTAGATAAACTCGGTATCAAAGGGCGGATCCTTGCGCATCAGGATCACATCCAGGCTGTGCAGCGGGGCCAGTGTGGGCGCTTCCAGGGTGTACCACTGACTGGCATCTTCTTTTACGGTAAGCGGTGCCATACGGCCATAGGCTTCGCCGTCGCGCAGACTGAGATCGCTCATTTCCATATACCAGAGTTCATAGCCCCGGCGCTGGGCCTCCAGTAACATGGCAAAGCTGGTGTCTTTTTTGATGGTAATGGACTGGATAGGGTCCATCACGATTCCCAGTTTAATGGTCATGCGAGATCTCCAAATCGGCATTGCAGGGCAGTAATGGCAGTGAGTGCGGCAGTTTCGGTGCGCAGCACCCGGGGGCCAAGGAGTATATCAATAAAGTGGTGATCGCGGGCGGCGACAATTTCTTCGTCCGACAGCCCGCCTTCTGGGCCAATCAGCAGGCGCACACCGTGCTCGGGAGCGGGCAGGGTGTTGACGCTGTATTCGGCACGCGGATGCAGGTTGAGCTTGAGCTCATCAGTATTTTCTGCCAGCCAGTGTTCCAGCGCCATGGCCGGGCGTATGACGGGAATGCGGTTGCGGCCGCACTGTTCGCAGGCAGCAATGGCGATTTTTTGCCATTGCTGAATTTTCTTTTCAAGACGTTCGCCGCCCAGTTTGACACCACAGCGGCTGGAAAACAGCGGCGTGATCACATTCACGCCCAGCTCCACTGACTTCTGAATGGTGAATTCCATTTTGTCACCGCGGCTGATCACCTGACCCAGATGAAAATGCAGCGGCGATTCCACGTCGTCGGCGCTGAACTCACCAATGCGCACTCGCACGGTTTTTTTACCGGCCTCGATAATCTCGGCGGCATACTGGCCACCTTGCCCGTTGAACAGCACCAGTGCCTGGCCGAGCTGCATACGCAGTACCCGGCCCACATGGTTGGCACCGTCTTCAGACAGGCTCAGCTCTCGTCCGCTGACAAGCTCACCCGGCTCATGGATTCGGGGTATACGCATAGTGTTTGCATTGCTCCTGAACAAAGGGATTATGGTTGCCCTGAACCCGGTTAATACGGTGATCCCGTTCACATTCCCAGTTGCTGGCGGGATATTGCCGGTTCCAGGCTTCAAACAGCTTAAGCTGCTGCGAAGCAATTTTCAGCCGGTATTGCTGCTGCATATAGAGATAGGTGCGGGCAATGGCACCGCGGCTTTCACCGGGCGGCGGTTGTACTTTGCGCCCCTTGAAGTCTACCAGCATTTGGCAACGGCCATATTGCACCGGCTTGCCGTTCCATTCAGAAAAGCGGTAGTTGGAGCGATCACCGTTCACTTCGCCGATGGCCGGCACCAGGTTATGCAGGTCGCCTTCCATTTGCTTGAACAGCGTGTCCTTACTGGTGCAGTTTTTGCGACCGCCCTGCTGCCAGCACTGACGCTGATGGCCAAATTCCCAGGCGGGCACCACATGCTCCCACTCAATGCGGTTGGCCCGGCGCTCCTGTTTACGTACCTGATAGCCGCAGCTTGCCAGATCCGGCACCAGTTTTTTGCCTTGTGTTTGAATGTTGCACCCGCAGTAAAAGGTGGTGGGGTGATCCTTGTATATTTCCGGTGCCACTTTTTTGGCCTGGCGAAACGACAAGGCTTCGCCATAAGCCAGTGAGGAGCACAGGCTCAGAAACAGAATAAAATAGCGCACGACTCAGTATTGTTATGTTGTTTGTGCGCGCAAGCTTACCACCGGCGGCGGGGCCGGGAAAAGGGGATTAAACCAGCCTGAGCATGGCGTCGGCGGAAGAGACGTCGAGCTTGCCGGGGGCTTCCACGCACACTTGGGTGACTACGCCGTTCTCCGCCAGCAGGGCAAAGCGCTGGGCGCGCAGGCCGCCAAAGCCGCCGGTGTCTTTGGCAAGACCCAGCGCTTGCGTAAAGGCACCGTCGCCGTCCGCCAGCATGGTGATAGCTTCTGCGTTCTGGCTTTGTTGCCAGGCGCGCATCACAAAGGCATCGTTCACCGACAGGCAGAGCAGCGCCACGCCTCTGGCCTGAAATTCATCTGCCAGAGTAACATAGCCCGGTAAGTGAGCCTGCGAGCAGGTGGGGGTGAAGGCACCGGGCACGGCAAAGATGACCGCTTTTTTATTTGCCAGCAGAGCGTGCAGACTGGTGGTGCTTTTGCCGCTGTCGGTAACGAAAGTGAAGTCGTGATCGGGCAGGGTATCGCCGGGTTTAATCATGGGATTTTCCTTTTACTTTTGAGGTCACAGGGGCCAGCGGCTGGTTGCAGTGAATGCACTGATAGCGTTTTTGGCCGCGTCTGACACTATTGTGCCGGCGCAAACTGAGCTTGTGAATGCGGCAGCTGCATTGGTAGGTAAAAACCGGCGAGGCTTTTTCGGTGTTGAGCTTGTGCCGGGTGCGGGGCTCCAGGCCAAACACGTTGGTCATGATGCCTTGCCATTCCCGGCCATGGGGCTTCACCTTGCCGTGCAGGGCAAAGGCCACCAGGTGAGCCACCTCGTGGGGCACGATTTCCGCGAGAAACGCCTCGGCGTTGTCGGCCAGTAATACCGGATTAAAACGCAGCTCCCAGCGCTCCAGCCAGGCGGATCCGGCAATACGGCCGCGCTGATTGAATCTCACCTGTGGCGGATCAAATTCCCGGCCGGTGTGGCGGGCGGCCAGGGTCAGGCACTCGGTGACTTTGTCTTGAACTTGCTGAAAAAGAGAATCGTCGAGTTTCATATTTGTATAACGGTAAGCCATAAATTGGCTCCGAGCTTACACACGTTGCCAAAAGGGATCGCACTGCGAAACATCAGCGAGGTTGCGCTCCGCCGACACGCTTCAAGTACCTCCATGTAACGCTCGAAAATGCCATCCATGGCATTTTATGGTCGGCTACGGCAATCCCCACTGCTGCTTCGTGCAACATCGGCGCTGTCTGTTTGCAGTCAGTCAGCTCCGAGTGAAGATAGGAGGGCAAAGGGTGTCTGCTTCGCCGTGCCCTTTGCGCCATGGATGGCGCAACGGAGCCTACATGGAGGTATTCACGGCGTGCCGGCGAAGCAGTGCGCTTTGACCGACGATGGTGCATGGCTCTGCAAGCGAATAAAAAAGGGGAAGCGAATGCTTCCCCTTGATGCTTACTTCAGGCCGGCGGCGTCGCGCAGCAGGGCGGCCTTGTCGGTGGCTTCCCAGGGGAACTCGTCCCGGCCGAAGTGGCCGTAGGCGGCGGTGGCCTGGTAGATGGGACGGTTCAGGTCCAGCATCTGAATCAGACCGTAGGGGCGCAGGTCGAAGTGTTCGCGCACCAGCGCGTCCAGCACCTCTTCCGATACCTTGCCGGTGCCGAAGGTTTCCACGCTGATGGAGGTAGGCTCGGCCACGCCGATGGCGTAAGACACCTGAATTTCACAGCGGTCGGCAAGGCCGGCAGCTACTATGTTTTTGGCTACATAGCGGGCAGCGTATGCGGCAGAACGGTCTACCTTGGACGGATCCTTGCCGGAGAAGGCACCGCCACCGTGACGGGCCATGCCGCCGTAGGTGTCCACGATGATCTTGCGGCCGGTCAGACCACAGTCACCCATGGGGCCGCCAATGATGAACTGGCCGGTGGGGTTGATGTGATACTTGGTGTCCTTGCTCAGCCACTCGGCGGGTAGCACCGGCTTGATAATCAGCTCCATCACGGCTTCGCGCAGGGTGGCCTGATCAATGTCCGGGCTGTGCTGGGTAGACAGCACCACTGTGTCTATGCCTACGGGCTTGCCGTCGTCATAGATAAAGGTGACCTGAGACTTGGCGTCCGGACGCAGCCAGGGCAGCTCCTTGGCCTTGCGCACATGGGCCTGGCGCTTGACCAGACGGTGAGCGTAGGTGACCGGGGCGGGCATCAGCACATCGGTTTCGTTGGAAGCGTAGCCAAACATCAGGCCCTGGTCGCCGGCACCCTGAGCGTAGGGGTCCTTGTCTTCCCGATCCACGCCCATGGCGATGTCGGGAGATTGTTTGCCAATGGCGTTGAGCACGGCACAGCTTTCGCCGTCAAAGCCCATTTCCGAGCTGGTGTAGCCAATGTCGCGCACGGTGCGGCGCACCAGCTCTTCAATATCAACCCAGGCGCTGGTGGAGATTTCACCACCCACAATCACCATACCGGTTTTGACAAACGTTTCGCAGGCCACGCGGGCTTTGGGATCCTGCTTGATGATGGCGTCGAGGACCGCATCGGAGATCTGGTCGGCAATCTTGTCGGGATGACCTTCGGACACGGACTCGGAGGTAAACAGTCTGGCCATGTTACTTCGCTTCCTGAAAATGTAATGAATTTGGCGTTGCCAATAGCCGCACAAATGGCGGTATTAACATCTGGACGGCTATTCTAGATAGGCGAGGGCATGATTGCCAGAAAAATGTGCCGGCTGTCGGTGGCGGGAGAATAATTTGCGCCCTTTCCCCGTCTTTGGGACAATGGCCGCCGTTTTATTCATCCTTCCAATAAAGAACTTCTCAGGAGATGTCGATGCCTTCTCGTCAAGTGCTGGCCAATGCCGTGCGCGCACTCAGTATGGATGCCGTACAAAAAGCCAATTCCGGTCACCCTGGTGCTCCCATGGGCATGGCGGATATCGCCGAAGTGTTGTGGCGTGATTATCTGAAACACAACCCGGCCAACCCCAGCTGGGCTGACCGCGACCGCTTTATTCTGTCCAACGGCCACGGCTCCATGCTGTTGTATTCCCTGCTGCACCTGTCCGGCTACGAGCTGTCCATCGACGATCTCAAGCAGTTCCGTCAGCTGCACTCCAAGACTCCGGGTCACCCCGAGTATGGTTATGCGCCGGGCGTGGAAACCACAACCGGTCCGCTGGGTCAGGGTATTACCAATGCCGTGGGCATGGCGATTGCTGAAAAAGCGCTGGCGGCTCAGTTCAACAAGCCCGGTCATGACGTAGTGGATCACTTCACCTACACCTTCCTGGGTGACGGCTGCCTGATGGAAGGCATTTCTCACGAAGCCTGCTCTCTGGCCGGTACCCTTGGATTGGGCAAACTGATTGCCTTCTGGGATGACAACGGCATCTCCATTGACGGTGACGTGGACGGCTGGTTCAGCGACGATACTCCCAAACGCTTTGAAGCCTACGGCTGGCAGGTCATTCCTGCCGTAGACGGCCATGACAGCGCCGCCGTGGCTGCCGCCATTGAGGCCGCCCGTGCCGATACTTCCCGTCCGACCCTGATCTGCTGCAAGACCGTGATCGGTTTTGGCTCGCCCAACAAGGGCGGCAGCCACGACTGCCACGGTGCCCCCCTGGGTGAAGATGAAATCGCCGCCACCCGCAAGCAGCTGGGCTGGACCCATGCTCCCTTTGAAATCCCTGCCGAGGTATATGGCGAGTGGGATGCCAAGGCCAAAGGTGCCGAGCTGGAAGCAGGCTGGAACGCTAAATTTGATGCCTACGCTGCCGAGTTCCCGGAGCTTGCCGCCGAGCTCAAGCGCCGTCTGAACGGCGAGCTGCCCGCCGACTGGGCTCAGCAGAGCGCTGACTTTATCAAGGGTCTGCAGGCTGCGCCGGCCAAGATCGCCACCCGTAAAGCGTCCCAGAACGCCCTTGACGCCTTTGGTGCCATTTTGCCTGAACTGCTGGGCGGCAGCGCTGATCTGGCACCCAGCAACCTGACCATGCACAAGGGTTCCAGGGCCATCAGTGCTGAGGATGCGTCCGGTAACTACCTGCACTACGGTGTGCGTGAGTTCGGCATGAGCGCCATCATGAACGGCATTGCCCTGCACGGCGGTTTTGTGCCCTACGGCGGTACCTTCCTGATGTTCGTGGAATACGCCCGCAACGCGGTGCGCATGGCTGCCCTGATGAAGCAGCGCTCCATCTTTGTTTATACCCACGACAGCATAGGTCTGGGTGAAGACGGCCCCACTCACCAGCCGGTAGAGCAAATCGCCTCCCTGCGTCTGACTCCCAACATGAGCACCTGGCGTCCTTGTGATCAGGTGGAGTCTGCCGTGGCCTGGAAACACGCCATTGAGCGTAAAGACGGCCCTACCTCATTGATCTTCTCCCGCCAGAACCTGGGTCAGATGGAGCGCACCGACGCCCAGCTGGCCGACGTGGCCAAGGGTGGCTATGTGCTGCGCGATTGTGCCGGCACCCCGGAGCTTATTCTGATTGCCACCGGCTCCGAAGTGGAGCTGGCCATGGCTGCCGCCGAGCAACTGACTGCCAAGGGCCGTGCCGTGCGCGTGGTGTCCATGCCGTCAACTGATGTATTCGATGCCCAGAGCACCGAATATCGCGAAAGCGTACTGCCTGCCGCCGTGACCAGGCGGGTGGCAGTGGAAGCCGGCATCAAGGACTTCTGGTTCAAGTACGTAGGCTTTGGTGGTGACATCATCGGCATGACCAGCTTTGGTGAGTCGGCCCCGGCCGGTGAGCTGTTCAAGCTGTTTGGCTTCACCGTGGAAAACGTGGTGGAGAAGGCCGAGACCCTGTTGGGTTAAGCACTGACAATAAATAAAAAAACCGGCGAAAGCCGGTTTTTTTATGCTCGTTATTGCGCCAGCCAGTGCATCATGTCTGCTTCTTCCATGGGGCAGGCCAGCAAAAAGCCCTGACAGGACGGACAATTCATGGCCAGCAGCTGGTTGTGCTGGGATTCGGTTTCTACCCCTTCTGCCACCACTGTCATGTCCAGCTCGCGAGCCAGCTCCAGAATGCAGGTAATAATGGCCCTGTCTCGCGGGTTGCTGTCTACATTGCGAATAAAGGATCTGTCCAGTTTCAGCTCGTCTACCGGCAGCTCCTTGAGGTAGGCAAACGAAGAGTAACCGGTGCCGAAATCATCAATGGACAGATTAAGGCCCAGTCGTTTCAGGCGCATCATGCGGGTGCGGCTTTCGCTCAGGCTTTCCAGAATCACCCCTTCGGTCACCTCCAGGGTAAGGCGGTTGCGGCAGGCCGGATATTGCTGCAGCAGGCTTTCCAGCCGGGCCACAAAGTCGGCACTGTGAAAATGCCGGGCACTGATATTTACCGACAAGCGAGCCGGGCCTGTGTCGCTTTGGTGCCAGTGCTGCAGCCGTTCACAGGCCTGTTGCAATACCCAGTTGCCGATGTCGCAAATCAGTGAGGTTTCTTCTGCCACCGGAATAAAGTGCCCTGGTGGCACCAGCGGCTTGCCCGGCGGTTGCCAGCGCAGCAGGGCTTCGGCCCCCACCACAGCCTGATCCGT
Source organism: Oceanimonas sp. AH20CE76 (assembly GCF_039654065.1). Classification (NCBI taxonomy): domain Bacteria; kingdom Pseudomonadati; phylum Pseudomonadota; class Gammaproteobacteria; order Aeromonadales; family Aeromonadaceae; genus Oceanimonas; species Oceanimonas sp. AH20CE76. Next base: position 1,210,715 of record NZ_CP155481.1, read on the forward strand.
CAGTTGCACCTGAGGCTGAAAGTGCAGCACCAGCTCGTTATTGACTAGCGCCTGCTGCAGATCGTTGGTCAGCCGCAGCCGCTCCTGTACCTCTTCTGCCATTTCCGGACTGAAAAACACATGGCTGCCCTTGGCAATGCGTTTGGCCATGTGAGTGGCAGTGTCGGCCTGGCGCAGATATTCCTCCAGCCCTACACCGGTGGCCGGAAACAGACTGATACCGGCACTGATGCTGACATGCAGGCGCAGCCCGTTCAGCTCAAAGGGAATGGCAAACAGCTCCTGCAGGGCATTGGCCAGCTGCTCGGCCCGGGTTTTGGTGGCAGAAAAGCCATGGCCCAGCCGGGGCAGCAACAGCACAAACTCGTCGCTGGCCATGCGCGCCAGGCTGACATCGTCATATTTTTCACTGAAGCCTTGTAGTCGCTCGGCCACCCTGAGCAACAACTGATCGCCAATCAGGTAGCCGAGTGAGTCATTGATGTTCTTGAAATCATCAATATCCAGCAGTAGTAGGGCACCCCGGCTGGACTCGTGCTCGGCCAGTGCCACGGTATGGCTGATGTGCTCAACCATAAAGCGCCGGTTATGCAGGCCGGTCAGTTCATCGAAATAGGCCATTTTTTCAATGCGGTCGCGGTTGGCTTTTTGCTCGGAAATATCATCGATATGGCAGACATAATGGGTAATGCCCAGGCCATCCTGCATCTGACAAATCCGCAGAATAACCGGCAGCGCACGGCCATCGGTACGGGCCAGGCACTGTTCACCCTGCCACCAGCCCTGGCTGCGAAGTGTTTCCATGATGGTGCTGGTATCTGTCATGCCCGGCGCGTTATGACGTAAAGACTGTACGGGAGTACCCACCAAGGTTTCCGGCTCTGTGCCGCACATACGGCCAAACGCCTGGTTGGCTTGTTGTACCAGCATATTGGCACTGGCAATAAAGATACCTTCCCGGGTTTCAAAAGCGGCCGCAGCCACCATCAGGTTTTCCTGATCTCTGCGATGGCGAAACTCGGCAGTAATACGAGGCTTGAGCCGGGTAAGCAGGTTATTGAGCCAGTTGGTATTTTCCAGAGGCTGTGCAAACAACAGCACCAGAATGCCGAGAGGCTGATCCTGTTGATCGCTGACTGATAATCCTGCATAGGCTTCAAAGCCCAGCTCGGTCAGCATCTTGTCTTCAGGAAAACGAGACGCCAGGTCCCGCGTATAAATACAGATATCATGCCCTTGCTGCCGGCTGAAAGCGCAGGGAGTCCCCTCAAGATGATAATGAAAGGCCGGTTGCAGCTGTTCCTGGCGATAACAGGCAATGGCATGGACCCGCTCGGCAGCAGGGTGCTGCAAGCCGGCCAGTACCATGCCGGCACCGGTGAGGCTGGCCAGCTGCAGCATCAGCTGGTTAAAAAAATCCTGTCCGGTGTACTGACACAGCAGTGGCATCAGCCGGGTCATCATGTCGTCGGCACACAGCCGGGATGAAGGCAGAACCGGCGTCTGCTCCAGCACGCCGGCAATTTTTCCGGCCAGCGCGGCCACAAATTGCATGGTGGCGGCGGGTATGGCGGTGTGAGGCTGGGTATATTCCAGACTGAGCAGGCCGCCCGGTCCTGTACTGAAGGGGAGGGGAACATCCAGCCGATGACGAATACCGTCACCGGCCAGATAATCAAAGGCCCCCAGCAGCGGCTGCTCGGCGCAGTTGCTGAAGCTGAGTCCTCCACGCTGGTGCAGGGTGCGCCAGTAACGGCGATCGGCCCGCACCGGCTGCAGAGCAAAGGGCAGGCCCTGGCTGTAGAGCGGGCGCAGCAGCTCTTCTGTGTCGTAATGACGCCATAAAATAATGCGGTCAGGCTGAAGTTCGCTGGTAAGCAGATCCAGCAGCTCGGGCAGTTGCGCGATAGCGTCCTGGGAGGAAGTGTGCCACTGATGCTGCAGCTGCCATTCCAGGATCCCGAGCCGGTCAGTCTGCTCGCGGGCACCAAGACGAACACTCAGTAACCAGTGGCCGGCATCCACTGGTGCCAGATGACATTGCCAGCGCTGACCCGCTACGGTCAGTAATAAGTAGCTGGCCTGTCCCTGAGCCAGTACTTGTTCCAGACGCTGTGCATCTTGCTGGCCAAGGGCTGGTTGCAGCTCAGCACCACGAAAGACAAGTCCGGCCGGCAGTGGCGTAAGGGGGTAAAGATGGCAGCGGGAGTCCAGTCTGAAAAAGCACGAATTGTGCTTGGCCTGAGGTAGCGCAGGCAGTGACATTATTATTGCGTCCTTGTACTGATAAGCCGGCTGGAGACCTTATGGTGTAACTGATGGAAGTAATTGTAAAGCATTACCAAAGACGGCAGCTTTCTTATTAAATAAGATTTTGCTAATTTAATTTGGTCTTGTATTATTGGGAGTACGTCGATAATCGGGAAATTGTGATGACCATCGTTAATTTTACGCCGCTCAGTGCCTTGGGTGGCGGGTTGTTAATTGGTTCGGCTGCACTGATATTACTGCTGGTAGGCGGACGTATTGCCGGTATCAGCGGCATAGTGGCCGGCATCGGTTCTCAGTCTGATAAAGGCTGGCGGCTGGCTTTTGTGGCCGGTCTGGTGGCTGTGCCTATGCTGATATTTGGCCTGGATCTGGCCGAAGCCTATTCACTGCAGGAATACTCGCCCTGGCGACTGCTGCTGGCGGGCCTGCTGGTGGGTATTGGCACCCGGCTGGGTAATGGCTGCACCAGCGGTCATGGCATTTGTGGCATGGGCCGGTTATCACCCCGCTCCATTATTGCCACTTTGATGTTTATGGCAGCGGGCATTGCCACTGTTACGCTGCTGGGCCTGGGAGGTTAATCATGTTGCATTTGGTTGCATTGCTGTCGGGTGCTTTGTTTGGCGCGGGTTTGCTGCTCTCAGGTATGATGAACCCGGATAAGGTACTGGGCTTTCTGAATGTATTCGGCCAGTGGGATCCCAGTCTGGCGCTGGTGATGGGCGGTGCTCTTGCCGTGTTTGCGCCCGGTTACTGGTGGTGGAAAAAGCAGGGCCGTACTCAGTGTGTATTGGGCGAGCCTCTGCCCAAGGTGCCGCCGGCGCGTTTTGATTATAAGCTGGTGCTGGGCGCACTCTTGTTTGGTATTGGCTGGGGCCTGGCCGGCATTTGTCCGGGGCCTGCAATGGGCATGCTCGGCAGTCTGCAATGGCAAGCCGGTCTGTTTGTCGCCGCCATGCTTGCGGGGTTCTTTCTCGTTGGCCGGCTGCAAAGAGCATAAAATTCAATTACCAGGTTGGGATTCGCTACGCTCATTGCCAACCTTGCTGACAGGCAGCAAGCAGGCAACGCCGATATTGCACGAAGCAGCATGGGGATTGCCGAAGCCGACCGTCACATGCCATGGACGGCATGGGGCGAGCTTTGCTCGCCATGACGAATTAAAAAAGCCTGACCGAACATTAGTTATGTTCGCAGCAGGCTTTTTTAGTGAGTGGCCTTTACCGAAGCGTGGCGTGAAGCGCAACCGCGCTGTTGCTTCGTATTGCGCTCGCTTCGAGCTTTAAAGTTGTTTCAGGTGCTCCAGCACCACTTCGTGGTGATCCTTGGTCTTGAACTTGTTGAACACCCGGGCGACGGTGCCGGCTTCGTCAATCAGAAAGCTGATGCGATGAATGCCGTCATATTCCTTGCCCATAAACTTTTTGGGCCCCCAGACGCCAAAGGCGTCGGCCACAGCATGGTCTTCATCAGACAGCAGGGTGAAATTCAGCTCATCCTTTTCTTCAAACTTTTTCAGCCGGGCCACCGGATCCGGGCTGATCCCGAGCACGACTACGCCGAGCTTCTCAAGCTCTGCACGGCTGTCGCGCAGGCCGCAAGCCTGCACCTTGCAGCCCGGCGTCATGGCTTTAGGATAAAAATACACCAGAACTTTCTTGCCACTGAAATCGCTCAGGCTTACGTTCTGGCCGTTTTGATCACAAAGGGTAAAGGCCGGTGCCTGCGAGCCTTCCTGCAGATAAGTCATTTGCTGCTTCCTGTGGTTGGTTTGCGTTTTAAACGAAAGCTGTGCTGCTTGCAGTCCAGCTCTGTGCACAGCGAGTTGAAAGTCGTGGTGGCCTGTTCATCATTCAGCTGCTCTGGCAGATTGAGCTGAAAATGGGCCTGAAACAGGCCGCTTAGCTCTCCGGTCAGTGTTCGGTTCTGCATGGCCTGAATATCCCAGCCGATATCACTGAAAAACTGAGTACAGCGATTCACTATGCCCGGACGATCGGCCAGCATGATTTCAGCATCGGCGCTCAGTACATAACTGGGCTGGCTCAGCACCTGAGTACGTTTCATCATGGTGATCAGCTGCTGGCTCTGCCCAAACAGCGGCAATGTGGTTTCCAGCCGGGTGATCTCATTCCAGCTGCCCGACAGCAGCAGAATAAAGGTAAACTCATTGCCGAAGATACCCAGCCGGCTGTCTACGATATTACAGCCACAATCGGAAACATGGCGGGCCACTTCATTAACAATGCCTGCTCTGTTTTCGCCTATGGCGGTCACCACAAGATGATGGGTCATCGGCTGTCCGGGAATCATGAGAATGGTAAGATTCGGCATGTTAGCATAAAAGCCGGTTGGCTCCAGTGCCCGTCTTGTATTAGGGTAGGGCCGAACCAAGTAAACTTAAGGGCATGGATCAAGCGTGAAAGCACCAACAATGATGATAAGCCTGCTGGCCGTAACCGTGCTGGCCGGCTGCAGTAACCCGGAAACCCGCAGCCAGGCTAACCGTGACTTTGATTATGAAAGCGAGACCTTACGCAGTGCTCCGTTAATGATTCCTCAGGGGCTGGAAGCGCCACGCTTCAATACCGAATATGTGATTCCCGAAAACGGCACCTCCGGTGCCACCGGCAAGAGCCTGGATATACGTCCCCCTACTCAGGTGCTGCCGCTGGTGAGAGGTTCTGAAATCATGGCAGACGGCACAGGCCTCTGGTTTTATCAGCAGCAGCTGGATCAGCCGCTGGAGCAGCAGCTCAGTCAGGCGCTGGCCGACTTTTTTGATGCCACCGATGCTAAACACAGCCGCGTGAACAATGGCTTTACCAGCAGTGGTAAGGTGATAGGTGCACCCGAGCAGCAATTCAGCTGGCAGCTGATGCCGGATCCGGTGCGCCGGGCCGTGGCCGTGCAGGTGCAGGCCACCGAGGGTGCCGATGCGTTGTTACAAGACCGTCAGCGTGCCGAGGCCTCCATGCTCAATGCCTTCTCGCTGTCTTATCAGCAGTCATTGAGCCGCCAGCAGGAGCTGCTGGATCAAAGCCCCATCAGCCTGACTCTGGACAGTCAGCAGCAGCGCCTGGTGTCGGTGCAGAGCTACGACCGTACCTGGAAGCGACTGATAGTACTGCTGCCCAAGCTGGGTTTTGATATCAGTAACCGCCAGCAGGCGCTGGGTTATGTGGATGTGGAGTTTGACGGTCTGAGCAAGGGAGACTGGCAGGATCTTAACCTGCCGGCCTTGAATATTCCTGAACAGGAATACCGCATTCAGCTGGGGGATCTGGGTAACCGCACCAGCCTGAGCCTGAGTAACAAAGATCGCGAGCCGGTCGCTGCCGAGGTGCTGAGCGAGCTGGCTGCCACGCTGATGCCCGCCTTTGAACGGGCGGATCTGGCACGATAACCCCTTCGGGGAGCTGTCAGCCGTAAGCTGTCAGCTGTAAGTGGTGTTGCCTGAAAGCCAAGGCTTAAAAAACGGGCAGCGGTGTTGAATGTGATGCCGCTGTTCTCCCATTCCCCAGTCACTATTCCCCAATCCCTCAACAGAATGAACCCCATTAAGCAAGGCTTTGTGCTGACCCGCCACAGTCGGGATCGCCATGGCCATACCGAACTTTACTACTGGCTGTGCACACCAGACGGGCCGGCACGGCTGACGGTGCGTGGCGAGCGGGCGTTACTGATGGTGCCGGTAGCGGAACGGAATCAAGCAGAAACGGCACTGGCAGGGGTTGAGTATGAATGGGCTGAACCCGGTCTGAAAAACTTTGCCCACCAGCCGCTGGCAGTCCTTTATTTCAATACCATAAGCAGCCAGGCTCAGGCTGTGCAACGGCTGCAGGCCGCCGGCACAGAGGTGCTGGAGTACGATTTCAGGCCTCATGAGCGCTACCTTTTCAGCCGGTTTATTCGCGGCAGTGTGGAATTTACCGGCCAGGTCCGTCAGCATCAGGGCATACAGCAGGTGGATAATGCCCGGCTTCGCGCCGGCAGCTGGCAACCGCGTTTTCGGGTGTTATCGCTGGATGTGGAGTGCTCGGGTAAGGGTGAACTCTATTCCGTGGGCCTGTATGGCGGCGGGCTTGCCCGTGTGATCATGATTGGTGCGTCCGAGCCCGCCACAACCGATACCGGAACCGATATACGCTGGGTACAGGATGAGCGGACACTGCTGCAGGCCCTTGAAGAGGAGCTGAATCGTTACGATCCCGATATTCTCATCGGCTGGAACCTGGTCGCCTTTGATCTTCGGCTGCTGTTAAAGCGGGCGGCTCTGCATGGCCTTCGGCTCAGGCTGGGGCGGGGCGGAGAAACCGCCTTTGTGCGGGAGCGCGCCCATACCGGTCAGGTATTTATCACTCTGCCGGGCAGGGTGGCCATCGACGGCATAGAAGCCCTTAAAACCGCCTGTTATCAGTTTGACAGCTTCAGTCTGGAGTCGGTAGCGCAAGCCCTGCTGGGTCGTGGCAAGCAAACCGAGAATGTGGCCGACCGCCTTGGCACCATAATGCGCGACTTTCGCCACAACAAGCCCAAACTTGCCGCCTACAACCTGGAAGACTGCCGCCTGGTGTGGGATATTTTTGAACACACGCAAGTGCTCGACTTCTTGCGCCTGCGCAGCCGGCTGACCGGCCTTGAGCTGGACCGCGTCGGTGGCTCGGTGGCGGCCTTTGTGCAGGTGTATCTGCCCCACTTGCACCGGGCCGGTTTTGCCGCCCCCAACCTGCCGGCAGGCGGCGGGCTGGCCAGCCCCGGCGGTTATGTGATGGACTCACACCCCGGACTTTATCGTCATGTGCTGGTGCTCGATTTTAAAAGCCTGTATCCGTCCATTATTCGTACCTTTCGTATTGATCCGCTGGGGCTGATCACCGGTCTGACCGAACACGATGCCATTCCGGGTTTTCGGGGAGCACGCTTTTCCCGTACTCATCATTTTTTGCCCGACATTATTGCCGGTCTATGGCATGAGCGTGATCAGGCCAAACGCAGTAAAGATGAGCCCCGCTCCCAGGCTATTAAAATATTGATGAACTCCTTTTACGGCGTGCTCGGCTCCGGTGGCTGCCGTTTTTATGATACCCGGCTGGCCTCATCCATTACCTTGCGCGGCCATGAGATTATGCAGCAAAGTGCTCACTGCATTGAGCAGCAAGGCCATAAGGTTATATATGGAGATACTGACTCTGTGTTTGTGTGGCTGCAGGGGGACCATGATGAAGCCTCGGCCAGTCGTGAAGGAACACGTCTGGCGGCGCTGGTGAATGCGCTCTGGCAGGGCTGGCTGCAACAGGAGCTGCAGCTGGACAGTTATCTGGAGCTGCAGTTTGAAAGTTATTTTTCCCGCTTTTTTATGCCCACCATTCGCGGGCGGGAAGAAGGTTCCAAAAAGCGTTATGCCGGGCTGCGGCTGCAACAGGGTGCAGCGGGACTGGTGTTCAAAGGGCTGGAAACAGTGCGCTCCGACTGGACGCCACTTGCACGGGCGTTTCAGACCGAACTATTCCGGCTGGTATTCAATGATGAAAACCCGGGCGATCTTGTACAACGCACTCTGAGCGAGATACTGAGCGGAGAGCGTGACGAAGAGCTGGTGTATCGCAAGCGGCTGCGCCGGCCCCTGGCGCAGTATGTGAAATCCCAGCCGCCTCAGGTACGCGCCGCCCGGCTGGCAGACGAGCATAATGCCAGGCTGGGAAGGCCGTTACGCTATCAGCGTGCGGGTGTGGTGGCTTATGTGATCACGGTTAATGGCCCGGAGCCGGCAGAATACCGGCAGTCGGCCATTGATTATCAGCACTATGTGGACAAACAACTCAAGCCGGTAGCCGATGCCATTCTGCCTTTTGTGGGCCTTAGTTTTGAAGGCATTACCGGCCGCCAGCTGGGGCTGTTCTGAACGTGCAGGGATTAGTCCCCAGTCCCTAGTCCCTGTCTTTTTTATCTTCAGGATGATATTCCCCCGGAGGCACGCCCCAGTCTTCGTCTTGCTCGTCTTCGTCTTTCCATTCGCGCAGTTTCATTTTGTCGCGGTTTTTCTGCACGCTTTTCTCTACCTGTTTGGTGTCCTTGAGGGCGCTGACAAACAGGCCCACCACGAATAGCAGGGGCAGGGTAATCCAGAGCCAGGTGCTCATGGTGAATTCCTCATTGATAAATGTAACGGGCGAAAAGTTCGTCCAGCATATTAAGAATATGCGGCTTGCCCTTGATGGGCTGAGCCGCTAAAGCCGGTGCCAGCAGAGCAGGAGTCAGCTGTTGCTGATAACGCTGAGACAACGGTTGATAGCTTAAGTGCCAGGGCTCGGCCCCGATACTGCCGGCCACTGCATAAGGCAGATAAAAGCCAAAACGGTGCATATTGGCATTCAGCCATTGGCTGAGGGGATAAAAATAGCCATTCGGCTCATATTCCCAGGGCTCCAGTTGCAGTTTACCGCCGGCAGGCAACAGGGTTGGATCGTAAATATCCAGATCCGTGCCCCAATGATGCCGGCTGGTGCCGGGCAGGGCACTCCAGCGTAAGATAGCATGAATACGCTCAGGCTCTGATAACGCAAGGGCATTGAGCGGGCGGCTGTCTTCATCCAGCAGTGGCCGGCTGCCGTCAAACTTGCCGTTCCAGATGGCAAGCTGGCGCGCAAAGCCACGAAAGCTGGACGCCGGCGCTAGGGTAAAGCCGGCACCGGCCGCCGCTGCCTGCATGGCCACAAAGGCGTCTCTGGCTTGCGGTTGCAGCCGGTGGCCCGGCTCGGCAAGGGGCACCAGATGGCTTTCATTCAGGCCCAGCAGGCAGTCGCTGATCATGCCAGCAGGCGCTCCAGAATGCCTTCATACATATCGGTGAGCTGCTCCAGATCGGCAATTTTCACGCATTCGTTGAGCTTGTGAATGGTGGCATTGACCGGACCCAGCTCAATCACCTGCGCGCCGGTCTGGGCAATAAAGCGGCCGTCTGAGGTGCCCCCTGTGGTCAGCAGTGCCGGTGCCTGATGGCGCACTGCCTGCACGGCACCCACGGTGGCGGTGAGCAGATCGCCGGTGTCGGTCAGGAACGGCTTGCCGTTCAGCAACCAGTCAATGTGATAATTCAGGCCATGAGCGTCCAGAATGCTGTGCACCCGCGCCTTGATCTTGTCTTCGTCGAGCTCGGTGCTGAAGCGGAAGTTGAACTGTACCTTCATCTCGCCCGGAATCACATTTGACGCCCCTGTGCCGGCGTGAATGTTGGCAATCTGAAAGCTGGTGGGCGGAAAGTAATCGTTGCCTTTGTCCCACTCAATGGCAGCCAGTTCAGCCAGCGCCGGTGAGCCTTTGTGCACCGGGTTGTCGGCCAGGTGCGGGTAGGCCACATGACCCTGCACCCCTTTAATGGTCAGATCGCCGGTCAGGGAGCCGCGGCGGCCGTTTTTCACCACATCACCCACTTCATGAGTGGAGGAAGGCTCGCCCACCAGACACCAGGTAATTTTTTCGTTACGGGCTTCCAGGGTGTCTACCACCCGGGTGGTGCCGTTAATAAAGGGGCCTTCTTCATCACTGGTGATCAAAAAGGCAATAGAGCCCTTGTGATCGGGAAAGCGGGCCACAAAGCGCTCGGTAGCCACCACCATGGCGGCCAGTGAGCCTTTCATGTCGGCGGCACCCCGGCCATGCAGATAGCCTTCAATTTCAGTGGCGTCAAAGGGAGGCGTGTGCCACTGATCCAGCGGTCCCGGCGGCACCACATCGGTGTGGCCGGCAAAGCAGAACAGCGGGCCTTCGGTGCCGCGGCGGGCCCACAGGTTGGTGGTGTCTTCAAACACCATGGTTTCCAGATTAAAGCCAAGCTTGGCCAGGCGCTCTCCCATCAGTTCCTGGCAGCCTTCGTCTTCAGGCGTGACCGAAGGGCGATTAATCAGATCTTTGGTGAGTGCCAGCACGGCAGAGTCAGTCATGTTTTTCCTTAACGTATTATTGGTTGAACAAGCTGGCATACAGCTCAGGTTTAAAACCAAGATGAAGCTCGCCGTCAATGTTCAGCAGCGGGCGTTTGATCATGGCAGGGTTGGCCAGCAGCAGGGCGGCTGCGGTATCTGGGCCAAGCATGGCTTTTTGTTCATCGCTCAGCGCCCGCCAGGTGGTGCCACGCTTGTTGACCAGCGCCTCATGACCCAGCACACTCAGCCAGTGGTCCAGTTGTGCCGGATCCAGCCCGTCAGCACGATGGTCTTTAAAGTGGTAGTCTACGCCGGCCTGTTCCAGCCACTTGCGAGCTTTTTTGACGGTATCGCAGTTTTTGATGCCGTAAAGAATCACGGTCATGATGTTGTCTTCCTGAAAGGGTGAACGGAATTTTGTCACTTAACACCCAAGGCTGCAACCGGGCCGGATAATGGTGAAAATCCGCTGGCGCATGGCGGCTGCTTTGGGTAGTGTTAGCGTTTTTTCGAATTCCGTCACCGCCGCTGCAATATCAGTAAGGCTGATATTGTCTTGCATGGCTTTTCATTCGCTTTGCCTTAACAAAAGAGGGGAAAGGCTTGGAACTCAAGGAATACTGGAGCGACAGCTATCACTCCGGTGATTTTAAACTGACGCGTATCGGCTTTGTGGCCATTCGTTTTCGCTGGCTGGTGATGTTATTGATTGGTGGCATTGCCGGCTGGATTGCGGTGGACTGGTGGGTACTGGATTCGGCACACTTTCAGCTGATCTGGAAAATCAGGCTGATCACCGGTGCCATGCTGACCCCTTTGCTACCCCTCAGCTATTTATGCAAGCTGAACCGGCGCTGGATGTTTGCTTCCCTTTATTTTCTGCTGGGCGTGTTGCTGATTTTTAACTTTGTCAGCTTGTGGAGCTTTCGCGACGGCACGCCCATTCCCATCGGTTATATTGCTTTTCCTTATTTTCTGCTGGCACTGCTGAGTGTGCTGCCGCTGCCGGTCAAGTCCGGTCTGAGAGTGGCACTGATGGTGATTGTCTGTGTACTGGCAACGGATTACTGGCTGGATTCCCGCAGTCTGAATAACGGTGCACTACTGGATCGATTATGGCTGCTGATTTGTTTCAGTCTGGCCATGATCTGGGTGCAGGCCGGTCAGTTACGCATGTTGCTGGATTTATACCGGGAGTCTACCCGGGATCCGCTGACCCGCTTAATGAACCGGCGGCTGTTTCTTCGTCAGCTGGAGCAGGTTCAGCAAGAGCAGCCGGGCAAGCCATTTACGCTTATTCTGTTCGATCTGGATAAATTCAAGCGCATCAACGATGAATATGGCCACCTGATGGGTGATGAAGTGCTGGTAAGAGTAGCCACCACCCTGGGAGATATTTTTGGCTCAGAGGCCATCATGGCCCGCTATGGCGGGGAAGAGTTTATGGTGCTGCTGCCCGATACACCGCTGGAGCAAGGATTACGCCAGGCCGAAACATTACGCCTGGCAGTCGAATCCCAGCCGGTAGAAAATCCGCTGGGTGAGGAAGAAATTACCGTGACTCTCAGTGCCGGTGTGGTGCAGGGCGATCATCACAGTGAACTGCAGCAGTTGCTGAACCGGGCCGATGAGGCGTTGTATGAGGCTAAACGCAGTGGTCGTAACTGTATACAAGCGGCGGCGTGATTAATAAGCCCTTTGAGTGGTGGTTTGTATACGAGGCTTGGCTTATACTGCTTGCCAAGCCCCCGTACTGTAATTACCACTCATGACTTTCCTGCGGAAAAATAACTAAGCGAGATGTCTATGCCCCAAGACCATCAGGACAAACGTGCCCTTTACATCCCCTATGCTGGCCCTGCGCTGCTTGAAACTCCCTTGCTGAACAAGGGCAGTGCGTTCACCAAGGAAGAACGGCTGGCATTTAACCTGGACGGTCTTCTTCCTAATAATATTGAAACCATCGAAGAGCAGGTCGAGCGGGCCTACAAGCAGTACTGCGGGTTTCAGAATAATCTCGATAAACACATCTATCTGCGCAATATTCAGGATACCAACGAAACCCTGTTTTATCGTCTGGTAGAAGATCACCTCACCGAGATGATGCCCATCATCTATACCCCGACTGTGGGTCAGGCCTGTGAGGAGTTCTCCAATATCTATCGTCGCGCCCGGGGTCTGTTTATCTCTTATGCCGATAAAGACCATATCGACGACATTCTGCAAAACGCCACCAAGCGTAACGTTAAGGTGATTGTGGTTACCGATGGCGAGCGTATTCTGGGCCTGGGTGACCAGGGCATTGGCGGCATGGGCATTCCCATTGGCAAGCTGTCTTTGTATGTGGCCTGTGGCGGCATTTCTCCGGCTTATACCCTGCCGGTGGTGCTGGATCCGGGTACCAATAACCCGCAGCTGCTGAAAGATCCCATGTACATGGGCTGGCGCAACCCGCGGGTCACCGGCGAGGAATACGAAGAATTTGTCGATGCCTTTATTCAGGCAGTGAAACGTCGCTGGCCGAACGTACTGCTGCAGTTTGAAGACTTTGCCCAGAAGAACGCCATGCCGGTGCTGAACCGTTATAAAGACGAGCTGTGCTGTTTTAATGATGACATTCAGGGCACTGCCGCCGTGACCCTGGGTTCACTGATTGCTGCCTGTCAGGCCAGCGGCAGCAAACTGTCCGATAAAAAGGTTGCCTTCCTGGGTGCCGGCTCCGCCGGTTGTGGTATTGCCGAGCAGATAGTGGCGCAGATGAAGGCCGAAGGCCTGTCTGATGCCAAGGCCCGTGAGCGGGTCTACATGGTAGATCGTTTTGGTCTGCTCACCGACAATATGCCTAACCTGGTGGACTTTCAGCGCCCGCTGGCCCAGTCTGCGGAGAACTTGCAGGACTGGACCGTGGCCGGTGACAATATCTCGCTGCTGGAAGTGATGCAGAACGCCAAGCCCGATATTCTGATTGGTGTTTCCGGCCAGCCGGGTCTGTTTACCAAGGAAGTGGTGCAGACCATGCACGCCCACTGTGAGCGTCCCATTATCTTCCCGTTGTCCAACCCCACTTCCCGGGTTGAGGCCACGCCGGAAGAGATCATTAACTGGACCGACGGCAAGGCGCTGGTCGCCACCGGCAGTCCCTTTGCACCGGTAGAGTACAAAGGGACTCTGTACGAGATTGCCCAGTGCAATAACTCCTACATCTTCCCCGGCATTGGTCTGGGAGTACTGGCCTGTGGTGCCAAGCGGGTGACCGATGCCATGCTGATGGCATCCAGCCGTGCTCTGGCCGCCTGCTCGCCGCTGGCGAAAAATGGTGAAGGTGCCTTGCTGCCGCCGCTGGGCGAGATTCAGCAGGTAAGCCGCCAGATTGCCAAAATGGTTGCCAAAACCGCTCAGTTGCAGGGCCATGCGCTGCAGATTTCCGATGAGCAGCTGGATAAGGCCATTGAGTTCAACTACTGGACTCCGGAATACCGCCAGTATCGCCGCGTTTCTTTCTGATCACGCCGGCTTATATTGAATAACGGTGAAAAGGCATGCTTCGGCATGCCTTTTTTGTTTACCTCTGGCTCTTATTCATTCTGGATATGGCCAGCATATTGGTGATGTAAACCAGTTGTTTCGTTTATTTTGGAATTTTGTCATGCTATAACCGAATTGAAATCAGGACCACTGAGCCTGTTGCGCTCACTCAAGGAGAGAATCATGACGCTGAAAACATCCCTGCTTGCCCTGTCGCTTGCCACCCTGCCGGCATTGCCTGCTTATGCTGCCGTTGTGCCCGAAGGCACTCAGCTTGCCGATATTCAGCAACTGGTACGAGGCAATGGCTCCGAGCCTGCATCCCTTGACCCGCATAAAGTGGAAGGCGTACCCGAGGCCAATGTACTGAGAGACCTGTTTGAAGCATTGGTCAATTCCGGCCCCAACGGCGAAGTGGTGCCCGGCGTAGCCGAGCGCTGGGAAACCGACGACAACCTGGTATATCTGTTCCATTTGCGCAAGGATGCCAGATGGTCCAACGGTGATGCCGTCACTGCCGCCGACTTTGAATATGCCTTCAAGCGGGCAGTGGATCCCAATACCGCGTCCCCCTATTCCTGGTATCTGGAAAAAGCCACCATTGTTAACGCCACTGAGGTGGTCAACGGCGACAAGCCCGCCAGTGAGCTGGGCGTAAAAGCCTTGGATGAGCACACGCTGCAAATCACCCTGGCCAGTCCGGTGCCTTATTTTGTGTCCATGCTGTCTCACACTTCCACCTATCCGGTGCACAGGGCCACAGTAGAAAAATACGGTGATGAATGGACCCGGGTGGGCAATATGGTATCCAACGGTGCCTACCAGCTGAAAAACTGGGTGGTGAACGAGCGCATAGAGCTGAAGCGCAACCCTCATTACTGGAATAACAACGCCACCGTGGTGGAAGAAGTCACCTTTTTGCCCATCGCGTCCCAGAACGCCGAAATGAACCGGTTTTTGTCCGGCGAGCTGGACATGACCTATGAAATTCCGCTGGAGCACTTCAAGCGGCTGCAGGCCAGCCACCCCGATGCTATTCGCGTGGGCGGCTATGTAGGCACTTACTACTATGTGTTCAATACCCAGAAACCGCCCTTTGATGATGCCCGGGTGCGCAATGCGCTGTCTTATGCCATCGACCGTGACATTATTGCCCATAAGGTAATGGGGCAGGGGGAAATTCCCGCCTACACCCTGGCCCCAGAGGTAGTCGACGGTTTTACCCCGCCGGCACTGGACTGGGCCGGCTGGAGCCAGCAACAACGGGATGAAAAAGCCCGTGAGCTGATCGAAGCCGCTGGCTACGGCAAGAGCAATCCGCTGCGCTTTGAATTGCTCTATAACACCAACGACAATCACCGCAAGGTGGCGGTGGCCATTGCTTCCATGTGGAAAAAGCATCTGGGGGTGGAAGTGGAGCTGGTTAATCAGGAGTGGAAAACCTACCTCGACACCAAAACTCAAGGGAACTTTGACGTGGCCCGGGCCGGCTGGATTGCCGACTATAACGAGGCGTCCAGCATGCTGGATCTGATGCAAAGCGGCCATGGCAATAACGACGGCAAATACAGCAGCCCCGCGTTCGACAAGCTAATGTCGGCCTCGCGCCTGGCCACTGATGAAAGCGCCCGCAACGATCTTTATGCTCAGGCCGAGGAAATTCTGGCGGTAGACATGCCCATAGCGCCGGTTTATCAGTATGTAAAAGCGCGGCTAGTGCAGCCCACAGTGGGTGGCTACCCTGATAACCCGCTGGATAACCTCTACAGCAAGGATATGTATATCAAGGCGAAGTAATCGCGCCCTGATGAATCAGGTTGGGACTCGTCCCAACTTACGTTTTCTTCATGCTGCTGGTGCTTCCCTAAAGGTTAACCCATGTTTAAATTCATCCTCAGGCGGGTGCTGGAAGCCATTCCCACCCTGCTGGTGCTGATCACCATCTCCTTTTTTATGATGCGTTTTGCGCCGGGCAACCCGTTCAGCTCGGAACGGGCCCTGCCGCCGGAAGTCATGGCCAATATCGAAGCCAAATACGGCCTCGACAAACCGGTGATGGAGCAGTACTTCACTTATCTGGGCAATCTGGCGCAGGGCGATCTGGGGCCGTCCTTTAAATACCGGGACTTTACCGTAAACGATCTGGTGGCACAGGCGCTGCCGGTATCGGCCCGCATTGGTCTGTTTGCCTTTGCCGGGGCCGTGCTATTTGGTGTGGCAGCCGGCATGACAGCGGCGCTCCGGCAAAACAGCTGGGTGGATTATATGGTGATGTCCGGTGCCATGCTGGGGGTGGTGATCCCTTCCTTTGTGCTGGCACCGCTGCTTATTCTGGCCTTTTCCATCGCGCTTAAGTGGCTGCCCGCGGGTGGCTGGCAGGGCGGTGGCTGGCAATATCTGGTGCTGCCGGTGACCGCCATGATGATGCACTACATAGCCGCCATTGCCCGCATTATGCGCGGTGCCATGATAGAAGTGATGAATGCGCCCTTTATTCGTACCGCCAGGGCAAAAGGGCTGCCCATGTCGCGCATTCTGCTGCGCCATGCCCTGCGGCCGGCGCTGCTGCCGGTGGTGTCCTATCTGGGGCCGGCCTTTGTAGGCATCATTACCGGCTCGGTAGTGATAGAAACCATCTTTGGTCTGCCCGGTATCGGTCAGCTGTTTGTTAACGGTGCCCTGAACCGGGACTACTCCATGGTGCTGGGACTCACCATTCTGGTGGGGGCGCTTACCATCACCTTTAATGCGGTGGTCGATATTCTTTACGCCCTGATCGATCCCAAAATCCGTTACTGAGGTATTCATGGTTACCACCAAGGATAAAACCGCGGCCGTGCTCCAGTTTGCCGATGAGCTGGAGGTCAAGGGCCGCTCGCTGTGGGCCGATGCCCGCCGTCGCTTTTTGCAAAACCGGGCGGCGCTGGCCAGCCTGCTTATGCTATTGCTGATGACGGTACTGGTGATCGCCGGACCTGCTTTTTCCGATTACGCCTATGACGACACCGACTGGGGGGCCATGATGGCGGCCCCTGAGCTGGCCAGTGGTCACTATTTCGGGACCGACTCCCTGGGGCGGGATTTATTTGTGCGTACCCTGGTGGGCGGGCGCATCTCGCTGATGGTGGGCCTGCTCGGTGCCCTGGTGGCAGTGGTGATCGGCACCCTTTACGGGGCCACCGCCGGCTTTGTGGGCGGGCGCACCGACAGGGTGATGATGCGCATACTGGAAATTCTGTACTCCTTTCCCTTTATGTTCTTTGTGATCCTGCTGGTGACCTTTTTTGGCCGTAATATCGGGCTTATTTTCTTTGCCATTGGTGCGGTCAGCTGGCTCGATATGGCGCGGATTGTGCGCGGCCAGACCCTGAGCCTGAAACGCCGGGAGTTTATCGAGGCCGCCGAAGTGTGCGGCGTGAGCCGGTTTCGCATTATTGTGCGCCATATCGTGCCCAACGTGCTGGGCATAGTGGTGGTCTACGCCACCCTGCTGGTGCCGGGCATGATTTTGTTTGAGTCGTTTCTCAGCTTTCTGGGGCTGGGAGTACAGGAGCCCATGACCAGCTGGGGGGCTCTGCTGGATGAAGGCGCCAAGTCGATGGAAGTGGCCCCCTGGCAGCTGCTGTTCCCTGCCGGTTTTATGGTGGTGACCCTGTTTTGTTTTAACTTTCTGGGGGATGGCCTGCGTGATGCCCTGGATCCCCGCGACCGCTGACGGAGGCTGGTATGGAACTGCTTAATGTCGATGCTCTGAGGGTGGAGTTTGCTACTCCGGAAGGGCAGGTGGTCGCGGTCAATGATCTGAGTTTTTCACTCAACGCCGGCGAGACCCTGGGAATTGTAGGGGAATCGGGCTCAGGCAAAAGTCAGACTGCCTTTGCCATTATGGGGTTGCTGGCCAAAAACGGCCGCACCAGTGGCAGCCTGCGCTATCAGGGCAAAGAGTTGCTGGGGTTGTCTCAGCGGGCACTGAACCGCATTCGCGCCGAAGAAATTGCCATGATTTTTCAGGACCCCATGACCTCGCTCAATCCCTACATGAAAGTGGGCGAGCAGCTGATGGAAGTGCTGGTGCTGCACAAGGGGATAAGCCGGCAGCAGGCTTTTAACGAGTCGGTGCGCATGCTGGAGGCGGTAAAAATACCCGAAGCGCGGGATCGCATGGGCCGTTATCCTCATGAGTTTTCCGGCGGTATGCGCCAGCGGGTGATGATTGCCATGGCACTCTTGTGCCGGCCAAAACTGCTGATTGCCGATGAACCCACCACGGCGCTGGACGTGACGGTGCAGGCCCAGATTATGAGTCTGCTCAATGAGCTGAAAACCGAGTTCAACACCGCCATTATTCTGATTACTCACGACCTGGGCGTGGTGGCGGGCAGTTGTGATCGAGTACTGGTGATGTATGCGGGTCGCACCATGGAAACCGGAGCGGTGCGGGAGCTCTTTTATCAGCCGGAGCACCCTTACACTCAGGGGCTGCTGCAGGCCATTCCCCGGCTGGATGGTAATAGTGAGACATTGCATACCATTGCCGGCAATCCACCCAACCTGCTGCGGCTGCCGCCAGGCTGCCCGTTTCAGCAGCGTTGCCCCCATGTGTTTGCACGCTGCCGTGAGCAGACACCGCCCCTGGTCAATACCGCCGCCGGCCGCCGCTGCGCCTGTTTTCTGGAGGTGAGCCATGACTGAGCCCTTGCTGCAAGTGAATGATCTGAAGGTGCACTTTGCCGTGCGTGCCAACAAATCCTGGCCCTGGCAGGCACCACAGCAATTAAAAGCGGTGGACAGCGTCAGCCTGGAGGTGGCTCCCGGCGAAACCTTAGGGATAGTGGGAGAGTCGGGCTGTGGCAAGTCCACTCTGGCCCGGGCCATTATTGGTCTGGTGCACAGCACAGGCGGCAGTGTGAGCTGGCTGGGGCGGGAGCTGAACGGTATGTCTGACAGTCAGTGGCGTGAAGTGCGCCGGGACATGCAGATGATCTTTCAGGATCCGCTGGCCTCGCTTAATCCGCGCATGACGGTGGGCGACATTATTGCCGAGCCGCTGAATACCTATTATCCCAAACTTGGCAAGGCCGAAGTGCGCCAGCGAGTAGAAGCCATGATGGCGCGGGTGGGGCTGCTGCCCAACCTGATTAACCGCTATCCCCATGAGTTTTCCGGCGGCCAGTGTCAGCGCATTGGCATTGCCCGGGCGCTGATATTAAAGCCCAAACTGATTATCTGTGACGAGCCGGTTTCGGCACTGGATGTGTCGGTGCAGGCCCAGGTCATTAATCTGCTGAAAGATCTGCAGCGGGAAATGGGGCTGGCGCTGATCTTTATTGCTCACGATCTGTCGGTGGTGCGCCATATCTCGACCAGAGTGCTGGTGATGTATCTGGGCCATGGCGTTGAGCTGGCCGACAAGCACGCCCTTTATAAGGCTCCAAAGCATCCTTATACGCAGGCACTGCTCAGCGCCGTGCCGGTGCCGGATCCCGATGCAGAAAGGGCCAAGTCGGTACCGTTGCTGGAAGGGGAATTGCCCTCACCACTCAGTCCGCCGTCGGGTTGTGTGTTCCGCACCCGTTGTCCGCTGGCAGATGAAGCATGCGGGCAGTCCATGCCTCGCCTGATGGGAGCGGCCGAACACAAGGTGGCCTGTTTTAAGGCGACTTGATGGTAAAAAACATGCAAACGCCTTGAAAAGCACCATTTTAGCCCCATATTCCTTGGCCAGGGAGCGTTTTCGTTACTCGACGCTGGCAAACAGCACCGTTATAATGCCGCGTCTGTTTTTAGCGAAGACCGAGTCTTCATCAGGATCCAAGGAGCAGCCCGGGCTGTTTCACATATCACAGGGTCAGCACCGCTGTGCTGAAGAACATTGAGGTAAAAGAATGCAAGTTTCTGTAGAGACGACCCAGGGCCTGGAGCGCCGCCTGACCATTACTGTTCCCGCCGATCAGGTAAGCGGTGAAGTGAACAGCCGTCTGCGTCAGCTGGCCAAAACCCGTCGTATTGACGGCTTCCGTCCCGGTAAAGCCCCGCTGACCGTTATCAAGAAAATGTTTGGTCCGTCCGTTGAAGCCGACGTGGCCGGCGAGCTGATGCAGCGCAACTTCTTTGAAGCCGTAATGAGCGAAAAGCTCAACCCGGCGGGCATGCCCACCATGGAGCCGACGCCGATCAAGACCGGCGAAGACTTCACCTTTACCGCTACCTTTGAAGTGTATCCGGAAGTGGAAGTAAAAGGTCTGGACGCCGTAGCCGTTGAGAAGCCGCAGGCCGAAGTGACCGATGCCGATCTGGACAATATGATCGACACCCTGCGCAAGCAGCACGCCGACTGGACCGAAGCCGACCGCGCCGCCGAAGACGGCGACCGCGTGACCATGAACTTCGTGGGCTCTGTAGACGGTGAAGAGTTTGAAGGCGGCAAGGCCGATGACTTCGTGCTGGTACTGGGCTCCGGCCGCATGATCCCGGGCTTTGAAGACGGTCTGCTGGGCAAGAAAGCCGGCGACGAGTTCACCATTGAAGTGACCTTCCCCGAGGAATATCACGCCGAAAACCTGAAAGGCAAGCCGGCCAGCTTCGCCATCACCCTGACCAAGGTAGAAGCCCAGCAGCTGCCCGAACTGACCGAAGAGTTCGTGAAGCGCTTTGGCATTGCCGACGGCAGCGTTGACGGCCTGAAAGCCGAAGTACGCAAAAACATGGAGCGCGAACTGGCTCAGGCCCTGAAAGCGTCCGTGAAAGAGCAGGTGATTGACGGTCTGCTGGAGCAGAACCAGGTAGAAGTGCCCCAGTCTCTGATCAACAGTGAAGTAGACACGCTGCGCAAGCAGGCCATGCAGCGGTTTGGTGGTCTGGACGCAAAAAATGCGCCTGAGCTGCCTGCTGAACTGTTCAAGGATCAGGCCGAGCGTCGCGTGCGCGTGGGTCTGGTGCTGGGCGAGCTGATCAAGACCAATGAGATCAAGGCTGACGACGCCAAGGTACAGGAAATCATCACCTCCATGGCGTCTGCCTATGAAGATCCGTCTGAAGTGGTGGCTTACTACAACGACAACCCCCAGCTGCTGGAAAACGTGCGCAGCCTGGCGGTAGAAGATCAGGCTATCGAGTTTGTGCTGTCTCAGGCCAAGGTGACCGACAAGCAGGTTTCCTTTGACGAAGTGATGAACAAGCCGGGTATGGGCGCTTAAGATCATTTGACTTAAGCATCAAGCTCTTGCGTATAATGGCCCCAGTGTAAGTGCACTCGGGCCATTTTGTTTTAGGGACACAAATTTTATGTCGAACAACCAGAATCCGATGACGGACGGCCCTCTGGCCGCCCTGATCCCCATGGTGGTGGAGCAGACAGCCAAGGGTGAGCGTTCCTACGATATTTACTCGCGGCTGCTGAAGGAGCGGGTGATATTTCTGACCGGTCAGGTTGAAGATCACATGGCCAACCTGATCTGCGCCCAGCTGCTGTTTCTGGAATCAGAAAATCCGGAAAAAGACATTTATCTGTATATCAATTCTCCGGGTGGCTCCGTGACTGCGGGCATGTCCATCTACGATACCATGCAGTTTATCAAGCCTAACGTCAGCACTGTGTGCATGGGACAGGCCTGCTCCATGGGAGCGTTTTTGCTGGCCGGCGGTGCACCGGGCAAGCGCTTTGCCCTGCCCAACAGCCGGGTGATGATTCACCAGCCCCTGGGTGGCTTTCAGGGGCAGGCGTCGGACATTCAGATCCACGCCAAGGAAATTCTCTATATCAAGGAAAAGCTCAACCGGCTGCTGGCCGAGCATACCGGCCAGGATCTGTCGGTGGTCGAGCGCGATACCGACCGCGACAACTTTATGTCAGCGGAACAGGCCAAAGAATACGGCCTGGTTGACGAGGTGCTTCTCAAGCGCGACTGAGCAAAGCGGGGCGGGGTGCTGTACACTGTGCAGTAGAGGCCCGAACAGGGTGACACCCCGCGCTGCATCCACACGAGGTGACTGAATGACAGACAAACGCAAGGGCGAAGGGGACGGCGGCAAATTGCTGTACTGTTCCTTTTGCGGTAAAAGCCAACATGAAGTGCGCAAGCTGATCGCCGGCCCTTCCGTCTATATATGTGACGAATGTGTCGAACTGTGCGAAGACATCATTCGGGAAGAGATCAAGGATATTTCACCCAAGCGTGAGGGCGATGCCCTGCCCACGCCTCATGAAATCCGTGCTCATCTGGACGATTATGTCATTGGTCAGGATCATGCCAAAAAAGTGCTGGCGGTAGCGGTATACAACCACTACAAGCGGCTGCGCAATGCCACCGGTGCCGACGGCGTTGAACTGGGCAAGTCCAACATTCTGCTGATTGGTCCTACCGGCTCGGGCAAAACCCTGCTGGCGGAAACCCTGGCCCGTCTGCTGGACGTGCCCTTTACCATGGCCGATGCCACCACCCTGACCGAAGCCGGTTATGTGGGCGAAGATGTCGAGAACATTATTCAGAAGCTGCTGCAAAAGTGCGACTACGATGTGGAAAAAGCCCAGCGTGGCATTGTTTACATCGATGAAATCGACAAGATCTCCCGTAAGTCCGATAACCCGTCCATTACCCGGGACGTGTCGGGCGAGGGCGTGCAGCAGGCATTGCTGAAACTGATTGAAGGCACGGTAGCCTCTGTGCCGCCCCAGGGCGGACGCAAGCATCCGCAGCAGGAATTTTTGCAGGTAGATACTTCCAAAATCCTGTTTGTGTGTGGTGGTGCTTTTGCCGGTCTCGACAAGGTCATTGAGCAGCGCATGGACAAGGGCACCGGCATTGGTTTTGGTGCTGAGGTGAAATCCCGGGATCAGAAATCCAGCCTGAGTGATATCTTCACCCGGGTAGAGCCGGAAGATCTGGTGAAGTATGGCCTGATCCCCGAGTTCATCGGGCGTCTGCCGGTGGTGGCAACCCTCACCGAGCTGGACGAAGAGGCTTTGGTGCAGATCCTGTCTGAGCCTAAAAACGCCCTTACCAAGCAGTATGGTGCCTTGTTCTCTCTGGAGGATGTCGAGCTTGAGTTTCGTGACGACGCCCTGCGTGCGATTGCCCGTAAGGCCATGGAACGCAAGACCGGGGCACGGGGCCTGCGCTCCATTGTAGAGGCTGTACTGCTCGACACCATGTATGATTTGCCGTCCATGGACGACGTTTCCAAGGTGGTGATTGACGAAACCGTGATCAAAGGTGAGTCTGATCCCATTCTCATTTATGAGAAAGGCGACAGCCAGGCTGCTTCCGGCGACTGAATGCGGCTTTTTTGAGCTGAAAAAGGGGCTTTTTGCCCCTTTTTTCGTTTTTGCGGGTGTTGTGATTGAATCTTGCGATCCTGCCCCCATATACTCATCCAAGCGCTAATACTTTGCATTCAAGCCGAGAGGACATTATGACCCTAGAGCGTTCCGAACGCATCGAAACTCCCGTCCTGCCTCTCCGTGACGTGGTGGTTTACCCTCATATGGTGATCCCGCTGTTCGTAGGACGGGAAAAATCCATTCGCTGCCTGGAAGCAGCCATGGAGCAGGACAAGAAGGTACTGCTGGTTGCCCAGAAAGATGCGTCCACCGACGATCCGGGTGCGGATGATGTCTATCAGGTGGGCACTGTGGCCAACGTACTGCAAATGCTCAAGCTGCCCGATGGTACCGTCAAGGTACTGGTAGAAGGGGCCCAGCGGGCTCAGCTCGAGCAGCTGCGGGAAGAAGACGGCTACTTTGTGGCTGAAGCCCAGTATCTGGCCACCCAGGCTCTGGACGAGCGCGAGCAGGAAGTGCTGGTGCGCTCTGCCATCACCCAGTTTGAAGGCTACATCAAGCTTAACAAGAAAATTCCGCCCGAGGTGCTGACCTCGCTGTCGGCCATTGAAGATGCTGCCCGTCTGGCGGACACCATGGCTGCCCACATGCCGCTGAAGCTGGAAGACAAGCAGAAGGTACTGGAAATTGTTGAGGTCAGTGAACGCCTCGAGTACCTGATGGCAATGATGGAGTCGGAGATGGATCTGCTGCAGGTGGAGCGCCGCATTCGCGCCCGCGTGAAAAAGCAGATGGAAAAGAGCCAGCGTGAGTATTACCTGAATGAGCAGATGAAGGCCATTCAGAAAGAGCTGGGCGAGCTGGATGATGTGCCCGACGAATTTGAAGCGCTGCAGCAGAAAATTGAAGACGCCGGCATGACCGACGAGGCCAAGCAAAAGGCCGAGGCCGAGCTTGCCAAGCTGAAAATGATGTCACCCATGTCGGCAGAAGCCACGGTTGTGCGTGGTTATATCGACTGGATGGTGTCGGTACCCTGGAAGAAAAAGTCCAAGGTGAAAAAAGACCTGGCCAAGGCCGAGGAAGTGCTCGACGCGGATCACTATGGCCTGGAAAAGGTCAAAGAGCGCATTATTGAATATCTGGCGGTACAGAGCCGGACCAACAAGATTAAAGGCCCCATTTTGTGCCTGGTGGGTCCGCCCGGTGTGGGTAAAACCTCGCTGGGGCAGTCCATTGCCAAATCCACCGGTCGTAAATATGTGCGCATGGCGCTGGGCGGCGTGCGTGACGAGGCGGAAATCCGCGGTCACCGCCGTACCTATATCGGCTCCATGCCCGGCAAGCTGATTCAGAAAATGGCCAAGGTGGGCGTGCGCAACCCGCTGTTCCTGCTTGACGAAATCGACAAAATGTCGTCGGACATGCGTGGTGACCCGTCTTCCGCCCTCCTGGAGGTACTGGATCCGGAGCAGAATCACAGCTTTAACGATCATTATCTGGAAGTGGATTATGACCTTTCCGATGTGATGTTTGTGGCCACCTCCAACTCCATGAACATACCCGGGCCGCTGCTGGACCGAATGGAAGTGATTCGGCTGTCCGGCTACACCGAAGACGAAAAGCTCAATATTGCCAAACGACATTTGCTGTCCAAGCAAATCAGCCGAAATGGCCTGAAAGAAAATGAGCTGGTAGTGGAAGATTCTGCCATTATCGGCATTATTCGCTACTATACCCGGGAAGCCGGGGTGCGTAGTCTGGAGCGGGAAATTTCCAAGCTGTGCCGCAAGGCGGTGAAGGAAATTCTGCTTAATAAAGATATCAAA
Source organism: Oceanimonas sp. AH20CE76 (assembly GCF_039654065.1). NCBI lineage: Bacteria > Pseudomonadati > Pseudomonadota > Gammaproteobacteria > Aeromonadales > Aeromonadaceae > Oceanimonas > Oceanimonas sp. AH20CE76. The sequence continues at coordinate 1,235,545 of NZ_CP155481.1, forward strand.
CAGGTCGTGATTAATGGTGACAACCTGAAAAATTATCTGGGCGTTATTCGCTTTGACTATGGCAAGGCAGAAGAAAGCAATCAGATAGGTCAGGTAACCGGACTGGCCTGGACCGAAGTGGGTGGCGACCTGCTGACCATTGAAGTGGCCAACGTGCCGGGCAAGGGCAAGCTGTCTTATACCGGCTCCCTGGGCGATGTGATGCAGGAGTCCATTCAGGCGGCCCTGACGGTGGTACGCTCCCGCGCCGAAAAGTGGCGCATTAACGCCGACTTTTACGAGAAGCGGGATATTCATGTGCACGTGCCCGAAGGTGCCACGCCCAAAGATGGCCCCAGTGCCGGCATTGCCATGTGTACCGCTCTGGTGTCCAGCCTCACCGGCAACCCGGTGCGCGCCGATGTGGCCATGACCGGCGAGATAACCCTGCGCGGCGAAGTGCTGCCCATTGGTGGCCTTAAGGAAAAACTGCTGGCGGCCCACCGTGGTGGCATCAAGCGGGTGGTGATCCCGGCAGAAAATGAGCGTGACCTGGAAGAAATTCCCGATAACGTCAAAGGCGATCTGGACATTTATCCGGTGCGCTGGGTGGAGGAAGTGCTGGAACTGGCCCTGGAACAGCCGCCGGAAGGCTTTACCGTGGCATCTGCCTGAGGTTTTTCGCTCTCGGCTGCGGTTTGAGGCTTGTCAGTAGCCGAGAGTCGCAGTAGCCTTGGAAAGCTTGTGATGACAGGGTCGGGATGAAGCCCTGTCATCAGACTCAAATAACAGGGTTGTGTCATCCGACCAACGCCAAATATAAAATGAAGGGGAATGACCGTGAATAAATCTCAACTGATTGACAGAATCGCCGATGGCGCCGACATCACCAAGGCGTCTGCCGGCCGTGCACTGGATGCTTTCGTGGAAGCGATCACCGAAACTCTGAAAGATGGTGAGTCTGTCTCTCTGGTTGGCTTTGGTACTTTTGAAGTGCGTGAGCGCGCCGCCCGTACCGGCCGCAACCCGCAAACCGGTGCCACCATTCAGATTGCCGCGGCCAAAACACCTGCATTCAAAGCCGGAAAGGCCCTGAAAGACGCCGTTAACTGATATCAGCACGCCGGCAATACTGCCGGCCACACTGACTCCGAACAAGGCGCATCCGGTGGTGCGCTTTTTTTTCGGTACTGGCGGCCTGCCGCCATCGGGAGCAATAACAACTTATGTTTTTTGACAAACTGCGAGAAGGTGCTCAGGGCACTACCTCCAAGATCATTCTGGGTGCCATCATACTGTCTTTTGCCCTGGCGGGGGTGGGCAGCTATGTGACTCAGCCTGCCAGACAGATAGCGGCTGTGGTTAACGGCGATGAGATTTCTGCTCAGGCACTGGAAAATGCCTACAGCAACGAGCGCGCTCGTTTGCAGAGTCAGCTGGGCGAGCAGTTCAGCCAGCTGCTGGCCGATCCTGCCTATGTGGCGCAAATTCGCCGCTCTGTGCTGGAGCAGTTGATTGAGCAGCGCCTGATTGACCAGAAAATTGATGATTTGCAGCTGCGTGCCAGCGATGAGCAGGTGCGCAATGCCATTCGCTCTTTGCCCGAGTTTCAGGTAGACGGCCAGTTTGACAACGAGCGTTATCTGCAGCTGCTAAGCCGTAATAATCTGAGCCCGGAGCAGCTGCGTGACAGCATTCGCCAGGATCTGAACCGCCAGATGTTATTGAATGCGGTGGTAGGCTCTGCCTTTTCGCTGGAAAGCGAAGCCGGTCTGCTGGACCGTCTGACTCACCAGCAGCGCAGCGCTACCCTGGTCCGTTTACCGCTTGAGCAATTCGAGGCCAGTGCTGCCGTCAGTGAAGAAGAAGCAAAAGCCTGGTATGAGGCTCACCCAGAGCGTTTTCAGCGTCCTGAGCAAGTGAAGCTGAACTATGTGCTGCTGGATGCAGGCACAGTGACGGCGGCGGATATTGACGAGCAGGCGATTGAAGATTATTACGCTGCTAACCAGGCCAGTTACACTCAGCCGGAGCAGCGCCGCGTGGCCCATATCATGGTCAATAAAGGTGATGATGCCGCTGAAAAAATCGACGGCATCCTGTCCCGCCTGAACGCCGGTGAAGACTTTGCCGAGCTGGCTGAAACCGAGTCTGATGACACTTTTACCGGTGAAAAAGGCGGCGAGCTGGACTGGATGGAAGCGGGCACTCTGGATCCGGCCTTTGATAATGCCGCTTTTGCTCTGGCAGAAACAGGCGATGTTTCCGGTGTGGTAGAAACCGACTTTGGCCTGCACATTATCAAGCTGCTTGAAGTTCGCCCGGCTCAGGTAAAACCCCTGGACGAAGTGCGAAACAGCATTGCCGAGCGTTTGGCTCAGGAGCAGGCTGGTGACGACTTCTATCAGCGTGAGCAGCGTCTGGCGGAGCTGGCCTTTGAATTCCCCGACTCGCTGGATATTGCGGCTGAAGAACTGGGCCTGACCATAGCGTCTACCGACTTTGTGGCTGCCGGCGAGCTGCCGGAACAGCTGAATGACACCCGGGTGATCAACAAAGCCTTTTCTGTTGAGCTGCGTGAGCAGCGTATGAACTCCGACATTATTGAGCTGGATACCAATCAGGCGGTCGTTATTCGAGTGCTTGACTACCGGCCGGCAGCGGTGCGTGACTTTGCAGAAGTGAAAGCCGAGGCCACCGAGCTTGCGTTGCAGGACAAGGCCGGCGAACTGGCGCAGCAGGCGGCAGCCGAGCTGGAGCAGGCCTGGCGTGAAGGCAGTGCCGACAACTGGCTGAGTGAGCGTGAGCTGAACAGCACCCGGCTTGAGCAGGTTACCCGTGAGAGCGCCCAGGATCCGGCACTGCTCAATGCCCTGTTTGCCATGCCGGCACCTGATGAAGAGCCCAGCCTGAGCACAGTGTCTCTGGTTGGCGGTGACATTGCGGTGCTGCGTCTGGACGAGGTAAATACGCCTGAAACCCCTTCTGACGAGCTGGCACTGGTGCGCCAGGGACAGAGCAGGGTACAAGGACAGCGTGACTACCTGAGCCTTATCAATGCCCTCAAAGCGGCAGCCGACATTGAGTATCGCCAGCTGGACAGCGAAGACGACAGTTTCTTCTGAGCCGGCCAATATCCATGACTAAAAACAGACGCTTCGGCGTCTGTTTTTGTTTTTACTGCGGCCATACTTTATTTGCTTTGTGAGCCGGTGAGTTGCCAAGTTCGCGCCGATTTGATACTTAAGATATTCCAGCAGGCCAATGCCTGCGTTTTTTCGTTATAATGCGAAGCATAGCCAATTGATATATGCTAAGCAGGCCACAAGCAGTCGGAGAACAGCTTTGATAAACGTATTCCTGGTTGATGACCATGAGTTAGTGCGCACAGGGATCCGACGCATTTTAGAAGACGTCAAGGGAATGAAGGTGACCGGCGAGGCCAAAAGTGGCGAAGAAGCCGTGCAGTGGTGTCGCGAGCATCATCCTGACGTGATTTTAATGGACATGAATATGCCCGGTATTGGCGGCCTGGAAGCCACCCGCAAAATTCTGCGTTTTAATCCGGACATCAAAATCATTGTTCTGACCATTCACACTGAAAACCCGTTCCCCACCAAGGTCATGCAGGCAGGTGCCGCCGGCTATCTGACCAAGGGTGCCGGGCCGGAAGAAATGATCAATGCCATTCGGCTGGTGAACAGCGGCCAGCGTTATTTGTCACCGGAAATTGCCCAGCGCATGGCCCTGAGTCAGTTCTCCAATGAGGAAAACCCGTTCAAGGAACTGTCGGAGCGGGAGCTGCAGATCATGCTGATGATCACCCGCGGCCAGCGAGTAACGGATATTTCCGAGCAGTTGAACCTGAGCCCCAAAACCGTGAACAGCTATCGTTACCGGTTGTTCAGTAAACTTAATATTAATGGTGATGTGGAGCTGACCCACCTGGCCATTCGCTACGGTATGCTCGACGCCGAGAAAATCTAGGTTTATGAGTCAGCCCTTTGATGCCAAAGCCTTTCTTAAGGTAGTCACTGATCAGCCCGGTGTTTACATCATGTATGACGCCGGCGGTGTGGTGATCTATGTGGGCAAGGCCAAAAACCTGAAAAAGCGGCTGTCATCCTATTTTCGCACCAATGTGAGTGGCGAGAAAACCCGTGCTCTGGTACGCCAGATTTGTGATGTGCAGGTGACGGTGACCCACACCGAAACCGAAGCGCTGATCCTTGAGCACAACCTGATCAAGCAGTATCTGCCCAAATACAATGTGCTGCTGCGCGACGACAAGTCTTACCCCTATATTCTGATCTCCGATCATGCCCATCCGCGCATCAGCATTCATCGCGGTGCCCGCAAGAAGCGCGGCGAATACTTTGGCCCTTATCCTAACGGTGCTGCCGTACGGGAAAGCCTGCATCTGATGCAAAAGCTGTTTCCGGTGCGCCAGTGTGAAGACACCATGTATGCCAATCGCAGCCGGCCCTGTCTGCTTTATCAGCTCAAGCGCTGTGCCGGCCCCTGTGTAACAGGGCTGGTGAGTGATGAAGAATATGCCCATCAGGTGCAGCTGGCCCGGTTATTTTTGCAGGGCAAGAACCAGCAGGTACTGACGGATCTGGCCGACAGTATGGAGCAGGCCAGCGGTGAGCTGCGTTTTGAAGATGCGGCCCGCTTTCGCGATCAGCTGCAGGCGCTGCGCCGGGTGCAGGAGCAGCAGTTTGTCAGTGGCAATGTGCTTGACGATCTCGATGTCATTGGCCTTGCCGTGGAGCGTAGCCAGGCCTGTGTGCAGGTGCTGTTTATTCGTCAGGGCAAGGTGCTGGGCGGGCGCAGTTATTTTCCGCGCATGGCCCCGGATACCGACGCCGAGGAAATCCTGCAAAGCTTTGTGTTGCAGTTTTATCTTTCCGGCATTAACGGCCGGGAAGCACCGTCAGAAGTACTGCTGGACCGCACTTTGCCCGATGAAACCGTGCTCAGCGATACCCTGACTCAGCACTATGGCCGCCGGGTGCGTTTGCGCAGTGCCGTGCGCAGTGAACGGGCCCGCTTTGTCAAGCTGGCCTGCACCAATGCAGAGACGGCCCTGGCCAGCCGGCTGGCTCACCGCAGCACTCAGCGTCAGCGTCTGGCGCAGCTGCAGGACGTGCTGGCCATGCCCGATATTGCCCGCATGGAGTGTTTCGATATCTCTCATACCATGGGTGAAAAAACCGTGGCGTCCTGTGTAGTATTTGACAAAGACGGCCCGTGCAAAAGCGATTATCGCCGCTTTAACATTACCGGCATTACGCCCGGCGATGACTATGCCGCCATGGAGCAGGCCCTGTATAAACGCTTTGACGGGGCGGATCCCGACACGCTGCCCGATGTGCTCTTTATTGACGGCGGCCTGGGCCAGCTCAGCAAGGCAGAAAGTGTGATGGCTGATGTCCTGGCCGACAGCCCCAGAAAGCCGGTACTGATTGGGGTTGCCAAGGGCGTTACCCGCAAGCCCGGGCTGGAAACCCTGATCATGGGGCAGACGCATGAAGAGCGGCATTTGCCGGCCGACTTGCCGGCGCTGCACCTTATTCAGCATATTCGGGATGAATCTCACCGCTTTGCCATTACCGGTCACCGTGCCCAGCGGGGCAAGGCCAGAGTCACCAGCAGCCTGGAAACCATTCCCGGTATAGGGGCCAAACGCCGGCAGGCACTACTGAAATACATGGGTGGTTTGCAGGAAGTAAAACGGGCCAGTGTGGAAGAGCTGGCCAAAGTGCCCGGCATCAGCAAAGCACTGGCAGAAAAGATACACGATGCGTTGCATCACTGAGTCTCATCATGCACCATGTAGCTGCATCTCCCTTGGTTTGAATAACAATGATAAATGTCCCTAATTCTCTGACGTTCTTTCGCATTTTGCTGATCCCCATCTTCATTGTGCTGTTTTATCTGCCCGTTGAGTGGGGATACTTCTGGGCAGCAGTGGTGTTTACCGTGGCTGCCGCGACCGACTGGCTGGACGGCTTTCTGGCCCGCCAGCTCAAGCAAAGCACGCCTTTTGGTGCCTTTCTCGACCCGGTTGCCGACAAGGTAATGGTAGCGGCTGCCCTGGTGCTGATAGTGGATGACTACAGCAGTATTCTGGTAACCATTCCGGCCATGCTGATGATCAGCCGCGAGATTATTATCTCGGCGCTGAGGGAGTGGATGGCTGGCATTGGTGAACGCTCACGGGTGGCGGTAAGCTGGATTGGCAAATGGAAAACGACCATTCAGATGCTGGCACTGATTGGCCTTATCTGGCAACAGAGCATTTATATGGTGTGGGCCAGCTATGTGCTGCTGTATGTGGCCACCGGTCTGACTCTGTTCTCTGCCTATGATTACTTTAAAGCTGCCTGGAACGACCTGACCCGCAGCGAGTAGCGACGAATTGCCGGTAAAACCGCATTTGCGCATAAAAAGTATGCGAACAGCTGCAAAAAGTGTAAAACCAGTTGACTGGGCGGCAGCGAGCATTAAAATGCTGCCCATATCAAAGACATGCATGGCGCGTTAGCAAAGTGGTTATGCAGCGGATTGCAAATCCGTTTAGTCCGGTTCGATTCCGGAACGCGCCTCCATATTCTATCTCGAAAACGTCTACGCCCGGGTGGTGAAATCGGTAGACACAAGGGATTTAAAATCCCTCGCTCGTAAGGGCGTGCCGGTTCAAGTCCGGCTCCGGGCACCATTATAAATCAAGCACTTAGCAACGATTTAAGCACTTTCCCCCAGATTTCAAACTGCACCAAGTTGCATTAAATGGCAGCAAAGTGGCAGCAGAATTTTTCCAGCAATTTTCTTTTCGTGTCTTTTCAGCTTCATAACTTGATTGAAGTTGATTGAAATTTTTCTGTGATGCGAGTTTGGTCTGAACCTCTTTCTGTGACTGACATTGCAGCAAAAACTGATTTTGCTCTGCATTAATTACCATTTTCTTTTTCTCCACGTAAACGGCGCGAACGTCAGGCGGTGAGCGGGTTTGCTGATCCTGCCGGTGATCTGCCAGCGCTCTAATTCCTTCATTTTCGTGCAATTTCCTTCATTGGTTGCAGATCCTCAGATCCCCCGCAGATCCCTGTAACAGCGAGGGTTGGCGGTTGGTTTTGCACACCCGCAGAATTTCATAATTTTTATGACGCAAAGCGCGAAGGCGGGCGCGGAGGAGCGCGGTTTCCGTGGGGTGAGCGCGTGCGTGGACGGTTTACGTGGCGGCGTCGGTCTGGTGCTGGTGGGGTGCGGATACAAGAAGGCGGCCGCTGTGGGCCGCCTGGGTGGGTGTGTGGGGCTTAGCCGGTGAAGCTTTGCAGATTGCCCTTGATGGTGTCCACGTTGCCGGCGTGGCCGGCTACCTGGCCCTGCACGTTGGGCGGGGTGTTGTGGTTGGGGTGGGTGTGGTTGTCGAGCTTCTGCAGGGCGTTTTGTACCTCGGCCATCATGCTGATCATGAGGGCCAGCATGTTGTGGGTGCCGTTGCCTAGCACGATGCTGCTGCCCTGTATCACCTGGGCTTTGGCGGTGCTGCTGCGGGTGCCGGTGGTGTGCTCGGTGGTGTTGCCCTGAGTGGTGCGCTGCTCATCGCCGGTGATGGTAGTGGTGCTGTTGCCGCCTACGCTGTGCTGGTAGTCGGCACCGGTCACGTCCACCCGCTCGCCGGCGGCCACCTGCTGCAGGTTGGCCAGGGTGGCCAGGGTGAGGTCGTCGCCGGCCAGCAGTTCTATGGCACCCAATGCCTCTATGAGTTTGCGGCCGGCCACGTCTTCAGTGCTGTGTTGGGCCACCATGGTGTGGTGGTTACCGAACTCGCCCTGGTAGTTGTCGGCCTGCTGGGTGAGCTGGGCGGCAATGTGGTGAATGCTCTGGTCGGTGGCCAGGGTGTGATTGCCGGCGTTGTCGGTGCGCTGATACACCTCGCCGCGTTGCTGAGTGAGCTGCTCGCCGGGCTGAATATCGGGCAGTGACCAGCCGCTGCCCAGCACGGTGCGAATGAAGGGCTGATCGGCTCGGCCAAAGGCAAAGCCCAGCTCTACCAGGGTGCCTTCCACTGGGTACTGAAACTGGCCCTGCTCGGGGCCGCCGAACAGCACGGGAACGGGCACGGCCTTAAACACGGGCACTTCGTCGTCGGGCTGGCCGTTCTCGTCCAGCTGCTGCACGTCCACGGCGTAGCGGGGGCGGAACGGATCGTTCAGCTCACCGGCCTGGGCGGTGTCGGCGGCGGCCACTACTCGGCCGAACACCGGCAGGTGAAAGCCGGCGGCCAGCTCGGGAAAGCTCTGCTCCATTTGCCGCTGCTGGGCGGTTTTCTGCTTGCCCTGCCAGCGCAGGGTCATGTTGGTGCCGTCGAACTCAAGGTGAGTGATGCGGTGGCCGTTCACCAGGGCTCCGGGGCGCATGACGGGTGACACCAGCATGGTAAGGCTGTTGCCGCCGGCCTGCTGGCTGGTTAGCTCGGCTTCAAGGGTGACCGGGCGGGAAGGCCAGTGGGAGTGCTGATAGCTGCCGGCGTAAATGTTGCCGTCGGGTTGCTGGTACCAGCAGAACTCGGGGATTTGAAAGGCGCGACCGGCGTTTTGCAGCAACTGGGCACCGGTACCGGCGGTGGTAAAGTTGGGGATGGGGGTATCGACGTATTCGGCATCGGGCAGCACAAAATTGAGCCCGGTCTCTTCGGCCAGCTCGGTGATCACGCTGCGAAAGGTGGCGTGCTGCTGGCTCATGGTAAACCTGAATCCCAAGGCGCATGACAGCTCCTTTACCAGCAGACGGCTGTGGCCGTTGTCGGCGGGCTCGGCCCGGGTAACGATGCCGGTAAACCAGCGGTGCAGGGTGGTGCCATAGCCCATGTCGAAGAGTACCAGGGTGTTGGGCTGTACGCTGCCCTGCACGGTGACAAAGCCGCGCCCTGCGGAAGACAGCTCCAGCATCCATTTATCACTTACCAGATGACGTTCTTCGCCGTTAATGGTGATGCGTTTATTCAGTTTCATCTGGTTCTTCTTCCTTCTTTTTACCGGCTACTTTGTCGTCCAGGTACTTCAACACTTTTTCAGCCCTGCTCAGTTCTCGCTTTTCCTCTCCCTCTGCGGGTGGCGGCTGTACCGGTGTGGTGCCCTCGGTGCTCTGGGCAATGGTGGCTTCGGGTTTAGGGGCGCGTTGTTCGCGCTTTTCGGGTACCGAGAGGTGCTCGCGCAGGGTGAAGGACACACGCCATGCCAGCAGTCCTTCCTGCTCGGGGGCCATGATGCGGCCGGCGAATTTCACCTGGTAGATTTTTACCGCCTCGGCCAGTTCGCAGCCGATGCGGTAGATTTTGCGGGCGTTGCCGTCGCCCTTGTCCTGGGCCAGTTCAAACAGGCGTGCCAGGGCCATGGGATCCTTGAAAGGGATCAGCCCGGTGATTTGCAACTCCTTGCCTTTTTCACCCTGTTCGGCACCGTTGGTGCCGGAAGTCTGTCCGGAGGTGTCCTTTTCCTTGAATTCCATACTCAGGGTGATGCGGGGAGACTTGATGCGCAGCAGTTCGCCGTCGAGGGCTATCATGGCAGCAGCTCCTTGAAAAACGTCAGAGGTTGGTCTGAAGCCAGCAGCACGGCGGCAGTATATGCCCGCTCATAGCTTGGCAGGCCGCCGGTGAGGCCGGCAGCTACGGTGCCCGGGGTGCCGCTGGCCTGCAGGGTGTAGAAGTTACCGCTCAGCCCGGCCTTAAGGTCGTTCAGGGCCTGCTGCTGCCGGCTGAGCCAGTCGGCTCGTTTGGCGGCCAGAGCGGTAAGTTTGGCCACGGGGGTCTGTGCATCGGCTGCAAGAGATTCCAGCTGCGCCAGTTGCGCGCCTAAAGCAGCGGCAGCCGGACGAAGGGGCGCGGCGTTGTGCCGGCCTGGTACCCACTTGGGGGTAAGGGCGGTGCTTGGGGTTTGCATGCGGGTCTGGTCATGCTGCAGCTCGGCCTTAGCCCGGCGGGCACAGGTGCACAGCTCCGGGATGGGCAGCACGCGAGTGAGGCTTTCCAGGGCATTGGCGAACTCGCCCAGGGTGGCGGCGGTCACCAGCAGGCCCAGCACCTGCAGCTGCCCCTGGGGGCGGTGCGGGTCGGTGCCGTCCTGCAGCTTGTCGGCCAGGCGCTTGGCAGCGTTACCCGGGGCCAGATAATGACCGCTCTGTTCCCTGCTGCCTACGTCGTGGTCGTAGGGGGTCACGGTAATGCGCTGGCCGCTGACCAGCAGCTGGTTGAGCTGGTCGCGCAGGTGCAGCAGGCTGGCGGCCTCGGTGCTCAGGGCATGGGGCTTGAAGCCGACAGCGCCGGCAGCACTGTTCAGGGCACTGATTGCCTGCTGCTGAGCGGCGGGTAGTGTGGCCAGCACGGTGCCGGCGGCGGTTTCAATACTGGCCGCACTCGGCGGCCAGGTCAGGGTGCGTTGGCTCCAGCTCATGCCGGCTCCTCGATGGGCCAGCCAACGGGGTAGGCCTGGACTTCTTCAATGGTGGTGAGGGCGGCGACTTCGGTTTTCATCTGCCGTTGGCGGTCGTGAATGCGGCCACCCTGCTGCACGATGGCGGCATAAAGCGCGCGCAGCTGCTCCAGGGTCATGGGGCGGTCGGTGTTGTCGGCATCAGTCCAGTAATCCAGCGGCATGGCACCGGCCAGCAGCACCGACTCGATACGGGCGCGGCTGGTGGGGTCGGCATCCCAGCGGTGGCCGTTGTGCTCTACCGGGGCTTGTTCCTGACTATCGCGCCACTGGTTGATTTGGGTGTGTTTAGTAGTCAGAACCTCAGAAATTGGAGGCTGCTCAGCTGTAAACGGCAGAATTTCACCAAACTCTCCCGCCAAGGCTCGGGCGTATAGCTCTCGGCCACGTTCAACGCAGTCAGTAGGATCGGCAACAAATTCAATTTCACCGAATTCAGCCGACTCCATGGTGAGCACAACATAGGTTTGCTTGGCGTTGCCCCATACAGGCTGTCCAATTACGTGCATTTGCTTTTCCTTATGCTATTCGCTGAAAAATCCCACCAGATATCCCGCCGGGCGTACCACCATATCCCCGATATACCCATGTTCCTGGCAATGCGGCTCCTCTGTATCCTGCGTACCAATCTGAAGCATAGGTGCCATAATTGCCTGTATTCAGGTAAAGCTTGCAGGTTTTGTTAAGGTTATCTGTTGCATAATTGGTATGTACCCACGCCGTTAAAATGTGTCCTATTGGAAATGATGTGTTGGCATGATTCGAACCGGTATAAACATCATTTTGCTTGTAATAACTGCCGTGCTGACCATCCAGTTTGTCTGAATCAGCTGCTTTAGCTGTTTTTCCCAGATAGCGTCCGTCACTCTGAGATTTGGTGTAATAGCGGTCGTCGTGGGTATGGCCTGAGGGCGGGAAAGTGGCTGGCTTGCCGGTAATATTTCCCCAGGCGCGGTAATAACTGCCGTGCTGTCCGTCCAGTTTGTCTGAGTCGGCAGCCTTGGCGGTTTTACCTAAGTAATACGAATCGGTCACGCCAGCTCGGAATTGTTCTGGGGTGGTGGGGCGAATGTAGTTGTTACCTGCCGTATCCACCTGCGTCATAATGAAATTGACGGAGGCATTGGTAGTATCATATTCAGAGCGAAACAGGCGGGCGTTAATGTCGCCGCTACTACTACGTTTGACGATAGTGCTGCCTGTGCTGTTTTCCGAATCAATTGCGCCGTTCAGCCTGGCTGAATCAGCCGCTTTGGCAGTTTTTCCCAAATACCGCTCGTCATGATTGTGGCCTGAGGGTGGGAAAGTGGCTGGCTTGCCGGTGATACTATTCCAGGAATGAGCATGACTGGATGGCGGAAAGGTAGCCGGCTTGCCTGTCAGGTTGTTCCATTCAAGGTAATAACTTGCCAGTTGACCATTGAGTTTGGCCGCGTTCGCTGCCGTGCCGGTTTTGTCCAGTTTGGCGCTGTTCAGCGCGTTATAGGCATCGGCCACGGCCTTGCCGCTGGCGTATTTGCTCGCACCGCCGGTGGCGTCGGTGTAGCTGTGGCTCCAGCTCCAGTTTTCCAGCTTGCTGAGTCCTACCTGGTCTTTTGTATGCGCATCAGGGCGGTGCTCATGCCACCACAGGCCGCCGCGACCGCGCAGATCAGAGACAGTGCCGTTGGCGGCGAGGCTGGCCAGCGGGACCACATAATGGGGATATCCGGCTTCGTCTGTGTAATCGGTGAGCGGTGTGCTGCTGGCCTTTATTTCCACATGGGTATGCCAGTCCGAGAGCAGCGTGCCGGCGTGGTATACATCGGCATACAGCACAGCAGGGCGCTGGGATACGGTTACAGACTGCACGCTGCTCAGCTCGGTGCGTAAGCCAGCAATGTAGCCCAGGCCCGGGGCTACCAAAAACTCATTCCCGCCCTGACCGGGAGTCACGACAAAGCCGGAGTCAATAAAGGCGATCTTGCCGTAATGGTCGAGAGCCTGCAGACGAATATCTGCATCCAGTCCCATCAGACGGGCGGTAAAGTCGATTTGCCAGGTGCCGGCATCCACATGGGTGTTGGTGGCCTCAGCAGCGCCCTGATATTCCATCAGCATGGACTTCACCAGGCTGTTGCCTGGCTGGTTGTGGCCCTGGTTAGCCAGCTTATCTTCATCGACCTTGTGCACCACCATGGCTACCATTCCGCTGGCTTTATGCACCAGATACATGGCGTTAAAGGTAAAGTCACCCACCCGTGTGTCCATGATGATGGAGTAGGCCACGCCGTTGGCGTTGACCTTGCCGCGCTGATCCACCGGCTGGCGGTGGACTATCTGTCCGGCCGGAGGCAGGCCGGCGGCGCGGTCGATAGGGGTGTTAAGGTCCAGCCCCGGCAGGTAGGCCAGCACAAACTCGTCGGGCACCACCGGCTGGCCACCCAGCTGCAGCTCTGCCAGGTGCTGTTCAAAAGCGAGAGTAATGGCGGTTTGGCTCATCCTAATTTTGCTCCAAATACTTGATAACTGCCGCTGAATCGGGCGGCGTGCAGGCGCAGGGGGTGCGGATATACCACCTGAAAGCGGTAGCGGCGGCAGGTTCGGCCGTAGTGCTGGATCAGCACGTTCAGCAGTTGCTGGTTGGCTGCCAGCTCGGTGTCGGCCAGCTCAATGGTGATCACGTCCCAGGGTTGGTTTGGCTGGCGTTCGTGCAGCTCCACCCAGCCAATGTCCAGCCGCTCAAAGATGCGCTTGAAGCCGGCGGCCTCGCCGGCGTCTTGAGCGTTGGCAAAGGCGTATTTCACCCGCTTGCGATACAGGCTCAGCGGTTCGTTACTGAAGCGCTGAATGCCTCGGTCCCAGGCCAGCAGGTCCAGTATGGCCTCGCTGCATTCCAACGGGTCGAGTTGGCGCAACGGGAACAGCAGCCAGTGCCAGGCCTTGCGCCAGAAACCGTTCAGCCCCTTGCTCAGAAAATGCGGCTCCCGCTGCTCGCGGCCGTCCATCCACCAGGGGGCGGTGTGTTCGGGCAGCTCCGGGGCCTGTTGCCGATGTTTATCCATGCAGAGTTACCGTAAGTGAAGACAGGCGCGGAATGCTTCGGGCGCTGTCAATATCGGTCTGACCAAAGGCCAGAGTGTCGATGTCGGGCAGGGCGGCATGCAGCTCGGCCCCCAGACGGCTGAAACTGAACCGGCCAAAGGGTTTGGTACGGGTAATGCCGGAGTAATCAGCGGTCTCCCGAAAAGCTGCGCGTATCATGGCCTCGGCATTGGCCTTGAGCAGGGCTTTTTCCTGATCGCCCAGATAGGCGCGGGGCCAGATATCCAGGGTAATCGCGTGCTGGGTGTCGGGCAGGGCAAAGCACTGCAGATCATCGCCGTGGCCATGATTGCCGTCGTGGCTCACATGAGTGTTGAGCTTGTCGAGCAGGACCTGAGGTGTGGCACCCACTTCCATCAGAATGTAGGCGTTGGCGGTACCCGGCCCGCGCGGGGCGTCGTGCTCGAAAAAGATGTTGTCGGAGCGAATGCCGGCCACGGCGGCCAGCATGGAGCGATACACGGCATCAATGTGATAGCGCCCCACCACTGAATATTGGTTCTGAATGCGCAGGCCCAGGGCATCGTCGTCTTCCTCGTCGTCTCCGGGCTCGGTGATCCAGTCCACCGGGTTGGCTACCCGCTCAATGCCGTTTACCGCCGTGGGCAAAATACAGAAGTAACCGGCGGGCAGGTTCCAGGCGCTGCCGGCCTCGGTGGCTTCGCACACCACCAGTCCACTGGCCATGCCGGCGGGAATGGTGACGCTGGCCACCACCGCCAGGGTGTAGCTGCGGCCGTTGATGCGCTCTGTGGTGACCTTGGTACCGGCCTCAATGGTCACGGCGGTGGCCGGGTCGGTTTTAAAGAACTCCACCAGGCCCCGGGTGGCCTTGGCGGCCTTGCGCTCTAGCCCCACGTCCCAGGCTTTCAGGTCCTGATAGTAGCCCCGGGCGGTGGCGGCAAAGCTGTTGGGCAGTACATGGCCCACCAGCAGGGTGTTGAGCAGCCACATGGCCGGTTTCACCACAATGGCCCGCTGCAGCCGCCAGAACGGCGACATGCGGCTGTCGTTGGTGATGATGGAGCCGGCGGCTTCCACTGCCCGGGCCAGCTCCAGCTCCAGGGCCTCGGTGGTGGTGGGAATGCCCTCGGCGGCAATCAGCCGGGTAAAGTCTACGTTTGGGCGGGCGTTCACAGGGTCACCTCCAGTTCGCCGAATTCATAGGTGCGGGCGGTGAGCAGGTAGCGGTCGGCGGCCTCTTCGCGCACCTCGGCGGTGCCGGGCACAATGCGGGTGTCCTGCTCCACCAGAATGCGGATTTGGGTGCGTACGTCGGCGCGCAGGGTGGGGCTGCGCTCGCCAATCAGCGCCCGGGCCAGCCCGGACTCCAGCACGGCATGTTTAATGTCTTGCCCTATGCTGTGGCGGTTGTCGGTGGTCACCGGCTGGGCACCGGCGTCGAGCACCAGGCCGCCGTCTTCCACCAGCAGGTCGATGTATTTGCGGTCAGAAGCCATGCTGAAGTTCCTCCCATTCGGCCAGGGTGGCGGGATCCATGCCCTGTTCGTTCTTGATATACACGTCGCCAAAGTGCACGGTTTTGCCGTTGTTCTGGTTAGCCACTTTGGCCAGCTGTGACATCAGGGGCGACGGCGGCGACTGCACCGACTCGGGGGTGCGGGTAGTACGCAGCTGCTCGTTAATGCCGGCCATCAGCTGATCGCTTTTCACTTGCGGGGTGTCGGTAAAGCGCGGCTGGGTTTGCGGGGTGTTGGCCAGGGGAGAGCCGGGCACCAGTGCGGGCATCAGCGCTTCGTTGGTGTTGATCATGGAGCCGCCCACATGGGCACCGCCGGTATATACCCGGTTCACTTCCTGAGTGGCGGGCGGAAACTCGAAGTCGAGATCGTCGTGATAGGCGCGGCTCACGGTTTGGGTTACCTGCGGCACCTCGGCCGGCAGCGGCGCTATATTGTGGTTAATGTTCTGGGTGGTCTGCTGGGTCTCCTTGGGCAGTTCGGGCAGCTCCATGCTGCTGCCCAGGTCGATGTCGATGCCGGGGATCAGGTTGAGTTTTTCCAGTACCCACTGCACCACCTTGCCGGCCGCCCACAGCGGTGCCATCAGCAGCTTGAACACAGTACCGATAATGGTGCCGGCGGCCTGTCCCAGTCCCTGCATGGTGACAAATCCTTGCCCCATGCCATCCAGGCCTTCACCCGCCAGACCAAAGAGGTCAATCAACCAGGCGATGCCGTTGCCGATTGCGCCCAGAATGTCGCCGAAGGGTTCGAACACCTGGCCCAAGGCCGGTGCCAGGGTGCCGATAAATCCACCGAGGAAGGCAGAAAGCGGCTCCCACAGCCAGATCAGCGCGGCGATGGCGGCCACCACGGCCAGAATGGGCCAGCTCACGGCCCCCATGGCCAGTGCGGCGATGCCGGACATGACACTCCAGGCAGCCATAACGGCGGTCAGGCCACCAATGCCCAGAGCCACCCAGGTGACCACCTCGGTCAGGTGGGGGAACATGTCGGTCCATTCCACCAGCACGGCCATGCCATCCACGATGGAGCCCACCACCGCATTGATGGTGGGCAGCACGCTGGCCCCGGCGCCGGCACGCAGGGCAAACCAGACTTGTTCCAGCCGTTCCCACTGGTCAGTCATGGTGCCGGCCATTTGAGTGGCCTTGTCCATGCCGGTCTGTTTGCCCACGTTGTCGATGCTGTGTGCCAGGCCGTCCACGTCGGGGATCATCTGCTTGATCAGCGCCACGGCTTCGTCAGAGCCGAAGGCCTTTTTCAGGGCATCCGATTCCGCCACGGTCAGGGTGTCGCCGAATTTGTCTTTCAGCTTTTGCAGTATCTGCACCATGCCCAGCATGTTGCCGTTGCCGTCCACAAAGCTCATATTGAGCTTGTCCTGGGCACCGGCAATACCGGCCAGAAATGCCTTGTATTTGGTACCGGCTTCCGAGCCGGACATGGTGGCCTGCAGGGTGCCGAGCACCGCCATCTGCTCGTTCATGGCAATGCCGGCGGCGGTACCGGCGGCACCGATGCTGGTAAAGGCGGCACTCATTTCAGCCCCGGTGGTCTTGAAAGACTCCACCGCCTGGGCGGTCTGGCCGGCGACCATGGCGGCGAAGTTATCCCGGCCCATGGCATCGGCCTGCTGCTTGAACAGACCATACATGGTGCCCATGTAGGCAGTAACGGTGGCGGTATCGGCCTTGGTGGCGGCGGCCAGCACGGCGGACGACTTGGTGATCCCGGCCAGCTCATCGCCGGTGAGATCGCCCATGGCAGACTTAATGTCATACGCCGCGCCGATAAACTCGGTGGCCGACTTACCGAACTCAATGGAGAAGTCGGTGGCAGTCTGGCTGAGCTTATCGAGATCCTGCTCGGCCACGCCCAGGGACTTCACCTCACTCAGAGCATTGTCCATTTCAATGGCGGGCATCAGTGCCTGATACAGCGCCACGCCGGAGGCGGCGAGGCCGGCAGCACCGCTGATCATGCGGTCCATGCTCTGGCGGCCCAGCTCTCCGGTTTCCCTGATCTGCTGGTTAATGCCTTGTATGGGCCGGGTGACCTTGTCGACCAGGCTCACCGTGAGCATTAATTGTTCCAGGTGCTTCATGTGCCGTTAAATGCCTTTGCTATGCCGGTTGCGATGGCGTTGCCGGTGTTGTCCCAATGCTGCTTGTCGAGCCAGATGGCCCGTGCCAGGGCTTCTTCATCGTCGGGTTCGTGGGGCAGGTAGTGGCGGCGCAGTGCCAGCACCTGCTCCAGTTGGTTGCCCTCTATCGCGTTAACCCGACGGGTCAGTTTTTTATGCTGATCTCAAGCTCGGGGACGAACGCTTCATTTACCTTTGCGGCAATCTTGAGGCCGGCACCGGTCAGGGCCAGCAGCTTGGCCAGGGCGTCTTTGCTGTCGGCGGTGACTACCCGGTTCAGGTAGTTGTGTGCCGGCGCGACCTTGTCATCCATGGTCAGTTCGTTGATGTACTTGTTGTAGGCCTGAGTGGTGGGCTCAAACGTCAGATCGGTGCCGTTCACGGTCAGGGTGATGATTTGCTTGCTCATTTGATGTTCTCCAGTTTTTTGTCGAGACGGGTAAAACCGTCGTCTATGCGCTTTTCAATGCGGTCGACGCTTTCCTTCAGTTCGGGCTTGGTGGCGTAGTTCTCTGCCACATGGGCCCGCAGGTTGGCGTTGTCGACCTGATTCTTGTGTACCTTGCCGCTCAGGCTACTGAGAATAGGGGTCAGCACGGCGGCCAGTAGCAGCCCCAGTGAGATCCCCACGCCCAGCCAGTCGGGTACTTGCCCCAAGGTGGCCTCCTGCAATGCGGTCGATTTGTTTTTGTTTTTCCGCGCTGCCCCGGGAGCTGCCCACCCAGTAGGTGACGGCGGCAAGGAAAGCGGTCACGATTTGGCCGGCCAGATAGAACACCACGTCTTTGGAACCATCAGGCACCGGCATGGCCATCAGCCCGATGGTGAGGGCCACCACCATGACCGCCAGCGCAATGGTCAGCCGTGCCGGCATGGTGTTTTCTTTATGCTCTTTGCGGGCGTTCTGCACGTCGCCCAGAAAGATTTCGGTTTCCTGCAGCTGAATATCCACCAGCCTGAGGTTGTACTGGCGGATCTGCTCCCGCTCTTCATGGGCCCACTGCTGCAGTTTTAAGGCGGCCTCGGGGTTTTGCACCAGCTCACGCTGTACGGCATCGGGTCGGCTATCAGTGCCGAGCACGCCGGCAATCTGGGCACCAATGGTGGCGGCCACGCCCGCGGGGCCGGTGAGCAGCGGGGCCACGGTGCCGGCAATGCGGCCCACTGTGGTAGCAATGTCTTTCCAGTCGCTCATGGCGGCTCCTTAGTTCTTGCCCCAGCGTGCCGGTGTTTCACGCACGTCAATGTGAGTGAAGGTGGCGTAACGGCCAATGCCATACCGGCCCGGGTATGCGCGTTCCAGGTAGTCGGCCACCTGCGCCGGCAGCAGGCCTTTCACACGAATGTCGGCGGCCTTGCCCAGCTTGTGCACGCTGTTGCGGGCACCGCCTACCCGGCGATTATGAATGTCGCAGCGGCAGGCGCTGGTGATGATCACCGGGCGGTTGCCCAGGTCTTTACGCAGCTGCTCCAGCACGCCCAGCAGCTCGGCGTCCACGGCATCAAAGCCACAGCCGCATTTGCAGGCAAACTCACGGCGGGCGAAGTGCAGGTTTTCAAAGGGGGTCTGGTTCATCGTCTTTTCTCCAGCAGGGTCTGGCAGCCCACGCACAGGGTCACACCGGGCAGGGCTACCCGGCGGGCCTCGGGGATGGGGTCGTCGCACTCTTCACACTGGTGGCGGCTGGGTGCGGTGCAGTGGTGGCCGGTCTGGGCGGCCAGCTGCTGGGCCAGCAGCCAGTCGCTCGTGTCATTGGCGCGGTCAATGGCATCCATGGCGGTTATCCAATCAGGTGACGGGTATCGTCAGCGGAGAGGTAGGGCACGCCGTTGATGCGCACGAACTCGGGATCGGTGACAAAGCCCTTAATCTTGTGCACCTGCTTGCTGCCGCCCTTGCCGTCAATGTCGAGCAGGTCGGAGATCTGCAGCTTGATGCCGAAGGCTTCAATGCGGAATTCTTCCTTGTCTGCCTTGGCGTAGAACAGCGCATCGTGGGGCTCAATGCCCCGCCAGCTGCCGGCCCGGCGGGCGGCATCGCTCAGTAGGTTAAAGTTCTTGGTGTCGAACTCGTATTCCACGTCGGCGGTGACGTCGCCGTCCACATAGCCATCGGTGATGCCACGGGTCTGGGTAATGGCGGTGCTGTCGTTGATGGTGAGGGTGGCTTTTTCAACGTGAACCATGACCCCAAGGATCTCCACGTCAAAGTTCATACCGGAAATGCGGCGGCTCATTGGTTGTCTCCCGGGTTGCTGAGATCAAGGATGATGTTGATGCCAATTTTCTTGGGGCATTCGTAGGGGCGCGCCATGACATAGATGGACACCTCGTATCTGCTCAGCCATTCAATGGCAATGTCGTCGTCGTCGGGGGGCATGACCTCGCCGGGAAAGGTGATGCCGGCAATGGTGACCGACTTGCTCATGACCCGCAGATCGCGCATGAAATAGAGCTTGGCGGCGGCAATGCTGCCCGGGGTGCTGTTGAGCTGGCGATCACCAATGCGGCCAATGGCGCGAATGCGCAGTTTGCGGGCCACCTTGTCGGCCACCCGGCGGTTTTCCACTACCTGATAATCGCCGCCTTCCACGTCCAGCAGGTTGCCGTCGGCCCAGTACACGCCGTCATAATCCGGGAACCACCAGGGCACGGAGTAGCGGGCCGCTTCCAGGGTCTGCAGGGTGGCCAGGCTCAGTTCGGTGCCGTTGCTGTCGACTGGTGCCGGGCCCAGGCCGACCACAGCCCCGGTCTTCACCCGCATGGGGGTATCGGCCACGGTCACCGCGCGGTTGCACAGGCGTCCGGCCATGACGCCGGCATTGTTGCCGTGCAACTGGGGCACCAGCATGACGCCGTCGGCGGCAATGCCATCGGCCAGCGCGACCATGTCGGCTTCATAGGCGGGCCAGTCCTGGGCATCCACCCCGTCGGTCACAATGCCGTTGGTGGCCAGGATCATGAATTGCCAGCGGCCCCAGGTGGCAATCAGCTGGTTGCGCAGGGCCTGGGCGGCATTAATCTGCTCGGCGGTGGTCACCGGCTCCAGCAGCACTACCGCCTCAAAGGATGCGACCTTTTGTGCGGCCAGCACGGCGTCGGTCCAGTCTTCGGCCAGGGCAAGCACGTGGGCGTGGGCGCTCCAGTTCTGGCCGGCGTTCTGCATGGCGGCCTGCAGGTTAGTTTTTAACGGGCTGCCTTCAATGCCCAGCAAGTCGTCCAGATCTGACTGGGTGTTAATGGAGAGCAACTTGCCGTTGTTCTTGGTGGCCTGGCCCACAAACAGGAAGTGGCGTTCCACCTCGTTGGTGGGGCCCTGCATCTGGTTCAGGTTGTTGACATCAATTCTTGGGATCATGAACTTGCCCCTTTAGTTTGTTGTTTCTTCACGTTCCAGCCGTAATCAATACCTTTCATAACTCGGCGGATGATTTTGGCGCGCTCAGCTTCGGTGGCTCCGAGAAATGGCCTGGCTGGCAACTCGATACGCCAGCTTTTTTTGGGTGACTCATTTTTTAGTTCTCTGAGCAGAAAACCGGCCTGCCGGTATGTCACGTTTTCCTGAATCCATTTAGAGGAGGCGTTGATGTAATTGCCGCGCTTTCCCCTACGCTTGTAACCCAGCAGGCGTAATCGCTTAGCTTGGTGCTTAGTCGCAAATGCTGGCTGGTCGCCCTTACGTGCGTTATCTCTTCGTGCTTTGCTAGGTGTGTGGGTCGTTGTCATTCCCTGTTGGTGTGACGCTGCTAAAACGCCGGTATTTACGGGCAATGTTTCGCTTTTTCTAAACCCAACCGTCGAATGCTTGTCTTCGCCTTTCACAACGAGCAGGTCTATCAGCCCAGTCAACATTTTTTTGGGGCTACCTTTTTTTTGCTTGCGTCTTCTTGGTTCCCACTTTTTTCCATCAGGCGACTTCTGTTGCCGTATATTTCTTGCTGCGCTTTTCTTTAATTCGTTACCAACACGCCATACAAACCGCTTTTGTTTTTCGGGCGGCATTTCATACAACTTCAATAGTTGAGCGGCTGAAAGAACGTCCCTTACATCGAACCGGATCACGCTTCCCCTCCCAGCGGCCAGGGGCCGTTTTCGTTCACCCACAACTTGCCGTACTCCGCCACCCAGATCTCATAGGGGGCCAGGCGGTAGCGTTCGCCGCCGTAGCGGATGGGGCCAGCAGCGTCGGGCACCATCAGCAGGGGCTCGGAAAACAGCACGCTGATGGTGAGGTCGGCGCTGTGCTCGTCGATCGGCTCCACGTCATAATCCGGGTCGGGCAGTTCCAGCCGTTCGCGGTCGGCATCAAAGTCCTGCAGCCAGGCGGCCACGGTGGCCAGCACCACGGCCGGATCCAGTTCGCGGAACGGCAGGTCTTCCACCATAAACACCGCCTGGTAGTTGAGCCGGGCCAGCTCCACACCGGTGCCGCCATCCTTGGGTGTGAGCTGCAGGGTGCCGTTCTGCATCCAGGCATCAAAATCCTTACGGCACTTGGCCGGCAGCACGTCCTTGATGGCGGTGCTCAGCTGGTGCAGGTAGTAGCCCTGGCTCATAGCAATTCAATCCCGCAGCGGTGAGTGCCCTTGATGGCCCGAATATGCTGCTGGCTTTCGGCCAGCAGAGCGGCCCGCACATCACCGCTCTGGGTGGCCTGATTGTTGCCGGTGTCGCGCTGGCTCAGGCTGCCGGCCTCGGTAACCAGGTCGGCCTTGGCACGGGCAAACACCGCCTGGCGATAAAGCGCCGTGAGCATGTTCTGGGTGCCCACGGAAGGGCCGGGCACGGCGGCGGCATTGCCGTGCCCCTCGGCCAGCAGCCTTGATTTGGTAAACACCAGCTCAAGGTTGACCTGGGCCACCGCAGACAGCACCGCCGCCGCCACGGTGGCAGGCTGCAGATCGGCGGGCATGGCGCGGTCGCGCTCAAAGTCGCCCACTTCAATGTCGGGCCAGAAGCCATCGTTGGTGATGGTGCTCTGCTGATAATCGGTGCTGTTTCCGCTGAACATGGCAGCCCTCTTGGTTAATAGGTGCGCCCCTGGCCACGGTGTTGGGCAACAGCGTTTAAGGCATGGCCTTGGCTGTTCCCGCACCGCCGGGGCGCGGCGGCGTGGAGCTAGTCTTGCTCAAGCGCCCGCAGGCGCATGGCAATTCTGGCCCGGTGGGTTTTTACCTGGGCACCCACCGGATCCCATTCGTGTGCCTTTGCCAGCAGGGCATCGGCTTTATCGAGCACATCCGGGTCACTCACGGCGCTGGCTCTGGGCTCGCCGGTGGCGTCGCGCAACAGCAGCAGCCCGGCAAACTTGAAGTATTTGGCGGTGAGCTTTTCGTTCAGCCGCCAGTCTTTGGCCACATGAGCAAACACCCGGCTGAAATAGGGCTCTACGGCCTGGCCCTCGGCAGCCTGCTGCTCGGCCCACTCCAGCACGGTATCCGCCACAAAGTGGGGGAAGTCGCGCTTCATGCGGGTGGGCGTGTGCTGGCCTTGTGCAATGGCCACTTCGGCCCAGTCCAGTGCCTGCTCGAACTCTTCCAGGTCAAACAACCAGACGATGAGCGTGGCGAACAGCGGGTTCTGGTGGCTCTTTTCCGCAGCCAGGTACTGCTCCACATAGGGGCGGTACTTGGGCAGCAGCTCGCGCTTCAGGGCCACCTTGTCGCTGATGCGATCCAGCGTCTTCAGCCGCTTTTCGTCCTGCTCCAGTGCCAGCAGCTGCAGGTGCAGGCTGTGGGCAATGTCGCCGGTGGCCTGGCCGGTGTCGGCAGCGTTTTCTGCCGCCTGCCGGGCGCGGTGCCGGTCACGATGACGCTGGGCCGGAGTGCTCATTCAGTTAGCCTGCCGGTGCCGGATCTGTGGCTGGAGCTGCGCCAATCTCCATACCTGACTCATCAAAAGAGGCATACGCGCGGTATTCGCCCACGGCGTAACCTTCCATCCGCCAGTACTGGCTTTCAAAACCCTTACGATCCTGGTTGTGAGCCGCACTGCGCTGGCGGGTGCCGCGCTGGGTGTACAGGTGCAGGTTGGCCGGAATGGTCACTACCATTCGGGAGCCCGGGAAGAAGGGCGGCGTGATAGCCGGGCGGCCGGCGATGCTGGTGGCCAGTTGTTGCGCGGTCACCTGTTCGCTGGGCTTGTCGGCCTGTTGATACAGCCGGCCCTGCGCGGCGGCCACTAAGTCGGCACCTACCATTACGGTCAGGCGCGGATCGCTGCGAAACGCCGGATCAAGGGTGCTGTTAATCAGGTCAGAGGCCATGGCGTCCAGAGTTTTGTAGTCGCCGCCGCCATCGGGGTCGAAATACACCTTGTCCTGGGCAGAGCCGATAATCTGGGAGCCACCGTTCCACTCCTTCACCAACTGCTGCCAGCCCTTGTTTACGTCCTGGCCCAGCGGGTTTTTGGCCGGGTCGGTATTGGCGGCAATGGAGTTACCGTTGAAACCGACGCGCAGCATATCCAGCGCAAAGGTGCGGTTAATGAACTCGTTAACCAGGCGCAGAAACTCGCCTTCATTGCCGGCGTTGGCCCAGACGGCCAGCGTAGACCAGGGCAACAGGGCACCGGAGTCGGTTTCGGTCAGCTCATAGCTGTGGCCACCCACGCCCACTTCTTTGATGAAGCGGCCTGAGGCCTTGCGGCCCGAGTGGATGCTGCTGATGCCCATGTCCACCACCTGGCCTTTGATCTGGTCCACGTCGGCGATAGTGATGCGGTTCAAGAAGTCGACGGATTCCAGCAGCGCCTGGCGGAGGCGGGTTTCTTGCGGGCCGGTGACAGAAAACTGCTGGCCCAGGCTCTGGGGATCGATGCCATAGCCCTGTGCCAGCCGGGAGCAATATTGCTTCAGCATGGCGGCGGCCTGGGCAGTGAGGATCTGGCTCATGCTTGCTCCTTAAACCAGGTGATAAGTGTCGCCGCCAGCGGGGGCGCCGCCGGGGATTTGGCCGGGCTGCTCTTTCAGCAGGCTGGAGAACTGGGTTTCCAGCTCGCCCTGCTTGCTGGCCACACCTTCTACGGCATTCAGCAGTTTGGTGAACTGCTCGGCGGTGATGCCGTTGGTGGCGGGTTGCTCGGGCTCGTCTTTCTTCTCGGGCTCTTTGGCCGGGGCCGGCTCTTCTTTTTTGCTGAAGGCTTCAATTTTGGTCTCCAGCTCGCCCTGTTTGGTGGCGATGCCTTCAATTGCGCTCAGCATCTTGTTGAACTGTTCTTTGTCCATTTCTGGATCCTCGGGGGTGTTATCGGTGGTGGCAGGGGGCTCTTGCTCTTGGCCTTTTAGCCAGGCGGTAAACTTTTTGAACATACCCACTTCTTGCTCACGGTCGGCCAGCTCTTTCAGGCTGAACGGCTCGCTCTGGCCAATCAGCTTGTTGTGCTCTTTGCCATTGGTGCTGAACTGCATGCGGGTGGTGCCGGTGCTGGCGGGCTCGCTGGTCACGCCCATACCTATCAGATAGGTTTTATCGCCGCCGGCGAATTGCTCCTTGGGCTCAATGCTGCAGAACTGGTATTGGCCGATCTGGTTGTAATAGATGAGATCCCGGTTCGGGCGCAGTACGGCGAACAGCTTCATCTTGCCGTCTACTTCCTCGGCTTTGAGGCTTTCAACACTGCCCATGGCTGACCAGCGATAATGGTCCGGCCAGATAACAGCGGTGTAGTGGTCGGGGTCGTAGGTCTCGGCCATGTCGGTGAGCCAGTCGCGGGAGATATAACGCCCGTCAACGCTGTTGCCTTCGGTGGCAATGCAAATCCAGCCTGTGCGTAACCGTGAATCGGGTTTCATTTGCCTGCTCGTGTTCTGTGATGGCGACAGGCTAGGGCCTTGCGGCGGCAATTTCATCTGCCGCGGTTCCGCTCAATTCCGATTTTTGAATTATCGGAATTTCTAGGAATTTCAGGGGCATAGAAGGTGTGTCCGGGTGGGTATGATGGCCGCATTCATCATGACCACGGAACGCAATGGCTTACTCAGAAGAAATCCGCAACGCCGCCAAAGGGCTGTATTTAAAGCGCTGGTTGCCCCGGGAAATTGCCCAGGAACTCAGCCTGAACTCGGTGCGGGTGGTGTATCAGTGGGTGGAAAAATACGCCTGGGATTCGCTGCTGTCGGAAATTCAGCTGGAGGATGCCATTGCCTTGCGGGTGCAGCTGCTGCTGAACCGGGAGAAAAAGAGCCAGGCCGAGCTGGACGAACTGGACCGGCTGATCAGCCAGCATGTGCGGCTGAAGAAAGAGTTGCTGCAGCTGCGCGAAAAGGAAGTGGGGCTGAAAGAGCGGGAAGCGGCCATTGATGCCGGTGTGCCGGCCGACGAACTGCCAGAGCTACGGCGCGGTCGCAAAGGGGGTGGTCAGGCTCGGGGTGGCAAGGGTAAAAAAGGCAAGGCCGCCAAAAACAACGTGGGCGAGCTGCTGCCGGAGGATTTTCAGCCGTTTCTGGATACCCTGTTTGGCTATCAGCTGCGCTGCCGCGAGGCCATGCACGATCCGGAGGTGCCGCGCACCCGCAATATTCTGAAAAGCCGCCAGATTGGCATGACCTATTACTTTGCCGGCGAGGCGCTGGAAGACGCTGCCATCACCGGTGGCAACCAGATATTTCTGTCGGCCACCCGTGCCCAGGCCGAGGTGTTCCGCTCCTACATCATTAATATTGCCCGGGAGTTCCTGAACGTAGAGCTGTCGGGCAACCCGATAATCTTAAGCAACGGCGCTGAGCTGCACTTTCTTTCCACCAACTCCAACAGCGCCCAGTCCAGGTCTGGCAACGTCTACATAGACGAATACTTCTGGATCCCGAACTTTACCAAACTTTCCAACGTGGCGTCGGCCATGGCCACCCAAACCCGCTGGCGTAAAACCTACTTCTCCACGCCCTCGGCCAAGGCGCACCCAGCCTATGGCTTCTGGACCGGTGACGACTGGAAGAACGGCAAAGACAGCCGCAAAGACGTGGAATTCCCCACACTGGATGACTACCGCGACGGCGGCCGGGTATGCCCGGACCGGCAATGGCGCTATGCCATTACCGTGGAGGATGCCGTGGCCAGCGGCTGCAACCTGATTGATGTGGACGAGCTGCGGGACGAATACGCCGACGAGGTATTCCGTAACCTGTTCATGTGCGAGTTCGTGGACGACGAAGCCAGCGTGTTCAAGTTTGGCCAGCTGGAAGGGTGCGGGGTCGACACCGAACTGTGGGAAGACTTCGACCCAAGAGCGGCCCGGCCGTTCGGCACCCGGGAAGTGTGGCTGGGCTATGACCCGAGCCGCACCCGCGATAACGCCACCCTGGTGGTGGTGGCTCCGCCGCTGCTCAGCGGTGAGCCGTTCCGGGTGCTGGAGCGGCATCGCTGGCGAGGCCTGAACTTTCAGCACCACGTAGCGGAGATCGCCAAGATATTTAAACGCTATCGGGTGACTTATATCGGCGTGGACATTACCGGCATCGGTGCTGGGGTGTTCGATTTGCTTAAGACCAAGTTCCCCCGCGAGGCCCATGCCATTCACTACTCGGTAGAGAGCAAAAACCGCCTTGTGCTGAAAATGATCGACGTGGTGGAGGCGGGGCGCATCAGCTGGGACCGGCTGCTGAAAGATATTCCGCTGGCCTTTATGGCCATCAAGCGCACCACCACAGGCAGCGGCAATGCCATGACCTTTAAGGCCGGGCGGGACGCCACCACCGGCCACGCCGATGACTTCTTTGCCATTTCTCATGCGGTGATCAATGAGCCGCTGGACCATACGAACAAACGCACTTCAACCTGGGCTATTCAAACATGAGCGAACCCAACCAATCCAAAGATCTGATCGCCTTTAGTTTTGGCGAGCCGGAAGCGATAGAGCCCAACCGCTGGCTGACCGATTACGCCGAACTGTTTTATGACCATTATGCCGACTACTGGAGCACGCCCATCAGCCGGCAGGGGCTGGCCCAGATTGCCAACACCAACGCCCACCACGGGGCGCTGATTTATGCCCGGCGCAATATGGTGGCCGGCCGCTTTAAGGGCGGGGCCGGGCTGAAGCGCCGGCAAATGCAGGCCTTTGTGCATGATCTGATCCAGTTCGGTGACGCTGCCTTTTTGAAGATACGTAACGGCCTGGGCCGGGTGGTGCGGCTGCATCCGCTGCCGTCTATGTATCTGCGCCGGCACCAGAGCGGCGACTTTCGGCTGTTGCGGGCCAATAATGAGCAGCTGCATTACCGGCAGGACGATGTGATCTATCTGTCGCAGTATGACCCACGGCAGCAGATTTACGGCCTGCCGGATTACCTCGGCGGCATCCAGTCGGCGCTGCTGAACCGGGACGCTACTTTGTTCCGGAGGCGCTACTACCAGAACGGGGCGCACATGGGCTTTATCTTCTACGCCACCGACCCGAACCTGAGCGAAACGCAGGAAGAAGATTTGAAAGCCAAGATCCAAAGCTCCAAAGGGGTGGGCAACTTCCGCAGCCTGTTTATCAATATTCCCAACGGTAACCCGGACGGGGTGAAGCTGATCCCGGTGGGGGACATTGCCACCAAAGACGACTTCGACCGCATCAAGAACATCAGCGCCCAAGACGTGCTCACCGCGCACCGGTTCCCGCCGGGGCAGGCGGGCATTATCCCGAGCAACGCCGCTGGCCTGGGCGACCCGGAAAAGACCGACATTGTGTATACCCGCAACGAGGTGTTGCCGCTGTGTGAGCTGATTGCTGATGAAGTGAACTCGGACCCGGATATTCCGGCCCGGCTGGCCTTGGAATTTGTGCTGGAATAACTGGATGAAAATACAGTGGTTTGGGTGCCATGCGCGGCCGGATGATTTATCATGGGTGCATGTTTAATCGGGGGGAATTTACAGATGCGCGTTTACTGCAGAGAGTGCGGCAGCAAGGGCCGGATCACCAAAACCAACCGCCTGAGCCCGGACTACACCGAACTGTATTGCCAGTGTAATGAGGCCGAGTGCGGCCACACCTGGGTGGCCAGTGTTGGTTACCGGCATACGCTGAACCCCAGCGCCAAGACCACCAGCCAAATGGCGTTCCAGCTGGTGAGGGCACTGCCGCCGGGGGCACAACGGGATTTACTGAGGGAACTGGAAGGGGCGCGATGAGCGCCCTTTTTTATTGAATTCAATTCTTCGTACTATAGGTAATTTCACCAATCACTTGTGATTTAGGAAGACTCACGATTGAGTTATCATTTGTCTTTATAATAAAGTTTTCATTCGTTGGTACTATCACGCTTTTATAACTTATCGTGAAGAGACTGGATGGCTTGTATTCTTCTGACACTGAAGATAATGATAGCTCATCTCGTATTTTTTTTGAGATGATTATTTTTTTGTTTTCATTGATCATTAGTGCATCTCTAAATACCTTGTCATTATCGTCAAAGTGAATTTTTCCCACCATCATTGAAATTAATAATGAAACTGTTACATATGCAGTGACTTTTTTATTGGAGATTATATATATGTAGTTAACTGCATATATGATGATAGTTATTACTAGGGTGGCAAGAATGAAATAGTACCCACCCAGGACGCTTTCAACTTTTTCCGATTTTGGTACGTAGGCTATTAATAAGAAAATTGAGAATACATTTACTGAAATCAAAAAGAAGAATAAGGCGTGTGTCCACCAGTTTTTTATAAGAGGACCACTAAATGAAAAGTAAGAGTTAAGGTATTTACTAAAGGGTATTCTTTTGTTCTTTTCAAAAACCCAAAGGCTTATGATTGAACTTGCAATGGATATTGTAATTAACGCTACAGTTATAATTGCCTTTCCATATTCAACTCTGAATAGTGGTGTCATGGCGATAGCTACAACTAAAAGGGATGAATAAAAGAAATTTAAAATTTTGACTTCTAATTTGTTTCCCTTTTCGTGGTGGTGTTTTAGATGTTCATAAAGGCTTTTCTTGCCTATTTTAAACTCCTGTTTAAATATAAAGTTACAAGAGAATATAACGCCAGATAAAAGCATTAATATACCTATGTATATAGAAGAAGCTATTAGCATGCTAGGTGTGGATATTACTTCAATAAAATATGTATTTACATTATTTTTTGAAAGGTAAATATACATAAGTAAACTGCCAAGAACTATTGATATAGGAGTGGCAGCCCCAAAGAATACACCTATATTTTTCAAAGGTTCTATAGGGTTGTTGTTTTTTTCATCCGTGCTCATAATCATCTCTATTTTTATTTGTGTAATTTTACTTCAAGTACGTTTGTTATTGCATTGCCATTCCAACAGTATTCAAAGTGCTTGGCCTGGCAGATTTCCGTGATCAGCCTGGGTCTGAACAGTACAAAGCAGTCATGTCCGGCATGCCTGACCGAACGATACATCAAGCCATCCTTCCCATTACTACGTTGCTCGCTGGCAAAGGCCTGGCTGTGGCTGTAGTCGGTGGGGTGGTAGAGGTTGGATGAAAGGTGTTGTTGGTCGGTGATGTCTACCAGGTCCGCAGTGAAGCGGGCGAACAGTGAGCGCATTTGAATGCGCTGAGCGGGCTCTTTGGTGTACCCGTAAAGCCTTTCCTGATGGTAGATGGTTTCTTTTATTGCCGTGTCCAGGGAAGGGGCGCAGTAATAACCGCCAAAGTCTCCAGTAGTGAAACGCGCTCCCTCCGGATTGATATGGGTGAACGCGGCCATGGCATAACTGGCATGGGGGATATTCACCAGCCAATCTTCTTTAGGCACCAAGTTCAGATCACCAGCCTGCTCCAGTAGTCGCGGATTGGTCATGGCCTCTACAGCGTACACGGCTTCCAGTTCGTCGGCGGTGGCCACGTCTTCGTACAGATCAATGGGCGGGTACTTGCTCGGGATCAGTCGGTAGCACTCCTGGCCCTGCAGTTGGGCAATCTCAAGCTCTTCGCTCACGCCGTTCCTCCACGCCAGGCACTCAGCCGTTTGGATACCTCGTACAGGTCAGCCACCTTTCCACCCACCATCACCTCCATGGCGCTTCTGCCGGCGAAGAAGGGGTGTTGGTTGGGTTTGCGTACCCAGCCATAGACGCTGTCTTCGGCAGTGAACAGAATGCGCAGGCTCTTATGGATGTTGAGGATGTAACTCATCCGTTCCAGGGTGTCCGGGCTTAGACGAAGTCCGCCATGTGCAGCCTTGTACTTGTTCAATGTTGAACGTGAGTTAATGCCCAGTAGGGCCAACTGCTCTTTGGTGTCACAGTCCCATTTATCCAGGATTCGGAACACGACCGGGAGTGCCTTGCTGTGGTCAACGCCATGATTTCCTTGGGCCGGTAACGCTTGAGACATCATACCACCCTCCTGTATGCGTAGCGCCCTGGGAGGATCCTGGGGCGCTGTGGTGTTGGTCAACTTAGGTTTACTTTAGTAAATTTGTCCATAAATGAACAGTCTTGTTTTGCTGTGACATGTCACGATTCTGGAGGGCACTTGCTGCATTACTGGCTACTTATTACGGTATATTGGCACTAAACATGGGTTTGCATTAAGATTGACTCAATGGTTTCTATAACCATAAGTTGCTGATTTTTATAGGTGAAAAATGCTTAAGACCCACAAGGCCCGTGTGAGGTGCTTCAAGACCCCGCTGCAGCGGAAGGCCGAGCATACACCTGAGCTTGTCTCCCAGGTACCTGAGTACGTTCTCGACACTCTTGCCGAGCAGTCCATGAAGGAGGTCCAAAACGGCAGCAAAGGGCCTTCTACTTTTGTTGAAATCTAAACCAATTCGCTGAGCATAATTGATTTGGTCATGTCATGCCTTTAGGCAATGGTGAAAAGGGCGCCTGGTGCGCCCCTGAAATGGTCAGCAGATGTCGGCTGGCTCTGAGTGTGGTTTGGTTTTGGATCTGCAGCCTGGGCACCAAGACTGCACTATGGTGCTGCCATCTTCCATGGTCCTCATGCCAAAAGAGTCATAAGCATAAAAAACATGCTTGCCTTCATTGCTCGAGCACTGGGGACAACTCTTAATTTTTCCGGATGGGTGATCTTCTATGGTGATGGAGTCATTCAATGGACGCTGACAACTCCCACAAGTACCTGACATATGTTTATCTCCGTGTTAGTAGTTGTGAGAGTCCATCATTAAACAGGTACAGTTTAATTTTTGTGCGATTAATCACATAACAGGTGGCTCAGACCTTTGTCTATATTAAACCGGTTTCCTCTATCCCATATAAACCAGGCGTATTCGCAGCTATCTGAATTTCCGCCAACGAACCTTGGTCTGGGTACGATAATGGGTGATTTATCGGGAAACCCTACCTTTTGCCAGAATGGCACTCTCTTCTTACTACCCAGAAAGTTCACTCGCTGCAGGTAAGCCATGGTTCCGTTATCACTGAGCTCAGAGAGCGACTTCTCAATGAATGCTTCCGTCAAAGAAAAAGGCGGGTTGGTGATGATAATGTCCATCTTGCGTTGGAAAAACGTCGTCAAATAATCACGCCCCATTTCTATTTCTGCCCAGTGCTTCTGTGGCTCTGGCAACGCGATATGACTCCAGATAGCGTCAGTTCCCCGGCAAGGTTCAAGGAAGTGGTCGTTGTCTCTCACTTCAAGGCGAGAGAGCAGTGCTGATACAACGGATTGTGGTGTTGGGTAAGACTCTCGTGGCAAAACATTGCCGTTGGTACTGCTCATAGCTATCTCCTTTTCGGGCAGGGATACTAAAACAAATCATGGGCTTATGCACCCAACTGAAAACACGTCACGATCACCGCGCCGGCGGCGACGAACGCGAAGCCGTCCTGGGTGAGCAGCAGGCGCTGGCCACTGCGGGGCCATCGGCCGATTTTGCGCAGGCGGCCCTTGGTGGCTGGCCGGGCCCGTTTAAGGTCGGCAGGCATGTAGAGCGGGTGCCGGCAGCGGCGCTGGCGATAGCGTTGCACGGCGTGCTGGGTAATACGGTATTGCGTCATGGCTGCTTACTCCCGTGGCAAAGGTCGTTCATTCAGTTGGTAAAGTCGTCTTCGTGGCACATAGGCTCGGGGCGCTGTGTGCGGCGGGCTTCTCTTTCAATCTTGTCGAGCAGGATGTCGGCCTGCTTCAAGGCAAGCGGCAGGTGCTGCTCGGGAATGCCGGCCATCCAGGCCTTGATGCTGCCGCCGTTATCCAGTAGCTGGGCAACCTGCAGCCGGTATTGAGCGGCCAGTTCCCGGGTGCGTTCGTGCTCCAGTTCGGCGAACTCGTTGGCCTCCGCTATGGCAACAGGGTCTTCCGGGCGCCAAAGCCCTGGCCGCTGGCGACTGGTGTTGAGGCTGCCGTTACGAATGCTGATGAATAAACCATCAATTTCGATAACTGCACCGGTCAGCAGTCGTTCTTTGTCCTGCTCGTCCAGGCCGAGCAGGGCCATTTCACGGCTGAGCGGATCGTTGCCTGCCGGTTTTTGATCCTCCGTACAGTTATTGTCAGAACTCCAAGGGGCGCGGCTGCCGCCGCTTGAACTGCCAAGACCAGTCCGTGACAAGGTCCAGCCCTGGTGCCGTGTTTGGATCTCGGACACACCCACCATTACCCCTGTGGTGGTGCCGTTTACGCTGATGGTGACGTCGGCTGTGCGCAGGCCAAACAACCGGGCTACGTCTTCACCGTATTTACTGGCGGCAGGCTGAATAATGTGGGCAAGCTTGATCAGGTGGTCTTTGCGCTGGGCATCAATGCCACCCATGGCGGTGACGAACTCGGCCCAGCGGGCCCGGTCGGCGGCCTGGCGGGCCGGCTCCATAATGGGGTTTTGGGTAGCACTGCGCAGCCGGCGCAGCTGCCGCCACACCTCCACGCTGGGGCCGCCAATTTGCTGGAACTGGCGAATGTTCCACAGGCTGGCCCAGGCACCCACGGCGGTGGCCGAGGTGGCGGCGTCTTCCTGGGATTCTTCGTCCCAGTCCATTTTGAAGCCGTCTATGTTCTTGCTGATGTACTTGGCGATGTAGCCGGTGGCACTGCCCAGCTCGCTTTTGATTTCCTTCCAGTCGAAGCGGGCGCGATAGCCTTTTTTGCCCAGCTCTTCCCGGTCGTGCTCAATGGCGTATTGGCGCAGCACCGAGCGCAGCAGCCGGCGCTGGCTGGGGTGCACAAAAATAAGCAGGTGCCAGTGCGGGGTGCCGTCGTGGTGCGGCTCCACCACCCGAAAGCCAAAGCGGCGCACGCCCAGGCGGTCGAGCTTGGCGCGGGCCTTGTTCCACTGGGCGGAGAGGTAAGCCTGGGTTTCGCGGGGGGTGTAGCCCTGGTATTTGCTGTTGGAAATGGTCTTTACCCAGTTCTCCAGCTTCTCGCCGTTCTTGGCCTTTCTGCGGTTATCCACCACCGTCCAGGCGTGGTACTTGCTGGGCGCGGTCCAGGTATAAAACTCGCCCACCAGCCCTTGTTCTTCGGCCAAGTCCTCAAACCCGCGCATGCGCACCATCAGCTCCATGCGGCGGATCTCTGGATTGGACACGCTGGACTTCACCGCCTCGGCCAGTGGGATTTCCAGCTCCAGCTCTTCGTTGATGGCATACATGGTTTTGAGCCAGGCAGCACTGGCATTTTTGCGAGCCTGATGATCTTTGAATGCCCGCTGCGATACATAAGCGCTCACGCCCCGGCGCACCTTGCCCACCAGAATGGCCACATGTTCGGTGTATCGCCGCCAGGCTTTGGTGATCTGGCGTTTCCACCATTCCGGATCTTGCAGGCGGGCGAGGGCGCTGGCGGCCATGTCCAGCTGGGCATCGGTGGCTTCGCCTTTGAACACCGGCAGCACCGGAGAAATGCCCCAGCGGTTGGCCGGCTCCATGGCGGCTTTCAGCAATTCCCGGGCCGATACCTGCTGAGTAAAGTTGAGGGTTTGTTCCTGAATGATCACGGCTACGGCATTGGCCCACTGCCGGGCAATGCTGGCCCGGTTAAGCTCGTTGGCGATCATGCGAAGAGGCAGGGGAAAGCGGGCGGCGTGCTCGTTGATTTTGGCCACGGCGTGCCGCAGCCAGGTGTTTACACCAGAGGGCTTGTGCCCTTTTTTAAGCCGGTATTGGTAATGTGCGAACAGGGCACCAGCGGCGTAATCTTCCACCTGGCTCAGAAAGCCTTCAACCCACTTAAGGTTCTCTTGCTGGAAGTGCTCTTGGTACAGCTGGCCGTCTACATCAATGCCGGCCACCCGGTGGGCGTTTGAGGTAGGCGCAAAAAGAGCGGCCACATCGGCCGCATGGTTAGCAAAAGCAAAGGTCATCAGATTACGGTGTTGCCCAGTTGGTGA
This sequence comes from Oceanimonas sp. AH20CE76, assembly GCF_039654065.1. Taxonomy (NCBI): domain Bacteria; kingdom Pseudomonadati; phylum Pseudomonadota; class Gammaproteobacteria; order Aeromonadales; family Aeromonadaceae; genus Oceanimonas; species Oceanimonas sp. AH20CE76. The sequence continues at coordinate 1,270,001 of NZ_CP155481.1, forward strand.
AGTTCGGCGGTTTTGCGCCACCAGGCGCTGATGGCACGGGCCACCGGCAAAATGCCCTGGCCCAGTGCCTGCCAGTAAATGGAGCGAATGGTGCCAAGGTCCAGCAGCAGCCGGGCCCGGTCGGCCTTCTTCTCAAAGCACTCCCGCCAGTGCCGCCAAAAATCGGCCTTGGCCTGCCGCCAATGGGCGCGAAGGTGGTCGGTGGCGTTCAGCTTGCGGTCTTTCACTTTCATGCATTCACCCCCTTGGTCACTCGGCCAAAGGTGAACACCATGGTCTGAATGGCCACGCTCTGCTTACTGGGTTCACGCACGGGCAGCATGGCGTTAATGCTGGCATTAAGGGCGGCGGCACGGATCTGAAGAATAGTTGCGGGGCTGAACCCGCTGTCAATGGCGTCTTCGGTAATAACGTGGCGCAGCTCTATGTCTGCAATGCCGGTTTGAGCATCAAGGCGAGCAGCACGATAAAAGCGGCGGAACAATTCACGCTCAGTCATGGCAGGTCTCCAGCAAACGGGCTTTGATATCGTTAATGTGCTGCTGCCATTTTTCAGCGTCCTGCATCCACAGGCCGGCTTCCTCACGCTCTACAAAGGCCTGATCCAGCAGCCAGGCGCGGCGGCTTTCGTCGGCACGGCGCTGCCAGAACTGGGCATCTTTAATGGCGGCTATACGCTGGGCCTCATAAAACAGCATCAAGATAAGCAGGCCGTCCATTTCTGAGCGGGTCATGTGGCGGGTCATGCGGCACCTCCTGCGGTGATAGTGGCCATGGGGGCATGCAGCCATAGAGCATTTTTGCGCTCTGTTATCTGCTCATAAAGGGCGTTATATCCGCAGCGGTGCGCCACTTCGGCCAGTGCTTCCAGTGCACATTCGGTTTGAAGTTCCATGCCGGCGGCCTGGTTCTGACGGGCCAAGCGGTTGAATTCGTTCAGGTAGCCGTTGGCTACCTGGCTAATGGCATTAAGCTGTGTCATAGTTACTCCGTGTTATTCATTGGCGTGGATACACACCTTATAAAGGCCGCTTCAGTTACCGCTGGGCGGCCTTTGCTATTTCTGCCGCCCGCTGCTCAATCATCAGCGCCTGCTGCTGCAGGGCATGTCGCCGCTCGGCTTCCTGTTTTGCTTCCATCTTTTGTTCGTCGCTGTCCGGGCGTTTGTAGTCCGCCACATGCAGCCATTCGCCCCGGTCGGTGGCGGTAAAGCCGGCAAGGGCGTCTTTCAGGGCCACCACGGCGCGGCGTATGGCTTCGCGTTCGGCATCGTTCATGGTTTCCAGTGGCTTGCTCCAATACGCTGCCGGCTTAAGCGCAGCGGCACGGCACAACCCTTCACGCACGGCTCTGGGTTGCTGGCTCCACCAGCTGGCAATGCGGCAGCGCTTCAGCAAGTGGCGCATATGGTTAATGGCCAGTTCACCGGCTGGCTGAGTGATAGGGTGAAAAGCAGTCATGCGGCACCTCCGGTGGTGGCTTCGTTACCCAGCACTTGTTTTATCCAGTCCCACAGGCGGCGACGGCGGTTAATGCGCTGCTTTCTGTTGTGCTGAACAGGCAACACAATCCAGCTGCCATCCTGGCATTCAATAAAGCCGGGGCGGCTGCGATGGGTGATCACCTCCGGGCGCAGTGCCGGGGTGCAAAGCGGGGCGTGTACCCGCAGCAGGCGGGCGGTGTTAATCATGGTCATGGCGTGGTTCCTCAAGAAATTCCAGGCACGGCACTGGTGGTGAGTGTGTCCATGGCGACCGTCATGCCGGGAATGGCGTGAAAGCGGCTCTCTACGTTGTGCACAAACAGGGCGAGAGCACCCATCATGGCGGTGGCCTTGCTCACGGCGTTGTCGCGTCGCTGCTGGCACACCCGGCCGGCTTGCTGGGCGCCGATGGCATCCCGTGCCAGTTCGCCGGCGGTGGCGGTGATCTCCAGTGCCTGGCTGGTAAGTGGCAGTTCGTTGCCTTTGTGGTTGCTCTTGGGCAGAGCAATGCCGGCCATATCCAGCTCCAGCAGCAGGCCGTGCACCAGGGTGTGATCCCCGGTTACCCGCGCGGCAGCAATCACGTTTTTTACCGTGGGTTCGCCGTTTTGCTCGGGTGAGAGCTTGTTAATCCACAGCTGCGGCTTGATGTTCATGCCGCGGGCAACTTCACTTTGGTTATGGTCGGCCTTAAAGCGGGCAACCGCAGATTCCCAGTGGGGGAACTCGGTGCCGTATTTATTCAAATGAGGCTTAAACATTTGTTGGCATCCTTTGCGTGGTTGAATAAGCGTGGGGTTTAAGCCTGGGGGCGGCGCGACCTGGGGCCCGGCTTGCGCGGTGCCACGTGTTCTTTGAAGTGCTCGGCACCCAGCATAGCCAGTGCCATCAGGTTGACCATGACCACCTCCCGCTTGCCCTGTTTGGGCATAACCGGAATGCGGCCTTCTTCAATACGGCGTTGCACCGTGGCCTTGGTCATGCCCGAGAGCTCACAAAAGCGGTCAACACTGACCACGGGTGTGTCGAAATGGATAGCTATTTGAGTCATAATTGACACCTATTGCGTGTTATTGCGCTTAATCGGTACCACCTGCATGTTTTGGTGAACTCAGGTGGTTGCGTTGTGCACCCTAAAGATAGCGATTGCTGCGCCTTATTGCAATCAATGGGTGTCAATAAATTCACTCTACAGAGTTCAGGTGTGATCAATGACTCACTCTAGTGATGGCAGGACGTTGGTTAGTAGCTTTGATCAGCAAGCCTTTGCCGATCGGCTCCAGCAAGTTGTTGGGGACGAGTCGGTGCGTTCTTTTGCGCGTAGATGCGGGGTTTCGCCTACGGCAATTACTAAGTACCTGAAATGTCAGAGTGTCCCCAGCATGGATTTGCTGATGGGTATCTGTGATGCAACCGGCACCGATTTGATGTGGTTGGCAACTGGTAAAGGCGAGGCTATGTCTCTGGAAGTTGCTGGTGCGCTCAATAGTGAGCGGGTGGGTTCAGGTGTTGTCTGGGTCGATAGCTACGACGTTTTTGTCTCTGCCGGCAATGGTGCTCATAACGAATGGGATCACCTGGAAGCCCGGGTACCGTTCTCCACCGCCTGGCTGGAAGACCAGGGCCTTTCTGGCAAACGCCTGGCTGTGCTCAAAGTGCAGGGTGACTCTATGAGCCCGACCCTGGAAGACGGCGACACCCCGCTGGTAGAAATGCTGCCCGAAGACGCAGTAGAAAATCTGCCCGACAGTGTGTACGTGCTCCGCCTTAACGGCCAGCTCCTGATCAAACGCCTGCAGTCCGACCTGATGGGCGGTCTCTACATCAAAAGCGACAACCCGGCCTACCGGGAGATCCACCTGACCCAAAGCAACAAACCCGACGACATACGCATCATCGCCAGGTGGACGGGTAAAAAAATTTAACCTTTTTAATATTCCTAACAAAAAACTGAAGCAGCTAAAAGCTGCCATGAGCACGGAGAACAGCATGGAATTGCACGAAGTTCCCAAGGCGTTTAGCTATCGCCGCAACAAAGAAAAACACCTCCTTGGTTTACACGGCATTTTGTCTGGCCTGAGCGCCGACAAAGAATTGACCGAAGCGGAAATCCTCTTCCTTGATACTTGGCTGCGCACCGACAGCGACTTCAAGCAAGACGGTGACTTCCTCGATATCCAGGACTTGATCACCGACATACTGGAAGATGGCATCATCACTCAGGACGAAATGGACGACCTGACCAGCCTTGTTACCGATGTACTTGAGTACGGTGGGCCGATTGGCCTGGACGAAGCCGGGCTCATCAATCAGTTCTTTGGTTTCCTGCAAGGTATTTCTGCCGATGGTGTAGTTTCCGAACAGGAAGTTCTGGCACTTAATGAACTGCTTAATACCAACAAAGAACTGCTAAGCACCTGGCCTGGCAACCTTGTCGCAGAGCGTGTGAACCATATTCTGGAAGACGGGGTGATTACCGATGAAGAACGGGAAGACCTCAAAGAACTGGTGCACAATGTCACCGGTCAGCGCTTTCTCGAAACCGGCCTTGCCTGTGGTCTTTCAACCGAGTTTTGCACCGATCAGGACTTTGATGGTCCCTTGGAAGGGTTGAAGGTGTGCTTCTCCGGCAAGTTCATGTCAGGCCCTCGCACACAACAGGAAAAACTGGCAATCCAGGCCGGCATGACCATCAGCAAAAACGTAACCCAATCACTCAACCTGCTGGTGATCGGCACCATCGCCAGCCGTGACTGGAAGTTCAGCAGCCACGGCCGAAAGATAGAGGCCGCCATTCGTGCCCGAAGCGAAGGGCAGCAGCTCAAGATAATCAACGAGGAAACCTGGCGGGGGATTGCTGGAGCGACTAGCTAGCTATATAGGTCAAAAGCAGCAAACCCGGTGCATGCGCATCGTCAGCTTGGCTAATGGGGAGAAGGTTTAGGTTGAAATAATAGAGTTCTAATTAGTATTAACAAATTTTATACATGAGGATAGTTTGATGAATTGCCCATATTGTACCAATAGCTTAGGTGACCTAGATCCTATCATGGTTGAATTGAGTAAAGAGCCATTCAGTGGAATTCTTGATTTCACATCTCAGTGCTGTGGTAAAAGAATCAGAGCATTTAGTAAAACTGCTATGTTCTATATCGTTAAAGCTGAAGAGCTCTCTGAATGTGAAGATAACAAGCCAATTATGATCGGTGCTCTTTGATAAATAAAATTTTATTTTTTTGTGAGTAGTTTTATGTCACTTAGAGAAGAAATTGATAAAGCACGTTTACAAGTGCACACAGACTCTTATCCAATGTCTATTGGTGAAGTAATTAACTTGTATCAGGATGGCGAGATAGAAATACATCCTGAGTTTCAGCGTGTATATAGGTGGAGTGAAGAGCAAAAGAGTAGGCTGATTGAGTCAGTTCTACTCGGTATTCCACTTCCTTCTATATTTGTTTCTCAGCGAGATGATGGAGTATGGGATGTAGTTGATGGGCTGCAGAGACTGTCAACTATTTTTTCATTTTTGGGAGTTCTTAAAGATGAAAATAAAAATGTAGTTAAACCACTCCGGTTACAGGCAACTAAATACCTACCATCACTTGCTGGTAAAGTATGGTCAGATCCTCATGATCCAGAAAGCGAAATTGATATTGAGGTTAAGCGGGTTTTTAAGCGTGAGAAGCTAGATATAAAAATTATAAAGAGAGAAAGTGAGTCAGATACTAAGTTTGAGCTATTTCAGCGCTTAAATACAGGTGGGTCCAGACTTTCAGATCAGGAAGTCAGGAACTGTATGTTGTTGATGGTAAACAACAAAGCTTACTTTTGGCTTAAAAAGTTGGCTGAAGATGATAATTTTATTTCTACTATACCAATATCTGATAAGCAAAAAGAAGAGTGTTACGATCAAGAGCTTGCATTTAGATTTGTTGTGCAGCGACATCTGAGTGACTCTTTAAGAAAAGAGCATACTGATGTGAATCCATACCTTAATGCTGAATTAAACAGAATATTTAGCGTTGAGAGTGCGGTTTTGGATTATGATAATGAGAGTGAGGTTTTCAGAAAAACCTTCGAATACATGAACCTCGCATTGGAAGAACGAAGCTTTAAAAAGTATAATCACGATAAAGCCGCTCACAAAGGCGCAGTTTCCATTGCTGTTTTTGAAGCCTTAAGTAGTGGACTTTCTAAGTATTTAGAGAAAAACCCACAAGTAATTTTTGATGCTACATTGTGTGAAAAAATACAGAAAGCTTCTATTGACTTGACTAAACATGAAAGATTTATACAAACACAAGAGAAAAGCGCACGTCCACTCGAACGCATTGTTGTTATGGGAGAGATTGGACAGGAGTTATTCCGGTGAAAATAAGATGTCTTCAAGAGCTAGATGATACTCTTGATGAGGATCTAGCGTGGAGAAAGAGGGAGTTTACTACACTTAAATTCCTTGTGGAAAGACTAAGAAATCACGAGCGAAATATAGTGATAAGAGGTGCGATTCCTCTTCTTTACTCTCATTGGGAAGGGCATGTAAAATTAGCTGCTGAAGCTTATCTTGTTTACTTGAAAAGTAAAGGGATATCTTATGATAAGCTGAAAGATAACTTTGTACATATTGGTATTGCTGCTGAATGCGGGAAAGATTTTTCAATACATAAGTATGAGTCTCAAAAGAGCCTTCATGACTTTATTGTAAGTGGGCTTCAGAAGAACTTTGCTGTTGATGAAAAAAAAGTAGTTGATACAGAATCAAATTTGAAATCTGGAGTGCTTTTTAAGATATTGCAAAGGTTGGGGCTGGATACAAGCAAATTTGAACTAAAAGATAATTTTATTGATGAAGTTATGCTTCAGCATAGAAATAAAGTAGCACATGGAGAGCGGTGCGATACTGAAACGCTGTTCAGGGTCTACGAAGAGTTGCAGGATGAGCTAATTAAAATGATAAGCACATTCCATAATATGATAAAAAATGCAGCCTCTAACCAAGAATATCTTAAGGCCCAATTGTTTAAATGAAAATACGCCCAGGTATTCTGGGCGTATTACTTATGGGTAAGGTATTTCTTTTACAGCACCAACAGTTAAGTGTCTGCACCTTATTCTTTCATTTAAGAAACCGTTTGTGTTCTCCGACATTAATGTTTCAGTTAATCTTTCACAGTCCGTTAATGTGTTTGAACGAGGCTTTATAATGATGAGGTGATTTTCCACGGCTATAGGAGTATTACCACTTATTATAGTGCCTAATGCTCTATATTTACTGGAAGGCCGTGACGTTCTGCGAATAACAACGAAAGGTGGAGTTACAACACGCCCTGTGAATCTACGGTGTTCTGTAAATTCTTCTACAATCTCCCATTGAGGTAGATTTTTAGAATGAATGTATGGGTGAAGTTCGCCTTCCTCTGGTGAGCGATATGCTACCAATGGTCCAACAGAAACCTCGAAGTAGTCGTTGAGTACACTCTCCGCAATACGGCCACTGGTTCTCCAATCAATACTTCTATTTGATCTGGTTAGAACACCTTGCAGAGTAAAAACATCTACATCTGTTTTTGAGTTGAATTGGCCTTTTAACTGAACTGATCCTGTAAGCCGCTCGCTGGTGTAGTGTCTCAACTTCTCATAACGAGTGCCAGAGCGGAGTACCTCAGGCAATATTGCACTAACCTGGCATTTTGGTGGAAGCCTGTCTAGATAGTGCTCAAAAATGACAGCTGCAGCATTGACTATTCCAGCATTCCAGTTTTTGCTGTTTTCCATTTCCCACATAGAGAATGGTGGATTCATTATTAGATGAGTAATGTCTAATAATTCTTCAGATGTTATTTCTGTAGCATCAGTGACCCTGATATTATTTAGCAAGCTAGCTGCATTTTCTAGACTACAGTCGGGAATCGCGCCCCTATGTATTGCTTCCAGGATAATACGAAGTTTGGTTGCCTCTACAAATGAGTCGTAGAGATCATAGCCATACAAAACATTGCCCCATTTTTCTAATGTGGCAGTAAGGCTCTTGTCTACAGGCAGCTTTCTGGAGCATGCGATAAGCAAGTTACCTGCGCCACAAGTAGGGTCTAAGACAGCAGAGGCTAATGTGATATCTGACGTGAATCCATTTACTGCTTCTGTAGCAAGTTCGTCACCAGTAAAAAATGAGCCTGCCTGGCGCATGTCTTCGATGCTTAACGCTTCTCGCAGGACCTGATCGATACAATCGAGGTTTACCTGCTGCTGCAGCTCAGCCACAGCCGAGCCCGAGGACAGGTTTGAGAAGAGGCTTTTTAAGCTGTTGTTGTGCTTATAAAGTTGATTCATTTCAATGTCTTAGTGAAGAACTGCGATGCTTGCGAAAAACCAGAAGATGCTAGCATACCCTAGGCCATTTTGCTCCTTACATCTTTGCCTTGTTCTGGTGTACGTATAGCACTGTAGGGGTAAAAAGTTCGTGTGAATCAAGAGCTGCCTTATACATGCGCGTCAAATATAACTGTATATAATATCAGTATATTGCAGTAACTGGCAGAACTCATGGCTGTACGAAAATTACCCTCTGGCAAGTGGCAGGCTCAGGTATTCCCGGAAGGGCGGGACGGCCGGCGGATCCGCCGGCTGTTCACCACCAAGGGCGAGGCCATGGCATTTGAACGGCACCTGCTCTCGGCAGACAAGCCCTGGCAGAACCAGGCCGACGAGCAGGAAGAGCGGCGGCTGAGCGACCTGGTGGACCGCTGGTATGGCCTGCACGGCCAGAGCCTGACCGACGGCACCAGTCGGTTTTCCAAGCTCAATCACCTGGTGAATGCCCTGGGTGATCCGGTGGCCACCGAATTCACGGCGAAAGACTTCGCCAGCTACCGGGAGCGCCGGCTGGCCGGCGACGAGAACACCCGGCCGGTTACACCCACCACGGTGAACCGGGAGCACGCTTACCTGCGGGCGGTGTTCAACGAGCTGAAGCGGCTGGGGGAGTGGGACAGTGCCAACCCGCTGGACGGCATTCGTACCTACAAGGTGAGCGAGTCGGAGCTGGCGTTCCTGTACCAGGAAGAGATTGTCCGGCTGCTGGATGCCTGCAAGGAGAGCCAGAACCCGGACCTTTACCATGTGGTGCGCATTTGCCTGGCCACCGGTGCCCGCTGGTCGGAGGCGGAAACGCTCACTCAGTCGCAGCTCTCGCCCTACCGGGTGTCGTTTATCAAAACCAAAGGCAAACGCAACCGCACCATTCCCATTTCCCCCGAGCTGTTCGCCTCGCTGCCCCGGCGGCGGGGCAGGTTGTTCAAGGATTGCTACGAGGCATTCCGCGACGCCGTGATTCGTGCCAAACTGGAGCTGCCGGACGGGCAGTGCTCCCATGTGCTGCGGCACACCTTTGCCAGCCACTTCATGATGAACGGCGGTAATATTCTGGTGCTGCAGCGCATCCTCGGGCACTCGACGATCACCATGACCATGCGTTATGCCCACTTTGCGCCAAATCACCTGGAAGACGCGGTAAAGCTCAATCCGCTTACCCTGCATCAGCTCTGAAAAGTGGCAGCAAAATGGCAGCAAATTTTTAGTTTGCTGCCATTTTTTGTGCCTTGCTGAATTTATAAGTTGTTGATTTTATTGTAAGTGATTGATTTTAAATGAGGCTGAAAGGATTTAAAATCCCTCGCTCGTAAGGGCGTGCCGGTTCAAGTCCGGCTCCGGGCACCATTCTTCCTCTTTTTATCGCTTTCAGTGATATACGTACTCAGCATTCCTGCAGTTACCACTTCAGCGGCAGAGCCTGTAAAATCGGCATCTTCTCTTCAGCAGGGCAAACAGCTTCCCTGCACTCGAAAACCTCATCTGTTTGAGTCATACTAGGTGGCAATTGGAGCAGTACCCTGTTTGATGTTACTCATTACTGTGTGTGACTGTAAGGGCAGAAGAAGAATGCTGTCATTAACGGGTAGCCTGCTTTTTACATGTTTTATCGCTTCGTATGAATAACGAAGCAACATAAGGAGTATCTGTTTTTTTAAGTTCAAATAAACAATGGATATGTAGTGTTAGTGTGTTAGCAGTTCGAGGTTAATAAATGCCATCTTTAAATTTTGAAAATGCAAAGCAAGAGTTTCGTGATTACTACAACGAAAACTATGACTTGTTAGATGGAGCCATGAATTCATTTGTTACCTTGATTAATTCACTGATAAGAAACTCTAGCGACATAACGATATCTAAAATAGAAGGTCGCGTTAAAGAAAGAAATGAATCTATAAAGAAATTCAGCAGTAAGTACAGAGCTGCCCTGGAAGAAAAAGATCATGAGTACAGAATCATTGACCATATATCAGACCTGATAGGAGTTCGAGTAGTCTGCTTGTATGAAGATGATATTGAGAAGATAAAAGATCTGCTGTGCGCGCACTTTGAAGTAGTTGATATTACAGACAAGATAGCCCAGATTGAAAGCACTGAAAATTACTTCGGGTATAAAGGTCTGCACCTTGATCTGAAGTTGAACGAGCAGAGAAGAACACTCCCCGAGTATTCCAAGTTTTTTGACTTTGGTTTTGAGATCCAAATCAGGACAATAATTCAGGATTCATGGAGCGTGCTTGATCATAAGATTAAGTATAAGAAATCCATTCCCAACTCTCTGAAGAGAAGAATTAATTCGCTGGCAGCATTGTTTGAAGTGGCAGATCGGGAGTTTCGTGAAATTCGTAACGCAACAGAAGCGATACTGCAGGCTGAAGATTTAACTCAAGAACAAATTGCCAAAGAAACTGACCTTGTTCAGGTAGGTGAATCAAACTCTAAAACCAAAACCTACATTCTGAATGCATTCAGTTTCCTGAAAATTGCTAACCACTTTTTCCCGGATTTCTACTTTGAACCACACAAGGTAGACGGGTTTACTGAAGAAATTGTTTCACTAAAGAAAGGCATTACCCGTGGCAAGTTTAATTTCTACTTAAGGGAAAACATAGCCACAGTCAAAAAGTACAAAGAGTTCTTTGAAAATAAAAACACAGGTGAAACGCTAAACCCATACACAATGATCAGACATTGTCTTTATCTGGGTGATAAAGAAGCCTTCTCCCATCTTTTGAGCAGCCATGTAATGGAAGCATTTGAAGAATGGCTGGCAGAAAACGGTTAACTGAGTGGAGATTTATTACTCCCGGCAATACACGCATCCATTTCCTTAAACAGCGCCTCTAGCTGCTGATGCACCAGCTCGGTTTTGCTGCCGCTGGGTGGCAGGGCGGCGTAGTGCTGGCTGTTAATGCCCATGGGATCAAAGCGGGACAGCTCAATGCGGCGAAAATGGTAGGTGGTGCCGGATACCTTTTCCAGCAGGGTCAGCTCATAGCGTATATAGTCCTGCACCGGCAGCACGCCATAAAGCCGGGTGTTGTTGCTTATGATGCCGCTGGCGTTAAGCATGTCGCGGCCGGCATAGCGAATTACCGGCTCGTCACTGCTTTGAGGTTGCATCAGTTGCTCTGCACACTGCATTGCCTGATCCTGGCTATAAGGCGTTTTTGCATAAAAGGTGAGGGCGGCCAGCCTGGGTGGCTTGCTCTGAGTAATGCTGACACCCGGGCTGTTTTCGTTTATCGGTGCGGAGGCGTCTTGCAGCAAAGAGGGCATTTGAGCGCAGCCGGTAAGCAGCAGCAGGGGCCAGATCCGAAGTAATGGTTGCATGTTTAACCTCTGAGTGAGCGGGCACCATAACCCAAGTTTGCTGAATAAGTGTGGCCCCGGCGACGTAGTGAAACAAATTATGCTGTAAAATTGTGCTCACATGGTTACAAGCGGCAGCGGCTCAGGCTATTATTGAAGCAGGAAGTCACCAAGAGTTAACTGTTATTTATGCGCTTTATGTCCACTTTTGTCGCGCCAAGCCTTTTTTTAACCACTTTACTTATGTCTGGTACCGCTTTCAGCTATAACCATGGATCAATAGAAAATGTAGTTGCGTCATATGGGGCGTTGGCTGAGGTTCGCATGAGGCCCTACTTCATGCGTGCCGAAGTCAGCTATCCGCCCAAAGACATAGTTCTGCTGGCCACCAAGGAAGAAAAAGCCCTGGAGCTGTGGGCCCGCAATGAGGGTGAAAATTTTACTTTTATTCGCAGCTACCCGGTGCGCAAGGCCAGTGGCGGCCCCGGTCCCAAGCTGCGTGAAGGTGACAAACAGGTGCCCGAGGGCATTTATCGTATTACCCATCTTAACCCTAACAGCCGTTTTCATCTGTCGATGCGGCTTAATTATCCCAATTCTTACGATCTAATGCGCGCCGCCAAGGAAGGGCGAACCGATCCGGGTGGTGATATTTATATTCACGGCAAAGCCGAGTCGGTGGGGTGTCTGGCTGTGGGTGATATTGCCATTGAAGAGCTGTTTGTGCTGGTCAATCAGATTGGCGTGGAAAACACCTCAGTGGTGATTGCGCCTCACGATCCGCGCCGGGAGCCATTAAATGGCTTTGCGGCCAATCTTCCTCGCTGGGCGGTGGAGCTGTATGCGAATATTTCCAAAGAGTTTGCCCGTTTTCCGCGTAATCAGGATATCTGATTTCAGGTGCTAAGCTTTCGGCTATCACACAGGTGACTAAAATAATTTGCTTAATGGCATGTGCATGCTGGTAAGCACCTGCCTGCTATTGCTTAATATGCGGGCAAAAGGACTCAGGAGACAGAATGTTTGCATCAAAAATAAAAAAACGGGTGCAGGATCTGGAACAGCAGCTGGCTGCCCAGGTTGCAGAGTATGAAACCCGTATTGCCGCACGGGAAAGCGAGCTGGCCGGACTGCGTGAAGAGCTGGCTCAGGTACAGAGAGAGCAACGCAGCTGCCGTGGTCTGACACAGGCGGCGCTGAAAGGCAGTGATATGCTGCAGGCTATTCGTGCCGGCATGGTCACCAATGCGGAAAGCCTGCTGGAGGAGCGTGAAAAACTGACGGCCATGGAAGGCGTCTTTGAACAAACTTATCAGGCAACGGATGTATTGAAACAGCGTTCAGCTGTGATCCACAGTGAGGTGTCACACAGTGCGGAAAGTGCCGCCATTCTTACCGATACGGCTGGTCAGATCAGTAACTTTGTCTCCGTCATTCAGGAAATTTCCGAACAAACCAATCTGCTGGCGCTGAATGCTGCCATTGAAGCGGCCCGGGCCGGCGAGCAGGGCCGGGGGTTTGCGGTAGTCGCGGATGAAGTGCGCAACCTGGCCAGTAAGGCTCATGAGGCCAGCGGCAACATCAATACGCTGGTGCAAAAAGTGCTGGAACAAAGCCGGGCTATTCATGTGTCGGTCAATGAATCTGTTACCAGTACAAACGAAATTGCTTCTTCAGCACAGCAAATTGATGATGTTACCCGGGAAGTCGTCACTCAGGCCGAAGCCATGCGGCAGGTCATTCAGCGCAATGCTGCAGTGGCATTTCTGGAGGCGGTTAAACTCGATCATGCAGTCTGGAAAAGTGATATTTATCAGCGTATTGAGCAACATCAGTTTGATGATCCGGTGTCCACGCATCATGAATGCCGGCTGGGCAAATGGTATTACGAAGGACGGGGAGCGCGCCTTTACAGCCACCTGTCATCTTTCCGCAGCCTGGAAAGCAGCCATCAGCAGGTGCATCAGCAGGGGGCGCAGGCCCTGCAGGCGTTTGCCGCAGGCAATGTTGAAGAGGGTCTGGCTTGCCTGCAGGAAATGGAATCTGCCAGCCTGCTGGTGACCCGCAGACTGGAAACGCTGGGTGCTGAAGTGATCAGCGCTTTTTGAGCCGGGCGTAAAGCGTGGTGCGGCTGATATTGAGTTGTCGGGCAGCCTCGCTGATGTTGCCGTTGCAGGCGTTCAGCACCTGCTGAATGCGCTGCTCGGTGGTGGTTTTCAGATCCTGGCCGGCCGTTTGGCCCGTGACGTTGACAACCGGCAACTCAGGCAGGTGATGAGTTTCAATCTGCCTGCCATCAGCGAGGATCCCCGCTACCTCCAGCACCTGCCTGAGCTGACGAATATTACCCGGCCAGGGGCAGGCATGGAGCTTGTCCATTATGCCCTCAGCCAGCCTGATGTCAGGGCCGTGCAGCTCTCGCAACAGCTGTGCGGTCAGCGCCTCGAAATCGGCTCTGGTATACTCGCGCAGCGGCGTTAGGGTATGCTTGTAGCCGTTTAACCTAAAGTACAAATCTTCCCTGAAACTCCCGTCGGCGACCATGACCTCAAGGTTTTTATGGCTGGCGGCAATCACGCAAAAGTCTACCGGCACCGGCTGATGGCAGCCCAGCGGCACCACGGTTTTTTCCTGTAATACCCGTAACAGCCGGGTTTGTGCCGGCAGCGGCAGCTCGCCAATTTCATCCAGAAATAAAATACCCTGATGTGCTGCTCTGATGTAGCCCGGGCGGCCTTCTTTGTGGCTGCCGGTAAAAGCACCGGCGGTGTGCCCGAACAGTTCTGCTTCAATCAAGTCGGTGGGTAGGGCACCACAGTTAACGGCAATCAGCGGGCCCTTGGCGCGCTGGCTTTGCTGGTGCAGCCGGCGCACCAGATGATCCTTGCCGGTGCCGGTTTCACCTTGCAGCAACAAGGGCACGCCATGGTTCAGCAACTTAAGAGCGGCATGGTCGGCGGAAGGCGGTGTCACCGGGCGGGGGCGGCCCGGGCTGCTGCGTCTGCTGAGCAGTGCCATGCCATCACCCCAGGGGGTAAGCTCACCCTGGCGCAGCTGACTGAGCAGGGCGGCAGGATCAAGGCGGGGTAACCACTGGCGGGCGCGGCGATTGGCCCCCAGCAGGCGGCCGTCTTCCCGCAGGGCAATCAGTGCTGACCAGGGTTGCTGCAGGCCGGCGGCATCATTGGCCAGGTTCAGCAGCCAGCAGGCATCCTGCTGCTCACTGACCAGGGCATTTTCCATGGTCAGGGCCATCAGGCGTGCGGTCATCAGCATATCACCGCTGTGTTTGCTTGCTTCACTGGAAATATCAATCACACCCAGCAGCTCACCGGTAGGTGAAAACACCGGACTGGCACTGCAGCTGATGCTGTGGTTGGCCTGCATATAGTGTTGCTCACCCAGAATGGATACTTCCTGCTGCTCCGTGAGTGCAGTACCAATGGCATTGGTGCCCATGGTCTGCTCGTGCCAGCGGGCACCGGTAGCCAGCGCCAGCCGGCGGGCACGGGCAGAAAAGCGGTTGTCACCGGTGCTCAGCAAAATGGTGCCGTCGGCATCGGCAAACAGCAACCGGCAGTCGCGGCCCTGTTGCCATTGTTCAAATAAGGGCATGGCCTTTTGTACCAGACTTAACAGATGCCGGTGGCGCTGCTGTTGCTGGCGCAAATCTGCGGGAGTAAGGCAGTCAGGATCTGCCTGAAAGTGTGGCTGCAAGCCAAAGCCCTGACTGCGTTGCCAGGAGCGGGTCAGCAGCGCCGTGGGCTGCTCGCCAAAAGTCAGATATTGCATGGTCATGATTTTCGCCTGTCCGGAAACTGAACACTTGCACTGAACACCCGTACACTTTTACCACAGTGTGCCGGCATTAAACCGGCTGGCAGTGATAATCAGTGTAACCCGCAATGCCTTCAAGGATAAGGCTTGCCGTTGCTTTTGTTATTAAAATGTAAATTTGGCATTGGCTTTGCAATACAAATAACGACTGAACACTATCAGCAAGGAGAGCAATATGATTTATCAGCAACCTGGCCAGGCCGGTGCCATTGTTAATTTCAAGCCCCGTTATCAGAACTTTATCGGTGGCGAATGGACGGCCCCGGTGAAAGGCCGTTATATGGAAAATACCTCACCGGTTAATGGTGCCGTATTTTGTGAAGTGCCCCGCTCTGACGAAGCCGACGTTGATCTGGCAGTAAAAGCCGCCACACAGGCGTTTGCCAGCTGGGGCAGCACACCGCCGGCGGAGCGGGCCAACCTGATGCTGCGCATTGCCGATCGCATTGAGCAGAACAAAGAGATGCTGGCCGTGGCCGAGACCTGGGATAACGGCAAGGCGGTGCGCGAAACCCTGGCCGCTGATATTCCCCTTGTGGTGGATCATTTCCGTTATTTTGCCGGCGCCATTCGTGCACAGGAAGGCAGCGCCGCCGAGCTGGACGGCACCACGGCTGTGTATCACTTTCGTGAGCCGGTGGGAGTAGTAGGGCAGATTATTCCCTGGAACTTTCCGCTGCTGATGGCAGCCTGGAAGCTGGCCCCGGTGCTGGCGGCAGGTTGCTGCACCGTGCTCAAGCCCGCCGAGCAGACCCCGGCCTCCATTCTGGTATTAATGGAGCTGATTGGCGACCTGTTGCCCCCCGGCGTGATCAACGTGGTCAACGGTCTGGGGCCGGAAGCAGGTGAAGCCATTTTGCGCCACCCCGGCATTGCCAAGCTCGCCTTTACCGGTTCTACCCCTGTGGGTCAGCACATTCTCAAGGCGGCAGCCGAGCGGCTTATTCCGTCCACCGTGGAACTGGGCGGCAAGTCTCCTAACATCTTTTTTGAAGATGTGCTGCGCCATGAGCCCGAGTTTGTGGACAAATGCATTGAGGGCATGCTGCTTACCTTCTTTAACCAGGGGGAAGTGTGTACCTGTCCGTCCCGGGCGCTGGTGCAAGAAAGTATTTATGACGAATTTATGGAGCGGGTGCTGGCCCGGGGCCGTGAAATCAAGCAGGGTAACCCGCTCGACACCGAGACGCAGGTAGGGGCGCAGGCTTCACGGGAGCAGTTCGACAAAATTCTCGGCTACATGGAAATTGGCCGCTCTGAAGGGGCACAAATGCTGCTGGGCGGACAGGCCAACTCCATCAGCGGGCTGGAAAACGGCTTTTATATTCAGCCCACCATTTTCCAGGGCCGCAATAACATGCGGGTGTTTCAGGAAGAGATCTTTGGTCCGGCGGTGGGAGTTACCACCTTCAAGGACGAGGCCGACGCGCTGGCCATTGCCAACGACACCGAGTTTGGCCTGGGGGCGGGCGTCTGGACCCGGGATGTGAACCGCGCCTATCGCATGGCCCGGGGCATTCAGGCCGGCCGGGTGTGGATGAACTGCTATCACGCCTATCCTGCCCATGCCGCCTTTGGCGGCTACAAGAAGTCGGGCATCGGCCGGGAAACCCACAAAATGATGCTGGATCACTATCAGCTCACCAAGTGCATGCTGGTCAGCTACAGCAGCAATCCCCTGGGTTTCTTCTAAACCATGATGCGGCACCGCAAGGCCGGTGCCGCCATGGCTTGTTAATCAGCAACAATGATAGAGGCCAAGGCCTCAGGCAAGGAGCAATAACATGAGCACAGCAACTTTCTTTATGCCCTCGGTCAACCTGATTGGCGATGGTGCCCTGGATCAGGCCGTTAATCATGTCAGTGAGTCGGGCTTTCGTCATGCCCTGATTGTGACCGACAAACCGCTGGTAGAGCTGGGTTATGCCGGTCAGCTGCAGCAGGCTCTGGCCGGTAAGGATATTCAGGCCAGTATTTTTGATGGTGTGCAGGCCAACCCCACTACCGGTAACGTGGAAGCGGGTCTGGCCATTCTTAATCAGAACCAGTGCGATTTTGTTATTTCTCTGGGGGGCGGCTCGCCTCACGATTGTGCCAAGGCCATTGCGCTGGTGGCCAGTAACGGCGGTGATATTCGCGATTATGAAGGGGTAGACAAGTCGGCCAAGCCCCAGCTGCCGCTGGTGTCCATTAACACCACCGCCGGCACCGCCTCGGAAATTACCCGTTTCTGCATTATTACCGATGAGAATACCCATATTAAAATGGCCATTGTTGATAAGCACGTCACCCCGGTGCTGTCGGTAAATGACCCCTTCCTGATGAAAAACATGCCGGCTTCGCTGACCGCTGCCACCGGTATGGACGCGCTCACCCATGCGGTGGAAGCTTATGTATCTACCGCGGCCAACCCCATCACTGATGCCTGCGCTATCAAGGCCATTAATCTGATCAGTGACAACCTGGCCAATGCCGTAGAAAACGGCAGCAATATGGAAGCCCGCAACAACATGGCTTACGCCCAGTTGCTGGCGGGCATGGCCTTTAACAACGCCTCACTGGGCTATGTGCATGCCATGGCGCACCAGCTGGGTGGTTTTTATGACCTGCCCCATGGCGTGTGCAATGCCGTGCTGTTGCCTCATGTGCAACGCTTTAACAGCCGGGTAGCCGCGGTGCGCCTGACCGAGGTAGCCGCTGCCCTGGGCGAAGAAGTGCAGGGGCTGTCACCGGAGCAGGGTGCTGATCGTTGCATTGCGGCCATTGAGCGTCTGGCCCGCCAGGTGGGCATTCCTGCCGGTCTGCGTGACCTCAAGGTGAAAGAAGAAGATTTTGCCGAGCTTGCCAGCAATGCCATGAAAGACGCCTGTGGTCTTACCAATCCGGTGCAGCCCACTCATGAAGAAGTGGTGGGTATTTTTAAAGCCGCGTTCTGAAGAAGCGTTTAGCAAACTGTTTGCCGGGCTGTTGGCCCGGCTTTTTTATTGAGGCCGCAAACTGCGCCCCTGGCTATCATGCCTGATCAATCTTTCGGTAGATGGGCACGTTACCCGGCAGCTGGGTAAGCGGATTGGCATAGCGGGCCTGCATTAAACGCTGTTCGGTCATGGTGCGTAACAGACCGCGCACCGACCCGAGGCCATGGTAATGGCCGTTGCTGGTCACAATAAAATGCTGATGGGTGCCCATGTTGTCATCGTCAGTAATAAGGTAACTCACCTGCTCCAGAGGCGTATGCCGGTCAACGATGATCGGGTGTTTGTCCATGGCCCGCGCCACCGGTTTATTGGCATACAGTGCCCGGCCAAAAGGAGTGGAATACAGCTCCATTACCCGGGCGCGGTGCAACATGCCTGCCGGCATGCCCTGCGCCAGTACTGGAATGGAGTGCAGTCTGTCATCAGCCCGCAGCCGTTCAAAGGCCTTTTCCAGCGGGTCATTAATATCCATGGCGACGGCATTACGGATCAGGCACTCTATGGTTTCCTGACTATGCGAAAGCAACTGACCGGTGCTTTTGGGCACATAACCGGGCACCTCGCTGATGGGCTCGGCCGCGGGCCGGCCCAGCCAGAACCCCTGGCAATAATATATGCCCATGGCCTGCAATTGCTCCAGCTCGGCCCGGGTTTCAATGCCCTCGGCTATCACTTTTGAGTCCATGCTGCGAGCCAGCGCCACTATGCTCTGTACAAATTCCCGCTTCACGGGATCCTGATCCAGCCGCTGAATAAAATGCCGGTCAATTTTTACAAAGTCGGGTTGCAGCTCGGACCATAGTTTCAGCCCGGAATAACCGGCACCCAGATCATCAATGGCCACACGAAAGCCCAGCTGACGATAATGTGTCAGCGCGGCTTTCAGGCCGTCGGTGTCATGCACTGCATCCTGCTCGGACAGCTCAATTACAATGTGCTCGGGCGCGATTTTCAGCGCCTCAGCCAGACGGCGGGTAGAGCCTTTGGGATGGCGATGATCAAGCAGCACATTGGGGTTCACATTCACAAACAGGCTGCCGCTCATGCCCAGCCGGTGATATTGCAGTAATGCGGCCCGGCGGCAGGCCAGATCCAGCTCCGACAGCAGATTAGACTGACGTGCCTCGGCAAACAGCGCCGTCGGCATTTCCAGGGCGTGGCCTTCGGGGCCGCGGATCAGGGCCTCATGACCCAAAATACGCCGGGCCCGCACGTCAATAATGGGCTGAAACACGGGGCGCAGGCGCTGTTCAGCAATCAGCTCGTTGATAGGACTGCCAGGGACGGAAAGAGTGAGCATAACGTTAATGGAAGTGTAGCTGTTGATAAGCACACTCTATGGCACTGTTATGACTCTGATATGACAGTGCCCTGTTTATGGGTCAGTAAGATATGAGTGCCTGCAGAGGTTGCCGGCTTTTATAAAGCTGTGGCCCTGTGCCTTCCCGGGTGAAATACAAATGACCGTCTTTGCCCAGGGCGATGGCTTCAAACTGGCCGGTTTCGTTTAGCCGAAAACGGACTCCTTCTGCTTCAGCCACTCTGTTATCACGCACCGGATAGACCCAGGCAAAGGCACGTCTGTCCCACAGGTTGCGGCTGTATCCCACCAGCAGCAGGGTTTGGCTGGCGGTATCAAAGTCGGCACCGGTAACCAGCATTTGCGTATTCAGCCGCTGCCATTCGGTGATTTCGGTGGCCCGTGAATCTGGTATCAGACGATAAATGGCGCTGTGCTGATCCAGCCAGCGTTTGGTCAGCAGCCAGAGCTCGCCATTGACCATGGCCAGGGCTTCGGCATCGAAATTATGCTGATGGGAGGGGGGCTGAAAGTTGTGCTGCTCCTGGTAACGGACCGGCAACTCTGTGAGATCACCGCCGTTTACCGGCACCGCCAGCACGCGCAGATCCCGGCGCTTGCCGCCATTGTTGCCGGTATCGGCAATATAAAGGGTATTGTTATTCTGAGTAATGTCTTCCCAGTCACGGTTGCTGGCGGCCACCGGCATGCGGCTGAGCAGCCGGCCTTTGCCGTCAAGCATAAATAGTTCGGCCGTATTGCCGCTGTCGTTATGGCTGACAAAACCGCCGTTCAGGGCCACCAGGCCGGAGCTTTCCTGCAGGTCAGACGGAAAGCCGGCTACCGGCATCAGCATCAAGCGCCGGTCACCGGCTCCGGCACAGGCGGTCAGCAGTAATAAACACAGAGTAATGATGATGCGCTGCATGATGTGGCTCCTGCCTGAAAAAGTGATGGCTTTCAAAGTTTCTGTAAAGGCACTGTTAATCAATAAGGCCTGCTGTTAATAAGCATTATAAGCAATAAATATGTCTGCTTTTATTTTTTAAATCAGGTCATTCTTTCATCGTAAAGCTGATAAGCTGCGCGCGTATTTTTTATCCTTATATGAATAAAGGAGGTGAGTGAGTGGCCAAAGGGGTTGCATTATCGGTGTTTTCGTCGGTGTTATTTGCGCTGCTTTATTACTATGCCAGCCTGATGACACCCATGAGCGGAGAGGTAGTATTTGGCTGGCGCATGCTGCTGACCATGCCCTGCCTGGGGCTGTTTCTGCTGTACAGTGGAGACTGGCGACTGGTAACTGCGCTGCTTGCTCAGCTGAAAACCCGTCCGGTAATCTGGGTTGGCCTGCCACTCTCCTCGGCGCTGGTGGGAGTACAACTGTGGATTTTTATGTGGGCACCCATTAATGGCCGGGGGCTGGCAGTGTCGCTCGGCTATTTTATGATGCCACTGGTGCTGGTACTGGTTGGCCGGTTTTTATATCAGGAGCGGCCCAGCCGGCTGCAGTGGCTGGCGGTGGCCTGTGCCGCCTTCGGGGTTGGTAATGAGCTCTGGCATGCAGGCGGCGTGTCATGGGAAACCATGGTCGTTGCCATTGGTTATCCGCTCTATTTTGTCTGGCGGCGCTGGCTCGGAAACGACAATCTGGGCGGCCTCTGGTGCGATATGCTGCTGATGTTGCCGGTGGCGGCCTGGTTTGTGATGGCATCCGGCTCGCCTTTTGCCACCTTTGCCGACAGACCGGTGCTGTATATTCTGGTGCTGGGTCTGGGTATGATTAGCGCCCTGGCACTGGCCTGTTATATTCTTGCCAGCCGTCAGCTGCCATTCAGTCTGTTTGGCCTGTTAGGCTATGTGGAGCCGGTGCTGTTGGTGGTGGTGTCTTTGGTACTGGGAGAAACCATTGCCGATGAAGAGTGGGTGACCTTTATTGCCATCTGGGTTGCTGTGGGGCTGCTGATCCTGGAAGGGGTGCGCAAAATGCTGGCCTTTCGCCGCTATCCGTTCCGTCAAAGTGCCCGTCATCAGACCTAAAAAAAGCGCCGTCAGGCGCTTTTTTATTAACCCTGTTATCAGGCCGTGGTCGGTGCCCGCTCGCTGTCGTTATCGGCAGCAAACACGGCTTCGTCGGTTTGCCCCAGCAGCTTGCTGCTGATGGTGCCGGCGGTCATGGAGCCGTTCACATTGAGGGCGGTGCGGGCCATGTCGATCAGCGGTTCAATGGAGATCAGCAGGGCCGCCAGCGCCACCGGCATGCCCATAATGGGCAGCACTATCAGGGCCGCAAAGGTAGCACCGCCGCCCACACCGGCCACGCCGAAAGACGCCAGGGTGATCACGCCCACCAGGGTGGCCAGCCACAAGGGATCCAGCACATCAATGCCCATGGTGGGAGCTATCATCACTGCCAGCATGGCCGGATAAATGCCGGCGCAGCCGTTCTGACCAATGGTGGCACCAAAAGAGGCTGAAAAGTTGGCAATGCTCTCGGGCACGCCCAGTTTCTGGGTTTGCGCCTGCACGTTCAGCGGAATGGTGGCGGCACTGGAGCGGCTGGTAAAGGCAAACGCCAGTACCGGCCATACCTTGGTAAAAAAGCGCTTGGCATTGACACCTGCGATGCTCAGCAACACACCGTGCACCACAAACATAATGGCAATAGCCAGGTAAGACGCCACCAAAAAGCCGGCCAGACTGACCACATCCTGCAGGTTGGAGCCGGCAATCACCTTGGTCATCAGCGCCATTACGCCAAAGGGGGTCAGTTTCATCACCAGCCGCACCAGCCGCATAATCAAGGCCTGCAGGGCTTCAATGCCGCCCACCACACGTTTGCCCAGGTCCGGCTCGTCTTTCAGCAGGGTCAGTACGGCCAGTCCCAGGAACACCGCAAAAATCACCACGCCAATAATGGAAGTGGGGCTGGCACCTGTCATGTCGGCAAAGGGGTTGCGCGGAATAAAAGACACCAGCAGTTGCGGCACAGACAAGTCCGCCACACTGGCCACGGTGGCTTCCAGATGCTCGGCACGGGCCAGTTCACGGGCTCCCTGCACCAGATCGGCGGCACTCAGACCAAAGGAATAGGTGACGAACACGCCCACCAGCGCCGAAATGGCAGTGGTAAACAGCAATATGCCCAGGGTCATTACACTGATTTTGCCCAGTGAGGTGGCGTTATGCAGCCGGGCTACGGCACCCAGAATGGACACCAGCACCAGCGGAATGACGATCATCTGCAGCAGTCGCACATAGCCGGCACCTACCACGTTTACCCACTCCAGGGTGCGGGTGATGGTATCGGCGCTGTACAGCAACTGCATGGCAAAACCGGCGGCCACACCAAACACCAGGCCGGTAAGCACCTGGCGGGAAAGGGACTGACCCCGGCGGGCCAGCTTGCCCAGAACCAGCATCAGCAACACAAAGATCGTCAGATTGACGAGCAGGGTCAGCATGAAGACTCCAAATGTCAGAAAAATATAGGGAACCAAGTAATGCTAACAGCACAATTCACTGTGCTGTTAATCCGTTTGGTTATGGCTTATGAAAAATAGCGTAACAAGGGTATTTTTGCAGAATTTATAACCATTGGTAAAGCGGGGTCTGGTGTCAGACTCCGCGAATAGCAGTTAACGCAAACGCTCCAGCAGGCTGGCACTGGCATAACCATCGGCGGTCAGGCCTTTGGCTTGTTGCCAGGCCCGAATCGCGGCCATGGTGTTGGGGCCAATGACACCGTCAGTCCCTTTGGTATTAAATCCCTGCTCGGTAAGGCGCTGCTGCAGCTCGCGCTTTTCGGTACGGCTGAGGGCACGTTCGTGGCGGGGCCAGTGTTGTTTAAAACCACTGCTGCCGGCAATTCTGTCAGCAAGATGTCCTACGCCCATGGCGTAAGAGGTGGCATTGTTGTAACGCTTGATCACATAGAAGTTGTTAAATACCACAAAGGCGGGGCCTTTGGCCCCGGCGGGTACCAGTACTGCCGCCTCGCCAATGTCTGGCAGGGCCTGGCCGTTTGCCTGCTTAATGCCTTGCTGCTGCCAGTAGGATACCGGCCGGCGGTTTTGCTGATCTGCCCGGGTATAGTCAAAGTTATCCGGCAGTATGACTTCCAGTCCCCAGGGCATGCCTGCCTGCCAGCCGAAGCGGGACAGATAATAGGCTGCAGAGGCCAGGGCGTCAGTGGGATCATCACTCCAGATGTTACGCTTGCCGTCACCGTCAAAGTCCTGGGCGTATTCCAGATAACTGGTGGGCATAAACTGGGTGTGGCCCATGGCACCGGCCCAGGAGCCGCGCATGTCTTTTACGCTCACATCACCGGCCTGCAGAATTTGCAGAGCGGCGATCAGCTGCGCTTCGGCAAAGTCCCGGCGGCGACCTTCAAAGGCGAGCGTGGCCAGACCTTCAATGGTGGGCGTATTGCCGCGATAGCTGCCATAGTTGGTTTCCATGCCCCATATCGCCAGCACCACTTCAGCTTCCACGCCATAGCGTTGCTCTATTTGTGCCAGCACCGGGGCCAGCGTCTGATGTTTGCTTTTACCGGTACTGATACGGGTATCAGAGACGGCAGTATCAAGATATTCCCAGATCTGGCGGGTAAACTCCGCCTGACCCCGATCCAGTTTAATTACCTGCTGATTCAGGTCGATATTGGTAAAAGCGGCATCAAACAGGGATGGCTCAATCCCCTTTGCCAGGGCCCGGCGGCGAAAGTCGTCGCGCCAGGCAACAAAATTCTGCTGCTCGGCGGGAGTGGCAGCGGCGGTGTTGGGCAAGTCAGACGCTGGTTGTGGTGAAGGGCTGGCATGACTGGCACAGCCGCCAAGCAGGGCGGCAGTCACCAGGCTGGCTGCAAGAGTGGTTTTTAGCATCATTTATTCCCGTGAAACTGATGTGCAACAGCTTATCGAATCGATAAATAATTGAAAGTGGCTAGAATAGCGCAAATCCGTGGTCAGGCGCAGATCCGCTGACCCGGCTTTGTTATGATATTTGCGCACTATCAAAGAGTGAGCTTGTATTCGGAGTTGTCATGTATTTAAGCAGAGACTACCAGGAAACCGATTTCAGCAGCCTGGAGCTGATTTATCACGATGCCGTGATGGGGCAGGGGCGACGCGGATACAGCGATGAGCAGGTACAGGTGTGGGCGGCGTTTCCTTACCTCTATCGGGATAACTTCAGCCGCCTTATTCGCAGTGGCTATACTCGAGTGATGACGCTGCATAATATTCCCGTGGCCTTTGCTACCCTGAATCCCGATAACTATCTGGCACTGGTTTATGTGCTTGAGCAGCACTCGGGCAGGGGGCTTGCAAGCCGTTTGTGCGGCGAAATTGAGCAGGAAGCCCGTCGTCGCGGCGTGGATTGTCTTACGACGGATGCCAGCGTATTGTCGCGCCCCATGTTTGAGCAGCGGGGATTTGTGTTGATAGACCAGCAGCAAGTGTGCAAAGCCGGGCTGACCTTTACCCGTTTTATTATGGAAAAAAAGCTGGGCTGAACGCCCCTTGCCCGGCTGGCGAAACGCCTGGCTTTGCCGCACAATAACGCCGCCGTCAGGCGGCTTGTTATTTATAAACCGGGAGAACCTTCAGTGGCCATGCCAAAAGACACCTACTATCTTACCGCTCACTGCCCGGGCAACCTGGGCACCGTGGATGTAGTCACCCGCTATCTGCGCGAGCAGGGCTGCTATGTGGTGGAGATGCAGACCTTTGACGATGTGCTGAGCCGCCACTTTTTTATTCGTGTTGAATTTCGTCCGCCCACGGAGCACGCTTTTGATGAAGTCGCGTTCAGGGCGGGCTTTGCGCCCCGGGCTGAAGGGTTTGATATGCAATGGCAACTTACTGCCCGCCAATACCGGCCCAATGTGGTGGTGATGGTGTCACGGCTGGATCACTGTCTGAATGATCTGCTGTATCGTTATCGCACCGGGCAGCTGGCGATGGAAATTCCTGCCATTATCTCCAATCATTCCGACTTACAGCGGCTGGCCGACTGGCACCATATTCCCTATTATCACCTGCCGGTAAATGATGATAACCGCACCGAGCAGGAAGCCCAGGTAATGAGCATAGTACGGGAATGCGAAGCAGATCTGGTGGTGCTGGCCCGTTATATGCAGATGCTGAGCCCGGCCATGAGCGCCGAGCTGACCG
Organism: Oceanimonas sp. AH20CE76; assembly: GCF_039654065.1. NCBI lineage: Bacteria > Pseudomonadati > Pseudomonadota > Gammaproteobacteria > Aeromonadales > Aeromonadaceae > Oceanimonas > Oceanimonas sp. AH20CE76. Next base: position 1,295,462 of record NZ_CP155481.1, read on the forward strand.
GCCGTGCCATTAATATTCACCATTCACTGCTGCCGGGCTTTAAAGGGGCCAACCCTTATCATCAGGCTTATGATAAGGGCGTTAAACTGGTGGGAGCCACGGCCCATTATATCAATAATGAGCTGGATGAAGGCCCGATTATTACTCAGGGCGTGGAAGTGGTGGATCATAGCCATTATCCCGAGCAGCTGATTGCCAAGGGTAAAGACATAGAATGCATTACCCTGTCCCGGGCGGTGCAATATCACATAGAACAAAGGGTGTTTCTGCATCAGGGTAAAACCGTGGTGTTTACCAGCTGATCGCGCTTGCGCTCATTATTTATTCAGGGAGCTTATTAATGAACAAACGGTTGCTGACCGGCGCACTGGCGCTGTTGGTGTCCGGCTGTGCCAGTCAGCAGCCGGATCTGCCATTTACACTGACACTGGCACATATTAACGACACTCATGCTCACTTTGATGCCAGTGATGCGCCCATCACCCTGGACGGCCGTCCGCTTTATACTCGTCTGGGCGGTCATCCGCGGCTGTTGACACAGGCTAATACGCTGCGGGAGCAGGCCAAACAGCAACAGCAGCCGCTGCTGTTTGTTCATGGCGGCGATGCCTGGCAGGGTACTGGCTATTTCAAACTGAACCAGGGGGCCATGAATGCGGATATTCTGAGCCGGCTGGGGCTGGATGCCATGGTGCTGGGTAATCATGAGTTTGATATCAGCAACCAGCGACTGACGCAGTTTATTCAGAGCGTTAACTTTCCGGTGCTGGCCACTAATATAGATACCAGTACAGACCCGGCACTGAAAGATGCCGGGCTGCTGCCCTATGTGCTTTACTCCCTTGATGGTAACGATAAAGAGCGCCTTGAGAGTATGGAGGATGCAGGCCGGGATCCTGTGGTTGCCATTATCGGACTGACCCTTGAAAACATGCCGGACATTGCCCCAAACACGGGCAAGCTGGTGTTTGAACAGGAACTCAAGGCGGCACAGAGCACGGTGAATGCGCTGCGTGCTCAGGGGGTTAAGCACATTGTTGCGGTTACCCATCTTGGACTGGAGCGGGATCAGCGTCTGGCTGCCGGTGTGAATGGCATCGATGTGATTGTAGGTGGTCATTCCCACAGTCTGCTGGGAGATTTTTCCGATCTGGGCATGGGCAAGCAACCTGACTATGCCCGGCTGGTTACCAACCCCGATGGCCGCGCTAAAACCTGTGTGGTGCAGGCAGGCCAATATGCTCAGGCCATGGGCCGGGTAACGGTCACTTTTACCAAAGACGGCCGTGTCAGCCGCTGTGAAGGTAACAATACCCTGCTTACCGATGGTCTTTTTTATACGGATATTCGTCGAACTGACGCCAGCCGGCTGAATGATGACGAGCAAGCCGCGCTTAACGGGCGGATTGCCAATGATCCGCGTCTGGCCGTAGTGCAGGAAGATAAAGCACTGCGTGAGCATATTGATGCTCAATACCGGCCAGCATTGATGGCGGCTTACGGTAAGGTCATTGGTCATGTGCCGGCCACGTTAACTCACCGCCGCTTGCCAGCCCGAGATGGCACTCAGTCTCAGGTTGCTCCTCTGGTGGCAGCCAGCCAGCTGTACTGGATCAACACGCCTCAGGTGCAGGCGGTAGCCGGCCGCAAGGCGGATATTGCACTGGTCAATGCCGGCTCGGTACGCACCAGCCTGGAACCCGGTGAGCTGAAAGAAGGCAATGTCTCTTTAGAGTTGCTGCCTTTTGCCAACCCCCTCAGTGTGGTGTCATTAACCGGCCGGCAAATAGCGGCACTGTTGCTGGAAACCATTAATGCGTCTTTGCCCGAAGGTGCTCATACCGGCCGCTTCCCCTATGTGGCGGGTCTGCGTTACGAGTTTAATGAAACCCGTAAAGACGCCGGTTTTTTGCGTTCACTGGAAGTAAATACCGACGCGGGCTGGCAACGGCTGGATCCCAATGCCAGTTATACTGTGGTGATGAACGGCTACAGTGCGTCGGGTAATGACGGCTGGAATACACTCTATGAAGCCCAGCGGGTACTGACTGACAGAACGGATCTGGCCTGGGTTAATGGCCAGTTAACCGCTTTTCCGGTTGCCCGCCTGGATAAAGCCGCGGGAGGAGCAATTCAAGTGCACTATATTAATCAGCCCCTGAATTGCCGGGCTCAGGGCGTAAAATGCAATACTGATGCCAGCGCCTTTGTAGAATATGTGCGTGATCAGCAGCCACTGCTAAGACCGCTGCGTGAAACCGGAGTAACACTGAACCGGCTGTAATCATGCACAAGAAACCCTATTTACCGCAAAAAACCTGTTTGGTGTGCGGCCGGCCGTTCAGCTGGCGAAAAAAATGGGCTAGAGATTGGGGGCAGGTTAAATATTGTTCAGAGCGCTGTCGCCGGCAGCGCTCTGCTGCGTCAGGTGCTGACACAGCAGACAGCGATAAAAGTATGCGCTAGGTGCCTATTCCAGGCCTGATCCGGACGTGGTACTGGCCGCAAGCTGCTTGTTGTTTATGTTCGAATCCTCAGTGCTGCACTATAGTCTTTTGAGTCTTTGATATAATAACAACATCAGCACAGTCGACAGGGATGACACTATGCAAACCAATCCGCTTTTCAGTTTTAGCCTTGTTTTATTACTGGTTTTTTGCGCTGCATTGCCCGCGTGGGCCGCACAGCCATTGGTCAGGCCTGAACAGGCGGTCATACTGACAGTGACCGGTAATATTGAGCGCACCAATAGCAACGGAAAGGCAATATTTGACCGCGAGATGCTGGACCAGCTGTCACAGCATGGCTTTTTTACCGGTACTCCCTGGACCGGGCAAAAACATCACTTCAGTGGTGTGCTGTTGAGCGATTTGCTGAATTATCTCGGGGCTGAAGGAGAAAATGTCCGCGTTATTGCCTTGAATGACTATCATAATGATCTCAGCATGAATATGGTGCGCAAGCATCCCTTTCTGCTGAGCACCCGGCTTGACGGAGAAATCATAACAGTCCGGGATAAAGGTCCGCTCTGGGTGATGTTACCCCTGTCGGAGCATTCTGAATATGACACCAAGCGCTATCACGAAATGCTCGTGTGGCAGGTAAAGCAGCTGGATATTCAGTGATTTCAAACTCAATCAAAATAGTGGTACTGACAGTTGCCGCACTGTTGTTTACCGTCAGCTCCATTTACAGCTACAACCGGGATCTGGATGTAGTCGGTTATGTTTCGTCTACTATCAAGGCGGTGGGCTGGGCCAGTTCCGAGCTGGAAATGGAAGTGCTGAAGTTCGATCACGCATTAACCGCATTAGCCGCAGGCACCAAAGGCGCTGATCATGTGCAACTGCGTTTCGAGTTGCTGTGGAGCCGCCTGAACACCCTTATTGAGGGAGAAGAAAGCCGGCCCATGCGTGAGCAGCCGGGCGTCATGGCAGTGCTGACGGCGCTCTTTGAGCAGTTAAAGCAATGGGAGCCCGGTGTGTATCAGCTTGCTGATAATGACCGTCAGACTGCTTTGGCACTAAGGCAGGAGCTGGAGCCATATCGTCACCTGGTCAGGGAAATTAATGTGGACAGCTTTTCCGGGGCCAATGTACAGCAACAGCTGGATATTATCGGCGATATCCGACTGCGTTCTACCATTTATCTGGGAGGATTGCTGGTCAGTGGTGCTCTGCTGCTGTGGCTGGTGATTCGGGAAAACCGGCGCAATCGCTACATGGCCTATCATGATATGCTGACCGGTCTGCCCAACCGCATTAACTTTTATCAGATGATGAACCGCGCGCTGGCACAGGCCGAGCGCAAAGGCACTACGCTGGCGGTGCATATGGTGGATTTGAACGGGTTCAAGGCCATTAATGACAGCCTGGGTCATGATGTGGGCGATAGGGTGCTTAAGGTGGTGGCATCTCGTTTGAGGCTGGCGCTGAAAGGGCAGGGCCATGTTGCCCGCCTTGGTGGCGACGAATTTGTGGTGATACAGCCCTATACCAGGCGAGAACAAGCCGAGCGCTTTGCACAGGCCATGCTGAAAGCACTGTCGGCAGACATTCGTCTGCCCGACGGTTGTTTGTCGCCCAGAGCCAGCATTGGCTCCAGCCTTTATCCCGAGCACGGTGTCTCCATGGCGGACCTGTTAAGTCATGCCGATACCGCCATGTATTATGCCAAGCATAACCCCCGATTATCGTTTCAGTTGTTTGAGCAGGGCATGGATGAACGGCGGCTGCGTAGTCAGAAGCTGGCAGTGGCGTTACAGCTGGCCATTGAGAATGACGAGTTAACACTGTTATACCAGCCCATATTTTGTCTGAAAGGTGGCAGCATCGAGTCTTTTGAGGCGCTGCTGCGCTGGCATTCTGCCGAACATGGCCAAATCAGTCCGCTGGAAGTGATTGCGGTTGCCGAACATCATGGCCTGGCCCATGTGCTGAACCAGTGGGTGCTGTTAACGGCCTGTCAGCAGCTGCGGGAGTGGCATCGCCAGGGACACACTTACCTGAAAGTAAATGTAAATATCAGTCCGGAAATTTTTATGAGCGGTGAGCTGGCCAGTACCGTTAATATCATTTTGCAGCGGGTAGGGTTGCCGGCGTCAGCACTGGTGCTGGAAATTACCGAAGACACCAGCCTGTGGGATACCGCCAGCTCGGTGGATAATCTGACTGCACTGCGCAAGCTGGGCGTGGAAATTGCATTGGACGACTTTGGCACCGGTTATTCTTCTTTCAGCCATTTGCGTCAGCTGCCGGTAAACAAGCTGAAAATAGACAAGTCTTTTGTAGCAGACTTGACCACGGATCAGCGTGCGGCGGATATGGTGGATGCCATTATTCGGCTGGCCGACAGCCTGAATATGGCGGTCACCGCCGAAGGTATTGAACTGGCAGGACAAAGAGACAGGCTTGAGCAGCTGGGCTGTGCCCATGGTCAGGGCTATTTGCTGGCACGACCCATGCCGGCAGAAAAAGTGGCGGTATGGTTACAGGAAAACCGGCAGCAGCGCTACACTCCTGCCGGCTGAATTCAGGTGCGTGTTTCCTGTTGCCGGTTTTGGCAAAATGCGGTTATCAGTCCGGCCAGTGCAGGGTAGAAGGTACTGGCAACCCGGGCTTGCTGGCAACGCTGATGAAATGCCGGCAGCCAGCTGCACAGCTCCTGTTCCAGAAACTGACCTATCCCTTTCAGTGTGTCACTCCCGGCACTGGCGTCCTGTTCTGCCAGCTGACGATAGCCGCCAGCCAGGTAGTCCAGCATCACCGCCAGGTGATCTGCCGGCTCCTTGACTTCCGCTGGCAGCATAACACCGGCATTTTCCAGCCGTGCGGCCATGCGCTGGGCGGGCTCGGCCATAAAGCCGCCGCGCTCGGTGAGGTAGCAGGAGGCATAGGGTGCGGCACTGTGGCGGGCGTCGCTTAAAAACAGGGTGGCAAAATCCGCCGCCAGCTCCAGCCTGGGGTGCTCAAACACGCTCAGGCCGGCAATGGCCGATTGCAGGGCACCAGCTTCGCTCTGCAGGCCGTCTTCACTCAGCCAGTTCAGCAAAGGTGCGGCATCACCGGCCTGATAGGCGGCCAGCGTGGCATCGTCCGGCTCCTTGAACATCAGCGTTGAAAACCATTGGCATAGCACCGCCTGGCGTTGCCAGTGTTCACTGGAAAAAAAGGGCAGGACAGTGCCTGCCTCAACAGAGTGTGTCATTAAATCTCCACCATTTGCGGGCCGCCAAAGGAAGTGACAGCGGGCACGTCACCGGTAAATTTCTCGATGTCTACCAGGCAGGTATTGGCGCTGGGGGCCTGAGCCAGTTTGGAGGTGCCCACATCCAGGGTCAGGGTGTTGGGGTCGCCGTAAGTATCGAGCGCCCCTATGCTGGCATCGGTGGGGCCGTACCAGGCACCCTCGTGAATGCGCACCACCCCGGTGGGGTAAAGATCGGAAATACGGGCACCGGCCAGCAGCTGGCCGCGGTCGTTGAACACCCGCACCAGATCGCCGTCTTTAATGCCCCGGGCAGCGGCGTCATCGGGGTTGATGTAAATGGGCTCCCGTCCCTGCACCGTGTAGGTTTCGCGATATTCATCCGACTCACACATTTGCGAGTGCAGGCGTTGATCCGGATGCACCGACTGCAGCCACAGCGGATGCTTGTCGGAGCCGGGACCGCCATGGGAGCGCTCGGCTTTTTCCATCCAGACGGGATGAGACCTGCAGTCATCGTAGCCGTAGCTGCCGATTTTACGGCTGCTGATCTCAATAAAGCCCGAGGGAGTGCCCACGGCGTTCACTTCCGGATCTTTCCTGAAATCCGCATGGCGCACCCAGTTTTCCCCTTCGCCAAAGTCCACATAGCCTTTCTCCCAGAACTCGTCGAATTCCGGCATGGGGTAATTGTCTTTATTGGCGTCTTTACACTCGTTATAAAGCTGCATCAGCCACTGGCGTTCATCTTTCCCTTGCGTATATTCCTCATGGCGGCCGTAGCGGCGGCACAAATCGGTGAAAATATCAAAGTCGCTGCGGGAGTGGAACAGGGGGTCTACCAGCTTGTGCATGGCCAGCAGCCCGCGCTTCACATAAGAGCCGTAAATATCGATGTCGTTGCGTTCAAACTGGGTGCAGGCAGGCAGCACCAGATCCGAGAAGCGGCAGGTGGCGTTCCAGGAGTAATCAATGGTGACCACGGTTTCCAGTTTGCGAAACGCCTGCTTCATGCGGTTGTGATCCTGATGATGATGCCAGGGGTTACAACCGCTGAACACGCACATTTTCACATCCGGATAGGTGACTTCACTGCCGTTATACTGAATTTTCCCGCCAGGCTCGAGCAGACAGTCAATCCAGCGGGCCACGGGAATAATGCGGCTGGCCCCCTTGAAGTCTTCGTTGTCGTGCACCGGCTTCTTGCCCGGATCCAAGTTGCGGGGAAAGCCACCCGGGGCGCTGGCGCTGGTGCCGGGCACGCCAATGGAGCTGTAGTGGTGGGCATAGCTGATGCCGCCGCCGGGCAGACCAATTTGCCCCAGCATGGCTGCCAGCACGGCGCCGGCCCAGTAGGGCTGCTCGCCGTGTTGTTGGCGCTGAATGGCCCAGCCAAACATCAGCTGAGTGCGGTTTGATGCCAGCTGGCGGGCAAAGTCGCGAATGGCGTCTGCTTCTATACCGCAGATGTCTGCGGCCCACTCCGGCGTTTTTTCTACTTTGTCTTCGGTTTTGCCCAGCACATAATCCATAAAGGGCTCAAAGCCGAGCGTATAGGTGCCGAGGAATTGCTCGTCATGCAGCTTTTCGGCGTAGAGGGTATGCGCCAGTCCCAGCATAAAGGCCACATCGGTCTGCGGATGAATATACTGATGCTCACAACCCAGATATTGCTGGGTTTTGGAGCGCACCGGATCCACGCAAATAACCCTGATGTCGCCGCTGGCAACTTTTTCTTTCAGCTGGGCCAGATAGCCGTATGACTGATGAGTTTCACAGTTCCAGCCCACCTGCAGGTTCTTGAAGGGATCATTGGCCCACAGCACCAGGGTGTTGGTGTGCTCCAGAATAAGCGGCCAGGAGGTGCCCTGATCGTAGACTTCGGTAGAGCCCAGCACATAGGGCATGATCACCTGACCGGCACCGGTGGAGTAGTCGCCCACCTTGTTGACGAAGTTGCCGTGCAGGTTAACACCCCGCTGCATATGGCTGCCGCAGCTGTGAAACTGACCGGTCTGGCGCCAGCCGGTAGCGCCGGCGTACAGCGCCCAGGGGCCATATTGGGTTTGAATACGCTCCAGCTCTTCATGGAACAAGTCCAGGGCTTCATCCCAGGTAACCCGCACAAAACGGTTATCACCGCGCTGCGTGGTGTCGCTGTTATGGCGGTTTTTCAGCCAGTCGAGCCGCACCATGGGGTAGCGAATGCGTGACGGATTATAAATAAGTCCTTTAATACCGTTGAGCATATCGGTGGGGTGCTGGTCCAGTTCAAAGGGTTTGACCTCGGTCACCACACCGCCTTTTACCAGCGCCTTGAAGGCTCCCCAGTGGGAGCCGGCCATTTTCCAGCTGCCCTCGGCGGTGACCGCAGCCTCGGCACTGCGTACCAGCAAGCCCGGGCCAATCAGGGCTGCAGCCGAGCCCGCCGCCAGCCCCTGAAGAAAACGTCTTCTTGAAATTGCCATTATTGCTCTCTCCTTAATGCGCGCCGTCGGCGTAGTCGGACGAATGCTTTTGCAGATATTTCAGTACCAGTGCCTGAGTGTCCGCATCCATATTGGTAAAGCCCACCATGCCGGCAAACATGCCGGGCCAGGTGTTGGCATCAAAGTGGGCTTCGGCCGGCTGGGAGTGGCAGACGCTGCAGGCAGTGCGGTAAGTATCCCGGGCATAGCCCCAGAGATCTTCCGCCTCCGGCAGCAGTGCACCTTTTTCGGCCCACAGTGCTATCTCCACCGGCTCCCAGGGCAGGCCGGTCAGCTCGTCCATTTTGGCCTCAGCCTGCACTTTCACCAGCTCATTGTTCTGGGCCACTTCTTTATCCAGTACCAGACTGGTGATGTTCATGCCAAAGTCTTCATACAGCACGCGGCCAAAGCCCCGGGTCTTGCGCCAGGCCGGCACCAGCAATTTAACGCTGTCACCGCTTTCTTCCTGCAGCTGCACCGGGCTTGCGGCTTCCAGTTCACCGGCAGGCTGAGTCAGCTCCTTGTCGAGATACAGGGTAATGGCTTTCACGGTGTAATAGTGTCCGCCTTTGTCCGGGCTCAGCCCCTGAGCGCGTTGCTCCAGTTGATCCAGCGCCGGATCCTTGAAGGTCATTTGCTCGGGCAGCTGGTGAGCAATGCCTTTGTGGCAGTCGATGCAGCTCTGATCCCGCTCGGCGGCCGGTTTCATAAAGCGTTTGGCTTTATCCGACATAACATCCCAGTTCATGCTGTTGTAGTCATGGCAGTTGCGGCATTCCAGCGAGCCATTGGCAGAAAACCGCGCCCACTCGTGCTGAGCCAGCTCCAGGCGTTTTTCCAGAAACTTTTCACGGGTATCGATGGTGCCGAACACCTTGCCCCAGACTTCTTTACTGGCTTGCATCTTGCGGGCAATTTTATCGGTCCAGTCGTGAGGCACATGGCAGTCGGGGCAGGTGGCCCGCACGCCGGAGCGGTTGGACCAGTGCACCGTGCCCTGCAGCTCCTGATAGACGTTATTCTGCATTTCGTGGCAGCTGATGCAAAATTCTTCGGTATTGGTGGCTTCCAGTGCGGTGTTAAAGCCACCCCAGAAGATAATGCCGGCCACAAAGCTGACCAGGGTGACAGCGCCCAGGCTGAGATGCACGGCAGGCCGCCTGAGGGTATTCCAGAGTTTGCAAATGAGTTTTTTCATGATGCTGCTCGCTTTACTGAATCGTGACTAAAAGAAAAATGAAGGCTCAGCCGTGCCCGGGCGGGCCAAAAATTAATTGCAGCATCCAGACGGCAAAGCCATAGCCGCCAACGCAAACAATGCTGAGTACAGGAAAAAACACCAGAGTAATGAACAGCAATGATAGCCATTCCCGTTTTTTGGTGGACGTTTGTCCGGGATTTTGTTTAGTCATGAATGAAATACCTTGTTACTGGGTGCTGAAGCCTCGTCCGATTATAGGCATTGTGCGTGCTGGCGGTGTTGATCATCATCAATAATAGGGTAGCCGGTTGTGGCCGCCACCGTGCCATTTTGAAAAATTAAATTCAATTGAAACCATGTATTTTTAAGATGTTGCTACCATGCAGCGAATATGCATTTATTTCTTTAAATTTGCAGTCTTCGTGGTCAGTTAACCTGGTGGGCGTTGCCAAGACGGTGGTTTGGGTCGATAATTTTGCTTTAAACACCTTTCAGAGTTACTCCCCCCATGCTTGAACAATATTTTAAGCTCAAAGAGCTGAACACCAATGTGCGCCAGGAAGTGGTGGCTGGCATTACCACTTTTCTGACCATGGCTTATATTATTTTCGTGAACCCGGCCATTTTGTCGGAAGCGGGAATGGACTACGGTGCCGTGTTTGTGGCCACTTGTCTGGCCGCGGCCATTGGCTGCTTTATTATGGGGCTGGCGGCCAACTATCCCATTGCGCTGGCACCGGGCATGGGCCTGAACGCCTTTTTTACCTATACGGTGGTGCTGACGGAAGGTTACAGCTGGCAGAGTGCCCTGGGTGCCGTATTCTTCTCGGGCTGTATTTTTGTACTGCTTAGTTTATTTAAGGTGCGGGAGTGGATTATTAATGCCATTCCACAGCCACTCAAACTGGGTATTGCTGCGGGCATCGGCTTGTTTCTGGCGCTGGTGGGGCTGAAAAGTGCCGGCATTATTGTGGATAACCCGGCTACCCTGGTGGGCCTGGGTGATATTACCGGACTGCAGGCGGGCCTGGCGGTGCTGGGCTTTTTTCTGATTATCGGCATGGCTGCGCGGGGCATGCGCGGCGCTGTTATGATCGGCATTCTGGTGATCACCGGTCTGGGGCTGGCCTTTGGCGATGTGGAATATCAGGGCATCGTTTCGGCACCGCCTTCCATTATGCCCACTTTCATGCAGCTGGATCTGGCCGGAGCCTTGAATGTGGGCATGCTGTCGGTGATCTTTGCCTTTCTGTTTGTAGACTTGTTCGACACATCAGGCACTCTGATTGCGGTGGCCCAGCGGGCCAAACTGCTGGATGAGCAAGGCCGGCTGCCGCGCCTGAGCCGTGCTCTGCTGGCAGACAGCACCGCCTCCATTGCCGGCTCGGTACTGGGTACCTCTACCACGACTTCCTACGTGGAAAGCACAGCCGGTGTGGCCGTGGGCGGACGCAGCGGCCTTACCGCCGTGGTGACCGGTCTGCTGTTTATTGCTGCACTGCTGTTCTCGCCGCTGGCAGGCATGGTGCCGGCTTATGCCACTGCCGGCGCTCTTGTCTACGTGGCCGTACTGATGATGGCCCAGCTGGCTCTTCTGCACTGGGATGACATTACCGAAGCCGTGCCCGCTGTGGTGGTGCTGGTGATGATGCCCTTTACCTTTTCCATTGCCAACGGCATTGCGTTTGGCTTTATCAGCTATGTGGGTGTGAAGGTATTGTCCGGCCGCGCCGGTGAAGTCAGTCCGGTGGTATGGGCTCTGGCCATGCTGTTTGCGCTCAAGTTCGCCTTTGGCATATAAATGCGCCTGTTGCCGGGGATAAGTCCCCGGCCATATTATTCCCCAATCCCCAATCCCCAATCCCCAATCCCCAATCCCCAATCCCTGATTTTTCCTTTCCCCTCTTGAAAACCTTTTTGCCGGCCCCATCTTTCTCGCTGTAGGTTAAACCAAGCAAGGAACATCAACATGACCGAAGCCGTGCATACCGAAACTCATGGTTTTCAAACCGAAGTTAAACAGCTGCTCAGCCTGATGGCGCACAGCCTCTACTCCAACAAAGAGGTTTTTCTGCGTGAGCTGGTGTCCAACGCCGCTGACGCTGCGGATAAGCTGCGTTTCAAGGCGCTGTCCAACAGTGATTTATTCGAGAATGACGGCAACCTGCGGGTGCGTCTGGTCATCGATAAAGACAACAAAACCCTGACCATTTCCGATAATGGCATCGGCATGAGCCGGGACGAGGTGATTGAACACTTGGGCACCATTGCCAAGTCGGGCACCAAGGCGTTTTTCAGCCAGCTGTCCGGTGATCAGGCCAAGGACTCTCAGCTGATCGGTCAGTTTGGTGTGGGCTTTTACTCCGCCTTTATTGTGGCCGACAAGGTCACCGTGGAAACCCGTGCCGCCGGTGACAGCAGCGACCGTGGCGTGCGCTGGGAATCCGACGGTGACGGCAGCTTTACTGTTGCCGATATCAACAAGCCCGGTCGTGGTACTGACGTGATCCTGCATCTGCGGGAAGAAGAGCTGGAGTTCCTCGATGACTGGCGTCTGCGCAGCATAGTGGGCAAATATTCCGATCACATCAGCATTGCCGTAGAAATGTGGAAGGACGGCGAGCCCGAGCAGACCGACGAAGACGGCAATATCACTGCCGCCGCCACTGACGGCGAGTGGGAGCAGGTGAACAAGGCTACCGCCCTGTGGACCCGCGCCAAAGGCGACATCAGCGATGAGGAATATCAGGAGTTCTACAAGCATATTTCTCACGACTGGCAGGATGCCCTGGCCTGGAGCCATAACAAGGTAGAAGGCAATCAGGAATACACCAGCCTGCTGTATGTGCCTGCCAAGGCCCCGTTTGATCTTTATAACCGCGACCAGAGCCATGGCCTCAAACTGTATGTGCAGCGGGTGTTCATCATGGACGACGCCGAGCAGTTTATGCCTACCTACCTGCGCTTTGTAAAAGGCGTGCTCGATTCCAACGATCTGCCCCTGAACGTGTCCCGCGAAATTCTGCAGGACAACAAGGTGACCGCTCAGTTGCGCAAGGCCTGCACTAAACGGGTGCTGGGCATGCTGGAGCAGATGGCAAAGAACGATGCTGAAAAATACCAGGGTTTCTGGAAAGAATTCGGCAATGTCCTTAAAGAAGGTCCGGCGGAAGACTATGGCAACCGCGAACAGATTGCCGGCCTGCTGCGCTTTGCCAGCACCCATAACGACTCCGATGCGCAGACAGTGTCACTGGCTGACTACATTGAGCGCATGAAAGAAGGTCAGGACAAGATTTACTACATCACCGCCGACAGCTATGCCGCCGCCAGCAACAGCCCGCACCTTGAAATCTTCAAGAAGAAGGGCATCGAAGTGCTGCTGATGTGGGAGCGGGTAGACGAGTGGCTGATGAACCACCTGAGCGACTTCCAGGACAAGCAGTTTGTCTCTGTCACCAAGGGTGAACTGGATCTGGGTGAGCTGGACGACGAAGAAACCAAGAAGGCGCAGGAAGAAGCCAAAGAGGCGCTGAAACCGCTGCTGGAGCGGGTGCAGGCCGCCCTTGGTAATGAGGTGAAGGAAGTACGTCTGACCCATCGTCTGACCAGCACACCGTCTTGTGTGGTGGCCGGTGAGCATGACATGAGCACCCAGATGATCAAGCTGATGCGCGCCGCCGGCCAGCCGGTGCCGGAGCAGAAATACATTCTGGAGCTGAACCCCGAGCACAGCCTGGTGAAAAAGCTGGAAGGTCTGGAGCAGGGCGAGCAGTTCAACGAATGGTCTCGGCTGCTGCTGGAGCAGGCTCAGCTTGCCGAGCAGGGCGGCCTGAAAGACCCCGCCGCCTTTGTGGCACGGGTAAACCGCCTGCTGCTGGGTTAACCGACAAAGCAAGCCTTTTCGAAAGACCGGTATCGCATCAATGCGATACCGGTCTCTTTTTTTGCTGCTTATATAATCAATAGGTCTAACTGACCGGGCTGTTACTTGTTCCCATGGCGGTGTCGTGCCACAATCAGGCGCAATTTATGAATGACTAATCACAAAGAGGACGCTGTTATGCGCATCGTTTTGCTGGGTGCTCCGGGCGCTGGTAAGGGAACACAAGCTCAGTTCATCATGGAAAAGTTCGGTATTCCGCAAATTTCGACCGGCGACATGCTGCGTGCCGCTATCAAGGCCGGCACTCCGCTGGGCCTGAAGGCCAAGGAAGTAATGGATAATGGTCAGTTGGTGTCTGACGACATTATTATTGGTCTGGTAAAAGAGCGCATCAGCCAGGACGACTGTGCCAAAGGCTTTCTGCTGGACGGTTTTCCGCGCACCATTCCTCAGGCCGATGCCATGAAGGAAGCCGGTGTTGACGTGGACCATGTGCTCGAGTTTGCCGTGCCCGACGAAGAAATCGTTAAGCGCATGAGCGGCCGCCGTGTGCATCCGGGCTCCGGCCGGGTTTATCACCTGGTTTATAATCCGCCCAAGGTAGAAGGCAAGGATGACGTGACCGGTGAAGAGCTGGTGATCCGCGCCGACGACGAAGAAGCCACCGTGCGCAAGCGTCTGGCGGTGTATCATGAGCAAACGGCTCCGCTTATCGATTATTACAAACAAGAAGCCGACGCCGGTCGTACCAAACACCATAAGGTAGACGGTACCCAGTCTGTTGAAGCGGTAAGCCGCGAGCTGACTGACATTTTGGCATAACGCTTTTATGATATAAGCCGGACCTGTTAAGGTCCGGCTTTTTGTTGTTGATAAAAGGCAGGTAACAAGGTGAAAACAGGCGTTTTACTGGTGAATCTGGGCACGCCTTCCGCGCCGACCTCGGTGGCGGTAAAGGCCTTTCTCAGTCAGTTTCTGCACGATTATCGGGTAGTGGATTTACCCCGCTCACTCTGGTGTCCGTTATTGCATGGCATTATTCTGCCGTTCCGCTCGCCCAAGGTTGCCAAATTGTATCAGGGTATCTGGTGGCCGGAAGGCTCACCACTGATGGTGGTGAGCAAGCGTCAGCAGGCGGGTTTGCAACAGGCACTGCAAGATGAAGGGATCGACATGCCGGTGGCGCTGGGCATGAGCTACGGTGAGCCGTCCATCGAGTCGGGCTGGCAACAGCTGAAAGAGCAGGGCGTCGGCAAAGTGATAGTGCTGCCCCTGTATCCGCAATATTCCGTCAGTACCACGGCCTCGGTGTTTGACAGCTGGGCCAAACTGATGAAAAAAGAGCGGCTGGTGCCTGCGCTGCGTTTTGTGCACGACTACCATGATTTCAGTGGTTATATCTCGGCGCTGGCTGATTCGGTGCGCAGTCACTGGGAGCAACATGGCCGCGGCGACATGCTGCTGTTGTCTTACCATGGTATTCCCAAGCGCTTTGAAAACGAAGGTGACCCTTACGGGCAGCAGTGTCATCGCACGTCAGAGCTGCTGGCCGCAGAGCTGGGGCTGGAGCCCCACCAGTGGCGTACTACCTTTCAGTCCCGCTTTGGCCGGGAAGAATGGCTGCAGCCTTACACTGACAAAACCATGGAAAAGCTGCCGAAAGAAGGCATTAAAAAGCTGGATGTGATCTGCCCGGCATTTTCTGCTGACTGTCTGGAAACCCTGGAAGAGATTGCCGGTGAGAACAAGGAGATTTTTCTCAAGGCAGGCGGCGAGCAATATCATTATATTCCGGCCCTGAACGACAATCCGGCCCATATTCGCATGCTGATGGATCTGGTGCGCCGCGAGCTGGTGTGATGATGTTGATTGTTGCCAAGGAAGCAACTTGTAGCTGCCGCTTTAGCCGGCAGGGCCTGTGTAACAGGTCCTAAAGACTCCAGGTTTACGCCAGCTAAAGCGGCGTCTACGATTGCGATACACTTTGGTTAAAACCTGAAACCGGCGCTGCATCGTTGCAGCGCCGGTTTTTTATTGCCCGTCAAATACTCAGTGCAGCGTGCCGGCGGGCACTGCCGGACTGATCACAAAAAGGCGTCCGCTGGCTTGCCGGTTGCGCAAAAAGGCTCCATCTTGCTCTTGCCAGCATACCACGGCGGCAATGGCAGGACTGGCCAGCGCGCGTTGTAGCTGAGCGGCATTCAGCTGCCGGGCATCAATAACGCGGGCAGGGTTCAGGCCAGTGGCAGCCAGGGTTTTACGGCACAGCCGGCCGGGTGCATTGGCAATCACAATCCAGCCGGTGCTGGTCTGGCTGAGGGCCACCAGCCGGGACAGCTCGCCCGCCTGAGAGGCTGTGGAGTGGGTGACACAACTGCGTGAAGAAGTACGGCTGTGTGCTGCCTGATTGCGGGTTAATGAAAGGTTCATCATGGTTCGCCCCTGCCTGTTGCTTTACTGTTTATATATACAGTATTCGTGTGGGGCGCTTTGGTCAATATTTAACTGTATAAATTTACAGTTGTGGAGGGTGCAATGGATAAAACCCAACTGGAACGCATGGATATTCATATGGTGCTGAGCATAGTCAATGAGAAGCTGCGTATAGAATGCGACAGCCTGGATGCACTCTTGTCACGCTATGAACTGGACGGTGGCTGGCTGGCGGCGCGCATGGCCCAGATTGGCTATCGTTACGACAGCCACAGCAATCAGTTTCGGGGTGCCTGCAAATAAGCGGCTGTTGCTTGAACTCACGACACCGGACTGACATAGTCCGGTTTTTTATTGGCAGGAGAACACAATGGACGCAAATTTCTGGCACGAGCGCTGGCAAGCCGCCCGCATCGGCTTTCACCAAAGTGACATTAATGCCCACCTGCAACAATGCTGGGAGCACACCGATGCCGAGGCTGGTAATGAAGTGCTGGTGCCGCTGTGCGGTAAAAGTCTGGATATGCGCTGGCTGGCAGAGCAGGGCCATGCGGTGGCCGGCTTTGAGCTGTCGCCGCTGGCGGTGAAAGATTTTTTCACCGATGCCGGTTTAACCCCTTCCTGCAAAGAAGAAGGAGCATTTTTATGCTGGCAGCAGGGGCCGTTCAGCTTGTATGAAGGCGACTTTTTCAAGGCAGCCGATCTTGGCCTGAGCTTTAAACTGGCCTACGACAGAGCCGCCCTGATTGCTCTGCCGCCGGCCATGCGCCCGGCTTATGCCAAACAGCTGGCCGAATTGCTGGAAAGTGACGGGCGTGTATTGATGATAACGGTGGATCACGACGCTCAAGAAGATCAAACACCGCCGTTTGCTGTCAAGGAAGCGGATGTGCGAGCCTTGTTTGCACCTTATTTTGAGATAAGCCTGCTGGAACATACCTGCCTCGGAGCGCAACACAGGCGGGTGGCCTCAGGTGAATGCAGCTATTTTGATGAACTGTGTTTTTTGCTTACTCGGCGCTAAGCAGTTGTTAATTCAGTGTGCGATCAGGTTAACAGAATGGGATTGAGAGCCCGTTTTGGCGTTTTTATTAGTGTAATATTCCGATGTGTGCTTTCAGCATGAAATCTTTATCTGTAAAATAACTATTCATTACGCGCTTAATCCTGTGCGGTATTATGCGCAAATGTTGGTCTTTTTATGCATTGGTTGCCGTTTGCATAGCAACATGGCAAGGAGTATTCATGGAAAAAACGCTGGCGGGCCAGAGTGGTGGCATACGCAACTGGCTGATGTTTTTGCTACCGTCCCTGGCAGGTATTTTGCTGTTTATGACGCCGGTAGCCTGGCAGGGCGACATCACCATCATGATAGCGGTGCTGGCCAAAAGCGTGCAGGGCGCGCTGGCGGATCAGTTGCCGGCTGTGGTCACCGGTCTGATTGTATTTTCTGCTCTGCTCACTCTGTTTGTTACCATAGTCAAGCCTGCCCGTGTCCTGAATAGTGCCTTTCTGAACACCTTGTTCAATGTGCGTCCGGTCTGGTTGCTAAGCCGGCTGCTGGGCGCTGTTTTTGTGCTGCTGGTGCAGTTTCAGGTGGGCCCGCAGCTGCTTTACAGCGGTGATACCGGCGGTCTGGTGCTGAACGATCTGCTGCCGGTACTGTTTTCGGTGTTTATTTTTGCCGGCCTGTTGCTGCCGTTATTGCTGGACTTTGGTCTGCTGGAGCTGGTGGGCACCCTGCTCACCGGCATCATGCGTCCAGTGTTCCGGCTGCCCGGCCGTTCGGCAGTAGACTGCATGGCCTCCTGGCTGGGTGACGGCAGTGTGGGCATTTTGCTGACCAGCAAGCAATATGAAGGCCATCACTATACCCAGCGTGAGGCTGCCGTGATTGGTACCACTTTTTCGGCGGTGTCCATTACTTTCAGTCTGGTGGTGCTGGCCCAGGTGAAGCTGGAGCACATGTTTCTGCCCTTTTACGGGGCCGTGTGCCTGGCCGGCGTGGTGGCGGCCATTGTAGTGCCCCGGCTGCCGCCCCTGTGCTGGAAACAAGACACCTTTATTAATGGTGAGGCCCGGCCGGCGAATGCCGAAGTCACTCCTGAAGGCTATTCCCGCCTGGGTCATGGCGTGCAGCTGGCGCTGGCCCGGGCCGGCAAGGTAGAAAGCCTGGGGCAGGTGGCCCGCACCGGCGTGCACAATGCCCTGGACATGCTGTTGGGCGTGCTGCCGGTGGTGATGGCATTTGGCACCCTGGCACTGGTGATTGCCGAAACCACGCCGCTGTTTACCTGGCTGGGTGTGCCTTTTGTTCCTCTGCTTGAGCTGCTGGGCATTCCTGAGGCGGTGGCGGCATCCCAGACCATAGTGGTGGGCTTTGCCGATATGTTTATTCCCGCCATTCTGGCCAGCTCCATAGAAAGTGACATGACCCGCTTTGTGATTGCGGCCTTGTCAGTTACCCAACTTATCTATATGTCGGAAGTGGGGGCCCTGCTGCTGGGCAGCAAAATTCCGGTAAACATCGTGGAGCTGTTTGTCATTTTTCTGATGCGCACCCTGGTGACGCTGCCGGTGATTGCGCTGGCGGCCCATTTGGTATTCTGAGCACAAGGCGCTCTATACTTCGGCTGACACCAGGCTGAACAGGAGCGCTTATGTATCAGAATGTACTGGATTTCTGGTTCGATGAATTAAAACCGGCCCAGTGGTGGCAAAAGAGCAAGGCGCTGGATGAAGACATTGCCCGGCGCTTTGGGCGATACCCTCACCGCAATGTCATTCTCGGGCGCGAGTCTACCCCGGACGAGCAGGCGTTTCTCAAACAGCCGGGATCGGGGTTTTAACTGCAAACCCCACCCCGACCCTCCCCTTGAAAAGGGGAGGGAGCCAAGACCAAGGAAAGGCGGGGAGGGGGTAACGATTACTGCTGCTGGATCATCCAGATTTGAAAGGCACGACGGGTGTCGGCGTCGGCGGCGTTCCACCAGTGTTGCAGCATTTCCATGGCATCGGCATCCACCACGGCATCACCGAACTTTTGCTGAGCGGCAGCCACGGCAGCTTCGGTGCGGCCGTTAAAAGCCTGGCGGGTTTGGCGCAGGTGCTCCTGAATGCCACCGGCAGTGTCCAGGCCGGCAGGCATGGGGATAGTAGAAATGTCTGCTTCAACCGGCTGGCCGGTGCGCTGGTCGATGACGGTCAGCTGCTCGGGTTGCTCACGCAGGAACTGGCGGGCCAGCTGATAGTTCAGCGGTTTGTTGAAATCGATGGTCAGCTCGGCATCGGCAGCCACATTATCCAGCTCGATAATTACGGGATCGCCGTTCAGCACCCGTACTTCAGAGCGGTTGGAATAATCATTGGTATAACCAATGGCTATCTGATTTTTACCTTCAGCCAAAGTGACTTCATGAATATCTTTGGTAATGGTGTTGGCGGTTTTTTCACCGTTAATCAGATAAATCTGATAAGGCTGCTCAGCCTTGAAGGTGGCCGCATTGGCACCAAAACACAGACTGGCGGTTGCCAGGGCGGCAAGGGTAATACGCAGTGTCATAAATCAGGGCTCCTGAGCCTTTGCCCGCGAGGGCGTTTCATCAATGAATCTTCACTTAAGTAAACCGGTAAATTGTGACAACAATTCATACCGGACGCAATTGGCAAGCACCGCCGGCTTCACGTTTCCCGGCTGAAGGGCGGCAGGGCATTCAGCAGTGCCGGGCCGTAACGGCGGGTAAGCAAGCGCCGGTCCAGAATAATAATGCGGCCTTGGTCGGTTTCGGTACGCAGCAGCCGGCCGCAGGCCTGGATCAGCTTGCGGGATGCTTCGGGCACGGTGAGCTGCATAAAGGCATTGCCGCCGCTTAAGCTTATCCATTCTGCCATGGCTTCTTCCACCGGCGAGGTGGGCACCGCAAAGGGCAGCTTGGTAATAATCAGATTGGTCAGGTAATGGCCGGGCAAGTCCAGCCCTTCGGCAAAGCTGCCGGTGCCAAACAGCACACTGGGCTGACCGCCATCGCACTTCATGCGGTGCAGCTCCAGCAGCGCCTGACGGCCGGCTTCTCCCTGCACCAGCAGTGAGTGTCCCTTGTCGCGCAGGGTCTTTGCCAGCGCGTTCATCTGCCGGTAAGAAGAAAACAGCACCAGCGTAGCGGTTTCACCTTTGATCCAGCGGGGAATTTCCTCACTCAGCAACGCATCAAAGCCTGCATCCTGCGGCTCGCAGCCAAGGGCAGGAATAATCAGTCTTGAGCCAGCGTAGTCAAAAGGGGAGTTCAGCCTGAGATATTGGCTGCCGTCGTCGGCACGCAGGCCCACAGAACGGCGGAAATAGCTGAAATCGTTCAGTGCGGTAAAGGTAGCTGAGACCATCACCACGGCTGCCGCCCGGGACCAGCACCACTGCTCCAGCAGATGCCCCACTGCCAGCGGGGTGGCACACAACACAATGTCGGTCTTGCTTTGCTCCAGCCAGCGCGCCGGCGGTGTGTGTTTGGGGCCCACGGCTTTCAGCATCAGCTCGCACAGACTGCCGGCCTCGTCGGTGTGCAGTTGCTGCAGGCTGACCGCCGCCATGGCGGCAGATACGGCACTGTTACCGGGCTGCCGCTTAAGTGCCTCGGCCAGCTCGTTCTGCAGCCGGCTTAATCCCTGCGCCAGTTGTTTATGCTCATCCTTAAGGGCAGTAAGGGCATGTGTCAGCAGCCCGGGCAGCTCGCCGGCGGCAAAACGCAGGCAGCCCTGTTCATCCGGGGTTAAGTCGCCGGCACGCTGGGCCGACTGCAGCTGTTTATATAACTCGGTTAACGACGGAATAAGCTGCTGCAGCGCCTGCTGAGTGCGGTTAACGGCGTTTTGACCGTCGTCGTTAAGGGCGGCGGCCAGTTGCGGCACCTGCTTGTTGAACTGCTCCAGATTGCGCCGGGCGCTGCGCAGCCCCAGCCGGGCCGAGCCCTGCTCCCGGGCAATGTGAGCAATATGGTGGGCTTCATCCAATACATAAAGGCAGTTTTCCGGCTCGGGCAGAATAATGCCGCCCCCCATGGACAAGTCTGCCAGCAGCAACGCATGATTCACTACAATGACATCGGCTTTGTCCAGTTCGGCCCGCGCAAGGTGAAACGGACACTGGCTATGGCCCAGCTGAGGCTGGCAGCTGTGGCGCTCGGTCTGAATCTGGGTCCAGAGCGCATTCTCCACGGGCTCGGGCCAGCTGTCCCGGTCACCGGCCCAGTCACCCGTCTGCAGTGCCTGCCACAGCACGGCCAGCTGGGTTTGCTGGGCAGGTGTGAGGGTGTCGGCGGCCTCAAACATGCTGATTTGGCTTTTGCCCTGCACCAGGTCCTGCAGTCGCTGCCGGCAGCAATAACGAGCACGCCCCTTGGCCAGGGTAAAGGTAAATGCTGGCTGACAGTGTGGCTGAAAAAGCGGCAGATCCTTGTTGATCAGTTGCTCCTGCAAGGCCAGGGTCGCCGTGGAAATGATCAGGGTTTTATTATTGAGCCGTGCCCAGGGAATGCCCGCCTGTAAATAAGCAAGAGATTTGCCTATTCCGGTGCCGGCCTCGGCCACCAGAATACGACGGGCAGCGTCGTAATGGCCAAGCAGTACCTTGCCTATTTCCGCCACCAGAAAGTTTTGCTCGCGTCTTGGTTTAAATCCCTGAATGGATTGGCTTAACTGACGGTAATTAGCCCGCACAAGGGCGCGGTATTGGACGCTGGACATGAAAAGTTCCGGTATAAAACACGGCGGCAATTATATGGCCTGTGTATTTATATACCAGTTTTCACTGATATATCGGACTGTGGTGGTTAATTGTTGAAAAGTGCTTGGCATCACACTTTTTGGCGCGCACAAGAGTGTGATTGTCATAAAAAGTTCCCGCGATTTTGTTGCAAGGTCAAAATACCAGTGATAGTCTGCTGCCCATAGTAACGCCAGCGTTGCTAACACAGGGAATAACAAGGACTTAGTGTTTAATTACAGTAGGCATATAAAATCATGAAAAAAACGATTCTTGCACTGACCATTCCTGCGCTGTTCGCGACCTCTGCCAGCGCTGTAACCGTTTACTCCGACGAAGGTGCCAAGGTAGATATCTACGGCCGCATCCAGTATGAAGCCGGTGAGATGGGTTTCAAAAAAGATGATGCAACCGCGAATAACTTCGGTGGCGAAGGTGAAGCACGCCTGGGTGTTAACGTTGAGTATGCACTGAACAACGATATCGACCTGATTGGTAAGCTGGAATGGCAGGTTGTTGCTGAAGGCGATGACGCCACCGGCACCGGCTCCGACAGCCTCTCTACCCGCTACGCCTGGGCTGGTTACCGTTTTCAGGACACTACCGAGCTGACCTTTGGTCGCAGCCAGGATCCGATTGCTCAGGTACTGTATCTGAGTGATATCTTTAACATCTTTGGTGGTCGCGCTGGTTACGGTGAAACTTTTGAGCTGAGCGACAAGGTAGACGATCAGGTTCGCGTTTCTTACGCTGCCAACGGTCTGGATCTGCGTGGTGCTTATGCTTTCTCTGACGGTTACAAGCTCGAAAAAGGCGGAGATGGTAAAGAACTGGATAACCAGTGGTCTCTGTCTGCTGGCTACACCTTCCCGGTAGGTGTGGGCGTGTACGCCGCTTATGAACAGCAAAATGTACGTGGTCGAGATGCTGATACTGGTCGTAGCTATGACTCTATCGATGCCTGGTTTGCCGGTGCCAGCTACACCGTAGACGGTTTCTTCCTCTCCGGTCTGTACACCCAGCGTGAGCAGGGCGATGTAGATACCAAAGGTTTCGAACTGACCGGTACCTATAATGTTGATGCCTGGACCCTGCTGGCTCAGTATTCTTATGAAGAAACTGATAGCAACGTTCGTGACTTCGACAGCATTGATGCCTGGACTCTGGGTGTTCAGTATGACCTGACTGCCAAAGCCAAGCTGTATGCTGAATATGAAATCAACGACGATGAATTCAAAAACGACGGAACTAGTCGTGATGACCGCTACGGTCTGGGTATTCAGTATAACTTCTAATCAGCTAACTAGTTGATAAAGAAGCAAAAAGCCGGCGAAAGCCGGCTTTTTTAATGCCTGTTTACCAGGCAGGAACGCTAACTGTAGCTGCCGCTTTAGCCGGCAAAAGACCGCGCAGCGGGCCTGAAATACAGTGGCCTGCAGGGGCACCAGCTAAAGCGGCGCCTACCATTTCCCCAGTCCCCAGTCCCCAGTCCCCAGTCCCCAGCGGTTTACAGCGTCCAGCTGGTATGTTGTGCTTTCTGATATTTCTGTTCGCAGCTGTCACAGCGTTGCCGGCATGGGTCATCCATCAGTTGTGCCGGCGTGAGTTCCGCTTCGCAGTCGCTGCACAGTCCATAAAGCCCCAGCTGCCATTGGCACAGGGCGGCATCAACCCGGCGCAGATTTTTGAGTTGAGGTTGCAGCTGGGGCCAGGCGCTCAGCGCGGCGTCGTCGGCCCATTCATCAGGGGGCAAAGTAGCCAGCCTGGCGGCCAGAGTGGCATCCAGCGTGTTTACCGAATGCAAAAAGCGCTGGCGGCAGTCTTCCGCCACCGCCAGCAGCCGTTGCTCCAGTTCGTTTTGTGTTTTGCTGCTCATCATGATTTCCATTCAGTGGAATATGCCGGTCAGTATATGGCTGCCTACTTGTTAACATCATGATGCAAATCAACAGAAAGCCGTAAGCCAGCCCCCTTCGGGGAGCTGTAAGCTGTCAGCTTTAAGCTGTAAGTAGATCGGCTGGAGTGGCCCCGATAAAGTAGACACTTAAGTTAAGCGGCAGCTGCGTAGGCATTGGGAGTTATTCCTCCCAGCGCCATGTGGCGCCGCACTTTCGGGTAATACTCGTCCGTATAATACCGGACTTCATCTGCCATTTCGTCTCTTCCGAGCATTCCCAGAGGGCGAGTCCACTCCTTCTTGAGCAGCGCGAAGAAGCTTTCCGAACAGGCGTTGTCCCAGCAGTTACCTCGGCGTGACATGCTGATGGTAATTCCCCGTTTATTGAGCCAACGCATCACCTCTTCGCTCCGATACTGGCTGCCTTGGTCTGAGTGAAACAGCAGCTGTTTCCCATCTGGCTGCTGTTGTTGCCACGCCTGCTCAAGGGCCTCCAGCACCAGCTGAGCGCTATTGATCGCACCCATGGCTCGGCCCACCACGCGGCGTGTGCCCAGGTCCAGGACTGCAGCAATGTAGAGCCAGCCTTCACTGCACCGGATTTGGGTGATATCTGATACCCAAACTCGGTTCGCTGACCCCACCGAGAACTGGCGATTCAGCAGATTCGGCAACACAGGCAAGGATGATGCTGGCTTTTGATATCCTGCTTTAGGAGCCGTGCATGAACGATAACCAGCGTCTCGTAGCAACCGCTGCACCTGATTTTTACCACAACAGAATCCGGCATCCCGCGCGTCCAGCCATAGCTTCCGATATCCCGGCACATTCTTCAGTTGCCTGGCTCGCTCGAGCAGGAAGGTTTTCAGAGTTTGTCGCTTGATGGCACGCTCTCCCGGAGTATGCTGACGTGCTCGCCAACGATAATATCCCGCTCGTGACACATTGAGTACTTCACACATTATCGAGACCCGCCAGCGTTGACTTCGTTGGGCCTCGATAAAGGCAAACCTTACTTGCTGTGCTTGGCGAAGTACTCTTGCGCCTTTTTTAGGATTTCGTTCTCCAGCTCTTTTCGTTCAAGCAGCTTCTTCAGTCGAGCATTTTCACGCTCCAGCTCCTGCAAGCTTTTTTCTGGTCCGGTGTTTTCAACTGCTTTATCAGATGCTTTTTTGGCCATGATCCACTCTCTACGCCAGCGCTGTAATTGGGATGGATGAACACCAAGTTTGTCAGCAAACTGAGCTTGTGTCTCGGTGGTAGACAGCGAGGCCTCGACGGCCTCACGTTTGAATGTGTCGCTAAAGCGACGGCGGGGTTTGTATTTCATAACACCTTCTCATTAAATGAAGGTGTCTACTTTTCTCGGGCCAGTCCAGGCGTAGACGAAGGTTACTGTATGGTGCCTGTAAATTTGGTGGTTTTACTTCAGGCTAAGCCCTGGTATCAGACACTCCCGAAAACGTTCAGACTCCACCACTGACAGCTGACAGCTTATAGCTCCCGAAGGGGCGCTTGCTGCGCAAGCTCTCGCCGGATTTCTTCCGTATGCTTGAGGGTGCGTATGGTGGTAAATAATTCCTGTGCTTCCGGGTACTGTAACTTAAGATAATTCAGCCATTGCTTGATGCGGTTGGGATAATAAACGGCCTTGTTACCTTCCACTTCCAGTGCCGAGTAGTCGAGCAGCAGGTCAATCACTTCATTCCATGGCAGGGGAGCCGTGCCGGTTTTAATGATGTCGGCCAGGTTAGGCAGGGCAAGGGCACCCCGGCCCAGCATGATATCGCTGCATTGGCTTTCTGCCTGCGCCTGCAGGGCATGAGCGGCGTTCCAGATTTCGCCGTTTACAATCACCGGAATAGTCAGCTGCTGCCTAATCTCCGCCACCAGTGGCCAGTACGCCGGCGGGCGATAGCCGTCCTTTTTGCTGCGGGCATGCACTGCCAGCTCGGTAATGCCGGCTTCTGCCAGTGCCCGGCTGTTTTCCAGATAACGGTCGCGCTGCTCCAGCCCCAGCCGAATTTTGGCACTGACCGGCAAATGGGCCGGCACGGCGGCGCGCACTGCCCGGCCAATGCGATACAGCTGCTCGCTGTCGGCCAGCAGGGCAGCACCGCCTCTGTGCTTGTTGACGGTTTTGGCGGGACAGCCAAAGTTAAGATCAATACCACCGGCTCCCAGATTTATCGCCTGAGCAGCGTTTTCTGCCAGCCAGTTGGCGTCCTGGCCCAGTAACTGAATACGCACCGGCGTGCCCGACGGTGTTTTGCAGCCATGATGCAGCTCGGGGCATAACCGATGAAAAACCCGCGCCGGCAGACACATGTCCACTACCCGTACAAACTCGGTCACGCATAAATCATAAGGGTTAAGGCGGGTGAGCAGGTCCCGCATCAAATGGTCGAGCACCCCTTCCATCGGAGCCAGGATCAAACGCATGTTATTCAGTTACCGGCAAAAGCGGGCAGTGTAACCCCGGCATGATAAAAGCGCCATGACGGACAGTGAGGCGAGAGTTTGAAAACGACTTTTGCTATAGTAAACACGGGTTTTAACTGGCAGGAGAGCACAATGCGACTTTTATTTGCCCTGCTTGGCACCATTGCTCTGGGGCTGGGAATATTAGGTGCCTTTTTGCCGGTGTTGCCCACCACGCCGTTTATTTTATTGTCTGCCTGTTGCTTTGGTAAGTCTTCTGCTCGAATGCATGCCTGGCTGGTGAATCACCCCTGGTTTGGCAGCCTGATCCACGACTGGCAGACACACAGAGGGCTGCGGCCTCAGGTGAAACGTCGCGCTTTGCTGTTAATGGCAATCAGTTTTTCCTTTTCTGTGTATATGGTCCCCTTGTGGTGGGTGCGGGGGGTGCTGGTGCTCATCTTTCTGATACTGGCCTGCTGGATGTGGCGATTGCCGGCAGTGCCCGCGCCTGGCATGGTTGCAATGGATCAGACGAGGCCCTAAGATTTCACTCCTTCATTCCATGCCATGCCCGCGTTAACCGGGTTTAATGAGGCAGCCATACGCCATGAAACAAGACACCCTTAAGCTTATCGCGAACAGTATTGTCTCCATTCCCGATTACCCCAAGCCCGGCATTATATTTCGTGATATAACCGGTTTGCTGGAAGACGGCGAAGCTTTTCGCCTGACCATAGACACCCTGGTAGAGCACTACCGCCATTCTGGTGTGCGCAAGGTGCTTGGCACCGAAGCCCGTGGCTTTATTTTCGGCGCTCCGGTGGCAGCGGCGCTGGGTGTGGGCTTTATTCCTGCCCGCAAGCCCGGCAAGCTGCCCCGGGAAACCGTAGAAGCGTCTTATCAGCTGGAATACGGCACCGACACGCTGCAAATTCATGCTGACTCTATTGTGCCGGGTGAAAAAGTGTTGATCATAGATGATCTGTTGGCCACCGGTGGTACAGTGGAAGCGGCGGTTAAGCTGGTGCGCAGCTGCGGCGGTGAGGTACAGGAAGCCGCCTTTGTGATTGGTCTGCCTGCACTGGGCGGCATGCAACGGCTGAACAAGCTGGGTGTGCGGGTGACCAGTCTGGTTGAGTTTGACGGTCATTAAGCCCATGAGCTATCAGGTACTGGCCCGCAAATGGCGGCCACGCCGGTTTGGCGACGTGGTGGGACAACAGCATGTGCTGACAGCGCTGATCAATGCCCTGGAGCAGGGGCGGTTGCATCATGCCTATCTGTTCAGCGGCACCCGTGGCGTGGGCAAAACCTCCATTGCCCGCCTGCTGGCCAAGGCGCTTAACTGTGAAACCGGCGTGTCTGCTGATCCTTGTGGCCGCTGTGACAGTTGCCGGGAGATAGAAGAAGGGCGCTTTGTTGACCTGCTTGAGATAGACGCTGCCAGCCGCACCAAGGTGGAAGACACCCGCGAGCTGCTCGACAATGTGCAATATCAGCCGGCCCGGGGCCGGTTCAAGGTGTACCTGATTGACGAGGTGCACATGCTCTCCCGGCACAGCTTTAATGCCCTGCTGAAAACCCTGGAAGAGCCACCGCCTCATGTGAAGTTTTTGCTGGCCACCACGGATCCGCAAAAGCTGCCCATTACCATTTTGTCCCGCTGTTTGCAGTTTCATCTTAAAAGTCTGGAGCCCGGTCAGA
This sequence comes from Oceanimonas sp. AH20CE76, assembly GCF_039654065.1. Taxonomy (NCBI): domain Bacteria; kingdom Pseudomonadati; phylum Pseudomonadota; class Gammaproteobacteria; order Aeromonadales; family Aeromonadaceae; genus Oceanimonas; species Oceanimonas sp. AH20CE76. The sequence goes on from NZ_CP155481.1 coordinate 1,322,939, forward strand.
TAGACGGCCAGCTGCAGCATATTCTGCAGCAGGAGCAACTGAACTTTGAGCCAGAAGCCACCGCCGCGCTGGCCCGCGCCGCCGACGGCAGCTTGCGGGATGCATTAAGTCTGACCGATCAGGCTCTGGCCTTTGGCAACGGCCGGCTGCAGCTGGCAGAAGTGGAGCGCATGCTCGGCAACCTTAACCGGGAGCAGCTGCTGGCGCTGGTGGAGGCATTATTAGCCGGCGACGGTGCCGCTTTGCTGGCCAGAGTAGCCGAGCTGGCCACTCTGGGGCCGGATTATGACCATGTGCACAAGGAGCTGATTGCTTTCTGGCATCAGCTGGCACTGGCCCAGGTGGTGCCGGCTCAAGGGGTGCCTTATGCCGATGAGCTGAACCGGCTTGCCCCGCTGGTAAGTCCGGATCAAATACAGCTCTATTATCAGATTTGCCTGCAGGGCCGCAAAGACTTGCCCTTTGCGCCGGATGGCCGTTCGGCGCTGGAAATGACACTGCTGCGCACTCTGGCCTTTGTGCCCAAGGATGCCGCCGGCATTCAGGCGGAGCCGGCCCCGCTAAAAAAGCCTGAGCCGGCGGCCTTGCCGGCAAGCGAAGATGAGGCCATCAGCCGCCGGCTGGAACAGGAGCAGGCACAAATCTGGCAACAGGCCGAGCAAATGGGACAGGTGACCAGCCCAGTTGCCATTCAGCCCGACACTCAGTCTGAGACAGTGGTGGAACAGCCTGCTGCGCCACAAGAGCGCCAGCCGGTTGCGCAAGCACAGCCAGATCCGGTCAAACCTGAGTCTGCTCCAATACCAGCGTCGGCACCGCTGCCTGCAGTAGAGCCCGAGCCGCTGGTGGATGAAGCTGCCGAGCAGGCGGCGCGCATTCGTCGTCTGCTGCAAACCCGTAACCGGCTGCTGAGCCAGGAACGCAGCGAAGCGGCAGCGGAGCAAAAGCCGGCCCCGCGAGTGGTGGCCAAACCCGAGCGGCCAGCGCCGGTAACAACAGAAAAGCCGGTGCAGGCTCAGACTGCAAAAGTGGTACCCGAGCCCCGGAATGAGCTGCCGCCGCTGGATGCCTATCAAGACATAAGCTGGGACGATAACGACGCACCGCCCTGGAGCGATGAGCCTGAGCCTGTCTCAGGGCCGGTGCCTGCAACAGCGGCCAGACCTGTACCCGCAGCCGCCAGACCGTCGGCTCCGGCTCAGCCCGAGGCGGTGGCTCCATCTGTACCCAGGGCCAGCTGGAAAGAAGCAGCTGAGCCACTGAAGCCCTCCGAGCTGCTTTCTCAGGCAACCGATCCCTGGGCCAGACTGGTGTCTGAACTGCCTTTGGGCGGCCTGCTACGCCAGCTGGCCATGCACAGCACGCTGGAGCAGCAGGGTGATCAGTGGCAGTTATGGTTAAGACCTGAACATAAGCATCTGCTTAATGATAAAACCCGCGCCGAGCTTGAAGCGCTGGTCAGTCAGCATCTTGGTCGCAGCATCAGCGTTCGCGTGAGTCTGGGAGGAGAAGGACAAACGCCGTCTGATGTGGAGCTGCAGTTATATCAGGCGGCCCGGGCGCGCGCCAGAGATGAAATTGAAGCCGATGATGCGGTACAATTCCTTATCTCGCGCTTTGCCGCCGAGCTGGATGCAGACAGCATTGAGCCCATGGCGCAGTAAGCGTGACTGTATTCACCATCAATAAAGAGTAACAACCTATGTTTGGTAAAGGCGGACTTGGCAATATCATGAAACAGGCGCAGCAGATGCAGGATAAAATGCAGAAGCTGCAGGAAGAGCTGGCCCAGATGGAAGTGGTGGGTGAGGCCGGTGCCGGCCTGGTAAAAGTCACCATGACCGGCAGTCACTCTGTGCGCCGGGTAGAGCTGGACGACAGCCTGCTGGAAGACGACAAGGAGCTGGTGGAAGATCTGCTGGCAGCCGCGGTAAACGACGCCGTGCGCCGGGTGGAAGAGCAGAACAAAGCGCGTATGGGCGAGCTCACCGGCGGCATGCAGCTGCCCCCGGGTTTTAAAATGCCGTTCTAAAACAAAGCTTGAAGCCGGAAGCTGGAAGAAAAGCACTGATGTCTCAACACGCTGTTTTATTTTTTCAGCTTCTAGCTTTCCTTTCCCCTTCCAAATATCTTTCAAGAGTCTTCCATGCGTTTCAGCCCGTTACTGGATGAATTAATCAAAAGCCTGCAGGTGTTGCCCGGTGTGGGGCCCAAATCGGCACAGCGCATGGCCTTTGCCCTGCTGGAGCGTCAGCGTGCCGGCGGCCGCAAGCTGTCCCATGTGCTGGAGCAGGCACTGGATAATATCGGCCATTGCCGTCAGTGCCGCACTTTTACCGAAGAAGCCGTCTGCGCCATCTGCGCCAGCCCCAAGCGGGCGGTGAGTGGTCAGTTATGCGTGGTAGAAAGTCCGGCAGACGTGGTGGCCATAGAGCAGACCGGTCAATATCAGGGGCGTTATTTTGTGCTGATGGGCCATTTATCGCCGCTCGACGGAGTAGGCCCGGAAGAGCTGGGCCTGAATATACTGGAAACCTGGCTGGACACCGAGCCGTTCAGCGAGCTTATTCTTGCCACCAACCCCACGGTGGAAGGGGAAGCCACCGCCTATTTTATTGCCGATATTGCCCGCAGCCGCGGAGTGTCGGTCAGTCGCATTGCTCACGGTGTGCCCATCGGCGGCGAGCTGGAGCTGGTGGACGGCAACACCCTCAGCCACTCCTTTATGGGCCGTAAGGCGTTTAGTGACTGAAGGCCGGGTGGGGGTGTTATATCGGATAAAACGTCAGGCTGGCAATGCGCACCAACACGCCGGCAAACAGCAGCATGCCGCCATAGCGCAGCCAGCGATATTCCTGCAGCGTCAGATCCTTGGCGCGGTTAAATACAATACGCGGCAATGCCAGCCAGTCTTTCTTGCGCCGGCCATAGCGCCATGTGCCAATCAATACCAGTAATAATCCTGCCAGCAGCAATGCCGGCTCAGCCAGTTTCAGCCAGAGCATGATTCCCTTACACTCCGATGTTAATGATTTGTTGCCTGAGTATGGCCGGCCATACTGATGCCGGCCATTAGCCATTGGTCTATGAAACGTGTTCCAGGGTAACGGCACTGCTGGCGGCCAGCAGCTGAGCCGCGCCCGGGTACTGACTGATGCCAGCGGCGCTTTCCACCAATACGGCGCGAGTAATGTGTTCGGGCTGGCCGCCCTGCAGTTGTAACTGGCTCAGTGCCAGCTGCATGGGGCCAAGTCCCGGATTAAAGGCGGCATTTTCCAGATAGCGACCGGTGATAATGCGTCCGTCCGCCAGTTGCAGGGCTACGCCGGCACGATTGTGGCTATAGGGGGCATAGCTCAGGTTGGCCTGCTGCAGGGCAGCCTTTAAGAGTGTGTCGTCACTGGCGTGGTGCAGCGTGCCCGGCTCTGGGCTGAGCATGCCGCCGTCAATACCCAGATCAGCCGGGCCAAAGGCATAAGGCAGAAGCTCGCTTAATGCGTGTTCGGCCTCGGGCAGAGTAATGGTGACTGGCTGATTCAGCTCCTGCATAAACTGCCGGCAATGGCCGCAGGGGCTGGCGCTGACCACTACAGCCTGAATGTGTTGCTCATTATGCAGCGCCGCATGACCAATGGCCGACTGCTCCGCATGCACGGAATAATGCAGTGCAAGACCGGCAAACTCCAGATTGGCACCCAAATACCAGTATCCTGAATCTGCCATGGCGATCGCACCCACCGCAAAATTCGATACTGGTGCCAGGCTCAGTTGCCGGGCCTGTGGCAGCAGTGCCAGTGCAAGTCTTGCGCCTGCAAGGCCGGTGGCATGCTCAAGGGCTTTTACTTGCTCCGGCGTCAGCCGGGGCTGGGCAATAATGCTCATTTGCTGCAATGCGATCTGTATCATTTGCGCCTCCTGGTGTCAGCCTGTGAACCAAAGGTAGAGGTGAAACAGCGGCGGGGCCAGCAAGGCGGTGACAATACCGCACACTACCATGGCGAGGGACGCAAAGGCCCCTTGAGTATTGCCTACTTCGGCGGCGGCACCGGTGCCTATGGCATGAGCACTGGCCCCCATGGCCAGCCCCTGTGCTTCCGGATGGTTAACGCCTGCCAGCCGCAGCAGCGGAAAGCCGATAATAGCCCCCATCATGCCCACAATAATTACCAGTCCTGCCGCAATGGCCGGAATGCCACCCATGGACTCACTCACGCTCATGGCCAGGGGCGTGGTTATGGACTTGGTAAGTACCGAGGCCAGCAGTTCAGGACTTTGATGAATAATACCGCCAATCAGTAAGGTGGTGCCCACAGAAATCACTACCGACAGGCTGCAGCACAGCAAAATCGGCATCAGCCGGCTACGAATTTTGGCTGCCTGCTGATATAAGGGCAGAGCAAACGCCACCACTGCCAGCTCCAGCAAGAGCGCCAGCGGTCTGGTGCCGGCGTCATATTCAGCCGGACTGGTGTCGGTGGCCAGCAGCAGCGCAATAATCAGCAGCGCCGGTATCATGATGGGGTTGATCAGCAGATTATTAAAACGACGTGCCAGCTTGCGGGTGAGCAGATAACACAGCACGGTAACGGGAATGGCCAGCCAGAACATCATGATGCCAGCCTCTGATAGAGCCAGCCCACCGCCAGCAGAATAAGCACCAGGCCGGTCACTGCTGCCAGCAGAATAAAGCCAAGGCCTTTGCTTAATACATCGGCGTAGCTGAGCAGACCCGCTGCCACCGGAATAAACAACAGCGCCATATGCCGCAAAATAAGCTGGCCGCCAGCCTGCACCCATTCAAGGCGCACCAAGTTGCTGCTGAGTAACGCAAACAGCAGCAGCAGGCCAATAATGCTGGCCGGAAAGGCAAACGGCAGCACGGCTGCAATGGCTTTGCCCATCAACAGGCAAACAAAGATGACTGCAAAGTCACGAATAAGCGTCATGGTAAAATCTTAAAGGGATTGTACATAGCGGGCCACTGCCTGCAGCAGACCCAGTTGATGTTCATCTTCCTGATGCTCCAGCACCAGCTGCTCCAGACGGTGCATATAGACCTCGGCATGGGCCGAAAGCTTGTCCTGACAGTGCAGCCGCCAGCGCTGCCATTCCTGCTCGCTCAGGGTGTGAGGATAGTTGCGCGCCCGATAACGAAACAGCAGCTCGGGCAAACGCTCGTCACTGAACGACAGCGGCAGTTCGCCCAGCATGTCAGGGGCGGCGTTGCGCACCATGGCCATGGCGGCCTTGTCGGCATCACTGAAAAAGCCCTGATACAGGGCTGTGTCAACGTCGTCCGTCGGCTCAAACTCCTTGCCTTCAGCAAACACGGCTTCGGCTTTTTCCCTTATTTCCGGGTGCTGTCGTAGTAAATCCAGGCTTTTTCGGCACTGGGTTCTGTCTATGCCCAGCTCATCGGCGCGTTGCTCGGTCAGTGCTGCCGCTTTGGCCAGCACCGGACACTTGTTGATATGCACCAGCTTGAGCGGCACCGGTGGCAGCTCACCCAGCTCGTTGTTGGGTGTATACAGACGCTGGCGCAATTCATCAGGGCTCAGGTCAACCAGCGGCGACAGATCCCTGGCCAGATCCACACAAATGACTGCATTGGCATTATTGGCATGCCAGGCCAGTGGCGCAATCCAGGTAGCACAGCCCTGCCAGGCAGAAAACATACCCGACACATGCACCAGCGGCTTGCTGCTGATAATGTCAATCAGCGACTTGACCTTGTGCTTGTTGCGCAGCTCATACAGGTAATCGAACAGCCTTGGCTGGGCTCGTTTAAGTAATCTGGCCAGCGCTATGGTGGCACGCACGTCTGCCAGCGCATCGTGGGCCTGACCATGCTCTATGCCGTTGGCCTGTGTCAGGCGCTCCAGTTTAAAGCTGGGTTTGCCGTCCTGGTCTTCCGGCCAGTGAATACCATCGGGGCGCAGAGCATAAAAGGCGCGTACCACATCCAGCAGATCCCAGCGGGAGTTACCCTGCTGCCAGCTCCAGGCGTAGGGATCATAAAAGTTGCGATACAGAGTGTAACGGGTTACTTCGTCGTCAAAGCGAATATTGTTGTAACCCAGCACGCAGGTCTGCGGCTGGCTGAACTGCTCATGAATGCGGGCAATAAAGTCGGCCTCACACAGACCGTCCTGCTGGGCTTTTTGCGGTGTAATACCGGTGATCAGGGTGGCTTCGGGTGAGGGTAGATAGTCGGCAGGCAGCCGGCAATAAAACATTTGCGGCTCACCAATTTCGTTAAAGTCGGCATCGGTACGAATGCCGGCAAACTGCACCGGTCTGTCTTTGGCCGGGCTGATGCCGGCGGTCTCAAAGTCGTAAAAGTAGAAAGTGGGCTTTACCTGCTCGCTCATGGTGATATGCACGTAGCTGTATTTGCTGACATTATGCGTGACTCTGAGCAGGAACCCAAGGGGTTACACCTCCCCTTGGCAAGGGGAGGGAAGAGCATCAGTCGGCGCTGTCTTCTGCCGGCTCATAGTCATCGTCGTTGCCGGTGCTCATGGGCGAGCACAGGCGGTGCACCCGGCGCGGACCGATCACCTTAAGGTATTTCATCCATACTCTGGCGTGGCGCAGCTCGGGGGTTGCCTGTTGCTGCACCTGCTCTACAAAGCGCTGCTCATCGTCGGTCATGGGCGCACGCTGGCCGGTATAAAGGCTCAGCATGGCATGGCCGCATTGTTCCAGCAGCTGGGCTTCAGTCACGGTAAATTCACCGCAGCGGCGAAGCCCCCGGGGGAAGTGGGTAAAGTCCTGAAAAGGCTTGGCTGACTCAAAGCTCATGGTCACTCTCACTCTAACGTGGCATTAATGATCGCGGAAAGTATGGCACTCAGGCCTAGTACGCAAAATCAATTTTTTTCACGTTTCGTGCAATTTTGTTTTATGTGTTTTCGGTCGCGTCGCTGGTCAGTTCGATAAAGCGCGGATGCTGTCGCAGTGGCTCAAATTCTTCGTCTTCCGCTGCCACATGACGCAGGTGCAGATTGTTTTCCACAGCCAGTTCAAGATCGCTGAGGGCCTGCTCTTCATGCCCCATGCCGGCATGGGCACAGGCACGCTGATAGAGAGCATGAGCATTTTGCGGATCCACCTGCATCACACGGTTACACAGACTCAGTGCCCACTGACGTTCGTCCATCATCAGTGCGGCATCAGCCTTATGGGTGAGAGCGTCGAGATCTCCGGGCTTGATGTGCAGTATCTGATCGTAAATGTCCATCTTGGCCTGGGGGCTTTGCTCCTGGCTGGCCCGCAACCAGAGACCGTGCACCTCCTGGAAGCGTTCAATTTCCCGATAATTCTCTGCAATAACTTTGGTTTTTCGCTGCAGTTCGCGTTCAATCTGCCGAAGTTTGCGTTCATACGTGTCAGTGATCTGTTTCATCTGGGTTTCCACATAATCTCGTGCCGACTTCTTTAGTTCCCGTAAAGACTGCCAGCCCACTATGGCCAGCACAGAGGCGGCACCGGCCAGCAGATAGAAGAAATAGGTCACTGTGATGTTGGCGTAGCTCATGGCCTTGTCGGCCACGCTCAGCTCCTTTTGTACCACTTCTTCTTTGACGTTGACCTTGAACTGGGCCATTTCGGTACGCAGTGCTTTCAGCTCATCCAGCATATAGCGCTCCATAAAAGGGGTAAGCCGGGTACGCACTTCTTCGGTGGCCTCACCCTCCGCAGGCGTGTCGGCGGCAAAGGATGACAAGGAGAAACAGACGAACAGCAAGGCAAGCAATGATCTCAGCATGGGTAACTCATGATTCCGGCGGTGTGAATGGCATGTGAAGCAAGGCTAAAGATTAACGTTATGAAGGTTTGCTTTCAAATTATCGGTCTGACGGCATCTGGCGAGTATCACTTAGGGATCTAATGAGTTTTCTGCTTGGCTAATTTAGCTGCTGTTTAATTTGATCTGTGAGTAAAAGTGACGCTTCGGGCGTTGATGAGGCTGGGTTGGTGATCGGTGCGTCTTATGGGAAGGTGATCAGGGAAATCGTGTCTGTTTCAGAGGGCGAAGATGAATTTTTAGTGTGGCAAGTTCCTCATGATAGGCGCTCATGCCGGTGTTTTGGTGATTTCTATACTTTTTTGTAAAGTCCGTAAAGAGGCTTGTTTCATGGTTTTAATAAGTGCCGTTCAGGCCTTTAAGGGCGGGGGATAAGGCCGTTTTTACCGGCTGGCAAAGGTTTGTTTCATGGACTGTTGCTGCCGTTAAAAATGCATGCGATTCAAATTAAATTCATATAGTTCGCCTTGCAATTGCTTGATGGTTTGTTAGGTTAATAAGGAATTTTTTGATTAGCCCACTAACCAAAAGGGATTGAAGCCAATCATTATGGATACAACCGTTGACTTACAACTTGTGCTGCGACACCCCAATGCCACGGACGGTCGTGAAGTCAATCGCCTGATTGACCGATGCAAGCCCCTGGATACCAACTCGACTTACTGCAACCTGCTGCAGTGTTCGCATTTTGCCGACACCTGCATGCTGGCAGAAGACGAGGATGACGGCACCCTGCTGGGGTTTATCTCTGGCTACCGCAAGCCTTCTGAACCGGACACCCTGTTCGTCTGGCAGGTAGCCATAGATAAACGCGCCCGCGGAGAGGGCCTGGCCCGTCGCCTGCTTGAAAATCTGCTCGACGCCGACGCCTGCAAGGGGGTACGCCGCATTGAAACCACCATTACGCCCGACAATGCCGCTTCCTGGGGCTTGTTCGAGAGCGTTGCCCGAGAACGCGGTGCCAATCAGGGTGTGCGCCATGTGCTGTTCGATCAGGAACGCCACTTTGGCGGTGAGAGCAAGAGCGAGATCCTTTATCGCATTCCCCTGGCCTGAGCCTGACTTTTCTTCGAATTTTTCGCTTTTAATGATTTAAATCGCACTTTAAGGAGTTGTGATGAGTATTTTTGATGTAATGGAATCCAGTGTACAAACCTATGCCCGTTCGTTTCCGGTGGTGTTTGACCAGGCCAAAGGCGTCTGGCTGCACGACAGCAGCGGCAAGCGTTATCTGGACTTTCTGGCCGGTGCCGGCACCCTCAACTATGGTCATAACCACCCGGCTCTGAAGGAAGCGCTGATCGAGTACATTCAGCATGACGGCATTGCCCATGGTCTGGATATGCATACTGATGCCAAGGCCAAATTCCTGAGTGCGCTGCAGGACATTATTCTCAAGCCCCGTGACCTTGATCATGTCGCCCAGTTCACCGGCCCCACTGGCACCAACGCCGTGGAAGCAGCGATGAAACTGGCCCGCAAGGTGACCGGCCGGGAAAACATCGTGGCCTTTACCAATGGTTTTCACGGTGTGAGCCTGGGTGCGCTGGCCGCCACCGGCAACCAGCATCATCGCGGTGGTGCCGGTACCGTGCTGGCCAACGTGACTCGTTTGCCCTACGACGGTTACGCCGGCACCGGTGAAGACAGCCTGGTGCTGTTTGAAACCATGCTGAACGATAACTCCAGTGGCCTGGACAAGCCTGCCGCCGTGCTGTTTGAAGTGGTACAGGGCGAGGGGGGCCTGAACGCAGCCTCCGTTGAATGGCTGCAGCGTCTGGAGAAAATCTGCCGAGCCCACGACATTCTGATGATTGCCGATGATATTCAGGCCGGCTGCGGCCGTACCGGTACCTTCTTCAGCTTTGAGCCAGCCGGCATCAAGCCCGACATTATTACTCTGTCCAAATCGCTGAGCGGCATGGGCCTGCCCTTTGCACTGGTGCTGCTGCGTCCCGAGCTGGATCAGTGGGAGCCAGGTGAGCATAACGGCACCTTCCGGGGTAACAATCATGCCTTTATTACTGCCCGCAAAGCGCTGGAAACCTTCTGGCAGGACGATGAATTTGCCGCCGGTGTGCGTGCCAAGGGGGAGCTGGTTACCGCTCGTCTGCAGAAACTGGCCGATAAATATCCCGAGCTGTTCGACAAGGTGAAGGGCCGTGGTCTGATGCAGGGCATTGCCTGTTTGAACGGTGATATCGCTGATGAAATCACCAGTCGCGCCTTTGAGCTGGGCCTGGTGATTGAAACCGCCGGCCCCGATGATGAAGTGGTCAAATGCCTGTGCCCGCTGATCATCACCGAAGCGGAGCTGACCCAGGGGCTGGACTGGCTGGAGCAGGCCATTGTGGACGTAGCTGCCAAGCGCCTGAAAAAGGCCTCTTAAGCTGCGGTAGGCCCCAATTTATTGGGGCACCCATGCCCGGCTAAAAGCCGGGCCTACAAAACTAATGCACATCGAATAGTTAAAGGAAATACCATGATAGTACGTACCCTTGCCGACTGTGAGAATTCCGAACGCCGCGTGCAGTCCGAGACCGGCACCTGGGAAAGCACCCGCATGCTGCTCAAAGACGACAAGATGGGTTTTTCATTTCATATCACCACCATCTTTGCCAATACCGAAACCCACATTCACTATCAGAACCATCTGGAGTCTGTGTATTGCATGAGCGGTAACGGTGAAATTGAAGATCTGGCCACCGGTAACATCTACAACATCGAGCCGGGCACCCTGTACATTCTTGATCAGCACGACGAGCACCTGCTGCGCGGCGGCAGCGAAGACATGAAACTGGCCTGCGTGTTCAACCCGCCGCTCACCGGCAAGGAAGTGCACGACGCCGACGGCGTGTATCCGCTGGAAACGGAAGAAGCGGAAGGCTGAGTACAGCGTCTGTCTGCAAGGCGAAGCATCAGCGCGGTTGCACTTCACGACACGCTGTGGCTACGGCAATCCCCGCTGCTGCTTCGCTATGCCTTGCGCTCCGCACCTTTTCACTGGGCAGGGTTGGTCAAATCCAGGCCCACTGAAAATGTGCGCTCAAGAACAGAATGTTCAATGTCAGGGAACGGGAGAATTACAGAGTGTCACATACAGTAGAAAAAATCGGCGGTACCTCCATGAGCCAGTATCAGGCGGTCCGCGACAACATAGTGCTGCATAACCGAGATGAGCACAGCTATTACCAGCGCATGCTGGTGGTGTCGGCCTTTGGCGGCATTACCGATGGCCTGCTGGAGTGCAAGCGCACCGGTGCCCCCGGTGTGTATGCCAGCTTTGCCGATGCCGAAGACGATCAGGCCTGGGAGCAGGCGCTGGACAATGTCAGCGTGCGTATGTCTCAGATTAACGAAGAAATGTTCGGGGCCACTCCCGAGCGGGCGCTGGCCGATGCCTTTCTCCGTGAGCGCATGGCCGGCATTCGCGACTGCCTGAACCATTTACGCAAAGTGTGCGCCTTTGGTCAGTTTCAGCTTGCCGAGCAGCTGCAGACCATTCGGGAGCTGCTGGCAGCCATGGGCGAAGCCCACAGTGCTCATAACATGGTGCTGTACCTGCGCCAGAGCGGCGTTAACGCCATTCTGATGGACCTGACCGGCTGGCGCACCGACGAGGCGCTGCCGCTGGATGAAGTGCTGAATCAGGCGCTGGCCCGGGTAGACCTGTCTGCTCAGCTGCCGGTGGTCACCGGTTACGCTCATTGTAAAGAAGGCCTGATGAGCAGCTTTGATCGTGGCTACAGTGAAATGACCTTCAGCCGGCTGGCGGTACTCAGTGGTGCCCGTGAAGCCATTATTCACAAGGAATACCACCTGAGCAGTGCCGATCCTCGTCTGGCCGGCGAAGATGAGGTAATCCCCATTGGCCGCACCAATTATGATGTGACCGATCAGCTGTCAAATCTCGGCATGGAAGCCATTCACCCTCAGGCCGCCAAGGGGCTGCGCCAGCAGGGCATTCCGCTCAGAGTGCGTAACACCTTTGAACCGGATCACGAAGGGACGCTGATCACCACCGACTACCGCAGTCCGGCACCCTGTGTGGAAATGGTGGCGGGCCGCCGTAACCTGTTTGCGGTTGAGCTGTTTGATCAGGACATGGTGGGCCGGGTGTCTCACTACGCTGAGGGCTTTACCGACGAGCTGGACAAGATGCACCTGAACCTGGTGGCGAAAGACATGAATGCCAACACCCTCACTTATTATGTGGCGGGCAACCGCAAGCAGGTGCGTCGCCTGGTAGAGTCGCTGCAGCGCCGGTTTGAAAACGCCGATGTGACTACCCATAAAGTCTCGCTGGTGTCGGCCGTGGGCAGTGATATGAGCATTCCCGGTTTGCTGGCCCGCTCTGTGGGTGCGCTCAACAAGGCCGATGTGCCGGTGCGTGCCGTGCATCAGTCGCTGCGGGCGGTGGAAATGCAGTTTATTGTGGATGACGAGTATTATGAGCAGGCCGTGGTGGCCCTGCACGATGAACTGGTACAGACCCACGCCGATACCGTCGCCCTGGCGGTAGCCTAATCCCACCTCAGCCCTCCCCTTGGAAAGGGGAGGGAGCTCTATCTGCTTTCGTCCGCCTCCGCATTTTGGCACACTGACGTTATTGCTTTATTTCAATGAGAACCTTTGATGGCAAAACGTGCCTGTGCCCTTCATATTCTGGTGAAAACCGAAGCCGAGTGTAACCAGCTCAAAGCCCGGCTTGATAACGGGGCCGACTTTCATCAGCTGGCCAAAAAATATTCCATTTGTCCGTCCGGTAAAAAAGGCGGTGATCTGGGCGAGTTTAAAAAAGGTGATATGGCCGGTCCTTTTGACAAAGCGGTGTTTACCGGACCCGAACTTAAGGTGCAGGGGCCGGTTAAAACCCGCTTTGGCTATCATCTGATCAAGGTGCTTTACCGCAGCTGATGTCACTCACCAACCCGGATAGCGTCCATGTATCTTGAGCACGTTCACATCCGCAATTTTCTCGGTATTAATCAGCTGTCGTTGCCGCTGGATCAAAGCACAGTGCTGATGGGAGAAAATGCCTGGGGTAAAACCAGTCTGTTTCGTGCCCTGTGGCGGCTGATGGGCCGTGGTGCCTGCTGCTATGAGTTTGCCGAAGAAGATTTCTACCGCACCGAGGCCGGTGACCCGGCTCAGGAGCTTTCCATTACCCTGACCTATCGTGAGCACAGACCCGGGGTCAGCCAGCATTCCAACCGGCTGGCCCGGCTTGAGCAGGTATGGGTGCCTCACAAAGACAGCTTTCACCGCATCTATTATCGCGCCCGGGCCTGGCGTGATAAGCAGGGTATACACTGCCGTCATGAGTTTCTGAACAGTGCCGGCACCGTGATTGAGCTTGGTCATGCGTCGGCGCTGGTATGCCGGCTGATAGAAATGAATCCGGTATTCCGGCTGCGGGACTCGCGGGGCGCGCCGCAGGATCTGCCCATTGTGAATCTTAATGGCGATTATCAGCAGCTGCTGAGCCGGCTCAGTGACCAGCTGGCTGAAGAAGACGAGCTTAGCCGCAAGGAAATTGAAGCCGGTCTGGATGCGGTGCGCCAGCTGTTCGAGCATTATTTTACGCCTCAGGGGGCCACCAGCCGGGCACCGCGGCGGGCAAAAGACATTGCCATTCACCCGGTGACGCTTACCCAGCTTGGTAAATTCAACGACTGGCAGCCTTTAGGAGAAGACAGCGGCCTGTCGTTGGCACTGGCGGCGGTAGCCCGCACTATTTTGCAGGCCCGGGGCGGCCGTCCCATTGAAACCGGAGCCCGGCCTTTGCTGCTGATTGAAGATCCCGAAAGCCGGCTGCACCCCACCATGCTGGCAGCCACCTGGGGTATTCTGGAGCGCTTTCCCGGCCAGAAGCTGGTCACCACCAACTCGGGTGATTTGTTGTCGGCCTTTCCGCTTAATCATCTGCGCCGTCTGGTGCGCATGAACGGCGAGACCCGCTGTATGTCCATCGGCAACGAACGCTACAGTGCGGAAGACATGCGCCGCATTGCCTTTCATGTGCGTATTAACAGACCCATGTCGTTATTTGCCCGCTACTGGCTGCTGGTGGAAGGGGAAACAGAAATCTGGCTGCTGTCGGAGCTGGCGCGAATTTGTGGGTATGTGCTGCCTGCCGAGGGCATTCGTATCATCGAGTTTGCCCAGTGTGGGCACAGTCCGCTGATCAAGGTAGCCCGGGATTTCGGCATTGGCTGGCACTTGCTGACCGATGGTGATGAAGCCGGTCAGAAATATGCACAGGGGGTGCGCGGCATGCTGCGGGGTGAGCGGGAAACCGACCACCTTACTGTATTGCCTCGTAACGATATTGAACACTATATGTATTTTAACGGTCTTGAGCAGGTGTTTCGTCAGGAAGCCAATATTCACGACAAACATACGCCTCCCTCACGTATTATTGAGCGAGCGCTGAGCCGGCGCAGCAAGCCAGGCATGGCACTGGCGCTGGTAGAGGCCATTGAGCCTCATGGCCCGGAGCGGGTGCCCATTGAATTACGCCGTATGTTTGCCCGTATGGTCGTACTGGCCCGCCGGCAACGCTAAAATAGGCACAACGCATTAACGGAGAAAAGTAATGACAGAATTACTGCCGGCGCGCTTGTTTGCGCCTCTGGCACTCACGGCAGTGGCCGCTCTCGGCCTCTTGGTATGGGTACTTAAAAACGGCGATCTCTGCCCGGGGCAACGGCGTCGTATCAGTGACGGAGCCATGTCGGTATGGGCGGTGTTTGGGCTGGCGCTGATGCTGGGGGTGGAAGCCGGTGTACCGCCGGTTATGCTCTGGCTGGGTGGTGCGACGCTGGTAGCGGGGCTTGGCACTGTGCTGTATCAGGCGCGTATGCAGGGCAAACGCAGTCTGGATGTCAGCTGGCATTATCCGGCGCTGGTGCTGGCACTAGTTTATGGTGCTCTGGTGGGATGGCGCATGGGCGCAGGCTGGGCCTTGCTGGCCGCGGGTGCCGGCGGTTGTGTGTTTGCTCATCTGATTATGGTGCGCGCCAAACACCGTCTGCAGGCCTTTAATGTGCTGTTGCCCCTGGCCGGCACTGCCTTTGGGGTGATCTGGTTGCTGGCGCTGGCCATTCGTGCGGCCGGTCTCAGTGAGCCGGCACTGGCAGCCATGACCCTGCCTTTTGTGCAGCTAAGTGGTGCCGTGCTGGCGGGAGCCCTGGTCTGGTTTTTGCCGCTGTTGCGCAAAGAGCAAACCAAGCCACCGGTGATTGCCGTTGCCGCTCTGTTAATATTGGGTGCGCTCACCCTCGGGCAGGGCATGATCTGGCATATGGCCGGTAACATTAGTTAAACATCAAATTTTCTCGCCAAATCACAAATTTTTCTCGTTGTACTTGTGATTTGGCCCTTTCTAGAATGCGCGCCTCGAAATCCGGAGGCGTTCATGCACCTTGTTCCACTTTATACACATCTGATCCTGCTGACACTGGGTAATGCCTTTCTGGTGACCCTGGTGGCGGTTTATCTGAATGGCCAGGGTGCGCCGGCGGCACAAATTGGTCTGGTAGGTGCTGCTTTTTATCTAGGCATGCTGGGGGCCAGTTTTTTTGCTGATAAATTCATACAGCGGCTGGGGCATGTGCGTGCGCTGGTGATGTGCTGTGCCACCCTGGCACTGGCAGCAGTGGCGCTGACCTGGACCAGTTTGTTACCGGTATGGCTGGTGCTGCGGATGCTGGCGGGCATGGCGGCCGCCATCAGTTTTGTGGCGGTAGAAAGCTGGGTGCTGGGGGTGGCACCGCTGAACCGTCGTTCCAGTGCCATGGCGCGTTATATGCTGGTGTATTACTTCAGTTATGGCATCAGCCAGCTGTTTATTGATGGCTTTACGGTTTACAGCCCGTCGGCCTTCTGGCTGGCGGCCGGCCTGTGTGCGCTGGCACTGGTGCCGCTGCGTTTTGCCCGCTCACCCAATCTGGAAGACGAGATAACAGCAGATGGCATCGCCCCCAGCAAGCCGCCCCGGCTGGACAGAGCCCAGGGGCTGGCCGGTTGTCTGGTGGCAGGCATGCTGCTGGGCGCGCTGTCGGCACTCATGCCCATTCAGCTGGAGCAGCTGGCGCTGGGCGACGAGGTTGGCCTGTATATGGCCTGGCTGATTTTATGTGGCATGGCGTTTCAGTTGCCCAACGGCAGTCTGGCAGACAAAGTGGGTAAAAAAACCATGATGGGAGTGCAGACCCTGATGGTGGGCAGTGGTTGTTTGCTGCTGTGGGAATTTGACGGTACTCATATGTTGATCCCGGCTTTTGTGTTGATTGGGGCGGGAGCCTTTACCCTTTATCCCACCACCATGTCTTATGCCTGCGGCAACATGAATGGCCGCGCTTTGGTGCGCATGACCCAAAAACTGATGTTTGCTTACAGCATCGGCTCCCTGACCGGCCCCGTGATTGCCGGCATTATGCTGGAGAAGTTTCAGGCGGGGTTATTCCTGTTTTTGGTATTGCTGGTATCGGGCTGGGGGCTCTGGCTGCTGCTGGCACGCCTGTTATTCAGTAAACCCGTGGGCGATGCAGTCTAGTTTGGGGTGACGTGCGAATGCTTAGGGTATATTGTTTGGTGGATATTTCGGCTTTTTACAACAGGAGCACGTTATGAAAATCAAGCATTTATCAGCAGTTGTTATTCTGGCTGCACTGGGGTTGGGTGGTTGTGCCAATAGTGATGTTTATTCCGGTGATGTGTATGGCAGCAGCACGGCCGGCCGGGCCCAGAGCGTGACCTATGGTACTTTGGTATCGGTGCGACCGGTAAAAATTCAGGCCGGTGATCAAAACCCCAATGTGGTGGGCACAGTGGGCGGTGGTGTACTGGGTGGTATTGCCGGTAGTGCCATTGGCGGTGGTACGGGCCGCTCACTGGCCACCGCAGCCGGTGCCATTGCCGGTGCCATGGTGGGCTCAAAGGCGGAAGAAAAAATCAATCAGGTGAATGCCGTGGAGCTTGAAATTCGCACCGACAGCGGTGAAAGTCTGGTGGTGGTACAAAAAGCGGACAGAAGCTGGCAACCGGGCCAGCGAGTTCGCATGATTGGCTCCGGCAGTAATATGAGTGTGGCTCCTTACTAGCTCAGGTTATTGATAAACAAACAAAAAAGGCACCGAAAGGTGCCTTTTTTGTTTTACAGGAAATAGTGTTATTTCTTCGTGCAGTACAGTCCTGTCTTCCCGGGCTCGTTAGAATTGTGCCAAGGAAGGTGCAGAAATGGCAAGCATGGTTGCACAGACTGTAAAAATGACGGTTATAACTAACTCTTTCATTGTTTACCTTCCTCAACAGTGGGCTGTGAACACACTATACTGGCATGATGTTTGCTTTTCAACCGTTAAAGTGTGTTTTATTTGCTGTTGGGGTAGTAAATGATGAGTAACGTCTGTTTTTGACAGTAATGATGAGTCAAATCTGACGTAACAATCAGATTTTTTAATGCCTGTTTTATATTTCTTTATATTTTTGTTTTTAATTTCAATGCATTAGATGTTTTTCTTGGTGGTGGTCATGATGGGGGTGAGTATCTCGTTATTCCTGGTGTGACGGAAAAAACACTGTCCGTTTATGTGCTTTTTTAAGGAAAAAATGCTTCCGCCTGTAAGGGTGGTTCAAAATACAGGCAGTAACTCCGTAAATTCAGCATTGGAATGGTGGCTGCGGGCCGGCTGCGGCACCTGCATTCAAACGCTGGTTTCTGCTAAACTGCGCGCCAGATTTTTTGGCACTAAATGTGTTTATAAACAAACAGGGGTTTTGGTTTGGCACAGTCGGTTGAACAGTTGCAGGCAAGGCTGAAAGAGTGCAGAGGCGCTGAGAGCGGACGGTTTCGCCGCCGGTTACAGGGGGTGGCAAGGCTGGCTGAGTCCCGGCAGCAAAAGGTACTGGAAAAAATAGCGCTGGAGATGGCCACTTCCATGGCCGAGCGTAGCCGGCGGCAGGCATTGCTGCAAAGCCCGATTGCCTATCCGCCCCAGCTGCCGGTCAGCGACAAGCGCGATACCATCAAACAAGCCATTCAGGACCATCAGGTGGTGATCATTGCCGGTGAAACTGGCTCGGGCAAAACCACCCAGATCCCCAAAATGTGTCTGGAGCTGGGCCTTGGCATCGACGGCACCATTGGTCACACTCAGCCCCGTCGGCTGGCGGCCCGCAGCGTGGCCACCCGTCTGGCCCAGGAGCTGGGCTGTGAGCTGGGGGAGCGTGTCGGTTTCAAGGTGCGCTTCAGTGATCAGGCAAGCCAGGAAACGCAGGTCAAGCTGATGACAGACGGCATTCTGCTGGCGGAGATTCAGCAGGACCGCATGTTGCGTCAGTACGACACCATCATCATTGATGAAGCCCACGAGCGCAGCCTCAACATCGACTTTATTCTCGGCTACCTGCGCCAGCTGCTGCCCAAACGGCCCGATCTCAAAATTATCATTACTTCTGCCACCATCGATCCCGAGCGTTTCTCCAGGCACTTTAACGATGCCCCCATTATCTCGGTGTCGGGCCGCACCTATCCGGTGGAGCTGCGCTACCGGCCGCTGGTGGACGACAGCCGGGAGCGGGATCAGCTGCAGGGCATCTTTGATGCGGTCACCGAGCTCAGCAATGAAGGCCCCGGCGACATTCTGATCTTCATGAACGGCGAACGGGAAATTCGCGACACCGCCGACGCCCTGCGCAAGCTGGAGCTGCGCCATACCGAGATAGTGCCGCTGTTCTCAAGGCTGTCGAACGCCGAGCAGAACCGCATTTTTGAATCCCATTCCGGCCGGCGCATTGTGCTGGCCACCAACGTGGCGGAAACCTCGCTCACCGTGCCCGGCATTCGCTACGTGATCGATCCCGGCACGGCGCGCATCAGCCGTTACTCCTACCGCACCAAGGTGCAGCGCCTGCCCATTGAGCCGGTGTCCCAGGCCAGCGCCAACCAGCGCATGGGCCGCTGTGGCCGGGTCGAGGCAGGCATTTGTATTCGCCTGTACAGCGAAGAAGACTTTTTAAACCGGCCGGAATTTACCGACCCCGAGATTCTGCGTACCAACCTGGCCTCGGTCATTTTACAGATGTTGTCTCTGGGGTTGGGGGACATTTCCGCCTTTCCCTTTGTAGAAGCGCCGGAAAACAAAAATATCTCCGACGGCATACGCCTGCTGGAAGAGCTGGGGGCGGTACAAAACGAGAAAAATCAGCTCATGCTTACCCCGCTCGGGCGGGACCTGTCCCGGCTGCCGGTAGACCCGCGCCTGGGCCGCATGGTGCTGGCCGCCCGCGATTATGGCTGTGTGACCGAGGTGATGGTGATCACTGCGGCGCTGAGCATTCAGGATCCCCGTGAACGACCACTGGAGAAACAGCAGGCCGCTGCCGAAATGCACCGTCGCTTTGCCGACAAAGACTCGGACTTTGTGGCTTATATCAATCTGTGGCACTACCTGAAAGAGCAGCAAAAATTGCTGAGCGGCAACCAGTTCCGCAAGCAGTGCATGAGTGAATTTCTCAACTACCTGCGGGTGCGGGAATGGCAGGACATTTACAGCCAGCTGCGGCTGGTGGTGCGGGAGCTGGGCTTTGCCCTGAACAGCACGCCCGCCAGCTTTGACAGCCTGCACCGGGCCCTGCTGACCGGCATGCTCAGCCAGGTGGGACTGCGCGATGGTGACAAAAAAGACATTTTGGGGGCGCGCAACGCCCGCTTTGTGCTGGTGCCGGGCTCTCAACTTGCTAAAAAGCCGCCGCGCTGGCTGATGGTGGCCGAGCTCACCGAAACCCACCGGCTTTACGGCCGCACCGCCGCGCGCATTGATCAGGCCTGGCTGGAGGAAGCCGGGGCCCATTTGCTCAAGTCCAGCTACAGCGAGCCGCACTGGTCGAAAAAACAGGGCGCTGTGATGGGCTATGTGAGCAAAAGCCTGTTTGGCCTGCCGGTGGTGGTGCGCCGCCGGGTGAACTACTCTGCCGTTGACCCCAAACTGTGCCGGGAGCTGTTTATTCGCCAGGCCCTGGTGGAAGGGGAACTTAGCACCCGGCACGAGTTCTTTCACCACAACAGAGCCCTGCTGGATCAGGCCGAGACCCTGGAGCACAAGTCGCGCCGCCGGGATCTGGTGATTGACGACGAGACTCTGTTCCGCTTTTACGATGAGCGCCTGCCCGCCGATATTGTCTCTATTCGTCATTTCGACAAGTGGTGGAAAGGGGCGCGCAAGGCCGAGCCCGAGCTGCTGCACTTTACCGAAGAGATGTTGCTCAACGAGCGCGCCGGTGCCGTGACTACCCGTGACTACCCGGATGCCTGGCAGCACGACGGCCTGAACCTGCCGCTCGACTATCAGTTTGAGCCGGGCAAGGAAGAAGACGGCGTGACCGTGCGCATTCCGCTGCCGCTGCTCAACCAGGTGGCGCCCGAGCCCTTTGTGTGGCAGGTGCCGGGCCTGCGCCGGGAGTTGCTGGTGGCGTTGATAAAATCCCTGCCCAAGCCCATGCGCAAGCACTTTGTGCCGGCGCCCAACTTTGCCGAGGCGCTGCTGGCGGCCATGACCCCCTTTGAGGGCCCGCTGCTGGATCAGATGGAAAAACACCTGCGGCGCATGACCGGTGTGACCGTGCCTCACGAAGACTGGGACTGGAGCGCATTGCCGGCGCATCTCATCATGCGCTTTGCGGTAATGGACGCCGATGGTAAGGAGCTGGCCACCGGCCGGGATCTGGAAAGCATCAAGCTCAGTTTGCAGGGCCAGGTGCAGACAGCGCTGACACAGGCGGTGGACGACGATCGCTTTGAGCAGGAAGGGCTGCGGGAATTTCCCGCCAGCGCCATTCCGCATACCTTTGCCACCAAACGGGCCGGGTTTGAGGTAAAAGCTTATCCGGCACTGGCTGATCAGGGCGACAGCGTGGCGCTGCAATTGTGCGAAGATGAAACCAGCCAGGCCCAGACCATGTGGGACGGCCAGTGCAAGCTGCTGCTGCTGCAACTGCCGTCGCCCATCAAATATCTGCAGGACAAACTGCCCAACAAGGCCAAGCTGGGGCTGTATTTCAACCCTTACGGCAAGGTGCTGGATCTGGTGGACGACTGCATTCGCGCCGGCATTCATGTGCTGATGCGTGAGTACGGTGCGCCGGCCTGGACTCCGCAAGACTTTGAGTCGTTAAAAGACAAGGTCGCCGGCGAGCTCAACCCGACGGTAGCGGCCATTGCCCTGCAGGTGGAAGAGGTGCTGAGCCGGGCGCAAGGTATTAAAAAACGACTCAAGGGCAAGATTGACTTGTCCATGGCCATGGCCATGTCGGACATTCAGGCTCAGCTCGACGGCCTGATTTATCGCGGCTTTGTGACTGATACCGGTGCCGGACGGCTGAAAGACGTCTGCCGCTACCTTGAGGCCTTAAGCCGCCGGCTCGACAAGCTGGGTATTGATCCGCACCGGGACCGCGCCCACCTGCTGAAAATTCAGAATGTGCAGTCTGCCTATCAGGCCCTGCTGAAAAAGCAGCCCAAAGGAAAACCCCTGGCCCCTGAGGTGAAGGAAGTACGTTGGATGATAGAAGAGCTGCGGGTGTCGTACTTTGCCCAGACCCTGGGCACCGCCTATCCGGTCTCGGACAAACGCGTATTGCAGCAGATTGAAGCACTCTAAAGCTTGAGGCGGGAAGCCAGAAGCTGGAAGCAAAAAAAGGCGCTTTGATACCCTTTGTTTTCTTTGGGAGACCAAGGTGCTGATCGTTAGTAAACAGACAACGCCGATATTGCTCGAAGCAGCAGTGGGGATTGCCGAAGCCGACCGTCGCATGCCAAGGAAGGCATGCGCCGAGCGTCCCATGGATGGGCTTGAAGCGTGTCGGCGGAGCGCAACCGCATTGATGCTTCGCGTTGCGATCGTCTTTGGTTACTTTTTGACTGCGACAGGCTTCCCGCTTGCCCCGACAGGGGCCGCGTGTTACCATCCGCGCGCTTTTATCAAGGCAAAGGCCGGTCGCAGCCTTTGTCATTAACCTCAAAGAGAGAAGATTATGTCATTTGTATTTGAAGCCGAAGTGCGTACTGACCTGGGGAAAGGTGCGAGCCGCCGCCTGCGTCACGCTGACAAAGTGCCTGCCATCATCTATGGCGGCAACCAGGAGCCGGTAGCGGTTGCTCTGGACCACAAAAAGGCCATCATCGCTCAGCAGGAAGACGCCTTCTACAACGAAGTGCTGACCCTGGTTATCGACGGTCAGGAAGTAAAAGTGAAGGTTCAGGACGTTCAGCGTCATCCCTTCAAGCCCAAGCTGGCTCACCTGGACTTTGTTCGCGCCTAAGCGATACACATTGTTCACAAAAGAACCGCCTTCGGGCGGTTTTTTTGTCCCTTTTTTATACGCTTTTGATCCAGAAACAAAAATCTTTGACTTTCTGTTCAAATAGAACAGCGGCTTACAATGAGAGGGCTATCATGGCGGCAAAGCATGTTTAACAGTAAAAGGTTGCAAAAACGCATCAGTGAGCTTGAGGCAGAGCTGAATATTTTTCATAACATGCGGCGAGATCTGGGTGCTCAAATGATTTACTTCACCCTGAACTGCAAAGGGATGATCACCTACAGTAATCAGAATCTGCACCAGTCACTGGGATATCAAGCCAATCATCGGCAAACATCATCAGCTGTTCTGTGACGAGCAGGAGGTGCACAGTGATGCTTACCGCCAATTCTGGCAGCAGCTGCGTTCGGGCGAATACGTATCGGATCGGTTTCGCCGTCTTGACAGCCGGGGCAATGTGGTCTGGCTGGAAGCCTCTTATAACCCCATTCACGACGAAGCCGGTGAGCTTTATAAGGTAGTAAAGTTTGCCACTGTGATAACCGAACAGGTGAACCGCGAGCTGGCTACCGCCGAAACATCTGATATTGCCTATGATATTTCCAAAGCCACCGATGAAAATACGCGCAAGGGCATGCAGGTGATCGATGCCACCATCAGTATCATGAATGAGCTCTCAAGCCAGATGAGCAGCGCCAGTGCCGGTATTTCAGAGCTGGACAGCCAGTCGCAGCGTGTGGCCGAGCTGGTCAGCAGTATTCGCGGTATTGCCGATCAGACCAATCTGCTGGCACTGAATGCCGCCATAGAAGCGGCTCGTGCCGGCGAGCAGGGCAGAGGGTTTGCCGTGGTGGCTGACGAAGTACGCAATCTGGCGGCCCGCACCAGTTCGGTCACCGAAGAAATCATTACCATGGTCTCGGAGAACCGCAAGCTGACCGAGCAGGTGGTTATTCTGATAGAAGAAAGCATGAGCCGGGCACAGCAGGCTCTCACCCTGTCCAGTGACTCGGGTAATGTCATGCGAGATATACAGCAGGGTGCCCGGCAGATAGTGGATGCGGTAGGGCAGTTCCGGCTAAATTTGTAACTTTTATACTCTGTCAGCAATAAATTCGCCTGGCCCAGCGGGTTAACCCTGCGGTAACACTGCCAAAATGATCGCCAACCACAATGGGAGTGTGGGGAAACGCCCGCTGTAAAAAACGCTTCAGCACCGGCGATTTGGCCGTGCCGCCGGTAACAAACACCACTTCAGGCTGAGTGCCTGCCTCTGTAATGGCACTTTGCATCAGGCTGGTAATACGGCCAAGCTCGCGCTGGCAGGCCTGGGCAAAGTCATCACGGCTTAGTTCAAGGCTTAAATTATTATCGATATCGCACAGTTCAATCCGTTGGCGGGTCTGCTCGGTAAAGGCAATTTTGCTCTGCTCGGCGGCGTTAACCACCCGGTAACTGAGCTTGTGTTTTTGCACCCTGAGCAGGCGGCTTACCAGCGCGGGCTCGGCCGCGTCCCGCTCCAGTTGTTGCAGCAGGCGGCGGTTGGCGGCGCTGTAAAACCCGGTTTGCTGATGAATATCGTTAATGGCCACCGCCTGCCAGTAGCTGTTGGCGGGCATGGTTTTTCCGCTGGCAAGCAGGCTGTTCAGGCCAAAGGCCGGCATGATTCCCTTGAGGGCAAAGGCAATATCAAAGTCATTGCCGCCCACCCGTTCACCACTGTGGCTGAGCAGATCCCGGCTGCGATCTTCACGCTGTGCCTGCTGTGGCCCCATCAGTATCATGGAGCAGTCGGTGGTGCCGCCGCCAATGTCCACCACCAGAACCCGGGTTTCCTTGTTCAGGCTGGCTTCATATTCAAATCCTGCCGCCACCGGTTCAAACTGAAATTCGACCTCCTTAAAGCCCACCCGTTTGGCGGCCCGGGTCAATATGGCCAATGCCTGATCGTTGCTTTCTTCGCCGCGCAGGCCCTGAAAGTTAACCGGCCGGCCAATGACGGTTTGCGTCACGGCTCTGCCCAGGCTGGCCTCGGTCAGGGTTTTCACATTGCTCATCATGGCTGCGACTATGTCTTCAAACAGCTCAATCTGCGCCGGCAGCAGGCCACTGGCCCCCAGAAACGACTTGGGTGATTTGATGTAGTAGCCTTCATCGGGCTCCTGCAGATAGCTGTTCAGGGCATCGCGGCCAAAGAACAGTTCACCGGAAATACCGTCCAGCGCCAGCTCGTTCAGCTCGGCCTGACCTTTTTGCAGCTGCAGCCGGCGCTGTTGGGCGAAGTGATGTTGTTCGGCTGCTGGCAGCTGACGATGCAGCCAGTTGACGATCACCTCACGGCTGGGGGCATACAAACTGGAGGCGATATAGCGGCCGTGTTTACCCAGCGGCAATATCATTGGGCGATTGCCGTCCATGACACCAACAGCGCAGTTTGATGTACCGTAGTCAAATCCGATCATGGCAGCGCCTTTGCAAAAAGGCGCGAATGTTACTGCTATTGCCGTGCTGGAGCAAGGCCCGGCGCATTAGCAAGAAGGGCCGGGCGCGCTTATAATGCAGCCGGTTTTAATTAATTTTTCAGGTGGTTATGAAACTTAAACAGATAGATAAAAAGCGCTACCGAGGGCATCTTAATAAAGTGTTTATCGGGTCTGCACTGGTACTGGCCGTGCTCAGTCTGGCTATTTCTCAGCTGCTGATAGCGTTTTTCCCCGATGCCGATGGCAGTCACTTTCACTGGAACCTGCTGGGAGTGGTGTTTGCAGCGCTGCTGGTGGGGGCCGGGCTCAGCCGGTTTCGTCAGCACCCTTTTATGACCGAGGTTGTGTATGTGTGGGATCTGAAACAGCGGCTGAACAAGATTGCCCGCAAACGGCGGCAGGTGGAAGCGGCTGCCCGCGAAGGCAATGAAACCGCCATGCAGATACTGCAGTTTTGTTATGCCGGCTCGCGCCAGCTGTGGCAGCTGGATGACAATACCATTGTCATGGATGAGCTGGCAGACAAGCAGGCTGAGCTGAACACGCTGGCTGAACAGCACGGGGTGACCCTGAATGCCGAACAGTATGATGAAAGCATGCTGAAACAGTTTTAATGCAGCAGCCCAGGCACGGCTGACCGGAGGAAGAGAGTGTTATCACTGTTTTTGAAATCGTTACTGGGGGCGCTGGCGGTACTGCTGATTGCGCTGCTGTCCCGGTCCAAAAGCTTTTTTATTGCCGGGCTGGTGCCTTTGTTTCCCACCTTTGCACTGATTGCTCATTATCTGGTGGGCACAGAACGAACCATGGCGGATTTAAGGGTAACGGCGCTGTTTGGTCTGTATTCCTTGCTGCCTTATGCCGCTTATTTGCTGGCGGTATACTGGTTCAGCTATCGTTTTAGTTTATTTACTACGCTGGCAGGCGCAACGCTGGTCTGGGGCCTGGGTGCTGCAGGTCTGTTGCTGGGCTGGATGAAATATTATTCCGTGGCGGCCTGAGTATCGCTCTTATACTAAAAGCGGTCAGCCCATATTCAAGGCAGATGATCACACTGGTAAGGAGACTGAATTATGGCTGCCAATGGCCACTGGCGATTAATATTACTGAGTGACTTTCAGTGTCCGGAGCCGCCGGCCAGCACCCGGCTGCAGCGCAGCTGGCACAAGTTGCAGCGGGTGTTTGGCATAACCGACGAGTCCGATACCAACAATGGCAGCACGCTGCCAGACTATGCCGGTTTTAACCGCACGCCCGCAGTAAAAGCGCTGGATCATGGTCTTAAAGGCTGGCCGGGCCAAACCCGGGAAGTGCGTTTTTTACTGGATCCTCCTTTCAGTGCCACCGCCGACATTGCCCGGGACTGGGCAGAATGGCGACAATGGCCTTGTCTGCAGCCGCCTACTATCACTCAGCTGGTCAGCGCTGATGTGGAAGCTTGGTGGCAAAGCCAGCAGGTACGCGGTCCCTGGCTGATTGATGATATCAGCCGCTACTTTCTGCGTACCGCCACTGGCATGAGGTTTTTACGCTGCCTGTTGATGCAGCTGGTACAGGGAGCCTTTGGCACCGGCCTGGTGGTGTGTAACAGCTGGACTTACCGTTTTATCACCCAGGGTTTTGATCCGGGCCTGAGCGCCGTTTATTGCTTTGCTCCGGCGACGCCCGGTCTGTTGCGTGAACTTGGCATCAAAGGCGCTGAGCGTCAGCTCACCCGGCTGGCCGCCCGCGCCCGGGGCAACGCCGGTGTGGCGCTGGCGCTGTGGAAAGCCGAGCTTGAACAGCCGCCGCTGCCTCATATTCCGGCCAGCATGCACGATAACGAAGGTTTTGTGCTCTATGCTCTGCTGTTGCATGGCGGGCTGAATGAGGCGGCATTGCAACAGGTGCTGCCCATGCTGGCACCGGAGCAGCTGGCCGCCAGCTTGCTCAGAATGCTGGCGGCCGGGCTGGTAGCGAGAGAGCAAACCCGCTGGCATATCAGTCCGGTGGCGTATGGTGAAGTGCGGGAGTTTCTGGCCGGCCGGGATCATTGTCTCGACGAATTTTAGCAAGGAGCGCGTTTTGGATGCGGAAAAAGTCCGTAATTTATTTCGTAGTATAACCCCCGGACTGCTGATTGAGCTGGCTCTTGTGGTGGCAGTGGTGCTGCTGCTGGCCTGGCTTATTCAACGCCTGTTGCCCATGCTGGCAGCCCGTTTGCACGGCCGGCGGCGGCACTGGGTGCTGGCGCTGATCCCCACGTTGCGTATTCTGGTGGTGGCGGTGGCCATTGGCTGGATAGTCAGCCTGCTGATTGAGCCTTCTTTGCGTAATATGGTGGCTATTCTCGGGGCCGTGGGGCTGGCGCTGGGTTTTGCCCTCAAGGATTATGTCAGCAGTCTGTTTGCCGGTGTGGTGGCTGCCTATGAACGGCCTTACCGGCCCGGGGACTGGATTGAAGTGGATGGCTGTTATGGCGAGGTGCGCCATATTGGCCTGCGGGCAGTAGAAATGGTGACCCCCGACGACACCGTCGTGGTGGTGCCCCATTTAAAACTGTGGAACGGACTGATCCGCAATGCCAATAACGGCGGTGCCAGCCTGATGTGCGTGGCCAGCTTTTATCTGGCCACGGCGCACGATGCTTACCAGGTGCGCCGGATATTGCATGAGGTGGCGCTGTCCAGCCCTTATCTCAAGCTGAGCCGGCCCGTTGTGGTGGTGATGGAAGATCATCCCTGGGGCAGCCGTTATCGCATCAAGGCCTACCCCATGGATCCTCGCCAGCAGTTTTTGTTTATCTCGGATCTCACCGCCAGAGGCAAGGCGCAGCTGCAAACCATGGGCGTGGAATTTGCCCGGGTGGAAGCCATGGCCCAGACCAGCGACAGCAACGCCGGCTGATTAATCAGGTTTTCAGCGGTGTGATCTTTTCAGCATCTTCTTCCTGCTGCTGACGCATTTCATCATATTCTGCCTGCTGGGCCAGCACAGAGCCTTCCGGTGCTTCCGAGGTTTCACCCTGCTCCCAGGGGGCAGTTTCGGGCAGCTCCTCAATGTGAATGGTCTTCAGGGAATAATCCGGCTGATAGTGCAGATCGTATTTGGCCGCCTTGATAATGGAGATCATCATCATGGCCATGATGACGATAAGCGGTGCGCCGGCAAAAATGGACGCGGTCTGCAGGGTCGACAAACCACCCAGGAACATTAATACCGCTGGCATAAAGCACAGGGTAAAGGCCCAGAACAGCCGGTTCCAGCGGTGCGGCTCGCCGTCCACTTCCCGCTGCACCACAGAGGCCAGAATAAAGGAAATGGAATCAAAGGTAGTGGCGGTAAAAATAATGGCCAGCAGGGTAAACACGGCCACCATCAGCCAGCTCATCGGCAGGGTGTTCAGTACTGCAAAAATGGCCGCGGTCGGGCTTTGCTGATTCAGAATGGCGACAATATCCAGTTCACCGGACAGCTGCATATACAGGCCATAGTTGCCCAGGATCATAAAAAAAACAGCACAGCCCAAAGACCCGAAGAAAATGGAGCCTACCACCATCTGGCGAATGGTACGGCCTCTGGATATCTTGGCAATAAACAGCCCCACAGTAGGGGCAAATACCAGCCACCAGGCCCAGTAAAAAATGGTCCAGTCCTTGGCAAAGCGGGTTTCGTTAAAGCCATGCTCAGCAAAGGGACCAAACGACTCGGTCCAGGTCATCATGGTAATCATCTGAGTCAGTGAACGGCCAATGCTTTCCAGTCCGGTATTCAGAATAAAACCAGTGGGGCCGGCAAACAGTACTACCACCAAAAATGCCAGCGCCAGATAAAAGTTGATGTTGGAAAAGAGCTGAATACCGCTTTTCAGGCCGCGCCATGCACTCCAGGCAAAGAGTGCCGTGGTGCCCAGCAGCACCATGACCCGGCTCCAGTTATTTACCGGCAGGCCAAACAGCTCATGCAGGCCTTCGGTGACCATGGGTGAGGCCAGCCCCAGAGTGGTGGCACCACCGCCAATCATGCCAAAGACAAAAAACACATCCACCAGCTTGCCCCAGTTGCTGCAGGCAAAGCTTTCACCAAACAGGGGGGCCAGACTCTGGCTCACCTTCAGGCGGGGCGAGTTGCGCACATGGGCAAAATAAGCAATGGGAATGGCCGGGATCAGATAAATGGACCAGGCCACCGGCCCCCAGTGAAAAATTCCGTAGGTGGCCGCCCAGCGAATGGCGTCGGGTGTGCCCGGCTGCAAACCAAAAGGCGGTCCCTGATAATAATAGGCCCATTCAATAATGCCCCAGTACAGAATGCTGGCACCAATGCCGCCGCAAAACATCATGGCTGCCCAGGAGCTGTTTTTGAATTCCATTTCGTCTTCGGGCTTGCCGAGCTTGATACTGCCAATATCCGAAAACGAAATGTAAATCACAAACAGCACGGCGGTCAGTCCCAGTGCCAGATAAAAGACGCCAAAAGTGTCTGTGATCCAGGTTTTGGCCTGTGCCACCCAGCTGGCGCCTTGCTCCGGAAACAGCACCAGAGGCAGGGTGACCGCAGCGAGAATGAACAAAACCGAAAAGAAAGTGAAGCGGTCGATGCGGGTGTCCGGCACTTTATTTGGCTGCAGTGGATGTTGAGGCAAACTTCGGTCAACGTCGCCCAAATGCACGCTGTGCTGCGGTTTTGTTGTCATAAGTGACTCCTTGTTATTGTTATTCCATGGGCCTGAAAATTATCGGACCGTCTTTTTCGTGAGCGCAAAAGATTAGGATTGTAACCATTTGCCGGCCATTGGCAATTGATGGCCACCGGGCGGCATTTTTAACCATGGTGGCGGACGACGCTTAATGTCGCGCTCATTCGGCACTATGATAGGTGTCACGCACGGGAAACAAGGACTCGCAATGCAGAATGAAAACGGCCTCAGCCCGGGGCTGATGGTGGTACATGGCAACCACCTGGAGGAGCTGAGAGCGCTGGCCGTCACCTGGATGCGGCGCTACCCCCTGGCCCCGCTGGAAAACGAAGTGGTACTGGTGCAGAGCAATGGTATCGCTCAGTGGCTTAAGCTGGCCCTGGCCGCCCGCGACAGTGGCGGCATTGCCGCTGCGGTGCAGGTTGACCTGCCGGCTCGTTTTCTGTGGCAGAGCTATCGCGCTGTGCTGGGCAGCGACACCATTCCGCGCTTGTCGCCGCTGGACAAAGCCCCGCTCACCTGGCGGCTGATGCGGCTCTTGCCCGGGCTGTGCAGCGAGGCTGTGTTTGCACCCCTTGAACGTTTTTTGCATGACGACGGTGACGGCCGCAAGCGCTATCAGCTGGCGGAGCGGCTGGCGGACTTGTTTGATCAGTATCAGGTTTACAGAGCCGACTGGCTGGCGGCCTGGGCTGAGGGCCGGGACATCATGATCCACGGCCGCCGGGGCGAGCAGCCGCTGGACGACGCCGTGCGCTGGCAGCCGGCGCTGTGGCGGGCCCTGCTTGCCGATGTGGGCGAGCAGGAGCTGGCGGGCAGCCGGGCCGGGGTGCACCCGCGCTTTGTGGCGCAGCTGCGCCGCTGCGAACAAAGGCCTGCCGGTTTGCCGCGCCGGGTGGTGGTATTTGGCATTTCCTCATTGCCAGCACAAACCCTGGAAGCGCTGGCAGCCATGGCCCGCTTTACTCAGGTATTGCTGTGCGTACACAACCCCTGCCAGCATCACTGGGGCGACATAGTGCCGGATCAGGACTTGCTGCGGCACCAGTACCGCCGCCATGCCCGCAAGGCCGGCCAGTCGCCGGGGCTGAACGACACCGAGCTGCATCAGCATGCGCACCCGCTGCTGGCGGCCTGGGGCAAGCAGGGGCGGGACTATATCAACCTGCTCGACAGCCTGGATGATCCCGACAGCTACCGTGCCCGTTTTAATGCCATTGGCAGCCGTATTGATTTGTTTGATAACGGCGATACCAGTCACCTGCTGGGCCAGCTGCAGGACGACATTCTTAATTTGCGCCCGCCGGCAGAAAGCCGTGAATACTGGTCGCCGCTGACGCAAGAACAGCTCAGTATCGAGTTTCATATCGGCCACAGCCCCCAGCGGGAAGTGGAAATTCTGCACGATCAACTGCTGGCCCGTTTCTCGCAGGACAAGGCCTTGCGCCCGCGAGACATTATTGTGATGGTGCCCGACATTAATGTGTATGCTCCTCATATTCAGGCGGTGTTTGGCCAGTATGAGCGCGACGATGATCGCTTTATTCCCTTTACCCTGGCGGATCAGGGCAGCCGGGGCTGTGAGCCGCTGCTGATTGCCCTGGAGCATTTGCTGCGCCTGCCGGAAAGCCGGCTGCAGGTAAGTGAAGTACTCGATCTGCTGGAGGTGGCGGCCCTGCGCCGGCGTTTTGGCATTGCCGATGCCGACCTGCCGGTGTTGCGCCGCTGGATTGAAGGTGCCGGTGTGCGCTGGGGCCTGGATGCTCAGCGCCGGGCCGGACTGGGGCTGCCCGATGGTCTGGAGCAGAACACCTGGCGCTTTGGCCTGCGGCGTATGTTGCTGGGTTATGCGGTGGGTGCCGGGGATGCCTGGGCCGGCATAGAGCCCTATGATGAAATCGGCGGCCTGGATGCGGCCATAATAGGGCCTCTGGCCAACTTGCTGAATGCCATTGACCACCTGCATCATAACCTGAGTGATGCCATGGCTGCTGACGACTGGGCGGTGGTGCTGCATGGCCTGCTGGCACAATTTTTTGAGCCGGAAAACGAGCGGGAGCAGAGCCTGCTGGCCGGCCTGACCGAGGCGCTGGAGCACTGGCATGAACTCTGTGACGGGGTAGCGCTGAGCGAGCCACTGCCCTTAACCGTGGTGCGGGAAGCCTGGCTGGGAGCGCTGGATCAGGGTCGGCTCAGTCAGCGTTTTCTGGCTGGTGCCGTTAACTTCTGTACCCTGATGCCGATGCGCGCCATTCCCTTTAAGCGAGTGTGTCTGCTGGGCATGAATGACGGCGACTACCCGCGTAGCGTGACCCCGCTCGACTTTGATTTAATGGGGCAAGACTACCGGCCCGGGGATCGTTCCCGCCGGGAAGACGATCGCTACCTGATGCTGGAAGCCCTGTTGTCGGCCCGGGACGGGCTTTATATCAGCTGGGTAGGACGCAGTATCCGCGACAATACCGAGCGGCCGCCGTCTGTGCTGGTGGGGCAGCTGCGGGATCACCTGAGCGGCTGGCAGCTGGAAAACGGCGGCCCCCTGCTGGAGGCCATGACCACCGAGCATCCGCTGCAGCCCTTCAGCCGGCGCTATTTTACCCAGGGCAGTGACCTGCAAAGCTATGCCCGTGAGTGGGTGGCACAGCCTGCAGCGGCTGGCATTGAAAGTGCCTTGCCAATATGGCAACCCGATGGCCCGGTCACGCTGGAGCAGCTGCAGCAATTTTTGCGCCAGCCCGTGGCCACTTTTTTTGCCCGCCGGCTCAAGGTGATACTGGAGCAGGACGCCGCCGCCCGTCAGGACGAAGAGCCCTTCGGTCTCGACGGCCTGGAGCGCTACATGATCAAACGGGAGTTGCTGAACGCCGCCGCCGTGGCCGATGAAGTGAATGACGCCCTGAATACCGCCGCCCGCCGGCTGCAGGGGCAGGGGCGTTTGCCGCTGGCGGGTTTTGGTGAGCGGCTGCGGGCCGAGATGCTGGAATCATTGCCGGAGCAACTAAGCCGCTACCAGGCCCTTTGTCATGCCTGGCCTGACTTGCTGGAATCCCCGTTGCCGCTGTCGGTCAGCCATGGCGCGCTGCAGCTGGAAGGCTGGCTGGGGGGCTTGCGCCGGCAAGGTGAACAACTGGTGCTGATTGAACTGCAGCCGGGCGATCTGAAAAGTGGTAAAAGTGTGCGCTGGCACCGGCTGTTACACGCCTTTGTGGCCCAGACAGTGGCCTGTGCCAGCGGCATTGAACTGAGTCTGTATCTGGTGGGTGAAGACGTCACCCTGCAGGCACCGCCACTGCCACAGAGCACGGCACTCACCCTGGTGCAGCAGTGGCTTGACGCCCTGCAGGCGGGCATGACGGCCCCGCTGCCGGTGGCATTGAAAACCGCCATGAGTGCCCTTGAGCAAAAAGACCCCGCCAAAGCGGAGCTGGCTGCCAGCAAAACCTATAACGGCGACGATTTTCATTATGCCGGCGAGCGGGCCGAGAGCGGTGTTCTGGCGCGCCAGTTTCCCGACTTTGACGCTCTGCAGGCCGATGGCCGTTTTATCCGCATCAGCGAGCAGCTGTACCGGCCGCTGCTGGAATATGGCCCTCAGCCACAGGAGACTTCATCATGAATGCATCGCGTCCGCTGGCGCTGACGTTTCCCCTGCACGGCAGCCGGCTGATTGAAGCCAGTGCCGGCACCGGAAAAACCTTTACCATTTCGGCTCTTTATCTGCGGCTGGTGCTGGGCCATGGCGGTGAGCAGGGGTTTAAACGGGAGCTGCTGCCGCCGGAAATTCTGGTGGTCACCTTTACCGAGGCTGCCACTCAGGAGCTGCGCGATCGCATTCGCAGCCGGCTGGTGGAAGCGGCTGCGGTCTTTCGCAAGGAAACCGATGGCGACGATCTGCTGCGCACACTGAGAGACGACTTTGCTCCCGGGCAGTGGCCGGGCTGCGCTCACCGTCTGGACATTGCCGCCCAGTGGATGGACGAGGCGGCGGTGTCCACCATTCATGGCTGGTGTCAGCGCATGCTGCGTGAGCATGCCTTTGACAGCGGCAGCCTTTTTACCCAGACCCTGCAGACCGATCACAGCGAGCTGCTGGCCGGAGTGGTGCGGGATTACTGGCGACAACACTGTTATGACCTGAGCGGTGCGGCACTAGACTGGGTGATAGCCCACTGGCAAACCCCTGATACCCTGCTGCATAAGGTACGCCCGCTGTTAGCCGAGCCGGAGCAGGTGCCAGGCGAGCTGGGAGAGCTGCTCACCACCCGGCTGAATGAGCGTGAGGCCAGGCTCAGAGCGATAAAAGCGCCCTGGCAAGTGTGGGTGAACGAGATAGAGCAGCTGCTGCAAACCGCCATTGCCGCCAAGCAGGTGCAGGGCAAGTGGCTGCAGGCCAAACGTACCGACGGCTGGCTGAGTGTTATTCGGGACTGGCTGAGCAGCGACGAGCTGGTGCTGCCGTTAACGGAGGCGGCGTTTTATCGCCTGAGCCAGAGCGGCATTACCGAAGCCTGGAAAGACACGGCCGCCGCGCCCGAGCACCCGGCTTTTGCCGCCATGGAAACTTTGCCCGCCGAGCTGACGGCGCTGGCCGCGCCTTTGGAAGCCCCGCTGCGCCATGCCGCCGGGCATGTGCGGGCGCGCTTTGAGCTGGAAAAACGCCGGCGGGCGGAAATGGGCTTTGATGACATGCTCACCCGGCTGGATGATGCGCTTGCCGGCGAAAACGGCCCGCGACTGGCCGAGGTGATTCGGCGGCAGTTTCCGGTGGCACTGATCGACGAATTTCAGGACACAGACCCCCTGCAATATCGTATTTTCAACACCATTTACCGTGTGGCCGATAACGATGCCGACAGCGGCCTCTTTATGATTGGCGATCCCAAACAGGCTATTTATGCCTTTCGTGGGGCGGATATTTATACCTATCTGGACGCCCGTGCAGCCACCAAAGACCGGCACTACACCCTGGACACCAACTTTCGATCCTCCCGCACCATGGTGTCGGCGGTGAACCGCTTGTTCGAGCGAGCCGAAGCCCATGAGCAGGGGGCGTTTCTGTTTCGTGAGAACGGTCAGAATCCGCTGCCTTTTATGCCGGTCAAGGCCAGAGGCCGCAGTGAGCAGTGGCAGTGTGATGATAATCCCTGGCCGGCGCTGGTGTTGTGGCAGCTCGATAACGAGGACGACAAGCCCTTTTCCGGCGGTGCCTATGTGAATGACATGGCGGCCCGCTGTGCCAGCCATATGACGCACTTGCTGAATCTGGGCGGTGAAGGCCGGGCCGGTTTTGCCGGCGAAGACGGTTTTACGCCGGTCAGACCCAGCGACATGGCCGTGCTGGTGCGCAGCTTTCGTGAAGCCCAGGCCATTCGCCGGGCACTGGCGGAGCGGGGCGTGCGCAGTGTGTATCTGTCCGACAAGGATTCGGTGTTTGCCAGCCCCGAGGCCGGTGATGTGCTGCACTGGCTGCAGGCCTGCGCCGCGCCGGAGCAGGACGGCAAACTCAGAGCCGCGCTGGCCACCGCCAGCCTGGGGCTGAGTCTGGCGGAGCTGGAGCGGCTGAATCAGGACGAGCGCCACTGGGAAGCCAGGGTCATGCAGTTTCGGGATTATCGCCGGCTGTGGCAGCGCCAGGGCGTGCTGCCCATGGTGCACCGGCTGCTGCACGACTTTGAGCTGCCGGCCCGGCTGCTGCAGGACACGGAAGGAGAGCGCCGGCTGACCAATCTGTTGCATCTGGCGGAGCTGATGCAGCAGGCCGCCGCCACCCTGGATGGCGAGCAGGCGCTGATCCGCCATCTGGCCGAGTGCATTAACGGTGAGCGGGAAGCCGCCGATGAGCAGGTGCTGCGGCTGGAAAGCGATGCCGCCCTGGTGCGGGTGGTGACCATTCACAAGTCCAAGGGACTGGAATATCCGCTGGTATTTCTGCCCTTTATCTGCAGTTTTCGTGAAAGCGGGGCCAGAGGCAGCGCGGTGCAGCTGCATGAAAACGGCCGCAAGCGGCTGGTGCTGAGCCCCACCGATGAGCAAAAGGCCCGGGCCGAGCGGGAGCGGCTGGGAGAAGACCTGCGCCTGCTCTATGTGGCGCTCACCCGGGCCCGCCACGCCTGCTGGCTGGGGCTGGCCGATATTGGTGTGGGCAACAGCAAACACTCGCGCCTGCATGACTCGGCCATTGGCCGGCTGCTGGGCGGCGGTGCCACACTTGCGGGTAACTTGAGCCAGTGGCTGCAGCCGCTGGAAAGCGCCGATACCGCCCTGTGCGCCGCTCCCGAGGCCAATAAGACGCTCTTGCAGGCTTGTGATGACGATGTGGCTGAGCCGGTATGGGCCGAGCCAGGACGGCCGGCAGCGGAGCACTGGTGGATAGCCTCCTACAGCGCTTTATTAAGCCGTAACGATGCCGGCCGGCGTTTTGACGATGCCTCACCGGAGCGGCCCGAAGCAGAAAAAAGCGGTGATGACGACACCGAACGCCCCTTTGTGCCGCTGCGCCCCGGTGAAACGCCCGGGCTGCACCGCTTTCCTCGCGGACCGGCGGCGGGCACCTTTTTACACGGTTTGCTGGAGCTGGCGCTGAATGAGGGACTGGCGGCCCGGCCCGAGGAGTTGGCCACCCAGCTGGCGCGGCGCTGTCAGCTGAGAGGCATGACGGAATGGACCACACCACTCACTGACTGGTTGCTGGGGCTGATGAGCACGCCCCTGTTTGCCGGCGGGCCGGCGCTGCAGCAACTGGAGCAGTGTCAGCCTGAGCTGGAATTCTGGCTGGAAGTGAGCCATGTGCACATTCCGGCCCTTGACGGCCTGATACGTCAGCATGTTCTGCCTGAGCGGGAGCGGCCCGAGCTGGCCCCCGGCCGGCTGAACGGCATGCTCAAGGGCTTTATCGATCTGGTGTTTGAGCATGAGGGGCGTTATTACGTGGTGGATTACAAGTCGAACTGGCTGGGATCCGACGACGGTGATTACACACGGGCGGCCATGGAAAACCAGGTGATTCGCCACCGTTACGATCTGCAGGCGGTGCTTTATGTGCTGGCGCTGCACCGCCAGCTGCTGCTGCGTTTGCCTGATTATGACTATGACACCCACATGGGGGGAGCCCTGTATGCCTTTGTGCGCAGCCCCGGTGCCGGCTGGTTCGAGCGCCCACCCAAGGTGCTGATTGAAACCTTAAACCAGCTGTTTTACGGCGAGCAGAACGAGGAGAGCGGGTCATGATCACCACCAAAACGTCAATACAGGAGCTGCAGTCCCTGCTGCAGCAATGGGTGGAACTTGGCTGGCTCAGAGCCCTGGACAGCGCCCTGGCGGGCTTTCTGGCTGAGCAGGTGCCAGGCGCAGATCCGCGTGTCCTGCTGGCGGCGGCATTGGCCAGCCACCAGCTTGGTCATGGCCATGTGTGTCTGGACCTGGCGGCCACCCTGGCCGAGCCGGACTTTGCCCTGTCGTTGCCACCGGAAGGAGAAGAAGGCCTGGCGGATGCCTGGCTGCCGTCTTTGTGGCTGGCCGGACTGACCCTGAGTGACTGGCAGCAGGCGCTGGCACAAAGTCCGCTTATAGCGGCCAAGGGAGAAGCGGAGCGACCGCTGGTGCTCAGTGGTGAACGGCTTTATCTGCGCCGCTACTGGAGTTATGAGCAGGGAGTTGCTGAAGCGCTGGCGGCCCGTATTCGAGATGACAGGGACGTGCCCGATGATCTGCCCGTCTGGCTTGAGCGGCTGTTTCCCGAGCCGCTCAGAATTAATGGCGAGCGCCAGACCGACTGGCAGAAGCTGGCCTGTGCCCTGGCCGCCAGCAGTGGTTTTACCCTGATCACCGGCGGCCCCGGTACCGGCAAAACCACCACTGTGGTGCGGCTGCTGGCGTTGTTGCAGGGCACCGCCAGCCAGCCGTTGCGCATCAGGCTGGCGGCACCCACCGGCAAGGCGGCGGCCCGGCTGACCGAGTCTATTGGTAATCAGGTAGTCAGGCTGCCGGTGAATGAAACGGTACGCGCTCATATTCCCACGGAAGTGAGCACCCTGCATCGCCTGCTGGGCAGTGTGCCTGGCAGCCGGCATTTTCGTCATCATGGAGGGAATCCGCTGCCGCTGGATGTGCTGGTGGTGGATGAGGCGTCCATGATTGATCTGGAAATGATGCACAGCCTGCTGATGGCCCTGCCGGCGCATGCCCGTCTGTTGTTGCTGGGAGACAAGGATCAGCTGGCTTCAGTGGAAGCGGGAGCGCTGTTGGGAGACTTGTGCAGTCAGGCCGAGCAGGGACTCTATACTCCGGAGCGCAAAGCCTGGCTGGAAGCGGTCAGTGGTGAACAGGTGGCTCATCCGTCACTGCTGGCCGGAGATTCAGAGCGCCACGCGCTGGCCCAGCGGGTGCTGATGTTGCGCTATTCCCGCCGCTTTGCCGGTGGCTCCGGCATTGGCCGGCTGGCGGAGGCAGTAAACAGCCAGCAGGCGACGCTGGCCCGGACCTTGCTGGGCCAGTATGACGATATTGCCTCGGTACGCATAAAGGGCGAGCAGGACAGCAGCCTGAACCGTTTGCTTTATGGTGGCAGAGGTAAGGCGCTGGGCTACGGCCATTATCTGGAAGTATTGAACAACACCCGCCCGGCTGTGAATACCGCCTTTGATGATAACGCCTGGCATGACTGGGCCGACAGTGTGCTGACGGCCTTTGATCGTTTTCGCCTTTTGTGTGCGGTGCGCCGCGGCCCCTGGGGGGTGGAAGGGCTGAACCTGCGCATTGCCGGTCTGTTGCACCGGCGCGGTCTGCTCAGCGCTGCTGAAGGCTGGTATGAAGGCCGGCCCGTGCTGGTGACCCGCAATGATTACAGCCTGGGGCTGATGAACGGCGACATCGGCATTGCTCTGCGGCTGCCGGAACAAGACGGTCACGCCGTGCTCAGGGTAGCGTTTGCCCGCAACGACGGCAGTAACGAGCTGCGTTTTGTGCTGCCAAGCCGGCTGAGCGAGGTGGAAACCGTGTTTGCCATGACAGTGCACAAGTCTCAGGGCTCGGAGTTTGAACATACGGCGCTGATCCTGCCCGAGGCGCTGAATCCGGTGCTGACCAAGGAGCTGCTTTATACCGGCATTACCCGGGCCAGCCAGCATTTTACCTTGCTGGAGCCGGGCCGGAACGTATTTGAACAGGCTATTGCCCGCCGTGTTGAGCGGCGCAGCGGCCTGCTTGAAAGCCTGCAGCGCTAGTACAAAATATTTTTTTGCTTAGGTGCATCCAATTGATGCTGCAATGTATGCTCTGGCCGGT
This sequence comes from Oceanimonas sp. AH20CE76, assembly GCF_039654065.1. Classification (NCBI taxonomy): domain Bacteria; kingdom Pseudomonadati; phylum Pseudomonadota; class Gammaproteobacteria; order Aeromonadales; family Aeromonadaceae; genus Oceanimonas; species Oceanimonas sp. AH20CE76. The sequence goes on from NZ_CP155481.1 coordinate 1,361,517, forward strand.
GAGTATGTGCTGGGCACCTTGTCTGCAGAAGAGCGGCAGCAACTGGAGCAGCGGCTGCAGACGGATGAACGCCTGCAGCATGTGGTGGCGCAATGGGAAGAGCGGCTGCATCCCCTGGCAGCACTTGCTGAGCCGGTGGCTCCCTCATCTCTGCTCTGGCCCAGGATCAGGCGCAGTATTGATATGCTGGAATCATTACGCCCGGCTGAACCAAAGCGTCGCTGGTGGCAGCACATATTGCTCTGGCAGGGCGTGAGTATGGCGGCCTGTGCTTTGGTGGCGGTGCTGTTACTGTTTCAGCCTGCGCCACAGCCGGCTTACGTGGTGGTACTGATTGCCCCCGAGCAGCAGACACCGGGCTGGCTGGTGCGAGCCAGCAACAGGCGGGAGGTTCAGCTGCTTCCGCTGGCAGTCACCAGCATACCGGCAAACAGGGTGCTGCAATTCTGGACCAAGGGAGCAGACTGGCCGGCACCGGTATCTCTGGGACTGGTGGAGCCGGGGCAGCCGCTGCACACCACACTGGATGAGCTGCCGCCGCTGGCACCGAATCAGTTGTTTGAGTTGACCCTTGAGCAGCCGGGTGGCTCGCCCACGGGGCTGCTTACCGGGCCGGTTCAATTTATTGGCCGTGCTGTTGCCCTGTAACCATCATCTCAGTTCCGGCAGGTTTGTTTGCTGAGCCAGCGCTCGGCAAACTCATCAGCAGTCACGGGCCGGCCGGTGAGATATCCTTGAATTAAATCCACGGGGTAACGCGTCAGTGTCTCCATCTGTGCTTCAGTTTCCACCCCTTCCGCCACCACTTTATAGTCCAGCTCCCGGGCAAGGCCTGTGACCGCTGCCAGAATGGCATTACTGCTGCGGGATTCCTGGCGCTGAATAAAGCTGCGATCAATTTTTAACGTATCCACAGGCAGATCCTGTAAATAACTTAATGAGGAGTAGCCGGTGCCAAAGTCGTCGATGGCAATGCTGAATCCCAGCTCGCGCAGGCCATAAAGCAGAGGAATGGCCTGCTGCTGCTTGTCGAGCAGCACGCTTTCGGTCAGCTCTATGCCAATAAGCCCGGCCGGCAGCCGGTGCTCCGCCAGCAGCAGCCGGAACTGCACCAGCAGGTTATGCTGCCAGAACTGCTGTGCCGACAGGTTGACCGATACCGGCACCGGTATTAATCCTTGATCCAGCCAGCGTCGTTGCTGGCTGGCAACATTGTTCAGCAGCGTCATGCCAAGTGGTACCATCAGGCCGGCACGCTCTGCCAGAGGAACAAATTCTGCCGGAGAAACCGGACCAAAGTCGGGATGATGCCAGCGGGCCAGTGCCTCGGCTCCGGCCAGACTGCGATCGTCACGGCGCACCTGTGGCTGATAATGCACACTCAAGCCTTCGCCGGTTTCCACGGCGTAGCGCAGTGCCGTTTCCATGGCCAGCAGCTTGTGCTGCTGGTGATTCATATGTTTACTGAACAGACGATAATCGTTACGGCCTTCCTGTTTGGCCTGATACATAGCCGCATCGGCCTGATGTAACAGCTGCTCGGCAGAGCCGGCGTCATCAGGATACAGGCTGACTCCCAGACTACAGCCGATACGAAATTCATGGGGGCCTATTTTGAAAGGCTCGGCAATGGTATCGATCAGGCGCTGAGCGACACGGCTGGCTTCTTCCGGCTCATTCAGCTCGGGCAGCAGCACAATGAATTCGTCCCCGCCCAGTCGCGCCAGAGTATCGTCTTCCCGCAGGCGGATGCGAATGCGCCGGGAAACATCGAGCAGCAGCTCGTCACCGGCAGCATGGCCCAATGTATCGTTAACCTGCTTGAAGTGATCAAGATCAAGAAAGATAAGCGCCAGGTGCTGCTTGTTACGGTTTGCATGGCGAATAGCCAGCTCCAGCCTGTCTTCCAGCAAACGCCGGTTGGGCAGACCAGTAAGCGGATCGTAATAGGCCAGACGCCGGATCTTGTCTTCGTTTTCCCTGATATGAGTAATATCGGTAAACAGGGCGGCAAAATGTGTGGTATGACCGTCATCATCGTGAATGGCGGTAATGGTCAGCAGCTCAAGATAGAGCTGGCCGCTCTTGCGCCGGTTCCAGATTTCACCGCGCCAGTACCCGCGCTCATTAATGGTTTTCCACATGTCACGATAAAAAGCAGCATCGTGCCGGCCGGAAGACAGCATGGCCGGGGTACGGCCTATTACTTCTTCGGCGCTGTAGCCAGTGGTGTGAGTAAAGGAGGGGTTGACAAACACGATGCGGTTTTCAGCGTCGGTAATCACTATGCTTTCCAGCGACGCTTCTATCACTCGTTCCGCCAGCTGCAAATTCAGCCGCGAGGTATTAAGCGCCTGATCCCGCTCCTGCAACAATTGCTGCATTTCTTTGAGGTAGCGGTATTCAACCCCATTTATGATTTCCCGAAAACCCAGCAGCCCCACTACTTTATTGTTTTCCAGTACTGCCAGATGCCGTACCTGATTATCTATCATCAGGTCCCGTGCGTGCAGCAGCGTATCACCCGGAGCAACAGAAAACAGCGGTTTACTGGCCAGTTCTCCCACCGGTGTATTACCGGCATGGCGAGCAATGACCCTCACCATATCACGCTCGGTAATAATACCCAGTTGCACCGCCGAGCAGGTGATGACGGCGGCGTCCTGCTGGTGTCTGAGTAACTCACCGGCAGCAGCTGCCAAAGACATGATGCCCGGCAATACCAGCGGGGTGGTATTCATGGCATCGTTTACCCGGCGTAAACCAAGATAAGGCTCAAGACCCTGTTTCAGGGCTATATCGGTTTGTGACACCATGCCGGCCGGCAGGCCACTGTCGTCGGTAATTAATAAGTGCCGGCACTGATGATTTCTGAACCACTGCTCAACTTCTTTTACCGGCGTGGTCTGGGGCAGGCTGCGCACTGGCTGACTCATGACTTTGCGAATGGGCACATCCAGACTGGCAGAGGTGCTTAAATCCAGCTTGAGGCTGTCCCGTTCGGTCCAGATGCCCACGGCAACATTGTGCTCCAGTACCAGAATGGAGCTGCAGCGACGGGATGCCATTCGCTCTGCTGCCTCACGCAGGGGAGTGTCCGGGCTGCAGGTAAGCAGGCCGGTATGCATCAGCCTTTCTATCAGTACTGGGTTTGGCGAGATATCCGTCACTTATGTTCAGACCAGGTAAAGCATTTAATTTCTCACTCTATCTGTGGATATAGTACTTGGCAATTATCTTGTTATGCATTTATAGCCAGGATTGTAATTGTTGCCTTACATTCACTTTGGCTCCCAGTCTGGCCGCCAGTAAATAGAGGCCGCCAATCTTGCGATGCAAGAACAATGCATCGGCAGGGGGGCTGTGCCAGTAGTTTTGCTGCATGCTGATGGCTGTGCCTGCATCACGCAGTCGCTGGGCCAGGGTGCTGTTGCCAAAATCAAAAGGCGCGTTCTGCTGCAAGGGTTCGCAGGCCAGCTGCACCATGTGAATGATCGCCTGTTTCTGTTCGGGAATAATCTGCTGACTGAAAAAACCGATATCGGTAAGCGCGGCTGTCATGGCCTGCTCATTATGGTCAAGGGCAGCACAGAACAGACGGCGGTAGCCGTCACCAAATGACGGGGCATATTCACGGGTTGCACCGAAATCGAGCAGTACCAGGCGTTCATCCTGATATTGAAAATTGGCAAAGTTGGGATCGGTTTGCACCAGGTTAAATTCAAATAATTCGCGAAACAGCAACTCAAACAGCAATGCCATAATATGGTTGCGTCTTTCTAACGGTTCATTCCCGAGAGACTCAACAGGTTTACCATCCACAAAGCTCATGGCCAGCAGCCGCTCTGTGCTGATATCAGTACGAGCCCTGGGCAGAATGAAACGTTCATCACCCGCCAGCAGCTGATTAAAGCGCTCAAGCTGACGAGCTTCAAGAACATAGTCGGCTTCAGCATGCAGCTGCTGTCTGGCTTCATCAAGCAGTTGCTGATAATTTACTCCCTCGGGCACCAGACCACTGATGCGCAGCAAGGTTGCGACATTACTCACATCACTGTCAATGCTGCCGGCAATGCCCGGATACTGAATTTTTACCGCCAGATGTTCGCCGTCATCAGCCCAGGCCTGATGCACCTGACCAATGGATGCAGCAGCCATGGGGCGAAATTCAAAGTGACTGAAATGGCGTTGCCAGTCCTCTCCCAGCTCATGCTTAAGTACCTGTGCCAGCTGTGATGCAGGCATGGGAGTGCCCTCAGCCCGCAGCCGGGCCAGAATATCGGCCAGCTCCGGTGGCAGCAGATCGCCGGCATCCATCGACAGCAGCTGTCCCACTTTCATGGCAGCTCCCCTCAGCCGGGCCAGCTGATCACCTACCCGGCGGGCATTGGCCGGCGTAAGCAGCAGATCCCGGGCACTGGGGCGCTGACCCCGGGACCATTGCCTCGCCCCTTCACCCAACATGCCACCGGCTACCCGGGTTGCCAGAGATGCCAGGTGGCCGATTCGGGCCAGGCGGTGTCCGGGCACTTTATGCCCTTTGTCATTACTCATGGATGCACCCTCTTTCTATAATGGCCACACAGACCGCTAAAAAGACATTTATATTCAGATCAGCCCCTTTATTTTCGAGGAGACAGACTTATGCATGCATTCTGCTGCGGCACAGTTTTTGTACTGTTGCTGACCGGTTGCGCCAGCTCTCAGGAGCGCGCGTTAAGCCGGTTGGATGAGGTGGCCGGCAGAGTGCTCAGCTTACCCTGTGCACAGCCGGTATTGACTTACCGGCAGCTGGAAAATCCGCATGTTCCCGGACTGATTGACGAGATTGAAACAGTGTCTTGCCCGGGGCTTGAAGCTCAGGTTTATTTATCCAGTAAAGCGTCGCGTCCTGATGGCATGCCCATTTATTTGCTGGTAAGCAAACCGCATCCCGCGTTACCTGAATTTTTGCAGCCCGGCTCCGATGGTCACGGCATGACACAGCATTTAGGCAAGCCGGCCAGTCGTGATCACCGGCGCTGGCAATATGGTTCAGTGGAAACAACCGAGACAGTGACCGTGGAATGGCAGCAAGGGCTGATCAAGACGCTGCGTTGGGAGTGGTATTTTGACTGAAAGGTAAAAAGGGCACTGTAAGTGCCCTTTACTGATATTATTCTGCGTTATTGCGCTTATCGCGTTTTTCCTGACGTTTCTCTTTCAGGGTTTTCTGGGCCTTCTTTTTTACTTTTTCCTTGCTCATGATTTGGCTCCGTTAATTCCCGCCTGCAAAAAGGTGCCGTTTTCCCTTTTGCCGGCGCAAACATGTCGTGATGACGAGAGTTACAACATGGTCACGGCGAAAAAATTACTTCAAGGCAATGTCTCCTTTATCAGCTGCCACCGGCAGTACCAACAAAACAAACCAACCCAAAGTGAAAAAATATAATATTCAGTACCCTAGCCAAGGCAAACCGGAAAAGCAAGCGTTGGCCCGGAAAGCAATGTTAGAATAAAAGCCGTGATACAGTAACGGGGAAAACATCATGAAATGGATGATACTGAGTGCGCTGCTGCCGGTAATGGCGCTGGCCAATACTATTTCAACCACCAGCGTACCGGTGGAGCTGAATCTGGCCACGGGCACCGAGCCGGTGTGTTATTTTGAAGACAAGCGCTATTCAAAGGGCGCTGTGATTGAAATGGGCGGGCACTGGTTTGTGTGTGAACGGGAAAAGTCCTTTGAACAGAACGGCCGGCTGAGCTGGCATCCATTTGCGCCGCAAGAGCGTTCGCAGCAGAACTGAGTCAGGCCTGTTTTTTAACACAGGCCAAGGCAACATCCAGCTGAATTTCGCCTTCAGGCCGGCAGCAGCAGGGCAGTATTTCACCACTGGCCACAAAAGCCAGCGGTGTTTGCTGATAGCGCACCCGGCCTGTGATCAGAGAAGTACGGCAGGAGCCGCAATAACCACCCCGACACTGATATTCAATGGCGTGACCGGTGCGCTCAAGGCCGTCAAGCAGGGTTTCCCCTGCTTGCAGTTCAAAACAGATGTCTTGAGTGTGTACCTTGCTCACAGCTCAAAATCACCCAGATCGTCATGGCTGACGTGTGAGTCAATCTGACCCACCAGATAGGAGCTGACTTCTACCTCCTGAGGAGCCACCTGTACGTTATCAGACGACAACCAGGCATTAATCCAGGGAATAGGGTTTTGCTTGGCACCCTCAAAGGCCGGCTCCAGTCCTACCGCCTGCATGCGCAGGTTGGTGATGTATTCCACATACTGGCACAGAATGTCTTTGTTCAGGCCTATCATGGAGCCATCTTTAAACAAATAGGCGGCCCATTCCTTTTCCTGAATGGCGGCAGCCTTGAACAGATCAAAACACTCCTGCTCGCAGTCTTTGGCTACCTGCGCCATGTCAGGATCGTCATCGCCGCTGCGCAGAATATTGAGCATATGCTGAGTGCCGGTCAGGTGCAGCGCTTCGTCCCGTGCAATCAGCTTGATGATTTTGGCGTTGCCTTCCATCAGCTCACGCTCGGCAAAGGCAAACGAACAGGCAAAGCTGACGTAAAAGCGAATGGCTTCCAGGGCATTGACGCACATCAGACACAGATAGAGCTTTTTCTTCAGCTCATACAAGTTAACCTGTACTTTCTGGCCTTTAATCTCGTGCTCGCCTTCACCATAAAGATGGTAAAAGTTGGTGTACTCAATCAGCTCGTCGTAATAGCGGGCAATATCTTTGGCACGTTTCTGAATGTGTTCGTTGGCAACGATATCATCAAACACCTTGGCCGGATCGTTAACGATATTACGAATAATATGGGTGTAAGAGCGGGAGTGAATGGTTTCGGAGAAAGCCCAGGTTTCAATCCAGGTCTCAAGCTCAGGAATAGATACCAGTGGCAACATGGCCACGTTAGGGCTGCGGCCCTGAATGGAGTCAAGCAGCGTCTGATATTTCAGGTTGCTGATAAAAATATGTTTCTCATGATCCGGCAGTGCCTGGTAGTCGATTCTGTCCTGAGATACATCCACTTCTTCCGGACGCCAGAAAAAAGACAGCTGTTTTTCGATCAGCTTTTCAAAAATTTCATATTTTTGTTGATCATAACGGGCCACGTTCACCGGGTTACCGAAGAACATGGGCTCTTTCATATGATCATTCTGAATTTGACTGAAAGTGGTGTAAGACATTTTTCTCGTTCCGCAATCCAAGGCGCACAGGCTGCGCACAAGAGGCGGGAATGATTCCCGCCTTGATAAGTTGACAGTGATGACGCCTTAAATCTTGCAGGCACCACCGGCACAATCATCTTCCTGCATATCGTTCTGGGCGTCAGCGGCACCATCACGGGTGTTATGGTAATACAGGGTCTTGAGGCCAAATTTATAAGCCGTGAGCAGATCTTTAAGCAGTTGCTTCATGGGCACACGGCCGCCCTCAAAGCGCGACGGATCATAGTTGGTATTGGCAGAAATGGCCTGATCCACAAACTTTTGCATCACGCCCACCAGTTGCAGGTAGCCGTCGTTGGCGGGCATCTGCCACAGCAGCTCATACTGACCCTTGAGGCGCTCATATTCCGGCACCACCTGCTTGAGAATACCGTCTTTGGACGCCTTGACCGACACCAGACCACGGGGCGGCTCTATGCCGTTGGTGGCATTGGAGATCTGGCTGGAGGTCTCGGACGGCATCAGGGCTGTCAGGGTACTGTTGCGCAGGCCTGTGGTTTTGATCTCTTCCCGCAGCGCCTCCCAGTCCAGATGCAGCGGCTCCTGGCAGATGACATCGAGATCCTTCTTATAGGTATCGATGGGTAAAATGCCCTGAGCATAGGTGGTTTCATTAAAGGCCGGGCAGGGGCCAAACTCTTTGGCCAGCTGTACCGACGCTTTCAGCAGATAGTACTGAATGGCTTCAAAGGTTTTGTGAGTCAGGCCGATGGCACTGCCGTCTGAGTATTTTACGCCGTTTTTTGCCAGGTAATAGGCATAGTTGATCACGCCAATGCCCAGAGTACGGCGGTTCATGGAGCCTTTCTGTGCTGCCAGCAGAGGGTAGTCCTGATAATCGAGCAGGGCGTCAAGGGCACGCACGGCCAGATCGGCCAGGCCTTCCAGATCGTCCAGCTTGTCGATGGCACCCAGGTTAAAGGCTGACAGGGTACAGAGGGCAATTTCACCCTCTTCGTCGTTGATGTCGGTGAGCGGCTTGGTGGGCAGCGCAATTTCCAGACACAGGTTGCTCTGACGTACCGGTGCCACGGCAGGATCGAACGGGCTGTGGGTATTACAGTGATCCACGTTTTGTATGTAGATACGACCGGTGCCGGCACGCTCCTGCATCATCAGCGAAAACAGCTCAATGGCCTTGACGGTACGTTTGCGAATGCTGTCATCGGCTTCATATTTAACATAGAGCTGTTCAAATTTTGCCTGATCTTCAAAGAAGGCATCATACAGGCCGGGCACGTCAGACGGGCTGAACAGGGTGATATCACCGCCCTTGATCAGGCGCTGATACATCAGGCGGTTAATCTGCACGCCATAGTCCATGTGCCGTACGCGGTTTTCTTCCACGCCGCGGTTGTTTTTCAGTACCAGCAGCGATTCCACTTCCAGGTGCCACATGGGGTAGAACAAAGTCGCGGCACCACCGCGCACACCGCCCTGAGAGCAGCATTTAACCGCAGTCTGAAAGTGCTTGTAGAAGGGAATGCAGCCGGTATGAAAAGCCTCACCACCACGAATGGGGCTGCCCAGGGCGCGAATACGACCGGCGTTGATGCCGATGCCGGCACGCTGGGACACATAACGCACTATGGCACCGGAAGTGGCGTTGATGGAGTCGAGGCTGTCACCGCACTCGATCAGCACGCAGGAGCTGAACTGGCGGGTAGGGGTGCGCACCCCGGACATAATGGGCGTGGGCAGAGAAATCTTGAAGGTGGACACGGCATCATAGAAGCGGGTCACATAGTCCAGCCTGGTCTCTTTCGGGTATTTGGAGAACAGGCAGGCGGCCACCAGCATGTACAGGAACTGGGGGCTTTCATAGATATCGCCGGTTACCCGGTTCTGTACCAGGTATTTGCCTTCCAGCTGCTTGATGGCGGCATAGGAGAAGTTCATGTCCCGATCGTGATGCAGGCGATCGTTCAGGGTTTCCAGCTCGGCCCGGCTGTAGTCTGCCAGAATATGCTGGTCGTATTTTCCCATTTCGGTCAGGCGCACCACATGATCGTAAAAGTGGGGCGGCTCAAAACGGCCATAAGCCTTCTTGCGCAGATGGAACATGGCCAGGCGGGCCGCCAGATACTGGTAATCGGGAGTCTGCTCGGAGATCAGATCGGCTGCCGCTTTGATGATGGTTTCATGAATGTCTTCGGTGCGAATACCATCGTAAAACTGAATATGAGAGCGCAGCTCCACCTGAGAAACAGAAACATTATCGAGGCCTTCGGCAGCCCAGGTGATCACTCTATGGATCTTGTCCAGATCAATAGGCTCCTTGTTGCCGTCGCGTTTGGTAACCAGCAAATGTTTGTTCATAAGGTGAACCTTCTCCCGGTGATGTTGTGGCGCAATTTTTCGTGCCGGCAGGCCACACTATATAGTGTGGTTACCTGACCAGAAAAACACAACATATAGTTGTCGTCGTTGGAATGGGCACAATATAGTGGGTTGAGGCGGTATTCTCAACCCATGAAAAAGACCACTGCCTTGTGGATAATCTGTGGGCACAAGTCTTATGTGTGTGTTCACTAACTTCTGTGCCGTTGGCATTCTGGCGTTAGCAAAACAGTGGTCTTTTTATGGCCTGCAAAAAAACTTTTTTTAAATATTTGGCTTGCAAAAACAGCCCGTGTTGGGATCCGCAGGATCTTTCAGCAGCAGGCTACGAAGGCCGATTTTAACTCAGGAGTCAATGCCTGACAGCGCCCGATGTGACCGAACAAAAAGCAAGGCATTGAGAGCGGCAGCGTCTCGTTACACCGGTTTGATGGCGTGAACCATATAGTTTACGCCGGCGTCGGGGCTGAGTTTGAAATCGCCCAGCAGCGGCTGGTACACCACCCCCTGAATGTCCTTGACTACCAGGCCGGCGGCCTCAATAAAGCGGCACAGCTCGGCGGGGCGAATAAACTTGCGGTGATCATGGGTGCCCTTGGGTACCATTTTGAACAGGTTTTCTGCCGCCGCTATCATCAGCAGCCAGGCCTTGGGGTTGCGGTTGATGGTGGAAAACACCAGGTTGGCACCGGGTTTGGCCAGTTGCGCGCAGGCGGCCACCACTGAAGCGGGTTCGGGCACGTGTTCCAGCATTTCCATACAGGTAACCACATCAAACTGGCCGGGTTGCTCGCCCGCCATCTGCTCGGCGGTGGCCTGGCGATAGTTAACGCTGACGCCGCTTTCCAGCGCGTGCAGCCGGGCCACCGCCAGCGGCTCCTGCCCCATATCAACACCGGTCACTTCGGCCCCTTCCTGCGCCATGCTTTCGCTGAGAATGCCGCCACCACAGCCAATGTCGATCACCTGTTTGCCAAACAGGCCATCTGCCTTGTCGGCAATCCAGCCCAGGCGCAGGGGATTGATTTGATGCAGGGGCTTGAAGTCGCCGTCCAGATCCCACCAGCGGGACGCCATGGCCTCAAATTTTTCGATTTCCTGTTGATCTACATTCATGAGCTAGCTGCCTTACATGCCGAAGGTATTAAGGCCGCCATTATAACCAAGCAGCGGGCAGCCGCCAGCCGTGAAAAAGCCGGCGTCACGATGACGTGCTCCCGTCGGGCCGGAACTGTGCTAGAATGGCACGCTTTTTAAAGCCATATAATCAATAACCTGGGGACAAGGCTTGCTATGACCGATTTGGCCCGAGAAATCATGCCGATCAACATTGAGGAAGAGCTGAAACGCTCCTACCTCGATTACGCCATGAGCGTGATCGTGGGGCGTGCGCTTCCTGATGTTAGAGACGGCCTGAAGCCGGTGCATCGCCGCGTGCTGTTCGCTATGAACGAGCTCGGCAACGACTGGAACAAACCCTATAAAAAGTCGGCCCGTGTAGTGGGTGACGTAATAGGTAAATATCACCCCCACGGCGACATCGCGGTTTATGACACCATAGTGCGCATGGCTCAGGATTTTTCCATGCGTTATACCCTGGTCGACGGCCAGGGTAACTTCGGCTCGGTAGACGGCGACTCTGCTGCCGCCATGCGTTATACCGAAGTACGCATGGATAAAATTGCTCATGAGCTGCTGGCGGATCTCGATAAAGAGACCGTTGACTGGGTAGCCAACTACGACGGTACCGAAATGATTCCGGCGGTGATGCCCACCAAGGTGCCTAACCTGCTGGTGAACGGCTCTTCCGGTATTGCTGTGGGCATGGCCACCAATATTCCGCCCCATAACCTCAATGAAGTGGTGGATGGCTGCCTGGCACTGATTGACGATGAGCACATCAGCATTGATCAGCTGATTGAGCTGATCCCCGGTCCGGACTTTCCTACCGGCGGCATCATTAACGGCAAATCGGGCATTCTCGATGCCTACCGCACCGGCCGTGGCAAGATCTACGTGCGCGCCCTGGCTGATATAGAAGTAGACGAAAAAACCAATCGTGAGACCATTATCGTCTCCGAGCTGCCTTACCAGGTAAACAAGGCGCGCCTGATTGAAAAAATCGCCGAGCTGGTCAAGGAAAAGCGCATTGAGGGCATCTCCGCCCTGCGTGATGAGTCCGATAAAGACGGCATGCGTATTGTAATTGAAGTACGCCGGGGCGAAGTGGGCGAGGTGATCCTCAACAACCTGTATGCCCAGACCCAGATGCAGACTGTGTTCGGCATCAACATGGTGGCGCTGGACAACAACCAGCCGCGCACCTTCAATCTGAAAGACATGCTGGAATGCTTTATTCAGCACCGGCGCGAAGTGGTTACCCGCCGCACCGTGTTTGAATTGCGCAAGGCGCGGGACCGGGCCCATATCCTGGAAGGTCTGGCCATTGCGCTGGCCAATATTGATCCTGTGATTGAGCTGATCCGTCGCTCACCGACTCCGGCGGAAGCCAAAGCCGGCCTGCTGGCTCAGGGCTGGGAGCTGGGTAATGTGGCCAGCATGCTGGAACGTGCCGGTGACGACGCCGCCCGCCCTGAATGGCTGGAGCCGGAATTCGGTATTCGCGATGGCCAGTACTACCTGACCGAGCAGCAGGCTCAGGCCATTCTGGAGCTGCGTCTGCACCGTCTGACCGGTCTTGAGCATGAGAAGATCCTGGAAGAATACCAGGCGCTGCTGGAGCAGATTGCCGAGCTGCTGCACATTCTGAACAGCCCGTCCCGCCTGATGGAAGTGATCCGCGAAGAGCTGGAAGCGATCAAGGAGCAGTTTGGCGATCAGCGCCGCACCGAGATCACCACTTCCAGCGCCGAGATCAACCTGGAAGACCTGATCACCCAGGAAGATGTGGTGGTGACCCTGTCGCATCAGGGCTACGTCAAGTATCAGCCGCTGACCGACTACGAGGCCCAGCGTCGCGGTGGCCGTGGCAAGTCGGCCACCCGCATGAAGGAAGAAGACTTCGTCGAGCGGCTGCTGGTGGCCAACACTCACGACACCATTCTGTGCTTCTCTACTGCTGGCAAGGTGTACTGGCTCAAGGTCTATCAGCTGCCGGAAGCCAGCCGCACCGCCCGCGGACGGCCCATCGTCAATCTGCTGCCGCTGGGTGAGCATGAGCGTATTACCGCCATTTTGCCGGTGAAGGAATATGCCGATGACAAGGCGGTATTCTTTGCCACCCGCCACGGCACTGTGAAGAAAACCGAGCTGACTGCCTTCAGCCGGCCGCTGGCCTCGGGCATTCGCGCCATCAATCTGACCGAAGGGGATGAACTGATTGGCGTGGACATTACCGATGGTGACAACGAAATCATGTTGTTCTCTGATGCGGGCAAGGTGGTGCGCTTCCATGAAGATCAGGTGCGCTCCATGGGCCGCACCGCCACCGGGGTGCGCGGTATTCGTCTGGGCGAGCAGGACAGTGTGGTATCACTGATAGTGCCCCGCGGCGAGGGTGCCATTCTGACCGCCACCGCCAACGGCTACGGCAAGCGCACTTCCCTTGAGGAATATCCGACCAAGAGCCGGGCTACACTGGGTGTAGTGTCCATCAAGGTGAGCGACCGCAACGGTGCCGTGGTGGGGGCCATTCAGGTGGATGACAGTAATGAAATTATGCTGATCACCAATGGTGGCATTCTGGTGCGCACCCGGGTGTCGGAAGTCAGCCTGGTAGGACGTAACACCGCCGGCGTGCGTTTGATCCGTACCGGAGAAGACGAGCAGGTAGTAGGTCTGCAGCGCATTGAAGAGCCGGAAGACGACGAGCCCATAGAAGGGGAAGAAGGTCAGGAATCCGGTGACGCCAGTGATGCTGAGCCGGCCAGTGAAGAGTAATCAGAATGAGGCCTGCGGGCCTCTTTTTTGTGCGCAGAGTCATATTTGGTTTTGACTTGGCGCTGTGGTGGCGTGTAAAACGAATAGGCGTCAAGATTCAGACGCTCAACATTAGCAGGTTAATTCAGGGAAAATGGGAAAGATGGTTTACAACTTCAGCGCAGGTCCGGCCATGCTGCCGGTTGAGGTGATGCAAAAGGCACAGGCCGAGTTTCGCGACTTTAACGGCCTGGGTGTGTCGGTGATGGAGCTAAGCCACCGGGGTGCCGACTATATTGCAGTAGCGGAGCAGGCCGAACGGGATCTGCGTGAGCTGATGCGCATCCCCGACAATTACAAGGTACTGTTTCTGCAGGGCGGTGGTCGCGGCCAGTTTGCCGCTGTAGCGCTGAACCTGATGGGCAAAAACGCCAAAGCCGACTATATCGTGACCGGTCAGTGGTCCCGCTCGGCAGTGGCCGAGGCGGAAAAAGTGGGAACCGTACGGGTGCTGGACGGCTTTGAGGCCGGTGAAGGCCCGCGCAAACTGGCCAAAAGCTGGGATCTGGATCCCACCGCTGCCTATGTGCACTACTGCCCGAACGAAACCGTGGAAGGCATAGAGTATGACTTTATTCCCGACACCGGTGACGTGCCCCTGGTGGCGGACATGTCCTCTACCATTCTTTCCCGCCCGGTGGACGTGAGCAAGTTCGGCATCATCTATGCCGGCGCTCAGAAGAACATAGGCCCGTCCGGCCTGGCGGTGGTGATCGTACGTGATGACTTGCTCAGCCAGGCATGCCCGAATGTGCCGGCCATTATGGACTACGCCGCCATGGCCAAGGCCGATTCCATGCTTAACACGCCGCCTACCTATGCTTGGTACCTGGCTGGTCTGGTATTCCAGTGGCTGAAGGAAAAAGGTGGTGTGGAAGCCATTGGCAAGCAGAATCAGGCCAAGGCCGAACTGCTGTACGGCTATGTGGATGCCAGCGACTTTTATGAGAACCGGGTTCACCCCAGTGCCCGTTCCTGGATGAACATTCCGTTCCAGCTGAAGGATGAGTCACTGAACGAGGCCTTCCTGAAGGAATCAAAGGAAGCCGGCCTGCTGGCGCTCAAGGGTCACCGCATTGTGGGCGGCATGCGTGCCAGCGTATACAACGCCATGCCCATTGAGGGCGTACAGGCGCTGGTCGACTTTATGGACGACTTCGCCAAGCAGCACGCGAAATAAGCGTTAAGTCTTAAGCAGTCTTTAAGTCACGAATTGCTGTGAACTCGTAATGCGAAGCAGCAGCGCGGTTGCGCTCCGCCGACACGCTTCAAGCCCATCCATGGGGCGCTCGAAAATGCCATCCATGGCATTTTATGGTCGGCTCCGGCAATCCCCACTGCTGCTTCGTGAAGCTTCGGTGTTGGCTGTTTAAAATCGGCAGACAACACCGTGCTGAACCCAGGAGGGCAAAGGGTGTCTGCTTCGCCGCGCCCTCTGCGCCATGGATGGCGCAGTGGAGCCTACAGGGAGGTATTCACGGCGTGCCGGAGAAGCAGTGCGCTTTGTCCGACGGAAGTGCACGGTTCAGCAAGCGGCAAAAAATTCTGACCAAGAAACAGGTCATCAGAGCACATACAAGGAGCCAACGTGAGTATTGATTTTCTGGCCCTGGCCAACCCGGGGGTGCCGGGTCTGCATCCTTATCAGCCGGGCAAGCCGGTAGAAGAGCTGGAGCGGGAGCTTGGCATCAGTCATAGCGTCAAGCTGGCCTCGAACGAAAACCCGCTGGGTCCGGGCCCCAAGGCCATTGCTGCCATTCAGAAAGCGCTGCCGGAGCTGGCCCGTTACCCCGATGCCAACGGCTTTGCCCTGAAAACGGCGCTGGCCCACAAGCTGAAGGTAAACACCGATCAACTTATTTTGGGCAACGGCTCGAACGAGCTGATTGATCTGCTGTTCCACACCTTTGTGGGGCGAGAGCAGGAAGTGATTTATTCCCAGTACACCTTTATTGTGTATGCCATGGCCACTCAGGCTCATGGTGCCAAAGCGGTGGAAGTGCCGGCGGTGAACTGCGGTCACGATCTCGACGCCATGGCAGCGGCCATTACCCCGGCCACCCGGCTGGTGTGCATTACCAATCCCAACAACCCCACAGGCACCTTTCTTTCCAAGGATGAGGTGAAAGCCTTTATGGACCGCGTGCCGGAAACGGTACTGGTGGTACTGGATGAGGCCTATACCGAATATGTGGCCGAGGAAGAGCGGCTGCCGTCCATTGACTGGCTGAGTGCATATCCGAACCTGATTGTGTCCCGTACCTTCTCCAAGGCCTATGGTCTGGCGGGGCTGCGGGTCGGTTACATGGTGTGTCATCCCGAGCTGGTGTCGGTACTGAACCGGGTGCGTGAGCCCTTTAACTGCAACAGTCTGGCGCTGGCGGCGGCGGAAGCAGCCCTGGCTGATGAGGCTTATCTGGCCGAAGCAGTTGCTCTTAATAATCAGGGCATGGCCATGTATGAAGCTTTCTTTAACGAACGTGGTCTTAAGTATATTCCCTCAAAAGGCAACTTTATTACCCTGGATCTGGAACGCAATGCCGGCCCCGTGTATGAAGCCCTGCTGCGGGAAGGCGTGATAGTGCGGCCCATTGCCGGCTACGGCTTGCCCACCTGTCTGCGTATCAGCATTGGTCTTGAAGCCGAAAACCGGCGCTGTATAGCAGCGCTCAGCAAGGTACTGGGCTGACAGGCACGCTGCTTGCCCTGATGACGCTGTCCTGATAACGTCAGGACAGCCTCTAATGTTTTATCCCATCTTCAGGAAGATTATGGAACGCCTTAAACTATTCCCCATTGCCCGGGTGGAGGGCACGGTTAACCTGCCCGGCTCCAAGTCGGTATCCAACCGGGCCCTGTTGCTGGCCGCGCTGGCGCAAGGTACTACCCGCCTGACCAACCTGCTCGACAGTGATGACATTCGTCACATGCTGGATGCCCTTAAACAACTGGGTGTGCAGTATGAGCTGTCGGACGACAAGACCAAATGTGTGGTACACGGTCTGGGCCGGGCCTTCAGTGCCAATGAGCCCTTGTCGCTGTTTCTGGGCAATGCCGGCACCGCCATGCGACCGCTCTGTGCCGCCTTGTGTCTTGGTTCAGGTGAATTTACCCTCACCGGGGAGCCGCGCATGTGGGAGCGTCCCATTGGTCATCTGGTGGATGCATTGCGGGAAGCCGGTGCTGATATCAGCTACCTCAAAACCGATGGTTATCCGCCGGTATTCATTAACGGCAAGGGCCTGTGGGGGGGGGATGTGCACATTGACGGCTCCGTCTCCAGCCAGTTTCTGACTGCCTTCTTAATGGCGGCTCCCATGGCCTCCGGTGATACCCGCATTCATATTAAAGGTGAGCTGGTTTCCAAGCCCTATATCGATATTACCCTTCACATCATGAAACAATTCGGGGTGGTGATAGAGCACGATAACTACCAGACCTTTTACATCACCGGTAACCAGACCTATGTGTCACCGGGTGACTTTCTGGTGGAAGGGGATGCGTCTTCTGCGTCTTACTTCCTGGCCGCCGGTGCCATCAAGGGCAAAGTGCGGGTAACCGGTATCGGCCGCGACAGCATTCAGGGTGATATTCGCTTTGCCGATGTGCTGGAAGCCATGGGCGCGAAAATCACCTGGGGTGATGACTTTATCGAGGCCGAGCATGCCGGTGCGCTGCAGGCGGTAGACATGGACATGAACCATATTCCCGATGCGGCCATGACCATTGCCACCGCCGCGCTGTTTGCCGAAGGGACCACCCGTATTCGTAATATTTACAACTGGCGGGTAAAGGAAACCGATAGGCTGTATGCCATGGCCACCGAGCTGAAAAAGCTGGGGGTAGAGGTGGAAGAAGGTGAAGATTACCTGGTGGTCAATCCGGCTGCTCAGCTGCAGGAAGCGGAGATTGCCACTTATAACGATCACCGCATTGCCATGTGTTTCTCGCTGGTGGCGCTGAGTGACACGCCGGTGATCATTCTTGACCCGGGCTGTACCTCCAAGACGTTTCCGGATTACTTTGACAAGCTCGACAGTATCAGCCACTAATCAAAGCGCCCTGCAAAAGCGGGGCGCTTTTGAGCTGTAAGCCATAAGCTGTCAGCGGTAAGTTATTCTGCGTTGCCTGCAGGCACGAGGCCATACCTGCAGGCACAGCTCAGCATCTTCAGAGCACACCACTTACAGCTGTCTTTTAGTTAGTGGTGTTTCATTTTCTCCAGCGCTTCCTTGGCCTTGATATCGGCGGCGTCGAGCTCGGCCAGCACCTTTTCAATATCGTCCTGCTGTTGCTGCAGCATAATGCGTTTTTCTGCGATCATGGCCACCATGGAATGCAGCTGGGGCCGGGTACTGTGCTCGGCATCATAGAGTTCAAACAACTCACCCATTTCCGCCAGACTGAAGCCCAAACGCCGGCCGCGCAGAGTCAGAGTGAGACGAATACGATCCTTATGACTGTATATGCGGGTATTACCTTTGCGCTTGGGCATAATCAGGCCCAGTTCTTCATAATGACGAAGAGTACGGGGGGTGATATCAAACTCGTCAGCCAGCTCGGAGATAGTGTAGGTAACTTCCTTATTGGGCATCATGACAACTCCTGCTACAACATAAAAACAAGTCTGAGCGGCGAACCTTACACCCATGGCGGCGGGCTGTGAAGTCCGGCTTTGACTCACACAGGCTATTACGCCAAGATTGATGTTTTAAGGCAACCGGCGGAGACGGCGTGTTTAATTTTAAGGTCAGGGACGGCGAGGGTCATCAAGCCCATATTCGTATACAGGCGTTGGACTGGAGCGAACAGGGTGAGGTGACATTCAGCGCCGATAATGACGCGCTGGCCGTGATCCTGCTGTCCGATTGCCGTAGCGGGCGCGGGCACTTTGAGCTGCTTTCCGGTGCCAAGCCCATGGATGTGGAGCAATGGCTGGACTATCTGCAGGAGCAGGGCCAGCTGAAGGAAGTGGAGGTGACAGTTCATACGCCGCTGGAGCAGGGTTATGGCACCCTGAGCGGACTTGATAGTGAACAGGTACAGGAGTTGTTACAGTTGGTATATAAAGTAGGTGGTTTTAACCGCCTGCAGATAATGCGCTACCTGAAACACCGCAATAATCCGTCTACCATGTCTACTCGCTACAGTGCAGAAGAGCTCACCCGCTACCGTCATTTGGGTGAGCTGATTAATTACCTGCTTAAACTGAAGACACCAGACCTTTAAACTCTGCAAGGGGCAGGGGCTTGCTTACCAGGTAGCCCTGAACTCCGTCTACATACATGGTTTCCAGGATCTGCTTCTGCTCTTCGGTTTCTACCCCTTCTGCCACCACATGGCAGCCCAGTCGCTGAGCCAGATCGATGATCATTCGCACGAATTGCTGGTTGGCATTGTCATCTTTCAGCTGACGTACCAGCTCCGGATCCAGTTTGACATAGTCAGGCTTAATGTCTTTTAACAGCCGGAAAGAGCCATAGCCATGACCGAAACGGCTGATGGCCGAGCGGGCCCCACTGCGACGGATCATTTCAAGCAGCCGCTTGCCATTGCCCAACTGATGTTCCAGTACATGTTCATCCAGCTCAAAAACCAGGTTGGCGGTGATGTGCTGATGACGCATCAATACTCGTTCCAGCCAGATGATAAAAGCACCCTGTTGCAGGCTTGCGGGTGTCAGATTAATGGCCCAGCGTTGTCCGGAAAGATCGCATTTTGCTACCTGATCCAGAATCATCTCAATGATTTTTTGTTCAAACAGCATGGACATGCCCAGTCGCTGTAACATGGCAAAGACGGTAGAAGCCGGATAGACACCACCACTTTCATTTGGAAAGTGGGTAAAAATTTCGTTATAACCAGGCAGCGCCGGTTTCAACAGTCTGGCCGGCTGTACCACCAGCAGAATGCGATCGTTATCCAGCATGCTCTGCAGACGCTGTCGCCACTGACTTTCACCCATGTCTTCGTCGTCACTGTTTTTCAGCACCATACGCCAGCTATTGGGTTCACCGCTTTGCGCCTGCGCCAGCGCGGAGTCGGCACGAATGAGAATGCTTTCCGGGGACTGACCCGGCAACAGCTGAGTAAAGCCAATATAAGCGACACAGTCCAGCTCATGTACATCCTGATAGTGGAACAGCTCCTGGCGTAACTCATTGCCCATGGTATGGGCCAGGGGCTCACACTGTCCGGGAACAAGCACAGCGATATCACTGCCACTGATACGATAAGCCTGCGCACCCATGCGCGACTGAATGACTTTACGGATCAGCCGGGAGATATCCTGCAGGTATTGATCACCGGCCTGAAAGCCATGACGGCTGTTGATATCCTGAAGTGCGCTGGCACGGATCAGCATTAATGTTGTCGTCGCCAGACGGTTATCACTGGCCAGCAGCTCACTTAGCTGGTGTCGGAACGCAAAGCGATTTCCCAGGGTGGTCAGGCTGTCGCGCTGGCTCTGCAGTCTGGCTTCTTCCAGTTTTTGCTGAAGCTCTGTCTGTTGCGCCTGCAGTCGCTGAAAAAGCGCCAGCACATCCTGAGCCAGCAGCTCAGTACTATCAGGCATGATCTCTTCAGGAGCATGCAGCAATGACTGCACATGTTGCTGAAATGCGTGTTGTTGCCGGCGGTAGCGAATATACAGCCAGCCACAAGACAACAAACTGAGCAAAGCGAACGGCACTGCTATCATCAGCCAGGGATAGGGCAATTGCTGAGCCAGAGACCAGTGGGCCCATTGCCATGGCAATATGAAGCTCAGCAGGATTAACACCACAGCGACAGACAGCAGGGCAGTAGTAAAGGAAGGGGTTCCCCGCATGATTGGCATCCTTGTTAAACGGAACCAGTAGCTGATGCTACATACTTGATTACTATCATGATTCAAGCGCGCAGCAATAACAAGACTGGCCACAAGGCAATAACGGGACAAGAGAAGATTAGATACAAAAAAGCCGGCACAAGGCCGGCTTTTTGAAACTGGCTCCCCCTGCTGGACTTGAACCAGCGACATACGGATTAACAGTCCGCCGTTCTACCGACTGAACTAAGGGGGAACAACTTTTTGAAACTGGCTCCCCCTGCTGGACTTGAACCAGCGACATACGGATTAACAGTCCGCCGTTCTACCGACTGAACTAAGGGGGAAGAGGCATCTCTTCAATGCGAGGCGCATGTTAAAGGCTGCTCTGAAAGCTGTCAACACCGAAACGCAATTTCCCTGAGTAATCAGTTTGTTTGCTGAAAATGTGATCGAAACGGCTTAAAAGTCAACGGCGTGGGGCAATGGCTGTTCGAGTTTAAAGCAGACCAAACAGAAGGCAGCGGCTTGGCAGCGCCAGGCGGCAGGCCCGGAAGAGAGTATTAACGCTACGAACCTTTTGAATGTAAAATTTATGTAAATTTTACATTCCTGTTTTAATAAATAAAAAAAACCAGAAAATAACCGGCCTGACAGGCAGTGAGTAATAAAATTGTCATAAAAATCATCATGCATCTATTTAACGTTTTATTATTCTGACTTTAAAGTTATAAATTTGATGCCTGCAGATAAACTTGCCGCTGTGACTTATCCTTTTTGCTGATTGCATTTGCTGGCAGCCATTATTTTAATGCATTTGTCATAACAATAAGGGTATAGTGTGAATACCTGAGCATGGAGCTGGTTCAGGTGCGGTACCTGGAAAACGAATGTGTTGATGTCATTGTCGGCAAAGCTGACCGTTAATGTACACAATTTTAATTTTTGCTTTCTTTTTATTGTATATACATGGAGTAGAGTGTTCATGACCGACAAAAAAATCGCGTTGGTAACCGGTGCAGCTGGCGGAATTGGTACAGAAGTATGTCGTTTATTTTTAAATAATGACTATAAAGTACTGGCTACTCACCGTCCGGGCAAAGAGCAGCAAGCTGCTGCATGGCTGCAGGATGAAGGCCTGGCCGGTCAGGATATCAAGTTGCTGGCGCTGAATGTGGCCGATCATGAAGCCACTGCGACAGTACTTGCTGATACCTTACGCGAAATGGGTCACATTGATGTGCTGGTCAACAATGCCGGCATTACCCGTGATGCCACCTTCAAGAGAATGTCGTGGGATCAATGGAAAGAGGTAATGGACACTAACCTGAACAGTCTGTTCAGCGTAACACAGCCAATTTTCAACAATATGTGCGAACAAGGCAGTGGCCGCATTATTAATATTTCTTCTGTAAATGGTCTTAAAGGTCAGTTTGGTCAGGCCAACTATTCTGCGGCCAAGGCCGGCATGATCGGCTTTACCAAGGCGCTTGCCGCTGAGGGAGCCCGTTTTGGTGTGACCGTTAATGCCGTGGCCCCCGGTTATACTGCCACGCCCATGGTAACTGCCATTCGTGAAGACGTACTGGACTCCATTAAAGCCACTATTCCGCTTAAACGTCTTGCCACCACCGAAGAAGTGGCCGGGGCTGTACTTTATCTGGCTGGCGAATATGGCGGTTATGTTACCGGTGAAACCCTGTCTGTTAACGGCGGCCTGTACATGCAGTAATGCTGTATTTTTATTTACGGAGAAAAAGTCATGTCTGAACCAGTATATATTGTTGCCGCCAAGCGCACGCCCATCGGTGCCTTTTTGGGCTCACTTAAAACCGTCTCTCCTGCCGATCTGGCAGCGGCCGCCATTAAAGGTGCGCTGGAGCAGGCGCAGCTGTCCGGTAATGATGTTAATGAAGTAATCGTTGGCAACGTGATTAGCGCAGGTCAGGGCATGGGGGTCGGACGTCAGGCTGCCATGGCAGCGGGCATTCCCGCCGGTATTCCTGCCTACACCCTGAACATGGTGTGTGGCAGCGGCATGAAAACCCTGATGGATGCCTGTGCTCATATTAAAGCCGGTGACGCTGAGGTGGTGGTGGCTGCCGGCTGTGAAAACATGTCGCAGATTCCTCATGTAGTGAAAGGCGATCTGCGCAATGGTCAGAAGATGGGTGACATGACACTGTCCGATCTGTTGCTGAGCGACGGTCTGACCGACGTATTCAATCAGTATCATATGGGAGTCACCGCCGAAAATGTGGTGGCACAGGAAAATATCAGCCGTGAACAGCAGGACGCACTGGCCGCTGCCAGCCAGTCAAAAGCGGTAGCAGCCATTGAAGCAGGCTTCTTTAAAGATGAAATTGTGCCGGTGGAAGTGAAAACCCGTAAAGAAGTGCTGAGCATTGATACCGATGAATATCCCAAGGCCGGCACAACCACCGACGCGCTGGCCAAGCTGCGCCCGGCATTCAAGCGTGATGGTGGCTCGGTCACCGCCGGTAATGCGTCCGGCATCAATGACGGCGGCAGTGCCATTATCGTGGCCAGCAAGTCTGCTGTTGAGCGCCTGGGCCTGACGCCACTGGCAGAGGTTGTCAGTTACGGCCAGGGCGGTATCGATCCCGAGATCATGGGGTTGGGCCCGGTGCCTGCCATTGCTCAGGCGCTGGACAAAGCCGGCCTTAAGCTGGCTGACATTGAGCGTTTTGAGCTGAATGAAGCCTTTGCCGGCCAGGCACTGGGCGTGGTGCGTCAGCTGTCAGCCCGGCACGACATCGCCGAGCAGGTGCTGCTTGAAAAAACCAATAAGAACGGTGGTGCCATTGCATTGGGTCACCCGCTGGGAGCCTCCGGCAACCGTATTATGGTCACTCTGCTGTATGAGCTGCAGCGCAGCAACAGCAAGTTGGGGCTGGCGTCCCTTTGCGTGGGCGGCGGCATGGGTACAGCGGTAATTCTGAAGTCAGTTTCTTAATAAGGACATCATTATGTACACGGACATTTTCAAAACCTTTAACGATCAGACCGAAAAAACCTTTGGTCCTCTGTATCAGTACAATCAGCTGGTCGCCAAAAACTTCACTGCGCTTACCAACCTGCAGCTGGAAGCCGCTCGTCAGTATGCTGACATTGGTCTGGCGCAGCTGCAGATTAACAGCCAGATTAAAGACGTTCAGGGCCTGGTTACCTGCGGTGCCAAACAGCTGGAAACCATGACCCGCATCAGTCAGCAAATGATGGAAGACGGTAAAAAGCTGTCTGAGCTGGCCCAGGAGTTTAAAGCGGGTCTGGATGAACTGGCTGCCAAGGCCAACAAAGCCTGAGCCCTATCTTGACCGTGCTTGTTTAACAAGGGAAAGGGGCCATGGCGGCCCCTTTCTGTTTGTACAATACGGCTGTGGCCTTTTCATGCAGGGAGGGGAAATAATGCAGCAGAATATATTTGAAGGCAGTGATCCGGTTCGTCAGTTTTTTGCCTGGAACGAAACTGTCTGGTCCGATATTCAGAAGTCCAGCCTGGGAGATAACCTTGTTACTCAGGCGCTGTCCCGGGTGAACGCAGAGGATCTGAAGGTTTTTTATGATGTGGTGGCCAGTAACCCTGTACGGCTGATGGAAATGCAGATGCAGTGGTGGCAGGGCCAGCTGGCCATCTGTCAGAACAGCATGGTACGGGCGATTGACCGCAGTGCTGACAGTGTGATTGCCGATCCGCCCGGCGATCGCCGTTTTAAATATGCGGGCTGGAAGGAAGATCCTAATTTTGATTTTCTACGCCAGTCATATCTGCATTTTTCCAATTCATTAATGCAGACCCTGGAGGTAGTGGAAGGACTGCCTGATCCGGTGCGCCAGCGTCTTATCTTCTTTTTTCGCCAGACCATTAACGCCTTGTCACCCAGCAATTTTATCTGGAGTAACCCGGAGTTGCTGCACCGTACCCTGGAGGAAAAAGGTGCCAACCTGGTCAAGGGGATTCATCTGTTTCAGGAAGATCTGGCCAACAGTGCCAACCTGCTTAAAATTCGCATGACCCGTCAGTCGGCGTTTGAGCTTGGCAAGGATCTGGCCACCACACCCGGTGAGGTGGTATTTCGTAACGATATTTTCGAACTGATCCAGTATCAGGCCACGACCAGTCAGGTGCACAAAACCCCCTTGCTGGTGATACCGCCCTTTATCAACAAGTTCTATATTCTTGATTTGCGAGAGCAAAATTCCTTTGTGCGCTGGTTGCGGGATCAGGGGCATACGGTCTTCCTGATGTCCTGGCGAAATCCGGGCAAAGAGCAGGCCAGTATTGGTTTTCAGGACCTGATCAATTCAGGCACCATGGAAGCCATACGGGTAATGGAGCGCATCACCGGCGAAAAGGAAGTCAATGCTATCGGTTATTGTATTGGCGGTACTCTGCTGGCCAGCACCATGGCGCTGTATGCAGCCCGGCGCATGAAGCCCAGAGTCAAAAGTGCTACCTTCCTGACCACACTGCTCGACTTTACTCAGCCGGGAGAAGTAGGGGTTTTCATTAACGACCCCGTGGTCAGTGCCATGGAGCAGATGAACGATGCTCAGGGATATTTTGACGGCCGCCAGATGGCAGTGACCTTCAGTTTGCTGCGAGAAAACAGTCTCTACTGGAACTATTACATTGATAACTATCTGAAAGGCGAAGAGCCCACCGAGTTTGATATTCTGTACTGGAACAGTGACAGCACCAACCTCAGTGCTACCTGTGCCAGTTTTCTGCTGCGGGATCTCTATCTTGATAACAAGCTCGGCAAGGGTGAAGTAAAAGTCGGTAACTTTGGCGTAGACTTGTCCAAGGTTGAGACGCCCAGTTATTTTCTGTCTACCAAAGACGATCATATTGCGCTGTGGGATGCTACCTTTAAAGGCGCTGGTCTGCTGGGCGGAGACAAAACTCTGGTATTGGGTGAGTCTGGTCATGTGGCCGGTGTGGTTAATCCGCCTGACAGGAATAAGTACGGCTACTGGCTAAACGAGCAGGGTTTTGAGTCTGCTGATCAATGGCTGGCTGCGGCCCGACGGGAAAGTGGCTCCTGGTGGCCGCATTGGCAGCAGTGGGTCACTCCGCATCTGGGCAAACCGGTGCCGGCCCGTGATGTTGGCAATGAGGAATGCCCGCCGCTGATGCCGGCACCGGGCCGCTATGTACAGCAAACGCTGCCGGTAGAAGGATAATGCCTGTCTGCTTTATCATCAGTTAACGCCGCTTTCGAGCGGCTTTTTTACTTTTGGCAGCAATATAGTGGCGGTGCTATTGAGCACTGTGCCGGAATCATGGATCATGGAGACTTTACGCTATTTCACCATTTTCCACTTTCGAGGTGCATTGAATGAGTCAGGCGGACCACAGTCCCAGCAATTTCATTCGTCAGATCATTGATGAAGATCTGGCCAGCGGCAAGCATCAGGCGGTGCAGACCCGTTTTCCACCGGAGCCCAACGGCTATCTGCACATTGGCCATGCGAAATCCATTTGTCTGAACTTTGGCATTGCCAAAGACTATCAGGGCAAATGTAATCTGCGCTTTGATGATACCAACCCCGAAAAGGAAAGCGTGGAATATGTCGAGTCCATCAAGCGCGACGTACAATGGCTGGGTTTTGAGTGGAGCGGCGATATTCGTTACTCCTCCGACTACTTTGAAAAATTGTATGGTTATGCCGTTGAGCTGATTGAAAAAGGCCTGGCCTATGTGGATGAGCTTACCCCCGAGCAGATCCGCGAATACCGTGGCACCCTGACCAGTCCGGGCCACAACAGCCCGTACCGGGACCGGCCGGTAGCAGAAAACCTGGCGTTGTTCGCGCGCATGCGCAACGGTGAGTTCAAGGAAGGCACTGCCTGCCTGCGGGCCAAAATCGATATGGCGTCTTCCTTTATGGTGATGCGTGATCCCGTCATCTACCGGGTGCGTTTTGCCCACCACCACCAGACCGGTGAGCAGTGGTGCATTTACCCCATGTACGACTTCACCCACTGCATTTCCGATGCGCTGGAAGGCATTACCCACTCTCTTTGTACCCTTGAGTTTCAGGACAACCGCCGCCTCTATGACTGGGTGCTCGATAACATCAGCATTGACTGTCATCCGCGCCAGTATGAGTTTTCCCGGCTTAATCTGGAATACACCGTCATGTCCAAGCGAAAGCTTAACCAGCTGGTGACCGACGGCCATGTGGAAGGCTGGAATGATCCGCGTATGCCCACCATTTCCGGTCTGCGCCGCCGCGGTTACACACCCGCTGCCATTCGTGAGTTTTGTCGTCGTATTGGCGTGACCAAACAAGACAATACGGTAGAGATGGGGATGCTTGAGGCCTGTATTCGTGATGATCTCAATGAAAATGCACCTCGTGCCATGGCAGTGCTGCGTCCGGTACGATTAATCATTGAAAATCTGCCTGAAGGCCATGAAGAAACACTGAAAGCCCCCAATCATCCCAGCAAACCTGAAATGGGGGAGCGTGAGCTGGCGTTTACTCGTGAAATCTTCATTGATGAGGCAGACTTTCGTGAAGAGGCCAACAAGAAATACAAACGGCTGGTACTGGGCAAGGAAGTGCGTCTGCGCAATGCCTATGTGATCAAGGCCGAACGTGTGGAAAAAGACAACAACGGTAACATCACCACCATTTACTGCAGCTACGATCCCGATACTCTGGGCAAGGATCCGGCAGACGGGCGAAAGGTCAAAGGCGTGATCCACTGGGTTTCTGCTGCTCGCGGTGTACCGGCGGAGGTTCGCCTGTACGATCGTTTGTTCAGCATTCCCAACCCCGGAGCCGCTGAGTCTTTTGAGGCAGCTCTCAATCCGGACTCGTTGCAGGTGCTCAAACACGCTGTGGTTGAAGCCTCTCTGGCCAGTGCGAGTGCCGAACATGCGTATCAGTTTGAGCGTGAAGGGTACTTCTGCCGTGACAGCGAGTCTGACGCGCTGGTATTTAACCTGACTGTTGCATTGCGTGATTCCTGGGGTAGCAAGGAAGGCGCATAACAACAAAAAAAGCCGCAGTCACTGCGGCTTTTTTTAATTATTCATCGTTATGGTTACATTCGTCATTATTGCAGTGACCATATAAATAAAGGCTGTGATTGGTCAGCTTGATATTAAACTGGCCGGCAATAACGCGCTGCCGTTCTTCAATGACTTCATCATGAAATTCAATAACCTTGCCGCAGTCAAGGCAGACCAGATGATCGTGATGTTCCTGGGTAGCCAGCTCAAAAACAGACTTGCCACCCTCAAAATGATGCCGAGTAACGATGCCGGCATCGTCAAACTGGTTCAGTACCCGATAAACGGTAGCCAGACCAATTTCTTCGCCCTGGTCGATGAGCAATTTGTAGAGTTCTTCCGCACTGACATGCTGGGTATCCGGTTGCTGTAACAACTCCAGAATCTTGATCCGGGGGAGTGTGACCTTGAGTCCTGCTTTCTTCAGTGCTTGATTGTTATCGGCCATAAAATCAACGATTCACATTTCATTTGGGTATTAGTGTTAATTCTGCGTCTTCCTGCCTTCAAAGGCAACCCGAATTCCCGGGCGGTGACAAAACCGTCATGTAAGGGTTATCATTTGAGTACTTTTACGGCGCGGAGTAACAGTAAATGGTAACGGTTATCCTTTCCCGGCCCTGGCTATTGCGCCGCTTAATGAATCTGTGGCCCCCTTTTTGGGGGGCGGGCATTCGGCTTGAGCATATCAGTCGTGACTACAGTTACTGCCGTGCGTCACTGGTTTTACGCTGGTGGAATAAAAATGCCAACGGGACTCAGTATGGCGGCAGTCTGTTTTCGATGACAGATCCGCTGTACTCCATGATGCTGATGGCCACGCTGGGGCCTGGTTATCAGGTATGGGACAGGGCGTCTCGTATTACGTTTTTAAAGCCCGGACGAGGTCGTGTTTATGCAGAAGTTTATCTGAATCGTGACAGACTCGACGAAATCCGACGTAGCACGGCGGGCGGTGGTAAGTATTTTCCGGAGTTTCGTATTAATATTGTCAATGAAAGCGGAGAACTGGTTGCCGAAGTAGAGCGTACCCTCTACGTGCGTAAAAAAGCGGCAAACAAACGCTGAATCATGATGTTAAGCAAAATTTCCTAATGTCATGGTCTATAAAATAATTTGCGGTTAGTGGTGAACTTCGTTCATACTTAGCTTGCTTAGTGGTCTTTTTGACTCCCATTAAAAACAAGGAGCATGTAATGCGTAATAAAATGATGATGGTTGGTGGTGTTGTTGGTGCCCTGATGCTGGCTGGTTGTAGCTCCACTACTGCTCTGGAAGAGAAACTGGACATGCTGTCTCAGGACGTACAGGCTGTTCAACAGGGTCAGCAGTCTAACGCTGCCAAGATTGACCGTCTGGCTGCCGACGTTGCCGAAGCCCGCGCTTCTGCCGACCGCGCCAACTCTCGTCTGGATCAGATGGGTCGTTACACCAAGTAACATTACCCTGCGAATATTTAAAAGGCCTGACGTAAGTCAGGCCTTTTTTATTGGTAATGCCTTAACGGGCAGACTGGCTGCCCGTTATATCAATACAGGCTTTGTCCAACCAACTGAGGCGTCGCTTGCTGCTGACCGATAATCTGCTCCAGTGTTGCTCTGTCGAGGCCATTTTCCAGTAAGGGCTCCAGTACGCTGATATCTACCGGGCGTGTATCTTTGTGTCCTTCCGGAGTAAGCGGCTCGTGAGACTCCACAAAAGTCTGGCCGTATTCATCGGTGCTTATCTTGAGTGACTGATTCACAATCTGTACGCGCGTGCCTTTATCGACCTGAGCAAACAGCCACTCGACATGCTCCGGATACATACGAATGCAGCCGGCGCTGGAGCGCAGACCCACATCCAGCGGATCATTGGTACCGTGGATCAGATATTCACCGCTGCCATAAGAAAGGCGCATGGCATATTCACCCAGTGGGTTATCGGGGCCGGCAGGAACCACAGCCGGCAAAGGGATTCCTTTGGCGGCATACTCCTTGCGGGTATTGGCGGTCGGGGTCCAGGTCGGGTTTTCCCGCATCTGGGAAATAGAGGTCACCATTTCAGGCGTGGCGCGGCCCACCCGGCCAATACCGATGGGGAACACATAGACCTGATCTTCGTTTTCCGGATAATAATACAGGCGCAGCTCCGCCAGATTGATCACAATCCCTTGCGTTTCGGCTCTGGGCAGCAGCATCTGATTGGGGATCACCACTTTGTCACCGGGGCGCAGCAGCAGCAGATCCTGATCAGGATTGGCAGCCATCATCAGAATAGGACTCACGCCGTAATAGCGGGCCAGCCCGGCCAGCGTGTCACCCTCCTGAGTGGTATGAATAAGAATTTGCCCCACGGGCTGCCCCTTATCGGCAGGCAGAGGAAGCGGACGTACTGCCGCCTGTGCTGCCGTGAAAGGCAGCAGCATACTGAGCAGAATGGCACTAAACAGTTTCATGACGTAATTCTCTTACTGTGATGTGTACCGGGATCATACCCTTGTTGAACAAAAAAGGGATGCGCCCGGCGCATCCCTTAAAGACCCGAGCTGTCGCGTTAACCTTCCAGCTCTTTCAGGCACATTTCTTCATATACCTGTTTACACCAGCCCTTGACCCGCTCCTGGGTCAGCTCGGGCTGACGGTCTTCGTCAATGCCAAGTCCTACAAAGTGAGCATCGTCCACCAGGGCGCGAGAGGCTTCAAAATCATAGCCTTCGGTGGGCCAGTGACCAATGATAATAGCACCACGGGGTTCGATAATGTCTTTCAGGGTGCCCATGGCATCCAGGAAATACTCGGCATAGTCTTCCTGATCGCCGCAGCCAAAAATGGCAACCAGCTTGTCGTTAAAGTCGATTTGCTCAAGCTCGGGAAAAAAGTCATCCCAGTCGGCCTGAGATTCGCCGTAATACCAGGTGGGAATGCCCAGCAGCAGCAAATCAAATCCGGCGATGTCTTCTTTGGTGCTCTTGGCAATGTCGTGAACTTCAATCAGATGCTTACCCAGTTCTTTCTGGATCATCTTTGCCACGGCTTCGGTGTTGCCGGTATCACTTCCAAAAAACAGACCTACACTTGCCATAATTATGCCGTACCTGTTGAGAATGGTGTTGTAAAACCTGGCGCTATTCCTGCTCTTGCTGTGCCAGTTGTTGCAACAGCAAGGCCTGAATCAGCTCGGCTCGGCTGAGCCGGCGCTCATTGGCCAGAACGTTAAGTTTGCTGAACAGTTGCTCATCTACCTTGAGCTCTATTCGGCGAAGACCGCGTTCACGATCCCGTTTGAGCTGATTACGCTTGTTGAGTTTAAGCTGAACCTGCCGGGGCAGGGGATTGGTTTTGGGTCTGCCGGGCCGACGTTCGTCGGCGAACAGATCCAGCGTGGTTCTGTCTGCCTCTTGCTTGGCCATGGCTCAGCCCACACCACCACTTTCCCATGCTGCTTCAATAATGCCTTTGGCAATAAAGCCGGCACAACCGAGAAACAGCACCAGCCAAACGATAAAACGGCCAAATTTGGGCACATTGCCCCGTTTCAGAACATCCTGAATAGCCAGCCCGATCAGCAGAAAAATGGCCACAAAAAAGAGTTTCAGCCCCAGGCTTTCCAGCAGCTCGATTTGATCCAAAGACATAAAGTTGACCGACCGTTAAGAATGGGCGCCACTATAGCACAAAGCCTGAAAGCCTGTTAACTGAGAGCAAGCAGGAAATCCTGCACCAGGCGATTGAATAAATCGGGTTTTTCCGCATGCAGCCAGTGGCCCGCACCCTGAATGACCCGGGCCTGAGCCTGAGGAAACTGAGCCTGAACGTCGGACTGATGCTCGGGCAGCAGATAATCCGACTCACTGCCTTTAATGAACAGTACTGGTGCCTCAAAGGGTGTTGGCAGGCCGGGCCAGCCCATAATATTGGCGTAGGCGTTGTGCAGGGCGGTAACATTAAAGCGCCAGGTGTGTTCGTCATTGCTGAACGACTTCAGTAAAAACTGGCGTACGCCGGCAATGCTGACATGCTGCGCCAGTACCGCATCGGCTTCCTTGCGGGTCTGGCAACCGGCGTCTGCCACTGCCTGCAGACCGGCAAACACTTCCTGATGGCGGGCCTGACGGTAGGCCACCGGTGCCATGTCGGCCACCACCAGACCGCGTACCTGTTCCGGTGCCAGTCCGGCGGCCATCATCACGGCCTTGCCGCCCATGGAATGCCCCACCATGGCAGGCGTATCCAGCTGCAGCTGTGCGCTCAGTTCCAGCAGATCTTCCGCCATGGCGGAGTAGGTCATTTCTCCACTGCGGGGTGACAGCCCATGGTTACGCAGATCGACGGAGATAACATCGAAATGTGGTGTCAGTGCCCGGCTCAGACCATTTAAATTGTCAAGGCTGCCAAACAGGCCATGTACCAGTATCACCGGCATACCGCTGCCCTGGCGTCGATAATTCAGTTGCATGAAGCGTGCGCCTTGTTGCGTCAAAAGAGGGCAATATTGTTGCCCGAGCCGGGCATGGGCGCAACCCGCTTGGGCCGGACCCTTGCAACATGTATAATCAGCCACTCTTCACTGGGAGTGGATATGCCTGAAAAAATGATGAAAACCATTGAGGTGGATGAAGAGCTTTACCGTTACATTGCCAGTAATACCCGGCATATCGGAGAGAGCGCCTCGGACATATTGCGCCGTTTACTGAAACTGGAAAGCCAAAAAACCGAACCCAGCGCGGAGCCGGCCCCGGCGGGTGTGCAGGGAGAGGGCGTACGCCGTATGCTCGACGCCGGCACTCTGGCTGCGCAAGATTCTGCTATTGAACGTTTTATGACGATTTTGTCGGTATTGTACCGGGATAATCCGGCTGCCTTTGCTCAGGCCTCAGATATCAAGGGGCGCAAACGTATCTATTTTGCCGACTCGGAAGCTGCCTTGCTGGCGGCGGGCAACACGACCAAGCCCAGAGCCATTGATGGCAGCCCTTATTGGGTGATAACCAATACCAACACCGGCCGCAAACGCAATATCGTGACTCAGCTGATGGCCGCTATGGGCTATGCCCACGGCCTGATTGAGCGGGTCAGCCAAAGCATCTGAACATATCAAGGACAGTAATCAACATGAGCACGCACCCTCGCGCAGGCCAGCCTGCACAGCCTGCGGATCTGGTTAATATTCCCAAACTGATGGCCGCGTTTTATCAGCGTACCCCTGATGTCAGCCAGCCGGGACAACGTGTGGCCTTTGGTACTTCCGGCCATCGTGGTTCTTCTTTTAATGTCAGTTTTAATGAGGCGCATATTTACGCCATTTGTCAGGCGGTGGCAGAGTATCGCCGGGCGCAGGGTATCAGCGGGCCGCTGTTTCTGGGCATGGACACCCATGCGTTATCGGAAGCAGCCTTTGGCGCAGCACTGGAAGTATTAACCGCCAACGGCGTTGAAGTCAGGGTGCAGCAGGGCGGCGGTTATACCCCTACACCGGTGATTTCTCATGCCATTCTGGAATTTAACCGCGCAGGCGGGGCGCTTGCCGACGGCATAGTGATCACACCGTCCCATAATCCGCCGCAGGATGGCGGTATTAAATATAATGGCCCCGACGGTGGTCCTGCCAGTGCCGAGGCCACCGGTGCCATTGAGCAACGAGCCAATGCGCTGCTGGCCGAAGGCAATGCCGGCGTCACTCACCAGTCCTGTGAGCAGGCGCGGCAGCAGGCGGTGCCTCATGATTATGTGAATGCCTATGTGGCGCAGCTGGATCAGGTCATTGATATGGAGGCCATTCGCCGGGCCGGCATTCGTATTGGCGTGGATCCGCTGGGTGGCTCGGGTCTGGCTTACTGGCCGCACATTGCCAAACGTTTTGGCCTGAATATTACTCTGGTAAATGAGCGCCAGGATGCCGACTTTGGCTTTATGCCGCTGGATCATGACGGCAAAATCCGTATGGACTGCTCCAGCCCCTTCAGCATGACCCGTTTGCTGGCGCTGAAAGATGAGTTTGATATTGCCTGTGGTAATGATCCCGATTATGACCGCCATGGCATAGTGGATGCCGATGGTCTGATGAACCCGAACCATTTTCTGGCGGTGTGCATACACTATCTGTTTACTCACAGACCCGAGTGGTCCGCCAGTCTGGCGGTGGGCAAGACGCTGGTGTCTTCATCCATTATCGACCGGGTGGCAGCCAGTCTGCAGCGTCCGCTGATGGAAGTGCCGGTCGGCTTTAAATGGTATGTAGAACACCTGATGGCCGGCAAGCTGGCCTTTGTGGGGGAAGAAAGTGCCGGTGCCTCTTTCTTGCGTAAAAACGGCGATGTCTGGACCACGGATAAAGACGGTTTTATTCCGTCACTGCTGGCGGCAGAAATACTGGCGGTAACCGGTAAAACACCCCACCAGTATTATGCCATGCTGACCGACGAGCTGGGCCGGCCACATTACCGGCGGGTGGATGCGCCTGCAAACCATGCCCAAAAGAAAGTGCTCAGTGCGCTTCAGCCGAAAAACGTGCAGGCCGACACCCTGGCCGGCGATGCCATTATTGCCCGCCTGACGAGTGCGCCGGGTAACGGGGCAGCCATTGGTGGTTTAAAGGTGGTCACTGAGCAGGGCTGGTTTGCTGCCCGCCCCAGTGGTACCGAGCAGGTATATAAAATTTATGCCGAGAGCTTTCGCAGTGAAGCTCACCTTGACCAATTGATCACCGAAGCCCGTGAGCTGGTGAGCGAGGTGTTTGCTCAGGCGGGAGTATAATGCCGCCGACGGCGCTGATCAGCGCCGGCTTTTTACATTATTATGTGGGGCAGATCGCTAAACCTTAGACATTGATACTGAAATTGTGTTTTATTGCATTAAGATGTCTGGCAATAAAATGGATTTTTGGAGGTATCTGTGACTAATGCTCTTGATGACTTTCTTGCCCTCAGCAGACAGCACCCCTGGTATTTATCCCCTTCAGTATATTCGCTGCCTTGCGGCACTGCAGCCCAGATCTGGGATACCGGCGTCCTGTGTCTGGAGCCGGGAAACCCGGCTGGTCGTGATTTGATTATTTCCTGCGGCATTCACGGTAATGAAACTGCGCCCATTGAGCTGTGCGAGGCGTTGTTGCACAGGCTGATCAGTGGCGAGCTGACCTGCCGCCAGCGAGTGCTGTTTATTTTTGGCAATCCGGCAGCGATGAATGCCGCGGTACGTGAGCTGGATGAAAATCTGAACCGGCTGTTTTCCGGCGCTCATGCCGAGGGCAATGAGGTGAATCAGGAGCGTAAACGGGCTGCGTTGCTGGAAAGCTATGTGACCCGCTTTTTTTCGGTGCGAGAGCATGCAGAGCGGCTGCATTACGACTTGCATACTGCCATTCGGCCTTCACAGCGGGAAAAGTTTGCCGTGTATCCTTATTTGCATGGCGCACCTTACAGCCGGGCTCAGCTGGCGTTGTTGCAGGCTGCCGGCATTAATACGGTATTACTGGCTCACGAGCCTACCACCACCTTCAGCTATTTTAGTGCGCGCCGGTTCAATGCCCATGCCTTTACCCTTGAGCTGGGCAAGGTAATGCCTTTTGGTGACAATGATCTGACCCGGCTGATCGCACTTAATCAATGCCTTGAAGCATTGATCTCTGAGCCTGGCTGGCAGCCACCACCACTCACACCAGAGCATCTGGACGTGTTTGCCGTGAGTCAGGAAATTGTTAAAAACACCGATGACTTTGCCCTTTGTTTCAACGATGATGTATCCAATTTTACCGAGTTTGAACAGGGGGCATTGCTGGCGACCGATCAGCACCAGCAGTGGCAGGTGCAGCAGGAGCGGGAAGCCGTGGTGTTTCCCAATGCCGGTGTGGCATGCGGACAACGTGCAGCCTTGATGGTAGTACCGGTATCTTCGTTTACCTTGCCTCTGAGATAGTGACTGAAAGCCGTTTCTTTGATGCTCATTATACTTTTGTGAACAAAATGTAGATTTTTGGTGTCGGCCTGTGTAATCATTCAGGTGCTGAAAGGTGGAATGCAAAAAACACAAAAAAATATTACTTTGTATTCACATCAGAATTCACCCTTTGAACCATGTGAAGGAATCACGGTTATGAAGCAAATCTGCAAGCGCGTTTTCACTCTGTCTGCCCTGGCCCTGGCCGTTTCTGCTGCTCCTCAGGTAAGTGCTGCTACCTGGTCTGATACCTATATTGGTTATCGCTTTGGTACCGAGTTTACTGAGCCTAGTAACGACAAAGATATAACCAAACACATTCTGCAATTTACCCACGCCAGCGGTTATGCCTATGGCCAGAACTTTCTGAATGTGGATTTGCTGCAGTCCGATGAAAATGATCCTGCCAGCGGCGATGTCCGTGGGGAAGGAGATGGTGCGACAGAAGCTTACCTGACTTACCGTCATCAGTTGCATCTGGGCAAAGTTTTTGATCAGGACTTCAGTTTTGGTCCGGTAAAGGAAGTGGCACTCTCGGCAGGTTTTGATCTGAACACCAAAAACACCACCTTTGGCCCGCGCAAGCAGCTGCTGTTAGTGGGTCCGACCCTGAAGTTTGCCGTGCCCAAGGGCTTCTTGGACTTCAGTGTCTTTTATGCTCATGAGCGTAACCGCAATGGCTTCAAGCCTGCCGGCGAGCGTGATATCACTTTTAACGATTATACGGTCTACAACCTGGCCTGGGGACTGCCCTTTAATGCTGGCCCGGTACCGATGAAGTTTCAGGGCTTTATTAACTACAATACGCCCAAAGGGCTGGGTACCGATGATGAAATTCTGGCACGTCCTTCCCTGATGGTGGATGTGGGCGATCTGGCCTTTGGCAAGAGCAATACTCTGTGGGCTGGTGTTGGCTACGAGTATTGGCGTAACAAATTTGGTAATCAGGGTGTGGATGGTATTGATACCGATGCACCGACCTTTCAGCTGGAATGGCACTTCTAAGCTGCTGTATAAACACAAGTCCATAATAAAAAGAGCGCCGCGGCGCTCTTTTTGCATTTGCTATGGTTAAAACCGCCAGACAGCCAGGCCCTGTACTGCGCTCTCGGTAACCGAGCCGCCATATTTATTGTGCCAGTACTGATATTCAATCCCCACAAAGAGTCGTCTGGGATCATTGAACAGGGTTTTACCCAAATCGTAACGCAGCTGCGGCTGAGCCAGCACATGAGCCTTTACCTTGTCGCCGAACTCATTCTCCCGGCTGCCGATATATTCAAGATGACCTTCCAGGCTGAAGTCATGGCTGCCGGCACTGAACGGAAAAGCCCAGGCGGTGTCCAGCATCCAGCTGTTACTTTCCTTGGGTGCTCCGCCGCCGGCTACACCTGTGCTGTCGTCAATATAGGCGGTGATCAGGGTATTAAAAAAGGCGGCACCGGGCACATCCAGCGCCAGTTGTACTCCCGGCAGATATTTACGTACCTTGCTGTCTCCACCAGCGTTAATCCCCATCACCAGGCCAATATCCTTGACGGGGCCCAGGCTTAAATCCCGGCCACTGATCTTGCCCAGGCTGAAGTTGAAATAACCTTCACCATACCAGTCCCGGCGGCGCTGGCTGTCTTTCCAGTCGGAGTAATCAATAAAAAAGAAGTTATCGCCGTACTTCCAGCCGCTGGCGTGTTGCAGGGTATATATGCTGGTAGTGGATTTATCATCGGCATCAGGTCCAAAGGGCTGTTGCTTGAGGTTTCCTATCTGATACTGCAGCTCTGTGGTGCTCCAGTCGGCGGCCATGGCCGGCACGCAGCTGGCAGCAATCAATAAGCCAAGCAGGGATTTTTGTATCATAACATCCTGTTCCTTTGTGTCCGTGTTACTGAAAAATGAAAATACAAAGTGCCGTTTTTCTGGCGTCATCAGGCACAGCAGGATGTTACATTCGGTTAACAATATGGTGTGTGATCATGATCACAATACGACTTAAAATCTCCATGTGAAGATTCTTTACTTAAAATCCAAGTTCCGCCATCAGGTTATAAAAAAGAAGCCTTGCGGCTTCTTTGGGACTAGTCGGTTTTTACTGCCGGCTCGGTGGCCTGTGATTCCTTGGCAGTCTGCTGCTGCTCCTTAACCACATGATTTTTCGGGTAAATCGTCTTGGGACCAAACGGATAGCGGCGATGGGTAAACACATAATGATAGACACTGGCAAACCCCACCATAAACAGGGTGCCGGCCAGAGTGGGCAGAATAAAGTCCATGGGCGTGAGGTGCGCTGCCGACAGATAGATCAGAATGGGGTTGGCACCGGCGGGCGGGTGCAAGGTGTCGGTCAGCACCATAAGGGTAATGCTCAGACCAAAGCAAATGCCCAGGCCCAGAGTGGGGTCGGGAATGAATTCCAGGCCAGCCACGGTAATGCAGGTGGTTAAAAGGTGCCCGAGAATCACATGTTTGGGACGCGACAGCGGCGCTGAAGGCAGCAATAATAATAACACCAGGGTGGCACCCATGGGGGCACTCAGCACCATGAAGTGAGTCCAGTCCTTCAGATAGCTCAGGCAGATAACAGCAACAAAAGCAGCGGCACCGGCCAGGGTTGCGTCACGTAAACGGTGTTTCAAGTGCATTGAGACCTCGTGATTAGAATCGTTTTTATAAGAAATGTTCATAAAGCGAGCAGTTAAATTGTATTTATAATGCATAAAAATTAAAAGCCATCGTTCATGAAAAAAGTGCATAACTTATGAAGGAGAGCAGGGATGAGTGAACATGAGTCGCTGCGCAAGGCGCTGCACTGGCTGATCGGGCAACCGGCAATCAGTAAAGAATCGATTGCCGCAGCCAGCCGGCACTTTGACTTGTCTCCGCTGGATGAGCAGTTCCTGCGAGATTACTTTTTAAACCAACGCGCAGTAAACGTCTCAAAAAGTATGCAAAGTGATGATTTAGAAAGCAATTGATTACCAAGCCCTTTACAGCACGAAGCGGATCACAGTATGATCCGCAGCACTGGAGGGGTGGCAGAGTGGTTGAATGCACCGGTCTTGAAAACCGGCGTAGGTTAATAGCCTACCGTGGGTTCAAATCCCACCTCCTCCGCCACATTAAAAAGCCCGCTGCATTAGCAGCGGGCTTTTTTGTTGTTGCTGACGCTATTCTGGCAGAAACGTATTATATTAGTGGTTTCTTTTATATGCGTGGGAGCGGGTTAGATGAAAACCATACTGCAGGTTGATTTTCCTTTTAGCGGGCCTTTTGACCAGGAGATGGCTCAGGCCATGGCAGGACTGGCGCACTCCATTAATGAAGAGCCTGGTTTTATCTGGAAAATATGGACAGAAAATGCGGCTCAGGAGCAAGCCGGAGGAGTTTATCTGTTTGAGAATGAAGCCAGCGCGCAGCAATATCTGAAAAAACATACAGCCCGCCTTGAAGAGGCAGGAGTTACCGGCATTCGAGGTCGGATATTTGCTGTAAATGAAGCGCTCAGCGCGGTTAACAAGGCACCTCTGTAAATCAAACGCCGGCCAGTGGCCGGCGTTATTATTGCTGTGATTATGCTTTCTGGCGGCGGCGCTGGGTCCAGGCTACCAGGCCTGCCAGCAAGAGTGCCGGCACAAACATCCATTCCTTGTCGGGGCGGTCGGACGGACGCTGTAACGACACCACTTCCAGATCAAAATCTACCCCCAGACGCTCTGCCTGGCTGCCAAAATCCACCATATCAATCAGTATTTTGTCACCTTCGGTGCGCAGGCTGCTGATACCGGTGCTGGCCAGACGTTCACTGGCACTGGTGAGATCTGCATCAAAATTGAGTTTCACCATTTTGTTGACCGGCTCGCCAAACAGGTTGTTTCCTCCCAGCTGCAGAATAATGGACTCGTTCGCCGGCAGGCTTTCCACCACTTGCTCCCACTGACTGGCGTTATATTGCGCCATGGGCGGAAACAGTTTGTCCCAGAAAAAACCCGGCCGGAACAGGGTAAAGGCCACCAGCAGCAGCGCCAGGGTTTCCCACCAGCGGCTTTTAACCAGCCAGAACCCTTGCGTGGCGGCGGCAAACAACAACATGGCGGCCAGCGCACTGATAATGGTCAGCAGTAATCCGCCCCAGCTTTCAATCCCCAGCAGCAGCAGTTGAGTATTAAAAATAAACATAAAGGGCAGAATGGCGGTACGAATATCGTAGGTAAAGCCCTGTATACCGGTTTTTATCGGATCGGACTTGGCAATGGCGGCGGCAGCAAAGGCGGCCAGCCCTACCGGCGGTGTATCGTCTGCCAGTATGCCGAAGTAGAATACAAACAGATGCACGGCAATGAGCGGCACTATCAGTCCATGCTGAGCGCCCAGATTCACGATCACCGGTGCCATCAGGGTAGATACGACGATGTAGTTGGCTGTGGTAGGCAGCCCCATGCCCAGCAGCAGGCTGATGACCGCCGTGAAGATCAGCATCAGGAGCAGGCTGCCGCCCGAGATGAACTCCACAAACTCCGTCATCACCAGACCAATGCCGGTAAGGGTGACTGTGCCGACCACGATACCGGCAGCAGCGGTGGCTACCCCAATGCCAATCATGTTGCGGGCACCGGTGACCAGTCCCATAAACAGATCAAAGCTGCCTTCCTTGAGCAGGCCTTCTGTTTGTTGCTTGCGGAACAGGGCCTTGAGCGGTTTGTGCGTGACCACGATAAACATCATAAACAGGGTGGCCCAGAATGCCGACAGCCCCGGAGATAACCGCTCTACCGTTAAACACCACACCAGCACGACGATGGGCAGCAGATAATACATGCCCGACTTAAAGGTAGGGCCGGGCTCAGGCATATGAATGTCCGGGCTGTCCGGGTCGTCAATGGCCAGATCCGGCAGTCGGGCAGACCAGGCCACCAGCGCAATATAGGTCACCAGTGCCACTGCGCTCAGCACCCAGGTGGCCAGCGGGCCAAACAGGGTTTTGGTCCAGCCAATACCATAATAGATGCCGGCAGAAAGCAGCAGCATGCCTACGGTAATGGTCATAAAGCCGAACAGACGCTGGGCGATAGTAACCTTGCGGCGTTGCTGCAGCGGTTGCATACCGGCTTTTACCGCTTCCAGATGCACGATGTAAATCAGGGCGGCATAGGAAATGAGTGCCGGCAAAATCGCCGCCTTGATCACTTCTATATAGGAGATACCCACATACTCCACCATCAGAAAGGCGGCGGCCCCCATAATGGGCGGGGTCAGCTGACCATTGGTAGAAGCGGCCACTTCCACCGCACCGGCTTTGGTGGCCGGAAAGCCCACCCGCTTCATCAGCGGTATGGTAAAGGTGCCGGTGGTGACCACGTTGGCAATGGATGAGCCGGATACCAGCCCGGACAGACCCGACGACACCACTGCTGCCTTGGCCGGACCGCCGCGCAGGTGCCCCAGCATGGAAAAGGCCAGCTTGATAAAGTAGTTGCCGGCTCCGGCCCGCTCCAGCAAAGAGCCAAACAATACAAACATAAACACAAAGGAGGTAGAGACTCCCAGCGCCACCCCAAACACCCCTTCGGTAGTCAGCCACTGGTGAGTCACGGTGCGCGCCAGGCTGGCACCGCGGTGGGCGATCACGTCCGGCATCATGGGGCCGGCAAAGGTGTAGAACAGAAAGATGGCGGCCACCACCATCAGTGGCGGACCCAGGGCCCGGCGGGTGGCTTCCAGCAGCAGCAGCATGCCAGTGCAGGCCACGACCAGATCCTGCATAATGGGCAGGCCCGGCCGGCTGGCCAGCTCACGATAAAACAAAAACAGATAGGCGGCACAAAAGGCACCGGCCAGACCCAGCAGCCAGTCGTGCAGGGGAATTCTGTCTCGCGGAGAATGCTTTAAGGCCGGAAAGGCAGTAAAGGACAAGAACACCGCAAAGGCCAGATGAATGGAGCGGGCTTCGGTATCGTTGAAAATACCGATATTAAACATAAAGGGCAGGGGTGATACGTACCACAGCTGAAACAGTGCCCAGCAGAGCGGTACCAGCAGCAGGGTCCAGTGACCCGCACCGGTAGGATGCCGGCCGCCGGTATCGGCCTGAGCCAGCATCTCATCCAGCGTTTGCTGAGTGTTATCCTGAGGTGGTTGAGACATGTGTTTTCCTCCGAATGTCAGGGTAAACAGCAAACCGGGGCGGCAAGAACTTGGCTTGCCGCCCCGGTGGTTTCCTGACCAGAACAGGGAAGCAGGCTTCCCCGGTACAAGGCTGATTTAGTCGATCAGACCTGCTTCCTTGTAGTATTTCTGGGCGCCTGGGTGCAGCTCGGCACTCAGACCATCTTTCACCATTTCCTCTTTCTTGAGGTTGGCAAAGGCGGGGTGCAGGCGCACAAACTGATCAAAGTTGTCAAACACGGCTTTGGTCAGCTGGTAGATTTGCGCTTCCGGCACCTTGGCACTGGTGACCAGGTTGGCACCCACACCAAAGGTTTTTACGTCTTCATCGGAGCCGGTGTATTCGCCACCGGGAATGGTAATGTAACGGTAATAGGCGTTGTCGCTGACCAGCTTGTCGACCACCTCACCGCTCACGGATACCAGGTTGGCTTCACAGGCGGTGGTGGCTTCCTTGATGGAGCCGTTCGGGTGACCTACTACATACACAAAAGCATCAATACGGTTGTCACACAGGGCCTGGCCGTGTTCGGCGGGGCGCAGCTCGGACACCAGGCTGAAGTCATCGTGAGTCCAGCCATAGGCTTTCAGCAATACTTCCATGGTATCGCGCTGGCCGGAGCCCGGGTTACCTATGTTGACCCGCTTGCCTTTGAGATCTTCAAAGTTCTTAATGTTGGCATCCTGGCGGGCCACTATGGTGAGGGCTTCACCATGCAGGGCAAACACAGAGCGCAAATCCTCATACGCGCCCTGCTCGCTGAAGGGGCCTTCGCCGTTCAGTGCCTGATATTCCAGATCCGACTGGGCCACACCCACTTCCAGCTCGCCGGAGCGCAGCGAGTTGAGGTTATAGCCGGAGCCGCCGGTGCTTTCTACTGAGCAGCGAATACCGTGCTCGGCACGGCCCTGGTTTACCAGACGGCAAATCGCACCGCCGGTAGGATAGTAAACGCCGGTAACACCACCGGTACCAATGGTGATAAAACTCTGGTCGGCTGCCATGGCACCGGATACACCGGCACCCAGCCCCAGGGTCATGACCGCGGCCGCGCCACTGATGGTTTTTTTAATCGACATAGTTCCTTTCCTTGTCTTTGGATTCAATGGTCGTGCTTGAATGTTTAGCTAAGCTATTCAAAGATAGCAAAAAATTGTATGAAAAGGCGAGATAAAAGAAGGACTCAAGCCGGCCTTTGAGTTAACGATTATTAATGGCTGCAATCATACGGTGCAAGGCCTCGTCAAGCATGGCCCGGGGGCAGCCAAAGTTCAGCCGCACAAAGTCACTGCCGCCGAACTGGCCGCCGGGAGACAGACCCACGCCGGCCTGCTCAAAGAAACCGATAGGATCGTCCAGCTGCAGGGCGCTGATATCCACCCAGGCCAGATAAGTGGCTTCCGGTGACAGTACCTTCACACCGGGCACGTCGTTCAGGCGCTCCACCAGCAGATCCCGGTTTTTACGCAAATATTCCAGCTGTGCCTGCAACCAGTCTTCGCCGTCGGCATAGGCGGCTTCGGCGGCCACAAAGCCCAGCAGGTTAACATCGGCCATAATACCCCGGGCGGCGCGGGTGAAGCGGGTGCGCAGCTCGGCATTGGGCACTACCGCAAAAGAGCAGCACAGGCCGGCAATGTTAAAGGTTTTGCTCGGTGCCATCAGGATCACGCTGCGATCGGCGGCGTCCGCACTGATGGCAGCATAAGGCACGTGAGACTTGCCTTCATCAAGCAACAGGTCACAGTGAATTTCATCAGAGCAGACGATCAGATCATGCCGTTTGGCAATGTCGTTGATGGCTTCAAGCTCTTCGGTGGTGTAAATGGTACCGCCCGGGTTGTGCGGGTTACAGAACAGCAGCAACTCGCTGTCTTTGGCCTGACGCTCGAGCGAGTCGAGATCCAACAGCCAGCGGCCGTCTTTTTCCACCATTTCGACGTGCGCCGCCTTTCGGCCATGAAAGCCGGGAGCATGTAAAAAGGGGTAGTAAATGGGCTTGGGCATCAGAATGTTGCTGCCAGGCTCGCTGAAGGTCTGACAGGCCAGATTCAGTGCCGGTACCACGCCGGGCATATAGACCAGCCAGTCGGCCTGAATGTTCCAGCCATAGCGCTCGCGGCAGCGCTCGATAATCAGTTCGGTCAGCGCCGGAGTAGGGCGGCTGTAGCCAAAAATACCGTGTTCTACCCGCTCATTCAGCGCGTCTATCACGGCAGGTGGTGCCTTGAACTCGGTGTCGGCAACCCACATGGGCAAAATATCGGTGCCTTCATATTTCAGCCACTTGAGCGCACGGGTAGGGCGGCGGTCTATCCACTGATCGAAATCAAACATGAGGTTTCCTTGTCTACTGCGAGTCCAAGAGCATAAGGAAGCCGGCGCGTGCTGGCAACAATCAGAGCACATCCTCAGGTTGGGCCTGATCATCGTAATGTTTGCGAATAAGACCCAGCAGCAGGCTGGCAGCGGGGCCGGGAGGAACAGTACCGGGCAGTACCAGGTGTGTAAAACGTTTGCGCAATGCCTGATTGGCCATGTGCAGTTGTACCAGAATGCCGTCATTCACCATGGGCTGCACCACATCCGAAGGAAGCCAGGCAAAGCCGACTCCCCGGCGCAGCAGTGAAAGCGCATCGTGTAAATGATGAATAATCCAGCGCTGCTCACCCCTGGCCCAGCCTTCTTCCTGTTCACTGCCATCGGCCAGCATCAGCTCCAGTTGTTGCTCCATCTCGGTCTGGCCCACGCCCTTGATATTTGCCAGCGGATGATTGGGGGCGGCGACGGGCACATAAACGGTGGTGGCCAGAGGGAGGGAGGTGAGATTCGGATAAGCTCTGGAGGCAAATACCATATGGGCTGCTTGCTGTCTGATCACGGTCTGACAGCCAGAAGGCTGGGTTTCCACCAGATGAATGCGGCAGCCCCGTGACTGAGTACGAAATTCAGCCAGGGCCTGATACAAGGGAGCGCGGGGCAAAGACGCTTCTACCACAATACGCAGCACCGGCTCCCAGCCGCTTGCCAGAAT
The DNA here is from genome assembly GCF_039654065.1 of Oceanimonas sp. AH20CE76. Classification (NCBI taxonomy): domain Bacteria; kingdom Pseudomonadati; phylum Pseudomonadota; class Gammaproteobacteria; order Aeromonadales; family Aeromonadaceae; genus Oceanimonas; species Oceanimonas sp. AH20CE76. The sequence goes on from NZ_CP155481.1 coordinate 1,405,998, forward strand.
ATCAGCCAGTCGCTCCAGGCTTTCTACATCCTGGGTCAGCTTGCGCGAGCGGCGCAGAAATACCTCACCCTGGGGAGTAAGGCAGGCCTTGCGACCGCGAACTTCCAGCAAAGAAAGACCAAGCGCCTGCTGCAATTTTGCCACCGCATGGTTCAGAGATGACTGGCTTTTATTCAGTTTTTCGGCGGCCTGGGCGTAACCACCGTGGTCAACCACCGCCTGAAAAATACGCCATTGCTCAACTGTGCTTTTGGGACGATACATAATAATGCCTGCCTTGGCATTGCCATCATGAGGCCGAACCATGGCCTCAGCGTTAATGATAGTCCTGTTCGGAATGAACCTATGCCAGAGTCAGTGTAGCAGCAGCGGAACAGGTATGTCAGGCTCTGGGCTGGCCGGACACTCTGTCGGTCTGCGCATCCAGAGACCGGCCGTTCACTGTCTCACTGTCGCTGCCCATCAGATAAAGGTAAGGCCCCATAATGTCGGCAGGCGAGCGCAGGCTAGACGGCGCTTCGGCGGGAAAGGCGCGCGCCCGCATGTGCGTGCGGGTTGCTCCCGGATTAATACAGTTGGCGCGCACGCCGGTATCCGCAAGCTCAGCAGCCAGCACCTGCATCATGCCTTCGGTGGCAAATTTGGAAATGGCATAGCTGCCCCAGTAGGCCCGGCCCTGTCTGCCTACCCCTGAGCTGGTAAACACGATGGAAGCAGGCTTGCTGTCTTTCAGCAGTGGCAGCAGTGCCTGGGTCATCAGAAACTGAGACTTGAGGTTTACCTGCATTACCTGGTCCCATTCATCCTCGCCAATCATTTCAAAAGGACCCAGGGCACCCAGCTGGCCGGCATTAAACAGCACACCGTCAAGGCGGCCAAACTGCTGGCGCACAGTGGCGGTCATGTCCTGATAGTTCTGTTTGGTTGCCCCCTGCAGATCCAGAGGAATGATAGCGGGCTCCGGACTGCCCTGAGCCAGCAGCTCATCATAAACGGCTTCCAGCTTTTTGACGGTTTTGCCCAGCAATATGACGGTGGCCCCGTGGGCACCATAGCTGAGTGCTGCCTGCCGGCCTATGCCGTCGCCGGCACCGGTCACCAGAATGACCTTGTTCTTGAGCAAATCGGGTGAGGGTTGATAATCAAGCATGGACCTTGTTCTCTGTACAGAAATTCAGTGTGTGCCGATCAAACCAGACTCTGCATCCTGATGCCAGCACGGAAAGCAAAAAAGCCGATTGGTGTTCTTGTTTGGGGCTGTCAGAATAACGCCATTCAGCTGCATAAGGAGAGTAATGTGGAATTTTTATACGAATATGGTCTGTTCGCAGCCAAGACTCTGACCTGGGTGGCTGCTCTGGGGGTTGTGATTGCGCTGGCGGCGGCAGCCAGGCAAAAGCAGAGCAGCGACGGTGTGAACATTAAAGATGTGAGCGCAGCATTACGCCGGCAGGCCCGTCGCCTGCGCATGGAAACCGCCGTCACCGATGCCGAACGCAAGGCCCTGAAACAGGAATATCAAAAGGCGGATAAAACCGAAAAGAAGCAGGGCGATCAGCGTCGGCGGCTCTATGTGCTCGACTTCAAGGGCAGTATGGATGCTCATGAAGTGAAATGGCTGAGCGAGGAAGTGTCTGCATTGCTGCAGCTGGCAGATCCCGGAGACGAAGTGCTGGTGCGGCTCGAGTCTGGTGGCGGCGTGGTGCACGGTTACGGCCTGGGTGCTGCAGAGTTGCAGCGACTGAAGGGCCATGGCCTTAAGCTGACGGTGGCGGTAGACAAGGTTGCTGCCAGCGGCGGTTATATGATGGCCTGTGTGGCCGAGCGTATTATTGCCGCTCCCTTTGCCATTGTGGGCTCCATTGGTGTGGTGGCGCAAATGCCCAACTTTAACAAATTTCTGAAAAACCGGGATATAGACGTAGAGCTGCACACGGCCGGCGAATACAAGCGCACCCTGACACTGTTCGGTGAAAACGATGATCATGGCCGGGCCAAGTTCCGTGAAGAGCTGGAAGTAATCCATCAGCGTTTTAAGGCCTTTATTGCCGACAACCGTCCCAAGCTGGATCTGGATCGGGTGGCGACCGGCGAACACTGGCTGGCCAGCGATGCCCAGGCACTGGGGCTGGTGGACTCATTGCAAACCAGCAGCGATTACCTGCTGGCGCAAAGTAGCGATAAACGCATTATCAGTCTGAACTTCAAGCCCAAACAAAGCCTGAAGGACAAGTTTGGCAAGGCGGCAGAAATGGGTGTCAGCCGGGCACTGATGAAGCTCTATGAGGCGGGGCAGCGGCCCTTCAGCTGATTTAATTCAGGGAATAGGGAGCAGGGAATAGGGATTAGTGGCCATTCCCTATTCCCTGCAGTTTACCGTTGAAACGGGTACACGGATCCTAGTTCAAGAATTTGGGTGAGCTCGTCCAGGGCCGCGCGGGATTCCTCCAGCAGCGCCGGATCGCGCAGGTCATTCGGGTGTAATTGGTCGCGGTAATGGCGCTGTACCCAGCCGGTAAGGCGGCCATACAGGCGATCATTCATCAGGCAGGCGGGATTTACCGCATTCAGCTGGGCCTGGTTCATGGCCACCCGCAGGCGCAGACAAGCGGGGCCGCCCCCGTTTTGCATGCTTTGTTTTACGTCCATAAAGCGCACTTCCCGTATGGGGGTATTCATGGCCAGCAACCGCTCAAGATAGGCGTTTACGCTGGGCGTGCCGGCGCACTCTGTGGGCGCAATCAGCGCCATATGGCCTGGCTTCAGGGTAACCAGCTGCGTATTGAACAGGTAGCTTTTTACCGCATCTGCCACCGGCACCTCGTCATTTTTTACTTCAATAAAATGCAGCTCAGTATCGGGCAGTTTGCGCCGCACTTCTGCCTGCATGCCCTGAGTATCAAGAAAAGCCTGCTGATGGTAAAACAGCACATTGCCGTTACCCACGGCAATGACGTCATTATGAAACACACCCTGATCAATCACTGCAGGGTTTTGCTGAATAAAAACCGTCTTGCACTCACTCAGCCCATGCAGGCGGGCCACGGCCCGTGAGGCTTCCAGTGTCTGGCGGGCAGGAAAGCGGCGCGGTGCCGGTGCCCCGGGCTGATGGGCCCGGCGGCCATAGACAAATAGTTCAAGCCCGTGGCCTTGCTCATTATGCAGCCGGGTGTGGTTTGCAGCGCCTTCGTCACCGAAGTCGTCATGGGCGGGCAGGGCCTGGTGATGACAAAAATGGGCTTCGTCGGCAAACACACTGCGCAATATACGGCCAGTCACCTCATGCTCAATGGAGCGGTGAAACTTGTTAACCAGATTGGCAGGAGTAAAGTGCACGCGGCCATCAAGTGTATCGGCACCGGGTGAAACGGTGGCGGCGTTGGCGGTCCACATGGCTGATGCGGAGCTGCAGGCCGCCAGCAAATGGGGGGCCTCACGAAAGGCGCTGTCCAGTACTTGTGCATCAGTGCCGGCAAAGCCCAGCCGGCGCAGTGTGTCTGTGTCGGGGCGGGCCTGCGGAGCCAGCACTCCCTGCACCAGCCCCATGTCGGCCAGGGCCTTCATTTTGCTCAGTCCCTGCAGGGCGGCCTCCCGCGGATGCGACATGCTTTTAGCATGACGATTGGATGCCACATTACCCCATGAAAGTCCGGCATAGTTATGAGTGGGACCTACCAGACCATCGAAGTTCGCTTCCTGTTCAATCATGATAATCTCCTTGAAATCCTGGCGTTGACCAATAAAAGATGCTGCGCACTGCCATTATATTTAGATTTTTATCAAGGTTGTAACTCAAATGTGACAAAGCCACCAGGGGCAGGAATAATGATGCATAAAAAGCGGGCGAACAGGCGACCTGAATAAAAAAGCAGTTGATTCCTGTCTCTATGAGGGCGTTAATAAATAAATATAAATTCACTGAATTTTTTTCAGGCCCGCGCCCGGCTGGTTTGCTTTTTATGACGATATCACTTATACAGCCGTCATTACCGTGCCACAGACCCGCCCGACCGGGGCCGAACCTTAAGGATTTTAACGCGCTTTATGAGCAAATCTCTCGTTATTGTGGAATCGCCCGCCAAAGCCAAGACCATCAACAAGTACCTGGGCAGGAACTATGTGGTCAAATCCAGTGTCGGCCATGTTCGGGACTTGCCGACCGCCGGTTCAGCCAATGGTAAAAAGCCGGCCGCGCGCAAAACCGATACCAAAAGTCTGAGCCCGGAAGAAAAGGCCCGACTGAAAAAGGAAAAGGATCACAAGGCGCTGATCGCCCGTATGGGGGTTGATCCTGAGCACGGCTGGCAGGCTAATTATCAGGTGCTGCCGGGCAAGGAAAAGGTGGTCAATGAGTTGCAGGCACTGGCCGAAAAGGCTGACACCATCTATCTGGCAACGGATTTGGACCGCGAAGGGGAGGCCATTGCCTGGCATCTGAAAGAGCTGATCGGCGGTGATGAGCAACGCTTTAAGCGGGTGGTGTTTAACGAGATCACCAAGTCTGCCATTCAGGATGCTTTCAGCCAGCCGTCGGAGCTGAACCTGAACCGGGTAAATGCTCAGCAGGCCCGTCGTTTTCTCGATCGGGTCGTGGGCTATATGGTATCGCCACTGTTGTGGAAAAAGGTTGCCAGAGGCTTGTCGGCCGGCCGGGTGCAGTCGGTAGCGGTGCGGCTGATTGTGGAAAAAGAACGGGAAATCAAGGCTTTTGTGCCTGAAGAATACTGGGATATTCAGGCTGCGCTGAGCAATGAACAAAAGCTGGCGTTGTCCATGATGGTCGCCAAATACCAGGGCAAGGAGTTTCGGCCCACCAATGAGGCCGACGCCATGGCAGCGGTGGATGCGCTGCGTGCGGGTACCTTTACCGTGGCCAGCCGGGAAGACAGACCCACCCAGAGCAAGCCGCCGGCCCCCTTTATTACGTCAACTTTGCAGCAGGCAGCCAGCACTCGGCTAAGCTACGGTGTCAAGCGCACCATGATGCTGGCCCAGCGCCTGTATGAAGCCGGTTACATCACCTATATGCGTACCGACTCCACCAACCTGAGTCAGGAAGCGGTGGCCTCGGTGCGTGATTTTATTGAGCAGCAGCACGGCAGGGATTATCTGCCCGAGTCACCCAATGTCTACGGTGCCAAGGCTAACGCCCAGGAAGCCCACGAAGCCATTCGTCCGTCCGACGTCACTCTGTCTGCGGAGCAGCTCGATGGCATGGAGGCTGATGCCAAGCGACTTTACGATCTTATCTGGCGTCAGTTTGTGGCCTGTCAGATGACGCCGGCGAAATACGACAGCAGCACCATTACGGTCACCTCCGGTGACTATGAGCTGAAAGCCCGGGGACGTATTCTGCGCTTCGCCGGCTGGACCCGCGTGCTCACGCCCCAAAGCCGCAAAGGTGAAGATACCGAGCTGCCGGCGGTGCAGCAGGGTGAAACCCTCACCCTGAATGAGCTGACGCCAAAACAGCACTTTACCAAGCCGCCGGCACGTTTTACCGAAGCGGCCCTGGTGCGGGAGCTGGAAAAGCGTGGCATTGGCCGTCCGTCTACCTATGCCTCCATCATCTCTACCATTCAGGACAGAGGCTATGTCAAAGTGGAAAGCCGTCGTTTCTATGCTGAAAAAATGGGCGAGATTGTGGCCGACAGGCTGCAGGAAAGTTTTGCCGAGCTGATGAACTACGACTTTACCGCCCAGATGGAAAGCAAGCTGGATGAAATTGCCGGCGGCAAACTGAACTGGACCCAGGTGCTTGATGCCTTTTATGCCGAGTTCAGCGAAGAGCTGGAAAAGGCCGAACAGCCGGCAGAAGAAGGCGGTATGCGTGCCAATGAAATGGTACTGACCGATATCGACTGCCCTACCTGCGGCCGCAAAATGGGTATTCGCACTGCCACCACCGGCGTGTTCCTGGGCTGTTCCGGCTATGCGCTGCCGCCCAAGGAACGCTGCAAGCAGACTATTAATCTGGTTCCCGGTGACGAATTTGTGCTGGCCAACGATGAAGAGGCAGAAACCGATGCGCTGCGTGCCAAGCGCCGCTGTGGCAAGTGCGGTACTGCCATGGATTCATATCTGATTGATGACAAGCGCAAGCTGCATGTGTGTGGTCAAAATCCGGACTGTGACGGTTATGAGCTGGAACAGGGCCAGTTTAAACTCAAGGGCTATGAAGGCCCGGTCATTGACTGTGATCGCTGCGGCAGTGAAATGCAGCTTAAAACCGGCCGCTTCGGTAAGTACATGGCCTGTACCAATGACGAGTGCAAAAATACTCGCAAGATCCTGAAAAACGGTGAAGTAGCGCCGCCCAAGGAAGATCCGGTGCACCTGCCCGAGCTGCCCTGCACTCAGTCTGACGCCTACTTTGTGCTGCGCGACGGTGCCGCCGGCATTTTTATGGCCGCCAGTAATTTTCCCAAATCCCGGGAAACCCGTGCGCCTTTGGTGGAAGAGCTGGTACGCTTTAAAGACCGGCTGCCATCCAAGTTCCTTTATCTGGCCGAGGCACCTGTCGAAGATCCGGATGGTAACAAGGCGGTGGTGCGCTTCAGCCGTAAAAACAAGGAACAATATGTGATGACAGAGGTCAATAAAAAAGCGACCGGCTGGACTGCGCATTATGTGGATGGCAAGTGGCAGCAACATCAGAAAGGTAAAAAGTAACCCCAAGGCCGCCTGTTGTTCGTATGTTTCGCACAAGGAGTTGGGTGCAATCATCTCAGGCACTGCCTGAACAGGAGTGAATATGGATATTCGTGAAGTAAGGCCGGGCATGATTTGTTACACCACCGAAGGGTCGGGCTATGTACTGGAGGTGGATGTAAACAATGAGGTGGTATTGCTGCAGCGGGAAGACGAGACCATTCCCTTTCAGGTACATGTAAGCGATTTGCTTGAAAGAGCTGAGTAACCTTATTGATCAAGCAGCACCAGCAGCGCACCCAGATCGGGTCGCCACTGGTGCTGTTTCATATCAACCTTATTGCCCCTGAAGACAACACCTTCCGTAAGCAGCCGCTCTTTTTGTTCACGCGCTTCCCGGCTGTCCGCCGGCAGGCTGATATGCCCCGAAGACGCCACTACCCTGTGCCAGGGCAGGGCAGAGGTATCGGCCCGGCGCAGCACAGTGCCGGCCAGCCGTGCCCGTCCGGGCAGACCGGCCAGATCTGCGAGCTGACCATAACTGACCACATAACCGGCAGGAACCAGTGCCAGCACCGATAATATGGCCTGCTTGCCGGTCATGCTCATATCAGGAAAAGGTGCGGCTCAGATTATTCAGCCCCTGAGAGCGCGCCAGCAGTTCCCGGCTGGAGTCTTCTACCTGAGTAATGGTGTTGAGATTGGCTGAGGAGGTCTCGGATATTTGATGGACATTACGGCTGATCTCTTCTGCCACCTGTTGCTGCTGGCCTGCCGCAGTTGAAATTTCCACGGTGAAGCCGGCGATATTGTCAATTTCCTGAACCACACGCCCCAGACTTTCAGTGCCGGCTTCAGCCGCATTCACACATTCCTGGCTGTGTGCCCGGTTGGTATCCATCATGGTGCGCCAGTTGGCCAGAGTTTGCTGGATCTGGCTGATGCTGGTCTGAATTTGTTCGGTGGCACCATGGGTGCGTGTGGAGAGGGCACGCACTTCTTCGGCCACCACCGCAAAGCCACGGCCATGCTCACCGGCACGGGCCGCTTCAATGGCGGCATTCAGTGCCAGCAGGTTGGTCTGATCAGCAATACCCTGAATTTCTGTCATCAAGGTACCAATGCGATTGGACTCTTCTGACAGTGCCACTGTGGCCTCAGCAGCCTGCTCCGCCTCCCGGGCCAGCTCTACTATCTTCTGTCGTGTCTGCTCCAGCTGGTTTTGAGTCAGATAGCATTGATTCTGAGCCTCTTCGGCATTTTGGGCGGCTTTATGAGTATTTTGAGTAATTTCATTGGCCGTGGCCGACATCTCATCAATAGCGGCAGCAATCTGATGGGTATCGCTGTCCTGGCGGCTGAGATCGTTACGGGCACTGCTCATGGCCTGCATCATGCTGGTAGCCAGAGATTTGAGGGAGCCGGTCGCATCATCCACCCGGCCTAAAATAGTGCGGGAGCGCGCCTGCCACAGGCCAAGGTGGTAATCAGCAATGGAATGAGGCTCGTTGCCGGAATAAACCAGCCGGGACAGGCTGTCATATTCCTTGTGCAGATTTTGAAAGAAACGCGTGCTGGAAAACAGCTGGTTGCGGGTGTTCAGCACCAGCCAGGCCAGAGGCAGCAGGCTCCATACCAGACCGGACAAGCCGCCATAATGCCAGGCACCGCCCAACAGGCCCAGCATAACGGCACTGCTTATCCAGGGCCTCAGGGCAGTCAGCTTGACGGCCGGTTTTTTGCGCTTACTTTTTTCCGCAGCCAGCAGACTGGCATAGGCTTTCTCGGCACGGGCACGCACTGCCGGATCCAGCCTGGTACGCACCGACTGATAGCCGGTGACCTTGCCGTTTTCGTAAATAGGAGTCACATAGGCATCCACCCAGTAATAGCGGCCATCCTTGCAGCGGTTTTTAACGGCTCCGCGCCAGGCCTGTCCCTGTTCCATACGATCCCACAGGTCCTTGAAGGCAGCTTTGGGCATGTCAGGATGGCGTACAATATTATGGTTTTTCCCTTGCAACTCTTCAGCAGTAAAGCCGGCCACTTTGCAGAAAATGTCATTGGCGTAGGTAATCACACCGCGTTTATCGGTGGTAGATACCAGCTGCTCCTGCTCGCTGTAGGTTACTTCTTCATCGATAACGTGCTGATTTCTTCTGTTCATTAGGATGCTTAATATATTTGTCGCATTTTGTTAGTTACTTATCGGCATAGCGAGCCAGTTCTTAAATAAAAAACAGCACTGACTTCTTTACTGGCTCAGACGTTAAGGGCCGGCTGACACACCTGGCTCAGGCAGCAGATTTGCGGGTATGGCAGTGCCTTCCCGACGAGGATCCGCCACGCCTTGCAGCTGGTTACCCTGTCGCATAATCACATGCAGGCCCGAGTTAAGCTCGTTAAAACGGGGCTTATAGCCCAATGCTGCCATGGCCGGCTGCAGTGCCCGGTTACGGCCAAATGGTTCCATTTCCAGCTGTCCTCCTCTGTGTAATACATGAGGTTGGTGTACTGCTTCACGAATATCCATCCCCCAGTCGAGTACACTGATCAGGGTGTGCAGAACATAGCCGATAATGCTGCTGCCTCCGGGAGAGCCGAGCACCATCAGCAGTTTGTTATGTTGATCAAACACCAGGGTGGGGCTCATGGAGGAGCGAGGACGTTTGCCCGGCTCCAGACGGTTGGCCAGCGGCACACCATTTTGCTCGGGTACAAAGGCAAAGTCGGTGAGTTCATTGTTAAGCAGAAATCCCTGTACCATCAGCCGGGAGCCAAAGGCGTTTTCAATGGTAGAGGTGAGGGAAACGGCATTACCCTTGGCGTCAATAATGCTTATCTGGGTCGTCGATGGCAGTTCCGGTGAGGTATCTGCCGGCGGAGCCGGCTGTATTGTTGGCTGGCCGGCCTTTACCTCAGACAGCGCCTGTGCTGATGCCTTTAATAACCCGGCTCGATCAGCAAGGTAGTCTGCACTCAGCAGTGCCTCAACCGGCACGGGCACAAAGTCACTGTCGGCGGCATAACGTGCTCTGTCGGCAAACGCCAGGCGGGAAGCATCGGCAATCAGCCGCCAGGCCGCAGGTGAGGCCGGCCCCATCTTGCTCAGCTCAAAGTGAGACAGCATGCCCAGAATTTGCCCCAGCGCAAGCGTTCCGGAGCCGGGTGGACCCATGCCACATAATTTGTATTGACGATAAGGAAAACACAGCGCCGGACGTTCCTGAACACGGTACTGGGCCAGGTCTTCAAGCGTCAGGGGGCCCGGGTTGCTGGCAGCTGAGACCTTGTCGACCATCAGACCGGCAATTTTTCCTTCATAAAAAGCAGAAGGTCCCTCTATGCTGAGCCGCGTCAGTATGGCGGCGAGTAATGGGTTAACCAGATGATGTCCGGCAGTAAGCGGTTCGCCCTTTTCGTTAAAGAAATAGTCCCTGGCCTGAGGATCCTGCTGCAGACTGTCACGGTTTTTAGTAATCAGTTGTGCTAGTCTGGGCGATACTTCAAAACCATTCAAAGAAAGAGAAATAGCGGGAGTGAACAGGTCCTGCCAGGGCAGGGAGCCAAAACGCTGATGGGCCTGCCACATCAGCATTACCGTGCCCGGTGTGCCTACTGAGCGGCCGCCGATCACGGCGTCCATAAACTCAAGCGGCTTACCCTGTTCATCAATAAACAATTCAGGTGAAGCAGCCAGCGGGGTGGTTTCCCGACCGTCCAGCGTTGTTACCTGCTGTTTCTCTTGCTGCCAATGCACCAGAAAACCGCCGCCGCCAAGTCCGGATGACTGTGGCTCCACCAGCGTCAGTACCATCTGGGCGGCTATCATGGCATCTACCGCACTGCCACCCCGTTCCAGCATTTGTTGCGCTGCCCGGCTGGCATGAGGATTGGCCGTCACCACCATCGCCTGCTGTGTCTGCACCAGCGGCTTGTTTTGCCAGCCGGTGGCGGCTTCAGGTGTAGCACGGCTATCGGCATAAGCGGGAGACCACCAGAGTAAAAAAATAAGAAACAGGGGCATAACAGGGCTCCTGAGCAAACAAGGTACCTCAGCTTAGCAGTATGCAAAGGTAAAACCAGCCAAAAAACACCCAAGGTGCTGAAAATAAAAGCAAATGATGCTGGCGACAGAAAAATGACTTGTATTGCAGGTGCGCCTGCCTATAATGCAACTCCATCAGCAGCCCGGCTGTTGATGATTTTTTGTATTTTGATTTGTATGCGGGAATAGCTCAGCTGGTAGAGCACAACCTTGCCAAGGTTGGGGTCGCGAGTTCGAATCTCGTTTCCCGCTCCAATCAACACCCTGCAAAGGCGCGTTAGCAAAGCGGTTATGCAGCGGATTGCAAATCCGTTTAGTCCGGTTCGACTCCGGAACGCGCCTCCATTACTTCTCCCTATTCCAGTTTTCATCTACTCGAACATACCAGCTGCCATCTTCATTCTGGTAGTTCTGCCGATCCCGCAATTCGGTGGTAACACGTCCGCCCGTCATCCAGCCCAGTTTTTGCTGGGGCATAAAACCCGGCCCCGGCAGCTCATAGCCCCAGCGTCCGTAGTCATGGCCTGGCTGCTTCGGCAGCATGGATCCTTCGGGATAAAATAAACGTCCTTTCAACAGCAGCCGCTTTTTTACCGGCAACAGGCCTTCGGCTTTCAGTGCTGCACGGACTTCAGCATGTTCACTCAACTGCAGCTGATGCTGTTGCATATGATCCAGTTTGCGTCTGAGTCTGTCGCAGGGGTTAATACCCAAGGCACTGTCTTGCGGAGCGCTCATATCAGTGATCAGATAAAATTTCACCGCCAGCTCCCAGTGTTCGATACGCTGGCGATGGTGGTCCCACAGCAGAAAATCAAAGGCACCCATGGTCCGTCCTGCCACTACCTGCTGGCGATTAAAGCCCAGTACCTGAAAACCCGGATAGTCCAGTAAAAAGAAGTGCCACAGGGCCTCAAAGTACTGCCCCAGCCGGCGGCAGTGACGACAGTGATGCAGCAGCAGGGCGGGATTTCTATCCAGTTGTTGCAGGCGTGGCTGATATGCTTTCAGCAGGTGAGCATACCAGCTATCGTCCGGTGCCATAGAGACTCCGGGCAATAAACCCGGGCTACCAATGGCCCAGGCCAGATCCCGCACTTCATTATGGCGATAATGAGTGAATGGCTGCGTTGGTAAAAGGCGCATCAAATCATCCTCTTTTGCTTTACAATATTGCCCATTCAACCCATCAACAAGGGGAGCCAGCGTGAACAACATCCAGCTCGAGCAACTGTTAAACAAGCAGCTGAATACTCAGGCTATTCGTGATTATTGCCCCAACGGACTGCAAGTGGAAGGGCGCGCCGACATTCGCCATATTGTTACCGGTGTGACCGCCAGCCAGGCATTAATTGACGAGGCCATTGCCCGTCGCGCCGATGCCATTTTGGTGCATCACGGTTATTTTTGGAAAGGAGAATCGCAGCCGGTAACAGGCATGAAGCGCAACCGGCTGAAAGCCCTGCTGGCGAATGATGTCAACCTTTATGCCTATCATCTGCCACTGGATATTGCTCCTGAGCTTGGTAATAACGCTCAGCTGGCGGCGTTACTCGGCATTGAGATGACCGGTCCGCTTGAGCCGGGCAATGAGTTGTCGGTGGCCATGCGTGGTGAGCTGAGCACGGCAGTGACCGGGAGCGAACTGGCCAGCCGCATTGAGCAGACGCTGGGCCGAGGCGTGCTGCATGTGGGTGACACAGGGCCGGCGCAAATTCGCAAAATTGGCTGGTGCACCGGTGGTGGTCAGGGCTATATCGATCTGGCGGCAGAGCAGGGCATGGATGCCTTTATCAGTGGTGAAGTTTCCGAGCAGACGGTTCACTCAGCCCGTGAGCTGGGCATTCACTTCTTTGCTGCCGGCCATCATGCCACCGAGCGCTACGGCGTTAAGGCACTGGGAGAGTGGCTGGTAGCCAACCATGGGATCACCGTGGAATTTGTAGATATCGACAATCCGGCATAAAAAAGACCAGGGAGGATAACCACCCTGGTTTCGCAGCAGCCACGAGGGCAACAATATTGTTTGTCCTGCTTAGCGCAGTGAACAAGCACGGTGAATGGGTAACGTATGAGTCATTTCCTATGTTTAATATATGTTAACATCCGGTTATCTGAAGGCAAGTCATTTCTTCAGGCCCAAAGAAAATGACAATGAATTCAATGAGAGAAGTATGATGGTAGATAAAAGGCTAACTGTCCTGATGGTGGAAGACACGCCGTCATTGGCAGCCATGTATCAGATGTTTTTGCAGGATGAGCCTTTGGTGCTGACGACAGTCAGCAACGGCCAGCAGGCACTGGAGCATATTAAGCGCGAGCCTCCTGATATTTTGCTGCTGGATTTAATCCTGCCCGATATGCCGGGTATGGATATTTTGCAGTGGCTGCATGAAGAGCAGCTGAATATTACTACCATAGTGATGACGGCTCACGGCTCTGTGGATGTCGCGGTAGACGCCATGCGTCTGGGGGCTCATGACTTTATCAGCAAACCGGTAGAAGCCGAACGGCTCAAGGTGACCCTGCATAACACCATGAAATTTCGCCGGCTCAATCAGCTGGTCAATCAGTATCGCCATGAGATCGACAGAAAGCGTTTTCAAGGGTTTATCGGTGAAAGTCTGCCGATGCAAAAAGTTTACCGGCTGATTGAGAATGCCGCTCCCAGCACCGCTACCGTCTTTATTACCGGTGAAAGCGGCACTGGCAAGGAAGTATGTGCTGAAGCTATCCATCAGCTCAGTGGCCGCGCTGACGGGCCTTTTATTGCACTGAACTGTGCCGCTATTCCACGTGATTTGATGGAAAGTGAGCTGTTCGGCCATATCAAGGGTGCCTTTACCGGTGCACTGCAAGACAGAGACGGCGCTGTTATCCGTGCCAACGGCGGCACTCTGTTTATGGATGAAATCTGTGAAATGGATCTGGAGCTGCAGAGCAAGCTGCTGCGCTTTTTACAGACCGGCCTGATCCAGCCGGTGGGCAGCTCCAATCATGTGAAAGTTGATGTGCGCATTGTGTGTGCCACCAACCGGGATCCGCTTGTTGAAGTAGAGCAGGGCCGTTTTCGGGAAGATCTCTACTACCGCTTGCATGTGATCCCGGTACATCTTCCGCCACTGCGCGAGCGGGGAGGAGATGTAATTAATATTGCCACCACCCTGGTGCGTCAGGCGTCACGGGAAGAAGGCAAAGATTTTGTGGGGCTGTCTGAGGCAACCAAAAATCGTTTGCAGGCATATCACTGGCCCGGCAATGTGCGCCAGCTGCAAAACGTGATCCGTAATGCAGTGGTGCTGCATCAGGGAGAGTGGATTGAAGTTGATATGCTGCCGGCACCACTTGATAGCATTACAACCGGAGCGACAACGGCCGATCATGACGGAGCAGCGGCATCTCAGCCCATATTACCGCTGGCAGTGGTTGAACGAAAAGCCATAGAACGCACTATTGCTCATTGTGATGGCAACATCTCCCGGGCTGCAGCCATGCTCGAGGTCAGCCCGTCAACGATTTATCGTAAGCTGCAAAGCTGGGGAGATGATAATGGCTGACTGGCAAACACTTTACCCTCGTCTGCCGCTGTTGGATCCGGCACGACTGGAACAACTGGTCAAAGATCTTGGGCAGGATGCACTGGGCCGTCTGCTGATCTTGTTTGCGGAAGACGGCATACAGCAGGGAGAAGCGCTGGAGCAGGCGTTTAATGAAGGAAATCATGAAGGCATGGCACTATGGTGCCATAGTCTTAAATCAGCCTGTGGCAGTTACGGTGCTTTACGCTGTCAGTTCCTGGCAGAAAAGCTGGAACAGGCTTGTCGTCAGCAACAGACTGATCAGGTGTCGTTACTGATGGCAGCCTGGCAACAGGCGCTGAGTGATACCCTTGAAGCGGTTCAATTACACAGAGAAAGCCGTTAAGCAGGCAAAAAAAATGGCCAACCCAATGGGTTGACCGAACTTCAGCGGGAGCTGAAGAGAGCACGGGATAAAAACGACTGCTTAAGTATATGAAAGTATCGTGCCAACTTTTCAAATCCCCGTCATTGCTGGCTTTCCAGTGTATTTGAATAAATACCGACCAACCCAAATTGCGGAATGTCGCATTGTGCGACAGGTGTTTGTTGCGTAATGCAATTTCCCTTCTATCTCCCTCTGACAAAGCAAATAAATACCGATACAGTCCATATTCTCTTGCCGGCAGCCAAATATTTCTTGATCTAAAGCTATGTTTACACCTAAGGTGAGGTGAGAACATTGGTTTACAAACTCCGAGTTCGTCATCGCCTAAGTTGGGTTCTCAATAAGGTGTGCGGACCGCTCGGGCCTTCGGGCTCGTAAGGGTGTTATCAGAAATGATGCCGCCTCCCGTTTTGGAAAGGTGTTTATGCTGGAACTACAAGACGCGTTCGCGCGCAAATTTCATTATTTGCGGCTGTCGGTGACCGACGTCTGCAACTTTCGCTGTCAATACTGTTTGCCTGACGGTTATCGTCCCGACGGCCGCAAGTCTTTTCTTACCCTGAGTGAGATCCGTCACATCACTCGTGCTTTTGCCGCCATGGGCACCAACAAGGTGCGCATTACCGGTGGTGAGCCCTCCATGCGCCGGGACTTTACCGATATCATCGAAACGGTGGCATCTACGCCCGGCATTCGCAAGGTGGCTACCACTACCAACGGCTATCGTATGGCGGAGCAGGTAGCAGACTGGCGCAGTGCCGGGCTGGGCGCTATCAACGTCAGCGTTGACAGCCTGGATCCGCGCATGTTTCACCAGATCACCGGTCAGAACCGTTTTCATGAGGTGATGGCGGGCATTGATGCCGCCTTTGCGGCCGGTTTTGAGCAGGTGAAGGTGAATACAGTACTGATGCGCGGGCTCAATGACGGTGAGCTGGGTAACTTTCTGGCCTGGATAGAGTCCAATCCCATTCAGTTGCGTTTTATCGAGCTGATGCAAACCGGTGAAATGGACGAGCTGTTTGACCGTCATCACGTGCGTGGGGCGGCCATCAAGGAAAAGTTGCTGGAAGCCGGCTGGCAGCAAAAAGTACGGGCGCATAATGATGGTCCGGCGGAAGTATTCTGGCATTCGGACTATGTGGGCGAAATTGGCCTTATCATGCCTTATGCCAAAGACTTCTGTGCCAGTTGCAACCGCCTGCGGGTGTCGGCGCTGGGTAAGTTGCATTTGTGCCTGTTTGGTGAATATGGTGTAGATCTGCGTGAGCTGCTGCAGCATGAAGAACAACAGGCGGCGCTGCAACGGCGCTTGCGTAACGCCCTGGCCGATAAAAAAGCGACCCACTTTCTGCATGAAGGCATCAGCGGCATGACACCGCATTTGGCATCCATCGGCGGTTAATAGTTTCATAACAATGCAGGGTGGTGGCTGGTGTCATCGCCCGATACTGATCTGCATCAATATATCCCTGAATACCCCGTATTCAGGGTTTCTATCGCTACTCCCTTTCTATACTCTGTAAATACTCATTTAAACTCAGCTTGTCACACTTGTGCTACATTTCAGGCTGTTACTAATAATGGGAGCAATATGGATACCGCACCCGATTTATCCCGCCGGCGCTGGCTGAAGGGAGGATTGACGTCTCAGCATCATGTTCAGCCTCTGCCCTGGGCACTGGACTGGCCAGCATTTACCGCCCAATGCACCCGCTGTGGCGACTGCATTCGAGCCTGCCCCGAGCAGATTATTGTGGTGGCCGACGGCGGCTTTCCGGCCATCGATTTCAGTAAAGGTGAATGCACTTTCTGCACCGACTGTGTCAGTGCCTGCGGCGAGCCTCTGTTTTATTCCACCGAACAGGCCCCCTGGCAGCAAGTGGCTGCTTTCAGTCATGCCTGCCTGGCTCATCAGGGTGTGCATTGCCGCAGTTGTGAAGATAGCTGCGAGCCCCGGGCCATTCGCTTTCGGCCCCGGCTGGGGGGCGTATCGGTGCCCGAGCTGGAGCAGGATGCTTGCACCGGTTGCGGCGGCTGTGTGGCGGCCTGTCCGGTGAGTGCCATCAGCATTGTTAAAGAGGGAGGAGCAGCATGACGGAGCAGGAATGGCATGTGGCCAGCCTGGTGGTGTATTGCAAGCCTGAACAAATGGCAGCGGTGATCACCACCATTAACGCCATGCCCGGTGCCGAAGTGCCGGTGTTTGGTGAGCAGGGCAAGCTGGTGGTGTCCCTTGAAGGACCCGACCAGAGTGCCATCGTGGCCAATATTGACCGCATAGCGCCCCTGGACGGCGTGATATCGACCACTCTCATTTATCATGAGTTTGCCGGCCAGGAAGCCGGTGAGGAGCAAGCATGAAACTGAATCGTCGTGATTTTATGAAAGCCAATGCGGTGGCGGCGGCAGCAGCAGCGGCCGGTCTGGCCGTGCCGGCCATGGCGACCAACCTCATCACCAGCCGGGATCAGACTGCCATTAAGTGGGACAAGGCACCCTGCCGTTTTTGTGGCACCGGCTGCTCGGTACTGGTGGGCTCACAAAACGGCAAGGTAGTGGCCACTCAGGGTGATCCCAAGGCACCGGTAAACCGGGGGCTGAACTGCGTTAAAGGGTATTTTCTGTCAAAAATCATGTACGGCAAAGACCGGCTGACCACGCCGCTGCTGCGCATGAGTAACGGTCAATACGACAAAAATGGCGAATTCACGCCCGTCAGCTGGGATCAGGCCTTTGATATCATGGCTGAAAAGTGGAAAGCCGCGCTCAGGACCAAAGGGCCGGAAGCAGTGGGCATGTTCGGCTCCGGTCAGTGGACCATCATGGAAGGCTATGCTGCCGCCAAGCTTTTCAAGGCGGGTTTTCGCTCCAATAACCTGGATCCCAATGCCCGCCATTGCATGGCGTCGGCGGTGGCCGGCTTTATGCGCACCTTTGGCATGGACGAACCCATGGGCTGCTATGACGACATTGAAGCCACCGACAGCTTTGTGCTGTGGGGCTCCAATATGGCGGAAATGCACCCTATTTTGTGGTCCCGCCTGACCGATCGCCGGCTGAGCGCGCCTCATGTGCGGGTGCATGTGCTTTCTACCTATGAGCACCGCAGCTTTGAGCTGGCGGATAATGGCATGGTATTCAAGCCCCAGACTGATCTGGCCATTCTTAATTACATTGCCCACTACATTATTGAGAACGGTCATGTAAATCAGGACTTTGTGGAGCGTCATGTACGCTTTGCACGGGGTGAAACCGATATCGGTTATGGCCTGCGGCCCACCCATCCGCGCCAGGCGGCGGCTGCGCACCCGGACTCCGGTGCTTCCACGCCCATGAACTTTGATGAGTTTGCCGCCTTTGTCGCCGACTACGATGTAAACACAGTTGCAGATCTGTCCGGGGTTCCGGCATGGCGGCTGGAAGCGCTGGCCAAAGCCTATGCCGATCCCAATACCAAGGTGGTGTCGTTCTGGACCATGGGCTTTAACCAGCATACCCGGGGCACCTGGGCCAATAACATGGTTTACAACATACATCTGCTGACCGGCAAAATCTCCGAGCCGGGCAACAGCCCGTTTTCACTGACCGGCCAGCCGTCTGCCTGTGGCACCGCCCGGGAAGTGGGCACTTTTTCTCACCGTCTGCCTGCCGACATGGTAGTAACCAATCCGGACCACAGAGCCGTGGCCGAAAAAATCTGGAAGCTGCCCGCCGGCACCATCAATCCTGAGCCCGGTTATCACGCCGTGCTGCAAAACCGCATGCTCAAAGACGGCAAGCTCAATGCCTATTGGGTGATGTGTAACAACAATATGCAGGCGGCGGCCAATATGAACGAAGAAAGCCTGCCCGGCTATCGTAACCCGGAAAACTTTGTGGTGGTCTCCGACCCGTATCCCACAGTGACCGCTCAGGCGGCGGATCTGGTGCTGCCCACCGCCATGTGGGTAGAGAAGGAAGGAGGCTACGGCAATGCCGAGCGCCGCACTCAGGTGTGGTATCAGCAGGTAAAAGCGCCGGAAGGGGCGCGCTCGGATCTGTGGCAGCTGATGGAGTTTTCCAAACGCTTCACCATGGAAGAGATCTGGCCTGAGGAGCTGCTGACCCAGATGCCCGAATACCGTAGCAAAAGCCTGTATGACGTGCTCTTTACCAACGGTCAGGTCGATCGCTTTCCGGCGGAAGACTGCAAAAACGAGTTCAATGACGAGCGGGACCACTTCGGTTTTTATGTGCAGAAGGGCCTGTTTGAAGAATATGCGGAGTTTGGCCGCGGCCATGCTCACGATCTGGCCCCCTACGACAGATACCATGAAGAGCGGGGGCTGCGCTGGCCGGTGGTGAACGGCCAGGAAACCCTGTGGCGCTACCGGGAAGGCTATGACCCTTATGTAGAAGAGGGGGCCGGTGTGCAGTTTTATGGTCATAAAGATAACAGGGCGGTGATTTTTGCATTGCCTTACGAGCCGGCGGCGGAAGAGCCCGATGACGAGTTTGACCTCTGGCTGTCTACCGGCCGGGTGCTGGAGCACTGGCACTCGGGCACCATGACCCGCCGAGTGCCCGAGCTGCACAAGTCTTATCCTGCCGCTCAGGTGTTTATGCACCCTGATGACGCCAGGGCCCGGGGCCTGCGCCGGGGCGATGAGGTATTAATGAGCTCGCGCCGGGGCGAAATGAAAACCCGGCTGGAAACCCGGGGCCGCAACCGGCCGCCCAAAGGCCTGGTATTTGTGCCCTGGTTTGATGAAAGTCAGCTGATTAACCGCCTGACCCTGGATGCGACCTGTCCGCTGTCCAAGGAAACGGATTACAAAAAGTGCGCCGTCAAGGTGACCAAGGCATAACCCACGTCAATGTGAGCAAGGTGGAGAATCGCATATGAGCATCACCGCAAAACATCTGCTGGCACCTTTGTTGCTGGTGCTGGCCGGACTGGCAACGGCTGCCCCCGATGCGGGTAACATGGAATCCCTGCGGGGAAAAATGTCCCTGGACAAGGATCCGGCTCCTTCTCGTATTGCCGATCCGTTGAAAGATCAGGGCATACAGGACAGGGTTTATATTCATCAGCCACCGCTGGTACCTCATCAGGTGCGTGGCTATGAGGTGGATCTCAAGGTAAACCAGTGCCTGTCCTGCCATGGCTGGAAAAATGCCGCCGAACGCAACGCGCCCAGAGTAAGCCCCACTCATTATGAAAACCGGGATGGCCTGACCCTGGGAGACATCAGCCCGCGGCGTTATTTTTGTCTGCAGTGTCATGTGCCGCAAACCGGGGCAGAGCCGCTGGTGGATAACGTCTTTACGCCGGTCGAGTCACTGCGCTGAGGAGGCATTATGGCAAAGAAAAACGGACTGCTGCGCGGCTTGTGGCGCGTGTTCCGCTCGCCGGCACGCGTGGCGGCAGGGGTGGTGCTGTTGCTGGGCTTTATTGGCGGGGTTATTTTCTGGGGGGGCTTTAACACCGCCCTGGAAATGACCAACACCGAGAACTTTTGCATCAGCTGCCACGAGATGCGCGATAACGTCTATCTGGAATACAGAGATACCATTCATTATGCCAACCGTTCCGGGGTGCGCGCCAGTTGTCCCGACTGTCATGTGCCGCATGAATGGACCCACAAGATAGTGCGTAAAATTGCCGCTTCCAAGGAAGTGTGGGGCAAGATCACCGGCATTATTGACACCCCGGAAAAGTTTGAGGCCCATCGCCGGCACATGGCCGAGCGGGAATGGCAGCGCATGAAGGAGACTGACTCCCGGGAGTGCCGCAACTGTCATAACTTTGACTTTATGGACTTCAGTGTGCAGGGCAATCGCGCCGCTCAGGCTCATTCCACCTCACTGGCCAGCGGTGAAAAAACCTGCATCGACTGCCATAAAGGCATAGCGCATCAGCTGCCGGACATGAGCGGAGTGGCCGGTTTCTGATCTCGGTCATGCAGCAAGGCAACGCCTGTGGCAATATGGCCACAGGCTTTTTTTTGGCTTGACCTGCTGCCGGGCAGCGGGAACAATGCCGGTAAGTTAATTTTATGTGAAAATAATTAAGGTGACATCATGAGTCATGCAAGTCAGGAGCTGGTGCCGCTCAATATCGCGGTGCTGACGGTGTCTGATACCCGTACCGAAGAAAGCGATACCTCCGGTCGTTTTCTGGTAGAGGCGCTTACCGCGGCCGGCCACCGGCTGGCAGAAAAAGTCATTCTCAAGGATGACAAATACGAGATTCGTGCGCTGATTTCCCGCTGGATAGCCAGCCCGCAAGTGCAGGTGGTGATCATCACCGGCGGCACCGGCTTTACCGGTCGTGATACCACACCGGAAGCGGTGGCCCCGCTGCTGGATGTGCAGATTGACGGCTTTGGCGAGCTGTTCCGTCATATCACCTATCAGGAGCTGGGCACCTCTACCGTGCAAAGCCGCGCGCTTGGCGGCCTGGCCAACCGCACGGCGGTGTTCTGCCTGCCGGGCTCCACCGGTGCCTGCCGCACCGGCTGGAACGGCATTCTGGCCGAGCAGCTGGATGCCCGGCACAAGCCCTGTAATTTTGTGCAGCATCTGGTGAGCCTATGAGCCGGCTTACTCATATTAATGCCTCCGGTGAGGCCAACATGGTGGATGTGAGCGATAAGGCAGTGACCAGCCGGGAAGCCCGGGCCGAAGCCTGGGTGCTGATGGCTCCCGAGACCCTGGCGCTGATTGTAGAGGGCCGGCATCACAAGGGTGATGTGTTTGCCACCGCCCGCATTGCTGGCATTATGGCGGCCAAAAAAACCTCTGATCTTATTCCGTTGTGCCATCCGCTGGCGCTGTCGAAAGTGGAGGTCAAGCTTGAGCCATGCCGCGAGCGCGGCGGCGTGCGCATAGAGAGCTACTGCAAGCTGGCCGGTCAGACCGGCGTGGAGATGGAAGCGCTCACCGCCGCATCGGTGGCGGCGCTCACCATTTACGACATGTGCAAGGCGGTACAGAAAGACATGCTGATAGAGGGCGTACGTCTGCTGGAGAAAAAGGGCGGCAAGTCCGGGGAGTTCAGAGCTGATGATTAAGGTGGTATTTTTTGCCCGCGTGCGGGAGCAGCTGGGTGAAGACGAGCTGTCGCTCGAGACAGAGTTTGCCAATGTGAACGCCCTGCGTGAGCATCTGGCGGCGCGCAACGATACCTGGGCGCAGGTACTGGCCGACAACAGCCTGCTGGTGGCGGTCAATCATGAAATGGCCAATCCGGCAACCCTCCTGAAGGACGGCGATGAAGTGGCGTTTTTTCCGCCGGTAACCGGAGGTTAGCATGATACGGGTTCAGACCGAGGACTTCTGCCTGGCCAGCGAATATGAGGCCTTAAGCCAGTCGTATCAGACCGGTGCCGTGGTCACCTTTGTGGGCAAGGTACGTGAGATGAATCAGGGTGATGCGGTCAGTGGCATGACCCTGGAGCACTATCCGGGCATGACAGAGCACGCGCTTGAGCAAATTGTGGCCGAGGCCAACAGCCGCTGGCCGCTGCTGGGGTGCCGGGTGATCCACCGGGTGGGCGCATTGGAGCTGGGGGATCAAATTGTGTTGGTAGGCGTGGCCAGCCAACACAGAGAAGCGGCATTCGAGGCCTGCCATTTTATCATGGATTACCTGAAAACCCGTGCTCCCTTCTGGAAAAAAGAACGCACCACAGATGGCGAACGCTGGGTGGATGCCAAACGCAGCGACACCGATGCGGCGAGCAAGTGGTGACCCTTCGGGAGCTTGAAGCTGTAAGCTATCAGCTATCAGTGGTGTAACTGGCAGGCATGATGTCTGCAAATAAACCTATGTAAGCTGGCAGCGAGCAGACGCTACCGATGGTGCATGAAGCAGCAGTGGGGATTGCCGAAGCCGACCATAAAATGCCACGGATGGCATTTTCGAGCGTCCCATGGAGGGGCCCGAAGCGTGTCGGCGGAGTGCAACCGCACTGCTGCTTCATATAGCAGGGTGGGGTTTACCAATACAGGCCGTCAATCAATTCCAGGGTGACGGTGTCGCCTTTTTCCACATGGCCTCTGTCCTGCTCCAGGTGCAGCAGGCAGTTGGCTTCGGCCATGGCGCTGAACACCGCCGAGCTCTGTGAGCCTGCGGGCACCACGCCCAGGGAGCCGTCGGCCTGTGTTTCCACCCAGCCGCGCTGAAAGTCCATTCGTCCCGGTGATTTTCTGAACGGCATCAGTGCCGTGGCCTGCAGAGTGATGGCAGGAAAGAGCTGCTCGCCGGCCAGTTTTGCCAGGGCAGGGCGCACCAGCAGGTGAAAGGTAACCGCCGCCGACACCGGATTGCCCGGCAAACCGAAAAAGGCGCATTGGTCGATATGGCCAAAGGCAAAAGGTTTGCCCGGTTTGACCGCCAGCTTCCAGAAGCCAATGCGGCCCACTTCTTCCAGCACGGCCTTGGTGTGGTCGGCATCGCCCACCGACACGCCGCCCGAGGTCACAATGGCATCGTGGCTGGATGCGGCTTTTAAAAACGTCTGGCGGATCAGCGTGGGATCATCAGCAATAATGCCATAATCGGTGATCTCCACTCCCAGCCGGCCCAGCATGGCCGCCAGACCAGTGCGGTTGGAGTCGTAAATTTCGCCCGGTGCCAGCAGCTCGCCGGGGCGCTTCAGCTCATCACCGGTAGACAAGAGCGCCACCCGCAGCGGCCGGCGCACCGGCACCTGCTCCAGCCCCAGTGAGGCCAGCACCGACAGCACGCGGGCATTAATACGCATGCCGGCCTTAAACACCACTTCGCCCTGAGCCACATCTTCTGCCGCCTGACGCACGTTCTGACCCGGGCGTACTGCCTGGGCAAAGGTCACACGGTTGTTGGCAGAGGTGCAGTTTTCCTGCATTTCCACACTGTCGGCCCCCAGTGGCAGGGCCGCACCTGTCATGATGCGCACACACTGGCCGCTTTCTACCCGGCCGGTGAACGGATGGCCCGCCAGGCTGGTACCAATTAATGCCAGCCCCTGTCCGGCAGTGGCATCGGCAGCCTGCAGGGCATAGCCGTCCATGGCCGAATTGGTAAAAGCGGGCACATCCAGCGGTGACGTCACCTCTTCTGCAAGAATTCGGTTCAGAGCCTGCTCCAGCGGCACCAGCTCGTTAGTGTCAAGGGTATCCAGCTGCCCCAGCATATCGGCTTTGGCATCTGCAAAAGGGCGAAGGCCCGGCTGACTGCAACAATCCTGAATGGCCATAATCCGGCTCCCTGAATGGTGTTGATTGACTACATTATTCCAGACCCGGGCAGTGATTGTCATGACGGTGTCATCAAAATGAGCGCTAATCCGTCATTCACAGCCAGTGTCAAATGCACTAACATGCCCTCTGCTTGTAAATCCCACGGAGAAGATGATGACCGCACTGAGCGACGAAGCCATTCGGGTCCGCTCGGCCCTGGAAGCCCGGGGTCTGGAAACCCCGATGCGCCATAACCCCCTGAGCCGGGATCAACAGCAAGAGCAGATCACCGGCCTGATGACCCAGGTAATGGATGTGCTCGGGCTGGATCTGGAAGACGACAGTCTGGCAGAAACCCCCCAGCGCATCGCTAAAATGTATGTGCGTGAGATCTTCTCCGGGCTGGATTATAGTCAGTTCCCCAAAATTACCCTGATCGATAACAAAATGAAGGTCGACGAAATGGTACAGGTGCGCAATATCACCATGACGAGTACCTGCGAGCACCATTTTGTCACTATAGACGGCACTGCTACCGTGGCTTACATTCCGCGCAGCAAGGTGATTGGCTTGTCCAAAATTAACCGCATTGTGCAGTTTTTTGCCCGCCGGCCTCAGGTACAGGAGCGGCTGACCCAACAGATACTGGTCGCATTGCAGACCCTGCTGGAGTCGGAGGATGTGGCAGTGAGCATGACGGCTACCCATTATTGCGTCAAGGCCCGCGGTGTGATGGATGCCACCAGTACGACTACCACCACCTCTCTGGGGGGAATTTTCAAAAGCCGGCAGGAAACCCGTCAGGAGTTTCTGAGCGGTGTGGTGCGCTGAGCATGAAGCCCAGAGTGGAAATTCGCTATTGCAGTCTGTGCCGCTGGTTGTTGCGTTCGGGCTGGCTTGCCCAGGAAATGCTGTCCACGTTTGCTGATGATCTCGGCGAGGTAGCCCTGATCCCGGGTGACAAGGGACAGTTTCAGATTTTGGTAAACGGCGAGCTTATCTGGTGCCGGGTGGCCGATAACGGCTTTCCCGACGCCAAGGAAATAAAGCAGCGCATTCGGGACCAGATTGCCCCGGAGCGCGACCTGGGCCACAGCGATCGCTGACAACTCTGTCACTGTGTGCTGAGCTTTGCGGCTAAACTTAGAAAAAATAATGTTTATGCTGCCATCAGAACGCTAAGACAGGGCTGTCTATGTTAAGGCTGCACACCCAACCATATCATCATAACGGTATTGAGCTTGCCGGTGCATCTGCCAAGCTGGCGCTGGTGTGTGAAGGCGGCGGTCAGCGGGGTATTTTCACTGCCGGTGTGCTCGACGCCTTTATGGCTGATTCGTTCGATCCCTTTCAGTTATTTATCGGCTCTTCTGCCGGTGCCCAGAATATATCCAGTTTTGTCTGTCACAGCCCGGGTTATGCCCGGGAAGTGATCATGGACTACACCACCCGATCGGATTTTTTCCGGCCGCTGCATTTTGCCCGGGGAGGCGATTTGGTGGATCTTGACTGGTACTTTGAGGTACTGCGCCATCAGCTGCCGCTGGATGTTGCAGGCGGCCGTCTGCGGCTGGGACAGCGTGAGCTGTTGTTTTGCAGTACCCGGGCGCGGGATTATCAGGCTTGTTACTTCCACCCGGACAGTACTGACTGGCTGCTGGGGCTGAAAGCGTCCAGTGCCATACCGCTGTTTTACCGTAAAGGCGTGGAATGGCAGGGAGAGCGCTATCTTGACGGCGGCGTGGCCGATGCCATTCCGGTGCGTGAAGCCTGGCGCAGAGGAGCGGGTGTGATCGTCGTGATCCGCACACAACCGGCGGCTCAGCGCATCAACCTCAGCTGGTTGCACCGGCTGGAAAGTCTGGCTGGCAAGGAGCGTATCGGCGAGCTGCTGGGAATTATTCGTGCTCATCAGCATTGCTGTCACGATGCCTGTCGTTTTATCGAACAGCCGCCAGATTCGACAAATGTCCTGGAAATTGCACCGCCCGTGCCGTTGCAAAGCCGTGTGCTTGGTTCAGGCAGGCAACAGCTTGAGCAGGATTACCAACTGGGTTTTCGTTGCGGCCAGCAGTTTTTGCTGAAATATGGCGAAAAGATAACATGATGGAGGGGATGAATGCGGGTTTTTTATCAGGTTTCGTCTGGTCAGCGGCACAACCGGACTGTACACTCGCGGCCCCGGTTTTTATCATGGCCGTGAACGGCTTACTGTTAAACCGACTCATACTCATGCCGGGCAGCGCAATGCCCGGATTTTCTGTGACCCTGAACCAAAAAGGGGACAAAACGCATGGCTGAATGGTCCGCAAGCGACGCACTCAAAATCTACAACCTGCCTTACTGGGGCGCGGGTTTTTTCCATCTCGATGAACAGGGGCGTGTCTATGTCACTCCTGATAAAACCCGCCCCGATGCCAGAGTGGTGCTGGCAGATGTGGTGGAGCAACTCAAGGCTGAAGGCTATGCTGCGCCTGTCCTGCTGCGTTTTCCGGATATTATCAAAAGCCGCATTGATGCGTTGTTTCATGCCTTTAACGGTGCCATTGAAGACTATGGCTATGAAGGCGATTACCTGACTGTGTATCCGATTAAGGTGAACCAGCAGCGCGGCGTACTGGATGCCGTCACCAAGGCCTACAAAGACAAACCCCGGCTGGGGCTGGAAGCCGGCTCAAAGCCGGAGCTGCTGGCGGTGCTGGCCCATACTCATGAAACCGAGTCGGTGATTGTCTGCAACGGCTACAAAGACAAGGAATACGTGCGCCTGGCGCTGCTTGGCACCAAAATGGGCCATCAGGTTTACATTGTGATTGAAAAGCTGTCTGAGCTGTCCCTGGTAATGGAAGAAGCCGCCAAGCTTAAGGTGTCGCCGCGTCTTGGTGTGCGGGCCCGGCTGGCGTCTCAGGGCGCAGGAAAATGGCAGTCGAGCGGCGGCGAGAAGTCCAAGTTCGGCCTCAGTGCCACTCAGGTGCTGAGCCTGGTCAATCAGCTGAAAGATGCCGGCTGCATTGACTGGCTGCAGTTGCTGCATTTTCATCTGGGATCTCAGATTGCCAACATTCGTGATATTCAGAAGGGCATTCGCGAGTGCGGCCGCTTTTATGCCGAGCTGCGCCGGCTGAATGTGCCGGTCAACATTGTGGATGTGGGCGGTGGTCTGGGCGTGGACTATGAAGGCACCCGCTCACAAAGCTACTGTTCGGCCAACTATAATCTGCGCGAATATGCCAACAATGTGGTGTGGGGCATCGGCAATGTCTGCCGGGAGTATGAGCTGCCGCATCCGCGTATTATCAGCGAGTCTGGCCGGGCCATTACTGCTCACCATGCCATGCTGGTGGCCAATGTGATCAGTATTGAGTCGGCTCAGAGCACGCGACCGGCAGCGCCGGCAGAAGATGCCCCCTTTTTGCTGAAAAATATGTGGGAAACCTGGAATGATCTGTGCCGGGACGATCCGCCCCTGCTGGAAATCTATCACGACACAGTAGCAGAGCTTGCCGATGTGCATGGTCAGTACAATATGGGCATGCTCACCCTGGAAGACAGAGCCTGGGCAGAAGAAGTACACCTGAATATTTGTCTGGCCATCAAGCAAAAGCTGGATCCGGTAAACCGGGCACACAGGCCCATTATGGATGAGCTGAATGAAAAGCTGGCAGACAAGTGCTTTGTAAACTTTTCGCTGTTCCAGTCGTTGCCCGACGCCTGGGGGATTGATCAGATCTTTCCGGTGCTGCCCCTCGACGGCCTCGACAGAGCGCCGGCGCGGCGTGCGGTGATCCTGGACATTACCTGCGACTCTGACGGTGCCATTGATCAGTATGTAGATGGTCAGGGTGTGGAAACCACACTGCCCATGCCGGAGTTTGTGCCCGGACAGCCCCAGTATCTGGGCTTTTTCCTGGTGGGGGCCTATCAGGAAATTCTGGGCGATATGCATAATTTGTTTGGTGACACTCACAGTGCCGAGGTGGTGCTGGATGAGCAGGGCAAGGCGCACATCACCAATATCAAGGAAGGCAGCAATGTGGCCGAGCTGCTGCGTTATGTGGACATTGACCCGACCGTCATCAATGCCCAGTATGAGTTGCAGGCAAGCCATCCCGATCTGGATGAGGAAACCCGGGCGCTGTTGTTGAAAGAGCTTTCTGCCGGGCTTGAAGGCTACGCCTATCTGGAAGAAGAGCAATAACATCAACGCCCCGAAAGGGGCGTTTGTTATTGGTCTGCAGGCTGCTCATGCAGTTTACGCTCAAGATCCTGAGTCACAATGGCCAGCGCCTTGAGTGCCAGCTCTGGATCGACCTGGTTTACTTCAAGTAATTCAATCAAGTCTACCGCCAGCTGTATGTGTGCGGGTGCGTCTTTCAGGCTCATGTTTCAACGTTCACTTATCAAAAATAAAAAAAACGCCCAGCAGTGAATGCTGGGCTAAGACTTAGTGCTTAATTGCAGTGGCATCTTGTAGGAGCCCTTCCGGGAACAAAGGTTCCCGAACATTTGCAAAAAGACTGCATAAAAAATATTCACAGCGGATTGCTTGACAGCCGGACGTGTCAAACATAGATTTTAAACAAATGTTTAAAACTTGTTGAGGGTGTCCGGTGGCGCGTAACAATACCAAACAAAAAATACTCGATGCCGCCGAAGTGTTGTTTGCCGAGCAGGGCTTCAGCGACACGTCACTCAGGCTGATCACCAGTGCGGCAGATGTGAACCTGGCCTCGGTCAATTATCACTTTGGCTCGCGCAAGGATCTGATCAAGGCGGTAATGAACCGTTATCTCAGTCAGTTTATGCCCGAGGTGAATAATAGCCTGCGGCAGCTGCTGAATCAGAACGAGATAAAAGTCCAGCAGGTGTTTGAGTGCTTTGTCAGTCCGCTGATGGGGCTGACCCGTATACGCCGGCGCGGTCCCGAGATTTTCCTCCAGCTGCTGGGGGGGGGCTATATGGATAACCAGGGCTTTTTGCGCTGGTTTATTGTTAACCAATATGGTGAAGTGCTGGACAACTTCTCCCGTTGTATCAGACGGGCGATTCCGGGCCTGTCGTCGGCAGACTTGTTCTGGCGGCTGCACTTCACCCTGGGTACCGTGGTATTTACCATGGCATCCGGTGACGCTCTGCGTGATATAGCCCGTAACGATTTTAATGAGAATATTGACGTGGAAGGCCTGGTTCGAAAGGTAATTCCTTATCTGGCAAGCGGCATGGAAGCCCGCATCGATTGACACAACCAAGGGGTTGAGGAGGTCATAATGAGTTTACGCAGAAAGTGGATAAGTGCACCGGCATTCAATACTTTTAAAAAGGTATTACCGCCGCTGTCGGCAACCGAGCGTGAAGCCATGGAAGCCGGCTCGGTCTGGTGGGACGGTGAGCTGTTCAGCGGCCGGCCCGACTGGTCGAAATTACTGGCCTATGGCCCGTCCGAACTCAGCGAGCGGGAACAGTCATTTCTTGATAACGAAGTGGAAACCCTGCTGGCCATGCTGGATGATTACCAGATTGTCAGCGAAGAGCGGGAGTTACCCGAGCCGGTATGGGACTATCTGCGCAGCAATGGCTTTTTCTCTCTGATCATTCCTGAGTCTTATGGCGGGCTGGAATTTTCTGCGTTTGCCAATTCCACCATAGTGGCCCGTATTGCCAGTCGCAGTACCAGTGCTTCTGTTACCGTGATGGTGCCCAATTCGCTGGGTCCCGGCGAGCTGTTAACCCATTACGGCACCGAAGCCCAGAAAAACCGCTGGCTGCCCGGCCTTGCCAATGGCACCGAAATTCCCTGTTTTGCGCTTACCGGCCCCGAAGCCGGCTCTGACGCCGGTGCCATTCCCGACAGTGGCGTGGTGTGTATGGGCGAATATGACGGCAAGGAGGTGCTGGGCCTGCGCCTGAACTGGGACAAGCGCTACATTACACTGGCTCCCCGCGCGACCGTGCTGGGGCTGGCGTTCAAACTGTACGATCCCGACGGCTTACTGGGCGACAACAAGGAGCCGGGCATTACCTGTGCACTTATTCCTACTTCACACCCGGGTGTCGAAACCGGCGACCGGCACCTGCCCATGGGACTGGCGTTTTTAAACGGCACCACCCGTGGCAAAGATGTATTTATTCCCATCGACTGGATTATCGGCGGCCCTGACTATGCCGGCCGTGGCTGGCGTATGCTGGTGGAGTGCCTGTCGGCAGGACGGGGTATCTCGTTGCCGGCACTGGGCGCGGCCAGTGGCCATCTGGCGACCCTCAGTACCAGTGCCTATTCGGTAGTGCGTAAACAGTTTGGTCTGTCTATCGGCCGTTTTGAAGGCGTTCAGGAGGCCATGGCCCGTATCGGCGGTCTGACCTACCAGCTGGAAGCGGCCCGCCGGCTCACTACCAGAGCGCTGGACTCCGGTGAAAGTCCGGCCATCGTAACGGCCATATCCAAATATCACATGACCGAAATGGCCCGCACCGTGATGAACGACGCCATGGACGTGCACGCGGGCAAGGCCATTCAGATGGGTCCCAAAAACTACCTGGCCCACAATTACATGGGCATGCCCATTGCCATTACCGTAGAAGGGGCCAATATTCTCACCCGCAACCTGATGATCTTTGGTCAGGGTGCCACCCGCTGTCACCCCTATGTGCTGAAAGAAATGGAAGCTGCTGCCAATCCCGATGAAAAAGCGGCGCTGGAGCAGTTTGACAAGCTGTTGTTCAGTCATATTCGCTTTGCCACCGGTAATGCGGCCGGGGCTCTGTGGCAGGGGCTGACCGGGGCCCGCTTTAATAACTCACCGGTGTCCGGTGAAACGGCGGTGTATTATCGCCAGCTCAGTCGTATGAGCCGGGCGCTGGCATTGTGTGCCGATGTGTCCATGCTGATGCTGGGGGGCGATCTCAAGCGTAAAGAAATGCTCTCGGCCCGGCTGGGAGATGTGCTCAGCCACCTTTATCTGGCCAGTGCCACCCTGAAATACTTTGAGGATAATGGCCGTCAGTCACAAGATCTGCCTTTTGTGCATTATGCGGTCAGCCGCAACCTGCACCTGATAGGTGAAGCCCTGAGCGGATTTTTGCAGAACTTCCCTAACAGGGCAGTGGCTTTTACCCTTAAAGCGCTGGTATTCCCGTTGGGTAACCGTTATCGCATGCCCTCAGACCGTTATGTGCACGGTATCTGTAAGCAGCTGATGAAACCAGGTGGCATACGAGACCGGCTGTCGGCACTGTGTTACCGGCCAGCCGCCAGTGAGCCCGGCCTGGGTGAACTGGAAGCGGCCTTTGAAGCCATGGTGGCGGTCGCCAGTCTGGACAAAAAAATTGCCAAGGCGCAGAAAGACGGCACCTTGCCGCGTAAGCTGGCGCTCAGGCCACTGCTGGAGCAGGCACAGCAGGCAGGTATTATCACAGAGAGTGAAGCCCAGCGGCTGAAACAGGCTGATGAGCTGCGTCGCAAGGCCATAGCGGTAGACAGTTTCGCGCCCGGTGTGCTCAGCTGTCAGCAGCAGGTGAAAAAAGAAAATGCAGCCTGATCCATGAGTGATATTATCCAGCAACTTGGCAGCCGGCGGTTGCTGCCATTGATCACTCTGGAGCAGCCGGCATCTGTGCTGTCCCTTGGCAGAGTGCTGGAAGATAACGGCCTGCCGGTAGCGGAAATTACCTTTCGTACCCCAGCAGCAGCCGATGCCATTGCGTTGCTGCGCCGGCACCATCCGCATATGCTGATTGGTGCCGGTACCATCCTTAACCGGCAACAGGCACTGGCTGCCAAAACAGCCGGTGCCGATTTTATGGTATCCCCCGGGTTTAACCCCAATACAGTGACGGCCTGCCGGGAGCTGGATATTCCCATTATTCCCGGGGTTAATAATGCCAGCACCATAGAGGCAGCGCTGGAAATGGGCCTGACTACACTCAAGTTTTTTCCGGCCGAGCCGTCGGGAGGCGTTGCCATGCTGAGCGCCCTGCTCGGACCCTTTGGTCAGCTCAGTGTGCTGCCCACAGGGGGGATTGATACCAATAACCTCGGAGATTATCTGGCCATACCACAAGTGCTGGCGTGCGGCGGCTCCTGGCTGGCCTCGCCGGAGCTTATCAAGGCAGAAAACTGGCAGGAAGTTGCCCGGCGCGTGCGGCAGGCGGTGGCGTTAAGCCAGTAAAAAGGCCGGACTACACGTCCGGCCTTTTTTATATTGTCATTCCGGCGAAGACCGGAATCCACTCTGTTATGGACTCCGGGTCACGCCCGGAGTGACGGTATCTCGCTTATTCTACCGTCAGAATTTTGCAGGTATTGGTGCTGCCCACCACTTCCATCATGTCACCGTGGGTCAGCAATACCAGGTCACCGCTGTTTACATGGCCGGCTTCTTTCAGAATGGCAATGGCATTACGGCAGGTTTCAGAGATATTTCTGGTCTCGTCAGCCTTGAAGTAAACCGGGGTAACACCACGGAACAGGTTGGCCCAGGACAGGGTTTTTTCTTCCTGAGACAGGGCAAAAATCGGCAGACCGGAGCTGATGCGGGACAGCAGCAGCGGCGTAGTACCGGAATGAGTCAGTGCCACAATGGCCTTTACACCCTGCAGGTGGTTGGCGGCATACATGGTGGACATGGCCACGGTTTCTTCCACCGACGTAAAGGTAAAGTTCATGCGGTGGTTGGAGACATTGATGCTGGGGTGCTTTTCGGCACCCAGGCACACTTCGGCCATGGCTTTTACGGTTTCTACCGGAAAGTCACCGGCAGCGGTTTCCGCAGACAGCATAACGGCATCAGTGCCGTCCAGCACGGCGTTGGCCACGTCCATCACTTCGGCACGAGTAGGAAGCGGCGCTGTGATCATCGACTCCATCATCTGAGTCGCAGTAATCACCACCCGGTTCAGGCGGCGGCTGGTGCGGATCAGTTTTTTCTGCACGCCCACCAGCTCGGGGTCGCCGATTTCCACGCCCAGATCACCACGGGCTACCATGACGGCGTCGGACGCCAGCACCACGTCTTCCATGGCGGCATCGGTTGCTACCGCTTCGGCGCGCTCTACCTTGGCCACCAGTTTGGCATTACTGCCAGCAGCGCGTGCCAGTTCACGGGCAATGCGCATGTCTTCACCGGTGCGGGGGAAGGAAACGGCCAGATAGTCCACGCCAATTTTGGCCGCGGTTTTGATGTCTTCTTTATCTTTGTCGGTCAGGGCCGGAGCAGACAGGCCGCCGCCTTTCTTGTTGATGCCCTTGTTATTGGACAAGGGGCCGGCCACTGTCACTTCGGTCAGTACCTTGTTGCCTTCCACGCCTTCAACACGCAGCTGTACGCGGCCGTCGTCAAGCAGCAGAATGTCGCCGTTTTTAACGTCTTTGGGCAGCTCTTTATAGTCAATGCCCACGGCCTGCTGGTTACCTTCGCCCTTGGGCAGATCGGCGTCGAGAACGAACTTGTCGCCGATATTCAGCTGAATTTTACCGTCTTTAAAGGTGGAAACACGGATCTTGGGACCCTGCAGGTCACCCAGAATGGCCACGTGCTTGCCCAGTTTTTTGGCAATTTCCCGCACCTGGTTGGCACGGTTCATATGATCTTCCGGGGTACCGTGAGAAAAGTTCATGCGAACCACGTTAGCACCGGCGGCAATAATACCTTCAAGGTTATTATCGCGATCAGTAGCAGGACCCAGAGTGGTAACAATCTTGGTGCGTCTTAACATGAGAGACTCCAATTGGAAGAAAAAATGAATACGACAGGTAAAACAGAATTGTATTTCAGAGTGAAAGCGCCCGGTTGTGAAAAGGTCCGGAAACTATCGCCAGTAGCAGGAGAGACGGCTTCATCCTGAGCCGGAGCTGACGATTGATGATAAGGCCATGGTGTGCTCACAGTCTGACGCTTCATCCTTGGTTTATGTAATTGTTACCGATGATAACTGAAGCGATAGCAAAAGTGTAGACGAGATCACAAAAATGCTGAGGTTTTGAAAAGACCTTGATGCAGGTCAAAGTTCACGTTGAGTGGCAGCATAAGCAGATGTATGAATGATGACAAGTTAATGATTTTTAAAATAAATAATTAAATCGATACAAGGGGGAGGGAGGGTTGTGAATGGTTTATGATACAATCTGAGCGAAATGAGTATGCAGAATAATGCGATTTTTGTGTCTGATTGCTTGTAACATTTTCACCGCTGGTTAACAAAAGCAACAGCAGGGCAGGGCAAACACAGGCAGCATGCAGAACCACGCCGCCTTTATCATGGTTATAGATGAGGGCTGTCAAAGCGGGAGTTTTTAATGCCTTCTTTTACCTTTTTCAGGTTTTCGCGAAAACGGGCACCCCGGCGCAGAATAAAGCCGGTGGCAAGTACGTCGATCAGTACCATCTGTGCCAGCCGTGACGCCATGGGCAGATACACATCTGTGTCTTCCGGCACATCCATCGACAGCACCACATTACATTCCCGGGCCAGGGGAGAGTCCTTGGCGGTCAGGCCAATCACCACGGCGTCATTCTGTCTGGCCAGCTGGGCTACTTCCACCAGTGCCTTGGTGCGACCAGTATGGGAAATCAGTACCACCACATCGCCTTCGGTGCTGGCAATGCAGCTCATACGCATCATCACCACATCATCAAAGCATTGCACCGGCACATTAAAACGAAAGAATTTATTCATGGCATCGTGTGCTACCGCAGAAGACGCGCCCAGCCCAAAAAAAGACAGCTTGCGGGCCTGGGTCATGATGTCTACACAGCGGTTGACCGCCTGAGGATCCAGGCTTTGGCGGGCCGAGTCGAGGCAGGCCATGCTGGATTCAAAAATCTTGGCGGTATACGACTCGGGGCCGTCGTCTTCTTCTACATGACGATTTACATAAGGTGTGCCATTGGCCAGGCTCTGGGCAAGGTGCAGTTTGAAGTCAGGAAAGCCTTTGGTGTCGAGCCGGCGGCAGAAGCGGTTTACCGTGGGCTCGCTTACGTCGGCCAGCTTGGCCAGAGCGGCAATACTGGAGTGAATGGCGGTCTGGGGAGAAGCCAGAATGACTTCGGCTACTTTGCGCTCAGACTTGCTGAAACTGTCGAGATTTTTGGTAATTTTTTCCAATGTATTCATCTGAACTTCCGGCTCAGTAAGGCGGGCGGTGCCCCACCTGAATGACACAAAATATCGATAACCACTATACAGGACAAGGACTCGGCGCGAGAGGCCTGATATACCAAAGTATGATAATTTCAGGCAAAAATCAGACGGATGCTGAAAAATAAACCAATAAAACTGTAGTTAAACAACAAATGAAATGAATTAACAACACACGATTATAAAAAAGCCCCGTAAACCGGGGCTGTTATTCACCACTCTTTTCAGGCCAGCTCGGCCCAGAGATCGTATTCGTCGGAATGGGTCACGGTGACGGTCACCATATCACCGGGCTTGAGGCTGGTTTCGCCGTTCAGATAGACCATGCCGTCAATTTCCGGTGCATCGGCGCTGGAGCGACCAATGGCACCTTCTTCGTCCACCTCATCAATCAGCACCTTGATGGTTTTGCCCACCTTTTGTGCCAGACGACGAGTGGAAATCTGCTGCTGCAGCGCCATAAAGCGCTCATAGCGTTCCTGTTTAACCTCTTCCGGCACCGGATCCGCCAGCTCGTTGGCGCGGGCACCTTCCACCGGGCTGTAGGTAAAGCAACCCACGCGATCCAGCTCGGCCTGTTCAATAAAGTCGAGCAGCATTTGAAAGTCTTCCTCGGTCTCGCCGGGGAAGCCCACAATAAAGGTGGAGCGAATAGTAAGCTCGGGGCAGATTTCGCGCCAGCGGCGAATACGCTCGAGGGTGCGCTCTACCGCGCCCGGGCGCTTCATTAACTTGAGAATGCGCGGGCTGGCGTGCTGCAGCGGAATATCCAGGTAGGGCAGGATCTTGCCGTCGCGCATCAGCGGAATAAGGTCGTCCACGTGCGGGTAGGGGTACACATAGTGCAGTCGCACCCAGACGCCCATTTTACCCAGCTCTTCACACAGGGCCTGAATATGGGTCTTGACCGGGGTGCCGCTGGCAAAACCGGTTTTGTGCTTCACGTCTACGCCATAGGCGGAGGTGTCCTGGGAGATCACCAGCAGCTCCTTGACGCCGGCATCCGCCAGCCGGCCGGCTTCGGCCAGCACATCCCCGATGGGGCGGCTGTCCAGATCGCCGCGCATGGACGGAATAATGCAGAAAGTGCACTTGTGGTTGCAGCCTTCGGAAATTTTCAGATAGGCATAGTGCTTGGGCGTGAGTTTTACTCCCTGCTCCGGCACCAGGTTCACAAAGGGGTTGTATTCCGGACGGGGCACATAGCGGTGCACATGCTCCAGCACCTGCTCGTAGGAATGAGGGCCGGTAATTTCCAGCACCTTGGGGTGCACTTCACGAATTTGATCTTCCTTGGCACCCAGGCAACCGGTAACGATGACCTTGCCGTTTTCGTTCAGGGCTTCGCCAATGGCTTCCAGGGATTCCTGAACGGCACTGTCGATAAAACCACAGGTATTGACGATCACCATATCGGCATCATCGTAAGAAGGCACTACGTCATAACCTTCGATACGCAGCTGGGTCAGAATACGCTCGGAGTCGACCAGGTTTTTCGGGCAGCCGAGAGACACAAAGCCAATACGGGGAACAGACATACTCACTAGATTGGACTCACTTTGAAGTACTGATATAAGAAAGGGCGCATTTTACACGGGAAAGGACTGATTAAAAAAGCCCCAATAACAAAAACACCCCGGCAGGCCGGGGTGTTTTGCGCACAAGAAAACTTACTTGGAGAAGTTTTCGGCAGCGAAGTCCCAGTTAACCAGGGCCCAGAAGGCTTTTACGTAGTCAGGACGCACGTTACGGTAATCGATGTAGTAAGCGTGCTCCCATACGTCACAGGTCAGCAGGGGAGTGATGCCGTCTTCGGTCAGCGGGCAGCCGGCGTTGGAGGTGTTTACCAGGCCTACGGTGCCGTCGGCCTTTTTCACCAGCCAGGTCCAGCCTGAGCCGAAGTTGGTCACGGCAGACTTGGTGAACTCTTCTTTAAAGGCATCGAAAGAGCCGAAAGCGGCCTTGATGGCATCGGCCAGGGCACCGGTAGGCTCGCCGCCACCGTTGGGAGACAGGCAGTTCCAGTAGAAGGTGTGGTTCCATACCTGAGCGGCGTTGTTGAATACACCACCGGTAGAAGTCTTGATGATGTCTTCCAGAGACTTGCCTTCGAACTCGGTGCCCGGAACCAGGTTGTTCAGGTTAACCACATAGGTGTTGTGGTGCTTGCCGTAGTGATATTCCAGGGTCTCCTGGGAGATATGCGGTTCCAGGGCGTTCTTGGCATAAGGCAGTGCGGGAAGTTCAAAAGCCATGTTCAATTCTCCATTATTATGCGCCGGGTGAACCGGCGAAGACATTGCTGCTTCTTGCTGATGACAGTGACGACCTCATACAGCTTAGTCGCACACCGCTAAATTGCTGAATAGATTGTAACAGTTTGCCCGCAGGCTAAACAACAACAGCTTTTGTGCGGGTAACTGGGCCGGTAATTTATCGGTTCCGGCCCTTGAGACCGACAGGGGATACAGTAGAATAGAATTTTTACACACTCTGGTCCGAGGTGGTCATGGACACCATTGAAAAAATCAAATCCCAAATCGGTGAAAACCCCATTCTGCTGTATATGAAGGGCTCTCCCAAGTTTCCCAGCTGTGGTTTTTCCGCTCAGGCTTCCCAGGCACTGATGAACTGCGGCGAGCCGTTTGCCTATGTGGATATTCTGCAGAATCCGGAAATTCGTGCCGAGCTGCCCAAATACGCCAACTGGCCCACCTTTCCCCAGCTGTGGGTGGAAGGAGAGCTGATCGGCGGCTGCGACATCATCATTGAGATGTTCCAGCAGGGCGAGCTGCAGACCCTGATCAAGGACACTGCCGCCAAACATCCCAAGCCTGAACAGGCCTGATTTCAAAAAGCAGGCGCAAGCCTGATCTTTGAAAACTAATGCAGTCATGCCGGCCCTGAGCCGGCATCTTTTTGACTGGTGTCTGGGGGCCGAATGATTTGCCGGAATATCAGGACTCGCCCGGCCCGCCATTTACCAGTCCTGTTTATCAACACGGCTATTCCCTCATGGATACAGACATTCTCATTATCGGTGCCGGCTCGGTCGGTATGGCAGCGGGCTTTCATGCGGTTCGCCATGGGGCCCGGGTGATCCTGCTCGATGAAGGGCATCCGCCCCATGTCTTGGGTTCCCATCATGGCAGCACCCGGCTGACCCGTACCGCCTATGGTGAAGGGGCGGCCTATATTCCGCTGTTGCTGCGAGCCAGAACCTTGTGGTCCGAGCTGGAGCAACTGAGCGGCGAGCGGGTGTTTGAGCCCACGGGTGTGCTCAATCTCGGGGTTTCCGGCAGTCCCTTTCTTGCTCAGGTCGAACGTAGTGCCGCTGAGTATGGGCTGGCATTGGAAATGGAAAGCGCGTCCGGCATTGAAGCCCGCTGGCCTGGCTGGCATGTGCCTGCCGGGGTTACGGGTGGCTTTGAACCCGATGCGGGTGTGCTTTATTGCGAACGGGCGCTGAAGGCCTGGCACCGGCTTGGTACCGAGCGGGGAGCACAATTACTTGGCGGGCGCACCGTGATCGGCTTGCGGGCGTTTTCAGGCGGAGTGGAGGCAGAGCTTGCCGACGGTACCCGGCTGACTGCGGCACAAGTGCTGGTGTGTGCCGGTCAGCGGGTGGCACCCTTGATGGCATCACTGGGGCTGTCGTTGCCGTTACAGCGAGTACGCAAAACCTTTGCCTGGTACCGTGCCGGGGTCGGGCGTTACGGTCCTGCGGCATTTCCTGGTTTTTCAGCCGATCTTGCTGACGCTATCTACTACGGTTTCCCTGCCCTGAACGGAGAAGGACTCAAAATAGGGCGACATGATGCCGGCCAGCCATTGGCACCGGGAGAACCCCTGGCTCCCTTTGGCTTTTTTGAAGAAGACAGAGCGGAGCTGGACGCCTTTGTGCGGACCTATCTGCCGGAGGTGGGGGAGTGTCTGGAGGGCAAGGTGTGCCACTACATTCGTACGCCGGACGAGCATTTTTTGCTGGACAGACATCCCGAGTTTGAACGGGTGTTTTATGCCAGTGCCTGTTCAGGGCACGGCTTCAAGTTTGCCGGTGTATTGGGTGAGGTGTTTTCCCATTGGATGCTGGATGGTGAGCCGAGCTTTGATCTCAGCCCCTTTGCTTTAAGCCGTTTCGGCGCATAAAAAAACCGGGGTCTGTGAACCCCGGTTTTTAATACGTCTGATGGCGTTTACACCGCCGGGATCTGCTGGGTAATGCAGTGAATATTACCGCCACCCAGCAGAATTTCCCGCGCCGGTATGCCCACCACGTCCAGCTCCGGAAAGATTTCCTGCAGCCGCGCTTTGGCCACGTCATCGGTGCTTGCGTCCAGCAGCGGAAACAGCAGGCGGCCATTGGTGATTAAAAAATTCACGTAAGAAGCCGCCATACGCTCGCCGGCGGGGCGGGGCACGCCGCTGCCGGTGGCAATGCCGGCAGCTTCTTCCTCGCTGATATACAGCGGGCCTGGCTGGGGTAGCAGCCACACCTTGAGCTTGCGGCCCCTGGCATCGGTGGCCGAGCTTAACACCTCAAAGGCGGCCTGAGTGCGCACATATTGCGGATCCTGCGGGTCTTCGCAACCGTGCAGAATCACTTCACCCGGGCGGGCAAAACAGGCCATGTTGTCGATATGACCATCGGTCTCATCCATGTACACCCCTTGATCCAGCCAGATAAAGGTGGTGACCCCAAGCGTGTTGCGCAGATGCTGCTCTATTTCTTCCTGGCTGAGAGCAGGATTACGGTTGGCGTTGAGCAGGCATTCTTTGGTAGTAAGCAAGGTGCCTTCGCCGTCCACATGAATGGAGCCGCCTTCCAGCACCAGCGGGCTTTCTATTGCGTCAATGCCATGCTGGGCCAGCATGGCTTGCGCCATGGCCTGATCCTGGTCCCAGGGTGAGTAAAGTCCGCCCTGGTCACCGCCCCAGGCGTTAAAGCGCCAGTCCAGCCCTTTAATATCGCCCTTGTCGTTTACTACCACAGTGGGGCCCGTGTCTCTGGCCCAGGCGTCGTCGCTGTCTATTTCCACCAGGGTTACCGCTGCCGGCATGGTAGCGCGTGCCTTATTCATTTCTGCTGCCGGCACTGCCATATAAACCGGCGTCACCACAGCGATAGCCTCGGCCAGCCGGGCAAAAGTAGCCTGAGCCGGCGCACCCTGTTCCCGCCAGTTATCGGGCCGGTGCGGCCAGATCATCCATACCGCCTGCTGGGGTGCCCACTCGGCAGGCATATAAAAGCCCTTGAGTGCGTCCATCAGCGACCTCCGTGCTGTTTGCCGTCGGAGGTGAGCAGAGTCTGATACATGGCCGGGCGACGATCCCGGAACAGACCCCAGCTGGCGCGGGTTTTGGCAATTTCGGCCAGGTCAAAGCTGTGTACCAACACACACTCGCTGGTTTTATCTGCCTGTTGTACCAGCTCGCCAAACTGATCGGCAATAAAAGAGCTGCCGTAGAAAGTGGTTTCCAGAGCGTCTTCATATTTGCTTTGCTCGGTGCCGATGCGGTTGGACGCAATCACCGGTACCAGGTTGGCAGCAGCATGGCCCTGCTGAGTGCGGGTCCAGTGCGGCTGGCTGTTGATGGTCGGATCCTGCGGCTCAGAGCCAATGGCGGTGGGGAAGAAGATAAGTTCAGCCCCCATCAGTGCCAGGCTGCGGGCGGTTTCCGGAAACCACTGATCCCAGCAGATGCCCACACCAATTTTGGCATAGCGGGTCTGCCACACCTTGAAACCGGTGTCGCCGGGGGTAAAGAACTGCTTTTCCTGATAGCCGGGGCCATTGGGGATATGAGTTTTGCGATACAGATCCAGCACGGCACCGTCGGCGTCGATCACCACCAATGAGTTGTAATAGGCATTGCCGGCACGCTCAAAAAAGCTCAGCGGCAGCACCACCTGCAGCTCCCTGGCCAGAGCCTGAAAGTGCTGAATAAGCGGGCTGTTGTCCACTTCCTGAGCCAGAGCGAAGTGCTCCGGGCTTTGATCAATGCAGAAGTAAGGGTATTCAAACAGCTCCTGAATAAGAATGATCTGGGCACCCTGGCCGGCCGCATCACGCACCAGTTTTTCGGCACGGGCAATGTTTTCGTCCCGGTTCCAGCTGCAGGCCATCTGAGTGGCGGCTACGGTTACCATGGTCATATCAAGGCTCCTAGTATCAGGTCAACAGTTATCAGGTCAACAGTTATCAGGTCAAAAGGCCGGCGTCATTTGCGGCTGCCGGTAGCAATAACGTGAAGTGTGCGGCTTGTTAGCTCATTCAGCAAATGCATAATATAAATTTTATTATTCACAGTATGAATGTTGTATGAAGCTGCACCAGCTTGATCTTAACCTGCTGCTGGCCTTTGATGCCCTGATGACCCAGCGCAATGTGACCCAGGCAGCACAGCAGTGCTTTATTAGCCAGCCGGCCATGAGCCATGCCCTGAACCGGCTGCGGCGGTTTTTTGCCGATCCGCTGCTGGTGCGCTCGGCCACCGGCATGCAACCCACCCAGCGAGCGCAGGAGTTACATCAGGCAGTTCGGCGGGCATTGACGCTGCTGGAGCAGGAGCTGGGCCGAAGTGATCATTTTGAACCGGCAACGTCGCGCCGGCGCTTTGTGATCAGCACCACCGATTATGTGGAGTGCGTGCTGATCCCACCACTGATCAACCGGCTGAAAACCCTGGCACCCGGGGTGCATATTGAAATTGATATTCTGCGGGACAAGCTGCCCGAAGCGGAGCTGGCCAACGGCGAGGTGGATCTGGTGCTGGGCTTTGATGAATACATGAAAGTACCGGGCTCGCTATGTACCGAAACCTGGCTGACCGAGCCATTAGCAGGCATTGTGGCCGCAGATCATCCCGGGGTGGGCGAGGGGTTGTCACTTGAGCAGCTGACCACGCTGCCCCATGTGTTTCACTCGCCCTTGGGTACCCGGGAAGCCAGCATTGACACCTGGCTGGCCGGGCAGGGGCTGAAGCGGCAAATTTCGGTGAACAGTCAGAGTTATATGTCGGCGGCGGCCATAGTGGCGCAAAGTGATCATCTGCTGGTGCTACCCAGCAAGGTGGCGGCCTTGCTGGCCGGTGCCTGGCCGCTGAAGCAGGTAGCCCTGCCGCCGGATCTGCCCGCCTACCACCTCAACTGCGTCTGGCACCCGCTGCACGACCGCCAGCCCGCCCTGCAATGGCTGCGGGCGCTGCTGCGAACGCTGATTTAACTACATAGCGGTATGTAGAAACTGTGCAAAATCGTCGGCCAATGCGCACTACTTCGCCGGCACGCCGTGAATACTTCCATGTAGGCTCCGTTGCGCCATCCCTGGCGCAAAGGGCACGGCGAAGCAGACACCCATTGCCCTCCTGACGAGCACGTAGTTGCCGTTAAGTTTCTGTCTCCTGCGGGTAATTTAATGGATGCCAGAAACAAAAATGCCGGGCAAAACCCGGCACAACTGATGGCTGACAGCTTACCGCTGAAAGCTGAGTTTACAGCACCATGGCTGCCAGCCAGCCAAAGCCTACCAGCGGAATATTGTAGTGCAGGAAGGTAGGTACTACCGAGTCCCAGATATGGTCGTGCTGACCGTCGGCATTCAGGCCAGAGGTCGGGCCGAGGGTAGAATCTGACGCCGGCGAGCCGGCATCACCCAGGGCACCGGCGGTACCGATAATGGCCAGGGTGGCCAGCGGCGAAAAGCCCAGCGAAATGCACAAGGGCACATAAATGGGCGCGATAATCGGAATGGTTGAAAACGATGAGCCAATGCCCATGGTGATCAGCAGGCCCACCACCAGCATGGCCAGCGCCGCCAGGGCTTTATGACCACCCAGCACATCGGCCACTGCCTGCACCAGCGCACCAATGCCGTCGGTGGCCTTGATTACGGCGGCAAAGCCGGCGGCGGAGATCATGATAAAACCGATCATTGACATCATTTTCACACCCTGGGTAAAGGCGTCCTGACTTTCCCGGAACTTGATAACCCCGCCCATGGTGAAAATAATAAAGCCCACCATGGCACCCAGAATAATGGAGTCGCTGTACAGCTGCAGGCTGAGCGCGCTGAGAATGGCGATCACCGCAATAAAAATATGCAGCGGGTTAATCTGAATATGCTCCGGCTCCACTGCAATGATTTTGCTTTCATCGTACTGGCGGGGTTTGCGGTAGCTGATAAACAGCGCCACCAGCAGACCCAGGAACATGCCTCCCACCGGAATACCCATGGCCATGGGCAGCATGCCCTTGGTGGCTTCCACGCCATTTTCCACCAGATTGGCCAGCAGAATATTGTTCAGAAAAATACCGCCAAAGCCTACCGGCAGCATCATATAAGTCGCAGTCAGACCAAAGGTCAGCACACAGGTCACGGCCCGGCGATCCAGCTTGAGCTGGGCCATTACATGCAGCAGTGGCGGCACCAGAATGGGAATAAAGGCGATATGAATGGGGATCAGGTTCTGGGACGACACTGCCGCCAGCAGCAGGGCACACAGCAATACCGATTTAATCCAGAGCACCCGGCCCTGACTGGCATTTTGCCCCAGAGCCCGAATGAT
Organism: Oceanimonas sp. AH20CE76; assembly: GCF_039654065.1. Lineage (NCBI taxonomy): Bacteria > Pseudomonadati > Pseudomonadota > Gammaproteobacteria > Aeromonadales > Aeromonadaceae > Oceanimonas > Oceanimonas sp. AH20CE76. The sequence goes on from NZ_CP155481.1 coordinate 1,449,574, forward strand.
GCGTACCGCCAGCAGATCGGTAATGCCGGAGCGGGAAATGGCCACGGCAAAGGCCCCCAGCATGGCATAACTTAATGCAATGGTGGCACCGCCACCCAGGCCATCGGCAAAAATCTTGGCGGTGTCGGTCAGCGACAGGCCGCCCACCAGCCCGCCCACCAGGGCACTCAGGGCCAGTGAGATCACCACGTTGATGCGCAGCAGGCTCAGCACCAGCATCAACGACACGGCGATAACAACGGGATTCATGGAATATCCTTTTAGTTCATAACGTCAAACGAAGCGGCTAGTTTGCAAATTGAACCGTGAATGTCGAGCATTATTTGCCAAAAGAGCGGGAAAACCACATTGTGTGAACTTTGTACAAGCATCACGTTATCGCTGCCTTCGCCCTTGGGTTTGTGCAACCGCGCCCATATACTGTTGGTTCCGCCGCGATAGATTGATGATTTTTCGCGTGTTAACACAGCAAGGAGATAAACATGAGCGTACTGGTAGGCCGTCAGGCTCCCGACTTTACCGCTGCTGCCGTTCTGGGTAATGGCGAAATCGTTGATAACTTCAACCTCAAGGAGTTCACCAAGGGCAAAGCCGCCGTGGTGTTTTTCTACCCGCTGGACTTCACCTTTGTGTGCCCGTCTGAGCTGATCGCCTTTGACCAGCGTTTTGACGAGTTCCAAAAGCGCGGCGTGGAAGTGATTGGCGTGTCCATCGACTCCCAGTTCAGCCACAACGCCTGGCGTAACACCGCTGTTGAGAACGGCGGTATCGGTCCGGTTAAATACCCGCTGATCGCTGACGTGAAGCACGAAATCTGCCAGGCTTATGACGTTGAGCACCCGGAAGCCGGTGTTGCTTTCCGTGGCTCTTTCCTGATCGACGCCAACGGCGTGGTTCGTCACCAGGTTGTGAACGATCTGCCCCTGGGCCGTAACATCGACGAGATGCTGCGCATGATCGACGCGCTGCAGTTCCACGAAGAGCACGGCGAAGTGTGCCCCGCTCAGTGGGAAAAAGGCAAAGCCGGCATGAAAGATTCTCCTGAAGGTGTTGCCAAATACCTGACCGAGCACGCCGGTGATCTGTCTGCCAAGTAAAAATGGCTGACTGTTAAATACCAAAATGCCGGCCTTGTGCCGGCATTTTTTGTTTACTCTTTCAACAACCCCAGCATGGCCTGTGCATGCTCGGCGGTTTCTCGTCCCAGTTCCGTCAGGTAGCCCCCGTCAACCTGAGTGATAAGCCCTTTGCCATGCAAACTGGCGGCGGCATCAATCATACCCGGCTCGGCATCGTGATGTACTTTAATGCCTTGTTGATTGGTATCCAGATTAAAGTGCAGCAATAAATTCAGTTCATCCATTAACTTGGGGTGATAACGCATAGGCACTCCTTGGTGTGCGGGTAGTGAGCAAAAACACCTTTGACGTTAGCCTGTTATCGGCCTGCAGGCTGGGGCATGGCTCACAGTTAGCGTTTATATGCCGGCATGATTGCACTTGCATCCGGCTGCCGGGTTGCGGATTATGTGATTTTTGTCACAACCGTAAAGGAACCGCTTTCATGAGCGCCATTTGTATCAAGGACGCCCGTTTTGCCATCAGTGAACGCCATCAGCTGCACATTCCCGAACTGAACCTTGAGCAGGGGCAGTGCTGGACCTTTGTGGGTGCCAACGGCAGCGGCAAAACAGCACTGGCCCGGGCGCTGGCCGGTGAGCTGAAGCGCACGCAAGGTGAGGCCGAGTATGGTTTTGCCAGCACAGAGTGGGTGTCGTTTGAGCAATTGCAACAACTGGCAGACCGGGAGCGGGAGCAGGATGAAAGCGACTTGCTCGACGCTCAGGACGACGGCCACAGTGCCCGGCAAATCATATTGGAAGGCGGCCACGACGCAAATGAGCTGGCTGAGCTTGCCGAACGGTTTGGCATCAGCTCGCTGCTGGATCGCGGCTTTAAATATCTGTCTACCGGTGAAACCCGCAAGGTGCTGCTGTGCCGGGCGCTGCTCAGCCACCCTGCGCTGCTGGTGCTTGACGAGCCCTTTGACGGCCTGGACGTAAACGCCCATAACAGCCTGATGACGCTGCTGGCCGAGCTGGTGGCTGCCGGCCAGACCCTGGTGCTGATTGTAAACCGCTTTGAAGAGCTGCCGGACTTTGCCACCCATCTTGGGCTGCTGGCAGAATGCGAACTGGCCCAGGCCGGCCCCCGTGAGCAGGTGGCAGCCTCTGCCGAGCTGCAGCAGCTGCATCATCTGGCCGCGCTGGAAGCCAGCACACAGGCACTGCCACCGGCGGATCCCGATGTCGAGCGGCGCGAGCTGGATGCGAACACGCCGCGCATAATCATGCGCGACATGCGCGTGAGCTTTGGTGACAAGGTGATCCTGAACGGCCTCAACTGGCAGGTAAACCCCGGTGAGCACTGGCAGATAATGGGCCCCAACGGTGCCGGCAAGTCGACCTTGCTCAGCCTGGTGACCGGTGATCACCCGCAAGGCTACAGCAACGATCTCACTTTATTTGGCCGCCGCCGGGGCAGTGGTGAAACCATCTGGGACATCAAACAGCATATCGGGTATGTCAGCACCACCATGCAGCAGGACTACCGCGTGACCGCCACCCCCAGGGCGGTGATACTGTCGGGCTTTTTTGATTCCATCGGCGTTTATCAGCAGCCCGGTGATGCTCAGCTCAAGCTGGCCGACCAGTGGCTGGCGCTGCTGGGCATGACGGCACAGGCCAATGAGCCGTTCCGCAATCTATCTTACGGCCAGCAACGGCTGCTGCTGATTGCCCGCGCCATGGTCAAGCATCCGCCCATTCTTATTCTCGATGAGCCGTTGCAGGGGCTGGACACCCTTAACCGCCACTGGGTAAAACGCTGGATTGATCTGCTGGTGGCCGAAGGCAGCACACAGCTGTTGTTTGTGTCCCATCATCAGTCCGATGCGCCCGGCTGCATCAGTCACCGCCTCAGCTTTGTGGCCGATGGCGAAGGCGGTTATCACTACCCCTGTGAAACCCTGCAGAAAGCTTGACCAATTCAGCCAGCGGGGTCAGGATAAAGATCCCACTTGTTCGTCGGGTTAGTGCCGATGCTGAATATGGACTTTGCTCAATCTCTTACCCTCAGTTATGACCCCGACCGCTGGCAACCCTCGCCGGCGGCCGGCGTGTGGCGTTATCCGCTGGAGCGCGAAGCCGCCGAAAGCGGTCATGTTACCAGCCTGGTGCGCTTTCAGCCGGGCTCTGTATTTGCGGAGCACGAGCACCCTTTGGGTGAGGAATTCTGGGTGCTGGAAGGCACCTTTTCTGATGAAAACGGCGACCATGAGGCCGGCTCCTATGTGCGCCATCCGCCGGGCAGCCGCCACCGTGCCTTCAGCCGTACCGGATGTGTGATTTTCGTCAAGCTCAATCAATTTGATGAAAGCGACAGCGAGCTCAAGGCAATACGGGAGGCCCAGGGGCTGTGGTTGACGGGGGAGCATGGCTTTCGACGTTTGTCGCTGCACCGCTACGGGGGAGTGAACACCAGCTTGCTGGAGTTTGCCGATGGCGGTCGTTTCCCTGCCTGTTGTTACCGCGCCGGCCTGGAAATTCTGGTGCTGCAAGGGCAGCTGAGTGATGGCAAACAAACCCTGGGGCCACTCAGCTGGTTGCGGCTGGCACCCATGTCGGTGCCCGAGCTGAATGCCATCGGTCACACTCGGCTTTGGGTGCGCACCGGGCATCTTGCCTCTTCGATGCCGGTTAACCAGACCGGCTGAGTAACGCGCCCGCCAACTGGCGGGCGTTTTTATTCCGGTGCATGCTCATCGCTGCCAAAATCAGGCGCTTCTGCCGGGGCAGGGGGCCAGCCGCCCAGTAGCTTCCAGCGATTAACGATGGTGCAGAACAGCTCGGCAGTTTTGCGGGTGTCATACAGGGCGCTGTGGGCTTCCTTGTTATCAAAGCTCATGCCCGCAGCGCGGCAGGCCTTGGCCAATACCGTTTGCCCCAGCGCCAGGCCCGCCAGGCTGGCGGTGTCGAAGGTGGCAAACGGATGAAACGGATTGCGTTTCAGCTCGGCACGCTCGGCGGCTTCCATCACAAAGCCATGATCAAACGAGGCGTTATGCGCCACAATAACGGCCCGCTGGCATTTGTTGGCCTTGATACCCTTGCGCACCCCTTTAAAAATCTGCTCCAGCGCTTCCCGCTCGGTGACGGCACCGCGCAAGGCACTCCAGGGGTCAATGCCGGTAAACTCCAGCGCCGCCGGCTCCAGATTGGCCCCTTCAAAGGGAGACACATGAAAATGAAAGGTCTGATCCGGCTTTAACCAGCCGTCCTTGTCCATTTTCAGGGTGATGGCGGCAATTTCCAGCAGAGCATCGGTTTTGGCGTTAAACCCGCCGGTTTCCACGTCGATCACCACAGGGTAATAGCCCCGAAAACGCTCGTGTAGCTGAGTGGCGGAAGTTGTTGCCGTCATCAAGTTGGTCCTGTTGCTGCAAAAAACGGTCGTCCATTATGCCAGAGTCATGGCGCATCGTCGCCCGTATCGCAGTTTACAGCAACAGTGCTGCAATAATGTGCAAACGAAATAGCGTGCTGATAAAAAGGGTTGCACCCGACGCCGGCCTTGCCTACTATACGCCCCGCTGACAAGGCACAGGCCTTCAGCACTGAGTGAAGCTAAACACTCTCAAATAAAATACAGCACAAAAATTGGTGAGGTGTCCGAGTGGCTGCCCGAGGCGAAGCCGAGAGGTAAACAGCACGTAGCGTGCTACGTCAGCCCGAGGACATGGACTACCAGTTTACGCAGAGTGAAGCTAAACACTCTCAAATAAAATACAGCACAAAAATTGGTGAGGTGTCCGAGTGGCTGAAGGAGCACGCCTGGAAAGTGTGTATACGGCAACGTATCGAGAGTTCGAATCTCTCCCTCACCGCCAAATTATCTCGTTGATTTCCAAGGAAATTGCGAAGCATCCTCAAAGGTTTGGGGCAAATTCGTGGCAGAAATTCCGTTTTTCTGTCCGCCCATGTCCTCTCTAAATCCCATCATTTCCGAAACTATTCCAGCCACTGATTTAGTATCTTTTGGTATCCATCTTCCATAGTGTTTTTTGACCATCTTCGTGTCGGTATGACCGAGCTGGTGCGCTACCCACTACATGGGCACATAGTTCGAGAGCGCCTGACTCGCGAAGGTATGCCGGCACTGGTTCGGCCCGCGGTGGCGAACCTTGGCTTTAACCAACAGATCGGTATACCAGCGACGGAGTGACGGATCATGCCAGGGGGTCTGCTGCTCACCGGTCCCGTTCATAAACACAAAGCGCACTTCGTCAGCGCGGATGGTGATATTGTCCCGTTGTCGCACCGACACTTCCTGTTGCGGAAGCATCATGGTGTAGGGCATCTGTTGTTGAAGCCAGTGAATGGCAGGGTCGATCAGTTCAACGATGCGAACCCGAGATCGCTCTTTCGGGACCTTGTAGTGAGGATCGACTTTGGCCCGGCGGACCTTCAGCTGCCAGGTTTCGGTGTCCACATCTTCCCAGGCCAGGGCCATCACCTCCGAGAGTGGCAGCCCCGACCAGGAGGCAAACATCACCAGGTGAATGTCCTGCGGTCGCCGGCTCTTCACCTTGGCAATGCGTTGCAGCTCGCTGCGCTCGAACGGATCGGCCGTGTCTTGATCAATTTTGCGCGGGAAACCCCGTCCTTTTAGGGCAGGGAGGGATAGCGCGGCGGCGTCAGCCGCCCCTGTTCCCGCCCCTCCTTTTTAGCTGGCTATCTATACAGTGGTTTACTAAGCTAAGCACATGACGAAACGCGCTTATAAATATCGGTTTTACCCAACTCCCGAACAGGCTGAGCTGCTGGCGCAGACCTTCGGCTGTGTGCGTTTTGTCTATAACGCCATACTGCGCTGGCGTACCGATGCTTTTTATCAGCGTCAGGAAAAAATCGGCTACGTTGGTGCTAACGCCCGACTGACCGAACTCAAAAAAGATCCTGAGCTGGCGTTTCTGTCTGAGGTGTCGTGTGTGCCCTTGCAGCAATGCCTGCGCCACCAGCAAACCGCCTTCAAAAACTTCTTTGAAGGCCGTGCCAAGTACCCGGTATTTAAGCACAAGCGGCACCGCCAGTCGGCGGAGTTCACCCGCTCGGCCTTCAAATACCGGAACGGCAAGCTGTACCTGGCCAAGAGCAAAACCCCGCTGGACATTCGCTGGAGCCGTGAACTGCCCGGCGAGCCCAGTACCGTCACCGTTTCCAAAGACTCGGCAGGCCGTTACTTTGTGATCTGCCTGTGTGAGTTCGCGCCCAGCAAACTGCCGGTGACACCCAACATGACCGGCATTGACCTGGGCCTGACAGATCTGTTTATCACCGACCAGGGTGAACGGGTCGGCAATCCCCGCCATACCGCGAAATACGCCGCCAGGCTGGCCAAGGCACAGCGCCGGCTGAGCAAGAAAAAGCTCGGCTCGGCCAATCGCGCCAAGGCCCGCCAGAAGGTGGCGAAACTTCATGCTAAAATCTCCGATTGCCGACAGGACAACTTGCACAAGCTGTCCCGCAGACTGATTAACGAGAACCAAGTAGTCTGCGTTGAATCCCTGACAGTGAAAAACCTGATCCGCAACCCGGCACTCAGCAAGGCCATTGCTGATGCCGGCTGGGGCGAGTTCGTGCGCCAGTTGGCGTACAAGGCGGAATGGGCCGGTCGCTCACTGGTCGCCATTGACCAGTGGTTCCCCAGCTCCAAACGCTGCTCGGGTTGCGGGCATACCTTGTCGTCGCTGCCGTTGTCGGTCAGGAAATGGGACTGCCCCGAATGTGGCGCACACCATGACCGCGACATTAACGCCGCGACCAACATTAAAGCCGTCGGGCTGGCGGTGTTAGCCCTTGGAGAGAATATAAGCGGCATGGGGCCAGTCTCCGTGTCCGGTTCTCGGTGAATTGGGAATCCCCTTCCTTTAGGGAGGGGAGAAGTCAACGTGAACATGTTCCATCAGGTGATCGATAAACACCCGGGTTTTTGCAGGCAGGTAGTTGCGCGACGAGTAGTAAATCATTACCTGAATGGGGTCGGCCTCATAGTCTCGCAGCACGCGGCGAAAACAACCCTGTTCAATACAGGCCTGAGCATGGCCAATGCCCACGGCAGCAATACCCACGCCCATTTCCACTGCCTTGATGGCGGCCGACAGGCTGTTTACGGTCAGGTTACCCTGAGGCTCGTGCTGGATCAGCTCGCCTTTCACGCGAAAGTCCCAGTTTTTTTTGCGGCCGGTAGTGGAAGAGCGGTAGGCAATGCAGTTATGGTGCAACAGCTCATTTGGGGTGGCGGGCTCGCCAAATTTTTCAAGGTAGCCACTGCTGGCCACCAGCACGGGTTGCAGCTGATAAAAGTCGCGGGCAATCAGGCGGCTGTCCTGATTGAGCATAACGCCAATGCCCACATCAGCACCTTCTTTCACCAGATCGCCGATGCGGTCATCAAACTGCAGATCCAGCTCAATGTCGGGATATTTTTCGAGAAAGGCGGGCAGCAGGGGCAGCACCACCATGCGCCCGAAGCTGTCGGGCAGGTTCACTTTCAGCCGGCCGTGAGGCTGCTTTTTCTTGTCTTTGCTGCGTCTTATCTGATCTTCCAGCTGCTCCACCAGAGGGCCGGTTCTTTTATGCAGTTCATGGCCGTCTTCGGTGAGGGTAAGAGAGTGCGTGGTACGGTGAAACAAACGCAATTCCAGTGACTTCTCCAACTGGGCCACGGCCTTGCTGACGGCCGCCGAAGTTACCCCCAGATGCCTGGCCGCAGAAGAAAAGTTACCGTGCCTTATCACGGCAAGAAAGATGTTGAGCTGATTGGGAATCATCGGGTTATAGGGCCTCAGTGATCAACGGTTTTGACCGGGTGTAATACGCTGGGGGAGTCAAAAGCCAACAGAAATTTGGTGCATTATACGACCGGTATGGTACCAGTCTGGTTTCAACTTTTATTCACAACCGTTCCAAAGCCGGACCAGCTACACAGCCATGGCCGGTTCTGGCGAAATAGGCTCATGCTTTTGGCAGGTCTTTCCTGCCAGTCACCATAACGAGAATTTTTATGACCAATCTCTTTACGCCGGTCCGGCTGGGTGCCGTTGAACTGAATAACCGGGTGCTGATGGCCCCGCTGACCCGTGTTCGCGCCGATGCCGATCATGTGCCTACTGATCTTATTGCTGAGCATTATGCTCAGCGCGCTTCTGCCGGCTTGCTGATTGCCGAGGCCACCATGGCGATGGAAGGCAATTCGGCATTCTGGCGCGAGCCGGGCATCTACTCAGAGGCCCAGGTGGCCGGATGGAAAAAAGTGACCGAGGCGGTGCATGCCCGCGGCGGCAAGATTTTTCTGCAGATCTTTCACGGAGGCCGGGCCTGTCATCCGCTGCTGAACAACGGCCGGGTGCCGGTGGCACCCAGTGCAGTAGCCATCACCAATGACGAAGCGCATACGCCGGAAGGAAAAAAGGCCTACACAGTGCCCCGGGAACTGCGTGATGACGAGATCCCGGCCATTGTCGAGGGCTTTAAAATAGCCGCCGAGAATGCCAAACGTGCCGGTTTTGACGGTGTGGAAGTGCACGGTGCCAACGGCTATCTGCTGGATCAGTTTCTGCGGGACGGCAGCAACCTGCGCACCGGCCCGTATGGCGGACCGATCGAAAACCGCGTCCGCTTGTTGCTGGAAGTGCTGGATGCCGTTATCGGCGTCTGGGGCAGTGATCGGGTGGGGCTGCGGTTGTCGCCGCTGAACAGCTTTAACAGCATGAAAGACAGCGATCCGGTCGGCTTGATCACCTGGCTGGCACAGCGCCTGAACGACTGCCAGCTGGCTTACCTGCACCTGATGCGCGGTGATTTTCTGGGTGAGCAGCAGCTGGATGTAGTAACGCCTGCCCGTGAGCACTACCGGGGCAATCTGATCCTGAATATGGGCTACGATCGCGAGGAAGCCAATGCGGCCGTGCAGTCTGGTCAGGCAGAAGGCATTGCCTTTGGGGTGCCTTTTATTGCCAATCCGGATCTGGTGGAGCGAATGCAGGCAGGTGCCGAACTGAACGAAGCGGATCCGGCCACTTTTTATACCCAGGGGGCTGAGGGATATAACGACTATCCCACGCTGGCTGCAGCAGATGCCACTGCATAAGCCGTTGCTGCCAGGCAATGACTGACATGATAAAACCCACCGGCGGGTCCCTTGGCCGGCAGCTGTACCGCATGACCTGGCCCATGCTGATTGGTGTGCTGGCCATCATGAGCAGCCAGATGGTCGACAGTGCCTTTATCGGCCAGCTGGGCACCCAGCCGCTGGCGGCAGTGGGCTTTACCATTCCGGTATATCAGCTGATCATCGGCATTCAGGTTGGTCTGGGCATTGCCACCACCACCATTATTTCTACTGCGCTCGGAGCCGGCAAACAAGGTGAAGCCAAGCAACTGGGCAGCCTGGTGCTGGCCACCGGCGGGGGAGTGGTGTTACTGCTTTGCCTGCTAGTCTGGGCCGGGCAGCAAGAGATTGTCTTTCGTCTAGGGGCCTCCGGGTCGCTGCTTCCGCTGGTGCGGGAATATTGGCTGCCCTGGTTGTTCAGTTGCTGGCTGGGAGCCATGCTGTATTTTGGCTACAGTTTGTTCCGCGCCCACGGCGAAACCCTGTTGCCCGGGCTGGTGATGGTACTGACCAGCCTGATCAATATGGTGCTGGATCCCCTGTTCATTTTTACCCTGGACATGGGCCTGGCCGGGGCCGCCTGGGCCACCGTCTGTGCCTTTGGAGCCGGTTGTGTGGTTACTTTTACCGGTCTGTTGCGCCGCCGACTGATCCGCTTGCCACGTCATGCCGCCCGGATCCGGAGCGGGCTGACTCGCCTGTTGTCCTTTATGCTGCCCAGCACCCTTAGCCAGCTGGTGCCGCCCTTGTCAGCCATGCTGGCCACAGCGCTGGTGGCTGTGCATGGCGAGCATGCGGTGGCTGCCTGGGGGCTGGGCAGCCGTATTGAGCTGCTGTCCATCGTGGTGGTGCTGGCCCTGACCATGGCCATGCCGCCCATGATTGGCCGGCTCAGGGGCAGCAAGGATATGGAGCAGATACGGCAACTGGTACGTACCGCAATGACCTTTGTGCTGTTATGGCAGCTGGCGCTGGCGCTGCTGCTGGTGGTGGTATCTGTGCCTCTGAGTCATGTGCTTACCAGCGACGGCACCACTGCTGCCATTCTTTCCGGTTACCTGTGGCGGGTGCCGCTCAGTTACGGTGCCATGGGGGTGTGCATGATCCTGGTATCGGCATGCAATGCCATGGGCATGCCCCGGCTGGCCCTGGTGATGTCGGCACTGCGGTTGCTGGTGTGCTACCTGCCTCTGTTGTGGCTCGGCTCCATGCTGGATGGCCTGAACGGGCTGCTGCTGGGTGCCATGGCAGGAAATCTGCTGGCCGGACTGATGAGCTGGCACCTGTACCGAAGCTGGTGCATCAAGGCCGGGCCGGCTTCCGGCAGGGCTGCCGCAAAAGCCGGTTTCTAGTCTGTTACAACCCCGCACAGTCATGTGCGGGGTTTTTTGTTCAGGTTGCCGACATTATTGGCTCTTATTTTGCACAGCTTATGGCAGTGGCGAAAACTCAAGAGTAAAGAACGATGGAAACAGACTGGATAGAGCGGTGTTTGTGGGTGTTGCTGGCGGTCAGTGTATTGCTGATCCTGTTTGCAGAGAGTCTGTAAGCGAATGTGTCAAAAAAATGGCGACGCGGGAGTGATGTTAACCGCTTGATTCACCGGCAGAACTGATACAGACTTTGCCGCTATGTGCCGGTGTCATACCGGTAATAAGCAGCAAGTATCAGGGGTGGATATTGAGTAAGGCATGGTTAATGCCAGCCGGCATGTGGCACAACAGGGAAGTGGTTCAGGGTTGTGTCTGGGTGAGTGTGCTGGCGCTGTTGATGATGGTGGCTCAGGTGCCGCCTGTGGTGCAGCAGCTTGAGTCGTTAATTCATTATGTGCCGCTGAATATTATCTTTGAGATGTTTGCCTTTGCTGTTGCCATGATGATCTTTGGCATGGCATGGGTAACCCAGCGATACCGGCCTTCCTTGCAGGCGCTGGTGATTGGCGCGGGCTTTTTGGGTGTTGCGCTGCTCGACTTGTCCCATCTGCTGTCTTACCGGGTTATGCCTGCCTTTATTACCGACAATACTCCGGAAAAAGCCATTAATTTCTGGCTGGCAGCCCGCGCGCTTACCGCCATCACCTTGCTGTTGATGGCATTTGTACCTTCCCTTTCCAGTCGCACCACCACAAGGTGGCAGCGCCGCTGTGGCTTGATGTTTGTGTTAACCGTGGTAGCGCTGTGTCAGGTTTGGTTTATTGGCTTTCCCGACAGTGTGCCCGATACCTTTGTGGTGGGAGAGGGGTTAACGCCTTTCAAGATACAGCTTGAATACGGCATGATTGCCGCCTGTCTGCTGGCGGCACTGGGGTTGATGCAAGGTTACCGGCGCAGCGGCCAGCTCGGCTATCTCTATTTAACCGTCTCAGCCATTATTATGGCCATGGCGGAGTACTTTCTTACCCGCTATGTCGAATTTACTGATGCCTTTAATATTCTTGGGCACGGTTACAAAATTATCAGCTACGGTTTTCTCTATCGTGCGCTGTTCCGTGAAACTGTCTATGAGCCCTATCAGTCATTAAGTGATGCCCGTTCCCGGCTGCAGGCCACGTTGAATGCGCTGCCCGATGCGCTGCTGGAGGTAGACAGCCACGGCCGGGTGCTGTCTGTGTATGCTACCGGAGACGTTGGTGATCTGCCCGCTGGCAGTGAGCAGCAAAACTGGTTGCCGGCACAGGCGGGCAATGCTTTTTTTCATGCACTGCAAGAGGCGGATAAACACGGTATTGCCCATCACACCAGAATAGCCCTGAGCTCGGGAGAGCATCTGGAGCTGTCGGTATCGCGCAAGCACAATCAGCACCAACGCAGTTTTTTGGTGATGTCGCGGAATGTGACCCGCCAGGTGGCCAATGAACAGCGTATTCAGCATGAAACCCGGCTGAATAATGCCCTTTCACTGGTGAATCATCTGGATCATAAAGCGAGCGTGGCCGAGCTGTTATTTACCTGTGCTAAAGAGGCAGCGGAGCTCAGTGTCAGCACTGCGGCGGTTATTCATGTCTGCCGTGAGCATGATGCCGAATATTTGCCGGTAGATGCCGTACCTTTTGGGATCAGCCCGGCAGATCTGGAACAAGACAGCTCGCCCTGGCAGACCGCGGCAGCCCGTCATAATACGGTGCAGTGGTATGATGCAGAAGACACTCCCTATTCGTCACTGGCTGCCACCGGCATGAGTGTGCCCGTTATTGATAAAGGACATGTGCCACTGGTGCTGACGGTGCTGGGCAAACGGCGTTATCACCGGCAGGATGCCGACAGCCTGCAGATCCTCGCGGGCGGCATCTGGAGCCGGGTGCGTCAGCGCCGGCAAGACAGTGCCATTCATTTATTGTCCAAGGCGCTGGAGCAAAGTCCTTATCCGGTCATTATTACCGACGCCGATGTCAGGCTGCAGTATGTGAATCCGGCTTTTATGGCCGTGAGCGGGTTCAGTGCGGCGGAAGTGATAGGGCGAAATCCCAAAATGTTCAAGTCGGGTAAAACGGCTCACAGTGTCTATCAGGATATGTGGAGCACGCTGGGGCGTGGCCACACCTGGAAAGGAGAGCTGATTAACCGGCGCAGGCAGGGTGATGAATACACGGAAAGTACCACCATCTATCCGGTTACCGATGAGCTGGGCCGGGTTATTCATTACGTGGCTCACAAGGAAGACATTACCGAGCAAAAACACAATGCTGAGCGGTTGCGTGAGCTGTCTCGTTTTGATCAGCTGACCGGCCTACTGAATAAACAGGCCTTTGAGCAGCAACTGGCCCTGCAAATGAAAGCGGCCGCTTCCATGGGGCAGGGGCTGGCGCTGATGTGGCTGGACATTGATAACTTCAAGGCGGTGAACGATACCCTGGGGCATGCCACCGGTGATGAAATATTGGTGGAAATGGCCAACCGCCTGCAAGAAGAGCTGGCACCAGGCAGCCTGGTTGGCCGGCCTGAAGGAGACAGTGTTGTGCTCACGGTAAAAAACAGTGAACACAAATCATTGGCACTGCTGGCAGAACGCTTGCTGGCGCGCATTGAGCAGCCTGTGCCCACGGCGGGCACGTCTCTGTCGCTGAGTGCATCTCTGGGCATTGCCACTTTTCCGGAAGACGGTAACAGCGCTCAGCATCTGTTTCAGGCGGCTGAGCTTGCCATGTATCGGGTTAAGCAGGACGGCCGCAACGGGCTGCGCTTTTATGCGCCCGACATGCAGAAAAACAGTGAACGGGCGCTGTCATTAGCAACCGCCCTGAAAAATGCCATGGTTAATGGCGAGCTGGCGCTGGCATTTCAGCCCCAGCTAGATTTACAGCAGGGTAGTGTCACCGGTGCCGAAGCGCTGCTGCGCTGGCAACATCCTGAGTGGGGCTTTGTGTCACCGGGTGAGTTTATTCCGCTGGCCGAGCAGAACGGCCTGATTGTGAACATTGGCTGGTGGATAGTGGATCGGGTGCTGGAGCAACTGAACCGGCTGCAGCAGTCAGGTTTTGAGAATATCGTGATTGCCATTAATGTCTCTGCAGTACAGCTGGCGCAGCCCGATTTTGTGGCCCGGCTGCAACAGCGGGTGGCCGCCAGCGGTGTGCCCGCCAGCCGGCTCGAACTGGAGTTGACCGAAACCGTGGCCATGCTGAATCCGGAGCACACCGGTGAGCAGCTTGCCACTCTGAGTGCCGCCGGCTTTCGCATTTCCATTGATGATTTCGGTACCGGTTACTCTTCCATGAGTTATCTGAAACGCTTCTCGGTGAATAAGCTGAAAATCGATAAGTCCTTTATCGACGATATTACCGACAACCATGAAGACAAGGCCATTGTGAATGCCATTATTCAAATGGCAAAGAGCCTGGGCATGAGCACCATTGCCGAGGGCGTGGAAACCGAAGCGCAGCTGGAGCGTTTGCGCGCCAAGGGGTGTGATGCCATTCAGGGCTACTGGTACAGCCGGCCGCTGTTTGAGACAGACTTTCATGCATTTATAAAAAGTCAGCACTGATCAACTTTTCTCAAGCCAATCAGTAACCTGACTCATATAAAAGCTGCCGCTCTGTAAAATGTTTGCAATACTTGTGTCAGTGGCTCTCATCAGCAATAAGGAACCTCATGACTGCTTCCGATCGCACATTGCCATTGCAAATGTTGTATCACTGGGCCGAGCAGCGGCCCGAGGCAATTTATCTGCGCCAGCCCAGGGCCGACGGCTGGCATGAGCACAGCTGGGGCTCGGTGCTGGAAATGGCCGGCCGGCTGGTATCCGGCCTGAAAAAGCTTGGCTTTGAGCCCGGTGATAAAATAGCGCTGTTGTCCAAAAACTGTGCCGAATGGTTTATCTGTGATTTTGCCCTGCAAATGGGCGGCTACATCAGTGTGCCCATTTATCCTACTGCCGGTGCCGAGACCGTTCGCTATGTGCTGGAGCACAGTGAAAGCAAGGCAGTATTTATTGGCAAGCTCGACAACCCCGATACTCAGGAGCCGGGCATTCCCGAGGGAGTGATGCGCCTTGCCATGCCCTACGACACCAGCATGGAGACCCATCATCACTGGAGCAGCCTGCTGGTGCAGGATCCCATCGCAGAGAAACCCGTGCCTGAGGCCGGTGCCCTGATGAGCCTGGTGTACACCTCCGGCAGTACCGGCAAGCCCAAGGGCGTGATGATAACCCATGGTGCCTATGCCGCAGCCTGCCGGGGCATTCTGGAAAGCACGGGGCTTAACAAAGACGACAGGGCCTTTTCCTATCTGCCCCTGGCGCATATTACCGAGCGGGTTTATATCCTGGGCTCCAGCCTCTATGCCGGTGCGCAGGTAGGCTTTGCACACAGCCTGCCCACTTTTGTGGATAACGTAAAAACCATTTCACCCACAGTGTTTATTTCTGTGCCCCGGCTCTGGACCAACTTTCGCAGCGGCATTCTGGAAAAGCTGCCAGAAGCCAAACTGAAATTGCTGCTGCGCATTCCGCTGTTGTCGGGTCTGGTGAAAAAGAAAATTCAGGCCGGCCTCGGGCTCGACAAGGCCCGTATTCTGGGTTGCGGCTCGGCTCCCATTTCACCCTGGTTGTTGCGCTGGTATGAAAAGCTGGACATGCCCATCACCGAAGCCTGGGGCATGACCGAGAACCTGGCCTATTCCACCCTTAACTATCCGTTTCGTTCCGACAAAGTCGGTACCGTCGGCAAGGCCGGCGTGGGCGTGGAGATCCGCATTTCCGATGAAGGGGAAATTCTGTGCCGCTGTGAAGGCATGATGAGCGGTTACTATAAAGATGAAGAAGCAACCCAGGCAACATTGCGCGATGGCTGGCTGCACACGGGCGACCGGGGCAAGCTGGACGATGAAGGTTTTCTTACCATAACCGGCCGGCTGAAAGATGCCTTTAAAACCGCCAAGGGCAAATATGTGCTGCCGGTGCCCATAGAGGCCATGCTGATTGAAAGCAGCCTGGTGGAACAGGTGTGTGTGGTGGGCAGTGGTCAGGCGCAGCCCATGGCGCTGGTGCAGTTGTCGGAGCATGCGGCCACTCAGAGTAAAGAGCAGCTGGCCAGTGAGCTGTCGGCGTGCCTGGGGCGGATTAACGGCCAGCTTGAAAGCCATCAGCGGCTGGGGGGCATGTTATTGATCGATGAGCCCTGGACCGTAGAAAACGATATCTTAACGCCCACCCTCAAGATCAAGCGGCATTTGCTGGAGAAAGCCTATGCTGATCTCGATGAACGCTGGCCCAAAGGGCAGGCAGTGGTATGGGAAACAGAGCTGGCAAAATGATTATTCCAAAAATGGAATAATCACATAATTCGTTTTGCAAAATAACAGCTAATTAACCTTACAGGCCTGTGATACCGTGTGTTCATAGCTTACAGAGATCTTTTGTTAGTGGAGTCGGGCAGATTGTTCTGCCCATTTTTTTGTCTGCTATTCCTGCTTTGTTTCCCCCATGGTTACCCAGGTTGATGCCAGCCGGTATCGCATATGTTGATCAATAAACTCAATAAACGCATTCAGCCGCACCGGTGCCAGCTCCCGGTTGTGATACACCATATGAAATGGTCGTTTACCGCCCAGCCAGTCCGGTAACACCGGTTGTAACAAGCCTGCTTCTGTATAGTGAGCCACGTAATGACGGGGCACATTCACAATACCCAGCCCCTTGATGGCAGCCTTCACCGCTGACTGCATCTGATTAACCGATAGCCGGGCCACAGGTTTTAGGTGAAAGCGCCGGCCCCGGCTGTCGGTAAGCTGCCAGTTGCGATGAGGCCAGCACTGAATAATATGATGCTGATCCAGCTCTTCCGGATGGTTAAGCTCGCCCTTTTCGGCCAGATAACGGGGGGCAGCAAACAGGCCATATTGCACCTCGCCCAGCTGGCGTGAGCGCAGGGTGGAGTCGGGCAGCTCGCCGCTGAAAAACACCACATCCAGATCCGTATCCAGCAGGCTGGTGTAATCGTTACTTTGCAGCAGATCGATGCGTATTTGCGGATATTGCAGGCAAAATTCGGTAATGCCATCTATCAGAAAGGTATTGGAAATGGCGATGGGGGCGGCCACTTTAATCAGGCCGCTCATGGTTTGGGTTTGCCCCTGAATATCTCCGGTGACCTGTTCCATCTCGCTTAACAGCGGATTCAGCCGCTCATAGTAGCGCCGGCCTTCTTCTGTCAGCTGTAGCTTGCGCGTGGTGCGGCTGAGCAGTTTGCAGCCCAGTGCCTGCTCCAGGTTGGAAATGCGCCGGCTGAGTGTGGCAGTCGGCATGGCCAGCTGGGCGGCAGCATGGGAAAAACCGCCCTGTTGCACCACCTTTACAAACAGATACAGGGCATCAAGATGTTTCATGGGCACGCCTTAAGGAGAAAAGCGTTATTGTGCCTGCCGGCACGCCGCGATTAAAGCGCCACCGGCCCGGTGCCATGATAACGGCGCAGCAGCTGTACAAAATCGGCGGTGTCTCGGTCCAGACATGATTCATGCACCATTAAATCGTAGCCGTACAGTTCACGTAAATGACTCATACGGTGCCCCAGCATGGCAGCAAGGCCCTGATAATGACGGCCCGCTGCCGAACGGTAATGGGTGTCTTCAATCAGCCAGTCGTGCAGTTTGGCTCTGTCTATGGTGCCAAAGCGCACGCCCATGGCCAGCAAAGGGCGCTGATCTGTGAGCAGGTGCACAATCAGCCTTGGTGTCATCAGTGGTAAAAACTCATCATAATCGCGTATTTTAATGCCCACATAAGGCAGTGCGACCAAATCCAGGCCGCTGTTTACTCTGGGCTGATCCACCCGCACAATATTGCTCCAGTGCAGGCTCCAGCCGCCAATGCGATGATGAAAGTGTAAATTGTCTTCGCTGAGGGAAAAGCTGTATACCGGCTCGCGCAGCTTCAGCAGGCCCAGTACCAGACATACCAGACAAGCCAGCATTAAAAATATCAGCACCAGCTGAGCGCTGTGATTAAACCAGTAGAGCAGGGGAAGTAACAAAATGATGCCGGCAAGGCCAGCAGCAGCCAGGGCAGGACCATGGCGGCGGGACATGGGTTCAATATGCTGGGTTTGCTTCACGGTTGCTTCCATTCAGACGGCCTCAATAAGCATGATGATACACAGACCGAAAATGAAAGGTGAATATGACAACCACGATTGAATTGATGCGGGCACACAGATCCACTCGGAAATTTACTCAGGAAGCCATTACGCCTGAACAACTGAGTGCCATTATGGCCGCTGCCCAGTCGGCGTCCAGCTCCAGCTTTTTGCAGGCCTCCAGTGTGATTCGCATTACCGACACCGCCCTTCGTCAGCAAGTCATGGCACTGTGCGGCAATCAGGACTATGTGGGCAGCGCGGCTGAATTCTGGGTGTTTTGTGCCGATTTTCACCGGCATTTACACTGGGTGCCCAATGCCCGGACCGGCTTTGCCGAGCAGTTGCTGATTGGCGCTATTGATACCGCGTTAATGGGGCAAAATGCCCTGACAGCGGCCGAGTCGCTGGGATTGGGGGGTGTTTTTATTGGCGCAGTGCGCAATGAGCCGGTGGCACTGAGTGAGCTTTTGGGGCTGCCCAAAGGGGTTATTCCATTATTCGGGTTATGCCTGGGGCATCCTGATCAGGATCCTGAGCCAAAGCCGCGATTGCCGGCCAGCATGATGTTTATGGAAAATGGCTATCAGCCGGAGCACAGTGATGCTGTGATGGCCGATTATGACGCACAGGTGCGTCACTATTATCAGACCCGCACCGGTGGCAAGAAAGACACCAGCTGGACCGGGCAGATTGGGGAAACCCTGGCCAGAGAGGCACGGCCGTTTATGTTCGAGTTTCTTCAGCGCCAGGGGGTTTGTCTGAAGTAGGTGCGGCCAGTTTCACCACCAGCAGATCACAGTTGCTGATATCCATAAAGCCCACGCTGTTGGAAAACAGATGACCCCAAAAGCGGTGGTGGGGGCGATGACCGCAAATCAGCAAGCCGGCTTTGGTTTCCTTTACTGCCATGCGCACTGCCTGATGCAAATCGCCGGTAGGCAATGACACACTGGTTACCTGGTTTTGTGCCTCTTGCAGCAGCCGCATCAGTTCATGGCCGCTTTCCAGCCTCAGCTTCATTTTAAGCTGGGGCAGGCTCATGTTCAGCCCGCCCACATACACTCCGCTCAAATCCGGCTGAACGTGCACCAGGTGCAGGTCGGCACCATAATATTCCGCCAGCTCCGTGGCTCGTTGCAGCAAGGGGGTCTCTCTGGGATGCAGTTCCAGTGCAACCAAAATATGGCGGTAGGACATAATGATTTCTCTGTTCAGATTGGCTAAAGCATAGAAGATAGAGGATATTTCATATCCTGACAGCAGGTAAGGGCATGTGGTAATATTTTAGCCAGTCAGGAGGTTTTTTATGATGTTAGCCGTTTTCTTGCTGGCCCCTCTGAGCGGGCTGCTGTTTTATATTGCCGCACTGCAGAGTGCATTACCGCCGCGCCGCTGGGCCATGCTGGGGTGTTTGCTCGGGCCTGCCGTGCTGCCCATGTTTATGGCGCGCCGGCGCTGGTCTCTGGTGAGTGCACGCGGCTCGCGCTATGCCCTGATCAGGGCCTGATCTGCTACACTGTTGGCAAATTCGTTATCCGGAGCAAGCCTATGAGCGCAATGGAACAACTCATCTGGAACGTACTTGGCTATACCGCCATGCCCCTTATCTTTCTGTTTGGCTTTATTGCCGTGTCGGTGGTGGCCTGTGTGATCCTGATGTGGCTAGACAAGCGTAAGGGTTAACGTTTTGTTGACCAGGATCAACATCCTCAAATGATGGTGCAGTAACCTTGCCTTTGTTGGCGCCACGTCAACACGCTGAGTATCACCGGGGTGATCTCAGATTCTGGTTTCTGTTCACTCGTAATAATGAGAACTCGTTTAACTGGCCCTGACCGGCCAGTTTTTTTTGGCGTCATCAAAGTGTCATTGATCTGCTGCAATCTGTTTGCCGGCTGACTTTTAACCAAGCAGCACTTTAAATGCATGAATCTTGTCACCAGATTGTTCTATATATGTTATAAGGGTGCTAATCGGGGTGGCGAGATATGGCATGCGCAAAAAGTGAGCCGGATCCTTGAGCAACCAGATTTGCAGGGGTATGATGCCCGCCCTTTTCACGAGGCGGGTTCGCCTGAAGGTGAGGTGAAGATGAATATCTTTGTCATGCGTCATGGCCAGGCAGTGTCCCAGGCATCCACCGATGCCCTGAGACCGCTGACAGAGCATGGAGAAGAAGAAGTTTGTCATATGGCACAGTGGCTTGCGCAGCAGGTATCATCCTTTGATCGCGTGCTGGTCAGCCCTTATGTGCGCAGCCGGCAAACCTGGCAGCAGGTGTCACGGTTTATTCCGGGAACCCGGATAGACTTTTGCGACGAGCTGATACCCAATGCTGATGCCGACATCACCGCCAGCCTTGTTCTGGCTTATGCCGACGTTGAACAAAGCCAGAATCTGCTGGTCATAAGCCACATGCCCCTGGTTGGATTTCTTGTCGAAAGTTTGTGCCCGGCAACCATGGCACCAATTTTCGTCACTTCCGGTGTAGCCAAAATTACGCTGGAAAAAGGACACGGCGGCTTATTTAACTGGTTGGAAGGACCCCACAGTATTCGCCCCCATCGTCCACGGCCATGGCCGCTTTGCGGCTCCATGGGTTAATTAAACACCAATAATTGAGCACGAATAAGTAAGGCAGAGGTGGAAAATGCGAATCTTTAATAACTATCAGCCTTTGTTGATCGCAAAACATGTAAAAACCTTTTTCAAAGGAAGGCTCTACATTCATGGCCGTGGTGCCTATCACTACGCCAAAGGCCTGCTGATTATGCCCGAGCAGGCCGACGTTCAACATCGTAAAACGGTCAGTGAAATCAACCGTCTGATCAATCAGCTGAACTCATCGCAAGCCACCGCCTGATACAGGCACGGGACTCAAAGGCCGGGCACCTGCCCGGCCTTTTTGCGTTTAACGTTCGGTCTGCAATAACACCAGCAAGGCCGCATCACCGCCCCATTCCTTGGTGGCCTGATGAAACGCCAGCACCTGAGGGTGCTGGGCCAGCCACATGGGCAGGCGCTGCTTTAATATGTGTTTGCCATGGCCGTGCATCACCGACACACAATTCACGTTTTGCCGGCGGGCGGCCAGCAGCAGGGCAGAGAGCTCCTGCTTGGCTTCTTCCTGAGTCAGGCCGTGCAGGTCGAGAAACAGCTCGGGCACATAATCGCCCCGGCGCAGCCGTTTCAGTTCAAAGGCCGAGGTGTCGTCGGCACGAAAGCGAGTGGGGCCGTCCTGATCCAGCCAGGGTTCGTACAAGTCGGAAAACGGATGGGCTTCGGCTCTGTCCTTGCGCTCTGCTGTCCGCATGGCTTTCACCTTGACCGGCGACCGGTGCGGACTTATGGTATCCTGCTTCAATTTACGGACACCGCGCACCGCTTCCATGAACAGCGTTTTATCGTCGTTTTGGGGAGGGGATGAGGCGGTCATGTTCGCTTTTGTCACTCAAAAAACAGCCATTTTAGCGAGGCGGAGGGGTTTTGGACACGCTTTTTAATGACGAGGCGCTCAACGAGCTGCACACCACAGGTGACTGGCTGCGATTTGCCGCCAGCCGCTTTCAACAGGCCGGACTGTTTTACGGCCACGGCACCGACAACGCCTGGGACGATGCGGTGCAACTGGTGTTGCCGCTGCTGCACTTGCCCCTCGACTGTCCGCCTCAGGTGCGCGATGCCCGCCTGGTGCCCGCCGAGCGCCGAATTTTGCTGGAGGCCATTCGCACTCGTGTAGAGCAGCGTCTGCCCACGCCTTATATCACCAATACCGCCTGGTTTGCCGGCTATGAGTTTTATGTGGACGAGCGGGTATTGATTCCGCGCTCACCCATTGCCGAGCTGATAGACACGCGCTTTGCGCCCTGGCTGGCCCATGAGCCTGCCCGTATCATGGACATGTGCACCGGCTCCGGCTGCATTGCCATTGCCCTGGCCCATGCCTTTCCCGAGGCAGAAGTGGATGCGCTGGATATTTGCCGGGATGCGCTGGATGTGGCAGAAATCAATATTCATAACCACGGTCTTGAGCAGCAGGTCATTCCTATTGAGTCGGACTTGTTCAGCGCGTTGCCCGCCGGTGATCAATACGATCTGATTGTGGCCAATCCGCCTTATGTGGATGAAGAGGACATGAGCGATTTGCCCGAGGAGTTTCAGCACGAGCCTGAGCTGGCGCTGGCATCGGGCTTTGACGGCCTCGACTTTACCCGTCGCCTGCTGGCTCAGGCCTGCGACTTTCTTACCGAAGACGGCGTGCTGGTGGTGGAAGTGGGTAACAGCCAGGTGCACATGGATATGGCGTTTCCCGAATTGCCTCTATCCTGGGTGGAGTTTGAGCATGGCGGCCATGGCGTATTTGTGATCAGCCGGCGGGATCTGCTGGCACACCGGGATCAGTTTTAATCATCAAGTTGTAAGGAAAAATTCATGGCAGGGAACAGTATAGGAACCCTCTTTCGCGTCTCCACCTTTGGCGAAAGCCACGGTCTGGCACTGGGTGCCGTGGTGGACGGTGTGCCCCCGGGCGTTGAAATAAGCGAAGCCGATCTGCAGCAGGATCTGGACCGGCGCAAGCCCGGCACCTCGCGCTTTACCACCCAGCGGCGGGAAGCAGACGAAGTGAAAATTCTGAGCGGTGTATTTGAAGGCAAAACCACCGGCACTTCCATTGGCCTGCTGATTGAAAACACCGATCAGCGCTCCAAAGACTACTCCGCCATTAAAGACCTGTTCCGCCCGGGTCATGCCGATTACACCTACCACCAGAAATACGGCATTCGTGACTATCGGGGCGGTGGCCGCTCTTCCGCCCGGGAAACCGCCATGCGGGTGGCCGCCGGTGCCATTGCCAAAAAGGTGCTGGCTCAGTTCGGCGTGTCCATTTATGCCCATCTTACCCAGCTTGGCCCGATCAAGGCCGAGGCCTTTGATCGCAGCATGATTGAAACCAACCCTTTCTTTTTTGCCGATGCCGGCAAGCTGGACGCGCTGGATGAATACATGCGCGACCTGAAAAAAGAGGGCAACTCCATCGGTGCCAAGATTCAGGTAGTGGCCACCGGTGTGCCCGTGGGCCTGGGCGAGCCGGTGTTTGACCGCCTCGACGCCGATCTGGCCCATGCGTTAATGGGCATTAACGCGGTAAAAGGCGTGGAAATTGGTGATGGCTTTGAGGTAGTGGAGCAAAAAGGCTCCGAGCACCGCGATGAGCTGACCCCGGAAGGCTTTGCCAGCAACCATGCCGGCGGCATTTTGGGTGGCATTTCCAGCGGCCAGGACATTATCGCCAGCATTGCGCTCAAGCCCACCTCCAGCATTATGGTGCCGGGCAATACCATTGATAAAGACGGCAACGCCACCGAGATGGTTACCCGCGGCCGCCACGACCCCTGTGTGGGCATTCGTGCCGTGCCCATTGCCGAGGCCATGATGGCCATGGTGCTGCTGGATCATCTGTTGCTGAACCGGGCGCAGAATGCCGGTGTGCATACCGGCACGCCCCAGCTGCGCTGAGCCACACCCATTTTGGGTTGAAGCGTGACGCCTCCCTCTTGTTTGCCTGCAGTCAGCGGGTAGAATAGCGGCCCTGTGAAGGGCCGTTTTTTATCTGTTTATGTCGTTTTGTTACCGGGATCTGATCTCCCTGTTTGATCAGACTTTTTACGCTTCCCATAACACGCGTCTGGAGCGGGGCCACGACGAGCCCATTTATCTGCCGGCGGATGAGCACAGCGAGCACCACCGCATTGTGTTTGCGCACGGCTTTTTTGCCAGTGCCCTGCATGAAGTGGCGCACTGGCTGCTGGCAGGTGAAGCGCGCCGGCAGCAGCCGGATTATGGCTACTGGTATTATGCCGATGGCCGTGACGCCGAGGCGCAGGCGGCCTTTGAGCAGGTGGAAGTAAAACCCCAGGCCATTGAGTGGGCGCTGTCATTAAGCTGCGGCTTTCCCTTTAATGTCAGCTGCGACAACCTGGACGGCACGGTAGAGCCGGATCGGCATGCCTTTCGTGACAAGGTGCGTGCCCAGGCGCTGGTTTATCTCGAGCGCGGTTTTCCCGCCCGGGCGCAGCAGTTTATGGCGGTGTTGCAGTCGCATTATCAGCGTTCTCCCCTTGCCGCCGCCGATTTTGTTTAAGGAGCCATGATGTTCAGAATTGGTCTTATCATCAATCCGCTGGCCGGTCTGGGAGGCAGTGTGGGCCTCAAGGGCAGTGACGGCCTGGCCGCCGAGGCGCTGGCCAGAGGAGCCGAGCCCAGAGCCCTGCAGCGCAGTGGCCTGGCGCTGGCTGAGCTGAGCGAGCTGAAAGACAGATTCTGTATTTACACCGTGGCCGGCGACATGGGCGAGAGTCTGTGCCGGGAGCTGGCGCTGCCCTTTGAGGTGTGCCATCAGCCGGGGGAACCGACCACTGCCGGCGATACTCAGGCCGCCGTGGCCAGCCTGGTGGAGCAAAACATCGATCTGCTGTTGTTTGCCGGCGGCGATGGCACCGCCCGGGACATCTGTGCCGTGGCCCCGGAAAGCCTGTGCGTGCTGGGCATTCCTGCCGGGGTAAAAATTCATTCCGGCGTTTATGGCGTCACTCCCGCGGGCACCGGCCGGCTGCTGGCCAAACTGGTGCGCGGCGAGCCGGTAAGCCTGGTGGAAGCCGATGTGATGGACATAGACGAAGCCGCGTTTCGGGAAGGCCGGGTGCGCGCCCGTCGCTATGGCGAAATGCTGATCCCCGGTGAACTCAGTTATGTGCAGGCGGTCAAAGTGGCCGGCAAAGAATCCGTTGAGCTGGTGCTGACCGACATTGCCGACGATGTGATAGAGCGCATGGAAGAAGAGGACAACTGCTACTTCATTATGGGCTCGGGCAGCACGGTGGCGGCAGTGATGGAGCGGCTCGGCCTTGAAAACACCCTGCTGGGGGTGGATCTGGTTTATCAAAAACAACTTGTTGCCTCGGATCTGGATGCCCAGGGCCTGTATGAACATATCAGGGACAAAAACTGCAAGCTGGTGATCACCCTGATAGGGGGCCAGGGCCATGTGTTTGGCCGCGGCAATCAGCAGCTTAGCCCGGCGGTCATTAACGCCGTGGGGCGTGACAATATCTGGCTGCTGGCAACCAAGTCCAAACTCAGTTCACTGAACGGACGCCCGCTGCGAGTCGATACCAATGATCCCGATCTGGACCGCGAACTGGGTGGCCTGATGCGGGTGATCACTGGCTACCATGATGAAGTGCTGGTACGGGTAGCAAACCCGGAATACGAGGCAAATGAATGAATATTTTTGAATTTGAACAGCGTCTGCTGCAGGAAATTGATGGCAAGGTAGCGGTCGCCACTGAAGATCAACTGTTTGCCGGCGGCTATTTGCGCGGGCACATTACTCTGGCCGTGGCCCAGAGTGAAATTGCCGGTCGCAACCATATTCGCGACGTAAAGGCGCGGGTAAAAACCAGTCTGAATCAGGCCATCCTCAGCGGTGAGCTGAACGACAATGATCAGAAGCTGGTGCTGAATTACTGGAACGAACTGCTGGAAAAAGCCGAGGCTGCTTAAGCCGCAGCTCGCGTAGGTTGGGATGAGCCACGCGAATCCCAACAATAACGATTCAAAATAAAAGGACTCCGGTGAAAGCCGGAGTCCTTTTTTAACTGGTAATCACAACCGCGGCTGGAGTGTTGGGACTCGTCCCAACCTACCAACTGATGGCTGACTGCTATTTTTTTAGATAGACCAGTCACCGCCGCCGATAATGCCTTTTTTCGTCAGCAGCTCAATCACTGCATCCGCCGCTTCATCGGCACTCATGGCCGTGGTGTCGAGGCGAATTTCCGGGTTCTCGGGCTGCTCGTAGGCCGAGTCGATGCCGGTGAAGTTCTTCAGCTCCCCGCGGCGGGCTTTTTTATACAGGCCCTTCACGTCACGCTCTTCCGCTACGTTCAGCGGGGTGTCCACGTGTACTTCAATGAATTCACCGTCTTCCAGCATTTCCCGGGCCAGGCGGCGCTCGGCGCGGAATGGCGAGATAAAGGCGGTGAGTACCAGCAGGCCGGCATCCACCATCAGTTTGGATACTTCCGCCACCCGGCGAATGTTCTCTACCCGATCGGCATCGGTAAAGCCAAGGTCTTTATTCAGGCCGTGGCGCACGTTGTCACCGTCCAGCAGATAGGTGTGGTTGCCCTGTGCGTGCAGCTTTTTCTCCACCAGGTTGGCAATGGTGGACTTGCCGGCACCGGACAGGCCGGTGAACCACAGCACCGCCGGCTTCTGGTTTTTGGCCAGAGCGCGGGCTTCCTTGTTCACATCCACGTGTTGCATATGAATGTTCTGGCTGCGGCGCAGGGAGAAGTTCAGCATGCCGGCGGCCACGGTATTGTTGCTCAGCCGGTCAATTAGAATAAAGCCGCCGGTGTCTTTGTTGCTCTGGTAGTCATCAAAGGCAATGGCCCGGTCCAGGCTGAGGTTGCACACCGCAATGCCGTTTAAATCCAGCTTCTTGGCGGCCACGTGCTCCAGGGTGTTCACGTTTACCTGATATTTAATATCGGTGATGGTGGCGGTGACCGTTTTGGTGCCAATTTTCAGCAGGTAGGGGCGGCCCGGCAGCATGGCATCGTCGTGCATCCACACCAGGGTGGTTTCAAACTGATCGGCGGTAGCAATGGGATCCTCGGTAGTGGAGATGACATCACCGCGGGAGATATCAATTTCATCCGCCAGGGTCAGGGTCACCGACTGGCCGGCCACGGCCTGTGGCAAATCGCCGCCGTGCACCACAATGCGCTCGACGGTGCTTTCCTTGCCGGACGGCAGCACGCGAATGCGGTCACCGGGCTGGATCACGCCGCTGGCAATGGTGCCGGAGAAGCCGCGAAAGTCCAGGTTGGGGCGGTTTACCCACTGTACCGGCAGGCGGAACGGCGCGCGCTGCATGCGGGTGTCGTCCACTTCCACGGTTTCCAGGTAGCCCATCAGGGTGGTGCCATGGTACCAGGGCATGTTGGCGCTGGGCTCAACAATGTTATCGCCCTTGAACGCCGACAGCGGAATATAGGTAATGCTCTCAAGGTTCAGTTGCTCGGCAAACTGAGCGTACTCTTCCTTGATGCGGTTAAAGGTCTCTTCCGCGTAGTTCACCAGATCCATCTTGTTGATGGCCACCACAATATGGCGAATGCCCAGCAGCGACATCAAAAAGCTGTGGCGGCGGGTCTGGGTGAGAATGCCTTTACGCGCATCCACCATCAGAATGGCGGCATCGGCAGTAGAAGCGCCGGTCACCATGTTACGGGTGTACTGCTCGTGCCCGGGGGTGTCGGCCACAATAAACTTGCGCTTGTCGGTAGAGAAAAAGCGATAGGCCACGTCAATGGTAATGCCTTGCTCGCGCTCGGCGGCGAGGCCATCCACCAGCAACGCAAAGTCGATGTCTTCCCCTTGAGTACCGTACTTTTTGGAGTCGGCCTCCATGGCGGCGAGCTGATCTTCAAACAGCATTTTGGACTCAAACAGCAAACGACCAATCAGGGTACTCTTGCCGTCGTCCACGCTGCCGCAGGTAATAAAGCGCAGCAGACTTTTGTTTTCGTGTTGTTGCAGATATTGCTCAATATCACTGGCGATAAGATCGGATTGATGCGCCATGATGAAATCCTCTTTGAAGCTATAAGCCGTAAGCTGTCAGCTGTCAGAAAAACCGTCAGCTTACGGTGTTTGATTTATTGACGTGATCAGCCCGTTTATCATTTTGGAAATTTCTCTTGTCTCCTCCAGCCATGCTTTTCCGGACTCAGAGGTGATGTAACCAATTTCCATGCCGATATAAATTTGTGTTCTCAGCTCGGCGCATGAGCCTCGGGCAATCACTAAAAAATGTGTTTTATCTTTAACTGTCTGTCGCGTCATGCCTTCAGCAATATTGCTGGGAATGGACAAACCGGAGCGGGTGATCTGGTCTCTGAAGCCAAAATCCTTGAGGTCCTTCAGGGCTTTATACAGCTCAGCCGAAAGTCGGGCCGACCGTTTCCACACCTGCAATTTCTCAAAATTCATCACACACTCCTTGTTAGCTGTCAGTTATCAGCTATCAGCTATCAGCTAGCGACTCAGCTGCCTTCAGGCTCAGCACTATTTCTGCAGCTCCGGTGTTTGTCTGACAGCTGACAGCTTAAAGCTGATAGCTGCCGTTAGGCTGACAGCATAAAGCTTACAGCTGAAGGTTACTTCTGACGCGAAGCGTCAGAAGTAACCTTCCTGTTTTTTCTTCTCCATCGACGCGGCGGAGTCGTGGTCAATCATGCGGCCCTGGCGTTCGGAGGTTTTGGTCAGCAGCATTTCCTGAATAATGTCGGGCAGGGTGGCGGCTTCGGATTCCACTGCACCGGTGAGCGGGTAGCAGCCAAGGGTGCGAAAACGCACACTTTTCATCATGGGCACTTCGCCGTCTTTCAGCGGCATGCGCTCGTCATCCACCATGATCAGGGTACCGTCGCGCTCCACTACCGGGCGCTTGGCGGCGTAATACAGGGGCACAATGGGAATGTTCTCGAGGTGAATGTATTGCCAGATATCCAGCTCGGTCCAGTTGGACAGGGGGAAGACACGAATGGACTCGCCCTTGTGCTTGCGGGCGTTGTACTGCTTCCACAGCTCGGGGCGCTGGTTTTTGGGGTCCCAGCGGTGCTGCTCGGTGCGGAACGAGAAAATACGTTCCTTGGCGCGAGACTTCTCTTCATCGCGGCGGGCACCACCAAAGGCGGCATCAAAGCCGTATTTGTCCAGTGCCTGTTTCAGACCTTCGGTTTTGGTGATGTCGGTATGAATGGCGGAGCCGTGAGTAAAGGGATTAATGTCTTTTTCAATGGCTTCGGGGTTCACGTGCACCAACAGATCCATGCCCAGTTTTTTGGCCATGTAGTCGCGAAACTCGTACATTTCACGGAACTTCCAGCGGGTGTCTACATGCAGCAACGGAAAGGGCGGCACGGAAGGGTAAAACGCCTTCATGGCCAGGTGCAGCATCACGGCGCTGTCTTTGCCAATGGAATAAAGCATGACCGGGTTGTCGGCCTCGGCCACCACTTCCCGCATAATGTGAATACTTTCGGCTTCCAGCCGCTGAAGGTGCGTCAGATTCATAGTGATACTGTTCTCGCCTTTGGATTATGCTAATAACAAAATGTTATAGATATTCTATATATCCAGTTTATTTGATATATGCGTACAATGATACCCCTGCTAAAGAGCGAGTGGTTATATATGTCAGCATATTTGGTATTAGCATCAATTGGCGTCTTGCTGGCGTTGCTGATCCACGGTCGAATAAAACCGGCCGTGTTGTTCAGTAGCTGGGCTGTGGGCTATGTGGTGTGCGGCGTGATCAGCGAGCAGGCGATGTTGTCGAGTTTCTCCAATCCGGCGCTGATCACCCTGTTGATATTAATGTTGGTGTCGCTGGCGCTGGAGCGTTCGCCGCTGCTGGAGCGGTTATCGGATTCTTTGCTGCAGGGCAGGGAGTGGCGGGCCAGCCTGCGGCTGATGGGCCTTACCGCCGGGCTGTCGGCCTTTCTGAATAACACCGCCGTGGTCGGCTCTCTGCTGGGCGTCATTTCCCGCCAGCGCCATATTCCTGCTTCGCGCCTGCTTATTCCGCTGTCGTTTGCTTCTGTGCTGGGGGGCATTACCACCCTGATTGGCACCTCCACCAACCTGGTAGTGAATTCTTTTGTGGTGAACGCCGGCCTGCCGGCCCTGGGCATGTTTGAATTTACTTTGGTGGGCTTGCCGGTGGCGCTGTTGTGCCTGCTGGGCCTCTTGTTCAGCCGGCGTTTTCTGCCGTCATATCAGCAGCAGGGCAGTGAATGCGCTCACTCCTACTTTCTGGAAGCCCGGGTAGAAAGCGGCTCCCCCCTGGTAGGGGTGAGCATTGAGGACAACGGCCTACGCCGGCTTAATGGGCTGTTTCTGCTGGAAATTGCCCGTAACGACCGGTTGATAAGCCCGGTATCCCCCGACGAAGTGCTGGAAGCGGACGATGTGCTGGTATTTACCGGTGAGGTAGAAAAAGTACAGGCACTGCAGCAGTTTGCCGGCCTGCAGTTGTTTGGTAACGGTGTAGACCGGCTGCTGGCGTCCAATCTGGTGGAAGTGGTGATTTCCAACGAGTCGGAGCTGGCCAACCGCACTTTGCAGGAAGTGGACTTTCGCACCATGTTCAATGCCGGTGTGGTGGGCATTCGCCGCGGCGGCCGCCGGCTGTATGGCACCCTTGGCAAAATTCCGCTGCGAGTGGGCGACAGCATGCTGCTGGCGGTAGGGCCCGACTTTAAACAGCACCGCAACCTGGACCGTAACTTTCATCTGCTCAGCAATAGCCTGCAGCGGCCCAGGCTCAGCATGAAGCAGAGTCTGTTTGCCTTCAGCGGGTTTGGACTGGTGATCGGGCTGGCGGCGCTGGGCGCGGTGCCGCTGCTGAATGGCCTGTTGCTGCTGCTGGCGGCGCTGTTACTGAGCCGAGTGCTGACGCTTTCCGAGCTGCGCCGGCGTTTTCCGTTTGAACTGATGATGGTGATTGGCTCGGCACTGACCGTGGCCAGGGCGCTGGAAAGCTCGGGGGCAGCTGCGCTGGTGGCAAATATGATGCGTGACTACTGTAATGGCTACGGCGTATTTGGTGCTTTTGTGGGGGTTTACCTGATCACCCTGCTGCTGACCGAAACCGTGACCAACAACGCCGCTGCGGCTCTGGCTTTTCCCATTGGTTTATCTACCGCCCATGGCTTTGGGGCCGATCCCATGCCCTTTATTATGGCGGTAGCCTTTGGGGCCAGTGCCTGCTTTTTGGTTCCCTTTGGCTACCAGACGCACCTGATGGTGTACTCACCAGGACGCTACCGGGTAATGGATTATATTAAAACCGGACTGCCCATCAGTGTGCTGTACAGTGCCGGTGTGCTCACCCTGGTGCCGCTGTTTTTTCCGTTTTGAGCCACTATCGGCCAATAAACCCGCAGTCGGTTCACGTGTGGTTGCATTGAAAGGCCATTTTGCTACACTGGCCTCGCTTCGATGGTGGCCCCGTTGGTCCTCCCGCATCGAAATCTTGTCTACCTGGTCAGGCCCGGAAGGGAGCAGCCAAGGCGAGAAGCTTCGAGTGCCGGGATGTGGCTGGCGGGTGCCACCTCCAATTCCGTAAAGAATTTCTCACTAGATATACCCTTCTTTGCCTCCCGGTTTTATAAAGAAAACACTTCGTATTTATCACTTTCTTATATTTTGATTAGGTATACTGAACCTTGTTGGTAATAAATCTACAACGAGGTGATATGCCGCAACTTGACAACATCATTGAGTTGGCTCGTCAACACCCAGATATTGCAGCCCTGTGGCTTTATGGTTCAAGGGCAAGGGGTGATCATCATGAAAAAAGTGATTACGATCTGGCGGTGGTTTTTACCAGTTGGCTGGACAATCCACTTGAACGGCGATTGCGACCGGAAGAAATAGCCCTTGAATGGCAGCATCAGTTAAGTATGCCTGACGGAGCATTAAGTGTGGTTGACTTGGCCATTGCACCAGTACCCCTGGGCTGGAGTGTACTCAGCGAAGGCAAGCTGTTACTGGATAAGTCGTCATCTCAAAGAATGAACGTCGAGCAACGTATTTATTCCATATGGGAGCTGGATTATGTTCACGCTGACAAAATTGGAGGAGTGAATATCAAGGGCCCAATGCCTATCTGAATGCCCAGAAAGAGCATATCGACCAGTGTTAGCTGGATTTGAACGAACTCAAAGCACGTTTACAGCAAGGACCCTGGAGCCGGTTTGAGCAATGGGCCGCCGAGCGTACATTGCAGGTTCTTATAGAGTCTTGCATTGGGCTGGCCAAGCACTGGGCAAAGCGTGAAACCGGCATGACCAGCAATGAGGCGCTAACGGCCTTTAACCGGCTGGCTGAGAAAGGCGTCATCAGCCGGTCTGTGCCCTGGCGCAAAGTGATTGGCCTGCGAAATGCGTTGATGCACGACTACCTTGAAGTCGATCCTGCCATTGTGCATGACGTTATTCTTTCCGATTACCATCAGGACCTGCTCACCTTTGCCCGTGAAGGCATTCGTGCACTAAATGCCTAGACCACCTGCCGGCTACTCGCCATGGGCACCAACCCATGCCACACTGGCTGCATATCGGTTGTTGCATACGGATGAGTGCCGCCATGTCAGGAAAAACCTTAATCCCTTTCGCCATCAGGGATGCCGATCAGCAAATCGTCTCTGTGGAAGAGGTGGAAAGCGGCCTTGGTTGTGGGTGCCATTGCCCCAGCTGCCATGGTGTGCTGATAGCACGAAAGGGCCAGCATAAAGCCCATCATTTCAGCCACCACAAGGGCAGCGAACGGGATTGCGCCTTTGCCTTTGAGACCAGCATTCGCTTGATGTTGCTGGACAAACTGGATCGGATTAACTCGCTCAGCACGCCGCCACTGCGCATTGACGGCTTTCACAAGCCGGTGTGCACGGGCAAAACCCTGGCGGTGAGCCATGTTCCGTCATCCGGCCCGGCAGAAGGCCCCACGGCGCTGTATCAGGTGGGAAATGACGGCAAATACAGGCTTGGCATTTACCTGCCGCCGGCGGGCACCTGTGCAGCCGCACCGCCGCCCTGGCTGGCGGACTATACCGAGCGCCATGGCTGCACCGGCGTGCTGGCGGTCGAGTATGGAGTGTTTGCAACGCTGATGTTCGAAGCAGAAAAACCAGGCTCGCTCAACAGCATTGGCTGGCTGCTGCACATCCTGAGCACTCACCGCAAGTGCCTGCACTGGCTGTATCATCCGCGAGCACAAAAAATGCGGGCGGAGCGGGAGGCGCAGAGAAAGCGCGATGCCGAACTGCGCCAAAGACAACAGCAGCAATGGCAATCGCAACCGCAACAGAAACCAAAGCCGCAGCTGCCGCAATCACAGTCGCCCAAACTCCCGCCCATTGCCAGACCAAGACGAGTCTCTCCGGCCAAAGCCAGCGCTTCCGCTCAGCCCAAACGCCCCGGCATCTGCAAACACTGCCGGCTGGACGCGTCCGATATCTCCCCAGAAGGCTACTGCTACCGGCAAGCCTGCATGGCGTCGAGAAAGCTGAACATTCAACAGTGATAATGCCTGCTTTTCCGTATGCTTTTGCCTGCTGATTGTGTGACGAAAACGTTGCCTGATATAAATGACTCTCCCATAATAAAGTAATCAGTTACTTTCTTTGATTTTTGTTATGCCTGAAAATGACGCCAGTACCAAAAGGGCTTATCAGAGCACCGAACAACGACAATCCGCCACCATAGAGGCCGTTGTTCAGCTCTCGGCTGAGCAGGATCCTTCTGCGTTAACCACGGCCATGATTGCTGAAAGAGTCGGCCTGTCTCAGGGAGCACTCTTCAAGCATTTTCCCACCAAAAGCCATTTGTGGGAGTCGGTGGCGTGCTGGGTTTCCACGCAGCTCAGCCGGCGTGTTTTCAGTGTGGCTGAGCAGTACCCGCAGGCAGACAAAGCGCTGGAGGCCATGTTTATGGCCCATATCAGATTTATTGCTCAGAACCCCGGCGTTCCCCGACTGATGCTGGGAGAGTTGCACAAGCCCGGTAACGGGCCTGCCAAGCAGATTATTCGCAGAACGCTGGCCAAATACCGGCAAAAAGTGGTGGCCCTGCTGGAGCTGGGGGTTGAACAGGGCAGTGTTGCTTCCGGCATTGATACTCAAGCCGCGGCGGTGCTTTACCTTGGTGCCATACAGGGGCTGGTGGTGCAGGGCATGGTCAGTGGTGAACTGCATGAGATTGAACTTATGGCGGTGCGGGTTTACCGGCTTTTCAGTGGCAGGCTCCTGGGGATGACTGATGATTAGAAAGCATAAATTACTCCTCTCTGTGGCGCTGATGACCGGCATTATTTTTGTGGTGGTGATGGTCAAGCTCAAGCAGCCACCTCAGCGCACTCAGAAGCAGGCCAGTGCCACTGCGGTACGTATTCTGGACGTGCAGCCGCAGATGCTGATGACCCAGGCCAAAGGGTATGGTCAGGTGCTGCCGGCACGCAGTTGGAAAGCGGTGGCCAATGTGGCCGGACGGGTGGTGTGGAAGCACCCGGAGCTGGAAAGTGGCAACTTTATTGCCTCAGGCACGCGCTTGTTGCAGATTGATCCCAGTCGCTATGAACTGGCAAAAGCGGCATCCGAGGCCGATCTGGCCGGCGTGGCAGCCGAGCTGCATCAGCTGGAGCAGGAGCAGGAAAATACCCAGGCATTGCTGGCGCTGGAGCAACGGCGTCTGGCCCTTGCAGAGCGAGAGCTGGAGCGCGCCCGGGTACTGGCCCAGCGCGGTGCCTTGTCGGCTACCCGTCTGGATGAACAGCAACGGGCTGCGTTGTTACAGGAGCAGGCCGTTCAGGAGCTGAAAAACCAACTGAGCCTGATACCGGTCAGGCGTGACGCCCTCACTGCCCGCAAGGGGCGGGCCGAGGCCAGTCTGGCCAGTGCCATCAAGGATCTGGAAGATACCGGTTTTGAGGCACCCTGGGCGCTGCGCGTCCATCAGGCCGATATTGAAACCGGCCAGTACGTCAGCCCGGGCCAGACGTTGTTTATTGTTGATGATATTGCCGCCGCTGAGGCCACGGTTCAGGTGGAGCTGGCGCAACTGCGCCGGGTGCTGTCCCAGCTGCCGGCAGCAGACGCTGCCCGCCAGCAACCGGTTAATATTCATCAGCACCTGCCACTGGAGCAACTTGAGGTGCGGGTCAGTCCGAGCAATGTGCCGGATATTCACTGGCGCGGCCGTCTCACTCGCGTGACCGGCAGTCTGGACGCCAGCACCCGCACACTGCAAGCCGTGATTACGGTGGAGGAACCCTATCGCAGTGCTGAGCCACCGGCACGGCCACCGCTGGTGCGCAATATGTTTGTGCAGGGCACCATTTCTGCGTTTACACAAGAGCCGGTTGTGGTCATTCCGGCCAGTGCCCTGCATCAGCATGAGGTTTACCTTGCCGATAACCATAACCGGCTGCAGCGCAAACCGGTGACGATTGCCTGGCAACAGGGAGAGCTGGCGGTGATTGCCGAGGGGCTGAATGCCGGCGACCGGCTGATCCTGGATGATCTGGTGCCGGCGGTGGAAGGCAGTCTGCTGGCACCGCAGCCCGATGAACAGGCCCGGCACCGGTTGCAACAGCTTGCGCAGGGAGAGCAGCCATGATCCGCTGGTTTGCCGGTCATCCCACCGCCAGTAATTTACTGTTGATCCTGATATTGGCCATGGGGCTGTTTGTGGCCCCCAGTCTCACCCGTGAAACCTTTCCGGCCTATTTGCCTCCTGAAGTGAGCATCACCATGGAATATCGCGGCGCAACGGCGGCGGATGTGGAAGATGCCATTTGCCAGCGGCTGAATAACGCCCTGCAACGGGTAGAGAATGTTAAAGAGATAAGCTGTACCGCCCGGGATAACCAGGCGCATACGGTGGTCAGCATGACGCCCGGGGGGGAGATGGGCCGCTTTCTGGATGACATCCGCACCGAAACAGACGCCCTCAAGGACCTGCCGGACAGCGCAGAAAAACCGGTGATCCGCGAGCTGTACCGCACCGACCTGGTCGCAGCCATTGCGGTCTCCGGGCCCATGAGTTTTGCCCATCTGGAGAGCTACGCCAATGAGCTGCAAGACCGGCTGTTTATGCTGGACGGCGTGGCGGATGTGGTGATGGTGGGCTTGTCCCAGCGCCAGTGGCAGGTGGAGGTTTCCCGGGATCAACTGCGTCAGTACGGGCTCAGCGCCGGTGATATTGCCCGCGCCATCAGCGCCCAGAGTCTTGATATGCCGCTGGGCACGCTGCAAACCGACAATCAGGACATACAACTGCGTTTTGTGGACGAACGCCGCTCGTTGCAGGCGCTGGCCAGTTTGCCGGTGGTGGCCAGTGCCAGTGGCGCGGTGTTAACGCTGGGGAACATTGCCACCCTGTCTGAAACCCATGAACGGGATGAAGAACGGGTCGATTTCAACGGCAAGCGGGCCATTATTCTCGAGATCCACAAAAGTCGTCACGACGATGCCCTGCGGGTGATGGATGAGCTGACCGCCTTTATTGCCACAGAGCAGGCCCGGCACGACGGGGTGAGTCTGAACATCACCCAGGACATGACCTCCATTGTGAAGGATCGCCTGCAAATGCTGGTGAGCAACGGCATTACCGGTTTGTTGCTGGTGGGGCTGGTCATGGCCCTGTTTTTTCGCCCCCGGCTGGCCTTCTGGGCGCTGTTTGGGCTGCCCACTGCCTTTGCCGGCGCCTTTTTGGTGATGGCGCTGGCAGGTCTGTCGGTCAACATGATTACCCTGGTAGCCATGCTGATGGCCATTGGTATTGTGATGGATGATTCTGTGGTCATCACCGAAAACATAGCCCGTCACGCCAGCACGGAGGCTGGTCCGTTGCAGGCCGCCGCCGCTGGCACCCTTGAAGTACTGCCCGGGGTGCTTTCCTCATTTTTAACCACGGTGGTGGTGTTTGTGCCGCTGGCGTTTCTGGCCGGAGAGCTGGGCTCTGTGCTGGAAGTGTTGCCGGTGGTGCTGATTGCAGCGCTGGCGGCCTCGTTGATTGAGGCCTTCTGGATTTTGCCCCATCACCTGAAAAGTGGTCTGGCCAAAAAAGACCAGCAAAGCAGCCGCTTTCGTGCCGGTTTTGATCGCCGGTTTGAGCGCATGCAAGAAGCCGTGGGCCGGCTGGCAGATGGTGCCATACGCTTTCGTTATGGCGTGCTGGCGGTGCTGGTGATGATTTTGCTGGGCTCCGTGGGCGTGATGGCCGGTGGATATGTGCGCATGGAAGCCATGCCCGACATTGACGGTGATGTGCTGGAAGCACGCATATTGCTGCCTCAGGGCACGCCGTTGTCTCATACTCAGGCCGTTGCCCAAAAAGTAACGGACGCCATGCTGGCACTCAATGAGCAATACCGTCCGCAGCAGCCCGACGGGCAACCACTGGTGCGCCATATTCAGGCCCGTTTCAATCAGCATGTCAGTGCCACGGAGAAGGGCGCTCACGTGGTGACGGTGATGGCAGATTTGCTCACAGCCGAGCTTCGCACCGTGGATCTCACCAGCCTGAGCGAAGGCTGGTATGCAGAAATTGGTGATATTCCCGGCCTGATTGCCCTGAATATTCAGGAGCCGGGGTTTGGCCCGGCCGGCACTCCCATTGAAGTGCGGCTGCAGGGCCAAAGCCTGACTGAACTGAGTGCGGCCGCCCATTACCTGAGCCGGGAGATAGCCCGCTATCAAGGGGCATTTAATGTGTTGGATGATCTTCGCCCCGGCAAGCCCCAGCGCACCCTCAAGTTAAAAGAAAGCGCCCTGACACTGGGGCTGACCACCGCCAGTGTGGCGGCCCAGATCCGTACCGGCCTGCTGGGAGATATTGTGGATACGGTGCAAATTGGTGATCAGCATATTGAAGTGCTGCTTCGTCAGAGCAGTGCCGAACGGGCCACTCAGGCATTTTTGCAGGACACGGTGATCCTGGGCAGCCAGGGACAAATGATCCCCCTGGGTGAGGTGGTCGATATTGTGGAAGAGCGCCATTGGGCGCAGATCACCCGCATTAATGGCCAGCGTACCGTTACCGTTTCGGCGGATGTAAACAGCCGGGTAGCCAACGCCGGCAGTATAGTGGCGGATCTGCACCGGCGGGTGTTTCCACAGTTGCAAAGGCAATGGCCCGATATTCACCTTCAGGTGGAAGGGCAGACTGCCCGCTCAAAGGAAACCGGCCAGTCAATTGCCCGCGGTCTGCTGATTGGGCTGCTGGGCATCTTCCTGATTTTGTCATTCCAGTTTCGCAGTTATTCGGAGCCGGTTATCGTGATGTTGTCGATTCCGGTGGCCTTTATGGGCGCAGTCTGGGGGCACCTTATCATGGGATATAACCTGTCCATGCCATCCCTGATTGGTGCCGCCTCACTGGCTGGCATTGTGGTCAATAACGCCATTCTGCTGGTGCAGTTTATCAAGTCTTACCAGGCTGAGGGCATGACCACAGCCCAGGCTGCCAGTGCCGCCAGCCGTCACCGTTTTCGGGCCATTTTAATTACCACCAGCACCACCATTGCGGGGTTATTGCCCTTGCTGGCCGAAACCAGCACTCAGGCCATGGCCGTGATCCCC
Organism: Oceanimonas sp. AH20CE76; assembly: GCF_039654065.1. NCBI lineage: Bacteria > Pseudomonadati > Pseudomonadota > Gammaproteobacteria > Aeromonadales > Aeromonadaceae > Oceanimonas > Oceanimonas sp. AH20CE76. The sequence continues at coordinate 1,487,600 of NZ_CP155481.1, forward strand.
CTGGTGATCTCAGTGGTGTTTGGCCTGTTGATATCCACCCTGTTGGTGCTGCTGGTACTGCCGGCACTTTATACTATTCTCGATGATCTTACCCAAAGCGCTGCTGCAGATAGGCGATAATGTCGTTGGACTCATACATCCACTGAGTTTCGCCGTTTTCTTCAATGCGCAGGCAGGGGGATTTTACCCGGCCGCCGCCGGCCTGTAGCGCGTCTCTGTGGGGGGAGCCGGGGTGCACATTGCGGGTTTCAATGGGCAGGTTCAGCTTGTGCATGTTCCGGCGTACCTTGATGCAGAAGGGGCAGCGGGGCAGCTGATAGAGCGCCAGTTGCTTGCAGGCCTCATTTATTTCTTGCTGTGCCTCGGGGGCGCGCTTCATTTTGGCCGGGCGGGTAAGCAGATCACCCACTTGAAAAATGCCACCCACGCCATTGCGTAACAGCTTAACCAACATTCAGTGTTCTCCTTGATGATGTAAAGTCAGGATTGTAACTGAAAGGGCAGCCGGGTTCGCCCTCCAGACATGTTCAAGAAAACACTCTTTACTTATATATAAGAATAACCTTATATTAGGGTAATCTTAAAAAAGGAGTGTTAGAGATGGCAAAAGGAAAAAACACACTGGCTGCATTGGCTTTGGGTGCCGGCATCACGGCCGCCGGCGCGGCGCAGGCAGCGGAGTCAAAGGTATTACTGCTGGTCACCAGTGCTGCCCCTCAGGTGCAGGGCATGGCCATGGTACTGGGCAATGCCATGCAACAGCAGGGCAGTAGCGTAAACGTACTGCTGTGTGACAAAGCGGGAGATCTGGCTATTAACGGGTACAGCAGTGCGCCGCTGAAGCCCAACAATGTGACCCCGGAACAACTGATGGACAAGTTGCAGCAAGGAGGGGGCAAGGTGAGCGTGTGCGCACTTTATTTGCCCAACAGTGAATATACTCAGGCTGATCTGCGCGAGCAGGTTGACGTGGCCACGCCGGCCAACATGGCTGCCATGATGACGGCAGAGGATGTACGGGTATTCAGCTTCTGATAAGGAGAACAAGCATGTGGAAACGTTTAACACCGGCGCTGCTGGCAGTGAGCATGGCGCTGCCTGTTTATGCCGGGGCCGATGAGCTGGGCCTGAGCGCCAAACAAGCCTATGAGCTGAACCGCGACAATGAGCAGGTGTTGTTGCTGGACGTGCGTGATCCGGTGGAGATCATGTTTGTGGGGGGCACCAATGAAGTGGATCTTAACGTGCCTTATCTGCTGGTGGACCGCAGCGTCTGGGATGAAGACAAGCAACGGTTCCGTTTATACCGCAACCCGCAGTTTATAGAGCAGGTAAAAGCAGCCCTGGCGGAGCGTGGTCTGGATGAAACCGCCACCATCATTACCATGTGCCGTTCCGGCAGTGAGCGGGGTCTGCCCAGCGCCGAGTTTTTGCAGGAGCACGGCTTTACCAATGCTCACTATGTGGTGCATGGCTTTCAGGGTGACAGCATCAAATCTGGTGAGCAAGCCGGTTTCAGGCTGGTGAACGGCTGGCAGAACGACGGTTTGCCCTGGAGCCCGCGCCTGAGCCCCGACAAACTGCACCGTCCGCAATAACGGTTGCGTTGTAAATTAAAAAACCGGCATCAGCCGGTTTTTTAATGCCTGTTGTAAGTTAATCGTCAAAACTAATCAAAAAAACAGAGCCAAACGATTATAAAAACCGTGAGTTCTGGTCAATAGTATTAGTCGAACCCTACACGCTGTTGGTGGCCAGGTTGCTGCCACACATAAGGAGAAGAATGATGTCAGCCAAGAAATGCCCGGTTATGCATGGTGCCGTTACCGAGGTTGGCCAGTCGAATATGAACTGGTGGCCCAAGGCCCTGAATCTCGACATACTTCATCAGCACGACAGCAAAACCAACCCCATGGGCAGTGGTTTCAATTATCGCGAGCAGGTAAAAACCCTCGACTTTGCCGCCCTCAAAAAAGACCTCACCGAACTGATGACCCAAAGCCAGCTCTGGTGGCCGGCCGACTGGGGCCATTATGGCGGCCTGATGATACGGCTGTCCTGGCATGCTGCCGGCTCATACCGCATTGCCGATGGCCGGGGTGGTGCCGCCACCGGTAACCAGCGTTTTGCGCCGCTGAATTCCTGGCCCGACAATGCCAATCTCGATAAGGCTCGCCGGCTGTTGTGGCCGATTAAAAGAAAGTATGGCAACAAGCTGAGCTGGGCGGATCTCATCACCTATGCTGGCACCATTGCTTATGAGTCCATGGGCCTCAAGACCTTTGGCTTTGCCTTTGGCCGGGAAGACATCTGGCATCCGGAAAAAGACATTTACTGGGGGGCCGAAAAAGAATGGCTGGCACCCAGCGGCAGCGAGAACAGCCGTTACTCCGGTGAACGGGATCTGGAAAACCCGCTGGCAGCGGTGATGATGGGGCTGATTTATGTCAACCCGGAAGGGGTAGACGGCAAGCCCGATCCGCAGAAAACTGCCCATGACATACGAGAAACCTTCAAGCGTATGGCCATGAACGACGAAGAAACCGTGGCGCTGACCGCCGGTGGCCATACGGTGGGTAAAACCCATGGCAACGGCAATGCCGCCGAGCTTGGTCCCGAGCCTGAGGCTGCCGGTCCGGAGGAGCAGGGGCTAGGATGGAACAACCACACTCGCCGTGGCATTGGCCGTGATACCGTGACCAGCGGTCTGGAAGGGGCGTGGACTACCCATCCCACCGTGTGGGATAACGGGTATTTTGAGATGCTGCTTAACCATGAATGGAAATCGGTTAAAAGCCCGGCCGGGGCCTGGCAATGGGAGCCGGTGGATATCAAGGAAGAAGATAAACCAGTGGACGTGGAGGATCCTTCTATTCGTCATAACCCCATGATGACAGACGCCGACATGGCGATGAAGGTGGACCCGGCCTACCGTAAAATATCCGAGCGCTTTTATCAGGATCCGGCTTACTTCTCCGAGGTGTTTGCCCGGGCCTGGTTCAAGCTCACCCACAGGGATATGGGACCCGGCACCCGTTATATTGGCCCGGATGCACCCAAAGAAACCCTGATCTGGCAGGATCCCGTGCCCGCCGGCCCCACCCGGTACAATGTGCAGGATGTTAAAGACAAGATCGCCAAAAGCGGGCTTACTATCAGCGAGCTGGTATCCACCGCCTGGGACAGCGCCAGAACCTTCCGTGGCTCGGATATGCGCGGCGGTGCCAACGGTGCCCGTATTCGCCTTGAGCCGCAACGAAGCTGGGAAGGCAATGAGCCGGCGCGGCTGAACAAGGTGCTGAGTGTGCTTGAACCCATTGCCGCCGACAGCGGTGCCAGTCTGGCTGATGTGATTGTACTGGCAGGTAATGTGGGCATAGAGCAGGCCGCCGCGGCAGGGGGAGTGCAGCTGGAAGTGCCGTTTTCGCCGGGCCGGGGCGATGCCACCGATGACATGACGGATGTGGAGTCTTTTGAACCGCTGGAGCCGGTGCATGATGGCTACCGTAACTGGCTGAAAAAAGACTATGCGGTGAATGCAGAAGAGCTGCTGCTCGACAGAACCCAACTGATGGGGCTGACCGCTCCGGAAATGACGGTGCTGATCGGCGGCATGCGCGTGCTGGGCACCAACCACGGTGGCAGCAAACACGGTGTGCTCACCAGCCGGCCGGGCACCCTGTCCAATGACTTTTTTGTGAACCTGACCGATATGAACTACCGCTGGCAGCCGGTGGGAGATCATTATGAAATTCGGGACCGGCAAAGCGATGAAGTAAAGTGGACGGCCAGCCGGGTGGATCTGGTGTTTGGCTCCAATTCGGTGCTGCGCTCTTATGCCGAGCTGTATGCCCAGGACGATAACAGAGTCAAGTTTGTGCACGACTTTGTGGCGGCCTGGACCAAGGTGATGAACGCCGACCGTTTTGATTTAAGCGCCTGACTTTTCTGCCGCTATGGCCACCAGTGTTATCAGGTGATCCCCATGGCGGCAGTATTTTGCCGCTACTTCCGTACCCGCCGGCCAGTGCGCATTCAGGCCGGTTACCAGCCGCAGTCTGGCCCGGCCATTCGCTGAGGCCAGCACTTCCGCATCCTGAAAGTAAAACTGTGTTTGCGTCAGCGGATACAGCGCCTTGTACAAACTCTCTTTTAAGGAAAACGCCAGAGTGACCTGCTCACCCAGGCAGGCTTCGGTCAACCGGGTCTGCTCATCGGCGGTCAGCAGGGCAGGGAGCAGCGCGGTGGCCCTGTTATTGGCAAGGCAGGGTTCAATATCCACGCCAAGCGCGCAATAGTCCCGAGTGCGGGCCACCACGGCGGCGGCATGGGTGTCGCTGTGGCTGATGCTGCCGGTAAACCCGGCCGGCCACACAGGGGCACGCTTCGGCCCCATGGCCGGCATATGGTGAACACCCGCCAGCCGGTACAGTGCTTCAGCGGCGCACCGGCGGCCGGCCATAAACTCGGCCCGGCGTTTGGCAGAAGCCTTGTTCAAGCCCAGCCGGCCGGTGTCTGCCTTTGCCAGCTGGTTCCTGTCAAACCGGCCGCCAATAAAACAGACGTTGGCCAGTCCGGGCCTGAACAACATATCAGGGGGTGATCAGGGTGACAGTGTTGCCGGCCGCTTCCACCGGTACCGGTGCATCCTTGGGTGCCTGACGGCCCTTGCCTTTGGCTTTGTTGCTCACATAAACCTGACCGGTTTTCGGATCAATGGCCAGGGTCTGTGGACGCACGCCGGTGAACAGATGGGCGGTTACATAGTGAGTGTCGGCGTCCACCACAGAAACGGTGCCGTCGTTGCGGTTGGCCACATAGAGATCGCCGCTTTGCGGGTGAACCCGCGCGCTCAGGGCACCGTCACCGGTTTTTACCGTCTTGGTTACCTTGCCGCTCTTGAGATCGATCAGTGACACACCGCCGGACTTCTGATTAATGGCATAGAGCACGTTGTTTTTGGTATCGATGGCCAGGTTGATGGTGTCAAAAGGCTGAGCCTTGGCGTCACCTTCCAGGCTGACAGAGTCAAAGGTGCGCAGCACGTTCTGGGTCTTAATATCGACTTCGGCAATTTTGCTGTTGCTCAGGTCAGCCACATACAAACGCTGCTTGCCGGCATCCAGCGCCAGACCGGCGGCAGACTGCACCGGAGACACAATAACGGACTCCAGCGTGTCGGTGGCACCGTCAATCACCCAAACAGCACTGGCCGGGCCTTTTTTGCCGTCCCGCTCTATGCCACCAAAGGCACTGATATAGATTTTGTTGGTGCCTTCATCCACCACGGCCTGGCGCAGGTGATTGGACTCATTGCCGCTGTTTTCGATAACGGCTACTTCCTTGCCGGTTTTCAGATCATACACACCGACCAGCCCTTTACGGGTGTCAACGGCATAGATTTTCTGGGTCTGAGCGTTGATCCCTAAGCCAAAGGGCGTGATTTCGCCGGTTTCAATTTTGGTTTTCTGCTCCAGGGTGTTGGCGTCCAGCACCACTATGCCCGGGCTTACGCTTTGCTCACTGTCGTTACCTAGGCCGGTGACGGCGGCATACACCGCCTGATTGGCGGGGTTAAAGGCAATTTCATAGACGCGTTCGTCCACTTTTACCGAGCGGGCCACCTCTGGCGCGGCCAGCGCCGGGGTGGCGGTGCCGATGGCGGCTGCCAGCAGAGAAAGAGCAAAGGTATGGCGCAGCCGTAAACCGCGCTGGGATGCGTGTCTGAACATGCAGAAACTCCTGTAAGAAAAAAGTAGTGACAAAAGTAAGTAACGCCGGAAAAGTTCAATAGCTTGCTCACTTTATCAAACTAATGCAAGTAAATATCATTTGCTTTTGAGTTTTGAATATCTTAAGTTTCTACCCCACTGGCCTGCATCAGGCAGGACCACACATTCTCTGTTCGGATACATAGCGGTAATGACTTCTCCTTCCACTGCACCTCAGTTGTGGGTGCTTAATGTTGTAGCTCTGGTTGGCACCATGGCCATCATGGCGTTTGTGGCCGTGGTAGGCCCTGTGGTGCGCCTGCTTGGCCTGGCAGACTGGCACGGGGGGCTGGCACTCACCGTGGGTGGCGTGCTCTGGATGCTGGCAGCCCGGCGCTGGGGAAAACTCAGTGACAAGGTCGGGCGGCGGCGGGTATTGCTTATCTCCCTCAGTGCCTATGCCGTTACCTATGTGCTGATGGCCTGGTCCATCGACCTGGCTCTGACCAGCCCGCCGGCCATGGCGCTGTCACTGCTTATTCTGGTAGGCAGCCGCGCCCTGGTGGGGCTGTTTTATGCGGCCGTGCCCGCCATTACCGCCGCCTCTGTGGCGGATCAGGTGGTGCCACAACATCGCGCCTCGGCCATGGCTAAACTGGGCGCGGCCAATGCGGTGGGTCTGGTGGCCGGCCCTGTGGTGGCGGGCTGGATAGCCCTGTATGACATTGCCTGGTCCTTATATGCCGCAGCGGCCATGCCGGTGCTGGCGCTGGTACTGATTGCCTGGAAACTGCCGGAAACCTATGCCGGTAACTCATCCGGCAATAAGACCCGCAGCAAGCCGGGGCAGGGCAGCGGCCCTGTGGTGGGCTGGCTTGACGCCCGGCTGCGGCTGCCGCTGTTTGCGGTGTTTGCCGCCATGATGGCGGTGGCCATCACCCAGGCAACGGTCGGGTTTCTGGTACTGGATCGCATGCAGCTGTCCTTGAGTGAAGGAGCCAAAACCGCCGGTTATGCCCTTACCGCTGTGGGTGCCGGCCTGATTTGCTCTCAAAGCCTGATGATGCGCATAACCTGGCCCCCCGAGCGCTGGCTGTTACTGGGCGCTGTGCTGGCAGGCAGCGGTTTTGGTGCCGTGGCGTGGCTTGAAAGCGCCATGCCCATGCTGGCGGCCTTTGGCTTGGCTGGACTTGGCATGGGCATGGTGCGTCCGGCGGTTCAGGCGTTAACTGCTAACCGTGTAGACGCCCATGAGCAGGGCGCAGCCGCCGGCATGGTGGCCTCCATGCAGGGGCTGTCGATGATAGTGGGGCCCCTGGCCGGGACCCTGTTATACCGCATTGCACCGGGTGCGCCCTATGTGCTTGTACTGATGTTACTCATGCTGTTGGCCATTGCCGTGTGGCGCTATTCGTCGGCAGACACCATTCAAGAAACCCCGGGAGTATCGCCATGATAAACCGCCTGCCTTTTACCGACGCTCTGGCCACTGCCGAGCAGCGCCGCTACCGTTTTGTGCTGCGTGGCCCAAAGCAGCAGTTGCAGACACAGGGCTGTCTGGCCTGCCTGCCCGCAGGCAACACCCAGACCCTGAGCCAGCGGGTAAGTGCGTTTTTCAGCACCCGCCGCGCCGGGCCGGCCCTGCTGGTGGGTGCGCTGCCCTTTGATCCCTTTGCCGATGATGCCCTCTACCAACCCGCCGAGTTAGTGGCCGGTGAAGAGCCGGTGACGCCGCTGGCCCCCCTGGTGAATGAAGCCCGGGCAGAGCCGCCGGCGACGGACTATGCCAGCATGGTGGCCCACTGTGTGGCCGGCATAGACGGGCGCACACTCAGCAAGGCGGTGCTGGCGCGCAGTCTGCAGCTGCAGGCCGCAGCCAGCCTGGATCCGCTGGCGCTGGCCGCCCGGCTGGAGCAGGACGCCAGTGTCACTACTTATGTGCTGCCGGTACCGGTGGCCACCAATGCACCGCCGGCCTGGCTGGTGGGAGCCAGCCCGGAGCTGCTGATTTCCCGGCGGGGACGCACCATAGTGTCTCATCCGCTGGCCGGATCGGCCCGCCGCCGTGCTAATGCAGAAGAAGATGCCGCCGCCGCCCGTTCCCTGTCGGCGTCGGCCAAGGATCTGGAAGAGCACGCCTATGTGGTGGATGCCATTAAAGCCGCGCTGGCACCGCTGTGCAGCGAGCTGGATGTACCGGACAGCCCGTCCCTTTATACCACCAACACCATGTGGCACCTGGGCACCCGTATTAGCGGCACCCTGAAAGATGACAGCATCTCTGTGGCTACCCTGGCCGGCCTGCTGCACCCCACGCCGGCGGTATGCGGTACCCCCCGCCAGCAGGCGCTGGACACCATTTCCCGTCTGGAGCCGGTCGACAGGGGCTTTTATGCCGGTGCCGTGGGCTGGGTAAATGACGCCGGCGACGGTGACTGGTATGTGGCCATTCGCTGCGCCCATGTGCAGGCCAATAGCCTGCGGCTGTTTGCCGGTGCCGGCATAGTGGCCGACTCCGAACCCGAGCTGGAGGTAGCCGAAACCGGTGCCAAATTCCGCGCCCTGCTTAACGCCCTGGGGGTGGACGATGAACTTGAATTTGAGGAACAACACCATGACTAATGCCCCGCTCAGCCAGCGCTGGCCTGCCGCCCTTGAGCAGAAATACAAGGCCGCCGGCTACTGGCGCGGTGAAACCTTTCCGGCCTTTTTGCGTGGGCGCGCCGAACGGCTTGGCCACAAGGTGGCGGTGGTGGCCGGCGACACCCGCATCAGCTACGGTGAACTTGACCGGGAAGCCTGTCGCATCGGGGCCGGCCTGCTGGCACTGGGGCTGAACCCCGGCGACAGAGTGATAGTGCAGTTCGGTAATGTGGCGGAGTTTATTCCTGTGGTGTGCGGCCTGTTTTATGCCGGGCTTATCCCTGTGTATGCGCTGCCGGCCCACCGCATTACCGAAGTCACTCATTTTGCCAAAAAGGCCGGGGCCAGCGCCTACCTTGCCGGCCGCCACTACGGTGGTTTTGACTACGCCACCCTGGCTGCCGGGCTGGGCCGGACTCTGCCAGAGCTGAAGGTGGTGATGGCCGGCGAGGGGCATGACTATATTGCGCTGGAGCAGCTGGCAGGAGACGCCAGCCTGTTGCCCGCCGGATTCGACCCTCAGTCCGTGGCCTTTTTGCAGCTGTCCGGCGGCAGCACCGGCCTGTCCAAGCTGATTCCGCGCACGCACGACGATTACATTTACTCGTTTCGTGCCAGCAATGCGCTGTGTGGCATTGATGAGCACAGTGTCTACATGGTGGCGCTGCCGGCGGCCCATAACTTTCCCATGAGCTCACCGGGCTGGCTGGGTGCCCTGCATGCAGGGGCCACAGTGGTGCTGAGCGACAGCGCCGAGCCCGCTGCCGCCTTTGCCCTGATTGAACGGGAACAGGTCACCTGTGTGGGGCTGGTGCCGCCGCTGGCGCTGCTGTGGGCCGATGCCGCCGGTCACAGCCCCCATGATATTTCCAGCCTGAAAGTGATGCAGGTGGGCGGGGCCAAGCTGCTGCCGGAAGCCGCCCGCCGGCTGCAAAATGCGCTGCCCAGTACCCTTCAGCAGGTGTTTGGCATGGCCGAAGGCCTGGTCAACTATACCCGCCTGAACGACAGTGACGAGCTGATTCTCAACACTCAGGGCCGGCCCATCAGCCCCGATGACGAAGTGCGCATCGTGAACGATAACGGCGAACCGGTGGCGGAAGGCGAAGCCGGACACCTGCAGGTGCAGGGGCCCTACACCATTCGCGGTTATTACAACGACGAGGCGGCCAACGCCAAAAGCTTTACCGCAGACGGCTTTTATTGCACCGGCGATATCGTCAAGCGCACACCGGAAGGCTATCTGGTGGTGCAGGGCCGGGCCACGGATCACATTAACCGCGCCGGGGAAAAAATCTCCGCCGAAGAAATAGAAGACTATCTGCTGAGTCACCCACAAGTATTTGACGCCGCCGTGGTGTCCATTCCCGATGAGTATCTGGGCGAGCGCAGCTGCGCCTTTGTCATTGCAAGAGATCAGCCGCCCCGGGCAGTGGAGCTGAAAAAATGGGTGCGCGAGCAGGGGCTGGCGGCCTTTAAGGTGCCGGATCAAATTGTGTTTGCCGATGCCTTTGATACCACGGCCGTGGGCAAAATCAGCCGGCGGGAGCTGCGCGCCCGGCTGCGCCAACGTTATCTGGAACAAACCGAGGAGCAAGACTGATGGGACTTCCCGTTATTTCCGACTATGCCCAACCCACCGCCCAAGAGCTGCCTGATGCTCGTGCCCGCTGGCAGCCCGAGGCCGGCCGGCTGGCGCTGCTGGTGCACGACATGCAGCATTATTTTCTGCGCCCCTTTAATACCGCCGGCGCGCCGCTGGCACCGGCCATTGCCAATATCGCCGCCCTGATTGCCCATTGCCGGGCACGGCAGATCCCGGTGTTCTACACCGCTCAGAGAGGCAATCAGCAGCGTTGCGACCGTGGCCTGCAGGCCGATTTGTGGGGGCCGGGCATGAGCCGCGCGCCCGAGCATGAAGCCATTATCGAGGCGCTTGCTCCCCAGCCGGACGATCATGTGCTGGTCAAGCACCGCTACAGCGCCTTTCAGCGCAGCAACCTGGAAACCCTGATGCGGGTGCGCGGGCGGGATCAATTACTGGTGACCGGTGTATATGCCCATATCGGCTGCACCGCCACCATTGCCGAGGCGTTTCAGCTGGACATAGAGCCCTTTATTGCCGCCGACGCCGTGGCCGACTTCAGCCGTGAGGATCAGATGTCGGCCCTGCACTGGATTGCCCGCACCTGCGGTGTGCCCATGACCACAGAACAACTCTTAAAGGCCCTTTGAAATGAGCAAGCAAGCACCCCTTACCCTGGAGCGAATGCGCAGCGATATTGCCGCCATTCTGGGTGAAAGCCCCGATGAACTGTACAACGACGACAACCTGCTGGACTGGGGGCTGGACTCGATGCGCATTTTTAACCTGTCGGTGGAATGGAACAAAACCGGTCTGGAGCTGCGTTTTGCCGATCTGGCGGAAACGCCGACGCTCGATGGCTGGTGGCAGCAGGTGCAGCGTCAGCAGGGCGGCGCATAAAGATGGCAGGCCGTCACTATTCCCTGACCGAAGCCCAGCAGGGGCTCTGGTTTGCTCAGCAGCTGGCACCGGACAATCCGGCCTTTAATACCGCCCATGTCATTTATCTTGAGGGCGAGCTGAATGTGAGTGCCTTTGAGCAGGCCGCCAATCAGGCCGCCAGGGAGGCCATCAGTCTGCAGCTGCGCTTTGCCCAGGGTCCGCTGCAGTGGCCCGACGCCGCGCACACGCCCTGGCTGAACGTGATTGATATGCGTGATCAGCCGCAAGCCGCCGAGCAGCATTATCTGGCGGATGTGAACCGGCCGCTGGACCCCTGCCAGGACAAACTGGCCTGCCAGCGGTTGTATCTGCTGGGTGAGGGGCGTTACGCCTGGTATGTGCGGGCGCACCATCTGGTGAACGACGGCTATGGCATGGCGCTGTTCTGCGAGCGGGTCAGTGCCCTTTATGCCGGTGACGACCGCAGCCAGCCCTTTGCGCCCTGGCTGCCGGTATGGCAGGAAGATCAGGACTACCAGCACGGCGAACGCCGACGCCGGGATCAGGCCTACTGGACAGACACCCTGACCGCGTTGCCGCCGCCGGCCACCCTTGCCGGCGAGCCTCAGCCCCATGCGGCTGTGCATACCTGCCACCGGCACAGAGTGCCTTTGGGCCATGAGCTGCGTGCTCAGCTGTTAAGCCTGTGTCAGGCCCGGCAGCTGCCCTGGCCCGATGTGCTGACCGCACTGACCGCCGAATATTGCCGCCGCCACAGCGATCAGGCCACGGAAGTGGTGGTGGGCGTTCCCTATATGGGCCGCCTGGGCAGCAAGGCGGCGCGCCTGCCCGCCATGGTGATGAACGTACTGCCGCTGGCCCTGCGAGCGGGAAATGAGGCCTTAAGCGAGTTTCTGCCCCACACGGTGCGGGAGCTGACCCGGGGCCGCCGCCATGGCCGCTACCGGGGTGAGCAGCTGCGCCGGGACCTGGGCCTGATTGGCGGCCAGCGCCGGCTGCACGGGCCGCTGATCAATGTGCAGCCCTTTTACACTCCTTTTACCCTCAAGGGCATGCAGGCCGAACTGCACATTTTAAGCACGGGGCCGGTGGACGACCTGACCCTGGGTTTTCGGGGCAATGGTCAGGACAGCCTGCACCTTGAAATTGAAGCCAATGGCCGCCTTTACAGCCAGCAAGACGTGGCGGATCACAGCGCCCGGCTGCCGGCCTTTTTGCAGGCGGCCCTGTCGGTATGGCAGCACAATGGCCGGCTGCAGGACATTCCCCTGGCCACCCCCGCCGAGCAGGCGCGGTATTCTCTTGAAGTAAACAAGACTGATCATATCGTGCCCGACACCACACTGGTGGCGCTCTTCGAGGCCCAAATGGCGGCCACCCCCGAGGCCACGGCGCTGGTGTTTAACGGTGAGCACATGAGTTACGCCGAGCTGGAGCAACGCAGCCGGGCACTGGCGCTGACGCTGCCGCCGTCGTCGCTGGTGGCGGTGGCGCTGCCGCGCTCCTTTGAGCTGGTGATTGCCCTGCTGGCCATTCAGCGTGCCGGCGGAGCCTATCTGCCGCTGGATGCCAGCCAGCCCGACGAACGCCTGCACCGCATTCTTGACTCGGCCCGGCCGGCCCGAATACTGACCGATGAGACCGAACGTTTTTCCCGCTGGCAGCCACTGGCTCCCTGCAGCTGGCCTCAGCACAGCACAGCGGCGCTGGCTCACCGGCCCATGCCGCAGGATGCCGCCTATGTAATTTACACGTCCGGCTCCACCGGCGAGCCCAAGGGCGTGGTGGTGGAGCACAAAGCCATCGTCAACCGGCTGCTGTGGATGCAGGCGTTTTTTGCGGTGGATGCCAGCGAGCGCATTTTGCAGAAAACCCCCGCTACCTTTGATGTGTCGGTATGGGAGTTCTTTTTGCCCTTGCTGAGCGGGGCCTGTCTGGTGATAGCCCCGCCCGGAGCCCATCAGGATCCGCGGCATATCGCCCGGCTTATTGATGAAGAGGGCATTACCACGCTGCACTTTGTGCCTTCCATGCTGGCGGCCTTTCTGGCGACACCCGGCGGTGAACATGCTTCTCTGCGCCGGGTAATTGTCAGTGGCGAGGCCCTGACAGCCAGCCTGCGGGACCGCTTTCATCAGCGGCTGTCGGCCCGCTTGTTCAACCTGTACGGCCCCACGGAAGCGGCGGTGGATGTGAGCTGGTGGGAGGCGAGCCGCAGCGACAGCAGCATTTCCGTGCCCATTGGTTTTCCGGTGTGGAACACCCAGCTGTATGTGCTGGATGCCGAGCTTCGGCCCCAGCCGCCCGGCGTGGCCGGCGATCTGTATCTGGGCGGGGTGCAGCTGGCCCGGGGGTATCTGGGCCAGCCGGCGCTCACCAATGCGCGTTTTATTGCCAACCCCTTTGCGCCCGGCGAGCGGCTTTATCACAGCGGCGATGTGGCACGTTTTCGCCGGGACGGGGCGGTGGAATATCTGGGCCGCAGTGATGATCAGATAAAACTGCGCGGCCTGCGCATTGAGCTGGGTGACATTACCCACGCTCTGAGCACGGCACCGGGGGTGGCCCGGGGTGAAGTGCTGCTGCGCCATGACGACGGCAACCCCAGACTGGTGGCCTATATGCAGGCCAAAGACAATGCCGGGCCCGATGAAGCGGCACTGCGCCTGCATCTGGCGGGCCGGTTGCCGGATTACATGGTGCCCTCGGCCTTTGTCTGGCTTGAGCACTGGCCGCTGTCGGCCAACGGCAAGCTGGATCGCAAGGCGCTGCCGGCACCCAAAGCCGACAGCGGCAGCGGCGGCGAGCCGCAAACCGCCACCGAGCAGGCGCTGGCCGTCCTGTTTGCCGAGCAGCTGAAGCTGGCCGCGCTGCCGGGGCGGCAGGATGACTTTTTTGCTCTTGGGGGCGACTCGCTCTCGGCGGTGCATCTGCTGCTGGCCATAGAAGCCCGCTGGCAGCGGGATCCGGGGCTGGGCGCTTTGTTTGCCAACCCTACGGTAGCGGGGCTGGCGGCCGTGCTGGACGCGCACCAGTTCAGCATTGATGACGGCCTGGGGCCTTATATACAACTCTCGAAAGGGCAGGGCAGTCTGCCTCCGGTATTTGCGGTGCACCCGGCGGGGGGCATTGCCTGGAACTACCGCGAGCTGGCCCAGCGCCTGCCCGGCCGAGCCCTCTATGGCCTGCAGTCACCGGCGCTGAACCCGCAGCAACCCCTGGAGGACAGCATCAACAGCCTGGCGGCCCGTTACGTTGAGACTATCAATGAGCTGTACCCGACAGGGCCCGTGCACCTGCTGGGCTGGTCTGTGGGCGGCATTATCGCCCAGGCCATGGCGGTGCGGCTGCAGCAGCTGGGCCGGCCGGTGGGCATGGTGGCGCTGCTGGATGCCTATCCGGCAGAATGCTGGCGCGCCGAGCCGGAGCCTGGCCCGGTGGCGGCGCTGCGCGCCCTGCTGGCCATTGCCGGTTACGATCCGGAGCAGCACACAGAGCTCGACACCCGTGAAAAGGTAGTGGCGTTTTTGCGCCGGGGCGACACCACCCTGGGCAATTTGCCCGAGGCGGCGCTGGATGGTGTGGTGCGGGCGGTGACCAGCACCAACAAATGGGTGCGGGAGCACTATCATCAGCCGCTGGCGGGCACTCTGCTGCACGTGCGGGCCGGCCGGGATCATGGTGATAAGCCCTGGCTGCAGTCGTCCCTCTGGGCACCCTATGCCACTCAGGTACAAGCCATTGAATTACCTTTTTTACATGCCGAAATGACCGGCAGTCAGGCCTCGGCGGCACTGGCCCCCGAGCTTGCCGCCGTCATGGCCCACACCGAGGAGAACATAAAATGCAGCTGAGCGGATTTAACGGCAAACTGGCGCTGGTTACCGGTGCCGGCGGCGGCATTGGCCGGGCTCTGGTCAAACTGCTGCATCACAGCGGCTGCTCAGTGGTGGCCACGGATGTGGTGGCCCCTGAGTTTGACGGTTTGCCCCGAGTGCACAGCCGCCCGCTGGATGTGACCGACTCAGTGGCGGTCAACGCCCTGGTGGATGACATTGAACAGCGGCTGGGCCCCATCGGCTTTGGTATCAATGTGGCCGGTGTGCTGCAGTCCGGCACCATAGACACCATTGATGATGCGCAGTGGCGGCGTACCTTTGCGGTAAATACCGACGGGGTCTTCTATCTGTGCCGGGCCCTGGCCAGAGTAATGAGCCCGCGCCGGCAGGGCGTTATGGTGACAGTGGGCTCCAATGCCGCCGGCATACCGCGGCACGCCATGGCCGCCTATGGCGCGTCCAAGGCGGCGACCCACATGTTGATGCGTTGCCTGGGGCTGGAGCTGGCCCCCCTTGGCATTCGCTGCAACACGGTGGCACCGGGCTCCACCCTCACCCCCATGCAAACCGGCATGTGGGCCGACGAGCGCGGCGCTGAACAGGTAATTGCCGGCCTGCCGAATATTTATAAAACAGGCATTCCGCTGGGCAAACTGGCGCAACCCGAGGACGTAGCCAATGCGGTGATGTTTTTGCTGTCGGATCAGGCCGGCCATATAGTAATGGACGATCTCTATGTGGACGGCGGTGCCACCCTGCGCGGTTAACAAGGATAATAAGCATGTTGTATTTCAAAAAACTCAGGCACTGGCTCTGTCTGCTGATGCTGGCTACCACACCGGCGCTGGCAGGGCAAACGGTGACCGACCTGCGCGGTCGTACCGTGACCCTGCCCAGTAAAATAGAGCGCATCGCCATTGACGACGGCCGCTTTCTGCTGGCGCTGTCGCTGATATCGGACAATCCGGTGCAGCACCTGGCGGGCTGGCCCAAAGACATCAACCGGGTGGGCGAGCATTACTACCAGCAGTTCAGGGCGGCATTTCCGGCCATTGAGCAAGTGCCGCTGGTGTCCAGCTCCGCCGAAAGCTTTGATATGGAGTCCATGCTGGCCGCCGAGCCCGATGTGGCCGTGCTGTCGTTAAGCCGGGGGCCCACGGAGGATCAGATTGCGCTGCTGGAGGCGTCCGGCATTGCCGTGGTGTTTATCGACTTCTTTATTGACCCCTTCAAGCATCAGGCCCCCAGCCTGCAGCTGCTGGGCACCCTGACCGGCCACGAACAGCAGGCCAGTGACTATCTGGCGCTGCGGGATGCGCATCTGGCCCGTATTGCCGAAAAACTGCCGCAAAGCAGCGACAAGCCCAGCGTCTTTATGGAAGCCCATGCGGGCATTACTCAGGACTGCTGCTTTTCGCCGGGCACCGGCGGAGTAGGGGACTATATCGACTTTGCCGGCGGCCATAATATAGGCGCAGACGTGCTGACCCGGGCCTCGGGCAAGCTGAATCTGGAATACATTATTGCCAGTGATCCTGATGTGTATATCGCCACCGGCGGCCCTGCGCTGGAA
Organism: Oceanimonas sp. AH20CE76; assembly: GCF_039654065.1. Classification (NCBI taxonomy): domain Bacteria; kingdom Pseudomonadati; phylum Pseudomonadota; class Gammaproteobacteria; order Aeromonadales; family Aeromonadaceae; genus Oceanimonas; species Oceanimonas sp. AH20CE76. The sequence continues at coordinate 1,503,854 of NZ_CP155481.1, forward strand.
AAAAGCAACGGCCTGGTGCTGGGCGGCGGCTATGGCCCCGAGCAGGCCAAAGCCGCGCTGCAGCGGGTGGCCGAACGTCAGGGCATTAAAGATCTGACCGCTGTTCATCAGGGCCGGGTGTACGGACTGGCACATCAGCTGCTGAACTCGCCCCTGGACATAGTGGCGGTGGAAGTGCTGGCCAAATGGCTGCACCCTGAGGTGTTTGCCGATCTTGCGCCGGCGCAAACCCTTGCCACCATCAATCAGGACTTTCTGGCGGTACCCTATGAGGGTACCGGCTGGATCAGTCTGTCTGCTGCTGAGTAATGCCCTTGAATACCCTGACCGAACAACGCAGCGCCAGCGCTGACATTTTATTTGCCTATCGCGGCAAGGTGCGCTGGCGGCTGCTGGTGCTGGCCGCGCTTACCCTGTTGTGCGCCGCCGCCCTGCTGCTGGACATGACCACGGGCCCCTCTGCCATGACCGCCGCCCAGGTGTGGGCCGGGCTGCTGGATCCGGCATCGCTGTCGCCGGCCCAGCACACCATTATCTGGAATGTGCGTCTGCCCTATGCGCTGATGGCGGTGCTGGTGGGAGCGGCCCTGTCTCTGGCCGGGGCCGAGATGCAGGCCATTCTTAATAATCCTCTGGCCAGCCCCTTTACCTTGGGGGTGTCGTCTGCGGCGTCATTTGGTGCCGCCTTGGCCATCGTGCTCGGCATCAGTCTGCCCTTTGTAGCCGCCGAATGGATGGTATCCCTTAACGCCTTTATTTTTGCCTTTGGCTCTGTGCTGCTGCTGCAGCTGATGACCAGGCTGCGCAGCAGCAGCGTGGAAACCATGGTGCTGCTGGGCATTGCGCTGGTGTTTGTGTTTAACGCCCTGGTGGCCTTTGTGCAGTTTGCCTCTTCTCAGGCGGCGCTGCAGCAGCTGGTGTTCTGGAGCATGGGCTCGCTGTCCCGCGCCAACTGGCAGAATGTGGGGCTGATGGCGCTGGTATTGCTGCTGGTGGTGCCGTTTTCGCTGTTGTCTGCCAGCAAGCTGACCGCCCTGCGGCTGGGGGAAGATCGCGCCCGCAGCTTTGGTATTCATGTGGGGCGGCTGCGCTTTCTGGCGCTGCTCAGGGTCAGCCTGCTGGCCGCCACCTCGGTGGCCTTTGTGGGCACCATCGGCTTTATCGGTCTGGTGGGGCCGCACATTGCCCGCTTGCTGCTGGGCGAGGATCATCGCTTTTTGCTGCCGGGCACGTTGCTGACCGGCGCGCTGATTATGGCGCTGGCCTCGGCGGCCAGCAAAATGCTGGTGCCCGGCGTGTTGTTGCCGGTGGGCATCGTCACCGCCATGGTGGGCGTGCCGGTATTTTTGTTGCTGATCTTCTGGAAACCGGAGGCCCGCTCATGAGTGACGGTCTGACTATTACCAACCTGGCCACCGGCTACCGCAAACGGGCCGTGGTGCAGGGCGTGACCCTGCCCATGCTGAGTCCCGGCGGCGTGTATTCCCTGATTGGCCCCAATGCCGCCGGCAAAAGCACCCTGCTGAGAGCGCTGGCGGGATTGCAGCCAGCGACTGGCTCAGTACAGTTGAACGGCTCCGAGCTGATAGGCAAGCCGCTGGCAGACTGGGCCAGAAGCGTCACCTATATGCCCCAGACTCTGCCTCAGGGGGTGTCGCTGAATGTGCTGGAAAGTGTGATCAGCGCGCTCAGGGCCTCTCCCATGGAGGGGCTGTACAGCAGCGAGGCCATCAAGCAGCATGCGGTGAGCGTGCTGGAGCGGGTGGGCATTATTGATCTGGCCATGCGCAACCTGGGGCATTTGTCCGGCGGCCAGCGCCAGCTGGTGTCTCTGGCTCAGGTGCTGGCGCGCAACCCCAGGGTGCTGCTGCTGGATGAGCCCATCAGTGCGCTGGATTTAAAGCATCAGTTTCGCGTGATGCGGCTGGTGCGGGAGCTGGCCCGGGAGCGGCACATGATAGTGATGGTGGTGCTCCATGATTTAAGCATCGCGGCCCGCTGGTCCGACGGCATTGTGATGCTGGCCAAGGGCAAAGTGGTGGCCAGCGGCACGCCGGAGCAGGCCATTACGCCGGCTTCTCTGGCCGAGGTGTATGGGGTCAGGGCGCGCATTGAATACTGCGTGCGTGGCCAGATGCAGGTAATGATTGACGACGAGGCCCTTGAAGATGACATGGTCACTGGCTGACAGCCGGGTACGTAATTATTGTGCCAACAGCAGCGGCATTGAATACGAGATCAGTATCTGGCTACCCAAGGGCGAGCCGCCTGAGCTGGGCTGGCCCGTGGTTTATGTGCTGGATGGCAATGCCATGTTCGCCACTGTTGTGGAGGCGATACAGCGCGGCGGCCGCCGGCCCGATGCCACCGGTGTGGGGCTGGCCGCCGTGGTGGGCATTGCCCATGGTGATGAACGGCTGTTTGCCACCGAGTTCCGTTACCGTGACTTTACCTTTGAGCCCTCGGCAGCGGTAAAAGCCGATACCGCCGGCGGCGGCCGGGCATTTCTGGATTTTATCAGCCGGCAACTGGCACCTGAACTTGCCCGGGAATTTAATGTTAACCGGGCTCACCAGATGCTGTTCGGCCATTCTCTGGCCGGTTATTTTGTGCTGAATGCGCTGGGCTTGCAGCCTCATGCCTTTTCCCACTTTGCCGCCATCAGCCCTTCTGTGTGGTGGCAGCCCGACGCGTTGACCAAACGACTGCAGCAGCTGCAGGCCAGTCAGGCCCCCCGTGTGCTGATTGCCACCGGCGAGTGGGAAGGCACACCGGCGCCCTGGATTCCCGACGGGCCGGCAAGAGAGCAATTGATTGCCCGGCGCAACACTCGCGCCATGCTCACCCACGCCGCCGCCGTGGCCGCCCTGTGCCAGCAGCAGCTGGGCCTGCAGCGGGTCAGCTATCGCTGCTTTCCCGAAGAGGACCACAGCTCGGTGGTGATGATCGGCATACAGCGCGCCCTGCGGCTGATGTTTGAGCCATAAAAAAAACAGCGCCTTGAGGCGCTGTTTTTGTATATGTGTGTGTTCAGAACCGGTAGGTGGCAGAAGCGTAATAGCTGCGGCCCGGCTCGTTATAGGTGGCGGCACCGGCACCATAGATGGTGCGCGGATCCCCCACACCCACGGCATTGCCCTTGCGGTACAGGCGTTTGTCGAACAGGTTGTTGATACCGGCACTGAGGCTGAAATCATCGGTCAGCTGATAGCGGCCACCCAGGCCCACCAGGGCGTAGGGCGACAGTTGCTGCTGCTCTTCGCCTTCCATCGGTTTGCCCTGAAAGTCGAGCTTGTTGGGTACCTGCTTGCCATACCAGGTAACATGGGTGTTCAGGCTCAGTTGATCGCTGGCCTGCCAGTCCAGGCGGGAGTTCAGGGTGTATTCCGGAATGACCGACAGCGATTCACCGGTGCTTTTGTTCTTGCTCTGCAGCATATAAGTCAGGTTATTGGACCAGTCCAGCTCAGGGGTGAGGGAAACATTAAATGTGCCTTCCAGCCCTTCTACCACCGCTTTGGGCACATTGGTCCACTGAAAGATGTCTGAATTAACAAAGGCCCCGTTACCGCCGCTGGCCTGACCGGCAGGGCGGGTGCCGGCCTCTACTTTATTGCGGTAATCGTTGCGGAAATAAGTGACGCCCGCCACCACCATTTCGTTGGTGAACTCAATGCCCAGCTCCTTGTTGATGCTGGTCTCTGCCTTCAGGTTATCATTGCCCTGCAGGTAGCAGGAGCCACCGCCGCCCCAGCAGCCATTGCCCCGGCTGTAGAGCAGATAATCGGGGTTGGTCTGATACAGGTTGGGCGCCTTGTAGGCCCGGGCGATGCCGGCCTTGAGGGTCCAGTTCTCATTCAGATACTGAGTGGCATTCAGCGACGGACTCCAGTTGCTGCCGGTAATGTTGTGATAATCGTAGCGCAGGCCCGGGGTCAGTATGGTGCTGTCGGTCAGGTTGATATTGCTCTCCATAAAGGCAGAGGCAATATAGTCTTTGGCCTGTGAGCTGCGGTTACCGGTGATACCGGCAATATCACCACCTTCGGTGGTGGTCTGGCTTACCGAGTTCTCATCACTGAACTTGCGATCCTTCCATTCGCCACCCAGAGTGAGGGTCTGCTCAAGGCCGGCAGTGTTCAGCGGCAGATTAATACTGCTGTGGGCGGTGATTTGCTCCAGCCTGGAGGTGCTCATGCTGTCATCGGAAAACAGCCCTTCGGTACCGCCGGCCAGGCCTTCATTCAGCCGGTGATTCCGGGTTTGTTCATATTGCACATAAGAAAGGGAGTTGCCCGCGTCAAATGTGCCCTTATGGGTGAGAGCATAGGTGTCGCGATACATGATATTGGTTTCAGCACCCAGTTTGTCGAATACCCGTTGTGAGGTGCTGTTCGGGTTACCATTGACCTCGGTAAAATTATTGGTGTTCTGGGTATCGCCGCTGTAGATATTGCCCTGACGGCTGAAACTCACATCCAGATCTATCTGATGAGATTCTGTCGGCTGAATGCTCAGGCGCGCGGCCAGATCCCGGTTGCGTACGCCTTCGCGCCCGGCCGGAAAGGTGTTGCTGTAGTCAACCCGTCCGGTGTCTACCCGGGTAGACTGATGCCCCTTATTGATATCCCAGGCGTCGGGCTCGGTTTTGGCGACATTACCGGACAAGCGCAGGCCCACCTTGTCGGAGAGGGGGCCGGCCAGCATAAAGTTAAGACGCTCGCTGTCACCGTCTTTGTCCGACTCGGCCATTTCATAATAGGCGGTGGCCGAGCCGGTAAATTCCTCGGGAATGGCCTTGGTAATAATGTTCACCACACCACCGGCAGCTCCGCTGCCGTAGCGGGCCGCGGCAGGGCCGCGCAGCACTTCAATGCGATCTACTGCTTCCATCGGCACCCAGTTGGTGTCTCCCCGGGTATCCCGCTCGCCGCGCCAGCCATAGCGCACCGACTGGCGGCTGTTAACCGGCTTGCCGTCAATCAGGATCAGGGTGTTTTCCGGGCCCATGCCGCGAATATCAATCTGGCGGTTGTTGCCGCGCTGGCCGCTGGTGCTGTTGCCGGTGAGGTTCACGCCGGGCATGGTGCGGATTACCTCAGACAAGTCATTACTGACCGGTGCCTTTGCCAGATCCTCGGCGGTAATAATGGACACCCCGGGAGCCTGCTTGAGAATTTCTTCCGCGGTGACCAGCACTTCATCCAGGGTGTAGGCCTCATTGGCCTGAGCCGTTGTGGCCAACACGCAGCTGCCAAGCAGCCATACATACTTTTGCATTACCGGTTTCCTTACAAACGTAATCAATATGATTTTTCGTAATGGTAAATGATTCTATGTATCATTCGCAAAGCTTTTTGTTTCTATAATCTATTTAGGGAAAAATACCCATGCGCTATTGGAAGTTACTGCTGATAACCCTGCTGTTAACCCCCGCCTGTGCCAGCTCACCTCAAACAGAGCACTACCGTTACCAGCAGCTGGACTTTCAGTCCCGGGACGGCAGGCGGGAATATCGGGTCACAATAGGCCTGCCCACCGCAGCGGCACCCGAAGGCGGTTATCCGGTGTTGTATATGCTGGATGGTGCCGCCGCCCTGAAAGGACTGACGCAGAGCAGATTGAGCCGGCTGCAGGGAGGCGACTGGCCCGTGCTGGTGACCATTGCCTACCACAGCGATGCCCGCACCGGACGAACCTTTGACTACACACCGGTTCCTGCCAATGCAGTCACAGAACATGAATACGGTGGTGCTGATGGCTTCTGGAAACTGATAGAAGATGAAATAAAGCCCGCCGTCGGCCGGGCGGCGGCGGTCAACCCCGAGCGCCAGACTCTGTGGGGTCACTCGTTTGGTGGCCTCTTTGTGCTGCATACCCTGTTTCATTATCCCGAGAGCTACCAGCGCTATGTGGCGGCAGATCCTTCCCTGTGGTGGCAGGGCGGCCAGCTGTTACATGCGGAAAAAGCCTATCGTGAGCGCCAGCAGTGGCCAGCGATCACCTTGCTGTTGCAGCGCAGCAGCTCACACCGCCGCGGCAGCACAGTGCCTGAAAATGCCACCCGTAACATGGCCCGCCGGCTGAGCGAATTGCCCGCAATGGCAGTGCAATACACGGATTACTTCAATCATCATCACGGCAGCGTAAGAGACGTTTCCATTCCCACCGCTCTGAGCATGGCTCAGCAATAAAAAAACCGGCCGAAGCCGGTTTGGTCAGTAACATCAATTTATCAGTTAGCCGCTGTGGCGTTCGCCTGCCTGCTCCAGCTTGAGCGCGGGTGCCACGCCTTGGCGGCTGCCTTCAAAATGCACCGTGCTCTGGGGGTAGGGTATTTCAATGCCTGCCTGCTCAAAGTGCATTTTCACCAGCCGGTTATAGGCACGGCCCACGGCCCACTGCATGCCGGGCACGGTTTTAATGCGCACGCGAATGTTCACCGAGCTGTCGGCCAGGGCCACCACGCCGGCCACTTCCAGCGCCTCCAGCACGTAGGGCTTTTGTGCTTCATCGGCGGCCAGCTCTTCAAAGGCGTTTTGCAGATGGGCAATGGCGTCGTCAATGTTCTCCCGGTAAGACACCCGGTATTCACCCACATGGTAGGCAAAGTCACGCATATAGTTGGACACCGTATCCACACTGGAGAAGGGAATAATATGGTAGGTGCCGTTCAGATCGCGAATGCCCACAGAGCGAATGCTGAGCTTCTCGGCAGTGCCGGTAATGCCACCCAGGGTGACCACATCACCGGTGTTCATGGCGTTTTCAATCTGAATGAAAATACCGGTGATCACATCCTGCACCAGCTTCTGGGCACCAAAACCAATGGCCAGACCCAGCACACCGGCACCGGCAATCAGCGGGCCTATATTAATGCCAAGCTCGGCCAGGGCAATCATCACCGTCATGGTGACCAGCAGCACCGCCAGCGCACTACGGAACAATGACAGCAGGGTCTGTGTGCGTGCCGAGGGAATGCCGGTGCCGGTTTCCGGATTGAGCTTGTGTTCAATCAGGCTGGCACAGGTTACCCAGATGGCAGCCGCCACTGCCAGCACAATGGCCACGGCAATGATGCGGCCCATCAGCACACCGCCTGCTTCCGAGGCATACCAGGTGGCCAGATCCAGGACGTGCCAGGCATTAAACGACAGCAAAATAACCGCCGCCAATACCAGAAAACGCAAAAAGCGCAGGGCATTGGGTACATAGCTGTTCAGCCTTGCTTCCAGTAACGGCATTTTGCGGCGAAGTTCCGGTGACAGCTGAATGCGCCGGCCTATGGTCTGGCCCAGCAGAGTAGACAGCAACAAACCCACCACAATAATGCCCAGGGTTTTCAGGGTGGCAAACAGCACAAAGGGCAGGGCATTGGCCGGACTTAACAGCACCAGCACCAGCACCACGGCAAAATAACCCAGCGCCAGCACATGCCAGGTGCGAGCCAGCAGATGCAGGCTGATTTTGCTGGTGGCCATGGGGCTTTGCTCGGCTTTGGTGCGAATAATGCCCGCCAGCCGGCGACGGTTTTTCAGAATAATGATGGCGGCATACATAAAGGCGGCCAGCATCAGTAATGTGTTTATACCCTGGCTCAGGGCTGCGGAAATATGAATGCTGATCAGGGGCTCAGCCACCATAACACCATAACCCAGCAAGCCAATCAGCAGTGCCATGTGACGGTTCCAGTAGGCGGCTTCACTGGCATTAATGGGCAGCAGGCGCAGGCCGTCATAGCGGCGGGAAAACAGCATACGCAGGCCCACCTTAAGCAGCTCGATCACCATAAAGGCGTTCAGAAACAAAGAGGCCTGTGTGGTTTGCTCACCGGTTTCACCCACCAGAAAGGTGGCCACCAGATTACCGCCCACGTAAGCCAGCCCGACGATAAGTACATCCACAGCAGCGGCCAGGGCCACGCAAATCACGCGGCGAATCACGGGGGTGTTTCCGCCCTGCAGCGCCCAGGTGTCGAGTTTTGCATAAAGCAAAGGGCCAATCAGCCGGCGCATCAGCATAAAGACCAGTAGCGTTGCCACTATTACCAGGCTCAGGTTAAGGGTGGCTTCCATCAAACCGGCCAGACTGAACTGCTCATCACTGGCTACCTGACCGTCTACCAGACCATTCACCACCTCTGCCAGCGCGGTGAACTGTTCACCAATGCCCTCGGCAATGGCTCGTGTGGTTTGAGCCAGTTCGCGGCTGGACGAAGACGCTGCCGAGGCCTCTTCCGCTACCGTTTTAGCCTGGGTCGCCGTCTCGTCTGCCATGGTGCGCAGCTCGTTTATCAGCTTTTCACGGGACTGCTCGTTTTCCAGCAGATCGGCCAGCGCCGCATAGGAAGGGTTATCCTTTGTCTGGCCGGCTTGCTGAGCCTGAACCAGGCCCGCAGGAATAGCACAGAGCAGCCAGATTAATGGCAACAGTATTTTGGTTGTCAGATTCACCAGTGGCCTCCGCTTGGCTGGTGGAATGAATGTTGCGACAAAGATGCCGCCTGCATAAAACTTCCTGACAAAACAGCCTAACATAGCCGCAATGCAATGATAATGACGGTAAGGCAGCATAAAGTGCAGGGGTATCAGTGCATTTGCCATACTGCCGCTGCAAAGACCATGATACCTTCTGGTTTGTTTGCGTTTATCTTCCGGCATTTTTGTGAGAGAAAAACATGAAATCTGTGATGCCCATTACTCCCGCAGACGATGCGACCATATGCCGTATTATTCAGTGTGTGGGGGCCGAGTTTGGCGCGGTGGGCGAGGGCTTTGGTCCTGGCGATGCAGAAGTGCAGTGTATGAGCCGCCATTACCGTCCGGAGAATAACAGCCGTTATTTTGTGGCCCGGCTTAATGGTGAAATAGTGGGCGGGGCCGGCATTGCGCCGCTGGGGAATATTTGCGAGCTGAAAAAGCTGTTTTTATTACCTGGGGCACGCGGGCACGGGCTGGGCCGGCAACTGGCCGAGGCCTGTCTGGCCTTTGCCACAGAGCGAGGTTTTACCGCCTGTTACCTCGATACTCTCGGCAATATGACGGCGGCCATACACCTGTATGAACAGTTGGGCTTTCAGCACCTTGAAGCACCCTTGGTGGCCTCGGAGCATGGCGGCTGTGATGTATGGATGCTGAAACAACTGAACCATCGGGAGCAAGCATGTTAACTATTCAAACCCTGCTGCAACAAAGAAACATTATTCAGGCGCCCATGGCCGGCGTATCCACTCCGGCGCTGGCGGCGGCGGTGTCCAATGCCGGCGGGCTGGGCTCACTGGGGCTGGGGGCAAGCTCGGTGGCTGTTGCCCGTAAGCAGATTGAGCAGCTTCAGGCACTTACTGATAAACCCTTTAACGTCAATGTGTTCTGTCATGCGCCGGCCCAAAGAGATGATGCTGTGGAGGCGGCCTGGCTGGTGTATTTGCAGCCGCTGTTTACTGAGCAGGGCGAGCAGGCACCGGTGCAACTGGAAGAAATTTATACCAGCTTTAATGATAACGAGCCCATGCAGGCATTACTGCTGGAGCTGCGCCCTGCTGTGGTCAGCTTTCATTTTGGCTTGCCACCGGCGTCCTTTATTGAGCGCCTGCATCACGCCGGCGTGATCACGCTGGCCAGTGCCACCAGTCTGGAAGAGGCCCGCGCCATTGAGGCCGCCGGTCTTCACGGCGTGGTGGCACAAGGCATTGAAGCCGGCGGCCACAGAGGCATATTTGACCCGGACGCTGAAGACGGTGAGCTGACCACCACTGAGCTGGTACGCCTGCTGGTGGCGGAGTGCCGGCTGCCGGTGATTGCCGCCGGCGGCATCATGGATGGCGCAGACATAAAGGCCATGCAGGCACTGGGGGCCGCAGCGGTACAGCTGGGCACGGCCTTTGTAGCCTGTCCTGAGTCGGCGGCCAATGAAGCCTACCGGCAGCGGCTGCTGCAAGGCGGCAACACCCGGTTAACCCGCACCCTGTCGGGCCGGCCGGCCCGGGGGCTGGTGAACCGTTTTATTGAACATGGTGAGGCAGCAGGGGCACCGGCGGTGCCTGACTACCCGGTAGCCTACGACGCCGCCAAACAGCTGCATGGTGCAGCAGCGGCGCAAGGTTGCCATGACTTTGCTGCCCACTGGGCCGGCACAGGGGTACAAAAGGCCCGGGCCATGCCCGCTGCCGAGCTGGTGGGCGCGTTGATGGCGGAAGCGGATGGGTATGGCAAGCGCTAACGAGTCATCGGGCCGTTCCGCTGCCAGGCCCGTGTTCTGGCGGGAGCCGCGCATGCCCCAGGTGGAGCTGCGCTATATCGATGACGGCCGCGAAACGGGCTATGCCCCTCACAGCCATATGCAGTGGTCGCTGGGGGCCATTACGGCGGGTGAAAGCACCTTTTGTTATCGCCAGGAGCGGCATGACGTGCGGGCAGGGGAGCTGGTGCTGATGAACCCGGACTGGATACATGCCTGTAATCCGCGTGAGCACAGCCCCTGGGCTTATTTTATGATGTATGTGGACACGGGCTGGCTGACCCGGTTGCGTTTTGACGCCGGCCTGCTGCCCGATGAAAACTGGCAGGACATGACCACCGCTGTTCTTTATGACCGGCGCTGGTTTGACGGTTACCGCAGGCTGGCTGGCTGCCTGCTGTCACCGGCGAGTCCCTTGTTGCAGAAACAGACATCCCTGGTTGAATATTTGTCCGCGCTGATGCATTACCTGGCGGCACAGCCGGCAGCGCCTTCGGCACCGGTACCGGCACGGTTGCAGCAAGTGGCCGGCTATCTTGACGCCCACTGCCTGGAAGACGTATCACTGGATGATCTGTGTGCGCTCAGTGGCTACAGCGCCGGTCATCTGGTACGTCAGTTCAAGCAGCACTTTGGTATTACTCCTCATGCCTATCTTATTAACCGTCGCATTCAGCTCGGTCAACATCAGCTCAAGACCGGCACCGCTATTGCCGAGGTGGCGCTGAATATGGGGTTTGCCGATCAGGCCCACTTTCAACGAGCGTTCAAACGGCTGGTGGCAGCCACGCCGGCTCAGTACCGCAGTAAGTAAAGGCTGCTGGCGGCAAGCAATAGGGCCAGCAACCGGTTCAGCCAGCGCAGCCAGTGACCTGTTCTCAGATGACGTTGCAGCACTTTTCCCAGCCATACCCAGCAGAACAGCGAGCACCAGCATACCGGCAGATAGATCAGTGCAAACCAGCTGATTTGCTCTATGCCGCCATTGGTATAAGCAGCAATGCCGGCGGCCGACGCCAGCCATGCCTTGGGGTTCAGCCACTGCATCATGGCACCGGTCAGCAGACCGGGAGAGGTTTCCGGGCCTTGCGCAGAAAGGGAGCCGGAAGCAGTAGCCAGGCGAAAGCTTATATAAAGTAAAAAAGCGATACCCCCCCAGTGCAGCATGTTCAGCAACGGCGGGTAAGCTTGCAACAGGCCATACAATCCCAGCCCGACAGCCATAAACAAGAGGATAAACCCGAGTGTGGCCCCAGTAACAAAGCGCAGTCCGCAGCGCAGCGGGTGATGTAAACCGCTGCCCAGACACACCAGGTTCACCGGGCCGGGTGAAATGGAGGCAGCCAGTGCAAACATCGTCATGGGCAGGATAAGCGAAAAGGTCATGGTGGTTCCCGTCAGGTTGAATAAAAAAGAAGGCCAGTCTGCCGGGAGCGTGGTGGAAAAGATTGAATAAAATTGATGTTACCTGGTGAGCAACAGGGAAGGATTCGTCCGCTGGTTTATTATGTTAAATAGTGGTGCTGAATAAACTCAATAAAGGCCTGCTCGGCCCGGGATAGCCGCCTGTCTTTGGGCCAGGCCAGACACAGGTCGAGAAAATAGGGGGTATCAAAGGAGATGGGCACCAGATCCTGATCTTGCTCCACCACCATGCGTAAAAAGCTGGTAATGGCAAAGCCCTGGCGCACCACGGCTTTTAACAGCGGAATAAGATTGCTCTCAAAGCCGATGCGCGGCTGCATGCCAAGGCGGCGGGCCATGTCGTCGATGTGCTCTCTTAAGTGAAAGCCATGGCGAAAGACCGCCAGCTCTTCTTGTAAAAACTCGGTCAGGGCCAGGCTCTGTTTGTGAGCAAAGGGATGATCCCGGGCGACCACCGCCACCATTTCTTCCCGCAGTAACGGCAGCCCGTTCAGGCCGGCTGGCAGATCTGAGGTGAGCACTATGCCAAGCCCCAGCCGGCCTTTTAACAGGTGCTCCAGCACGGTCTGCGTGCCGGCTTCTTCCACGCGAATGCTGAGTCCTGAGTAACGGTGTTTAAAGGCCATGAGCAACGGCGGAAAATAAAACGAGCCCAGCATGCTGGGAATGCCAATGGTGACGTCACCGGCCTGCAGGTTGTGCAAGGCGCTCATGTCCTGCTCGGCCAGGGTGAGAGCGGCAAGAATGCGCTCGCTGTGTTCAAACAGGCGTTTGCCTTCAGCGGTAAGTTGCAGCCGGCCCTGATGGCGCTCAAACAGGGTGAGACAAAGCTGCTGCTCCAGCTTTTTAATGGTCATGGTAACGGCGGGCTGGGCCAGATGCAGCTGCTCGGCGGCGCGGGTAATGTTGCCGGTGTGGGCCACGGCCATAAACTGCTTCAGCCAGCGTGGATCAATCATAATGGTTTCTTATTAAATTAATAATTTTTATATATTTAACTTATTTTTGTGCCCGGCGTAAAGTGAGGGCATGTTTTCAGTTTTCACGAGCTTGTCATGCATGAGTTAAGAACAACCCCCTGGTGGCGTGCCACGCTGGCACTGGGCCTGGGATCTGTGCTGGTATTTCTTAACCTGTATGTGGCTCAGCCCCTGTTGCCCATGCTGGCGCAGGATTTTTCCCTGTCGGCGCTGGGAGCGGGCTGGGCCTTGTCGGCGGCCACGCTGGGGCTGGCCACCGGTTTGTTGTTCTGGGCGCGCATGGCCGATCGGGTTGGCCGTAAGCGAGTGATGCTGGGCACCCTGCTGGTAGCCATTGTGCTGGGGTTGCTAATGGCCTGGGCACCCAACTATGCCAGCCTGGTCGCGCTGCGGGGCCTGCAGGGCTTTTTTCTGGCAGGGTTGCCGGCCACGGCGGTGGCCTATATGGGAGAAGAGTTTACGCCCCGGGCACTGATGACCAGCATTGGCATTTATATTGCAGCCAACTCGCTCGGGGGCATTGGCGGGCGTGTATTTGGCGGCCTGATAGCCGGCTGGAGCGGCAGCTGGCAGGGGGCCTTTTTGGTGCTGGGCGGGGTGAGCCTGCTGCTGTGGGCGCTGTTGCCCCGCTTGTTGCCCGACTCCCGCTGTTTTGTGCCGGCTGTCAAAGGCGAGGGCAGCCGTGCTCTGCTGGAGCATGTACGCAATCCGCTGCTGTGGCCCATTTACCTGGTGGGTGGGCTTAATTTTATGGTGTTTCTTAACCAATACACCTATGTGGCCTTTTATTTGTCGGCTCCGCCGGTATCAATGGCACCTGCGGCCCTGGGTTTGCTGTTTTTAACTTACCTTACCGGCACCGTGGCTTCCGGGGTGAGCGGCATGCTGATCAGCCGCTTTGGGCTGGCCAATACGCTGCTTGCTGCCATTGCGCTGATGGCGCTGGGCAGCCTTGGGCTGTTCAGTGAGCGTTTGCCGGTGCTGATGGCCACTCTGTTAATCGACAGCTTTGCATTTTTTCTGGCTCATGCCTGTGCCAGCAGCTGGGTAGGGCGCAGTGTCACGCATAACCGGGCGTTGGCGTCGTCACTTTATCTGGTGTTTTATTATGCCGGTGCCAGCCTGGGCGGTTTATATCTTTATCCGTTCTGGCAAACCGCCGGGCTGCCCGGGGTGGCTGTGGGCATGATAGGGGTGATGGCCGTGACCGCAGCGTTAACGGTGCGCCTGGGGCGGGTGCAGCGCGGTTGTCAGGCATGAAACGCCATATCCGCTTCGCGGGGACTCCGGGGCAGACCCGGAGTGACGGCGTTTTTAAATATACTCTTCCGGCACTGGTACCACGGTGCCTTCGGCGATTTCCGTGGCAATGGTGTCGGCCAGACTTTGGCAGTGAAACTTTACCTGTAACGGGGGCAGGGCCAGGGTCAGCTCTGCGGGCATGGCGGTTTGGTGAAACGGCACATGTGGGTAGTTTTTAAGCAAGGTGTGCAGGTCGGGCACCACTATTTCGCCATGCTCCAGCCCGGTGTAATGGGTTTTGCCGGGTTTCGGCGCGGCCAGCTCCAGGCAGGGCACGGGGCCAAAAGGGCTGGCCAGCGGCTGATGCAGGGCATAAGTAATAATGGGGCGGCCGCCTATCATGCCTTCCACCAGAATGTGTCCGTGTTCGGCAAGGCGGTCTTTTAATGCTGAATATTCGGCTTTGGTGCTGGCCCGGTAACAGATATGATCCATGGGGCCCAGGTTCAGCGGCAGGCCATGCGTTACCAGGCCGGCGGCCAGCTCACTAAAAAAGGTCTGAGTATTTCCCAGCAGGGTATTCAGAGAAGACACAGTACTCACCATTTCCGCTTGGGCTCAAACAACACATCCAGTTCGGATTTCTCGTTTTCCTTTTCTTCCTTCTGCTGCTCGGCTTGCTGCTGTTTGGTGTCCATGTCGCTAATCCAGGTTTGAATGGTCTCTTCAATATTCAGCAGCTGCTCGTCTTTATCGGGCAGATTGGCCAGAATTTTTTTGCCTTTTTCCAGCATCTGGCGGGCGGCGGCGGTTTCCCGGTTGTTCAGACTCATACGTACTCGTTTGAGCAGGTTGGAAAGGTTGATTTTCAGCTGCACCAGCTCAAGACGACGATCTTCCGCCACAAAGGCCTGAGAGCCTATCTTGCCGCGGTTATGCTCCTGACGTACCACATTGCGCAGCCGTTTCACCAGCCTGAGCATATGCAGTGCCTGCTGATCCGACTCGGGCCGGCGAAAGCTGCCCTGCACCGGCGGAAAGTTGTCTCGGGCGTCCTGGATCTGCTGCTGGACGTTATTGAGCCGGCCGGTTAGCTGAGGGTTGCCCGGGTCCGCTTCCAGCATGGTTTTGAGACTGTGCCGGACCCGCTGATACAGTGTAAGCACCAGAGTGCGGCTGTAGGGTAACTGGCCGGCGTTGAGCAACAGCTCTTCGGTTTCATTCACAATTTGGTTCTGGCGTATCAGAATGCTGCGCTTTTCTGCTACCTGCTTTTGCCGATATTGCTGCAGCATGTTGTAAACGATAACGAGGAACAGCAGGGCGCCTATGGTTATCAGTACCAGGGTCAGGATCATCGGCAAGGCTCGCTAGAATGGGTCATGCATGAGCTGAAATGTTAACTCACAGAACGGGCTTTGGCTAACGTCCTGCATCAATAAAGAGTGAAGTTTCAGACCGTTAGCCGGTCATTAATAAGGTATAACGGCCTCAATACAGAGGATCTTTTGCCAAGGTCTGGTAGTATTTACACAAGTCACCATGAATTCGGAGCACCATGAAGCTTCAACAGTTGCGCTATATCGTGGAAGTTGCCAACCACAACCTCAATGTTTCTGCTACTGCAGAGAGTTTGTATACCTCTCAGCCCGGCATCAGCAAGCAGGTACGTATGCTGGAAGATGAGCTGGGAGTTCAGGTGTTTGAACGCAGTGGTAAGCATCTTACCCAAATCACGCCTGCCGGCCGCGATATTATTCGCATTTCCAGCGAAATACTGGGCAAGGTGGAGAGCATCAAGGCGGTGGCCAGCCAGCACACCCACCCGGATCAGGGCTCGCTGAACATTTCCACCACCCACACTCAGGCCCGTTATGCGTTACCCGGTGTGATCAAGGGTTTTATTAACCGCTATCCCAAGGTGTCTTTGCACATGCATCAGGGCACACCGGTGCAGATCAGCGAGTCGGTGTCCAAGGGGTTGTCTGATTTTGCCATTGCTACTGAGGCCATGCACCTTTATCAGGATCTTATCATGCTGCCCTGTTATCACTGGAACCGCTGCATTCTGGTGCCAAAGGATCATCCCCTGGCCTCCGTCAGCAAGCCGGGCATTGCCGATATTGCCGGCTTTCCGCTGGTTACGTATGTGTTTGGCTTTACCGGTCGCTCCGAGCTGGATGTGGCATTCAACCGTGCCGGCTACGAGCCCAAGGTGGTGTTTACCGCCACCGACGCCGACGTGATTAAAACCTATGTGCGCTTGGGGATTGGCATTGGCGTGCTGGCCAGCATGGCGGTGAATCCGGTGGAAGACGACGATCTGGTGGCCATTGAAGCGGGCCATTTGTTTGAGCCCAGCACCACCAAAATCGGTTTTCGCAAGGGCACTTTTTTACGCAGCTATATGTATGACTTTATGGAGCGCTTTGCGCCGCACCTGACCCGTGAACGAGTAGACAAGGCCATTGCCCTCAAGTCACCGGATGAAATAGAAAAGCTGTTTGAAGACGTAGAGCTGCCCATGCGTTAAGCCCCTTCGGGGAGCTGTAAGCGGTCAGCTATCAGCTGTAAGTGGCGGGGATTGTGCGTTCACAGCTGTGTCTGCAGAAGCAGTCTGGTCTTTAAAATGGATTCCGGCTCTTGGGCCGGAATGACAGCATAGGGTCTGCAGGCACGGTGTGTGCTTACAGGCCCTTGGTTCGGCTTATAGCTGACAGCTTAAAGCTTATGGCTGGATTATTGTCCGAGCCCCTTGCCGGCGTCGTCTTTGGCGATCAGCTCAATTTTGTAGCCGTCCGGATCTTCCACAAAGGCAATCACGGTGCTGCCGCCTTTTACCGGGCCCGGCTCGCGGGTGACTTTGCCGCCGGCGGCGCGAATTTGCTCGCACATACCATAAATATCTTCCGCTTCAATGGCGATATGGCCGTAGGCGTTGCCCAGATCGTAGCTTTCGGTGCCCCAGTTGTAGGTCAGCTCCAGCACGGCTTCGTCTTTTTCGTCGCCATAGCCCACAAAGGCCAGGGTATATTCATACTCGGCATTTTCGCTGGTGCGCAGCAGTTTCATGCCCATAATGTCGGTGTAAAAGGTGATGGACTTGTCCAGGTTACCCACTCGCAGCATGGTGTGCAGAATACGCATGTGATGCTCCCGTTTATTGTGTGTTAGCGCGGTTATTCACCGGCCGGATATTGCTTGTCTTTAAACTCGCACAAGTCCTCGATCACGCAGGCACCACAGCGGGGCTTGCGGGCGGTGCAGACATAGCGTCCGTGCAGAATAAACCAGTGGTGCACGTCGAGTTTGAACTCGGCAGGCACCCATTTTAGCAGCTTTTGCTCCACCTCATCCACGTTTTTGCCCGGAGCAAAGCGGGTGCGGTTGGACAGCCGGAAAATATGAGTATCCACGGCAATGGTGGGCCAGCCAAAGGCGGTGTTCAGCACCACGTTGGCGGTTTTGCGGCCCACACCGGGTAAGGCTTCCAGCGCCTCACGGCTTTCCGGCACCTCGCCATTGTGCTTTTCCAGCAGTATGGCACAGGTCTTGATAACGTTTTCCGCTTTGGAGTTGAACAGGCCAATGGTCTTGATGTGCTCTTTTACGCCGTCTACACCCAGCGCCAGCATGGCGGCGGGGGTAGGGCCGGCGGCAAACAGCCCAATGGTGGCCTTGTTCACGCTCACGTCGGTGGCCTGAGCCGAGAGCAGCACCGCAATCAGCAGCTCAAACGGGTTGTTGAAGTTCAACTCGGTAGTGGGGTGGGGGTTTTCCGCCCGCAGCCGCTTCAGAATAAGGCGGCGTTTTTCCATGTTCATCAATTTTGCGCGGGAAACCCCGTCCTTTCAGGGCGGGGAGGGATAGCACGGCGGCGTCAGCCGCCCCTGTTCCCGTCTCTCCTTTTAAACTGGCTATCTATACAGTGGTTTACTAAACTAAGCGCATGACGAAACGCGCCTATAAATATCGGTTTTACCCGACCCTCGAACAGACTGAGCTGCTGGCTCGGACCTTCGGCTGTGTGCGTTTTGTCTATAACGCCATACTGCGCTGGCGTACCGATGCGTTTGAGCTGCGTCAGGAAAAAATCGGCTACGTTGGTGCTAACGCCCGACTGACCGAACTCAAAAAAGATCCTGAGCTGGCGTTTCTGTCTGAGGTGTCGTGTGTGCCCTTGCAGCAATGCCTTCGCCACCAGCAAACCGCCTTCAAACACTTCTTTGAAGGCCGCGCCAAGTATCCGGCATTCAAGAGCAAACGCCACCGCCAGTCGGCGGAGTTCACCCGCTCGGCCTTCAAATACCGGAACGGCAAGCTGTACCTGGCTAAAAGCAAAACCCCGCTGAATATTCGCTGGAGCCGTGAACTGCCCGGCGAGCCCAGCACCGTAACCGTTTCCAAGGACTCGGCAGGCCGTTACTTTGTGAGCTGCCTGTGTGAGTTCGCGTCCAGCAAACTGCCGGTCACCCCCAACATGATCGGCATTGACCTGGGCCTGACAGATCTGTTTATCACCGACAAGGGTGAGCGGATCGGCAATCCCCGCCATAGCGCGAAATACGCCGCCAGGCTGGCCAAGGCACAGCGCCGGCTGAGCAAGAAAAAGCTCGGCTCGGCCAATCGCGCCAAGGCCCGCCAGAAGGTGGCGAAACTTCACGCCAACATCTCCGATTGCCGACAGGACAACTTGCACAAGCTGTCCCGCAGACTGATTAACGAGAACCAAGTAGTCTGCGTTGAATCCCTGACAGTGAAAAACCTGATCCGCAACCCGAAACTCAGCAAGGCCATTGCTGATTCAGGATGGGGCGAGTTCGTGCGCCAGTTGGCGTACAAGGCGGAATGGGCCGGGCGCTCACTGGTCGCCATTGACCAGTGGTTCCCCAGCTCCAAACGCTGCTCGGGTTGCGGGCATACCTTGTCGTCGCTGCCGTTGTCGGTCAGGAAATGGGACTGCCCCGAATGTGGCGCACACCATGACCGCGACATTAACGCCGCGACCAACATTAAAGCCGCCGGGCTGGCGGTGTTAGCCCTTGGAGAGAATGTCAGTGGCATGGGGCCAGTCTCCGTGTCCTGTTCTCGATGAATTGGGAATTCCCTTCCTTATAGGGAGGGGAGCAGTCAAAGTGAGGTCACTCTTGCCCGGGTTACTTCTGCCTTGGGTGCCGGTGCCCGGCGGGCTGCCAGGCGGCCATCTACCCAGTTTTTGGCGGCCACCATCAGCCCCAGGCCAATAAAGGCACCCGGCGGCAGAATGGCCAGCAAAAAGCCGTTGTCCAGATGCAGCACGTCAACCTTAAGGCTGGCGGCCCAGTCGCCCAGCAGCAGCTCGGCACCGTCAAACAGGGTGCCCATGCCCAGCAGCTCACGCAGGCCGCCCAGCACCAGCAGCACGGCGGTAAAGCCCAGGCCCATCATCAGGCCGTCCAGTGCCGCCAGTGCTGGGCTGTTTTTAGACGCAAAGGCCTCGGCGCGGCCGATGATCACGCAGTTGGTCACGATCAGCGGAATAAAAATACCCAGGGACTGATAAAGCCCGTAGGTGTAGGCGTTCATCAGCAGCTGCACACAGGTCACCAGGCTGGCAATAATCATCACATAAATGGGAATGCGCACTTCATTGGGCACCCACTGGCGCACCAGTGAGACGGTGAGGTTGGAGCCCACCAGCACCAGCAGGGTGGCAATGCCAAGGCCCATGGCGTTGGTCAGCGTATTGGTGACGGCCAGCACCGGGCACAGCCCCAGAATTTGCACCAGTGCCGGGTTATTGCTCCACAGGCCCTGGCGAACAATGTCTTTGTGTTGTTCTGTCATAAGGTTTCTCCACAGCGAGGGGCTGTTGTCAGCAGCTGAGGCTGCTCGTTAACCAACAGCAGTACCTTGCGCACCGCACCTACCACGGCGCGGGGGGTAATGGTGGCACCGGTAAAGGCGTCAAACTGACCGCCGTCGTTGCGCACTGCCCAGCGCGGGTCGTCGGCACCGTTCAGCCGCTTGCCGTCAAAGTCCAGCAACCAGCGGGATTTTTTCAGTTCAATTTTGTCGCCCAGGCCCGGGGTCTCGTTGTGGTTCAGCACCCGTACGCCCGAGAGGCTGCCGTCGGCATTCACGCCCACCACCAGCTTGATTTCACCGCTGTAGCCGTCGGGGGCAATGGCTTCAATGGCATAACCCTGTATTTCACCTTGCTTAACGGCGGTAAATACCGGCAGGGGATTGCGGCTGCCCAGATATTGCGGGCTTTGCAGCGCCACACAGTGTTCATACAGCGGCTCGTCGTGGGTGCTGGCAGGCAGCAGCTCGTTCAGCACCGCCAGCAGCTGGGCCTGTTCCTGCTCAATAATGGTGCTGCGGGTCAGGCTGTTGGTCAGGGCAATCAGCGCGGTGCACACCAAAGCAAAGGCGGCCAGCACCAGTCCGTTTTTGCGCATGGTTTCCAGCATCAGCGGCGCTCTCCGTAGGTGGCGGGTTTGGTCAGGCTGTCGATCATGGGCACGGTTAAATTGGCCAGCAGCACGGCAAAGGCAATGGCATCGGGGTAGCCGCCAAAGGTGCGAATAAGGTAAATCAGCAGGCCAATCAGGGCTCCGTAGATCAGCCGGCCTCTGAAGGTGGTGGAAGCCGACACCGGATCGGTGGCAATAAAGAAAGCGCCCACCATGGTGGCACCGGAAAACAGCTGAATAAGCGGTCCGGCGGTGTTATCCGGCGAGATCATAAAGCCGAGAAAGCTCAGCACTGCCAGGGTGGCCAGAATGGACACCGGAATGGTCCAGCTGGTGAGCTTTAACCGTAGCAGCGCCATGCCGCCGGCCAGATAGGCCAGATTCACCCACTGCCAGCCAATGCCTGCCAGGCCGCCAAAGACCGGCTCGCTCAGTATTTCACCGGCGGTGTACCCTTGAGTAAAGCCGGTTTTAAGGGTATCCAGCGGCGTGGCCATGGTGGTGCCGTCTGCCAGCTCCCGCAGCTGGTGCGGGCTGAAGCCGTCCAGGGTATAACCGGTGAAAATGGCCGACAGGCTGTCGGCCAGCCCGGGCGGGTATTGCTGCAGTTCCAGCGGCGGCAGCCAGCTGGTCATGTGCAGCGGAAACGACACCAGCAGCAGCACATAGGCCACCATGGCGGGGTTAAAAATATTCTGGCCCAGGCCGCCATAAAGTTGCTTGGCAATAATAATGGCAAAGGCGGTGCCTATTACTACCATCCACCAGGGCGCCAGCGGCGGTATGGCAATGCCAATCAGCAGGGCGGTCAGCAGGGCCGAGTTGTCCTGCAATATGGTTAACGGACGCTTGCGCAGAGTCAGCACCAGCCCTTCGGCGGCGTAGGCGGTCAGCACCGCCAGCGCAATTTGAATGAGACTGCCCCAGCCAAAAAACCACCATTGCATGGCAATGCCCGGCAGCAGGCAATAGCAGACCCTGCGCATCAGGGTGGCCGTGCTGAGCGGGGCATGATCATGGGGTGAACTGCTGATATGAAAACCCATCAGGACTCGTCTTCCGTTTTTGTGTTTGAGTTGGCGGCAGCAGCCTTGCGGGCCTTGGCCCGGGCTACGGCGGCGCGAATGGCGGCTTTTTTATCGTCGTCAGATGTTTCCGCCGGCTTTTCGGCGGGGGCTTCTGCCGGTGCGGCCCCGGCTTGCTCTGCAGCCTGCGCCGCTTTGCGCGCCTTGGCTCTTGCCACCGCAGCGGCCACCGCCGCTTTTTTATCATCAGCCGGGGTTTCTGCCTGCTCGGGCCCGGGAGCCGGTTCGGCTTGCTCAGCAGCCTGCGCCGCCTTGCGGGCTTTGGCACGGGCCACGGCGGCGGCCACCGCCGCTTTTTTATCATCAGCCGGGGTTTCTGCCTGCTCGGGTCTGGGAGCCGGTTCGGCGTGCCCGGCGGCTTGTGCCGCTTTACGGGCCTTGGCGCGGGCGACGGCGGCCGCTACCGCCGATTTTTTGTCATCTGTCGCCGGAGCCGCTTCAGGCGCGTTTTGCTCTGCCGCCTTGCGCTCGCGATTGCGGCGGGCTTCTTCCTTGCGGGCGGCGCGGGCGGCGGCCATGTCGTCGGTGCCCTCGGCCTGCTTGCGGGCTTTTACCCGGGCCAGTGCGGCAGCCACCGGATCTTCACCACCGGCGTCCACTTGTTCTTTCATGCGGGCCTTGCGCTCGGCAGCTGCTTTTTGCTGACGCGCCTGACGCTCGGCTTTTTCCCGCTCCAGCCGGGCCTGACGGGCCTCAAAGCGTTTTTTTGCCTGCTCGGCCTGTTCGGCTTCGCGCTGGGCCTGACGAATATCGGCCTTGGCTACCCGGTAATATTGCACCAGCGGGATCTGGCTGGGGCACACCCAGGCGCAGGCACCACATTCAATGCAGTCGAACAGGTGATGGCTGTTGAGCTTGTCGTGCTCGTTGGCGCGGGCATGCCAGTACAGCTGCTGGGGCAGCAGGCTGGCGGGGCAGGCGTCGGCGCACTGGCTGCAGCGAATGCAGGGCTGCTCTGCCGCCGGCGGTGCCAGCTCGTGCCCGCCCGGAGCCAGAATGCAGTTGCTGCCCTTGATCACGGGCGCAGCAGCGGTGTGCAGGGTAAAGCCCATCATGGGCCCGCCCATAATAATGCGCGGCTCGGGGCCGGGTACAAAGTCAAAGCGCTTGAGCAGATGGCGCACCGGCGTGCCAATGCGCACCCAGGCGTTGCACTTCTGGCCAAAGCCTTCGCCGGCCAGAGTCACCACCCGCTGAATAAGGGGTTCGTCGTCGAGCACGGCGCGCTTCACCGCAAAGGCAGTACCCACGTTCTGCACTACTATGCCAATGTCGGCGGGCAGGCCGTTGCGGGGCACCTGTTTGCCGGTGAGCACTTCAATCAGCTGCTTTTCACCGCCGGACGGATATTTGGTGGGCACAGACACCACCAGTATCTGCTCGCTGCGGTTGGCTTCACGCAGCGAGGCCAGGGCTTCCGGCTTGTTGTCTTCCACCGCTATCACGGTCAGCCCGGGCTGCACTATATGCTGCAAGATGCCCACACCGGCCAGAATGTCATCGGCGTGCTCGCGCATTAAGCGGTCGTCGGCGCTGATATAGGGCTCGCACTCCACGCCGTTGATGATCAGGGTGTCTATCGCTTTTTTACGCGGGCGCAGTTTAACGTGAGCCGGAAAACCCGCGCCGCCCAGGCCGGTAATGCCCGATTCATGAATGCGCTGCAGCAGCACATCCGCATCCATGGTGTGAATGTCGGTCATGGGATAGCGCGGGCGCCATTCGTCCTTGCCGTCGGGCGTAAGAATAATGCAGTCTCCTTCCAGCCCGGACGGATGACACAGCGGCCGGCGCTCAATGGCGCTGATGATGCCCGAGGTGGGCGCATGCACCGGCATCATCATGGGATTATCGGGATCGGTAAGGCGCTCGCCCTTGAGCACGCTATCACCCACTTTTACCCGCAGCCGGGCCGGCTGACCAATATGCTGGCGGATTTGCAGCACCAGCTCGTCGGGCAGACCGGCATCAGCAATGGGGCTCTGGTTGGCGGGCGCTTTGCGCTCGGGCGGATGAATGCCGCCATGAAAGTCGTGCAGTTTGCCTGCCTGGAGTTCCTGTAACAACGACATTTACTTCACCTGCTTAATGGCAATGGGCTCAAGCTGCCATTTCCAGTTGTCGGGAGTCACCTTGACCGGCACCATTTCTATGCAGTCGGTGGGGCAGGGGTCCACGCACAAGTCACAGCCGGTGCATTCGTCGGCAATGACGGTATGCAGCGCCTTGGTAGAGCCCACAATGGCATCCACCGGACAGGCCTGAATGCACTTGGTGCAGCCAATGCACATGTCTTCATGAATAAAGGCGACCTTTTTCTCGGGCTCGGCGGCGTCTTCACCCATGGCCTGGGGCTCTACCCCCATCAGATCGGCAATTTTGCGCATGGTGGCATCGCCGCCGGGCACGCATTTGTTAATGTCGTCGCCGTTGGCCACGGCTTCGGCATAGGGCCGGCAGCCGGGGTAACCACACTGGCCGCACTGGGTTTGCGGCAGCAGCTCGTCGAGTTGTTCCACAATGGGGTCCGACTCCACGCGAAAGCGCACGGCGGCAAACCCCAGAATAAGCCCGAACACCAGCGCCAGCAGCGCCAGCACCACAATGGCGATAAGAATCTGTGTCATATTACAACTTCACCAGTCCGGTAAAGCCCATAAAGGCCAGTGACATTAACCCGGCGGTCACCAGCGCCAGCGCCGGCCCTTTAAAGGGGGCGGGCACATCGGCACCGGCCAGCCGCTCGCGCATGGCGGCAAACAGCACCAGCACCAGGGAAAAGCCCACGGCGGCCCCAAAGCCGTAGATCAGGCTTTGCATAAAGTTGTGCTGCTCGTTGATGTTGAGCAGGGCCACGCCCAGCACGGCGCAGTTGGTGGTGATCAGCGGCAGAAAAATGCCCAGCAGGCGATACAGCGCCGGACTGGTTTTATGCACCACCATTTCGGTGAACTGCACCACAACGGCGATCACCAGAATAAACGACAGGGTGCGCAGATAAAGCAGATCCAGCGGCAGCAGAATATACTGGTTCACCAGATAAGAGCAGGCGGCAGCCAGGGTCAGCACAAAGGTGGTGGCCAACCCCATGCCAATGGCGGTTTCCAGTTTGCCCGACACCCCCATAAACGGGCACAGGCCAAGAAACTTCACCAGCACGAAGTTGTTGACCAGCACGGTGCCGACAAACAGCAGCAGGTATTCAGACATGATCACTCGGCATTCAGCAATAAACGGGGGTTATTATCGGACTTTATGACCCGTTTAACAATGCCACGATTTACACGGGTTTACGTCAAGGTATTGATTAACATACCGATAACCGCCAACGTACAGAGTGATAAAGAGCCGTAGTGCATCACGGGCCGCGACACCAGGTGCAAACTGTGCACCGCCAGCCAGTTACCGAAGAGGGCTGCGGGGGCCAGGGGCAGCGCCAGCTCAAGGTGGGTTTGAGTAAGAAAGCCGCCACTGGCCAGCGCACCGGCCGACATCAGGGTAGATACCACAAAAAAGCCCGCCAGGTTGGCGCGAATGCGGTGCATGTCGGCACCGTGCATTACCAGCACCATGGGCGGCCCGCCTATGGTGGTGCTGGTGCCCATCACCCCCGACAGAAACCCGCCCAGCGCCATATTGGCTCTGGTCATGGGCAGAGCAATGTCTTTCAGCCGCACCAGCACACCCAGCATAATGGTGACAGCAATGAGTATTGCCAGCCATTTAACGGGCAGCACCACCAGCAGCCACACACCCACCGCACTGCCGGGAATGCGAGCCAGCAGCGCCGGCGCCAGCAGGTTCATCTCTATGCCCTTGCGAAAGCGCCAGCCGTTTACCAGGCACATCACCAGCAGCACCATCATCAAGGGGCCGGGTACCAGCACGGGATCGAGATAAAACAAAATGGGCGCGGCCACCACTGCCATGCCAAAGCCGATGGCGGTTTGCACATAGGCACCGGTAAAGCAGGCGAGGGCGGCGAGTATTAATGTCAGGGTATCAATCTGCTGCATAACGGCTCACAACAAAGAACAAAGCACCATTATGACCATTGGTTATAACAAGCAGAAGGCCAAACGGCGCTGGCCTTATCAATAATGTGGGCTGGCACCAACCCCACCCTGACCCTCCCCTTAAAAAGGGGAGGGAATAGCTCTAGCTTACCCCTTAAAAAGGGGATGGAACAGCTCTTGCTTACCCCTTAAAACGGGGAGGCGACTTATACGCTCCTCCCCCTTTTCAAGGGGGAGGTTGGGAGGGGGTTGAAGGTCAGAACAGTGTATTGGACAGCTGATACATCTCTTCGTTAAACGGGCGGCGCAGGTGCTTGATGCAGTCGATAATATCGTGATGCACAATATGGTTATTCTGCAGGCCCATGCAGCGGCCGCCAAACCCTTCCAGCAGCAGCTCCACGGCGCGGGCACCCATGCGGCTGGCCATAATACGGTCTTGCGCCGTGGGGGTGCCGCCCCGCTGAATATGCCCCAGAATGGTGGCGCGGGTATCGCGGCCGGTGGCATCCTGAATATCTCTGGCCAGCTGGTTTACATCACAGACGTTTTCACAAATGGCCACAATGGCGTGCTTTTTGCCCTTGGCCACCCCTTCGTGAATTTGCTGAATAAGCTCATCCTTGTCAAAGGCCACCTCGGGCACAATCACGTATTCCGCACCGCCGGCCACGGCGGCAGAGGAAGTGAGATCGCCACAGTGCCGGCCCATGATCTCCACCACCGAAATGCGGTTGTGGGAGCTGCAGGTATCCCGCAGCCGGTCAATGGCTTCCACTGCCACATTCAGGGCCGTGTCAAAGCCTATGGTAAAGTCGGTGCCGGCAATGTCGTTGTCGATGGTGCCGGGAATGCCGATGCAGGGAAAGCCCATTTCGGTCAGGCACATGGCACCCATATAAGAGCCGTCGCCGCCCACCACCACCAGGCCGTCTATGCCGTGTTTTTTCAGGTTGGCCACCGCTTCTGCCCGCACCTGCTCCTGCTTGAATTCGGGAAACCGTGCCGAGCCCAGAAAGGTGCCGCCCCGGGTAATCACATCCGACACACTGTGCCTGTCCAGCGGTATTATCTGATCCTGATGCAAACCAAGATAACCACTCTGAATGCCAAACACTTCCAGACCATGATGCAGGCCGGTACGCACCACAGCCCGAATGGCCGCGTTCATGCCCGGTGCATCACCACCGCTGGTGAGTACTCCAATGCGTTTAATCATGAAATCCCTTAAGCCCCCGCGCGAATAATGGCGGCAAATTCGTCGGCCTTGAGGGCGGCACCGCCCACCAGAGCACCGTCTATGTCTTCCATGGCAAACAGGCCGGCGGCGCTGTCACCTTTTACCGAGCCACCGTAAAGAATTTGCACGCCGGCGGCCACAGTGGCGCTTTGTGCAGCCAGGAACTGACGAATGGCGCTGTGCACACCCTGCGCAATCTCGGGAGTGGCGGTTTTGCCGGTGCCAATGGCCCATACCGGCTCATAGGCAATCACAGCACGACCCAGTGCCTCAATGCCGCACCGGTCAATCACGGCCTGCAGCTGGCGTTCAACCACGGCTTGCGTTTCGCCCGCTTCAAACTGCTCAAGCGTTTCACCAATGCACAACACAGGTACCAGATTTTGCTCCAGCACGGCGGCAAACTTGGCGGCCACCACGGCATCGGACTCATTGTGCAGGGTGCGGCGTTCGCTGTGGCCCACCAGCACATATTTAACACCAAATTCCTTATACATGGCCGGCGAGTTTTCACCGGTAAAGGCACCGCTGGTATTGATGTCGGCATCCTGTGCGCCCAAAGCAATGGGGCTGCCGGCAAGCTCGGCTTCGGCCTGGCCTAAAAACAGCACGGGCGGGCACACGGCCACAGCCACAGAGGCGGCGTCGGCGGCAGGCGCCTTAAGGGCAGAAATCAGCTCGTGCACCATGGTTTTGCTGCCGTTCAGTTTCCAGTTACCCATTACCAGAGTCTGTCGCATTGGTCAGTTCCTTTCAGTTAAATGATGGGGGATTATAGGGATTTGCTAAGGCTTGTGCACTTCTATCCACAGCCGGCCCAGATATTCATGCCAGGCCAGCTCGCTGCGCGCTAAATATCGCGCCTGAGGCAGGTAACTATATAGCGGCAAGGTGCCGGCACTGTCTTTGGCCTGATGATCAACAGGGGCAGGCAGAGGCGCGGCGTTCTTGGCAGCAAACAGCGCCATGGCGCGGGGCAGGTGGCTGGCAGAGCTGATCAGTACCGCCGTGCGATCCTTAATCAGCGGCGTGATGGCGGCGGCTTCCTCGGTGGTGTTTTTCGGCTCTGGCAGCATCACAATGCGGCTGGCCTCTATGCCCAGTGCCTGCGCCACCTCGCCATAAAGTTCGGCACTGGAGCGGCCCTCGCTGCCGGCATAACCGCTTACAATCAGCCGGGCTTGCGGGTAAGCATGAGCCAGCCGCACTCCTTCGCTGATGCGCGCCAGCGCCGCATTGCCCAGCTGGCTGAGCAGGGGCAGGCGCGGGTCTGCCACCTGAGCGGCACCCAGCACAATAATATCGTCAACGGGTTGGCTGCCCGCGTTAAAAGGCGCATAGGTTTGCTCCAGCGGGGCAATCAGCGCATTGGCTACCGGCCGGGTGCTGAGCAGCATAAGTGCCAAAAGAGACGCAGACACAAAGACAATTCCACTGCGCTTATGGCGCATCATCAGCAGAAACACACCAAACAACGCCGTTAAAAGCAGCAGGGGCAGGGGTAACAGCAGGCTGCCCAGCCATTTTTTAGCCAAAAAGGAAGCGGTCATGCACTCTCGCATTTGTTAACCGTACGGGTTATGCCAGAATAGCTGCCTTTGAAATGACAAGAAACACTCGGTTTGACGCGTAACACCAGCTTTGACGGCAAAAGCCGCACTTTCTCCCGCAATATCTACGGCACCACCAAGGGGCAAATTCGCCTGCGGGTGTTGAGCCGGGATCTGGCCGAATGGCTGCCGGAAAGCGAGCGGCCCCTGCGCATTCTTGATGCCGGCGGTGGCTTTGGCCCCGTGTCTCAGCGCCTGGCCGCCGAGGGCCACAGTGTGGTGCTGTGTGATTTGTCTGCCGAAATGCTTGAAGAAGCCAGGATTCAGGTGGCCGACAAGGGCCTGACTGAGCAATTCGACTTTATTCACGGCCCCATACAGTCGTTATGTTCGGCCGGCCTGGGTCAGTTCGACCTTATTCTGTGCCATGCCGTGCTGGAATGGGTGCAAAATCAGGCGGATTTGCTGTCCGGTCTGAACGAGCTGCTGCGCCCCGGCGGGCATTTGTCGCTCATGTATTACAACCGCGACGGTCTGCTTTATCACAGCCTGGTAAAAGGCAACTTCGATTATGTGCACGCCAACCTGGTCAGAAAACGACGCCAGAAACTGACACCGGGCTGGCCCTGCCGGCCCGCCGAGGTAGACGGCTGGCTGAGTGAGCTTGGCTTTGTTATAACCGGACGCAGCGGCGTGCGGGTGTTTCACGATTATATGTCGAACGTGCACGGGCCCTTTCCCACCGAGGAAGAAATTATACAGATGGAGCTGGCCCACTCCCGCACCCAGCCCTTTATGCACCTGGGTCGCTATATGCACGTATTTGCGCACAAAGTGAAGAGAGCAACACCATGACGGAAATGTCCCGGACTCTGCCGGACTGGATCGGCTGGGTCAGAGAGGAAAATTTGGGCTTAAGCCTGCCCCCTGATCGGCTGGCCTTTTTGCTGGCGGTGCACATCTTTGGCCGGGGCGGCGAGCAGCCGCAACTGAGCGAGGCCGAGTTGCACCACGCCTTTGGCTATATCAGCAAGGGCTTTGACCAGGCCGCCGACACGCAAGTCAGCCGGGCCAACAACGCCATTAACGATCTGGTGCGCCAGCGCCTGCTGAGCCGCTTTCAGGGCGACGGCGGCGAGAGCGAAAGCCTCTATCGCCTCACCCGGCTGGGGCTGGCCATAGTGGAATTTTTTGCCGCCCAGCGGGAAGTGAGCCAGATCAAGCTGTCGCTGCTGCTGGAGCACATTGCCCAGGAGCTGGAGCGGGTGGCCGAGGCCATTGCCGCCAACCCCGACGAGCAAGGCTGGGCCCAGAACGTGGAAGGCCGGCTCAAGTATTCGGTCTCCGAGCAGCTGGCGCGCATTGACGACACTCAACGCACCATGGACGAGCAGCAAAACGCGGTCAAGGCCAACATCGCCGCCCTGCTCAACAAGAACTGGCACGAGGCCATTCACGCCTGTGAGCAACTGCTGCGGGAAACCGGCATCACCCTGCGGGAACTGCAGGACACCCTGGATAAAGCCGGTCATGGCCTGCAACAAAGCCTGCTCAACATTGAAGAGCAGCTGCAGCAAAGCCCCAGAGGCGAGGCGGTGGCCATTTTGTGCCAGCAACTGCAGGCAAGGCTCGACGCCATTATTCACTGGGGCAGCCAGTGCATCGAGCTGTGGTCCCGCTACGACCGTCACGTGCACCGCTTTATTCGCACCGCCATCGACATGGACAAGAACCGTGCCTTCAGCCAGCGGCTGCGGGAGTCCATCCGCCACTTTGAACACCACAACTGGCGGCTGCGGGTCAGCCAGACCCTGCCGCTGCTGGAGCTGCGCGACGAAACCATGGCCGCCTATGCCGAGGAAGTCACCGGCGAGCTGCCGGTGGAGCTCGAATATCAGGACATGACCGACATTGCCGCTGAGCTCTCGGGCCGCATTCGCGAGCACCTGGAGGTGTTTTCCGTCGCCGGCCGCCCCCTTGATCTGGCCGGGGTGCTGCGCGATTACCTGAATGATTACCCTCATTACCAGCACTTTGACATTGCGCGCCTGCTGATTGACGAGGCGGTCAAGCTCGGCCATGCCGACGGCGAACTGGCGGGCGCGCCCATGCCCGACTGGCAACCCATTAATGCCCACGGGGCCAAGGTACAAGCACATGTTATCGACCAATACTGATCAGGCCCTGGACCCGCGACTGGTTCAGGCCATAGCCAATCCGCTGTTTCCGGCCCTCGACAACCAGCTGCGGTCGGGCCGGCACATAACCGCCGACGAGCTGGAGCAGCACTCGCTGCTGCAGGAGTATTACCCCGAGCTCGACGCCTTTTATCAGCGCTACCAGGCCGAGCTGGTGCGCGCGCCCGAGGGCTTTTATTACCTGCGGCCGCGCTCCACCAGTGAGCTGGGCACCTCCATTCTTTCCGAGCTGGAAATGCTGGTGGGCAAGGTGCTGTGCTACCTCTACCTGAGCCCGGACAGGCTGATCAACGAAGGGGTGTTCTCCGTTGAGGATCTGCAGGAAGAGATTTTAACCCTGTCCAACGAGCAGGCGCTGCTGCGCATGGTGAACCAGCGCGCCGGCGGCAGTGATCTCGACAAGCGCAAGCTGGCCGACAAGCTCAAAAGCGCCATTCGCCGGCTCAAGCGCATTGGCATGGTGAGCAGCGTGGGCAGCCAGGACAAATTCCGTATTACCGAAGCGGTGTTCCGCTTTGCCGCCGACGTGCGCAGCGACGAGGATCCGCGCGAGCTGCAACTGCGCATGATTAAGGAAGGCGAAGCCGTTGCCGGCACCGAACAGCAGGACGAGCAGGAGAACGAGCAGTGAGTGTGACCCGAGGCAAGTTTCAATCCCTGACCATGGTCAACTGGAACGGCTTTTTCGCCCGCACCTTTGATCTGGACCAGCTGGTGACCACCCTGTCCGGCGGCAACGGCGCCGGCAAGTCGACCACCATGGCGGCCTTTATTGCGGCGCTGATCCCCGATCTCAGCCTGCTGCACTTTCGCAACACCACGGAAGCGGGCAGCCAGTCCGGCAGCCGCGACAAGGGCCTGTATGGCAAGCTGCAGCGGGGTCACTGTTACTCGCTGATTGAGGTGACCACCTCCCAGCAGGAGCGGGTGTGGTTTGGCGTGCACCTGGAGCAGGTGGCCAACCGCGACAACAAGGTGAACCTGGTGCCCTTTGCCTTGCAGGATGTGAATGAGGGCGCGGCCCCCACCGAGCTGCTGCTAAGCCGCCTGGATGACGGTCGCGGCCAGGTGCGCTCGCTCAACGAGCTGAAGGCGGCCGCCGTGGAAGCCGGACTGCGTTTCTCCCGCTTCAATACCGTGAGCGAGTATCACAACTTTTTGTTCGACATGGGCGTGACCCCGCGCAAGCTGAAAGATCAGCGGGATCGGGTCAAGTTCTATCGTCTGATTGAAGCCTCGCTCTATGGTGGCATTTCCAGCACCATCAGCCGCAGCCTGAAAGATTATCTGCTGCCGGAGAACGCCGGCATTCGCAAGGCCTTTACCGACATGGAAGCGGCGATCTTTGAAAACCGCCGCACCCTGGAGTCTATTCGCGAAACCCAGCGTCAGCGCGACCTGTTCCGCCAGCTGATCACCGAAACCACCCATTACGCTGCCGCCGACTATGTGCGCAACAGCGCTGAAAAGCAGCGGCTGTCGGATCTCGCCCTCTCGGCCCGCAAGGCCCTGGCGGAAGAGCGCCGCATTCTGGCCGAAGAAAAGGCCCGGCTGATTTATCTGGCCGATGAATACGAGCACCTGCAGGCCAAGGAGCGCATGCTGACCGACGAGCTGGATATTGCCTCCGAGCATCTCGCCAAGGTGATGAGCGGGGTCAAGCTCAATGAGAAAATTCAGGCTTACCAGCTGGAGCTGGACGAGCTGGAAGAAAAGCTCGCCATTCAGGAAGACATGCTGGCCGAGCTGCAGGACGAACATCAGGAAGCACAAGACGCCCGCACCGAGGCCGACGCCGAGGTAGACAGCCTGAAGAGCCAGCTGGCCGACTATCAGCAAGCCCTCGACACTCAGCAGACCCGCGCCATTCAGTATCGCCAGGCCCGTCAGGCGCTGGAAAACGTGCGCGCCCGTTGCGAGCTGCCGGCACTTGAGCCCGAGCAGGCCAAGGAAGAAGAGCAGCGCCACCAGCAACGCGAGCAGGAACTGACCCAGACCGTGCTGGAGCAACGCCAGCAGCTCAGTCTGGCCGAGGCCGCTCGCGCCCAGTATGACCAGGCGCTGACATTGCTGGAAGCCGTGGCCGGCCCGGTGGACCGCGCTGCCGCCTTTGGCAAGGCCACTCAATTGATTGAGCAGGGCCGTGAGCACCAGAGCCTGCTGAGCCGGGAAGAGAGTATTCGCCGCACCCTGAAAGACGCCGAGCAGGCCGAGGCCCGGCTGCACAAGGTGCGCGAGCTGCAGGCGGATCTGGCCCGCTTTAACCGCAAGGTACAAAGCGAAGAGGAGCTGGAGCTGCAACTGGCGGAGCTGGACGAGCAAAAGGCCGAAGCCGAAGAGCAACTGGCGGAGTGCAGCGAGGCCCAGCGCCAGCTGCAGTCCGCCGAAGGCCAGCTGGCCCCGCGTATTAACGAGCTTAAAGCCCAGGCTCCGGCCTGGCACAAGGCCCAGCAGGCACTGGAGCGGCTGCGGGAGCTGTCTAACCAGCCGCTCACCGACAGCAGCGAAATTACCGCCGCCATGCAGCAGGCCCTGCGGGACGAGCACCAGGCCGAGCAGACCAAACAAAATGCGCTCGCCGCCAAACAGCGGCTGGAGCAGCACATTCGCGTGCTGAGCGGCGGCAGCGATGCCTCGCCCGAGCTGGTGTCTTTGTGCGAGCACCTGGGCGGCACCCTGCTGTGCGAGGTGTACGACGACATAGCAGTGGAAGACGCCCCTTACTACGAGGCGCTGTACGGCCCGGCCCGCAACGCCATTGTGGTGGCGGATCCGCAAGCCGCATTGGAAAAACTGCAGGCGCTGGAAAGCTGCCCGCCCGATGTGTACCTCATTCAGGGCAACCCCGACGCCTTTGACGAAGACTTGCTGCAGGCCACCGAGCTTGAAGGGGCCGTGTATGTGCAAAACGGCGAGCGCCAGCTGCGCTACTCCCGTTTTCCTGCCGTGCCGCTGTTTGGCCGCGCCGCCCGGGAAGCCCAGGTGGAAAAGCTGCGTGACGAGCTGGAAGTGGAAAGCGCCCGCTATGCCGAGGCCGCCTTTGCCCAGCAAAAACACAGCCGGCTGTACCATCAGCTGAGCGACTTTGTCAGTGACGGCCTGCAACAGGCCTTTGCCCCCAGCCCGGAAGAGCTGCTGGCCGAGCTGGCCGAGCAGCAAAACGAACTGGAGCAGGAGCGTATGCTGCTTGCCGAGCAGCGCACTCAGTGGGCCAGCAAGGTAGAGAGCCTGCGCGAGCAGCAGGGCCTGCTGCACAAGCTGCTGCCGTTGGCATCCCTTCTGGCCGACGACGGCGTGGCCGAGCGGCTGCAAGCCGCCAGGGCCGAGGCCGACAAACTGAATGATGCCCGCAATTTTATGGCCGCCCACGGCCAGAAACTGGGCCGGCTGGCCGAGCAGGTGCAGGTGCTGCGCCAGGATCCGGCCGGCTTTGATGCCTTGAAGGCCGCCACCGAGCAGGCGGAAAGCGAGTTGACCGAGGCCCGTGCCCGCACCTATGCCCTGAACCAGCTGGTGGCCCGGCTGCCGCACCTGGCCTATGCCGATGCCGAGCAGCTGCTGAGCCAGAGCTCGGCCATGAATGACAGCCTCAAGGCCAAGCTAGCCCAGGCCGAGGAAGCCCGCCGCAAGGCCGGCTTGCGTGCCGAGCAGCTGGCCGGCCGGGTAAGTGACGCCCTGCAGGCCCGCACCGCCCTGGTGACCGGCCGCGATGCCCGCAACCGCACCTTGAGTGAGTTCCGCGAGGAGCTGGCGGCCCTGGGCATTACCCTTGCCGACGACATGGAGCAAAAAGCCCGAGACGCCAAGCGCGAGCTGGAAAACGAGCTGGTGCAAACCCGCAACAAGCGCAGCCAGACCGAGGCCCAGCGCCAGGTCACCAAGCGGGAAATTGACTCCCTCAGCCAACGCCTGTCCAAAGACGGCCAGGGCTACTTTGCCGCCCGCAAGGCGCTGGTGGCCCACAAGGCCAACTGGTCCAGGGTGGAGCGGCTGGCGCGGGATCACGATGTGGAGCGCCGGCTCAAACGGCCCGAACTGGCTTACCTCGATGCCGACGAGCTGCGCTCCATGTCCGACAAAGCGCTGGGCACCCTGCGGGTGGCGGTGGAGCACGACGAAGAGCTGCGCGATGCCCTGCGCCTTTCCGAGGGCAACCGCAACACCCTGCAAAAGGTGCAGTTCTACATTCTGGTGTTCCGCCATCTCAAGGCGCGCATTCGCCACGACATTATTCGTGCCGACGATCCGGTGGAAGCACTGGAAGAAATGGAAGTGGAGCTGGCGCGCCTGGCCGACGAGCTCACCCTGCGTGAAGGCCAGCTGTCGCTGTCTTCCGTGGAAGTGGCGGCCAAGATCAACACCATTATTCGCCGGGAGCAAACCCGTATTCGCCAGCTGAACCAGGGCCTGCAGAACATTCGCTTTGGTCTGGTGGCCGGCGTGCGCCTGAACGTGAACATTCGTGACACCTATCAGCGTCTGCTGGATGCGCTGAGCGACCCGGAAGGCCGCCATCAGGACTTGTTCAGCAGCAAGGAGCTCAGCTTCTCCGAGGCCATGGGCAAGCTGTATCAGCGGCTGAACCCCGAACTGGAGCGGGGCGATCGCAGCCCGCAGGTGCTGGGCCAGGCCTTGCTGGATTATCGCAACTACCTGGAGCTGGACATTGAAGTGCAGCGTGGTGCCGACGGCTGGCTGCGTGCCGAAAGCGGCGCGCTCTCTACCGGTGAAGCCATTGGTACCGGCCAGGCCATTTTGCTGATGGTGCTGCAAAGCTGGGAAGAAGAAGCCCGCCACCTGCGTGGCCGCGACGTGCTGCCCTGCCGGTTGCTGTTCCTGGACGAAGCCGCGCGGCTCGACGCCCGCTCCATTGCCACTTTGTTCGAGCTGTGTGAGCGCCAGGACATGCAGCTGCTGATTGCCGCCCCAGAAAACATCAGCCCGGAAAAAGGCACCACCTACAAGCTCATCCGCAAGGTGCACGGCAACCAGGAGCACGTGCACGTAGTGGGCCTGCGCGGCTTTGCAGGGGAGGCGGCGTAACAAAATAAAGGCCGCGCTTTACGCGCGGCAACCCATTCCACAAACAACCCCACACCTGTATTTTTGCACCTGTAGGCCCGACTTCAGTCGGGCAACCCACCTCACAAACAACCCCGCTATTCACCTGAACTCCGCCAAATAACAATGCACCTGTAGCTGCCGCTTCAGCCGGCAGGGCCTGTGCAACAGGCCATTGAATGCTCAAAAAGCAACGCAAAACCGCTATTCTGCAAAAGTTCCATTTGAATTCTTCACCCCCGCAGGCACAATAGCCCCTTTATCTTCGCCAGCACAAAGCGGCCCGGTCGCCCGCAAGACCCGGGCGGTAGCGTGGAAAAATTAAAAAACTGCTGATTTAAACAGCACATTGCCAGGCAAACCGGCACAGTGCGCACTATCACGCCGGGCATGCGCGTGTACAACAAAACAGGCGAAAAAATACTCATGTTATGAGTGGTTTATGGCAAGGTAATGTGAATAGTGAGCAGGCAGCCGTTGATAACGATTATGCGCATTTTTGCTCATGGCTGTGTGGGCTAAATCTATGAAAAAACTATTTTTATCAGTGAATTATAAATAAAAACTGTATTGGTGTGTATGCAGAAAAATGAGCGTGCTCACTATCAAAATGTTAGCCGATTGAGAGGGTCAGTATGTCGCACAGCATGATGCAGAAGGTGAACAGTTTTGCTCTCAGAGCTTTTCGAGACACCGCCGACAGAGACTACATCCATGCTCGTATGGCTTACAGGGCTGACCTGTTCCCACAGTTTCACTGGTCTGCGCTTCATTCCCTTGAAAAATATGCAAAATGCATTGCGATTCTTATTCGTGTTCCAAAGCCAAAGCGCGATATAAAGCATGAGGTAGAAAGAAGCTTAGACCTTATCTCTGAGAAGCTACATATTGCCCTGTCAGAGCAAACCAAGAAGTTTATAAAAAGGCTTGAGGAGTTTGGGGCAAGATTTCGATACCTAGAGGTGTCTTGGTTCATAAAGGACTGTGAGCTCGCGATATTGGATAGAGCAGTATGGGAACTACGCCGTTTCTGTAATGCGGAGCTGTATGAATACTCTGGCGATCAGATTGTTTCCATATCACAAGATAAATACGAACAAGTAAAAGACATCGATAAGCCGAACAAGACTAATACTCTTATCCCTGGTGGCTTTCTAGAGAAAACATTGGAGAAAAGAAATTCAAGGGCTAGGCCTGATCTAGTTTGGTGCAATCTGTACTACTCAGCATCAAAGCGTAAAAGGGTTTATATGAAGAGCTCTGTCATGGCTGAGAATTCGCCGTTTTTTCTATACCCTGAAATCATTGATGAGGTGTCTAAATACACCTTTGTTCCAAAAGAAATAAGCGATGCCTACAAAAATGGCTAACAATGCCAGTCACGGCGACGGCTACTCCATTGCGGCTTCGCCTCCATTCCGCAGCCGCGCATGCTGGCGGCGTTAGCTTAATCACGTTGTCGGTGACTTAGGTATCTCTATGAAGAAAAAGGCAAATGGCTTTTGGCTCCCCACCGGGCTTCTTGGAGTCCTGCTTTTACCTTTGATTTTCATTGGTGGGGTTGTTCTAGGGCTGAGCTTCCAAACTCAGATTGAATTGACCGCTGACTCGATATCATCCTGGGTCGCTGCGCTTGCAACGGTTGCCATTGCTGTCCTGACGTTCATTCTTGCGATGGAAACGAGGCGTTTGAGAGCGGCCCAGATAGAGCAGATTGAAGAGTTGAGGCGTGAGGCGCTGCGCCCAAATGTTGAATTTTATCTTCTTCCGGCTCCAGCATCATTCCAGTTTATTAACGTACACATCGAAAATAACGGTAAAGGTGCCGCCAAAAATATCAAGTTTGAGATTAAGCCAGATGCTATCGGAGAAAACGAAAAAAATGAGCGCCAACTCATAGCCCAACTCCTTAGTCTAAATATGCTTCACAATGGCATTGCTTCCTTAGGATCTGGGAAAGAACGGCGAAGCTTTGTTTTCAGCTTCATAGAGTATGCTGAAAAAATGGGAGATGCAGTATTTAATATAAAGGTGTCAGTTGCAATAAGTTATGAGGACGTAGAAGGCCGAGAATATAAGTCTGAATCTTTGATTGATTTCTCAGAGTTTAAAGGGATTTCAGAAGTTGGCGGCGGTGACCCAAATCATAATATATATAAAGAGATTGAGAAAATCAGAAAAGTTCTCGAAGGTTCTCAAACAACAATGACCTCTAAAAGAATTAACATTAACACCTATTCTTCGGAGGATAGAGATGCCGAACGAGAGGCTATGAGACGCCGTTTTGAGAGCGTCGATGATTAAACACTGCTGGTGTCGTGCACAAGCTAACAAAGTGGTCAACGGGGCGGCTACTTCGCTCCGCCCATTACCACCGTCGTTAGGCATCAACTGGGATCATGGATAGGGCGTCATGGATAAAGAAGATGAGGAAGTAAGGGAGGTTTACGCCTATTATGGCCTAGCTCTTTATTGGGCTTCATGTCTCGAACAGTCCATTTTTCAACACCTTCTCTTCTTTGAGCATTTCCCGAAAGCGATCACATCATACAAAGATCGTGAAAAGTGGGAGCGAGAGTTTGACGAATTCGAAGCGAAGGAAATGAAGCAAACTATGGGTAAGTTGGTCCGCCGCCTTAAAGAGGCAGGTCAACCCACAAAAGAAATTGAGGCTAGCCTAGACCGTTCGCTAAGAGCCCGAAACTGGCTTGTTCACTCGTATTTTCCGGCTCGTGCCATTCAGTTTACTCTCTCAGATGGCCGAATGAGCATGATCTCCGAACTGCAATCGTTGCGCGATCAGTTCATAGAATGCGCGGATGCGATAGATGAATTGTCCAAGCCCGCTTTGGAACGGTATGGGTTTACAGATGAATTTCAGCAAACGGTCATGGAGGAGTTAGTTAATGAGTATATCGAAAACGACCAGAAGCCTAACCAGTAGCGGCAGTCGGACCGGTTGGTCACGCTTCGGGCAACCAACCGGCCGCTGCGAAAGGCGTTATGTGCAGAATGATTTAATACTTAGCGAGTAAAAGAGGCTTATTTATGTTGGTTAATTTATTTTTCTTGCTAGTTCCACTTTATGTTTTCAAGAAAATAAAAAATCGCGATCATTTTATTGATGTCACAGTACTTTTACTAAATTGTCTTTTGATTCTTGGTTCTATACCTTTTGGTTTAGGTTTGTCTATTTTTTGGTATTTATACAATAAAGATAAAATCCCATTTTTTGATTTAATTGGAGCCGGAAAACACTTTCTTGAAGATATGGAGCTTTCTGATTATAGGAAAAAACATCCTCAACAGTTTAAAGGTGGGAAGTTCATTGGTTGTCATAATTGTGGTAACAATTCTATCTATATGAAGCAGGTTGGAAACACAAGCTATGGAATCCATCATAGCCATATTTGTCGGCAATGTGGGCAAGAGCTATGGCGTTCCAATATGTAAAGAAAAACAACATAACAAGGCCAATCACAATCACCAGCAAGCTGGCTGAACTCGCTACGCTCGCCCGTGTTGGCGGCGTTGTGTGCTGAAGTTAAGCTTGATTCGCTGGTTGATGCAATGCATAGATAACAAATAAATAAATTTATAATGTAGCGTTAAAAAGCATTGGAGAAAATAATGTGTCAATCAATTGCTGGCTGGATCAATGTTCGTGAGCTATCAGATCGAGAAAGATCAGAAACCTCATACATTCGTCATAAAGATATTGACCGTGTATCAATGTTAGAAAATTCAGACGGAACTTTTTCTGTTTTGGTACATTCACAGGGAAATAGCTACCTTGTGAATGTTTTAGAGTCATTTAGAGATGCCGTTCATCAATTGGAATCAACAGTTTCTCAAGTTAGCGAATGATGAATCAGATATGTATCATGCATTTATTTTATATCTTGTTAACTATAAAAAAGTGATTTTTAAGCATCATGTACTGTGACGACGAAAACAAAGAGCAAATTGAGTGCTTGATTGATATGCTCACAGAATTGGCAAAATCTTCTGATGAAAGCCTGTTTGATAAGATATTTTCAAAAGTGGCAAAAGCGTTGAAAGTAGCTGACGCTCCAGAAGAAATTGAAAATGTGAATAATGCCTGGGACTTCTTGGGTGTGATTAATTATCACGGAGGAGATCATTTTCTATATCAAGCAACAATGGATGAGCTGGAGTCAACCGTTGTCAGTGTCATCAATAAATTGCCTCTGCATGAAAGGTTCTTAGTGATTGTTGCAAATAGTAATGCGGATGATTTTTTTTGGGATGACTTTAAATCAGGTATTACTGACGTCGATGCGAATGCGGTTATGGAATACTTTTTAAAGAAAGAACCATTTTGGGAGGCTGTAGAGAGGCTTACTAAGGCGATTCAATCACATGCCCCTGATTATTGCCCTTGTGACTAAGTGAACAAGAGCAAGCTGTGCCATCAGCAAAAGCGGACGCTGCCCTTGCTGCAGTTCAGTGCTTAACGCCATCATCCTGGCGGGCACAGGCTGTTTGATTTCTGTTCATAAATTGCCCGTTTCACATCCTTAAGCCAACAAAATGGTGGTGTTTTGTGCAAAACACCTGAAAGTGTCGCTCTGCGAAACTTCCGTTTGAAATCCTCTGTCCGGCAGGCAAAATACCCCTTTCCATCGCAGTGAGTGGAGTGGTCCGGTCGCCCGCAAGATCCGGGCGGTAGCTTGGCCAGCGCAGCATGAAGGTCATATTTTGTACAGCTCTGGGTGCAGCTTAACCTCGGCTCACTCTTCACCGGCTGGCCGGCTTTGCACCGGGCTAGCCGGCAAGCAATACCGCATTCAAATGGTTATTACCTAAAGGTACTTCAGTGAACAAACAGCAACTCGCGGCCAAAATCTGGGAATCTGCCAACCAGATGCGCTCTAAAATCGAGGCGAACGAATACAAAGACTATATTCTCGGCTTTATCTTCTACAAGTATCTGTCCGACAAGCTGGAGCAGTTCGCCCGGGATAACGACTTCAGTGAAGAAGACATCAAGGCCCTGAGCGAGGCCGACGAGGAAACGGTTGAGTTCTTCAAGCAGGGGCTGGGTTACTTTATTGATTATGATCATCTGTTCTCGACCTGGCTTGCGTTTGGCAGCGATTTTAATGTTTCCGATGTGCGAGACTCGCTGTCGGCGTTCAGCCGGAATATTAATAAAGATCATAAAAAGCTGTTTGATGGCATCTTTAAAACCCTGGAAACAGGCCTGAGCAAACTGGGTGATACCGCTGCCCGGCAAACCAAAGCTATCAGCGAGCTTATTCAGCTGATTAAGGTTATTCCCACGAGTGGCCGCCAAAGTTATGATGTGCTCGGTTTTATTTATGAATATCTGATCAGCATGTTTGCCGCCAACGCCGGCAAAAAAGCAGGGGAGTTTTACACCCCTCACGAAGTGTCTGTGCTGATGTCAGAAATTATTGCCGACCATGTGAAAGATAAGAAACAGATAGATATTTACGATCCTACATCCGGATCCGGTTCTTTGCTGCTGAACATAGGTGAGTCGATTACCAAGCACATGGACGAAAAAGACAATATCAAGTATTACGCTCAGGAGCTGAAGGAAAATACCTATAACTTGACCCGCATGAATCTGGTGATGCGGGGCATCAAGCCTGATAACATTGTTACCCGGAATGGCGATACCCTTGAGGAAGACTGGCCCTTCTTTGATGACAAAGATCCGGCCAACACCTATAACCCGCTGTATCTGGATGCGGTGGTGTCCAACCCGCCTTATTCGCAAAAGTGGGATCCGGAGCATAAAGATAACGATCCCCGTTACGCCCGCTTTGGTCTGGCCCCCAAATCCAAGGCGGATTATGCCTTTTTGCTGCACGATCTCTACCACCTCAAGCCAGATGGTATTATGGCCATTGTTTTGCCCCATGGCGTGTTATTCCGTGGTGGTGAAGAGGGCGAAATACGCAGAAACCTGATTGAAAACGATCATATCGACGCTATTATCGGCCTGCCTGGCAATATCTTTTTTGGTACCGGTATTCCCACCATTATTATGGTGCTGAAGCAAAAGCGCTCCCACAACGATGTGCTGATAGTGGATGCCTCCAAAGGCTTTGCCAAGGAAGGCAAAAACAACAAGCTGCGGGCCTGTGACATTAAAAAGATCTGCGATGTGGTGATCAACCGCGAAGAGGTTCCGCGCTTCAGCAAGCGGGTTGCCAAGCAGGAGGTTCAGGATAACGGCTATAACCTGAATATTCCCCGATATGTTGACTCTTCCGAACCCACCGAGAGCTGGGACTTATACGCCTCCATGTTTGGCGGCATTCCGCAAAGCGAGTTGGATGCGCTGGCTGCTTACTGGCAGGCGTTTCCCGGCTTGAAGGAAACCTTGTTCAGCCACGACGACACGCCCTATTTTGCCCCCAGGGTGGAAAACCTGAAGGAGGCCATTGCTGAGCACAGCAGTGTGAAAAGCTATCAGCAGCAGTTTGCAGACGCCTTTGCCAGCCTGTCGGCGTATTTACGCAAAACCCTGATCGACAATGCACAGACATTAAACATTGCCCGGCAAAAGCCCATTCTTGGTGAGAACATCTTTAAGCGCCTGGAGACCATTGCGCTTATCGACAAATATCAGGCCTATCAGCTGCTGGATGAGCAGTGGCAGCAGGTTGCCATTGATCTGGAGATTCTGCAGACCGAAGGTGCACAAGCCGCCCGGCTGGTAGAGCCGAATATGATCATTAAAAAGAAGCAGGGCAAAGACACAGAAGTGCAGGACGGCTGGAAGGGCAGGGTCATGCCCTTTGAACTGGTGCAAAACACTTACTTCAAGGAACAGCTGGACGCACTGGATAAAAAGCGTGGTCGGCTGGCGGAGATCAGCGCCGGCTTTGCCGAGACGCTGGAAAACCTGAGCGAAGACGACAAGGCCGAGCTGGGTGAGCTGCTGAATGACGCCGGCGATAAATTTGTGAACGCCACCGTTACCAAGGAAGCCAAAGCCCTGAAAGCAGAGCAGAAAAAGGCGGGCGCTTTTGATAAGGAATCCATTGAAGCCAAAATCATTGAGCTGGCCGGCTGGATTGCCGAAGAAAAAACGCTGAAAGCAGAGGTAAAGGAAGAAGAGCTGTCACTGCACTTGCTCACCAAAGAAACCATTGAAGCACTGACCGACGCGCAGGTGAGTCAACTGCTGGAGCTTAAATGGATTACACCGCTTTGCCGGAACCTGGGCAATTTACCTGCCCAGCAGCTGGACTTGCTGGCGGGCAAGTTGCAGGCGCTGGTGGAAAAATATCGCATTACCTTTGCCGACAATGCCAAGGCCATTCAGGAAACCGAACGGGAGCTGGCGGGCATGATGGACGAGCTGACCGGCGATGAGTTTGATATGAAAGGCCTGACCGAGCTGAAAACTCTGTTGCAGCGTAATGCAGGTGAGCGGGGCGAGTAATGGAAAAACAGTTGAATAGAAAAGTGCCCGCCATTCGGTTTAAGGGATTTGATAACGATTGGGATAAACAAAAAATTGAGACGGTCGTTCAAGTTTGCTCAGGGCGTGATTATAAGCACTTAGCCAATGGTAATATTCCCGTGTACGGGACTGGAGGTTATATGCTTAGTGTAGATGCTGCACTTTCTTACGATCAAGATGCAATTGGAATTGGCCGTAAAGGAACAATCGATAAGCCTTATGTATTAAGAAGTCCCTTTTGGACAGTTGATACGCTTTTTTATGTGATTCCAAAAATAAATTATGATTTATATTTTCTCTTTAAAGTTTTTCAATGTATTGACTGGAAAGGAAAGGATGAATCTACTGGGGTGCCAAGTTTATCTAAGGTATCTATTAATGAAGTTTGTACGCTGTTCCCAAAGATAGAAGAGCAAATGGAGGTTGGTAGTTACTTTAAGGTTTTAGATCAGAATCTTACATTGTATCAGCACAAGCACGACAAGCTGATCACGCTTAAGCAAGCCATGCTGCAGAAGATGTTTCCAAAAGATGGTGCGT
Source organism: Oceanimonas sp. AH20CE76 (assembly GCF_039654065.1). Classification (NCBI taxonomy): domain Bacteria; kingdom Pseudomonadati; phylum Pseudomonadota; class Gammaproteobacteria; order Aeromonadales; family Aeromonadaceae; genus Oceanimonas; species Oceanimonas sp. AH20CE76. The sequence goes on from NZ_CP155481.1 coordinate 1,547,353, forward strand.
TGACTCCCGAAGTCCGATTTAAAGGGTTTGAAGGGAGCTGGGAAGAGAGAAAAATATCAGATATCTGTGGTGTAACGTCAGGTGGCGGTACACCCAAAACATCTGAGGCGAATTTTTGGTCTGGAAATATCCCCTGGATTCAGTCTTCTGATATCTCTGATGCGAATATTTATAGTGTTACGCCAAGAAAGTGGATTAATCAGGAAGCTATAAGAAAATCTGCTACAAAGCTGGTATCAGCGAACTCAATTGCTGTGGTAACTCGGGTTGGTGTCGGAAAGCTGGCTCTTGTTGAGTTTGATTATGCTACAAGTCAGGACTTTTTGTCTTTAAGTAAGTTGAACGTTGATAAACACTTTGCAGTTGCTGCAGTTCACCTTGTGCTGAAAAGTAAAATGAACGAAACGCAAGGGACATCAATAAAAGGTCTTACAAAGGAAGAATTGCTTGATTACAGGTTCCTTGTTCCTGAAGATAAATCCGAACAACAAAAAATCGGCAATTACTTTCAAAAGCTTGACCAGCTGATTGACCAGCATACCACCCAGCTGGAAAAACTGAAGCAGATCAAGGCCGCCTGCCTGGCACGCATGTTCGTATAAAGATAAGGACAGTCATGACCACCTTTGCCAATGAAGCCCAATTTGAACACGCCGTTATCCACGAGCTGGCCCGGCGAGGCTGGGAAGCGAACGTCATCACACAGCCCACCGAGCAGCAGCTGCTGGACAACTGGGCCAGCATACTGTTTGAAAACAACCGGGGCATAGACAGGCTGAATGAAGTGCCGCTTACCAGCACGGAAATGCAGCAGATTATGGAGCAGATCCTGGCGCTGCGCACACCGCTTAAGCTGAACGGCTTTATCAACGGCAAAACTGTGTCCATTACCCGGGATAACCCGAAAGATGTGCTGCACTATGGCAAAGAGATCAGCTTAAAAATTTACGACCGCCACGAAATTGCTGCCGGCCAGAGCCGCTACCAGATTGTGCAGCAGCCGCGCTTTAAGCGGGGGTCAAAGCTGCTGAACGATCGCCGGGGCGATCTGTTGCTGCTGATCAACGGCATGCCGCTGATCCACATTGAGCTGAAAAAAAGCGGTGTGCCGGTTGGTCAGGCCTATAACCAGATCCAGAATTATTCCCGGGAAGGGATTTTTACCGGCCTGTTTTCACTGGTGCAGATTTTTGTGGCCATGGAGCCCAACGAGGCGGTCTATTTTGCCAATCCGGGCCCGGACGGCAGCTTCAACAAGGACTATGCCTTTCACTGGGCCAACTTTAACAATGAGCCCATCAACCATTGGAAGCTGTTTACGTCGAGCCTGCTTTCCATTCCCATGGCGCACCAGCTGATTGGTTTTTACACGGTGGCGGACGAGTCGGACGGGGTGCTGAAGGTGATGCGCAGTTATCAGTATTACGCCGCCCATGCCATTTCCGACAAGGTGGCCAAAACCGACTGGAAAAATCCCGCCCGACTGGGGGGCTACATCTGGCATACCACCGGCTCGGGCAAAACCATGACCAGCTTCAAGTCGGCCCAGTTAATTGCCAACTCCAACGACGCCGACAAGGTGGTGTTTTTGCTCGACAGGGTAGAGCTTGGCACACAAACGCTGGAGGCCTACCGGGATTTTGCCGGAGACGGCAACAGCGTGCAGGCCACCGAGCACACCGGTGTTCTGGTGAGCAAGTTAAAAAGCCGGGATCCGGCCGACACACTTATCGTCACCTCCATTCAGAAGCTCAGCCGGCTGAAGGATGACGGCGGCCTGAACAGCCACGATCTCGATACCATTCGCGCCAAACGGCTGGTGTTTATTGTTGATGAATGCCACCGCTCCACCTTTGGCGACATGCTTATTGATATTAAAGAGAGTTTTAAAGGGGCGGTGTTTTTCGGGTTCAGCGGCACGCCCATTCATCAGGAAAACATGCGTAAAGACAACACCACCACAGACGTGTTTGGCGATGAGCTGCACCGCTACAGCATTGCCGACGGCATTCGGGATAAAAACGTGCTGGGTTTTGACCCTTATCAGGTGGCCACCTACCGCGACCGGCAAGTGCGCGAGGCGGTGGCGCTGGAAAAAGCAAAGGCCACCAGCGTGCAAGAGGCCATGAGTGACGAGAAGAAAAAGGCCGTTTTTAACCGCTACATACAAGACGTGCCCATGGCCGGTTATCTTGACGATACCGGTAAATATCATAAGGGCATTGAAGATGAGCTGCCCGGCAGTCAGTACAGCCGGGATGAACACTGCCAGGCCGTGGTGAAGGACATTGCCGACAACTGGCTGACCCTGAGCCAGAACAGCAAGTTTCACGCCATTTTTGCCACTCACAGCATTGGCGAGGCCATTGATTATTACCGGCTGATCAAGGCCGGGATTGCAAAGGGCAGCTTTCCGAAGATAAATGTGACGGCCCTTTTTGACCCTAACATTGGTAACGATGACGACAAGATCACCAGTGTTGCCGTTAAAACCGCCGGGCTGGTTGAAATTCTTGAGGATTACAACCAGTGCTTTGGCCACAACTTTGACCTGGCCGGCCACGCCCGCTTTAAAAAGGATCTGGCCAACCGGCTGGCCCACAAAGAGCCCTACCGGCGGGTGGCGAGCCAGCCTGAGCAGCAGCTGGATCTGCTGATTGTGGTGGATCAGATGCTGACCGGGTTCGACTCGAAATGGATCAATACTCTGTATCTGGACAAGGTGCTGAAATACGAGAACATTATTCAGGCATTTTCACGCACCAACCGGCTGTTTGGGGCCGACAAGCCCTTTGGCACCATTCGTTATTACCGCAAGCCGCACACCATGAGGCGCAACATTGAGGCGGCGGTCAAGCTTTATTCCGGCGATAAGCCCACTGGCCTGTTTGCCGACCGGCTGGCGGGCAATGTGGAGCGGATGAATGCCAGCTTTGCAGAAATAGCGGCCATTTTTGCCAGTGCCGGTGTGCAGAATTTCAGCAAGTTGCCCGATGATAACGACGAGCGTGCCGCCTTTGCCAAGGAATTTCAGCGGTTCAGCAACCTGCTGGAAGCCGCCCGCATTCAGGGCTTTAACTGGGACACAACCCTTTATCACCATGAGACGGAAACAAGCCATGCACAATGAAGAAAAACAAAGCGTTGAGCTTGCGTTGACTCAGGAGCAGTATTTAACCCTGCTGCAGCGTTATAAAGAGCTGGCCGGCGGTGGCGGTGCGGGCGGCAATGAAGCCATTGCCTTTGATCTCGACAGCCATATTACCGAAATTGATACCGGCAAAATCGACTCCGACTACATGAACTCGCGTTTTAAGAAATACCTCAAGGAGTTGCAGGGCGGTGTTGACGAACATGCCCGTGAAGCCACCCTGGCGGAGCTGCAGCGTTCGTTTGCCACCCTGTCGCAGGAAGAGCAAAAGTTCGCCGGCATTTTTCTGCGCGACATTCACCGGGGCGATGTGAACATAGACCCAGAACGCAGCTTTCGTGACTACCTGGCGGAATATCAGGCTGCCGCCAGCAACCGCCAGGTGCAGGCCATATCCAGTTACCTTGGGGTAAGTGAAGAAAAACTGACCGCCATGATGACTCACAGCATCAACGAAGAAACCCTGAACGAATACGGGCGCTTTGATGATTTAAAGAACACCATCGACAAGCAAAAAGCCAAGGCCTATTTCGAAGCGATGGAAGGCACCAGCCTGCCGCCCTTCAAGGTCAATATCAAGGCCGCGAATTTATTGCGGGAGTTTATTCTTAATGGTGGTGCGGGTTTTGATGAGCAGGAAAATCATTGATCCTTCAATTGGCCCGAAATACAAAGACCGTTCACTGGGTCTGAGCAATCACGTATTTCACCTTTTTAAGTGTTGTTATGGCATTAACCCAAGAAGACGAATCCAGAATCATTGAAATGGCCTGGGAAGACCGCACTCCCTTTGAGGCCATTGAGTTGCAGTTTGGTCTTAAGGAGGCGGAGGTGATTCGGTTTATGCGCCGGCAGCTAAAGCCTGGCAGTTTCAGGGTGTGGCGTGCGCGGGTGTCGGGGCGTGCCACCAAGCATCTCAAACTGCGCAGCCCGGATGTGAGCCGGGGCTATTGCCCCACGCAATACAAGCACCGTTAATGCACAGAGTTTTGTTACACTGATTTTTTATCTGAAGGGTGGTGTCATGCACGGAGAATTCAAGGTGCCGGGCGGCAAACTGGTGGTGGCCGACGTTGAGGTTGAGCAGGATTGCCTTGCGCACGTGAGCATTTCCGGTGATTTTTTTCTGGAGCCGGAGTCGGCGCTGGACTGCATTAACCAGGCACTTACCGGCATGCCGGTGACTGCCAGCCACCAGACGCTTGCGGCCGCCATCAAGGCGGCACTGAATGATGATGTAATGATGTTCGGCTTTTCTGCCGAGGCGGTAGCCACGGCGGTGCGCCGGGCGCTGGGCAAAGCCAGCAGCTGGCTGGATCATGAGTTTGAGGTTATTGCCCCGGTCAGCCTGCCGGCGGCGGAGCATGTGGCACTAGATGAAGTGCTGGCTCATTCCGTGGGCACCGGCCTGCGCAAACCTACGCTGCGCTTTTGGGACTGGAGCGATTCGGTGGTGGTGATCGGCTCGTTTCAGTCGGTAAAGAACGAGGTGGATATGGACGCCGCCGCCGAGCACGGGGTGCAGGTGGTGCGCCGTGTTACCGGGGGCGGGGCCATGTTTATGGAGCCTGGCAACTGCATTACTTATTCGCTTACCGTGCCCACGTCACTGGTGGATGGGGTTAACATTGAGCAGTCTTATCAACAGCTGGATGCCTGGGTGCTGGGCGCGCTGAACAAGGTGGGCATCAGCGCCCGTTATGTGCCGCTGAATGATATTGCTTCCGACAAGGGCAAGATTGGCGGGGCAGCGCAAAAGCGCTTTGCCAATGGCGTGCTGGTGCACCATGCCACTCTGGCCTACGACATAGACGCCAGCAAAATGCTGCAGGTGCTGCGCACCGGTCGTGAGAAACTGTCAGACAAGGGCATTACCAGCGCCAACAAGCGGGTGGATCCCATGCGCAGCCAGACTGGGCTGGAGCGTCTGGCCATTATTGAAGCCTTTATCAGTCATTTTGCCGAGCTGTATCAGACTCAGGCCGGCAGTTATTTGCCGCAGGAGCTGGAAGCAGCCAAAGCTCTGGTGTCGAGTAAATTTCTCACTGAAGAGTGGTTATATAAGGTGAGCTGAACGGCTAAGTGTATAAATCTTGCTCGAAGTGGTGTGATTATTGCTGCCAAATAACGCGAACGTCGGGCAAGTTTAAACCCACTCGAAAAGTCGGGAAATAACGGGTAGAATAGCCGGCAAAATCACGTTAAAGAAGAAGCGAATTATGTCTTTACCTCCTTGCCCCCAGTGCAATTCCGAATATGTTTATCAGGATCAGGCGCAGCTGATCTGCCCCGAGTGTGGTCATGAGTGGAACCCGGCGGAAGTGGCTGCCGAAGATGCGCCCATTACTGCCAAGGATGCCAACGGCACTTTGCTGCAGGAAGGGGATCGCATTACCGTGGCCAAGGATCTGAAAGTGAAGGGCAGCTCCATGGTGATTAAAATTGGCACCAAGGCGTTAATCCGCCGCATTGTGGATGCCAAGGATCACGAGCTGGACTGCAAGGTAGACGGCGCGGGCGAGATGATGGTCACCGCCGCCTTTGTGAAAAAAGCCTGATGCATGAGGCCGCCGTAACAGGCGGCTTTTTTTATGGAAAATATTCTTGTCAGCGCCTGCTTGATGGGCACGCCGGTACGCTATAACGGCAAAAGCCTGGGGCTGCAGCCGCAGGATCTGGACTGGCTTCAACAGCACTTTTGCATTAAAACCTTGTGCCCGGAAGTGGCCGGCGGTTTGCCGGTGCCCAGAGCGCCGGCAGAGTTAGCCGCCCATGCCCGGGTAATGGATAACACCGGGGTTGATTGCACAGACGCCTTTGTGCGTGGTGCCGAACACACGCTGGCGTTTTGCCGGGCGCACCATATTCGCTTTGCCATTCTGGCTGAAGCCAGCCCCTCTTGTGGCAGCAGCGTGATTTATGACGGCCGTTTTTCCGGCACCAAAATAGCGGGGCAGGGCGTTACCACGGCGCTGTTACGCCGGCATGGCATTCAGGTGTTCAGTCAGCATAATGTGGCCGAGCTCAAACAATGTCTGCGTTCACCTTAACCAGGCATTTGTTGTGCAGTTAAAAACGGTAACTCAGGCCAATGGCAGGGCCGCCCAGCCTGGCGTTGTAAATATAGTCATCATGGTGGTAGTCCACGTCGATCACCTTATAGCCTGCAAGCACGGATAACTGCGACGGCAACTGATAGCGGACTGCCGCCAGTAACGACCAGGTGCTGTCGGCCTTGCCGGCATGTCCGCCAATATCCCCCTGCACCAGTAAAGAAAGCTGCTCGCTGGCTCGCACCTGAACGCGGGCAGCAACAATGGGAGCCGCCCAGCAGGGTTGCCGACCATTGCTGGCTGTCGAGGCGGGCAGAAGTGCTGGCTCCTGCCGGAATGGTCACGCTGAAGCCCGGTAATTGCATGGCGGGCAATGGTCCCACGGCTTCCCTGTTACTGGTGTCGGTAAACATGGCATCACCAAAAAATACCAACCGGTTGTGACGCACCCAAAGGTTGATAAAGCCGCCAGCATTAAGATTGTCGATGATGTCGGAAAATGATTGTTGCGTGCTCAGCTCAGGTGCCCGGCGAAACGGAGAAAGATTGGCATTCAGCCCGGCAGCCCAGAGATAGGGAGTGAGTTGCCAGTGGGTTTCATCCGTTGGCCCGGCAACAGCCGCTGCGCTAATGCCATGGCTGCAGCAGAGTGAAACGGCGGTCAGTAATTAACATTAAAGTAGTGTAACAACGGATAATGTTTCCCGGGTAAAAATTAAACGGAGTTAATCATGTCTTTAAAAGCCCGCAAAATCTTTGCTGTGAGTGCCGCCATTTTGTTACCCGTGCTGGCAGGCAGTGTTCAAGCCTGCACGCGTTTTGTGTATCACGGTGCCGATGATCAGGTTATTACGGCACGCTCCATGGACTGGAAAACCGATGTTGGCACTAATTTATGGGTGTTTCCGCGAGGCATGCCTCGCAGTGGTGAAGCCGGCCCTGATTCTCTGACCTGGACCTCCAAATATGGCAGTGTGATTGCCAGTGGCTATGATATTGCCACCACAGACGGCATGAACGAAGCCGGCCTGGTCGCCAATGTGCTGTGGCTGGTGGAGTCTGAATATCCTGAGCGGGATAACAGCAAGCCTGGTTTGTCGTTAGCGGCCTGGGCGCAGTATGTGCTGGATAACTTTGCCAGTGTAGAGGAAGCGGTAGCGGTGTTGCAGCAGGAGCCGTTTACCCTGATCACCGATTTTGTGCCCGGAGAAAACCGCCTGGCCACGCTGCATTTGTCTATTTCCGATGCCAGCGGAGACAGCGCCATCATTGAATATATTGATGGCAGGCAGGTTATTCACCATGACAAGCGTTATCAGGTAATGACCAATTCACCCGCTTATGATCAGCAGCTGGCGCTGTCTTCCTACTGGCAGGAAGTGGGGGGAACCGTGATGCTGCCGGGTACCAACCGCGCCGCCGACAGGTTTGCCCGCGCGGCCTTTTATGTGAACGCCATTCCTAAAACAGCGGATGCCAAAAAAACCATTGCCAGCGTATTCAGTGTGATTAATAACGTCTCTGTGCCTTATGGCATCAGCACGCCGGATCAGCCCAATATTTCATCCACCCGCTGGAAAACCGTGTCGGATCAAAAACGCAAACTCTACTTTTTTGAATCGGCTCTGACTCCCAATGTGTTTTGGCTCGATCTTAACCGGCTGGATTTTTCTGCCGACGCCGGCAAGGTACTTAAGCTTGATTTAGGCGCTGAGCAACAGAATATTTATTCAGGCATGGCTAATGATCAGCTTAAGGAAGCCAAGCCCTTTACCTTTCTGGGGGTATAAGCTTAACCCGGTTCGGCGGCGGCCGGACCGGATGAATTTTGTTCTTGCCCGCCTTAATTGATTCCTTTAGCATGCCGCTCCTGACCAACCGGTCAGTATTTGCCCTACAGTTTTATGCTCATACTGCCGATAAGACTAAAGTCTAAGCACTACACCGCCTGGAGCCGGCATGCACAAGTTCAAGTTAACCACCATTCTTATTGCTTTTGTTACGCTGTCTTTGGCAGTACTGACGCTGGTGTCTACCGTTATTAACGTGGAGCGGTTTTCCGGGCTGTATTACGGCAAAACCGAAAGCGAATATCTGCCCAACAGTGTGGGCAAGGTGGCTGAGCAGGTGCGCGCCGAGCTGCTGCCGACCATTTTGCTGTCTGATAATCTGGCTGCCAACGGCCTGGTGCACGACTGGATGCGTGAGGGTGAAAGTGCTTCTCCCATGCATGGCAGTGTGCTGAGCTTTTTCAGGGAGCAGCAGCAGTATACCGGCGCTTCTACCCTGTTTTGGGTTTCAGGCGAAACCAGCACCTATTACACCGATGCGGGCGTGTTCAAGCAGATTTCTCAGTCCGATCCGCTCGATAACTGGTATTACACCTTTATTAACAGCAACCAGCAGCGGGCGCTGAACCTGGATCCGGACGAGCGCACCGGCAAACTGACGCTGTTTGTAAACTCTGTGGTAGAAATTGACGGCAAGCGTGTGGGTGCCGCCGGCATGGGTCAGGACGTATCGGCAGTGGTTGATCTTATCTCGGGTTATCGCCTGGGTGAAAACGGCTATCTGTTTCTGGTGGATGGCAATGGCGTGATTAACGCTCACCCCAAATCGGAGCTGGTGGGCAAGCAGGTAAGCGCCCTGGCCGGGTTTGAGCCGGTGAAGCAGCTGCTTGGCGGCAGTGAAGCCGGTTTTGAGTTTCAGCAAACCGGCTTTAACGGAGAGGATGTGTACCTTGCCACTCAGGCCATTGAGGCAACTGGCCTCAAGCTGGTGGCGGTGCTGCCGGCGGCGGAGATAAGTGGTGCCATTAACGGGGCCATTTCTTCTTCCGTGCTGGTGAGTGTGCTGCTGGCGGCGGTATTTGTGGTGATTACGGTGCTGTTTGCCCGGGAGCTGGGCAAGGCCATTCGTCGTGTGGGTGACGATTTGCTGAATATGTCCGGCAACGGCGGCGACTTGACCACCCGGCTGGATGACAGTCACGACAATGAGCTGGGGCACCTGGCTCATGGCTTTAATGCCATTATCGGTAAAATTCGTGAGCTGGTGGCAGAAATCAAGGCCACCGAAACCGCCATGAAAAGTGGTATTGAGCAGCTGGCCGACCTGGCTGACGACACCTTCAGGGCCACCGACGTACAGCGCGGTCAAACCGAACAAGTGGCCACCGCCATTACTGAAATGGGCCAAACGGTCACGGAAGTATCCGGCATTGCCCAGCGCACTGCCACCGACACCGAAGCTGCCGTGGGTGAAGCCAGCAGCACCAATGCGAACATGGCGCTCACCACCCAGACCATGGCCCAGCTCAACCGGGTGATGACCGACATTGAAGCCACCATTAACGACTTTGCAGATCAGGCTGATGCCATTAACTCTGTGGTGGAAGTGATTAACGCCATTTCCGAGCAGACCAATCTGCTGGCGCTGAATGCCGCCATTGAAGCGGCCCGCGCCGGTGAACAGGGCCGGGGCTTTGCCGTGGTGGCCGATGAGGTGCGCAGTCTGGCGCAGCGCACCCAAGCCTCCACCCAGGAAATTTCCGAGCAAATTGGCCGGCTGCAGCAAACGGCGCGTCAGTCTACGGCAGCCATTCGAGAAGGCACCGAAAGCAGCCAGCGAGTGGCAGAAAGCACCGAGCAGTCGGCCCGGGCGCTGGCCAGCATTCAGCAGCGCTTTGAGGCCATCAGCTCCGGCAGTCATCAGGTGGCAGCCGCCACGGAAGAGCAGGGCGCGGTGGCCGAGCATATTAACCAGTCGGCTCATGTTATTTCCGACAGTGCTTCCGGCATCCATCATAATGCCGAGCAGCAACTGGCAGCCATTGGTGAGCTGCAGCAGCGGGCCGAGCACCTGCGTGCTCTGGTGAGTCAGTTTAAGGTGTAACGCGCCGGCAAAAAATCGGCAAAAACAAAGCCGTCCCGCTCTACTATGTCTCCCGGTGTAATGGCAACCGGTGTTTTAAACATGGGGCCGTCAAACACAAAGGTGTGAAACTCGCCGTTTTCGCCACTGAGATCGGTGCCTTCTGGCAGCTGGGCCAGCAGCTCAGCCGTTAGCTCACGGCCGGCAAACTCTCTTGGCACCTTGTTCGGATCCAGGCAGGTGATCACGGCGCGCATGCCGTGTTGAATCATGTTGTGGGGCAGGCTGCCGGTGGGGCTATGCCAGATGGGAAACACCGCCTCAATACCGCTGTTGGCCAGCCGGTCTTCCCGGTATTGGCGCACGTCTTCCAGCAATAAATCGCCAAAGCCAAAGGCGCTAATATGCTGTGCTTTGGCCCGGGCAACAAAATTACCCATCAGCTGCTGATAATCTTCATTGCTGCAGGGCCAGGGCAGGGGAATGATCTCCAGTGGCAGGCCCATGGCATCGGCCTGTTGTTGCAGAAGAGTGGTGCGCACACCGTGCATGGCTACCCGCTCAAATGCCTGATTAACGGTGGTAAAGAGTCCGGCTACTTCATAGTCTGCGTTTTGCTGCAGCTGATGCAGGGCCCAGGCGCTGTCCTTTCCGCTGCTCCAGGACATCAGCAGTTTTTGTTTCATGGCGTTTTGTGTTGTGGGTGGAGCCGATGCACCATACTGTAATCAATTATAAGGAGATGAGCATGTCTGCCATGCACAGATCTTGTTTTTCAGGCGGCCATGGGCATCATAGGCATTTTTAACTCGCCGGTGATTTGATAATGAAACCAATAAAATATATGGCCTGTGCAGCCCTGCTGGTTCTGCTGTCCGGCTGTGACCATGGCTATGAAGGGGTGTATGAAACTCGTGCCGACTCCTCCAACGAGATGATGTCGCAGCTGATGAGTGACTTTTCCGGCCTGGTGAGCAGTGAGCAAATCGTGATTGGTAAAGACTATATGGAGCATAATGGTGAGCGCACGTATTTTGATGACATTCTGGTGCGTGAGTCGGCGGGCAAGCAATATCTGGTGTTTGTAAAAGACGGTCAGGAAGAGGTCTGGACCATCGTTAACGAGACTACCTTGATGAAGGGCAATGGGCTGGTGAATGTGGTGATGGAGCGGGTGGCGGAATGAGTGCGGTAGCCAGCCCCTGCATTGGTTACTGCAAGCTGAATGACGACAGAGTGTGCGCCGGTTGCTTTCGTCATGTGGATGAGATTGCCGGCTGGCAAGAAAAGCCTGACACTGAGAAACAGACCATTATTGAGCGCTGTGCCGAGCGCAAACAAGGGTTTACACAATAAAAAAGCAGCCCGGAAAGGGCTGCTTTGCTTTGATAGCTGTGTGCTTAGAAGTTAAGACCCATACCAATGGTGTAGGCCCAGGCACCGTCGTCAAAGTTGTTTTCGGCGCTGTCGCCATCATCAAACAGGAACTGGTATTCAGCGCGGGCCTGTACGAAGGTGGAAGGCAGCACATAATACTTGAGACCGACTTCCAGACCGGCAATGCCGGTATCATTGACGCCGTCACCATAAATACCACCCAGAGACGCACCCACAAACGGGCGGGCAGCACCCTGACCAAAGTGGTAGTCGGCAAACACGCTGGTGCTGCCGTTCCAGACATCATCACCATTTTCTACACTGGCGTAGTTAACGGACTGACGCAGACCCACCAGGGTTCTGTCGGACAGATACCAGCCGTAATCACCAATGACACCGGCGCTGCCGTTATCGAAATCCTTGCTGCTTTTACCGGTACCGGAGAGAGAGAACTCACGGTCACCTTCGCTTGGGCCAATGGAATGGCCGCCGTGCATGTTGGCCATGGCCAGAGCAGGCAGAAGCGTGGCACCAATTACTACGGCCAGGGGAGCTTTTTTCAGCATTTTCATTATCACACCTCGGATTAATCACTGTTTTCAATCAAGCACTTGCTGCTGTCGATCCTTGTTATTTAATCCTTGCCACATGCTGCAGCCAGCAAACCTGCAGCCACTTCAGTGTAGAAGCTGTAATAAAAATTTGTCGGTTTTTTGATATTCAGTCTGACAAAACTCGTCGGTGGCGATTCGTTTGACACAGCTTTTGGCCCTGGCTGCTATATTTTTTGACAGGCGTTTATTGCCTTTCCTGAGGGTAACTACATGAATGAACAGGACATAGCACTGCTGTGGCAACAGTTTGAAAAGAGCCTGCATGAAACCGGAGAAGCCCTGGGACTGGAAGGGCTGAACTGGCAGGAGCTGCTTATCTATGGTGTTGGCCAGCTGCTGGTAACCCTGATGATAGTGCTGCTGTTTGGCATTCTGTATATGCTGGGCTGCACTGTGCTGCGCTGGGTGCTGGGGCGACTTGGCCATGGTGAGGCACCGTTTCGTACCGGTATTGTGTTGTTGCGCTATTTGCTGGGGCTGGCCATGCTGGTGGCGGTGCTGGCGCAGTTTGGTGCCGAGCAGGGCGTGTTAAAGGACACTGCCCGTGCCGGCCTGATGGCACTGTCGTTTTATCTGGTGTGGGCGCTGCTGTCGCGTGGCCTGATTAATCGCCTGTCGCGCCGCCATCTCGACTCTTCGCTGGTGCAGCTGTGTAAAAACACCCTGTCGGTCACGTTAATGGCGATGGGGGCCATTACCGTGATGGCCCAGTTCGGCTTTGATGTGCTGTCTATTATTGCCGGTCTGGGCATAGTGGGGATTGCGGTGGGCTTTGCGGCGCAGTCTACGCTGTCTAACTTTATTGCCGGCATTATGCTGCTGATTGAGCGGCCTTTTCGTATTGGCGACTGGGTCTGCATTCATGGTCAGGAGGGCAGGGTAGTGCGCATTGCCTTCAGAACCACCTGGCTGCGCACCCGGGATAATGTATTTACCATGATCCCCAACGACAGCGTGGCCACGTCCGATATTGTGAACTTCAGTGCCGAGGGGGCAACCCGCATTCGCATTCCGCTCAGGGTGGGGCTGAATGAGCCTATAGCACGGGTGCGCAGCGTGATTATGCCCATTTTACAGGCACACCCCAGAGCCATTAATAACGAACGGTTATCCCCTCGTGTGCAAATGCGTGAACTGGCAGATTCAGCCCAGATTTTGAGTGCCCAGGTGTGGGTAAGCGCTCAGGATGTGGAAGTGAAAGGGCGCATTTCCTGCGAGTTGCTGGAGTCCATTCGTGTGGCGCTGGCCGAGGCAGGCATTGATATTCCGGTGCCACATCTGCAACTTCAACAGGCCAGAACCAATACCAACCAACACCAAGAGGAATAAAGGATGCGCAAGGGGTTATTTGCATTGCTGTTATTGCTGACGGCTTGTGCCGGCAAACCGGATGGCATTACGCCGGTATCGGGCTTTGAACTGAACCGCTATCTGGGCACCTGGTTTGACTGCTCCCCTCCCTAAAGGAAGGGGATTCCCAATTCACCGAGAACCGGACACGGAGACTGGCCCCATGCCGCTTACATTCTCTCCAAGGGCTAACACCGCCAGCCCGACGGCTTTAATGTTGGTCGCGGCGTTGATGTCGCGGTCATGGTGTGCGCCACATTCGGGGCAGTCCCATTTCCTGACCGACAACGGCAGCGACGACAAGGTATGCCCGCAACCCGAGCAGCGTTTGGAGCTGGGGAACCATTGGTCAATGGCGACCAGTGAGCGCCCGGCCCATTCCGCCTTGTACGCCAACTGGCGCACGAACTCGCCCCATCCTGCATCAGCAATGGCCTTGCTGAGTGTCGGGTTGCGGATCATGTTTTTCACTGTCAGGGATTCAACGCAGACTACTTGGTTCTCGTTAATCAATCTGCGGGACAGCTTGTGCAAGTTGTCCTGTCGGCAATCGGAGATTTTAGCGTGAAGTTTCGCCACCTTCTGGCGGGCCTTGGCACGGTTGGCCGAGCCGAGCTTTTTCTTGCTCAGCCGGCGCTGTGCCTTGGCCAGCCTGGCGGCGTATTCCGCGGTATGGCGGGGATTGCCGACCCGTTCACCCTGGTCGGTGATAAACAGATCTGTCAGGCCCAGATCAATGCCGGTCATGTTGGGGGTAACCGGCAGTGTGCCGGGCGCGAACTCACACAGGCAGCTCACAAAGTAACGGCCTGCCGAGTCCTTGGAAACGGTTACGGTACTGGGCTCGCCGGACAGTTCACGGCTCCAGCGAATATTCAGCGGGGTTTTGCTCTTGGCCAGGTACAGCTTGCCGTTCCGGTATTTGAAGGCCGAGCGGGTGAACTCCGCCGACTGGCGGTGCCGCTTGTGCTTAAATACTGGGTACTTGGCACGGCCTTCAAAGAAATTCTTGAAGGCGGTTTGCTGGTGGCGTAGGCATTGCTGCAAGGGCACACTCGACACCTCAGACAGAAACGCCAGCTCAGGATCTTTCTTGAGTTCGGTCAGCCGGGCGTTAGCGCCAACGTAGCCGATTTTTTCCTGACGCAGCTCAAAAGCATCAGTACGCCAGCGCAGTATCGCGTTGTAGACAAAACGCACACAACCGAAGGTCTGGGCCAACAGCTCAGTCTGCTCGGGTGTCGGGTAAAACCGATATTTATAAGCGCGTTTCGTCATGCGCTTAGTTTAGCAAACCACTGTATAAATAGCCAGTTTAAAAGGAGAGTCGGGAACAGGGGCGGCTGACGCCGCCGCGCTATCCCTCCCCGCCCTGAAAGGACGGGGTTTCCCGCGCAAAATTGATGAAGTTGCCCGGCTGGATCATGGTTTTGAGCGGGGGCTTGAACAGGTAACGGCCCATTACAGCCTGCGTGATGATGGGGGAGTAAAGGTTATTAACCGCGGCTTTGATGCCGGCAATAACGAATGGAAAGAAGCCGAGGGCAAGGCCTATTTTGTGGGCAGCCCTGATACCGCACACCTTAAGGTGTCTTTCTTTGGGCCATTTTATGGTGCTTATGTGGTGTTTGCGCTGGATGACGACTATCAGCATGCGCTGGTGTCGGGCCCGAGCCGGGATTATTTATGGTTGCTGGCGCGCACGCCCGAGCTTGATGCTGGTGTGCAACAAGCCTTGTTGGAAAAAGCCA
Organism: Oceanimonas sp. AH20CE76; assembly: GCF_039654065.1. Lineage (NCBI taxonomy): Bacteria > Pseudomonadati > Pseudomonadota > Gammaproteobacteria > Aeromonadales > Aeromonadaceae > Oceanimonas > Oceanimonas sp. AH20CE76. The sequence continues at coordinate 1,562,522 of NZ_CP155481.1, forward strand.
GCAAGGCAGGCTTTGATACCGACAAGCTGATTTTTGTATCCCATCAATAGTGTGTTATGCCAACATGCATAAGTGATAAGTAAATATCACCCTATCACACAGCAGTGGGTTAATAAGTTGCTGCACGCGGTTCAGGGGCGAATGCTGGCCAGTACGTTGGGGCGATCATCAAGGGGGAAGGCCAGGATCAGTGCTTCACCGGCAGCAGGAAAGCGACTGGTCAGTGCCGAAATATTTACCTGATGGCTGATCATCACAATGGGCAAGCCGGGCTCCAGCCCGGTAATAAACTGTTTGAGTTGCTCGGTTTGCGCCGAACGACGTTCGCGGGTCAGGAAAAATGAGTTCAGCGCAGGAGCGGGCTCAACCTCTCCCACGTTCAGTAATCTGGCGGTTTCAAGTGCACGGCAAAACTGGCTGCTGTATACCCTTGCCTCGGTAATGCCGTGCCGGCGCAGCCGCTCTCCCCAGTCTCCGGCTTCCCGTTTGCCTTGCTCATCAAGATTACGCTGAGTGCTGCAGTCGTTCAGAATGACGGCGGTGGCCACGCCGTTCCCGGGGGCATGGGTGTGACGCATCAGTAACATGGCGTTGCCATCCTTCAGGGCCTGCCAGGCACTGGCATCGTCCGCGTTAACAGCAAGTGGCAACAGCAGCAGTAACAGTAATATTTTCAGAAACATTCCGTATCCTCTTTGCCGGTGGCCACATAACGGCCATTGTGCTTGCGATTACAAAAATGACCGGAATTTCCGGGGTTGCTTCTCAGCGGCTGTATCAGCCCGGAATTTCATTCAGCGTGGACGCCAGCTCGTCTGCCAGCTGCTCCCAGCCCGCCGCCAGTGCCCGTACCAGCTCGGGATAGCCGTCTGCCCGGAGCGGAGACTCAATGCTGAAGGCGCGCTGTTTCAGCAGGTTTTTTTCTTGATCAAGGATCTGCCAGTGGCCACGGATCAGGGCTACACCGTCATAGTGCCCTTGAAAGCGATCCAGCCTCAGCCTTACTTCACGCACAGGCAAGGCATGCTGCGGCTGACCGCGCTGAATAATCTGAGACTCGGGCAGCGCAGACTGAAGCCGGTGGATCAGCAACTGGCGCAATTGAGCGGGCAGGGGCTCTGCCCACAAATGATTGCGTGCCTGGTGAACTTCAATGCTGCTGATCTGCATAACAACGCCGTCACTGTCGAGAAAGGCAGCAGTATCAAGCGGGGCAACCATCACCGACAGTCTGGCTGAATACTGCTCGGCGGCCGGGCTTTCCGGCAGCAGGTAGTCGGCCTGGTCGGCGCTGTTATCGGAGCCTGCACAGCCAGCCAGGGTGAGTGCCAGCAGTGCCGGGGCTAGATGTTTCATGTGTTTTTTCAGCATTATCTGGCCGCCTTTGGTTGAGGATCCTGAGTGGGTTTACGGTCAAAGATCAGGGCATTGGGCTGATCGTTCAGTGTGCGCAGCACCGGCTGCATATCTGCCATCAGTTTTTCCAGCCGTGACAGAGTCCGGGTCAGCTCGTTATAGCCTTGTGAGTCGGGAGCAAAGCCCTCAAGTGTATGACTGAGCTGGCGCAGGGTCTGGTTAACATTGGCGGGCAGCGCAGTGGTCGCCGGATCTGCCAGCAGCCGGTCAACCGAGGCGGCAATGCGGTTTATTTTCTCCATGGTCTGCTCAGTGCTTGCCAGGGTTTTGTTCAGGTTGTCGACTACCGGCTCTATGTTCAGGTTGTTGAATTTGTCGAGCAGGTTAGACACTTTTTGCTCAATCTGGGCAAAGCTGCCCGAGGTGGTGGGAAACACGCGGCGCTGCACAAAGGTCATTTTCTCAAATGCCGGCACTTCCTTATGAAAATTAAGATCCACAAACAGAGCGCCGGTCAGCAGGTTGCCGGCTTTTAATGAGGCCCGCATACCGTGGCTGAACATACGTTCAAAGCGGGCATACCATTGGTCCTCATCAATGGTCTGCAGTTCGTTGTCGAAACGCTGGGGCTCAATACGGATTAATACCGGAATGGCAAACCGGCTGAGAGAGTCGGGTTGTGGCGCGGTAAACTGCCAGGGCACGCTGACCACAGAGCCAATGCGTACACCGCGATACTCTACCGGTGCACCGGGCTCCAGCCCTCTGACCGTATCGTCTACCAGCAGCACATATTCCAGATATTGATCATAACTGCCTTCATTGGCGCTTTCTTCATCGGCAAACAGCGTATAGCTGGCGTTGGCTCTGGCCTTTTTTCCCATAGGGGTATTTTCCGGTACGCCAAAGGTAATACCGCCACCCACCAGTGATTCCAGTGAGCCGACTTTTACGCGAAAGCCCTGAGAGTCGAGCCGCATATCAATGCCACCACTGGTCCAGAAACGGGTAGTGGTAGTGACCAGCGAGTCATAGGGGGCCTGAATGTACAGGCGAAGCTGCATTTCCCGCTTTTCGGCATCAAACTCGCTGTGCTCAACCCGGCCCACTGTATATCCCTGATAAGTCACCGGATCTCCCGTGCTGATGGCATTGCCCACCTGACTGACAAGGTTAATGCGAATGCCGGCGGCGTCGGGCGGGGCTACCGGAGGCTGATCCAGCACCTGAAAGCGGCGCAGAGACTCTTTGCTGTTGCCCGGCAGCAGTTGTATGTAGGCACCGGAAAGCACGGTATTCAGCCCGCTGATGCCTTCCCGGCCAATGCGCGGCTTGACCACCCAGAACCGGGTTTCGGTATTAAGCATATCCTCAGCCTGGGGACTCATGCGGGCGGTGATCACCGCGTGTTGCAGATCGTCTGACAGATTGACCTTCTCGACCCGGCCCACTTCTACATTGCGGGTTTTTATCAGAGTCTTGCCGGCTTCAATGCCTTCTGCGTTATCCATAACCAGCGTAATGGACGGCCCCAGTTTGCTGAGGTTGTCATAGATCATCCAGGCACCGATGAGCACGGCCACCAGCGGGACTATCCAGATGGGCGACAGCGAGCGCTGGGTTTTACGCTCAGCGTGGGAAGACTCAGGCATGATTGGATTCCTTGGAGTTATCATTATTTTTCGGGTTGGCACCGACCCAGATACTGCGCTGATCAAACAGCATGGCGGCCAGCATGGTCAGGATTACCACGGCGGCAAAGGCAAGGGCGGCAGGGCCGGGCTCGATAGACATCAGATTGCCGTTGCGAATAAGGGCGACCAGAATGGCCACCACGAATACATCCACCATGGACCAGCGGCCCACAAACTCGGTAATGCGATAGAGCCGAATGCGATTCATGCGGTTAAGCCCCGCTTTTTCCTGCTTCACCACATAACACAGCCACAGCAGTGCCAGAATTTTACTCACCGGCACCAGCACACTGGCAGTGAAAATAATAAAGGCAATGGGCCAGTCACCGTGCTGAATAAACAACAGCACACCGCCAATAATGGTAGAAGGCGAGCTGCTGCCCAGAGAGGTCGTGACCATAATGGGATACAGGTTGGCAGGCAGATACATCACAATAGCAGCGGCCAGCAGTGCCAGGGTGGCCTGATTGTTAATGCCATGCCAGGGGTGCAGGGGCTCGTCGCAGCGACGGCAGCGAGGTTTACGCGTTTGTGGAATATCATTGACCAGGCCACAGGTGTCACAGCCGCACAGGTTTTGCTCACTGGCGGTGAGGCCGGCCCGGGTGCCCGGCGGCGCCATGCCTGTGCGATCCAACGAAAACCAGAGCCAGTCCTTGTCCACTGACTGAGTGGTTTTAAGCAGCAGAACAGCGAAACCACAGAAGGTCCAGAATGACAGCCCCAGTTCTATTTCAGCCATGCCGACCACCTTGATGAGGCTGACCAGGGTGCCAATCACAAATACATCCGCCATCATCCAGGGAGAAACATGACGCAGGGTACGCGCAATTTGCGGGCTGCGGGGCAGCGGATGTCCCAACAGCATGCCAATGCACAGCCAGCACACGCTGAGCAGATAAACCAGCGGCAGAATAATGACTGTGAGCAGCACACACAGGGCCACCAGCGGCTGATGCAGGCCAATAAGCGTTGATGCACTCTCGGTCAGCTCAATGCGGTTACCGATGCCGCTGAACTCAAAGCCGATAAAGGGAAAGGCCACCGACAGCGCCAGGGTGATAAGAGTTGCCAGCGCCAGTGCCAGAGAACGCTCTGCCGGATTGGCATGACGACGTACCAGGGTATGTCCGCAGCGGGGACAGTCAGCTTTTTGCCCCGGCGATAATGACGGCAGGGCCACCACCAGATCGCACTCATGGCATACCCGCAACCGGCGGCGGGAAATCAATGGCCGGCGGTCGGAACATGAAACTGGCTGCTGCTGAGGGCGATGCGTGCTCAAAGATGACCTAATGCAAATAAAATCAGTGCCTTGATACTACGATAGTTGCCTATCAGTAATAAAGTCGAATCACACCCCTGTACATATAATCTTCACTTAGCAACACAGATCACATTTTTAGTCATGTTTTGGTACCTCTGCCGATAAGATGAATGTGTCATGACGGTTTGATGACAATGTTGTAATAAATTGAAAAGGAGAGCATGCAAGCGTGTTGCGTAATATAAATATTGGCCTGAGGGCTGCCCTGTCGTTTGGTGTGATTGGCGCACTGATGTTGATTCTGGGCATGCTCAGTATTCTGCAGCTGGACAGGCTTAATGAGCAAATAACCATACTGTCGATGCATCGGGTTCCCAGCCTGACAGCCGTAGAAAATATTGATAAGGAATTTCTTCGCATTCGTCTGCACAGCCTGGCGCTGGCAAATTCGGCCGAGCCGGACAAACGGGCCGAATCCCGGGCCAATCTGGAAGCGGCCAAACGCAAGCTTGCTGAGTTTAAACGTGAATATGACGGTTTGGCGCAAATGCCGGAAGTGCGTGAGTTGCTGCAGCGTTTTGAAACCGTGGAAGCGCGCTACTGGCAGGCCAACGAACGCATTATGCGTCAGGCCGAGCGAGGCGATCTGGCCGGTGCCAACCTGGCGTCGCGGCTGGATCTGGCTCCCCTGGCCGAGCAGCTGGCCGATCTGCTGCGTGAGCTGAATCAGGTGCAGCATCAGCGCATTGACCAGACCAATACCGAAACCGATGAGGTTTATGCTCTGTCGCGTAATGCGATAGTTGGCTTGCTGCTGCTGGCGCTGGCGGGTATGAGCGTGCTGGCCCTGCTGCTGACCCGCAGTATAGTGCACCCGATCAGCGATGCAGTAAAAGTAGCCAAAGTCATTGCCGGTGGTGATTTGACCTGGCCGGTAAACGTGGAAGGGAATGATGAGCCTGCCCGCCTGCTGCAGTCATTGCAGCAAATGCAGAACAGCCTGAAAGAAACAGTGCGGCTTATCAGCGACTCCTCTCATCAGCTTGCTTCTACCTCCGAGCAGCTCAGCTCGGTGACAGAAGCGTCGACCAGAGGCCTGCATCAGCAAAGCCAGGAGCTGGAGCAGGCCGCTACCGCGGTTACTGAAATGACCACAGCAGTAGAAGAGGTGGCGCGCAATGCGTCCAGTACATCCCGTGAGTCGGAGCTGGCGGATGAGCGTGCTCAGTTCGGCCGGGACCGGGTGGGCCAGACGGTCACTTCAATTGAAGGCCTGGCCGGTGAAATTGGCGAAACTATGGGTAATATAGAGAGTCTGGCGGTGCGGGTAAATGACATCACCACAGTGCTGGATGTGATCCGGGCCATTGCCGATCAGACCAACCTGCTGGCACTGAACGCTGCCATTGAAGCTGCCCGGGCCGGTGAGTCGGGGCGCGGTTTTGCGGTGGTAGCCGATGAAGTCAGGGCGCTGGCATATCGCACTCAGGAGTCGACCAAGGAAATTGAACAGATGATCCAGGCGGTGCAGCAAGGATCTCAGAATGCGGTTATTGCCATGAAGAGCAGCAATGAGCGTACCAGCGGCACTCTTAATATTGCCCGTGAGGCCGGTGAAGCGCTGGCGCAGATTGCCACCAGCATTGCCGGTATTAATGATCGCAATATCGCCATTGCCAGTGCGGCGGAAGAGCAGGCGCATGTGTCGCGGGAAGTGGATGGCAATCTGGTGAATATCAGGGATCTGTCGGTACAGAGTGCGGCCGGTGCCAACCAGACCAGTGCTTCCAGCCAGGAGCTGGCGCGCCTTGCCGGTGAGCTGAACAGTCTGGTCAGCCGTTTTGTGATTTAGGCACAATTCTTACCGCAATAAAAAAGCCCCGCTGTGCGGGGCTTTTTGCTGTCAGCGGCGTACCTGCTTACAGTACGGCAGCAATGCCGTCGCACAGAGCGTCGATATTGGCCTTGGTAATACCGGCCACACTGATACGGCCGGAGCCGACAATGTAGATACCAAACTCGTCTTTCAGGCGGGCTACCTGCTCTTTGGACAGACCCGAGAAGGAGAACATGCCATTTTGACGGGCAATAAAGCTGAAGTCCTGATTAACACCACGGGCGGCCAGCTTCTCCACAAACAGGGTGCGCATTTCCTGAATACGGTCGCGCATTTCCTTGAGCTCGGCCTGCCAGTCGGCATACAGCTCAGGATCGTTGGCGACCATGGCCACCACGTTGGCACCATGAGACGGTGGGTTGGAGTAGTTGGCGCGAATAATGGATTTTACCTGGCTGAAGCTGGTGTTGGCGGTGTTCTCATCGGTAGCAACCAGAGTAAAAGCACCCACGCGTTCATTGTAGAGGCCGAAGTTTTTGGAGAAGGAGCTGGCAATCAGCAACTCGGCATTGTGTTTGGCAAACTCACGCAGGCCATAGGCGTCTTCTTCCGTACCCTGAGCAAAGCCCTGGTAGGCAAAGTCGAACATGGGCAGCCAGCCCTTGTCGGCGGCCAGTTTGGCCAGTTGCTGCCACTGCGCCTGAGTGGGATCAATGCCGGTAGGGTTGTGGCAGCAGCCGTGGAACAGCACCACATCACCGGCTTTGGCATCTTCCAGGCTGGCGAGCATGGCGTCAAAGTCGAGATCCTTGGTGTCGGCGTTATAGTAGCCGTATTCTTTTACTTCAAGGCCGGCTGCGGTAAACACAGCTCTGTGGTTGGCCCAGGTAGGATTGGAGATCCAGATGGTGTTGGTGTCGAGCTGGCGGGCAATAAACTCGCCGGCAATGCGCAGGGCACCAGTGCCGCCCGGTGCCTGAGCGGTGCGGGCACGTTTATCGGCAATAATGGCGGCACCATCACCAAACAGCAGCTTCTGTACTACCTGACCATAGGCCTCAATGCCTTCTATGCTGAGATAGTTTTTGGTGGTTTGCTCTTGCACCAGGCGGGCTTCAGCCTTTTTGACACAGCGCAGTACCGGGGTCTGACCGGCTTCGTCTTTGTAGATACCTACGCCCAGATTGATTTTATCGGTACGGGCATCTTTGCGGAACGCATCGGTCAGACCCAGAATAGGATCCGCCGGAGCAGCAGTGACCTTCTCAAACATAGTGTTGTCAATTCCTTCTTGATAAAAGCGAATGTGATCGCAAAGCGATGCCTTTTAGTTATATCACTTGCACCGGTAGTAAAAAAAGGGCTGCTGTTGCATAAATTATGCTGGTGCTGTCAGCGCCGGCCGCACCAGTAACCAATAGCTGGCCAGCGCCAGCCAGGCGCACAGGCTCATCACCAGGGTCATGGGCAGGGCAGAAAGGGCATGGCTGGCATTGACCGCAAAGGTGGCCAGCGCACCCAGACCAAAGCGCACTGTGCCGGCCAGCGCCGAGGCAGTGCCTGCCGACTCGGGAAAATGACTGAGCAGCCCGGCCATGGAATTGGCCCCCACCAGACTGATTTGCGCTATCAGCAGCATAATAGCGGGCACCAGCCCCCACAGACCACCGATGCCGGTGATGCCAAAAAACAGCAGCGCCATCGCCGCTACCGCCGCCAGTATCAGGCCGGTTTTCAGCAGACGATCACTGCCCAGGTGTTTTACCAGCCGGCTGTTGGCAAAGGTCAGCACCATCATCAGCACTATGTTCAGGGCAAACAGCAGACCATAGCGCTCGGGAGGGACACCATACAACTCGATATAGACCAGCGGCGAGCCGGAAATAAACGCAAACATGGCGGCGGTAGTGAGACCGCCACAGCCAATGTAACCCAGGGCGGCGCGGTGGCGCAGCACCCGGCTGTAGTTCTGCAGCACCGGCCAGATACGAAACGATTGCCGGTGCTCGGGCTTTAAGGTTTCCGGAATGCGCAGCGCCAGCGCGACCGAGACCAGGGCACCAATGACTGCCAGCAGCACAAAAATGCTGTGCCAGTGCCCCACCAGCAACAGATAGCCGCCAATAATGGGAGCCACCAGCGGTGCCAGTGTCATCACCAGAATGACCATGGACATGACTCTGGCGAACATGTCCCGCTCAAACATGTCTCTGAGCAGCGCGTTGAGCACCACAGATCCGGCGGCCCCGCCCAGTGCCTGCAGCAACCGAAAGGTCATCAGGGTTTCAATGCTGTTGGCAAAGGCACAGCCCAGGCTTGCCAGGGTAAACAGCGCCAGTCCGCCGAGCATCACCGGCTTGCGCCCGGTGGCATCGGCCAGCGGCCCGTAAAACAGCTGGCCCAGCGCAAAGCCGGCCAGATAAACACTGATGGTCAGCTGTGCCTGTGACACGGGCACACCCAGATCTTCAGCAATGGTGGGCAGGCTGGGGAGATACATGTCTATGGCAAGGGGCGTCAGCCCGGCCAGGCTTGCCAGCAGCAACAGTAATGAAAGGGGCAGCGCCATTTCGGGCTCCAGCAGTTACAAAAGAAACATTGTGCCATGATAACACTGCCACTCAGCAGTATGTCAGGGCTGATACGGATAAATATGCAGCCGCGGAATCAAGGGCTCACCGCCAATGCGTGCACTGCGTCGCTTGCGGGTGTTCGCGGGAGGATAGTTTCCCAACGGCGTGACTGCCGGCAGTTCATCCTGGCACAATATCAGCGGCAGGTGCGCCTTGAATTGCTGCTGACGGGGTGTGAGCTGTTCATGCCAGCGCACATTGACCATGGGATGGGTTTTGACCGGCCGGCGCAGGCGCAGTTCAATGTGAGCGGGCAGACGTTTTACATCGTAAATTTCACGGTCGATACATTGCAGCCAGGTGTGCTCATCCACCAGCGGAGGAAGGGAGAGCCGGCTTTGCATTAGTTGTTCCACCAGTTTTATCTTGTCTACCTTCTGAATAATTTGCTTGTTGGCCCAAGTAAAGCCTAGCCGGGAGGCGGAGCGAGGCAGTAGCGTGAGCTGACGATATACCTGCAGGGTGATCAGACCCGGAAAGGTGTCGTGCACCAGAGTGAACTTTTTGTCTTTATCGTCCAGTTGCTGTACCAGAGCACGAAAGGTCTGTTTAAGGTTATTCACCTCTTCTACCAGAGGAGCGATGACTGAGTGGCTGGCTGCAGGGAGCAGCACAAAGCCCGGCAGCCGAAAGCTGGCTTTGGCGGAGCAACCGGGCGAGATATGCCAGCGGCCAAAGGCGGCAAGGGCAGCATCAAGCGCTGGCTGCCCCGACAGCTGCTGCTCTATGGTGATGGTTTCTACCGGGTCGTGCTCTTTGCCGGTGGGCGTATCTGGCAAGGCGTAGACGGCAGCCACCGGCGCTGAGCCTGCCTGCTGGCGCAGGGCATGACAAAGCGCGGCCAGGGCCGACTCCAGTTGATCCATGGTGTGACGTAATTCGGCGGCCAGAGTAAACATCAGTTATGCCAACATACAATTGATGATGAAATAATAATACAAGTCCGAGTAAATTGCCATAACAGAGTAAAAGACCAGCAAGCAAAAAAAGCCAGGTACGAAATCCGTGTACCTGGCTCAGGGGAATGGCTCATTGACTGAGCCGTGCGCTAAGAGAACGCCAGACAGGCGCTCCCTTTACAAATTTTAGCCTTTAATAGCAGGGCTGCCAGTTAACCCTTGAAATAACAGGGATGCTTGTTTACTGTATGTTTATACAGATAAGGAGTCCACTATGGCTGTAGAAGTTCAATATCGTGTTGTGCGTAATGGGATTGAGAAGATGATCTTCACCAACAAAAAAGAAGCCGATGCCTATGACCGGCTGCTCGATCAGGCTGAACATATCGAAACCGTGCTGGAAGGGGCACCGGTCGCACTTAACGAGCAAGACAGGGAAGCGCTGGCGCTGTATCTGGCAGAAAACCAGCAGGCGCTGGCGGGACCCAAGAAAAAGCCGGTAAAAGCTGCCGGCAAGCAGAGCACTGATGCCGGCAATGAAGATAACAAGGCAGTAAAGGCCGTTGCCTGATCAGCTGTACAGGGTGCGATATAACCCCGGCTGGTCGAGCAACTCATGATGAGTGCCCGACTGACTGATTTTTCCGTCTTCAAATACGATTACCCTGTCTGCCTGGCGTACCGAACTTAACCGGTGCGCCACTATCAGGGTGGTGCGGCCTTTAAGAAAACCGGACATGGCCTGATGCAGCCGCTGCTCGGTATCGGTATCCAGCGCCGAGGTAGCCTCATCCAGAATCACAATGGCGGGGTCTTTCAGGATCATGCGGGCCACTGCCAGCCGCTGTTGTTGTCCGCCCGAGAGCCGTACTCCCCGCCGGCCCACTTCCGTATCCAGGCCCTTGTCCATGGCCGCTACCACCTCATCAAGCTGTGCCACCTTCAGTGCCTGCCAGATGGCATCATCATGGTGTTCGTCACCCAGATTCAGGTTGGCCCGCACCGTATCGTTAAATAACACCGGTTGTTGCAGCACGGTGGCCACATGCTCACGAATGGTGGCAAACCCGATGTCCTGACTGCTGGCACCACCAAAGCGAATATCACCGCTGTCGGCCGGGTAGAGCCCCAGTAACAGCTGAATAAAAGTGGACTTGCCGCCACCACTGGCACCCACCAGAGCGACCTTTTCACCGGCGGCAATGCTCAGGCTTACGTCATCCAGCACTTTTCGTTCACCATCGTACGAAAAGCTCAGATGATTGACATCAATGGGCAGGGTAGTGGTGCCGGTAAAAGGATTAACGCGGCCCTGACTCTCAGGCTCGCCGCCCAGTGCCAGCATGCTGTTAATGCGTTTACGAGCGGCATCGGCGGCATAGAAGGAATACTGCATATTGAGCAACTCCTGTACCGGCCCCATCATAAACCAGAGGTAGCTGAACACCGCAAAGATCTGACCTACAGTAAGATCGGTAAACAACACCATGATCATGCCAACGGCCCGAAATAACTCCACCCCGGACAGAAACAGCAGAAAACTGGCCTTTCCGGCTGCTTCGCTTTTCCAGTGATATTCAATGGCGGTATCCCGTACGCCGCGGGCCCTGTCGATGACCCGGCGCAGATAGTGGCGCTCCCGGTTGGCCGCACGAATTTCCTGAATGCCGTCCAGGGTTTCTACCAGCGCCTGCTGAAACAGCTCAAAAGCCTTGTTCTCATTGCGTTTGAGATACTTTACCTTTGAGCCGAGCCGGCTCGAAAAAAACACTACCACAGGGTTAAGCAGCAGAATAAACAGCCCCAGCTGCCAGTTCAGCAGCAACAGCACCACGGCAGTGCCTATCACACTCAGCAGGCTTATCAGCAGCCGGCTCAGTGTTTCGCCCAGAAATTTGTCAAGGGTTTCCACATCGGTGATGTAGTGGGAGCTGACACTGCCGGCCCCCACAGATTCAAAGGTGCGCATGGGCGTGCGCATCAGCTGGCGGGTAAGACGCTGGCGGATCTGAAAGGTAATGTGTTTGGCTACCCGGGCAAACTGCCGCCCCTGCAAAATATTGAATACCAGGGCCATAACGCGCAGCAACAGTGTCACCACCAGCACCGCTAAAATATACCCCACTCCGGTCTGCCAGTTGTCAGGCAATATAGGGTTCAGGGCTGCAATCAGGCTGCCGGGTTGCTCAAGCAGCACTTCGTCTACCAGCAATGGCATCAGCAGGGGAACAGGCACCGCCAGCAGGGTGCCGGCAATGGCCAGCAGGTGGGCTCTGATCAGCTGTTTTTTATGTCGCCGCATCATGCTGATCAGCCCGGACCAGTGCAAAACCCGGCTGTTTGAATCTTTTTTATTCATTCATCACCATCTTTGGTTTTCATTTGCCTGAAGGGCAGGTAAGTTAACCCAAAACCGTTAACTCTCTGACACCATGAGCGAAAAACACACATTTTATCAAAGCCTGACCGCTCAGGCACTGGCCTTGTGCGAAGGCGAACCCAACCGTATTGCCAAGCTGGCCAACCTGTCGGCACTGCTGAACCTGTCCCTCGATAACATTAACTGGGTCGGCTTTTACCTGCATGACGGCAATGAACTGGTGCTGGGCCCGTTCCAGGGCAAGCCTGCCTGCGTGCGTATTCCCGTTGGTAAAGGGGTCTGTGGCACAGCAGCCGCAACCAATCAGGTGCAGCGGGTAGCCGATGTCAATGCATTTGACGGTCATATTGCCTGTGATGCCGCCAGCAATTCTGAAATTGTGGTGCCGCTGGCTGATGCTGACGGGCAGGTTTGGGGCGTGCTGGACATTGACAGCCCTGACTTAAATCGCTTTGATGCCCACGATGAACAGGGCTTGTCTGCGTTGGTGCGGGCTGTACTGCCAATACTGTAATATGCCGGGGTCGCTTTTGTTGGTGCGGCCCTTATAATATGCCGGTTTCAACGGGCGGTGCGCCCACTGGTTTCAAACCCCAAGGTAATTCATGGAAAACTCTGAAAAACTGAAAAACAGTAAAGAAGTCATTGCTTATCTGGCCGAGTGCTTTCCCCAGTGTTTTGTAGCGGAAGGCGAAGCCAAACCGCTCAAGATTGGTATCTTTCAGGATCTGGCGGCACGCATGACGGATGATCCCAAGGTATCCAAGACTTTGCTGCGCACCGCGTTGCGCCAGTACACCTCCAGCTGGCGTTATCTGCACGGCCTCAAGGCCGGCATGAGCCGTGTTGACCTCGACGGCAACCCCTGCGGTGAGCTGACCCAGGAGCATATTGATCACGCCAGACAGGCGCTCAAAGACAGCAAGGAAAAGGTGTTTGGCCCGCGCAAGGAAAAGCCGGCCGGTAAAAAGCCCCGTCCGCGTGCAAAAAAAGTGGATCCTGCGAAACTCGCGGTAGAGCAGAGTGTCAAAGTTTTGCTGGGCAAGTCGCCGGTTCCCGCTACCATTAAGGAAGTGACCCGGGACGATGTTCAGGTTGAACTGAAAACCGGTATGTCAGTGCGCGTTAAATTTGAACATATAGTTCTCTGAGGAGTAGGGTTTGATCAGTCACGGAATTCGTTATTCCCTGGTGGCCGCCGCTGTGCTGGCCACTGGCCTTGCTCAGGCAGTGGCACCGGCCATCGATGCTGATGCTATTCCTGCGCTGGCACCGGAAAGTCAGCACGCAGCAGCGGCCAAGCGGATTACCGCGCTGTTCACCCGCTCTCATTACAAGCAGTTCAGGCTGGACGATCAGTTTTCTCAGGCGATTTTTGATCGTTACATTGAAAGCCTGGACTACAGCCGCAACATTTTTACCCGGCAGGATATTCAGCGCTTTGAGCGCTTTCGCAACAGCTTTGATGACCTGCTGCGGGCCGGGCGGCTCGACTCTGCCTTTGAAATGTACAACGAAAGCCTGAAACTGCGCTATCAGCGCCTGTCCTATGCACTGTCGTTGCTCGACACGCCCATGACGTTTGAGGATAACGAGCGTTACCAGTTTGACCGCACCGAAGCCGACTGGCCTGCCAGCCGTCAGGAGCTGGATGAGTTGTGGCGCAAGCGGGTGAAGTTTGATGCTCTGAGTCTGGCACTGGCCGACAAAGACTGGGATGAAATCAAGACCACCCTGACCAAGCGTTACAACAATGCCATCAAACGTTTGTCTCAAAGTGAAAGTGAAGATGCCTTCCAGAGCTTTGCCAATGCGTTTGCCAGGGCCATTGAACCTCATACCAGCTATCTGAGCCCGCGCAATGCCGAGCGCTTTGAGACTGAGATGAATCTGTCGCTGGAAGGTATTGGTGCCGTGCTGCAAGCCGAAGACGATTACACTGTCATTCGCTCCCTGGTGCCCGGTGGTCCGGCGGCCAAGTCCAGCGAGCTGCAGCCTGATGACCGCATTATCGGGGTGGGGCAGTCGCAGGATAAAATTACTGATGTGATTGGCTGGCGGCTGGATGAAGTTGTGGATCTTATTAAGGGGCCAAAAGGCACCAAAGTCTGGCTGCAAATCCAGCGTGGTCAGGCGGTGGCCAATACGCCCCGGGTGATTGAACTGACCCGTGATACCGTGCGCCTGGAAGACAGGGCCGCCAGTGGCAAGGTACTGGAGGTAGACGAGCATCGCATCGGTGTGATTGAAATTCCGAGCTTTTACGTCAACCTGAGTGTTGATGTGGCCCGGGAAGTGGAGAAGCTGCAGCAGGAGAATATAGAAGGGCTGGTCATTGATTTACGCACCAATGGCGGCGGCGCGCTGACCGAAGCCTCGGCCCTGACCGGCCTGTTTATTGATAATGGTCCTGTGGTACAAATTCGCGACGGTTTGGGTCGCATCTCGGTGAATGGTGACGAAGACGATCGTATCAGCTACGACGGCCCCATGGCTGTGCTGGTGGATCGCTATTCGGCGTCGGCCTCAGAGATTTTCGCTGCCGCCATGAAAGATTATGGCCGGGCCATTATTCTGGGTGAAAATACCTTCGGCAAAGGCACGGTACAACAGCACCGCAGCCTGTCGCGCATTTACGACCTGTATGAACATCCCATGGGCTTTGTTCAGTTTACCATTGCCAAGTTCTACCGTATTAATGGTGGCAGCACTCAAAACCGTGGTGTGAGGCCGGATATTCCGTTTCCCACTCCCATAAAAGCTGATGAAACCGGAGAAAGCCTGGAGAAAAACGCACTTCCCTGGGATCAGATTGAAAGCGTTGATTTCAGCCAGGTACAGGATTTGAGTCCTTATCTTGCTAAATTGCGCCAGCGTCATCAGGCGCGAATTGAGCAGGATCCGGAATTTTCTTATGTATTTGAAGATATTCGCGAATATCAGAAGAAAAAAGACGAAACGTCCATTTCGCTCAACCTGGCAGAACGTAAAGCCGAGCTGAAAGAGCAGGATGCCAAATCTCTGGCACGGCTGAATGACCGGCTGCGTCGTGCTAATCTGGAGCCGGTAGCCAGTCTGGACGAGGCACCCAAGGATTTTGAGCCTAAAGACAGCTATCTGGAAGAAGCGGCGCGCATTACCGCCGATCTGGCCGACATGCTGGGCTGAGCAAAACAGGTTAATACGGGGCCAGCTTGCGGCCCCGTTTTTTTATTGATCACTTCCATTCATCATTTTCAACGAGATTCACTATGAGCCAAACCCAACCTCAGGTGCAATATCGCGACGATTATCAGCCGCCTCATTACTGGATTGACACCCTGGATCTGGATATTCAGCTGCACGACACCGCCACCGAGGTAGTGGCCATCAGCCGTGTGCGCCGCAATGGTGAGCATAATGAGCCGCTTGTGCTGAATGGCGAGCAACTTGAGTTACTGTCGGTGTCGGTGAACGGCATTGAAACCACTCAGTTCGAACAGGAAGAGAACGCCCTGGTGCTGCCTCAGGTGCCCCAGGAATTTGTGCTGACCATCAGAAACCGCATTAATCCGTCGGCCAACACGGCCCTTGAAGGGCTGTACAAGTCGGGTGATGCTTTCTGTACCCAGTGTGAAGCGCAGGGCTTTCGCCGTATTACCTATTATCTTGACCGGCCCGATGTGCTGGCCCGCTTCAGCACCCGCATTACCGCCGATGCCACCACCTGCCCCTTCCTGCTGTCCAACGGTAACCGGGTGGGGCAGGGTGTGCTTGATGATGGCCGCCATTGGGTGCAGTGGCAGGATCCGTTTCCCAAGCCTGCTTATCTGTTTGCACTGGTGGCCGGTGACTTTGATGTACTGCGCGACAGCTATACCACTCACAGCGGCCGCGAAGTGTCGCTGGAAATTTTTGTGGACAAGGGCAACCTTCACCGCGCCGGACATGCCATGGACAGCCTCAAGGCGTCCATGCGCTGGGACGAGCAGCGCTGCAATCTGGAATATGATCTCGATATTTACATGATAGTAGCGGTGGACTTTTTCAATATGGGGGCCATGGAGAACAAAGGCCTGAATGTATTTAACGCCAAGTTCGTGCTGGCAGACGCCGAAACCGCTACCGATGATGATTATCTGGATGTGGAACGGGTGATCGGTCATGAATATTTTCATAACTGGACCGGCAACCGGGTTACCTGCCGGGACTGGTTTCAGCTGTCGCTGAAAGAAGGGCTGACGGTGTTCCGGGATCAGGAGTTCTCTTCTGATCTGGGCTCGCGCACGGTTAACCGCATCAGTAATGTGCGCATTATGCGCGGCCCTCAGTTTGCCGAAGATGCCGGCCCCATGGCCCATCCCATTCGCCCCGATGCGGTGATCGAGATGAATAATTTCTACACCCTGACGGTGTATGAAAAGGGCTCGGAAGTGATCCGCATGCTGCACACTCTGCTGGGTGAGCAGGCATTCCAGGCTGGTCTGGCACTTTATCTTCAGCGTTTTGACGGCCAGGCGGCCACCTGTGATGACTTTGTGGCGGCCATGAGCGAGGCCAGTGGCCGGGATCTGACACGTTTCAAACGCTGGTACAGTCAGTCCGGTACGCCGGAGCTGACGGTGCGTGATGCTTATGATGCAGACACTCAGCGCTATACCCTGACGGTGCAGCAGCACACGCCGCCCACCAAAGATCAGCCCGAAAAGCTGCCGCTGCACATTCCCCTGAGCGTGGCGCTCTACAGCGAACAGGGTGAACCGATATCGCTGTACCTGAACGGCCAGCCTGCTGATGCCGTGCTGGATGTGCTGGAAAACGAGCAGGAATTTGTATTTGAGCGCGTGCCATCCCGTCCGGTACCGGCACTGCTGCAGGGTTTTTCGGCGCCGGTAAAACTGGATTATCTCTATACCGATGAGCAGCTGACCCTGCTGGCCCGGGTCAGTCTGGATGAGTTTGTACGCTGGGATGCGGTACAGATGCTTATCAATAATACGGTGCGGCATAATATGGCACTGCTGCAACGCCGCCAGGCACCGGTATTGCCCCGCAGCCTGCTGGATGTGTTTCGCTGTACGCTGGAAGACAGCGGCATAGACAGAGCACTAAAAGCAGAAATGCTGACCTTGCCGGATGTAAACAGCCTGCTTGAGCTGTTTGAACAGGCGAATATCGAGCAGCTGTGCGAAGTGCGCCAGCACCTGGCCAAAGAGCTGGCTGAGGCTCTGATACCAGCCTGGCAGCAGGCTTATGAAGAGAACCAGACACCGGAATATCGCATTGATCATGATGACATGGCTCGCCGGGCGCTGAAAAATACCGCGCTGGGTTATCTGGCGTTAACCGGTGATCAGACCAGAGTGGCAGATCAGTTTGCCGCCGCTGATAACATGACTGACACTCTGGGAGCCCTGCGCGCAGCGGTGCGTGGTGAGCTGGATTGCCGTCACTCTATGCTGACACAGTTCGAGCAAAAGTGGCGCAACGACGGACTGGTGCTGGACAACTGGTTCCGGCTGCAGGCCACGGCACCCGGTGCCGATACGCTGGCACGAGTGCGTGAGCTGATGACACACCCTACCTTCAGCCTGACCAACCCCAACCGGGTGAGGGCGCTGATTGGTGCTTTTTGTCAGGGTAATCCGGCGCAGTTTCATCGTATTGACGGTGCCGGCTACGATCTGTTGACCGAGGTGCTGACCACACTGAACGACAGTAACCCGCAGGTAGCTTCCCGCTTGCTGACGCCTTTTATTCAGTTCCGCCGGCTCGATGACGGCCGCCAGAGCCTGATTAAAGCGCGGCTGCAACAGCTGATGGCATTGCCCTCGCTGTCGCGGGATCTGTATGAAAAGATCAGCAAGGCGCTGGACTGATGCAGCGTTTTCGCTTTCGGCTGGCGATTTCTGCCGCCGAGTTACAGCGATACTACACCGGCCGGGTGTCGGCGCTCACCGTCATGACAGAGCAGGGGCTCAGATTGCAGCTGCCCCTGCATCATTTTCGCGCTTTTGTAGGCCATGGCGGTCTGCACGGGCGCTTTGAGGTGGAGCTGAATGAGCGCAATGCGCTGCAGCGTTTGCAACGTATTTAAGTATTTATTCATAACAATTAACGGCGATGCCCTGACGGTGTCGTCGTTTTATTTTGTATATTGTAAAAAATGATTTAAATATGCCACCTCACGGAATATTCATTCATTTATTTTCTCTTTGCCTTTGCATATATTCTGCGCATCAGTGACGGTGGCGATATTTTTCAGATCCTTGTTAAGCGAATGCCTCGCTTTCCTGTTTCAGCAGGCATACACTGATTGTCATTCCGGTGAGTTGTCACACTCATTGGTCATTCTTTTCTCCATGGTCAGCCTGCTCATGAGGAATCCAATACCATGACACTTAATGCAAGCACTTCTGTATTACTTGAAAACGTTGAACAGCTGGTTAGTGAAAAGTTTCCCGAGAACATAGCTCCCCTGGTACAGCAATTTGTCTGCAAGCTCTACAGTGGCATGACCCATGATGATTTGAACCATCGCAATGACAGTGATCTTTATGGTGCCGCCATTAATCTCTGGAACGATTTTGAAACCCGCCCGGATGATAAACCCCATGTTCAGGTATATAACCCCACCTTGACCCGCCATGGCTGGCAATCACCTCACACTATTGTTGAGCTGGTACTGCGGGATGCACCTTTTCAGGTGGACTCCATCCGCATGGCGCTGAGCCGGCTGGGCATTACTGCTCACCTGATGCTGCATCAGCCCATGCACCTGGTGCGCGACAAGCAGGGCCGTCTGACCGAAATCCTTTCCAGCAAAGACAAGCGTAAGCAAAACAGGGCGGAAACGGCCTTTTTGATTGAAATTGATCGCCAGCCCGAGAAAGCCAGACGGGATCAGTTAAGAGACGAGCTGCTGTCGGTGGTGGAAGAAGTTGCGCTGTCGGTGGATGACTGGCAGCCCATGGTCAATACCTTGAATGAGGTGATTGAAGCCCTGCCGGCTCAGGTGAAACAGCACGATCAGCAGGATGTAACAGAAACCCTGTCGTTTCTGCGCTGGGTGGCCAATCACAACTTCACCCTCATGGGGTATCGCCGCTATCATATTTCCGCCATTGAGGGAGATTATGAGCTGGTGCCGGATCACGATACCAGTCTGGGGCTGATGCGTAATATACAGCACAGTGACGGCCTGCGCCTGAGCAGCCTGACACCCACAGCGCAAAAAGAGGCCTTGAGCAAAAATATTCTGGTGCTGACCAAAACCAATCATAAATCCCGCGTACACAGACCGGCTTATATCGACTATATCGGCGTGAAGCGGTTTGATAACAAGGGCAATGTGATTGGTGAGGATCGCTTTATTGGCCTGTATGCCTCCAGCATTTATAACACCAGCGCCATGCAAATTCCGTTGATTGGCGAAAAGCTGACCCGCATCATCACTGCCTCCGGCCTGGAAGCCGGATCCCATGCTTATAAAGCCCTGCTGAATATTCTGGAAACCTACCCTCGCGACGAGCTTATTCAGGCCCGTGAAGACGAGCTGCTGGACATTGGCATGGGGGTGCTGGCCATGCAGGAGCGGGACATGACCCGGCTGTTTGTGCGCCGGGATCTGTTCGGCCGCTTTTTTTCCTGCATGGTGTATGTCACCAAAGACAGATACAACACGGCCCTGCGGGAGAAAACCCAGCGGATTTTTCAGCGTTACTTCGGCTCTGAAGAGGAAGTGGAATTTACTACCTATTTCTCGGAAGGGGTGCTGGCCCGCACTCACTATCTGATCCGCGTGCAAAATAACACCATGGATATTAATGTGAACGAAATTCAGTCCAACCTGATAGAAGCTGCCCGCAGCTGGGACGACAAGCTGGAGCAGGCGCTGTCGGCAAGCTTTGGCGAAGCTGAGGGCAATCGCCTCAAGAGTAAATATCAGCAGGCCTTTCCCAGAGCTTACACCGAAGATGTAATGCCGGGCACGGCAGTGGCTGATATTGAGCAACTGGAAGCCCTGAGTGATGATAACCGTCTGGGGCTGTTGTTCTATCGTGCCCAGGAGCAGGCCAAAGACTCCAACCGGGTGCGGCTAAAGCTCTATCACAGGGCCGAGCCCATTCATCTGTCCGATGTGCTGCCCATGCTGGAAAATCTGGGGCTGAGAGTGATTGGCGAAACGCCCTATGAAGTGGATTGCGGTGACGAAACCTTCTGGATCCTGGATTTTTCCATGCTGCATCCGCGCGGCCCCCTGGATCTGGATGCCAGCCAGCAGCGCTTTCAGGATGCCTTCTCTGATGTATGGAATAACCGGCTGGAAAATGACGGCTTTAACCGCCTGGTGCTGGCGACCCGTCTGACCGGACGGGAAGTCAGCGTGCTGCGTGCCTATGCCCGTTATATGCGCCAGACCGGGGTCACCTTCAGTCAGGCCTATATTGAAGAAACCCTGTATCGCTATCCGCATTTATCCTGCTTGCTGTTCACTTTGTTTGAGCAGCGTTTCAGCCCGTCATTCAAACGCAGCGAGAAAAAACTGCAGGCTCTGCACCAGGAGCTGGTGGAAGAGCTGGACAAGGTGGCCAACCTGGATGACGACCGCATTATTCGCCGTTATATGGAAATGATTGAAGCGACCCTGCGCACCAACTTCTATCAGCCTGCGGCAAATGGCAGTGACAAGGAATATGTGTCCTTCAAGCTGGCTCCGGAGTCGATCAGTGATATGCCGCTGCCGCTGCCGAAATTTGAAATCTTTGTATATTCCCCGCGGGTGGAAGGGGTACACCTGCGCTGGGGCAAGGTGGCCCGAGGCGGCCTGCGCTGGTCGGACCGCCGGGAAGACTTCCGCACCGAAGTGCTGGGCCTGGTAAAAGCCCAGCAGGTGAAAAACACTGTGATTGTGCCCGTGGGGGCCAAGGGCGGTTTTGTCTGCAAGCAACTGCCGGAAGGGGATCGCGCCGCTTTTCTGCAGGAAGGTAAAGACTGCTACAAGCTGTTTATTCGCGGCCTGCTGGATGTGACTGACAATATTGTTAACGGTGAAGTCACTCATCCGGAAAACGTGGTGCGCCATGATGAAGACGACTATTACCTGGTGGTCGCCGCCGACAAGGGCACGGCCACCTTCTCGGACATTGCCAACGGCATCAGTGCCGAATATGGCCACTGGCTGGGAGATGCTTTTGCTTCCGGCGGCTCTGTGGGTTACGACCACAAGAAAATGGGCATTACCGCCAGGGGCGGCTGGGAGTCGGTGAAGCGCCATTTCCGTGAGCTGGGCATTAACTGTCAGGATACCGACTTCACCTGTGTGGGCATTGGCGACATGGGCGGCGACGTGTTCGGTAACGGCATGCTGCGCTCCAGACACACCCGGCTGGTGGGTGCCTTTAACCACCTGCATATTTTTATTGATCCCGAGCCCGATGCGGCGGCCAGCTTTGACGAGCGCCAGCGCCTGTTCAACACGCCGGGCACCAGCTGGGAGGATTATAACAAGGAGCTCATTTCCGAGGGCGGCGGTATCTTTTCACGGGCTGCCAAGTCGGTGAAACTGTCGCCGCAGATGAAAAAACTGCTGGGCACGCAAAAAGCCAGCCTGACACCCAATGAGGTGATTCGCCATCTGCTGATGGCGCAGGTGGATCTTATCTGGAACGGCGGCATTGGCACTTATATCAAGTCTCGCAATGAAACCGACGCCGATGTGGGTGACAGGGCCAACGACGCCGTGCGGGTAAACGGGGAAGATTTGCGCGCCCGTATTGTGGGCGAGGGCGGTAACCTCGGCTGCACTCAGCTGGGCCGTATTGAATATGCCAGCAAGGGCGGACGCATCAATACCGACTTTACCGACAACGTGGGCGGCGTTGACTGCTCCGATAACGAAGTGAATATCAAAATTCTGCTGAACAAGCTGGTGGCAGAAGGCGAGCTGACCAAAAAGCACAGAGACGAGCTGCTGTTCGATATGACCGATAAGGTCACCGACATAGTGCTGACCAACGCCTATCGTCAGTCCCAGACCATTTCCATTACCCAGCACAGAGGCGCGCAGGCACTGAAAGAGCATCAGCGCTTTATGCACTGGCTGGAGCGCCAGGACCGGCTCGACCGTGGGCTGGAATATTTGCCCAGTGATGAAGAGCTGGCCGAGCGCATGGCCGCCAACCGGGGCCTGACCCGGCCCGAGCTGGCGGTGCTGGTGGCTTACGGCAAAATGGTGCTGAAGGACATGCTCAATATTCCCGAGATCACCGACAACGACTATATCGCCCGTTTGCTGCCCGCCAGCATGCCGGAGAAACTGGTGGCCCGCTTTGGTGAAGCACTGATGCAGCATCCGCTGCGCCATGAAATTATTGCTACCCGCCTGGCCAATATCATGGTCAACGACATGGGCTGTAACTTTGCCAACCGCCTGCTGGATGAAACCGGTGCCAGCATTGGTGATATCGCCATCAGCTTTATGATTGCCCGGGAAGTGTTTGGCCTGAATCAGCTGCTGCGCGATATTGAGTCTCTGGACAACAAGGTGCCGGCACAGCTACAACTGCAGATGTTCTACCAGTGCCGGCGCATGGTACGCCGGGCTACCCGCTGGTTCCTGCGTAACCGCAACCGCAATCTGGGGCTGGAAGAAACCATCGAGCAATATAAACCCGCCTATGACACTCTCGGCAAGCACCTTTATGACGTGATGGTTGACAGTGAAGTGGCCGAGCATAAAGCGGAAGTGGCAGCGCTGACCAAACAGGGCGTGCCCGAGTCGCTGGCGGCACGCATTGTGAACATGAGCTCACTGTTCTCGGCGCTGGATCTGGCTCAGATCAGCAACGAGCATCAGCAGGGTATTCAGGTGGCCGCCAAGGTGTATTTCCATCTGGGTGCTGAGCTTGAGCTGCACTGGTTCCTGGAGCAGATCAACCAGCAGACGGTGGGTAACCACTGGCAGGCACTGGCCCGGGCGTCATTCCGGGAAGATCTGGACTATCAGCAGCGCAGCCTGGCTTCTGTGGTACTGAAAACCTGTAAAGAAAACGGCGAATGCGCTACCATGCTCGACCAGTGGCTTGATGAGCATGAGCAGCTGCTCAACCGTTGGCGAAACCTGCTGGCAGACTTTAAAACTTCCGGCAGCCATGAGTTCGCCCAGTTCTCGGTGGCATTAAGGGAGCTGAACCTGCTGCATCTTAATTGTGTGAACGCCGCCTGATAAGCGGCCGCAACAAAAGCCCCGGCCTGGTCCGGGGCTTTTTTATAAGGAACAAACACGTGTATTCCCTGGTAAAACCTTTTCTCTTTAAATGTGATCCCGAACAGGTTCATGAGCTGACCATGAAAGCCCTGGCCAAAACTCAGCGTACACCGCTGGAAGCCCTGTATCGTCGTCCTCATATTAATAACCCTGTTGAAGTCATGGGCCTGACCTTCAGTAATCCGGTGGGGCTGGCTGCCGGTCTGGACAAGAACGGCGAGTGCATTGATGCCTTTGCTGCCATGGGCTTTGGCTTTGTGGAAGTAGGCACGGTCACGCCTCGTGCACAAGACGGTAACCCCAAGCCCCGCCTGTTCCGGGTGCAGCCTGCCGAAGGCATCATTAACCGCATGGGATTTAATAACAAGGGCATCGATTATCTGATTGAAAACGTAAAACAGGCCCGTTACAACGGCATTCTCGGTATTAATATCGGCAAGAACAAAGATACTCCCATAGAGCATGGTAAAGATGATTACCTGATCTGCATGGAAAAATCTTATGAGCATGCCAGCTACATTACCGTGAATATTTCTTCCCCCAACACGCCGGATCTGCGCTCGCTGCAATATGGCGATGCCCTGGACGATCTGCTGGGCTCATTAAAACAAAAGCAGGCCGAGCTGGCTGAGAAATACCACAAGCAGGTACCGCTGGTGGTAAAAATTGCACCGGATCTCGATGAGGGTGAAATTGAGCAGATTGCTGACAGCCTGGTGCGCTTTAATATTGACGGCGTGATTGCCACCAACACGACTCTTGACAGAGAACTGGTGTTTGAGCTTCCCCATGCTCAGGAAGCCGGTGGTTTAAGCGGCCGGCCGGTGCAAAGCAAAAGCACGCAGGTGATTGCCGAGCTGTCACGCCGCCTTGACGGCAAGCTGCCCATTATCGGGGTAGGGGGCATAGACTCACTGACCGCCGCCCGGGAAAAAATGAATGCCGGTGCCAGTCTGGTGCAGGTTTATTCCGGATTTATTTATCAAGGGCCTGCGCTGGTTCAAAATCTGGCGCGTTATCTCTGATAAACTGAATAATTATTTGCCCCCGGTCCCAAATTTTCTTATATATTAACAGTATCGGGGGAACTTATAATTTTTCACAAGGTGTGTGAATGCTGCTACAACCAAACGATAATTGGTGCTGGTTTGTCGGCGCAGACCGGCACCTGATGCTGGATCTGGGAGAGGAGATGCTGTTTGCCACTCCCTATCAGCAGAAACGACTGATTTGCGCTGACGATCTGCGCCAGAGCTTTTCGGTGGAAGAGACCGGGCTCTATTATACCTTTCTCGACAAACTCAGCTGTGTGGCAACGCCGTCGCGGCGGATGCAGGCGGCGCTGAACGGCGTGGCGGTAGCCCGCTTCTACAAGCCACTGATGCCCCAGAGCTGGTTTTTTGAGCCACAAGCCGATTACCATCAGCCCCAGCTGGGTGAGTTAATCGGTCTGGATTGCGGTGAGCGACACCTGACCATGATGGTAGTGGAGACGTCACCATCAACATCTTTGTGTATTTCGCTGTCGGCAGATGTTGCATTGAACGAGACCAAAACCTTGCCGGTGTTTGGTGCCATCAAGGTAATGAATGACAGGCTGT
Organism: Oceanimonas sp. AH20CE76; assembly: GCF_039654065.1. Taxonomy (NCBI): domain Bacteria; kingdom Pseudomonadati; phylum Pseudomonadota; class Gammaproteobacteria; order Aeromonadales; family Aeromonadaceae; genus Oceanimonas; species Oceanimonas sp. AH20CE76. The sequence continues at coordinate 1,587,437 of NZ_CP155481.1, forward strand.
TCAGTCTGGAAGAAAACAAGGCAGAAATGCGTCGGGTCGGCTGAAGCCGGCCTGCTATTTATTACTTACTAAGGGGATTTTTCAACAAGAGGGGAGTTGTATCACCGGATTGGTTGCGGGAGCCGGATTTGAACCGACGACCTTCGGGTTATGAGCCCGACGAGCTACCAGACTGCTCCATCCCGCGGCCGGTGTGATACATTTTGCTTATTCAGTTGGTTGCGGGAGCCGGATTTGAACCGACGACCTTCGGGTTATGAGCCCGACGAGCTACCAGACTGCTCCATCCCGCGCCGATAACTGAATATGCTGTGTTTGTTGATGCGCACCGGTTGGTTGCGGGAGCCGGATTTGAACCGACGACCTTCGGGTTATGAGCCCGACGAGCTACCAGGCTGCTCCATCCCGCGGCCGGTAAACACTTCAACTTACACTCTGAGAACTGGTTGCGGGAGCCGGATTTGAACCGACGACCTTCGGGTTATGAGCCCGACGAGCTACCAGACTGCTCCATCCCGCGTCCTCAGGCTGTGCATAGTAGTGATCCGGCTCACCAAAGGCAAGCCCTTGTTTAAAACTTTATTTTGTTCGCTCAACAAAGCAGCGACCTGTTCATTCGCCACCCGCTTTGGTGGCTTTTCATTCGCTTCGTGCCGGCCGGCCTCCATTAATCCGCAGATATCACTGTCTCACTCATGTATAATGCGGGTCTTCCTATTTCTGACCATGCGTGATTATGCTGCCGTTTTTTGCTACCTGCCCCAAGGGCCTGGAATCTTTACTCTCTGACGAACTTCAAGCCCTGGGCGCCAGCCAGGTACAGGAAACTGTGGCCGGGGTGGCCTTTAAAGGTGAACTGGACGTGGCGTACCGGGCCTGCTTATGGTCACGACTGGCGTCACGCATTATGTTGCAGCTGGCGGAATTTCCCATGCGTGATGACATGGACCTCTATTTAGGTGCCAGCAACATCGACTGGGAAACCCATATAAAGGAAGGCCAGACCTTTGCGGTAGATTTTTCCGGCAGCAACCGGGCCATTACCAACACTCAATATGGTGCCCTGAAAATAAAAGATGCCATTGTCGACCGCCTGAGCAAGCGCCGGGGCGAACGTCCCAGCGTGGACAAGCGGTTTCCCGATATTCGTATTCTGGCTCACTTAAAACGCGAGCGGGTCAGTATTACCCTGGACCTGTCCGGTCCGGCGCTGCATCAGCGCGGTTACCGTCAGCAGGCCGGTGAAGCACCGCTGAAGGAAAACCTGGCCGCCGCCATTTTGCTGCGCAGCGGCTGGGACGCCAAAAGTCCGCTGGTCGACCCCATGTGCGGCTCCGGCACTCTGTTGATTGAAGCCGCGCTGATGGCGGCTGATCAGGCTCCGGGTCTGCTGCGTCCGCGTTTTGGCTTTATGGCCTGGTCCGGACACGACCGGGAGCTGTGGCAAAGCCTGCACGCTGAAGCTACGGTGCGGGCGACTCGTGGCCTGAACAAGACAGACGCCGTTATTTACGGCTTTGATCAGGATCAGCGAGTGCTGGGTTTTGCCCGGGAAAACGCAGAGGCGGCTGGGGTGGAGCGGCTGATCCACTTCACTCAGGGAGCCGTGAGTGAACTGAAGAACCCGAGTGAGCAGCCCGGCTGGCTGATTTCCAACCCGCCTTATGGTGAACGCCTGAGCGAGTTTCCGTCACTGCTGGGCCTGCATCAGCGCCTGGGCGATATTTTGCGGGATCAGTTCAAGGGCTGGCAGGTCAGTCTGATTTCCAGCTCGCCGGAGCTGCTCAGCTGCCTGCGGCTGCGTCCGGAAAAAACCTACAAGCTGTTTAACGGTGCCCTGGCCTGTGAACTGCGCAACTATGCCGTGGCCATTGATGCCAGACCGGCCCGGCCGCTGGCGGAAGACTTTGCCAACCGGCTGGCCAAGAACATCAAGGCGCTGGACAAGTGGGCAAAAGGCGAGGGCATAGACTGCTATCGCCTTTATGATGCGGATTTGCCGGAATACAATGCCGCCATTGACCGTTATCAGGACCATCTGGTGATCCAGGAATATGCGGCCCCCAAGAGTGTGCCCGAGCATAAGGCTCAGGCCCGTTTCTTTGATCTGGTGCAGGCCACCATGACAGTGACCGGTGTGCCCGGCAGCAAGGTGGTGCTCAAGGTACGAGCCAGGCAGAAGGGCAAAGAGCAGTATGAAAAGCTTGATAAGCGCGACCAGTGGATGCAGGTACAGGAGCATAATGCTCAGCTGCTGGTAAACCTGCATGATTATCTGGATACCGGCCTGTTTCTGGATCACAGGCCCATTCGGCAGCGTCTGGGTGAGCTTGCCAACGGTAAAGATGTGCTCAACGTGTTTGCCTATACCGGTACCGCCACCGTGCATGCGGCGCTGGGCGGTGCCCGTTCCACCACGACGGTGGATATGTCCAGAACCTATCTGGGCTGGGCCGAGCGCAATATGCAGCTGAACGGCATGAACGGCCGCCGGCACCAATATGTGCAGGCTGACTGCCTGAGCTGGCTGGCCAATACCGATGGTGTTTATGATCTGATCTTCTGCGATCCGCCCACTTTTTCCAACTCCAAGCGAATGGAAGACAGCTTTGATGTGCAGCGGGATCATCTGGAGCTGCTGCACCTGCTGAGCAAACACCTGCGCAAGGGCGGCCTGCTGATTTTCTCCAACAACAAGCGCAATTTTAAAATGGACACTGATGGTCTGGCTGCCATGGGCCTGACCGCCAAAGATATTACCCGCGCTACTCTGCCCAAGGATTTTGCCCGCAACCCCAACATTCATAACTGCTGGGAAATTCGCTGGAGTGACCAATGACACTGACGCTGTTTTCTACCGACGGCTGCCATTTGTGTGAACAGGCCCGGGCCTTGCTGGAGCAGACCGGGCTTGCAAAGCACGCCGAGATAAAAGACATCATCGACAATGAGCAGTGGCTTGAGGCCTATCGCATTCGCATTCCGGTAGTGCGCAGCACCGATGGGGCCGAGCTGGACTGGCCCTTTACCGCCGACGAACTCCTTGCATTCAATCAGGAACATTCATGAGTCTGTTAACGTTACAAAATGCGCTGCTGGCCTACGGTGATGCGCCCTTGCTGGATGGCATTGAACTGAATATTCAGGCCGGTGAGCGGCTCTGTATAGTGGGCCGCAACGGGGCCGGCAAATCCACCCTGATGAAGGTGATTGCCGGTGATATTCAGCTGGACGACGGCCGCCGTCAGGTGCAGCAGGACGTAGTGATTGCCCGGCTGGAGCAGGATCCGCCCAAGACCGATGACGATCAGACCGTATTTGATTATGTGTCTGCCGGTCTGGCAGAGCTGGGCGAACTGCTGGCCCGCTATCATCATCAGCTGGAAAAAGTCAGTCACGACAGCTCGGAAAAAGCCATGAATGAGCTGATGCGCCTGCAGGAGCAGGTGGAGCATGCCAATGGCTGGCAGTTTGATACCCGTATTAACCAGAGCCTGACCTTGCTGGGCCTGAACGGTGATACCCGGCTGAAGGATCTGTCCGGCGGCTGGCTGCGCAAGGTGGCGCTGGCCCGGGCGCTGGCCAATGACCCTGATATTCTGCTGCTGGACGAGCCCACCAACCATCTGGACATTGATGCCATTGCCTGGCTGGAAACCTTCCTGATGGACTTTCGGGGTGCCATTGTGTTTATCAGCCACGATCGTGCCTTTATTCGCAAGATGGCCACTCGTATTCTCGACCTTGACCGGGGCAAGCTGTCCAGCTGGCCAGGCAATTATGATGATTATCTGGTTAACAAAGAAGAAGCCCTGCGAGTGGAAGCCGAGCAAAACGCCCTGTTCGACAAGCGGCTGGCTCAGGAAGAAGCCTGGATCCGTCAGGGCATCAAGGCCCGCCGTACCCGTAATGAAGGCCGGGTGAGGGCGCTGAAAGCCCTGCGTAATGAGCGCAGCCAGCGCCGGGAAAGTGTGGGCAAGGTGTCGGTCACTCTGGACGATGTACGCCGCTCGGGCAAAATTGTGTTTGAAGCCGAGAACCTGGGCTTTGAATATGAAGGCAAGCCCCTTATTCGCAACTTTTCTGCCATGGTACAGCGGGGCGACAAAATTGCCCTGGTGGGCCCTAACGGCTGCGGCAAGAGTACCCTGATCAAGCTGCTGCTGGGCAAAATAGAGCCGCAGCAGGGCACCCTCAAATGCGGCACCAAGCTGGATGTGGCCTACTTTGATCAGTATCGGGAGCAACTCGACCCCGAACGCTCCGTGATGGACAATCTGGCCGACGGCAAACAGGAAGTGGAAGTCGGGGGCCGAAGCCGCCATGTGCTGGGCTATCTGCAGGATTTTCTGTTTGAGCCCAAACGCGCCCGCACGCCGGTAAAGGCACTGTCGGGCGGCGAGAAGAACCGCCTGCTGCTGGCCCGTTTGTTTCTTAAACCCAGCAACCTGCTGGTGCTCGATGAGCCCACCAACGATCTGGATGTGGAAACCCTGGAGTTGCTGGAAGAGTTGCTGGCGGATTATCAGGGCACCCTGTTACTGGTAAGCCACGACCGGGACTTTATTGATAACACCGCCACTCATTGCTGGACCTTTGAAGGCAATGGCCGTATTGATGAATATGTGGGTGGCTATCAAGACATGCAGGCCCAGCGGGTGCGTCAGCCTGCGCCGGCACCGGTAAAGGAAGACAAAGCCGCACTGGTCAAGGCCCAGAAGCCCAAGCCGTCTTCCGGCAAAAAGCTGTCTTATAAACAGCAACAGGAGCTGAACGGTCTGCCGGCAAAACTTGAACAGCTGGAGCAGCAGATTGAAGCCCTGCAGGCAGAGATTAACGGTCCGGACTTTTTTACTCAGCCCGAAGCTGTGACCCAGGAAAAACTGCAGCAGCTGGCGGCAGTGGAAAACGAGCTGGAAACCGCCTTTATGCGCTGGGAAGAGCTGGAAGCGATGGCCGAAGGTTAACCCGGACACCTTTACGATCTTATGCCGGCCCTGGAGCCGGCATTTTTCACCCGTGATCAAAATCACATTTCGGGTTTTTCCTTTTTCATAAAAACGTCATAAATATCAGTCGCTAATCGGCAAATGTGCGCTAAGCTCAAAAATTAACCCTTGTGCAGAGCCGCAAACTCAACTATCACTTTAAGTGCGGCAGGATGATTACGCCGCGCACTTTTTGTTGATTAAACGAGGGTAATACCTATGAAGAGACAAAAACGTGACCGTTTGGAAAGAGCGCGTACCCGCGGTTACCAAGCTGGAGTCAGTGGACGTTCCAAAGAGCAGTGCCCCTACAATGATTTTGATGCCAAAGGCCATTGGCTGGGGGGATGGCGAGATGCCATGGAAGACAAAGGTTCCGGCCTCTTCATCAAGTAAACATACATTTTCTTCATCAACAAAAAAGGCCCCGCAACTGCGGGGCCTTATCGTTTGCAAAGGCTGATCAGAAAGCAGAGGTGTCGGTAAACAGACCCACTTTCAGATCTTTGGCTTCATAGATGGGGCGACCATCCACTTCTACCACGCCATCGGCAATGCCCATGATCAGCTTGCGCCAGATCACCCGCTTCAGGGTAATTTTGTAGGTTACCTTTTTAGCGGTAGGCAGAATTTGACCGGTAAATTTCACTTCACCCACGCCCAGTGCACGACCCTTGCCGGGGCCGCCTTTCCAGCCCAGGAAAAAACCCACCAGCTGCCACATGGCATCCAGACCCAGGCAGCCCGGCATAACGGGGTCGCCGGGAAAGTGGCAGTCAAAGAACCACAGATCCGGGGTGATATCCAGCTCGGCGATAATTTCGCCCTTGCCATGCTCACCGCCTTCATCGCTGATGTGCAGAATACGATCCATCATCAGCATGTTGGGGGCGGGCAGCTGACTGTTGCCGGGGCCGAACAATTCACCCTGGCTGCAGGCCAGCAGTTCTTCTCTGGTAAAGCTGTGTTTACCCAGTTCTTTTTGTGAAGGCATTTCACTCTTCCGTTTTTTCATCGGGCACTCATGGCCCGGGTGTAAAATTGGCGTCACTTTAGCGAACAGCTGTGCGCCCGACAAGTCCGATTTGTTATCGGCGCAGTAATCTTTGCCAGAAACTGCTTTCTACCGTATGACCGTTTAACTCATCAAGACGTTCGCGAATACGCCCGAACAAGGTGTGCGGATCATCGACTTTGCCAGCCTCGCAGCCCATCAGCAGGGCAATGGCGTCCTCTACCCGGGCCACCGGATAAATATGAAAACGCCCCTCGGTCACGGCCTGAGTGACGTCATCAGACAAATTCAGCTGCAGCCGGTTACTGGCAGGAATTAACACGCCCTGCTCGCCGGTCAGTCCCTGCAGCCGGCATAGCCGGTAAAAGCCTTCAATTTTTTCGTTTACGCCGCCCACGGGCAGCACATTACCAAACTGATCCACCGCACCGGTAATGGCAAAGTGCTGATAAATGGGCTCTCGGGCCAAAGCAGAGAGCAGGGCGCACAGGCCGGCGAGGGCGGCACTGTCGCCGTCAATTTCATGATAAGACTGTTCAAATACCAGATTGGCCGACAGCGGCGAAGGGTGCTCGGCACCAAACAGATTGGCCAGGTAGCCATGAATAATCATCATGGCCTTGGCGTGAATATGGCCGGCCAGATCGGCCTTGCGCTCAATGTCGGCCACATCACCGTCGCCCAGATGCACAGTGGCGGTGAGCCGTACCGGCTCGCCAAAATCATAAGGATGACCGGCAATCTGAATCACCGACAGGCCATTGATCTGGCCAATCTCACGGCCATGAGTCTGCAGCAGGAACTGACCATCACGCACGCCCAGATCAGACTGCTCCACCAGAAAGTTAAGGCGCTGATCCTGCTCCTGCTGAGCCAGCATCAAATGACGCTCGTTGATAAGTTCGCTGTTTTCCCGGGCAGCAATCACGTCTGCCAGCTGCATCATGGCCACCAGGTGCGATTCCACCAGCGACAGCCGCTGCTGATGCTCGGTAATGCGGCTGCCATAACGGCACAACCGGGTTACCGCTGCCACATCCATATCACGCAACTGATGCTTTTGCCGCAAATGCGCCAGATAACCCAGATAAGAAGGCAAATCCGCTTCGGCATCCCATTCCGGAATAATATCGGCGCGCAAAAAGGCGAGGGTATCCAGCTCTCTGTCCAGCATATGCAGCTCGGCCACCGCCAGGCGATCGCCCACCAGCACCAGATGCACATCCAGCGGTGGTGGCTCGGGCTGAAAGTAAAAAGCAGCCATTTCCTGAGGCCGGCTCCATTCTATTTGCCGTGTGGCCAGGGCATTTTTCAGCCGGAACCACAGGTAAGGCTGCATCAGCAGCTCTTCAATGGGCACGATGAGATAGCCGCCGTTGGCCTGATGTATAAGACCCGGCTCAAGCAGATGATGATGGCTGAATACCGAGCCTTGCTCGGTCTGAAAATGAACAGCCCCAAACAACTGCTCGGGAGTAAACTGACGGGCATGCACAATGGGAATGCGTTCGTCGTGGCGATGCACCATCAGGTTAATCAGCACCGGATGGCTGAAGCCACCGCCGGCAGCCACATGCTGTGCCAGAGCTGAGAGATAGTCGGCAACTTTTTCGTCCTGTCCCTGTTTTTTCAGAATGCGCTCAACAATATGCTCAGCTTCCAGATGGCGGGAGCTGAGCTCCAGCAGCTGGCCAACCAGTTCGCAAAATTCAATGCCGGTGCCGGCTTTCAGCCGCAGCCAGATGGGCTTTTGTGGATGATGCAGGTTTTCTGCATAGCAGAGATCAAACAAGTCGGCATGATTGGCATGACGTTTCACCAGATCCTGTACCAGCTCTTCCACATCCAGGCCGGAAAAGCCGTTCATCAGCAAAATGGGATTAACGGCATTCAGCCCCGACAGGGTGGCAAACGCCGAGTCGGCCCTTTGCTGCAGCGCGCTAAAGGGAAGGGGATCCGCGTCTTTCAGGGTGGTCAGTTCGGGTAACGAAAATGCAGGGGCCAGCTCGGCCGGGCTCAGTGGTTGCACTGGTTCACTCGTTCTATTGGTTTATGGCTGCCAGTATACTGCAGCCGTGCTTTTGTTACAGCCTGCGCCTTGATAATCCTGATGTTTTACGACTGAATGCGAAATAATTGAAATGGCCGGATGTCATTACAAACACTGTAAATATGGAGATTTTTCAGCATAAAAATCTACAGGCCAAAATGCAGCCTCGGTAATTTCCGAGACTGCACAGCACAAGCTGCTGTTGTCAGCTCAGCTTTTGTTGCACGCTGGTTACCTTGTCGGCCATGGTCTGATCCCGGTCGTTGCGGGTGCTTAACTTCATATGGCTGGTAATGCGCACGGCACCGGCTGCATGCAGTTCTTCATGACAGCGCTGAACGGCGGCCATTACATGCTGCCATTCACCTTCAACATTGGTGCCGAATCCATGCATGGTATAAGTGAGGCCGGCGTCTTCAAAAATCTGCTGGCAGCGGGCCACATAAGGCGACACCGACAAGCCAACACCGCCGGGTGACACCATGATATCCATCAGTACGTACATAACAGCTCCTTGAGTAAATGTCTGACGCCTTATTCGAGCTTGAAGCAGCATCAGCCACAAGGGCCAGATGCCGGTATCAATATGGCCAGATTACGTCGAATACATCACTTCGCATAATGTATATTATGTTAAATATGATATCGATGACGCCATACCGCGTCTGAAGCAGACACTCAAACTGCCCTAGTCTCTTAGCCGATCCAGGCGTTTGTTGGCGGCACTTTCGTGGCGCTCGGTTTTGCTGGTGTGCAGATATTGCGATGTGGTGTCGATGCTGTCGTGACCGGCGTCAGCCTGCACATGAGATAACGGCCGGCCGTTGTAGTTGATGTCGTGAGTAATGCCGGTGTGGCGAATACCGTGCACCGTGAGCGTGCGCATCTCGGCCGCGTCCTGATCAAATCCGTCTGTCATGGCCGCATCGGCGGCAGCAGCCAGCAGTTCGTTGAGCAGCTCGCGCAACTGACGAATGCCCAGGTTGGCATTCAGCAGGCCCTGATCCCGGCCTCGCCCGGCGGCACGGTGGCGCACAAACAACGGCGTGGTATCGTTGGGTGCCGGCAGTGCCGGTAATCCCAGATATTCACGATAGCGCTTCAGGGCGTCCAGCAACTCGCGGGAGACGGCCACGGTGCGTTTTTTACCGCCCTTGCTGACAGGGATATAAAAGCTCCAGATACCGGTTTTGCTGTCGCGGCGAAACTGGCTCATGACCGGCGAAAACCCGGGCCGGGCCGCGACTTCCGAGATGCGCAGGTAACAGCCATACATCAGCGATACTAAAAATAACGTGCGTTCATGGCGTTCCGGATTGCTTTCAGCCAGTGTGTGAGCCGTGTTCATTACATATGACCACTGTAAATCACTGAATACCCGTACTTCATCTTCCTCAAACAAAGCTGCAGGTACCGCCGCCGGCGCACCAAAGCGGCTGTGCCGCATCCAGATGGTGGCCGGATTACGCTCGGTGATTTCTTCATTGATGAGATAACCATAAAAAGAAGACAGCACCGCCATCTTGGTCTTCAGCGCCTTGTCGCTGAGCCGGTACGGCTGCTCGGCACCATCGGTTTTTTTGCCCAGGAATGGCCGCCACAGCGGATTGGGACGGCGCTCGTTCAGGGCCTTATCGGTAACAAACTGGGCCACATTACGGTAAGCAATCAGGTGCCCGGGCGGCGACTGACAATAATCCACATAGCGGTTCATGGTGCGCCGGGTCACTTCTGTCGGCGATATTTGCTCTACTTCAAGGCACCAGTGCAAAAAGGTAGTCAGCTCGCTGCGGTAGGTTTTGTAGTTGTTTTCGCTGTGGCGACTTTCCAGCAGCCATTCCATGGCGTGTTCATAGATAAAGGCGGCATCGGGTACCCGGTTCAGGGTCAGCCAGGCAATATGCTGGTTAACCTCGGCATTCCCCTCTTCCAGAAAGCGGGGAGCATCGAATAAGGGAAAAACCGGTGGAGTGTCCATAACAGCCAGGCAGGGTTAACATCAGGTGTGCGGCATAATGCCGATAAACTGCGTTATCGGCAATAAGCGCTCTGCTTTAGCGCGTCACTTCAAATAAAAACCGGTATGTCAGCGTGTTGCCCTCGTGTTCAACATTCAGCACCCAGGCCCAGATCATGCTGGCTTCGGTACAGCTGCCCACCAGCGCACTTCCCTGCCAGACACCGGCATCGGTTTGTTCAATCAGTGCCGGCAGCGTGCCCATGTACATGCTGTCGCCTTCCAGTACGCTGCGGGTAATGGTGGCATCAGGATCAGACAGCACTACATTAAGTAAAAACGGGCTTTCTGCCTGCAATTTGTCTGCAGAAAGTTGTGCAGTAGCTATCAGTTCTTGCTGTTCCTGCACACAAGTCATGTGACCAATATCACAATAATCAAATGTTTTTTGTACTGACTCCCCTGCTGTTTCATTCGTACCGCAGGTGCGCAGAAAGAAAGCAGCCAGTAAAACCAGCAGCACTATCAGAATTTGCACCAGCTTGGGGCCGGTAAGACGCTCTCTCATACCATTTTTATCCTTGTTGCAAGGTGAATTCGTGACCCGGCTTGATCTCGATCAACGCCCTTTGTTATGCCTTATGGAGCGGTTAAAGAGGTAATCATATTACTGTTTATACTGTTATTTTGGCACCCACTCCATTATCATCATGGCCGGGTTTTAGGGGGTCGCTTTTCTTTGTTAACAAAGAGTTAATAAAGCAGAGCGCATGCTGAAGCCTAAGGTAGAAACCGGTAACTTTATCCTTCCGATGTGAGCACCCTAGCGTGAGCACTAAATCTGAATAACAGCAGTGGAAGCGGAACTATAACGATGAGTCAAACTAATAATCAACCAAACTACAACTACGCCGTAGTTCGTCAGTTTACGGTCGCCACCGTATTCTGGGGTATCATAGGCATGTCGTTGGGTGTGCTGATTGCAGCACAGCTGATCTGGCCTGCTCTTAACTTTGAGACACCCTGGCTGACCTACAGTCGGCTTCGCCCGTTACACACCAACGCAGTGATTTTTGCGTTTGGCGTTAACGCCCTGATGGCCACCTCCTTCTATGTGGTACAACGCACCTGTCAGACCCGCCTGTATAGCGATAAACTGGCCTCCTTCGTGTTCTGGGGCTGGCAGGCTATCCTGGTTTCGGCGGTGATTACCCTGCCGCTGGGTTACACCACCAGCAAGGAATACGCCGAGCTGGAGTGGCCTATCGATATCGCCATTGCGGTAGTCTGGAGTACGTATGCACACGTGTTCTTCGGCACCGTTGCCCGTCGTACCACCTCGCACATTTATGTTGCCAACTGGTTCTACGGTGGCTTTATCCTGACCGTGGCCGTGCTGCACATTGTCAACAGCATGGCCATTCCGGTGTCCGGTCTGAAGTCCTACTCCATGTACTCCGGTGCCGCCGACGCCATGGTCCAGTGGTGGTACGGCCACAACGCCGTGGGCTTCCTGCTGACCGCCGGTTTCCTCGGCATGATGTACTACTTCGTGCCCAAGCAGGCCGGCCGCCCGGTGTATTCCTACCGTCTGTCCATTGTGCACTTCTGGGCACTGATCACCCTGTATATCTGGGCCGGTCCGCACCACCTGCACTATACTGCCCTGCCCGACTGGGCTCAGTCTCTGGGTATGGTGATGTCTCTGATCCTGTTTGTTCCGTCCTGGGGCGGCATGATCAACGGCATCATGACGCTGTCCGGTGCCTGGCACAAACTGCGCTACGATCCCATTCTGCGCTTCCTTATCGTGTCCTTGTCGTTCTACGGCATGTCCACCTTTGAAGGCCCCATGATGGCGATTAAAACCGTTAACGCCCTTTCCCACTACACCGACTGGACGGTAGGTCACGTTCACTCCGGTGCCCTGGGCTGGGTTGCCATGGTTTCTATCGGCTCTGTTTATCATCTGATCCCCAACCTGTTCGGTCAGCAGCGCATGTTCAGTGTGGCCCTGATCAACACGCACTTCTGGCTGGCAACCATCGGCACCGTGCTGTACATCGTAGCCATGTGGATCAGTGGTGTCATGCAGGGTCTGATGTGGCGTGCGGTTAACGAAGACGGCACCCTGACCTACAGCTTTGTTGAAAGTCTGCAGGCTTCTTACCCCTTCTACTTCGTACGTTTCCTGGGCGGTGTCCTCTTTGTCACCGGTATGCTGCTGATGGCGTATAACACCTATCGCACCATCAAGGCGCCGAAAGGCTCCCTGCAAGCAATCCCCCAACCGGCCTGATTTAAGGAGACTTGTGAATGAAAAACCGTCATGAACTGGTCGAAAAGAACACGTTTTGGCTGATCGTGCTCACTGTAACTGCAATCAGCTTCGGTGGTCTGGTAGAAATCGTACCGCTGTTTTTCCAGCAGCAGACCAATGAGCCGGTAGAGGGCCTGCGCCCCTACACCGCGCTGGAAATGGAAGGCCGTGACATTTACATCCGTGAAGGTTGTCATGTATGTCACAGCCAGATGATCCGTCCGTTCCGTGCCGAAACCGAGCGTTACGGTCACTACTCCGTCGCCGGTGAAAGCGTGTGGGAGCACCCTTTCCTGTGGGGTTCCAAGCGTACCGGTCCGGATCTGGCCCGGGTGGGTGGCCGCTACTCCGACGAGTGGCATCGTGTGCACCTGATCAACCCGCGTGATGTGGTGCCCGAGTCCAACATGCCCGGTTTCCCCTGGCTGGAAACCAACGAGCTGGATGGCAAGAATACCGCCAACAAACTGCGCGTGTTCCGGGACAGCTTTGGTGTTCCTTACACCGATGCCGACATTGAAGGCGCTGAGCAAGCGGTGAAAGGCAAAACCGAAATGGAAGCCGTTATCGCTTATCTGCAATCCTTGGGTCACGCCCTTAAATAACCGGAGTCGATATGGATTTCAGTACCTTGGAAGCCCTGAAGCCAACCCTGATAAGCTTTCAGACCCTGGCTCTGTTGGTGTTGTTTGCAGGCATTGTCTGGTGGGCCTTTGGCAAACGCAGAAAGGGCAAATTTGATGATGCCGCCAACTCCATCTTTGATGAGAAGGAAGAGCAACAACATCGCCAGGGTGCTGAGAAGGATCGCGCAGGAGCTAATAAAGAATGAATACTTTTTTAAGCATTTTTGTAACCGTGATCAGCCTGGGTACCATCTTCGGTTGCCTGACGCTGCTAATCTGGTGCACCAAAGACAAAATGGGAATGGAAGAAGGCGCGCCCACCGGGCACACCTTTGACGGCATTTCTGAGCTGAACAACCCGCTGCCCAAGTGGTGGAGCTACATGTTCGTGTTCATGATTGTCTTTTCTCTGATTTATCTGGTGCTCTACCCCGGTCTGGGCAACTTCAAGGGCATTCTGGGCTGGGAAAGTTCCAACCAGGACGTACGTTCTCTGGAAGAATCCCGTGCAGCGTCTGCGGCTGCCCGTGAAGAAGGCCGTCTGGTGCAGTATGAGCGTGAAATGGTCAAAGCTGATGAAGTCTTCGGTGCCAAGTTCCGTGAGCTGGTATACGAGGCCGACGGCGAGACCTACCGCGCCATTGCTGATATCGCCCAGGACAAGGAAGCCACCAAAGTGGGTCAGCGTCTGTATCTGCAGAACTGTGCCCAGTGTCATGGCTCCGACGCCCGTGGTGCCCGCGGCTTTCCCAACCTGACCGACGGTGACTGGCTGTGGGGTGGTTCACCTGAAGCCATCAAACACACCATAGTGGCAGGCCGCAAATCTGCCGGCATGGCAGCCTGGGGCCCCATGCTGGGTGAAGAAGGTGTGCAGGAAGTTGCCAGCTATGTGCTGAGCCTGTCGGGCCGTAAGGTTGATCCGGTGGAAGCCCAGAAAGGCCAGGCCCGCTTTGGTATCTGTGCCGGTTGTCATGGTGTTGACGGCAAAGGTAACCAGGCGCTGGGTGCACCTAACCTGACCGATAACATCTGGCTCTATGGCGGCTCCCGCGCCGCGGTGGAAGACTCCATCCGTAACGGTCGCGCCGGTGTCATGCCTGCCTGGAATGACATTCTGGGCGAAGACAAGGTTCACCTGCTGGCCTCTTATGTTTACAGCCTGAGTAACGAGCAGTAACGCTCAGGGCATAACACAGAAAGCCCCGTTCGCGGGGCTTTTTTGTTATATTGGCAACCGACCCTTTTTGTAGTAGGAATTCTCCATTATGCAACGTCCCTGGTATCAGCAATTCTGGCCCTGGTTTTTGATTGTTCTGCCCGCTTGTGTGGTGGTGGCCAGCCTTTATACCTTTTATCTGGCGAACTCCCATGCCGACTCCATGGTGGTGGATGACTATTACAAAAAAGGCCGTGCCATCAATCAGGACTTAAGCGAGCTGAAAGAAGCCGAGCGTCTTGGTCTGATTGCCGAACTGAAACTTGAAAACGGTGAAATCGCCATTCGAATGCAGGGTGAGCATGAAGCAGGTGAAGCGATTTATCTGCGCCTCAGTCACCCGACCCTGGAAGCCCAGGACGTGCAGGCACTGCTGAGCAGTGATGCCAATGGTATTTATCGTCTGCGTCCGGATCATGAGCTGCTCAAAGGCAAGTGGCACTTGCAGCTGGAAGCGTTTGACAAGCGCTGGCGGCTGCAGAATACCGTTTATCTGCCCTCATCGGACTGGCTTCAGATCCGCGCCGGGAGCTGAGCCATGAGCGGCTGTTTTCATTGCGGTGAGCCCGTGCCCGCCGGGGTAGCGTTTACTGCCACCCTGGAAGGGGAATCCCGCCACTTTTGTTGTCCTGGTTGCCAGGCCGTAGCTGAAACCATTATCGACTGTGGCCTGGGCAGTTATTATCAGCACAGAACCAGCACCGCCCCCAAAGCTGACGTCGTGCCCGATGAGCTGCGCCGGTTACAGCATTACGATCTGGATGAAATTCAGCAGGATTTTGTGCTGGAGCGGGATCATGTGCGTGAAGTGCAATTATCTATTGGCGGGCTGACCTGTGCCGCCTGCGCCTGGTTGATTGAACGCCATCTTGCGCAGGTGCCCGGTGTTATTCTCATTCAGGTGAATACCACCACAGAGCGGGCCCGGCTGCGCTGGGACGACCGTCAAACCCGGCTCAGTACTCTGCTCGCCGCTTTTGCTCAAATTGGCTATCAGGCGCGCCCTTTTCTGCCTCACCAGCAGGAGCAGGATTATAACCGTGAAGTGAAATCTTATCTGCTGCGCCTGGGGGTGGCCGGCATTGCCAGCATGCAGGTGATGATGGTGGGCTTTGCCCTCTATGAAGATCTGTTCCCGGATATTGATCCCGGCCTGGTACAGCTGTTTCGCTGGGTCAGCCTGTGGCTGTCGATTCCGGTGATGAGTTACTCTGCCCTGCCCTTCTATCGCAATGCCTGGCGCGGTCTCAGACATGGCGCGCTTAACATGGACTTGCCGGTGTCTCTGGCCATGTTGTTTGCTTTTTTTGCCTCCATGTATGCCACTGTTACTGCCAGCGGTGAAGTGTATTACGAGTGTGTGTCCATGTTTGCGTTTTTGCTGCTCACCGGCCGCTTTCTGGAAATGCGGGCCAAACGCAAGGCATCGGAAACCACGGCTAACCTCACTCACCATATTCCCATGCTGGCCCGGGTTGAAGTGGGTGCCGATGAGCAGGAAGTGGCTGCACGCACCCTGCAACCCGGGCAGATAGTACGGGTATCGCCGGGCTCGGTGATCCCTGCCGACGGCGACATTATTGAAGGCCGTACCAGTGTGGATGAAGCCATGCTCACCGGCGAACATCTGCCGGTATCACGCAGCCCGGGTGAGCCGGTATTTGCCGGCACCACCAATGTGGAATCACCGCTGCGCATTCGGGTCAGCCGCAGTCTGGCCGATGCGCGGGTGTCAGAAATTCTGCGCGCTCAGGATGACGCCCTGCTGGAAAAACCCCGGGTCGCCGTGCTGGCTGATCAGCTGTCCCGCTATTTTGTAGCCGCATTGCTGCTGGCCACGCTGGGCACCTGGCTGGTGTGGTTGCAGCTGGATGCCGACCGTGCTTTCTGGGTGATGCTGTCGGTGCTGGTGGCCACTTGCCCCTGTGCTCTCTCTCTGGCTACACCCACGGCACTGACCGTGGCCACGTCACGACTCACACAGGGAGGAGTGCTGGTGCGCCGGGCTCATGTACTGGATACCCTGCCCAAAGCAAACCGTATGGTATTTGATAAAACCGGCACCCTGACTCAGGGTAAAGTGGCCCTGGCGGGCGTGAACCATACTGAAAACCTGACCAAAGAGCAGGCGCTGGCGCTGGCGGCGGCGCTGGAAGCCGGCTCTGAGCATCCTATTGCCAGAGCGTTTGCACCCCATGCCAATACCGGCATTCGGGTAGCCGGGCGGCAAAACCATGTGGGTCAGGGCGTAAGCGGCGTTATCAATGGTCAAGAATGGCGGCTGGGCAGCGCTGCCTGGCTGCAACCCAAGGCACAAGATGCCAGCCTGTGTGTGTATCTGGCCAATGCCGATGGCGTGCAGGCCCGTTTTGAGCTGGCCGATCCGCTGCGTGAAGACGCAGCTGCGCTGGTTGAAGCCTGTCATCAGCAGGGTCTGAAAACCACCATTCTAACCGGAGACGGCTCCGGCCAGGCAGACAAGCTTGCCAGCGAGCTGGGTGTCTGTGAACTGCGTAAAAATGCCAGCCCCGATGACAAGTTACGCTATCTGCAAGAGCGTGCCGCCGCTGGCGAGATTTGTCTGATGGTGGGCGACGGTATTAACGATGCGCCTGTACTGGCGGGCGCTCATGCCTCTTTTGCCATGGCCGGTGGCACTGATATCGCCAAAAACAGCGCCGATGCTATTTTGCTCGGCGATAATCTGCAGCGGCTGATAATGGCAAGACGCATTGCCGCTGCTGCCCGGCGTATTATTAAACAGAACTTTTCCTGGGCACTGGGCTATAACCTGGTGGTGCTGCCGCTGGCTGCCATGGGTCATGTCTCGCCCTGGTTTGCCATGATTGGCATGTCAGCCAGCTCACTCATTGTTATGACCAACTCCCTGAGGTTATCCCGCTTATGAACGGTGACACTATCTGGTATTTGATTTTGCCCATCGCCCTGATCCTGCTGGTGGTGGTGATTGCTGTCTTTCTCTGGTCAGTAAGAAGCAATCAGTTCGAGGATCTGGATCGCCACGGTAATAATATTTTGTTTGATGATGACAGCGAAGCCCACCGCCGGGCTCAGGGCAAGCGTGATGATGACCGGTCAGCTTGATGCTTACGCTGCCATCCTGATTGGTCTGCTGGGTGCCGGCCATTGTATTGCCATGTGCGGCGGCGTGGCTGCGGCGTTTTCCATGGCGATTCCTCAAACCCAGCGTCGCTGGCAGTGGCTGTATCTGCTCAGTTATAACACCGGACGTATTGTCAGTTATGCCGTGGCCGGTGCTCTGGTGGGCGGTGTGTTTGCGGGGCTGGCCGATATCAGCATGGGCAAGCAGGGACTGTTATGGCTGCGGCTGCTTGCCGGCATTATGATGATTTTACTGGGCGTATATCTGGCCCGCTGGTGGAGCGGTTTATTGTTGCTGGAGCGACTGGGTGGCGGTTTGTGGCGGCATATCAAGCCGTTGGCCAGTCGTTTTGTGCCCTTTCGCAGCCCGCTGGCGGCCCTGCCCTTTGGCATGATCTGGGGTTGGTTGCCCTGTGGTCTGGTGTATTCAGCGCTCACCTGGAGCGCCGTCTCCGGCAGTGCCGCTCAAGGTGCGCTGGTCATGGCGTTGTTTGGTCTGGGCACGTTGCCTGCTTTGCTGGCGCTGGGCGGGCTGGCAGGCTCATTGCGACATTGGCTGAATCATCCGCGCTTTCGGCAATTTTCAGGCATCCTGTTGATTTTATATGGAATCTTCAGTTTGTATGAAGCGGTAATGCTGCTTGGCTAAACTATTAAGCGTTTTTTATTGGTGCTATGATTGAGCCAGAATACCTAACAGGCGATAAAGCACATGGGAAATATTATTAAAGCCGGTAAACAAGCCTCGGGGCGTGCCATTCATTGCCAGGACTGCAGCATCAGTCAGCTATGTATTCCGCTGGGTCTTAATTCCGACGAGCTCGACGAGCTGGATAATATCATTGAACGCAAAAAGCCCATTCAAAAAGGCCAGGAGCTGTTCAAGGCCGGTGAGCCACTGAAAGCGCTTTATGCCATTCGGGCCGGTACCGTTAAGTCTTACACCATTACCGAGCAAGGTGATGAGCAGATCACGGCGTTTCATCTAGCCGGTGATCTGGTGGGCTTTGATGCGATTCACAATGGAGCTCACCCCTCCTTTGCGCAAGCACTGGAAACGGCCATGGTGTGTGAGATCCCCTATGAAGTGCTGGATGAGCTGTCTGGTAAAATGCCCCGCCTGCGTCAGCAAATCATGCGGCTGATGAGCAATGAAATCAACGGCGATCAGCAAATGATCCTGCTGCTTTCCAAAAAAACCGCAGAAGAGCGTCTGGCTGCCTTTTTACATGGTCTGTCCAGCCGTTTTGCCCAGCGGGGATTTTCCGCCAAAGAATTCCGCTTAAGCATGACCCGGGGTGATATTGGTAATTATCTCGGCCTGACAGTAGAAACTGTCAGCCGCCTGCTTGGCCGCTTTCAGAAAAATGATTTAATTGCCGTAGACGGTAAATATATTCGCATTCTGGATCAAACCGAGCTGGCACGTCTGGCCGGTGTTTCTGAAGCAGAATAACAGACACCACAAGGAGGTGTTATGATCAAATATCGTCATATTCTGGTGGTTGTCGATCCGGTAGCCGACGCTCAGCCGGCGCTGCATCGTGCTGTGTCTGTGGCTTCTTTACAGGAAAGTGCCACTATTACGCTGTTTCTGGCCATTTATGATTTTTCTTATGAAATGACCTCCATGCTCTCCAGTGAAGAGCGTGATGAAATGCGCGAAGGCGTATTACAGGGTCGTGAAGAGTGGCTGAAAACTTTTCTTGAGCCTTATGCCGACAGCCAAATCAAGTTTGAGCTGAAAGTGGTCTGGCACAGCCGTCCTTTTGAAGCCATTAATCAGCAGGTGCTGGATCATCAGCATGACTTGGTCGTAAAGAGCACACACAAACATGCCATGATCCAGTCGTTTATCTTTACGCCTACCGACTGGCATCTGTTGCGCAAGTGCCCCTGCCCCGTGCTGCTGGTAAAAGAGCGGGACTGGCCCATGGGCGGCACCGTGCTGGCAGCGGTAAACTGCTGCAGTGACGATCAGGCTCAGGAAGCCCTGAACGAAAAAATCATTGCCGAAAGTGCGGAAGTGGCACGCTTGCTGTCTGCGACGTTACATCTGGTCAACGCCTATCCCATTACGCCGGTCAATATGGCGCTGGAGCTGCCCGACTTTGATCCTCACGCTTATAACGCCGCAGTGAAGAAACACCATGAGCGTGCCCTTTATGAATATGCGGTGCGTTTTAATCTGGAGTCAGACAGCCTGCATCTGCTGGAAGGGCTGGCGGAAGAAGTGATCCCCGACTGTGCCGACAGCATAGATGCCAGTCTGGTGATCCTGGGCTCGGTGGGCCGCACTGGCCTGTCGGCAGCGCTGCTGGGTAATACTGCAGAGCATGTGATCGACAAGCTCAGCTGTGATGTACTGGTGCTGCGCCCCGACACCGACTGAGCCGTTTCCTTTCTTGCCCTTGAGGCCGCAGTCACTATAATGGCCCCTGGTTTTTTCGCCGGGGTCATTATGTCTGTTCAAACCGCCAAACAAGTCTATAACTTCAACAAGCTGCAAAAGCGCCTGCGCCGTAATGTGGGTGAAGCCATTGCCGATTTCAATATGATTGAAGACGGTGACAGAGTCATGGTGTGCCTTTCCGGCGGCAAAGACAGTTATGCCATGCTGGATATTCTGCGTAATCTGCAGGCTCATGCGCCCATTTCCTTTGAAATTGTGGCGGTTAACCTGGATCAGAAGCAGCCTGGTTTTCCCGAGCATGTGCTGCCTGCCTATCTTGATGGTCTGGGGGTGGAGTACAAAATCGTTGAAGAAGACACTTACTCCATTGTTAAAGACAAAATTCCGGAAGGCAAAACCACCTGCTCGCTGTGCTCGCGGCTGCGCCGGGGTATTTTGTATCGCACCGCTACCGAGCTGGGTGCCACTAAAATCGCCCTTGGTCACCACAGAGATGACATTCTTGAAACTCTGCTGCTGAACATGTTTTATGGCGGTACCATGAAATCAATGCCGCCCAAGCTGGTGAGTGATGACGGCAAACATGTGGTGATCCGGCCCCTGGCTTATGCCAAGGAAAAAGATTTGATCCGTTTTGCCGAAGCCCGTGAGTTCCCCATTATTCCCTGCAATCTGTGCGGCTCTCAGGAAAACCTGCAACGTCAGGCCATCAAGAGCATGCTGCAGGACTGGGACAAGCGTTTTCCGGGCCGTATTGAAAGCATGTTCCGCTCGGTACAGAACCTGGTGCCCTCACATCTGATGGACCATCAGCAGTTCGACTTTAAAAGCATCAACCGGGACTCAGGTGTGATAGATGGCGGTGATATCGGTTTTGATAAGCCTGACTTTGCTACCCGCTTTGAGCAGGAAGATGACGGTCCCGAGCTGGGTGAACGACTACAGGTTATTGAACTGAAATAAAAAAAGGCGCTCACGCGCCTTTTTTTACAACCAGGGAGTCACCAGGGTATTCGGCAACTGCCACTGGCCCCTGCCTGCCAGAGCCGCATTATCCAGGGTGAGTCTGGACAAGCCTTCTATGCTTTGCTCTTTTACCAGTGGCTGCAGCTGAATGCCTTTGACGTCGGGCACAAAATAACGCCCGGGCCAGCCAGCCATCTCTTTCAGCAAGGTTGTCATTTCGTCGCGAACATAACGAAGCTGAGCCGCGTCAGTCATGCCGGCCGGCAGCACTGACTGGATCTGAATGGATATATCGCATTGTACCGGGCTGGTAACATCCAGCTTGACAACGGCCTTATCGGTATCGAGCTGCTTGTCATAAGGCAACACAAATTCGCCGTGAGGCAGTACTTCTACCACGGCTTTTTGCTGACCTTCCATTTCAACAATGCCCGAGTTGATGGTGCACAGCCCCTTGCCATCATGGCGGCTGAGATAAAACCCCAGTGTGGCTTGTTCGGTTCCGGCATCAGCTACTGTATCCAGGTGTTTGTAAAAGCCACTGTAGCCCAGGGTGAGGGTATCGGCCTGAGCCGATAACGCCAGCAGAGACAGCGCCCCTGCAATCAGAGAGTATTTCATCAGGCCTCAAAATGATTTGCTGAAGGTGAATGATCGTCTTGAGTGGGGCCGGGCTGCTGATCGCCACCCACACCGCACACTTGCCGGTAGATAATACCTTTTACGGTCATATAAAGCGGAGCAACCCAGATAAGGCCGATCCCAAAGCTAAAAATGGCTGCCATAAACAGCACAACCAGCAGCAGATGAATAACCACCAGGGCCAGCCACTGTCTGGCAAACAAGCGTAACGACACCACAATAGCCTGCACCGGACTGAGTTGCTTTTCCAGGATCAACGGAAAGACAAACATCAGTGCCATGCTGAGGATCAGGGTGGGTAATAAAGACACCGCCACCGGCAGCCCCAGAGCCGCTCCCAGAGGTAAAAACAGACTGGTGATAAACCCCATCAGCAGACTGGCCACGGCCAGTGGCAATATAAAGCGAAAGTAATCAAAAATCTGGCTGGGACGAATGGGTTTTTCTGCCGCACGGTAGATGCCAATCATGTCCAGTCCGCCGCTCATGGGAGCCATTACCATGGAGATAATCAGACCCAGCAGGCTGGCGCTCCATTGATTGTCTTCACCGCCTGCCACTGTCAGCAGCAGTTGATTCAGCACCAGCCAGCTGCCGGCAACCCCGATGGCAGCCAGAATCATGGTGAGTTTGGCACCATAAATGCGTTGCCAGGCTTCCTGCAGAATCGTTCTGGGCTCAAGAGAATAACCCTGCTCCAGGGATTGCTGCAGGCGCGAAAAATCAGGTGTATTCATGAAATTAGTATCTGTGTCAGGGGATGGGGCCATTATAGCCGCATCGGCCAGCTCTCGTAACCCATGACAAGGTGTTGAAATGTCAGGTTGAAACCAATTGTTAACAAACAACAAAACCGTTTGTTGCGGCAATTTTTATTTGCTTTGCTTCAAATGAGGCGAGACCTAGAATGCGCGATTCTTTCAGCATACTGAACGCGTGCGTTCCTATCGAGGTGCAGTCAGGCAAATGGCCGAACATAAATCTCCCCTTGTTACCCTTGCCGGGATCAGCAAATCCTTTGGTGACAAAGCCATTATCGAACATCTTGATCTGTCTATTTATGACGGCGAATTTCTTACCCTGCTGGGCCCCTCCGGCTGCGGCAAGACCACGGTACTGCGCATGCTGGCCGGGCTTGAACATCCTGATGCCGGTATCATTCGTCTGGGCGGAGAAGATATTACTCAGGTGCCCGCCGAGCAACGTCATGTGAATACCGTGTTTCAAAGCTATGCCCTGTTTCCCCATATGACCCTGTTTGACAATGTGGCCTTTGGTCTGCGTATGCAGAAAGTGCCTGCTGCCGAGATTCGGCAACGGGTACAGGAAGCCTTGCAGATGGTACAACTTGACCAGCACGCCAGCCGTTTTCCTCATCAACTTTCCGGCGGTCAGCAGCAGCGGGTGGCCATTGCCCGTGCTGTGGTTAACCGTCCCAGGCTGCTGCTGCTGGATGAGTCATTAAGTGCGCTGGATTACAAACTGCGCCGCCAGATGCAGGTTGAGCTGAAAGCGCTGCAGCGCCGCCTGGGCATTACCTTTGTATTTGTTACTCACGATCAGGAAGAAGCCCTGTCCATGTCTGACCGTATTCTGGTCATGCAGCATGGCCGCATTGTACAGGACGGCAGCCCGCGAGATATTTATGAAGCTCCTGCCAATCTGTTTGTGGCGCGCTTTATTGGTGAAATCAACATACTCGACGGCGAACTCCTGGCACCGGCCGGGCAACCGGGCAGCTGGCATGCGCGGGTGGAAGGCCGCCACTGTGTGGTGCATACGCAACAGGCGTTCAGCGCCGGTGACAAGGTGTGTGTGCTGCTGCGTCCGGAAGATTTACGCATGAAAGAAGCCGGCACTCAGTCCGGTACTGACGGCGTAACCGGTCACATTCTTGATCGTCAGTATAAAGGTGCCACCCTGGAGTCCCGGGTAAAACTGGCCTCAGGCAGAGAGCTGCTGGTATCGGCATTTTTTGATGAAGACGATCCCGACTTTGATTATGCCATTGATCAGCAGGTAGAGATTGGCTGGGTAGACAGCTGGGAGGTAGTGTTGCCTTATGAACAGCACTAACCGCTTTCGCAACCTGGCGGTAGGCCTTATCGTCAGCTGGCTGATGTTGTTTGTGTTTCTGCCCAACCTGATGATCATCGGCACCAGCTTTCTGACCCGGGATCACAGCAGCCTGATAAGCCTGGTATTGACCTCCGGTAATTACAGCCGGCTGTTTGACCCCATGTATTTCAGCGTATTATGGCATTCCTTGGTAATGGCAGGCACGGCTACTTTGCTGTGTCTGCTGATCGCTTACCCCTTTGCCTGGATAGTGGCGGGGCTGCCGGCGCGTGTCCGGCCCGTGCTTCTGTTTCTGATCATAGTACCGTTCTGGACCAATTCTCTGATCCGCACCTATGCCCTCAAGGCCGTGCTGGGTACCAAAGGATTGCTCAACCAGAGCCTGCTGGCACTGGGGCTGATTGATCAGCCACTGCGCATTGTGTTTACCGAAGCGGCGGTGATTATCGGCCTGGTCTATATTCTGCTGCCCTTTATGATTCTGCCACTCTATGCCGCCATCGAAAAGCTGGACGGCCGCCTGCTGGAAGCCGCACGGGATCTGGGTGCAGGTGCCCTGCCCCGCTTTGTGCGCATCGTGCTGCCGCTTACCATGCCGGGCATTATTGCCGGCTGCCTGCTGGTATTTCTGCCGGCCATGGGCATGTTTTATATCTCCGATTTACTGGGTGGGGCCAAAAATCTGCTGATAGGCAACATTATCAAATCCCAGTTTCTGACGATTCGTGACTGGCCTTTTGGCGCGGCCACCAGTGTGGCACTGACCCTGATGATGGCCCTGCTGCTGCTGGTGTATTACCACACCGGCAAGTTGCTTAACCGGCGGGAGAGCATAAATGAAATGGCTTAAGGGCAGCTGGTTGCTGCTGGTATTTGTCTGGCTGTATGTGCCCATCGTGGTGCTGGTGGTTAATTCCTTCAACAGTAATCGTTTCGGCATTCGCTGGGATGGTTTCAGTCTGGGCTGGTATGAACGGTTGGCCCAAAACGGCGCTTTGATGGAGGCGGCCCGGCATTCCTTGCTGATCGCCCTGCTTGCGGCCAGCATGGCTACCCTTATCGGCACGCTGGCTGCAGTGGCGCTGTACCGTTATCGTTTTTACGGTAAACGTTTTGTAGGCGGCATGCTGTTTGTGGTGATGATGTCGCCGGATATTGTAATGGCTATCTCACTGCTGGCGTTATTTGTGGTGCTGGGCATATCACTGGGATTCTGGTCGTTGCTGTTTGCTCACATCACCTTTTGTCTGCCTTTTGTGGTGATAACCGTTTATGCCAGATTAAAGGGGTTTGATGTGCGCATACTGGAAGCTGCCCGTGATCTGGGAGCCAGTGAAGGAATTATTTTCCGGCGTATTCTGCTGCCGCTGGCTTTTCCGGCCGTTGCCGCCGGCTGGCTACTGAGTTTTACCCTGTCGCTGGATGACGTCATTGTCAGCTCTTTCGTGACCGGCCCCGGTTTTGACGTTCTGCCTCTGCGCATTTACTCCATGGTAAAGGTGGGTGTGTCGCCTGAAGTTAACGCCCTGGCCACGCTGATGCTGATGGTTTCCCTGACGCTGGTGGTACTGTCTCAATGGTTATTAAGGAAAAAACACGGATGATGAAACTGCACGTTCGCTCTCTGGCTCTGGCCTTGTCAGCCGCCCTGCCCCTGCTGGCTCAGGCCGAATCGCGCCTGTCGGTATACGCCTGGGCAGAATACTTACCCGAAACGGTACTGAACGACTTTACCAAGGCAACCGGTATTACCGTGGATTATGCCAGTTTTGACTCCAATGAAGCGCTGTACGCCAAGCTGAAACTGCTTCAAAGCAGCGGTGCCAAAGAAAGCTACGATGTGATTTTTCCATCCAGCTACATGCTCAGCAAAATGGCCCGTGAAGGTATGCTGCTGCCGCTCGACAAGACCAGATTGCCGCATTTTTCCGCCCTTGAGCCGGCGCTGCTGAACCGGGATTTTGATCCGGACAACACCTACAGTATGCCTTATGCCTTTGGCAGTACCGCCATCGCCATTAACCGTGATGAGCTGCCTGACGCCGGAGTAACCAGCTGGAATGATTTGTGGCGCAGCGACTTTGCCGGCCAGCTGATGCTTACCGATGATATTCGGGAAAACTTTCAGATGGCGTTGCTGGCGCTGGGCATGAATGCCAACAGTGAGCAGCAGGATGACATTGTTGCCGCCCATGAAAAACTGCAGGCACTGCAGCCCAATGTGTTGCTCTATAACTCCGATAATCCCCGCCTGCCTTATATGACTGGTGAGGCTAATATCGGACTGCTGTGGAGTGACCAGGCCTACAAAGCGCAACAGGATGGCCTGAGTCTGGAATATATCTATCCCGAGGAAGGAGCCATTTTCTGGGTAGATAATGCCGCCATTCCGGCCAATGCCAGGGCGGCCGACGCTGCCCATCAGTTTCTTGATTATCTGATGCGGCCCGAAGTGGCAGCACAAATCATCACCGAGCTGGGCCTGGCTGTGCCCAACCGGGAAGCAAAAACGCTGTTACCTGCAGAGATAGCGGAAAATCCTGTCTTGTTTCCATCTGCAACTGTGGTGGAAAACGGGCACTTTCAGCATGATTTGAGCGATGCCGCTCAGTTGGAGTATGAACAATACTGGGTAAAACTTCGCACACAGTAATAATGATGAAGGCCCGCATTGCGGGCCTTCTTGTCAGCGGCTGCGGCCGGCGGTTTTAAGCACCCGCCCCTGCAGCAGCTCTTCTACCCAGCCGGTTACCATTTGTGTAGCCGGGCCATATCTGTGCTCATTAAAGTGGTTTGTAACTTCACTCGGCTCCAGGTTAATTTCCAGTGTATGCGCATTGTGCATGGCAGCCTCATGCACAAAGCCGGCCGCAGGATACACATTGCCAGAGGTGCCGATAGCCACGAATATGCTGGCCTCACTCAGTGCCTGATAAATACGGTCGAGCAACAGCGGCATTTCGCCAAACCAGACCACATGCGGGCGCAGCGGCTCGGGGAACTGACAGCAGTGACACAGATCAGACGTCGTTAACGGGCCGGGCCAGTTCAGCGTCTGATTGCTGTGAGGACAGCGGGCCTTGAGTAGTTCGCCGTGCATGTGCAATACGTTCTGACTGCCTGCACGTTCATGCAGATCATCGATATTCTGGGTAACAATGGTTACCTGTTCAGGCCACTGGGCTTCCAGTCTGGCCAGCGCAAGGTGGGCAGCATTGGGTTCCACCGTCTGGAGCAATGCCCGGCGCTCATTATAAAATGTTTGCACCAGCTCCGGGTTGCGCTTGTAGCCTTCCGGCGTGGCCACATCTTCAATATGGTGCTCGTCCCAGAGGCCATCTGCGGCCCTGAAGGTACGAATGCCTGATTCTGCCGAGATACCGGCACCAGTAAGTATTACGATGTTTCCTTTCTGCACGCTGGGCATGCCTCTGCTAAATCCATCTTGTCCATAGGCTAACAGGCGCACGCGCTGCAGGCCAATAATGCCTTAGTCTAGGAACAACAAAAAGCCAGGCAGAGCCTGGCTTTTCAGCGTTATTCCTGGTCGGGCGTCATGGCATTTTCTACCCGGGCTTTCAGTTTTTGCCCTGGCCGAAAGGTCACTACCCGTCGGGCCGAAATGGGAATGTCTTCACCGGTTTTGGGGTTACGCCCGGGGCGCTCCCCCTTGTTACGCAGTTCAAAATTACCGAAACCGGAAATTTTTACCTGTTCCCCCTGTTCAAGAGAGACGCGGATTTCTTCAAAAAACGCCTCTACCATGTCTTTGGCATCGCGCTTACTGATGCCAAGTTCAGTGAACAGGTGCTCTGCTATATCGGCCTTGGTTAACGCCATAAGCTCAATCCCTCAAGGAAGCATTAAACTCGTCGGAAACCGCCGAAACAATGCGGGCCACGGTGTCGGCGATTTCCTTTTCTTCCAACGTCCGTTGGGTATCCTGCAATACCAGACTGAGTGCCAGGCTTTTCTTGCCCTCTGCAATGCCCTGCCCTTGGTATACGTCAAACAAGTTTAATCCAACCAGCTGATTACCGCCAACTTTCCTAACCAAATCAAGGATATCGGCAGCAGCCAGGCTCTGATCGACAACCAGCGCAAGGTCGCGGCGGTTGGCCGGGAACCGGGACACAGCCACGGCATCAGGCACTTTGCGTTCCGTCAGCGCCGACAGCTCAATTTCAAACAGATAAACCTGTGACTTGAGACCCAGTTTTTTCAGCAGGCTCGGGTGCAGAGCACCAAAGTGACCCACCGGCTGGCCGCCGCGCAGCAACTGCGCAGACTGCCCCGGATGCAGGGCAGATAAGTCGGTCCGCGCTACGCTGAAGGACAGTTCATCGGCAGACAGGGCCAGCAGGCTTTCCACATCACCCTTGAGATCAAAGAAGTCGGCAGCCTGGCTGCTCATGCTCCAGTGCTCGTCCACCACAGAGCCCAGCACCAGACCGGCCAGTACCGGTGTCTGACGTACGCCGTTTTCTGCGGTGTCATCAGGCACAAACGTCAGGCCCTGTTCAAACAGGCGCAGGCGAGACTGCTGACGGTTCTGGTTGTAAACCGCAGCCTGTACCAGGCCCGGCCACAGCGATACCCGCATGGCAGACATGTCTGCAGCAATGGGGTTGGGCAGAATCATATGCCCGGCATTCGGGAACATCAGTTTTTGCTGTTCCGGATCCACAAAGCTGTAAGTAATGGCTTCCTGATAACCCAGGTCCACCAATGCATCCTTCAGCCGGTTCAGTGGCAGATGGGCTTCATGGTGAGAAGACATGGACAGGTCAGCTCTGGGGGCCACATCGGGAATATTGTTGTAGCCGTAAATACGGGCGACTTCTTCAACCAGATCTTCTTCAATGGCAATATCAAAGCGATAGCTGGGCACCACTACGCTCCAGCCATCGGCAGTTGCTGTCACCTGCAGCCCCAAACGAGTCAGCATTTCAGTGACCTGCTCAGCAGCAATATCAATGCCGATAAGCCTGTTCAGGCGGTCATGACGGAGAGTGACAGTGGCGGCCTGAGGCAGCTTGTCTTCAGCAACGGCTTCAATCACAGGACCGGCTTCACCACCACAAATGTCAAGCAGCAGCGCCGTGGCCCGCTCCATCACCTTATGCTGCAGCTGATAGTCAACACCGCGCTCAAAACGGTGGGAAGAGTCAGTGTGCAGGCCATAGTTGCGGGCACGGCCGGTAATGGCCAGCGGGCTGAAAAAGGCACATTCCAGCAATACGTCTTTGGTATTTTCGGTCACACCGGTGGCGTCGCCGCCAAAGATGCCGGCCATGGCCACGGGACGCTCGTTATCGGCAATGACCAGAGTATCGGCGTTCAGAGTCACTTCG
Organism: Oceanimonas sp. AH20CE76; assembly: GCF_039654065.1. Lineage (NCBI taxonomy): Bacteria > Pseudomonadati > Pseudomonadota > Gammaproteobacteria > Aeromonadales > Aeromonadaceae > Oceanimonas > Oceanimonas sp. AH20CE76. The sequence goes on from NZ_CP155481.1 coordinate 1,616,189, forward strand.
TTACCGTCAAGCAGGGTCAGTTTTTCACCCTGCTCTGCCATGCGCACTTGAATACCGCCGTTCAGGGTATTCAGATCAAAGGCATGCATGGGCTGACCCCATTCCAGCAGCACAAAGTTGGTGATGTCCACCACGGGATCGATGCTGCGAATGCCGCTGCGACGCAGTTTTTCCTGCATCCATAACGGCGTTGCCGCCTTGACGTTAATGTTTCTCACTACCCTGCCCAGATAGCGCGGGCAGGCCTCGGGCGCGTGCAGCTGAATATCCAGCTGGTCGTCAATGCTGGCAGGCACGGCAGCAATTTCAGGCCAGTTAACGTCCTGATTATTGAGAACACCCACTTCCCGGGCCAGGCCCGCCATGCTCAGGCAGTCGGCGCGGTTGGGGGTCAGATCCACTTCAATGGTGACATCATTCAGGGCCAGATAGTCGCGCACATCGGTACCGACGGGGGCATCAGCCGGCAGCTCGATAATGCCGTCGGACTCGATATCAATGCCCAGCTCACTGTAGGAACAGAGCATGCCGTGAGAGGGCTGACCACGCAGCTTGGCTTTTTTGATTTTAAAATCGCCGGGCAGCACGGCACCCACCACGGCCACCGCCACTTTCAGGCCCTGACGGCAGTTGGGCGCACCACAGACGATGTCGAGCAGCTCGTCGCTGCCCACATTAATTTTGGTCACGCGCAGCTTGTCGGCGTCCGGGTGCTGGCCGCATTCGATCACTTCGCCCACAACGACCTGGGAAAAATCACCGGCGACGGGCTCAATGCCGTCTACTTCCAGGCCGGCCATGGTAATTTGTTCGGCAAGGGCCTCATCGTTCAGACCGGTGTTGACCCATTCATCCAGCCATGATTTTGAAAACTTCATTATTGCTCCTGCCGCTTACCGGAATTGCTTGAGAAAACGCAGATCATTTTCGAAGAAGGCGCGCAGATCATTGACGCCGTAACGGAGCATGGTCAAACGCTCAACGCCCATGCCAAAGGCAAAGCCGCTGTAACGCTCGGGGTCGATACCCACGGAGCGCAATACATTCGGATGCACCATGCCGCAGCCCAGTACTTCCAGCCACTTACCGTTCTTGCCCATCACATCCACTTCGGCACTGGGCTCGGTGAACGGGAAATAGGAGGGGCGAAAACGAATTTGCAGATCTTCTTCAAAGAAGTTGTGCAGAAAGTCGTGCAGTACGCCCTTAAGCTGGGTAAAGCTGACGTTTTCATCCACCAGCAGACCTTCTACCTGATGGAACATGGGGGTGTGGGTCTGATCGTAATCGTTACGATAGACTCGTCCCGGCGAAATAATACGAATGGGTGGCTGCTGTTGTTCCATGGTGCGGATTTGCACGCCGGAAGTCTGGGTGCGCAGCATCAGCTTGGGATTAAAATAGAAGGTATCGTGATCCGCCCGGGCCGGATGATGGGCCGGAATGTTGAGGGCATCGAAGTTATGGAAATCGTCTTCAATTTCCGGACCTTCGGCCACCTGAAAACCCAGTTCACCGAAAAAGGATTCTATGCGCTTGATGGTACGGCTGACCGGATGCAGGCCACCACTCACCTGACGACGGCCCGGCAGAGTAATATCCAGGGTTTCACTGGCCAGTTTGGCATTCAGCTCGGCCAGCTGCAGTGCGTCGCGCTTGCTGTTAAGGGCGTCGTTAACCGCCTGTTTGGCCTGGTTGATAGCCTGCCCTGCTGCAGGGCGCTCTTCGGCAGACAGCTTGCCGAGCGCCTTGGACTGCTCGGTAAAGGTGCCCTTCTTGCCCATATAGCGAACCCGGATTTCATCCAGTTCGGCGGCAGTAGCGGCAGCCTGGATCTCCGCCTGCGCCTTGACGATCACGTCTTCCAGCTGATCCATGTATTCCTCGTTGACTTGCCCGTATACACGGACGCTTGATATTAGAAAGGTCTTGATAATAAAGGAAATGCCTGTTTTCTTCCAGCGCGGAGCCGGGGAAAAGGCAACAAAAAAGGAGGCCGGAGCCTCCTTTGAAAACGGTCGTTTAACGACTTAAGCCAGGGCTTCTTTTGCTTTGGCAACCAAAGCAGTGAAGGTGGTTTTGTCGTGTACGGCGATGTCAGCCAGGATCTTGCGATCGATTTCAACAGAGGCCTTTTTCAGACCATTGATGAAGCGGCTGTAAGACAGACCGTTCTGACGGGAAGCCGCGTTGATACGGGCAATCCACAGCTGACGGAACTGACGTTTTTTCTGACGACGGTCACGATAGGCGTACTGACCGGCTTTGGTTACTGCCTGTACCGCTACGCGATAAACGCGTGAACGGGCACCGTAATAACCTTTGGCCTGCTTCAGAATTTTCTTGTGACGAGCGCGTGCAGTGACACCACGTTTAACTCTTGGCATTGTTCACTCTCCTCTTAAGCGGTGGGCAGCATGGATTTGATCTGGGCAACGTCAGACGCCGCTACCAGACACTTACCGCGCAGCTGACGCTTACGCTTGGTGCTTTTCTTGGTGAGGATGTGACGCAGGTGGGACTGCTTGCGCTTAAAGCCACCAGAGCCGGTTTTCTTGAAGCGCTTGGCAGCGCCCTTGTTGGATTTCATCTTAGGCATGAAATACTCCGCATTGTTAATAACAACAACAGACAAGGTGAGCCGGACGAAATGCCCGGCTACTTGCAGACCTTACTGTTTCTTTTTAGGGGCAAGCACCATCACTGCCTGGCGGCCTTCCAGCTTGGGAAAGGACTCAACCACGGCGAGTTCATCGAGTTCGGTCTTGATGCGGTTAAGCAGATCAAAACCCAGCTCCTGGTGCGCCATTTCACGACCGCGGAATCGCAGTGTGACTTTGGCTTTGTTGCCTTCTTCCAAAAAGCGAATCAGGTTGCGTAGCTTTACCTGATAGTCGCCTTCATCAGTACCGGGACGGAATTTAACTTCCTTCACCTGGATTTGTTTCTGTTTTTTCTTCTGTTCCTTGGTCGCTTTACTTTTTTCGTAAAGGAACTTGCCGTAGTCCATGATACGGCAAACAGGGGGTTCGGCATTGGGACTGATTTCTACCAGATCGACGCCCGCCTCGCTGGCAGCGCTCAGTGCCTCATTGATGGACACGACCCCCAATGCTTCACCTTCCAGGCCGACCAGACGAACTTCTTTCAGTCGGATTTCTTCATTCAGTCGATTACGGGGAGCGGGCTTGCCCCCTTTTTTGGCGCCTTTTATAACCTATCCTCCACTGTTTTCTTTCCGCGGGTCTGAACCTCTTCCTTGATGAGAGCAATCAGTTCCTCAACATCAAAGGTTCCCAGATCCTGACCTTTTCGGGTACGAACCGCTACCTTGCCGGCGTCGACTTCTTTGTCGCCGCATACCAGCATGAAAGGTACCCGCTTAAGAGTATGCTCGCGGATTTTAAAGCCAATTTTCTCATTTCTCAAGTCCGCCTTGGCTCTAATGCCAACATTATTCAACTTGTTAGCCAGATCCAAGGCATACTCGGTCTGATTGTCGGTAATATTCAGCACCACCGCCTGGGTAGGAGCCAGCCAGGTCGGGAACAGACCGGCATACTCTTCAATAAGAATACCGATAAAGCGCTCGATAGACCCCAGAATAGCGCGGTGGATCATTACCGGCACATGGCGCTCGTTGTCTTCACCGACATAACTGGCACCCAGACGGCCCGGCAGCGCGAAATCAAGCTGTACCGTACCACATTGCCAGGCACGATTCAGGCAGTCGTGCAGGGTGAATTCAATCTTGGGACCATAAAAGGCCCCCTCGCCCGGCTGCAGCTCGTATTCGATGCCGTAGTTCTTGAGCGCCTGCTCCAGGGCCAGCTCGGCCTTGTCCCAGATCTCGTCGCTGCCGATGCGCTGCTCCGGACGGGTGGACAGCTTGACCGCGATGTTGGTGAAGCCGAAGGTCTCGTAGGTGTCGTACACCATCTGGATACAGGCGGACACTTCGCTCTGAATTTGATCTTCGGTACAGAAGATGTGGGCATCATCCTGAGTAAAGCCCCGTACCCGCATCAGACCGTGCAGGGCGCCGCTCGGCTCGTTGCGATGGCAACAGCCGAACTCAGCCATGCGCAGCGGCAGATCACGGTAGGACTTGAGGCCCTGATTGAAGATCTGCACATGACCCGGGCAGTTCATGGGCTTGATGGCATAGTCCCGGCTCTCGGAATGGGTGGTAAACATGTGATCAGCATATTTATCCCAGTGGCCGGACTTTTCCCACAGCACTCTGTCCATCATGAAGGGGCCTTTTACCTCTTCATATTTATATTCGCGCAGCTTGTCCCGCACAAAGGTTTCCAGCTCACGGAAGATGGTCCAGCCGTCGTTGTGCCAGAACACCATGCCCGGCGCTTCTTCCTGCATGTGGTAAAGATCGAGTTGCTTGCCAATTTTGCGGTGATCCCGCTTGGCGGCTTCTTCCAGCTGCACCAGATAGGACTTGAGCGCTTTCTTGTCGGCCCAGGCTGTGCCGTAAATGCGCTGCAGCATTTTGTTTTTGGAGTCGCCACGCCAGTAGGCACCGGAGACCTTCTGCAATTTAAAGTGCTGGCAGAAACGCATGTTGGGCACGTGCGGGCCGCGACACATGTCGATATATTCTTCGTGATGATACAGACCCGGCTTGTCATCCTGGCTCACGTTCTGATCCAGAATTTCAATTTTGTACGACTCATGCCGACGGGCAAAGGTATCCCGCGCTTCCTGCCAGCTGACCTTTTTCTTGATCACCGCATATTCGGTCTTGGCCAGTTCCAGCATGCGGGTCTCGATTTTCTGAATATCTTCCTCGGTGAGGGTATGTTCAAGATCCACATCATAATAGAAGCCGTTTTCAATAACAGGGCCAATGGCCATGCGGGTTTGCGGCCACAGCTGCTTGATGGCGTGACCCAGCAGGTGAGCACAGGAGTGACGGATAATTTCCAGTCCTTCCTGATCCCTGGCGGTGATAATGGACAGGCTGGCATCCTGGCTGATGAGGTCACAAGCATCTGCCAGCTCGCCGTTAATACGGCCGGCAATGCAGGCCTTGGCCAGGCCCGGGCCTATATCCTGAGCCACATCCATAATGGAAACGGGATTGTCGAAATGGCGTTGACTGCCATCGGGAAGAGTAATTGTCGGCATGAAAGGTCCTTAACAGTGGTGCACCCTACCAAAGCGCACATGTATGTAATGAAAAGAATGATAATTCACGACAGAGCCCCGACCATCTGGCGTTACTCGGCCAGCCTAGCACGCTTGAGTGTGATACCGCGGCACAGGTCGGGAAGCGCAAAGACTATCAGAAATCACACTTCATCGCCACGGACCATGGTTAATCTTCGGACCCGTTTTCTACCCGTAATTTCAGCTGAATAAAGCGGCTGTGCGGAATATAGAGTAATTCAGCCACTTGTCGGACTATGCCTTCTTCCTGCGGATCCAGCACACCATCTGTCATGGCCATTTGCCACAGGGCGGACAAAATGGCTTCCCGCCGTTCAATGGCGAGGGTTTTCAGATGTTGCGTAAACTCATACAAGGATACCGCTTCTTCCTGGTGCGCCCTGCCCTGTTGCAGCCACTGGTGCACTTCATGGGGGGCATGACCAAACAGTCTTGCCAGCAACTGTTCCAGACGCTGGTGTTCGGCCTCACTGGCCACGCCGTCTGCCAGCATGACCTCACTTAACAGGGCGGCTACCGCCACTTCTTCCTGCAAGGCGGGGGTATCGTGTTCGGGGGTAGAATTCAGCCATTGCTTGATGCGTTCTATCATGCTTTTTCCTTTTCGGTTAAGTCACTGAAGGCAACCGCTTTTAGCCTATACTGGTGGCAAAACCTGCGTTACCGGAGTGAACAGTCTATGTGGCCAGCCATTGCCAGTCAGATAAGCGATGCCATTAATGCCGAGTTTCATGTGAGTGAACGCTCGCCTTTGGGTGGCGGTGAAATCAATCAGGCTTACCGCGTCAGCGATGGCCAGCATATATTCTTTGTTAAACTAAATGACCGTGCAGCGCTGGATATGTTCCGTGCCGAATGGACTGCCCTTGAGCATCTGCTTAATACGCAGACACTCAGAGTGCCCCGCCCCGTTTGCTGCGGGACTACGGTTAACAGCAGTTTTATCGTGCTGGAGTATCTGCGTCTGGGGCAGGCACAGGATCAGGACTGGCATATGCTGGGGCGGCAGCTGGCTCATTTGCATCAGGGCAGTACTCAGTCCATGTATGGCTGGGACGAAGACAACTTTATCGGCACCACAGTGCAGCCCAATGCCTGGCATAAAAAGTGGGCGACCTTTTTTGCCGAACAACGTGTTGGCTGGCAGCTGCAGCTTCTGGAAGAGCAAGGCATTCGTTTTGGTGATATTGAAGAGATAACCGGTGCCATCAAAAACCGGCTGGCAGGACATCAGCCCGAGGCCTGCCTGTTGCATGGCGATTTATGGCGTGGCAACCTCGGATTTTATCAGCGTCAGGGGGTGATTTTTGACCCTGCCAGTTATTTTGGTGACAGAGAAGCAGATATCGCCATGACAGAGCTGTTCGGCCAGTTTCCTCAGGCTTTTTACCAGGGCTATGATGCCGTCTGGCCTCGTGATGATGGTTACTGGCAGCGGCGGGAAATTTATAATCTCTATCACCTGCTTAATCACATAAACCTGTTTGGTGAAGCCTATATCAAGCAAGCCAAACTGAGTTTGAGCAATATTATTGCCAGCCAGGAGATATCATGACCCAAGTGGCCTTGATCACCGGTGCCGCCAGACGCATTGGTGCTGACATCAGCCGAATGCTGCACCGGCAAGGAATGAACCTGATAGTGCATTACCATCACAGTGAGCATGAGGCCCGGGTATTGGCAGAAGAGCTGAACCGGCTCCGCGCGGGCAGCGTAAAGCTGCTGCAGCAGGATCTGACCGATTTGAATGCCATTAATGCCATGGCCGACAGCGCCATGGGATGCTTCGGCCATGTCAGTGCACTGATTAACAATGCCTCTGCCTTTTATCCCACTCGTTTTGGCAACATTACTCCGGCTCACTGGCTGGAACTCTCTGCCACCAATGCGGCAGCGCCACTATTGCTGAGCCAGGCGCTGCTGCCGTCACTCAGGCAGGAGCGCGGCAGCATAGTGAATTTGCTTGATATACACGCAGCCAACGGTCTGAAAGACCACCTGCCCTACAGCATGGCCAAAAACGCGCTGGTCACCCTGACCCGGGCACTGGCTGCCGAGCTGGCTCCGCAGGTGCGGGTTAACGGTATTGCACCGGGTCCTATTCTCTGGCCTGAACATGAACTTGATAATGAACAAAAGCAGCGAGTACTGGATTCAGTGCCCATGGGGCGGCTGGGCACGCCGTCTGAAATTGCTGACACAGTCCGGTTTTTACTTCAGGGGCCGGCCTACCTGACCGGCCAGATTATTGCCATTGATGGTGGTCGCTCCTGCCAGAGCCTGCCGGAAGCCTGATTATCGGGAGATTTCTATGCGTGATTATTTTGAACGGAATATTGTCTGCCCTCATTGCGGTCATCACACCCGCATTGAGGTAGATGCCAGCGCCGGTGATCAGGATTATTACGAAGATTGCCAGGCCTGTTGCAATCCCATGCATTTACGCGTGGTGCGAAACGAGATCAGTGATGAGGTTGAAGTCAGTGTTGATGCTGATGATGAGCAGTATTTTTAAATAGCCTCATTTGTATGTTGGCATAACTTTGTCAAATTAAAAATACCGGGCTTGCCCGGTATCATTCGCCTGTTATTCACGGCTGCTCAGTACCCGCTCAACCGTGTCCACTATCGCCTGAGTCTGCGGATCAATCTCAATATTGGCACGATAGCCGGGCTGCACCCGGGCCAGGTTAGTGCGGGCCAGCGTTTCTGGAATAAGGTGCACCAGAAAATGACTGCCGGTGACGTCGCCCAATGTCAGGCTGATCCCATCAATGCCGATATAGCCCTTGGTAAACAGATATTTCCCAAGCCCCTCGGGTACGGCAAAGCGCAGTGTGGTGTTGGTCTCGGTTTCAGTGCGCTCCAGCAGCTCGCTCATGGCGATAATGTGGCCCGACATGGCATGGCCGCCAATATCATCGCCAAAACGGGCCGCCCGCTCCAGGTTCACCTTGTCACCTGCATTTAATCCCCCCAGGTTGGTCACTCTCAGGGTTTCCTGCATCAGGTCAAAGCTGACCTTGTCCTCTTCAATGGCAGTGACGGTAAGACAGCAACCATTGTGAGCCACAGAGGCACCCAGCTCCAGGCCGGGCAACAGCTCATCCGGCATGGCCAGCACGTGAGTTTGAAAGTCCGCTTTTTTGATAATATTCAGCAGGGTGCCCTGCCCCTGAACAATTCCGGTAAACATCGCGTTAATCCATAGCAAAACAGTGAAAAATAATGGGAAAAAACAGTGTTAACGGTTATATTTCCGGCATCAGGGCCAATATAACCCCGTCCTAACTCTGCTTTATCCCATTTCGCTCTTCGGCAGGCGTTTGCCGATTGCGGCTTTCAGGTGAGAAAACCATGTCATTCTCTGCATATTTCACAGAAACGCGCCATTTGCTGCGTTTGTGTGGTCCCATTCTGGTGGCTCAGGTAGCACAAACCACCATGAGCTTTGTTGACACCGTCATGGCCGGCCAGATCAGTGCCACCGATATGGCCGCCGTGGCCGTGGCCACCAGCTTCTGGCTGCCCATTATTTTGCTGGTACAGGGAGTCGTGATGGCACTCACTCCCATTATTTCTCAGCTTAACGGAGCCCGCCGGCACCATGAAGTGGCCGGCGCTGTGCATCAGGGCTTCTGGCTTACCCTGATGGTGATCGTTCCTGCCTCGCTGGCACTGTATTTCTCCCCCATGATACTGCACTGGATGGATGTGGAGCCATTGCTGGCAGAAAAAACCACCGGCTATCTGCACGGTATTCTCTGGGGCATGCCCGCCTACGCACTTTATCAGGTGCTGCGTAATTTCAGTGAAGGCCTGTCACATACACGCCCTACCATGGTCATTGGTTTTATCGGACTGGCTATTAACGTCCCCGCCAACTACATATTGATCCACGGCAAACTGGGCTTTCCCCAGCTCGGAGGTGTGGGTTGTGGCTATGCCTCTGCACTGGTGTTCTGGGCCATGCTGGTGGCCATGATTGTTTACACCAAACGCTCTGCCTTACTCAACCATTTTGCAGTGTTTGCCAATATCACGGCTCCCGACATGGCTCGCATCGGACGAATTTTCCGGCTGGGTTTTCCTATTGCCATGGCCATTTTCTGTGAAGTCACCCTGTTTACCGTGGTCGCGCTGTTGCTGGCTCCGCTGGGAGCCGATGTAGTGGCCGGTCATCAGGTCGCCATCAACTTCTCCAGCATTATTTTTATGCTGCCACTCAGCCTTGGCATGGCACTGACCATACGGGTGGGTCACAGCCTGGGAGAAAATCAGGCTGACCAGGCCAGAATTGCCAGCTTGACCGGTATTGGATTTGGTGCACTGGCGGCCGTGTTTACCGGTCTGGCCACCGCCCTCGCCCGTTATCAGATCAGCGGCATTTATACTGATAACAGCTTTGTGCTGGAGCTGGCCGCCAGCCTGTTGCTGCTGGCATCACTTTATCAAATTTCCGACTCGGTGCAGGTGATTACCGCAGCGGCATTGCGCGGTTATAAAGACACAAAAGTCATTTTTTATATTACGCTGTTCTCATACTGGTGCTGCGGTCTGCCCGTGGGCATGGTGCTGGGGCTGACCGACTGGATAGTTCCTGCCATGGGTCCGCACGGCTTCTGGATTGGTTTTCTGGTAGGCTTGACCATAGCGGCGTTCTTACTGATATGGCGGTTACGCAGAATTTATGAACAGGTTCATCATCGCGACAGTGCTGGTTTGCCTTTGGTTGACGGGCTGTAACGACCGGCAAACACTTAAACTCTCTTTTGATACCTACCTGGCTCGGGTGGCTAATGTGCTGGATACAGCTCCTCCCGAGCTCAGGGCTCCGGCCCCGTTGCCGTCCTTGCCGGGGCAGCGTGAACTGCAGGTACAGCAGCCCCGCATCAGTGCAGGCCTGCTCGATACCCTTAAACTGGGTGAGTGCCGCCTGCTGGGCCTGGTCAGCGAGCATAACGGTCCGGTAGGTAAAAGCCAGCAGGCCGGCCCTGTATTTATGTATCATCTGCAGTTTCAACAGGGCCTGAATACCTGCCTTGCACAAAGCAACAACGACAGTCTCACTCACTGGCTCAGTGAACTTAAAGCCCAAAAAGCTCCCCTGCTGCCCGGGTTTTACTGGAACATGATGATAGCCGAGCCTGATATTCGTGCCGCACTGACACCCAGAGCCCGCCCGGTGCCTGCGGATCACAGTGGTTTTCAGGCCACTTACAATGCCTTCTCCCTGTTTGCCGGCCTTAACCCTCTGCAGTCACGGGCCACTGTGGTAAGCAGTGAAGAATTCACCGAACAGCTCAGCGGTCTTTATAACAACGACTATCTGGGGGAGCTGTATTACTCACTGCACAGTGCCCGGCACTATCTCAGCGAAAGCCTGGTTTTTCTGGGCCGGCTTGAGCAATTTAATTGCGGCCCCGCCGGGCAGGACGATGCCAAACGTCTGCGTAACGCCATGGAGCACTATTACATCAAGGATATTCAGGCCCAGCTGACCGAGCTGGATCGTCATTTTGTGCGGCTGGCTCCCTTGCTTGAACAAAGCCTGCAACCACCGCCCGAACGGGCTGACGCCATGGCTGAATATCGTGCCTGGTATGCCAGCGGCCTGAACAGCCGCCTGTACACTGAATATCGTCAGCTCACTCTGGAGCATGCCAAAGCCTGGCAAACCTTTCTGCGTCGCTGTGATTTATCACCGGGCTGAGCATTTGTTCTCCATCCGGTTGTTATGGAACAAAAAATGCTTGCCCCCTCTGTCCCCCTTGGCTAGTATACGCAGCGCCTGAAGGCAGTCTGCGTTCTTAGCTCAGTTGGTTAGAGCACCACCTTGACATGGTGGGGGTCGGTGGTTCGAATCCACTAGAACGCACCAGATAACTGAAACAAATTTAGCGTCCTTAGCTCAGTTGGTTAGAGCACTACCTTGACATGGTAGGGGTCGGTGGTTCGAATCCACTAGGACGCACCAGTTTTATATAAACGCGTTCTTAGCTCAGTTGGTTAGAGCACCACCTTGACATGGTGGGGGTCGGTGGTTCGAATCCACTAGAACGCACCAGATAAAAAAGCCTGCTTACGAGCAGGCTTTTTTTATTGGCGGTGTCAGTTCTTATTAACCCGTTTGTATGTTGGCATAATTTCTCTGCTTATCATTCTCCCGGCGCAACCAGTCATGAATGGCCTGGTGAGTCTCATTACTGGCCCTGTGGTTGCGCTGCAACTGTACCTGCATCACTGTGAGCTGGCCCTGCGAATATCCCAGCTCAAAGGTAGCCCGCTGTGGCTGCATAATCCGGTAAATATAACACTCCCCCGCCATTATACGATTGACATAGCTGGCTACACAGTGGCGCATCAATCTGCCTTCTGCCTGCAGATCTTCGAGGGTTTCAATCGGGATTATATGCTCATTACCCGGTAATGGTGGCGCAGGAAAATACATGCTGCCGTGGGCTGCCAGACAATGTTGCCGGTTCAGCCTGTCGGTCCAGCGATCATGCAGCCGGTTGAGCGCATCCATATCAGCGCAGCGGTTCAGTGCCCGGCCGGCATCGGGAATATTCAATGCCTCCGCCAGCCTCAGCACATCCTGCCAGATCCGCGATATACTCTTCAGTCTGGCCGTCAGTGCATCGCAGCTGGAAAATCTGCTCACCTCGTTTAACAGCATAAACCGGCTCTGCAGCAGCTCAGGAAAACGTACAGCAAACAACACATGATAAATGGTCAGCGCTGGTTGCTGCGCCAGCACCCGCAACATCATGGGCGTCTGCTCCCGGCACAGCTGCAGCAACAAGCGGCACTCTTTCAGGTCGCCGCGTACCAGCTGCACCCGCCCCAGCAATTTAAGCAGCGCCTTGCTGCCCTCACCGCCCAGCGCCTGCACTACGTTTCTTCTTGGCGCACTCAGCAGCGCGCTGACCTGGATGGCAGGCCAGCCTTCCAGTTCACTATGAGCCACCAGTAACCACAGCAGATGGGGAGAATGAGCAAATAGCTCGCCGGCGGCGGGCTCTCGCGCCAGCCACTGCAATAAACGGGTTTGCTGATAAAAATAAGGCTGTACCGCCCGGCGAACGAACACCGGAATTTGTCCGGCAAACCTGCCGGGCACACTCTGTTCGCCGGCCAGCCGGGCAATATCCAGCAGCGCCATGCCATAGTCGGTATGCGCATCCGTCACCCAACGCCCCTGCTCACGGCGCTCACATACCAGTCCGCTGCGCCAGCAGGAATAACGAAAGTGGATAGCAAAAGGCTGCTCCAGCCGTATCTCAAAATGCCCGCTGGCAGTCATTTCCATATGCTGAGGATCAAGCCACATATTGCGTCCTTAAAAGAAAACGATTTGCCATGCTGCCAGCCTGAAGCGACACCAAAGGTCGCCCGGGTTGACTCGGACCAAACTGAACGTTGAAACCTTGTCATTTTATCTTCATTACATTTTATTCACACTGGCAGTTACTTAGCGATAAGCGTCATATAACAAGAGTCTGAGAGAGTGCTGCAATGAATCAACAATCACTGAATGCTCACTGGATGCCCTTCACCCCCAACAAGGGTTTTAAAGCCAGCCCGCGTATGCTGACCGGTGCCAAGGGCATGTACTGGACCACGGACGATAACCGTCAGGTACTCGACATGACCGCCGGTCTGTGGTGCTGCAACGCCGGCCACGGCAACCCGCATATTGCCGAAGCCATTGCCCGTCAGGCCCGTGAGCTGGACTATGCTCCTTGCTTTGGCTTCGGGCACCCGCTGGCCTTTGAGCTGTCCGAGCGCCTGGCCGACCTGGCCCCGGGCAACCTGAACAAGGTGTTCTACACCAACTCAGGTTCGGAGTCAGTAGAAACTGCTCTCAAGATGGCGCTGGCCTATCATCACGCCAGAGGCGACCGCGGACGTCAGCTGTTTATCGGCCGTGAGCGCGGCTATCACGGTGTGAACTTTGGTGGCATTTCAGTGGGTGGCATTACCGGTAACTACAAGGCCTTTGGCCAGTGGCTGCCCACGGATCATCTGTCCCATACTCAGGACTTGTCCCGCAACGCCTTTTCCCGCGGCCTGCCGCTCCATGGCGGGGTGGAAATGGCCAACGAGCTGGAAAAACTGATCCACCTGCACGATGCCAGCCGCATTGCCGCCGTGATCATAGAGCCGATCACCGGTGCCGGTGGCGTATTGCCGCCGCCGGTGGGCTACCTTAAGCGTATTCGTGAGATCTGTGACCAGCACGGCATCGTACTGATTTTTGATGAAGTGATTTGCGGCTTTGGCCGTACCGGCAATGCCTTTGCCAGCCAGACCTTTGACGTGCTGCCCGATATCATGACCACCGCCAAGGGCCTGACCAACGGTGCCGCTCCCATGGGTGCCGTGCTGTGTGGTGACCATATTCATGATGCGGTGATGGAAGGCAGTGCCGCAGGCGTTGAGTTCTACCATGGCTATACCTATTCTGCTCATCCGCTGGCCTGTGCTGCCGCCATGGCCACCATGGATGTCTATGAGCAGGAAGGACTGTATCAGCGTGGTGCGGCCAATGGTGATATCAGCCAGTACTTCGAGCAGGGCCTGCACAGCCTCAAGGGGCTGCCGGGTGTGATTGATATTCGTAACTACTCACTGATTGCCGCCGTCGAATTTGAAGCGCCGGCAGGCAAGACCGGCAGCACAGGCCCGGGCGTTCAGACCAATGCCTGGCAACAGGGGCTGATGCTGCGTTCGCTGGGTGATGCCATCGCCATGTCTCCGCCGTTGATCATGGAAAAAGAGCACGTGGATCAGACCATTGGTATTCTTGAGCGCTGCATTCGCCAGCAGTTCGACTGATAAAAAAGAGGCTGCTTCGGCAGCCTCTTTTATATTATCCCTTGGCAAGCCGGGTCAGCTGCTTTTTGGCGTCATCAAGCTGTTGCTCGCGCAGCTCTTCAGCCATGCCCATGGCCTCAGCATACACAAACTCCACCTCTGTAATACCCAGAAAACCAAGAATGGTACGCATGTAGGGGGTGATCATGTCGTGAGCTGTGTCTTTATGCAGGCCACCACGAGTGGTAATGACAATCGCCGTCTTGTTCTCAAGCAGGCCCTGGGCACCTTTGTCAGTATAACGGAATGTCACACCGGCCCGGCACACCAGATCAATCCAAGCTTTAAGCTGAACCGGTACATGAAAGTTATACATGGGAGCGGCAATCACAATACGTTCCGCCTCTTTCAGCTCATTCACCAGTTCGTCAGACAGCGCCAGCAGCGCTTGCTGCTGCTCATTCAGATGCTCACCACCGCGCAGTGCCATGGCTCCGTCACCGTCCAGCATGGGTAATGGTGCATCGGCCAGATCCCGTATTTTGATACCGGGCTCATCAAGCCGGGCAGCAAAATAGTCGGTCAACATGCCTGACGCAGAATAATCACCCAAAATACTGGATTTCAAAATAAGGGTCTTGCTCATCACAACGCTCCTGGATGCAAAGTGGGTATAAATAAAATCGAAAATACTGAATAAACAGCGGAAAACCGAGTCATTGCAGACAAGATTAAGCAAACAAAAGGCGAAGTGAAACGAGAATTTGGTGTTCAAGATGTTCAAAATAATCGAACATCCAGACCTCATGACTTACGTTAACGTCAAGGTAATACCGAGCAACAGATAAAAGAAAACCCTCGGCAAGCGAGGGTCAAACAAACGGAAACGTGCTTAAACAGAGCTACGCATCTCACCTAACAAGTTGCTTTCATTGCTTGGCAGCAAATGGTCAGACCGTGATGCTCGTTCAATGTAACCGGAGCAAAATGTGAAGTCAACGTAAAAACCACAAAAAACACACTACAAGCCGATCTCAAAAACAACGTTACGTTAACGTCATGGTTAACCTGCCAGTCAGATAATCTCTTCACTTGCCGCCCTCGCGGCCGACCGTCATAAAATTAAACAATTGTTAGTTTTTTCCGTGTCTTACACGAGCGCAATAACAAAACCATGACTAACCTTATCTACAGAGAAATGAAATTCGTGTGCGCAAGGCTCTGTCATCTTAAGTGAGCCGAAAGTAAATCAGGGGGAATGACCATGGGTATTTTCGAGCACTATCAATCGCGCTATGAAAAGGCCAAGGAAGAGGAATACAGCCTGCAGGAATTTCTCGACCTGTGCCGTGAAGATAAAAGCTGTTATGCCTCCGCATCCGAGCGGTTGCTGATGGCCATTGGCGAGCCGGAAATGATCGACACCGCTCAGGTGCCACGATACAGCCGGCTGTTTTCCAACCGGGTAATTGCCCGTTATCCTGCTTTCGCCGACTTTTACGGCATGGAAGAAAGCATCGAGCAAATCGTTTCCTACCTCAAGCACGCTGCTCAGGGGCTGGAAGAAAAGAAACAAATTCTTTATCTGCTGGGCCCTGTGGGGGGCGGTAAGTCGTCCCTGGCTGAGTGCCTCAAAGCACTGATGCAAAAAGTGCCCATCTACCGCATCAAGGGCTCACCGGTCAATGACCATCCCTTCTGTCTGTTCGATATGGCAGAAGACGGCCCGATTCTGGAGCAGGAGTATGGCATTCCGCGGCGCTATCTGCGCTCCATTATGTCGCCCTGGGCAGTCAAGCGTCTGCATGAGTTCGGCGGCGATATCACCAAATTCAGGGTAGAAAAGGTGTACCCCTCGGTTCTCGACCAGATTGCCGTGGCCAAAACCGAACCCGGTGACGACAACAACCAGGATATTTCCTCACTGGTGGGCAAAGTAGACATTCGCAAGCTGGAGCACTATGCCCAGGACGACGCCGATGCCTATTCCTACTCAGGGGCGCTGTGTAAGGCCAACCAGGGTATGATGGAATTCGTGGAAATGTTCAAGGCCCCCATCAAGGTGCTGCACCCGCTGCTCACCGCGACTCAGGAGGGCAACTATAACGGTACTGAAGGACTCTCTGCCCTGCCCTTTGACGGCATCATTCTGGCTCACTCCAACGAATCGGAATGGCAGCACTTTAAACACAACAAGAACAATGAGGCTTTTCTCGACCGGGTTTATATCGTCAAGGTGCCTTACTGCCTGCGAGTGACCGAAGAGGTGGAGATTTATCAGAAACTGCTCACCAACAGTGAGCTGTCCAGCGCCAAGTGTGCCCCGGGCACGCTCGAAACCCTGGCGCAGTTTACCGTGCTGTCGCGGCTGAAGGAGCCAGAAAACTCCAGCATCTATTCCAAGATGCGGGTATACGACGGTGAAACCCTCAAAGACACGGATCCCAAGGCCAAGTCCTATCAGGAATACCGTGACTATGCCGGCGTAGACGAAGGCATGAATGGTCTGTCTACCCGCTTTGCGTTCAAGATACTGTCACGGGTATTCAACTTTGACCACGCCGAAGTGGCCGCCAACCCGGTGCATCTGTTCTATGTGCTCGAGCAGCAGATTGAACGGGAGCAGTTCCCACAAGATGTGCACGACCGCTACCTGGAGTTTATCAAGGGCTATCTGATCCCCAAATATGTCGAGTTTATCGGCAAGGAGATTCAGACCGCCTACCTCGAGTCCTACTCCGAGTATGGTCAGAATATCTTTGACCGTTATGTCACTTACGCCGACTTCTGGATTCAGGATCAGGAATACCGGGATCCGGATACCGGTCAGCTGTTTGACCGGGCCGCCCTTAACGCCGAACTGGAGAAAATTGAAAAACCGGCCGGCATCAGCAACCCGAAAGACTTCCGCAACGAAATTGTTAACTTCGTGCTGCGGGCCCGGGCCAACAATGCCGGTAAAAATCCCAACTGGACCAGCTACGAGAAGCTCAGAACCGTTATCGAGAAGAAAATGTTCTCCAATACCGAAGAGCTGTTGCCGGTTATTTCCTTCAATGCGAAAACCAGTGCCGACGAGCAGAAAAAGCACGACGACTTTGTGGATCGCATGATGGAAAAAGGCTACACCCGCAAGCAGGTGCGGTTGCTGTCCGAGTGGTACCTGCGGGTACGCAAATCAAGCTGATAGTGATCAGTTGGGGGAACCATGGCGCATTTTATCGACAGACGACTGAATGGCCGCAACAAAAGCGCTGTGAACCGGCAGCGCTTTATCCGCCGCTACAAACAACAACTTAAAAAGGCGGTTTCCGATGCGGTGCTCAAACGCAGCATTCAGGACATCGATCAGGGTGAGAGTGTCTCCATTCCAACCCGGGACATTTCCGAGCCCTTTTTTCATCACGGCAAGGGGGGGCACAGAGATCAGGTGCACCCCGGTAACGATCAGTTTATTAAAGGAGACAAGGTAGACCGCCCTTCCGGGGGCGGTGGTGGTGGCAGCGGTCAGGGCGAGGCCAGTAATCGGGGGGAAGGTGAAGACGATTTCGTATTCCAGATTTCCAAGGATGAATATCTCGACTTGCTGTTCGACGGCCTGGAGCTGCCCAACCTGGAAAAAAACAAGCTCAACAAAATCAGCGAAATGAAAACCTTTCGTGCCGGCTACACCGCCGACGGTGTGCCCGCCAATATCAACGTGGTGCGCTCGTTGCGTCAGTCACTGGCCCGGCGTATTGCCCTGCAGGCGGGCAAGAAGCGCTCGGTGGCAGAGCTGGAGCAGGAGCTGGCCGATCTTGGCAAGCGCCCGGCAGAAAACTATGCCCGGATCCAGGAGCTGGAAGATGAAATTTCCGAGCTGAAGCGGCGTATTGCCGCCGTGCCCTTTATCGATACCTTTGACCTGCGTTACAACAACTTTGTAAAACGGCCGGTGCCCTCTACCCAGGCGGTGATGTTCTGCCTGATGGACGTCTCCGGCTCCATGGATCAGGCCACCAAAGACATGGCCAAGCGGTTTTACCTGCTGCTGTACCTGTTTCTTACCCGCAGCTACAAAAATGTGGACGTGGTGTTTATTCGTCACCACACCCAGGCCAAGGAAGTGGACGAGCAGGAATTTTTCTACTCTCAGGAAACCGGCGGCACCATTGTGTCCAGTGCCTTGCAGCTGATGAAAGAGGTCATGAATGAGCGCTATCCGGCGGATCAGTGGAATATCTATGCCGCGCAGGCGTCCGACGGGGACAACTGGGCAGACGACTCTCCCCTGTGCCGGCAACTACTGCAAAAGGACATCATGCCCCTGGTGCGTTACTACACCTATATCGAGATCACCAACCGGGCCCACCAGAGCCTGTGGCACGAATATGAAACCATTGCCCGGGAGTATTCTTCCTTTGCCATGGAGCATATTCGTGCAGCAGACGATATCTACCCCGTATTCCGGGAGCTGTTCAGAAAACAGGTTGCGTGAGGTAACTTATGGCCCAAGCACTGAAAAAAGGCCGGCCGCTCAGCGACGGCCCAGACTGGACCTTCGAGCTGCTCGAAGCCTATCACAAGGAAATTATCCGTATTGCCGAGCACTACGGCCTGACTACCTATCCTAATCAGATAGAAATTATTACCGGTGAGCAGATGATGGATGCCTACTCCAGTATCGGCATGCCCATTGGTTACCATCACTGGTCTTATGGCAAAAAGTTTATTCAGACCGAGCAGAACTACAAGCGCGGTCAAATGGGGCTGGCTTATGAAATCGTGATCAATTCCAACCCCTGCATTGCCTATCTGATGGAAGAAAACACCATGCCCATGCAGGCGCTGGTCATGGCCCACGCCTGTTATGGCCATAACTCTTTCTTCAAGAATAACTATCTGTTTAAAACCTGGACCGATGCCGAGTCCATTATTGACTATCTGCTGTTTGCCAAACACTACATTAATGAATGTGAAGAAAAATACGGTGTCACCGAAGTAGAAGCCCTGCTCGACAGCTGCCATGCCCTGATGAACTATGGCGTAGACCGCTACAAGCGGCCACAAAAGCTGTCACTGGCGGAAGAACGCCGCCGGCAGAAAGCACGGGAGGCTTACCTGCAGACTCAGGTCAACGAGCTGTGGCGCACCCTGCCCCGCATGCAGGACGAAAAGCAGCAGCAGAAGATCCGCTACCCCAGGGAGCCGGAAGAAAACCTGTTGTATTTTATTGAAAAACACGCCCCCCTGCTGGAGCCCTGGCAGCGGGAAGTAGTACGCATAGTACGCAAGATCAGTCAGTATTTTTATCCGCAGAAGCAAACCCAGGTCATGAACGAAGGCTGGGCGACCTTCTGGCACTACACCATTTGTCAGCATATGTATGACGAAGGTCTGGTAACGGATCGCTTTATGATGGAAATACTGCACAGCCACACCAATGTGGTGTTTCAGCCTTCTTATAACAGCAAATACTATTCCGGCATCAACCCCTATGCCCTGGGCTTTGCCATGTTTCAGGACATTCGTCGCATCTGCGAACACCCCACCGAAGAAGACAAACACTGGTTTCCGGATATAGCGGGTTCAGACTGGATAAAAACGCTGCACTTTGCCATGGAAAATTTCAAGGACGAGAGCTTTATCAGTCAGTTCCTGTCACCCAAGGTAATGCGCGATATGCATTTGTTTGCAGTGGCTGACGACGATACCCGCAATTATCTCGAAATTTCTGCCATTCATGATGAAGCCGGTTACCGGCAATTACGTCAGACTTTATCGAACCAATATAACCTGTCCAACCTGGAGCCCAACATTCAGGTCTATAACGTCGAGATAAAAGGTGACCGTTCCTTAACCCTGCGACATGTGCCGCACAACCGGATCCCGCTGTCCGACTCCTGCCATGAAGTCATCAAACACGTGCACCGTCTGTGGGGCTTTGATGTCTTGCTGGAGCAGGAGGAAGCCGATGGCAGCGGCACCCTGTTAGGCCGCTGCCCGGCCAAAAATGCACAGGCCTGATCTCATGCCGGACGTGCTCCGGCATCTTTTCTTAATGGTCTGAGTCACGGATCTGCTGCCATAACAGTCCTGAGGCGCGGCCATATTCCCGAATTAGCTCAACCACCGCATCGGCCATGCCCTGCTCCGCATAGTCCGCCAGCGTGCGATAATACGCTGTGGCCAGCGCACGGGCTTGCGGCACCGCGAAATATTCCCGACCTACGCGGCAATAAAGCCCTTTAAAGCCGTTAAGGATCAGTCCGTAGATAGGGTTGCCCGACGCAAACGCCAGCTGACGATGCAACTCATAGTCAAAGGCAGCAAAAGACTCTGCATTATCAGTCACCCGGCTCAGGCCGGCGACAGCCTCGCATACCTGCTGTGGATGCTGACGAATGGCGCTGCGAATAAAAATACTGCTGATATGAGTGCGGGCCGACAGCAGATGCTCTATCAGCTCAGGCGTTTTATCGGCATCAAGCCTTGCCAGGGTTTCCAGAATATTCAGCCCCGATGTCTCCCACACATTATTGACCCGGGTAGGTTTTCCATGGCGAATGGTCAGCCAGCCATCCCGCGCCAGCCGGTGCAGCACTTCCCGCAATGTGGTCCGGGTCACGCCAATCAGCTCCGACAACTCACGCTCCGCCGGCAAAATGGAGCCCGGCGGAAACTGACTGTTCCAGATGGACTCTATGATATATTCTTCCGCAAATCCCGCAGGGCTTTGAGCCTTGATGATCATAAAACCCTCTGATAAGGCAAGGTTAGTGAATGGTAAAAAGTGCGCAAAATAATAACAGAGCGGACCAGCCGGTCACAAGCGGGCGGCTGCTTCGCTTTTCACGCAGCAGCACCGCCTGGGCGTTGCTCACCCTGGGCAGCCTGTCGCTGTTATTAACAGCGTTGTTTTTTCAGTATGTACAGGGCTACGCCCCTTGCGTGATGTGCGTCTATCAGCGGGCCGCTCTGGCCGGCGTGATCCTGGCCGGTGCGCTGGGCTGGCTTGCATCGGGCAACGGCGTTCCCGGAGCACTGGCACTGACCGGCTGGCTGGCCGCGTCGGTAGAAGGTTTTTTACTGGCAAAAGAGCATGTGGATTATCAGCTCAACCCGTCCCCCTTTCATCAGTGTTCCACGGTAGCAGAGTTTCCGGTTTGGTTTCAGCTGGATGCCTGGTGGCCGGCGGTATTTTATCCCAGCGGTGACTGCTCCTCCATCGACTGGCAATGGCTGGGACTGACCATGCCCCAGTGGCTGATGGGGATTTTTGCGGTGCTGGCCGGCTTGGCGGGATTGTTTATTCTGATAAGACTGGCGGCAGCAAGGGGTTAAGGACTCCGGGCCAGGCCCGGAGTGACGGTATGCTGTTCAATACGACTAACCGGCCCAGGTAATAATATGATCTTCCCAGTCTCCGGCCTTTGACTCGGGGACTACCTTGCCCCGCACAGACTGACCGGCTCTGTGCATGGCACTCTTGGAGCCGGTGCGCAGCGGATGCCAGGACGGCAGTGCCTTGCCCTCTGCCAGCACACGGTAAGCACAGGTAGACGGCAGCCAGTAAAATTCGCTCAGCTGCTCCCGGGTGATCTTCAGGCAATCGGGCACCCGGGCAAAGCGATTTACATAGTCACTGCAGGCACAGCTGTGCGTGTTGAGCAGCTCGCAGGCGACATTGGTATGCACCAGCTCCTCGGTTTCGTCATCAATCAATTTGTTGAGACAACATTTACCGCAACCGTCACACAAGGCTTCCCATTCCTCGTCGGTCATTTGCTCAAGGGTTTTAGTCTGCCAGAAATTCGCCTGCATTTATTTCGCTACCTTCGCCTCAACGGCAAACTGTTGATTCATGGTTAACCTGAGGGAATCTCCGGGGTTGAGCTCAGCCACTCCTTTGGGCGTGCCGGTCAGAACAATATCGCCGGGCATCAGAGTAAAACTGTGGCTGATATCGGCCAGCAGCTCCCCCATGGTCCACATCATCAAGGCGGTATCACCCGTCTGCCGCGGCTCGCCGTTCACCTCCAGAGAAAATACCAGCTGCTGCAGTGGCGGCAGCAAGTCGGGTGCCACAAAGGGCCCCATGGGGCAGCTGCCGTCAAAGGCCTTTGCCCGCTCCCAGGGCTGGCCTTTGGCCTTCAGATCATCCTGTACCGAACGCAGGGTAAGATCCAGCGCAAGGCCAACGCCCACTACCCCGTTCAGGGCAGTTTCAGCGTCGGCCTTGCACAGACGACGGCCAATCAGCAGAGCCACTTCCGCTTCGTGGTGCACCGGCCCCTGGTTTTTCGGCAAAACCAGCGGCTCGCTCATCGGAGTCAGGCTGGTGGCCGGCTTGATAAACAACAAAGGCGCATCGGGCACCGCGTTGTTCAGCTCCTCGGCATGCTCACGATAGCTGCGTCCCACGCACACTACCTTGCCGGTAGCATAAGGCAGAACGAAGCCTTCCTGATCAATGTGCTGGTACATAATGCGTCCTTATTCCCCGTTGCCTTCTGCGGCCTGCCGCGCCAGATGTTCTTTCAGCAGGTTTTCCGGCGGTGGCGGCAGCTGCAGAAAATAACCCTGTGTCTTCAGGGCAGCGCGAACTTTGTCGATATCTGAAATCCCGAGACGGGTTTTACTGGCAAGATTAAACATCATCGCCAGTTGCGGCGTGCCAAAGGTATCCATCAGGGGGGCGGGAACGCGCGAGAAATCGTCGCGGCGTTCAACAAACAAATAGGTTTCTGCCTTTTTGGGGCTTTTATACACTGCACACAACATGGAAATTGCTATAATCCGTCGGGTTTATTGCCAGTTAGGACGGCAAACTATACCATCTGCACGACCAATAACAAAAAGGATAACTTCCTTGGGGGACAGCCGCTTATGGCGGAGCGTGGCATTGAATTGAAAGGCAGCAGCTTTACCCTGTCGGTGTTGCATATCAACTCGCCCGACATTGCTCAGGTAAAACAGCAACTGCAGGAAAAGATAGCGCAGGCACCGGAGTTTTTCCGCGCCGCACCACTGGTTATCAATATTGAAAAGTTAACCGAAGTACCGGATTTTATCGCGCTTTCTGCCGCCGTGCGTGAGCTTGCTCTGGTGCCTGTGGGTGTCAGCGGCATTCTTACTGACGAAGGCCGGGCCGCGGCCAGAGCCGCCGGCCTTGCCGTGATGACCTCCGGCAAGGTGCCTGCTGCTGCCGAGCCGTCCCCTCCTGCTGCCCTGCTCAACCAGCCCGGCACCCGGGTACACAGGGGCCCGGTACGCTCAGGCCAGCAAATTTATGCCCAAAGTGGCTCACTGGTTATTCTGGGCGCTGTCAGTAACGGTGCTGAAGTCATTGCCGACGACAGCATTCATGTTTATGGCGCGCTGCGCGGGCGCGCCGTGGCCGGTGCCAAAGGTAACGATAATGCCCGCATTTACTGCCAGCAATTAATGCCCGAGCTGGTGTCTGTTGCCGGACACTATCAGCTCAGTGATGGCCTGCAGGGCGAGCATTGGGAACAGGCAGTCAGTATTTCGCTATCGGGTGAACAACTGAAACTCGACAGGCTGTGATTTTTTTCTACTTTTAGGAACACACTTTATGGCACGGATTATCGTCGTCACCTCTGGTAAAGGAGGCGTGGGTAAAACCACCTCCAGCGCAGCTATCAGTACCGGCCTGGCCAAACTGGGCCATAAAACGGTGGTCATCGATTTTGATATCGGTCTGCGTAACCTGGATCTTATTATGGGTTGTGAGCGCCGGGTTGTTTATGACTTTGTTAACGTCATTAACGGCGACGCCAACCTTAATCAGGCCCTTATTCGCGACAAGCGGGTTGAGCAGCTTTATATTCTGCCGGCGTCGCAAACCCGCGATAAAGATGCCCTCACCCGGGAAGGGGTCGAAAAGATCATTAATGATCTGAGCGACATGGGCTTTGAATATATTATCTGTGACTCGCCTGCCGGCATAGAAAGCGGTGCCCTGATGGCACTCTACTTTGCCGATGAGGCCATCGTCACCACCAACCCGGAAGTGTCCTCGGTTCGTGACTCTGACCGCATTCTGGGTATCCTGTCTTCCAAATCCCGCCGTGCCGAACAAGGTAAAGAGCCCATTAAGGAGCACCTGCTGCTGACCCGTTATTCTCCCGAGCGGGTAAACCGGGGCGATATGCTGAGCGTAGAAGACGTGCAGGAGATTCTGGCTATTCCGCTGCTGGGTGTGATCCCCGAGTCTCAGGCTGTGCTCAAGGCATCAAACGCCGGTGAGCCGGTGATCCTCGACAGCGAATCAGATGCCGGTCTTTGCTATGCCGACACAGTGGCCCGCCTGCTCGGTGAAGAGCGGGAGTTTCGATTCCTCGAAGAAGGAAAGAAAGGATTTTTCAGCCGACTTTTTGGGAGTTAATTCATGTCTCTACTGGACTATTTCCGTTCAAAAAAGACCCAGAGCAGCGCCAAACTGGCGAAAGAACGACTACAGATCATTGTGGCCCACGAGCGCAGCCAGCGTGATACCCCTGATTATCTGCCTCAAATGAAGCAAGACATTCTGGAAGTGATCCGCAAATACGTGAAAATTGAACTTGATCAGATTTCCGTTCAGCTCGATCAGAAGGGAGATAACCTGTCTGTGCTCGAGCTTAACATCATGTTCCCCGAGCATGATGACAGCAAGGCCGACTCGTAACGTGTACCGATATTCCGGGCTTGACCCGGAATCTGAAAAATAGGTTGGGACTCGTCCCAACCTATTCTGACGTAGGTTGAGACGAACGCCCGAGATTACAGCTTGCCTGACAGCAGCTCGCCGCGCCATCCCTGCAGCAGCACGGGGGGCGTACTGTCACTCTCTTGCAGCCGCCATTTCCAGCTCAGGTACTGATGAATAATCCGCTTTGATGCGATCAGCTCGGCAGGCACATCAGCAGCCTCCCCGGCCTGCTCAATCACAGTTCGAATACGTTTGAGCTCCGCCTTGTAGTCGGGAAAGTCCACCAGCCGTTTTACCGGCGCAGGCCAGGACTCCGGCATGCTCAGTGCCTGTTGCACCAGCGCCAGCAGCGTTTTGCCATGCCGTTTTATCTCCATGGGATCCAGCCCCAGACGGTTCAGATCCGTCAGACTTTGCGGTGCCCGCTCCGCCACGCGGAACAAGTGGGCTTCTCGTACCACAAAATTGACTGCCAGATCCCGCTTGCGCGCTTCATTCAGCCGCCAGGCACACAGTTGCTGTAAAATACCCAGGGCCTGCCGGTCCAGCGTCCAGGCGTTTTTTATATCCAGATAAGCCAGCTCAGGCGTCGTACTCTCCCCCCGGCGTTTTACTGCTGCTTCACATTCCTGTTCATACCAGCCGAGAAAGCCTTTCTCTGCCAGCTGCGCATGCAACTTTTCATACAGCGGATATAAATAAATCACATCATCGGCAGCATAGCTGAGCTGCTCCGCCGATAAAGGCCGGGCCAGCCAGTCAGTGCGGGCATGGGCCTTGTCCAGGCTCACGCCCAGCAACTGCTCCACCAGAGGCGCAAAACCAAGCTGAGCCCCCAGGCCCAGAAAAGCTGCGGCCAGCTGAGTGTCGTGCACCCGGGCCGGCAAGGCACCGCTCTGATGCTGGAACAGCTCCAGATCTTCTCCGCCTGCGTGCAGCAGGCACAAACGCTCCGGGTTATGCAGCAACCGCCACAGCGGCGAACAGTCAGTGACCGCCAGCGGATCAATCAGGGCAGTACGTTCCCCGTCGTTAAGCTGATAAAGCCCCGGGCGGGCATGATAAGTGCGGGTGCGTACAAATTCGGTATCAATGGCCAGCACAATGGCGCTGGTCTGGCAAAAATCGGCAAGCTGTTGGTTATCGTCAATATATAAATAAGTCATGCAGGCTCTGTAACAAATAAAAAACTCAGCGGCGGCGTTGCCGGTGCCACTGGCGCAACAAACGTTGGCGCTGACGCCGGCGTCGCTGCACACACTGGCGGGTGCGGTGATAAGGCCGCTGGGGAAACAGCAAGGGTGTCTCATCCCGGGCAAACGAATAGAAAGTGGTCACCCCTGCTCCTCAGCGACCCGGCAGTTTCTGCCAGGTAACCTTGTCTCGTAAATACACAGGCCGGGCTTCGGCGGCCGTCTGTACACGACCGGCGGCCAGATCCTGTCGTGCCTGAGGCAGCATGTCGCGGGCATCAGGAAAAGGCACTGCTTCGCACAGGCCCTGTGCATGGGCTGTCAGTTCAGGATAGGTAACAAATCCGCTGCCGGCTGCCTGCTGCCAGCGGGTCTGCGGTATCGCAACGGCCTCGGGGGGCTGTACGGTTTCAGCCAGCGTCGGACTCATTACTCCGTCTTTCAGCGTAAACCCGCCCACATAAACTTCCCCCATGCGGGCATCAATGACGCTCAAGGCCGTGGTACAGCCGGTATAACGATGTGCGCCCTGAGCCAGGGCCTGCAGGTTGGACACACCCAACAGCGGCAATCCGGCTCCGAAAGCCAGCCCCTGAGCCACCCCAAGGGTAATGCGCACACCGGTAAAAGAGCCGGGCCCCCGGCCAAAGGCCAGACCGTCGAGCCGGCTCAGGGTGATTCCTGCTTCATCCAGCAAAGACTGCACCATCGGCAAAATCAGCTCTGTGTGTCCCCGGGGGGCAACCTCATAGCGGGATAAAATATCACCCTCGTACCACAGCGCGGCCGAGCAGGCTTCGGTGGCGGTGTCGATGGCCATTAACAGGCTCATGGCATTACTCCAGATTCATTAAAAATTCATTCAGTGCCGGCAGGCTGCGGGTACGCGGCATGGCCGGCAGACTGGCAATAAAATCGGCCCCATAGCCACGGTTAACCAGACGGGCATCGGCAATCACCAGCGCGCCCTTATCATTCACATCACGAATAAGCCGGCCCACGCCTTGTTTCAGGGTGATAATGGCCCTGGGCAGCTGCACTCGGGCAAAGCCGTCTTCGCCCCGGCGACGGCAGTCTTCCAGCCGGGCGCTGAGCAAGGGGTCATCAGGCGCCGCAAAGGGCAGTTTATCAATCACCACGCACTGCAGTGCCTTGCCGCGCACATCGATGCCTTCCCAGAAACTGCCGGTGGCCACCAGCACGGCACGGCCGTCCTGGCTGAACTGCTCCAGCAGCCGCACTTTGTTGTCTTCGCCCTGCATCAATACGGTACGATCCAGCCGGGCCCGCAGCACCTCGGCGACTTCCCGCATCACCTG
This sequence comes from Oceanimonas sp. AH20CE76, assembly GCF_039654065.1. Taxonomy (NCBI): domain Bacteria; kingdom Pseudomonadati; phylum Pseudomonadota; class Gammaproteobacteria; order Aeromonadales; family Aeromonadaceae; genus Oceanimonas; species Oceanimonas sp. AH20CE76. The sequence goes on from NZ_CP155481.1 coordinate 1,643,404, forward strand.
ATAGCTGGTGCACAGAAAAAAGGTCCCTCCGGGTACCTTTTCCAGGGTATCCAGCAGGGTCTGGGCCAGCATGTGGCCACGGCCGGCACCGCTGGTTTCCGGCAAATAGCGCGGCACGCACAGCCGCGACTGGCGAGGGTAATCAAAAGGACTGTCCAATTGCAAGGTACGGCATTCGCTGAGGCCGAGATCATGACAAAAGTGCTCAAAGCTGTCACCGACCGCCAGAGTGGCCGAGGTAAATATCCAGCTGGTATTTTCCCGGGCAAGCTCGGCAGAAAAGCGCTCTGCCACCGACAAGGGAGTTTTATGCAGGGTAATATGCAGCCGGCTGCAGTCATACCAGAAGGAGTGGCCATTTTCCTCTACCCGGATCAGCGCATCCAGCTCTGTACGCAGACCAATCAAACGCTCAAAGCACTGATCCAGCTGCTCTCCCCGCCCCAGCGCCAGCTTCAGTACTTCATGGGTAAAGCCAAGGCTTTCATTCAGTCTGGCCAGCGCCTGAGCCACCGGTGCCCGGGCCAGTGCCTGTCGCAGCTGGCCACGGCCGGTATCCAGACCAAAGGCCAGCCGAAAGTCCTGGGCACAGCGTTCCAGCTGATCGGCGGCCTTGGACAGCTGAGCCATATCTTTGGCCTCGGTTTTCTGGGCCAGACGCATATCCTTGGCTAAATCACCAAACTGCCGGCTGGACTGGCTTTTACCAAAATACTGGCCGGCAATATCAGGCAGCTGATGGGCCTCGTCCAGAATACAGACCTCGGCGTCGGGTATAAGCTGCCCAAAGCCGGTATCACGCACCGCCATATCCGCAAAAAACAGATGATGATTCACCACCACCACCTGGGCTTCCATGGCCTTGTTACGGGCCTTGACCAGATAGCAATCCTGATAGTGGGCACAGTCACGGCCGGCACAGTTGTCGTTGGTGCTGGTAATCAGTCCGAGAATGTCACTGCGCTCAGACAGGCCGGGAATATCCCCCACATCGCCGCTGGTGGTCAGCGGTGCAAAGCGCCTGACCGTTTGCAGATCCGCCAGTGCCGCCGACGACAGACTGGGCACCGCGTCGCTGAGCCGGCCCAGCCGTTCAATGCACAGATAATTGGAGCGGCCCTTGAGCAATGCCACCGGATAGGCGTAATTCAGCGCCTTGATCAGGGTGGGCAGATCCCTGTGATAGAGCTGCTCCTGCAGATTGCGTGAGCCTGTACTCACCACCACCTTTTTGCCGGCAGCCAGCGCCGGTGCCAGATAGGCAAAGGTTTTACCGGTGCCGGTGCCCGCCTCTACCACCAGCGGCACCTTGTCGTTCATGGCGCGGATAACCGCTGCCGACATGTCTACCTGAGCGGCACGGGGAAGAAACCCGTCAATGGCGCTGGCCAGCGGGCCTTGGGGATCAAACAGGGCAAGGGCGTCGGTGGAGTCCAAGGGCTGAAATTTCCTCGCTAAAAAGTGAATGATATCAAAACCCGCTGCAGGGCGGCAGGCACTATTCCGTTTTATTGAACGCCATGCGAAACTGAACTCACTTCCCCTTTTTGCATTTCTTTTCTGCTCAGGAGCTTTCATGCCCGACGACGGTAGCCTGTTGCAGGCCAGCGTTATTTTTTTGCTGACCGCAGTTGTTATGGTTCCTCTTGCCAAACGCCTCAAGCTGGGAGCCGTGCTTGGCTACCTGCTGGGGGGCGTGCTTCTTGGCCCCTCGGTTACCGGCCTTATCAGTGCACCACAGAGTGTGGCTCAGTTATCAGAACTGGGGGTGGTCATGCTGATGTTTTTAATTGGTCTTGAATTGTCGCCGCGGCGGCTGTGGGTGATGCGCCGTGCCGTGTTCGGGGCAGGACTGGCACAGGTTGTGTTAACCGGTGTGGTGCTGGCGCTGGGTGCCTGGCTGGTATTTTCCCTGCCCGCCAACACGGCACTGGTGCTGGGCTTTGGTCTGGCGCTGTCGTCTACCGCCATGGGCCTGCAGCTGCTGGCCGAGCGCAAGGCACTGAACAGCCCTCATGGCCGCCAGGCCTTTGCCATTTTGCTGTTTCAGGATATTGCTGCCATTCCGCTGATTGCACTGGTGCCGGTGCTGGGGACAGCCCAAAGCACGGACAATAACGGACTCTGGCACCTGCTGCAGGTGGTGGTCAGCATTGGGATTGTATTTGTGGGTGGTCGCTATCTGCTGCGTCCGGTATTTCGTATGGTTGCCAAAAGCGGACTGCAGGAAGTGTCTACCGCCACAGCCCTGCTGGTGGTAATGGGCACTGCCTGGCTGATGGAATGGGCTGGTGTGTCCATGGCACTGGGAGCCTTTCTGGCGGGCCTGCTGCTGGCCGACTCGGAATATCGTCACGAGCTCGAATCCCAGATTGCCCCCTTTGAAGGCCTGCTGCTGGGGCTGTTCTTTATGGGGGTGGGCATGACCGCGGATTTAAGCCTGTTGCTCAGTCATCCCTGGCAGGTACTGGGGCTGGCCACCCTGCTGCTGGCGCTGAAAAGTCCCTTGCTGACGCTGGTTGGCCGCACCGTAGGCCGGCTTCATACCCAGGAGGCGCTGCGGCTTGGGCTGCTGCTGGCCGCCGGCGGGGAGTTTGCCTTTGTTCTGTTCAAACTGGCACTGCAGCATCAGCTGCTGACCACGGCCCTGTACGATCTGCTGGTACTTACCATTACCGTCTCCATGGCACTCACTCCTTTGCTGTTGATGGCAGGTGCCCGCTGGCTGCAACAGGCACCCGCCCCCGGCTCGGTACCGCCGGAATATCATCAGCTGCAGGATCATGGCCCCCGGGCGGTCATTGTCGGCATGGGTCGCATGGGCCAGATAGTCGCGCGCATGCTGCGGGCTCAGCGGGTGCCTTTTGTGGCCTTTGACAACGAAGTGGACACCATCAGTTTTACCCGCAGCATCGACAACATACCCATCTATTACGGTGATCCGCTGCGCGCCGGCGTGCTGCGCACTGCCGGTGCCGAGCAGGCCGAGTTTTTTATTGTGGCGACCGACGACCCCGAAACCAACTTGCAAATCACCGAGCAGGTGCGCCGGCGTTATCCGCACATGAAGGTTATCGCCCGGGCACGCAATCGCCAGCATGTGCATAAATTATGGGATCTGGGTGCCCATCCGGTGCGGGAAACCTTTCACTCCAGTCTGGAAATGAGCCGGCAGGTGCTGCTCGGGCTGGGCCTGAGTGACGAACAGACCGATGCCCGCCTGCGCCGGTTTCGCCAGCACGATGAAGCCGTACTGATGGAGCAGCATAAGGTCTATGATGATGAGGCGGCGCTGATACAAACGGCCCGGCAGGCCAGGGCCGAGCTGGAAAACCTGTTTGAATCAGACCGGCTGGAAAGCCGGCCCGGCGTACTGCAGCAGCCCGACGCTTAACCGCCGTGGCCGGTCAGCATATGACCCATAATACCTAACAGAAAGCCCAGCACTGCCCCCATGGGCGGTGCCCAGTGGCGTTCCAGCACGGCCTGGGGAGCAATGTCCTGAAAGACCGAATATAAAATACCGCCGGCGGCAAACAGCATGATGCCCGACACCAGGGGCGGATTGCCGGCAAACCAGAAATGCCCCGCCAGTGCCGCCAGCGGTCCCAGTAACGACATCACCACAAATGACTTGAGTGCCGTGCCCCGGCCATTGCCCGGGCGGGCACTTTCCGACAGCTCCCGGTAGGCATTAAACCCTTCAGGCAGATTCTGCAGCGCCATCAGTCCCGCCAGCAGCATGGCACCGGTTTTGTTGCCGTAAGCAAAAGCCGCCCCCAGCGCAATGGACTCGGGAATAAAGTCCGACAACATGGCCGCCAGCTGGCCGGCCCGGGTTTTAAAATACGCCAGCAGCACATCCAGCAGCATAAAGGCCAGGCCACCGCCGGCAAAGCACAGGGCTGCCGTGCTCAGTTCCAGCCGCGAGCTGCCTTCCGGCACCAGCACCAGCGCCACCGCCGACAACAGGGCCCCCCCGCCAAAAGCCACCACCGAATGACGAAACTCGCTTTCCAGCCAGTCGGGATGAATGCGTTCTACCCGCGCCAGCATGGCACCGGCGGGCATAGCCAGCCCCGCCAGCAGCGTAACCAGTACCATTATGATGATATCCAGCATAGTGTGCTCCTTGCTAATAAATGGTTATACGTCACTCAGTTCATATTCCAGCTGACGTTGCTCCAGCTCGCCGAAGCGCTGCCAGCCGTTTTTACCCGCCTGTTTGGCGGCATACATGGCCACATCAGCCCGGCGCATCAGCTGATCAGCATCCACACCGTCCCGCGGGTACACCGCCATGCCCAGACTGGCGGAAACCTGCACGGTGGCACAGCTCAGGGTAACCGGCTCACTGGCCGCCTGCAGCAGACGCGCCAGCACATCATTACCGTCATCCGGGCCGCTCATTCCTGCCAGCACAGCAACAAATTCATCACCGCCCAGCCGGCCCAGGGTGTCATTTTCTCTCAGGCTTTGCTGCATGCGGGCGGCCAGCGTTTTCAGCAGCTCATCACCGGCATCGTGGCCATGGGTATCATTAACAGCCTTAAATCCGTCAAGGTCCAGATACACAATGCCCACAGCCCCGCCCTGGCGGCGGCAACCGGCAAGTGCCTGCTGTATTCTGTCTGCCAGCAGCAGGCGGTTGGGCAGCCCGGTCAGCGCATCGTAATGAGCAATACGCTCCAGCTTTTCCTGCTGATCCAGCAGCGGCGTAATATCCGAAAACATAAACACATAGTGCCGGGAACGCCCGCAGTCATCCTGTACCCGGCTTACGCTCAGCATCTGGGCATACTGCTCACCGCTTTTACGCCGGCTCCATACTTCCCCCTGCCAGTATCCGTGGCTGGCCAGTGCCTGCCAGATATCACGGTAGAACGACTCGGCATGCCGGCCCGAATGCAGCATGCTGCCGGGCTGGCCAATCATCTCGCGGGAGGAATAACCGGTAATGCGGGTAAAGGCCTGATTCACATCCAGCACCTTATCGTGCTTGTCGGTGATCATAATGGCTTCCCGGGAATGACTGAATACGCTGGCCGCCAGCCGCAGATCCAGATCGGCCCGGCGCTCACTGGTAATATCATAAAAGGCCACCACCAGACGGTAGTTGGCGTGCCCCAGTGGGGTGGCACTGACTTTAAGCCAGCGCACACCACTGTCGGTATGCAGCTCCATAATCACATTATGCACCGGCCGGTTTTCCTGCATGGCACGATAACTGGCAAATTCGGTTTTGGGCATTTCACTGCCATCGGGTCGTTGTACCCGCCAGCCGCGCTGCTGATACACCGCATTCAGCATATGGCCCGGACGCATGTGCAGCAGCTGCTCGGCACCGCTGTTACAGTGCACAACCCGGCCGCGGTGATCGGTCAGCACTATGCCCATGGGCAAAAACGACACTATGGTGCGCAGCCGCTCTTCATTGCTGATAATCAGCTCCTGCTGCCGGCGACGCTGAGTAATGTCCTGCAGTGTGCCGGACACACGGGCCCCCGCTCCGTTTGTGACCAGCCGGCCTTTCACCAGCACCCAGGCATAGCCGCCCCTGCGCTGGCGCATGCGCAGCTCCAGCTCGAGCTGTTCACTGTGGTCCGTCAGCAAGGCGTGAATGCGTTCCTTCAGCACAGCCAGATCTGGTGCATAAAAGACGGCCCGCAGACGCTCTGCACTCACAGGACCGGACCAGCCCCGGCGGTATCCTGCCGGATAAGCACATTGCTCGCTGCAGCTTAAGGTATCCTTGCCGGCCTGCCACTCCCACACACCAATGCCGGTACCCCAGATCACTTCTTCCAGCTTGCGGCTTTGCTCACGATAATCTTTACGGCTCTGGCGCACCTGCAGGTGCTTGCGTCCCAGTGCCAGCAAACTCAATGACAATAACAACAGCAAGATGCACACAAATAACAGCCAGGGGCCATAAAAACGCCACAAGGTCACCAGGCTGGGCTGGCTTTCCACGTCAAAGGGCGGCTGGCGCAAACGACGGGCCAGATTCTCTACCGGCAAATAATCGCCGGGGGGTGCAAAGCCTTCAATGCCCGCCGCCTGAGCCGCCGGGTGCTGATGATCCAGTGCCATGAGAGCGCTGGCAATACGGCGAATATGCACAGGAGAAACATTGGGCAGAGCCAGAAAGGGCCATTCCGGGTAGAGACGGGTAGATACCCAAAAAGGAAATCCGGGCAGATGCTGCCGGTTGATGATTTTCAGCTGAGCTTGCTTGTCTTTTGATAACCCTTCCAGTATGCCGGTACGCACAAAGCCTGCATCTGCAGTGGCGTTTAATACCGCCTCCACCACTCTGCCGTGAGAGCCCGCCACATCAACCTCAATATCGTTGAGCGTCATATCCGCTTCCAGCAGCTCCAGTGCCTGAGTCTGAAAGCCGCCCAGAAAACGGTAGCCGGGAATGGCCACGGTTTGCCCGCGCAGATGAGCGAGATGCTGAATATCGCTGCGTTCATTGCGGGTAATAATGACGCCCCCCAGCGCACTGGTAGCGGTGCCCCGTTCACGGCTGATTTTGGTGGCCAGCACGCCGGTCAGCGCATTCTGGCTGCGCAGCAATAAATAATGACTGGGATTGGTAAACACCAGATCCAGATTATTACGGGCCAGCTCCTGCTCGATCTCATCCTGGGTCAGCACCAGTAATCTGATGGTGACATCGGGTAACTGTTCGCTTAAATAGGCTGCCAGCGGCTGATACATTTGCTCCATTACCGGCTTGTCTCGGTAGGCAAATACTCCCATGGTCAGCACTTGCTCAGCACGCAGCGGCAGCGCCAGCATCACACACAACAACAGTAACCACCTCATGCCAGCACCTCGGGCAGCCAGCGGGAGCTGAGCAGTTTCTCCTGCACATCGGGCTGTGCCAGCAAACCGTTATTGAGCATAATCTCGTGCAACTGTTGCCCTGCCAGCGCCAGCCGGCTTGCACCATGATCAAGATAACGGTGGTTGGCAGCCAGCCCGGGCAGCATGACCCCTGCCAGCGCCTGTTTCACCTGCTGGGGGCTAATCTGCTGGCGGGCGGCAATGCGATAAAGCGCGTCCTGACGATTGCTGCGTATATGCTCCAGAGCATGAAAATGAGCGGCTATCAGCGCTTTTACGGGCTTGAACATCAGGCTGTCGGTGCGTACCGCCAGCACATCAAAAATGGTATCGGGCAGTTCACGGCTGTTGAACAGGTTAACTCCGCCCAGCTCCAGCAGCCGGCTGGCGGTGGGCTCATAGGTGATAATGGCGTCTACCTTGTGCTGTTGCCAGGCCGCCAGCTGCCCCGCCGGCGGTAACTCTACCGTCTGTACCGCCGCGCGCGGCAGTCCGGCCTTATTCAGCACCCGGTTCAGCATTAATGCACCCAGCGCGGTCGACTCCACCCCCAGCCGTTTTCCTTCAAGTTGTTGCAAGCTGTGAATGCCCGGCCGGGCCACCAGCATATCGGCCCCTGCCGACACATTGAACACCAGCGCAATTTGCAAGGGCAACCCCAGGCTGCGTGCCACCAGCACTTCATCCAGGGTCAGGCAGGCAGCGTCCAGCTCGCCGTTGCGCAGCCCCGCCAGGGAGTCGGTGGCACTGGTACCGGAAATCAGCTCTGCGCCAGCGGGCAGCCAGCGCAGATTTTGCGCCAGATATAAGGTTTCGTAGCCAATCCAGGTATGAATGCCCACCCGCAACGGACCGGTAAAACGGCAGCCGGCCAGAGGCAACAAAGCAAGGCCTGCCAGCCCTGCCAGAAATTGACGACGTTCCATTGCGTTGGTGCTCTCCGGCCACTGCCTGTGTTTTTTCGGTATAACCGTGAATTGTACACAGTTCCATTCAGGCAAAAACGGCTCTCTGCTCAGTTTTGCGACCCGGATCGGGGAAGCAAGGCTGGCCGAACAGATACAGCAGCCGATAAAAATATGCCAAACGGATCATTTTCAGCATAAACCGCGAAGGGTTGCTTACCTTAAAACATAATCAGCGGTCAGCTGTGGCTCTGGCCATATAGTTAATTGATAAGAGTTAAGCTGCTGCTGTCACAGCCTTTTTTAAAATTCGTAATTGGTTATTGGCAAAACGCCGCCGACTTGTTAAGGTAATTTCGACTAAACGAATTGAACGAGCAACGCATTTTATGAACACCCTGCACATCGCCAAGCATCACCATCATCATCCACACTAGTCTTTCAGAATTATTTTCTGGAAGACCTTGCGCTTGGCGGCTTCCAGCAGGACAGAATTTATGACCCCCGGAAGCTTGGCTTTCGGGGGTTTTTCGTTTTCAGGACTCACATCACCAACAAGGAACACAGCTTATGACTTTGGATAACACCCGTCTTCGTATTGCCATTCAGAAATCCGGCCGCCTGAGCAAGGAATGCCAGAAGCTGCTGAAAGGCTGTGGCGTTAAACTCAACATTCGTGAACAGCGCCTGATTGCTCACGCCGAAAACATGCCCATCGATCTGCTGCTGGTGCGCGACGATGACATTCCCGGTCTGGTGATGGACGGCGTGGTGGACCTGGGTGTGGTGGGTGAAAACGTGCTGGAAGAAACCCTGATGGAGCGCAAGGCCACCAGTGAGCCGACCGACTACACCGAGCTCAAGCGCCTGGACTTTGGCGGCTGCCGGCTGTCACTGGCAGTGGCTGATGACTTTGACTACCAGGGCCCCAAAAGCCTGGAAGGCAAACGTATTGCCACCTCCTACCCCTGGCTGCTGAAGCGCTTTATGGACCAGCAGGGCGTGAAATTCAAAAGCGTGATGCTGAACGGCTCGGTAGAAGTGGCCCCCCGTGCCGGCGTGGCCGATGCCATCTGTGATCTGGTGTCGACCGGTGCCACCCTGGAAGCCAACGGTCTGGTGGAAGCGGACGTGATTTTCCGCTCCAAGGCGGTGCTTATTCAAAGCGGTGCCGAACTGTCTGCCGGCAAACAGCAGATTATCGACAAGCTGCTGCCACGTATTCAGGGTCTGCAACAGGCCCGGGAAAGCAAATACATTATGCTGCACGCTCCCAAAGACAAGCTGGAAGCCGTGATCGATCTGCTGCCCGGTGCCGAGCGCCCCACCATTATGCAGCTGGCCGGCGACACCAATCAGGTGGCCATTCACATGGTGAGCAGCGAAGACATGTTCTGGGAAACCATGGAAGGTCTGAAGAGCCTGGGGGCCTCTTCCATTCTGGTGCTGCCCATTGAGAAGATGATGGAGTAAGTATGAAAACCCTGGACTGGAATCAACTGAGCACGGCCGAGCAGGCCGCTGCCCTGCGCCGGCCGGCCCTTGAGCAAAGCGGCCGTGAGGCTCAGGTGGCCGGCATTATTACCAAGGTGCGCGAAGGCGGCGATGCCGCCCTGCTTGAGCTGACCCGCACTCTGGACAAGGCCGAGCGCGACTGCCTTGAGCTGACGCAGGCCGAAATTGACGCTGCCGGCACCCGTATCAGCGATGAGCTGAAAGCCGCCATTGAGCTGGCCATTGGCAATATTGAGCGTTTTCACAGTGCCCAGCTGCCGGAGCCGGTGATTCAGGACACGGCCCCGGGCGTACGCTGCGAGCTGCACTATCAGCCCATTACCAAGGTGGGCCTGTATGTGCCTGGTGGCAGCGCGCCCCTGGTGTCTACTGTGATGATGCTGGCCATTCCCGCGCGCCTGGCCGGCTGCGAGCGGGTGGTGCTGTGCTCGCCACCGCCTATCAATGACGCCATTGTGTACACCGCGGCCCGCTGCGGCGTGGACGCCATTTATACCCTTGGCGGCGCTCAGGCCATTGCCGCCATGGCCTATGGCAGCGAGACCGTGACCAAGGTGGACAAGATTTTCGGCCCCGGTAACGCCTGGGTGACCGAGGCTAAACAGCAGGTCTCCGGCGACGTGGACGGTGCCGCCATCGACATGCCCGCCGGCCCGTCCGAGGTGCTGGTGATTGCCGATGAATTTGCCGATGCCGACTTTATTGCCTCCGACCTGCTGTCACAGGCCGAGCACGGCCCCGACTCTCAGGTGATCCTGGTGACCCCGAGCCGGGATTTTGCCGGCAAGGTAGACGAAGCCCTGGAGCGCCAGCTGGCCGGGCTGTCCCGTGCCGAGATTGCCCGTCAGGCCCTGAGTGAAAGCCGAACCTTTATCTGCAACACCCTGGATGAAGCGGCCGCCATCTCCAATGCCTATGCGCCCGAGCATCTGATTGTGCAGACCGAGAACCCCCGCGCCCTGCTGCCCAGGCTTAAAAATGCCGGCTCCATCTTTCTGGGTGCCTGGACGCCGGAGTCGGTGGGTGATTACGCCAGTGGCACCAATCACACCCTGCCCACCTATGGCTATGCCCGTACCTATTCCAGCCTGGGACTGGCGGACTATCAGCGCCGCTATACGGTGCAGGAGCTGAGCCCGCAAGGCCTGCGGGCCATTGGCCCGGCCGTGGAGCTGCTCGCCGCCACCGAAACCCTGGATGCCCATAAAAACGCCGTGACCCTGCGCCTGGCAAAACTGGAGAAACACGCATGAGCCTGACTCAACTGGCCCGCACCAAGGTGCAGGAGCTGACGCCCTATCAGTCGGCCCGCCGCATTGGCGGCCAGGGCCACATCTGGCTGAACGCCAACGAAGCTGCCGACAGCGGCCAGTTCAGCCTGAACTGTGAACGCCTGAACCGCTACCCCGAGTGCCAGCCGCCCCAGGTGATTGAGCGCTATGCCGCCTATGCCGGTGTTAACCCGGAGCGAGTGCTGGTCAGCCGCGGCGGTGACGAAGGCATTGAGCTGCTCATTCGCACTTTTTGTGAGCCAGGTAGCGATCGCATTCTGATCACCTCGCCCACCTATGGCATGTATGCCATCAGCGCCGAGACCAATGGCGTGCAGGTGGTGGATGTGCCCCTCACCCAGGCGCGCCAGCCGGACTTTGACGGCATTATTGCGCGCCTGGATGAGGTCAAGATTGTGTTCCTGTGCTCCCCTAATAACCCCACCGGCGATCTGGTGGACAAGGCCGGTCTGGTACGGCTGCTGAAAGCCGCACAGGACAAGGCGCTGGTGGTGGTGGACGAGGCCTACATTGAGTTCTGCCCCGCGCACAGCCAGGTTGACTTGCTCAACGACTACAACAACTTGGTGATCATCCGCACCCTGTCCAAGGCCTTTGGTCTGGCGGGCATTCGCTGCGGTTTTACTCTTGCCAGCCCGGAAGTGATCGGCCTGCTGCTGAAGGTGATTGCCCCTTACCCGGTGGCCGAGCCGGTGGCGCAAATTGCCGCTCAGGCACTGAGCGAACAAGGCCTGCTATTAATGCGCCAGCGGGTGGAAGACATTAACCGGCTCAAGGCCGGGCTGGCGGAGCAGCTGCAAAAGCACGCTCAGGTGCAGGAAGTATTCGCCCCCAACGGCAACTATTTGCTGGTGCGCTTCACACCCGGCAGCGAAATATTTGCCCGCATGAGCCGGGCCGGTATCATATTGCGCGACTTTGCAACCCGGCCGGGTCTGGCCGACTGCATTCGCATCACCATCGGCAGCCGTGCCGAAATGGACGCAGTACTCGATGTGCTGCACAAGGAGCAATAAGTGTCTAAGGAACGCATTCTTTTTATTGACCGTGATGGCACCATGGTGGAAGAGCCGCCGGTCGACAAACAACTGGACCGTCTCGACAAGCTGGCCTTTCTGCCCAACGTCATTCCTGCCCTGCTGACCCTGCAAAATGCCGGCTACCGGCTGGTGATGGTCACCAACCAGGACGGCTTGGGCACCGACAGCTTCCCTCAGGAAGACTTTGACGCCCCCCACAATCTGATGATGCAGATCCTCACTTCTCAGGGTGTGCGCTTTGATGATGTGTTGATCTGCCCCCACTTTCAGCACGACGACTGCGCCTGCCGCAAGCCGCGCTTAGGCCTGGTAAAAGACTATCTGCAGCAGGGCAAAATCGACTTTACCGACTCCTGGGTGATTGGCGATCGTCAGACCGACATGCAGCTGGCGGAGAACATGGGCCTTAAAGGCCTGCACTACGGCCATAACAATCTCGGCTGGAGCCAGATTGTAGAGCAGCTGACCAGCCGTGGCCGCACCGCCGAAGTGACCCGCACCACCAAAGAAACCGACATTCGCGTCAGTGTGGATCTGGATAACAGCGGCGGCAGCCGAATTGATACCGGTCTGCACTTTTTTGACCATATGCTGGATCAGATTGCCACTCACGGCGGCTTTCGCCTGAACGTAAAAGTGGACGGCGATCTGCACATAGACGATCACCACACGGTGGAAGACACCGCCCTCGCCCTGGGTGAGGCCCTGCGCAAGGCGCTGGGCAACAAGCGCGGCATTGGCCGCTTTGGCTTTGTGCTGCCCATGGACGAATGTGAAGCGGCGGTGACCCTGGACTTGTCCGGTCGCCCCTATATGAAATTTGACGGTCAGTTCCATCAGACCAAAGCCGGCGATCTGTCGGTAGAAATGGTGCCCCACTTCTTCCGCAGTTTAAGCGACAGCCTTGCCGCCAATATTCACCTCAAGGTGACCGGTGACAATACCCACCACATGGTGGAAAGCGTGTTCAAAAGCTTTGGCCGCGCCCTGCGTCAGGCACTGAAAGTGGAAGGTAATGAGCTGCCGTCGAGCAAGGGGGTTTTGTGAAAACAGTCATTATCGACACCGGCTGTGCCAACCTCTCTTCCGTGCGCTACGCCATTGAGCGCCTGGGCTACAACGTGACCGTCAGCCGCGACCCTGAAGTGGTGCTGGCCGCCGACAAGCTGCTGCTGCCCGGCGTGGGCACCGCCAAAGAGGCGATGAAAAACCTGCACGAGCGCGGCCTGATTGAGTTGATAGATCAGCTGCACCAGCCGGTGCTGGGTATCTGCCTTGGCATGCAGATGCTGGTGAACCACTCCGATGAGGGCGACGTGGACTGCCTGGGCAAGGTGGACGCCAATTGTGTGCACCTGGAAGGGGGTGAAGGCATCCGCCTGCCCCATATGGGCTGGAACCAAATCACCCCCATGCCGGAGCACCCGCTGTTCAAGGACATTCCCGAAGGCAGCTTCTTTTATTTTGTGCACTCCTATGCGGTACCCGTGGGTGAATACACCCTGGCCACCTGTCAGCACGGCCAGGCCTTCAGCGCCGCCATTGGTCAGGAAAACTTCTTTGGCGTGCAATTTCACCCGGAGCGCTCCGGTGCCGCCGGCGCACAACTGCTGAAAAACTTTCTGGAGCTGTAATGATTATTCCTGCAATAGACCTGATTAACGGCAAAGTAGTGCGGCTGTATCAGGGCGACTATGCGCAAAAAACCGAATACACCGCCTCGCCTCAGGAGCGCTTTGATCTGTACGTGGCCGAAGGGGCCACTCAGCTGCACCTGGTGGATCTGGATGGGGCCAAAAACAGCAGCGAACGCCAGCTGGAGGTGATTAAAAGCCTGATTGAAAACACCCCAGTGCCGGTGCAGATTGGCGGCGGCATTCGTACCGAGCAGGACGTAAAAGACCTGCTCGATATCGGTGCCCAGCGGGTGGTGATTGGCTCCACCGCGGTGAAAAATCCGGAAATGGTGGCCGGCTGGATCAAGCACTATGGCCCCGACCGCATTGTGCTGGCGCTCGACATTAACATTACCGCCAGCGGCGAGAAGAAAATCGCCATTGCCGGCTGGCAGGAAGACAGCGGCATCACCATAGAGGCCCTGCTAGAGCACTATCTGCCCGCGGGCCTGTGCCATGTGCTGTGCACCGACATCTCCAAAGACGGCACCCTCACCGGCTCCAATGTGGCGCTCTATCGTGAGCTGGCCGCCCGCTATCCCACCATTTTGTGGCAGGCGTCCGGCGGCATCGGCAACATCGATGACATAGACGCCCTCAAGGGTACCGGCGTGGCCGGCGTGATCCTCGGCCGCTCGCTGCTGGAAGGCAAATTCACCGTCAAGGAGGCCATTGCATGCTGGCAAGACGCATAATTCCCTGCCTGGACGTAAAAGACGGCCAGGTGGTCAAAGGTGTGAAATTCCGCAACCACGAAATCATCGGCGATATCGTCCCGCTGGCGGAGCGTTACGCCGCCGAAGGGGCCGATGAGCTGGTGTTTTATGATATTACCGCTTCAAGCCAGGACCGCGTGGTCGACAAAAGCTGGGTAAGCCGGGTGGCGGAAGTAATCGACATTCCCTTCTGCGTGGCCGGCGGCATTAAATCGGTGGAAGACGCGGCGCGTATTCTGGAGTTTGGTGCCGATAAAATTTCCATCAATTCCCCTGCCCTCAGCAATCCGAAGCTTATCACACAACTGGCCGACACCTTTGGTGTGCAGTGCATCGTAGTGGGCATCGACTCCTACTATGACGAGGCCACCGGCCAGTATCAGGTGCACCAGTTTACCGGTGACGAAAGCCGCACTCAGGTGACCCGCTGGAGCACCTTTGACTGGGTGCAGGAAGTACAGCAGCGCGGTGCCGGTGAAATTGTGCTGAACGTGATGAACCAGGACGGTGTGCGCCAGGGTTATGACATTGAGCAGCTGCTGAAAGTGCGCGCCATTTGTGATGTGCCGCTCATCGCCTCGGGCGGTGCCGGCGAAATGGTGCATTTTCGTGATGCGTTTCTGGAAGCCGACGTGGACGGCGCGCTGGCCGCCTCGGTGTTTCACAAGGGCATCATCAACATGGGTGAGCTCAAGCAGTATCTCAAGCAGGAAGGAGTGGTGATCCGTGATTGATGCCAACAAGCTGGACTGGAACAAGGTAGACGGCCTGATGCCGGTGATTGTGCAGGACAGCCACAGCGGCCGGGTATTAATGCTGGGCTATATGAACCAGGATGCGCTCGCCAAAACCCAGGAAACCGGTCAGGTGACCTTTTTCAGCCGCACCAAGAACCGACTGTGGACCAAGGGTGAAAGCTCGGGCCATGTGCTCAAACTGAAAGACATCAGTACCGACTGCGACCAGGACACCCTGCTGGTGATGGCCGAGCCGGTGGGTCCTACCTGCCATCTGGGCACCGTCTCCTGCTTTAACGAGCAACAGGCTCCGGCACTGACCTTTTTCGCCGAGCTTGAGCAGGTGATTGCCAGCCGCAAGGGGGCGGATCCGGCCTCCAGCTACACCGCCAGCCTGTATGCCAGCGGCACCAAGCGCATAGCGCAAAAGGTGGGTGAAGAAGGCGTGGAAACGGCGCTGGCCGCCACCGTGCACGACAAAGACGAGCTGGTGAATGAATCTGCCGACCTGCTCTACCACCTCACCGTGCTGCTGCAGCAGGAAGGCCTGGAGCTGGCCGACGTCATGGCCAGGCTCAAAGAGCGCCACAGCAAATAACACCAAGGCCGGGCTTCACGCCCGGCTTATCCGCCGCCTGAACCATCGCAAGCCGCCTGCAGAATCGTGCCATATCGTCGGGCACCGTAACCACTCCAGCGACACGCCGTGAATCCATCCATGGAAGCTCCGCTGCGCCATCCATGGCGCAGAGGGTACGCTGGAGCGGATTACTATGCCCTCCTTATCAGATAACGAGTTTCCCGTACTTGTGGGTGAGCACAGCGAATCCCAACACATCAGACATCGGTTTAACTTCTCACCCCGCCATTTTATGTAAAATAAAATCCCTTTATTCCCGTAATATCAGGCTCATACGATAACCGGCAGCACCCCTTCAACAGTTTAGGCTTCAACCCTCATCGGCCAGCCATTTGTACATCACAAAAGTATCCACATACCCAAGCCGCGCATGCCGGTATGCCCCGGGAACCCGGCCAACAATGTCAAAGCCGAGCTTTTGCCACAGCCGCACCGCCACCTCGTTGGTGGAAACCACGCTGTTAAACTGCATGGCCTTAAAGCCAAGGGCCAGCGCCTGCTGCCGGGAGTGCTCGCACAGTGCTTGAGCAATGCCCTTGCCCCTGGCCTGCTCGGACACCATGTAGCCGCAGTTGCACACATGGCTGCCCGGCCCGGCGGCATTGGCCTTGATGTAATACGAGCCCAGCACCTCACCCTGCTCAACATACACAAAGGTTCTCAGCGGCAGCTCGCACCACAACTCATAGGCCTGCTCCAGGGCCATGTCCGGCGCAAAGGCATAGGTTTCCTGCGCCTGAATCACCCGGGAGAACACAGGCCAGAAGGATTCAAATTCCGAACGTGTAATGGGCTTAATCATGAGAGCGCATAATCCATGGCCGCACACACTGCCGCCACCTGGGCAGCATTGCACTGCTCGGGCGTGGCGCGGGGGCTGTCGGGGTAGACTTCCGTGGTGGTTTTGTAACGGGCGTTGGTCATGCCGGCACACAGGCCAAGTTTTGTGAGCGGATATTCAATCACCCCTCTGGCCACCACGGGTGAGCCGATGATCTCCCCCTTGTCATCCGCCGGTGCAATGTGAGTGACCTTTTCCACCGCTGCGATCACCGCCTGCTGAAAATCAGGCTGCGGGCTCTCGCTGTCATCCACCAGATAAAAGCCATCGGGAATGCCGCAAGGCTCATAGGGCTTGCCATCTCGTGCCGCCAGCGCCGGGCGAAACTCGCTTTCATCGGTGTCCGTGGTCTCGTGCAGATCAATATGCAGCAATACGTGCTCCTGCAGCTGTGCCACCAGTTGCATGAGTGCCGCTGACTCCACTGCCGGGCTGTTTTTCCTGAATGAACGGTTCGGATCTACTGCGTTAGCATTCCAGCGATGAATACGCTCATAAGCCCAGGGGCTGACGCAGGGTGCCACCAGCAAATTAACCCGGCCGGTATAACGCTCGCCGTGCTGCTCCACAAACTGCAGTGCCCCGTGCACACCGCTGGTTTCATAACCGTGCACACCGCCGGTTACCAGCACCACCGGCAAACCCTCCTGCCATTGGTTACGAATGGCCATCAGCGGAAAACGCTCATCGCCAACAGTCAGCTCGCCATATTGCTGCACCTCAAAACGCGAAGCCAGGCGCTCAATGGCCGCAAGCACTTCTTCTTTATAACTACGCTGGCGGCGCTGCAGCGCCAGCCATTCGGCGCGCTCCGCCTCGCCCCAGGGCTGGCCGGGGATACCTATGGGATATGTGCTCATGGTGTTTCTCCAAATTGTTATGCCGGCAGCATTGTATCAGAATGGCACTCATCCCCTTAATACTCCGCCATTTTTAAAACATACTCGCCCGCGTCATTTTCACCGGCATATAAATTATTTTTATATTCAAATGTGGATGGCCTGGCATTTGTTACTCTGTGCTCACCCCAATAGACATGGCTGACATCTTTTGAAAAACGATTCGTGAGCACAGTAAAGGTCTCGGCATCGGCACCAGCAATGGCAGTGTTATAATAAAAAACCTGATCACCGATGCGCACAAAGGCCTTGTCATTCTCATCCAGAACGATAACACCTTCAGGATTAATTCCAGCCAGCTTTTCACTTCTGGAATAAACCTCATTGTTATAAACATAATAATCATTGGTAATATCAGACACATCGTCATGAGGAACCAATATCACCGTGGTTGCATTCAAATGCAGGGCCCGCCACTTCCATAGTTTTTTCAACTCATCGGCTTCAGAGCGAGTCACTTCCGATGGCGTTCTGTTTTCAACCAGGTTGCCATTATAATAAACATGATACTTATCTTTTGAAATGGCATCATTCATCACGGTGAAGCTGGCAGGATCACTGCCAGAAATGGGCGTATTAAAATAATAAGCCTGATGTTTATCTTTTCTGTAATAAGGAGAGAGCACGGTAAAGCCCTCGGGCACCATGCCTGCAACAAGCTCGCCGTTGGCGTAAACATGGGCGGCATCTTTGGCGTATTCATCATCAATGATCTCAAAATGGTCGGCGTCATCACTGATCACTTTACCCAAATACAGCACCTGTTCACCATGCCTGATATAACGATCGTGCCCCCCGGAGATGGCAGCAGGCACTGCAGTGCGCGGAATTTTGGTATCGATGTAATGATACAGATAATCTTTATCCATGGAGTAAGCGCCATAAAGGTAAGAGAAAGAGTCTGCATCCGCGCCCTCAATCTGCTTACCATAACCAAAAACCTTGTTGTTACTGACAAGATAATCTGCATCAATCACTTTTGCCGGGTCGGCGGGGCTCGCCTCTGCCACAGGCTGGCCGTTGTAATAGACATGATGGCGGTCTTTTGCGTAATGCTGGTTTATTACCGTAAAGCTATCAGGATCGGCCGCTGCCACCTCTTTGCCTCCCACCTGAAAGAAGTTGCCATCCAGCACATAAATTACCTTGCCGTCCTGCTGATAATACTGATTACTCAGCTTGCTGTTATAAGCCACCGCATTATATGAACCGGGACTGCTCACATATGATGAAAAAACAAACACCACCAGAAAATAGGCAATAACCAATAGCAGCAGTGTGATCCCTATCCATATAAACACTTTCATTATTCCATCCCATGAATTTTAATGGCGCTCATGATAACATAGCGTCAACTGACACCAACTGGTGATAAATAATTTTTGATGGAGGCAATGCATGGCAATGGAAGACGAAAACTCCCCCGCGCTGCGTGCCGGTGTGGACTTTCGTGGCACACCAAACGCAACCCGGCCAGTGCTTGAACACATAACACCGGGCAACAAGCGCGCTCCGTTTTTGCGCTACATTCGCATCAATCTGCCGCGCACCACCCGCCTGCTGCTGGTGGCCGTTATTGCCGTGATCGGCGGTGCTTCCGCATCTGTTGCCTTATCCGGCCATGAGCCCTTTCAATACGCAAACCAGACCTTGTGGAGTGTGTGCGGGGCGGCTGCCCTGTTCGTTGCCCTTGGTTTACTCACCTCTGTCCGCATCTGGAAATGGGGCCTGCCCATTGCGCTCTCCTCACTGCTTATCTACCTTGGCGGCCTGCTTGGCAATGCGCCCTATGTATGGAACGGGGCCAGTGTGGTTGCCGCCGCCATCTGGAACCTGACGCTGCTGGCTTCACTCGCTTATCTGGTGCTTTCCTGGGCACTGCACTACGGCATGATCGTTGCCGCTCCCGATAACCAACACTTTTTAGACTGACAAGGCTGTATCAATGGATCTCGGATTTCCGTGGTGGCTTCGTGTGGAGCACTTTCTCAACATCATCTTTATTTCGTTTCTGGTTCGCTCAGGCCTGGAAATTCTGGGTACCTACCCCAAGCTTTACCGTTCCCAGCACACAGTGCCCGGCACCGCCTGGGCCAAATTTACGGTTCAGCAGGAGCCCAAGCACAAGTACTACACAGTAGGCGGCGAAGACAGTGACTACTCCCCGCGTATATCGCTGCCCGGCCATCGCCAGCTGGGTCTGGGCCGTTACTGGCATTTCATCACAGTGACCGGCTTTGTGACCTGCTGGCTCATTTACTTTATATTGCTGCTGGTGACCGGCCAGTGGCGGCGCTATGTGCCCACCAGCTGGGACACCTTTACTCAGGCAGGCCACGATATGCTGGCCTATCTTGCCTTTACCATGCCCCACCCCGCCGATGGCATGGTGTTTAATGCGCTGCAGCAACTCTCTTACGGTTTTGTGGTGCTGATACTCACGCCTTTGGTCATTCTGACCGGTGCCTTTCAGTCTCCGGCCATTGCCAACCACTTTTCGCGCATTACCCGATTACTCGGTGGCCGCCAGGTGATCCGCAGCACGCATTTTTTGTGTCTGGTCGGCTATGTTGCCTTCTTTGCCGTGCACCTGCCGCTGGTGTTTCTTCACGGCTACCTGCACGAAACCTCCAAAATGGTGTTGGGCCACTCCAACAACCCGGTGCTGGGCGGCGCTATTTTCACCTTTGGCCTTGCGCTCGTTATTACGCTGCATGTGGTGGCCACCCGCTGGACCCTGGCGGACGGCCGTGCCGTTGAGAGATTGCATAACCGGATTGTGCGGCCATGGTCCAACCTGCTGTATAAACTGCCCGCGCGCATGCACTACGACCGCTCCAATATCACAGGTAAAGACGTGGGGCTGAAGAACGCCACACAAAACTTTCGTGGCAGCGGACGGCCACCCGAAACTCCCGAGTACCTGGCGCTGATGGCCAACGGCTATGAAGACGACTATGTGCTTGAGATTGGCGGTTACGTTGAACGCCCCATGACCCTGACCATTGCAGAGCTGCACGAGCTGGCCGCAGGCCACTCACAAACCACACTGCACCACTGTGTGCAGGGCTTCAGCTCCATCGGGCGCTGGCGCGGCATTACTATGGCTGATCTGTTGGACCTGGTTAAGCCCCTGCCCGGTGCCACCGATGTGGTGTACACCAGCTTTCAGAACATGGGCCGCGACGATGTTCTCTATGAAGGGGGAAGCTACTATGAGTCCACTCCCATGGTTGAAGCGCGCATGCCTCAGACGCTGATTGCCTTTGAGCTGAACGACGAAGGCGAGATCCCGGCCAAAAATGGCGCGCCGGTGCGGCTTCGCCTGGAAACCTCAACCGGGTTTCGCAGCCTCAAGTGGCTGGAACGGATTGAGGTGGTAAACCGCTACGACATTATCCTTGAGGGTCGCGGTGGCTTCTTTGAAGACACCGACTTTTTCGACCGCAACCAGCTGATCTGACCGCTCGCGAATAAAGGAAAGAGTTTTATGACCCTGAAAAAAACACGCCTGCGCACGCAAGCCGAGCTGGATGCCTGCATGGCCGCGCGGCAAAGACCGGTGCGCAACACCTTTGACGGTATGTACCCGCTGCACCAGGATATGGAACTGTCGGACGAACAGGTGCGAATAGTGCTGGACTACCTGCAGGAGGTGAATTTTCATCTACCCGGTGCCGCCCCCCATGAGTTTCTTGTGGTGCGCTGGGCGCGCTACACCGGGTTTCAGTTTATGCAGGAAGATCTGGAAGCCTATGCCATTGGCCTGAGATGCACCCATCCCGGCATGGAAGATCAGCACACCTTTATTCGTATGTCCTGGGGCCAGCTGATGGGCGACCCTGATGCCGCTCGCCTGCCGGTGAACGAGCCCGTGCTGGCAAGCGACATGATGACCCTCGCCCGCTATCGCGACACCCGCACCGGCCCCTCAAAAACCGGCGTAGACGCCTATGGCGATGGCCCTGTACCAGGCACCGACTTTGACCTCAAGCTGCTGAACGGTGCACTGGATGACGTAATAGCGCAGCACCAAGCCGGCAAGGGCCGCGAAATCAACTCATGGTGGAACCCCGCCCTTAACTGGGGCGTGGCGCTGGCAGGGCGCTACCCGCGACTGAAATACTTTGAGCTTAAGGGACGCCTGGATGAGAAAACCCTGGCTGCGTTGCACGCCTTTGAAGCGCGGGCCGCAAACGCAGAAACCGCCTTGCAGGCACTCGGCCTGGCCTCACCTGCATCCGTGGCTGAGTCTGCCCTTAAACAGGCGGAGAAAGCAGAGGGTGGCACCTTCTCCCGCAAACATAGGATTCGCAACCCTTAAGTTAACTTCTTGTGCGTGAAGCAAATTTCAGTAGTGGTAACGACACGAAACAATAGTGATGGCTTGATCATCTACGGCGTAAACAAGTCTTCTGAATCTCGGCGAGTGATGATGGTGGTGTCGGCATCGTTCACCACATCGTCCAACATAGCTTCCAGGTTATGACCTGTACAGCTAACTGGACATGACACATTGATACGGAAACTACCCTGTTGAAACAGGGTCAACGCTTCAATCAGCCGACGCGTTAGCGTCAACTTGATGGCCTTGTTAGCCACGTGCCAAAATGACACAACAATTGCCAATCTCAAACAACCATGCCATACTCTTCATGTGCCACTTTGACACTCAATGGAGGTTTGTATGGCCGCTGCATTACCACGTATCACTGCCCGTGTAGACATTGATACTCAAGAATTACTATCACAAGCTACTGCTATCGCCGGCATGTCTAGTATTAACTCATTCGTTCTTAGTGCCGCTGTTGAAAAAGCAAAACAGATTATGGAACGTGAACGAGCACTTAAGCTCAGTCAACGTGATGCCATGATGCTCATGGATGCTCTTGATGAACCAGCAAAACCTAATGCGCGTCTGCAACGGGCAGCTGCTCGTTACAAGGACAAAACGCAATAATGAAGACGGTACAATTAGACAAAGTTAAACACGACCGTCATCGCTTTGATTGTGGTATTGATGCTCTAAACAATTATTTGAAAATCATGGCAAGTCAACAGGCCAAGAAAGACAACACCCGTACTTTTGTACTTGAAGATGCAAACTGTACCGAACATGTCATTGGCTATTACACACTAACCATGACACCTATTGATTTAACATCATTACCAACAAAACTACAGAAGAAACATCAAAATGCCAGCTCTGGCGGCTTGATCGCCCGACTTGCTGTTGACCAACGATACAAAGGTAATGGCTATGGTGAATGGTTACTTATTGATGCACTTAAAAAATTGCTAATGGCCAGTGAAACTGTAGCCTTTCCTCTCGTTATAGTTGACGCTAAAGACGGTGCCGAATACTTCTACGAAAAATATGGTTTCACTGCATTTCAAGATGCTGAAAACAAACTATTTATAACTATTGCAGATGTACGAGCTAGCATTGGCGATTGATGGATCGCCTTTTGCGGCTAACGCCCGCATTTACGGCTCGTTTGGAGCGCAGCGGAAAACGAGTCCTTGCTGCTTTGACTTGTTAAGTGTCCTGTGCCGTGTGTGGCACGGCCTCTCCTTGCCTTTGCTCTTGCCCAGTAGAATAAGCACAAAGCAGGAAAAATCATAGTGGCCGTCTTGAGCATATGATTGGGTTGCAGCCATTCCCTTATGCCGCGGTTTCGTACGGCCGCGATGATGTTGCTGCTGATGCTTTTTTAGCACACGATAGAACGACGATTCCGAGGCCAGGTAAATGCCTTTGTCTGCCAGTGAGGGCACTATCTGCGACGGGGGCAAGCTCCGGTACTGTGGTTGATTACAAACATTCAGAATCGCCAGCTCCTCGGCCTGGGTCAGTTTGTGCGGTTGTGCAACTCGCTCTGCCTCGGGCCGTTTATCTGCTGTCACTTGACCGTCAGCGGCTTGCCAGCGTTTCAAGGTACGCTCGCTGATGTCCATTAACTCAGCGACCTTGTACCGGGCAGCACCAGCGGCAACGGCTTGATTAAATAAGTCCAGCAGCCTTGTACGTTCCTCCAGCGGCGTCAGTCGTCCTCGCTGTTGTCCGGATCTTCGCCGTACAAGGCATCGAGCTTTTTTGACAGCACCAGCAGTGCAGTGGTTTCAGCCAGAGCCCGGTCTTTACGGCGCACTTCCGATTTCAGTTTCTTGATTGTTTTACGGTCTTCCCGTTGCTGCTTCTGAACCGTTTTCTGATGTTCATCTTGCATGCCAGCACCTTGGAGACAGGCTGCTTTCCAGCGATGAACCTGCTCTGGGTACAGGCCTTTCTCGCGGCAGTAAGTACTGAGTTCGACCTCAGACATGGAGGCTGTTTCGATGACAACCGCCAGCTTGGACTCAGGGGACCAGTCCTCCCCGGTATTACGATGACCTGGCACGGGCATTCCTTGTTCTCGACACTGTTTCAGCCAACTATACAGGGTCACATCGGATATGCCTTCCTCTGTGGCCACCGACACCACACTTCTGCTCTGTGGAGGCAACAATTTCTTCAATACAGCGGCTTTTCGTTCTTTGGAATAACGTGGCATGAATGCTCCCATACCGCCCCAGATTGGTTAAATTCAGGCGACATCGCCAACTGGACAACTAGTCTGACAGAGGGGGATGGCGCGCTCGCCGCTGTCCCTTATGACCAGGCTGAGCGCTCCTTAGCTTTACTTTTTACGGACCGTAAACCTCACCAATTAACCCAATATAAAGTTGCTTACATGAATATGCTAATGGCTTTTTCAATATACTATCGTAAGTAATGAATACACCCTCAGCTAATCCTAATCCATAATTAAGCGATCCTAGATGTTCTGAATTTGTTGATACTGATTCTTGAGTTAGTCCAACATCTTGTGCCGTAGTGAATGCGGTCTGAACATGTTCAGAAGCCATGTTGTCTACTGATGAACATTTTTCTTGATATGTTAATGCAGCGCCAACCATCGCTATTTCATTAACTTTCGCTTGCACTTCACTAATAGCTGACAAAGTTAACAATGAAAACAGGGCATATTTTATTTTCATATTCACCTCATAAATAAAAAGCACTTTGTAAAGCTTTGTTTTTCTTCAAGTCGCGCACACACAACTCAAAATATAATATAATATATTATAGATATATCTAATTAGCTCTACCCGTAACTTTCACAAACACGTTATCTATACATCTTCGATCACCTTCAAAAATATCACATTCCATTCCTACCTCTGGTGCCATAATTGAAACAAAATTAGAATTTGATTCATAATCATAAACACAAGCATGCATAAAAAAGGAAGTCAGTGTTTCTCTTGACATATGCTGTTTGCTTAACACTGCAAAATTTACTAAAGTGTCTCTAAATCCTGGTTCAGACTCTTCCATAAACTCTAGCTGTGAATATGTTTTTGTTTTTTTATAATGCACATTTTCTTTTTTTGCTTCATCCAGTATTGCACCAGTAAGACCTGCTTGCTTAGCGCAGTAAGAAATTACACTATCATCATCCACCCAGTTATTTTGGCCATTCACTTCAACATCTCTGTCGACTGTGTAATAAACAGGTTTCAATGTAGTAAAATACCAAGGTGTACTAGTTGTTTTTGCGTAATACTTATGGCTATTGGAGTAACCTTGTTTAATCCCCCAGATCAACTCTCCTTGTTTAATACAATGCAGTTGAGTAGGCAAATCATAACCAGAGAAGCTTTTCTTTTCTAACGCGCGCAGTTGACCACCATCCTGTTGACAATGATCTGAAAATGGTTTGAAGGCTAACCTTAATCCATATAGGCCATATTCATCATCATGGCTTCCATCAAGTTCTGGAATCAGCACAACATCTTTTGTGATGAAGTTATACTCTTTACCATAAATATTAGCTGCATATTCTTCTGCATCAGCACCTGAGTTGACAGAAGGGTTGCTTGCACAGCCAGAAGCAACCAATATACTAAAGATAGAAAATGCATAAAACTTTTTCATCTAAAACCTTCCTTCTATTTTAAAATTAATCTCAATATAAAATAACGCCGAATTCTGTGAAAAAACGAAACGGAGCGTAGGTTTATCCCTAGCAGAGTTTTGTTAAGCAATATAACTAAAAATATGTACCTTGTTGAAATGTTGCTATACACCCACCGTTTAATGCTGAGGGATCCCCACATTTTTGGGACTCAACACGCATAATTTTTTCTCATTTCATCATAGGCCTCGGTAAGATCTTGTTCACTGAACTGGTAGCGAGCATCTTTGACAATTTCCTTGCCGAGGAAGAAATATGACAACACAGCTCGATCACGCTCAGTATTGGCCTGAAAGTGCCGATGATATTCTTTCAGATAGGCTGCTTTGCCAATAATTTGCATGCCAGCCCTTCCTCTTTCATCAGTCGGGCAATCCGATGGCGACTGACGGCTTCATCGTCTCCCGTCAGCTTCTTCTGAATACGCCGCGTTCCATAGGTTGCCCGGCTTTCTTCGTGGTGCTCCCGGATTTTCGCCTTCAACGCCTTCTCCTGCTGTTTTCGTGGGCTGGGCGGCCTGGACCGCCACTCATAATAACCACTACGAGACACTTCAAACACGCGGCACATCAGAGCAGTGCTGAACCTGCCCTGATTGGCGTCGATAAAGGTATACCTTAGCGAGATTCTTTGGCGAAGAAGGCGGCCGCCTTTTTTAGCAGCTCTCGCTCTTCCTTGAGTCGGGCGTTCTCCCGGCGCAGCTGCTTCAACTCTTCATAGAGATGCTGCTCTCCCACTTTACCATCGCCCTCAGTGCTCTGCTGGCGGTGATACTTGGCGATCCAGGTATGTAACGTATTGACGTTAACCCCCAGCTCCCTGGCGGTCTGATTGACTGATTGCTCAGACTCTACTGCCAGCTTGACGGCGGCTTCTTTAAACTCAGCTGTATAGGCTTTCTTCTGACTCATGACACACACCTTTTATGGGCAGGTGATCTTACCTGCGTCTGTGTGTCCGGGGAACTATAGCCAGATCACTGATTTCTAGGCGACGATACCAATTTCACTTATGGCACGAAGAAAAGAAAACTAAATTCGACGTGACCACTTACTGTCTAGTGGCACACCAAGATAGGAATTTGGACTTGGCCACTTTTACGATATTGCTAAGTGGCACCAGGAACGAACGGGAAACCTACTGATTTAGCACAATCCCTGATGCTAGATGTTTCAATTCTGGCACGATTTACAACAGAGCCACAACCCCAAAGAAGCAGAGCACACTAACGCCGCAAACAGCGGCGAGCGTTAGCGAGTCCGGCGGCGATAGCCGCGAACTGCTTTGCTTTGTTATGTGCTTGTACGCTCATGACTTTTCTCTGAGAATGTTTTTTAGTTCATCTACTGCCATTGGTGGATGAGTTCTATGAATGATTGCATGACAATTAGGACAAAGTGGCTTTAGGTCATTTACCGGGTCAACGACATACTCTTTCTTCAGTGAAGATAAAGCGACTTCATGATGGACATGTATATACCTTTTCCCAATAGCGCCATAAAACCTTTCAAAATCAAAGCCACAAATGAAACACTTAAACCCATAATGCTCAATGCAGGCCATACGCGCTTTTGGGTTTCTTTCGTAGGCATTAACCGATATTACTGATGTAGCCCCTTCAATGTATGTTTCAGGCGCTAAAACTTCTTCTGCGATTGCAGTTTTCTCTGAACCATTATCACTAACTGCGTACCAACGACCACTTCCTTTGACCAAATTCTTGTCTATAAGAACTGGCTCAAAGCTTTTTATTTTCGCACGCCCCTCTTCAGTTCTAGTGTACTCCATCGGAAATACTTTTAATTGATAGCCTTTTTCTAAAACAAGTCTAATGTGCTCGATAGACTGACCTTTTCCTGGCCCAGACCAATCTTCGTCCAAAATCAAGCCATCTTGATGAACATCCCACAAACCGAAAACAATGAACTTTTCTTCATGATTTACAAAAGACCAGCTCCAATTCCAGTTTTTACAAGTCGCTCCGACAGACTCAATGAATTGCTTTCTATTCATCATTAGCACTCACTTTCTACATTCACATAACGCCTGGCTCTAGGGCTGCATGGAGCGTAGCGTAATGCAGTCCCTAGCAGCCACTTGTTACATTTTTTCTCTATCGAACAGTAGCTGTTCGCTGGTTTTGTAAATGTCTGACCAAGTACCACCAAGATTGGTATAAGGTATTAGCTTGTACTCTTCATCATGCACTTTTAAGAAGACGACATTAATGCCTGATGATTGATGGAGCTTGATAGCTTCTGATTTAATGCTATCACTCGAATTACAACCTAAATAGATGCATTTAATACTATTGAGTGGGATTTCGGAAACGTATATTTCATTTCCTAATGCATCTTTGATGTTTAGGTTTCTACATTCAGACAATGGCTTTGTTATTCTGATTTCATTTTCGTAGGACCAAATATCAGATTTAAAATACAGATCTTCGATAGCCACATATTCATTTTCATACAAAAGCTTCGCATCAATAATTGGCCTGCGAGGAAGATAGTGAACTGGACTAGAATTCTTGATGAATTCACTATCTGGCTTAAACTCAATTACTATGCCCTGGTGTGACTCTGCATAGTGCGCCCACATCAGGAAGTTCGCCGGCATAAGTGTTTCTGCTCGTGTAAGACACAAGATGCCAATCTTCTCATTTAGTTGCGAGAAGATGTTCTTCCCATCTAATTTTCGTGATTGAGTTTCTGCCGTGTGGTTGGTAAGAAGATACTTCTCATAAGACGATTGGTGTCCATGTATTACGAACTGGCATGGCCGCTCCTCACCCTCAATAAATTCCTCATCCAATACATGAAATTCTGGCTGTAACTCGAACGGATCATTAAATGCTTTGGGCTGAGAAAACCTTACTGTTTGGTCTTTGAGGAAACACTCCGCAGATACATTCCCCAAGTATTTATATGTTTTCACCCTGACTCCCTATGTGGCACCGAGAAATGTAACGCCTGGCACAGCGGATCGCAAACCTGGCGCGGCTTTTGGTACAAAAGGCGTGACAGGTTTGCGAATCCGTTGCTGCCACTTGTTAACCCTTTTGCCAGATTTGGTAACTATAATTTATGTTAGAGGCGAAGTCTTGGGTAAAAACTGGCCTAAAATTGCTGGGGATTTCAGGAAAGTAAACATCACCTTCCGGCTCGATGTCTATTGTAGATATATGTAGTGTATCTACTTGATCGATCAGGCTTTTGTATATCTCCCCACCACCTGAAACAATGACATGATCCGTTATTTTCTTTAGGTTGGTTAAAGCATCTTTAATTGATGGAAAGATCAATACGTTCTCATTGTCAGATGTAAAACTTGAACGTGTTACGACCGCATACTTTCGGTTGGGTAATGCTCCCATTGATTCAAAAGTCTTGCGTCCAACCAACAGCCATTGGTTATAGGTAATAGCTTTAAACAGGAGCTGTTCACCTTTGGCACTCCATGGAATATCAGGGCCATTCCCGATAACTCCATTCTTCGATATAGCTACCATTAGTGATAGTTTCACAATTCTTCCTCAGAGGTTAACGCCTTGCTCACCGGAAAATTGCGAGCGCAGCGAGTAATTTTTACGGTGCAGCAACTTGTTGTACGGTGCAACCGATAGCTATGACGTTTGCCCCTTAATCGCCTGGATAATCCTCGGCCAGTCTTCATGATGCAACTCATGTCCCGTGCCTTCGAGTGTCAGCATTTTTGAACCACGAATCGCATCTTTCAGTGCCAACCCATGCACATAAGGAAGTACAGGATCCTCCGTGCCGTGAATGATCAAAGTTGGTACAGCTATCTCATTTAATCTCCCGAGCCATCTCTCGCCACCACCTAAAGTAGTGTGGTTGAATGTTGTCAGGATATTCGGAGTGCGATCAAAATTTAACTCAGCGATATTTTGTATCTTCTCAGCGTCAAAAGCATGCGCAGTACCTGAGTTGATTCGCCACGCTCCGACCTGATACGCGACGACAGCATCTCTATCAGACCAATCCAGCGATTCCGCCCGTTGGTGATACTCAATGATGGCAGGATCAAAAGCGGGCATATCAGGATCTGCATCTGCAAGCCGTTCTGAAGCAATCAGCGTCAAGCTCTTCACACGTTTCGGATACTTGAGAGCTACAAGCTGGGAAAGAAATCCCCCCAAAGACATGCCGACTAAATGAGCAGCTTCCAGACCATAACCATCAATGACGCGAACCACATCATCTGCTAATTCTTCAACGGAATATGGAGCTTGACCTGGCTCATAGCTTGTTGATTTCCCGGTATCACGGTGGTCGTACCGGATCACATAGCGACCCATTTTGGCTAGTTGGGAGCAAAACTCATCAGGCCACCACACCGCAGACGACATTGCCCCCATGATCAGGATAATGGGTTCATGGGCCGGGTCGCCGAATGATTCGGTATAGAGTGAAATCGCTTTATCAACAACTACCTTTTCTTTCATACTAAAATTGCCTTCGAGGTTTACGTACAACGCCGCCATAAGTTGCGGCTTTGGAGTTGATTGTTTTGTGGTAGCGTAGCGTTAAACCACAAAACAAGCGACGGAAAAGCCGTCAACTTGATGGCCTTGTTAGCCTTATCAGCGCGACTGTGATGTATAAACGTCAAAAATTGAATGACCAATTTTAACAATCGCATCATTTCGCTCTGCCATTGAAGCCTGTGTTTGAGCTAGATAGATGCTCACAATAATTGGGGCTTGATGCTCACTCCACACAACTGCTGTAATACTCCGAGCACCAAATCCGCCAGCACCTGAGCGATCCGCAATGTTCCATCCCGCCGGCAATACTGAACGTAGTAAATTACCAGTGACTTGATTGTTCACCATCCAAGACTCTAATTTTTTCTGGTTCATTTCAGATAGCGCGGAACCAAATAAAAATTTATTCAAAGTACTGGCTATTGCCTTAGGAGTTGTCGTATCCCTCAAATCACCGAGCTTACCTTCATTTAAATCAGGCTCAATACGGTCTAGACGAGTCTCTTTGTCCCCAATTTGTCTTAAAAAATCAGTAACGCCTTTGGGGCCACCTACAGCACTTAGGATGATATTTGCCGCAGTATTATCACTTGTAGTCATAGTTGCGAAGCACGCATCATCGAGTGTGATTGCCTGCCCTACTTGCTTTTCTATTACAGGGGAATAGGTCACAAGATCTGCTTTCTTAATCTCGACTGTACTATTGGGATTAACTTTTCCTTGCTCAGCATCATATAGTAATTTAGCGCAAGCTATTGTTTTAAAAGTACTTGTTAACGGGAAGCGCTGATTGCCATTGTAATCCCAATATTCTCCATTTTGAGTATCAAGAACGGAAACACCTATACGAGCAGAAAGAGAAACTTCAATTGCCTTAACGTCTTGTTCAACTTGCTGAAACTTTGAACTACTTGCAAAAACCACGGATGGTATTAAAAGCGAAAATGCCAATAAAAACTTCATGTAAGTAACCCCATAATTTTGATTGTCACACATTTTATATAAAAGCATGAGGCTCCATAATATGGCTAACGCTCGCAGCACGCGCGGCTTTGTAATGGGGCGCAGCCGCAATGGAAAAGCCGTCGCTGTGCCTGCGATTGTTAGCATTACGCTCTACCTTTTCTCTCATCCCAAGTCTCCAGTACGAAAAGCGCGATGGTATGAGCTGAATGGATTGCCAACCTGGCATGCCGAGGCTTTAAGTTGTATATCTTACGACCTTGCCCATGAGCGGAGCTTGCATGAGTCCTGAAAGCACCGATCCCGTCAACCACAGACAACACGCCAGATAGAATTTTTTTGAGATCGTCATCTTCCAAAGCAGCAGGATCAAAGCCCAAGTCTGCACGCACAACTTTCCATACATTTTGAAGATCCTGTTTCTGTGGCATAGCAAGATTTTCATCAACTATGTAAGTTTTGAAGATCGATTCAAGAATATTACATGCAGCAGAGACGGCCTCTCTCGGCTCAGAGTTTACATTCGCAAGCGCACGATTAAACTCAGCATCAATTGAAGGAATATCTCGACCTTTAATTAGCTCGGCTAGTGATCGACTTGGAGCAGAGCTGCCATCGGATATAATTCCGCCGGTGATGTAAATGAGATTGCATCTAGACAGAATGGCTTCCAGCTTAGCTTTGAAGTCCTTTTTAACATCTCCGTTCGAGCCGCCGAACCAAGAAGACGCAGTTTCTTCTACGTCAGGCAATTCCATGTAGCACTCGATAAGTCGCCCAAGAACGACCAAGGGGTGATCGGATTCTTTGTTCACTCGACGAAGCCATGCTTGGACTTTAACGGGCTTCGAACCATCTGGCGGATCGCCAGGGGCTTCAGCATATGCGAACAAGTTGTCCAGGCTAGCGTGAGTTTCGAGGGCTGGCATGTTCTCAGACAGCACTGCTATTACTGGAGCAGGGATTTCCTTTCTCATAGAGTTACTCGTACCCCTCATTGAATGCTAACATTATAATAGTGAGCGTGCTCATATATGTTCAGACACCCGCTCTCGGTAAATTTCATAACACCCTGATTATACGATCATTTTCTCTTTTTTAGATCAACTACTCCATGATCAAAGTGAGCATGCTCACTATCTACGCAGCTTTGCTCGTTATCTACATCATCATCAAGCAAGCTCTTCAATTTACTTGCTTTTTCTGCTCGTAGTTGCTGTACACGAGCACACTTTGTTGATAACGAGCATGCAAAGCTCACAGTTTGCAATATACTGTATATACATACAGTTAGCGTGAGTGGGTAACAGCATGGCTGCCAGTCCGTTTTTGAATCGCATTCGTCGGGAGCTTCGCTTGGGTGGCTATAGCCTGCGCACCGAAAAAACCTACCTGCACTGGATCAAACGGTTCATTCGCTTTCATCAGCTGCGCCACCCTGCGGACATGGGTGCACCAGAGGTTCGCAGCTTTCTTACCTGGCTGGCCGCCGATTGTCATGTTGCCGTCAATACACAGAAAACTGCTCTTAATGCCCTGGCATTTATGTATCACAAGGTGCTGAATATCGAGCTTGGCGAGCTGGATTTTCACCATGCTACTCAATATCGCCGACTTCCCGTTGTGCTGACTCAAGCTGAAGTCGCGTTAATCTTCAAACACCTGGATGAACGCAACCGGCTGATTTTTTCATTACTGTATGGCAGCGGCCTCAGAATCACCGAATGCCTGCGGCTCAGAGTACAGGACATTGGCTTTAACGACGGCTCGGTCACCGTGCGTAACGGCAAAGGCAACAAAGACAGAAAAACCATGCTGAGCCAGCGGCTGCACAACATGCTGCACCAACAGATAGAAAGCGCCTTGTCTATTCAGCAGGAAGATAACCTCAAAGGCGTTGGCCCATCACTGCCCTTCGCCCTTGGCAAAAAATATCCCAATGCTTTTCGCCAGCCCGCCTGGATGTTTATTTTTCCCTCTGTCAGCCTGTGCAAACACCCGGTAACCGGAGAAGTTTGCCGTCATCACCTGCATGACTCAGTGCCACGCAGGGCGCTGAAAGCAGCGGTTCGTCAGTCCGGTATCTGCAACAAGCGCATCAGTTGCCATACCTTTCGCCATTCATTTGCCACGCATCTGCTTGAAAGTGGCCGCGATATCAGAACCGTACAGGAGCTGCTTGGCCACAGCGATGTGCGCACTACTCAGATTTACACTCACGTGATCGGTCAGCACTTTGCCGGCACACACAGCCCTCTGGACTTTCTTGCCGGTGCGGACAATCAGTAACCAATGCGATGTTGGCTGAACACCACGCAGGCTACCGCCAGACCTTGCAGGCGATCATCCTGATTGCAGTTTTATAAATTTGCGTCCTATTTTGACGCACTGGCAGAATAATTCAATTGAGACTATTCAGGAAAGTGAGCTAAATCGTTTGATTTTCAGGCATTCAGGCTCCGTGAGCCGAATAAAACGGCTAATCGGCTTATTCCATTGAAAGCAGGCCTACCTGCCTACTACAGCGCCAGCCCATACCGAGTGCTACGTCCGCCGCCCGGCAGGCTGTGCAAACATCCTTTTTCTACCAAATCCGCCAGATCACGGGTGGCCGTGGCCTTGCTCACCTTGGCCAGCGCCTGATATTTGCGGGTGTTAATGCCGCTTTCAAACTCTTCTCCGGCGTTATCCAACAGCCGGTTAAGCACCTTTATCTGCCGTTCACTCAGGGGCGTTTTTGCATGTCGCTGCCAGAAACGAGTCTTTTCCAGCACCCGATCTACCCGGGCCAGCGCCTGCTCCAGTGCCTCTTGCAGCGTGTCCAGAAACCAGGACAGCCAAGGAGTGATCTCCAGGCTGCCCTTCTGGGTCTGTTCAAGGTGGTCATAATAGTCAGTGCGCCGGGCCATAATGGCCGCACTCAGGGAATAAAAGCGCACGGAGCGGGCCTCGGCCTGGGCCAGCGCTCTGTCGGTAACCGCTCTGGTTACCCGGCCGTTGCCATCATCAAACGGATGCAGGGTGATCAGCCATAAGTGAGCAATGCCGGCTCTGAGAATGGCATCAAGTTGTGCCGGCGGATGATTGAACCAGTCAATAAAGGCATTCAGTTGCTGCTCCAGCCCCTGCCTGGGCGGCGCTTCAAAATGAACGGTAGGGTTATCCATTCGGCCGGATATCACCTGCATAGGATGTTCCCCTCGCAGCTCACCAATCACAATACGGGAAAACATGCCCTGAACAGGAAACAGCTGTGCCTGCCAGCGGCATAACTGCTCACAAGAAAATGGTTGTTCGGGCTGATGGGTGGCTTCCAGTAACAGGGCTACCAGAGAGTCGGACTCGGGAGTGGGTCTGCTGGTAACGCCGGCCTGCTCCAGCCCAAGCTGACGGGCCACCGACGAGCGAACCGATCCCACATCCAGGTGCTCTCCCTCAATTTCGCTGGTGCGAATGGCATTCTGGATAAGCGCGTCCATTTCCACGGCCGAGTCGGTTTGCGCAGGTGCGACTTCAGTGCGGCCCAACAGTCTCCCCTGCAGCCAGCGGATCTCATCAAGCCTGGGTTTAAGCCTTGCTTCATCCCAATGAAAATGAGGCCAGTCTTTGTGCTGCCAGATGTACATGAGCCGAATAACCACCCTAATCGAATCAGAATATGAGCCGATTATGACAATTAATCGGCTCACAGGGAAGTTACTCCAGCACTCGCGCCAGCTCTTCCAGCGAGCCGGGGTCGTCGATGGTAGACGGCACCACATATTGCTCGCCGTCGGCTATCTGGCGGATCACCCGGCGCAGTATTTTGCCGGAGCGGGTTTTGGGCAGCCGGTCGACGATAATGGCCTGTTTAAAGCAGGCCACGGCACCTACCTGGTCGCGCACCAGCTGCAGCAGCGCCTGCTCTATGTTGCCATTATCCGATGTGTAGCCGTCTTTCAGCACCACCAGCCCCAGGGGCAGCTGGCCTTTCAGCTCGTCGTGCACACCAATCACGGCGCATTCGGCCACCGCTTCATGGCTGCCTACAATTTCTTCCATTTCGCCGGTGGACAAGCGATGGCCGGCCACGTTGATCACATCGTCCATACGGCCCATTACAAACAGGTAGCCATCTTCGTCCATGTAGCCGCCGTCGCCGGATACGTAAAAACCCGGGAACTGGCCGAGATAGCCGGATTCAAAACGGTCGTGATTGCGCCACACCGTGGGCAGGCAGCCCGGCGGCAGCGGCCGTTCAATGGCAATGTAGCCCTGCTCGCCGGCGGGCTGCGCTTCGCCCAGCTCATTGAGCACAGTCACTTTGTAACCCGGGGTGGGTTTGGTGGCGGAGCCGGGTTTGGTGGTAAAGCGCTCCAGCCCCAGCGGGTTGGCGGCTATGGCCCAGCCGGTTTCGGTCTGCCACCAGTGATCCACCACCGGGCGCTTGGTATGAGTTTCCACCCAGTCGAGGGTGGGCGGATCCAGCCGTTCGCCGGCCATAAAAATGGTGGTGAGTTTGTCCATGGGGTAATGGGCCAGCTGCTCGCCGTTCGGGTCTTCCTTTTTAATGGCGCGAAAGGCGGTGGGTGCCGAAAACAGCACTTTTACGCCATATTCGTCGCACACCCGCCAGAAGGCACCGGGATCCGGGGTTTTTACCGGTTTGCCTTCATACATAATGGTGGTGCAGCCGTAAATCAGCGGCGCATACACTATGTAGGAATGACCCACCACCCAGCCCACATCGGAGGCGGCCCAGAATACATCGCCGGGCTTTACGTTATAAATGGTGTTCATGCTGTAGTTCAGCGCCACCGCATGGCCGCCGTTGTCGCGCACCACGCCCTTGGGTTTGCCGGTGGTGCCCGAGGTATACAGAATGTAGAGCGGATCCGTGGCTTTTACCGGCACACAGGGGTGTGGCTCGGCCTTTTGCATCAGGGCCGACCAGTCCTTGTCGCGATCATGGGGCAGGTCTGCCGGGCATTCCGGCCGTTGCACCACCACCACATGCTCGGGCTTGCAGCGGCTGTCCATCACCGCCTTGTCCACCAGCGGCTTGTAGGGGATCACCTTGTTCACTTCCACCCCGCAACTGGCGGTGAGCAGCACTTTGGGCTCGGCGTCTTCAATGCGCACCGCCAGCTCGTGAGGGGCAAAGCCGCCAAACACCACCGAATGAATGGCCCCCAGCCGGGCACAGGCCAGCATGGAAATAGCCGCTTCCGGGATCATGGGCATATAAATCACGACTCTGTCGCCTTTTTGCACCCCCAGTGCGGCCAGCATGCCGGCGGCCTTGGCTACCTGATCCCGCAGCACGCGGTAGGTGTAACGGGCCTTTTGGCCGGTCACCGGCGAGTCGTAAATCAGCGCGGTCTGATCGCCCCTGCCCTGCGCCACATGATAATCCAGCGCCAGATGAGCGGTGTTCAGCTCGCCGTCGGCAAACCAGCGCTCTATGCCGTGCTCGTCCTGGCTTAATATGGCTTGCGGAACGGTAAACCAGTCCAGCTGTTCGGCTTGCTGTTTCCAGAACACTTCCGGCGAGTTGGCCGCCAAATCAAATGCCTGCTGATAGGTGAACATGCTATTTGCTCCTGACATTGCTTTTCCTTAAGCGCCGCGGGCGCATTGATGACTAAAACGGCACGCGCACTACCCCTTCCATTAAAATGCGCGCACTGCGACTCA
Source organism: Oceanimonas sp. AH20CE76 (assembly GCF_039654065.1). Lineage (NCBI taxonomy): Bacteria > Pseudomonadati > Pseudomonadota > Gammaproteobacteria > Aeromonadales > Aeromonadaceae > Oceanimonas > Oceanimonas sp. AH20CE76. The sequence goes on from NZ_CP155481.1 coordinate 1,679,690, forward strand.
TGGTGACTTTCTCTACCATCCAGCCTTGCTCGGTGTGCTGAGCGCTGGCCCCCACCCTGAGGATGCCGGACGGATGACCAAAGGTAACCGACTCCCGCTCGCCGCCGCCGGCGGCCTGGTTAACCAGAGTGCCGGGCACACAGGCGGCGGCGGCAATGGCCACGGCGGCGGTGCCCATCATGGCGTGGTGCAGCTTGCCCATGGACAGCGCCCGCACCAGCACATCGATATCGGTTTTCTGCACGGTTTTGCCGCTGGACGCCACATAGGCCGCCGGCCCCGACACAAAGGCTACTTTGGGCGTGTGCTGGCGGCTTGCTGCCTGCTCCGGTGAGTTAATCAGCCCCATTTTCACCGCGCCAGCTGCGCGAATACGCTCAAACAGGGCCAGCGTACCGGCATTGTCGTTAATGGCCGGCTGCAGCTCGGTGCCGGTAAAGCCAACGCTGTTCGCATTAATAAAAATGGTGGGAATACCGGCGTTGATGAGGGTGGCGTCAAGCGTGCCGATGCCGGGCACGTCCAGCTTGTCGACCAAATTGCCGGTAGGAAACATGGCCCCTTCACCGGGTGCCATAAAGTCCACCTCAATTTCCGCCGCGGGAAAGGTGACGCCGTCCAGCGCAAAGTCGCCGGTTTCCTGCACCTCGCCGTTGTGCATGGGCACATGCACCAGCAGGGTTTTGCCTATGTTGGCCTGCCATACCCGCACCGTGGCCATGCCGTTTTGCGGCACCCGCTCCACCAGGCCGGCATGAATGGCAAAAGGCCCCACCGCCGCCGAGAGGTTGCCGCAGTTGCCGCTCCAGTCCACAAAGGGCTGGTCAATGGACACCTGGCCGAACAGGTAATCCACATCGTGATCCGGCTGTTGGCTTTTCGACACAATCACGGTTTTGCTGGTGCTGGAGGTAGCCCCGCCCATGCCGTCGGTGTGTTTGCCATAAGGGTCCGGGCTGCCAATGACCCGCAGCAGCAGCTTGTCTCTGGCCTCGCCGGGCACTTGCGCCGCCGGCGGCAGATCGGTCAGATTAAAAAACACGCCCTTGCTGGTGCCGCCACGCATATAGGTGGCGGGAATTTTCAGCTGGGGTGCAAAGGTGTTGCTTGCCATGGTTTCTTCCTTTTAACCCGCCAGAAAGTCCTGGGCGAAACGTTGCAGCACGCCGCCGGCGCTGTAAACACTCAGCTCGTCGGCGGTGTCCAGCCGGCAGCGTACGGGCACGTTTTCCTGCTCGCCGCTGATGCGGGTGATCACCAGGGTCAATTCAGCGCCGGGCTGAATGTGGCCCTGCACGTCATAGAGTTCAGTGCCATCGAGCGCCAGCGTGTGGCGGTTGGTGCCGGGCATAAACTCCAGCGGCAGCACGCCCATGCCCACCAGGTTGGTGCGGTGAATGCGCTCAAAGCCTTCGGCCACGATGGCTTCCACCCCGGCCAGACGCACCCCCTTGGCAGCCCAGTCCCGGGACGATCCCTGACCATAGTCGGCCCCTGCTACTATGATCAGCGGCTGCTTGCGGTTCATGTAGGTTTCTATCGCTTCCCACATGCGGGTCACTTTGCCGTCCGGCTCTATTCGCGTAAGCGACCCTTGCACCACTTCGCCGTTTTCCCGCACCATTTCGTTAAACAGCTTGGGGTTGGCCAGGGTCGCCCGCTGAGCGGTGAGGTGATCGCCTCTGTGGGTGGCATAGGAGTTAAAGTCTTCCTCCGGCACCCCCATGCTGGCCAGATATTCCCCCGCCGCGCTGGATGCCAGAATGGCATTGGACGGCGACAGATGGTCGGTGGTGATGTTGTCACCCAAAATGGCGAGCGGCCGCATGCCGCTAAGGCTGCATTTCCCGGCCAGCGCCCCTTCCCAATAGGGCGGACGGCGAATATAGGTGCTGTTGGGCCGCCAGTCGTAAAGCGGCGGCGTGTTTTGCGCGGCGTCATTCAGCTTGAACATCTGAATGTACACTCGGTTGAACTGCTCGGGCTTCACATACTCCGCCACCACCGCATCTATTTCTTCATCGCTGGGCCAGAGATCGTTCAGGTAAATAGGCTTGCCATTGGCATCGGTGCCCAGCACATCGCGCTCTATATCAAAGCGAATGGATCCCGCCAGCGCATAAGCCACCACCAGCGGCGGCGAGGCCAGAAACGCCTGCCGGGCATAAGGATGAATGCGGCCGTCGAAGTTGCGGTTACCCGAGAGCACGGCCGTGGTGTAAAGGTCGCGTTCAATGATCTCTTGCTGAATATCGGGGTCGAGCGCGCCGCTCATGCCGTTACAGGTGGTGCAGGCATAGCCCACAATGCCAAAGCCCAGTTGCTCCAGCTCCGGCAGCAGGCCCGCTTCTTCCATATAAAGCCGCGCCACCTTGGAGCCGGGGGCGAACGAGGTTTTTACCCAGGGCTTACGTGTTAGCCCCAGCGCGTTGGCTTTTTTGGCCAGCAGCCCCGCCGCCACCACGTTGCGCGGGTTGCTGGTGTTGGTGCAGGAGGTGATGGCAGCAATAATAATGGCACCATCCGGCAGTTTACCCGGCTCTTCATGCCAGGGGCCGGCAATGCCGCGCTCGGCCAAGGCCGAGGTGGGCAGCCGCCGGTGCGGGCTGGACGGCCCCGCCATATTGCGTGTCACAGCGCCAATATCAAATTCCAGCACCCGCTCATACTCTGCGTTTTGCAGGTCGTCGGCCCACAGGCCGGTATGGCGGGCGTAGGCTTCTACCAGCTTCACCTGCTCGTCGTCGCGGCCGGTGAGCTTGAGGTAGTTGATGGTCTGCTCGTCGATGTAGAACATGCCGGCAGTGGCCCCGTATTCCGGGGTCATATTGGAAATGGTAGCCCGGTCGCCAATGGTGAGATCCCTGGTGCCTTCGCCAAAGAATTCCAGCCAGGCCGACACTACCCGTTGCTCGCGCAAAAACTCGGTGAGCGCCAGCACTATGTCGGTGGCGGTAATGCCGGGCTGGCGGGTGCCGGTAAGCTTTACGCCGACAATGTCGGGCAGGCGCATCATGGAGGGCCGGCCCAGCATCACAGTTTCGGCTTCCAGCCCGCCCACGCCAATGGCAATCACGCCCAGCGCATCCACATGGGGCGTATGGCTGTCGGTGCCCACACAAGTGTCGGGAAAGGCCACGCCATTTTGCACCTGCACCACCGGCGACATTTTCTCCAGGTTGATCTGGTGCATAATGCCGTTGCCGGCAGGGATCACGCTCACGTTCTCAAAGGCGGTTTTGCACCATTCAATAAAGTGAAAACGGTCTTCGTTGCGTCTGTCTTCAATGGCGCGGTTTTTGTCAAAGGCGTCCGGCTCAAAACCGGCATGCTCCACCGCCAGGGAATGATCCACAATCAGCTGGGTTTGCACCACCGGGTTAACCCGGGCCGGATCGCCTCCTTGCGCGGCAATGGCGTCCCGCAGGCCGGCCAGGTCCACCAAAGCGGTCTGGCCGAGAATGTCGTGGCACACCACCCGCGCCGGATACCAGGGAAAGTCGTGGTCGCGCTTGCGCTCAATCAGTTGTTTCAGGCTGTTGGTAAGCTGAGCCGGTGTGCAGCGGCGCACCAGTTGCTCCGCCAGCACCCGAGACACATAGGGCAGGCCTTCATAGGCACCGGGAGCAATGGCGTTCACCGCTGCCCGTGCATCAAAGTAGTCAAGCTGAGTGCCCGGCAGCGGTTTGCGAAAGTCGGTATTCATGGCATTCCTCACTTGCGCTCGCTGATGGGCAGCCAGGCTTGCGGCTCGGGGCCGATATAGTCGGCGCTGGGGCGAATAATGCGGTTGTTGGCGCGTTGCTCAAACACATGGGCGGCCCAGCCCGTGACCCGGCTCATCACAAAGATGGGGGTAAACAGCTTGGTGGGAATACCCATAAAGTGATAGGCAGAGGCATGAAAGAAGTCGGCGTTGCAGAACAGGTTTTTCTCCCGCTTCATCACCGCCTCTACCCGCTCGGACACCGCATAAAGGTGAGTGTCGCCTACGTCTTCAGAGAGTTTTTTGGCCCACTCCTTGATAAGGGCATTGCGCGGATCCGACTCGCGGTATATGGCATGACCAAAGCCCATGATCTTTTCTTTGTTGGCCAGCATGTGCAGTATGCCCGCCTCGGCTTCATCCGGGGTCTGCCAGCGCTCAATCATTTCCATGGCGGCTTCGTTGGCACCGCCGTGCAGCGGGCCGCGCAGGCTGCCAATGGCCGCGGTAATGCAGGAATGCAGATCCGACAGGGTGGACGCGCACACCCGGGCGGTAAAGGTAGACGCATTGAACTCATGTTCGGCATAGAGCACCAGGGAGCAGTGCATTACCTTTTTATGCAGCTCGCTTGGTGCCTTGCCGGTCAGCATTTCCAGAAAATAGCCACCTATGCTGTCCTGCTCCGGGCAGGTGGTGTCAATGCGCACACCATCGTGACTGTAGCGATACCAGTAGCAGATAATGGCCGGCAGCATGGACAGCAGGGTATCGGTTTTGTCCTCCTGCTCGGCAAAGTCCATCTCCTGATCCAGATTACCCAGCACAGAGCAGCCGGTGCGCATTACATCCATGGGGTGCGCATGGGCAGGAATTTCTTCCAGCACCCGGCACAGGGCTTCCGGCAGGCCCCGGCGGGACATCAGGTTTTGCTTGTAAGTATTCAGCTCGGTCTGAGTAGGCAGCTTGCCTTTCAGCAGCAAATGCGCGACTTCTTCAAACTCGGCATGGTGTGCCAGGTCGGTAATGTCGTAGCCCCGGTAAGTGAGGCCGGTACCGCTTTTGCCCACGGTGCACAGCGCCGTGCTGCCGGCACTCTGGCCACGCAGGCCCGCGCCGCCCAGTTGTTTTTCTTCCTTGGATTTTTCAGCAAAGGTGGTCATGGCTGGCTCCTTGTTATGTTTTGGTCGAGGTGGTGTGTGCGTAAGCGTCAGTCGCCTTTTTGCTCGCTGAACAGCTGGTCCAGCTTGTTCTCGTAATCGTGATAACCCAGGTAATGGTAGAGCTGCTCCCGGGTTTGCATGCTGTCTACCACATTGCGCTGGTGGCCGTCTTTCAGCAGGTGCTGATACACATTGAGCGCCGCCTGATTCATGGCGCGGAACGCCGACAGCGGATAGAGCACCATGCCCACGCCGCACTCGGCCAGCTCGTCTTTGCCGAACAGCGGGGTCTGGCCAAACTCGGTAATGTTGGCCAGAATGGGGACCTTTACCGCCTCGGCAAACTGGCGATATTGCTCCAGGGTGTTAATGGCCTCGGGGAAAATCATGTCGGCCCCCGCCTCCACACAGGCCAGTGCCCGCTCAATGGCCGCGTCCATCCCTTCCACCGCCAGAGCGTCGGTGCGCGCCATGATCACAAAATCACTATCGGTGCGCGCATCCACCGCTGCTTTTACTCTGTCTACCATTTCGCTCTGGCTCACAATGGCCTTGTTGGGCCTGTGGCCACAGCGCTTTTGCGCCACCTGATCTTCCAGATGCACGGCAGCCGCGCCGGCGCGCTCCATCTCTTTAATGGTGCGGGCAATGTTAAAGGCCCCGCCAAAGCCGGTGTCTATGTCTACCAGCAGCGGCAGCTTGGTGGCGGCGGTAATGCGGCGCACGTCTTCCAGCACGTCGTTCAGGGTGGTAATGCCCAGATCCGGCAGGCCGTAAGAGGCATTGGCAATGCCGCCACCGGACAGATAAATGGCCTGATGGCCCACCTGCTCCGCCATCATGGCGCAATAAGGATTGATGGTGCCCACCACCTGCAGCGGCTGGTTATTGGCGACCGCCTCGCGAAATTTTGCTCCCGGACTCATTGGTTTGCTCCTTGTTCGGTTTCAAGTTGTTGTTCAATTAACAGCCGGCTGCGCATGATATGCCGGCGCATCAGCAGCTCGGCCAGCTCACCGTCCCGCTCCCGCAGGGCCGCCAGCAAGTGAAAATGCTCGCTTAAGGCCTGTTGCGGACGGGAATGAGAGCGCTGAGACTGATGCCGGTACATACGCAGCAGGTGATACAGCTCGTCGCACAGCAGGCTGATCAGCGTGCTGTTGCGGCTGGCCAGGATCAGCCGGTAGTGAAAGTCAAAGTCGCCCTGCTGATGAAAATAGGAGACCCCTTCCACTTCTTCGATATGGGCCTTGTGGGTATTAAGCAGCTGCTCCAGGGCAATCAGCTCGGCCTCGGTAATGTGCTGGCAGGCCAGCCGCGCCGCCATGCCTTCCAGCGCCTCGCGCACCGCATAAATCTCAATCAGCTTGGCCCGGCTCAGTGCAATAACCCGCGCGCCCACATGGGGCACCCGTTCAATCAGGCCTAAGGATTCCACCCGCAGCATGGCTTCGCGCAGCGGCCCCCGGCTCACGCCAAAGCGGCGCGCCAGCTCGGGCTCGGAGATTTTACTGCCGGCCTCAAACTCCCCTTTCACGATCAGATCAATCAGCTGTTCGGTGAGGTTGGCCGACTTGGTCAGCTCCCGCGCCTCGGTTAAGGATAAGTCGCTGCTCTGTGGTAGTAGTGCTTGCTCTGTCATTCAACTGTCAACAATTTAACGAATATGAAACAAAATTACCACCTGAAATGGGGTTCAGCAAGGTGATGTGTCGACAATTATGGTTAGACTTTGGTCTTAACAGACAGCTGGGTGCTGGAAGCGAGAAGCTGGAGGAATGTTGGGACTCGTCCAACCTGGTACTGAGTTGCCCGAATAAATTCGGGCCTACTGTAGGCCCCGTTTTAACGGGGCAAAGGTGCTACATGATGGCTGAGCCCGTGGGTTTGCCCCAATAAATTGGGGCCTGCAGGGGATTACATTTTGTTTTTAAGCAGCGCCTCTATGCTGCCCACGGCGCCGAGTACGCTGCTGGCTTCATAGGGCAGGAAGATGCGGTCGCCGTCTTTGCCGATTTCCGGCAGGGTTTTGAGGTATTCCAGCCCCAGCAGATAGCCGATAACCAGTTGCGGATCAAGCCGGTCGCTGCCGGCGGCCAATACCTGATCAATGGCCTGGCGCTGGCCGTCGGCCATCAGAATGGCGGCTTCGCGCTCCCCTTCTGCTACCAGAATATTGGAGCGTTTCTCCCCTTCGGCTCGGGCAATGGCGGCTTCCCGCTCACCGCTGGCCTGCAATACAAGTGCCCGGCGTTCCCGCTCGGCGGCCATTTGCTTACGCATGGCGTCTTCCACTTCGGCGGGAATGAGAATGTCCTGAATTTCAACCCGGGTGACTTTTACGCCCCATTTGTTGCCGGCTTCGTCCATAACCACCTGCAGCTTGTCGTTAATTTCCTGGCGGGATTCAAACAGCTTGTCCAGCTCCATTTTGCCTACTTCCGAGCGCAGAGAGGTTTTGGCCAGAATTTCGATAGCCTGAATAAGGTTCTCGGTCTGGTATACGGCCCGCTCCGGGTCAATCACCTGAAAATACAGGGCGCCGTTTACGGTCACGCTCACGTTGTCGGCCGTGATCACCGACTGGCCGGGAAAGTCGAGCACGGTTTCGCGGCGGTCAATGCGGGTTTCTTCCTGCACCACGGCGACATTTTCTCCGCCAATGGCCTGATAACGGCGCACCTTAATGGAGCGAGGCTTGTCTACAAAGGGAATAATCCAGTTAATACCGGGGCTGAGCGTTTTCTGGTAACTCCCAAGCCGCTCAATAACCACGGCTTCCGATTGCTGCACTATCATCAGGCCTTTGATCACCAGTGCCAGCACCAGCACGGTAAATACCAGAGCAATAACCAACATCATGTCCATGACAAACTCCCTTGCGGTAACAATGTTTTTAATTATTTGAGTGATTTAACAATAGCGGTAATGCCGTCGAAACGGAGAATTTCCACTTCTTCTCCTTCCTGTAGTTCGGCGTCAGCCTCGGCGCGCACCATAAACAAGTCACCTTCAAGTTTAAGCCGCAACTCACCGTTATGATGGCGCACCAGTTTGCCGGTTTGATGGCGGCTTTCGCCGGCCAGGCCGCTGCGACGCTGTGAGGGGGCATACTGACGAAAGGCCCTTTTCAGCAAAGGGGCCAGTGCGGCGGCTGCCAGGGCAAAGGCAAACCACTAGCCCGTTACACCCACATTCAGCAGCGCCGCCGCCATGGCCACCAAGGCGGCCAGCCCCATGGCAACGGCAAAAAAGCCGGTGCCAAGCAACTCGGCCAGGAACAGAATAAGCGCGGCAATCAGCCACAAATGCCAGGCAAGCACGTAGTTTCACCTCAGATGCGAATGGAACAATGTTTACTATAGGTAAGCTGAAAGCCGGAAGCCAGCGGGGGCTGGGGAATGGTGAGTAGGGAATGGCAAAGCCACGTGAGCGTAGCGAATTGCAACAGGATGCCGACTGCGGGTTGTTGGGATTCGCATGGCTAATCCCAACCTTGGCACTACAGACGGCACCTCTTATGGCTGATAGCTTACGGCTTACCGCTCCCCTACGGGGCGGGCCAGTTTGAACAGCTCAAAGAAGTTGGCGGTGGTTTGCTTTGCTACTTCTTCATAGGGCACGCCTTTAAGTTTGGCTACATATTCCGCCACGGTGCGGGTGTAGGCGGGTTCGTTTTCTTCACCGCGAAACGGCACCGGGGCCAGCCAGGGCGAGTCGGTCTCCACCAGCAGGCGCTCCAGCGGCAGCGCTTTTACCACTTCGCGCAGGGCGTCGGCACTGCGAAAGGTCACTATGCCGGAAATGGAAATGTAGAAGCCAAGCTCAATGGCGGCTTCGGCCATTTCCAGGGATTCGGTAAAGCAGTGCAGCACACCGCCTACCTTGTCGGCACCGCCCTTGCGCAAAATTTCCAGGGTGTCTTCCTGAGCGCTGCGGGTATGAATGATCAGCGGCTTGTTCAGCTCCACCGCCACCTGCACATGCTGCTCAAAAGAGCGCTTTTGCAGCTCGGCGGTGTCGGGCGCATAAAAATAATCCAGCCCGGTTTCGCCAATGGCTACCACAGAAGGGTGCGAGGCCAGCTCGCGTAGCTGCTCCGGATTGTTCTGTTCATCGTTCTGGTGCAGCGGGTGCACGCCACAGGAGGCAAACACCTGAGGGTAAGGCTCAACGGCTTTCAGCATATCGGGAAAGGAATTCAGCCCCACACCAATGCACAGCATGTGGTTTACGCCACGGCTGGCGGCCTTGGCGATGGCTTCGTCCATGGATTTGTGTTTTTTGCCGTAATCGAGTTTGTCGAGATGGCAATGGGAATCAACCAGCAAAATCAGCTCCGGTGTTGTTTTCGGTAAATCAGGAATGAAGTAATGTCTGCTGCAAACGATGCAGCCACTGGCTCAGCTGCAGGCCGGCATTGACCGGTCTGCCCTGCCCCGGCTGCAAACAACGGCGCAATTCCAGCAGCGCACTGTGCAGCTCATGCAGCTGCATGGGCCCCAGCTGCGCTATAAGCGCACTGTGCTGCCGGCAGTCAGCAAGTTTAAGTGGTGCCCGCACGCCAAGGGCGGTTTGCAGCGCATCCTGCAGCAACAGCTGCACCCATACCAGGTGCACCGGCTGTTCCTGCAGGCCCGCCTGCACCTTTTGCAGCCGGCCCGGCTGCTTGCCCAGACCGGCCAGCTCGGCCAGCAAACTCAGGCGTTTGTCGTCGGTACCGGCACTCAGGTATTCCAGGGTCTGCAGTGGCGAACCCTGGTTCACACTCAGAGCCGAGGGGCTGGCCTGCACGCCCTGCTCATTCAGCCAGGCCAGCGCACTTTGCGTATCGGGCAGTGGCACCAGCCACTGCTGACAACGACTTATAAGCGTCGGCAGCAACCGCTCGGGCCGGGACGATACCAGAATCAGTGTGGCCTCGCCTGCCGGCTCTTCCAGCGTTTTCAGCAGCGCATTGGCAGCGGCTTCGGTCATCAGCTCGGCCCGCTCGATAACGGCCACCTTGCCATGTCCCAGTCGCGCGCTTTCACTCATAATACGGCTGAGCTCGCGAATGGCATCAATGCCGATGCTGCGTCCTTCCCGGCCCACTATATGCAGATCGGAATGACTGCCGGCGGCGGTGAGTTCACAGGCATGGCAGATGCCGCAAGGAGCATTACTTGTATGTTGGCATAATAATGCGGTAGCCAGTTTTTCGGCCAGCTCGCGCTTGCCCAGCCCCGCCATGCCCTTGATCAGCAGGCCATGGCCCAAATGCTGCTCTCGCACCGCCCGTTGCAGCGGCTGCCATACCGGGATCAGCCAGGGGTACACAGACGTTGCTCCAGACAGGCCAGTACCCGTTCTTTTACCTGCTGCTCATTGCCACTGGCATCTATCAGGTCACAGTTGGCATCGGCATGGGCCAGCTCGAGATAGCGGGCACGGGTGCGCTCAAAAAAGTCGATTTTTTCCTGCTCTATGCGGTCCAGCTCGCCTCGGTGGCGGGCCCGGGCCAGCCCCTGCGCCGGATCAATATCAAGGTAGAGAGTGAGATCCGGTTTAAAGTCTCCCAGCACCGCCTGTTTGATTTGAGTAATAAGGCCGGTGTCTATGCCCCGGCCGCCGCCCTGATAAGCCTGAGAAGACCAGTCATGCCTGTCTCCCACCACCCAGATACCGTCGGCCAGGGCCGGCTGAATCCGGTTTTTTACCAGCTGCACCCGGGCGGCATACATCAGCAGCAGCTCGGCTTCCGTGGTGAGCGGCTCTTCATGCACCTCTTTTACCAGGGCGCGCATTTTTTCGGCCAGCGGGGTACCACCGGGCTCGCGGGTGGTTATTACCCTGTGGCCTCTGGCTTCAAGCCAGCTCACCACATGGCGCTGCACCGTGCTTTTGCCGGCCCCTTCCAGCCCTTCAATTACTATAAAACGGCTCATCACTTACCTGTTCAGAATGTAGCGGCGCACAGCGTTGTTATGCTCACGCAAGGTGCGGGAAAAATGATGCCGGCCCTCACCCTTGGCCACAAAATAATAATATTTGCTCTTGGCCGGATTCAGCACGGCCTGAATGGCTTCCTGGCTGGGCATGGCAATGGGAGTGGGCGGCAGACCGTCGATCACATAGGTGTTGTAGGGCGTATGCGCCTGCAGATCGCGTTTGCGAATATTGCCGTCATAATCGTCACCCATGCCGTAAATCACGGTGGGATCTGTCTGCAGTCGCATGCCCCGGCGCAACCGGTTAATAAATACCGATGCGATCAGCGGCCGCTCTTCGGCAATGCCGGTTTCCTTTTCAATAATGGACGCCAGGATCAGCGCCTCGTAGGGAGAGTCTACCGGCAGGTCGGGCTCACGGTTTTCCCAGGCATCCTGTAAAAACGTCTGCATATGGCCATAAGCACGCTCCAGCACATCATAGTCACTGTCGCCGGGTGTGTAGGTATAGGTTTCCGGTAAAAACAGCCCTTCCAGCTTGCTGTGCCCGGCCCCCAGACGTTCGGCCAGTTCGGCTTCGCTGACGCCCTCAAGCTCATGCTCCATGTACTCAGCGCTGGCCAGCTTGCCCAGCCAGTCGGACAGGCGCAGCCCTTCCACTAACGTCACGTTCAGCCGATACACATCGCCGTCTACAAAGGTGTTCAGGGCCTCACGCAGCGTGGTGTTGCCATCCAGCTTGTAGGTGCCCTGGCGCACAGCCGCCAGCTCAGGATGAAACTTCAGCCATAACCGGCGATGCAGCAGCGGCAGCTCCGGACTGAGCCGGCCGGCCAGTTGCAGGGCGGTCTCGCCTTTATGCACCACAAACAACGGATGCTCTCCCGGTGTGATGGTCAGATGTTCAATTTTCTGCCACTGGCTGTAGCCATAGCCGGCCAGGCCAGCTCCCGCCAGCACACCGGCCAGCAGAGTGCCTTTCACGGCGTTAATCAATTTGCTCATATTTGCGTTGCAGTGCTCTTGTCATGGAAAACGGCTGTTGCAGTGTCCGGCCGGCAAAGGTATGCACAGGCACCAGCCCCATCAGGGCATTGGTCAGCCAGATTTCATCCGCGTCATAAAGGGCGTCAAGGGGGGCATTCACTGTCTGTACCCGATCGCCCAGCTCATTTATTATCCAGGCACGCACAGTGCCATGCACGCCATTGGTGGCAAGCGCCGGAGTAAACACAGCATCATCCTTGCGCCAGAACAGATTGGCGGTCACTGCCTCCATAATAACGCCCGCATCGTTCAGCACCACGCCTTCATCAAGCCCGCGGTCTTCAAGCTCAGCCCTTAGCAACACCTGCTCCAGCCGGTTGCTGGTTTTCAGTCCCGCCAACAGCGGCGAGCTGCCAAGCCGGCCTTCACACAGGCCCAGCTCAATGCCCTGCTCGCGCCAGGCAAAATAATGCACGGGAAAAGACGAACAGTTCAAGGCAACCACGGTTTCCGTGCTGCCGGCAATACCATAGCCCCGGCCGCCGGCGCCGCGCAACAGGGTCAGGCGCACCACACGATCGCCTTCGTCGGGCAGGCGCGCAAGGGCGGCTTCCACGGCACTCCAGTCGGGCTCGGCCATGTGCAGCCGGCGGCAGGCTTTAATCAGCCGGGCCTTGTGCAATGGCCAGAGCCGTACCCGGCCCAGGTGCTGGTGCATGGTGGTGAAATGGCCGTCGCCGAGCATCCAGCCACGACTGGTGTTGTCTGAACTGCTGATAAAGGTCTGCATAATACCGTTATAAAAAAGCCCGGCACATGGCCGGGCTGTTTATGGCCGAAGGGCCATTATATGCGCTTGAAGATCAATGAGCCATTAGTGCCGCCAAACCCGAAAGAGTTGGACAGGGCATACTCGAACTCACCCTTCTTCGCCTGGTGCGGTACCAGATCCAGATCGCATTCATCATCCGGGTTGTCCAGATTGATGGTGGGCGGTGCAATCTGATCACGCAGCGCCAGCACGGTAATAATGGCTTCAATGGCACCGGCAGCACCCAGCAGATGACCGGTCATTGATTTGGTGGAGCTGACCATCAGTTTGCCGGCCTGCTCACCAAATACCTTTTTCACCGCTTTCAGCTCGGCCACATCACCCAGCGGCGTGGAGGTGCCGTGAGCATTGATGTAACCCACCAGCGCCGGATCCAGATTGGCGTCGCGCAGGGCATTGGCCATGGCCGCTGCAGCACCGCTGCCGTCATCGGGCGGAGCCGTCATATGATGTGCATCGCCGCTCATGCCAAAGCCAACCAGCTCGGCATAAATGGTGGCACCACGGGCCTTGGCGTGTTCATACTCTTCCAGCATGACCACACCGGCGCCGTCGCCCAGCACAAAGCCATCACGGTCCTTGTCCCAGGGGCGGCTTGCCTTTTGCGGCTCGTCGTTGCGGGTAGAGAGCGCACGGGCCGCAGCAAAACCACCCATGCCCATGGGCGTGGAGGCCTTTTCGGTGCCGCCGGCCAGCATGGCATCGGCATCACCGTAAGCAATCATGCGGGCTGCCAGACCAATGCTGTGCGTACCAGTGGTACAGGCGGTGGTGGCGGCAATATTGGGACCGCGCAGGCCCTTCATGATCGACAAATGGCCGGATACCATATTGATAATGGTGGACGGCACAAAGAAGGGACTCAGCTTACGCGGACCGCTCTTCATCAGGTTGGTATGATTTTGTTCAATCAGACCCAGACCACCAATACCCGAGCCGATGGACACACCCACGCGATCGGCGTTGGCGTCTGTAATTTCCAGTCCGGCATCAGCAAAGGCCTGCAAGCCTGCTGCTATACCGTACTGAATAAACAGATCCATTTTGCGGGCTTCTTTCTTGGCTATGCCATGCGCTTCCGGGTCAAAATCCTTGACCAGGCCGGCAAACTTGGTGGTGTAATCGGTAGTATCAAAATGATCGATATTGGTAATGCCGCTTTGACCTGCCAGCAGGGCCTGCCAGCTGGCATCGACCGAATTTCCGACAGGAGAGAGCATACCGAGGCCAGTCACCACGACTCTGCGTTTTGACACAGGAGCGCCTCCGAATGGGGGTTAAACAAGAAAATAACCGAAGTGGCGGGCGCCACTCCGGTACAGGTTTGTTATTCCTGGTTGGCGTTGATGTAGTCGATCGCAGCCTGAACGGTGGTGATCTTCTCCGCTTCCTCGTCAGGAATCTCGGTGTCAAACTCTTCTTCCAGAGCCATTACCAGTTCAACGGTATCCAGGGAATCCGCGCCCAGATCATCAACGAAAGAAGCTTCAGATTTAACTTCTTCTTCTTTAACACCCAGTTGTTCTACGATGATTTTCTTTACGCGTTCTTCAATGTTGCTCATGACCAGTATTTTCCTTTAGAAATACGCAAGTGCGTGTCGTTGCGGTAGTGTATAAAAATAACCGTCGTTTGCAAGCCTGTTTGGGGCTGGTCTAACCAGAATTTACCCCTAAAACGGCGCATTTTCCGCCAAACAGATGCTAACCGAGGTGATTTTCATCACACCATGTACATGCCGCCGTTAACGTGCAGCGTTTCGCCGGTAATGTAACCAGCTTCATCCGACGCCAAAAAGGCCACGGCGGATGCAATCTCTTTGGGGTCGCCCAGGCGCTGAGCCGGAACTTGTGACAAGATACCGGCTCGTTGTTCGTCATTCAATGCGCGCGTCATGTCTGTTTCAATAAAACCGGGAGAAACCACATTAACGGTAATGCCGCGGGACGCCACTTCACGGCCCAGGGACTTGCTGAAACCAATCAGACCGGCTTTGGCAGCCGCATAGTTGGCCTGGCCGGCGTTGCCCATGGTGCCTACCACGGAGCCGATGGTCACAATACGACCGTAGCGCTTTTTCATCATGGTGCGCAGCACCGCCTTGGACAGACGGAACACAGATGTGAGGTTGGTGTCGAGAATATCCTGCCACTCGTCTTCTTTCATGCGCATCATCAGATTATCGCGGGTGATACCGGCGTTGTTCACCAGTACGTCGATATCACCAAAACGCTCCTTGATGGTGCCAAGCGTGGCTTCCAGTGACGCCGGATCAGTGACGTTCAGTACCAGACCGGTACCCTTGTCGCCCAGATAGGCGCTGATCGCCTCAGCACCCTTGTCGCTGGTAGCAGTGCCGATGACGGTGGCACCGCGTTCTGCGAACAGTTCGGCGGTGGCACGACCAATGCCGCGGCTGGCACCGGTGACCAGCACTACTTTACCGGAAAAACTCATATTCACTCCTTTATCAGGGGTTTAAACCAATTGCATTCTGGTCATTCCGGACTCTGGCTTTCGCCAGAGTGACGACAGAAAGCGACCAGGCAGATTGGCATTACAGACCGTTAACGGCAGTCAGGGCTTTTTCCAGGCTGGCGTCGTCGTTCACGGCCACGCCTTCCACCCGCTTGTCGATGCGTTTGGCAAGGCCGGTGAGCACCTTGCCCGGCCCCACTTCCAGCGCCAGAGTCACACCCTGCTCCGCCATGGTTTCCACGGTTTCAGTCCAGCGTACCGGGCTGTACAACTGGCGCACCAGTGCCTCTTTAATGGCAGCCGGATCGGTTTCGGGCGTTACATCCACGTTGTTGATCACGGGCACCACAGGCGCATTAAAACTCATGCCGCTGAGGGTTTCTGCCAGCTTGTCGGCGGCAGGCTGCATCAGCGCGCAGTGAGACGGCACACTTACCGGCAACGGCAGCGCACGTTTGGCGCCACTTTCTTTCATCAGCGCATTGGCACGCTCTACTGCGGCCTTGTTACCGGCAATCACCACCTGGCCCGGTGAGTTGAAGTTTACTGCCGACACCACCTCGCCTTCTGCTGCTTTTTCGCAGTTGGCAATAATAGTGTCATTATCCAGGCCGATAATGGCCGACATGGCACCGGTGCCTTCGGGCACGGCATCCTGCATCAGCTTGCCGCGCAGCTCTACCAGTTTCACACCGTCGGCCAGGCTGAGCACACCGGCACACACCAGGGCGGAATATTCGCCCAGGCTATGGCCGGCCATCACCGCAGGCTGTGCCCCGCCCTGCTGCTGCCACAGACGATAAAGCGCGACCGAGGCGGTGAGCAGCGCCGGCTGAGTGCGCCAGGTTTTATTCAGCTCTTCGGCCGGACCGTTCAGTACCAGATCCGCCACATTATAGCCCAGAGCGTCGGATGCCTCGGCAAAGGTGGTTTGCACTATTTCGTGATTGGCCAGCACATCGGCCAGCATGCCAACGGTCTGGGATCCCTGTCCGGGAAAGGTAATGGCAAAAGACATGAAATTTCCTCTTAAAAACGAACCAGGGCCGAGCCCCAGGCAAAACCGCCGCCAAAGGCTTCCAGCAGCACCAGATGGCCACGCTGAATGCGACCGTCACGCACGCCTTCATCCAGCGCGATGGGCACACTGGCCGCTGAAGTGTTACCGTGCTTGTCGAGGGTCAGGATCACGCTGTCCAGCGACATGCCCAGCTTGCGCGCGGTGGCGTTAATAATGCGGTAGTTGGCCTGATGAGGTACCAGCCAGTCGAGCTCCGACTTATCAATGCCGTTGGCTTCCAGAGTCTGCACCACAATATCGCTCAGGCGGGACACGGCCACCTTGAACACTTCATTGCCCTTCATGTGCATGTAGGCATCCATTTCGGTGCCCGATACACCGCGCTGGCGGTGTGGCAGCTTGAGCAGCTCACCATAGGCACCATCGGCATGCAAATGAGTCGACAGAATACCCGGCTCTTCGCTGGCACCCAGCACAACCGCACCGGCACCGTCGCCAAACAGAATAATAGTGGATCTGTCTTCGGGGTCACACATGCGCGACAGCGCATCGGCACCAATCACCAGCACATGGCGGGCGGTACCACTTTTAATAAACTGATCTGCCACGCTCAGGGCATAGCTGAAGCCGGCACAGGCGGCGGCGATGTCAAAGGCCGGAATGCCGGGCACATTCAGCATGGCCTGCACTTCGCAGGCGGCGGCCGGAAAGGCATTGTCGGCACTGGTGGTAGCCAGCACTATCATGTCGAGCTGCTGCGCTTCAATGCCGGCGGCATCCAGTGCCCGCAGGGCGGCACCATAAGACATGGTGGCCACGGTTTCTTCGGCACCGGCAATGCGACGCTCGCGAATGCCGGTGCGTTCAACAATCCACTGATCGCTGGTTTCTACCATTCTTTCCAGGTCGGCGTTGGTACGCACACCCTGAGGCAGGTAGCTGCCGGTTCCCAAAATTTTACTGTTCATAGGCGTTATCTTGCGTGACTGTCCTGAGGGGCAGTATCAAAAAGATGCGCGATTTTGGCGGGCAACTGATGCTCGGTTTCGGCAACAGCCTGCAAAATCGCATTCAAGAAGGCGGGTGATCCTGCGCTCCCGTGGCTTTTTACCACACTGGAACGTAATCCTATCAGACTGGCCCCATTATACTGGTCCGGGTTCAGGTGAGAAAGCCGGCGCTTGAGCCAGGTGCCCAGCAACCGCCACCAGAACCCGCGCTTTTTTCCCGCACCCAGCAGCAGCCGGGCGACTCCTTCACTGGTTTTGAGCGCCACATTACCAACAAAGCCATCACACACAATGACTTCCGCGGTGCCGGCAAACAGGTCGTTGCCTTCGATATAGCCCTGATAATTCAGTGCCGGCAGTGCTTTCAGCCGGCGGGCAGCCTGGCGCACCGCTTCATAACCCTTGTTGGACTCGGCTCCCACGTTCAACAGCATGACACGGGGCTTCTGTTGCGACAACACATGCCGCGCCACCGCATCTCCCATCAGCGCAAACTGCACCAGTTGCTCAGTGTCACAGCACACATTAGCTCCCACATCCAGCAACAGCGCATGGCTGCCATCGGCCTGAGGCAGGCGGGTGATCAGTGCCGGCCGGTCGACACCGGGCAGGGTCTGCACCACGTTAATGGCCATGGCCATGAGTGCACCTGTATTGCCGCCGCTCACACAGGCCTGAGCCTGGCCGCTGGCCAGCGCATTCAGTGCCTGGCACATGGAGGAATCGGGCAGATGACGCAGGGCAAAGCCCGCTTTGTGCTCGTTGGTAACCTGCTGGGTACAATAATGCACCCGCACCCGCTGATGAGCGGTCAGGTTACATCGTTCAAGCCAGGGAAGTAGCGCCGCGCGGGACCCGAACACATGCAGGTGAAGGTCGGGTAGAAGCGACAGTGCCTGCGCGGCGGCAGGCACTGTAACCGGAGGGCCAAAGTCGCCCCCCATCATATCAAGCGCAACGGTCAGCTGCGGCAAGAGAATAATCCTTACTTAGCGATTACCTTCTGGCCACGGTAGAAACCATCGGCGGTCACGTGGTGACGACGATGAGTTTCGCCAGTGGTCTGGTCTACAGACAGGCTGGCAGTGCTCAGAGCATCGTGTGAACGACGCATACCACGCTTGGAACGGGTTTTACGGTTCTGTTGTACGGCCATTTGACCTAACTCCTAAATCAGTTACTTTCGTTTCAGCTCTTCCAGAATGGCGAAAGGGTTCGAACGCTCTTCGGCTTCGGGAATATCACCATAGCTCAGATCAAACTTGCCTTCGGCACAACGCTCATTTTCATGAGCGGGTACCAGCGGCAGGGCAAGGATGAGTTCATCCTCAATGGTCTGCGCCAGATTAATTTCTCCGAATTCATCGGCCTCAAACGTTTCGTACTCTTCCGGCAGCTCCGGCGCCTCGGCATTCTCACGCAAAGGCGTGTACGTAAACTCGGATTCTATGGTGGTGTCGAACATCTCATTGCAGCGCTGGCACTGAAGGGTAACGTGCACGCCGGCTTTACCGGACATGATGCGCAACCCCTGGGCATCAATGCCAAAGGTGAGAGAAACGTCGATATCACCATGGATACCTTGGGTAGACTCCGCCAGTCTGGGCATCAGCTCTGCGGCAAACACGCCCTGATAATCCAGGCGTTTATTGGCGCAGCGAACGGGGTCAACCTTGATGGGCAACTTTACCTTTTCCATAAGGCGCGCATATTATAGCGCGTCTGCTGTGGAGTCAAAGAGAAATTGACTTTCCTACGCATAACAGGGGTTTGTGCGCAGCCTGTTGCTCCGGGTAAAATGGCTGCACCTTAATATTCACGTGATCATCACTTGTTATGCCACCGCTTATTCTTGCCTCTTCTTCCTCTTATCGCCGTGCTCTGCTGGAGCGGCTGGGCCTGCCTTTTTCCTGCCACAGCCCGAATATTGATGAAACACCCCAGCACGGTGAAAGCGCCGACGCGCTGGCACTGCGGCTGGCTCAGCAAAAAGCCGCCGCTGTGGCTGAGTATTATAAAGAAGGCCTGGTGATCGGCTCGGATCAGGTGTGCGTAAACGGCAATCAGCTGCTGGGCAAACCCGGCACCACAGACAATGCCCGCCGCCAGCTGCTGGCGGCCTCGGGTAAAACCGTCACCTTTTATACCGGCCTGTGCGTGCACGACTGCGCCACCGGCAGACAGACTTCGGTGGTGGAGCCCTTTCGTGTGCACTTTCGCCGGCTGACCGAGAGCCAGATTGACCGCTACCTGGAAAAAGAGCCGGCGCTGGACTGTGCCGGTGCCTTTAAGTGCGAGGGCCTTGGCATCAGTCTGTTCGAGCGCATGGACGGCCGCGATCCCAACAGCCTGGTGGGCCTGCCACTGATTGCCCTTATCGACCTGCTGGCAGAATTTGGGGTGGAGGTGCCTTGATTCGTGAGGAGTGAGGAGTGAGCACAGTCCACAATGGACAATCATCTCCCTTCACCTACAACCCCTCACTGTTTTAAACCCACTCGGGCAGATGGCGAATGTCATCAATCAGGGCCACGGGCTTGTGCACGCCCAGCTGATCCCGGTTATGCACTCCGTAAGTGACACCAATGCGGTCCATGCCAATGGCTTCGGCCATGGCAAGATCGTAACTGGAGTCCCCTACCATCACCGCCTGCTCCGGTGCCATCCGCAGCTCGTCGAGAATTTGTGCCAGCATCAGCGGATCCGGCTTGGAACGCGCCTGATCGGCACCGCGCAACGCATGAAAAAGGTGACCCAGGCCTGAGTCTTTCAGCACCAGATCAAGCCCTTCCCGGGCCTTGCCGGTGGCCACTGCCAGCCGGTAGCCGGTCTGATGCAAACCAGTGAGCACCTTGTCCGCGCCGGCAAACAGCGGTGATGGCGTGGTGTTTAGCTCAAGATAATGCCGGCGGTAAGCATGCAGCAGCGCATCACTTTCGGCGACCGTCAATTCACCAAACAAAACGGGGAACGCCTTATACAGGCTGAGCCCGATAATATGGCGCACCGCCTCAGGCGTGGGCACCGGCTGGTTGCAGTCCAGCGCCGCCGCCTGCATGGACGACACTATGCGGGCCACCGAGTCCATCAGGGTGCCGTCCCAGTCAAAGATCACCAGTTCATACTTCATTTTTTTGCCATTCTCGTCAGCAGTTTTTTCAGCGCCGGCTCCAGCGGTGCTTCCAGGGTCATGGTTTCTTCTCTGCCCGGATGATAAAAGCGAATGCGACAGGCATGTAAAAACAGCCGGATCAGCCCCTGGCCGCGCATGGCTTCATCAAACTGGCGATCGCCATATTTATCGTCCCCTGCTATGGGATGGCCCGCATGCAACGTATGCACCCGTATCTGATGAGTCCGGCCGGTGACCGGGCTGCACTCCACCAGAGTGGCGCCGTCAAACTTCTGCACAATGCGAAAACGGGTTTCCGACGGCTTGCCGTCGCGATCTACCCGCACCACTCGCTCACCGGAAGCCAGCTCGTTTTTCTTCAATGGTGCCTTCACCGACTTCTGATGCGCCTGCCACTGGCCACGCACCAGTGCCAGATAGTGCTTGTCCATGGTTTTTTCCCGCAACTGCTCGTGCAGGCTGCGCAGCATGCTGCGTTTTTTGGCCACCAGCAAAATGCCCGAGGTGTCCCGGTCCAGCCGGTGCACCAGCTCCAGAAAACGCGCCTGCGGCCGCAGGGAACGCAGCCCTTCAATCACCCCAAAACTAAGGCCACTGCCACCGTGCACCGCCATGCCCGAGGGTTTGTTCAGCACCAGCAGGGCGTCGTCTTCGTAGACAATGGCGTTTTCCAGCCCCTGCACACTGTCGAGTTTGGCCGACGGCAGCACCTCTTCCCGCTCTGCCACCCGCACCGGCGGCACCCGTATGATGTCACCGGCTACCAGCTTGTATTCCGGTTTGATGCGCTTTTTATTAACTCTTACCTCGCCCTTGCGCAAAATTCGATAAATCAGGCTTTTGGGAACGCCTTTTAGCTGAGTCCGTAAAAAATTGTCGATGCGCTGCCCTTCATGCTCAGCCTCTATGGTGAGCAGCCGCACGCTTTGATGGTCTTGTTTCATGGGCGGGATTCTACCACCGAAGCCGGTGTTTTTGCTGCAAAAAAGGTGCCTTGCTATGGTTGTGGGTAAAGTGTGATAATGCAGAAGATTTTCGCGCTTTCCCGGTTGGGGAAGCGCACACAAAAACCCCGGAAACACCGTCAGGTTCGCGACCTTTGGGCTTTTCTCCCCTTTTGACGTGAAACACACCTGAAAAATGCGCCTCATGCGTAGCCAGCCGGGAGGCTGTAACGACTACGCTAAAAGACCCGAGGCCGGTGTCGGTCGGAACCTGACGGGTATTCCGGGGAATCTGAACACTGTAAAAAACAGTAAAAACATATAAAAAGAGTACTAAATGAAAAGAATGCTAATTAACGCAACCCAGGAAGAGGAGTTGCGCGTTGCCCTGGTGGACGGGCAAAGGCTGTATGATCTCGATATTGAAAGCCCCGGCCACGAGCAGAAAAAAGCCAACATTTACAAAGGCAAAATCACGCGGGTAGAACCCAGCCTGGAAGCCGCCTTTGTTGACTACGGTGCCGAGCGCCACGGCTTTTTGCCCCTCAAGGAAATTGCCCGCAACTATTTCCCTGAAGGCTACACCTATCAGGGTCGCCCCAACATCAAGGAAGTGGTCAAGGAAGGTCAGGAAGTTATTGTTCAGATTGATAAGGAAGAACGTGGCAACAAAGGGGCTGCGCTTACCACCTTTATCAGCCTGGCCGGCTCCTACCTGGTACTGATGCCCAACAACCCCCGTGCCGGTGGTATCTCACGCCGCATCGAGGGCGACGAGCGCACTGAACTGAAAGAAGCCCTCTCCCGCCTCAAGTTGCCCGACGGCATGGGCCTGATTGTGCGCACCGCCGGTGTGGGTAAATCCGGTGAAGAGCTGGAATGGGATCTGAATGTACTGAAAGCCCACTGGGCTTCCATTCAGGAAGCCGCCGACAGCCGTACCGCTCCTTTCCTTATCCATCAGGAAAGCAATGTCATTGTGCGCGCCATTCGCGACTACCTGCGCCGGGATATCGGTGAAATTCTTATCGATAACCCCGTGGTATTTGAACGTGCCAAGCAACACATTCAGCTGGTGCGCCCCGATTTTGTCAACCGGGTGAAGCTGTATGAGGGCGACGTGCCCATGTTCAGCCACTACCAGATTGAGAGCCAGATTGAATCCGCGTTTCAGCGGGAAGTGCGCCTGCCGTCCGGCGGCAGCATCGTTATTGACCCCACCGAAGCGCTCACCTCCATCGATATCAACTCGTCCCGGGCCACCAAGGGCGGCGATATTGAAGAAACCGCGCTGCAGACCAACCTGGAAGCGGCAGAGGAAATTGCCCGTCAGCTGCGCCTGCGCGATCTGGGCGGCCTGGTGGTGATCGACTTTATCGACATGACACCAGTGCGCCACCAGCGTGAAGTGGAAAACCGCCTGCGCGACGCCGTGCGGCAAGACCGTGCCCGCATTCAGCTGGGTCGTATTTCCCGCTTTGGTCTGCTGGAAATGTCTCGTCAGCGCCTGCGTCCGTCTTTGGGCGAGTCCAGCACCCATGTGTGCCCCCGCTGTCTGGGTCAGGGTACCATTCGCGACAACGAATCCCTCGCCCTGGCCATTCTGCGCCTGATCGAGGAAGAAGCGCTGAAAGACAATACCGGCCAGATCCACGGTCAGGTACCGGTGGACGTAGCCGCCTATCTGCTCAACGAAAAGCGCAAATCCATTGCCAATCTGGAAAACCGCTACAAGGTTGATATTTTCATCATTCCTAACGAGCAGCTGGAAACCCCGCACTTCGACGTAACCCGGGTGCGCAGCAGCGATGTGGAAGACGTCACCAGCTTTGAACTGAAAACAGAGGTAGAGCAAACTGCCTATCAGCCGCGCCAGCATGAAGCCGCCAAAAAAATTGAGCAGCCGGTCCTGCAGGGCTTTACTGCCCCCGCTCCGGCTCCGGCAGCGACCAGCCCGGCGGCAGTAAAACCGTCTCAGCCCAGCCAGCCCGGCCTTCTGAGCCGGCTGTTCAGTACCATTGCCGGCTGGTTCAAGAGCAGCGAACAGCCGCAAGCCTCTGCCACACAGGAGCAGACTTCTGCCGACCGCAACGAGCGCAGTAACAACCGCAACCAGCGTAACGGTGAGCGCCAGGACCGTCGTCAGCGCGGAGATCGTCGCAACAACAACCGTAACCGCAAGCCGCGTGATGAAGAGCGCAACCAAAAGCCGGCCGTCGCCGCCGCGCAGGACAACACCGAGCAGCAACCGAAGGCCGAGCGTCCGCGCCGTGAACGTCGCAAGCCCCGTCGTGAGCAGCAGCCCGAGCGCGCCGCCCGTCAGCAGGAGCAGCAAACGGCTCAGAACGTGCCGCAACAAACTCAGGCCCCTGCCCCGCAGCAGGAAGCACAACAGGAGCAGGCACGTGAACAGGCCGTGGCCGAGCGCCGCGAGCGCCGTCAGCTGCGCAAACAGGTACGTCTCGACAGTGAGGGCCGCACTCAGGACGCCAAGCCCGCACCCGAGAAAACCCGTGAGCCCGAGCAAACCGCTGCACCTGCCAGCGAGCAGCCTCAGCCGCACAAGCGTGCACCCAAGCGCAAGCGCATCAATGAAGACAGCCGTCGTCGCCGCCGGGAAGAAACCATTGCTGCCCTGATTGAGCGCGAAGGTGAAGAAAAATGGGTAGCTTCTGAAGCCACTCAGGCCGAGCAACAGCCAGCTCCTGTGCAACCCGAGCCTAAACCGGCTCAAGAGCCGGCTAAGGCAGAGCAGCCTGTGCAAGAACCGGTTAAAACCGAGCCCGAGCAGCAACAGCCTGAGCCGCAAGCCGAAGAAGCCAAGCCGGATGTAGTTCAGGAAGTGGTAGCTCAGGACGAAAAAGCTCAGCCACAAGTGAAAGCAGAAGAGCCCAAAGCGGTACAGGAAGCACCGACAGAGCCTGCAGTTACTGCAGAGCCAGTGGCAGAAGCTGTACAGCAAACCAAGGCCGAGCCTGAAGCAGCGCCAACAGCTGAACAGGAAACCAAGGCCGAGCCTAAAGCAGCTGCAGCGCCAGAAGAGCCCGCTGCTGCGCAGCCTGCCAAAGAGGCAAAGCCGGCTCCTGTGGCACTGGGTCGTTACCTGGCTGCCCGCAAGGCCTCGGCACCCATGGCCAAACCCCCGGTAGTGGAAGCAGCACCTTATGTGAAGCCCGACTACCCGCCTCTGGTACGCGAGCCCATCGCCACCAGTGGCCGCCAGGGCGGCAGCATCAACGCTACCAATCAGGCCTCGGCCCCCATGGCCAAACCCTGATCACAGTGCGCTGACAGAAAAAGGCTCCCTCGGGAGCCTTTTTATATTCCGTGGCTTATCTGCGACACCCCGTCATTTGTAGATTGGGATGAGCATGGCGAATCCCAACAATAACAGACAAACCTGCAATCTTTCTTGAAGCCTGTTGCACAGGCTCTGCCAGCTACATGCTAGCCCTTAATCTGCCTAAGCACCCCATCACAGGCGGCTTCCACCAGATCCAGCACCTGCTCAAACCCTTGATCTCCACCATAATACGGATCCGGCACCTCCTGCTCGGGGCCATCGGCAAAGCTCAGCAACAGCTTCACCTTGTGAGCATGCGCCGGCGGACATAGTTTCTGTAAGTCCCGCAGGTTTTCCTTGTCGGCCGCCAGCACCAGATCAAAACGGGCAAAAT
Source organism: Oceanimonas sp. AH20CE76 (assembly GCF_039654065.1). Taxonomy (NCBI): domain Bacteria; kingdom Pseudomonadati; phylum Pseudomonadota; class Gammaproteobacteria; order Aeromonadales; family Aeromonadaceae; genus Oceanimonas; species Oceanimonas sp. AH20CE76. Next base: position 1,704,571 of record NZ_CP155481.1, read on the forward strand.
CATCCACCGTCACCTGACGGGCACGCATACCGGAAAAGTCGTAGCCCCTCGCCTCACCCGCTGCTCTGGCGCGTGCATCCGGCCCGTTACCGGCGTGAAAACCAATGGTCCCCGCCGAATCAATCTCCAGCTCTACCCCCGCCTGTTGCGCCTTATGACGCAACACCGCCTCGGCAGTGGGCGAACGGCATATGTTGCCCATGCACACTGTAAGCACTTTGTATTTTTGGTTATTTTTTAACTGTTGTTCAAACATGCTGCATTCCTTTACGTTTTTGTGACTGCTCCCCGTCCTGACGGACGAGGCTTCCAACTTCTTAGGCTGCAACCGGCGCGTGGCTGGATTTACGCAAGCCTCCATTGGCAGGAACCGACAGTCCTTCGGCCCGTAGTTTGATTATACCCTGCTGGCGGATATTGATCGCGGCATTTACGTCGCGGTCAAGCTCTATTGCACAATTTGGACACGACCAGTTACGCACCGACAATGGTAGGGTGTCTACCTTGTGCCCACAGCAGGAGCAGGTCTTGGAGCTGGCGAACCACTGGTCTATTTTGACCAGATGCTTGCCTTGTGCCTTGGCCTTGTACTCCAGCTTCTGGATCAAGCTGAACCAGCTGGCATCAGCAATATGCTTCGCCAATTTCCGGTTCCTCAGCAGGTTTTTTACTTTCAGTGTCTCGACTATCACCGCTTGATTTTCGTCAATGAGTTGTCGGGACAGGTTGTGCTGGAAATCAGCACGGGTATTCGCAAGGCGCTCGCACGCCTTAGCCAGTTTAAGCCGTGCCTGCGCACGACCTTTGCTACCCTTCTGGCAGCGCGATAGGGCTTTCTGTTTGCGTCGCAAGTTCGACTGAGCGCGTTTCAGGAAACGGGGATTCGCTGTCTTATTCCCCTCCGAGTCGATAGCAAGATGGGTAAGTCCCATATCAACGCCCAGCACGGTATCAACGGTGTGCAATAGGGCGGGTACTCCCATCCCATCTTCGACCAACAGCGCGGCGTAGTATTTCCCTGTCACGGTGCGTGACAGAGTGATGCTTTTGAGCTTTCCGGTCAGTTCGCGGTGTACTCGCGCTTTGATTCGACCCAGCTTGGGGATCTTGATCCAGTTTTCACCCGCACTGACGCTCATGCAGTGGTAACTCGACTGCTTGCCGTGCTTGCGCTTGAACTTCGGGTAACGCGCCGGGAGCTTCGGATCGAAGAAATTCTGGAAGGCTTTGTCGAGGTTGATACACGCTTGCTGTAGCGCAATCGAGTCAAAGGCCTTGAGCCAGTGGTATTTGCGAGACTTCTTAGCCACTGCAAGCAGCGGCTTGAGGTCTTTCTTGGCCTTCAGCTTTAAGCCGTGGCGCTTGTACTGAGCACTGATGATGTGCAAAGCCTTGTTGTACGTAAAACGGACAGCACCAAACTGCTGATTTAAAAAATCAGCTTGCTCAGGCGTTGGGTAAATACGTACTTTTGTGGCTTTTAGCATTATCGCCCTGACTGCTCCAATCCTGCCCGCAAGATAGCCTGTGCTCGTTTAACGCCTCTTACGTGCTCAAGGGCAACCACATTCGGATCGCAGAGACACAGTTCACGCTTTAGCTTGACTGCTGTGTTTGGATTTGTGAATAGGTTGATGTCACCACAGTTGATACGGTCGAGAAACTCTTTACAAGCAGCTTCAACATCTTCACGAGGGTTAGTCGATAGTTTGGCCGCATACAGGTAGCCATCCATATAAAGATCAATGAGACCACAGTGCGCACAATAGAAATCAACCTTGGGCTTGCCTGAGTTGGAGACTCCATTGATCTTGAACTGGTATAGCATATTTCACCCCTCATGCTTAAACTACCTGCACTATAAGCCTATTAGGACATATTTCAAGTGAGTGTACAGAATAGAAAACCGCTTGCCGACTATCTACGTAAACGTCACAGCGTGACCAAGCTGATAGTACATCTGGTGTTTACCACCAAGTACCGCCGTAAGCTGTTTGACGGTTACATGATTGGACAACTGCGTGAAGCGTTTGAGTCTGCTTGCGAAAAACTGGAGTGTGAATTGCTGGAAATAGATGGCGAAGCAGACCACGTACACTTGCTAGTCGCATACCCTCCAAAGCTGGCGGTCAGTGTTATGGTGAACAACCTGAAGTCGGTGTCATCACGCCGGATACGGATTCTCAATACACACATACCTCGGCAAAGCAAAAATTCAGCGCTCTGGTCACGCTCCTACTTTGCCTGTAGCGCCGGCGGGGCGGCTATCGAAACACTGAGAGAATACGTGCAGAGTCAGGCTACACCAGAATAGAACCGCTGCGCGGTTCCCGCTTGTATCCCCGCCCGATTGGGCGAGGGTTTACGCGGGTTTTGCTAAAATCAATATTCCCACCGCTCATGGCTGAGCGGTCCTTTGTTCAACAGGGCTTTGCGCTCCTGCCAGTCGGGCAGGTAACGATCCATAAATTGCCGAAAACGCTCGTTATGGTGGCGCTCCAGCAGGTGAACAAGTTCATGCACCAGTATGTATTCCAGGCATTCCGGGGGCTTCTTGGCAAGCTCCAGGTTAAGCCAGATGCGTTTGCTCTGAATACTGCAACTGCCCCACTTGGTTTTCATCTTCTTTACGCCCCAGGCGGCGGCTTCTACACCCAGTACTGGCGTCCAATAGTCCAGCAGCTCACTGATGTGGCGCTTCATTTCGGCACGATAAAAGCTATCCATCACCCGAGCCTTGTTATCCCGCCTGGTGCCGGGATTAACCCAAAGGTGCAGCTTGCTGTTGCTCTGACGAGTGATTTCGTGGCGACCGGTGCGCTCGGTCAGTTCCAGCCGGTAACGTCTGCCCCACAGATAGTGGGATTCGCCACTTACCATTTCCCGTTCCGACTGGCGGGGTTGATCAATAAAGCCCTGCTGCTGCTTTTTAATCCAGGGAATGCGGCTGATCACCGCCATGCGAACGGCAGTGTCAGTCATTTTCTCGGGTGCGGATACCCTCACCCGGCCATCGGGTGGTAACACGCTGATATGCAGGTGCTTGATGGCCTTGCGGTTCAGCTGCACTGCCAGGCTGCCAATATGCATCACTGGCATCAGTGATAATCCTTCTGGGCCTTGGCCAGCTCCATCACCTGCTTGATGTCCACATCATAACCGCTGGTTTCTTCACGTACGGCGTTGGCAATTTCCCGCTCCTTGAAACGATCACCCACCCAGTCCGCCTTCTTGGTAAAGCGGATGGCGCTGTCAATTTTGGTAATCAACACTTCATCCCGGCCCAGGTTGTCGTACAGGGCGCGTTTGGCCAGGGTGTCCATGGCACTGGGATAGTGGCTGCCACTCTGCTCCGGCTTGGTCACCTTGCTGGCCAGCGCCCGGATTTGCTCCAGATATTCCTGATAAGACAGCGCCTGTTGCCGCCGTTGCTCTATCAGCTCATCCAGCAGCACCGACATGCGCTCGTAATATTTGGGGTTAACCGGGTTCTCATCCACTATGGTCTTGCGCACGTTATTCTCTATCGCTTCTGCCATCGCATCCTGGTTGTTGGCCAGCCCTTCCGGCAGCGCCTTGATCAGATCGTCCCCCTGCTTTTGCACCACCAGCTCGATCAGGCCCAGCTCTTCAAAGTCCATTAATACTTCGCTGTCGTCGGCGCGGATATACATATCCAGCAAGTAACGCATGGCCGGCTCAAACCGTTTCATGTCCAGGGCATCACCACTGCCTTGCTTGACCTCGTCGCGCACTTTTTCATAGTGAGCCACTTCGGCACGGATCTCCTCGATATCACTCAGTGCGTAACCGGCAGCGGGCATTTCATTGGCGATATTGGCAAAGGCACGCAGCAACTTAGCCACGCTCTGGTAAAGGGTCAGACGCAGGGCTTCCTTCTCGGTCAGCTCGTCCTGATTCTGCCCCGACACGCCACAAAAGTAATGCAAATAATCGGCGGTGCCACGGGGGGAGCGCACCGGCTCGCACAGGGCGCGCACCATCTCCAGCGCGGTTTCCAGGTCTTCTCTGGCTTGCACCAGCCGGTCTTTCAGCAGGCCGGCCACATCTTCCTTGTCGTAGCCGTCAAAGGCACCGGCAGTGTAATCGGTAATGGCCTTGTCCAGGGATTTGAACAAGTCCTTGTAGTCGATGATGTAGCCATATTCTTTGTCGTCACCATCCAGACGATTTACCCGGCAAATGGCCTGAAACAGGTTGTGATCGGCCATTTGCTTGTCGATATATAAATAAGTGGCTGACGGCGCATCAAAGCCGGTAAGCAGCTTGTCTACCACTATCAGCAGGCGCATTTGGCCTGGCTCTTCGATAAAGCGCTTTTTCACCTGCTTTTCAAACAGCTCGGCCTTGCTCATCGCCTCCTGCTCGGTGGTGCCGAAGTGTTCTGCCAGCATCTTGCGATAAATGTCGTACTTGAACAGCTTTTCGGTCAACCCTTCACCGCTTTCTTCTCCCTTGATGCTGGCGGCCGTTGGCTGATAACTGGTCACAATAGCCACCTTGCCCGCCAGATCTGTCTGGCTGAACATTTCGTAAGCCTTGCAGGCCTGATATACGCTGGCACACACCAACATGGCATTACCTTGCCCGGCTGCCAGGCGAGGCCGCTTTTTCATATCCAGCCAGATATCCGCCACTATTTTCTCCAGCCGCGACTTGCTGGAGAGAACTTTCTGCATTGTTCCCCATTTTTGCTTGAGCTGGGTTCTGGCCAGGTTGGAAAGCCCCTGCGTATTGACATCAAACCACTCATCCACCCGTTTTGGCGAAGTCAGTTGTTGATCGATATCCCGCGCCTCGTAGCGCAGATCTAGCACCACGCCGTCACTCACGGCTTCGTCAAACTTGTAGGTGTGAATAAAGGGGCCAAACACTTCCACCGACTTTTTCTTGTCCTTTTTCATCAGCGGCGTGCCAGTAAAACCGATAAACATGGCCTCGGGCAGTATGACCTTCATCGCCTCATGCAGCTTGCCCGACTGAGTGCGGTGGCACTCATCCACAAACACGAACAGCTCACCCTTGGCACTAAAGTCGCTGGCCAGTGCCGCTTTCAGCTCTTTGATGAAGTCCTCGGTGGCGGCTTCACCCTCTTCTTCGCCTTGCTGGCGGCCAAACTTGTGTACCAGTGAGCACAACAGCCAGGGCGTGGACTGGTTCAGAGTGGTCAGCAGATCGGCACCACTTTTGGTGCGGTAGATTTCTTCCTCTACACCGCTGAACACCTTTTCTATCTGCTCGTCCAGCTCGGTGCGATCGGTCACGATCAGCACGCGGGCGTCTTTCACGTTTTCCCGAATCCACTTGGCCAGCCACACCATGGTCAGGCTTTTGCCCGACCCCTGAGTGTGCCAGATGATGCCGCCCTCCTTGTTGGCAATGTGCGTTTTGGCGGCCTGAATGCCAAAGAACTGGTTGTGACGGCAGGTCTTTTTTACCCCGGCATCAAACACGATAAAGTTATGGATGATTTCCAGAAAGCGCGACTTTTCGCACAGCCGGGCCAGGTGCCAGTCCAGCGGGTTGCCATAAGGGTTAGGCGCGTCTTCTTTCCATTCCAGGTAGTAGCGCTCCGGCGTTTCTATGGTGCCGTAGCGCAAACCCTGAGTGTCGTTGCCGGCCATCACCAGTTGCATGGTGGTGAAGAAGTTGCGGATAAAGTCCTTTTTCTGGTTATCCAAGTTCTGGCGAATGCCCTCACTCACCGACACCGAGGAACGCTTGAGCTCCAGCACGCCCAGGGCAATGCCATTCACATACAGCACTATGTCCGGGCGTTTCTTGTTCTCGCCTTTAATGGACACTTCTTCAGCAATAGCAAAGTGGTTGGCCTGCGGGTTTTGCCAGTCAATCAGCCATACCGTCTGCTTTTGCTCACCGGCGCTTTCCTTGTCTTTCACGCCATAACGCAGCAGCCGGTACACCTCCTTGTTGGCGTAATAGAGCTGCTTGCCCTCGCCCAGCGCCGCTGCTGCATCCAGCTGGCGCAGCGCCCGGTTAATAAGCGCCGGGCTCACGCCCCGTTGTTGCAGCCAGGCTTCCAGCACATCGGCCTCAATATTGCGGTTGCCTTCCCTGTCCTGCCAGTTGCCCAGGTAGTCATAACCCAATTCATTCTGAAAAAACCGCACTACCCGATTTTGAGTCTCGCGCTCGAGCTGGCCGACGTTACTCATAATTAAAGCTCCCCTAAAGCAGTGCAGAAGTAAAAGGTTTGCTGTTTGATTTTCTCTATATCTGGTTGTTCACAATACCACGCATCATCTTTACCACTATCTTCAAGCCGGCTAAAGCCATGATATTTCAACACATTAACAAGTCCAGCTGGATAATCATTGACCCCTTGTGCTTTAAATCCAATTAAAAAACTCAAATTTAATTTTTTAATCGTCATTTGATAATGCTGTTCATGAAGCTTATACCCAGTTATTTTAATTACTGCCCCATAATCACGAGATTTTACTGATTCCAAGTTAAGCAAGGAAAAAGGCTGCAATTGATTTCTATGCTTTTTAAGTTCAAGCTCTAAAACCTTAGTAAATAGTTCACAATGGTAATGATTTCGTTGTGACTGGCTCAGCAGGACAGTTTCATCAGGGTTATGAGCAATAAAACCTTGAGTGCAGTAATCGAAAAGCTCTGGGTACCTGATCAATGCGGCTCGCCAAGGCTCTAAAGCTCCCTCTTCTGAAGAGTCGGTTTTAAGCACATGTTCACAGATCGCCTCAAGCGAAGTCTGTAAGTCATCTTTTATGAAAAGTGGATCGTCCAATACCGCTTTTACAAAAATCTGCTTTGCCTCATCAAATAAATTGCCAATACGCAACCTACGACGCCAACTGTGGTCTCGCGGAATGTTGTTACGAGTATCACGACTATGCAGCAAGTTGAACCGGTTACGTGATGCTTGGGTAAAGTAAACCCCCTTGCTGAGCACGGCTCGCTCCCAAGCATAATTTATTTCCGCTGAGCTTTGGCTAATTTTATTGAACACAGCAGCCAGCACTTCAAAATAGTGAGCAAACTGATCAAAATACTGGTTATCCTGAACATCGCTCCAATTACAGTCGTTCTGTTCTCGGTAGTAATCTAATATACCCGAGAAGTTTAAAATACAACCAATTTGCCCATTAAAGAAAGCGTGACGTTCTGCTTCAAGAATGGATTTTTGCCAGCGCTTGGACTTCAATATCAAGTGCGCTTTTATTTTTTCTTCCAGCACCTGCGCTGAGGAAAAAGCAGCTACTTTACAGTCCTTTTTTAACACCTCGAGAGTCGGCATATCAAGCTGAATTAGATCATGAATGGAGAATAATCTATTGTAGAAGTCAGTCGGAGAGTCCGTTATGGTGTTTTCAACAAGATTGTAGATTACCCGCATCCAGTTATTAAGCTCTGCAAGGCTTTCGCTCTTACTCATATCTTTTAATTTTTCTAGATAATTATAAAAGGCAAAGAAGCGAAGTTTATCGTCATAATTGGCGTTATTGCTTATAATACGCTTAAAAACATCCTGCTCAGAGTAATAACTGTCACTATGTAAATAGGGTTTAATCTTATTGTCATCTAACCCATTTGCATAAATAAGGTCAATCGTATCGATGAAACGCTCAATCATTGCCTGGCTGAAACAACCTAACGCTTCATAACTTGACAGCGAAGGTTCTTTCAATCGTCCAGCTGAGCCAAATAAAGCCTGTGTTAGTTGAGAAAGCTGATCAGGTTGTTCCTTGCGTTCTAACAGTGCCTGCACCACAATCAGAAAGCGGAAAAAGTGCATAAACTCATCGTCAAAAGCATCATCTGCTGAGCTTGTGTTACGATAAGGCCAGAACAAGTCAGCCCAGTCGGTGTCGATTTTATGAATAAAATACTCATAACCTGTCACCAACTCTTCACGAAAAGATAAACGATATTTCGGCCAAGGCTGATCAAACGCAATGATATGTTGCTCCAGTTTAGCTTTAAAGTTTTCAAAAAACGTGAGCGGCTTACCACGCGCATTCATTTTAATATACAGTTCATCCGATAAACCAAAGGAATGCAGATCCAAAAACTGGAAAGTAATACACGGATTACACTCATCGGCAAGACGCTCAAACAAACCCGCTTCATGACCTGCAAAATGCTCCTGAATAGCATCAAGCATACACAGACAAGCCTGTACGGTTGGGTCCTGCTGCCAGGAAAGATAAAACCACTGACAATCACAGATGGTTTCGCTGATGAGCGCATCACCTAATGTTAATTCGCTGACCACCAAAGCATTGAAAAACTCGTTACTGCTGGGACGAGTTTTATAGGTAAATCGAGACTGGCCATCTGGTAGTACAAACTGCTGTCGGAACGCCTCAATACGACCATCGGCCAATGCCAGATACCAGTGCAGTAAAAACAGTGTGGTCAGACGTTGTTGACCATCGAGCACCGAAAACGCCTTGCTAACGCCTGCATCATCCTCGCTAACGCTACTGCTTTGATAATTGCCATAAACAAAATCCAGATCCAGCGTTTGTTTACCTTCGCTGTTGCTTTGAATCAGGGACTGGTACAGGGAGCGCAAGAAAAGTGACCGCACCTCAGACTCTTCCGGCCTGCCTTGTGCATAGTCACGTTGTAAAATCGGAATCTCGATGCGATCAACGCGGTTAAACAAACTAAAAAAACTCAGACTTTCACCGCTCATGCATGCACTCCTTTGCCGCAAAATAAGCCGTAAATACTTTCTACCATTGCTTGCTGATGATCATCACTGTCTCTGGCTTCCCAATACAGCATCTTATCCACCTGCTTACTGTAGTATTTTAAAAACACATTTTTCGTACATAGCGGCACAAAGGTTGCTTTCTTATCCAGTGCAATGATGGTGGCCCGCTTAATTGGGAAAACGGCATTCTGATAACTACGGTTGGTAGCACTGTCGAGCAGAGTTAAATTACCGATCGAATGATCGGTCTCGTCGTCGCTTGATGGGTCATACAGAGCTAACACTCGTTGGTACAGCCCCTCGAATTGGTTATCATTAAAACCTGTAGCATTAAGCAAGGTATCAGCATCATTTTTTATTGCAATCGCAATACTGTCATCTTCTTTATTATAATTTTCTGCGTACCGAATATGATCTTCGGAAATATAAGCGATCACCTGTTCCAGCCAATTTTTCTGTTTATTTTTATCAGCGGGCATATCCGATGCTACTGAACGGATGTGCTCAATATCCCAGTTATCTTGCTTGTATTTATCAAACTGAAAGCGCGCATTGGTTACCGGATTAGCCAAAAGGCTTGCAATATTAAATAACAATAGCAGCCGGCGAATTCGTGCTGCATCGCCGTTATAAGTCAACTCAGCCAGCTGGGCCTCAATCACCGAATAAGACAACTTATCCAGTACCTTGGTTGAAAAGGTCAACTGAGCGATCCGTTCAAGCAAGCACTGGCGAAATTCGTGTTTACTGGCACAGCTTTCGCTTAGTTCAAATAGCGTGGCGATAGCATCGCCCTGAGAAACCAGATAGCCAATTAAATGAAACAGTGCCTTATCGTTGTACCACTCTTCCAACGTCATAAAGCATTGCTTTACCCTTAGCCACTCTTTAGCCACATCGACCGCATCTTCCCTCTGGCTTTTACTCAGGCGCTTATTAAATTGCAAAAATACTTTCAGCTTATCGTTTTCAAGGATACCTTCACTACTCAGAGTTCTGGCAGCTAATGCCAACACAAACTCAATACGATTAGAAGTCAGCGCCCGATTACTGACAAAATACCAAAAAGCATCGTCTTGCAAACGCTTTTCGATGGCATCCCATTCTTGGGAGATCGATAGCTGTTGTAAGTGTGTGGCCGAAGATCCTTTTGTGGAAAAATTAGCCGAGCGCAAAAAAAGAGCTTTCACCAGTTCAGCATTAACTAGAGGAATCTTCCCCATATTAAGGCGAGTGAACACATCAATCACATTCTCAGATTCTGGCACTTGATACCAGATAACCTTCACCTTATTCAGAAACACCGATTCAATATCATTAATACGATGAATCTTGTTTTTAAACCACTCACGGATGGTAGTAAACGCCTGATGGATAAAATGAAAGTCGACATTCTTCTCTTTCTTGCTCTCATCCAGATCCTGCAAATACTCACGACTTTGCGGTCGGGTTTCATACTCCAATGCATATAGCTGTTTTCTGAAGTCCTCGGCAAAGCGACTATTAAAATAGCCCAAAATGAGCAAAATAGTGGTCAGCCGTTGCTGGCCATCGACCAGCTCCCACATTTGTTCCTCTGGCACGTTCTGTATGGACCGAACGATTTTTTTCTTAACCACCACAGGTTGCAAACAGTAAAAATCATATTCTTTGGGCTGTTTGCGGTCGCAGAACTCGTAAACATCCTCTAGCAGCTCAATCACTTGCCGAGACGACCAGCGGTAACCGCGTTGATACGATGGAATGAAAAAAGACAGTTGCAGCAGATCGTTAATAGGTTTAAGTGTCAGCTCAGCGTGTTGAGACATCCCTGCTCCTTAGTTATTTTTCCCTGGCTGCACAACCAGATTTTACCGATGAACAGTTGCTGCATCATGTCCTGCTTGAGATCGCGGGTTTTGGCCAGCCGCTCTTCAAGCGCCAGAGTTTCTTCGTCCATATTGGACAGGATGGCGGTCTGAAAAAAACTGACTTGCCGGTTTTGTGTATCACACAGCCCTACTGTTTCCATTTATCCGTGCTCCCTGTCGCTCTCGCGGCTGGCTGTGCCGCCAGGATTATGTTTGTTTATACAGTGAAGAGCTGCTCCTTGCGTAAGCTGCCCTGTTGTTGACGCCCTTAGCCAGTCAACCATCAGTCAACCAAATTAATCCAATAAAATCAATTACTTATAGTGATTATGATGCTTTTGGAAGCCATATTACTGCTTTCAGTCAACAACCAGTCAACCAAATCAGGCCCAAAATGGGATGTAGCGGCGCGCTTTGGGGCCGACATCCGGATCGTAAAGCCGTATCACTTTGGCTTCCAGGGCATCATTGATCACACGAGTCACCATGGATTTGCTCTTCGGCTCAATGTCGAAACGCTCACGTAAACTTGGATTATTCATGGGCTCCCGATTCACATATTTCAAACAGCAGTGCAGGTAGCAAGCGCGAATACGCTCTTCCTTGTCCATATCTGCAAAGGTTTTGTAGCTGAACAATATGCTTCGGGTGTGTTGTTCGGTGACTTCAAACACCGGCGCTGGCAGCTGATATAACTCGGTCTGAAATACCACCTTGTCAATGCCCGTCCCCCTTTCCTCGCAGATATTCACGCGCCGCAAGAAGGATGCGAGGGCTTCATTGCGACTGCGGGGTGGCGAGTCCAGAAAGCGTTCTGTTGCCACCAACGGCACGCCGGGGTTGGTGATTTCCATGCGGGTAGCAAACACTTCAATCATGGGTCCTGTGCCGGTAATGGAAAAATCCTGATGAATGATGGCATTCGCCACCAGCTCACGGATGGCCAGCTCGGGATACATGGGCACTTCTTTGCGAAAGGCCTTGCCGATCTCTTCGTTGGAAGGGAGCAAGGTTTTGAGATAATCGATCAGCCCCTCAAAACCAACGGCGTAACCTTTGTTGCCTTCGATTTCCCTGACGGTTTCAATACGGCTGTTCCCCTTGTACAAAATCAGCCGTACCGCTTTGCGCCCCAGGTGCTGAAAGCTCTGCAGTTTGCGGGCAAACAAAATCGCGCCCAGGTTGGTGATGTGCCAGTTGCCGCCCACGGCTTGCTCAATCAGCCGATCCGCTTTCAGTGCGTCCAGAATGCCGGCCCGGTTATCCGGCAATGGCAGGCCGGTCAGATCGAAATAGGCCGGATATTCCAATAATTGCAGCACTTTATCTGCTGAAATGTTATTTGCCGCCAGTTGCTGCTCGAACGGAGTCTTGTCGAACACCCGCCACAGCTCACGCTCTTTCTCCGGAAAGTCTTTCAGCTTTTTCTTGTAAGAGCCACTGCGGATGTACTCCACGCCATCGAACTGCACCGGATGATGGGCGGCGGGCTGAATTTCCAGGATCACCACCGGCTTGTCATCTTCCGCTCCTGCCAGAAACTCATGGAAACGGAAATGGATTTTCGGCGACAGCTTCTGTAACAGCCAGTTTTCCAGCTCTTGCTGTTTATGTTTCTGCTGGGAAGGTTTGAACCTGGTGCCTACAACCTCATGAGTGTCATCATCCACGCCATAAACCAGATACGCGGTTTGTTTTCCAAGCAGGGCAGCAGAGTTGGCAAGCGCTGAAATATACTCACCAATCTTTTCCACATCTGCATTGTGTTTGAACTCCACCCACTCGGTTTCCGCTGGCAGTCCACATAGCTCTTTCAGCAATGAACGCAACTGCTCCAGGGTTACCTCAACCGGCATGGTGCTCATCTCCCGCTAATGGCTTTATCAGCCGGATTTTACCGGTGAGCAGTTGCTGCATCATGCCCTGCTTGAGATCGCGGGTTTTGGTCAGCCGTGCTTCAAGCGCCTGAATTTCTTCGTCCATATCGGAGAGGATGGTGGCGATGGCGGTTTGTTCTTGTGCGCTCACGGGTAAGAATATAGAGATTTTTCGTACTAATCCCGCAGTGTAACTTAGCTGCTTAGTACCTTGGCAATATTTAAATGCAAGACTATCACCATTGTATACATACCAATGATACAAGTACTGAGATTCAAGCCTGCTATTAGGGTATAGGGCCATGCAAGATTGGTTTGTAGTTGCTGGTGCTCCCACGATGCCACATGCACCTCTTGTTCCAGCAGCTTCTAATCCTGTTATGGCCATAAGGAATGTGCCTTCAGGATGAATTTTAAGGTTTGATTTAACTACAGCATCTTCGCTAATTTTTTCATAAGTGTCATTTATCTTGCAGTAATTTAATTCACCGCTAGTAATCCAACGAACCGCCCCCTTATAAAAAGAGGGATTCCCTCGATAGGGAGTTCCTCCACTTGTACATGTATCGAGGACATCATCAAGAGTACAGAATTCCCAATCCTCCGGTATCTCCCCCAGCTCGCTGGTTTTATAGCCTTTGGGGCTGCCATCGGGGCGATTGGCGAACTGTGGCAGGCGGGTGCGACCAGTGAGCAGTTGCTGCATGGTGGCGGTCTTAATAGCCTGTTTTTTGACGATCAGGGCTTCCAGGCTGCCGATCAGCGCATCGACATCGGATAGCGCATTGGCGATGGCGGTTTGTTCTTTTCTCTCTCGTGGAAAGCCAAATATCGTTTCACCAAATTCGCTCTTATTAACCAACGGTACAGCTTGTTGACCGGCTAACGCCTTAACTTTAGGTGCAATATACGTGATCGCATAATAAGTAAATTCAGTATCACTATCTTCACTTGGGAAAACCGCATTAATTTGTTGATTAGAAGTTAACTCCTCTGTTGCAAAGCCTGTTTTTCCAATAGTGGAACCAATACAAGTAAATAACGTGCTCCCCGACGGGTACTTTTTAGATAAAGCAAACCCTTGTTTAGAAAGTTTTTTTTCTGTCGTTAATATATACTTCTTATCACTCAAATCTGCTGGGCTAACAAATAAGAAGTCCTCACCATAATTCTTAGGATTAGCTGTAGGAGGGGTTGAACCGGTTGCAATAGTATGCTTGTCAGCAATAGCTGATACTTCCCAATCCTCCGGGATCACTCCTACCTCAGTCTGCTTATAGCCTGCCGGCACCATTGGCTCCGCTGCGGCCATTGCTTTTTCGCTCACTTGCGCTACCTGATTATTCATTGTCTTCCTGCTTACCTGATTGCGACAGTTGCGCCATGGCCCGGGCCCGTTCGCGCTCCAGCTCCCGTTTCAGCTCTTCTTCACTGGGCAAATAGGGCAGATATTTGGCGGCAAACAGCTGCTTTTTGTCTGCCAGCACGGAATATTTCACCACAGCTTCACTCTTTTCACTGCACAGCACTAGGCCAATGGTAGGGTTGTCGTCGTCGCCCTTGCGTTGCTCGTCATACAGGCGCACATAGGTGTCCATCTGGCCAATGTCCTGATGCCGGAGTTTGCCCAGCTTCAGATCCACCAGCAGAAAGCACTTGAGCTTGAAGTTGTAAAACACAAGGTCAATAAAGAAGTCTTCGTCATCAAAACGAATGCGCTGCTGGCGCTCCACAAAGGCAAACCCTTTGCCCAGCTCCAGCAAAAACTGCTGCAGATTGCTGATAATGGCCTGCTCCAGCTCGCTTTCCTGGTAGCTTTTATCTTGCAGATTAAGAAAGTCTAAAATGTAGGGATCGCGCAAATACTCTTTTACCGACTCCGCTAACGGCTGGGTGTGCTGAGCGGCTTCGTTTTCAACCAGCGTCTTGTCTTGGCTGGCCAGTAAGCGCTCGTAGTAGAGCTTGCTGATTTGTCGCTCCAAAGCGCGCACGCTCCAGGCTTGCTTCTGAGCTTCTTGTTGATACCACCGGCGTGCCGACTCATTTTCAATACGCGATAAGGCGTTGTAATGCGACCAGCTCAATTCGAGAGACACCGTCTCCCGAATTGGAAACGCCTGATAAAAGGCGCGCATATTACGCAAGTTGGTGACATCAAAGCCTTTACCCAATCGCTCGGTGAGCTCTGCCGATAACTGCTGTAATTGCTGCTTGCCGTATTGAGCACGAGCAGCACCTTGCTGTTCGTGCTCAACAATCATTTGCCCGATATGCCAGTAGCTGTTAACCATGGCGCTATTCACGGCTTGGCGCACTTGTCCGCGCGCTTGCTCTATGATGAGCGCAATGGACTCCACCAAACTGGCTAGCGTATTGTGACGCGGTGTACTCATAGCGCTAGCCCCATGGCCTTGAGGTGGCCGGCGACTTTCTCGCTTAAGTCTTCGACTGCTTGGGTCAGCTTGGGCAGCGGCTGGCTGTAGCGTTCTTCCAGCTGCTTGACCCGGTTGGCCAATTGCTGGGTGACCCGTTCCACTTCACTGGTAATGGCACCTTGCAGATGGGCCAGCCATTTGTCCTGCACCATCAGGGTTTTAATGGCGTTCTCATCCAGCTTGCCGTATTGCTCGAATACCGCCTGGTCAAGCGTGTCCTGGGCGTCTTTCAGTGCCTTTCTGGCACTGGCCTCGGCGTCGAACAGTTTTTTGGCCTGCTTGAGCGCGGCTTTTTCTTCCGCATCGGTGACGAGCTTCTGGCGGGCGGTGACGCTGGCCTTGGTGACCTTATCCTTGTCGTTGAGGGCATCGCTGAGCAGGCCGTCTTCATTGCTGTTCTCTTCAATAAAGCTTTCCAGCGCCTGAGTGGCAGTGTCGAGATCCGCTTGCAGCGCATCAAGTTGCTGCTGCTCATCCTTAAAGTAACGGGCGGTGATCAGCGCAGGCGGAATAAGCTCGGCCTTGTACTTCACCTTGTTGATGACGAGATCCGGGGTTTCCTTCAGTTTTTCGCCCTTGGCGGCCACCAGTTTGCGCAGCACTCTGCCCGCGGGCCAGCCGTCCTGCACCAGCACATACACATCGTCCTGCATTTCCTCGGCCCAGTAGTCCATCAGCAGCTGATACACATCATATTTGCTGAGCAGCGGCAGGTTGGCGTAGCGGCTGAGCAGGTCTTCCGACAGTTCAAAAATCAGCTCCTTGGGGCTGTCGCCTTTGGCGATTTCTGAAAGCTTGGCGTCCTCGGCCCATTGGGTAAAGGGCTCCAGGCTGCGCTCGGCAAAGCGCTTAAATTCGTCGTGAGCCAAAATGGTGCTTTTCACCTCGGACGCACTCACCAGTGCCTGGCTGTAGCCATCCCGCGCCGGCGCGAACAGGGTAGCACGCAGGCTGGGGAATACTCGCCAGTAGTCGGCAAGGGCATCGATATCCCGGTTGGGAATGCCCCCTTGCAGGTGAGCAGACAAGTCGTGCAAGTCTTCCGGATCGCTTGCGTCAATGTAGCGGGGAATGTTCAGGTTATAGTCGTTGGCCACAATTTCACTGAAGGGCACGTTGCGGCTGAAGCGCGGCAGCTCAATGCCCTTGGTGAACACATCCACAATTTTATGAATGTCCTGGCTACGCAGCCGGTTTTTGTTGCCGTCTTTAATAAAACCCTTGCTGGCATCCACCATAAAAATGCCCTGCTCTGCTTCGTCGTTGGCCCGGCTGCGGGCATGGGCTTTGTCGAGCACGATAATGCAGGCGGGAATGCCGGTGCCATAAAACAGGTTGGCAGGCAGGCCGATAATGCCCTTGATGTAGCCCTGTTTGATCAGGTTTTCCCGAATGCGGGCCTCGGCGTTGCCGCGAAACAGCACGCCGTGAGGCAAAATGACCGCGCCCTTGCCGTTGCTGTTAAGGCTTTTGAGAATATGCAGCAAAAAGGCGTAGTCGCCGTTTTTCTCCGGGGGCGTGCCCCATTCAAAGCGGCCAAATTCATCGTCCGCCGGGTTCAGGCCGCTGGTCCAGTTTTTGTTGGAGAACGGCGGGTTGGCCACGGCAAAGTCAAAGGTTTTAAGCTGGCCGTTGTCTTCCTTCCACTGGGGCGCACTCAGGGTGTTGCCCTTCCAGATCTTGGCGGTGGCGTTGTCGTGAAGGATCATGTTCATGCGGGCCAGTGCGCTGGTGGCGTTGTCCATTTCCTGACCATAGATGGACAAGCCTCGGGGGGCTTCGTCGCTGGCTTTAAGCAACAAAGAGCCGGAGCCGCAGGTGGGGTCGTATACCGTGGCTTCCTGAGAGGTGTTCTTATTAATGCCCACCACCTTGGCCAGAATGCGCGATACCTCCGACGGCGTATAAAACTGGCCCTTGCTCTTGCCGGACTCGGTGGCGAAGTGGCGCATCAGGTATTCGTAGGCATCCCCCAGCAGGTCGTCGCCTTCCGCCCGGTTGGCCGAGAGATCAATGCCTTCAAAAATGCCGATGAGCTTGGACAGCCGGTCAATCATGTCCTTGCCCTTGCCGAGCTTGTCTTCGTCGTTGAAGTCGGCCACATCAATCACGCCCTTGAGATCGTTCTCTTGTGCCAGAGCGCTGATGATCTTGTTGATCTTATCGCCGATTTCCTTGTCGCCCTTCAGCGCCACCATGTCGTCAAAGCTGGCACCCGGCGGCACTTCAATCATGGAATAAGGGTTGTCTTTGGCTTTGTCGGACACGTATTTCATGAACAACAGGGTGAGCACATAGTCCTTGTACTGGGACGCATCCATACCGCCGCGCAGCTGATCGCAGCTGGCCCAAAGGGAGGAGTAAAGCGCCGTTTTTTTAATGGCCATGGAGATCCTTGAATACAAAACAGGCTCGCGATGGCTAAAAAGCAGGCAAGCCGATGAAAATAAGATGTGGCCAAACAGTATGCCCAAGGGGGAATGCTGAAACCAGCCTTACTGGCAGTACAAACGCTCAAGCGATACAGTAGGCACCTGGTTATTCATTGACGCTAAACGCCGCATTATGGGTTATTACCTTTCACTGACTTCCCGCCTGAGCATCTTGTTCAGCCTGACCATGCTGGCTATCTGGGGGTTGGTCAGCCTGGTGCTGATGCAGTCTCTGGAGCAGCATTTTGCTCGTCAGGATGAAGACGATCTCAAGGGCAAGATAGTGCTGGTTAAAAACCTGCTGGTCAGTCAGTGGCAGGATGGTCACGCCGGCTGGGCACAAACACAAGCTCGGCTGCGTACTGCGCTGTCGGGATACAGCGCCCATAGTGTGCAAATTACCACGCCCGACGGTGCCCTGCTGGTAGATACTCGGCAGCAGGCAAGCTGGCACCGGGCTATGCCGCCGGTCAGTACCCTACCCCTGCTTGAAAGCTGGACAGAAAGTGGTGTTCAGTACCGCAGCGTGACCGAGCGGTTCGCAAGCACCACACTGCCCGGGCCGGTGCTGATCCGTGTGGTCATGGATACCCGTTATCACCAGCACTTTATTGAACACATCAAAACCGGTCTGCTCTGGCTGACCGGTGGCATTGCACTGACCTCCATCCTGCTGGGCTGGTTTGCCTCACGCACCGGGCTCAAGCCATTGCATTCCCTGGCCCGGGTGTCTACCCGCATTAGCGCCAGCCAGCTTGATCACCGCCTGCCGGAGCAGAACGCCCCAACAGAGCTGCTTGAACCCATCAAGGCCTTTAACAGCATGCTGGACCGGCTGGAAGACTCCTTTCGGCGGCTTACCGACTTTTCTTCCGACATTGCTCACGAACTGCGTACCCCGGTTAACAGCCTGATGATGCAGACTCAGGTTGCCCTGAGCCAGACCCGCACCGCAGACGATTACCGGGAAGCCCTCTATGCCAACCTGAACGCAGCCGAGCGGTTAAGCAGAATGATCAATGAAATGCTGTTTCTGGCCAAATCCGATCAAGGCCAGCTGGCCATGCAGTGCATGCACCTGGATCTGGCGCAAGAGGTGGATGAGCTGATGGATTTTTTTGAGCCGCTGGCCAGTGAGCAACAGGTAGCGCTACAGCGCCTGGGCCATGCTCACCTGTGGGGAGACAGAGCCATGGTGCAGCGAGCCGTCAGCAATTTGCTGAGCAATGCCATTCGCTACACCCCGGCCCAGGGTACGGTTCTCATTACCCTCACCGATAACGCCAAAGGCATAACGGTGGCCGTGGCCAACCCCGGGGCGCCGATCCCGCCGGCCCAATGGTCACGATTGTTCGATCGTTTTTACCGGGCAGACAGTGCCCGCCAGCCGGCCACCGAAGGCACCGGGCTTGGGCTGGCCATCGCCAAGGCCATTGTGACCGGCCATGGCGGTACCCTGACGGTACACTCCGACGAGCGGGAAACCTGTTTTACCATGAGTTTCCCCGCACAGTCCTTTGCCAAGGCCTAGTCGATGCCATGCCGGCGCTGCTGCTCGCGCACATAGTCAATAATGGCGCTCACCTCGTCACGGCTGACACCCGCTACCGGCGGCATATCGCCAAAGCGCCAGTGATGAGCGCGCACACCGTTGGCGGCGGCCCGGTAAAAGGCCTCGTCACCATGGTGTGACGGCTCGTACACCCTGTGAATAAAGGGCGGTCCCTTGGGGGTGCCCCTGAGATCGGCGCCGTGACAGCTGGCGCAATACTCGCCGTAGACTGCCTTGCCCTGTACCGAAAATGCCCGGTCGTGAGGCATGTCCCCCCACATTTGGCTGCCACCCATCAGAAAATGACCGGCGATCATGGCAAGCAACAGCAGGGCCAGGGCACCGCCAAGCCAAAGCATCCAACGAGCGGAATCAGATGACTTGCTCATGTCCTGCCTCCTTTTGTTCCAGCCTGTTATTGCATGACCTTAACTTGCCCTGTCATGCCCGCTTCCATGTGTCCCGGAACCAGACAGGCAAAGTCCACGGTGCCGGCCTGGTCAAAATGCCAGATAAGGCCGCCTCGCTGCCTCGGCTTCAGACTCAGCATATTGGGCTCGGCGTGCTGCATATGGGGCATTTCACGCATCATCTCGGCGTGCTCCTTCAACATGGCCAGGTTGCCCAGCACCAGCTCGTGATTGAGTTTGCCGGCATTTTTCACAAAAAAGCGCACGGTTTCGCCCGCCTTCACCTCAATGGTGGCCGGGGTGAAACGCATGTCATCGCTCATCTCTACCGCTATGGTACGACTCACCTCGGCCGGCTGGCCGGGGCGGCCCACGCCATGCATGTTCTGCTGCATGGCGGCGGCATTGTGGCCATCATGATGACCGCCATGCTCACCGGCAGCCAGCGCCAGACCGGGCAACAGCGCCAGCATTAAAACGGACAATGTGGTTTTCATGGGTATTGCTCCTGATAAATAAAAAATAATGTCGGCAGCTTAAAACCAGAACCTGACCCCGGCTACCCAGCGATTTTCCTGCGTGGCCTCGTCTTCTTCTCTGAGTTGATCAGCGCGCTTCCCAAGAGCGGTCTGCCATTCCCAGCCCACATAGGGCGCAAACTGCCGACTTATCTCATAGCGCAACCGGGCACCGGCCACCAGATCCGACAGCCCTCGACCTTGGCCGCGCTCAACGTCGTTGCTGCCATAAGCGGTGAGTTCAATGGCCGGTTGCAGTACCCATCGTTGCGTCAGCAACAATTCATATTCGGCTTCCAGAGCGAGCGCGGTCTGGCCGTCGTCGCCCAGGTAGGCGGTGGCGTCCAGCTCCAGCCAGTAAGGCGCCAGCCCCGACACACCGGCGGCCAGCCAGCCCTGATCCGGGCCGTGCCCTGTGTCGTAACGTACCCCCAGATCGCTGTTCCAGAACCCGGTCAGGGCATGGCGCCATAACAGCTCGGTGCTGGCTTCCGTTAAACGGCCATGTTCAATATCGCCTTCTGCTTTTATTACCGCCCGGTTGTAGTCCCGGCCGGCCCAGGCTTCCACCTCGTAAGCCAATATCTGTTCATCGCCGTTATCCACCCTCTCCAGCCGGTCGGCCAGCACACCGTAGAACCAGTGCTCGTCCGCTAGTTTCAGCTGGCGGGGTCCGGGCAGCGCGTAGGGGCCCTCGTCCAGGGTGAAGCCTCCGGAGTAGGCATGAGGGTCCCGGGCATCGACCGGCGGCTGGCCGCCCTGCATTTGCATATCGCCATGATCCATTTGCGCCATGGCCGGCAGCGCCAGCACGCCCAGAACCGCGCTCGCTATTGTTGTGAATTTACTCATGACACCACCACCATGCGGAACATGCCCGCATCCATATGAAACATCAGATGACAATGCCAGGCCCAGCGGCCAAGCGCATCGGCGGTGACCAGAAAGCTGACACGCTGAGCCGGCTGCACCGGTATGGTGTGGCGGCGGCACAAAAACTCGCCGTCGGGGCTTTCCAGCTCGCTCCACATGCCGTGCAGGTGCATGGGATGGGTCATCATGGTGTCGTTGTGCAGAATAATGCGCACCCGTTCGCCATAACTCAGGTGAATGGGCGTGGAGCCGCCAAACTCGACGCCGTCGAACGACCAGGTGTAACGCTCCATGTTGCCGGTGAGATGCAGCTCAATTTCCCGCTCCGGCGGGCGTGAGTCCATGGGGCCACCGGGCGTGTGCAAATCTGCCAGCGTGAGCACCCGCCGGCCGTTGTTGCGCAAGCCCACGCCGGGGTCATCGAGATTGGTGCGGGGCATGTCCACCCGCATATCCACGCTGGGGCCATATTCGGTGCGGGCATGACGCACTTCCTTGCTGGCCGCGGCCAAAGCGCCGGCCATGGCACCGTGATCCATGGCTCCATGATCCATACCGGCCATGTTTTGCATGGCACCCTGGCCCATGGCTGAATGATCCATACCCGCCATTCCGTTCATTGCACCGTGGTCCATGGTGCCCATCATGTCGGTCATGGTCAGGGACTGAGGTTCATCCAGTGGCGGCACCGCCGCACTCAACCCTTCGCGGGTGGCCAGGGTGCCTCGCGCATAACCGGTTCTGTCCATGGCCTGAGCAAACAGGGTATAGGCCTCAGCGGTGGGCTCCACCAGTACATCGTAGGTTTCACCGGGACCAAAGCGGAATTCATCCACTTCCACCGGCGTTACATTCAGGCCATCGGCCTGCACAACGGTCAGCTTCAGGCCGGGAATGCGCACGTCGTAAAAGGTATTGCCGGCCCCGTTGATAAAGCGCAACCGTACCCGTTCACCGGGTTGAAACAGTCCGGCCCAGTTGCCTGCCGGTGTGGTACCGTTCATCAGGTAGGTCAGGGTTTCGGAAGACAGATCCGCCAGATCGCTTGGGCTCATGCGCATTTCATTCCACATTTGCCGCTTTTCCAGTGCGACATTCAGCCCGCCTCTGGCCATGTCCTGAAAAAAATCCACCACTGTGGGCTGATTAAAGTTGTAGTAATCCCCCTGGTTTTTGAGCTTGCCAAACACCCGCATGGGGTTTTCATCGGTCCAGTCCGACAACAGCACCACATGCTCCCGCTCGGCCTTGATGGTGTCGGCATCGGCCGGCTCTACAATCAGGGCACCATACATGCCGGTCAGCTCCTGCATGCCCGAGTGCGAGTGGTACCAGTAAGTGCCGCTTTGCTCCAGGGTATAGCGATAGGTGAAGGTTTCACCGGGCGCAATGCCGGCAAAGCTGATGCCGGGCACACCGTCCATGTCAAAAGGCAGAATGATGCCGTGCCAGTGAATGGAGGTAGGCTCCTTGAGCCGGTTGGTGACGCGAATGGTCACCGTATCACCCTCGCGCATGCGCAAGGTGGGGCCCGGAATGGAGCCGTTAATGGTGGTGGCCATGCGGGTTTTGCCGGTGAAATTGACCGGGGTTTCGTCGATCACCAGATCGAATTCGGTTCCGGACAGCTCGGGTACATGGCCCGTTATGGTGGTAGGCACGGGGGATCGGGCCGAGGCTAGCATGGGTGCCAGCCCCAGCACCACGCCACCTGCTGCCAGCCCCTGCACAAAACGCCGCCGGGGCAGATTGTTTGGCTGTGTCATCGCCTGTTTCTCTTTGCTGCTTGTTATGCTCACAGCATAGAGAGGCACACCTGAAGCCAACATGACAGGCAAATGACAAAATTGTCATCTTATGGTGACAAAGCCATCAGCCAGGGCCGGCGCGCTTGAGCCGTCTCTGCGCGTGCGCCATTATGATCCTATTCCTTTGTCACGGAGCACGGTATGAAACTGCTGATCATCGAAGATGAGCAAAGCACAGGAGACTATCTGCAAAAAGGCCTGCGTGAAGCTGGCATGGTGGTGGATCTGGTGCGTAACGGCCTGGATGGCCTGCATCAGGCCAGCGCCGAGCCTTATGATCTGCTGGTGGTGGATGTGATGCTGCCGGACCTTGACGGCTGGCGTATTGTGGCGGCGCTGCGCGAACAGGGGCAGAAAATGCCCATTTTATTTCTGACCGCCAAAGACAGCATAGAAGACAGAGTGCGAGGTCTTGAGCTGGGTGCCGATGATTATCTGGTTAAGCCCTTTGCCTTTGCCGAGCTGCTGGCCCGGGTGCGCAGCCTGCTGCGCCGGGGCGCTCCCCGTCAGGATGAACACAAGCTGCAGGTGGCAGATTTGGTGCTGGACTTACCGCGCCGCCAGGTTAGCCGCGCTGGCACGTCCATTCACCTTACCAATAAGGAATTTGCGCTGCTGGAGCTGCTAGTACGCCGTCGGGGGGAAGTACTGCCCCGCTCGTTGATCGCCTCTCTGGTGTGGGACATGAACTTCGACAGCGACACCAACGTGATTGATGTATCCATACGCCGGTTGCGCAGCAAGATTGACGACGGTTTTGAGCCACGGCTTATTCATACTGTGCGGGGCATGGGCTACACCCTGGATACAGAAAGAGGATGCTGATGCATCCTCTTTGATCATTAACCCAGCAACTCCTTGCGCACGATGGCGGCACCGGCGCTCAGGGCATTGAGCTTGCCTCTGGCAACCTCGCGGGCCAGGGGGGCCATACCACAGTTGGTGCTGGGGTAGAGCTTATCGGCATCTACAAACTGCAGGGCCTTGCGCAGGGTGTCGGCCACTTGTTCCGGCGTTTCAATGGCATTGGTGGCCACATCAATGGCCCCTACCATCACCTTTTTGCCGCGAATAAGTTCAATCAGCTCCATGGGCACATGGGAGTTCTGGCATTCCAGCGACACTATGTCGATATTGGACTGCTGCAGCCGCGGGAACACTTCTTCATATTGCCGCCACTCGGATCCAAGGGTCTTTTTCCAGTCGGTGTTGGCTTTAATGCCGTAGCCGTAGCAGATGTGCACGGCGGTCTCACACTTCAAACCTTCAATGGCACGCTCCAGGGCAGCAATGCCCCAGTCATTCACTTCATCAAAGAAGACGTTAAAGGCCGGCTCGTCAAACTGAATAATGTCCACGCCCGCCGCTTCCAGCTCTCTGGCTTCCTGGTTGAGAATTTTGGCAAATTCCCAGGCCAGTTTTTCCCGGCTTTGGTAATGACCATCATACAGCGTGTCGATCATGGTCATGGGGCCGGGCAGCGCCCATTTAATGGGCTTGTCGGTCTGGGTGCGCAGAAATTTGGCATCTTCCACAAACACCGGCTTCTGGCGGCTGACGGCACCCACCACAGACGGCACACTGGCGTCGTAGCGATCACGGATTTTAACGGTTCTGCGCTGTTCAAAATCCACCCCGTCGAGGTGTTCAATAAAGGTGGTGACAAAGTGCTGACGGGTCTGCTCGCCGTCGCTCACAATGTCGATGCCGGCGGTTTGCTGCTCCTGCAGCGATACCCGCAGCGCATCCTGCTTGCCGTCGATCAGCTCCTGCCCTTCCAGCTTCCAGGGTGACCAGAGAGTCTCGGGCTGGGCCAGCCAGGACGGTTTGGGCAGGCTGCCGGCGGTAGAAGTAGGTAATAATAACTGGGTCATCATAAATTCCGTTTCTGTTCTCGTTAATTATCAGGCCCTTTTATCAGGGCCTTGTTTTATTATCAGGCGTAGTTGGCAGACCACTGTTCCAGAATGTCCTGATAAGGCTTGATAAACACGTCTTCAGCGAATTTGCCCTGTTTTTTGGCCAGCTGGCTGCGCTCTTCTCTGTCATACACAATGTGAGTGACGGAGTGATCGACGTTTTGCAGATCCGGTTTATAGCACTTACCGGCGCTGGCATTGGCATTGTAAATTTCCGGCCGGTAGATTTTCTGGAATGACTCCATGGTACTGATGGTGCTGATCAGCTCCAGATTGGTGTAGTCATTGAGCAAATCGCCAAAGAAGAAAAAGGCCAGCGGAGCCACGCTGCCGGGCGGCATAAAGTAGCGCACCTTAAGGCCCATCTTCTTGAAATACTGCTCGGTGAGTGACGACTCGTTAGGCAGATATTCCACGCCCAGAATGGGGTGCTGGTTTTCAGTCTGATGATAGGTCTTGTTGTCTGACACACTCAGGCAGATCACCGGCAGCTTGGCAAAGTTCTGTTTGTAGGCGTCAGACTGCACAAAGCTTTTGAACAGCTTGCCGTGCAGATCGCCAAAGTTTTCCGGCACGCTGAAGCCGGCCTTGCCCTTGTTGTGCTCCAGCAGCAACACGCTGAAATCATAATCACGCACATAAGAAGAAAAGTTATTGCCCACTATGCCTTCAATGCGCTGCTTGGTCTTGTGGTCAACAATGTAGGTTTTCAGGATCTCTATGGTCGGAAAGCGTTCGGCATCGGTGTTGATGTCGAGATCAACCGAGATAATTTCCAGCTCAACAGAGTAACGATTGGCGTTGGGATTGTCCCAGCTTGCCATGGCATTAAACCGGTTGTTGATCATGGTGAGGGCGTTGCGCAGGTTCTGCTGACGGCTCTCTCCCCGGGCCAGATTGGCAAAGTTGGTGGTAGCACGAGTGCTGTCTGCAGGTTGGTAGTTTTCGTCGAAGGCGATGCTGTTCACCGAAAATTTGAAATCGTTACTCATGATTTTTATCCCTTTGTCCCGCAATGAAGTTTGTATTCTGTGTGCAGCACCGGATGTCCAGACATCCAGAGCTAAGCGATGAGTTAAGTTATACAGACTCAATTACATGAACAAAAATGATTTAATTTCATCAATAAATGAAATTATTGCATGAGTTGCTCAGGCTATACCCTGAGCCTGAGTGATAAAGTCACTCAAATAGCTGATGTGCTCCTCACCCTTGCGCACGCCCAGAAAAATCTGCTTGTTAATGCCCTGCTCACCAAAACGCAGGCTTTTAATGGGCATTTTTTGGGCAAACTCGTCTACCAGCCAGCCCGGCAGCGCGCTGACGCCCCGGCCCGCTGCCACCATCTGCAGCATGATTTCTGTGGTTTCTATGGTTTTGTGCCTTTTTACCGTACATTTAGCCGGATTTAAAAACTGGCTGAAAATATCCAGCCGCTCGGGCTCTACCGGATAGGTAAACAGCACTTCGCCGGCCAGTTGCTCGGGCAACACCGCAGCCTGTGCGGCAAGCGGGTGGCTTGATGCCACCACCAGCCGGTGCTCATAATCAAATACGGGAATAAAGCTCAGGCTGGGTTTGTAGAGAGGATCGGGCGTGACCAGAATATCAATTTCAAAACTGTGCAGCGCACCCAGGCCACCAAACTGAAACTCCTGTTTAACGTCAATATCGACGTTGGGCCACTTTTCCAGATAGGGTTCAATCACTTTCAGCAGCCACTGGTAGCAAGGGTGGCACTCCATACCAATGCGCAGCGAGCCCATCTCGCCGGTGGCAATTTGCCGCAGCAAATGCTCTGTGTGTTTGAACTGGGGCAGCACGCGGTTGGCGAGCGTTAAAATTTGCTCGCCGGCATTGGTCAGGCGCAGGCTTCGGCCCTCTTTTTGCCACACCGGCGTTTTTAGCTGGCCTTCCAGCTTTTTTATGCTGTGACTGAGGGCCGACTGCGACAAGTTTAACGACTCAGCAGCCTGAGTCAGGGTGCCCTGCTCTTTAATGGCCGCCAGCACTTCAAGGTGAAAACGTTCCAGCATGTGCAAGCTCCGCGCAAAAGTCATGAATATAATTCATGACTTATCAAAAATATACGCGGCGAGGCAGCCGGAGCGAGATAAGCGTGGTGAACAACAAAAACAGCGCTGAGATCCACAGACAGGCCTGCAGGCCGGCACTGCCCTGCCCCGCCAGCTGAAACACAAAGCCCGACAGCAAGGTGCCAATAAGCCGGCCCATGGCGTTGGACATGTAATAAAACCCCACATCCAGCGATACGCCGTCACTGCTGGCATGGCTGACAATCAGGTAGCTGTGCAGAGACGAGTTCACCGCAAACACCACACCAAACAGCAACAGACCACCTATCAGTACCCAGGCCGGGCTCAGGCCGTTCATCAGGCCCAGCGCCATGGCGGCAGGCAGCAGTGTCAGTGCCGCTGCCCAGCATGTGGCACCGGTGCCATCTGCCTGCTTGCCGGTAATGCGTGGCGCCAGCGACTGCACCAGCCCGTAGCCCATGACCCACAGCGCCAGAAAGCCGCCGGTCTGGCCGTGGCTCCAGCCAAGGGTCTGAGACAAAAACACCGGCAACGCCACCACAAACCAGACATCCCGGGCACCAAATAAAAACAGCCGCGCCGCCGAGAGAATATTGATGGCCGGGCTTTTGGAAAACAGATCCCGGAATTCCGGCTTGTGCTTCGCCTTGCCCAGCTCCTGCTTCAGCAATATCAGGCTGAGCAGCCATACCAGCGCCAGGGCAGCGGCCATGGCAGTAACGGCACCGGCAAAGCCCAGCCAGGCAAGCAGTGCACCGCCCAGAAAGAACCCTGCCCCTTTAAGGGCGTTTTTGGAGCCGGTGAGCACCGCCACCCATTTATAGAGACTGCCTTCTTCGGGCACCAGGGTCTTGATGGCACTTTTGGCGCTCATCTTGTTCAGATCCTTGGCAATGCCCGACAGCGCCTGGGCCGCCATCACCCAGGGCACGGTAAGCGCCGGCATCAGCAACATGGCCAGCGCCAGTACCTGCAAGCCAAGGCCCAGGTTCATGGTGCGGTTCAGCCCAATGCGGGCACCCAGCCAGCCCCCTGCCAGGTTGGTGATCACCCCAAACAGCTCATAAAACAAAAACAACAGGGCAATGTTCAGCGGTGAATAACCCAGCTCATGAAAGTGCAGCACCACCAGCATGCGCAGGGCACCGTCGGTGAGGGTAAAGGCCCAGTAATTGCCGGTGACCACCAAATACTGGCGCACGGCAGGAGACAAGCCGGTCAGCATTTATGCACGCCCCACCTTCAGCGCCAGCTCGGCGGTACGGTTGGCATAGCCCCATTCGTTGTCGTACCAGGCATAGATTTTTACCTGAGTGCCGTTTACCACCATGGTGGACAGGGCATCAATAATGCTGGAGCGCGGATCGGTCTGATAATCCACCGACACCAGAGGCCGCTCTTCATAGCCCAGAATGCCGTTCAGCTCGCCCTCGGCGGCCGCTTTCAGCAGCGCATTGACCTCTTGTGCCGTGGTTTCCCGGGCCACTTCAAACACACAGTCGGTGATGGAGGCGTTGCTGAGCGGCACGCGAATGGCATGGCCGTTCAGCTTGCCCTTAAGCTCGGGAAAAATATGGGTAATGGCGGTGGCCGATCCTGTGGTGGTAGGAATAAGGCTGGTACCACAGGAACGCGCCCGGCGCAGATCTTTATGGGGCGCATCCAGAATGGTCTGAGTATTGGTAATGCTGTGAATGGTAGTGATAGAGCCATGCACTATGCCCAGTTGCTCGTGCATTACCTTTACCACCGGTGCCAGGCAGTTGGTGGTGCAGGAGGCGGCGGTCACTATGGGATGTTTTTCGGCATCAAACAGGTGATCGTTCACCCCCATCACCACATTCAGCACGCCCTCTTCTTTTACAGGTGCCGTCACTACCACCCGTTTTACGCCCTGATCCAGATAGGCCTGCAGCACCGCCTTGCTCTTCATCTTGCCCGAGGCTTCAATCACCAGGTCGCAGCCGGACCAGTCGGTGTCGGCAATGGCCTTGTTGCCGCTTACCGCAATGTTCCGGCCGTTGATCTGCATGGTGTTGCCGTCGGCGGCGGCCTCATGGCACCAGCGCCCGTGCACCGAGTCAAAATTCAGCAGGTGCGCCAGAGTGGCTGCATCGCCGGCAGGGTCGTTAATATGCACTATTTCCACATCACTGTGCTCACACAGCACCCGCATGGTAAGCCGGCCCATGCGGCCAAATCCGTTAATACCTACTTTTATGGTCATCTTGTCATTCCTTGTGAAAGTAAAAACACCTTAAGCGTGAGAAAACCAGTGCTGAGTGCGGTTCACCAGTGCCACCAAAGACAGCATCACCGGCACTTCCACCAGCACGCCTACCACAGTGGCCAGCGCCGCCCCCGAGTGCAGGCCAAACAACGAAATGGCCACCGCTACCGCCAGCTCAAAAAAGTTGGAAGTGCCAATCATGCAGGCCGGTCCGGCCACATTGTGCGGCAGCCGCAGCCAGCGGGCCGCCCCGTAGGCAATGATGAAAATACCGTAGGTCTGAATAAGCAGCGGAATGGCGATCAGCACTATGGTCTGGGGTTGCTCAAGCAGGGTTGGTGCCTGAAAGCCAAACAACAACACCACTGTTCCCAGCAGCCCCAGCATGGACCAGGGCCTGAGCCGCTGCAGCCACTGTTCAAGACCGGTGCCATCCCCTTTGCGCTCCAGCCGGTGCCGGGTCCAGACACCGGCGAGCAGGGGCAGCAGCACATACAGCACCACCGACAACAGCAAGGTCTGCCAGGGCACCTGAATATCACTCACTCCCAGCAAAAACGCAGCAATGGGGGCAAACGCAAACACCATAATGATGTCGTTCACCGACACCTGTACCAGGGTGTAGTTCGGATCACCCTTGGTCAGCTGACTCCACACAAACACCATGGCGGTGCAGGGTGCCACCCCCAGCAGTATCATGCCGGCGATATATTCTCCGGCGGTGTTCGGATCCACCCAGCCGGCAAAAAATACGCGAAAAAACAGCCAGCCCAATGCCGCCATGGTAAAGGGCTTGATCAGCCAGTTAATCACCAGGGTCAGCATCAGCCCTTTGGGCTTTTTACCCACATTTTTAATGGCGCTGAAGTCTATCTGCACCATCATGGGGTAGATCATCACCCAGATCAGCACCGCCACCACCAGATTCACGTGGGCGAATTCAATGTCTGCAATGGCACCAAACAGGCCGGGCACCAGGCTGCCCAGCGCAACGCCGGCCACAATGCCAAGCCCTACCCAAAGTGACAGATAACGTTCAAAGATTCCCATGGCTGCCGCTCCTTAAATTGAACGCTGATCCACTCGTGCAGACAGTTGCTCGGCACTTTCTACCCGCTCGGAATAGCGGTTGGTCAGATAGTCACTGCAACCCCGGGTAAGCAGGGTGAATTTCACCAGCTCTTCCATCACATCCACAATGCGGTTGTAGTAGGCCGAGGGCTTCATTCGGTCATTGTCATCAAATTCCAGATAGGCCTTGGCCACCGATGACTGATTGGGAATGGTGATCATGCGCATCCAGCGCCCCAGAACCCGCATCTGGTTAACGGTATTAAAACTCTGGGAGCCGCCGCAGACCTGCATTACCGCCAGGGTTTTGCCCTGAGTGGGCCGCACCGCCCCCAGGCTCAGCGGAATCCAGTCTATCTGGGCCTTCATTACCGAGGTCATGGCACCATGACGCTCCGGCGAGCACCACACCATGCCCTCACTCCACTGCACCAGCTCGCGCAGCTCTTGTACCTTGGGGTGCTGCTCGTCTGCGCCGTCCGGCAAGGGCAAACCTTCAGGATTAAAAATACGAATCTCTGCTCCCATTTGCTGCAGCAGCCGGCCGGCTTCTTCGGTGACCAGACGGCTGAAAGAGCGTTGGCGTAACGATCCGTACAGCAGCAATATTCTGGGCGCATGCTGCTCTCCGGTCACTGCCAGCGCCTTGCTGTCGGGCAGCTGAAACTGCTCAGCGTCCAGGTTGGGTAAATGCTCAAAAGTGGGCTTCATTATGGTATTGCCTTGTTATTGTTTTGGTCGAGAGATGGGAATACCTTACATGCGAATAAATGCATATACAATAAATTACATATTCTTTTTACCATATATGTAAAACATGGACACCTGTTACTGGAATGCAATATGGTAACGTCAATGCAGAAGTGACCTTACTCGCTAATTCAACAGGAGAAATTGAGCATGACAACGCCCTACACGCCCCCTGCTGTCTGGACCTGGGATACCGCCAACGGCGGTGAATTTGCCAATATCAACCGCCCGGTGGCCGGCCCCACCCATGATAAAGCCCTGCCCGTGGGCCAGCATCCGCTGCAGCTGTATTCGCTCGCCACGCCCAATGGCGTTAAGGTGACCATTATGCTGGAAGAGCTGCTGGCGCTGGGCCACAGCGGTGCCGAATATGACGCCTGGCTGATCCGCATTGGCGAGGGCGATCAGTTTTCCTCCGGCTTTGTGGCGGTGAACCCCAACTCCAAGATACCGGCGCTGCTGGATAACAGCACAAACAAGCCAGTGCGGGTGTTTGAGTCCGGCTCCATTCTGCTGTATCTGGCAGAAAAGTTCGGCGCTCTGCTGCCCGAAGATCCAGCGCAAAAGACCGAGGTGATGAACTGGCTGTTCTGGCAGATGGGCTCGGCCCCCTACCTGGGTGGTGGTTTTGGCCACTTCTACGCCTATGCGCCGGAAAAACTGGAATACCCCATTAACCGCTTTGCCATGGAAGCCAAACGCCAGCTCGATGTGCTGGAGCGGCAGCTGGCCGACCGGCCCTATATTGCCGGCGACCACTACAGCATTGCCGACATTGCCATCTGGCCCTGGTATGGTGCCCTGGTGCTGGGCCGGCTGTACGATGCCGCCGAGTTTCTGTCGGTGTCCGATTACCCCAACGTGCTGCGCTGGGCCAGAGCCATTGATGCCCGCCCTGCGGTACAGCGCGGCCGACGGGTAAACCGCACCTGGGGCGATGAAAGCGAACAGCTGGAAGAGCGCCACAGTGCGGCAGATTTGGATTAGCCGATAAACTGGCGCTGATACACTTGATACACTAGCCTTTAACGCTCAACACTTGAAACAGTTGAGCGTGATGGCTTCCACCCACTTAATCTTTGCCGAGCAATGCCAGCAGCTGTTTGCCGAGCAGCTCGGCCATGGTCGTCGCTGGAAATCCGCCTGTGCCCGGGCATTGCAAATCAGCAGGGCCACCTTGTATCGCTACCTCAACGGAGACTCGGCGATACCAAGTGATATTCAGCAACGGCTGGAACAGCTCAGTGGCCCTTCCCCCTCAGTCATTAACACAGAGCAACTGGTGCGCATTTATGCCTCTGCTCTGGTTCAAATACAGGACTTAATAGACGAGCAGGGTTATCTGAATGCCCCCTACCCGCCATTGTTAATACGGGCATTCAGCCTTTCTGCAGCCCATAACATCGGCACAAACACCATACATTGGCCTACGGATCTGCAACAACTCATTACTCGGGCACAGCAGCCCCTGTACGAGTGGGTCAGCGATATGAGCTGGGATGAAGAACACACCTTTTTCAGCGCCTGTCTGCTGGAAGACTCAGGTATTTCCATTGCATGCCGCAGCCTGGCGGTAGAGGGGCATAACCCTGAGCAGGAGCTGGAAGAGAATCAGGGGTTTGCAGCGTTAATACGTCTGTGCAAAGCGCAAGCTGATGGTGAGCAGCTCTATCGCACCTGGCGACGCATACTGATTGAACACCCGCTTATTGATGCGGCAAGAGTGCTGATCACTCACCCGGATCTGGTTAACACAAACGAAGTGGCTCAGATGATCAACACGTTTTATCAGCCAGTACACGCTTCAATGTGCCTGCAGGGCAAGCTTCCTCTATGCAGTATCTCGGGTACCATTTTGTGCCTGAAAAACCATACCGGAGACACGCTCAGCTTTAGCACCGAATGCCGGGAACCAGAGGCCATTCGCCTTGCCGGCAGCGGCTGTCATGACTCAAAGCCCTACCACCCCGGCATGATGTATCTGCGTCGTCCGTTCAGAACCTTCTGGGCATTGCCGGGGCGAGCCGAGCTGGCGCTGGCACAAGGGCTGGAAAACATGGGCTGGCAGGTCACATTGTGGCCGGGTCTGGACAGAATGGATCTGCTGGCATGCTCCCCTCGCGGCCGCAAGATAGCGGTTGATGTAAAGGACTACTTTTCAGCACAGAAGCTGGCAGCCCGTTTTAATGGATTCAAGGAATATACCGGCACCCATGAGTGTTATCTGGTGATCCCTGACTATTTGCTGGAAACAGACAGTCGGTTTGAAGCACGGTTCAACGCTTTCAGATCAAGCTACGGCAAACAGCGGGTCACACTCAGCACTGTCTCCGGACTACTGGCCAGCCTGGAGGACACTTGATGAGAACTGATCTGCAGTTTATTGATGAGTACTGCAACGCACTGGCGCTCACCGAGCCCGCAGCTGCCAGACTTAATCAGCATCATTTACGTACCCTGGCCCTCACCGAGCTGTGTTTTGTGGTGCTGAGCGAGTACTTGCCAGAGCAGGATATTACCGCCGTACCCGCTCTGATGCTGGGCTACCCTTCGCTGGTTGCCGGTGCCACCGCTCACCCGGCACTGGCCAATGCGCTGTGTAACCTGCGTCATTTATGTGGCCGCTTCGGCTCGGTGGCGGTATGGTCCGATAACTGTCGCCACTACCGTGAACAGCCCGCCACACTGCGCAGCTTTGATATCACGGAGAACAAGCCCACACTTAAACAGTTTGCTCACCCCCGAGTGCTGACCTTGCTGCACCAGACCCTGGCAGGTGCCGTACCCTGGGTAATACGAGACATCAAACTGGCCTCTCCCGGCAGCGCCAGAGTCAAAGTAAATAATGGTAATACGGTATATTCCTATCAAATTCCGGTGACAAACATAACCGCGGGCTCTGTTCAGCAACACGCACTGTCTCCCCGCCATGAACGCCAACCTGTTCGCATTAAGTTAAGCGAGCTGATAGCCGCCGCCAAAGACATAGATAGCACCGAACGCCAGCCCGACTGGCCAGCCAGTTTGCCGCCCCTTCGGCTCGAGCAACGTCTGCAGCAAACACTCAACCTTAAAAGCCTGTCGAATGATTTTTTTGATGGCGACACTATCACCCTTAACGGGAGCACACATCTGGTAGGTATGTTGTCATCAGGAAAGTCAACGCTGGTAATGGCGTTATTGTTTGCCCTGACCAAAGGGCAGCAGCCAAAGCGTATTGCCATGATAGTAAATGACACTATTCAGGGTGCCACGCTTTCCTCAAGGCTGAAACGGCACGGCATTCGCGCTACTGTATTATCCAGCCTGCGCCGGCGTGAAACGCACCTGGATGCTATTCACTGGCAGCAAGGCCAGCGACATACCGGCTGGGCCATATCCTCCCTGGGAGATCTTGCCTCCAGTTTCAGCGTGTCTTGCCCGCTGGACGGCATGCAGCCTGAGTCTCCCCCCGTGGTGCGCGGAGAACGCAGCCGCCGCTTTCCCGATTTTAGTGAAAAGCCTTGCCATAACCTGCGACAAACAACGCTTTCTGATCACGAAAAAATCTCTGCTGTCCAGTCACAGCAACAGGACGGTAAAGCACATTCCTGCCCGTTATGGGCCCAGTGTCCGGCACAATCGCAGCAGCGTGATGCGACAACCGCCCAGGTACTGATCATGACATCGGCAGCATTTGCATATATGAGCCCGGATAAATGGACCCGGGCAGAGCATCTGACCCTGCCGGAACTACTGCAATATGATATTGATTTGGTCATTGTGGATGAGGCAGATGCTGTTCAGGCAAGTCTGGATAACGCCTTTGTGCCCAGCACCGCCATTATGGGCAGCGCCCCGGATGTGTATATTCCTGTTATTGGCATGCGAACTTCAGAAAAAATCAGGGAAAAAAGTGGCCTGCAGTATCGCAACGCCACTGCAACCCGCTGGCATAACAACTTCCACGTATTTTCCAGGTTAATCGGCACGCTTTATGCGCTGCTGCAACGCGAACGCGCCAGCCTGTGCAAGGTCTACCAGAACACTCCCTTTACCGCCGCCGGCCTGCTGTATGGCCTCTGGCGCGAGATTAACCCTGTCAAAAATACCGCCGGCCACCAACAGCAGGCCGAGCAGGACTTTCAGCAGATTATTCAGGTAGCATCAGCCATTTCTTCAGCACTGCCCATTAATACCAGCACCATGGCATCACGGCAGCCATCGTTTTTATTTACAGATACCGGCTATGAACAAGCCGCCCATGCATTGCAGGCCATTGCCAAAGATGTATTGCTGCACGATCACGTTGAAGATCTGACCACACAAATAGAGTTACTGCTGAATACCGAGCTGGCCGTGTTCTGCCTGCCCGCCAGCCAGTCTGTGGTCACACGAAGAGAAAATGCGCTGCGCTTGTTACTGGCTGTGATTGCCGAACTGGCACTGTCTTATTATAACTGGCTGATCAAGGCTCAGCCGGCGGTGGCCGAGGACTTTGGCCTGAACGACGAAGAGCTGTTTACCAAGGCCAATCATCTTATTCGGCATTATCGCAGCCTGTTGCCCATGAACCCGTCCGGTGCCATTTTTGGGCTGTTATACGACGAGCCCGGCCAGGATAAGTTCGACCGTCAGGGAGGACAACTCACCCTGATCAACCATCTGGGAGTAGGCAGATATTTGCTGACTCACTTGCATCAGTTGCTTGCGGCCGAAGGGCAAGTCGGCCCCAATGTGCTCATGCTGTCGGGCACCAGCTGGGCAGGTGGCAGCCATACCGATAATGCATCTCCGGTGTTCGATGTACAGGTGCCGGTAAAGGGCATTTTGCTGCAGCCCAACGCTGAGCTGGACGCCATTGCACACTCTACCTTTGCGCTGGTTCATTTGCCCCGCCAAACTGGCCAACAGGTCAGGGTATCGGGCACCAGCCCCGAAAGACGCCGGGATAATCTGACCTTTATTGCTCATGGCCTGGCATCCAATGCCGATGGCATTACGCTGCTTGAGCAACAGTGGCAGCGGTTGGAGCAGCAATGGGGAGCGTCATGGCTGCATAACAGGCGGCGGACATTACTGGTGACCAACTCTTATGCCGATGCGGCCCACACCGCAGATCAGCTCAGACAATGTCTGGATAAAAACGGTTTTGGTGACTGGCGTGTCTATTGCCTGGTGAGAGATAAAGCAGATGAAAGCTCGTCGGATCAACGCCCCCAGCTGGCCCGCCCCCTGCCTCGTTCACTGATAGAGCAATTTGGCAACACGCCGGAAAAATCCGTGCTGGTGGCCCCCGTGCAGGTGGTCTCCCGAGGCCACA
Source organism: Oceanimonas sp. AH20CE76 (assembly GCF_039654065.1). NCBI lineage: Bacteria > Pseudomonadati > Pseudomonadota > Gammaproteobacteria > Aeromonadales > Aeromonadaceae > Oceanimonas > Oceanimonas sp. AH20CE76. The sequence goes on from NZ_CP155481.1 coordinate 1,740,383, forward strand.
ACATACTGAACTCAGCTAATAAAGCGGCCATTTCAAGCATCTATTTTCTGCATCGCCCTCATCCCCGTCCCGATGATCTGTCGGCGGTTACCGGCCGGCTTAACCGCTTTGCCATTGCCCAAATCAATCAGAGCAGTGAGCACCTGTCCAAAACCGCACCACTGGCAGAAAGAGCGCGAAGAATGCGCAATAAAGCCACACACATTGTGCGCCTCAGCCTGGACTATCGCAGCCAGTATTCAGGGCTTCCCGCCACTTACAAAGCGCAGTTTGCCTGGAACCTGCTGGCTCCGCTCTGGCAAACCACCGGTCGTGGCATTCGCGGTGGTTGCCCGGTGTTTGTTGGTTTTGTGGATGAACGGTTTGCCCCTCATTCTTTTGAGTGCATCGACAATAAACCCGACACACCTGGCTCCAGCGTACTGGTACAAATGATCAAACAACTGCAACAGGCCATGGATCCTCGCTGTAACCCTAACGAGCACGACATAGCCCGGCTGCTTTACGAGCCTTTTTATCTCGCCCTGAAACAGACACAAGGACTGCAATATGGCGATCTCAGTTAACAGCCTGCAGCTGGCCGCCTGGACGCCAGCTGCATCATTCAATGCATTGTCGCTTACCTGCTTCACCATGCCCATGTCTGCTCATCAGATGCTATTGCAATGGCACCGGCTTCAAAGCCGCTCCGCAAAAACCTGGCCATCTCAGGCACTGAAAGGACTGGATGAAGTGCTGGCCTTGCTGGTGCCGGATCTGGCCATGGTAAGAAGAAACAAAATCGATGGCTACCTGCAACTGTATTTTCTCAATGACCGCACACAAGATAACACCCTGCGTGACGCCGTGTTCAGCGCACTGTCATTGTGGCTTGGCATTCTTTATGACAAACAGCCGGGCAGTGCGCGTGCAGAGATTGCCGCTAGCGCGCAACACAATGAGAACTGGCACATCATAGACGTGAGTCTGGCCACAGAGCAGCATGCCGGTGCCTGCGCCATGGCAAAAGATACCCTCGCCTTTGATGCTCTGGTGAGCTATGCCAATCATATATTGGGCGGTAAAACACTGGCATTCCGATCGGGAGAAACAAGAACCTTTGTTCCGGTGACCGCTCATTCTTCTTCGTTATTTTATGGCCTGGAGCTGGTGGCTTTTCCACCAAGCCAGGACTCGGTAAAGAAGCACTGTTACTGGTCTGAGGCCATTAGCCTGACAACAGCCACTTTTCCAGAACGTGAAGGCATTCACCTGCTGGCTCGCCCGTCCATTCGCAACTGGGGTCCGGTTGACTATCCGTCTTCCTATGGTGGTAATGCCCGCAGTATGGATATGTTTATTCCGGATGAAGCCGGCAACTACCGGCATACCTCGCTGAAATACTATGCTCAGCAAGAAAAACACAGCAGCCACAAAAGCATTGAAGCCCGCTGGAAGCACAAACAGGATGCCCGTATTCTGGCGCTGATTAACCGCCTGACCGGTAGTAAGCACCACGAACAAAGCGAGTGTATCGTTCCCATTATTCAGGATCAGAGCATTTGGTTACTCCCCCGGTTAAGCCATGGTGCCGGAGATCGCTTTTTTGCCGGAGGCACCGGAGTGGGCTGGCCAGACCGCATGGATATTACTCACTCCCTTAATCAGCACCTGGAGCAGGCCGGCTTTTGTCAGACCGGTACCATGCAGCGTGTTACAAAAAGAAAACGTCTGAACAAACCCTTTCGGGAAAACAATGCCAGCCAGCTGCGTCGCCAACGGGTGCTGGATACGCTCAACCATCTTGAAACCGGCCTGCAGCAGCTGACCCTGTATTTATTTCAGCGACAGGAAAACACGCGCTCTGTGGTGATGAATGAATTGATCACACTGTTGGGCCAACCTGAAAACAGCACAAACACTCAATTACGCTGGCCCGATGGCTTGTGTATTAACCTGGTCTCTCTGGCGGCCGGCCCCTTGAGTGAACAACTGCCCACAGCCGAGCTGAGCGAAGAAGAAAAAACAGGACGCACTCCGTCTCAAATTAAGCAGATACTCAACGACAGGCAAAAAACACTGAACCGGCAAACAGAACAAACCATGATGCAATATATTGGAAGCGTCCTCGACACTTCCGGCTCCGTTGCCTGTGCTGTGCTGGAAATGAACAGCAGCTTGCGGGGTAAAGCCTGTGACCCTTACGTTTTTTCCCGCCGGGCACTGGCAAAGCATCATATTCTGCCCCAGGTAATATTAATTGAAGAAACGATGCCGGCTGAAAAATACACCATGGCGGTGCGCGATTGTTTGCGTATGCTGGGGGTGGTTCCCGCCGGGCTGAATGACACAGATCCGGCACCGGCGGCCCTGACCGTAATACAACAAAACCGCCATATCACCGCCGGCCAAACCATGCCTGCCATCACACTGCCGCTGGCGGCCAGAGTAGTTAACCACTGCCTTGAATGCGCCTTGCCGCAAGCCGATGGCACACCGCAATGGCAGCCCTATGCAACCGCGTTATTAACGGTGCTGACAGGCAAGTTTGAACCGTTTTCGCGCACTGAAGCCGATAACAACAATAAACGCTTTGAACGCTTCTTTGAGCAGGCACTGCAACAAATTGATAAAAACGGCCCCAACCTGGTGCAAACCAACGTCAGTCATATCGGCCAGCAATGGGCAAGCCTCACCAACAATAAACTGGCCTTTGATAAACTTCAGTTGCTTAATCAAACTGTCACGTCCAGCCAGCTGCCCAATACCCGGCTGGTGCGGCTAAACAGAGATGAACACAGAATACCGCTACATTTTCATAAGGGAGAGCAATTGGATGTATCCGGTTTGTTTGACTGGGAAGCTGCGTCCCGCACCTTCTATGGCCTCAAGGTTCCGGCGCAAACCATGATCCCGCACAAACATAATGCCGGGCTATCGCGCCATGACAACGGAGAGCACAAATACAGTGCCCGCAACATTCGTCAGCTGGTGCGTCCGGAAGAAATATGCGTGGTCTTTTGCCAGCCACAGGACGAGCCACAAACGCTGGCGTTATATACCCACAGGTTGCGCCAGCTGCATGTGCAGTATAACGAGGATACCAATCAGCCGTTTCCGCTGCATGAGCTGGACGCCATTGGAAAAGGCCTGTCTTTTTAAAGACAAAGCCCGGCTGCCGCCGGGCAGAGTAGTTACAATCCCAGCTTGTCAAACAGACCGGGCAGTTTTTCGTTGATTTTGTCGCCAAGCTCGTCGCCGAGTTTTTCGTTGAGCTTGCGCTTGACCCGCTCGGCTTCCTTGCTGGCTTTTTCTTTCAGGTAAAGGTCAAACACCTGCTGCATATCCAGGGTGTAGCGCGGCTGCTGATAGGTGCCGCTTACCCGCAGGGGCACGGTAATATTTTTCAGCTCATCCAGTGATTCACCGTCCTGGCCCTTGAGCGTGCCTACAATGGCGGTGCTGAACAGCACATCGAGCGTGCTGTCCAGCAGGCTGGTTTCACCTTCGCCTTTTACCCGCAGCAACGGAGATGCCAGGTTCAGGTTTTGCGTGCTGACCTTACCTTTGCCGATATCAAAGTCGGCAGTCAGGGCGCTGAAATCGGTTTTCTGAGGCTCATTGTCGTTGGGCACCGGCAGCCCCTTTACCTGGGCATAGCCCCGGCGGATCATGGCGGCAATGTTGACCCCGCGCAGGGCACCGTCGGCAAATTCCACCCGGCTGGTACCGGTGAGACTTTGTTTAATGGCCCGTTCGGTCAGCCCGCGCCCGGCCACATTCAGGGCCACACTGGCGCGGCCTTCGAGAGAGTCAATACCAGCGGCGTCATTCAGCAGTTCAAAGCCGTTTACGTTTTGCAGCTGCGTATTGAGCATAAAGCTTGCAGGGTTACGGTTGGCATTCAGGCTCACCTCGCCCTGCAGGGAGCCTTGATACAGGCTGGCGTTAATGTCGCTGGCAGTGGCCTTGCCGTCCTGCACTTTTACCTCAAGAGACACGCCCTGCATTTCCATGCCCTGCACGTTAAGCAGATCGGCTGCGAGCGTACCTTGCACATCGAGCTTGTTGAGAATGGACAGATCCGGCTCGCTGGCAGCCACCGAAGGCGGTAACTTGGCCGAAGCATTATCTGTGCTGGTGGCCGCACTGTCACTGCCGCCCTGCTCGCTGCTCCACTCCGCACTCAGCTGCTCCAGATCCAGCAGCGGTGTGTGCAGATTAAAACGAATCTCGGGAATTTCCGGGCCGTGATCTACCTGCAGCTCGCCATCCAGGGTCAAAGAGCCTGCCGACATAGTGACGTTGGTAAAACCGGCCTGCTTGCTGGTCATGTCATAGGCCAGATTGCCGCTGAGCGTCAGCGCTTTATTACCGGGCACAGCACGGCCGGTCACGCCGGCGTTCAGTGTCAGGTTATCCAGACGCAGCCGGTCATATTCCGGTGCCAGCCAGAGTGTTCCGCTGGTGTTAATACTGGCCTGTACTTCATCGGAGAACAGGTTGCCGGACAGCGTCAGCGGCACCTCCTGTCCCGGCGCAAATTGGTCAAGGCTGATATTTACCCGGTTAAGGCGAGTGAGGGTGTCGGAACGTTCGTCCTGGAGCAGTACTTCCGCATCGGTTACCTTTATACCGGCCAGACTGACAAACTGCAGCTCACGTTTGGGCCCGGCTTCGCTGGCCTGTGCGTCAGGAGCTGGCGCGGTTTGGGGTTCGGCACTTTTTTGGCCCAGATTACGCAGATCATCCAGGTTGGTGCTGCCATCTTTGTGGGTAATAAGGTGCAGGCGGGCATTGCTGAGCACGGCCTGACCCACTTCCAGCCGGTTATCAAGCAAAGGTTTGAGCGCCACATCCAGGCTGACTTCCCCCACCGAGAGAGTGGCGCCCTGTTCAAAGCCGGGCGGGTTAAGCAGCGATGTTTTGCCCAGGGTAAACCCCACCGAAGGAAAAAAGCGCCAGCTTAAGTCTCCTTCTATGACCAGAGTACGGCCGGTTTTTTCCCGGGTCTGCTCCACCAGCAGGCGTTTGACTCTGTCAGTGTCTACCAGTTGGGTCAGCGCCACGACCCCCAATAGCAGCAGCACCACCAGTGCCGCCAAGGCATATAGCCATTTTTTCATTATTTTTGTCCCGTTCTGTGCGTGTAAAACCAATAGTGGCCGTTCCCGGTAAAAACAACACTACTTAAAGCTGACGGCTTATAGCTTACAGCTCCCCCGAAGGGGGTCAGTCCTGATTTATGCGGCTGGCATCGGCACCTTGCTGAGATTTATATTTGGCGCTGGCGCGGCTCATGTAGGGGCGCTCGGCAGGGCCCGACATGGTTTCAAAATTCAGGGCACCAATCACCATCTGAGGGCGCAGAGCCAGGGGCAGTTTGCCGCTGTTATAAAACTCCAGCACAATGCGGCCACTCCAGCCCGGATCAATACGGTGCGCTGTTACGTGCACCATCAGGCCAAGGCGGGCCAGGGAAGAGCGGCCGTCCAGCCAGCCCACTATGTCGTCGGGCAGCGTCACCGACTCGTGAGTAACGGCCAGCGCCAGCTCGCCGGGGTGCAGAAAGAAGGCTTCACCGTCTGCAATAATGATTTCATCACTCATTACCCGGTTAATCTGCTCCTGCACCTGCCCTTTGGGGCCGCTCAGGTCAATGTAGGGCGCGGTATGATCCTGAAACACACGAAAGGCGTTGCCCAGCAGCACATCCACACTCACACCACTGATCCGCTCCTCTGCCGGGGCGGGATCAATCTTGATTCGGCCCTCGGCCAGATATTGTTTAATGTCCCGATCGCAAAGACGCATGACAACTCCTGAAACCTGAATAAAAGCCGGTGCACCCGCATGGCGCACCAGCAGCACTAATACTTATACCAGCCGGGTGTAGAGCGTGGTGGGCACGGTTTTGCCGGTAAAATACAGGCCGGCAGCCAGCCGGGCAGCCATATTGAGGTAGCGGCCAGCCACCTCACCTTCCGGATCTACCGTCATTACCGGCGTGCCGGCATCCATTTGCTGACACAGAGTGGCATTAAGCGGCATTTGGCCAAGCAAAGGCACGCCATGCTCGCTGCACAGATGCTCACCACCGCCTTCGCCAAACAGAGACTCCTTGTAGCCGCACTGGCTGCACTGGTGATAACTCATGTTCTCTACCACGCCCAGCACCGGAATATTGACCTTGCCGAACATATTAATGCCTTTTACCGCATCGGCCAGCGCCACGTTCTGGGGCGTGGTCACCACCACAGCAGCGGTGGTAGGCACCTGCTGGGCAATGGTGAGCTGAATATCACCGGTGCCCGGGGGCAGGTCAACCACCAGATAGTCCAGCTCGCCCCAGCGGGTTTCCCGCAATATCTGCTCCAGTGCCTTGCTGGCCATGGGGCCGCGCCATATGGTGGCGTCGTTGGCTCCCACCAGAAAACCAATGCTGTTGGCTGTTACGCCATGAGCGGATATCGGACTCATGGTTTTGCCGTCATCACTGGCGGGGCGCTGGCCGGTGACACCCAGCATCATGGGAATGGAAGGGCCGTACACATCCGCATCCAGCACGCCCACTCTCGCCCCAAGCCGGCTCAGCGCCAGCGCCAGGTTCACTGCCGTGGTGGACTTGCCCACGCCGCCCTTGCCGGACGACACCGCAATAATATTGCGCACACCGGCAATGGGCCTGGCTTCATTGGCATGAGCCAGAGACGCCACATCGGTATGCAGCTGCCAGTTAATCTGCTTTGCGCCGGCAATGGCGCACAGCTCGTCATTCAGGCTCTCAAGCCCGGCTTTGTCCGCTCCCACAAAAGGCAGCGTAAGCGCAATGGTTAACACATCGCCTTCACAGGTTATGCTGCGTACAAAACCGGCAGACACCGGATCCTGCGCCCAGAATGCGGGCTGAAAGCGGCTTAACCGTTGCCGAATTGGTTCAATATTCATTCAGTTAGGTCCAAATGAGAGGAGTAACAGCACTTTAGCAAAAGCACTGCGCAGGTAAAACGTTGCTGAAGAGTGTATATGCCAAAAAACTCGGGTAACATGCGGGGTCCCGTAAACTCAACTCTACAAAAATGGAAATTATGGCTACCGATCCACGTAAGATTCTCGTTACCTGCGCCCTCCCCTATGCCAACGGTTCAATTCACCTTGGTCATATGCTGGAGCACATTCAGGCCGATATCTGGGTTCGTTACCAACGAATGCGTGGCCATCAGGTCCATTTTATCTGCGCCGACGATGCCCACGGCACCCCCATCATGCTCAAGGCCAAACAGCTGGGCGTAACCCCGGAAGACATGATCGCCGCGGTGAAAAAAGAGCATGAACACGACTTTGAACGCTTTAATATCGGCTTTGATAACTATCACAGCACGCACAGCGATGAAAACCGTGAGTTTGCGGAGCTTATCTATACCCGGCTGAAAGAAAACGGCTTTATTGAAAGCCGCTCCATCTCTCAGCTGTACGATCCTGAGCAGAACATGTTTCTGCCCGATCGTTTCGTAAAAGGCACCTGCCCCAGCTGCAAGGCGGAAGACCAATACGGCGACAACTGTGAAGTCTGCTCCGCCACCTACACCCCCGCCGAGCTGATTAACCCCCGCTCTGCGGTGTCGGGTGCCACTCCGGTGATGAAAGATACCGAGCACTTCTTTTTTGATCTGCCTCAGTTCGAGGGCATGCTCAAGGCCTGGACCCGCTCCGGTGCCCTGCAGGAAGAAATGGCCAACAAGCTGGAAGAGTGGTTTGAATCCGGCCTGCAACAGTGGGACATTACCCGCGATGCCCCTTATTTCGGCTTTGAAATTCCCGATGCGCCGGGCAAATATTTTTACGTGTGGCTGGACGCCCCCATCGGCTATATGGGCTCGTTCAAAAACTACTGTGCCAAGCGCGGCGATCTGAGCTTTGACGATTACTGGAAGCCCGGCAGCGAGGCCGAGCTGTATCACTTTATCGGCAAGGACATTGTTTATTTCCACAGCTTGTTCTGGCCGGCCATGCTGGACGGCAGCGGTTTCCGCAAGCCCACCAATATTTTTGTGCACGGCTACGTAACGGTAAACGGTGCCAAAATGTCCAAATCCAAGGGCACCTTTATCAAGGCCGACACTTACCTTAATCATCTGGACCCTGAGTGCCTGCGTTATTACTACGCCGCCAAGCTCACCAGCCGCATTGACGATCTCGACCTGAACCTGGGCGACTTTGTGGCCCGGGTAAATGCCGATGTGGTCAACAAGCTGGTCAATCTGGCGTCCCGCAATGCCGGCTTTATTGCCAAGCGCTTTAACGGTGAACTGGCCGCCGAGTGTGCCGAGCCTGAGCTGTATACCGAATTTGCCGGTGCTGCCGAGCGCATTGGTCAATTTTACGAACAGCGTGAATATGGCCGTGCCATTCGCGAGATCATGGCGCTGGCCGACAAGGCCAACCGCTACGTGGACGACAAGGCACCCTGGGTGGTGGCCAAGGAAGAAGGCAAAGACGCCGAGCTGCAGGCCATCTGCTCTGTGGGCATTAACCTGTTCCGGGTGCTTATGACCTACCTGAAGCCGGTGATGCCCAAGCTGGCCGAGCGCGCCGAAGCCTTCCTCAACACCGAGCTCACCTGGAATGCCGTGAGCGCGCCGCTTACCGGCCACACAGTGACCAAGTTCAAGGCGCTGTTCAGCCGCATGGAATCTGACAAGATAGACGCCATGGTGGAAGCGTCCAAAGAAGATCTGGCCGCCGAGCAGGCCAAGGCAGCCCCCACCGGCCCGCTGGCGGACGACCCCATCAGCGACACCATCAGCTTTGATGACTTCGCCAAGGTAGACCTGCGGGTGGCGCTGATCAAGAAAGCGGAAGCCGTGCCCAAGGCCGACAAGCTGCTGCGCCTGGAGCTGGACCTGGGTGGCGAAAGCCGTCAGGTGTTTGCCGGCATCAAGTCGGCCTACAGCCCGGAAGATCTGGAAGGCAAACTCACCGTTATGGTGGCCAACCTGGCCCCGCGCAAAATGCGCTTTGGCATGAGTGAAGGCATGGTGCTGGCCGCCGGCCCCGGCGGCAAGGATCTGTGGATCCTGGAGCCGCACACCGGTGCCCAGCCCGGCATGCGCATTAAATAACCCCCTTCGGGGAGCTGGAAGCCGTCAGCTATCAGCTTTAAGTGGCGCTGTTTGTAGGTGGCGCTTTAGCTGGCGCACAAGAACTGCAGCGACTATATTGAAAAAACATGCTGCGCACGTTCTGCCGACTAAAGTGGCAGCTACCTACAGCTCCCACCGCAGCTCTCCAGCATCATACAAGAAGCCCGGTTAAAAACCGGGCTTCTTGTTACTTACCGCTGACAGCTTATAGCTTATAGCTTGATATCAGCATTCAATAATGTTCACTGCCAGGCCGCCGCGGGCGGTTTCCTTGTATTTGGTTTTCATGTCTCTGCCGGTGTCGCGCATGGTTTTAATCACCTTGTCGAGAGACACCTTGTGCTCGCCGGTGCCGCGCAGGGCCAGGCGGCTGGCATTAATGGCCTTTACCGCGCCCATGGCATTGCGCTCTATGCAGGGCACCTGCACCAGACCACCCACAGGATCGCACGTCAGGCCCAGGTTGTGCTCCATACCAATTTCGGCGGCATTTTCAACATATTCAATGGTGCCGCCCACCACAGCAGTCAGCGCACCGGCAGCCATGGAGCAGGCCACGCCCACTTCGCCCTGGCAACCGACTTCGGCACCCGAAATAGAGGCGTTTTCCTTATAGAGAATGCCAATGGCCGCGGCAGTAAGAAAATATTGCACCAAAGCGTCATCGTCCACCGGCTGCACGAACTTGTCGTAATAATGCAGCACCGCAGGCAGAATGCCGGCGGCCCCGTTGGTGGGCGCCGTCACCACCCGGCCACCGGCGGCATTTTCCTCGTTTACCGCCAGCGCAAATAAATCCACCCACTCCATCACGCTTAAGGGATCCTTATTGTAATGGGCTTCGCTCACCAGCCGGCGATGCAAAGAGGGTGCGCGCCGTTTTACCTTGAGGCCACCGGGCAAAATGCCTTCGGTTTTACAGCCTCGTTTTACGCAGGCCTTCATCACCTCCCAGATCTCCCGCAGGCCGGCAACCACTTCTTCTTCACTGCGGTTTACCTTTTCGTTTTCCATCATAAGGCCACTGATGGACATGCCGTTTTCCCGGCACAGCTGCAGCAGCTCATTGCCGCTTTTAAACGGAAACGGCACCGGCCTGGCGCTGGATTCGGCCACGGCGGCCGCCTTGGTGTCGGCAAACTCCTCCGCTTTCACAATAAAACCGCCGCCAATCGAGTAGTAAGACTGCTCCGCCAGCACCTTATCGCCCTCAAAAGCGCGGCAGGTCATGCCGTTGCTGTGCAGCGGCAGGGTTTTACGGCGATGAAACACAATGGCACCGGAGCGGGGAAAGGCGGCAGGATGAGTCTGATTCAGCACAATTTCCTGGCTGGCTTCTACTGTTTGCAGAAACTCGGGGATCATGTCTACGTCCACGGATTCGGGATCAAAACCGCCCAGCCCCAGGATCACTGCCTTGCCGGTGCCATGGCCAATGCCGGTCTGGCCCAAAGAGCCAAACAGCTCTACTTCTACTCGTGTGGTACGAGTAAGGGTGCCCTGCTCCGCCATGGCCTGCACAAAGGCATGGGCCGCCCGCATGGGGCCTACGGTATGGGAAGATGACGGGCCGATACCGATACTGAAGATGTCAAACACGCTGATCATGGCAACTCCGAACACTGAACGTTTGAAACAGCGACGCCAGCGGCAATCGCTCAACTATTATTGAACGATTGTAGGTTTATTTGAGCTTTAACCCAACAACATTTTAACAAACCAACGCAGAAACATAGACTTTGTGATAAGGATCGCCGGTCAGCGCGCCACCTGATGGGCAAACTGATGAATGACAGACGCGGTAATGCCCCACACCCACAGGCCTTTCCAGCGAATAAACACCACTCGGTGCAGCCTGCCCCGCCGCTGCTGGCTCAGCACATGGTGATGGCGCAAGTCCAGCAGATAATCCAGCGGAATCCGGTAGAGCTCGTCCACTTCATCGGGGTTCAGCACAAACTCCGGCTGCCCCTCCACCAGCCCCACAAAGGGCGTGAGCGCAAAACCGGAAATGGTGTACTGGGCTCGCAGCCGCGCCAGCTGCCGGCAGCGCGCCGGCGGCAGGCCAATCTCTTCTTCGCTTTCCCGCAGGGCCGTGTGCCACAGGCTGGCATCTTCTTTATCTACCCGGCCGCCGGGAAAACTGATTTGCCCCGGATGCTGACGCAAATGCCGGCTGCGCCGGGTCAGCACCAGCTCTAACCCTTCCCGGCCTTCCAGCACCGGCATCAGCACCGCTGCGGGCCGGGCATGACGGGGCCAGCCGTCATCAGGCTGTGGCGGCAGCAGATTAATGCGGGTGATCAGCTCATCCAGGGTCATAGCTTTTCCAGCACGGGTAAAATGCGGCCCAGTTTATCGAACAGCTCCTGATATTCGCTGGCCTGCTCAGAGTCGGCCACCACGCCGCCGCCGGCCCAGCAGTAAAGCCGGTGCTGCTCTGCCAGCAGGGTACGAATAGTAATGCTGGTGTCCATGCGGCCATGAGCACTGATATAGCCGATACTGCCGCAATAGCCATGGCGCCGGTGCGGCTCCAGCTCTTCAATAATCTCCATGGCGCGTATTTTGGGGGCACCGGTAATGGACCCACCGGGAAAGGTCGCCGCCAGCAGATCGGTGCCGCCGAGCCCGGGTTTCAGCTCGCCGGTAATGGTGGACACCAGATGATGCACCGCCGGAAACGACTCAATGGCAAACAGCGACGGCACCCTGACACTGCCCGGCACACAGACCCGGCCAATGTCGTTGCGCAGCAGGTCCACTATCATCAGATTCTCGGATCTGTCTTTGGGCGCTGCGGCCAGCTCCTCGGCCAGTTGCCGGTCCTGCTGCGGGTTTTGGCCTCTGGGCCGGGTGCCCTTGATGGGTTTGGTTTCTATTTGTTGGCCTTCCAGAGCAATAAAGCGCTCAGGCGACAGACTTAAAACAGTGGTATCCGGCAGCATCATAAACGCCGAAAACGGCGCTTTATTATGTTCACTGAGCGCCTGATAGGCAGTCCATGGGCTCCCTTCAAAAGGCGCATCAAAGCGCACCGTCAGATTTATCTGATAGCAGTCACCGGCGGCCAGATAGTCCTGCACTTTATTAAAGTTGGTGCCATATGCTTCACGGCTCTGATTGGCCTGCCAGGGGCCGGCCAGCTTAAAGGCCCGAGCCTCTGGCGCACTCAGGCCCCGCCACCAGGCCAGCTTTCGTTGCAGTGCCGCCTCATCGCCCAGCACCAGCAAATGAGCTTGTTCGGTTTTACGGTCTATCACCCAAGCCCAGTCATACAGGCCTACTGCCATATCGGGAGTGGCCAGCTCGTTAATGGCGCGCTCGGGAATACGCTCCAGCCGCCGGCCCAGATCGTAACCAAACAGCCCCAGGGCACCACCGGCAAAGGGCAGATGGGCCAGTTCCTCTGGTAAGGTCACCTCACCCAGCAGCCGCTGTTGCCAGGCTTTAAGCAACGCAAAGGGGCAGTCACTGCTGTGCTCTGTGCCATTGGCATGGGTAATGGTGGTGCTGTTCCCTCTGGTGACCAGGGTGGCCACCGGCCCGGCACTGATAATGTGATAACGGCTGTCACCGGCCAACGGCGAGGCCGACTCCAGCAGCACCGACCAGGGCTGGCTTGCCAGAGGAGAGAAAAAGTCACGCACCGGGCCGGCAAAGGGCTCGCTGTGTATGTGCAAAGGCAGTCCCATTATGTAATCCACTCGACAGTTTTGGCATTACGCTCAGGCTCCGGCTGGTCAGCCGGGGGCGCGCAAGCGTATCATAGCGCCGATTATAACAACTCAAAGCCAGCCGATAACCCATGAGGAAGCCATGAGCATTATCAAAAAGCAGGACTTTATCGACTCCGTTGCTGACGCCCTTCAATATATCTCTTATTACCATCCGCTGGATTTCGTGCAGGCGCTGGAAAAAGCCTACGAAAAAGAGCAGAGCCAGGCCGCCAAAGACGCCATTGCGCAAATTCTGATTAACTCCCGCATGTCGGCGGAAGGCCACCGCCCCCTGTGCCAGGACACCGGCATTGTGACCTGCTTTGTAAAAATCGGCATGCAGGTGCAGTGGGACTCGGATATGACGGTGCAGGAAATGGTGGATGAGGGTGTACGCCGCGCCTACTCCAACCCGGATAATCCGCTGCGCGCCAGCATAGTGGCTGACCCCGCCGGTGCCCGCAAAAACACCAAAGATAACGCCCCCGCCGTGGTGCATATCGACATGGTGCCCGGTGCCGAAGTGGAAGTGGCCATTGCCGCCAAGGGCGGCGGCTCCGAGAACAAGTCCAAAATGGTGATGCTAAACCCGTCCGACGACGTGGTGGAATGGGTGCTGAAGACACTGCCCACCATGGGTGCCGGCTGGTGCCCGCCGGGCATGCTGGGCATCGGCATTGGCGGCACCGCCGAAAAAGCCGCCGTGCTGGCCAAGGAATCCCTGATGGATCCGGTGGACATTCACGAGCTGATCGAGCGTGGTGCCGACACCACCGAAGAAAAACTGCGTCTGGAAATCTTTGAAAAGGCCAACAAACTGGGCATTGGTGCACAGGGTCTGGGTGGCCTTACTACCGTGGTGGATGTGAAAATCAAGACCGCGCCCACCCATGCCGCCTCCAAGCCGGTGGTGATGATCCCCAACTGCGCCGCCACCCGTCATGTGCACTTTCATCTGGACGGCTCAGGCCCTGCCGAGCTGACTCCGCCAAAACTGGAAGACTGGCCACAAGTCACCTGGGAAGTGGGTGAAAACGTGCGCCGGGTCAACCTGGATACCGTCACCCGCGACGACATTCAAGACTGGAAAATGGGCGAAACCCTGCTGCTCTCCGGCAAGCTGCTGACCGGCCGGGATGCGGCTCACAAGCGCATTCAGGACATGATCAACAAGGGCGAGCCCCTGCCGGTGGACTTTAACGGCCGCTTTATCTACTACGTGGGCCCGGTGGACGCCATTGGCGACGAGGCCGTGGGCCCAGCCGGTCCCACCACCTCCACCCGCATGGACAAGTTCACCGACATGATGCTGGAGCAGACCGGCCTGATGGGCATGGTGGGCAAGGCTGAGCGTGGCCCGGCCACCGTGAGCTCCATTCGTGATCACAAGGCCGTTTATCTGATGGCCGTGGGCGGTGCCGCCTATCTGGTGGCCAAGGCGGTGAAAAAAGCGAAAGTGCTGGCCTTTGAAGACCTGGGCATGGAAGCCATCTACGAGTTTGAGGTGGAAGACATGCCGGTCACCGTGGCGGTCGACAGCGACGGCAACAACGCCCATGAAGCCGGCCCCGCCATCTGGAAAGCCAAAATCGAAGAGCTGGACCAGGCGCTTAAAGGCTAAACACAAGCTGGAAGCGCGAAGCTGAAAGCCGGAAGTTGTTGTGCCACACTTCCGGCTTCAAGCTTCCAGCTCTTGTCATCCGGTTTCAAATCCGCGCACACCTGTGGGGGCAATGTCGTTTTCTTCCAGCCCCGTCACATTTGCGCTGTCGGGCCCCTTGCGTAACCAGGCGGTTAACTGCCGCACGGCAGGGGCCTGCCCTTCTGCCAGCACTTCCACTCTGCCATCGGGCAAATTACGGGCATAACCACTCACGCCCAGACGCTCGGCCTCGCACTGTGTGTAATAACGAAAACTCACTCCCTGCACCCGACCGCTGACCCAGATTTTTCTGGCAATAATGCTCATGGCTTCGGCTCCTTTTTATTGTTTCGCTGCCTTTAAGTTTACGCTCACCCGCACGCGCTGTGGGGTGCGATTCCTGCCTATAAGGAGTACTATACAGGCTTTCTGACAGTTACCAAGGAAGCTCATGTGGAACCCATTCGCCTGACTCAATACAGCCACGGTGCTGGCTGCGGCTGCAAAATCTCCCCCAAAATCCTCGACACCATACTGCACAGCCAGCTGCCCGGTTTTAACGATCCGCGCCTGGTGGTGGGCAACGACAGCCGTGACGATGCCGCCGTGGTGGATATTGGTAACGGCATGGGCATTATCTCCACTACCGACTTTTTTATGCCCATTGTGGACGATCCCTTTACCTTTGGCCGCATTGCCGCCACCAATGCCATCAGCGATATCTACGCCATGGGCGGCACGCCAGTGGTGGCCATTGCCATTCTGGGCTGGCCAATCAACACGCTGGCACCGGAAGTGGCTCAGCAGGTGATTGACGGCGGTCGTCAGGCCTGCCATGACGCCGGCATTTCCCTTGCCGGCGGCCACAGCATAGACGCACCCGAGCCCATTTTTGGCCTGGCAGTCACTGGCCAGATTGCGCTGGATCAGGTGAAACGCAATGATACCGCCGCCGCCGGCGATATTCTTTTTCTGACCAAGCCGCTGGGCATTGGCGTGCTCTCTACCGCCCAGAAAAAAGGCGTGCTACGGGATGAAGACAGCACCCTCGCCCCCGAAGTGATGTGCCAACTGAACAAGCCCGGCCAGGATTTTGCCGCACTGGACGGCGTCAGTGCCATGACCGACGTGACCGGTTTTGGCCTGCTGGGGCACCTGGTGGAAGTGTGTGAAGGGGCTGATGTGAGTGCGCGCCTGAACATGGCCGATATTCCGCTGCTGCCCAACCTGGATTATTACCTGCAGGCGGGTGCCGTGCCCGGCGGCACCCTGCGCAACTTTGATGCCTATGGCCATAAAGTGGCCCCCATCACGCAGCGCCAGCAGCATATTTTGTGCGATCCGCAAACCAGCGGTGGCCTGCTGGTGGCGGTGCGCCCCAGCGCCATTGACGAATTTTTATCTGTGGCCGCCAGCCATAACCTGAGCCTGGCGCCCATTGGCGAGCTGGTCACCGCCGGCGAACACCGCATTGAGGTAGTGGATGCCTGATCTGGAAACCGATCTCGATGCGCTGTTTATCAATAACACGCCTCTGCTGGACCTGCGCGCGCCGGTCGAGTTTTTGCAGGGGGCCTTTCCGGCGTCGTGCAATCAGCCCCTGATGAACGATAACGAACGTGCACAAGTTGGCACCTGCTACAAGCATGAAGGTCAGCAGGCTGCTATTGCACTGGGCCACCGGCTGGTATCCGGTGAACTGCGCCAGGCCCGCCTGCAGGGGTGGATCGAATGGCTGCAGGAAAATCCAAACGGTGTGCTTTATTGCTTTCGGGGCGGCCTGCGCAGCCAGACGGTGCAGCAGTGGCTTGGTGATGCCGGCCGTCCAGTGTCCCGGGTCAAGGGTGGCTACAAAGCACTGCGCCGGCGGCTGCTCACCGAAATTGAACAGGGTTTTGCCGGCCCGGGTTTTGTGCTCACCGGCCTCACTGGCAGCGGCAAAACCGACTGGCTGGCGCGCAGTCCGCTGTCGCTGGATCTGGAAGGCTATGCCCACCACAGAGGCTCCAGCTTTGGCAACTGGGGCGAGCCCCAGCCCACTCCCATCAACTTTGAAAACCGCCTGGCCATTGCCCGGTTAAAGCAGCGTCACAGTGGTATTCAGGGCTGGCTGGTAGAAGACGAAAGCGCCATGATTGGCCGCTGCCCCGTGCCCCTGCCCCTGTATGAGCGCATGCAGCAGGCACCGCTGCTGTTGCTGGAAGTGCCCTTTGAACAGCGGGTGCAGCAAATTCGCCATGACTATGTAGACACCATGCAGCGCCACTTTAACCAGGATTTTGCGCGGCTGGAAAGCTACCTGCAAGACAGCCTGAAACGGCTGTATAAACGCCTGGGCGATCGGGAATGGCGACGGCTGTCGGAGATTATGTCTGAGGCGGTGCGCCAGCAGCAACTGGGTTATGGCAGTGCGGCCCATGAAGAGTGGATCGCCACCCTGCTGGGCGTTTATTACGACCCCATTTATGCCCGCCATCAGGCGGCCAAGGCCGATCGCATCGTTAAACGCGGTAACGCCGACGAGCTGGCCGAATGGCTGGCACAGCAGCCCGAAGCTCAACCTGAGGAAACACAATGCTGAATCGTATTACCCTGCCGGTAACCCCCTTTATGCAAAACTGCAGCCTGGTATGGTGCAGCGCCACCAACAAGGCAGCACTGATAGACCCGGGCGGTGAAACCGAACGCCTGCTGGCAGCCATTAATGAACGGGGGCTGACTCTGGAGCGCATTATTCTGACTCACGGCCATCTGGATCACGTGGGCGGCACCGGCGAGCTGAAAGCCAATACCGGCGTGCCGGTGGAAGGCCCGGGCGAGCAAGATGCCTACTGGATAGACGGCCTGGCTCAGCAGGTGCAGATGTTTGGCTTTGATCCCGTGCCGGGTTTTACTCCCGACCGCTGGCTGAATGCCGGTGACACCGTCACTGTGGGTGAAGAAGTGCTGGACGTGTATCACTGCCCCGGGCATACGCCGGGCCACATGGTGCTGCTGCACAAGGCGCAACGGCTGGCCTTTGTGGGCGACGTGCTGTTTCAGGGCAGCATTGGCCGCACCGACTTTCCCGGCGGCAGCCACGAGCAACTGATAGACAGCATTAAACACACTCTGCTGCCGCTGGGTGACGACATCACCTTTGTACCCGGCCACGGCCCCGAAAGTACCTTCGGCCATGAGCGACTGAATAACCCGTTTTTACGCTGACCCTCTGCGCCTGCTCATGGCGCACAACCCCCTCTTTCAGATGTTCCGATAACGAGAAAAAATTAACGGATGAAAATAAAACACAAGCTCGCTCTCAACACCCTGGTGGTGATTGCCGCCATGGGAATTTTGTTTACCTTGTTTACGCATACCCTGAATACCATCAAAGCTCTGAACCATGGCAAGGCACTGGCAATGACGCTGCATAACGATATGCTCAGCCTGCGCCGGGATGAAAAAGATTTTATCGCCCGCCTCGATACCCGTTATCTGGACGACTTTCAGCAACAAATGGCGCAAACCCAGCAGCACCTGGCTCAACTGAAGGCTGTGCTTGAGCAGCAACAGTTACCGATCACCGCACTGACCAGTTTAAGTGAACGTTTCAGCCGGTATAGCACCGATTTCACGGCAGTGGCGGACGCTTATCAGCGTCTCGGGCTGGATCATGAGTCCGGGCTGGAGGGCGAGTTGCGCCAATCCGTACACGATGTTGAAGCCTCTCTGAATAACGCCGGTGCCGATCGGATTCTTATTACTCTGCTGCAGCTTCGCAGAGCCGAAAAGGACTTTATGCTGCGCCATGAAGTCCGCTATTTGCAACGTTTTAATAATCTGCATGAGCAATTGCTTAGTGAACTTGACACCCTGGCTTTATCCCGGGTTCAGGCCAGCCATTACCGGCAGCGTTTTCTCGCTTATGCCGATGAGCTGCAACGTCTGGGACTGAGCAGTGAGGAAGGATTGCAGCTGACCATGCGTCAGACTATTCAGAGTACCGAGAGCCTGCTGAACAGTACTCTTGCCGATATCGAGCAGCGGCTGCAGGCCTATCTGGATCAGTCAACCCGTACCGCGACCCTGGTATTTATGCTGATGTTGCTGCTCACTGCAGGAGTCGCCATTGCCATCAGTCGTTCCATTTTCCGCCCCATCAGGCAAATTCGTGAAGGCGTGCTGAGCATTCATCATACCCGCCACCTCGGACTGCACATTGATACCGGCAGCAAAGATGAAATGGCAGACATTGCCGATGCGCTGAATACCATGCTTCAGGGGTTCCGGGAGGTAATTCAGCAGGTGCATCAGGCTGTGGGCACCATGAATCAGACCACTCAGCAACTGTCAGAAAGCGCCGCCGCCACGACCGCAGACATTGAACGCCAGCAGCAGGAAACCGAGCAGGTTGCCACCGCAGTAACAGAAATGGTCAGCACCATTGATGACATTGCCCGCAATACCGACCAGACCGCCATCAAGGCCAGCAAGGCCAACGGCAGTGCAACGGAAGGACAGCAGCAGGTGCAGGGCACCATAGAGCGCATTCGCCGTCTGGCCGGCCGGCTGGAAGACTCGGTAGGCAGCATTGAGGACTTGTCCCGTCAGAGCGACACCATCGGTACCGTATTACAGGTTATTCGCGATATCGCCGATCAGACCAACCTGCTGGCGCTCAATGCTGCCATTGAAGCCGCCCGCGCAGGTGAGCAGGGCCGGGGATTTGCCGTGGTGGCCGATGAAGTCAGGGCGCTGGCGGCGCGCACTCAGGATGCAACCCAGGAAATAGCGACCATCATCAGCTCACTGCACGCAAAAACTGACGACATGGTGAAGATTATCTACCAAAGCAGAGAAGAAGGACTGGAAAGCAGCCAGCAGGCCAAACAAGCTGAAAGAGTACTGGATGACATTACCGGAGAAGTGACCGTCATTTCAGACATGGCCACTCAAATTGCCGCTGCTATTGAGCAGCAAAGCAGCGTTGCCAATGAAATTGGCCGTAATGTGGTAGTCATTCGGGACATCACCGACAATACCGTACAGGCCGTGCGCGACAATTCTCAGGCCACTCGAAACATCGCCATTCAGGCACAAAACCTGCAGGAGGTGGTCTCGGTGTTTCGTATCTGAGAACGCCTGTCGGCATTCCCAGTTACCCGCCAGCAACCAGCCGCGCTAAAGGCGCGGCTCAGTCATCCCAGTCATCGTCGTCTTCTTCCACCGGCTCTTCTACCACCACCATGGGTGCCAAAGGTGCGATGGCATCCAGCAGTTTGCGGCGCGGCTGCCAGTTGGCCACAAAGCCAAAACGGTAGCAGTTTTCACCCAGGGCAAAACGCTCTTCAGCCTGAGTTTCCAGCGCCTGCTGCA
Organism: Oceanimonas sp. AH20CE76; assembly: GCF_039654065.1. Taxonomy (NCBI): domain Bacteria; kingdom Pseudomonadati; phylum Pseudomonadota; class Gammaproteobacteria; order Aeromonadales; family Aeromonadaceae; genus Oceanimonas; species Oceanimonas sp. AH20CE76. Next base: position 1,760,224 of record NZ_CP155481.1, read on the forward strand.
CGGCGTTCAGCTCCTGCTCGCTCAGCTGCAGATCCAGCGTAAAGGCAATAATGGCCCCGTCGTGGCCCGGCAGCTTGCCCTTGTTCACTGCCCTCACCCTGTCTCTGGGCAGGCTCACCACCTGCTTGCGATTCCCGTTCACCAGATACAGCCGCTCGGCATCATAGGCCAGGTTCATTAGCCGCTGGCGGCTCCAGCTGGCCGGCCACAGGCTTACCAGCAGCAGCACACCACCAAATACCAGCCCCACATAATGAATAAGCTCAAAGCCGTTTTGCGCATCCAGCGCCGACCACACCACCACTGCCAGACTGGCCAGCAGCACAGCGGCCTGAGTGGCATAAAAACGAAAAGCTGGTGGCAGCAGCACAAACTCAAGAGGCTGCTGTAACAACTGTTGCACGGACAGGCGCTGGGCGGTCATGATGAAATTCCGACGAGATTAAAAGCCGCTACCCTAGCAAAAATCCGCGCTGGCATAAATAATGGTGCCATTTGACTGCTCCTCTCCCTGAAGGAAGGGGATTCCCAATTCACCGAGAACCGGACACGGAGACTGGCCCCATGCCGCTTACATTCTCTCCAAGGGCTAACACCGCCAGCCCGGCGGCTTTAATGTTGGTCGCGGCGTTGATGTCGCGCTCATGGTGTGCGCCACATTCGGGGCAGTCCCATTTTCTGACCGACAACGGCAGCGACGATAACGTGTGCCCGCAACCCGAACAGCGCTTGGAGCTGGGGAACCACTGGTCAATAGCGACCAGTGAGCGACCGGCCCATTCTGCCTTGTACGCCAACTGGCGCACGAACTCGCCCCAGCCTGCATCGGCAATGGCTTTGCTCAGGGAAGGGTTACGGATCATGTTTTTCACTTTCAGGGATTCGACGCAGACTACTTGGTTCTCGTTAATCAGTCTGCGGGACAGCTTGTGCAAGTTGTCCTGTCGGCAATCGGAGATTTTGGCGTGAAGTTTCGCCACCTTCTGGCGGGCCTTGGCACGATTGGCCGAGCCGAGCTTTTTCTTGCTCAGCCGGCGCTGTGCCTTGGCCAGTCTGGCGGCGTATTTCGCGGTATGGCGGGGATTGCCGACCCGTTCACCCTGGTCGGTGATAAACAGATCTGTCAGGCCCAGGTCAATGCCGGCCATGTTGGGAGTAACCGGCAGTTTGCTGGGCGCGAACTCACACAGGCAGCTCACAAAGTAACGGCCTGCCGAGTCTTTGGAAACGGTTATGGTGCTGGGCTCGCCGGGCAGTTCACGGCTCCAGCGAATATTCAGTGGGGTTTTGCTCTTGGCCAGATACAGCTTGCCGTCCCGGTATTTGAAGGCAGAACGGGTGAATTCCGCCGACTGACGGTGCCGCTTGTGCTTAAATACTGGGTACTTGGCACGGCCTTCAAAGAAATTCTTGAAGGCGGTTTGCTGGTGGCGCAGGCATTGCTGCAAGGGTACGCACGACACTTCAGACAGAAACGTCAGCTCAGGATCTTTCTTGAGTTCGGTCAGCCGGGCGTTAGCGCCAACGTAGCCGATTTTTTGCTGACGCAGCTCAAAAGCATCAGTACGCCAGCGCAGTATCGCGTTATAGACAAAACGCACACAACCGAAGGTCTGAGCCAACAGCTCAGTCTGTTCGGGTGTCGGGTAAAACCGATATTTATAAGCGCGTTTTGTCATGCGCTTAGTTTAGTAAACCACTGTATAGATAGCCAGTTTAAAAGGAGAGGCGGGAACAGGGGCGGCTGACGCCGCCGTGCTATCCCTCCCCGCCCTGAAAGGACGGGGTTTCCCGCGCAAAATTGATGAGCAAAGGAGGGCACATTGATGTTAAAACCGGTTTTCTGGCTGGCGCTGATCCTGTTCAGCATTCACTTTGGCGCACAGGCCGAGGCCATTGGTGGCTACGCGGCGGGCTGCCAAACTCAGTCCCGCGCACTGCCGCTGTCGGGGGAAGGCTTTCAGGTGGTTCGCGCCGAGCGCCAGCGTTATTACGGCCAGCCTGAGCTGATTGATTACTTGCAGGGGCTGGGCCAACGGCTGAACGCCGCCGGCCTGCCGCCCATGCTGGTGGCCGATATGGCAAGAAAGCATGGCGGCCCCTTTGAATATGGCCACCGCAGCCACCAGAGCGGGCTGGATGCGGACATCTGGCTGCGCGCGGGCAACCCTGCCCTGCCCGAGCAGGACATGGTCAACCATAAGCTCTATGTGCTTAACCGCTACTTTACCGATAACCAGCGCCGGCTGATTGCCCTGGCCGCACAGGATGAGCGCGTGAGCCGTATTTTTGTGCACCCGCTGATCAAACAGGCCATGTGCCGTGCTTACGCCGATGCACCCTGGCTGGGCCGCCTTCGCCCCTGGTATGGTCACTCGGGGCATTTTCATGTGCGGCTGCACTGCCCTGCCGGCCATGCCAGCTGCGAGCCGCAGCACCCTGTGCCCGCCGGCACCGGCTGTGGCAGTGAGCTGGCCAGCTGGATAAACGACAAAACCGGCGAGTTGTATAAGGGGCCGCGCAAACCCTGGCAGCCGGTATTGCCCGTTGCCTGTACTCAATTACTGGCTCAGAAGGAGGCACCATGAGCAAGCCCTCTTATATTCTGGCGCTGGATCAGGGCACCACCTCCTCGCGCGCCATTTTGTTTGACCACCAGGCGCGTGTGGCGGGTATAGCCCAGCGGGAATTTACCCAGCACTATCCGCAAGCGGGCTGGGTGGAGCACGATGCCACCGAAATCTGGGCCACCCAGCGCGCCACCTTAACCGAAGTGCTGGCCAAAACCGGCGTGCGCCCCAACCAGCTGGCGGGCATTGGCATTACCAATCAGCGGGAAACCACAGTGGTGTGGAACAGACACACCGGCCAGCCCATTCACAACGCCATTGTATGGCAGTGCCGGCGCACCGCAGCCATTTGCGAACAGCTCAAACAGCAGGGCCTGACCGACGAGATAAAACAGCGCACCGGTCTGGTGCCCGACGCCTATTTCTCGGGCACCAAGCTGCGCTGGCTGCTGGACAATGTGCCCGGCGCGCGCGAACAGGCCGACGCCGGTGATTTACTGTTTGGCACCATAGACACCTGGCTGGTGTGGAAGCTGACCGAAGGCCGGGTGCATGTCACCGACTACACCAATGCTTCGCGCACGTTGCTGTTTAATATCAACACCCTGGAATGGGACCCGTTTTTGCTGGAAACGCTGAATATTCCCGCCAGCCTGCTGCCCGAGGTAAAGCCGTCTTCCCGGGTGTATGGCGATGCGGATATTGGCGGCAAAGTGCCCATTGCCGGCATGGCCGGGGATCAGCAGGCGGCGCTGTTCGGCCAGCTGTGCTTTAACAAGGGCATGGTAAAAAACACCTACGGCACCGGCTGTTTTATGCTGATGAATACAGGCCAGCAAAAAGTGGAGTCGAATCACGGTCTGCTCACCACATTGGCGGTGGGGGCCGACGGCGGCGTGAGTTATGCACTGGAAGGCTCGGTCTTTATGGGCGGTGCCATTATTCAGTGGCTGCGAGACGAGCTGGGGTTAATAGCTCACGCCAAGGACAGCGAAGCCAGTGCCACCGCAGTAGCCAACACCAACGGCGTGTATCTGGTGCCCGCCTTTACCGGACTGGGCGCGCCCTACTGGGATGCCTATGCCAAAGGCACCATCACAGGACTAACCCGAGGGGCCAACCGCCACCATATTGTACGGGCCGCACTGGAGGCCATTGCCTTTCAGAGCCGGGATCTGCTCGATGCCATGCAACAGGACGCGGGGCTTCGCCTGGCGGCGCTGAAAGTGGACGGCGGTGCCGCTGCCAACAACTTTTTAATGCAGTTTCAGGCGGACATTACCCACACCAGGGTGGTGCGCCCTGCCCTGCTGGAAACCACGGCGCTGGGCGCGGCCTTTCTCGCCGGGCTGGCCACCGGCTTCTGGCAGAATACAACGGAGCTGGCGCAGTGCGTGAGCATTGATCAGGCGTTTACGCCCACTATGCCAAATGATGAGCGCGAGGCCCATTATCAAGGCTGGCAGGCGGCAGTAGCCCGCGCCAGGAGTGAGCCATGAGCCAGCCGCTGGATGTAATGGTCATAGGCGGCGGCATTAACGGCACCGGCATCGCCCTGGATGCCGCCGGCCGCGGTCTTGATGTGGCGCTGTGCGAAATGAACGATCTGGGCGCAGCCACGTCCTCCGCCAGCAGCAAGCTGATCCACGGCGGCCTGCGTTACCTTGAGCAATATGAATTCCGGCTGGTGCGCGAGGCACTGGCCGAGCGGGAAACCCTGCTGCGGACGGCACCGCACATTATCTGGCCGCTGCGCTTTCGGCTGCCCCATCAACCTCACCTGCGCCCCGCCTGGATGATACGGCTGGGGCTGTGGCTGTATGATCATCTGGCACGGCGCGATCGGCTGCCGCCATCACGCCGCGTGTTTCTGAACGGACACGGCCCATTGCAACCGAAGCTGAAGCTGGCCTTTGAATATTCCGATGCCTGGGTAGACGATGCCCGCCTGGTGGTGCTGTGTGCCATGGCGGCCCGGGAGCGCGGCGCGCACATCTGGCCCCGCACCCGCTGCATTCAGGCACAGCGTGCCCACGGCCTCTGGCAGGTAACGCTGGAAGACGCCAGCGGCAGCCGGCGCACCGTGTTGGCACGGGTGCTGGTGAACGCTGCCGGACCCTGGGCCAGCAGCCTGTTTGATGAGGTGCTGCACACAGCGCCACCGGCGCACCTGCGGCTGGTAAAGGGCAGCCACATAGTGGTGCCGCGCCTGTATGACAGTGATGACGCCTATATTCTGCAACACCGCGACGGCCGCATTGTGTTTGTGCTGCCCTATGAGCAGGACTATTCCCTGATTGGCACCACGGATGTGGACTACACCGGTGATCCGGCCAGTGTGGCACCGGCTTATGATGAAATTACCTACCTGTGTGACGTGGTTAACGAGCACTTTCGCACTCAGATTTCACCGCAACAGGTAGTGCATCAGTTTGCCGGCGTGCGGCCGTTAATGGCCAATGGCGATAATCAGGCCCAAAAAGCCTCACGGGATTACAAACTGCTGCTGAGCGCCGATGGCAACGAGGCACCGCTGTTGTCGGTGTTTGGAGGCAAAATCACCACTTTCAGGGCACTGGCAGAAGACGCCATCAACCAGCTGGCGGCGTTTTTGCCCGGCACCGGCGGCCCCTGGACCAGCCAGCTGGTGTTACCCGGCGGCGATTTCAATCACCATGCCGGCCTGGAAGCGAAGCTGATACAAGAATACGCCTGGCTGCCTTTGCCCCTGGCTCGGCGCTATGTGCGCAGCTACGGCATCCTGTGCCGGCAGTTTTTGCAGGGCTGCCAAGGTCTGGAAGACCTGGGAGCGCACCTGGGAGCCGGCTTATACGGTGCCGAGGTGGATTATTTAATGCAGCAGGAGTGGGCCCGCACCGCCGACGATATTCTGTGGCGGCGCACCAAGCTGGGGCTTGCCTTCAACGACGCCAGGCAGCAACGGTTACAGGAATATTTAAGATCCAGACCCTAACCTTTCTTCACGAAAGGTGTTGAGTTTGTCTGTAATCAGTTCGCGGGTGGCGGTGGCGTTATCCTTGATGCTGCCGTCGAACACACTTAGCCCTTCAAGAATATTGACGGCTTCTCCAAAGCCCTTATCAATGGAGCTGGTGATGGTGTCGAGAAACTGCTCCAGCTGCTTGTCTTCCGGCATACCGGGGTTTTGTTTCTGGAAGGTCTCAAAAAAACCAAGGGCTCCGTCTACTATGCGGCTGGCGGTGTTTTCCGGAGACCAGTAATCGTCGGGCTTGTCTGCCAGCTTTTCGGGAGTAATGGCATGCTGCTCGCCAAGCTCCGCATTGATCGTGCTCATTATCTCGCCATAAAGAATACTCATGGCCTTGTTATTGCCCGTATTACCGCCATCAAACATGGCCTGCACTATGCTCTGGTTACTGCGGGCTTTCAGCTCGGAGCGGGCGCTGGCCACATCGTGCTCGGCACCTTTTTCTGCCGGTGTCTGCCGCTCGTTTTTGCTGGCTACCTGATAAACCTGATTACCTGAAACCGGAAAAATCGCCATTGCCCTGCTCCTTTTTAGCATTCGATAAACAAGGTATCGGCCAAACCAGCAAAAGCTTAATTAAGGCAGCATTTACATAAGAGTGCTGTTACCCGGCCCTTTACTGCATAAAGACAAGAGCGGCAAGAGTTCGCTGGCCGGCATGGGCTTGTAATAATAATATCCCTGCACGGTAATGGAGCCGAACTCTTCCAGCAGCTCCAGCTGCTCTTTTTGCTCTACTCCTTCCACCACCAGGCTTAATGACAGCTGCTCTGCCAGCTGCATAATGGTGCGCAACAAGGTCAGCGCTCTTGAGCTTTCGCAGGCTTCCACCATAAAGCTGCGATCAATTTTAAGCTCATCCAGCGGAAACCAGTGCAGGCAGGACAGCGCCGAATAACCGGTGCCAAAGTCGTCCAGAGAGAGCTTAAATCCCTGATCCCGCAGCTGCTGCAGCATATTAATGCCGGTATCCAGCTGATCCATCATGGTGGACTCGGTGACTTCCAGCTTGATAAGAGAATGCGGCAAGCCAAAGCGGGCCATGGTAACCATCAGCCAGTCACAAAAATCGGCCTGGCTGAACTGCTGGGCACACAGGTTTACCGACACCATGGGCGGCATCATGCCCTGCTCCCGCCAGGCGGCCAGCTGTGTGCACACCTGCTCTATTACCCAGCGATCCAGACGCACAGACAGCCCGCTTTGCTCGGCCACCGGAATAAACTCGGCAGGAGAAATCATATCAAGGCGCGGGTGCGTCCAGCGCAGCAATGCCTCAACCCCGACAATGCGCTCATCAACCGAGCACACCTGGGGCTGATAATGCAGGCTCACTCCCTGCACCAGACCGGTATTCAGCATATGGCCCAGGCTCTGCTCAATAATCAGCTCTCTGTGGTGCAGCCTGTGCTGCTGTTCATCCACAAACTGATAGCGGCCGCGGCCTTCCCGTTTGGCCATGGCGTGAGCATATTCTGCCGCCTGCAACAGGTTTTCGGGCTCTTTGGCATCGCGCGGATAAATGGCAATGCCAATGCTGGGCTGCATGCACACCACATTTTGATCAGCCAGCACCATGGGCTGCCCCAGCAGACTGAGCAGTTTTTCTGCCAGATGCCCCATGGTGGTATCTTCCGCCTTGCTGTGGCGCAAAATGGCAAACATATCGCCCTGCAGCCGCACCAGGGTATCGGCTTCGTCTACTGCCGCCTGCATAATGCGCGCCTGCTGACGCAATACATCATCGCCCCAGGTCATGCCCAGCTGCTCATTTACCGGTTTCAGCCGGCCAATATCGAGCACCATTAACCCCACCCGTATTTTGTTACGCTGTGCTTCGGCCAGCGCCTGCTCCAGGCGAGAGGTTAATAACTGACGATTGCCCAGCTGAGTGAGCGGATCTTTAAAGGTAAAGGGCATGCGATCCTGCTCGGCCATGCGCTGACCGCTGAGATCGTGACCAATGGCCACTCTGTGGGTTATCTGACCATGGTGGTTGGTAAGCGTATTAATGCTGAGCCACTGCGGATACACCTCGCCGGACTTGCGCCGGTTCCATACCTGACCACTCCATTGGCCGGTACGGCTGATTTGCTGCCACATTTTTCGGTAAAAGTCAGGCTCATGTTTAGCAGACTGAATCAGCCGTGGCGTTTTGCCCAGCACCTCTTCGGCAGTAAAGCCGGTAATTTGAGTAAAGGCCGGATTAACCCGCTCGATAATGCCGTCGGCATTGGTCACGATGATGGACTCAAGCGCATTTTCAAACACATGGTGCAGCAGCTGCCGCTTAAAGCTCAGGTTTTGCTCAAACACGCTCGTCTGAGCGGCAGCCTCCTGATGGTGATGATCTTCGCGCACTGTCGGTATCCTTACCTTGTTACTATGGCTTGCGAACTGATGATAATTTTTTGTAAACAATTAGTAAAACATCTACATCACACTTTTGTACTGCAGGCTGGGCCTGCAGTACCGGCCGGGATCAGCGAGTGGCTTCCCGGCGGTTAAAGGTGCGCTCGCCCGGGCTGAAGCGGCCGGTAATGTCCAGCAGTGCCTCAGGATCTGCAAGGCCGCCTTCATTGTCTTTATCTGCCGGCTTCAGCCAGTCATGCAGTCCTTCAATGGTGACTATTATGTCTTTTAGTTCACTGGCGTAAGGAGGAACTTCAATCACCTTACCATCAGCAATCAGCGATAAATCCTCCATCGGGTTACCACCCCAAACGGCTTTCACATTACTGCTCTCTGTGAGGTAATCGGAGGTACCAGTATCTTCTTTCAGTTGCTTAAGGCTCTCACCGTAATAATGCAGCTTGGTGAACATGGTGCCTTCTTTGTTCACTGGTATCTCGGCGTCCATCAGGGTGATAAAGCCAAAGCGCAGGGTGTCGTTTTCACCGGCAAAATAGGTGCTGGCTGTTAACCCACCCAACTCATCATGATCGGCAAGGGTCAGATCCAGTGGTATATGCAAAGACTGCTCTGCAACGGGGTAATCCTTATCAAAGGCGAAAGAGTCTTCAGGCCGCCAGATATGCTCACCAGTGCCAACATCCTGTCTTTGCCACTGCAGTTTATTACCATCCAGCAGTTCGTCAGTGAGGCTGGCATACAGATCCAAGCCTGCAGCAAACTCACCAGTATAGGATGGCAGCTCACACTCATTATCCTGCTGGCCGGCGGCACAGGCCATAACAGAGAAATAAGGTGATTGAGGCAGCGCATTCTCATCATCTTGATGATATACCACCGCTTTTCCACGATAAGCAACGCCACCTTCAAGCTTGCCTGAGCCGGCAGTGATCAGCAGACGGTCTGGCACTGTGCGGCCGACAATGGCGATATCACCGTCCGTTTTCAGCATGCAGCCGTTATCACTAACGGCATAGGGTGCGCAGGTTTCAGGCACGGTTGCCTGTATCAGGGCTACCCCGGAAATAGGCTCGGCGCTTTGAAAGCCCGGGTTATTATTTTGATTAAAATTAACCATTGTCTGTTTGATCACAGGAGAATCATCAGTTTCTTTGGCATCAGCGCCCAATTCATGAATAACAATGCCATTCAACCGGGCACTGTAGTCATCAATCAGCTTATCGTTTTCACCATAGGCTTGCAGTGTAAGCCCGACTTGCTCACCGGCCTTGCCCAGTACAGTGCAAGATGCCGCATGTTCGGCGTGTACAAAGCCATCATCGCCACTGCAATCGGCAGCGGACCAGCGCAGCTGTTTGGGCACAAACACCAGCTCAAGCTGGTATTCCACTTCCTGCTTGTTTTTACCATTTTTGCCATTATCACCTTTAATGGTCAGGGATATGGCTTCAGCCTTGTTATAGGTCAGGTCCAACGGAAAGCTAACTTCACTGCCTTTTTTCAACACTCTATTACCGGTTTGAAGTGTTCCGGTGCCGTTTATCTCAGTAATATAAAAATTGAAGTTGGGAATAGTTCCTCCCAGTTTTTCTTCATTAAGAGTGATCTCATCATACACATAGGCAGCGAGAGAAGATTGCACATCCTGCTCGGTACACAACTTGCAGCTTGGCAGGCGAGTGCCGTCAGACAGATAACAGCGCAACTCACCTTCATCAGGTGAGGGGGTCATTTTATCTGCCACAAACTGTATGCATTTATTTTTATCCAGCTTGGTATTAGGCTTATAGTCAGTCACCTTGCCTATAAAATTATTGAAGTTGGAAATATTATTATTGTTCTCGCCATCATCTATCTTCAACCTGGCATAGTCTGAATAGAGCAGCAAATCGTTACAGGCCTCATCACCACAGGCGTAGGCTGTCAGTTCATTCGCTTCCTTGTTAAAGCTGAGCTGGTAATGATGAACTCCATCTGATGCAGAAATTTCTTCAAAGTTGATAGCGGAGCTTCCCTCCATTTCCAGATCAACCACATTGACAGCACCAAATATTCTTGTGTTGCCCTCCATATCCAGATCACCCTCAACATATAAGTGACCATAAATACGAGAAGAGCCTTCAAGCTCGATATCTCCGTCATCATCGCCATCGCCGTATACAAAAACCAAAACCGAGTTGTCAGGGGCTCCCAGTACTGAATTTCCTTTTAGCTCCAACTCATCTTCAATATAAAATGTAGTCAGTTTTTGGCCTTGTGGAATGATCCTGGCGCTATTCTGTAAATCAACCTCTTCATACCAGTATGTGCCGGCATCAAGATATAATTGGGCGTCGCCGGATAAGTCCAAAGACTCTACTTGCACTGCGCCATAAAGCTTGCTGCTACCCTTCAGCTTAACATCGCCGTAGGATTTTATATCTCCATACCATTTTGCATTATCACCCAGCTTTACTTCATCGTTATCGTAATGAAATATATTTACTTTTTGTGACGGGCTGCCTATCTGATTACTGATGGAGACATCAACATTATCTTTAACATAAAAATTAACCTCACCATTACCATTAATGACAATTTTGCTGCTACCGGATAATTTCAATGAGTCCAACCAATAATTACCGCTATCAAGATAAATAATTGAACTGCCCTGCGCCGACAAGTCTCCTTTTATTAACACGTCACCAGTGTTGGAAATATGCAATCTGCAACTGCCCTGCGCTTCCACTTTTTCGTATGCATCGCGAACATATTCAATGGTGCCGGAGCCACTACACTTTGCCTCGAAAGATGAATTGGTTTTTTTAAAGGCAGGAAGCTCAAATGGAGAGCGATTAAACTTAGGAAGCGAATAAGGTGTGGTAATCTCGCCTGAGATAGTACAATTTCCGTTATCACACTGACCTTTTAGATCATTTTTCTTTCTAAAATCCAGCACACCATTATTGGTGCCGTTAATGCTGGTACTCCAGCCCATTTCCACTTCACCCTTTTGATCATGGCTTTGGGCGGCATAGGGGAAGAGTTCAGCAACAGTGGATGCCAGTGCGGGTGCCGTGGCAAGCAGTGCCGTCAGATAAAACAAGGCGGTTTTATTCATTAATCACCTCAACTTCTATATTGCGGACCACGGTAAGGCCGCTGCCGGTGCAGGAGCCGGTGGAAATGATTTGTCTTTGTGATGTGCCAGCAGGTGTGATGCTGTGAATATACGCATCACATCCATTAACAGATAAAGGGCTGTCTTTATCCACCACCTTGGCAGCATCAAAGTTGTCTTTATCGAGCACGGCATAAATTTGCTGCTCCAGTACCGATTCGGCCGCCAGGCGGGCTTTCAGTGCCTGCACTTCGTATACCAGCTGGCGGCTGCTCTGGCCCGAGAGGGTGACCATGGCGGCCATTAACCCCGAGAGGATCACAATAATAAAGATGATGCTTACCAGCATGCTGCCGGCCTGAGGGTTAAGGCGCATAGATCACCTGCAGCTGCGCGGGCAGCACCAGATTGCCGTCTTGGGTGCTCAATACAAGCTCCATTTGTATCAGTTGACTGGTCTCATCATAGTCTTTGAATACGCCATTTTCACTGATCCCGCTCAACATCAGGGTTTTATCTTCCCAGCCGGCACCGGTGGTTTGTTCACGATAAAGCCTGCCCTGCTCGCTGCAAAACCGAATTTGCTCAGGCTTGAGCAGAGTGTAACGCTGACCTGCCCCTTCTCGCTTGAAATCAATATCAGCAGGAGTATCAAAAATGTCACTCACACCAAAGCTGTTATTGGCAGGCTCTTGCTCCAGTTGATAAACAGTGTTGGTGAGTGTAGCTGGGTAATTACTCCATTCAGCCTCGCCACTGTCAGCACGAATGGCCATATAACTATTTTTTATATTTTTATCTTGCAGACTCAGCGGTTTAATAAAAGTAGCCAGGCCATTTTTAACCGTGCCGGTATAGGTGCCGGCCGCCAGGGCAGGCACAAATGCCAGGCAGTTGTTTTTGATATACACACTGGGGCCATACGCCACGGCCAGCTCGCGGCGCAGCCGCTCCATGGCAAAGCGGGCACCGGCGAGTGCTTCGGCACGCTCGGCCCCGCCCATATAGCTGCTGGCCATCTGGGCAATAAAACGAGTGCCAAACACGGCACTGATGCCAATCAGCACCATCACGATAACCAACTCCAGCAGGGTGAAACCGCGCGCTTTCATCTTATGTTATACCTGTGCAGGGTAAAGGACACATCGGCTCCGTTTTGATCTGCGATGGCAATTAGCACCTTTTTAAATGCAGTGCCGGCATCATCAGTTTCAAGGGTAACGCAGGTTTCTACTGTGTAGCGGGCATAGAGTTGTTGCTGGGTCAGTGCCAGTTGGGCTGCCAGCGCATCGCCGGTAATGGCGTTGTCATCACACCAAAGATGAAAGTCATCGACCACTGAAAAGTTGTCCAATACAGGATTAGCCTGTGCGGCTGCGGTGGGCGCATTATTACATTCACCACCATCACACCGAATTTGTGCATGCGGATTATTGGCTGCATCGTATTGAACCGCCAGCACCTGTTCGGCCAGGGCTTCGGCCAGTGAGACGGCGCGAAACTGAAACACCGGATCCAGCTGGCGGGGCTGGCTTACAAAAAACAGCCCCGCCCCCACCAGCACAATAGCCAAAATGGCCAGGCCAATCACATATTCCAGCAGGCTGAGGCCGGCATTAGCGCGCCACATAAATATACCCCTCTGGCTCTATGGTTACCGAGGTGCCCGCCAGGGTGATGATGAGTGTGCTATCAAGCGGATTACCGTTTATATGGGGCCGGCCCAGATAACTGTTATCGCTGAGAAAGTTTTCATTGGCGAACTGGCCAAACTGCAGAGTAAAGGGTAAAGCTTGACTGGCGGTGACGGGCTGCTTTGTGCCCAGCCAGATATCAGGGTTTGTATCACTGAGATCGGTGAGCAGAGTGGTGCTGTTGCAGTCTCTGGAAACAGACACCCCCTCACGGGTGACGGCAATCACGCCACAGCGGTCTGTGCCGGTGCCGCCTTGCAGCGCCTGTGGATCGTTCATCGCCCTGAGCTGGGCCAGCCGCAACAAGCCCGCCAGATTGCGGGCCTGAAGAGAATTATTAAAATTGCTGCCCACGGGCAGGCGCGGAATGGCCACGGCGGCAAGAATGCCCACCAGCACCAGCACGGCGACCATTTCTATCAGGGTAAAGGCAGCGTGTTTACGCACCATAAGGGGGAGAGCTTAATAAGTGGGGAGCATTGGTGGCCCCGTAAACAGCGGGAATCACCACAGGCCCGATAAGTGTAAAACCGGCTGCACTGCGCATGGGTTTCCTTTATTGGAAAGGATGAATGGTTAAAAAGGCGGCCTAAGCCGCCTTTTATATTTATTCACAGTTGGTATCAGCTTCGACTGTCGCTGGAGTGTTAGTACCTGTTGCTTCTGTATATCTTACAAAACACTTAGCAGGGTTGCTAGCTCTGCCCTTAGGATGGATACTTATTGCATTTGCTTCTTCAACTATTGTGTAATCACCATCATCACCGGATGTGGGAACGCTTTGTAAGGCTCCCAGAATACCAGTGTTGTCTGTGGCTGCGATAGGATAACCATGGTTGAATTTAACATTCGGGTATCCGGGAACACCTGTAATATCTTCTCCGCTATCCATGCCTTCCAGTACAGCTTTAGTATTAGCCAGTGTCAGTGCCGACTGAATGGAGCCTTTCAGACCATTAATATTACCTGCATAAGCATCACCCTGCAGGTTTAAAAACCGCGGTGCGGCCACGGCACCCAGAATGCCGAGAATTACAATGACAATAACCAGTTCAATCAGGGTAAAACCCGCTGCTCTTTTCATTTTATTTCCTTTCCAGTTAATGGTTACAAAGTTTGTGGTTACTATCTTAACGGCTTGTATGGTGCCAATCCAGCCCTGTTCCGAGTATTTTTGCAACTGCTCACAGCCATGCTAGAAGCAGCAGTGCGGATTACCGGAGCCGACCATTAAATGCCATGGATGGCATTTTCGAGCGTTACATGGAGGTACTTGTAGCGTGTCGGCGTAGTGTAACCGCACTGATGCTTTGCGATGCACACTTACCCGCCTTTGACCAGATCCATCATGTCCCACATGGGAGTAAAAATACCCAATGCCAGCACCAGCACCATGGCGGCAATGGCGGTGATCAAAATGGGCTCAATACGGGAAGACAGGTTGGCAATGTCGTAGTCCACTTCTTCTTCATAAAAGCGGCCCGCTTCCATTACCATTTCATCTACCCGGCCAGTTTCTTCGCCCACCCGAAACATCTGCAAAATCAGCGGGGTAAATACCCCGCTGTTTTCCGCCACCGCCGACAGGCTGTCGCCGGAAGACAGGCCCTCGCCCATAGTGTGAATGGCCTGGGTTAAAAAAGCGTTGTCGGTGGCGCTGCCCGCCAGCCGCAGCACTCGGGTAATGGGCACGCCGGCGGCCAGCATCATGGCAAAGCTGCGGCAAAAGCGCGCCAGCAAAATGCGCTTGATCAGCGGCCCCACTATGGGCACCCGCAGCAGGGTTTTATGCCAGCGCAGTCTGCCGGCCGGGGTGCGCACATACCACATAAAGCCGGCGCTCAGGCCCAGCAACACCATCACCAGCAGGCCAAAATAGTGAGTAAAAAAATGCGAGCTGCCAATCAAAAACCGGGTGGTCAAGGGTAAATCGGCACCCAGCCGGGCAAAAATGCCACTGAAGGCGGGGATCACATAAATATTTATCACCGTCATGGCGGCTGCCATGGCAATGGTCACAAACATGGGATAACGAATGGCGGCCTTGATGCGCCGGCGGGTGTCCAGCTCCAGCTGGTAATAATGGGCCAGCTGCAAAAATGCCTGCTCCAGCTGCCCGGTGCTCTCCCCCACTTCCACCAGAGACACAAACAAACTGTTAAACAAATGCGGATGCGCCGCCAGCGCATTGGCCAGGGTCTGGCCCTGATTCAGTGCTTTAGCTACCTCATCCAGGGCTTCTTTTAATACTCTGGTGTCTGTGGTGTCGCGCAGCCCTTCCACAATGCGCAGAATGGGAATACCGGCGCGGGTAAGGGAGGCAAACTGCCGGCTTAATATCAGCAGCGCTTCGGGCTTGATGCCGCCTTTTAAAAACTGACGCACCTGCAGCCAGGTTTTGGTGCCGGAGCGGGTTTCTTTCATTTCTACCGGGATCAGCCCGGCCTGAGCCAGACTGGCGGCAGCGCTTTCCCGGCTGGGCGCTTCCATGCGCCCTTCACTGAGCTGGCCCTGGCGATCCCGCGCCTTGTAGTGATAAAAGGCCATCTCAGTCTACCCACTCAGACAGGCGCAGCACCTCAGAAACGGCAATATTGCCCGCCAGTGCCTGCTCCAGGGCCGCCTGGGGCAGCGTCACAAAGCCCGGCAGGCGGGCCACTTCCGTTTCAAAGGCCTGGGTATTTTCATGACGCAGGGCATCGGCCATGGGCTGATTCACTTCCAGCCACTCAAACACCCCTATTCGCCCTTTAAAACCGGTGTGATTACAGCTGGCACAACCTTCACCACGATAGAAGCGGCCCTGTTCGGCCTGCGGATTCAAATGTATTAAAAACTGGCGTTCGCTCTCGTCGGGCTGGGCCGGCACCTTGCAGTATTCACAAATTTTGCGCACCAGCCGCTGGGCCAGCACGGCTTTAAGGGTGCTGGCCACCAGATAGCCGGGCACGCCCATGTCCATTAATCGCACTGCCGAGCTGGGGGCGTCGTTGGTGTGCAGGGTAGACAGCACCAGATGGCCGGTCAGCGCCCCGCGCATGGCAATTTCGGCGGTTTCCTGATCGCGCATTTCGCCAATCAGCAGCACGTCCGGGTCCTGACGCAGGCTGGTGCGCAAAATGCGGGCAAAGGTGAGCCCGGCCTTGCTGTTTACCTGCACCTGATTGACCCGCGGCAGCCGGTATTCCACCGGATCTTCAGCGGTAATAATTTTACGGTCGGGGGTGTTCAGCTCGGCCAGAGCCCCATAGAGGGTGGTGGTTTTGCCGCTGCCGGTGGGGCCGGTGACCAGAATAATGCCGTTGGGGCTGGCCAGTTTGCGCCGGAACGAGGCCAGCAAGGCAGGCGGCATGCCCGCCTGCTCCAGAGTGCGGGTGCCGCCGGACTGATCCAGCAGCCGCAGTACCACCGCCTCGCCATATTGCACCGGCATGGTGGCCATGCGCACATCCACCGGATTGTGTTTAATGGTCAGCTCAAAGCGGCCATCCTGCGGCAAGCGGCGCTCGGAAATATCCAGCCCGGCCATCAGCTTGAGCCGCGATACCAGCGCCGGCGCTATGGCCACTTCTTTCAGCTGGGTTTCCTGCAGCAGGCCGTCTACCCGCATGCGCAGACGAATAACCTTGTTGTCGGGCTCTATGTGAATATCGGAGGCCCCCACCTGCATGGCGTCTTCAAACAGGGAGTTCAGCAGGCGGGCCACGGTGGCGTCGTTGTCTTCCAGACCGGCAGTTTCAATCACGGTGCGGCTGGGCGCATGCTCTTCCGACAGCTTGCCGGCCAGGTTGGCAATGTCGTCGGTGCGGCGGTAGAGCTGATCATACAGCGCCAGCATCTGGCTGTGAGGGGCCACCGCCAGGTGTACTTCCCGGGGCGAGAGCAAATTGCTGATGGCATCCTGAGTGTCGAGATCGGCGGGGTCGGCCAGCACCACTGTGGCCTGAGTGTCGTCGGCACCGATCACCAGCGCACGGTGACGGCGGGCATACACTTCCGACATCAGCTTGACCGCCTGGGGATCAATATCGACTTTATTGAGATCGAGCAGCGGAATGTCCAGCTGCTCGGCCACAAAGCCCAGCAGCTCCAGCTCGGTGAGCATGCCCATTTGCACCAGCACGGCACCGAGGCGACCGCCTTCCTGCCGCTGCTTCTGCAGCACGGTTTCCAGCTGGCCCTGGGTGATCACGCCATGGTCTATCAGCAGCTCGCCCAGACGCTTAGTGAGTTTGCGTTGTGCCATGTTGCAGCTCCAGTTGCCGGTTTACAAATTGCAAAGACGCCTCTCCCAGATCCACGCTGGCTTGCGCCTGCTCAAAGGCATGGGTGAAATCCCGGCCCAGGCTGCGCTGGCACAACCCAAGCCCCAGCCACCAGGGGCCGCTGTTTTGCTGAGTAAGCAGGCGATGATAAACGGCCATGGCGTCTTCACAGCGGCCACTGCGCCGGCCGGCTTCGGCCATGAGGGCATAATAGTCCAGGTGTTGCGCCAGCTCGGGCTGAGCATCACTCAGCACCTGCCAAACGGCAGCGTGGCGGTTTTCATTGGCCAGAATACGGCCCAGCGTCAGGCGCAGCCCGGCCTGCTCCGGTGCCAGCTCCAGCCCTTGTTGCAGCAGGGCTTTGGCCTGTGCCGGTGCGCCCCGGCCATATTGCAGTGCCGCCAGCTTAAGCCGCAACTGATGAGCATCAGGATAACGTGCCAGCGCATCATTCAACTGCTGTTCGGCCTGCATCCAGTTGCCCGTGGCCAGCGCCGCATTGGCGGTGGCTTCGGCTTCTGCCAGCTGATCGGCACGGCTGACCGTGACTTCACTGATGGACAACTCGCTGGCCGCCGGCGGCGTGGCCATGACCTGAGCCCACACCGGATCGTTCCAGTCGGGCTGATCATCGGCATAAGCCATGGCAGCCGTCAGCACAAGCAGCAGACTTGCCGTCAGCTTCATCGTGCCCCCCGGTATTCCTGGCTCAGCGGTACCGTCTCAGGCTGGGGCGGATACCATTTTTCCAGCAGATCCCGGGAGCGTTGCAGCTCGGTCTGCCAGGTGTTGGCGGCCACCACCACCGGACGCAGCATAATCACCAGCTCGCTTTTCTGAGTAGCAAGATTACGGTTTTTAAACAAATTGCCCAGCACGGGTATTTCGCTGATCAATGGAATGGCCGTTTCCTGCTCGGTTTGTTTTTCCTGCATCAAGCCGCCGATAATAATCACTTCACCAGAGGCGGCCTCTACTACCGTGTCCGACTCACGCACCGTACTTTTGGCAAAATTCAAGGGTATAGTGACATTATTATCCAGTGGTAACAGCTTAAGATCTTCTTCAACTTCCACGACAGCCGGGTGAATATGCAGCAAAATACGGTTGTCTTCCCCAATCTGGGGGGTGACGTCTAAAGATATACCCGAAAAGAACGGCTTATATTTGGGCTCCGGATAAATTCGGTTGGTGCCGCCATCGTTATTTGTTTCTGTTTCAATGGAAAAGTCTGTCACAAAGTATTCGTCTGTGCCTACTTTAATCACCGCTTTCTGGTTATTGCTGGTAGTAACACGAGGGTTTGACAGCGTATTTACCTCACCCTGGGTTTGCAGCAGGTTTACCACCGCATCAAAGTTACCATCGGTATAGGTAAATACAGCTCCGCCTCCCAGCAAGTCTGACAACGGACTTAAAAAGCCGGGGTAGGTTACCGCCGTATTACCCGTAGCAACCTGACCAGAGCGGCTGTTTGCCGACAGGTTATTCCACTCTATGCCCTGCTCATAACCGTCATTCAGCTCCACTTCCACGATGCGCGCTTCCAGAATTACCTGGCGTTTGAGCTGACGTTCGGCCCGGGTTAAAAAATCGTCTACCAGTGCCAGCTCGTCGGGAGCAGCGCGCACCGTCACCAGGCCGGCCTGAGGGTTGGTGACCACCACCCTGCCCTCTTCATTGCCAATTAACCGGCCAAGGGCGCTTTCCAGATCAGACCAGAAGTCATTGTTGGATTCGGTATTAATACGGGTAGAGCTGCCGCCGGTATTACTGTCTTCGTCGCTGCTGCCAAGGCTGCTGCCGCTGATGGCGGTTTGCGACTGACCATTGCGCGATAACATCAGATAATTCACATTAAAGGTACGGCTGCGCACGCCGTTGGCATACACCTGATAGACGCCGCTGCGCTGCTCTATGCCGTAGCCGTAAAGGCCGGAGATGGCATCCAGAATTTCCGGCAAGGTCACCCGGCGCAGGTTAAGGGTAATGGTGCCGGTCACATCCGGGTGCACCGCAATGCTCACGTTATGCTGGCTGCCGAGGGCGGCAAAAAACTCCCGGGCATCTACGTCCCGAGCGGCAATATCAAAACGGCGCGCCGGTGCCAGGCTGGTGCCGGCTGCCGGCCGGCGGCTGCTTAACAGCTCCTGCTCTACCGCCGCGGGCACGGCATCGGGCCGGGTTTGCAGGGCTTCGTCCAGCGCCTGCTTGGGCAAGGAGCCGTCGGGGGTCTGTACACAGGCGGTCAGGCCGGCAGCAACCAGGGCCAATGTAAGCGGTTTAAGCATCCGTTTCATGGGGTATCCGTATCATTAAAAGTAGAGAACAGGTTCAGGATCAGGCGCTGGCCCTGGTTTTCCAGGGTCACCTGCTCTTTGGTGATGGCCAGCAGGCGGTAGTTGCCAACGGCCTTGCCAAGCGTCACCCACTGGCCGTCAATGATGGCACCTTGGGTGCTGCCGCCGGCAAAAATGGCCTGCACTACAGGCACACTGCTGTTATTGCTTGCGGGTTTGTCCGCCTCGGTCACCGGCTGCGGCCCGCCGGCCAGCGGCCGGGTCGGATCCTGTACACTGCCGGCGGTGCTTAATAATGAAAACAGCAGAACACTGGCGTTAACCACGGATCAGCTCCTTGTGTTGACTGATGGTAAAAAACTCCAGCCGAATAAGACCGGTGGGGTGCTGCTGCAGCTCAAAGCTCAGGCTTTGCCAGAAAATGCGTCCGCTCAGACTTTCCAGTTGTTTGGCGTAGTCGAGCAGCTGCAAATAACTGCCCGACAGCTCCAGCGCCAACGCGTGCCGGTAGAGTATGTCGCCGCCTTCCTGAGCCGGGTTTATGGGCTCGGCAGGCAGGTTGGTCAGGCCGGTTAAGGTCAGCCCGGTTTGCTGATCCAGCACCGACAGCAACAACGCCGGCATTTGCTCGGGCCCCACCAGGGTGCGCATGCGGGCATCCACATTGGCATTGATCTGACTTAACTGACGAGACAGCCGGGCCACCCGCGCCCGCTGATCGTTGGCTTTAAGCTCACTGATACGCTGGTTAAACTCCTGCTCCAGTCCTTGCTGCTCGTTAATTTGCCGTTCCAGCTGCTGCTGTTGTGCCTGCAGCTGCTGGGCGGTGGCAGCCAGGGTCTGCTCATACAAAGTGAGCCCGGCCCAGGCCGTGAGCGCCCACAGGGCCACGGCAAGTAACCAGCGCTCGCGCCGGTTGCGGGCCATATAAGCATCGTGAAGCTGTTTAAGCCTTGCTTTCATCGGGCTACTCCGTCGCTGTGCAGACTGAATTCAAGGGCTTCGGTGCCGTTCTGATGAATATCCAGCTTGCCAAACTCGCGTCTGGCCAGACTCTGATAATGTTCAAACTCCAGGATCCAGGCCGGCACGGCAGCGGCGGTGGCAGCCTCGCCGGTGAGGGTCATGGCCTGCCCCTGCAGTTGCAGGCTGGTCAGAGACAGCTGCTGCCAGGGTACCCGGGCCAGGTCGTCCAGGGTGCTGGCATAAGACACCAGCTGATCCCGGCTGAGCAGCCCCAGCAGCTGGCGACGGGTACGAATATCACGCTCAATACGAAGGCGTTCGGTGTCGTCCTGAGCCTGATTCAGCAGCGCCACACTTTGCTGCAGCCGGGCTACCGTGTGTTGGGCCGCGTCCAGCTGTTGCTGCAGCTGCTGGTTGGCAACCGTCTGGCGATGGTTTGTCACCGACTGCCAGGCAAACACCAGGCCCCACAACAACACAACGGCCAGCATGCCCAGCAGCACATGGCGGCTGGTGGGCAGCTCTTTTACCGGCTTGAGGGCAGCCTGATAAAACTCAATGCGGGTTTTCATGCCTTGTCCTCCTCCAGCATGCCGATGGCGGGCAGGCTGACCGGTGACAAGTGCTCATTGGTCAATGATTCGGCTTCAATATCAAATACTTGCTTAATAGCCAGCTGCACTGCCGGAGTCACTCGTTGCGGCAACGCCAAAAACCACTGATTGGGAGCATTCAGCTTCAGCTGGCCGGTGGCGTAGTCAATGCTGCGCTGCAGCTCAAGCAGCAGGTTGTCGAATACAAACTGATCAACCGCCATCGACTCATCATCCAGCGCCTGAAAACCACGAATGGTGCGGGAAAAATGCCACTGTCCCTGATGAATAAAGGTCATGGTCAGCTCCTGACCAGGCACCTTGTGCAGCACCAGACCTCGCTGATCTGCGGCCAGCAGGTTACACATGGCCAGTTCATCTGGCCCCATGGTTGCGATGGAGCAAAGCGGCGTAATGGCAGCCACCAGCTCGGCCAGCGGCTGGCGCTTGCTGTAATAGACGGCAATGCGCGCTGTGCCCTGCGGCCCCGTTGGCAAATCAATATAATCAAACAGCAGCTGCTCTACCGGTTCATCCACCATTTCTCGCATGCACCAGGGCAAGGCCTGGGCCAGCTCGTCGTCGGGCATGGCGGGCTTGTCTATTTGTGTTTGCCGGTAAAAATGCCGGCCCAGTGCCAGTTTTATTCGGCGGCCCTGCCATTGTTGCTGCCCGATTAACCGGACCAGCGCTGAGGCTGCGGATTCGCCCTGATTAAAAAGCAGCTCAATCACCTGCCGCGGATATTGCTCTTCCACTGCATACAGCGCTGTCTGGGTAAGATAGATGCTGACTACCGTGCTGCTTTGAGCGGATTTGAACCATTTTAACATTCAGATCCTTAACGCCACCGAAAAATAAAAAAGCCAGTATAAACAGATAAAAGCAGTTAATGAACAGAGGCTTGCAAACCAGTGAAATAAAAAAGGGACGCTTGCGCGTCCCTGATATTTACCATGATACAGATCAATGGCTGTGAGCTTCGCCTGCCCCTTTGGGGAAACGAATGCTTTCTACCAGTTCCTGCACTTCCTGCGGGGTTTCACGAGTCACTTTGGCCACCACCAAAGATACGGTCAGGTTAACCAGCATGCCCAGGGTACCAATGCCCTCGGGGGAAATGCCGAACAGCCAGTTTTCCGGAACGCTGGCGGCGGGGTTGATGAACTTGAAGTAAATAATATAGCTGGCGGTAAAGGCAATGCCGCTCACCATGCCGGCAATGGCCCCTTCCTTGTTCATTTTCTTGTAGAAAATACCAAGCACAATGGCCGGGAAGAAAGACGCGGCAGCCAGACCAAAGGCAAAGGCCACTACCTGTGCCACAAAGCCGGGCGGGTTGATACCAAGATAACCGGCACCAATCACGGCCACTGCAGCGGCAATGCGCGCGGCCATCAGCTCCTGCTTATCGGTCATGTCGGGCTTGAGGCCTTTCTTGAGCAGGTCGTGGGCAATGGAGGTGGAAATAACCAGCAACAGACCCGCTGCCGTCGACAGCGCCGCTGCCATACCGCCCGCTGCCAGCAATGCCACTACCCAGTTGGGCAGCTTGCCGATTTCAGGGCTGGCCAGCACGATAATATCGGGGCTGATGGTCATTTCATTACGCTCGTCACCGGAATAGAACAGGCGACCGTCACCGTTTTTATCTTCCCAGTTGACCAGGCCGGTTTTTTCCCAGTTGCCTACCCAGGCGGGAGCCTGCTCGGCAGCCACACCCTGACCGTCGGGACCGTTCAGGCCTTCAATCATGTTAACCCGGGCAAAGGCAGCCACAGCCGGTGCCGTGGTGTAGAGGAAAGAGATAAACAGCAGCGCCCAGCCGGCAGAAATGCGCGCATCGCGCACCTTGGGCACGGTGAAGAAGCGAATAATCACGTGAGGCAGACCGGCAGTACCCACCATAAGCGCGGCGGTAATAAAGAACACATCAATGCCCGATTTGTTGCCGGAGGTATATTCGGTAAAGCCCAGCTCCTGCGACAGGCCGTCCAGTTTATCCAGCAGCTCCATTCCGTCGCTAGTCTGGCCAATAAAGCCCAGCTGCGGTACCGGAGTGCCGGTGACCAGCAGAGAGACGAAAATGGCGGGCACCAGGAAGGCAAAGATCAGCACGCAGTATTGTGCCACCTGAGTGTAGGTGATGCCCTTCATACCACCGAGCACGGCATAGAAGAACACAATGGCCATGCCGATGATTACGCCCACATCAATGTCTACTTCCAGGAAGCGGGAAAACACCACGCCGGTGCCGCGCATTTGTCCGGCCACATAGGTGAAGGACACAAAAATGGCGCAGAACACCGCTACCATGCGGGCAGTCTGAGAATAGTAACGATCACCGATAAAGTCGGGCACGGTAAACTTGCCGAACTTGCGCAAGTAGGGTGCCAGACACAGCGCCAGCAGTACATAGCCACCGGTCCAGCCCAGCAAATACACACTGCCGTCGTAACCGGCAAAGGAAATAATGCCTGCCATGGAGATAAACGACGCCGCCGACATCCAGTCGGCTGCGGTGGCCATGCCATTGGCCACCGGATGCACGCCACCGCCAGCCACATAGAATTCACCTGTGGTGCCGGCACGAGCCCAGATGGCAATGCCAATGTAGAGGGCAAAGCTCAGCCCCACCAGTATAAATGTCCAGGTTTGGATATCCATTTCCTACCCCTTACTCTTCTTCAACGTTGTATTTTTTGTCGAGCACATTCATTCGCCATACGTAAACGAAAATGAGCACCACAAAGACGTAGATGGCCCCTTGCTGGGAGAACCAGAACCCCAGCTTGGCACCGCCAATGGTGAAGGCATTGAGGGCTTCTACCAGCACAATGCCAAACAGATAGGAAACCGTGAACCAGATGGCGAGCAATATGCCCATCAGCCTGAGGTTTTCCTGCCAGTATGCTTTTGCTTTTTCCTGATTTTCGAACGCCATTCTTCCTCTCCTTGAATAGCCGAATACGGTTCGAAAATAACAATAGCGCTGGCAGGGCTGATTGAAACTTAGACTTTGGTATTAACCTGGCGTTAAAATTAATTTAACGTAAATTTAACCAAGCTGACTCTGGCGAGGATTGAAGAGTGTTGGGACTCGTCCCAACCGTCTTGTCCCATCTACCGCCTGCAGACACTCGAAGCGTGTCGGCGGAATGCAACCGCATTGATGCTTCGATACTCCACTGCTGCAAGCTTCGCAGCTCTCTTTACAGATAGGTGAGGGTCAGAAAGACCACCACCGGGATCACGGCAACCGACATCACATTACCCAGCAGCACTATGCTGGCCATTTTGTCGGGCTGGCAGCGATATTGCTCGCACAGCAGATAGTTAAGCACCGCCGGCGGCAACATCACTGATAATGCCAGCAGTTTAAGCCAGTCATTGGTTAATGGCAGCCACCAGGCCACCAGCGCAACACTGGCGGCACCGGCGAGCAGATACAGCAGATTCAGTTTAAATGCCGGCCCCAGGTTGCCCACCTCGCCCGCCGACAAGCGCACGCCCAGTGCAAACAACATCAGCGGCACCGCCATCTGGCCCAGCAAGTCGGCACTGGTATACACAAACTGCGGCAGCAGGCTTTGATGATCGGCCAGCACAACCCCGGCCACGGCCGCCCAGACAATGGGGTTTTTAAGCCACTGCCAGCGGCCGGCCTCGCGGGAAAGAATAAACAGCCCAAGGGAAAAGTGCAGCAGGTTAGAAAGCACAAACAAAATAATAATGGCCCCCAGCTGCTCCTCGCCATAGGCCAGCATCATCAGCGGAATGCCAATATTGCCGGTGTTGCGGAACATGCCCGCCAGCACCTGAGTGCGCCGCTCAATACCGCGAACATGAAACAGCGCCAGCATCAGCCCCGGCAGTATGATGCACAATGCACCGGCCACAATTAACGGCCAGCTCTGAGACAGGGAAACCGGGTTGCTGATCAGCGCCGAGAACACCAGTGCAGGGCAGAATACCGCCACATTGGCCGCGTTTACAAAGCCCATTTCCGGGTTGTGCTGACGACGGCCAAACAGAAAACCGACCGCCACCACGGCAAACACCGGCAGCACTATATTGAGCAGAGTAAGCAGCATAAACGAAGAACGCCAAAAAACGGCAATAGTGCGTTTTTTGGCGTTCAGTGTCCAGATGAGAAGCGGTTTGCTTCTCCGGCCAGCTTAGCCGTAGCGGCTGTAAGCCAGGCCGTCGCTGTCGATATCGGTCTTATTACCGCTGATCAGATCGGCAATCAGCGAGGCAGAGCCGGCACCCATGGTCCATCCGAGCGTACCGTGACCGGTGTTCAGCCACAGGTTCTTGTAGCGGGTACCACCGATAATGGGAGTACCGTCCGGGGTCATGGGGCGGAAACCGGTCCAGAACTCGGCCTTGTCGATATGACCGCCTTCCGGGAACAGGTCGGTCACCGACTGAGAAATGGTATCCAGCCGGGCCTTGGGCAGATCCTTGTTAAAGTCGGCCAGTTCAGCGGTGCCGGCAGCACGAATACGGTTCTCAAACCGGGTAATGGCCACTTTGTAGGTTTCATCCATTACCGTGGACTGAGGCGCATCTTCGTCTTTTTTCACATCAATGGTCAGTGAATAGCCCTTGATGGGATAAATGGGCAGACTGATGCCAAGCGGCGTGAGCAGAAACGGCGAGTAGCTGCCCATGCACACCAGCACCTGATCGGCAGTTTCAAGACCATGATCGGTCTGAGCGCCACGAATTTCGTCACCGTCACGCACCAGTGCCTTGATCTCGGTGTTGAATTTGAACACAACGCCTTTTTCCTGACACTTTTTCACCAGTGCCTTGGTAAAGAGATTGCAGTCACCGGTTTGATCGTCCGGAAAGTGCAGACCGCCTACCAGTTTGTCTTTTACCCGGGCCAGTGCGGGCTCACGGGCAATGCAGTCTTCTACATTCAGCATGGCGTGATTCACACCAAATTCCTGCAGCACTTTGATGTCTTTGGCGGCATCGGCTACCTGCTTTTCGGTACGGAATACCTGCAACAGGCCTTTTTTACGGCCTTCAAAGGGCAGCCCCAGTTCATCCTGCAGGGCGTTGATGCACTGACGGCTGTACTCGGATACGCGTACCATGCGGGATTTGTTAATGCTGTAGGATTTTTCATTACAGTTGGCCAGCATCGACAGCATGAACTTCCACTGCGCCGGATTGGTACCGGGGCGCACTTTCAGGGGGGCATGAGCCTGGAACATCCATTTCATGGCCTTGACCGGAATGCCCGGCGCAGCCCAGGGAGAAGACATGCCAAAAGAAAGCTGGCCGGCGTTGGCAAAGCTGGTTTCTTCTGCGGCATCGGGCTGGCGGTCCAGCACTACCACTTCATGCCCCTGCTGAGCCAGATACCAGGCGCTGGTAACGCCAACCACACCACTACCTAAAACCAATACTTTCATAACGCTACCCTACTTTGGAATCTGAATGCCTGTTGGGCGAGAATATCATCCAAAATCAGGGAAAAATCCAGCGAGTTACATCACAAAAAAACCTTGCCTTATGCATGAAAAAACCTCTTTCAAACCCGCTTCCCAAAGGGGATTGGTGGTTAAACTGCGGCAGGTTTTACTTGAAATATAAAGTTCCAATAAAAACCACAAAATCAGAACATAAAACCAAAACAAAACAATGTGTGACAAAGATCACGTTACACATAAATTTATGCTAGTTGTAGCGAGATAACACCATGGCCAGCTCTCTTTGCAGTAATTCCAGCTGAGCATAGGGCACATCCTCTCCTTGTTGTGGCCAGACCATGGCCGCCTCGGCCAGATCTGCCAATGCGGTTTCTCCGGCTGCGACCGCACAATGCGCCAGCTCATTGAGCAGCTGTGTGGTTTCCGCCCGGTTCTTTTCGGCCTGAGCCGCCTGCACCAGCCACAATTGATCCCGGCAGGCCAGCAGGTCGGCCACCGCTGTTTTAGCAGCCTGAGAGGCCGTCACCGGCGGTGAAGACGACACCACAGAGGAAGACAGCGGCGGTATGGGTCTGCCACTGTATTCCTGCAGGGTTTTATACAGCACAACACTGCTCACCGGCTTGGAAATATAGGCGTTCATGCCCGATGCCAGACTGCTTTCCTGATCTGCCCGCATGGCACTGGCGGTCAGTGCAATAATGGGAACCTGATGATGCTGCTGCAGCCGCCGTATCTGTCGAGTTGCTTCCAGCCCGTCCAGAATCGGCATCTGCAAGTCCATCAGCACCACATCAAAGGGTTGCAGCCTCAGCAGCTCAACGGCCTGGCGGCCGTTATCGGCCAGGGTAACGCGCACGCCCACCCGGGACAGATATTCTACTATCAGCTGTTGGTTAAGCCGGTTATCTTCTGCCAGCAACACATGCATGCCTTCCAGCTGCTGGCGATAACTATCTTGCTCTGTGGTGGTGACCACCACATCAGCAGATGCTGTCTGAGGGTGCAATACCTTGCTTAAACAGGCCGACAAACGCTGCCAGGTCACCGGTTTGGAAACATAATGATGAATGCCCAGCAGGCGCATCTGAGCCGTTTGCCGCTCTCTGCCAAAGGCACTGACCACCACCACAGGCAACCCTTCAAACGCGGGTTGCTGACGAATATAACGTGCCAGATCCATGCCGTTTTCCATTCCCAGACAACAGTCTATCAGGGCCAGATCAAACTCGGTGCCATGCAGCTTCAATAAGCTGCGGGCCTGCTCGGCACAGTCCGCGCCATGCACCACAAAACCGGCATTGCTCAGCATGGCAGTGAGCGCCTCACGGGCATGTGCATTGTCATCCACCAGTAACGCCCGGGTGCCGGGTTCAAACAGGCACTCTGACTGCTGAACCTGCTCCTGTGCCAGGTGCAGCGGCAAATACACATAAAACACCGAGCCTCTGCCCGGCTCACTGTGCAGCCTGATATCCCCCTGCATCAGCTCCACCAGATGCCGGCAGATACTCAGACCTAATCCGCTGCCACCGTATTTGCGGGTGGTGCTGGCATCCACCTGACTGAATGACTGAAACAGCTGCTCCTGCTGCTCGGGCATAATGCCAATGCCGGTGTCACGCACTTCAAAACACAGCCTGGGGCTGACTTCATCGGTCAGAGAAATGCTGACCATCACTTCGCCGCGCTCGGTGAACTTAAGGGCATTGCTGACCAGGTTGGTCAGCACCTGCCCCAACCGCAGCGGATCGCCCCGCAGCCTGTCGGGCACTGAGGGGGCTTTGTCAATAATGACTTCCAGCCGCTTTTGTTCCGACATGTCGGCGAACAGCACCGCCAGCTGCTCAAGCTGCTCATTCAGATCAAAATCAATATTTTCCAGCTCAAGTTTGCCGGCTTCCACCTTGGTGAGATCGAGAATATCGTTAATCAGTAACAACAGGTTATCGGCAGACAAGCCGATTTTGGCCAGATAGTCCTGCTGGCGCTGATCAAGGCGGGTTTGCTGCAGTAACGACACAAAGCCGATGATGGCATTCATGGGAGTGCGGATTTCATGACTCATATTGGCCAGAAAGTCGGTTTTCGCCTGTGCCAGTGAGCTGGCACTGATATTGGCTTTGTGTAATTTACGGTTATTGATGTAAAGCACCCCCCCTGCCACACACAGGCCGCCCAGCAACAGCATGAGTGCCAGTACCAGTAAGCGATCCCGGTTGCGTTCGGCTTGCTGCCGCCACTCGGTCACTTTTTGGTAAAAAAGCGTGATGTTACGACCGGCCAGGTCCTGCCTGAGCAGCACCAGTTCATGCAGATCGCTGATAAAAATGCCATGGGCATACAAGGCTTCTGCCATGGCCGGTGCCTTGGGCCACAATGACTCCAGCTTGATGGCCTGCTGCTCCAGCACCTGCACAAAAAGCGGGTTAGTACTGTAAAGATAGAGCCGGCTGCGCTGCAGCAGCGGCTGCAAGGCGGCCCGCTGTTCAGGCTGACGTATCTTGTTCCTGGTCTCGATAAAATGCTGCAGACTATGGCGGGCATGCAGCTCGGCATCCTGTAATTTCTGCAAGCGCTCAAGGTAGACGTCAGGCTGCAGAGACTCGGCAAGAGGCGCCATCTTTAACTGCTGCAGATATTTATTAAAGTGCGATACCAGCAAGGCCAGCCGACGGCTTTGCTCTTCCAGCAGCACTGTGGTTTCAGCACCGGGCATCATGATGTTGTGGTGTATGCGATAGAGTTCATCAATCACCGGCGTGGCCACCTGCACCAGCTGGCTGCCGTTACGGTATTGCTGAAACAGACTGACGCCCTGCCACAACACCGTCAGTAACACTAATACCAGCGCCAATATCAGCCAGTTATGTTTTTTGTGAATACCGGGTTCGAATTTTGCGGCTGCCATCATCTACTGCTCCTGCGGGCGGTGATATAGTTCGCCGCATTTTTGATAATCAAAACCAAAACAACAACATAACGGAATCAACATGTCTAACCAATCATCCTCTTCCCGGTTTCGCACCGGCGTTTTTTTGCTGTGCATTCCGGCACTGCCGGCGCTGGCGCTGGGGCTGCCCTTTGAGCCGGAAGTGAACAAGGGACTGGCCTTGCTGCTGGTGATCGCCACCCTCTGGCTGACAGAAGCTGTAAATATTACCATTACTGCCCTGCTGGTGCCGCTGCTGGCAGTGTTGTTGGGCGTGCTGAGCACAGGAGATGCCCTCAGCAATTTTGCCAATCCCATTATCTTTTTGTTCCTGGGTGGCTTTGCACTGGCAGCCGCCATGCGCTGTCAGGGGCTGGACCGGCTGGTGGCAGTGCGCATTCTGCAGCTGGCCGGTGGCCGGCTGGCCGTCGCCGTATTACTGTTGTTTATTACCTCGGCCTTTTTATCCATGTGGATCAGCAACACCGCCACGGCCGCCATGATGCTGCCGCTGGCGCTGGGGCTGCTGCGCTGTCTGGACGAACACCGCCACGCTTCTACCTATGTTTTTGTGTTGCTGGGGGTTGCCTACAGCGCCAATATCGGCGGCATTGCTACCCTGGTAGGCAGCCCGCCCAACGCCATTGCCGCTGCCGAAACCGGTCTGGGCTTTGCCGAGTGGATGGCCATTGGTCTGCCCATCAGCCTGGTGCTGCTGCCACTGACCATTGTTTTGCTGTGGGTACTGTTCCGGCCTCAGCTTAATGAGCAAATCAACCTGACGGAAAATGCACCCGATTGGAGCCCGAAGCGCTTTCTTACTCTGGGTATTTTTGCCCTCACCGTGTGCCTGTGGATTTTTTCATCACCCTTATCCGCCCTGCTGGGCGGCATATCGGGTTTTGATACGCTGGTGGCAGTGCTGGCCATTATTCTGGTGGGGGTCACCAAAGTGGCCGACTGGAAAGAAGTGGAGCATCAGGCCGACTGGGGCGTGTTGCTGCTGTTTGGCGGCGGCCTGACCTTGAGCCATATTCTTAAGGAAACCGGTACCAGTCTGTTTCTGGCCAACCACCTGGCAGAAGGGCTGACCCAGGCAAGTCCGCTGGTCATGCTGCTGACCATTTGTGTGTTTGTGGTGTTCTTAACGGAGCTGGCGTCCAATACGGCCAGCGCTGCCTTGTTGATTCCGGTGTTTGCGGCCGTGGCTGAAGGGCTGGGACTGTCGCCGGTGATGGTGGCGGCACTGATTGCGGTGTCGGCATCCTGTGCCTTTATGCTGCCGGTGGCCACCCCACCCAATGCCATCGTGTTTGGCTCGGGTTATATTCCGCAACGACAAATGATGAAGGCCGGTTTTGCCCTTAACCTTATCTGTATTCTGGTGCTCACCCTCTGGTTTGGTGTGTTTGGTTAATAAAAAAAGCCGCTGACAGCGGCTTTTTTGTTGAGGCGCATTCCGTTGCGTTACTGTTGCCAGAACGGCTTGCTGACTTCCTGATAACGATCAGCTTCGTTAATACCGATGTCTTTCAGCAGATAGGGCGGCAGTGCCGCCAGCTCACGACGGGTGCGGCTGCGGCGCAGCCAGGTACCAAGGGTACTCAGAAAGCCGGCTTTTGCTGCCGGGCGGGCAGTTTTGTGTACTGATTGCAAAGTGGTGTTCATAACGCGCCTCCTTAAATGAATGCGGGCGCAGCATAGGCGCGGGCGGCACTGCCCTCAACTGACTTTTTCTGCGTTTTAAAGTTAAAAAAACTAATGGCAAATCACTCACAGCACGAAAGAAAACAACCTGTTAACGGTTAATTATCAAGCAATAAACACCAACCAAAGCCCTGTGGTCATAAGAATTACTGATGCTTATATAAAAAATCAACTTGCATGATTTTTTATGCAGCAAGCCTGATTTTGTGCTGCTTAAAACCAAGAAAGCATTGTTACCTGCTGCATAAGTGCGCAAGTTTCTTTTTACACTCCGGTATATGCGCACATCCACAGTTTTTATCAAAATGCAAAAAACACGATTTAGCTGAAGCACTGCCAGTTTCAAGATGATAACACCAGCATAACAACACATGGTTGTTAATCATTCCGTAAAAAGAACCAATGACATACAGATGTAAGGGATAAATCCTTTGAAGCAGCAGATCGGCGCGTTGATTTTACCCCTGCCCCCGCCTACCCTGCGCCGGTGAAACTACCCTTTTAGTTATCTTTTATTCCCGAGGATTCGTTATGAAACGTGAGCAGTGGGGTTCCCGTACCGGGTTTATCCTTGCGGCCGTCGGCTCTGCCGTGGGCCTGGGTAATATCTGGCGCTTCCCCTATATGGCCTATGAAAACGGCGGTGGTGCCTTCTTTATTCCCTATTTGTTTGCCATGCTGACCGCAGGCATTCCCTTTATGATCCTGGAGTTTACGCTGGGGCATAAATACCGCTCCGGTGCGCCCGGCACCCTGCGCCAGCTGAACCATCGCTTTGAGTGGCTGGGCTGGTTTCAGGTCATGATCTGCGCGGTGATCGCCTTTTATTATGTGGTGGTCATTGCCTGGGCCATTTCCTATGCCTGGTTTGCGGTGGATCAGAGCTGGGGCGACGACAGCAATGCCTTCTTCTTTGGCGAGTTTCTGAAGCTGGGAGACAACTCTCCGTCCAATCTTGGCAGCATTCAGACTCACTTGCTGTTGCCGCTGATCCTGGCCTGGGCAGCCAGCTTTGTGGCTACCTACCGTGGCGTGCAGGGCGGTATTGAAAAAATCAACAAGGTATTGATGCCCCTGCTGTTCTTGCTGGTGCTGGTGCTAATTGGCCGGGTAGTGTCGCTGCCCGGCGCGCTGAACGGCATTAACTGGCTGCTGGAGCCCGACTTCAGCAAAATCTGGGATCTCAAGGTGTGGTCTGCCGCCTATGGTCAGATCTTCTTCACCCTGAGTGTGGGCTTTGCCATTATGCTGTCTTATGCCAGCTTTTTACCCAAAAAGTCAGACATCAACAACAACGCCTTTATGACGGTGCTGATGAACTGCGGCTTCTCCATGCTGGCCGGCATCATGATCTTTGGTGCCCTGGGCTACATGGCCCACGCGCAGGATAAAGAGCTCACTGAAGTGGTCAGCTCGGGCGTGGGGCTTGCCTTTGTAACCCTGCCTACCGCCATTAACCTGCTGCCTGCTCCGGGCATTACCGGCCCGCTGTTCTTCCTGGCACTGGTGTTTGCCGGTATCAGCTCACACATTTCCATTGCCCAGGCCGTTACCACCGGTCTGATGGACAAGACCGGCTGGAGCCGGCAGAAAACCTCTGTGGTGTTCTGTGGCACCGGTTTTGTGGTGAGCCTGCTGTTTATTACCAACGGCGGTTTGCTGCTGCTGGATCTGGTGGATTACTACATTAACAATATGGCACTGCTGGGCTCCTGTCTGCTTGAGCTGTTCCTGGTGGGCTGGCTGTGCAAGCTGTCGGATTATCAGAAGCGGGCCAATGAGCTGTCTGAGTTCAGCATTGGCATCTGGTGGCAGCTGTGCATCAAATTTGTCTCCATTGGCATGCTGATTGTGATTCTGTTCAACAACATCATGGATGCCTTTAAAGAGAACTACGGCGGCTACAGCAATAACGAAATTTTGTTTATTGGCTGGGGCATGATTGCCGTGATGCTGGTGGTGGCCATTATCATTAATATGAGCAACAAGCAGGAGGTAAAGGCATGACCAGTGGTGCTATTATCATGATGATCATCGGCCTTGGCATTACCTGGGGCGGTGCTGCCCTGTGCATACGCCGGGCCATGCAGTCCAGGTAACATCGGAATATAAATAGCAAGGGCGGTGTTTACCGCCCTTTTTTATGGATGCTTTGGCTGTACAAACCGCCGGGACGGATCTATCAGCACATCATTTCCCATAAATTCGCGGCCCAGCAGCACCGGATACAGCATGCGCGTACGATCCTTAAGTGTAAACTCCACGTTTTTCTCCAGATCACCCAGACGTACCGGCAGCGTCACTACCACTCGTCGGTCAGCCTTTTTGCTGTTGGCCTGACGAATGCGCACATAGCGCGTCAGCGGCGCTTCCATGTCCGATGTGATGTGATCGTGCAAAAAGGTAAAGCGCACCCAGGGCTCGCCGCCGCGCTCGAACTCTGCAATATTGGTCGCCGACATGGAAGAGGTTTTGGCACCGGAGTCGATGCGTGCCTTTATGGTGTCTTGCAATGCCGGCAGCCACAACCACTCCACCCGGCCAAGTACCCATTTATCATCTATTTTCACACTGTTATCCTTTGCTGCCATGGCCGTGCCAGGGAGCAGTAAAGCCATTAACCAGATTGTCTGTAAAACCCGTTTCATTGGCTTGCCTCACTCGTCAGAATTTGACACAGGCATTCTAACCAGGGTCCTGGCACCGGAGAATGCCTTGTTTTCAAAATTTGCTGAACATTTTTTGCCGCGGCGCTATGCTTGGCGGCTTTTATGTGAGCGGACGACCAATGAGCTGGGACCCTGATTTTACCACGCGCAACCCCATTCTTGGCCAGCTGAGCGATCTGATACGGTTTCAGCAGCCCCGCTGGCCCGATGTTGCCTGTCTTAATAAGCAGCTGGCAACACAGCTACCCGTGTGTTTTATTGACGACCAGCATTTTGCCGCTCTTGACTGCTATTACGAAGAAGCAGTGGCCAGAGGGCAGGTGCCTACCCGACAGGCTAACTGGCATGACTTTTTCGGTGCTGTTATCTGGCATCTGTTCCCTCACACCAAGGCGCTGCTGAACCGGCTGCATATGGAGCACATTGCCGTTCACGGTGCCCGCCGGCGTACGCCCCGCCGGGATCGCATCACCCATTTTGATGAATGCGGTCTGGTGCTGGCGGTACGTGAAGGCGATGAAGCCGCCGCGCTGTTGCAGGCGCACGACTGGCAAACCCTGTTTGTAACTGGCCGGACGCATTGGCAGCAGCGCCGGGCCTTTGTGTTTGGCCATGCGTTGTATGAGCTGGCACTGGCACCTTTTATTGGCCTGACCGCCAAAGCCGTGGTGATTACCATGCCCGATGCTTTTTTTGAGGCCCCTGTGCACCGCCAGTATCAGCTGCTGGACAGCGCCCTGTGCGCGCACCTGGAGCAGCAACAACTGTTTGATAAGCCGAAACCATTGCGGCCTTTGCCTCTGCTCGGTATTCCCGGCTGGTGGCCGGCCAATGAAAATCCGGCCTTTTATAATAATACCGATTACTTCCGGCCCCGGCGGCAGGGGTGATTTGAGACCCGTTTTTGCTTACACTTGGCGACCTTACGCATTAGAGGTAAAGAATATGTCCGGGCAAGATCCCGTTTACGATGCTGAGTTTAAATCCCGCTATCTGCATCCGCGCCACTGGCCTACCTGGCTTTCTATTGCTCTTTTATGGCTGCTGGCCTGGGTGCCGGTGCGTGCACGGGATGCTTTTGCCGGCTTTTTTGCCCCGCTGCTGGTCAAATTTGCCAAAAAGCAATGCTACATTGCCCGCACCAATATAAAGCTGTGTTTTCCTGAGTTATCGGACCAGGAAACCGAGGCCATGCTGCTGCACTCCATTCGCGCCGGCCTGATGACCTTTTTTGCCTATGGCGAATGGACCGCCCGCAGCCCCGCCTATTTACAGGGGCGCTTCAAAGTGCATGGCCAGGAGCACATCGACGCCGCCCTGGCAGACAACAAACAGATTATTTTTATGATCCCCCACACCTGGGCCATTGATGCCGGCGGGCTTTATTTAACCTCGCTGGGCATGCCCATGTGTACCATGATGCACAGCGCCAAAAACGAGGTGTTCGACTGGTTTATCAATCGCCAGCGCGCCCGCTTTAACGGCATTGTGTATGAGCGCGATGCGGGCATTAAGGCGGTGATAAAAACCATTCGTGACGGCAAGCATTTCTTTTATCTGCCGGATCAGGACCATGGCCGCGAGGCCAGTATCTTTGTGCCCTTTTTTGCCGAAATGAAAGCCACCCTGCCCGCATTGCCCAAACTGGTCAAACTGACCGGTGCCTGTGCTATTCCGGTGCTGAGCGTGTATAACACCGAGCAACACCGTTATGAGCTGATAGTACGCCCGCCCATGGCCCCCTACCCCACAGCGGATCTCACCGCTGATACCCGGGCCATGAACGCTGAAATTGAAGCCCTGCTGAGCCACTGGCCTGAGCAATACATGTGGTTCCTGAAGTATTTTCAGACTCAGCAACACAGCCCGGAAGGCCGCTATGAAGCAGGCATTCGCAAAATTCGGGGGCAGCAATGAGCTGGCTCGGCTATGTGGCGCTGGTGTGCCTGGGCCTGCTGATTTTATGGCTGACAGCCCGGCTTGATGACTGGCTTTCCAAACAAGAAAAATAACCTTTAACCCCTTATTTCAAGGAACGAACATGACTTGGTTGATGTATATGGTGCTGGGAGCCTTTGCGGGCACGCTGGCAGGACTTTTTGGTGTGGGTGGCGGCCTGATTATTGTGCCTGTTCTGATTTTCAGTTTTAACCTGCAGGGCATTGGCGGTGATCTGGTGGCGCACATGGCGGTGGGCACCTCCCTTGCCACCATTATGTTCACCTCGCTCAGTGCCATTCATACTCACCATGGCCGCCGCGCCATTGACTGGCCGCTGGCCGCCATGCTCAGTGCCGGTATTGTGATTGGTGCCTGGCTGGGTGGCTATACCGCCGACAAAATGTCAGGTCTGGCGCTGCAACGGGTGATTGGCCTGTTTGCCTGGCTGATGGCGGCACAGATGCTGTTTAATCTGATGCCCAAGGGCAGCGGCAGGCTGCCGGGTAAACCGGTGCAGGCGGCCATTGGCGGCGTGATTGGCTGGGCCTCGGGCATTTTCGGCATTGGCGGCGGCTCGCTCACGGTGCCGTTTTTAAGCTGGTGCTCGGTGCCCATGCAGCGGGCGGTGGCGGTGTCGTCGGCCTGTGGTTTTCCCATTGCGCTGGTGGGTGCACTCAGTTATGTGGTGCACGGGCTGGATCAGAACATGCCCGATGAAGCCTGGGGCTATGTGTATCTGCCGGCCCTGATCGGTATCAGCGTGGCCAGCATGCCCTTTGCCCGGGTGGGTGCCATTCTGGCGCACAAGCTGCCGGCGGCGGTGCTTAAGCGCGCCTTTGCGGTATTTCTGCTGCTGGTGGGTGCCAAGTTCTTGTTTTTCCCGGCGTAAAGCACCGTCACTCCGGGCGTGACCCGGAGTCCATTCAGATAGGGGCGCGGCCCAGGCTTATCACTACCCGGCGGTTGGTGTCGCGGCCTTCGGGGGTGCTGTTGTCGGCCACCGGCCGGCGCTCGCCATGGCCTTCCACCATAATGCTGGTGTCGGGCAGGCCCAGCGCCATAAAGTGATCCTTGATGGCTTTGGCCCGCAGCAGCGACAGCTGCTTGTTATGAAAGGCAGTACCAAAACTGTCGGTGTAGGTATTGATCACCACCTCACCGATATTGGGATCGGCCTTGACGTAATCAGCAATCATGGCCAGCCGCTGGCGGGAATGCGGGGTCAGCTCATCGGCGTTGTTCACATAATTGAGCACGCTGAAGGCAATGTCTTCAAAGCCGTAAGGCAGCAGGCTTTGCTGGCAGTCCAGAAAGGCGGCGTAACGGGCGCGAAAATTCACCGACGACAGCCCCACTCCAGTGGTTTTGTCACCGGCATACCAGTCTTCAAAATAAAAGGTGGGCCAGCGCCCCTGGCTCAGCTCGTCGAGCATCACCCAGGCATTCTGCTGCTCTACCATGGCATCAAACTGCTGATAAAAAGTCACCTGGCTGATGGCTCGGGCGGCACGGCCCGGCTGCCAGTAGGGTGACTCGCTGCGCAGCGCTGCCTGGCGGGTGCGCGGGTTGGCCCTGAGCGGGCTCAGTTCAAACACCAGATTGACGTTTTTGCCGGCACGACTGACAAAGGCACCAGTGCCGAACCCGGGAATATTGTGCTCCAGCCGGCACTCCACCGCCGAATCGGCAGCCAGTCGCCAGCGGGAATGATCCAAATCGGCCACATAGGTGCGGGGCTGCGCCCAGCTGGCGCTGCTTAGCATCAGTGCTGTTACTACCGTCAGTTTGCGCACGCCACTCGCCTCTTGTTGCCCTTTACCGTTAACTTGGTGACAGAGAGTCTATCGGCAGGGAAAGGCCCGGCTTTAGCCCAGCGGCGCATAAACTCCGAACTTTTCGCCATGCTCGTGCACCTCACGGTTCAGCAGGGCTTTTTCTTCCGGTGACAGCCAGCTGGCCTCCACGCTGTTCAGCGCCAGCTGTAACAGCTCGCTGTCGCTCATGCCCAGGCCCTGTTGCAGAGCCTGATAGTTGGCATTCATGTAGCCGCCAAAATAGGCCGGATCGTCTGAGTTCACGGTCACGCACAGTCCGGCCTGCAGCAGCTCGCCCATGGGATGTTCGGCCATGGTATTCACCACTTTCAGCTTGAGATTTGACAGCGGGCATACGGTGAGCGGAATGCGGCTTTCGGCCAGCTCCGCCATCAGGGCCGGATCCTTGATGGCCGCCACACCGTGGTCAATACGCTCTACCCTGAGCAGTTCAAGCGCATCACGAATATACTGAGGCGGCCCTTCTTCACCGGCGTGAGCCACCAGCCGATAACCCTGATCCCGCGCCATGGCATAGACCCGGCGAAACTTGTCCGGCGGATTGCCGGTTTCGGCAGAGTCCAGCCCCACCCCGGTCAGCCAGCCATGAAACGGCTCAGCCTGTCGCAGGGTGTCAATGGCCGACGCTTCCGGTAAATCGCGCAAGAACGACATGATCAGCCGGCTGCTCATGCCCCAGTCGTAACGGGCCTGCTCCAGCGCTCTGTGAATGCCGGTAACCACCACCGAAAAGGGCACGCCCCTGCCGGTGTGGGCCTGAGGGTCAAAAAAGATCTCGGTATGACGCACATGTTCACTGTGAGCCCGCTGCAAATAGGCATGAGTCATATCAAAAAAGTCCTGCTCGGTTTGCAGTACACTCATGCCCGCATAATAGATATTCAGAAACGATTGCAGATCGTCAAACTCATAGGCTGCTTTCAGGGCAGCTTCATTGGCATAATCGAGGGTGATACCATTGCGCCGGGCCAGGGCAAATACCAGCTCCGGCTCCAGAGACCCCTCAATGTGAAGATGCAGCTCCACCTTCGGCAGTTGCTCAATAAATGCAGACATGGTGGTTCTCCTTGTTATTGCCGGCTTGTTAATAAACATAACAAATTTAAGCGGATATTGTGGCGTCAGCTGAGCCACAGTCAATAAACCCTGAAAAAGAGAGTACAAGCTCACATGTTTTTGCTTAAACGCCTGCTGCGCTGGCTGCTTGTGTTATTGGTGCTGGTGCCGCTGGCACTGACGCTGCTGTATCGCTTTGTGCCGGTCCCGGTCACGCCGCTGATGGTGATTCGGCTGTTTGAAGGAGAAAGCCTGCAAAAAGACTGGCAGCCCGGCCCGCGCATTTCCAGCCAGCTGAAAATGGCGGTCATTGCTGCCGAAGACAACAAGTTCTGCAAACACAGCGGCTTTGACTGGGACGCCTTTGGCGATGTGCTGACCGAAGCCGCCGAGGGTGGCC
The DNA here is from genome assembly GCF_039654065.1 of Oceanimonas sp. AH20CE76. Classification (NCBI taxonomy): domain Bacteria; kingdom Pseudomonadati; phylum Pseudomonadota; class Gammaproteobacteria; order Aeromonadales; family Aeromonadaceae; genus Oceanimonas; species Oceanimonas sp. AH20CE76. Next base: position 1,799,085 of record NZ_CP155481.1, read on the forward strand.
GGCTGCGGGGCGGCAGCACCATTACCATGCAAACGGCCAAGAATCTGTATCTGTGGCCTGGCCGCAGCTACACCCGCAAGGCGCTGGAAGCGGTTTATACCCCCATGCTGGAGTTGCTGTTGCCCAAAGAGCGCATTTTGACGCTTTATCTGAATATTGCCGAATTTGGTCCGGGCATTTATGGTGCCGAGGCGGCTGCTCAGGCTTATTTCAATACCACTGCAGCCAGCCTCAATCGCCGGCAGGCCACTCTGCTGGCCGCCGTGCTGCCTAATCCCCGGCAGTTTTCTGCTGCCCGCCCGTCAGCGTATGTCAATCAGCGGGCCGCCGCCATTTCCCGCCGCATTAATGGTCTGGGAGGCTGGCTCACTTGCATAAACCGGTAATAAAACCGGACTTGGTCATGAAACTGTCATATTCTGGCAACACAGTGGTTCAGGTACCGGCAACACCGGTTTAAGGAGAGGCAATGCAAAAAAATAATCTTATCTGCGATATCGACGGCGTTATTCTGCACAACAACGATTTAATTCCCGGTGCCGATGCCTTTGTGCGCCGGGTGCTGGAGCAGGATATGAACCTGCTGTTTTTAACCAACTATCCGGCACAGACTCCCAAAGATTTGCAGAACCGGTTTTATTCTGCCGGCATCGAAGTGCCCGAAGACTGCTTTTATACATCCGCCATGGCCACCGCCGACTTTCTTAAGCGCCAGAGCGGTCAGAAAGCCTACGTGATTGGCGAAGGCGCGCTGATCCATGAGCTGTATAAAGCCGGCTTTACCATTACCGATATTGATCCGGATTTTGTGGTAGTGGGCGAAACCCGCAACTACAACTGGAGCATGATTCAGATGGCGGCCCGCTTTGTGGCCAACGGTGCCCGCTTTATTGCTACCAATCCCGACACCCACGGCCCGCAGATGCATCCGGCCTGTGGTGCCCTGTGTGCCCCCATTGAACGCATGACCGGCAAGAAACCGTTTTATGTGGGTAAGCCCAGCGCCTGGATCATTCGTGCCGCCCTTAATCATATGGACGCACACTCAGAAAACACCCTGATAGTCGGTGATAATTTGCGCACCGATATTCTGGCCGGTTTTCAGGCCGGGCTGGAAACCATTCTGGTACTGACCGGCGTCAGCCAGGTGGCCGACATTGATAAAATGCCGTTCCGGCCGCAGCATATTTACAGCTCGGTGCACGACATCGATCTGTTCTGACAAAAATACCTGAAAGTGGCGAGCTTTGTTGACAACACACGGGCCAAATGCCCACTATAACGCCACTTCAGGAGCTAATTAAAACCGATAAGAATTACATGGATCCCATTTTTATTGCTGTTGCCTTTGGCTGCGGTCTGGCTGTTTATTTGATTGGACTGCCGCCGCTGATTGGCTTTCTTGCCGCCGGCTTTGTACTGAATGCCATGGGCTTTGAGCCCAACGCCACTCTCGATACCCTCGCCAATCTGGGGGTTACCCTGCTGCTGTTCAGCATCGGGCTCAAGCTCGATATTAAAACCCTGCTGCGTAAGGAAGTGTGGGGCACCGCCTGCGGTCATATCGTTTCTTCTACCCTGCTGTTTACCCTGGTACTGCTGGCCATCAAGACCCTGGGCTTTGCCCTGGCGCAGGAGCTGCAATGGCAACAGGCCATGCTGATGGCCTTTGCGCTGAGTTTTTCCAGTACGGTATTTGCCGTAAAAGTGCTGGAAGAGCGCAGCGACATGAACACCTTCTATGGCGTGGTGGCCATCGGCGTGCTGGTGATGCAGGACTTGTTTGCTGTCGCTTTTCTCAGCATTTCTGCCGGCAAGGTACCCAGCCCCTGGGCACTGAGTTTGCTGGTGCTGCTGCCGCTGTTGCGGCCGGTTTTCTTTCGCATTCTGGAGCGGGCCGGTCATGGCGAGCTGCAAACCCTGTTTGCGGTTTTTCTGGCGCTGGTGGTGGGTTACGGCGGTTTTCAGCTGGTGGGGCTCAAGGGTGACCTGGGCGCGCTGGTTATCGGCATGATGCTGGCGTCACACTACAGCGCGCCCGATCTGGCCAAGTCCTTCTTTAATATGAAAGAACTGTTTCTGGTGGCGTTTTTCCTGAACATTGGCCTGAACGGCATGCCCACCATGGATGCGCTGTGGATAGCGCTGATTTTATTGCTGGTGCTGCCACTGAAGAGCCTGCTGTATTACCAGCTGTACAAACGCTGTTTTTTGCGTCCCCGTACCGCCCTGCTGGCCACCATGAGCCTGAGCAACTATTCCGAATTTGGTCTGATTGTGGCGGCACTGGCTGCCCAGCAGGGCATGCTCAGTAACGACTGGGTCATTGTGGCCTCTATCGCTCTGGCCGTTTCCTTTGTGGCCTCGGCCCCGCTTAATGCGAATAACGAAAATATTTACCGTCGCCTGATGCACAGGCTTTCACCCCGGGATCCGAACCGTCTGCACCCGGACGATATGCCCATTCATCTGGGGGATGCCAATATTTTGATTGTAGGCATGGGCCGCATTGGTCAGGGTGCCTATATGGAGCTGGAAAGTGTTAATTCAGGCCGCAAGCTGGTAGGAATAGATTCTGACGAGAAGAAAATTCCGCTGCTGAAAGAGCTGAATATTAATGTGATTAAAGGCGATGCGTCCGACTCGGATTTCTGGGACAAGGCCAACATTGGTACCGAGCTGGAATATATCTTTCTGGCCATGCCCAACCATGCCGGTAACCTCTATGCGCTGGAGCAAATACGCCATGCCAACTTCAGTGGCCGGGTGGCCGCCATTATTCGCTATCCGGAAGAAGGCGCCCAGCTGCGCGAGCTGGGGGCCGATGAGGTGTTTAATATTTATGAAGAAGCAGGCAGCGGCTTTGCCCGCCATGTAATAGAACACGCGGGCTAGTGCCCGCCTTCTTCCTTGTCGTAGGGATATTTGGCGTGGCCAAAGCGAATGGCCAGCACGGCCAGTGCCAGCACCAGGGCCGCGCCGGCTACGGTGATCAGCCGCCAGTTATCCATGCCTTTCATATCAAGAATGAGATAACGGGCCAGCGCCACTATGGCAATGTAAAGCGGAATACGAATGGGCAGCTTGCCGGAGCGCAGATAGATGGCCACCATGGCCAGCACTTCCAGATAGATGAACATCAGCAGCAGATCCGCCAGGGTCACGGTCCGGTTCTGCCACATGGTGTTCACTTCTATGCCCACCGCCACCACGGTGGCGACCGCCACAATAATCAGGCCTATATGCTGCAGGGCATCCAGCACGCGGCTGCCCAGCATTCGGTTATCGCTCATTGTCTTCTCCCGGTTGTTTCAACATGTGTCCGGCCTTGTTCGGGCTTTGGCTGATCCCTATAATACCCGCTCTTAAATCGCAGCACGCTATAAAACGATAAAGATTTCATGACGTTCGGCAACTCCGGACGGTCCAAGCTCTACAACTCGGAAATCGCAATGATCCCCAATCTTAAACAAGTCTGGCTCTTCAACATCAAGGGAGACGTGCTGGCCGGCCTGGTGGTAGCCCTGGCATTGATCCCGGAAGCCATCGCCTTCTCCATTATTGCCGGCGTCGATCCCAAAATCGGTCTGTATGCCTCATTCAGCATGGCAGTAGTGATTGCCTTTGCCGGAGGCCGGCCGGGCATGATCTCTGCTGCTACCGGTGCCATGGCGCTGCTGATGGTCACCCTGGTGAAAGAGCATGGCCTGCAATACCTACTGGCCGCCACTCTGTTGTGTGGCTTGTTGCAGATTATTATCGGCTATCTCAAGCTCGGCCAGTTAATGCGCTTTGTGTCCCGCTCTGTGGTCACCGGTTTCGTGAATGCGCTGGCCATTCTGATTTTTATGGCCCAGCTGCCGGAATTGACTAATGTCACCTGGCATGTGTATGCCATGACCGCCGCCGGTCTGGGCATTATCTACCTGCTGCCGCTGGTGCCGGTGGTCGGTAAACTGCTGCCCTCGCCGCTGGTGTGCATTGTGGGCCTGACCCTGGTGGCCATGCTGTTCAATATTGATGTGCGCACCGTGGGCGACATGGGCGAGCTGCCCGATACCCTGCCGGTGTTCCTGTGGCCCGATGTGCCGCTGAACCTGGAGACACTGGCCATTATTTTCCCCTACTCACTGTCGCTGGCCATTGTGGGCCTGCTGGAGTCGATGATGACCGCCACCATAGTGGATGATCTCACCGACACCAAAAGCGACAAGAACCGCGAGTGTAAAGGTCAGGGCCTGGCCAACATTGCTACCGGTCTGCTGGGTGGCATGGCCGGTTGTGCCATGATCGGCCAGTCGGTGATTAACGTAAAATCCGGCGGCCGTGGTCGATTGTCTACTCTGGTAGCCGGTGTGGTGCTGCTTATTCTGGTGGTATTTCTCGGCCCCTGGGTATCACAAATTCCCATGGCGGCGCTGGTGGCGGTGATGATCATGGTGTCCATTGGTACTTTCAGCTGGGCGTCTGTTCGCGATTTGCGCACTCTGCCCAAAAGCAGCAGTCTGGTGATGATTGCTACCGTGGCCGTGGTGGTTTACACCCATAACCTGGCCTGGGGCGTGCTGGTGGGTGTGCTGCTGAGCGCCCTGTTCTTTGCCAACAAGGTCGGCCAGATTCTGTATATCGGCTCGGAAAAAGCCGCCGACGGCACCCGTGAATACAAGGTGGTGGGTCAGGTGTTCTTTACCTCGGCCGAGCAGTTTGTGGCCGCCTTTGACTTCAAGGAAGTGGTCGACCGTGTGCGCATTGACCTGAGCCGCACTCACTTCTGGGACATTACCGCCATCAGTGCCCTCGACAAGGTGGTGATTACCTTTAAACGGGAAGGCACAGACGTAGAGATAATTGGTCTGAATGAGGCCAGCGCTACGCTGGTGGATCGCTTTGCCGTACATAATGATCCCAAAGCCGTTGAAAAACTGATGGGCCACTAAAGGAGAACAGCATGACCGAACAAGTACTCGCCTGTATCGACGGCTCAAGCCACGCTGAAGCCGTGTGCGACTGGGCCGGCTGGGCGGCGCAGCGCCTGAATGCTCCTCTGACCTTTGTGCATGTTCTCGACAAAGAAACCGGCCCGGTGCAGGGTAATTTAAGCGGCAGCATCGGCCTTGGCAGCCAGGAGCAGCTGCTGGCCGAGCTGGCCGAGCTGGATGCCAGACGCGGCAAGCTGGCCCGGGAGCAGGGACGGCTGATGCTGGACGCCGCCAAAGAGCGGGTAACTGCGCAGGGTGTAAGTAACGCCAGTACGCTGCAGCGCCACGGCAGCTTTGTGGAGGCGCTGGCAGAGCTTGAAACCGACACCCGGCTGCTGGTGCTGGGCCGCCAGGGTGAAGCGTCCGGCTCGGCGCTTGCTCACCTGGGCAGCCATGTGGAGCAGGTGATCCGCGCCATGCACAGACCCATACTGGTAACCCTGGGTGAGTTTGCCGCTCCGCAAAAAGTGATGCTGGCCTTTGACGGCAGTGCCACCACCCGCAAGGGCGTGGAAATGCTGGCTGCAAGCCCGCTGTTCAAGGGGATGGAGCTGCATCTGGTGCTGGCCGGTGCCGATACCGATGACAACCGCGCACAACTGGACTGGGCCCGGCAGTTACTGGAGCAGGCGGGCATCAGTGCAGTCACTGCCATTGTGCCCGGTGAAGCCGACAAGGCGCTGGTGGGCTATCAGCAGGCACACAGCATTGATTTGATGATCATGGGTGCCTACGGTCACTCCCGCATTCGCCAGTGGCTGGTGGGCAGTACCACCACCGCCATGATTCAGGATGCACAAGCCCCCCTGCTGATCTTGCGCTGAACGCCGCAGCGCACACAAGAAAAAGGAGCCATAAGGCTCCTTTTTTTACCGCATTACGACTTGCGGCTTTCAGAGACGGCAATAACCCGGCAGTTTTTTACCCTGCCTTTCCAGCATTTTACATTGACGATTGTCTGCACCATCACCCATTTTAAGGGGGACTTCAAACGCAGGCGCAGTTCCGCTGGCGGCGGTGGCAGAAATCGGCACCATGCCAATGGTAAATACAGCAGCAAACAGCAAGGACATGACGGTTTTCATGGTAATTCTCCTGGTAAAGCGCCAAAACCTTTAAGTGAACTCCAGCTTCAGCGGTGCAGTGTTAACACAACGCGACCGAAAGAAAACCTGTCGGCTAGCTAGTTAGACATGATCAGGATCAAATTTATTACGATTTTTTACATCTTATTTTCATCTAAGCAATGTGAACTTAAGGTCATTTTGTTCTGAATCAATAAAAGTGACGGTCTTGGCCAAGCCATCTTTAACCTGCGGCAAACTGTGATACAGTGCGCCCAACAAGCCCCCTACATTCATATTGTGTCAATCACCTTTCTATATCAGGATGAAAAAGATGAGCACCAATGTACTGGCCGGTATCGACGGTTCCAAACACACCGCCTGTGTCAGCGAATATGCGGCCTGGGCTGCCCAGCAACTTTCTGCCTCTCTGGTACTGCTGAACGTTATGCACAAACCAGAGCCTACCCTGCTCTACAACATGAGCGCTGCTGCCAGCCTGAGTGCTCAGGATAAAATTCACGCAGAACTGGCTGATCTCGACAAAAAACGTGCCGAACTCGCCAAGGCCCAGAGCCAGGTTATTCTGGAGCAGGCCAGCCAGCACGTTCAGCAGGCAGGCTATCCCGCTCCGCGTACCATTTCCCGCGAGGGTCGCCTGACCGAGGTGCTGGAGCAATACGATGATTACGCCGATCTGGTGGTGCTGGGCCGGCGCGGCAATAACGAAGATGACAGCCCCGGCCGTCTGGGCGGCCATGTTGAGCATGTTATTCGCACCACCGACAAGCCGCTGCTGCTGACCGACGGTGAATTCAAGGCCCCCGAGCGGGTCATGATCGCCTTTGACGGCAGCGAAACAACACGCAAATGCGTGGAATATATTGCCAGGTCTCCCCTGTTTAAGGGTCTGGAATGCCATGTGGTCATGGTGGCTGGCCCCAACGAGGAAAAACAGGCTCAGCTTGAAGCCGCCCGTCAGCTGCTGGAAGATAACGGCCATCAGGCCACGGCAGCGCTGCTGCAGGGAGAGGTAAAGAAAAATCTGCTGGCCTATCAGGACAGGCAGAACATGGACATGATGGTGATGGGTGCTTACGGCCACTCCCGTATTCGCCTGTGGCTGCTGGGCAGCATCACCAACCTGATGCTGCAGGAATCGCACAAACCCATGCTGATCCTGCGCTGATAACCCCTGAATACAACAACGCCGGGCAATGCCCGGCGTTTTTATTTGATTACACTACGCCCTGCTCGCGCAGATAATCATCGTAGCTGCCGCTGAAGTCACGAATACCGTTCTCGCTCAGCTCCAGAATGCGGGTGGCCAGCGACGACACAAACTCCCGGTCGTGAGACACAAAGATCAGCGTGCCCTGATACATTTCCAGCGCCATGTTCAATGACTCGATAGACTCCATATCCAGGTGGTTGGTGGGCTCGTCCATCACCAGAATATTAGGCTTTTGCATCATCAGCTTGCCAAACAACATGCGGCCCTGCTCACCACCCGACAGCACGCCCACTTTCTTTTTGATATCGTCCTGGCTGAAAAGCAGCCGGCCCAGCACAGAGCGCACTGTCTGTTCGTCGTCTCCTTCCTGCTGCCACTGGCTCATCCATTCAAACACTGTCATCTGAGTGTCGAAGTCGGCAGCATGATCCTGCGCATAATAGCCAATGCTGGCGTTTTCTGACCATTTAATGGTGCCGCTGTCGGGAGTCAGCTCGCCGACCAGGGTTTTCACTAGGGTGGTTTTACCAATGCCGTTGGTACCCAGGATGGCAACCCGCTCTCCCACTTCAATCATCATATTCAGATTGCTGAACAGCGGCGCTTCGCCATAGCCTTTGATGAGGCCTTCCACTTCCAGAATGTTGCGATAGAGCTTCTTGTCCTGCTCAAAGCGAATAAAGGGGTTTTGGCGGCTGGAAGCTTTTACCTCTTCCAGCTTGATCTTGTCGATTTGCTTGGCGCGGGAAGTCGCCTGGCGGGCCTTGGAGGCGTTGGCGCTGAAGCGGGAGACAAAGCTCTGCAGCTCGGCAATCTGGGCCTTTTTCTTGGCGTTATCGGCCAGCAGGCGTTCCCGGGCCTGAGTGGCAGCAAACATGTAATCGTCGTAGTTGCCCGGATAAACTCTGAGTTCACCATAATCCAGATCCGCCATATGGGTACACACACTGTTCAGAAAGTGGCGGTCGTGAGAAATAATGATCATGGTGCTGTTGCGCTCGTTCAGCGCACCTTCCAGCCAGCGAATGGTGTCTATGTCCAGGTTGTTGGTGGGCTCATCAAGCAGCAGCACATCAGGATCGGAAAACAGCGCCTGCGCCAGCAGCACCCGCAGTTTCCAGCCAGGCGCTACTTCACTCATGGGGCCGTTATGCTGCTCCAGCGGAATGCCCACGCCCAGCAGCAGTTCTCCGGCTCGGGCTTCGGCGGTGTAGCCGTCATATTCCGCCACCAGCCCTTCCAGCTCGGCGGCACGCATATAGTCTTCGTCGGTGGCTTCCAGATTGGCGTAGATGCTGTCGCGCTCATGCATGGCCGCCCACAGCTCTACATGACCCATCATCACCACATCCAGCACCCGGTTATTTTCATAGGCGAACTGATCCTGACGCAGTTTGCCGATGCGCTCATTGACATCCAGGCTGACGTTACCGGCACTGGGCTCGAGATCACCGCCCAGAATTTTCATAAAGGTAGACTTGCCGCAACCATTGGCACCGATAAGGCCATAACGGTTGCCGTCGCCGAATTTAACGGAAATATTTTCAAACAGCGGCTTGGCGCCAAACTGCATGGTGATGTTGTTGGTGGAAATCAAAGAAACAGACTCACTATCAATTGAAGAGAAACAGGCAGAATGCCGAAGGCCGCCAAGGATACCGGCGGCCGAGGGAAAGTTCAAAGGCTTGGGCAGAAATTAACCAGATTAACGAGCCACCAGTACATCGCAGGGCGGCGCACTTAAAAAGCTCATGGCCAGGTTACCTACCAGCAAGCGGCTGATACCCTGACGACCATGATAGCCCAGCACCAGCAGCTGAGCATGGGTTTCTTCTACGACCGACAAAATGGTTTTCTTTACCTCACCCGACATAATGCGGGTGCTGATGCGGTGATGATCATCCGTGGCAATAAAATGGGACATTTCTTCCTGCACTTCCTGCTCGATGCGGCTGCGCTGGTGGGCCATCATGCTGTCGGGGTGCATGTTGTCCTGCTGTAACAACCTTAGCAGCATGGGGGGCTCAAATACATGCACCAAAGTGGCATTGGCTTTGGGTGCCAGCATCAGCCCGGAACGCAACGCATGGTGAGAGCTGCGGGAGAAATCGGTAGCTGCCACCAGATGGTGATAGGGCTGAATGCGGCTGGTATTGCACACGACCAGCACTGGCATGGTGCAGCGACGTAACAGCCGCTCTACCGTGGTCCCCAAAAACAGCTCTTGTACCGGCTCGTCGTGCTGGCGGCCGGCAATCACCAGATCGGCGTTAAGCTCAGCCGCCTTGCGCGCCAGTGCCTGAGGCGGCTTGCCCAGCATAACATGACGCTCCGTGACCGCCGCCTGTGCCGCCGGTAATTGGTGGATCAGCTGATCAAGTGCCTGGTTTGCGCCCTGCTGCAGCCGCCGGCGCACGGAAATTTCCACCATAGGCTCATACAGCACCATGGCCTCATTAATCACATGCACCAGATGCAAACGGGCATTTAACTGTGCAGCCAGCATGCCGGCCCGTTCGACTACCCTTTCAGCGCCTTCCTGCAGATCAACTGCTGCCAGTAATATCTTCATTTACTTACCCTTTTTTGTTGCATCCCTGCCATGACGGCCGTTGTGGAACAGCTTTCCTTTTTTTCGCATAAAAAGCAACCGATGCAGATAGGTAATGCCGGTTTTGCAGCATCCTTGCTTTGGTTTACAATGCTGCCCCTTCAGCTTTCTTTTATCGGGATAACACGTGTTAACAGCAGAAATTGCCATGCGCTGGCTGGTGGCCGGCCACATAGATCATTATATTTGCGAAAACTGTCATGGCATTCACCTTGCTGAACTGCAAGAACTGGACGGCATTCTGGAAAGCCGGCTGTTTGTAGAGCACGAAGACGCCATTGTTACCACCGAAGTGGAAATTCGTCCCACCGCCCTGCTGATGCTGATGGCGGATCTGGGAAGGCTGAACATGAATTACCCGAGCCTTAAAATCTTTGTGGATATTGTAGATGACAATCTGCCCCGGCTGATTGTGGCCAACTACCTGCATACTCAGGCAGGGATAGAGCAGCATCAGTTTCAGTGGATTATGCAGCAAACCATGATGGCCACCCATCAGCTGACTCAGGAGCTGGGTGAACTGGGCTACCTGATGCAGGATGAACCACAGAAAATGCCGGCAGCTGTGCATTAAGCCGCCACACTGCACAGTAAAAAGGCAATCGGGCAGCAAATGCATAAAAAGGCTTGAACCTGCCCGCCTCAGCCAGTACATTACGCCCCGTTCCCAAGGGAACACAAAAATTTGGTGAGGTGTCCGAGTGGCTGAAGGAGCACGCCTGGAAAGTGTGTATACGGCAACGTATCGAGAGTTCGAATCTCTCCCTCACCGCCAGCATTTAAAAACCCCGCGCAGCAATGTGCGGGGTTTTTGCGTATTGGTGCCGCATTTGGCACTATCTGCTGTTCCACTCTTTCTGACGGGAAATATTTCTCGCTGTTCCCGGCGTTGTTGAAGGTGTAAAAAAGCGCTCCACAGGAGGGTTTGCCATTGACCAGCGCAGTTCACATTAAATGGGTTCTCGACGATATTATCGACGCCATTGCCGGCCCCGGCATTGGTATTTTTCCTGACTTTCTCGATGCCGGCCAGGTGGCGGCGCTGCGTGATGACTTTAACCGGTTGCCCGACTGGCAGATAACACCGGCGGGCATTGGCCGCGAGCAGGCCAATCACAACAATGAGCGTATTCGCACCGACAAAACCCGCTGGCTGGACGGCACCACTGCCCCTCAGCAGGCCTATCTGGCCCTAATGGCGGATTTGCAACAGGGCGTAAACCGGCACCTGTTTATGGGATTAAAAGACTATGAATGCCATTACGCCCGCTATGACAAAGGCGACTTTTATAAAAAACACCTGGATGCCTTCAAGGGTCGCAGCAACCGCCGCCTGACCACAGTGCTCTACCTGAACAACGACTGGCAGCCGGCAAATGGCGGCGAGCTGCTGGTCTATGGAGACAACAGCAAAACACCGCTGCACAGGGTTACTCCCAATGGCGGCACCCTGGTGTGCTTTTTGTCGGAGCGCTTTCCGCACGAGGTATTACCGGCTCATCGCTCCCGGCTGAGCATTGCCGGCTGGTTTCGAGTAGACGACCCCATAGCACCGGCGCTGAGACTCTAGTCTTCTTTAAGCGTGTATTATTCAGCCGCTAAAAATTGGGGTGAATTTTTAACGATTCAAAACCAGCAAAGGATTTTTGCTGGTTTTTTGTAAGTTTTACTTTCCAGTTTTCCCATCCTTTGCCAATCTCAAAGCAGTCGCTTTTTCTGGTTAAGGACAACACCATGTGCGCTATCTTCGGTATTCTGGAACTCAAGTCTGACCCCGCCGCCCTGCGCTCCCGCGCGCTGGAGCTCTCTCGCCTGCTGCGCCACCGCGGCCCCGACTGGTCGGGCATTTACAGCAACGACAAGGCCATTCTGGTGCACGAGCGCCTGGCCATTGTGGGCCTGGACAGCGGCGCCCAGCCGCTGCTGAACGCCACCGGCACTCAGGCGCTGGCGGTAAACGGCGAAATCTACAATCACAAGGAGCTGGAAGCCGGGCTCACCTGCGGCTACAAAGCGCAAACCCACTCCGACTGTGAAGTGATCCTTGGGCTGTATCAGCAAAAAGGACCCGAGTTTCTCGACGATCTCAATGGTATTTTTGCCTTTGTGCTCTACGACGAAGAAAATGACGCCTACCTGATTGGCCGGGATCATATGGGCATTATTCCCCTCTACACCGGCCATGATGAAGACGGCAACTTCTATGTGGCGTCCGAGATGAAAGCCCTTACTCCCATCTGCAAAACCATCAATGAATTTCCCCCGGGCCACCTGCTCTACAGCCAGGAAGGCCAGCTTCGCTGTTATTACCGGCGCGACTGGGAAAACTATGACGCGGTGAAGGACAATACCTCCAGCGTGCCCGGGCTGCGCGAGGCACTGATGGCAGCGGTGAAGCGCCAGCTGATGTGCGACGTGCCCTATGGCGTGCTGCTCTCGGGCGGGCTCGACTCTTCCATTATCTCGGCCATTGCCAAGCTCTATGCCGACAAACGCATTGAAGACGGCGGCAACAGCGACGCCTGGTGGCCCCGGCTGCACTCCTTTGCCATTGGCCTGGAAGGCGCACCGGATTTGATTGCCGCCCGCAAGGTGGCCGACCAGCTGGGCACAGTGCATCACGAGCTGCACTATACAGTGCAGGAAGGTCTGGACGCCCTGCGCGAAGTGATTTACCACCTGGAAACCTATGATGTCACCACCATTCGCGCCTCCACGCCCATGTATTTAATGGCCCGGCGCATCAAGGCCATGGGCATTAAAATGGTGCTCTCCGGCGAAGGCTCCGACGAGATTTTTGGCGGCTACCTCTATTTTCACAAAGCCCCCGATGCTCAGGCCTTTCACGAAGAAACGGTGCGCAAGCTAAAAGCCCTGCACCAGTTTGACTGCCTGCGGGCCAACAAGTCGATGGCGGCCTGGGGCGTGGAAGCCCGGGTGCCCTTTCTCGACAAGGAATTTATGGACGTGGCCATGCGTCTCAACCCCGCCGACAAAATGTGCGTTAACGGTAAAATGGAAAAGCACATTCTGCGTGAAGCCTTTGAAGACATGCTGCCTCATGAAGTGGCCTGGCGACAGAAGGAGCAATTTTCCGACGGCGTGGGCTACTCCTGGATCGACAGCCTGAAGGCACTGGTAGAAGAACAGGTGACGGATCAGATGATGGCCACGGCAGCATTCCGCTTTGCGATCAACACCCCCACGTCCAAAGAGGCCTATTACTACCGCGCCATTTTTGAAGGCCACTTTCCGCAAGACTCTGCCGCCCGCTGCGTGCCCTGTGGCCCTTCTGTGGCCTGCTCCACGCCTACCGCGCTGGAGTGGGACGAGCAATGGAAAAACATGGCAGATCCATCCGGCCGGGCAGTAAAAGGGGTGCACAGTCAGTCTTATTGAGTAACGCCGTATGTCGCGGTAACTCCGCGACATACATTTATTGCTGCAGCAGCGCCATAAACCGTTTCTCCACCCAGTGTGCCGTGACACCCGGGCTGCTGCCCTGACACCACAGCATGCGCACAGACAACTGCGGCAAGTCCAAAAACGGACAATAAACCTGACACAAGGGCGTATTATGGCTGCCATAAGCAGCAATGTGCGCCGGCAACACCGCCCAGCCAAGCCCGTCCGCCACCATTTCGGCAATGGTATGAAAGTTATCCACGCGCCATACACGCGGGCTGTATACATTTTCTTCAATATCTTCGGAATGCATGACCAGCTGCCGATAACGGGCCAGATCGGTGCGACTGACCTGCTTTTTCTGCAACAGATCATGTCCCTCAGACACAAATAACCCCTGGTTCAGCGCCCCTATATGTCGTTCGTCAAAGCGCTCCCGCAGTGGCTCCCGGTTAAAGTGAAAGCCCAGATCGGCACGCTCCTGATCCACATAGTCAGCTACTTCGGTCGCCGTGCCATTCAGCAGGGTAAGCTCAAGTTCAGGAAAGTGACAGGCAATATCCCGTGCCAGCGTCCTGATGGCCGTACGCGGTAAGACTTCATCCAATGCCAGCGCCAGCTTGCCGTCGTTACGAGTGGCAAGAGCAAGCGCGCGCTGGTTCAGAGCCTGTGCCTGCCGCAACAGCTCCCGCGCCTCCAGCAGCATGATTTGGCCGGCATCAGTCAGAGTAGCGCGGTGCTTGCTGCGATCAAACAGCACCACGCCCAGGTCGGCTTCCAGCAATCCGAGCGCTGTGCTGACCGCCGATTGTGCCTTGCCCAAATGACGGGCTGCGGCACTGATTGAACCGTGCTCAGCGGTGGCAACAAACTGCCTTAATTGTTCAAGATTCCATTGCATACCGCCAATCTATCAATAAAACAGATAGAGTCAAACTTTGGTTCCGTATTGATTACGGTAACAATGGCGTTATAACGGTGCTTAAAGGAGCAAAGAAAATCATGACAATGACAGGACCATGGATCTTTTTGATGGCTGCCATCGCTGCTGAAGTAGTGGGAGTAGTTACCATGAAAATAGTCTCTGACAGCACTTCCGTGCCGGCATTGCTGTTTATGTACGCCATGATTGGGCTGTCTTTCTACTTTCTGGCGCTGGCTGTTAAGCAAATACCACTGGCCAAAGCCTACGCCACCTGGGAGGCAGCAGGCCTGATCAGCATCACCTTTATCGGCTTTCAGTTTTTCAATGAAAGCCTCAGCTGGACCAAACTGCTTGGACTTACCGTGCTGGTCACTGGCGTGGTATTAACAACTGTAGGGGCCTCCACAAAAAATGTTGCGGGGGATTAAACCATGCAAAACGCCGAACTTATTCATTATGTCTTTATGCTGCTGGCCATTGTGCTGGAAGTGGCGGCCAATATACTCATCAAATATTCTGATGGTTTTCGCAAACGAATGATCGGTACTTTGGGCATCATCAGTATTTTGGCCTCGTTCACGTCTCTGTCGCAGGCAGTTAAGGGCATAGACCTGTCCGTAGCCTATGCCCTGTGGGGCGGCATTGGCATACTACTTACCTCCTCTACTGCCCTGGTGCTATTCAGGCAACGGCTCAACCGTGTGGAATGTTCCGGCGTAGCCGCCATCTTTCTGGGCGTGATACTGCTTAAGCTGGCATAGGAGCACGCTTAAACGTTCACACCCAGAAAACGTTCACGATTCATGAACACGGTAAAATCATGAACACCTCCAAAACAAAAAGCCCCTGCACTGCAGGGGCTTTTGTCATTCAGCTAAACTGGTTTATTCCCACTCTATTGTAAACAAGACATTTTTATCTTTTATATTCAATGGCTTATTTTCCTGCTAATTGGTAATACCATGAAAAATACCATGCCCAGAAAAGGCTTAACAATATTTTGAAAAATTGCCTACTGAGCGCTGCCGCACAGCTCCATAGGCCGCTTTCCTGGCTTTGCTTCCAGATGTATGCTCTTCTGCTCCTGCAGCTAATGGATCACCGCAAACAGGTTACTCGCCTGGGGATTCCCTTTCGACCCGAGCATCCGTATGATACTCATGCTCGATTATTATTATTATAGAAGCCCCCATGAATAAATCGCTCATCATTTTCGGCATCGTCAACATAACCTCGGACAGTTTCTCCGATGGAGGCCGGTATCTGGCGCCAGACGCAGCCATTGCGCAGGCGCGTAAGCTGATGGCCGAGGGGGCAGATGTGATCGACCTCGGTCCGGCATCCAGCAATCCCGACGCCGCGCCTGTTTCGTCCGACACAGAAATCGCGCGTATCGCGCCGGTGCTGGACGCGCTCAAGGCAGATGGCATTCCCGTCTCGCTCGACAGTTATCAACCCGCGACGCAAGCCTATGCCTTGTCGCGTGGTGTGGCCTATCTCAATGATATTCGCGGTTTTCCAGACGCTGCGTTCTATCCGCAATTGGCGAAATCATCTGCCAAACTCGTCGTTATGCATTCGGTGCAAGACGGGCAGGCAGATCGGCGCGAGGCACCCGCTGGCGACATCATGGATCACATTGCGGCGTTCTTTGACGCGCGCATCGCGGCGCTGACGGGTGCCGGTATCAAACGCAACCGCCTTGTCCTTGATCCCGGCATGGGGTTTTTTCTGGGGGCTGCTCCCGAAACCTCGCTCTCGGTGCTGGCGCGGTTCGATGAATTGCGGCTGCGCTTCGATTTGCCGGTGCTTCTGTCTGTTTCGCGCAAATCCTTTCTGCGCGCGCTCACAGGCCGTGGTCCGGGGGATGTCGGGGCCGCGACACTCGCTGCAGAGCTTGCCGCCGCCGCAGGTGGAGCTGACTTCATCCGCACACACGAGCCGCGCCCCTTGCGCGACGGGCTGGCGGTATTGGCGGCGCTGAAAGAAACCGCAAGAATTCGTTAACTGCACATTCGGGATATTTCTCTATATTCGCGCTTCATCAGAAAACTGAAGGAACCTCCATTGAATCGAACTAATATTTTTTTTGGTGAATCGCATTCTGACTGGTTGCCTGTCAGAGGCGGAGAATCTGGTGATTTTGTTTTTCGACGTGGTGACGGGCATGCCTTCGCGAAAATCGCACCTGCTTCCCGCCGCGGTGAGCTCGCTGGAGAGCGTGACCGCCTCATTTGGCTCAAAGGTCGAGGTGTGGCTTGCCCCGAGGTGATCAACTGGCAGGAGGAACAGGAGGGTGCATGCTTGGTGATAACGGCAATTCCGGGAGTACCGGCGGCTGATCTGTCTGGAGCGGATTTGCTCAAAGCGTGGCCGTCAATGGGGCAGCAACTTGGCGCTGTTCACAGCCTATCGGTTGATCAATGTCCGTTTGAGCGCAGGCTGTCGCGAATGTTCGGACGCGCCGTTGATGTGGTGTCCCGCAATGCCGTCAATCCCGACTTCTTACCGGACGAGGACAAGAGTACGCCGCAGCTCGATCTTTTGGCTCGTGTCGAACGAGAGCTACCGGTGCGGCTCGACCAAGAGCGCACCGATATGGTTGTTTGCCATGGTGATCCCTGCATGCCGAACTTCATGGTGGACCCTAAAACTCTTCAATGCACGGGTCTGATCGACCTTGGGCGGCTCGGAACAGCAGATCGCTATGCCGATTTGGCACTCATGATTGCTAACGCCGAAGAGAACTGGGCAGCGCCAGATGAAGCAGAGCGCGCCTTCGCTGTCCTATTCAATGTATTGGGGATCGAAGCCCCCGACCGCGAACGCCTTGCCTTCTATCTGCGATTGGACCCTCTGACTTGGGGTTGATGTTCATGCCGCCTGTTTTTCCTGCTCATTGGCACGTTTCGCAACCTGTTCTCATTGCGGACACCTTTTCCAGCCTCGTTTGGAAAGTTTCATTGCCAGACGGGACTCCTGCAATCGTCAAGGGATTGAAACCTATAGAAGACATTGCTGATGAACTGCGCGGGGCCGACTATCTGGTATGGCGCAATGGGAGGGGAGCAGTCCGGTTGCTCGGTCGTGAGAACAATCTGATGTTGCTCGAATATGCCGGGGAGCGAATGCTCTCTCACATCGTTGCCGAGCACGGCGACTACCAGGCGACCGAAATTGCAGCGGAACTAATGGCGAAGCTGTATGCCGCATCTGAGGAACCCCTGCCTTCTGCCCTTCTCCCGATCCGGGATCGCTTTGCAGCTTTGTTTCAGCGGGCGCGCGATGATCAAAACGCAGGTTGTCAAACTGACTACGTCCACGCGGCGATTATAGCCGATCAAATGATGAGCAATGCCTCGGAACTGCGTGGGCTACATGGCGATCTGCATCATGAAAACATCATGTTCTCCAGTCGCGGCTGGCTGGTGATAGATCCCGTCGGTCTGGTCGGTGAAGTGGGCTTTGGCGCCGCCAATATGTTCTACGATCCGGCTGACAGAGACGACCTTTGTCTCGATCCTAGACGCATTGCACAGATGGCGGACGCATTCTCTCGTGCGCTGGACGTCGATCCGCGTCGCCTGCTCGACCAGGCGTACGCTTATGGGTGCCTTTCCGCAGCTTGGAACGCGGATGGAGAAGAGGAGCAACGCGATCTAGCTATCGCGGCCGCGATCAAGCAGGTGCGACAGACGTCATACTAGATATCAAGCGACTTCTCCTATCCCCTGGGAACACATCAATCTCACCGGAGAATATCGCTGGCCAAAGCCTTAGCGTAGGATTCCGCCCCTTCCCGCAAACGACCCCAAACAGGAAACGCAGCTGAAACGGGAAGCTCAACACCCACTGACGCATGGGTTGTTCAGGCAGTACTTCATCAACCAGCAAGGCGGCACTTTCGGCCATCCGCCGCGCCCCACAGCTCGGGCAGAAACCGCGACGCTTACAGCTGAAAGCGACCAGGTGCTCGGCGTGGCAAGACTCGCAGCGAACCCGTAGAAAGCCATGCTCCAGCCGCCCGCATTGGAGAAATTCTTCAAATTCCCGTTGCACATAGCCCGGCAATTCCTTTCCCTGCTCTGCCATAAGCGCAGCGAATGCCGGGTAATACTCGTCAACGATCTGATAGAGAAGGGTTTGCTCGGGTCGGTGGCTCTGGTAACGACCAGTATCCCGATCCCGGCTGGCCGTCCTGGCCGCCACATGAGGCATGTTCCGCGTCCTTGCAATACTGTGTTTACATACAGTCTATCGCTTAGCGGAAAGTTCTTTTACCCTCAGCCGAAATGCCTGCCGTTGCTAGACATTGCCAGCCAGTGCCCGTCACTCCGCGGTCTTCACTGCGTGATCGAGTTGATCGACACCCGCCGTGACACGCTCCATGAAGTGCCTGCCTGCGTCTGTTAGCCGAACGCCCCGCGCATGGCGCTCAAATAGCAGGACACCAAGGTTATCCTCCAGCGCTTTCACACGCGCGCTGACGCTCGACTGGCTGATACCAAGTGCCTTGGCCGCATGCCGAAAATTCAGATGCTCGGCGACGGCGATGAACTGAACAAGGGAAATGAGCGGTATCCTGCCAGACAGGATACCGACATTCACGAGGTTTCGATGGTTAGTGCGCCGCATCGGAGCGGGCCTGCTACCAGTCGTCGGTTAGACGACTGGCGACTTCTCGGTGGCAGCCCCACGGAGCCGAAGGAGCACCAGCCCCAACGAAACCAGTACCGCCATCGCCGTGGCGTAACAGATCACGGGCCACGCTGTGTCACCGTTTAAAAGTGCCACCGCCAATGTCCCGACAATGCTGACTATCAGGCTTTGAACGCAGAAGTAGAACGCGACCGCTGATCCCGCGATGTCGTCGAACTCTGCCAAAGCGCCGTTCGCGGTAACGGACACCGTGAAGACAATACCGACCGCGACAACCCACATCGGTAGGATGAAGGTGAGGAATGACGGCGAGCCGTAAAGTTCGCCGATCCCCAACAGGACCGCTCCGCAAACAAGCAACGCCATCCCACGCGCCACGCATCCTGCGATGCCCCATCTGGCGACAAAGGACTTCGCGAAACGGGTTGTCACGATCATTACAAGCGCGACAGTGGCGAAGGCAAAGCTGAATCCGATCTCGGAATATTCCGCTTGGCCTATGAGCACACGGGGAGCCGTCGAGAAGAAGACGAAGTAGGTGCCCATACCGGCGCTAAAGCCGACAGTGTAAACCCAAAAAGCCGGACTCGCGAAGATCGGCAAGACAGATCGGCGCGTCTTGACTTGATCCAGAGGGCGGGTTTCGTGCCACCTGAAACCCGCATTTAGGAGTGCGAGCATCGCCAGTATAGCCAAAGTAATGAATATCGCCTGCCATCCCAAGAACTCGCCGATCAATACTCCGGCGATAGGGCCGAGCGCAGGCACGAACGCCAGCATCGAACTGAAAAGGCCGTAGATGACGACACCCTCAGGACGGTTGGCATAAACGTCGCGAACCGTCGCGAACGTCGCCACCAGCATGGCCGACGCGCCCACTGCTTGAAGTAGACGGAAAGCGACAAAGGCCGGTGCAGTTGAAGACCAAGCTGCTCCCAGAGACGCAATGACGAAAGCCGTTGCGCCCGCAAGTAGAATTGGCCGTCGCCCGATTCTGTCTGAGAGCGGACCAAAAATCACCTGGCCCACGCCGAGCATCACCATATAGAGGCTCAACGTGAGTTGGATCATAGCGGGCGTCGTGTTCAGGATGCCGGGCATCGCTGGAACGACAGGGAGATAAATATCCATCGCCAGTGAAGCGAGGATGTCGAAAGGAGCCATCAGCAGCAGTGCTGCCGGCAGCGTATAGGCCCACGCGGGGCGTGTGGTGGTCATGACGAATCAACCCTCGATTAAGGAATACCGGGCGACGTCTGCTCGTCAGCAATCAGATGAGACTAGCCTTACAGAGCGCCGCAACAACAATACTGGTTGTTGCGGCTTACTTGTCTGCTGACTTGGAATTTCCCATCTGATTACTCCACGCTTACGAATATGAATTGCTACATTTTATCCGATTATCTTTTGCTTCGCAATGCGGCATGGGCGCACTCAGCGTTCCAGCCCCCTCTGCCGCCCTAACTGCCACGACACCGACCCGCCCTGCACGATGCCCATAACCTCGCGGCCGAGTTGGCGGTCGATGATCGGCCGCCACGGGACAAGGGTGAACTCATGGGATTTCTCGACCACGGCGAACTTGCCGCTCGATAGATGCACGGTTCCGGTAAACTTGCCGCTGACGCTCTCGCCGTCCGTGGCGGCGCGGAACGGCAGGCCCTTACTCAAAGCCATATCCGATCCGACGCCGGCTACCTCGCGCTCCCGCAGGATGGCGAGAAGGTTGCGCCGGTAGAAGACGCGGCTGTCCCGGCTGCGGGTGGCGTCGCCCTGTTCGATATGGTGCTCGCGGCGCTGGTCCATGGCTTCGCGGACTTGTTGCCCGAAGCCGGTTGGCGCAAGGTCGGCCGTCTCGCCGTGGATCAGCCGCCGGTCCAGCCAGGTCGCGCCGTCCGATCCGATCTGTTTGTTCAGATCGACCGGGGAAAGGACGCGAACGCTGGCCTGACTGTCTCGGCCGGCGTCATGGGCGGCGGCACGGCTGACCAGATCATCGGGGATGCGCCATTGGTCGGCGTCGATCCGCTCGACGATACCGGCCCGGCGTAGCGCCTCCAGCCGGCGCACATGGGCATCGACATAGCCCTCATAGTCGCCGCCTGGAACGCGGCACGTATAGGAAGAATAAACGCCCTTTTCACCCAAGTCCAACAGCTTTGGACCGCAGTTGACTCTTTCGACACCCCTGCGATGCAACCCAATCCGGCTGACGGGGAGCCAGCAACGCTGAAAATTTACCCTCCTCTTTCCCACTAGCGGCTCCTTTTCCGACAACCAGCACGGCGGATCCCTGCCGCGGCGCTGTGAACGCAGCATTTTGATTGGTATCGTTGGCCTTCAGGCTCGTCAGTCAAACAGACCCAGGAGCAGCTCAGCCGGTGGCGCCCGGCTTTCGGGTAACGCCCTGGTCCCGCTGGTTTCGGCTTTGTGCTTCAGGTGATCAAGGATCTGCTTGATCACTATAGGGTCTTCAATGCAGGCGATGACTTTCATGGCGCCGCCGCAGCCGCTGCAGGTCTCGATGTCGATATTGAAAACACGCTTGAGCCGTTGCGCCCATGTCATCGACGCTCGCCGTTGTGCTGGTGTTGCCGGTTCATCAGCCACCCTGACCTTGTTGCCCCTGCCCCGTTTTGCCGGCGTGACCAACGCCCGGTGCCGACTGTTGGGTGCGAACACCCCGTGGAAGCGGGTTAGGTTGACTCTGGGCTTCGGTACCAGGGCGGCCAGCCTTGCAATGAAATCCAATGGTTCGAAAATGACGTGCGTGGTGCCGTCCCGGTACGGCGTCTTGAGCTGGTAGCGCACGTTGCCGCCTCGTGTTAACGACAGCCGCTTCTCGGATACCGCCGGGCGGCTGATGTACCGGCACAGCCGTTCGAGCTTCTTGCGTTCATCGGCCCTGGCCGCCACGCCGGCGTGCAGGCTGGACCCGGCTACCTTGCCAATCCCGTCACCGAACGGATCACCACTGGTCGGCAGAGTTTGCAAAGTGAACACCTTTCGCCCCGCCTGTGAACCGACAGCGATACGGTAAGTGATCGAGTGCCCCAGCAGGGGTGTCATCGGGTCGTCATCCACCGCATCCGAGGCCAGATAGCTGTTTTCGACATCCCGTTCCAGCAGGCCTTGCCGTTCCAGATAGCGACCCACCCGGTGGGCGATGGTGTGCGTCAGCTGGGTGAGCTCTGGGCTGGTCGGCGCCTTGACCCAGCGGAAACGCGCTGAGCCGTGGGATTGCTCGACATACACACCGTCGAGAAACAGCATGTGGAAGTGAACATTCAGATTGAGCGCCGATCCAAAACGCTGGATCAGGGTGACCGCGCCCGTCTTGGCCACTTGGTGGGTATGGCCCGCTTTCTTGACCAGGTGCGTGGCAATGACGCGGTAAACGATGCCCAGCACCCACCCCATGATCTCGGGCCGGCTGGCAAACAGGAAACGCAGCTGAAACGGGAAGCTCAACACCCACTGACGCATGGGTTGTTCAGGCAGTACTTCATCAACCAGCAAGGCGGCACTTTCGGCCATCCGCCGCGCCCCACAGCTCGGGCAGAAACCGCGACGCTTACAGCTGAAAGCGACCAGGTGCTCGGCGTGGCAAGACTCGCAGCGAACCCGTAGAAAGCCATGCTCCAGCCGCCCGCATTGGAGAAATTCTTCAAATTCCCGTTGCACATAGCCCGGCAATTCCTTTCCCTGCTCTGCCATAAGCGCAGCGAATGCCGGGTAATACTCGTCAACGATCTGATAGAGAAGGGTTTGCTCGGGTCGGTGGCTCTGGTAACGACCAGTATCCCGATCCCGGCTGGCCGTCCTGGCCGCCACATGAGGCATGTTCCGCGTCCTTGCAATACTGTGTTTACATACAGTCTATCGCTTAGCGGAAAGTTCTTTTACCCTCAGCCGAAATGCCTGCCGTTGCTAGACATTGCCAGCCAGTGCCCGTCACTCCCACTCAATTATCAATAGCAAATAAATACTCTTTTTAATCAACGTACTAAGCATCAACGCACTGGCAACACCATGAAAAATGCCATAAATTGTTAAGCACAATTTTTCATTGCAGAACGACAACGCACACGCTTTGAAAAAACCAATAAGGGTATAGCTCACGCCCGCTCTATCCGTGTTGTAGGACCAAGTATGTAGCGAACGACAATCCCCGAAAGGCCGGCAACAATCACCATCAGAGCTGCTAATGCCCCAAATGCTGCAGGAAGCCCGATAAGTC
The DNA here is from genome assembly GCF_039654065.1 of Oceanimonas sp. AH20CE76. Lineage (NCBI taxonomy): Bacteria > Pseudomonadati > Pseudomonadota > Gammaproteobacteria > Aeromonadales > Aeromonadaceae > Oceanimonas > Oceanimonas sp. AH20CE76. The sequence continues at coordinate 1,822,202 of NZ_CP155481.1, forward strand.
CTGCTGCATAGCCAATGACTGCAGGGCCAAGAAACACCCCGAGATAACCTAGTGTGCTGGTTGCGGCGATGGCATAGCCGGCGGGCATCATTTTTTGAGTGCCTGCAAGACTAAACAGCACGGGCACGATATTTGCGGCGCCAAAGCCCGCAATTCCAAACCCGACCAATATCAGGGCAAAACTTGATCCCCACGTGGCCAAAGCAATCCCTGCGAGCGTAAGTGCCGACCCGATCAGTAGCGTCGCACGATTTCCAACCGCTAGGACGAAACGATCGCCTACCAAGCGGGCAATAGTCATAGTTAATGCGAAAACCACATAACCGGCACCGGCATTTCCTATAGAAACATCCCTATATTCGCTGAGCAGCACCGCTCCCCAATCTAGTACCGCGCCTTCAACAAGAAAGATGAGCAGCGCCATGACACCGAGCAGTACGACAATGCCATGGGGCATTACGAAAAACGAACCCTCGCTTTGCACTGGGGCGCGCGTCGCCAGAAGGCGCGAAATGGCAACGGCGATACATGTCACGATAATTGCACTGGCTATCATCGCACTGGCCACAATGCCTAGGCCGAACGACAGGGCAGCGGTCATTCCAGCAGCCCCCACCAACCCTCCCACGCTGTAAAGGCCGTGGAAACTCGACATCAATGGTCTGCCAGCCCGAGTCTGTACTTCTGTTCCGTGAATATTGGCGGCGACATCGACTGCACCCAGGCTCAAGCCGAACAGGAACAGCGCCGCTCCTAGCGCTAGGCCGGTCGAAGCTCCGGCCATCATCGGTAAGGCCAAGAGCAGTCCAACGCTTCCGGCAACGATGATGGCTTTACTGCCGAGCCGGCCAGCTAGCGTACCTGCGGCTGGCATACCCAGAACACTGCCAAGACCAAGGAACAACAGCACGGTGCCAAGCTCGGCATGACTCGCTCCAAGCCGAGCTTTGGCATAGGGAACCATCGGCGCCCAGCAAGCCAATCCGAATCCAGCAATGAAAAAGGCCAGTTTGGTTGCCAGTCCGGCTTGCGAAATACCTGGTTTTTTGTGATTTTCAGCCGTTGTCCGCACGGCTACAAAAGGTGGTTCTTGCTGCACTGAGCATCTCCCTCATTGACACAATAAGGACAAGAATATACTGTTGGAGACACTACCTTATAACGATATATCTACAAAATATGTCGCAAACACGCCAAAATGACTTTGAACCAGACACTGCTGCCGCACTCATGGTGGGTACGGTCGAACACTGGCCGCCCGCAAGCCAGGTTGAAATGCACTCGCACGAGCGCGATCAGCTTATGTATTCGACCAGAGGAGCGATGCACGTCATTACTGCAAGCAAACGCTGGATCTTGCCTCCCACTCGCGCCATCTGGATCCGCGGGGGGACGGCCCATGCTTTCGAGGCCAAGCGCTCTGTCGACGTGACTGTTCTATACATTGAATCGCGAGCGCCTGGATCACCTCAATGGGAAGGTTGCGCTGTCGTGAACGTATCCCCGTTGGTCCGGGAACTGATAGTGGCTTGCGCTAGTCTGCCGTGGGACCATCGCCAGAACTCACGAGCCGGACGATTGGCACGTGTGCTACTTGAACAACTCGACGCTTTGCCACAAGCGCCTCTTGATCTGCCTGAACCCAAGGACTGCCGCGCGGTTCGCCTGGCGCAATGGCTCAAGGAGCATCCAGAGGATCGCACGCCGCTGACAGTGCTTGCGCCCAAGTTCGGAGGCAGCGTCAAAACACTCGAACGACTATTCACAGCAGAAACCGGCATGTCTTTTGGAGGATGGCGGATCAGGTTGCGCATGATGATGGCGCTGGAACAGTTGGCGCACGGAGAGAGCGTTGCCAACGTCGCCCATGCCGTTGGGTACGAGTCGCCTTCCAGCTTCATTGCTGCATTTCGCAGTGCATTCGGGACGACGCCTTCGCGCTACTTTGATGTTTAGAACATGGAGGTCGTGAGCTGCAGCCCTGCCGTACTACGACCGAATAGCCGATGTGATGGAAGAACTGGTGCGCTTCACGGCGCTGGTACGGCCGCACCGTGAAGCACTGACAGACCGCTATTCCGAACGGAAAGCGGCCGGCCACGTCATCGACGAGGCCACCGATCTTTCATCCATCGCCATTGCTCCCCAGCCACTACCAGAAAGCGAAACATCATGACCGAAAGAATCTATAACGTCCTCATCCTCTGCACCGGCAATTCGGCGCGCAGCATCATGGCCGAAGCTCTCATCAACACGATGGGGCAAGGGCGCTTCCGCGCCTACAGCGCCGGCAGTCACCCAACCGGCAAGGTCAATCCCTTCGCCGTCGAAAAGGTGGAGTCGGTGAATTACCCGACCGAGAATCTGCGCAGCAAGAGCTGGGACGAGTACGCCACGCCCGACGCACCGAAGATGGACTTCATCATCACCGTCTGCGACAACGCCGCCGGCGAAATGTGTCCGGTGTGGCCTGGTCAGCCGATCTCGGCGCATTGGGGATTTGAAGACCCGGCCGCCGTCGAAGGCACTGACGCCGAGAAGCGCCGGGCCTTCGAACAAACCTTCCGGCACATGATGAACCGCGTCCGCCTGTTCGTGAATCTGCCTCTCAAAATGCTTGACCAGACGGCCATCAAGCGCGAGCTGGCGAACATCGGCAAGACCGAGCAGGAAGCATGAGCGCCGGCGCACAGGCCATCGCCGCGAAGCCGCGCCAGGCCCCGATGAGCGGCTTCGAGCGTTACCTGACGCTGTGGGTGGCCCTGTGCATCGTCGCCGGTGTTGCGCTCGGCCAGGGCCTTCCTGACGTGTTCCAGGCCATAGGCCGCATGGAAGTGGCCCAGGTCAATTTGCCGGTGGGCCTGCTGATTTGGGTAATGATCGTCCCGATGCTGGTCAAGATCGACTTCGGGGCGCTGCACCAGGTCAAAGAGCATTGGCGCGGCATCGGCGTCACGCTGTTCGTGAATTGGGCCGTCAAGCCATTCTCGATGGCCCTGCTGGGGTGGCTGTTCATCCGACAAGTGTTCGCTCCGTTCCTGCCGGCCGATCAACTGGACAGCTACATCGCGGGCTTGATCTTGCTGGCCGCCGCGCCCTGCACGGCAATGGTGTTCGTGTGGAGCCGCCTTACCAACGGCGACCCGCTTTTCACGCTCTCGCAAGTGGCTCTGAACGACGCCATCATGATCGTGGCCTTCGCGCCCATCGTCGGCCTGCTGCTGGGCATGTCCTCGATCTCGGTGCCTTGGGACACGCTGCTGATTTCGGTCGTGCTCTACATCATCGTGCCGGTGATCCTGGCGCAGCTCTTGCGGCGGCATCTGCTCAAGCAAGGACAGGCCGCCTTTGAACGGGCCATGCAGAAGATCGGGCCGTGGTCGATGGCCGCGCTGCTGCTGACGTTGGTTCTACTGTTCGCCTTCCAGGGCGAGGCCATCATCCGGCAGCCGTTAGTGATCGCCATGCTAGCCGTGCCGATCTTGATTCAAGTGTTCTTCAATTCCGGGTTAGCCTACTGGCTGAACAAGCGGGCGGGGGAAAAGCACTCTGTCGCCTGTCCTTCGGCCCTGATCGGTGCCAGCAACTTCTTCGAGCTGGCCGTGGCGGCCGCCATCAGCTTGTTCGGTCTGCACTCCGGCGCTGCATTGGCAACCGTGGTCGGCGTCCTGGTCGAAGTGCCGGTGATGCTGCTGGTCGTGCGCGTGGTGAATCGCTCGAAGAGCTGGTACGAACGAGGTTGAACATGAGTAGGAAAAAACTGAGGAAATGATTGCAGATTGCCGCGCCGGCCGCTTCCTGGCGCATTCGATCACTGACCTGGAACACCTAGTATCCATGCTTGCTGAGGTCGCCCGATGACAGACCCAAAGAACCTAGAGAACAGGCTGCATGAGAAGGCCGACCCGGCCCGCGCCGTTTCCACTGGTCGGGTGCGCTACACACTGGCCGAACTACTGGCCGACGCGGAAGCATCCGGGGCTTACCCGCTGCCGCCGGAGGAACGCGAATGGATGGATGCGCCGTCTGTGGGTCGGGAATGGCCAAACAGTGAAGATTGAAAAAGGCGGCCAGTTCGAGTGGCCGCCCTTTCGTCATTAGCTGCACGCTTGGCGCAAGGCGTTCATTGCTTCTTGAAAATCAGCCTGTGTCGCCCGGCCCGTTTCAGCTTGGTAGTACACCACCATAAAAGCATTAGCGACGGCTTCGGCCAATGGCCCAAGGCTCCGCGCTTCCGCTTGGTTGATGTACTCCAAAGAAGAAAGAATAGCCGCTGCTTGATGCACTGCTTGCCCTGGTTCGATAATATGTTGTGTTGTCATAATTCACCTCTCCAGTAGGTGTTGATTGAAAGTGCCGGGCTGGTTGTGGCCAGCCCGGTGCGCCTACAGGTACAGCCCCGCCGCCTCCGCGAATGCTGACCGCTCATTCCTGCCGCCATTAACCTCAATACTTATCGGCTTAGTTTCGCTCTCTCTCATAGGGTCTGGCCGTGATACAAAAGCGGCTGTTTCTGTCTCTGCATCGACCTCGGTCGATTGATCACCCAGCGGCGAAATAAATACCTGGCTGACTTCTTCCCTTGGCGCTTCATCCAGGGCCGCCAATGCGGCCATGTATGTTGATGTCGTCATCGTGCTAACTCCTGACTTCGTTACTATCTGGGCCAGAATCGGCGCCCAAGCTATTGCCCTCGAACTGGCCAGATTGGCTTGCTTCTTTCGGCTCCATGCTTTCGCGTATCGAAGCAGCCAGTTTTCCGCCTGTGGTTTCGCTCACTCGCTCCTGGAATCCCTGCTTCACTTGAGAGCCGACACCCTTGGCTAACTCGGAGGCCGTGCCTGTGGCCAGCTTCGCGGCCTTGGCAAAGCCGCCACCGCTTGAGCTACTGCCGCTGTCACCAAAGCCAGCCGCTTGGGCGAATGGGCTACTGCCAGCAGTACCCGCTTCACCACCACCGTTTCCGCCACTGCTGACAACTGACCCCATGCTGGACATGTCACCGCCGGTTTCCATACTCGCTGATGCTTTCTGAAAAGCCGCTTGGAGTGCACTTGCACCTCCGGCTGCACCGGCTGCGGCACCCATAACCGCTTTACCTGCCAGGGCAGCGCCGCCAGTTGCCATACTGGCCGCCGTCACCGCCGCCCCAACTGCCGCACCCGCACCGAAGTTTCCAATTCCACCGGCTGCGCCAATACCACCACCAGACACAAGACCAGAAATCATCGGCGGAACTTTGTTGACCAAGAAAAGCAAGATGACCGATATAACCAACATCACGGCCAGTTCCTGGGATGCCATGTTCTCGCTGATTTGCGTGTAGTAGTGATTGATGAACTCTTTGCCAATCGCAACCAGAAGCACCATTGCCATAAGCTGTGCGGCCAGGCCCAGCACGGTCTTGTAGTAATTGATCGCCATGTCGGAAGTCCAACGACTTCCACCAAAGCCAAGGAAGAACACACCGGCATACAACAGAATCCAGGCTGATGCGAGCAACAGCAACAGGTTGACCGCAATCAACGCCAGGACAAACAAAACAGCCAGGGCCATTAGCTCCATGACCAGAGCAGTTGCCATCTGCCGCCATCCCAGCTCCGAGGTGGCCTGTACTGTGCGGTTGTATAACTCGAAACCAAGATCAAGGATGCTGGAGGGCCCAAGATTGCTATTGGAAAGTCCCCCCGCCTGCGCGCCCAGAGTTTGCAATGACTGAACAATCGTACCGGCGATATTCATGCCCTGGTTCGCATTCGTCAGCAACCACCAGAAAAAGCCGGTGAAGATCGTGAAGCGAACGAACTCCGCGAAGAACTCGCCAATGTCGGCCTTGCGCAAAGCCATCATGCCGAATGTCCAGACCATCGAAATCACAACCAGCGTCCAGAACAAACGCGATGCAGCGGACTCAATAGCTGGCCCCCATGTTGCGGCAGCATCATGAAAACGCTTGAGCACATCATTCATAACACCGCTGCTACTTAGCTCCTGCGCCATTGCAGGTTCAGCCAGCACCATTGTGGCGACCATCATCAAGCCACCTAGAGCAATTTTCTTTCTCATGGCGACCACCTCAATAATCATCTTTAGGGCTGGGCTTGAACTCCCACTGACGCATCTGCTTGGCCTTCTGGAATGCTCTGCATTCCTCGGTAAAGGCCTCTCGGTTCGCTTCGCTGCGCATTTCATTCAGTGCTGCCTGGAACGCATCGGGGGCACACGTCGCCGCATTTGGTTCGGGCATCCTTTCCTGTTCACATCCAGCCAACAACAGCAACGTAGCCGCGGTAGTAAAAAAGATTTTTTTCATCTCACCGCCTCCCTAGTAGTTGTCTGCCGGACTCGGGCGAAACGTCCAGGTACGCATTTGCTCGGCCCTGGCATCACCTCGCGCCTCGGCATCGAGTTCTGCTGCAATCCGGGCTGCCTCCGCGTTGTGTTGGGCGGTCAACATGGTGCGAATCTGCAAGAGCTGATTGGCCTGCTGGCTGGCGAGCTGGTTGGCGTAGCCGATGGCCTGTAGCTGGCCAGTTGCACCCTGGGCCGCGCCTTGCAGCCGCTCCAGGGTACGGGCGTCATCCTTCAAAGCCTTTTGCTGGTCGGCAACGGTCTGGAACAGGGCATCGTTGGCCTTCTTTTGCGACTCTGACGCCAGGCGGCGGTTCTCTTCCATCGCTGCCTTTTCGGCCGGCGTGCATCCGCCGCTGCCGTTGAAGCATGGCGAGCTGCGGTAATAGGCCACGTCCTGAAACTTGGCCAGGTAACGATCCAGGCTGCCTAGCTGGTTCTCGTAATAGGCCAGCGTGTTTTGCGCGGCAATCAGCCGGTTGATCGTAGTCTACGCCTGATCCCAGATATACGCGGCTGGGGCCATCGTGTTCTGGAGCTGATTTTCGTACTGCTGCAACTGGGTCTGGTACTGCTCAATCTGCTTGAGCGTCTGCGCCACCGACTCGATGGCCGTCATGATGTTCTGGGCCAGGTTGCCGCCGTCGATGACGGGGATACCAGCTTGCACAGGGGCGGTGGTAGTGGTGATAAAGCCGGTTGCGAGTGCAACGGCTAGAGCGGTTTTTTTAGCCGCTAAAATTTTGGACTTCATGGTCGTACTCCGTCGATGAAAAGAAGGCATTGCCTTGACCAAGCGTTGTGCTTGTTCTCGGCAACGTTTCATCGAAGAGCTACGCCACTAGCTGATCGGTATTGCCCTTGGCGCTGAGGCCCGGACTTACAAACGTAAAACTACTCTGTTTTTTTATCGCTTTCGGACAAGCCAACTTCCCGGCCAATCTCTTCAAGCTCTAGCGGCTGTACTGCCGCCGTCAGTATTTCGCGTATTTCCGCGTCGGTGCTCCTATCGTTGAGCGCTGCTCGAACTTTCAACGCACGGTGCACCTCGGCGGGTAAATTCCTGATAAGCACATTTGCCATATCAATACCCTTTTGGTGTACCCGACAACCATGCTATCAAAGATATTAAAAATAGCAAGACCTATACTCTTGCAACCGGCGGTAGCCGATCAGCCCCGCAGGGCAGGATTCCCGTTGAGTGCCCCCGGCGCGAATAAGGGACAGTGAAGATAGATAACCGGCTTGCCGGTTAGCTAACTTCACCCATCCTGCCCGCATTTCACCCACTATTGAAAATCTAGCGCATATCGAACGTAAAGCGTTTTATCGTCAAACAAACACCGATTCTTGGCAACATAACCGTAATCGTCACCAAATCGGCCTGCAATCGACATAGTCGCTTCAAAATCGCTGCTCAATCGGCTTTAAATCGGAACCTAAAATGCCAACAATCGACACAAACCATTCGCCCCGATGGGGCGAGTTGGACGCCAAAAAAGAAGGGCATAACCCGCCCCTCAAGTGTCAATGAACACAAGAAATTTGCCTCCCCTCCCGTCATACCACTAAGGCGACGTATTGATACTTGAGGGGCAACCTTTCCTGATGTTGACACCTTCACGCAGGTTACTGGTTATGGGCGTCCAACACACACGGCTCATTCCTGCTTGGTAATAATAAGAATAATAATCTTCTTATTATTCTTACCGAACGAATGGGCACTGCTTAGCCATTTCACGTTTCGAGCCAAGGTTTCAGTACAGATAACTACAAGTGCACACAGCGGCCCTCCAGCACCGTTAGACGCAGATTCTGCTTCAGCTCATGGAATAAGGGACTCCGGGTTGTTTTCCCCTCTCACAAGGCGTTTCAGCGGCCACTGAAGCCGCCTTCTCTTCTTGGCGTTAAACCATCGGCCTATGGCCGATTGATAAAGCCCGCCAGGGCTTTATTGGCAAGGTCAGAACGCGCCCTCAAGGCGCGAGCTGCACCGCGCATGATGGATTATCTTTAGATAATCTTGGATGGATTTCCCAAACTGCCCGCAAAGCAGCGCACCGTCTGGGTTTTCCAAATTGGGACGGGGAACGTTACGACGGCAGAAGGGGAGCGTTACGACGGTAACAAGGGAACGTTACGACGGTAAACGGGTGCAGTTGCCGTGGGGCCAGGCCTCTTGATCTCCCATTTTCCCTTGGCGTATTCGTTCACTACCCAACCCACGGCGGCAAGTTCGGCCAGTGCCTTCCGGGCAGTCTGACGGCGTTTTTTCATAGCTTCGGCATTGGCTTCATCTGGCCAGACATAGCCGCAAAGCGTGTCCAGTTCCACGCGCCCGGATTTGCCGGGGTCGATCCAGCCGCATAGCCGTTGGTGCATCAGCCGTGCCGGATCAGTCTGTAGCACCCGCACTTCCGCCATGTCGATACGGGCATATGGACGATGCCCCAGGATCGCTTCGGCAATACGCGGATTCAGGGCAACCCATAGCCTGCCGTCCGTCTCGTCAAAAGCATGACTCATCAGGTGGAACGCGGCTTGCCGCCGTCCCTTCGTCACAAGGATGGTGACGTTCGACATGCGCAGCAGGCTGGCTTTGAGCGCCTTGATGTTGTCGCCGCTATCCGTCATGCCCGTTTCTGAGAGCAGTTTGGTCAGGCTCTCACGAACCACCAAGCCGTCTTGCTCAATGGCTTCGAAACGGGGTTCAAGGAATAGCCGTAGCTGTCGCCCCGTCTCACTGGTCGGTTCCGGGGTTAGCAAGATGCCGTTCGGGCCGCCAAGGGCCACGATGCCTTGCAAAAGACGCATATCATCGGCCCCGAGAGGTTCGAATCCGACGAAACGCATGGATTCGTCCTCGCCAAAGGTGTAGGTCACGTCCAGCTTGCAGCGTTTGCGATCGCCACGCTTGAGGCTGCGGAACAGGCCAGGTGCCAAACAGTGCGCGGGATCATGTCGGACGTGGGTCAGGTCATGCTTAGGCTTCTTCACGCTGTCTCCTTTTCACCTTGCACTGCCGCTCCAGTACAGCAGGCTTCAACACGCCGCCGTCGTGCCGTCTAAACCAGAGTTCTTGAAAAGGTGCGCCATAGTTGGCCTTGCTGACGCCAAAGCGGACAAAATACCCACGCTGACAATCATCGACCCCCAGTATCTCGGCCTCGCCTTGCGTCATGCCGGATAGGTACGATTGCCAACGGATGTTATCAACCAGTACGGACGATCCACGACTGGCCTGCTGTTGATCGCCCGACCCCATCATGGCTGCGCTTTTACTCGCGTGGTGCAGAAACACAATGGAGCAGCCTGTATCAGCGGCTATGGCCTCCATGTGCCCAACAACCTGCGCCATCGGCCCGCTAGCGTTCTCCTCCTCAATGTGGAAGCGCCGCAAAGTGTCCAAGATCATCAAGCGACGACCTTCAGCGGCTCGTTTGAGAGCATCGAACCAGCTAGCAGCCATGATGTTTGGGCATTTACCGATCAAGGGTTCAATGAGCAAACCATCAGCCACGGCTTGCCGTTCCGCTGCGCTGAGGTGTGCCCCAAGGGCGTGCAGACGATGGTGAATAGCGGCCGGTGGATCTTCAGCAGGCAGATAGACCACTTGCCCGGTGGGAAACTCGCCTATTTCAAGTAAATCAGGCCCGCCTGCAATCTGTGCAGCCAATTGAAGGGCCAACATGGATTTACCAGCCCCACCAGGCGACACAAGAGCACCAACAGTGCCAGCAACCATATTAGGCAGAACATAATCAATGGGTGGCGGCAATTCCGTGAAAGCCGCCATAAGATCAAGAGCCATATAACTAGCCCTCTATAGGGCCAGGTCGCGCAGCTTGATCACCCGATGATTTACGTGCCTCAATCCACTCTTCGACCTCTGACAAATCCCAGGCGACATTTCTACTGGTTAACGCGATACGGCGTGGAAAATCCCCTCGCTGCTCCAGGTTATAAATTGTTCGTGTCGAAAGCGGGATCATCTCCAGGAGCTTCTTCCTGTTGATGAGGGTCTTTATATTTTGCATGGGTCAATACCTCTCAAATGAATAGTTGCTATTCATCGAGTAGCTGCGCGAAGCAGCTAATCGGTAATTGACCTGCCCGATGCCAATGGCGGCCTTATTTATAAATTCACGGCATCAACTTCAATGCTATCAAAGATAGCAAAAACATCAACCCTTACTGCCTCCCGAAGTCCACTCATCAATCATATCGGCCCAATCCTGCAACATCGCCGCCCGCTGCTCGCGGTACTCAGCCTTGTTGTAGACAGCCCTCACGCCCTTCTGCTCGTGCGCCAGGCACTTCTCGATCCAGTCGGTGTTGTAGCCGGCCTCATGCAACAGCGTGCTGGCTGTGCGCCGCAAATCATGCGGTCCGAACTTGGTAAGTGACTTCCCATCTTTCTGCGCCGCCTTGTAAGTCAGCGTCAGCACCTGGTTAAGTGTGGCAGCGCTCATCGGCGCATCCGAGTCGTACCGTGATGGCAAAACGAAGTCGGAACCACCGGCAAAGGTTTTCATGGCAATGAAAATATCCAGAGCCTGCTGGGACAGAAATACCAGGTGCGGGTTACGGCGTTTCATCCGCTCCTTTGGAATCGTCCACAACGCTTCGCTGAAATTGATCTCGCTCCAGGTCGCATTGGTCAGCTCGCTCTTGCGCACCATCGTCAGCAATAACAGCTTGGCCGCCGCACGGTTTGTTGGGCTTGTGCCCACTCGCTCCATGTACTGGTACATCAGCCCAATTTCTTCTGGCGTCAACGCTCGGTCACGTGGCTCGAATCGAGCGATGCTTGTTGGGCGCACCAGTTCTGCCGGGTTTTCGACCTTCTGCCCACGCTCGATGGCCCAGCGAAATACCTGCAACACGATTTCACGCACATGAACGGCGGTGGCCGGTGCGCCTCGCTCAACAATGGCATCAGCCAGCGCCCGCAAGTCTTCGTGGGTGATCTCCACCAGCTTCTGATTGCTGAATTTCGGCTTCAGCTCACGCTCATAAACCGAGCGGCGCATATCGCGGGTGGAGTCGGCCATCTGGTAGCCACGCAGCCACTTCTCCGCCCAGGCACCGAACGTCTCTGCATCTTTCACCCGCGCCTTGTCTCGGGCTTTCTCCTTGGCCGGCGACTTGCCCGCCGCAACCATCTTCTTGGCGTCACCCAACAGCTCGCGGGCTTCGGCCAGGGTGATGCCACCGACACCATAACGCCCAAAGGTGATGGTCTCCTGCCGACCGTTGATTGAGTAGTTGTAACGGAACGAGATGGAGCCGGCTGGAGTCACTGCCACATAGAGACCTTCCCGGTCATTCACTTTGTAGAGTTTGTCCCTGGGCTTGAGATTGCGCAGCTTGGTATCGGTCAGCATGTACCTTGTCCTTCTTCGTCTCCGATACCATGCTGAAAAAATCTCGAATTTATCGTATTTTTTCTTACGAAACAGTAACTTATAGAATATTAATACCATGAACACACAAAAGAACGCAGCATGGTATCGGCATCAATCATGGCATCGCCAAACCATAATACCAGCTTTAATGCCATGCTCAAACGGTGCTTGGCGCTTCCTCCCGTTGCCAGATCGTGCCAAACACAAACAAAAAAAAGCCCGCAATTACGCGGGCTTAGCGGCATTTCATGCCATCAGGTGCCTGGCTGTGCCAGACGCGGAATCATTCCCACTCGATGGTCGCGGGCGGCTTGCCGGAAATGTCGTATACCACGCGGCTGATGCCGTCGATTTCGTTGATGATGCGGTTGGACACGTGGCCCAGGAAATCGTACGGCAGGTGAGCCCAGTGGGCGGTCATGAAGTCGATGGTTTCCACCGCACGCAGGGAAACAACCCAGTCGTATTTGCGGCCATCGCCCATTACGCCAACGGAGCGCACCGGCAGGAACACGGTAAAGGCCTGGCTTACCTTGTTGTACAGATCGTGCTTGCGCAGCTCTTCAATAAAGATGGCGTCAGCACGGCGCAGCAGGTCGCAGTATTCCTTCTTCACTTCGCCCAGCACCCGCACGCCCAGACCCGGCCCCGGGAAGGGATGACGGTAGAGCATGTCGTAAGGCAGACCCAGCTCCAGACCTACGCGGCGCACTTCGTCTTTAAACAGTTCGCGCAGCGGTTCAACCAGGCCCATCTTCATGTCGTCGGGCAGACCACCCACGTTGTGGTGAGACTTGATCACGTGGGCCTTGCCGGTGGCAGAGGCGGCAGATTCAATCACATCCGGGTAGATGGTGCCCTGGGCCAGCCACTTGGCGTTCTTGAGCTTTTTGGACTCTTCGTCGAACACTTCCACAAACACCCGGCCAATGGCCTTGCGCTTGGCTTCCGGCTCGTCAATGCCTTTAAGGGCAGACAGGAAGCGTTCTTCGGCATCGGCTTTGATAATGTTCAGACCAAAGTGGTCACCGAACATTTCCATCACCTGCTCGCCTTCATTCAGGCGCAGCAGGCCGTTGTCCACAAACACACAGGTGAGCTTGTCGCCAATGGCGCGGTGCACCAGCATGGCCACCACGGAAGAATCTACGCCGCCGGACAGACCAAGAATCACTTCGTCGTCACCTACCTGCTCTTTAATGCGGGCCACGGCGTCTTCAATGATGGAAGCCGGGGTCCACAGCGCCTCACATTTACAGATGTCGCGCACAAAGTGCTCCAGCATGCGGGCACCCTGGCGAGTGTGAGTCACTTCCGGGTGGAACTGCACGCCGTAGTAGTGGCGGCTTTCATCGGCCATGGCGGCAAAGGGGCAGCTGCCGGTCTGAGCCACTTTTTCAAAGCCTTCGGGCAGGGCCACTACCTTGTCGCCGTGGCTCATCCACACGTCGAGCAGGGCATTGCCGTTGTCGTCAATGCCGTCTTCAATATTGTTGAACAAGGCGCAATCGGCTACCCGCTGCACCCGGGCGTAACCAAACTCACGCTCGTCAGAGCCGGCCACGGCACCACCCAGCTGATGGGCCATGGTCTGCATGCCGTAGCAAATGCCAAACACCGGCACGCCAGCGTTAAACACGTATTCCGGTGCCCGCGGGCTGTTCTCCTCGGTGACCGACTCCGGCCCCCCGGACAGAATAATACCGTTCGGATTGAAGTCGCGGATCTGCTCCTCGGTTACGTCCCAGGCCCACAGTTCGCAATACACGCCCAGCTCACGCACGCGGCGAGCGATCAGCTGGGTGTATTGTGAGCCAAAGTCGAGGATCAGGATCCGGTTGTCGTGAATGTTCTTGCTCATCGTTTTCCTACTCGTTACAAACACCGCCTGTGGGGGGAGCAGACGGCAATAGAAAAACGGGGAGACCAGCCCCCCGTTCATCGCGTTCCGGGATTAACCCAACCGGTAGTTGGGCGCTTCCTTGGTAATGGTTACATCGTGCACGTGCGATTCCTGAATGCCCGCGCCGGATATCTTAACAAATTCTGCCTTGGTGCGCAGGTCATCTATGGTAGCACTTCCGGTCAGACCCATGGCACTGCGCAGCCCCCCCATTTGCTGATGAATAATCTCTTTCAGCTTGCCTTTGTAAGGCACCCGGCCTTCAATGCCTTCCGGTACCATTTTATCGGCGGCGTTGTCGCTCTGGAAGTAACGATCGCTGGATCCTTTGCTCATGGCACCCAGCGAGCCCATGCCCCGGTAAGACTTGAACGAACGGCCCTGAAACAGCTCGATTTCACCGGGTGATTCTTCGGTACCGGCAAACATGGAGCCCATCATCACACAGTTGGCACCGGCGGCCAGCGCCTTGGCAATGTCGCCGGAGAAGCGAATGCCACCGTCGGCAATCACCGGCACACCAGTGCCTTTCAGGGCTTCCACCGCGTTGGCCACGGCAGTAATTTGCGGCACACCGCAGCCGGTAACAATGCGGGTAGTACAGATGGAGCCCGGGCCAATGCCCACTTTCACCGCACTTGCGCCCGCCTCGGCCAGCGCCAGAGCTCCGGCAGCAGTGGCCACGTTGCCACCCACAATAGCCAGATCAGGGTAAGCGGCGCGGGTTTCACGAATGCGCTGCAGCACACCTTCGGAGTGGCCGTGGGAAGAGTCAATCAGCAGCACGTCGAGGCCGGCGGCCACCAGGGCAGCAATACGCTCTTCGTTGCCAGGGGCCGCTCCCACAGCGGCACCCACGCGCAGGCGGCCCTTATCGTCTTTGCAGGCGTTGGGCTTGCTTTCGGCTTTCTGAAAGTCTTTGGCGCTGATCATGCCGGCCAGACGACCGTTGCTCTCTACCACCAGCACTTTTTCAATGCGGTGCTGCTGCATCAGGGCTTCCACCTGATCACGGCCCGCACCCACAGGCACGGTCACCAGACGGGCCTTGTCGGTCATCACTTCGCTTACCAGCTTGCTCATGTCCTGCACAAAGCGCACATCGCGGCCGGTGATAATGCCCACCAGCTCGCCATCAGCGGCTACCACCGGATAGCCGGCAAAGCCGTTCTGCAGCGTGAATTCGCGCACATCCGCAATGGTCATATCGGGGGTCACGGTTACCGGATCGGACACCATGCCGCTCTCGAACTTTTTAACCTTGCGCACCTGGGCGGCCTGAGCCTCAATGGACATGTTCTTGTGAATAAAACCAATGCCGCCTTCCTGCGCCATGGCAATGGCAAGATCGGCTTCGGTGACGGTGTCCATGGCAGCAGACACGATAGGGATGTTAAGATTGATCTCCCGGGTCAGCCGGGTGCGAAGGTCAGCGGTGTTGGGCAACACGGTGGAATGAGCTGGGACCAGCAGTACATCATCAAAGGTCAGGGCGTCTTGGGCAATCCTAAGCATCGCAATATTCACCATAGGTTGGGGGGTAAAAATATTGCCAAAGAATTTTAGGCACTCGGCCCTCTCGGGTAAAGCAATTTTTTGTTATTTTGGCTTATTAGCCGAAAAAACCTCCCCAACCGGGTTTATTTTCAAATAAAAATACTCAACAGAGGCCATTTTGCAGCAGGAAAAATTAACCAACATCTACACCGTCAGCCGGCTTGCCCGCCATGCCCGCCTGCTGCTGGAAGGCGACATGGGAGCCGTGTGGCTGACCGGTGAAATCTCCAACCTGGCCATGCCGGCCTCGGGCCACTGGTATTTCTCGTTAAAAGACAACCAGTCGCAACTGCGTTGTGCCATGTTCAAAGGCAACAATCGCAGCGTGAGCGTTCGGCCTAAAGACGGCGATCAGGTGCTGATCTTCGGTAAAGTGACGCTTTATGAGCCAAGAGGCGACTTTCAGCTGGTGGCGCAAACAATGGCACCGGCAGGGGAAGGCCTGCTCAAGCAACAATTTGAAGCCCTGAAACAGGCGCTGGCCGCCGAGGGCCTGTTTGCCGCCGAACGCAAACGACCGCTGCCGGCCCACCCGGCCCGTATTGGCATTATCAGCTCCCCCACCGGTGCCGCGGTGCACGACATTCTCACCGTGCTGGCCCGCCGGGCACCGCAGCTGGAAGTGATCCTCTACCCAAGCTCGGTGCAGGGTGAAAGCGCCGTGCCCCAGCTTATTCATGCGCTTGCAGAGGCCAACCGGCGCAACGAGACCGATTTGCTGCTGCTGGCCCGGGGCGGCGGCTCGCTGGAAGACTTATGGAGCTTTAACGACGAACGCCTGGTGCGCGCCATTGCCGCCTCCCGCCTGCCGGTGGTGAGCGCCGTGGGTCACGAGGTGGACGTGAGCCTGAGTGATCTGGTGGCCGATCTGCGCGCCCCTACTCCATCCGCCGCCGCCGAACTGGTCAGTGCAGACAGCAGCGTGCAACGCCGCCAGTGGCAACAACAGGGCCAGCGCCTTGAGCAGGCCATGCAGCGCTGGCTTGCCGACCGGCACAACCAACTGGGCCAGTTACAGCAACGGCTGCAACGCCAGCACCCCAGTCAGCGCCTGCAGCAGCAAAGCCAGCAGCTCGATCAGCTGCACCTGCGGCTGGAGCGCGCCATAAGCCGGCGGCTGGAGCAGGCTCAGCAGCGAGCCGGCCAGGCAGCATTACGGCTGGCACACCAGCATCCGGGCCAGCGTCTGGTGCACAGCAAAGACCGGCTGCACACGCTGGAGCAACGGCTGCACGGCGCACTGAACATAAGGCTGAACCACTTTGAGCACAAACTGGCACTGGCCGGCTCCCGGCTGCACGCCATGAGCCCCCTGGCCACCCTCTCCCGCGGCTACAGCATTACCCTGCACAATAATAAAGTGCTCACCCATACCGGCCAGATAAAGGAAAATGACGTTATCAGCACCCGGCTGGCCAATGGCGAAGTGGTAAGCCGGGTAATATCAACCCGCTAACGAACACCACGGCATTCACGCCGCGGTTTGCTACCAGCACAACCGTCAGCCGGCTTTGGCTTTTTTGCTTTGCTGCGGGCACCACCAGTTCATGAGTGGCCCCAGCTTTGGCAAACAGTAAACACTATCTGAATTTTTATGAGAAAAGATGCCGCGAGCTTTTTACTTCTTTTATTTTTGTCACTTTGGTGAACGACCGTATCTTATCCAGCACCAGGTCCACTTCTCTCGGATTACAGAACAGTGGGTTATGGCGACAAGGCACCGGTCACCTTTGCCGGTCGCCTGGTGGGTCTGATATGGATGTTTGCCGGCATGATCATGGTGGCCAGCTTTACCGCCGCCATTACCTCGTCACTCACCGTCAATAATCTGCGTACCGGTATTTAGGGAGGGAGTGACTTGCCCGGCAAGGTGGTGGCCACCATTAACGACACCGCCAGCCAGCGTTATCTGGAAGACGAACGCATTCGTTATCAGACTTATCCAAACCTGACCGCGGCCATGGAGTCGGTGCTGAACGGCGAGACCGCCGCGCTTTGCTGCAATACCGCAATCTGCAGCTGGGCCAGCAAAAACTGACAGTGTTGCCCGGCGTGTTTGCCCAGCAGCTGTATGCCCTGGCCCTGCCCGACGGCAGCCCGCTGCGCGCGCCGATTTCGGAGCAGGTGCTGAGAGTGACCGAAGCGGATAATTGGGCGGATGTGCGCGCTTCTTATCTGGGTAAGGAGTAAGACCAAGCAGATTAAACACTTGTTCCTTGAGTGTCTGGGAGAGTAAAAAAGGCTGCGCAAGCAGCCTTTTTTGTTGTCAGCGCACCGGCACCAGGCCGGTGTCGGCTGGCAGCTCATCATGGCGGTGTGGCTGCTGCAGCCGGTAATGAGCAATCATCTGTTCCAGCACCTTGCACTCTTCCACCAGTTGCAGGCTGGCGGTGGCGGCGGCTTCTGCCTGAGACAGAGTATCGCCCGATGCATCCCGCACCCGGGTAATGTTGCGGCTCACCTCGGAGCAAACGGCACTTTGTTCGTCGGCCGAAGCAGACACCTGAGCATTGAGTTCATTAATGCGCGCCACCTGGTCAATAATGGCCTGCAGCGAGTCCATGGCGTCCTGAGTGCGCGCCACACTGTCGGCGGCCTGGCCTTCTGCTTTTTCAATGGCCTGCACTGCATCCTTGGCCTCGTTCTGCAACAGCCGAATCATGCCGGTAATTTCTTCTGCCGACTGCTGCGTGCGCAGTGCCAGGGTGCGTACTTCATCGGCCACCACCGCAAAGCCCCGGCCCGACTCCCCTGCCCTGGCCGCTTCAATAGCGGCATTCAGTGCCAGCAGATTGGTCTGCTCGGCAATACCCTTGATCATGTCGAGCACCTTGTCGACCTGATCACAGCGGCAGTCCAGCTCGCGTATTACTTTGTCGATACGGTTTATCTCGCCGTTTAACAGCTGTATGCCTTCCACCGCTACCCGGGCCTGATCGTTGGCGGTTAATGCAAAAGCGTGGCTCTGCTCCGAGGTTTCTGCAGTCAGGCGGGCATTTTCCCGCACTTCCCGGGCAGAGGCTTCCATTTCATTAATGGCAGTGGCAATCAGGGCCGTTTCGCTGTCTTGCGCCTTTACCGAGCTGTCGGTTTGCTGGGCGGTGTGCTGAATGTCACCGGCGGCATTATGAATATGCCCGGTCACACGGCGCACTTCTGTCAGGCTGCTCTGAAAGCTGCTCAGCAGGCCGTTAACTGCCTTGGTCAGGCCGCCCAGCTCGTCATTGCCCATGGGCTCAAGACGAACAGACAGATCCCGCTCGGCAGCCACCCGCTGTACCCGCTGGCTGATATTGAGAATGGGCCGCTTGAGATAATGGTTCTGTACCAGCCAGAGCACAATAAAGGCCACCAGAAACACGCCAATCAGCACAGCCGCCAGACGCAGGTTATTGCGCTGGATCTGGCTGAAGGTGTCACTCAGATCATAACTGATGCGCACCGCGCCCATGACGGTGCCTTCAGGCACCTGATGACATTGCAGACAGGCGGTGCCGCGATATTCCTTGTAGGCTTTGAACGGCTTGATCAGTGTCAGGTTGGGAATGTCGTCTTCCAGGTGCATTTCCAGCACGGTTTCACCCTGCTCAATGGCACGCCGGTCCAGATCATCCTGAATGGCCTGATCCGGTGCGCCCGGGCCAAATAGTTTGGTCACCGCCGGTGCACGGATCACCCGTGCCTGCTCTATGCCTTTTTCTTCCTGAATTTTGCTTTGCACCAGACCACGCTGATGAATGGCCCCGTTTACCATCAGCACATTAAGCTGATCCATATAGAGGTTGGCAGTGGTGTCAATTTTCTCTTCGGCCAGATGCAGGGCCAGACCGCGTTGCAGCTGAGTGGAAATGCCATAACAGAGGGCAAAGACCAACACAAAAATCACCAGCAGCGGTAAAAATATTTTCCAGTTGAGAGACAGATTACGCATTCCTTGTGGGCCTCTGAATGAGTCCGAAAGAAGACCATTCTAGAGTAATAACGCGGTAAAGAAATGTCATTCGCTGCTGTCGTTGATCTGGATCAAGTTCGAGCAGAGGTCACGTCCTGCGCCGGCTGAGCCATGAGCACTATACTTAAGAGACTGTGATAGAAAGCGGCTCCCTCCCCTTTTCAAGGGGAGGGTCAGGGTGAGGTTTGCTTTAGTCATTAAAAAAGGAGCCTTACGGCTCCTTTCTTCCAGCTTCTCGCTTCCAGCTCTACGTTACCAGCCGGTCACTTCGCGCAGGGCGGAGCCGATGTCGGCCAGGGAGCGTACGGTTTTCACGCCGGCGTCCTGCAGGGCAGCAAACTTCTCGTCTGCGGTGCCCTTGCCACCGGAGATAATGGCACCGGCATGGCCCATGCGTTTGCCCGGAGGCGCAGTCACACCAGCGATGTAGGATACCACCGGCTTGGTGACGTTTTCCTTGATGAAGGCAGCCGCTTCTTCTTCAGCGGTACCACCGATTTCACCAATCATCACAATGGCTTCGGTTTCCGGATCGTCCTGGAACAGCTTCAGAATATCAATGAAGTTGGAGCCGGGAATGGGGTCACCGCCAATACCGATGCAGCTGGACTGACCAAAGCCTTCGTCTGTGGTCTGCTTCACCGCTTCATAGGTCAGGGTGCCGGAGCGAGACACGATGCCCACCTTGCCCTTCTTGTGAATATGACCGGGCATAATGCCGATCTTGCACTCGTCGGGAGTGATCACGCCCGGGCAGTTGGGTCCAATCATGCGCACACCGGTTTCATCCAGCTTTACTTTTACGTCCAGCATGTCGAGGGTAGGAATGCCCTCAGTGATGGTCACGATCAGCTCAATGCCGGCGTCGATGGCTTCCAGAATGGCGTCTTTACAGAACGGAGCCGGCACATAAATCACGGTGGCGGTAGCACCGGTGGCTTCTACCGCTTCACGTACCGTGTTGAACACCGGCAGGCCCAGATGAGTTGTGCCGCCCTTGCCCGGAGACACGCCACCCACCATTTGGGTGCCGTATTCAATGGCTTGCTCAGAGTGAAAGGTACCCTGGCCGCCGGTGAAGCCCTGGCAGATAACCTTGGTGTCTTTGTTGATCAGAATGCTCATGCTGTTATTTCCCCTTGGCGGCGTTAACGACCTGAACGGCAGCGTCGGTCAGGCTGGTGGCGGCGATGATGTTAAGGCCGGATTCATCCAGCTTGGCAGTGCCGGCTTCGGCATTGTTGCCTTCCAGACGAACCACCACGGGCACTTTTACGCCCACTTCTTTCACCGCACCGATAATGCCTTCGGCAATCATGTCACAGCGCACAATGCCGCCGAAAATGTTTACCAGCACAGCTTTTACATTGCTGTCGGAGAGAATAATCTTGAACGCTTCGGTCACCCGCTCCTTGGTGGCACCACCGCCCACATCCAGGAAGTTGGCGGGAGAGCCGCCGTGCAGGTTAACGATGTCCATGGTGCCCATGGCCAGACCGGCACCGTTCACCATGCAGCCGATGTTGCCATCCAGCGCCACATAGTTCAGCTCCCACTTGGCTGCGTGCGCTTCGCGGGCATCGTCCTGAGACGGATCGTGCATGTCGCGCAGCTTGGGCTGACGGTACATGGCGTTGGAGTCAATGTTGATCTTGCCGTCCAAGCAGTGCAGGTTGCCTTCACTGGTGATCACCAGGGGGTTGATTTCGAGCAGGGCGAAATCATAGTCCAGGAACATTTGTCCCAGACCGAGAAAAATTTTGGTGAACTGCTTAATCTGGTCGCCTTTCAGGCCCAGTTTAAATGCCAGTTCACGCCCCTGATAGGCCTGCGGACCCACCAGCGGATCAATGGCAGCTTTGTGAATGAGTTCAGGGGTCTCTTCCGCCACCTTTTCAATCTCAACACCACCTTCAGTGGATGCCATGAACACTACACGACGGGTCGCACGATCTACTACCGCGCCCAGGTAAAGTTCCTTGTCGATGTCGGTGCACGACTCCACCAGAATTTTGGCCACCGGCTGACCATTGGCATCAGTCTGGTAAGTTACCAGATTTTTGCCCAGCCAGTTTTCGGCGAATTCCCGGATTTCTTCCTTGGTTTTGGCAAGCTTGACGCCGCCGGCTTTACCACGGCCACCTGCGTGGACCTGACACTTTACTACCCACATGTCACCGCCAATTTTACTGGCCGCTTCTACCGCTTCCTGCGGGTTATCACATGCGTAGCCTTCGGATACGGGCAGACCGTATTCGGCGAACAGCTGTTTTGCCTGATATTCATGCAAATTCATGTTGTGTTTCCGTTGTTGTAGGGTTCAGGGCATGGGGCGGGATCGGGCCCGCCCTCTTGTTATTGTTGGCTTATACGTCCAGCAGCAGACGAGTCGGATCTTCCAGCAGCTCCTTGATGGAGACAAGGAAGCTGACCGATTCGCGGCCGTCGATCAAACGGTGATCGTAAGACAGCGCCAGGTACATCATGGGCAAAATTTCTACTTTGCCGTCTACCGCCATGGGTCTGTCCTGGATTTTGTGCATACCCAGAATAGCGCTCTGCGGCGGGTTGATGATGGGGGTAGACATCAGGGAGCCGAACACGCCGCCATTGGTGATGGTGAAGTTACCGCCAGACAGCTCGTCCACGGTCAGCTTGCCGTCACGGCCCTTGATGGCCAGCTCTTTGATGCCCTTCTCGATGTCGGCCAGGCTCAGGCGATCGCAGTCGCGCAGCACCGGGGTGACCAGACCACGGGGGGTGGATACGGCAATGCTGACATCAAAGAAGTTGTGATAAACAATATCTTCGCCGTCGATGGAGGCGTTGACTTCCGGGAAACGCTTGAGCGATTCCACCACCGCCTTCACATAGAAGGACATAAAGCCCAGGCGAATGCCGTGACGCTTCTCGAAAATGTCCTGATACTGCTTGCGCAGCTCCATGATCGGCTTCATGTTGACTTCGTTGAAGGTGGTCAGCATGGCGGTGGTGTTTTTCGCTTCCAGCAGACGCTCGGCCACGCGCTTGCGCAGACGGGTCATGGGCACGCGCTTTTCATCACGCTCGTCGGGGCGAACCAGCTCCAGATCCTGAGTCTTGGCCGCGGCCGGCTTGTCGGCGGTTTTGGCCTTGCCACCGTCCTTGATAACCGCTTCCACGTCTTCCTTGGTAATGCGCCCGCCCTTGCCGGAGCCGGAGACCTTGCTCACGTCAATATTGTGCTCGGCAACCAGCCGGCGAACTGCCGGGCTCAGATCGTCGTTTTCTGCTTTGGCGTCGGCTTTGGCATCCTCGCTGGAAGCCGGCTTTTCTTTGGTTTCTTCACCGGCCACGGCACCTTTTTTCAGCTTGCCAATGACCTGCTGACCCAGCACGGTAGCACCGGCGTCCTCAACAATGGATTCCAGCACGCCGGCTTCCGGTGCCGGCACTTCCAGCACTACCTTGTCGGTTTCAATATCGACGATCACTTCGTCGCGCTCTACGCGATCACCGGGCTGTTTGTGCCAGGTGGCGATGGTGGCGTCGGCAACGGATTCTGGGAGGTCGGGAACCTTGATTTCGATGCTCATCAATATGTCCTTAGTGCGTTAAGCTTTGGGCGTCAGTGCATCTTCCACCAACGCTTTTTGTTGTTGTAAGTGAACCGAGGTGTAACCCACTGCCGGCGAGGCCGAGGCTTCACGGCCGGCGTAGCTCAGTTTGGCGCCATCCGGAATGGCGGCCCGGAAATGATGCTGGCTGCAGTACCAGGCACCCTGGTTTTGCGGCTCTTCCTGGCACCAGACAAAATCGGTAACGTGCTGATAATCAGCCAGAATGGCGGCCACTTCTTCCTGCGGGAAGGGGTAAAGCTGCTCAATCCGAATAATGGCCACATCTGTTTGTTCGTTCTTGCGACGGGCTTCGAGCAAATCGTAATACACCTTGCCGGCACAAAGAATCACACGTGTCACGCCTTTGGGATCCAGATCATCAATTTCGCCAATCGCGTTCTGGAATGTGCCCTGGGCCAGGGTTTCCAGCTCGGAAACCGCCAGCGGATGGCGCAGCAGTGACTTGGGCGTCATGACTACCAGCGGACGACGCATGGGACGCAGCACCTGACGACGCAGCATGTGGAATACCTGCGCCGGCGTGGTGGGCACGCACACCTGCATATTGTGCTCGGCGCACAGCTGCAGATAACGCTCAAGGCGGGCACTGGAGTGCTCGGGCCCCTGCCCTTCATAACCATGGGGTAACAACAGGGTCAGACCACACATACGGCCCCACTTTTGCTCACCGGAGCTGAGGAACTGGTCAATCACCACCTGAGCGCCGTTGGCAAAGTCACCGAACTGGGCTTCCCAGATGGTCAGGCCCACCGGCTCGGCAGTGGCATAGCCGTATTCAAAGGCCATGACCGCTTCTTCACTCAGTACCGAGTCATACACCTGGAACTGGCCCTGCTCTTCAGACAGGTAGCACAGCGGGGTGTAAATGCTGGCGTCGTTCTGGTTGTGCAGCACCGCATGACGGTGGAAGAAGGTGCCGCGGCCGGAATCCTGACCGGTCAGACGCACTTCATAGCCGTTGTCACACAGCGTGGCATAGGCAAGGGTCTCAGCAAAACCCCAGTCCACGAGCTTTTCACCCTCGGCCATCAGCTTGCGATCGGCATAAATCTTGGCCACCTGACGCTGCAGCTCATGGGTCTCGGGATAGCGAATCATGCGCCCGGCCAGCTCCTTGAGCTGGTCGAGATCATAAGTGGAGTCGTATGGCATATCCCACTCGTGACCCAGATAGGGGGACCAGTCTACCGAGTGCTTCTGCATCGGCCGCCATTCCTTAACCACACACTCACCCTGATCCAACGCATCGCGGTATTCGTTGATCATGGTGGTCACCTGCTCCGCCGAGACCGTTTTGTTCTCGATCAGCTGGTCAGCGTAGATCTTGCGCGGGGTCGGGTGCTTCTTGATCTTCTGATACATCAGCGGCTGGGTCGCACTCGGCTCGTCGGCTTCGTTGTGACCATGGCGGCGGTAGCACACCAGATCGATCACCACATCGCGGCCGAACTCATTACGGAAGTCCAGCGCCAGCTGAGTGACCTGCACCACGGCTTCCGGATCATCGGCATTCACGTGGAAGATAGGTGCCTGCACCATTTTGGCAATGTCGGTGCAATATTCGGTAGAGCGGGTATCGCGCGGATTGGAGGTGGTAAAGCCAACCTGGTTGTTGATCACGATACGCACAGTGCCGCCCACCCCGTAGCCCCGGGTGAGTGACATGTTAAAGGTTTCGGCTACCACACCCTGACCGGCAAAGGCGGAGTCACCGTGAATGGTAACCGGCAGCACCTGACGCCCGTCGGGATTATCGAGACGATCCATGCGGGCACGGACCGAGCCAATGACCACAGGGTTAACAATTTCCAGGTGAGACGGGTTAAATGCCAGCGCCAGGTGCACCGGACCACCGGGAGTGTCAAAGTCGGAGCTGAAGCCCATGTGGTATTTCACGTCACCGGAGCTTTGAGTGTCGTATTTGCCGGCAAAAGCGTCAAACAAGTCTTGCGGGCGCTTGCCCAGCACGTTGACCAGCATGTTCAGACGACCACGGTGAGCCATGCCGATCACCACTTCACGACCACCTTTTTCACCAAAACGGCGGATCAGCTCTTTGGTCATGGGAATAAGGGCATCGCCCCCTTCCAGGGAGAAACGCTTGGCACCGGGGAATTTGGCACCCAGGTATTTTTCCAGGCCTTCGGCGGCGGTCAGGCTGTCGAGAAAGCGCACCTTGTCTTCATCGGTGTATTGGGGAGCGCCTACCACCGGCTCAAGCCGGCTCTGGATCCAGCGTTTTTCGCGGGTGCTGGTGATGTGCATATATTCTGCACCCACAGAGCCGCAATAGGTTTTTTTCAGGGCTGAGACCAGATCTTTCAGCTTCATGGTCTCGCTGCCAATGGCATAGGAGCCCACGTTGAAAGTGGCATCAAGATCAGCACCGGTCAGGTTATGAAAGGCCGGATCAAGTTCAGCAACTTCTTTGCGGTTCCATAAATTAAGCGGGTCCAGGTTGGCATTCTGGTGACCGCGGAAACGATACGCGTTGATCAGCTGCAGCACCTTTACCTGTTTGGCATCGGTGTGCGGATCGCTGACCGGGGTAGCATAGCGTGAAGTATCTTTGGCGAGGCGGCGGAAATAATCCCTCACCTGAGAGTGAGGCTGATCCTGCGCGGGCTCTTCGCCGGAGGGCAAGCCGTCAAACACGGTGCGCCATTCTTCGGGAACAGAGTCGGGATCAGCAAGATAGGTTTCGTACAAGTCTTCTACATAGGTCGCATTGGCACCGGCGAGGTGAGAAGAATCCAGCCAGGCTTGCATTACGCCATTGTGCATTTTTATCCCTTTGTCACTTCGCGACAGGGCTACTGTCGTTTGGTCGTCGAGTCAATGCCGCCCTGACGGGCGGCAGCTTATTATTCGGGACGGTTACACTGCCCGTTTCAGCAGCATGGACTTGATGTTACCAATGGCCTTGGTGGGATTCAGGCCCTTGGGACACACGTTCACGCAGTTCATGATACCGTGACAGCGGAATACGCTGAAGGCATCGTCCAGATTGGACAAGCGCTCATCGGTGGCAGTATCGCGACTGTCAGCCAGCCAGCGATAGGCGGCCAGCAGGCCAGCCGGGCCAATGAACTTGTCCGGGTTCCACCAGAAAGACGGACAAGAGGTGGAGCAGCAGGCGCACAGAATGCACTCATACAGGCCATCCAGCTTCTCCCGCTCTTCCGGAGACTGCAGGCGCTCACGCGCCGGCGGTTGTTTGTCGTCGGCAATGAGGAAGGGCTTAATCTTCTCCCACTGGGTGTAGAACTGACTCATGTCGACCACCAGGTCGCGGATCACCGGCAGACCGGGCAGCGGGCGAACCACCAGCTTGTTGGTCTTGCCCAGCAGATCAGACAACGGTGTGATACAGGCCAGACCGTTCTTGCCGTTCATGTTTACACCGTCGGAACCGCATACACCTTCACGACAGGAACGACGAAACGCCAGACTCGGATCTTTTTCTTTCAGCTGCAGCAGAGCATCCAGCACCATCATGTCGGAGCCTTCAGCCACGTCCAGCTGATAGTCTTTCATGTAGGGCTTGGCATCGGTTTCCGGGTTATACCGATAAACAGAGATAGTAACTTGCATTATCGCCTCCCCTTAGTAGGTACGTGCTTTGGGCGGGAATGCGTCACGGGTGACCGGTGACATATTCACGGAACGACGGGACATGGACTCTGACTCGGGGCAGTACAAGGAGTGGCACAGCCAGTTCTCGTCATCACGCTCCGGATAGTCAAAGCGGGAATGAGCACCCCGTGACTCAGTACGGAAGTTGGCCGCCACGGCAGTGGCATAGGCCGTTTCCATCAGGTTGTCCAGTTCCAGACATTCAATTCGCTGCGTATTGAAATCGCGGCTGGTGTCGTCCAGACGGGCATTTTTCAGTCGCTCACGAATCTCCTTCAGTTCAGCCAGACCGGCAGCCATGGCGTCGCCTTCCCGGAATACCGAGAAGTTGTTTTGCATGCAGCTTTGCAGATCTTTCTTGATTTGAACCGGATCTTCACCACTGCGGGTGCTTTCCCAGCGGTTATAGCGGCTCAGAGACGCCTCAAGATCAGACTCGGAAGCGGCACGGCTGTCACCCAGCTCGTTCAGGGCTTCGGTCAGATGACGACCCACAGCACGGCCAAATACCACCAGGTCCAGCAGCGAGTTACCGCCCAGACGGTTGGCACCGTGCACCGATACGCAGGCAATTTCACCTACCGCAAACAGACCTTTCACCGGCACGTCGTTGCCGTTGGCATCCTGCTTCAGGGCCTGGCCTTTCACGTTGGTGGGAATACCACCCATCATATAGTGACAGGTAGGAATGACCGGAATCGGCTCTTTTACCGGATCCACGTGAGCAAAGGTGCGTGACAGCTCACAGATGCCCGGCAGACGGCTTTCCAGCACCTCTTTGCCCAGATGATCCAGCTTGAGTTTAATGTGCGGACCCCAGGGACCATCGCAGCCACGACCTTCACGAATTTCGATCATCATGGAGCGGGCGACCACATCACGGCCGGCCAGATCTTTGGCGTTGGGGGCATAACGCTCCATAAAGCGTTCGCCGTCCTTGTTCAGCAGATAACCACCTTCACCACGGCAACCTTCGGTTACCAGGGTGCCGGCACCGGCAATGCCGGTGGGGTGGAACTGCCACATTTCCATGTCCTGTACCGGCACACCGGCACGCAGCGCCATGCCGACACCGTCACCGGTGTTGATATGGGCGTTGGTAGTGGACTGGAAGATACGGCCGGCACCACCGGTGGCCAGCACGGTGGCTTTGGCCTTGAAGTAAACCACTTCGCCGGTTTCGATGTCGATGGCAGTACAGCCTACCACGTCACCGTCCTGGTTTTTTACCAGATCCAGCGCATACCACTCGGAGAACACAGTGGTTTTGTGCTTAACGTTCTGCTGATACAGGGTATGCAGCAGCGCATGGCCGGTACGGTCAGACGCCGCCGCCGTGCGGGCCGCCTGCTCGCCGCCAAAAGCCTTGGACTGGCCGCCAAAAGGCCGTTGATAGACTTTGCCGTTATCAAAGCGGGAGAACGGCAGGCCCATTTTTTCCAGCTCAAGGATAGCCTCGGGACCGGTCTGACACATAAACTCGATGGCGTCCTGGTCACCGATATAGTCGGAGCCCTTGACGGTGTCATACATGTGCCATTCCCAGTTATCGTCGTGGGCGTTGCCCAGCGCTACCGTAATGCCCCCTTGAGCAGATACGGTATGAGAACGGGTTGGAAATACCTTGGACAAGAGCGCACAGCTTTTGCCCGACTCGGCAATCTGAAGGGCGGCGCGCATGCCGGCACCGCCGGCGCCGATTACCACGGCGTCGAATTCTCGAATAGCAATAGTCACCTTAAACACCCCACAATACAACGATACCGGTCAGCAGATAGGACAGCAGCATTACTACCACGGCAAACTGGGCAATGCCGCGCCACAGCGCAGGTTTTACATAGTCGGACAGTACCTGCCAGGCACCAATCCAGCCGTGCATCAGCACACTGAACAGCGCCAGCAGGGTGAACACCTTGGTAAAGGTGCGATCAAAAAAGCCCGTCCATACCTGATAGGTGATGTCGTTGAAGGCAATAAAGCCAACCAGATAAAGGGTATAAAGCGTCAGAATGACAGCCGTTGCACGAAGCAGCATAAAGTCGTGCACACCGCTGCGGCCAAATGTTGCAGAATTGCTTACCATACCAGTACTCCCGCCAGCAGTGACAGAACAATGGTGACGCCGAATGCTATCTTGGCACTCTTGGCACCGGATTCAATCTCTTCGCAATAGCCCAGATCCATGATGAGGTGGCGAATGCCGCCTACAATGTGATAGGCCAGTGCGGTCAGCACACCCCAGAGGATGAGGCCGACAAAAAAGCCATCCATAATATCCACTACTGCATTGAAGCCCTGCTCGGAAGCGAGGGATTCACTGAGCAGCCACAGCAGAATGGCCAGCGCGAACAGGGTGATCACGCCGGAAATCCGGTGCAGGATGGATGAAATGGCGGCGACGGGCTGGCGAATAGTCCGCAGGTCGAGGTTTACAGGTCTCTGTTTTTTAGTCACGGTCTTGCCCACTAGCTCCATTGAGCACGTTAGTTATTGTTTTGACAGACATTACCCGGATATATGGACTGCGAACCCTACCGAGAACAAGCTGCTTTTACTATGTCACCAGACTGGCTGAGATAGCAGAAGCAGTGTGACTGCGGCATGGCCACAACTGCGTCCTATACCCTCGGAAAAACAGTATAAGGAGGGAATCGGCAAATACAACGAAGCACCTGAATCAATTGCGAATTCTGTAAAGTTGATCGCACAACGGCGTTAATAGGCTGTTGCGAGCCTCCAGTAAAATTGACATTGAACCCTGCTTTGTTTTCAATATGCCGGCACCACGGGAAGCAGAAATGCTGAAAAACTTAAGCTTTCTGTGCGAAAATGCGCTTACTCGTGGACCTATTATAAAAAGCAAAGGAGACGTGCTATGGCTGACCAAAAGGCCACTCTGCATCTGCCAGGCAAGGAACCCGTTGAGCTTCCGATTGCTTCTGGCACCGCTGGCTATGATGTGATCGATATCAGTTCTCTCGGCTCACACGGCTACTTCACTTATGATCCCGGCTTCCTGGCAACTGCATCCTGCCAGTCCGATATCACCTACATTGACGGTGACAAGGGGATTCTGCTGCACCGCGGTTACCCCATTGAACAACTGGCTCAGGATGCCAGCTATCTGGAAGTCTGTTATTTGCTGTTGTACGGCGAGGCCCCCACTGCCAAGCAGTATGATCAATTCCGCCGGAACATCATGCGCCACACCATGGTGCACGAGCAGCTGTCTTCCTTCTTCAAGGGCTACCGCCGTGACGCACACCCCATGTCCATCGTATGTGGTGTGATCGCCGGTCTGTCTGCTTTCTATCATGACCCCATGGATATCAATGATCCTGTGCATCGCGAACTGGCCGCACAGCGCCTGATCGCCAAAATGCCGACCATTGCCGCCATGGCGTATAAATATTCTGTGGGTCAGCCGTTCGTCTACCCGCGCAACGACCTGGGCTATGCCGGCAACTTCCTGCAAATGATGTTTGCCGTGCCCTGCGAAGACTACAAGGTAAACCCGGTAGTAGAAAAAGCCATGGACCGCATCTTTACCCTGCATGCGGATCATGAGCAGAACGCCTCTACCTCTACCGTGCGCCTGGCCGGCTCCAGTGGTGCCAACCCCTTCGCCTGTATTGCCGCCGGCATTGCCTCTCTGTGGGGACCGGCTCACGGTGGTGCCAACGAGGCCTGCCTGCTGATGCTGGAAGAAATCGGCTCGGTTGACCGCATTCCGGAATTTATTGCCCGCGCCAAAGACAAGGATGATCCTTTCCGTCTGATGGGCTTTGGCCACCGGGTGTACAAAAACTTTGACCCCCGCGCCAAGGTAATGCGTGAAACCTGTCACGAAGTACTGGATGATCTGAAAATTGAAGATCCGCTGCTGGACGTGGCCATGGAGCTGGAGCGCATTGCGCTGTCTGATGAATACTTTGTAGAGCGCAAGCTGTATCCGAACGTCGACTTCTACTCCGGTATCATTCTGAAAGCCATTGGCATTCCTACCAGCATGTTCACCGTTATCTTTGCCCTGGCCCGCACCGTGGGCTGGATGTCGCACTGGAACGAAATGATGTCTGATCCCAAGCAGAAGATCGGTCGTCCGCGCCAGCTGTATACCGGTGCGCCGGAGCGTCAGTTCAAGACTGATGTTACTGACAAGTAACTTCAGCACAGCAATAAAAAGGCCGGCAAATTTGCCGGCCTTTTTTTGTTTCTGTCATTCCAGCCTTTGCCGTAGGCCCCGTTTCAACGGGGCACCGTGATGCAGGATGGCCGGTTTGCACGAATAAATTCGGGCTTACTTGGCCGCTGAGAACTCACTCATAAAACCTTCGGCTTTTTCCACCATGGCGGTGGAGCCCACAAAGTAAGGGGTGCGCTGGTGCAGCTCGGTGGGTTTGATTTCCATAATGCGCTGATAACCGTCAGATGCCTTGCCACCGGCCTGCTCGGCCAGGAATGCCAGCGGGTTGCACTCATAGAGCAGGCGCAGCTTGCCGTTGGGGGCGCTGGTGCCGGACGGGTAAATGTAAATACCGCCTTTCAGCATGTTGCGGTGAAAATCGGATACCAGTGAACCGATATAGCGGGAGGTATAAGGGCGTTTGGTGGTTTCGTCCTGCTCCTGGCAGTATTTGATGTATTTCTTCACGCCTTCCGGAAACTTGATGTAATTTCCTTCGTTTACGGAATAAATGGTGCCCTGCTCGGGAATACGAATGTTTTCGTGAGACAGGCAGAAAGATCCCAGGGACGGATCGTAGGTAAAGCCGTGCACGCCGTTACCGGTGGTGTACACCAGCATGGTGGAGGAGCCGTATACCACATAGCCGGCGGCCACCTGATTCACGCCCGGCTGCAGAAAGTCTTCCATCACCACCGGCGTGCCCGGCTCACTGACCCGCCGGTAAATGGAGAAGATAGTGCCCACAGACACGTTCACGTCTATGTTGGAGGAGCCGTCCAGCGGATCCATCAGCACCACGTATTTGGCGTCGCTGCGCTTGGCGCTGTCGAAACAGACGAAATAGTCTTCTTCTTCGGAGGCAATGCCGCACACTTCGCCACGGGCTTCCAGCGCCGCCTTGAACTTGTCATTGGCGAATACATCCAGTTTTTGCTGAACCTCACCCTGTACATTCTGGCTGCCATTGCTGCCACCGATGATATCGGTTGCCAGACCGGCACGGTTAATTTCACGGTTTACAATTTTGGCAGCACGACGAATGGACGACAGCAGCGACGACAGCTCGCCGGTGGCGCTGGGGTATTCAGACTGTGTTTTTACTATGTATTCACCCAGGGTAATCATAATGTCCTCAGATATTTGCTTTAAATTATGCGGCAACATCGGCTGTTGCCGGCAGATACGAATTAAACCTTATGGGTACAAGTGGCCAGCAAGCGGCGTACTGTCTCCAGATCGGCGGGTGTGTCCACACCAGCAGGGGGTATTTCACTGGCAACTCCCAGCGCGATGTGCTCGCCATGCCAGAGCACGCGCAGTTGCTCAAGCTTTTCCAGTTGTTCCAGGGGGCCGGCAGGCAGGGCCACATAGCGGCTGATAAAACCGGCACGGTAGGCATAGATACCAATATGGCGCAGGCAATGATCCAGGCGGGCATTGGTATTATCGCGGTCAAAGGGAATGGCGGCGCGGCTGAAGTAAAGTGCCCTGCCCTGCAGGCTGTGTACCACCTTCACTACATTAGGATCGGTAAGTTCATCAGTATGCAGCAGTGGCGTGGCCAGAGTGGCCATGGGCGCATTGTCATTAGCGAGCAGTGCCGCCACTTCATCTATCAGGACCGGCGGCAGCAGGGGCTCATCGCCCTGTACATTCACCACTATTTCATCGGAGGCAAGCTGAAGCTGTTCAACGACTTCTGCCAGTCGTTCGGTGCCGGACTCATGATGGCTGCCGGTCAGGCATATCTCAACACTGGTATGGGCCAGAGCATCAGCAATACGCTGGTCGTCAGTGGCTACCACCACCCGCCCTGCGCCGCTTTTCAGCGCCTGCTCTGCCACCCGCTCGATCATGGGTTTGCCGTGAATATCTGCCAGGGGCTTGCCCGGCAGCCGGGTAGACTGCATGCGGGCAGGAATAACAACGGTATAACTCATCCCGGCAGCTCATCCAGATCGAGCCGGCGAGCCCGGCTTTCCAGCAGCACCGGAATGTTTTCGGTAATGGGATAGGCCAGACGGTCAAAACGACACACCAGCTCATTGTGCTCCCGGTCCAGTTGCAGCTTGCCCTTGCAGACCGGGCAGGCAATAATTTCCACCAGTTTGGCATCAATTGCCATGATTCAGCTCCTTTAGTCGTTTCGACAGCATCTGTTCAAACTCCGCCGGCAGGCAGGCCTGCACCGGCAAATACCAGCAGTCATTATGGCCGCCGGACCATTTAACCGCGTCTTTTTCCGTTATCAGCAAAGGCTGATCCGCAAGCGATGCCAACTCAGCCGGCCGCATGGGCTCATGATCTGCCAGTGCTATTTGCTTATCCAGTATAAAGCCAAGACCCTGCAGGGTGTTAAAAAACCGCGGCGGATGGCCGATGCCCGCCAGCGCATGCACTGTGGCGCCGGACGCCGGCGTTTTACCCTCGCCGCTTACCGGCCGCAGCTCGCCGGGTGCCAGCGTCATCAGATATTCACCGGGCTGAACAGGGCCGCCATTATTAATCACCGCATCAACGCTATTAAGCCGCCACTTGCCTTCCCGCAGCGGCCCCATGGGCAGCAGCCGGCCATTGCCAAAGCGGCGCTGGCCATCCACCACCACCAGCTCGATGTCCCGTGCCAGCGCATAGTGCTGCAGGCCGTCGTCACTGATAATAATATCCACCCCCAGCGCCGCCAGCCGTGCGGCTGCGTCGGCCCGCCTGGGCCCCACCACCACCGGGCAGCCGGTACGCCGGTAAATCAATACCGGCTCATCACCGGCCTGAGCGGCAGGCGTATTATCATTGAGCACCAGCGGATATTGCTCGCTGTTGCCACCATAACCCCGGCTGATCACGCCCGGGTGATAACCCTGCTCACGCAGCCATTCCACCAGCCACACCACCACAGGCGTTTTGCCGTTGCCACCCACGGTGAGGTTACCCACCACCACCACCGGCACCGGAGCCCGGTAAACTCGCTTAAGACCAAGCGCAAACAGTTGCCGGCGCAGGTGACTTATCAGCGCGAACAACAGGCTGAGTGGCCACAGCAGCCACAACCAGCGCGCCCCCCGGTACCAGGCTCGCATCAGTGTTCGCCAAACTGTATGGTGCGCAGCTGGGCATAGGCACCGTTTCGCGCCATCAGCTCGGCATGACTGCCCCGCTCCACAATGTGGCCTTCATCAATCACCAGAATTTCATCGGCGTTCTCAATGGTGGACAGCCGGTGGGCAATCACCAGCGCGGTTCTGTCTTTACGCAGCTCGTCGAGGGCGGCCTGAATATGGCGCTCCGACTCGGTATCCAGCGCCGAGGTGGCTTCATCCAGAATTAACAGCGGCGCATTGCGCAGCAGGGCCCGGGCAATAGCAATACGCTGACGCTGACCACCGGACAGACTGGCCCCGTTTTCACCAATCACGGTGTCGTAACCCTGATCCAGCTTATTGATAAACTCATCGGCATAGGCCAGTTTGGCGGCGGCTTCTATCTGCTCACGGCTGTAACGTCCTTCGGCAGCATAAGCAATGTTGTTGGCAATGGTGTCGTTGAACAGGTGCACATGCTGGGACACCAGCGCAAACTGCCGGCGCAAATCGCTGAGTTTATAATCCTGAATATTAACGCCGTCGAGACGAATTTCGCCGTCATTAATGTCGTAGAAACGGGTCAGCAGGCTGGCAATGGTACTTTTGCCCGAGCCGGAGCGGCCCACCAGCGCAACGGTTTTGCCCGGCTCCAGGGTAAAGCTCATGTTTTTCAGAGCCGGCGTTTCTTTGGTGGGATAACAGAAGGTCACCTTGTCGAACTCAATATGGCCTTCAGCCCGTTCCAGTGGCTGAGTGCCTTTATCGGTTTCGGCGTCACTGTCGAGCAGTTCAAACAGGCTCTGACAGGCGGCAATGCCGCGCTGATAAGGGCCATTGATCTGGGTGAGACTCTTCAGCGGGCGCATCAGCATCATCATGGAGGTCACTATCACGGTGAAGGTACCCGGAGTCAGCTGCTCCTGCATACCGTCAAAGCTGGCCACATAAAGCAGAATGGCCAGTGCAGTAGAAGCAATCACCTGCACCAGCGGCGTGCCCACCGCATCGGCAGCCACCATTTTCATGTTCTGCTGGCGGACCTTGTTGCTCACCTTGAAGAAACGACCACTTTCTACTTTCTGGCCGTTAAACATCAGCACTTCTTTATGGCCTTTGAGCATTTGTTCGGTGCTGCTGGTGATGTTGCCCATGGCTGCCTGCATGCCCTTGCTGATGCGGCGAAAACGACGGCTGATCATCGCTATCATGATGCCTACTACCGGCCCCACCACAAAGAAAATCAGTGACAGCTGCCAGGAGTGATAAAACATCAGCCCCAGCAGGCCAATGACGGTAGCCCCTTCACGCACCAGGGTGACCAGGGTGGAGCTGGCGGCAGAAGATACCTGAGACGCATCGTAAGTGACCTTTGACAGCAAATTACCGGTATTGTGTTTATCAAAAAATGCCACTGGCATCGCCATCAGCTTGTCAAACACCTGCTGCTGCAGCGACATCACCACATGGTTACCCACCCAGGCCATGCAGTAACCCGACAAAAAGGTACAAAGGCCGCGTAAAAAGACGATACCGATTACAAAAAACGGCATCCACTTCAGCACTGCAGGATTATCACCGGTCAGGCCTTCGTCGATAAGCGGTTTGATGGAATACACAAAGGTAGTGTCAACGGCGGCATAGCCAGCCATGCCAATAATGGCAGCCACCAGGCCGAGCTTGCGCTCCTTTACATAAGCCAGCAGGCGCTTGAGCACAGGCCAGGACGAGGAGTGTACATCTGTAGACATAAAAACTCTGCCGTGGAAAACGAGGCGCTATTCTAACGGCCCCACCGCATTTCTGCCAGTTTCACGCCAGGCGGCCAGCTGCTGATACCAGGGGCCGGGCCGCCCTTGCCCCACTCTGCGCCATTGATCACCACTGGCGGCAAAGTGGATCATGCCGTCTTGCCCTGTGATCAACTGATGTACTCCGGCGGCCTGATAACGGGCCAGCACCTCCTCGGCAGGAAAACCCCAGCGGTTACCAAAGCCGGCAGTGTGTACCACCCAGGCCGGTGATACGGCTTCAATTAACGCCGCACTGGAAGAGCTGCCGCTGCCATGGTGCGGACTTAACAGCAGCTGCGCCTGCAATCGTGTTTTCCGGCTGATCAGCACCTGCTCAGCCCGGCGTTCAATATCACCGGTCAGCAAGACTGCCAGCCTGCCATCGGTAATGCGCAATACGCAGGAGTCATTATTACGATGGCCACTTGGACTGACCGGCCAGTGCATTTCCAGCTGCAGCCTGCCCCATTGTCGCAGCTGCCCCGCCCGGCAGGGCATGCCGTGAGGCCAGGCCCCCCACCGTTTTGCGACCGGCAACCGGCTGGCCAGATAGTGGCGGTTGGCACTGTGATCACTGTCTTCATGGCTTATTATCAGGTAGTCGAGTTTGCTTATTCCCAGCCGGGCCAGCAAGGGCAAAATAACGCCATCGGCCATATTAAAACCCGACGGAAACCGGTTACCTGTGTCATACAGCAGCGCCCGTTCTCCCTGGGTCACCAGCACCGACAACCCCTGCCCCACATCCAGCACCCGCACCTGCCAGGACGGACCAGGCCATAACAACAATCCGGCCAGCCACACCAGCGGCAGCGCCAGCCAGCGCCCGGCGGGCAGTAACAGTGCCAGTGGCAGCAACATCAGCAGTAGTATCATACCCTGAGCAAAGGCTGATAATTCTGCCCAGGGAGAGAGATAAGCTGCCAGCCAGTGCAGCGCACTCATCAAGGGCGTAAACAGACTGTTCAGCAGCGAAAACACCGGAGCCGCCAGTGGCGGCCATAACAGCAGCAAACAACACGCCACCAGTAGCAACGGTATCAACAACAGGGAAAACAAGGGGATCAGTATCAGATTCACCGGCACCGATAAACTGCTGACACCACCAAACAGCAGCATCACCAGCGGCAATAACAACAGTCCCAGCCCCAGCTGCAAACGCCACAGGCTGCGCCGTCCGCCGGCCAGCGCCAGCAGGGCAGCGACCGCCAGCACTGACATCCAGAACCCCAGATTCAGCACCAGCCAGGGGTTGACTGCCAGCAACAAGGCCATGGTGCTGAGCAAAATACGCCGCCCGCTCCAGAACCGGCCCCACCACAGCAAGCCCAGCCATAATGCCAGCATCAGCAGCGCCCGCTGGGTGGCTACCCCAAACCCGGCCAGCCAGGCATAGCCGGCAGCCAGCAACAACGCAGCCACCAGGCCCGTGGTGTAATGGCCGGTGAGTCGTCCGGCCAGCCAGCCCAGTCCCGCTACCAGACCAATATGCAGCCCCGAAATGGCAAACAAATGGCTGACACCAAGGGCACGCAGCATGGTCCAGTCGTCGCTGGTCAGTCCGCTGCGCTCACCAAAGCTCAGCGCCCTGAGCCAGGCTTGCGACGCCAGGGAATGCGTGCTGAGATTAAACCGATGCAACAACTGCTGCCTTAACCCGGTGCGGGCCGGACTGATAGCAAGCGTGCCGGTAATATAACCTCTGGCAGTGATACCCTGCCCCAGCAGCCAGCGGGCACTGTTAAAACTGCCGGGATTCAGCAACGAATGGGGGGGTGACAGCTGAGTGATGGCACTGAAGCGATCGCCGGGCTGAGGGGACGGATTTTCGCCATACCAGCTCAGCAGAACGCGGGGCCTGGGTGAAAGTGCTTGACCCTGCAGGTGAGTCAGGCCGACAATCAGCCGGCTGACGCCATCCTGGCGGGGCTGAACCTCCAGTACACGGGCCGTCATGATTTGACTGCGACCCATGGCATCGGTGGTTTGCAGCCAGCTCAGCTGCCAGTGGCTGAAGCATAACACCCACACTACCCCCAGCATAAAAGCGGCTGCAGCGGGGCGGGTCTGCCCACCGGCAACACTTAATATTGCCAGTGGTATCCATAGTTCCCGGGCCGGCAGCCA
Source organism: Oceanimonas sp. AH20CE76 (assembly GCF_039654065.1). Lineage (NCBI taxonomy): Bacteria > Pseudomonadati > Pseudomonadota > Gammaproteobacteria > Aeromonadales > Aeromonadaceae > Oceanimonas > Oceanimonas sp. AH20CE76. The sequence goes on from NZ_CP155481.1 coordinate 1,859,815, forward strand.
GGGCCACCACAGGCAACTGGCAATGCCAGCACAAAAGAAAAACAGCCGCTTGTCCATCCGGTAAGTATTGCGGACCTGGAGCAAATGCCAAGAAAGATCCTGAAACGTCTGATGCCCGAGCAAGGTACCATCAGAAACAACAAATACCTGAGCCTGTTTGGCGACCGGTTACACGACACCAACCTGTGGCACCTGAACCGTCATTCCGCTGCCGGTGCCTTTGCAGTGGGGTTGTTTTGTGCCTGGCTGCCCATTCCCTTTCAGATGGTGGTCGCCGCCGGCGGTGCCATGCTGTTTCGGGTTAATCTGCCGCTGTCGGCGGTACTGGTATGGCTGACCAACCCGTTAACCATGGCCCCCATGTTTTATTTTGCCTATCGCCTGGGCTCTTTCCTGCTGAACCGGCCCCACCATTACGAGCACTTTGAAGTGAGTCTGAGCTGGCTGGCCGGTGCCATGAGCACCGCAGGCCCGCCTTTTTTACTGGGCAGCCTGGTGCTGGCGCTGGTGAGTTCGGCCATTGGGTATATGTTTATTCACGGCTTGTGGCGCTGGTCAGTGTCACGCCAGTGGAAACGACGACGGCGGGAGCGCTGATGCTGCGCCAGTGGGTTCGCAACAGAATGCCCAGCCAGGAGGCACTGCGTCAGCACAAAGTGTTACGGCTTTTTGGTGATCGCCTTCTGGATCCGGACTACTGGTTTTGTAACCGCCATTCTGCCGCCGTGGCGGTAGCGGCCGGGCTCTTTGCCGCCTGGCTGCCCTTGCCCATGCATACCCTGGTCGCCATTGCTCTGGCAGTGCTGATGCGCGGCTACCTGCCTCTGGCCATTGCCATGGTGTGGGTAAACAATCCGCTTACCATAGCCCCCATGTTTTATCTTGCCTATGAGCTGGGTTTAACATTGCTGAATCAGCCCGAGATGCAGTTCAGCGCCGGCTTCTCACTGGAGCACGAAGCGCTGGCAGTGGCCGCTCCCCTGTTTGCCGGCAGCCTTCTGCTGGCCCTTGCCTCGGCGGCGCTGGGCTGGCTGCTCACCCGCCTGGGCTGGCGCTGGAAAGTGCAGCTGGCGCTGCTGCGCCGGCGCGCACGACGAACTCCCTGACGGGAAGCTGGAAGCTAGAGCCTGTCTCTGTTTTTTGTTTTACTTCAAGCTTCCCGCTATGTTTTACCCTTCTCCCAACAGCTGCCTTGGCAGCAGCCGTCCCGCCCGCCAGGCAGGATAGAGAGTGGCGATAAAGATCAGCACCAGTGCCGAGCCGGTGACCAGCCACAAATCTGCCCAGTGAAACTCGGTAGGAATAAAGTCAATAAAATACACATCCGGGTTCAGCACGCTGTGGCCGGTCAGCCGCTCGACACCGGCCACCAGCTCCGACAGCCGGCCGGCCAGAAAGGCCCCCAGCAGGCCGCCGGCCAGCACGCCGGTCACGCCATTGAGCATGCCCTGCACCACAAAAGCACCCCTAATCTGCCAGGGCCCGGCCCCCATGGTTTTGAGAATGGCAATGTCGCCCTTCTTCTCGTTTACCGCCATCACCAGGGTAGACACAATATTAAAGCTGGCCACTGCCATCACCAGCAGCAGCACCACTATCATCAGAGTGCGCACCAGCTGTATATCCCGGTAAATATTGCCCTGGCTGTTCATCCAGCTGGTTACATAAAAGCCCGCGGGCAGCCCCATGGCCGCATCAAAGCTGATGCGATCGGCAGCCAGCACCTCATTCACCTTAAGATGAAAGCCCATCACGCTGTCGTCCATGCCTTTCAGCTCCTGAGCGTCCTGAATATGGGTATAGCCCAGCACTGTGTCGAGCTGACCGCCGAGGCGCAGCACCCCTACCAGGGTAAAGGCATGGCGGCGGGGCGAGCCAAAGCCCTGCTCATCGGGAGACGGCAACAGCAACGAGACCTTGTCGCCGGTTTCAAGCTTGAGCTTGTCGGCAATGGCCTGGCCCAGAATAATGCCCCGCTCACCGGGCTTAAGCGCGTCCAGGTTACCGCCGTCCAGATAGGGCCCCAGCGCCGAGATGCGCATTTCCCGCTCTGGGTCCACCCCCTGCAACTGCACCGCCTTCAGCATGCTGCCCTTGCTGAGCAGCCCTTCCAGCGGCACAAAGGGGGCCACCGCCTCTATGCCCTTCGCCCGCTCCAGACTGGCCTGCATGGGCTGCCAGGTGGCCACCGGGCCGTCGGCAGTATAAAGCTGGCCATGGGGCAGCACAGACAGAATGCGGTTTTCCAGCTCACGCTGAAAGCCGTTCATGGCCGACAGCCCCAAGATCAGCGCACTCACGCCAATGGCAATGCCCAGAATGGAGGCCACCGAAATAAAGGAAATAAAACGGTTGCGCCGTTTGGCCCGGCTGAAACGCCAGCCCAGATAAACCGGTAATGGCCGAAACATTACTGTTCCTCCAGATGGCCGTCCACCAGCCGGGCCTGACGGTTGAGCCGCCCCGCCAGCGCCAGATCGTGAGTGACCACCACCAGCCCGGTGCCCAGCTCGCTTTGCAGCTCTGCCAGCAGCGCAAATACATCCGCCGCGCTGTGGGCATCCAGGTTGCCAGTGGGCTCGTCGGCCAGCACCAGCCGGGGGTTGTTCACCAGCGCCCGGGCAATGGCCACCCGCTGGCGCTCACCACCGGAAAGCTGAGCCGGGCGGTGATCCAGCCGGTGCGCCAGCCCCACTCGGCCCAGCAGGGTTTCAGCCCGCTCTTTGGCTTCGGCCACCGGCCGGCCGGCAATCAGCAGTGGCATGGCGGCGTTTTCCAGGGCGCTGAACTCCCCCAGCAGATGATGAAACTGATACACAAAGCCCATTTTCTGGTTACGAAAACGGGCCTGAGCCCGGTTGGGCAGCTGATGCAGATCTTCTCCTTCCACCAGCACCCGGCCCGACGTGGGCGTGTCGAGACTGCCCAGCAAGTGCAGCAGGGTACTTTTGCCCGAGCCGGAGCTGCCCACCACCGCCAGACTCTCGCCGGCGTTCAGGCCCAGGCTCACGCCGTGCAAAATGCTCACCGAGCGCTCGCCGTCGCGGTGGGTTTTGGTCAGGTTTTCAACCGTCAACAACGAATTACTCATAGCGCAGGGCCTCGGCAGGTTGCACCCGGGATGCCCGCCAGGCCGGATACAGGCTGGCCAGCACACACAGGGCAAGGGTGGAAAACAAAATGGTCACAAGCTGAGCCGGCAGCAGCAGCACCGGCAGCTGACTGCCGCCGGCAGAGGAATAAAAGTTGATGCCAAGCACGTTGAGCACCGCATCCAGATTAAGGGTAAGCAGCAGCCCCAGCGCAAAGCCCAGCAAACTGCCCAGCACACCGCTGAAGCCGCCCTGAATCATAAATACCGCCATCACACGGTTACGGCTCAGCCCCAGGGTCTGCAGCATGGCAATTTCGGCTTCCTTGTCGGTCACCACCATCACCATGGCAGAAAGAATATTAAAGGCTGCCACCAGAATAATCAGCGCCAGCATCAGGCTCATCAGCCGTTTTTCCATGGCCACCGCCTGAAACAGCTCGCCCCGGCTGTGCTGCCAGGTTTCGTACTTAAGGCCGGCATCAAGCGCCGGCAGCTCACTCACCTCAAACGGATCTGCCAGCCACAGCCGCAGCCCCGACACCTGCCCCGGGCGGTAACGCAGCAGCCGGCCGGCGTCTTCCAGCCGGGTCAGGGCCAGCTGACGGTCCACATCCTGGCCGGTGGCAAAGGTACCCACCAGAGTAAACAGCCGCTGGCTGGGCACCCGGCCCAGCGGCGTAAAACGACTGCCTTCGGTCACGGTAAGGCGCACCTTGTCACCCGGAGTGACGCCCAGCTCGCGGGCCAGACCGGCACCCAGCACCACGCCATAGGGCAGGTCGCGAAAATAACCCAGGGTTTGTTCATCCAGCTGGCTCAGCAGCCGGTCTGAAGCATTATCTGGATCCACGCCGTACAGCTCGGCACCGGTCAGTGCCGCCGGCCCCTGCACCATGGCCTCGGCGCTGATAAAGGGGCTGCTTGCCAGCACACCGGGCACGCCGGCAAAGCGCCCGGCCTGTGCCTCGGGGTCGCTCAGCCGGCGGGCGTCGTTGGTGACCAGCGCATGGGGAATGACCCCCAGCAGGTTGGTTTTGAGCTGCTGCTCAAAGCCGTTCATCACCGACGACACCAGCATCAGTGCCGCCACCCCCAGCAAAATGCCAATGGTGGAAAAACCGGAAACAAAGGAGGCAAAGCTGCGCCGGCCACGGGCACCGGCATAGCGCAGGCCCAGCATCAGCGTCAGGGGTTGAAACATGGCATAATCTTCCGTTTTTTCAAAGGGTTTTACGTCACCCGCAAGTTGCGGAATAATAAAGGCTTGTGACAGGCGCAACAAGAGCAGCGAAGCATGACAGATCCTTATTTCAGTGTGGAGTATCGTGCCCGGGTGAATCTTATTCCTCTGGAGCAAGGCGAAACCGTGCCCGATGTGGAACAACTGGAGGCCGACATTCCCGGTCCTTTCCGGCTGATCAGCGAAGTCACCCGCATTGACACCCATCAGGCCCGACTGCTGCGTAACCTGGACGATCACGCCAGTGATCTGGTGGAGGTGATTAATCAGCAGTCCCGCAAAATCGACCTGGTGCTGAGTCATGTATTAGCAGAGCAGGACGACCCGGACTGCCGCAGCTACACCCTGACCCTGGGCGGCGGCGGTTTTGACTTTACCCCGCGACACCCCATGACCGACGGCCAGGCGGTGCGCATTAAACTGTTTTTGCCGGAATATTCGGTGGCGGTCTTTGCCTATGGTGAAGTGCATAACGGCCCCGATGCCAACCGCTGCCACTGCCGCTTTACCTGTATTCGCGAGCAGGACAGAGACGCCCTTATTCGCGCCAGCCTGCAGCTACAGGCCAAACAACTTAAAGCCCGCGCCGAGCAGCGCGCCCAACAGAATGACAAGCCAACTTCATGATTGAGATCTCCAGCCCCACGCCCAAACCCAGAGCCAGCCTGGGCGGTTTGATTGGCAGCAGCCTGGCCCTGGCCATTGCCCATCAGGTGAAACAGCAACACCAGCGTATGTTGCTGGTGGTGCCCGACACCCCCACCGCCCTGCGGCTGGAGCAGGAAGTGCGCCATCTGCTGAATGATGCCACCTTGCCGGTGCAGCTGCTGCCCGACTGGGAAACCCTGCCCTATGATCAGTTTTCACCCCATCAGGACATTATCTCCCAGCGGCTGGAAACCCTCTATGGTCTGCCGGCATTAAGCCGGGGTCTGCTGATAGTGCCGGTGACCACTCTGATGCTGCGCACGCCGCCCCGGGACTGGCTGGAGCGAAACAGCCTGCTGCTTAAAGTGGGCGACCGGCTGGACATGCACCATTTGCGCCAGCGGCTGGAGCAGGCCGGCTACCGTGCCGTGGAGCAGGTGCTGGAGCATGGTGAGTTTGCCGCCCGGGGAGCGCTGCTGGATCTGTTCCCCATGGGGGCGGCAGAGCCGGTGCGCATCGACTTTTTTGATGATGAAATTGATACCCTGCGCCCCTTTGATCCCGACAGTCAGCGCTCCCGCGACAAGATAAACGAAGTGCGGCTGTTGCCGGCCCGGGAGTTTCCTACCGACAGCGGGGCCATAGAGCGATTTCGCGGCCAGTACAGAGAGCGCTTTGCCCTGCGCAATGAGCCGGAGTCGCTTTATCACCGTGTCAGCCAAGGTCAGCTGCCGCCGGGCATTGAGTATTATTTTCCGCTGTTTTTTGAGCAGACCAATACGCTGTTTGATGCCCTGCCCGAGTCCATGCAGGTGCTGGCAGTGGGTGATATAGAGCCCACCGCACAGACTTTCTGGCGCGATGTAAACGAGCGTTACGAAGACCGCCGTCACGACATGCTGCGCCCCTTGCTGGCACCCGACGAGTTGTATTTAAAACCCGATGCCCTGATGCAGCAACTGAATCACTGGCCGCGGCTGCAACTGAGTCAGGATCCGGTACCGGAAAAAGGCGATCGGGTAAATGCGCCTGTGTCTGCCCTGCCCCTGCTTGAGGTAGAGCACCAGAAAACCGAGCCCCTGGCGAGGCTGCTGAATTTCTGTCAGTCCTTTGCCGGGCGCATTCTGTTTTCGGTGGAAAGCGCCGGCCGGCGCGAGGCGCTGACCGAGCTGCTGGCAGGCTCTCCCCTTAAGCTCACACCGGTGGAGAGCCTGAACGACTTTGCCGCCGGCAGCGATAAACTGGGCCTGCTGGTGGGCCCGCTGGCACAGGGCTTTGTGCTGAACGACAGCTTTGCGCTGGTGTGCGAAGGGGACCTGCTTGGTGGCCGGGTGATCCAGCGCCGCCGGCGGGAAAAGTCCGCCAGCCTCAGCCCCGACACCCTTATTCGTAACCTGGCTGAGTTGTCCATCGGTCAGCCGGTAGTGCATCTGGATCACGGCGTGGGCCGCTATATGGGCCTGCAAAGCCTGGACGCCGGTGGCATGAAGTCGGAATATCTGACCCTGGAATACGCCGGCGGTGACAAGCTCTATGTGCCGGTGACCGCCCTGCATCTGGTAGGCCGCTACAGCGGTGCCGACGAGCCCACCCTGAACCGCCTTGGCAACGACGCCTGGGCCAAGGCCAAGCGCAAGGCCGCCGAAAAAGTGCGGGACGTGGCCGCCGAGCTGCTGGATGTGTATGCCCGCCGGGCCGCCCAGCCGGGCCAGGCCATTGCCCACGACAAGAACGCCTACCGCCAGTTCTGTGATGCCTTTCCCTTTGAGGAAACCGACGATCAGCTCAAGGCCATCAGTGCCGTGCTCACCGACATGACCCAACCCAAGGCCATGGACCGGCTGGTGTGCGGCGACGTGGGCTTTGGCAAAACCGAAGTGGCCATGCGCGCCGCCTTTGTGGCGGTGCACGGCGGCAAGCAGGTGGCGGTATTGGTGCCCACCACCCTGCTGGCGCAGCAGCATTACGACAACTTTCGTGACCGCTTTGCCAACTGGCCGGTCAAGGTGGAGCTGATTAGTCGCTTCAAGACCGGCAAGGAGCAAGACAAGGCCCTGGAAGGGCTGGCAGACGGCAGCATTGATATTGTGATTGGCACTCACAAGCTGCTCAGCCAGGATGTGCGTTTTAAAGATCTGGGCCTGCTGATTGTGGACGAAGAACACCGCTTTGGCGTGCGCCAGAAAGACAAGATCAAGGCGCTGCGTGCCGACGTGGACATTCTCACTCTTACTGCCACCCCCATTCCGCGCACCCTGAACATGGCCATGGGCGGTATGCGCGATCTCTCCATTATTGCCACGCCGCCGGCCAAGCGGCTGGCGGTAAAGACCTTTGTGCGCGAGTCGGATCCGACCGTGGTGCGTGAGGCCATTTTGCGGGAGCTGAAACGCGGCGGTCAGGTCTATTATCTGCACAATGAGGTGCAGACCATAGAAAACAGCCTGGATGCCCTGCGTACCCTGGTGCCCGAGGCCCGCATTGGCATTGCCCACGGCCAGATGCGTGAGCGCGAGCTTGAAAAGGTAATGTCGGACTTCTATCACCAGCGCTTTAACGTGCTGCTGTGCTCCACCATCATCGAAACCGGCATCGATGTGCCCAGTGCCAACACCATTATCATGGACCGCGCCGACAAGCTGGGCCTGGCCCAGCTGCACCAGTTGCGGGGCCGGGTAGGCCGCTCCCATCATCAGGCCTATGCCTATTTGCTCACGCCCCATCCCAAACGCATGACCACAGACGCCAAAAAGCGGCTTGAGGCCATTGCCGCCCTGGAAGATCTGGGGGCCGGCTTTGCCCTGGCCACCCACGATCTGGAAATTCGTGGTGCCGGCGAGCTGCTGGGCGACGAACAGAGCGGCCAGATCACTGCCATTGGCTTCAGCCTGTATATGGAAATGCTGGAGCAGGCAGTAAAAGCCCTGCAGTCCGGCAAGGAGGCGGCGCTGGACAAGCTGCTGGCCAGCCAGACCGAGATTGAGCTTCGCCTGCCTGCCCTGCTGCCCGACGATTATATTCCCGATGTGAACATGCGGCTGTCCATGTATAAGCGCATTGCTGCCGCCGACAACGACGCCGCCCTGCGCGAGCTGCAGGTGGAGCTGATTGACCGCTTTGGCCTGCTGCCGGAGCCGGGCAAAAACCTGATTGCGCTGTCTGCACTCAAAACAAAGGCAAGCGAGCTTGGCATCGAAAAAATTGATGCCGGCCCGCAAGGAGGGACCATTAATTTTGGTGAAGATGCCAGGGTAGATCCCGGCTATCTGGTGGGCCTGTTGCAAAGTCAGCCCCGCATCTACAAAATGGAGGGCCCCACCAGGCTGCGCTTTGCCATTCCGAGCAATGACGCCAAAGCCCGGCTGGCGCTGGTGGACGACATGCTTAATGAATTTGCCGCGCATCGGATCTGATGCGCACTCCCACGGACGGGACGTACAACAACAGCGCCGGCTGCACCGGCGCTATATTCTGATCCTGACCGAGACGTAATGAACACACAATCCTGCGCCGCTTATGCCCAGCGCCCGCTTCGGGTAGGCATTCTGGGTGGCGGCATTGCCGGTGCCACAGTGGCACTGCGCCTCACCGATATGGGCATTCACACCCTGCTGCTGGAAAGCAGCACCGGCCTGGTAAACGGGCCGCCGTTCTGCCATTTGCATGCAGGGGGCAACCTGTACCGGGAGATCAGCGATCAGCAGTGTCTGACCCTGCTGCGCCAGTCCATCGACTCGGTGCGGGCCTATCCTCACAGCATTAACCGCCGCCCCACCGTGATTGCGGTACCGGTGACCGATGCCGGCAACCCGAACGCCCTGCTGCCCCGGCTGCGCCAGGTGGCGCGGGAATATCAGCGGCTGGTCACTGAAAACCCGGCTAACAAGATGCTGGGCGAGCCCGGTGATTATTACCGCTGCTATGAGCGCGAAGAATTCGAAGCGCTGGCAAAGCGGCCTCTGCCGGTCCGTGCCGAGTGCCATGACGACTGGATGATCCCGCTGGCGCACCAGCTGAATGCCGACACCCTCAAGTTTCCGCTTATTCTGGTGCAGGAATACGGCTGGAGCCTGTTTCGCATGGCCGCCACCGCCACTCTTGCGTTAACCCGTTCCCCTTTGTGTGATCTGCGCCTGAATACCCGTGCCACTCGGCTTGAGCAGCGTGAATGCAGCTGGCTGGTGCAAAGCGTGGGGCCAAAGGGCGAATGCATGGATGAAGTGGACTTTCTGGTAAACGCCTGCGGCTTTCGCACCGGTCTGGTGGATGATATGGCCGGCTATCGTCGTGAGCGGCTGGTGGAATACAAGGCCGCCTATCTGGCCCGCTGGACTGTGTCTGCCCACTGGCCCGAGGTGATTTTTCACGGCGAGCGCGGCACGCCCCAGGGCATGGCCCAGTTAACCCCCTACCCCAATGGCCTGTTTCAGCTGCACGGCATGACCGACGCCATTACTCTGTTCAAGAACGGTCTGGTGGCTAACCCCGCGCACAGCGCCCAGCCGCGCCTGCCGGAGGCCTATCGCCAGCAACTGAACGAAGGCTGGAACGCCGATGAAGCCCGAACACGCACCCAGCGTGCCATTGAGCATATGGCGCGACTGCTGCCCGACTTTGCCCGCGCCACCCCCGCCGGCAAACCGCTGTTTGGTGCTCAGCAAATTCCGGGCAGCGATCCCAGACTGCGCGCCGCCGATGTGTCCTTTGAAGGGCACCACTACGCCCGGGTAGAAATTGTAAAGGCAAGCTCGGCACTCACCGCCGCCGACCGTATTGTGGGCAAGCTCACCGAACTGGGCTGGCTGAACCACACGGTCCCGCTCAGCCCGGAAATTACACTGGTCAGCCGGCAAACTGCCGCCGAAGTAGAGGCCACTGCCATACAACTCGCCGAAGCCCGGGGCTACCCCAGAGAGCTGGCTGAAAACTTGAGGGAGTAGGGAATGGGCCAACCCCCCTCCCGGCCTCCCCCTTAAAAAGGGGGAGGAGCGTATGGGTCGCCTCCCCTTTTTAAGGGGAACATCGTAAAGAGGCTCCCTCCCCTTTTTAAGGGGAGGGCTGGGGTGGGGTTAATGCTCAAAAAACCAGAGCCCTGTCACAAAATTCTGTTAAATTACGCTCCACAAGACTGACAGCACATAAAGGAGTATTAATGCGCAGTCACCCTTTGCGGGAGCAGATTATTGCCGAGGTACACGCCAGGCCCTTTCAGATGTTGCAGGCGCCGCTGGCGATGCGCCACCTGGCGGTGATGTATGACGACACGCCGCTGGAAGCACTGAGAGACAGCATTCATCAGCTCACCCAACAGCTCAAGCTGACTGAAACCATCAGTAAATCCCGCTTCTGGCAGGGAGAAAACGAACAGCTGGCGCTGCGCTTTGAAGCCCACCATGAGTTTTATACCCTGACGCTCACCGCGCTTAACACTCTTGAGCTGCCACAGCTGCCACCGGCCTGGCTGGAAACCGCCCCCGGGCGTTTTTTATGTGGTGCTGAAATCCTGTTTCGGGATCACGAGGCCGGTGCCGACGAGACCAGCTGGCTGGAGCAGCACTTTGGCGAAAATCAGGTCAACAGCTCCATGGTCATGTCGAAGGTGGGCCAGATCTGGACCGACTTCTACCCACGGGAAGATACCGGCATGGTCAGAGTGCTGGTGGAAGATCACGGCCTGCAATTGCGCCAGGCCGGTCGCCTGCTGCAGCGCATTTGCGAAATTGAAACCTACCGCCACGCTGCGCTGCTGGCACTGCCGCTGGCCAACAAGGTAGTGCCCGATATTAACCAGCTGGAAACCGAGCTGGTGGAGCTGTCGACCCGGGTGTCTTCAGAAGAGCCTTCCGTGCTGCTGCCTCAATTAATGGATCTGGCCGAGCGGCTGGAAACCCTGTCGGCCCAGACCTCCAACCGCTTCTCGGCGGCGGAGGCCTACTTTACCCTGGTGAACAAGCGCATTGCCGAGCTACGGGAAACCCGCATAGAAGGCCGCCAGACCGTGGAGCAGTTTATGGATCGGCGGCTGGACCCCGCCACCCGCACCTGCCGCGCTGCCGGCCAGCGCATCGAGCAGCTTTCCCGCCGGCTGGCCCGCACCACCCAACTGGTGCGTTCTCAGGTGGATCTGTCGGTAGAGCAGCAAAACCGCGACATGCTCAGCAGCCTCACCAAACGCGCCGGCGAACAACTGCGGCTGCAGGCCAAACTGGAAAGCTTCACCATTATCGTGGTGACCTACTACGCCTTTGATCTGATCGACCGTACCCTGCGCAACCTGGTGGAAAACGAAGAGCACCGCCACCTGATGGAAACCGGATTAAGCATATCAGTACCCTTTATCGCCCTGATCCTCTGGCTCTATATTCGCCGCCTGCTGCGCGGCGTGGGTGAAGACTAACCCACGTTATGCCGGCTCTCTTGCTCTCCAAGCCCTATACCTGTCACTCCGGCCACATACTTATCACTCCGGCCACATACTTATCGCTCCGGCCCATGCTTGTCGCTCCGGCGAAGGCCGGAGTCCAGTTCGCAGGCTACTGCGTGGCTTGATGAATGGATTCCGGATCACGTCCGGAATGACAACCCCCCATCACTCTGCAAGCTAGGTGGCGTTCTCAATTAGTGTAAACTCCTACCGATAGTCACTGCATCAGGGCCTTCGGAGTGTAAATGAGTGAGCGTACAGTACTGAGAGATGACCAGTGGGAACGGATCAAGGACTTGCTTCCGGGTAAGGCCAGTGACTGTGGGGTCACCGCAAAAGATAACCGTCTTTTTGTTGAAGCCGTGTTGTGGATTGCTCGAACAGGAGCGCCTTGGCGGGACCTGCCGGCCTCCTTTGGCCACTGGCACCGGGTCTATGTTCGCTATAACCGCTGGTCACACAAAGGCGTATGGGCACGTATTTGGGAAGCCGTCTCGGACGATCCCGACCTTGAACACCTGATGGTCGATGGCAGTATCGTCCGGGTCCATCAGCATGGGGCCTCAAAAAAACAGAACGCGACGAACAAGCACAAGGTAAGTCGCGAGGAGGACTGAGCACCAAAATTCACCTCGCTGTCGACGCGTTGGGTAACCCAGTTCGCGTACTATTAACGCCCGGACAAGCGTCGGAATATGGTCAGGCCAATCAGTTGATTGAAGGCTTGGAAGCGGACGTTGTGATAGCCGACAAAGGGTATGACTCGGATAACTTCGTGGCCGCAATCTGTGCCAGTGGTGCCAATCCGGTGATCCCACCCAGGAAGAACCGGAGCAGCCCTCGGGATTACGATAAGGCGCTGTATAAAGAGCGTAATTTGGTTGAACGCGCTTTCCAGAAGTTCAAGCATTACCGTCGTATCGCGACACGATATGAACGTGTCGCGAAACACTGCCATGCTCCACCTCGTATCAACAGTGATATGGTTGGCATGATTGAGAACGCTCCCTAGTGTGTCGCCTGAAGTTATCACTCCGGCATGACTTGCCCTCCCTTCTCCCAACGGCCAAAATAGACACATTTGAAAACTGTGGGTGCAGGAGATGGCGGCCTGAAACGTCCGGGCGGTAGCGTTGAAAAATCAATAGATTAGGCCATGATAGCTGCGGCCTTGAGGGAAAAAGTCTTTGCACTGCTTTAGTTAATATGCTGGCCAACATACATTAATAATAAAAATCCACTCACATATTAGCCATTAAAATAAATTTACAATTGGATGATGCAACCATAATATAGTGTTTACCGAGACCCGAATGAGAATCAATAAAATCAACACTCCCACATTCGGGAAATTAATTCACCTTCGATTAAAAAATGCAGGTTTAAATGAACCATAGGAAAATAAATAACGTTGGCTATAAAAAAATATATCCAATGTCATTGCACGAAGATACTACTTTTTGTCACTACTGTGGCAGGAAAGCCAGTGTAGTCCTCCAGTTAGAATGGGACCATGTACCCGCATTAAATGTAAAAATACCAATTGAGTACGATGAAGTAAAAAAGACTCTAGTTCGCTGCTGTAGTGAATGCAACAGCCTTGCATCAGATATACCTCATTTGGACTATCTAGAAAGACATTTTTGGCTAAAAGCTGCTTACTTACGAAGATACAAAAAGTTAATTGTTAACGATGGTAATCTCGCCAAAAAAAGTGAAGAAAATAATGATTACTTAAACGCAGTAATTGAAAATGAAAAAATAAAATATGAAAGTATTCTCAGTGCCATTGGCTTTGGTATAAAAAGCATAGATCAAATTAAATCTCCAATATTAGATGTGCGAACAAGATCAGGAAGAAAGGTAGAAAACATTCTAATTGAGTATCTGAGTGGAATACCAATAGAAGATGAAGATGATTACTCTATTAATATCGAAAAAACATCACCATCAGCAACAGAGAACTTGGATAGAAAACCATATAAACTTGAAGAGTTTATTGACTTTCTAGCAGGTGAAGCTGAGTCAGGAAATCTTCTGACTGATAATATCTCCTACCAACAATGGTATAAAAATCACCCAAACCGAGTGTATGCATTGGAATTACCTCAGGCACCTCACAAGCACATAGGTGTGTCTTGGGAGCGCTTTAACGGTCTAGTAAAGAAAAGACTATCAGATGAATTAAAAGATAACTCTTTAGAAGATCCTTCAAACATCATCGATGATATAAAAAATAATAACGAAAAAATTGGGTTGATAGAAAACGACCAACTTGCGGAGTATTTAGAGTTTCATGATTTATGCAATTATAAAAATTTTATTTATCACCTACATAAAAACATACCAAATGAGGCTAATTTATCAGAGGAAGGATATAGCGCTTGGTATATAGAAAACCCTTACCTGCGAACTAAACAAAAACTTCCAAGATACCCCACCAAGGTATACAACTGCACATGGGAAAATATTACTCACAACGTAACAAAGATCAGAAAAGAGTTGAAGTTAACTTCAAATGAAACTCAACACCATAGAGAAAAAGAAGTGTGTCACTCAGGAAAAGTAAATCTGAAATTTAAAAACAACAAAAAAAATGATAATTTTTTGAAAAAAGATCTAAGCTATATAAGATTTATAGAAAGAAATACCACATCAAAGTAATAACCAACAATATGACAGTCATTTACATCTGCCCCCGTCACGGGGAACAAGAGTACTCATTAGATGAAATGATAAAAGGAAAATCATGCTGCAATAAAAAATCTTAGAGAAGTTGCAATAGAAAAAATAAAAGAAACATCAACTAAGCATAAATTCAAGACACTTTTATTACCTCTTTCACTTAACCCCCTCAATTCAATAACACTTATTAAAGTTCCTTTACTAACCGTATTCCTGACTAGCTATTTTATAGTTATAAAAACAAGTTAAAAAATATCATTAACCTGATAATTACAGTGACACCCAAATAAAAACAGCCAGAAAACTTTAGATTCACCTTAAAACACAAAAAGGTTAAACTTGGAACTTTCCATCAGCTTTATCAAAATGCTTGCATTGAGCCTTTACTTCCTTGGCCCTGTTATTATTTTATTGTTTCTGATCATCACATTACTCGCGCTGATCACCAGCCGGCTGGATGGCTGGCGAAAATCCGAAGCCTTGTATTGGGCTTTTATTACTGCGTTAACCGTGGGCTATGGTGACATTCGTCCAAAACATGGCTCTTCCCGTTTTATTTCCATTGTTATTGCCATATTGGGAATCATGCTTGCCGGCATTGTGGTGGCAGTGACTGTAGAAGCTGCTTCAAATTCATTTAAACTGCATATTAATCCTGATACGCTCAAACGGGTCACTCAGGAACTTGGCTGACGTCATATCGTTTTTATAAAAGGAAAAAAGAATGGAAAACAACAAACAGGAAATTATTGTTACAGACATTAAAATGCCCTTTATGTCAATGGTAGTATTTATGGTTAAATTTGCCATTGCTTCCATTCCTGCATTTATTATTCTTTCCATCATATTTGCCATTCTGGGTGCTGTGTTTGGTGGCATCTTTCATGGCATGAATCGCTATTGATTCGTTACCCTGTTACTGTCTACGCTTATCACTGTGCATTCGATTTACTCATAAAATAGCAGGAGAAAACCATGAAACTATTAGGCATAAGCGGCAGTCTGCGGGCCGGTTCACTGAACACACAACTGTTGAAGGTAGCGGCCGGGGTAGCAGCAAAAGAAGGTGTTGAGCTCACGCTGTTCGATATTTCTGAAGTGCCGCTCTATAACGGTGATCTGGACGGTGACGTCAAGCCCGCAGCGGTGCAGGCGCTGCTGGATGCCATTGCACAGGCCGACGGCCTGGTGCTGGCTACACCGGAATATAACTACAGCATTTCCGGTGTGCTGAAAAACACCCTCGACTGGGCCTCGCGGCCGGCCTTCAATTCCGTGCTTACCCACAAGCCCTGCGCCGTGCTCAGTGCCTCCATGAGTGCCCTTGGCGGTGCCCGGGCGCAAATGCACCTGCGCAGTGTGCTGGCCGCCACTCTGTCGCCGGTTTATCTGGAGCCCGATTATCTGCTGGCCTCTGCCCACACCGCCTTTGATGACAACGGCGAACTGAAAAGTGCCGATCATCAACAGCGGCTTGAGCAGTTTATGCAAGGCTACCTGAGCTGGCTTAAAAATAAGCAATAACCAAGGAAACGTGATTAATGAGCTGTATTTTCTGCGATATTATTGCCGGCAAGGCACCCTGCCATAAAGTATGGGAAGACGACGAACATCTGGCGTTCTTATCTATTTTTCCCAATACCAAAGGCTTTACCGTGGTGATCCCCAAGGCCCATCACCCCAGCTATGCCTTTGATGCCCCTGATGAGGTGCTGAGCAAGCTGATTATCGCCACCAAAAAAGTGGCCAGGCTGCTGGATCAATCCTTTGATGATGTGGCCCGTACCGGCCTGTTTTTTGAAGGTTATGGCGTGGATCATCTGCACAGCAAGCTGTTTCCCATGCATGGCACCGGCAGCAGTTCGGCGTTTCAGGCCATAGAGTCGGTGCGGGAAAAGTACTTTGAGCAATATGAAGGGTATTTGTCTTCCCACGACAGCCACAGGGCCAACGACGACGAACTCGCGGCTCTGGCCACGCATATTCGCAGTGTGGCAAAAACCATCGGCTGATCTGCATCAAGCTCATACCGGCTGCTGTGTACTAGGCTGTAAGGTAACAGCCAGATGCAGGAGCCGGTATGACCGACAAACGATTAATCAGAGTGCTGAAAACTGCCATGATCATTGGTGTTTGCCTGATCCTGACAGGCATATATCTGCATAACAGTCATTACATGGAGCAGCTTGGTATCACCGGTATTCTGATCAGCGCCGGCTGTGTAGCCTTTGGCATGATCCTGTCTCTGCCCACCAAAATGTACCTCACCTTTGTGCTGATGAAGCGGGAAAATGGCCGCTCATCCTGAGCGGCAGATGATATTTACTTGTCTTTGCGGGTTAATTTATCGAGATATCCCATGGCAAAAGCAGACAGCACAAACGTAATATGAATAAGCAGATACCACTGTATTTTATCGTTGGCAATATTTTCGGTATTCATAAACACCTTCAGCAGATGAATAGATGAAATAGCTACGATAGAAGCTGCGACTTTATTCTTGAGCGATCCTGCGTCCAGCTTTCCCAGCCAGCCCAGCTTGTCGTCGTCTTCATCCACATCAAGCTGTGACACGAAGTTTTCGTAGCCCGAAAACATCACCATGATGATTAATCCACCCACCAGGGTTATATCGATCAGCGACAAGGTCACCAGCACCAGGTCCACTTCTTTCATTTCCAGCACATTGGGCAGAATATGAAATATTTCCTGGAAAAATTTAATACCCAGAGCCAGTAACACCAGGCTCAGCCCCAGATAAATGGGGGCCATAATCCACCGGGAGGCATACATTAACTTTTCAAATAGTTTTTCCATGTTTACTCTCAGTAATCAAATCCTGCCTGTGCTTTTACGCCGGCTTCAAAGGCGTGCTTGACCGACTGCACCTCGCTGACCGTATCGGCCAGTTCAATAATGGCTCTGTGGCAGCCCCTGCCGGTGATCACCACATGCTGATGCGCAGGCCGGTTTTTTAACGCTGTCAGCACCCGGTCCAGATCAAGGTAGTGATAAGCCACCATATAGGTCAGCTCGTCCAGCAGCACCAGATCAATACCTGGGTCGGCCAGCATTTTTTCTGCCGGCTCCCAGGTTTGCTCACAGGCGGCTATATCCTGTTCCCGGTTCTGGGTTTCCCAGGTAAAGCCGGTGTTCATGACCACAAAGGGCACACCCGCCTGTTGCAGCAGATTGCGCTCACCGCAGTCCCAGCCACCTTTAATAAACTGTACCACGGCGGCTTTTTTGCCATGTCCCACGGCCCGCGCCACTGTGCCAAAGCCGGCAGTGCTCTTGCCCTTGCCGTTGCCGGTGATCACCATCAGCACACCCCGCTCGTCGGTGGCCGCGGCCACTTTGGCATCCACTGCTTCCTTTACCTTTTGCTGCCGTTGCTGGTGGCGCTCGGCTTTTACTTGTTCGCGATGTTGCTCATTACTCATTAATCGGTTTCCTTAGTGCAGCTTCAGCCGTGGCCGCAAAAAACGGTTAATACGGCCCACCAGCATCATCAGGCCGGTGCGGGTGTAACCGTGCAAGGCAACCTGGTGCATACGATAAAGCGACACATACACAGTGCGGGCAATGCGGCCTTCCACCATCATGGAGCCGCGCATCAGGTTGCCCATCAGGGAGCCTACCGTGCTGTAACGGCTCAGGTTAACCAGAGAGCCGTGATCTTTATACACATAAGGCTTGAGCGGCTTGCCGTTCAGGCTGGCGATAATGTTGTCATAGGCCAGGCTGGCCATCTGATGGGCAGACTGAGCCCGGGGCGGCACCGGCTTGCCGTCGGCCTGCAGGCAAAAAGCGCAGTCACCAATCACGAAAATGCTGTCATCCCGGGTGGTTTGCAGCGTGTCTTTTACCGCCAGCTGATTGATGCGGTTGGTTTCCAGCCCGGCAATGTCTTTCATAAAGTCCGGCGCTTTAATGCCCGCGGCCCACACCATCAAATCGGCCGGGATCAGCTCGTCGGTTTTGGTTTTCAGCCCCTTGTTGGTGGCTTCCACCACCATGGTGCCCACTCTTACGTCCACCCCCAGCTCGCGCAGCTCTTTATGTGCCATGGCAGAGATACGCTCGGGCAGTGCCGGCAGAATGCGCGGGCCCGCTTCCACCAGGGTCAGCCGCAGGCAGTTGCGGTTCAGTTTTTTAAAGCCGTAGGCACTCAGGTGCTCCACCGCATTAAACAGCTCGGCAGACAGCTCCACCCCGGTGGCACCGCCGCCTACAATGGCAATATCCACTTTTTCATCCACGGTGTCGCTTTCGGCATATTGCAGAAAGCGGTTCATCAGCTCATCGTGAAAACGCTCTGCCTGCTGGGGGCTGTCGAGGAAAATACAGTGCTCGCTCACCCCTTTGGTGCCAAAGTCATTGGACACGGATCCCAGCGCCATCACCAGCGTGTCGTAATTCAGGGTGCGTTCCCCCACTACCTGCTTGCCGTGATCGTCATACAACGGAGCCAGCTTGATCAGCTTTGCGTCACGGTCAATATCGGTCAGTGTGCCCAGATGAAAACTGAAACCATGGTTATGAGCCTGAGAGCGATAGCTGAGGCCGTCCATACCGGTGTCCATGGCACCGGTGGCCACTTCGTGCAACAGGGGTTTCCATAAATGGGTACGGTTGCGGTCTACCAAAATCACTTCTGCCTTGCCCTTACGGCCAAGCTGGCGGCCCAGTTTGGTCACCAGCTCCAGCCCGCCGGCACCGCCGCCCACTACTATGATGCGTTTCATTCGTTAACCTCGTGAAGATAAAAACCTGCTGCTATGCCAGAGCCATAGCGGAAGATTCTTACAGATGACGCCCCGGCCGAGGCGTGCACCATTGTAAAAGCTGTCGCTGAATCCACAACTTTATTTTTACATAAAAATAACTATTACTGAATGCGCTCCAGCCGGTCGGTGGCCTCGCGCCAGCGCCGGCTGGAATAGAGGTGAGCCGGGCCGGCATTGTCTTTCTTGCGCAATGAAGACAGATCCCGCTGCAGGTGATGCGGCAGGCTGTCAATAATGCTGATTGCTCCCGCCCGGTTGTTGCAGGCCAGCAGCAGATCGCAGCCCGCCGCCAGCGCCTGGGCGGCGCGCTCGGCATAGCCGCCGGCCACGGCAGCCCCTTCCATGGTGAGGTCGTCACTGAAAATGAGTCCGTTAAAACCAAGCTGACGGCGCAGTACCTGTTTCAGCCAGAACCCGGAAAAACCGGCAGGCTTGTCATTCACCTGTGCATAAATCACATGGGCCGGCATCACGCCCTGAATGGCACCTTGTGCAATCAGGGTTTTGAACGGCACCATGTCGGCCTGTTCTATGTCGGCAAGCGCGCGCTCGTCTACCGGACTTTCTTTGTGGGAGTCGGCACGCACACTGCCATGGCCGGGAAAGTGCTTGGCCACCGCCGCCATACCGGCTTCTTTCATGCCGGCAATATAAGCCGCGGCATGTTCAATCACCGGTTGCGGATCCCGGCCAAAACTGCGATCCCCAATCACTTCGCTGCCCCGCTCCAGATCCAGCACGGGCGCAAAGCTGAGATCAATATCATGAGCCAGCAGCTCGGCGGCCATCACCCAGCCCGCATCCTGCAACACCTGCTGCCGCTGAGGTTCAGCCACCTGCACCAGTCTGCCCGGAGCCGGCAGCTTAAAAAAGCCGTCGCGAAAACGCTGCACCCGGCCGCCTTCATGATCCACGGTGAGCAGCAGACCGGGCTTTACCGCCCGAATGGCCTTGACCAGGGCGCTGAGCTGGTTGCGATCATGATAATTTCTGGCGAAAAATATCACCCCGCCCACACTGGGGTGGGCCAGCAGCTCACGCTCTTCGGCATCCAGCTCGCAGCCGTTTACATCAAGAAGAAAAGGTCCCATGTTTGCTCCGGGGCCGCCCTGCGGCCGTATTGAAATAACTTATTACAGAAAAAACATTAACTTGTTGCGGGCAGTCTGCACCCGGGCGGCATACTCCGCTTCGCCGGTATGCTGATGCTGCACCAGCGCCCACAGCAGGGTCAGCAAATGCACCCAGGGCAGCCGTGCCTGCAGCCTGCTCAGGCTCATGTTGCCGCCGGCAGCCTGATAGTGGGCCAGCATGACAGCGCACTCGTCATTATTCAGGTTTCTGTCGTCGGCAATCACTGCCAGCTCAAAGGCCGGATCTGCCAGCGCCGCATATTCCCAGTCCAGCAGCCAGGGCCGCTGCCCCATCAAATTGCCGGCGGTTAAATCACAATGACACAGCACAGGCGTAAAACGCGGGTTCAGTGCCGGACGACAAAAAGCACTCAGCACCGGCGTCAGCCAGTGTGGTATGTGTGTCAGTTGTTTTGTATAAAACCGCACCCGTTCGGATAATTCCAGGGCTGGCAGCGCCGGCGGAGCAAGACCATGCAGCCTTGCTGCTTGCCGCATCAGCACGCCGGTCGATCCGGGCTCAGTACGCCAGTCCGGCTCATTCAGCCAGTCCAGGATCAATATGCCCGCCTCAGGGTAGGCAAACCGAATGATCGGGGCCAGGCCGGCATTTGCCGCAATACGGTGGGCAGTCAGCTCATGGTGGCGGTTAATGCCCAGTCGCGCTGGCTGTTCACACCCCAGTCGCAACCAGAACTGTCCTTGCCCTGTGGCCAGATGAAAGCAGCGGTTGGTCAGTCCGCCTGTTAACGGAGTCAGCCTGCCGCGCCACCTGGCCGGCAGGCAAGGCAGCAGCGTCTCAGCGTCCACTGACGCTGTCGGACCACAGCACTTCGCCGCTGGCAAGCTCCATCAGCTGGGCCTGCAGTTTAAAGCCGCTGCCGGCCCGGTTCAGACTGCCGGAAAGCAGATAGCCGGCTCCGCTCTGCTTGCCAAGACGCACCAGCGAGGCAATATCGGCGCGGCCGCTCTGATAAGCCAGCTGCTGACGCAAACTGTTTACTTCAGGGCCGGTAATAAAGTTAAGGGAGCCGCTCAGCTGCCCCTGCAGACGCTCGGTCAGGCCGCGGGTATCGACCGGGCTGCCGGCCTCATTACGAATATCGTCAAGCAAAACGGGGCCGGTGACTTCGTTAATGGCCGCACTGGCGCGCAGCCGGGCCGCCAGGTTATCTGCCAGCTGTTGCAGGGTGGCATTATTGGCTTCCGGCATGGGGGCCGGCGGCGGCGCTGGCAAGTCAATCACCGGCGGGGCCGGCGGCGGCGTCACCACCGGCGGGCGCACCGGCTCGGGCGTGGCCGGGGTGACCGGTGCCGGCTGGGACGAATAGGGGTTGGGCAACGAACAGGCAGTAAGCGCCAGCACGGCAGAGGCCAGCGTCGCAATACGAAAAGCAGTCATGTCAGCTCCTTATTGTGCCAGCATGGGCCCTAACGGGCGACCACCCAGCAGATGCATGTGAATATGATACACCTCCTGGCCACCATGGCGGTTACAATTTACCAGCAGACGATAACCGTTTTCGGCGATACCGGCATCAGCCGCCAGCTTGCGGGCCACGGTAAACAACCGGCCCAGTGCCTGCTCATGCTCGGCTGTCACGTCATTTACCGTCGGGATCACCGCATTGGGAATAATCAGAATATGGGTGGGTGCTTTGGGAGAGATATCGCGAAAGGCCGTGACCAGCTCATCCTGATACAGAATGTCGGCGGGAATTTCCTTGCGAATGATCTTGCTGAAAATGGTCTCTTCTGCCATTGCCTGTCTCCTTCAGTGGGTGGCCTGCCGGCCAATGCGGCAGAGCGAATATTATAGCCTGTCATACTCACAAGTGAATGACTAAGCCATTGATACTGAACGCCACAAACGTACAAATTAGCAGCAGTTAATCTGTTGATGCACGAATTCGTATTGACAGCACCGGGCGGCTTTCCTATTATGCGCTCCGTCATCACGAATGACGTCTCGGCGTGTAGCGCAGCCTGGTAGCGCACTGTCATGGGGTGTCAGGGGTCGGAGGTTCAAATCCTCTCACGCCGACCAAATCATCCTCAAAAAGCCCACCTTACGGTGGGCTTTTTGCATTGGTGAGTTTTATTCGCCAGCCTTTGTCCGGTGCCAGCAGCAACGGGATTCAGATCACCGTATTGTTATATACACTCTTGTGGTTACTTCCATTCAAGGAGTCGTTATGACAACACTCAGAAAAAAAACCATGGTACTGGCGCTGGCCGGCATACTCACTACCCAGCTGGCTGCCTGCGGCACCATTTTTTATCCGGAGCGCAAGGGCCAGCGCAGCGGCCGCATAGATCCTGTGGTGGCCATTGCTGATGGCGTGGGTCTGCTGTTCTTTCTGGTGCCGGGCGTGATTGCCTTTGCGGTGGACTTCTCCAACGGCACCATTTATCTGCCCGGCGGCCGTGCCGAGCATCAGCCCGAGTTGACTCCCGACAACATCAACGACACCCTCTATGCCGCCACCGGCAAAACCATCGACTGGTCGCAACAGAATATTACCGTCAGCCAGCTGGAAGGTGCACACGACTTTACCGGCTATAACATGACCCCGGCACAGGGCTAATAAGCGCCCCCGATGGCAGGGCGTAAATTGTCATACAAAGGCACAAAGTCATTCAGCCGGGCCCGGCTCATCCCCGTATTCAGCTGCTGCAGGTGGGTCAGGGCCCGGTTAATGCTGCTTTCTCGCAGCAGCACCACATTGGGATATAACCGTCTTGCTTCTGCCAGCACCAGCCCGGCCCGCTCCGGCTCTCCCGCCTGCATCAGTGCCAGATAGGCATTATAATAAATGCCCGCCCTCGGCGTGTGCTGTAAAAAACGCCTGGCCCAGATGGCGTAATCCAGCAGCGCCTGCCGGTCAAAGGCCAGCATGGCTTGTTCAAGCCTCGCCTGATGCCGGTAAAACGCCGTTCTGTCATGCCAGATAAGCGGATTAATCACTCGCTCAAGCGCCGCCGGATCACGCTCCTTGGCATGAGCGTAGGCAGTGATTTGCTGGCTGGCGACAAGCCCGGTGGCCATAAACAACATCACCCCCAGCCCCCAAGCCCGCACCGGCCAGCGGCTCCAGGGAGGCGGTGCCGGCAGCATAACCCGTTTGCCGTGCCCGGCATCAATCACATATAACAACACCAGAATCATTAACCAGTGTGGCAGCGAGTGATAAACCGGAAACTCGGTCTGGCTGTGCACAAACACCGGCATCAGCATACCCACCCAGGCCAGCGCCTGCACAAAGGGCACCTGAGCCAGCAACCTTATCACCAGCCAAATCATGATAATCAGCCCCAGCACGGGTGCCAGTCCGCCTTCAATGGCCCAGAGCAAAAACTCATTGTGCGGGTGTCCCATTTCCGTAAACAGCGGCTGGGCACCCGGCGTGGCTTCCCGCCAGTCGGCATAGGTGCGGTAGAACGCCGACTCAAAACTGCCATAGCCATAACCGTCAAGGGGTTGTGCCAGCCACATGCGCAGGCCATGGGCATAAATATCAAAGCGGCCGTCTATCTGAGTGTAAATATTCAGGCTGCGTTTGCTCATATCGAACATATCCAGCCCGAATACACCAAGCGCAATGCCCAGCGGAATCAGCAACAGACTGGCCAGTAACCGCTTGGAGCGGGTGCGCAACAAACTTTGCCACAGCAACGGTAACAACAGTAACAACCCCAGCAAGAGGCCAAGCTGACCGGCCCGGGACTGCAGCAGCACTATCAGCATGGCCCCGGCGGCCAGCACAGCAGCAAACCAGCAGGATTTAAATAAAAACCGACGCCAGGGCGACTTGGCTTCGTTCAGCCACAAATACACCGCCAGTACCATACCGGTCGCCACAAAGCTGGCCATGACATTGCGATGCTGAAAAATACCGTAAGGCGAGCGTACATCAGTGTTGTAGTTAAAAATATTACCGGGCTCCAGCACAAAAAACTGCACCAGCCCAAGCAGCATTTCCACACTGATGGCCAGCAGCAACCCATAGAGCAGCCAGCGCCGGCCGCGCTCATTAAAACGGCATTGCTGCAACGCCAGATAAAACAGCAAGCCGCCGGTCAGCCCCAGCATGCGCGGCAGTGCCTGGCCTGCTACCGAGTTGTTATGCCAGTAAAAGAACGGCAGCCACAGCAACAGGCTGGCTGCCATGACTCCCAGCCAGAAACGGCTGGTGAGCAAACGCCGCTGGTGCCAGTGCCACAGCCCCAGAGTGGTCATCAGCCCGACAAAGAACCAGCCGGCAATATTAAAGGGCAGCTGCAGTCCGGTGCCAAACAGGTGGGGCAAATACAGGTGCATGCCAAACAGAGTCAGCACGCCCATGCACATCAGCATCAGGCGCGCCAGTTGCTCTTGTTTTTGCAATTGCACAGACATCATCAACGGAAAAGACACTCACAGCCGGTTGGCAATTTCAGATGCTCTACTTTAACCAAGACAATGCCAAAAAGCATGAGTACTGCATCAGCGCACCGGCAAAAACCGGCGCTGTGTTTTAACCCCCTTCACAGCCTCCCCCTTGAAAAGGGGGAGAAGCAAACAAAGCTCCCTCCCCTTTTTAAGGGGAGGGTCAGGGTGGGGTTGGTCAGAACTCGAACTTGTAAAACACATCAATCGCCTGACTCAGGCCGCTGGTGGCCTGCAGATACAACCGGGGGATCAGCTCATAACGCAGGCGCAGCTCACCAATGGAAGAAAACACTCCCACGCCATAACCAATTTGCAGGCCGGGCAGCACATAGGCACTGATATTCACCTCTGTGCTTTCACCGGAGCCGCTGGTGTCTACCGCCACATCCTGAAAGCCCAGAGCCTCACCCACGCCTGTTACCAGGCCGCCTACCTTACCCACACCGGCACCCAGCAGCATGGACTGCACCAGGGCGTTACCGTCACTGCCGTCGCCGCCTTCCAGACCTCGGCCACGCAACAGCCAGGACAGCTGCTCGGCCTGAGGCATGCCTGGCTCCGAAAACACCTTCAGCTCGGGCTGAGCGGCATTACCGGTTACCCGCACGCCCACCACTATGCTGCTGTCTGACATGCTGGACGGATTACGAATGGCTTCCACTTTCAGGTTGGGCTGATCCAGTGGTCCGCTGAACAGAATACTGCCGTCACGGATCACCAGATTCTGGCCATAAGCCTTGAACTTGCCCTCTTCCAGACGGATCTCACCGTTACCACGCATAATCCGGCCCGGCGGCTGTACCACCCTGAGCTGACCGGCCAGTAACGTATTCAGACCAAACGCCTGCAACCGCACATTGTCGCCAAAGCGCACCTTCAGCCGAATATCCAGCGGCAATGAGGGGCCGGTTTCAGGAATCACGCCCGACGGCTGCACTATGACCACGTCGGACGATTTGGATACGGCGCTTTCCGGCAACTCTTTTACCTGAATACGTGCCCAGGGAATAAAGATTTCGCCGCGCACCCTGGCCTGCTCCCCCAGAGAAATCTGTAAATCCGGGCTGACTCTTACCCGCCCCATGCCCGGATAGCCAGCTTCCAGCTCATTGCCTTTCAGCCGTATTTCGCCGTTAACCGGCATGGTGCTCCAGTCCAGCTCCCCCTCAATGGTGAGCGGCCCTTTACCCACCAGCAGGCGGCCGTCTATGGCGGCGCGGTTGCCCTGCACCGACAGCCGGGTGGTCAAATCGCGTACCACCACCATATCGGAATAGGTATCCACCTCACCACCGTTAAGCGCAATATCGCCATACATCATGGGGTTGCTCAGTGTACCGGCCAGCCGCACATCCCCTTCCAGTGCGCCTTCGAGCCTGGCCACCTCTGGCAGCAAGGGTGCCAGCCAGTTCAGCCTGAGGTCGGTAATGCGCAGATTTCCCTCCAGATTGCGGGCACCGTCCAGGCGGTTTACATTGGCATTCAGCCTAAGCTGGCCCAGTGGCTCTGAGTTAAAGCTAAGGCTGCTGATAAGCCGGTTATTCACCACTTCACTCTGTAACCGCAGCTGCTCATAGCCAAGGCGGGTATCTCCGCTGACAAACACACCCGCATTAGTGCCGATATCGGCATTGACCCGCGGTGCCTCGCCGGCTTTCCAGCTGGCATTCACCCGACCTTCTAGCACCGCTTCCCAGGCAAATCCTTCCGGAAAGAACGCCGCCAGCCGGGCCAGATCAAAGTCGCGAATGCTTAATCCGGCCCTGCCAGCCTGCGCACTGGCGTTAATTTCATCAAAACACACGGCCGCATCAAGGGAGCGCCAGCAATGAGCAGCCGCAGTAAAACGGCCGTCATTATTACGCCAGGCCAGCGCCACCGGCACTGCCGCAGACCAGTCATCCAGCGGCGTGTTCAGTCCGGCCTGCTGCAGCTGGCCGCGCCAGCCGGCGTCGTTCAGGCTGCCACTCAGCGCCACATCCACCGCCAGCGGCTCACCGTCAGCAGTTACGCTAAGCCGGTGCGAGGCCTTATTACCGCCGGCATTCACCGCCAGATTGTTAAATGCCATGCCGCCGGCATTCAGCTCATTAACGGTCAGGGCCAGTTCACCGGCGGGATCATCACCCAGGGTTACATTGGCCTGCAAAGCAAGCTGGCTGACTTTGGCGTCGTTAAAGCCCGCCTGTTGACTGGTAAAGCCGGCCTTGATGCTGGGCGTTTTACGCGGCCCGCTCACGGCAAAGTCGCCTTTCAGATCACCAAACAGCCCGGGTGCATAAACAGCCAGTCTGGGCGCGTTCAGATTACCTTTCAGGTTCCAGTTGCTGTCGATGCGGCCGCTGGCTGTCAGGCGGTTATTGCCGTTGGTGAGGGCCAGATTATCAATCTCGCCTTCCAGATCTTGATTAAGATCCACGGCACCGGTAAGCGACAGCGGATGGTTGCGCAAAATGCCGGTCACATTCGGGCTGGCATTCAGCTGCCACTGGCTGCCTTCCAGCACAAAACGACTGGCAATGGTCCCGTTCAGCTGCCCTTCAAAGCCCTCGGCAAAAGCCGACGGATCCACTCCGTTCAGCACCAGATCACCCTGCCAGCGTACGCCTTTACTCCAGTCCAGCTCGCCGGAGAGACGGGTATTGCCCTCAGGCAAGGTCACAGTAAAGGGGTCAATGCGCGCCTGTTGTAAATTCCCGCCGGCTTCAAGGCTGAGCCCCAGCGGCAACACTCCCGGGCCGCTGGCCGTGGTGTTAACGCTGAGCCGATAATCTTCCAGCGCGCCGGCAAGCTCCAGCCGGCCGTCATCCAGCTTCCATTCCGGCCCGGACAGGGGCCAGCCCAATTGTTGCCAGCTGAGCAGCACATTGAGCGGCAACTCGGGCTTAAGAGGTTCGGCCTTTACACTGGCACTGGCCGTTACCGGCCCTTCCAACCTCAGTTCAGCGACCAGGCTGGCCAGACTGTCGCTCAGGTCGAGAGACACCTTCTGGCCGTTAAGCTGGCCATCAAGCAGCGGCTCGTGCACGCTGGCATTCAGCGCTGCTGTCAGCGGGTAGTCTCCGCTCAGGATTACATCGGCAGTCAGGCTGACATCAGCAAACGCATGGGCCAGCTCAAGCTGCGCCAGCCGCACCACACTGCCCTCGCCTTGCAGTGCCACCGCCAGCCGGCGAAACGCCTGGGTCTGGCCGTTTTGCACGATGGCGCTGTCGGTTAATTCCAGCTGTTCAATATTCACCGGGAACGGCAACACAATTTCCGGCAGTTCAATCTCCTGACGAGGCGCAGCCGGTGATGTGGCTGTGTCCGTGTTATCAGGCGCTGTCATTTCAATGCGCAGGCCGCTCATTTGCGGGCCTGTGATCACCATGCCGTCGTTATTCCAGTGGGCCGCCACTTTCAGGCTTTGCCAGCCAATTTGCTGACCGGGTAAGGTAATGCTGACCCTGTCGGCAACCACCTCATCCAAATCGATGGTCAGCGGCGGGCTCAGGCTGGTCATGGGCTCACTCTCGGGCGCGGGCTCACTTTCCGCCAAATCCCGGATTTCCACTGCTATATCAGCCGCTGCCAGCCGCCGCACCCAGAAACGACCGTCCAGCACCTTGCCCAGCTGCCAGTCCAGACGGATCTCACTGGCCCGAAAAGCCAGTGAGTCCTGCTCATAGGCCAGCTCGGAAAAATGCCAGCCGCTCATCAACTGGCCAGACTCCATGGTGCCCTGCAATCCGGGCACCTGCTTTTTGGCCAGACTCCACAGCCATTGGTTACCCGCATGCGTCAATAATAACCCGGCCAGCAGCATCAGCAGCACGCACAGTGTAATAAACAGCCCGAGCAGCAGCTTTTTCAGTCGCATCATAATTCCGGTCCAAGAGTAAAGTGCAGACGCCAGGGCGTGTCTTCTTCAGTCACGGCAAACGCCAGATCCAGCCGCACCGGCCCTACCGGCGTCAGCCAGCGCACGCCCAGGCCGGTGCCGATTTTCCAGTCGTCACGGTAATCGTTGGTGGCGGTACCGCCATCCACAAAGGTGGCCAGCCGCCACTTGGGGGCAAACCGGTAGTCATATTCCAGGCTGAGTGCAGTGGCGTACTTGGCCCCCAGCCGGTCACCGTTGGCATCGACAGGAGTAATAGACTGATAGCTGTAGCCGCGCACCGTGGTATCACCACCGGTAAAAAAGCGCAGCGAAGGCGGCAGATCCTGCACCTCATCCACCCACACAGCTCCCTGCTCGGCCCGCGCCAGCACGCGATGATCTTCTGTCAGGGTTCTCAGCCATTTGCTGCGTCCCCAAACTCGCACAAAACGGGTATCCGACCCCCACCAGGGCTCGGAAAGCTCAAAAGTCACGCTTTGGCTGTCACCCCAATAAGGGTCCAGATCGCCACGAACCCGCGTGCGGCTGTAGCTGATGCCGGGGATCAGCAAAAAGCTGGAGTCTTCCTGCTTGCCCTGGGTATAAGACTCATACTCGGCACGCAGAAACACGTCCCGGGTCCAGTCATTTTCATCAATGTTCCAGCGGTGCACACCGGCCACCAGACGATCACTTTCGGTGTCATCCTGATCCAGACGCTGATAGCCGCCCTGAATGGTGTAATACTCTTCCAGCGGATGGCCACGGGGGATCTTATAAACCAGGGTCACGTCTTGTGAGGGGGCTGATATTTTCAGGTTGGTACTCAGACTGTGGCCCAGACTGTTGATCCAGGGCTTTTCCCAGTTAACCGAGGCTCTGGGGCCTTCATCGGTAGAATAACCAAGGCCCAGCTCCACTTCGTTATCGGCACGGGCTTTCAGCAACACAGACAAAGGCACTCTGTTTTCGTCGTCGGCCTCCGACACCCGGGGCAGCACTTCTACCTGCTTGAAGTAACGGGTAGAAGACAAGGAGCGGCTCAGCTCTGCCAGTTGTGTCGCGTGATAGGGATCACCGGGATGAATGTTCACCAGCGGCTTCACCAGCCGATCAGCGGGCCTGTCAGAGTCTATTTGCAGCTCGCCAAAGTAATAACGGGGGCCGGAATTAAAATCAAGGATCACATCGGCCGCCTTGTCCCAGGGCCTCACCCGCACCTGACTCAGCTGATAAGCCGCATCAAAATACCCCCGGCGTAATGCCAGGCTCAGCAGGCTGCCTTTGGCCTGCTCATAGCGATTATGGTGCAGCACATCGCCTTCTTTAATGGCAAAGTTCTGCTGCAGCCTGGCAAATGCCGGATCCTGCTGAGCGTCTCCGTTCAGCGTCACGGTCAGCGTGCTGATGCGCACCGGCTCGCCGGCATTCACCTGCACGGTTACCCTGTCAGGATTGTCAGGGCTCTGCTGCAGCGCGATCTCCGGGTTGTAATAGCCCAGGGCCTGCAGACTGTCGGTCACGGCGGTGATAATTTCATTACGAAAACGGGACAGCTGTTCAACCTTGATGGCTGGCAGCTGATTCAGATAAATCTGCGTGTTGTCTTTCAGCTCACCGTCCAGGCCGCGCAAACGCAGATCAATGTCGTCGGCTCTGGCCGGCATACTGAGCAGCATCAGCGCGGTCAGTCCGGTAAATAATGCGTTCATGGCGCCACCCGCTTTATTATTCATTAATGATTGATCCTGTGCATCGGCGTAGTGCTCTGAGCATGGCACACTGTGCGCTGACTCAATTTCTTCGGAGTATAAAATGTCTTTCGCTTCAACAAGCTGCCCCATGCTGGGCATTGCCGGGTTCAGCGGCAGCGGAAAAACCACGCTGCTGAAAGCAGTGCTGCCATTGTTAACAGAGCAGGGGCTCAACCTGGCTCTGATCAAACACACCCATCACGATGTAGAGCAGGATAGCCCGGGTAAAGACAGCTATGAACTGCGCCACGCCGGTGCCGCTCAGACCTTGCTGGCCGGCCCCAGGCGCAGCATTCTCACACAGGAATATCCGGCCGGTAACGAGCCGTCGTTGCAGCAGTCACTGGCTCTGCTGCACAAGCCCGGGCTGGATTTAATCCTGGTTGAAGGCTTTCGGGATGAGCCCTTTACCAAGCTGGAAATCCATCGCCCTGCTCATGGCAAACCCCTGCTGTGCCGGCATGATCCACATATTCTTGCCGTGGCTACCGACAGCAGTGCCGTCAGCGCACCCGTGCCCCTGCTTGCGCTTAATCAGCCCCGCCACATTGCCGATGTCATTCTTCAGTGGCTGGCGGAAGATCGCTTAACAAGGGTTGCATGCTAATTTTGGTGCCGTTCGAGTAGCCACACACCTGACGATAGGCGAAATACAGCAAGGAGTGCTGCTGCGCAAAGGCATGATGCCGGGGCTCTGCCGGCTCAAACCGGCCCACCGGTAAAATGCGTACTGCCAGTGGCTGATTTTGCTCCAGCAACAATCGGGCCCTGCTTTGTCTCGCCCACTTTAACTGTAATGAGCCCTGTACAAAGATGGCCGGGCTGTATTCCTGACCACGATCACAAAACTGTCCCTTCGCGTCCCGGCTGTCTACCGCCTGCCAGTACAGATTGAGCAAGTCACCATAGGTCAGCTTGCTTTGATCATAGGTCACCCGCACCACCTGCCGCCGGGGCTGACGAATATCACCCTGCATCCAGCCGGGTTCAACACCGGCAATGCCGGGCCGGCCACTGAACAGGGCTTCCATGACCCAAAAGCTGCCGCCGGCAAACACGGCTGTGCCTGCCTGTGCACCGGCAGCAGGCACCAGCAGCATGATCAACATTAAAATCCGGTTCACGCAGTCCCTTTCCGCTGCCTCAAAGCCCCTATGCTAACCGATTGAAACCATTTGAAAACCCCGCATTGTGTGGTAGTAATGAACAAACCTTGGTAGTGCAGCTAAACTGTATAAATAAGAACCCCTGAAAGGGGGCGCAGAGGCAGATTATGGATGTGATACCGCACACCAAACCCGCTCAGGACCAGCCGAAGGATCAGCCGTCCGCGGGCAGCTCCGCTACCCAACGCCGCTGGCGCTGGCTGATCAGGTTATTGATATTCATGCTGCTGGCAGCGCTGGCGGCGGCGGTTGCTTACGAACTGCACACGTCACGGCTGCAAAGCCGCGAGCTGTCCCGCTATGCCGCCACCCTCACCTGGCAGCTGGCACCGGGACCAAGCTCCGCCGTTACCTTTCCTGATGCCGGCCCCTTTAATGAGCGCCTGGGATACACTCAGCTGCCTGGGCTGATTAACCGCCTGCAGCAGCAACATTTTGTAGTAGAACAGCAAACCCGTTTTTCCAACGCTCTGCTCAACTACAGCAAGCGTGGCTTTTATGTGCCCTATACCGAAAAAACCCATGCCGGACTGACCCTGGGTGACTGCCGGGCAGAGCCGATTTATGAGCACGCCTATCCTGCCTATCAGTTCGCGAACTTTGATGAGATAGCGCCACAGATTATTAATACCCTGCTGTTTATTGAAAACCGTGCCCTGCTCGACAACAGCCAGCCGCTGGCTAACCCGGCGGTTGACTGGCCGCGCTTTATGAAAGCGGCCCTGTCGCAGGTAGGCAGAGCCATGGAGCTGCAGGACGATTCATCCGGCGGCAGTACCCTGGCTACCCAAATTGAAAAATACCGGCATTCACCGGGCGGGCTGACTCACTCGGCTCAGGAAAAACTGCGCCAGATGGTCTCGGCCAGTGTGCGCGCCTATCAGATGGGGCCGGAAACCCTGGCCGCCCGCAAACAAGTGGCACTGGCTTATCTGAACTCAGTGCCACTGGCCGCGGCACCGGGCCATGGTGAAGTGCATGGTTTGGGTGACGGCCTGTGGATCTGGTTCAATACCAGTCCTGAGCAGGTTAACAGGCTGCTGAACCCGGCCACCGGTGCCGGCTTTACTCTGGCAGAGCGCGGGCTTGCCCTGCGTCGGGTAGTGGCTCTGATGGTAGCGCACCGCCGGCCGTCTTATTATTTGTTTGCCGGCCGTAACGAGCTGGAAGCCACGACCGACAGTTATTTACGACTGCAGGCAGACGCCGGGCTGATTGCACCGGCGCTGCGCGATGCCGCCCTTGAGCAACGGCTGCAGTTTCGTAATTTCACCACAGAGCCGGTGCAACACAGAGTGGAAGGCAATAAACTGCTGTATGCCTCCCGGGGGCGGCTGGCCGGATTGCTGGGGCTTGGCTATTACCAGCTGGACCGGCTTGATCTGAGCGCGCAAACCACCCTCAATGCCGAGCTGCAGCAAAAGGTCAGTCACTATTTAACCTCGCTGGCCAACCCGGACACAGCCCGGGAAATTGGCCTTTATGGCAAACGGCTGCTGTCTCCGGAAAAAACCGGTGACGTGCGTTACAGCTTTACCCTGTTTGAACGCACCGAGCACAGCTTTAATGTGCGCGTGCAAACCGACAACACCGGCCAGCCCTTTGATATTAACGACAGCAGCAAACTGGAGCTGGGCTCCACCGCCAAGCTCAGGGTGCTGACCACCTATCTGCAAATGGTGGCAGACATGCACCGGCTGCACGGCAACAAAACCCTGCCGGCCCTGAAAGAGCTGGCACCGCATAAAAACGACCGGCTCAGCCACTGGGCCATTGACTATTTAATGCGCCATCCTGAGCGCAACCTTGAACATATGCTGGCCGACGCGCTTGAGCGGCGCTTTTCTGCCAGCCCCCACGAGCGCTTTTTTACCGGTGGCGGCCTGCATACCTTTGCCAACTTCCGCAAAGAAGATAATTACCGCCGCCCCACACTGACCGAAGCCCTGCGGGAGTCCATTAACCTGCCCTTTATTCGGTTAATGCGCGAGCTGATACGTCACTCCCTGTATCAGGATCCACAGCGGGCGCAACTGCTGACCGACGACAAAGATCCGCAACGGCTTATCTATTTACGCCAGTTTGCCGACAAGGAAGGCACGGTATTTTTGCGCCGGTTCTGGAATAAATATCAGGGCAAACCCACCGAACAACAACTGGCGGCATTTTTTGACAGTGTACGCCCTCTGCGCAGCCGCATGGCCGCGGCACACCGCTATTTGTTGCCGGAAGCCAGCCTGGCGCAATTCAGCACCTTTATGCGAGAGCGCCTGCCTTATGATCACAAGCTCACCAGCAGCCATATTGAAAAACTCTATGATCAGCACGGTCCCGGTGCCTGGAGCCTGCCTGATCAGGGATATATTGCCCGCAAACATCCGCTGGAGCTGTGGCTGCTGAGCTATTTGCGCCAGCACCCGGACGCCACCTTTACCGATGTGGTCAATGCCAGTGCCGAACAACGCCAGGAAGTGTATGGCTGGCTGTTTAAAACCCGCCACCGCAGCGCCCGTGACAGCCGCATGCGTACCATGCTGGAAATTGAAGTATTTACTGATATTCACGAGCGCTGGCAGCAGATGGGCTTTCCGTTTGATCAGCTGGTGCCTTCGCTGGCCACCGCCATTGGCAGCTCCGGCGACCGGCCCGCCGCCCTGGCAGAGCTGATTGGCATTATTCTCAACGACGGGGTGCGCCTGCCGGTAGTACGCATTAACTCACTGCACTTTGCCAGTAACACTCCCTATGAAGTGCATCTGGGCCCGGATATGCAGCGCGCCACACGAGTCATGCCGGTGGCAGTGGCCCGGGCGCTGCGCGGAGCACTTTCTCAGGTGGTGGAAGGCGGCACGGCACGCCGGCTGCAGGGCAGCTTCAGCCTGAATGACGGCACACCGCTGGTGCTGGGCGGCAAAACCGGCACCGGCGATAACCGCATAGAAACCGTTACCCGCTATGGTCAGGTGATAAAATCTCAGGCCCGCAACCGCACCGCCACCTTTGTGTTTTATCTGGGCGAGCGCCACTTTGGTACCCTCACCGCCTATGTGCCCGGCGAGCAGGCCGATAATTTCCGCTTTACCTCGGCCCTGCCGGTGCAGGTGCTGAAAGGCATGGAGCCGATATTACGTCCCTATCTGCAGCCCGGTGCCCAGACCCTGTGCCACCAGCAGTTTGCCGCCAGCGAAAGCACACCACGCAACGACGGCTGACTACCGGCTTACCGCGCTAAACGACGGCATAATGGGCTGCCCCAGGGTGCGCCGCCACAACCAGGCAAACTGTGTGCGGCTGTGGCCCTCACTGAACTGGCGAGGCTGACTCAGGGTCTGCCAGCGGCCGCTGCTATCTTGCTCGGCCACCGTAAAATTAAACACATATCCCGGCTCCTGCCCCATACGCAGATCGGTGATCACCAGCTCATTGTGCCGCTCACTCAGGCGGAAAAACCCCTTGGTAAACCAGATCATGCGCGCCACATAAGGCTGATGCTGCCACTCGCCCAGCAAGGCGGCATCGGTGGGCTGAAACACAAAAGGCGTGGGCTCGTCATCCAGCAAAGACACATGCCCCTCCCAATACCCGTTTTCTGTCATGGCCAGCACCCGCCACAGCACCGTATTCAGCGGAGCAGGCGTGACCAGCAGACGCTCGGCGCGAATGTCTTGTTCCGCCAGCAGCGCCCCGGCCCTGTGCTCTGCCATGCCCTGAGCCACCAGACTCCAGCCCAGATACACAGTGCTGAGCAGCAAACCAAGCTGATTGGCCCGCAAACGGCGGCGGCGCAGGGCAAACCACAACCCCACCAGCAGCGGCAGGGTATACAGAGGATCAATAATAAACACACTGCCGGCCCCGAAAGGATAATCGGTAAACGGCTGCCCCAGCTGAGTGCCATATACGGTCATAAAATCAATCAGCACATGGGTCATGAATATCAGCCAGATGGCCAGAGTCCAGGGCAGCCAGCCCCCACGCCGGCCCAGCAGCCAGCCAAACAAGGGGGCGCACAGAGTCAGGTATAACAAGGCATGGCTGGCGCCTCTGTGCTTGGTCATATTGCTGATGGGATCACCATAATCAATGATCACATCCAGATCGGGCAGGGTACCGAAAAAAGCCCCCGCCAGCGCTGCCTTGCCCACGCCCGAGCGACGCCCCATTGCCGCCACACCCACAGCGGCACCCAGTGCCATTTGAGAAACTGAGTCCATAATGCCTCACGCTAAAAAGTCAGCTTTCACTCTACAATCTGATAGCATGTGAGTCCTTGATTGTTAAGTACTCATCGCCATGTCACATTCAGACCCGATTACTTTGCCCGCCATTGCTCCCGTTGCCAATCCGGTGTTACAGCAGCAGCTTCAGCACAAGACTAACAGCAAAACCAAGCCGCCGGGATCTTTGGGCTTACTGGAAAGCCTGGCCATACAGCTGGGGCTGATTCAGCAAACCACCTCGCCCGCCATTATTCAGCCGCAGGTGCTGGTGTTTGCCGCCGATCACGGCCTGACCGCCGAAGGTATCTCGGCCTTTCCGGCGAAAGTCACTCCGCAAATGGTGCATAACTTTTTGCAGGGCGGCGCGGCCATTAATGTGTTTGCCAGGCAGCACCAACTGACACTGCAGGTAGTGGACGCCGGCGTGAATGCTGACTTTGCCCCTCACCCGCAACTGATTGACCGCAAAATTCACAAAGGCACCCAAAACAGCCGGCATCAGCCCGCCATGACCATGGCAGAATGCTGTAAAGCCCTGCACACCGGTATGGCGCTGGTGCGTGACCTGCCCGGCAACCTGCTGCTGGTGGGTGAAATGGGCATAGGCAACACCTCGGCTGCCAGCCTGTTGCTGGCACGACTGGGCAACTTGCCGGTAGCGGACTGCACCGGCCGCGGCACCGGACTTGACGATCAGGGTCTTAACCATAAAACCCGCGTATTGCAGGCCGTGCTGGAACACCACAGTGATGCCAATACGCCCCTGCAGGCGCTGGCGGCACTGGGCGGGCTGGAAATTGCCATGATGACAGGTGCGCTGATCCAGGCCGCCAGCGAACGACGCATTTTGCTGATGGACGGTTTTATTGCCGGTGTGGCGCTGCTGGTGGCAGAGCAACTGGCACCGGGCACCCGCGACTATGCGGTATTCGGCCATGGCTCTGCCGAGCCCGGCCACCGCCAGCTGCTGCGGTTACTAAAAGCAGAGCCGCTGCTACAGCTGAACATGCGCCTGGGCGAAGGCAGCGGTGCCGCCCTGGCCTATCCGCTGCTGCAATCGGCCTGTGCTTATTTCAACGACATGGCCAGTTTTGATGATGCCGGCGTCAGTGGTGCCGGCGTATGAGGCATGAACTGACGCTGTTGCTGGTGGCCACCCAGTTTTTAACCCGGCTGCCCCTGCCCGCACTCACGCACTTTAACCCCGACTGGCTGCACCAGAGCAGCCGGCACTTTCCCGCTGTGGGGCTGCTGGTGGGCGCGCTCAGTGCCCTTATTTACTGGCCGGCGCAACTGGTATTCGGGCCTCTGCCCGCCGCCGTGATGGCCACGGCGTTCAGCATTTATATCACCGGTGCCTTTCATGAAGACGGCCTGGCCGACACCTGCGACGGCCTGGGCGGCGGACTCACTAAAGAGCGAGCGCTCACTATCATGAAAGACTCTCGCCTGGGTACCTTTGGTACCCTTGGGCTGGTGCTGGCGCTGCTGCTTAAAATTGCCCTGCTGGCCAGCCTTAATCCGGCACTGGCCATGACGGCACTGGTGCTGGCCCATGGCGGTTCACGCCTGGCCTGTATCAGTTTGATTACACTGTTGCCTTATGGCGGCGATGTGGAGCACGCCAAAGCCAAACCCATGGCCCAGCAGCTCACGCCCTTTCAATGGGGGCTGGCCAGCCTCTGGCTGCTGCCGCCGCTATGGTGGCTTGGCCCTCAGTTAAGTCATGTGCAACTCTTGCTGGCGGGCCTGCTGGCGGTAGCCACCACAGCCTATATGCACCGGTTGTTAAAGCGCCGGCTTGGCGGCTATACCGGAGACGGCCTGGGAGCCACTCAGCAACTGGCAGAAATCGCCATTTATGCCGGCCTGGCAGCCTGGTTATGACGCTGTATATCTGGCGTCATCCCAAACCGGTGAAGGTGCAAGGGCTGTGCCTGGGGCACACCGATGCCCCCGTGCAGGCCCGCAAACTGCGCCGGCTGGCCAATCAGATCCAGGGGTTTGCCCGCAAAAACAGGCTGCCACACATCATTTACACCAGCCCGCTGCAGCGCGCCGCCGGCGTGGGCCGGCTGTTGACCACACAAGGCTGGCAATGGCGAGTAACACCGGCACTGGCAGAAATACACTTTGGCAACTGGGACGGACGCCCCTGGAGTGACATCAGCAAAGAAGAGATTGACGCCTGGTGCGCCAACTTTGCCGGCTTTGCCCCACGCGGCGGAGAAAGCCTGCAACAACTGTTTGCCCGGGCAAAAAACTGGCTTGACCAATTACCCCCAGAGCCTGTGCTGGCAGTGGGCCACGCCGGCTGGATAAATGCCGCCCGGCTGCTGGCAGCGGGCCAGCCGGCACCCACCCAGCCCGCACACTGGCCCAGTTCCGTGGCCTATCGGCAGCGAGTGGTTATTTCAGAATTTCCAGCCGCACCGGCACCACACCGGCCCTGATCATGCCCACCTCACGGGCGGCCTGCTCGGACAAGTCGATAACCCGACCGCGGGCATAAGGCCCTCTGTCGTTAATGCGCACCACCACCACCTGATTATTACGCAGGTTGGTCACCTTGACCCGGGTGCCAAAGGGCAAGGTTTTATGGGCGGCGGTAAGATCATTTTTATTAAACCGCTCGCCGCTGGCGGTTTTGCGGCCATGATGGCGGCCACCATAATAAGAGGCCTTGCCCTCTCCCAGCAGCAAACCCTGCTTTGAAGGCGGCGCACTGGCATCGCTCTGCGAGCCACAGGCAGACACTCCCAACAACAACACCACACAGCAACAGCGCAAAAATAAACGCATAATCAAAACACTCGGTTGATTATTGCATTTCCAACCAGACCACCAGCGCCACCGCCTCCTCGGCAGAGCGCACCGTCAATTTGGGAATGCAGCAAATACCCAGCCCGGCGGCAAAATGACGCAGGCTGGCGTTCAGTTCCGGCAAACATACTAGCCCCGGCACCCCCTGCCAGTACAGCCCACCGGCCTGATTCTGCGACAAAACATGCACACCACCGGCACAGCCGATAAGCCTGTCACCCTCATGCCAATGATGCTCATCAAGCGCCGACGCCTCAGCAATATGAATAAAATCATGAGTATCCGCACACTCGACAATAGCGGGAAACTGGCAGTTCATAAGCAACCCCGGGCAAAAAAGAAAAACTATAACAGGCGGGGAAAAGCTGAGGAATGGTGAATGGTGAATGGTGAATGGTGAATGGTGAATGGTGAATGGTGTAGCGTAGTGATGTGCGAGGCGGATTCACAGCATATAATCATTGATGGGCCAGCCGCCGTAATCGCTTACGGGCCCAACGCTTTCTGCGTTGATGAGGTCAAGTGGGGAGTGCGTGCCCCACGGCTGGCCCTCTTTGGTTTTTTATCACTGGGTAGTTACTTAAAGCTTACCCGCGCCTGTGGGGAACGGTATATCACGGCAAAAGAGCACAACAGGCCCGACGGTTTATCCCCGCGCCTGCGGGGAACGGGGGCGGATTAACACTAAAAGAATCAGCAACAGCGGTTTATCCCCGCGCCTGCGGGGAACGGCACATCACTGCCCGCAGCAAATACGGCAAACCCGGTTTATCCCCGCGCCTGCGGGGAACGGTTTACAAGCCGCTGCTCTTCCGTT
Organism: Oceanimonas sp. AH20CE76; assembly: GCF_039654065.1. Classification (NCBI taxonomy): domain Bacteria; kingdom Pseudomonadati; phylum Pseudomonadota; class Gammaproteobacteria; order Aeromonadales; family Aeromonadaceae; genus Oceanimonas; species Oceanimonas sp. AH20CE76. The sequence continues at coordinate 1,898,906 of NZ_CP155481.1, forward strand.
TTAGATTGCGGTTTATCCCCGCGCCTGCGGGGAACGGTTTGAGCAACTACCCCATGACGGCATTGGTGGCGGTTTATCCCCGCGCCTGCGGGGAACGGTTGATTCGGTATTTTGTCATATTGCTGAAACCCGGTTTATCCCCGCACCTGCGGGGAACGGTCGTGTCACTGAGCTTTCCTTAGTCTTCCTGACGGTTTATCCCCGCGCCTGCGGGGAACGGCTCTTTTTTGCATTTTCAAGCTGCTTTACTCGCGGTTTATCCCCGCGCCTGCGGGGAACGGAAGCTCTACCTGCATCCTCGAAGTCGGGCGTGCGGTTTATCCCCGCGCCTGCGGGGAACGGATGATGAAGGGGTAGAATGATGAACGTATTCACGGTTTATCCCCGCGCCTGCGGGGAACGGCTTCTCGAAAGAAGACAACGCGCTAACCAAGTCGGTTTATCCCCGCGCCTGCGGGGAACGGACTAAACGTATATTACTGATTTAGGTGGCTTTTTCCAGACATGAAAAAGCCACCAACTATCAGCAGCCACCAGCCCACCGCTGCTACATCGAGGCAGTGATAAGGCAACAAGTGATAGTCTGCTGCTCCGGAGTCTTTTTTATCCTTACTGGCCTTGCCCCAATACAGAAAATAACTGGCACTCATTCTGTTTTCCTTTTGTTGACTGCGCTTACTTTGGTGCATTCTTGCTCTTAAGCCAACCCTGTACAAAAAACATGTCGCGTCACTTTACAGGTCTTTAAAACAACCACTCCTTTACTTCATCCTGGTTGGCCAGAATGAGCTGCTGGGCGGCGGGGTTGATGTCGAGCATTTTGGTGTTTATCTGCATTTCACGCAGCAAATAGCCGGCCAGGGCGGCGCGGGTGTTTATTTCCAGCCGGCCGTTGTTCATGGCGTAGTCGTGGATCAGGGCTTGTTGTTGTTCGGGGCTTAAGCGGGGGTCGGGGGTGATGTGAAGGGTGATGTGTGTGTTCCAGCGGGTGTCGGGGGGCAGTGGTGCCAGCGGTTTGCCTTCCGGTGTTGGCGTGCCGTGAAAGCGGCTGAGCACAAAGTCGCGGTAGTTTTGTGCTTTTTCACACCAGGCGCGCAGGTGCCAGCGGCTGCCGGTATTCACAAAGCGCACCGGCACTATTATGCGGCCATCGCGGTCACTGCTGCTTACCGCGCCATAGTCCACGTCCAGCCGTTCATGGTGGCGCAGGGCGTGCACCAGCTGGCGAATGACCTGCGCAGACACCTTTCTGGCCGGCGGCAGCAGAATGGTATGTTCCAGCCGGTAGCCTGGGTCGGCGGGCATGGTGTGTGCGCTCTGGCCGGTCACCCAGTTGAGATATTCCGCCACGTCAGCAGAAATATGGGCAGGGTTGAAATATTTGCCGGGCAAATAGCCTTTGCGTGACGGGCAATATTCCAGGTTACCGGTGTGCTCCTGCTGATATTGGTTAATATCTTTGCTGGCCTGCTGCCGGCTGATGCCAAAAAACTGCCGTAAGTGGCCGGTGGTCAGCCGGCCTTCCCAATAGCTGATTAGCTCAATTAACCAGTAACGGCGGTGTAGTTCGGGTTTTATCATGGCGTCCGTGCTTTTTGTTTTTCACCATTAAAGGCATTCGGCACGGAAATAACAAGGGTATGTGTCTTTTTCTACTCCTCAATCTCGGAGCTGTCTTTTTTTACCAGCATTTTTCTCATCATGGCCGGGCTTCTGGGCACCAGGCCGGCTTTCAGCCCCAGCGGTCGAAATACCGCGTTCAGCACCGCCAGTGTGGGGCTGCCGGCGTTGCGCTCAATATCCGACAGGGTGCGCCGGCTCACTCCTACCATATTGGCGTAATCGGTTTGCGACATTTCCAGCAGTTCCTTACGCAGGGTTCGCAACAGCTCGCCTTCGGTGATGTCGCCGCTGAATAATTTATCCAACAGTGAGAACAGCAAGGCTTCTCGTGCGGCGGGACTTTTTTTATTCATACCAGTCCCCAGTTTTTCAGTTTGTCGTCCAGGTAATCAAACCCCATTACCGGCATATTCAGTATGCTGTCGGGCACACCCCGTGCGGCTAGTCTTGGCTTCAGCCCCGTCAGCTTGCCGGCGAGCGTTTGCAGCTCCTGCAGCAGATGGCTGGGTTCGGCAAGATCGGCAAGCTCCTCGGCAATAGCCTGCCAGTTGTACTTACCCCCCTCTTCCAGCGGGCTGCCCCAGCTGGTGGAGCGGGGCACCATTTCCGGATCTGCTTTCATGGGAGCAAAGTCATATACTGGTGCCAGCCAAATACCTTCAGGCGTTTTAAGCAAAGCCGTATTACGGCCGTGATTATCGGAATTACCAAAAGCCACATTCAACAGATCCCGCTTCACCCATTCACTCACAAACTCCTGGCGATCAAACGACTCGCCCAGTTCGGTAATGCGATATTGCTGCTCCAATAACGCAATCACGCTACGTAACACCTGCTGATGTTTCAGATAGCTGCCGGGTGCCTTATTTAACACCGAATATACCGACTCCAGCCCATAGCGAGTGAGCTTGCCCTTTTTTATGGCCACATCAAAGCGGGGCAACCAGAGAGAAGGAAAGCGCTCACCTTCAAGCAGCTTCATATTGGCTGTGCTGATGGTCTCTATACCAAGGCTCTGCAGCTCTTGATAATAATGATATTCGGCACGCAAAATATCGCAGTCGATGGCGCTTCTGTTATTACGTGGAAACTTCACCAGATAATGAGCATCCGTCGTGTAAAGATCATCCTGAAAGGTATCTATCCAAACTTCATTTTGAGCAGAGCAGCGCAGCAACAACTTTGGGGCCTCGCCTCCGGCACCGGTGGCACCGCCACTGGCAGCACCCATTTGCTGGGCATATTCCAGAAAATCAGTATTGCGCTCTACTACTTCCGTTATGGCAAAGCGACGTTGCTTCAGGGTGCTGTTTGCCGGCAGCTCGGGCAACGATTCCTTGATGCGCAAGTTACCAACCGGCGCTATGGTGCCATGGCGCAGCAGCTCTGTGTCTTGCCGCTCTGGCGTGGTATTGCTTAACCCGAGCTGATTCACCCAATATCGGCGGGCTGCCCCCGCAGGCATAATGTCATCAAGAAAGCCAAACCATACTGGTGCCTCATGGGGAATCATCAGTTCAACCGGCAGCGTTAACCCGCAAGCATGTTCATCATCGCGATATTGATGGTTAACAGCATAATCAAATTGATAGTCCAGCCGTACAGGGCCACTTCTTCCCAGCAGCGGCTTTTCCAGGGTCAGCTCGGCGGCATCGTGCCAGGCGTCACCATGAAATATCTGAATGGTCAGAGCAAGAGGAGGCATAACATCACCAATGTGCAAATTATTACTCAAATATACATCAAGACGTGATTTTTGAGCAAATATACGCTCGAAATAAAGTGTTATCGATAAAATTGAGCATTTTCTTGCTCATGGGGAATATTTGAATAAAAAAACCCCGGCGTGCCGGGGTTAAAGAGACCAAACTACAGGGTTATTGCAACTATCAGCGCATGGTTCGCAGCGCGTGAATACGTTTTTCCAGCGGCGGGTGGCTCATTAACAGCTCGCTTTGCTGCTTGCCGTTAATACCAAAGGCCGCGAGGGAGCCTTCCAGTTGTGATTCGTGGCCGTGACGCAGGCGCTCCAGGGCGGCGATCATTTTTTCACGGCCGGCCAGGCGGGCACCGCCTTCGTCGGCGCGGTATTCGCGCTGGCGGCTGAACCACATCACAATAATGGAGGCCAGAATACCGAACAGCAGCTCCAGCACCATAACGGTAATAAAGTAGGCAATGCCGCCCATGCCGCCGCCCTGCTCTTCTTCATCATTGCTGAGAAAGCCGCTGATCACGTTGGCCACAATGCGGGCAAAGAACATCACAAAGGTGTTTACCACACCCTGAATAAGGGTGAGGGTCACCATGTCGCCGTTGGCCACGTGGCTTACTTCGTGGGCCAGCACGGCTTCGGCTTCGTCACGGCTCATGCTGTACATCAGGCCGGTAGACACCGCTACCAGAGCGTTGTTGCGGCTGGCACCGGTGGCAAAGGCGTTCATGTCGGGCGAGTCGTAAATGCCCACTTCCGGCATGCCAATGCCCGCCTGCTGAGCCTGGCGCTGCACTGTGGTCAGCAGCCAGTGCTCCATTTCATTACGGGGTTGTTCAATCACCTGCACGCCATAGCTGCGCTTGGCCATCCATTTGGAGATGAACAGCGAGATGGTGGCACCACCAAAACCAAACACGGCGCAGAACACCAGCAGGCCGCCCATGCTGCGGCTGTCTATGCCCAACACGGAGAATACGATGTTCAGCACCACGCCCAACACCAGCACCACGGCCAGGTTGGTGGCAATAAACAACAATATGCGTTTCATCAATGCTTTCCTTACATCAGGGAACTAAAGACATAATATGTCCGGCAACGGGAATTTCAAGATCTCCCTGATGAATTATTTCAGCAAAGGGGCCGGATCGATATAGCTGACAGCAGTGCTGGTCTCTTCTTCGGTGAGCCTTGGCAGCTCTCCCAGAAACGGCGCTTTGATCAAGGCCTTAAGGGTGGCGGCGTTCTCTTCATAGTGACTCATGTGAGCATCTGCCCGGTTGAGTACCCAACCGGCCACCACCAGGCCGTCGTGACGAATGGCCTCAAGGGTGAGCAGCGCATGATTAATGCAGCCAAGGCGCGCACCCACCACCAGAATAACGGGAATGTGCTCTTTTTTTACCCAGTCGGATAAAAACCGGCCCTGCCCCAGCGGCAAGCGCCAGCCGCCTGCGCCTTCCACAAAAATCCAGTCGGCGGTGGTTTCTTTCAGGCGGGCCAGGCCTTCGGTAATGCGCGCCGGCTCAATGGGCTCGGCAGCCTGCTCGGCGGCAATGTGCGGGGCAATAGCGGGAGCAAAGGCGTAGGGATTGTGCATGGCATAAGGCAGTTTAATGCTGGACTCAGCCTGCAGCGCCAGAGCGTCTTCGTTTTTAAGCTCGCCGTTTATCAGCTCACAGCCCGAGGCCACAGGCTTGTAGCCCAGCACCTGTTTGCCGGCTTCTTTGCCAGCCTGCATGAGCGCGCGGGTAACAAAGGTTTTGCCCACTTCGGTGTCGGTGCCGGTAATAAAAAAGGTGTTAGCCATAAATAACTCCATATGCCAGCCGGTAGGTGGCCACACAGTGGCCCTGTTGGTTTTTAGGATAGATGAGATTAAGCCGCTGCCAGGCGTTTTTGCCCAGCAGGCCGGTGCGCCGGTTGTGGTTTATCTGGTTGGCACCAATACCTTTTAAGTCTTGCAGCAGGGCTTTCAGCTCGGGATAACACAGCTGCTCGGTGCCGGTGTGCAGTTGCCAGCGCCGGCCGGTGGCGGCCAGTTGCTGCCGTAACGTCTGCGCTTGCATAAATTGGTTGATATGGACGTGCGAGTCTATTGCATGCCAGCTGCGGGCCAGCTCAGCCAGGCTGCCATCCAGCAGGGTGGAGAACACCATAACGCCGCCGGGTTTGAGCCGGGCGCTCCAGTTGCTGAGCCAGGCAGCGCTGTTGCTGCTCCACTGCAGGCACAGGTTGGCAAAAATAAAGTCGAGGCTTTGCTCGGCCAGCGGCGGGGCGTCCATGTCGGCGCACAGGGGAATCATGTCGGCACGGGTGCCGGCCTGTTGCAGCATGGCGGCAGACAAGTCCAGCGCCAGCAGCCTGTTCACCCGTTGTTTCAGCGCCGGCCCAAACCAGCCGCTGCCGCAGCCCAGATCCAGCCCTACTTCTGCCTGAGCTGGCAAGTACGCCAGCAAGGTCTCGCCGCTGCGCCGCTGCAGCTCGTTGTGGTGGTCGTAACTGTGGGCGGCACGGCTGAAGGCACGGGCGACTTTTTGTTTGTCTATGTGTTGCATGGTTTTCTCTACAGGGCGGCGTGTAATGCATTGATCAGCTGCTGCACATCGGCTTTGGTGTGAGCGGCGCTGAGGGTAATGCGCAGCCGGGCGCTGCCTTTGGGCACGGTGGGCGGGCGTATGGCACCGGTCCACAGGCCTTGCTGTTTAAGGGCGGCGGCCAGTTCAAGGGTTTTGTGCTCTTCCCCCACTATCAGTGGCTGAATGGCGGTGCTGGACGGCAGCAAGGTAAATGGCAGCCCGCTCACCCCTTCCCGAAACTGCCGCACCAGGGCCTGCAGGTGGTCGCGTTTGTCATCGGCTTGCTGCACCAGCCGTACCGCGGCCAGCACGGCGGCGGTCTGGGGCGGCGGCAGGTGGGTGCTGTAAATGTAGCTGCGGCCCAGGTTGTGCAAATAGTCAATCAGCGCGCGGCTGCCGCCCACAAAGGCCCCGCTCACGCCCAGCGCCTTGCCGAAGGTGCCCATAAAAATGTTCACGTCGCTGGCTTCAAGGCCCTGTTCAGCGAGTGTGCCCTTGCCCTTTGCTCCCAGCACACCCAAACCGTGAGCATCGTCTATCATCAGCCAGTTACCCGACTGCCTTGCAAGCGACACCAGCTCGGGCCAAGGCGCGGTGTCGCCATCCATGCTGAACACCCCTTCCGAGATAATGAGCCCGGCGTTGGGTGTTAATTTTCGCTCAAGGGCGCTCATATCGTTATGGGCAAAACGCACCATGCGCGCCGGGCTGAGCAGGCCGGCTTCCTGCAGCGAGGCATGGTTGAGCCTGTCTTGCCACAGGGTATGCTCCTTGCCCAGCAGGGCTTTTATGACCGCCTGATTGGCAGAAAACCCCGAGCTGAACAGCATCACCGCCTCAAGCCCCAGCCAGTCACACAGCGCCTGTTCCAGCTCACGGTGAATGGCCTGATGCCCCACCACCAGCGGTGAAGCCACGGCACCCACGCCGTATTCCCGTGTGGCCTGCTCGCTGGCGGCCAGCAGTTCGGGCGCGCGGCTTAAACCGAGATAATCGTTGCCAGCAAAGTTGAGATATTGCCTGCCGCCAGCATACAGGCAGCGGCCGTCTACCCGCTCAATGGCCGGCAGCGAGCGCTTCAGCCCGGCGGCCTCGCGTTCGGCAAGACTCAGATCAAATGGCATAAAAACCTCAACTGAAAGCGAGTCGGTTGGGACGAGTCCCAACCTAATGTCATTCCGGCCACCGTGCCGGAATCCATTCTGCAGACGGTGGTATATTCAAGCTGATACGGTGCAACATGCTCTGGACTCCGGCTTGCGCCGGAGTGACAGTGCCTTATATGGAACGCGTCCAACATTTTAACCAAACCCCACCCCGGCCCTCCCCTTATCAAGGGGAGGGAGAATCAGGCTTCATAAAACAAAGGTTTTGGTGCATTCTGCTCGGCTATTTGCTCGTGCAGCTCTATTTCGGTCATTTCATCAGGCTTTTGGCTCACGCCGCTGGGGCGAATGCCAAGACGCTTGAACAGCTGCATATCGCTGTTTTCATCGGGGTTGGGAGTGGTGAGCAGTTTGCAGCCGTAGAAAATGGAGTTGGCACCGGCCATAAAGCACATGGCCTGCATTTGCTCGTTCATTTTTTCCCGGCCGGCAGAAAGACGCACATGGCTCTTGGGCATTAAAATGCGGGCCACGGCAATGGTGCGAATAAAGTCGAAATCGTCCAGCTCTTCCTGATCTTCCAGCGGCGTGCCTTTTACCTTTACCAGCATGTTAATAGGCACACTTTCGGGCTGGCGGGGCAAATTGGCCAGAGCCAGCAGCAGGCCGGCGCGGTCTTCCGGGCTTTCACCCAGGCCCACAATGCCGCCGGAGCACACCTTCATGCCGGCGTCGCGCACGTTTTCCAGGGTGTTGAGCCGGTCGGCATAGGTGCGGGTGGTAATAATGTCGCCATAAAACTCGGGGCTGGTGTCCAGGTTGTGGTTGTAATAATCGAGCCCGGCGTCGGCCAGCCGGCCGGCCTGATCGGCGTTCAGCATGCCCAGTGTCATGCAGGTTTCCAGCCCCATGGCTTTGACTTCCTGCACCATTTTCAGCAAATAGGGCATGTCCCGCTCTTTGGGGTTGCGCCAGGCCGCACCCATGCAAAACCGGCTGGAGCCGTTGCTTTTGGCCTCGCGGGCCCGCTCCAGCACTTTTTCCACTTCCATCAGCTGCTCGGTTTCCAGGCCGGTGTTATAGCGGGCACTCTGGGGGCAATATTTGCAGTCTTCCGGGCAGGCTCCGGTTTTAATGGACAGCAGCGTGCTTACCTGCACTTCGTTGGGATCAAAGTTGGCTCTGTGCACCTGCTGGGCTTCAAACAACAGATCAAAAAACGGGCGGTTAAACAGGTCAAGTACTTGCTCGCGGGTCCAGCTCATGAGGTGCCTTTTTTATTAAATGTGATGTGGCGATTGCTGGCCAAGTGTAAGGGCCGGTGTTAGCCTGTCAACCACAAAACATCACACACATTTACGTTTGATTTATTTATGACCAATCAAGAGTTTGACCTGCACCATCTGTGGCACCCCTACACCTCCCTCACTCGCCCCCTGCCCTGTTATGAAGTGGCCAGCGCCAGCGGCGTACACTTGCAGCTGAAAGACGGCCGCCGGCTGGTGGACGGCATGTCGTCCTGGTGGGCCTGCCTGCACGGCTATAATGTGCCCGAGTTGAACGCCGCCGCCACCGCTCAGCTGGGCAGAATGGCTCATGTGATGTTTGGCGGTTTAACCCATGAACCCGCCATTGAGCTGTGCCGGGCGCTTGGCGCTGTTTTGCCTGCCGGGCTGGACCGGTTCTTTCTGGCCGACTCGGGCTCGGTGTCGGTAGAGGTGGCGCTGAAAATGGCCATTCAATACTGGCATGGCAAAGGCACGCCCAAAACCCGCTTTGCCTGCTTAAGCCGTGGCTACCATGGCGATACCTTTGGGGCCATGAGCGTGTGCGACCCCAACGGCGGCATGCACAGTCTGTATAAGGGCTTTTTGCCCGAGCACCTTTTTGTGCCTCAGCCCGAAAGCACCTTTAACGACGAATTTAATCCGACAGATCTGCAGGCGCTGGAGGCGGTATTTGAGCGGCACCACCATGAGCTGGCCGCCTTTATTCTGGAGCCGGTGGTGCAAGGGGCCGGCGGCATGCGCTTTTATCACCCCGACTATTTGAAAGGTGCCCGCAAGCTGTGTGACCGCTACGGCGTGCTGCTGATTGCCGATGAAATTGCCACCGGCTTTGGCCGCACCGGCAAGCTGTTTGCCTGTGAATGGGCAGGCATAACGCCGGACATTATGTGCATTGGCAAGGCGCTCACCGGCGGCTATATGACCATGGCGGCCACCATTACCACTCAGGCTGTGGCCGAGACCATTTGCAACGGCCCCGCCGGCGTGCTGATGCACGGCCCCACTTTTATGGCCAATCCGCTGGCCTGCGCCGTGGCCCTGGCCAGCCTGAAGCTGCTATTAAGCTCACCCTGGCAGCAGCGCATTGCCGCCATAGAAACGCAAATGCAGCAAGAGCTGGCCCCTGCGCGTGAGCTGGATGCGGTGGCGGATGTGCGGGTGCTGGGCGGCATTGGTGTGATTGAGTTGCATGAGCCACTCAAGGTGGCCGAGGTGCAAAAACAGCTGGTGGAGCTGGGCGTGTGGATTCGGCCCTTTGGCAGGCTGTTTTATATTATGCCGCCGTATGTGATTAAACCCGAGGAGTTAAGCCGGTTAACGTCCGCCATGCTGGCGGTGTGTACTGACATTATTTAGGCGTCACTCAGGCCCCGTGTAGGTCATTCCGGCCCCTGAGCCGGAATCTATTCTGCAGTGGCAGTAGTTGGGACGAGTCCCAACATGTTACCGATAATCCGGCTGTTGTTTGGGCGCAGCGCGCTGAAAGGCGGGCTGCTGCTGGCAGTGCTGATAAACGGCCACAATGCGCGGATAAGACTCAAGGCTGCAGTTTGTGCGAATGGCGTTGGCCACCTGGGGCACCAGGCAGCAGTCTGCCAGTGTTGGTGCATCGCCAAAGCAATAGTCACCCATGCCGTGGCGCTGCAGCAGGGTTTCGGCGGCAGTAAGACCGCTGGCAGTCCAGTGTTTAATCCAGTTTTGCTGTTGCACTTCACTCAGCGCCAGCTCATTGGCCAGGTAGTTACGCACTCGCAGGTTGTTAAGCGGGTGCATATCGCAGGCAATGAGATTGGCCAGCTCCAGCACTCTGGCGCGCAGCAAGGGCTCGGCGGGCAGCAGCGGCGGATCGGGATGCAGCGCTTCAAGATAATCAATAATGGCCAACGACTGACCAAGAGCATTGCCCTGTTCGTCTATCAGCAGGGGCACACCGCCGGCAGGGTTTTGTGCCTTAAAGCGTTGCTCGCGGTGAGCACCGGTGCGCAGGTCTACGCCGTGGTAGTCAACGTTAATGCCCTTGATGGCAAGGGCAATGCGCACCCGGTAAGAGGTGGAACTGTTGAAAAAGCTGTAAAGATGCATGGCAGCACTCCCTTTAATTTGGATAAAAATAGAACACCAGCAGGGTGAGGATGGCGGCGGCGGCCAGCATGGCGAGGTAAGCTTTGAGATATTGGCTCTGGCGGCGGCCCTTGAGGTGCACCAGGGTAAAGGTGGTGATCGCCAGGCCCAAGGCACCCCAAATGCCCAGGTGAAACCACAGCGCCGGCAAGGTGAGCCAGCCGGTGCGCACTTCTACCTCAAGGTAGCGCATATAGCCATATTGCTGCTCGGGGCGGGCATAGTGAAACAGCACCAGCAGCAGTATATAAAGTGTCCAGCCTCCGGCAGTGAGGGCGGCCAGCAGAGCACCTAAGCGGTCTTTGGAGCGTTTTGCCATATCCACCTCCCATCTTTTGCTTGAGTCCTGATGCTACACGGGTAACATTAGTCGCCTTATATAGTGTATCGGCAATAAGCCGGTTTAGTTCAAAGCTGGAGAGCGATTTACATGACCCACGCATCCGTAACTGATGTGCTGGCTGGCAAATATGCCGTTGGCACCACCCTTACCGTAAAGGGGTGGATTCGCACCCGCCGTGACTCCAAGGCGGGCATTTCGTTTTTGGCCGTTCACGATGGCAGCTGCTTTAATCCGGTGCAGGCTGTGGTGCCCAATAGCGTTGCGAATTATCAGTCTGAAGTGGTGCGTGTTACCACCGGCTGCTCGGTGGAAGTAACCGGCATTGTGGCCGAGTCTCAGGGCCAGGGCCAGGACTTTGAACTGCAGGCCACCGAGGTGAAGGTAGTGGGCTGGGTAGACGATCCCGATTCTTACCCCATGGCCGCCAAGCGCCACTCCATTGAATATTTGCGCGAATATGCTCATCTGCGCCCGCGCACCAACCTGATTGGTGCCGTGGCCCGGGTGCGTAACTGCCTGTCGCAGGCGCTGCACCGTTTCTTTCATGAAAACGGGTATATGTGGGTGGCCACTCCCATTGTGACCGCCTCCGACTGCGAAGGCGCCGGCGAAATGTTCCGGGTGTCTACCCTGGATCTGCAAAACCTGCCCCGCACCGACAAGGGTGAGATCGACTTTGAAGAAGACTTCTTTGGAAAAGAAGCCTTCCTCACCGTGTCGGGCCAGCTGAACGCCGAAACCTACGCCTGTGCCCTGAGCAAGGTGTATACCTTTGGCCCTACCTTCCGCGCCGAAAACTCCAACACCAGCCGCCACCTGGCGGAGTTCTGGATGGTGGAGCCGGAGCTGGCCTTTGCCGATCTGGACGATGCCGCCAAGCTGGCAGAAGACATGCTGAAATATGTGTTCCGCGCCGTGCTGGAAGAGCGCATGGACGACATGAGCTTCTTTGCCCAGCGGGTAGATAAAGACGCCATTACCCGCCTGCAGAGCTTTGTGGAAAAAGACTTTGCTCAGGTGGATTACACCGATGCGGTAGAGATTCTGCAGAAGTCCGGCAAGAAGTTCGAGTTTGCAGTGGAATGGGGCATTGATTTGTCCTCCGAGCATGAGCGCTATCTGGCGGAAGAGCACTTTAAAGCGCCGGTGGTGGTGAAGAACTATCCGAAAGACATTAAAGCGTTTTATATGAAGCTGAACGCCGACGGCAAAACCGTGGCGGCCATGGATGTGCTGGCCCCGGGCATTGGCGAGATCATTGGTGGCTCCCAGCGGGAAGAAGTGCTGGAAGTGCTGGACGCCCGTCTGGAAGAAATGGGCCTGAACAAGGAAGATTACGGCTGGTATCGCGACCTGCGCCGCTATGGCACAGTGCCGCACGCCGGCTTTGGTCTGGGCTTTGAGCGCCTGGTGGCCTATGTGACCGGCATGGGCAACGTGCGCGATGTGATCCCCTTCCCCCGCACTCCGCGCCACGCCGAGTTTTAACCCCCTCCCGGCCTCCCCCTTAAAAAGGGGGAGGAGCAAAAGCATGTTCCCTCACTTAAATAAGGGGTAGCTGTGGGTTCCCTCCCCTTTTCAAGGGGAGGGTCAGGGTGGGGTTGGCTTACCCCCTCCCAGCCTCCCCCTTAAAGGGGGAGGAGCAAAAGCATGTTCCCTCCCTTAAATAAGGGGGAGCTGTGGGCTCCCTCCCCTTTTCAAGGGGAGGGTCAGGGTGGGGTTGGCCTCCCCTCAGTAATAACTTTTCCCTGCTTTCGCCATGTCTCGCAGCGGTTCACAGGGCGCAAAGCGTTCGCCGTATTTGCGGGCGTATTCTTCCATTTTGGCCACTATGCTGGCGATGCCCTGCTGATGCATATGATGAAAAGGCCCGCCGGTAAAGGGCGGATAGCCAATGCCGAACACGGCACCGATGTCGCCGTCGCGGGGGCTGGCAATCACGCCATCAGCCAAGGCCAGGGCGGCTTCGTTGAGCATCTGCAGGGTGCAGCGTTCGGCCATGTCCTGGGCGGGTAATTGCGCTTTGGGAGTAATGCCCAGCAGGCGATACATGTCCGGATCGGCGGGTTTGCCTTTTTTGTCAAAGGCGTAAAAACCGCGGCCGTTCTTTTTGCCATAACGCTTGGCTTCCAGCAGTTTGTTCAGGGCCGCCGGGGCCTTGAAGCGGCTGCCCAGCTCCGCCTCAAGCACGGGCGCAATTTTTACTGCCACGTCCAGGCCCACTTCATCCAGCAGGGTAATGGGCCCTACCGGAAAGCCGTATTTCACCAAAGCGCGATCAATGGCTTCTATCGGCTCACCCTCCAGCAACAGGCGGGCGGCTTCGTTAATATAGGGAGCGAGAATGCGGTTAACATAAAAGCCGGCGCTGTCTTTTACCACTATGGGGGTTTTGCCCTGAGCCCGGGCCAGCTTGAGCACCGTGGCCACGGTTTCCGGGCTGGTGCCGGCATGGGGAATAATTTCGGCCAGGGGCATTTTTTCTACCGGGCTGAAATAATGCAGTCCCACCACACGGCTGGGGTCGGCGGCCCCTTCGGCAATCTGATGAATGGGAATGGACGAGGTGTTGCTGGCAAATATGGTGTGGGCCGCGCCATGCTGTTGCACCTGCTGCACCATGTCTCGTTTTACCGCCAGGTCTTCAAACACCGCCTCCACCACCAGGTCGGCGCGCTCAACCCCGCTGTAATCCAGGGTGCCGGAGAGCAGCGCCAGCTGGCGGTTCATCTCGGGGCGGCGCAGGTGCTTTTTCTTTACCTTGGCATTGAGCAAGCGGTGCGCGGTGGCCATGGCCTGATTAATGCCTTCGGCTTTTATGTCTTTAATGCGCACCGGCATACCCGCTCTGGTGGCGGTCACAAAGGCAATGCCGCCGCCCATTAAACCACCGCCCAGCACGCCCACTCGGTGCAGCGGCCCGGGCTCGGCCCCCTGATAGGTGGTTTCTTTTTTCATTTCGGTGGTGGCAAAAAACAGCCGGCGCAATGAGGCGGATTCGGGCGTCATCACCAGCTCGCCAAAGGCGGTGGCTTCGGCCTGATAACCGGCTTCACTGCCCTGCTCAAGGCCGGTGCGCACGACTTCCAGCAATGTTTCCGGGGCCGGATAGTTGCCCTGGGTTTTGCCGCGCAGCTTGCTCAGGGCCTGATCAAACACCAGTTTACGGCCCAGCGGGTTGCCTTCCAGCGCTTTAGTTTTCAGGTCCGTTTTGCGAGCACTGGCGGGCTTGCCCTGTCTGGCCATGGCCATGGCGGTGCTCAGCAAAATGCTTTCGGGCACGCAGTCGTGCACCAGGCCGGCCTTGAGTGCCTGCTTGGGGCGCAGCTGCTTGCCGGTGAGCATCATATCGAGGGCTTTCATTAAGCCCACCTCACGGGGCAGCCGCTGAGTGCCGCCGGAGCCGGGGATCAGCCCCAGCTGCACTTCCGGCAGGCCCAGGCGAGTAATGTCGGCATCGCTGCATACCCTGCCATGGCAGGCCAGCGCCAGCTCAAGGCCACCGCCCAAGCAGGGGCCGTGAATGGCGGCAATCAGCGGCAGCTTAAGCCGCTCCAGCTCGGTAAAAATCTCCTGCCCGGCGCGAGACAGCGCCGCCGCGGCCCCGGCGCTGGTGCAACTTTCCAGCATGCGCACATCGGCACCAGCCACAAAGGAGTCGGGTTTGCCCGAGCACAGCACCAGCCCTTTAATGGCCGGGTTGTTACGAACCTCGGCCAGCAGGGCGCGCAACTCGCCGGCAAAGCTTTCGCGCAGTGTGTTCATGCGCTCACCGGGCACATCCATGGTGATGAGGCCAATGCCGTCATTAATGCTAAGAGTGAAAGTGGCTTCAGTCATTGGCTGCCTCCAGTACCATGGCCACGCCCAGGCCGCCGGCGGCACAGGCAGTGGCAAGGGCCAGACCGCCGCCACGGCGGTTCAGCTCATTCAGGGTTTGAGTGATCATGCGTGCGCCGGTGGCGGCAAAGGGATGGCCATAGGCCAGAGAGCCGCCCAGCACGTTGAATTTGTCCATGTCGATGGTGCCGATGGCACTGCCCTGCCCCAGCTCATTTTCGGCAAAGGTGCGGCTTTCAAAGCATTGAATATTGGCCAGAGTCTGGGCGGCAAAGGCCTCGTGCATGTCTATCAGGCTCATGTCGGCCAGGCTGCAGCCCGCCTGTGCCAGCGCTTTGGGGGTGGCGTAGCTGGGCCCCAGCAGCATGTTATGGCGCACATCAATGGCGGCATAGGCATGGCTGCGCAAATAGCCCAGAGGTTTCAGCCCCAGCGCCCTGGCCCGGCTTTCGGTCATCATCAGCACGGCGGCGGCCCCGTCGGTGAGCGCCGTGCTGTTGCCGGCAGTGACGGTGCCATGACTCTTGTCAAAGGCGGGTTTAAGCCGCTCATAATTGCTTAATTGTGAATCGGCGCGCAGGGTGTTGTCTTGCGAGAAGGGCGCTTTAAAAGGCGGCAGATAAGCCGTCATCACTTCATTGCTCAGCCAGCCCTGCTGCCAGGCACGGGCGGCCAGCTGGTGGGAGCGATGGGCGAATTCGTCTTGCGCCTGGCGGGAAATGCCGTGGCTTTTGGCCATTTGCTCGGCGGTTTGGCCCATGGTGAGGCCGGTGGAATATTCGGCAATGGCCGGCGGCACCGGGGCCAGATCTTTTATATTAAGCCGGCGCAGAATGGCCAGCTTTTTGCTCAGGGTTTTGGCTTTGCTGAGTTCCAGCAGGGCTGCGGCCAGCCGGCGCGACACGCCAATGGGCAGCACCGAAGACGAATCGGCCCCGCCGGCAATGCCCACTGCTACCCTGCCCGCCTGCATGGCCTCGGCCAGGCTAGACACCGCCTGAAAACTGGTGGCACAGGCGCGGGTCACGCTATAGGCGTCGGTGCTCACGGGCAGCTCTGTGCCCAGCACTATTTCCCGGGCAATGTTGGGGGCGCTGGGCATCTGAATGACCTGGCCAAATACCAGCTGCTCTATGTCACTGGCGTTTACCGGTGCCCGGGCCAGCAGTTCGGCTACCAGCATGCGGCCCAGATCGAGGGCGGCCATGTCTTTAAACACGCTGGCCTGACGGGCAAAGGGGGTGCGCAGCCCCGACACAAAGGCAATGCGGTCGCCCTTGTGAGTAGTAAGTGAATTCGTCGACGACATGAACGCTCCTTGTTTTTGCAAGAGGTCTGACCTGCCTGCATAGTAGCAATGGCGAAAAGGGTTTCAAACAGGTAATTAACAAGAGTCGCTGTGTGCGGCCGCAGTGGTTAAACTGAATAACAGATGCCCATTCGGTGAAAAATGATGATTTCTATATTCAAGCGAAAGCAACAGGGGCAGCCGTCGGTCTCTAAGAGCATGATGATGAAACAAAAGCGTTACGAGGCGTTGGTGTATGCCCTGCATGGCGATCTGTTCCGTTATGCGTTCTGGCTATGCCACGACCGGCAAGTGGCAGAAGACCTGGTGCAGGAGACGTTTTTGCGTGCCTGGAAAGCCCTCGACAGTCTGAAAGAAGAGAAAGCCGCCAAAGCGTGGCTTATTACCATTTTGCGCCGGGAAAATGCCCGCCGGTTTGAACGCAAGCAGTTCGATCTGGTCGACATTGAAACCACGGCGGTGCCCGACCGTAAAACGCCGGGCATGGAGCAGAAAATGGAAAATGAGTGGCTGCGACGGCATATTGCCGACCTTGCTCCTGAATATCGTGAGCCGCTGTTGCTGCAGGTAATTGGTGGTTTTAGTGGAGAAGAAATTGCCGGAATACTGGATTTGAACAAGAACACCGTAATGACCCGCCTCTTTCGGGCCAGAAATCAGCTGAAAGAGGCCATGGAGCAAGACACTACACCAAGAGGTCGCAGTAATGGATGATCTGGAATTCCGCCGCCGGGCTTATGCGGATCCTGATGATAAAAGTCCCGAATTTTTAGCCGCATCTGCCAGCAGCCAGAGTAATCGTCAGTTTCTGGAAGACATGAAGGCGTTTAACCGCAAGCTGAGCTTTGCCTTGGAAGAGCCGGTGCCCCATGCCCTGCCCGATCAACTGATGCTGTCTCATTTGCTGCGCCAGCCCGATCGTGAGCAGTCTCGCTGGCGGTATCTGGCGGTGGCGGCGTCGGTGGCCTTTGCGCTGGGTTTTGCCACTCGTTTTGTGACCTTTTCCCCCCAGGCTGTGGCCGAGCCGCCGGCGGTAGGTGAAGTGGCGGTTACTCATGTGCTGCGGGAAATGCCTTTTACCCATTACATTGATGAAGAAGTGACCCTTGAAACCGTGAACGCCAAGCTGCGCCCTTACGGCACCCGGCTGCAGGATTTGAGCGGCATGGGCAAGGTGTATTATGCCAACCATTGCATGTTTGCCGGTGGGCCGGCGGCACATCTGGTGGTGCAGGGCGAGCACGACAGGGTGCATGTGTTTCTGGTGCCCATGGAGCGGGCTTTGCAGCTGCAGGAACGGTTCAGCAAAGACAACCTGCACGGCGAGGTGCTGCCCATGAGCTATAACCGCCTGGTGGTGGTAAGCGATCGCAACGAAGACGTCAGCCGCGTTGCCGAGCGGGTGAAGGCATCTTTGGAGAAAGCGATCTAACTTTCGCCCGCGTTCCCGTTCGGCACCATCTATTATAAGAGTTGTATGCTCTTTTGGTGTAACATTCAGCCCGTGATAACACGGAAGCCATTAATGCTGTTTGCAACAACGGGAACGCGCTATGACCATTGAACTCCCTATTTTAATTACCTTTGTCAGCTATCTGGTGCTGACCATGCTGATTGGGGTGGTGGCTTATAAAGCAACCAGCTCGCTCAGTGATTATATTCTGGGCGGCCGCCGCCTCGGGCCCGGTGTGGCGGCACTGAGTGTGGGTGCCTCCGACATGAGCGGCTGGTTGCTGCTGGGCCTGCCCGGTGCGGTTTATCTTTATGGTATTAATCAGGCCTGGATTGGCATTGGCCTGGTGCTGGGTGCCTGGCTTAACTGGCTGTTTGTGGCCAAGCGGCTGCGGGTGTATACCGAGCAGGCCAACGACTCTCTTACCCTGCCCGACTTTCTGGAAAACCGCCTGGATGACAAAAGTGGTCTTATTCGCGTGATTTCGGCGCTGACCATTCTGGTGTTTTTTGTGTTTTACACCTCCTCCGGGCTGGTGGGCGGTGCCATTCTGTTTGAGAAAGTATTTGGCCTGCCCTATCTCAGCGCCCTTCTTATCGGCGGTGCCGTGATTGTGGCTTACACCTTTATGGGTGGTTTTCTGGCCGTGTCCTGGACGGACTTTTTTCAGGGCATTCTGATGCTGCTGGCGCTGATCGTCATGCCCTGGGCGGTGATGAACGAACTGGGCGGCATGGAGCAAACCATGACGTCACTTGATGCCCTGGACAACAACAAACTGAACCTGTTTCACGACTTTTCATTGCTGAGCGGTCTGAGTTTGCTGGCATGGGGCCTGGGTTATTTTGGCCAGCCGCACATTCTGGCCCGCTTTATGGCCATTGACTCGCCCGCCTCGGTGCCGCTGTCGCGGCGCATTGCCATGAGCTGGATGATTCTGTCTTTGATTGGTGCCCTGGGTGTGGGGTTGTCTGGCGCTGTGTATTTTGCCGATGCCCCGCTGGAAAACTCAGAAACCGTGTTCCTGGCGCTGGCCAATGCGGTGTTTAACCCCTGGGTGGCCGGCTTTTTGATTGCTGCCATTATGTCGGCCATTATGAGTACCATCGACTCTCAGCTGCTGGTGTGCTCTTCTGCGCTGACGGAAGACTTTTACAAGCGCTGGCTGCGCCCCAAGGCCAGTGATAATGAACTGGTGTGGGTTGGCCGGTTTGCGGTGCTGGCGGTAGCGGTGCTGGCGCTGGTGATTGCCACCGACCGGGAAGCCTCGGTGCTGGAGCTGGTCAGTTACGCCTGGGCCGGCTTTGGTGCCGCCTTTGGCCCTGTGATGATTTTGTCGGTGTTCTGGTCTCGCCTAACCCGCAACGGTGCCCTGGCCGGCATTGTGCTGGGTGCCCTGACCGTTATCGGCTGGAAACAGCTGGAAGGCGGTCTGTTTGATCTCTATGAAATTGTGCCCGGCTTTGTTGTTTGCTGGCTGGCGTGCTGGCTGGTAAGCCGCTACGACAAGGAGCCGTCCAAAGCCGTTGTGCTGGGTTTCCGGCGTATGGAGTCGGAGCTGTAAGCCAGTTTACAGTTTGATTTTTCTCACAAAAGAGGCCGTTCGGCCTCTTTTTTTAAACGCTTGTTTTACTTTTTTGTGACTTCTTTCTAATCTGCTTTAAACAGGTGTTTTATTACCGGCCGCGTTCTGTTGTCGCCGCCTCTTTGTTCACCCAGGAAAGTGAGATGACTCTATGCGCAAAAAGACATTAACTTTGTCGGTGCTGGCAGCCGCCGTGACCATGGCCACCGGACAGGCTCAGGCTGCGGCGTTTCAGCTGGCGGAGCAAAGCACCACAGGATTGGGCCGGGCTTATGCCGGTGAAGGTGCCGCCGCCGAAAATGCGTCTGTGCTGGGGCGTAATCCGGCAGCCATGACGCTGTTTGACCGCTCGTCGCTGTCGGCAGGTGCGGTTTATGTGAATCCGGAAGTGGATGTGGAAGGCAAGCCTACCGCAGGTCAGGCCGCTGCCGCCGGCATTGCCGGCCTGCCGACTCAGTCAAATGATATTGCCGATGATGCGGTGGTACCTTTTTTCTATTATGTGCAGCCCATTAATGAGCAATGGGCTGCGGGCCTGGGCATTTTTACCAACTATGGTCTGTCTACCACCTATCAGGATGATCACTACGCCGGGCCGGTGGCGGGTAAAACCTCGCTCACCACCATTAATGTTAACCCCAGCATTGCCTACCGAGTGAACCCTCATCTGTCGCTGGGAGCCGGTTTTAATGCGGTGTATGCGGATGCGGAGCTGATCCGGCATTCAGGAGTGGCGGCAGTGGCAAACCCGGGCCTGGGCTTGCAGCCTACCTCAGAGTTTGTGCGTCTAGCCGGTGACGACTGGGGCTATGGCTGGAATATCGGCCTGCTGCTGGAAGCGGATGAGTATAACCGCTGGGCCCTGACCTACCGCTCTGAAGTGGATTTAACCCTGGAAGGTGATTATGCCAGTGCCAAACCCTCTGTTGTACCCGGCCTCCCGGTGGGCACTAATGGCCAGACGGTGCCCGGCAAGCTGGATTTAACCCTGCCCGCCATTGCCGAGCTGTCGGGCTTTCATCAGGTGGATCCGGCTTGGGCGGTGCATTACGGTATTATGTGGACCGAATGGAGCAGCTTTGAGGAGCTGCGGGCGCTGGGCAGTAATAATGGCACTTTGTTCCAGAAAGACGAGAAATTTGATAACAGCTGGCGGGTCAGTGCGGGGCTTACCCATCAGCTGAATGATCAGTGGACCCTACGCGGTGGCCTGGCGTACGATCAGTCACCGGTGCCGGAAGCCACCCGCAGCATTTCCATTCCCGATGTGGACCGCACCTGGTACACACTGGGGGCCACCTATGCCGTGAGTCAGAACCTGAGTGTGGATGCCGCCTTTGCCTTTCTGGATGGCGGCAAGGTGGATGTGGTGGAAGACGGCTTTGCTTTTACCTCCGGCGGTGATGCCTACCTGATGGGCCTGCAAATGAACTACCAGTTTTAATCTTCATTACGCCCGCATTTATAATCAAAGCGCCTTCGGGCGCTTTTGTTTTTGTGCTGAAGGTTTGTTTCACTATGGTCGATTACGGTATATTACCGGATTATTTTTCATATTGGTTGTTTCATGAACGCATACAGTTTCGTCGCACGCCAGGCCATTCTGGATGTGAATGGCAATCCGCTGGGCTATGAGCTGTTGTTTCGTCTTGGCCTGGAAAACCGGTTTCCTGATATCAGCTCTGAGCAGGCTACCCGGCGGCTGATTGCCGAGCAGTTTTTAAGTGAGAAAATTGACGACCTGGTGGGCTCTGCCATGTGCTTTGTTAATTTTCCTGACTCTCTGCTGGCAGAAGGGCTGACGATAGGGCAGAAACATCAGAATATGGTAATTGAAATTCTGGAAGATGCCCGCCCCACTCCCGAACTGCTGGAGCAAGTGAAACAACTTCGTCGCGCCGGCATTAAGGTGGCGCTGGATGATCATGTGCCCGGACATGGCTGGAGTTCGTTTTTTCCTTATGTGAACTTTATCAAGCTGGATTTGCGTCAGTTGCCATTGGCTGACTGCCGGCGCATTATTGAACAGGCCAGCGATTATCCTGAGCTGCGTTTTATTGCAGAAAAAGTAGAAACATTAGACGAATTTGAGTCTGCCCGTGCTGTCGGTTTTGAGTATTTTCAGGGATATTATTTTCAGCAGCCACAGGTGATTAAACGCCGGCTGCTGACCACGGATGAAATCACTGCCTTTGAACTGCTGAAAGCCGTCAGTGAGCCACAGATTGATTATGA
This sequence comes from Oceanimonas sp. AH20CE76, assembly GCF_039654065.1. NCBI lineage: Bacteria > Pseudomonadati > Pseudomonadota > Gammaproteobacteria > Aeromonadales > Aeromonadaceae > Oceanimonas > Oceanimonas sp. AH20CE76. Next base: position 1,920,103 of record NZ_CP155481.1, read on the forward strand.
CAAGCTGACAGCGCTGTTCAGCCGGGATCTGCCACTGACTTATAATGTATTGCGGTATGTCAACAGCCTGCATATGGGCTATAAACGCCAGAGCATAGAAAATTTACGTTATGCGCTGGTGTATCTGGGTCAGGAGCAGCTGAAACGGTTTACCGCCATGGTGATGACAGCCTATATCAGCAAAAATAAAAACCGTGAATTATATCGTTTGTCCATTATTCGGGCCCGCTGGTGTGAGTTGCTGGCTGGCCGGATGAACCCTGCCCTCGCCCATGATGCCTTTATCTGCGGTTTGTTTTCACTGCTGGATGTGCTGCTTGAGCGTCCGGTAGCCGATATATTGCCTCAGCTGCCTATTTCTGATGAGGCAAAACAGGCGCTGGAACATGGCAAGGGGGAGCTGGGCTTTTTACTGGGTCTTATTCAGGATCATGAAAGAGCCAACTGGACTAATCTGCAAAAACGGCTCGACTTTATTGGTCTGCAGCCGGATGTCAATGCCCGCTATTATGAAGAGGCCATCAGCTGGAGTAACCAGCTGGAGGCCTCCCGCTGAGCGCTAGCGCCGGCGCAAGGCCCAGAACCCCAGCACAACCATAAACATAATGGCAGAGGCCATCAGACCAGCCAGCATGCTGGCCGTTACTCCCAGCGCCAGAAAGCCGGCAATGCTGACCACCGCCATCGACAGCGCATAAGGCAGCTGTGTCATCACATGATCGATATGATGACAGGACGCGCCGGTAGACGACAGTATGGTGGTGTCAGAGATAGGCGAGCAGTGGTCGCCAAACACCGCACCGGCCATGACCGCGGCCATGCCCGGCAGTAGCATGCCGGTATCGATGGCCATGGTCATGTCGGCCGCAATGGGCAACATAACACCAAAGGTGCCCCAGCTGGTGCCGGTGGCAAAGGCCATAATACCCGCCAGAATAAACAAAATGGCCGGCAACAGATAAATCGGCAGGTTCTGTTGCACCAGAGACGCCAGATATTTGCCGGTTTCCAGCTCACTGATAAGGCCGGCAATGGTCCAGGCAAACAACAGAATATAAATGGCCGGCAGCATGCCTTTCACGCCCACCAGCAGGGTATGCAGCCAGTCTTTGCCGGTGGTGCGCTCACGCACCAGGCTGATGGCACAAATCAGCAGCCCGGCCACACCACCTGCCACCAGAGCGCGGCCCACATTGGTATTTTCCAGTGCACCCAGCAGGCTGAACGCCTCTCCTGCCTCACTCAGCGCCGTGGCACCGGTCCAGAGCAGGCCGGCCACGGTCACCAGTGTGAGACCGCCAATGGCAAACAACAGATCAGTGACCCGGCCACCGGCCACCTCATGATCGTGTACGCCCGGCGGCGTGCCTTTGCTGCTGTCAAACAGCTCACCACGCAACGCCTGTGCTTCATGGCGCTGCATCAGGCCCAGATCCCAGCCGCCACGAATCACCAGAATGACCATCAGCAGGGTAAAAATGGCGTAAAAGTTCATGGCACCCATGGTGATGAATGCTGCCAGCGGACTTTGTCCGGTTACGCCATAGCCGGCCAGAATACCGCCAACCAGCGCTATGATATAGGCTCCCCAGGAAGACACCGGCATCAATACACACACGGGCGCGGCGGTAGAATCCAGCAAATAGGCCAGCTTGGCACGGGATATACCAAAGCGATCGGTGACCGGGCGGCAAATGGTGCCTACCGATAAACTGTGAAAGTAATCATCAATGAAAAACACAAACACCAGCAGACCGGTCATGGCTTTGGCCTGACGGCGGCTTTTAATACGGGCCTGCGCCCATTCTGCAAAGGCGTGGGTTGCACCGGCACGGCTCAGCATACTGATAATGCAGCCCAGCAATAACAGAAAAAGCAGAATATTCACATTCCATTCATTCAGGGCGCCTTCATCCCAGAACAAAGACTGCACCTTGATACCAAGATGAGACAAGGAATTGAGGGGATTAAATTGCTCCAGCAGCAGGCTGGCCAATACAATGCCAAGGCCCAGCGAAAGCAACACCTTGCGGGTGGCAATGGCCAGTAAAATGGCAATAAGCGGGGGTAATACGGACCAGACAGTCTGAATAAACGGATGAGCTTCCACAGCGACACCTGAATGTTAAGTAATGAAAAAACCACCAGGAGCAGGAAACCGACACAGTCTTATCCTTTCTTTCCCAGCAGTAGCGCATCACAATCAATAATTGTGACAGTATCAGCCCTTTAGGTACTGATCCCAACCGTGATTCGGTGATAAAAACCACAGCTTCGGCAGCACTTCCTTTTGGCCGGCGTCATTGGTATCACCCTGTTCCGGCTTACTGATAAGCACTGCGCCTCTACGCAGGTAAGTTGGCGAATTTTACTGGCTCGGGCGTAAAGATCAACACATTCATCTGTTTTGTTGCATTTATGTTGGCTTAATGTCGTTATTATCTACATTTGATAAACCTTGCCTGCAAAGTGTGTCTGTTGTTGATAGAGTAGGTTTAACTTCTTTAGGCCTTACCTTTCTGCTTATGAAATGTAAGGATTTAATGTGAGTCGCGCTAAAAGAATTATTTTGCATTTTGCAACCATTGTTGTTTTATGATTGTATTGTTCAGTCTTTTTAATGCCAATTAACTTGCAACCATGCAATTCTGGCTGTAAATTTAATTTATTAAAAAAACAAACAAGCTACAGGTGAACACAATGTCCGATTTTTTGAAAACGCTGCTTAATATTCGCAGCCTGCGCGCTACCTCTCGCGAGCTTACTCTGGAACAACTGGAAGAAGGTCTTAACAAACTGACCACTGTGGTTGAAGAGCGCCGTGAATCTGAAGCCGAAGACCGTGCCAAAGCCGCAGAAAAAGAGCGCAAACTGAAAGAATATGCCGATATGCTGGCCGCCGATGGCATTGATTTAAGCGAGCTGCTTGAGGCCGTTGAGCCTGCTGCCAAGAAAGTTGGCGCACCTCGTGCCAAGCGTCCGCCCAAATATGAATATCATGATAACGGCGAGCGTAAAACCTGGACCGGCCAGGGTCGTATGCCCTCAGTTATCAAAGAAGGTATTGAGACCCAGGGTAAATCTCTGCAAGATTATCTGATTAAAAAGTAATGCATACTTGTTATTGAAAAGAGGGCCGGCAGGCCCTCTTTTTATTTGGGTAATAAGCGGTAAAGCGGCTGATCGAGCCCGTTGTGTTTAAGCTCATACACCAGTGCCAGCTCAGCCCCCAGCGGCCCTTCAGGCCAGCCCTGGCGTTCCATCCAGCATAAATAGGCCAGTGGCAGCCGCAGCAGCGGCTGTCCGCGATATTTGCCATAGGGCATGGGGGTTTGAATAATACGCAGCAGCCCGGCCTGACTCAGACCGGGTGAGACAGGCTCAGCCATGCAGACTGGCGTTAATGGCGCTCAGGGCGGCGGCAGGATCCGCAGCCTGAGTGATGGGCCGGCCGATAACCAGATAGTCACTGCCCGCCTTCAGGGCCAGCTCAGGCGTCATGATGCGGCGCTGATCACCGGCATCACTGCCCGCCGGACGAATGCCCGGGGTGATCAGTTTAAAATCGGGGCCAAGCTCACTCTTGAGCAGGCTGGCTTCCTGTGCGGAGCACACCACGCCGTCTAGGCCGGCTGCTTGTGTGAGCCGGGCCAGGGCCAGTACCTGCTCTGCCGGAGAGCGCAGCACGCCGGTCTGATTAAGCTCGTCGGCGGTCATGCTGGTCAGCACTGTCACCGCAATCAGCAAGGGGGCCTTGTCACCGTAAGGGGCCAGGGCCGCTTTGGCCGCTTCCATCATGCGGCTGCCGCCACTGGCGTGCACATTCACCATCCATACGCCCAGCTCAGCGGCTGCGGCCACGGCCTTGGCCACTGTGTTGGGAATATCGTGAAACTTGAGGTCAAGAAAGACATCAAAGCCCTGCCCGGTGAGGTGACGAACAAATTCAGGGCCGAACAGGGTGAACATTTCCTTACCCACTTTCAGCCGGCACTGAGCCGGATCCAGTTGCGCCACCAGCGCTTTCGCATGCTGCTCGTCGGCAAAGTCGAGGGCGATCAGCACTTTGGGATCGCGGTTGTGTGATGTTTGCATGAGTTAATTACCTTCGGTTTTTACATTTGGTCATTCCGGCCCCCGAGCCGGAATCTGTTTATTCGTGCCGCAATGTTGTGAATTCGCTGCGCTTATCGCCAACTACCAGTCCCTGCTCCCTATTCCCCAGTCCCTATTCCCTGCTTTAAATCATTCGCCGTCCAGGCCGCGCACCGGCTTGATGGTGCCCCATTGCTTGCAGGACGGACATTGCCAGAACAGGCTGTGCACGGAAAAGCCACAATGGCCGCAACGGTGACTGGGCTTGGCTTTTATCTGTTCGGCCACCAGGGCTTTAAGCATTTCCAGGCTGGCCCTGGCCTGGCCCTGACCGGCATTATCGGCATGATAAGACATCAGCCGGTAAAAACCTTTCATGGTGGGATGGCGCTGTAAATGGGATAATACCAGTTGCTCGGCACTGGCCTGGCCGTCGCGAACGGCTATACGGTCTGCCAGCATCAGTACTTCACTGGCACCAGCGTCTTGTGCTGTCCATTGCTCAAGCAAGGCGGTCAGGGTGTCATCCTGTTGCAACTGATGATAACAGTGCTGAAGATCTGAAAGAATTTCACTGATAAAGCTTTTATCCTGCTGCGCCACCTCTTGCAGAACACTGGCCGCCTGACTCAGGTTACCTGCGGCCATATATAATTTACCCAGCCCCATACTGGCACGAACACAGCCCGAATCGGCTTTCAGCGCTTTTTTGAAATCGCTGATGGCCCCTTTGCTGTCTTGCCGCTTTTGTTTTTGCTCTGCCAGTTCACAGTAAAAATGCGCCATGGGTATCAGGGCCTTGTTGCCCTGCTGCTTTCTCAGCCGCCCTGCCACCGTAATGGCCTGCTCCCAGTCACGCAACTGCTGATAAAGGGTGAGCAGCAGCTCGAGGGCATCCTGCTCGTAATCGGGATCTTCTTTTAACTCTGTTAATATTTGCTCGGCGCGATCCAGCAGGCCGGCGGCAAAGAAATCCCGGGCCAGCTCCAGCATGGCAAGATGGCGTTGTTCCAGAGAGAGGCTGGTGCGGGCAATCAGGTTCTGATGAATACGAATGGCCCTGTCTACTTCACCACGGGAGCGAAACAGGTTGCCCAGTGCCAGATGGGTTTCTATGGTTTCGCTGTCAACCTGCAACAGCTGAATAAAGAGATCAACCGCCTTGTCGGGCTCATCGGAAAGTAAAAAGTTCAGCCCGGCAACATATTGCCGGGAGAACTGACTGGATTGTTTCTGTGTATCCTGGCGAACACTTCGGCGACCCATATACCAGCCATAAGCCGCCGCTACCGGAAGCAGCAGAAACAACAATTCCAGCATGAAGTGTATTATTCCTTAACCGGGAGTGCTCTGAGCTCTTCCAGTTCGCGGTGCTGACGTTCTACTTTTTTATTCAGCCCTTTGTTGGTCATTTTAAGACGCAGCATCACCAGACCAAATACCAGCCAGCCCAGCAAAAAACCAGCCACAAACACCACTGCCAACAATGAAGACAGCCGGTAATCACCCTGAGCCAGCAGATAATTAACATGTACCAGCTGGTCGTTCTGGGAGCCCAATGTCAGCCCCACGGCAAAAAGGATCGCCAGCATTATCAGGCCAAAGATTATTTTCACTTTACCCTCTCAACATCCTGATTTTTTGAGTGTTTGGCATTATCCCGAAAAACCACCGGCGACGCTACCGCAGCCGACAGGAAAAGTGACCTCAGGCCGGGTTTACCCGCTCGCGTAATTCCTTACCCGGTTTGAAGTGAGGAACGTATTTGCCGTTAAGCTCAACTTTTTCACCGGTTTTAGGATTACGCCCCTGGCGGGGAGCACGATAATGCAAGGAAAAGCTGCCAAAGCCGCGAATTTCGATACGGTCACCTGTTTGCAGTGTTGACGCCATTTGCTCAAGAATTTCCTTGATGGCACTTTCAACTTCTTTGGCAGACAAATGGGGATATTGCTCAGAAAGGCGTTCAATGAGATCGGATTTTGTCATGATTCAGTCTCCGAAATATATAACAAAAAGGGGCCATAAAGGCCCCTTTGTTCAATAACGGCTTGGCTTATTCGCCTTTGGCCGCCTTGAATGCTTCGGCCATTGCACTCAGACCAACCACTTCGTCTTGCTGGTTCAGAGTATCGATAGCAGCTTTCTCTTCAGCTTCGTCTTTCGCACGGATAGACAGGCTGATGGTGCGGTTTTTGCGATCGATGCCCATGTAACGAGCTTCAACTTCTTCACCGGCGTTCAGTACGGTGGAGGCGTCTTCGATGCGGTCGCGAGAGATGTCGGCAACGCGGATGTAACCTTCCACGCCTTCTTCCAGCTCAACCACGGCACCCTTGGCGTCAACGGCAGTGATGGTACCCTTAACGATAGCACCTTTCTTGTTGTCAGACAGGTACTTATTGAAAGGATCCTCGTCGATTTGCTTCACGCCCAGGCTGATGCGCTCACGCTCAGGGTCAACCTGCAGAACAACGGCTTCAATTTCTTCGCCTTTCTTGAACTCACGAACGGCTTCGTCACCGTTGGCGTTCCAGGAAATGTCGGACAGGTGAACCAGACCGTCGATGCCACCGTCCAGACCAATGAAGATACCGAAGTCGGTGATGGACTTGATCTTGCCGGAAACGCGGTCGCCCTTGTTGTGGGTTTCAGCAAACAGCTGCCACGGGTTGGACTTGCACTGTTTCAGACCCAGAGAGATACGACGACGCTCTTCGTCAATGTCCAGAACCATTACATCTACGTTGTCGCCCACAGAAACCACTTTGGACGGGTGGATGTTCTTGTTGGTCCAGTCCATTTCGGATACGTGTACCAGGCCTTCTACGCCTTCTTCGATTTCAACGAAGCAGCCATAGTCGGTCAGGTTGGTCACGCGGCCGGCCAGACGGGTGCCTTCCGGATAACGGTTGGCGATATCTACCCACGGATCTTCGCCCAGCTGCTTCAGACCCAGAGACACACGGGTGCGCTCGCGGTCGAACTTCAGGACTTTAACGTTGATTTCGTCGCCAACGTTCACGATCTCGGAAGGATGCTTAACGCGCTTCCAGGCCATGTCGGTGATGTGCAGCAGGCCGTCTACGCCGCCCAGATCCACGAAAGCACCGTAGTCGGTCAGGTTCTTAACGATACCTTTAACTTCCTGGCCTTCCTGCAGATTTTCGAGCAGCTGCTCGCGCTCGGCGCTGTTTTCGGTTTCGATCACGGCACGACGGGAAACAACCACGTTGTTGCGCTTCTGGTCCAGCTTGATGACCTTGAACTCAAGCTCTTTGCCTTCCAGGTGAGTGGTGTCGCGAACCGGACGCACGTCTACCAGAGAGCCGGGCAGGAAGGCGCGAATGCTGTTCACTTCTACGGTGAAACCGCCTTTAACCTTGCCGTTGATCACACCGGTTACGGTTTCTTCGTCTTCGTAGGCTTTTTCCAGCTGCAGCCAGGCTTCGTGACGCTTGGCTTTTTCACGGGACAGCTGAGTCTCACCGAAGCCGTCTTCCACGGCGTCCAGCGCTACGTCTACTTCGTCGCCAACGCTGATTTCCAGCTCGCCCTGAGCATTTTTGAACTGCTCGGCAGGAATGGCAGACTCGGATTTCAGACCGGCGTCAACCAGTACGATGCCGTTTTCAATGGCAACAACAGTACCTTTAACGATGGAGCCCGGACGGGTTTCGAGTTCTTTCAGAGACTCTTCAAAGAGTTGAGCAAAAGATTCAGTCATATGATTAATGAATACACACTGTTTGAGTTGAACATCCACGGGGCATTCCGGCGCACGTGGGGTGACTAACACATTCCGCCCTTCTTCCCTGAGGGCGGCATTGCCAAATGGCTTAACGGCCAAGTTTAACCTTAGTATGACTCAGCACCCTGTCCAGCACATCTGTGATGGAAAGGCTGGTGGAGTCGATAATTAACGCATCGTCAGCCGCCTTGAGAGGCGCCACGGCCCGGTTTCTGTCCCGGTCGTCACGCTCCTGTATTTCGCTTAAAAGGCGGTCAAAGCTAACATCAAAACCCTTGTCTTGCAACTGCTTATAGCGCCGGCTGGCCCGCTCTTCGGCACTGGCATCAAGAAAGATTTTAACCTCGGCATCGGGGAACACCACTGTGCCCATGTCGCGGCCGTCGGCAATCAGACCGGGCCTGGCACGAAAGGCGCGCTGGCGGCGCAGCAGTGCCTCGCGCACACGGGGAAACGCCGCCACCTTGCTGGCTGCGTCGGCCACTTCCTGAGTGCGAATGGCACGGGAGACGTCTTCGCCTTCCAGGATAACGCGGATTTCGCCGCTTTCGGCAGGAAACTGCACATCAAGATGTGCTGCCAGAGGCATCAGCCCCGCTTCGTCATTCAGTTCCACATTGTGGTGCAGTGCGGCCAGCGCCAGCACCCGGTAGATAGCGCCGGAATCGAGCAGGTGCCACTCCAGTTGTTCGGCCAGCAGCTGGCACAGGGTGCCTTTGCCGGCGCCGCCCGGGCCATCTACGGTAATGACGGGAGCTTGTTCAGACATACATCCTCCGGTAAATCATGAGTCCGGACAGACCGCAAGGGCGGCTGTCGCGCGGGCGGCATTATAACCAAGTTAAGAAGCCAAAGACATTACCGCCGTATTGAACCTATACCTGCTGCCCCTTCCGCTTTACAATAACCACCATTTTTTATTGATAAATAACCAAAAGAGGAAGGCCATGAGCAGTGTTACCCGTATGGCAAACTCCAAATTGCCAACACCCTGGGGCACCTTTACCCTGGTCGGGTTTGAAGAAAAGGGAACCGGCAAGGATCATGCCGCTCTGGTAATGGGAAATGTGGAAGATGGAGCACCGGTGCTGGCGCGCATTCATTCCGAATGTCTGACCGGAGACGCCCTGTTCAGTCTGCGTTGTGATTGTGGCTTTCAGTTACAGGCGGCGCTGGAACGCATTGCCAAGGAAGGCCGGGGCGTGCTGCTGTATGTGCGCCAGGAAGGCCGTGGCATTGGCCTGCTGAATAAGATTCATGCTTATCATCTGCAGGATCAGGGCAAGGACACCGTTGAAGCCAACGTGGAGCTGGGCTTTGCCGCCGATATGCGTGACTACACCATTTGTGCCGATATGCTGCGCAGCCTGGGTGTCACCGGGCTGAAACTGATGACCAATAATCCGCGCAAGGTAAAAGCGATGGAAAACTTTGGCATCAAGGTGAGCGAACGTCTGCCGCTGGAAGAAGGCCGCAACCCGTTCAATGAGCATTACCTCGATACCAAGGCCGGCAAGCTGGGCCATATGCTGAAAGAGCAGGACTGATTAGGATTCCGGCGCAAAGGCCGGAGTCCATTTTTCAAACCAGGATGTTGTCTGCAAATGGATTCCGGCTCACAGGCCGGAATGACCAAAGTGCTCTACGATAAATGCACTTCTTCTTCTTTTTCACCGGCATGCGGGTCGTGAAAGCGTTCCAGATCCATGGCCCCTTCACTCTTGCCCACAATGCAGGTCACAACCGCATCACCGGTAATATTCACTGCAGTACGGATCATGTCGAGCAAACGGTCCACACCAATAATCAGCGCAATCCCTTCTACCGGCAGCCCTACCTGATTCAGCACCATGGCCAGCATCACCATGCCCACACCGGGCACACCGGCGGTGCCGATGGAAGCCAGCGTCGCGGTCATGATCACCATCAGATAATCATTAAATGACAAATCGATATTAAACGCCTGGGCAATAAAGGCAGTGGCCACCCCCTGCATAATGGCAGTGCCGTCCATATTAATGGTGGCACCCAGCGGCACGGTAAAGGACGCAACCCGGTTTTCCACGCCCATACGGCGGGTAGCCGTTTCCAGGGTGACCGGAATGGTGGCGTTGGACGAGGCGGTGGAAAACGCAAACATGACGGCGTCTTCCATTTTCTTCAGAAAGGTCAGCGGGCTCAGGCCGGTAAACACCTTGAACAGCACCGAGTAAGTGACCAGTGCGTGCAGCAGCAAGGCCCCTGCCAGCACCAGGAAGTACTCCAGCAGATTAACAATGGCGTCCAGACCCAGAGAAGTAAACAACTGAGCCATCAGACAGAAAACGCCGTAGGGTGCCAGGTTCATCAGCAGCGCGACCAGCTTCATGATCACTTCGTTGAGATCAGTAAACAGCTCAGCAATACGCTCTCCGGGTTTACCTGCCAGGCTGATGGCAATACCAAACAGGACCGCAAACACGATGATCTGCAGGGTATTGCCTTCGGCCATGGCATTAATGGGGTTGGTGGGGAACATATTGATGATGACGTCTGCCAGGGATGGCGCTTCGCGGGCAGCAAAGGTGCTGGCCGATACCAGGTCGGCTCCGTCACCGGGCCGGAATACCTCACCCATGACCAGTGCCAGAGTAATGGCCACGGCGGTCGTGAACATATAAAACGCCAGGGTTTTGCCCCCGAGCCGGCCCAGGGTAGAGATGTCTTTCAGTGAGCTGGTGCCACACACCAGAGACACAAAGATCAGCGGTACCACCAGCATATTAAGGCTGGCAATAAAGATTTTTCCGCCTACCAGAAACAGGCCATCCACCAGGTAGTTCTGCACCAGTGCCACATCGGCAAACAGGCTGCGGATAATAAATCCTGCCAGCACCCCTGTGCCCATGCCCACCAGCACACGCGTGGTGAGTGACCACTTTTTCTCACTCGCATTCATGGCTGAATACTCCTTATTCACAGTTCTTGCGGTTTAATCAAGGGCGGCAAGAGTAGCAACCAATTCCGCAAAATGCTTCAAAAAACCACACAAAACCAACACAAGAGACCAATAAGTTGACAAAAATTGAACAAAACACCTTTAAAAGTTGATTTAACTCACACAAACAACAGGCCTGCGTCAGCGGGTGTCTGCCGGGGCCAGCATGTGAGCATCACTTCGTTTAACCACGGAATAAATGACTCCGCTGAGCACGGCTCCGGCGGTAATAGCCACCACATACCAGCCCAGCTGACTAATGGCATTGGGAATGAAAAACACAAAGACACCCCCGTGAGGGGCCAGCAGTTTGGCACCGAACAGCATGGACAGAGCGCCGGTCAGGGCACCGCCCGCCATGCAGCTGGGGATCACCCGTAACGGATCCCGGGCGGCAAAAGGAATGGCCCCTTCGGAAATAAAACACAGCCCCAGCACAAAGGACGCCTTGCCCGCTTCCCGCTCGGCAGGATTGAATTTGCTGCGCGCCAGAAAGGTGGCAATGCCCATGCCCAGTGCCGGCACCATGCCCGCGGCCATGGCCGCTGCCATGGGACCATAGGTTTGGGAAGCCAAAAGCCCCACGGAAAAGGCATAGGCTGCCTTATTGACCGGGCCGCCCATGTCAAAGCACATCATGGCACCAATAATAATGCCCAGCAGCACCGCATTGGCCGAGCCCATGTTATTCAGAAATTCGGTCATGACCGCCATGATGCCGGCCACAGGGCCACCTACCACATAAATCATGACCAGACCGGTAAACAGACTGGCAAACAGCGGAATCACCAGTATGGGCTTTAATGACTCCAGACTGTGGGGCATGGGAATATGCCGGGCCAGCGTGCGGGCACTGTAACCCGCCAGAAAGCCGGCAATAATACCGCCGATAAAGCCGGCCCCGAGAGAGCTGGCCAGCATGCCGCCAATCATGCCGGGAGCGATACCGGGCCGGTCGGCAATGGAATAGGCAATGTAACCCGCCAGCACCGGTATCATGAGGGCAAAGGCGGCGTCACCGCCAATTTGCATCAGTGCGGCTGCCAGGGTGCCTTCTTCTTTAAACGCTTCTATGCCAAAAATAAAAGACAGCGCAATAATCAGGCCGCCGGCCACCACCATGGGCAGCATAAAAGACACACCGGTGAGCAGGTGCTGATACGGCCCGGGGGCTTTTTCATCCTGAGGAGCAGCACCTTGCGACTGGCTGCCCTGCCAGATGCTGGCCTCACTTAATGCCGCCGCTATGGTTTGTTCCGGCTTTTTCAGCGCAGCGCCCGTACTGGTGCGGTACAGCCGCTTGCCGTTAAAGCGGCTGAGATTAACATCTATGTCGGCGGCCACGATGACACAGTCGGCCTGGGCAATATCATCGGCACTAAGCGCATTTTGCGCGCCAACCGAGCCTTGTGTTTCTACCTTAATGCGGTGCCCGAGCTGCTCGGCGGTATTGGTCAGGGCCTCTGCCGACATAAAGGTATGGGCCACACCGGTAGGGCAGGCAGTAATGGCCACCAGCCGGGCGGGCCGGGCTGAAGATGAGGTGACCGGCGCTGACAGCGGGGCAGCCTGCGCAGCGGCCTGCTGCAACCAGCCTTTGGGATCGTTCAGTGCCGGCTGCAGCGTGTCGATAAAACCGGCCTTGCCGGCAAAACGGGACAAGTCCGGCTCGGTACTGGCAGCCACCACCACCAGTTCAGCAGCATCAATCTGCTCACGGGTAAAGGCCTTGCCGGGCACCAGCGGGCTGTGACATTCCACCCATGCCTGCCAGCCCAGTTCATGCGCAGCCTGCTCCAGCAAACGGGCCGCCATGTAACTGCTTGCCATGCCACTGGGACAGGCGGTGATGATCAGAATGTTCATGTACGGCTCCCATGATCAAAAGGGGTTATCTGAATCGCTTGCTGAAAACCGGCAAAGGTATCGTTGCAGTAAATACCTACCCCTATCTGAGTAACGGCCATCAGTGACAGCGCCATGGCCCGGCGCAGATTGTCGGGGGCCTTCAGGCCTTCCAGTCTGCCGGCACACAGGCCGGCCACCAGTGAGTCACCGGCCCCCACAGTGCTGACGATATTGACTGCCGGCACCCGGCCCCGCCAGTCTCCTTCACTGCCAAACCAGTAAACGCCGTCAGCGCCGGCCGACACCACGACGTCCTTGATACCGCTTTGCTGAAGCTGACGGGCACAGCTGATCAGGGCCTGTTCATTCTTAATGCGACGGCCTGCCAGCTGGGCCAGCTCATCAAGATTGGGTTTAATCAGGCCGGGCAATGCCTGCACGCCGGTTTTCAGTGCCTCACCGCTGGTATCCAGCCACACATCTTTGCCCTGCTGTCGCCATTGGGTGAGCAGCTGTTCAAGCCAGCCGGGGCTGACGCAGGCAGGCAGGCTGCCGGCTACTATCAGATACTGACAGCGTCCGGACAGGGCTGTCAGTGTGCTCTGCAGCCGGGCAACGTCTGCCGGGTGAGGGCTGAGCCCGGGCAGATTAATATCAGTGATACGGCCGTCCTGTTCGCTGACTTTGACATTAATCCGGGTATTGCCGGCCAGGCGTATAAATTCATCCTGCATGCCGTGCTGTTCAAACAGGGTGCAAAAAGCTGACTCATTGTCCCTGCCAAGAAAACCGCTGACCACGGGGCGGTGCCCCAGTTCACTGAGCACCCGGGCCACATTAATGCCCTTGCCTGCCGGCCCCAGATGCCCGGAATGGGCCATATTGACCTGACCGGCCGTCAGCCGGGCCAATGACACGGTTAAATCCAGCGCCGGATTCAGGGTAAGGGTCAGTACACTCATGGTGTTGCTCCTGTCAGTGCCCGCACGGCTCCGGCACTGTCTGCCGTAAGGGCGCGGGCGGCCAGTTGTTTGCACTGGCTCAGGCTGAACTCACGCACCCGGGCCTTGACCCGCGGCAGCCGTTTGGGACTGACCGAGATTTCATCAAGACCCAGCCCGAGTAATATCGGCAGCGCCTGAGGATCGGCCCCCAGCTCACCACACATGCCCACCCATTTGCCTTCGGCATGGGCCGCCTCCACCGTCATGGCCATCAGCCTGAGCACCGCCGGGTGCAGGCCATCGGATAAAGACGCCAGGGCACCATTCCCTCTGTCGGCCGCCAGTGTGTACTGAGTGAGATCATTGGTGCCTATGCTGAAAAAATCGGCCTCTTTGGCAAACCGGGCGGCATTCAGCGCCGCCGACGGCACTTCCACCATCATGCCCAGCTGCACATTCGGTGCTCCGATCTCGGCCTGGAGGTTATCAAACAGCGCTTTGCCAAAGCGCCACTCGGCGATATCCGCCACCATGGGAAACATAATGCGCAGCGGCTCGCTGCCGGCGGCGGTAAGCAGCGCCCGCAGCTGGGTTTCCAGCAGCTCAGGTCTTTGCATGCACAGGCGAATGCCGCGCACGCCCAGAAAGGGGTTATCTTCTTTGGGTAAGGGCCAGTATGGCAGCGGCTTGTCGCCGCCCACATCAAGGGTGCGCGCTACCAGCGGCCGGCCTGCCAGCGCACTGAAGGCCTGCTGATATTGCGCCACCTGCTGCTGCAGACTTGGCTCACGGCCTTGCTCCATAAAGACAAACTCGGTGCGCAGCAGCCCCACGCCTTCGGCGCCGGCGGCCACCGCCGCTGCCGTATCGGCCGTATTTCCCAGGTTGGCTGCAATTTCTATGCGATGGCCGTCTGTGGTAACGGCGGGCTGCTCCCGCTGTTGCCAGGCTTGCTCCGCCAGTTCACGCTCGCGTTGTTGTGCCTGCTCTGCCTCGGCCAGCAGATGTTTATCGGGATCCACCAGCAAGGTGCCGCTGTCACCATTGAGAATGGCCGGTGTGCCCGAGTCTAATGTCATTACACCTTTGCCCATGGCCACCAATGCCGGTATGCCAAGGGATCTGGCCAGAATGGCACTGTGCGATGAAGCACCACCACCGGCTGTGACCAGACCGAGCACCCGCTCTGTGTTCATGTTCACCACATCAGACGGGCCTATATCTTCTGCTACCCAGATATAGGGAGTTGAGGGTGGTTCCGGTAAGGCAGTGTTACACAAAATGGCCATGACCCGCCGGCCAATGTCTCTGATATCGGCGGCCCGCTCGGCCAGCATGGGGTTACTGCTGGCCGCCTGTACGGCTGCTGCCGAGTCAATTTCTGCCCACCAGGCCGCCGGGGCCGAAGCCCCCGTTTCAAGACGCTGCCGGGTGCCTTCTTGCAGGCCGGGATCGCTGAGTAATTCCCGGTGCATGGATAAGATGTCCCGGGCCTGTGCACCGCTTTGCTGCGCTGCCAGTGCCAGGCTTTGATCTGCCTGCTGCAGCGCCTGCGTCAGCCGCTGTTGCTCGGCGGCAGCATCACAGGCCACATCGGCGTAATCAAAATTGACCGGCATTTCTACATAAAGCGGCCCGATAGCAATGCCCGGTGAGGCCGCCACCCCTTGCCAGGGAGCGCCGGGATCGGCCGGAGCCCCGGTGCATGGCACTTGCTGAGCCGAATGCGGCGACGTCACCCCTTCTCCCAGTCCGCTGTTAACGGCGGTTTCAAGTTCGCTGAGTGCCGCCTCGGCATCGGTGCCGCTGGCAACAAACTGAAGCCGGTGGCCGGGCCGTACGCCAAGGCTGATAAGCTTCATCAGACTTTTGGCATTGACCGGCTGATTGTCGCCGTCGAGGTTGCGTACCTGAATGGTTGCCTCGAACTGCTTGGCAGCCTGCACCAGCAAGGCACCGGGACGGGCATGCAATCCCTGCTCGTTATGAATGGTGACCACCAGCCGATGCTCACCTTCCGCAACAGGGCCGTTATTCAGTGCCTGCGCCAGCTCATGGGCACTGTTCAGGCTGGCCAGACTGGCCGCCTGCCCCGCCACCAGCCAGTCGGCCAGCTGTGCCAGCAGCTGTTTATGGCTGCCGCCATGGGTTTTCAGCGCCAGCAGGCCACAGACCTTGTGCCCCTGATGGATAAGCGCCGGTGTGGTCAGAATGGCAGCCTTTGCCGGGCCGGCAGCGGGTACCTGACAGAGCCACCAGCCCTGCCCCAGATGCAGCAGGCTCTGCTGCAAAGCATTTCGTTCATGTTGCAGTTCAAGCGCGCTGGCGGCCTGCGCCAGCAACTCATCCATGGTGTCGGCGGGCTGCTGCAACTGCAGCATATCGGACTGCCAGCTGAGCATGGGAGTGTTATCGGCTGCAGAAGGCTGCAGCAGCGCCAGAATGTCTTCACTGTGTGTGGCCGAACGCACCTGCCCGGCCAGGTCGTCCCGCTGCAGCGCTCGGGTCAGCTGACGCAGCAGCTCAAGGTGCTCATCGGATCCGGCGGCGATACCCAGTACCAGATAAGCTTTCTCACCATCGCCCCAGTCGATGCCTTCAGGCAGATGCAGCGCCTTGATGCCGGTTTTTTTCACCAGGTGGCGGCTGTCCTGAGTGCCATGGGGAATGGCAATGCCCTGCCCCAGATAGGTGGCGGTCTGGGCTTCTCTGGCCAGCATGCCGGCTGCATAACCGGCACCGACATGACCTTCCTGCTCCAGCCACTGGGCCAGCGCCATAATGGCCGCCTCTTTGGTGGCCAGTGTCTGGCCCATTTTTATGTCTTGCGTAGTCAGAGTGAGCATGACATCACCTGTTAGCCAATCGAGATGAAACCGTTACTTAAACAGGCTGGGTGTTTTTTGTGAATGGAGCAAGGCGAAAAACACCTTAACGTGATGAATACCGGTTAAAAACCATTGCTCAGGGAATAATTTCCCGGCCGTCCCAGGCAAACACGCGCCCCGACTGCCCGGGTGTGAGACTGTCGATGACAGTGAGCAGATGCTGTGCTGCCTGCTCCGGTGATTGCAGCTGGCCATGAGCCAGGCCGGCACGAAACGGGGCTGACAGCCCGGTGGCGACGGTGCCCGGGTGCAGCCCTGCTACACAGGCAGCCGGAAAGCGCCGGCTCCATTCTATGCCAAGATTTTTGATGGCCATGTTCAGCGCTGCCTTGCTGATGCGGTAGCTGTACCAGCCGCCGCCGCGGTTATCACTGATGCTGCCTACCCGCGCCGACAGTGCGGTAAGCAACAGCGGCTGACGCCGCTCCATGCGGGCGGATAATAATCTGGCCAGCGCCAGTGTGGGCCAGGTATTGATACGCATGTGCTCCAGCAGCGCGTCCTGTTGCAGCTGCTCAATGCGTTTTTCCGGCTGATGATGCTCACTGTGCAGTGTGCCCACCGTATTGATAACACGCTCGGGCAGCGGCAAGGTGTTGCACAGGGCCGTCATGGCGGCTTCGTCGGTGTTATCGAGGCAATGCCAGCTAACGCCGGGCAGCCCGGGGTCGGTACGGCTGAACAGACTGACCTCGTCGCCCCGCTCCGCACACGTTGCCGCCAGCGCACGACCAATACCGCCGCCACCCATAATCCAGTAACGCATAGAAAGTCTCCCACTTTAAACAGATACCATTGAGACCGTAACCAAAGACGTTTACTTACAGCAACCAAAGCGGGAAGCGTAATCTACAGCGCGGTTGCCCACTGGGCAAGGGGGCTGTACCACTGGTGAAACAGCTCGCCTTCGGTGGCGGGCGCGGTCACGGTAACGGGCTGGCCCTGCCAGTGAAAGGTGAGCTGCCAGGCGTGCAGGTAGCCTCTGTCGGCGGCAGTGCCGCCATAGCGGGCGTCGCCGATAATGGGGCAGCCAATGCTTTTCAGGGCCACCCTGAGCTGATGAGTGCGGCCGGTTTCGGGGCTGAGCACAAAACCTCTGAGGCCGGGAGCCAGTGAGGTGCTGTGAAAACGGGTTATGGCGAGATGATTGGTGTTGCGGGTCAGCTTCCAGCTGCCGTTACGGGATTTTTCCATGCCGCCCTTGATCAGTCCCTGCTTTTTGGCGGGCTTGCGATCACTGAAGGCGAGGTAGCGTTTTTGGGTGTTGCGTTCGGCAAACTGGGCACTGAGCAGCCGGTTGGCCTCGGGGTTGCGGGCCAGCAGCAGCACGCCCGTGGTCATTTTGTCGAGGCGGTGTACCGGATAAAGGGCTTCGCCCTGTTGCTCGCTGAGCAGGCGCACCAGGCCGGGCTCATCATTTTGCTGATGCATGCCAATGCCGGCGGGTTTGTTGATGACACAAAAGTCGGCATGGTCGAGCAATATGTTCATGGTGATATCCGCAGGGCTGAAAGCAAAAGAGAGTACGCCGACACGCTTCAAGTACCTCCTTGTAACGCTCGAAAATGCCATCCATGGCATTTAATGGTCGGCTTTGGCAATCCCCACTACTGCTTGATGCAACACCGCCGTTGCCTGCAAACGAGTACATGTATGGAGAAGACAAAGCAAAAAGCCCGCTGCGTTTGCAGCGGGCTTTCCGATATGGCGGAGGAGGTGGGATTTGAACCCACGGTAGGCTATTAACCTACGCCGGTTTTCAAGACCGGTGCATTCAACCACTCTGCCACCCCTCCTGACGGGCGCTAATACTACTGGGGCTTAAAATCCTTGTAAACTGTTATCTGTGTTATTCTGCTCAAGTGTCCAATAAACCGGCAAACATTCATGGAGCAGTGAAACGGAAGGCTCGACATTCGGGTCATAATATGTCCAGAATAGAGTAAATTTATTGATGTCTTTTTGAGTCAGATACCTAAGGAGTCTGGATCATGCGTTACAACAACACACTTTCTCGCACACAGGGTGGTGCGCTGGAAACCAACAAGGTATTGCGTAATACCTATATGCTGCTGGGCATGACCCTGGTGGTGGCGTCTTTGTCGGCGGGCATCAGCGCCATGATGAACCTGCCCCACCCCGGTCTTATCATCACTCTGGTGGGTTTTTACGGCCTGATGTTTCTGACCGAGCGTAACCGCAACAGCAGCCTGGGTCTGTTATTTATTTTTGCCTTTACTGCGTTTACCGGTTACACCATAGGCCCCATTCTTAATCACTACCTGAGCACCAGCTCGGGGGCTGAAACCGTGATGCTGGCACTGGGTGGTACTGCGCTCACCTTCCTGTCCTTGTCTGCCTATGTACTGACCACCAAGAAAGACATGTCGTTCCTGGGCGGCATGATGATGGCCGGTTTTGTGGTGATTCTGGTGGGCTTTGTGGCCAATATTTTCCTGGCGCTGCCGGCCCTGAGCCTGGCCCTGAGCGCACTGTTCATTCTGTTCTCATCCGGTGCCATCCTGATGCAGACCAGCGCCATTATTCACGGCGGCGAGCAGAACTATATTTCAGCCACAGTAACGCTGTATGTGTCTATCTTTAATATTTTCCTGAGCCTGCTGCAGCTGCTGGGTATGAGCCGCGACTAAGCTCATCATACAAAAACGGTTCACAAGGCGGCGCAAGCCGCCTTTTTTACGAGAAACGCCATGCCTTCTTTCAGCCTGTGGCTGAGACGCATTTTTACTGACAGCCATTTCTTTTTTGCTCTTAAAGTGATGCTGGCCATGGCCAGTTTGCTGCTGGGAGGCTGGTGGCTGGATCAGGTGCCGGTGGCCGTGACCCTCAGCCTGGGAGCCATGGCCGGCGCCCTGAGCGAGATTGATCACAGACCAGGGCCAAGGCTGGTGCAACTGCTGGCAGGCCTGTTGTGCTTTTTTGTGGCCGTCACCGGCGTCACCGCCCTTATTGACTCACCCTGGCTGTTTGGTCCCGTACTAGTACTGGCGACCTTCTGTCTCATTCTGGCCGGTGCCTGGGGCCAGGCCGCGGGCAAGCTGGGTTTTGGGGTTCTGCTGGTATCCATCTATGCCATGCAAGGGCATATCGACAGCCCCCACTTCTGGTATCAGCCAGTATGGCTGACCGCTGGTGCCGCCTGGTACGGACTGTGTTCATGGCTGATATTGCTGCTCATGCCCTATAAACCCGTGCATGAACAGCTGGCTCAGTGTTATTTTGCCCTGTCCCGCTATCTGCTGGCCAAATCGCGCTTTTTTGACAGCCCCAACGAACTGCATCAGGGCCTTCGCCACCAGCTGGCGCAGGTCAATATTCAGCTGGTCAACAGTCTGGAGCTGACCAAACAGATGCTGAACCGGCGGTTAAAGGGCAGGCAGCCTGATGACGAGCTGGCCCGGCTGCTGGAGCTGTATTTACTGGTGCAGAGCATGCACGAACGGGCTGCTTCCAGCCATTATTCCTATAGCCAGCTGAACCAGGCGCTGGATCAGGCCGAAGTGCTGACCGGCTATCAGGTGCTGCTGGCGGAGCTTGGTGAGGCCTGTTACCGGCTGGGGCTGGCCATTCTCACCCACAAGCCTTATGTTCTCGACAAACGCATTGGCTGGGAGCTGTCGGCATTAAAGGATCAGCTCGATTACAGCCACTTGCGACGGCACTATTCTTCCGAGCTGATGAGCCCGCTGCGGTTTTTAACCCGGAACATGCAGCATGTGTATGACACATTATTACGGGCAAAAGAACTGACCGCAGGCGCAATGCCGGCAGACAGTCAGCGGGCCGAGCTGGCAAGACCGCCTTCTCAGCCGCTGGGAGAGCGACTGAAGGCCTTGCTGAACCCCAATGCCATTTTGTTCCGTCATGGTGTTCGCCTGAGCCTGTGCTTTGCGCTGGGTTACGGCCTGATTGCCACTCTTGAGCTGGAGCGGGGTTACTGGATATTGCTGACCAGCCTGTTTGTGTGCCAGCCCAGTTTCAGTGCCACCCGCCAGCGTCTGAGCGAGCGGACCCTGGGCACCCTGGCGGGTATCGTGGCCAGCGTGCCCCTGCTCTGGCTGTTTCCGGCCGTGGAAAGCCAGCTGTTTATGCTGCTGCTGTGTGCTTTTATCTTTTTTACCCAGGTACGCATCAATTACAGCTGGGCGGTGTTTTTTATTACGCTGTTTGTGTTGCTGGCCTTTAACCTGCAAGGGGCAAGTCTGCAGGAGGCAGCACGCACACCTGTGCTGCTGCCCCGGCTGTTTGATACGCTGACAGGCTGTGCCCTGGCGTTTGTGGCCGTCTGGTATATCTGGCCCGACTGGCAGCGCCGGCATCTGCCTCAGCTGCTGGCAGAGGCCATGCGGGCCAATGCAGCTTATCTGGCCGCCATCACTCATCAGCACGACAGCCGGGATAATCTGGCCTACCGGCTGGCCCGCAAGCAGGCGCATCTGGCTGATAACAAGCTGGCTCAGGCCTGGCAGAACATTCGGGTGGAGCCGGTCTCAAAGCACTGGCTCAACCTGTGTTTTGAAATTGCCTACCGCAACCATGCACTCCTGTCTTATTTGTCTACCCTGGGTGCACACCGGGATCAGGGCCTGAGTTTGCCTGTGGCACTGACCGGTGAGCTGAACCAGCGCCTGTGTGCCGCAGCCAGTGCCCTCGACAGCCACACCCCTTTGCCTCCGCAGCTGCCGTTGCCGGTCATGGCCGGCGACAATGAGCAGGAGCAGGACATACTGGCGCGCCAGCTGCACAATAATATGGTGCTGCTGGTCAACGATTTGTATCAGCTGGCAAAGGATGTGTGAAAGCTGTAAGCCAGAAGAAGCATCAGTGCGGTTACACTCCGCCGACACGCTTCAAGCCCATCCATGGGACGCTCGGCAAATGCCATCCATGGCATTTGACGGTCGGCTTCGGTAATCCCCACTGCTGCTTTGAGTAAGATCGGCATTGTCATGGAGTGAAATGTGTCCTTTGAGTAAAATGGTGTCCGATACGAGGAGACATCATGTTTGAATTTGAAGGCAGGTCCGTCGAGACCGACGCACAGGGTTATCTGAAACATCATGAAGACTGGCAGCCGGCCATGGTGGCGCTGCTGGCAGAGCAGGAAGGCATCACCTTGACTGATGAGCATCTGGAAGTCATTCATTTTGTGCGGGCGTTTTATCTGAAGTACAACACCTCGCCGGCCATTCGGGCACTGGTAAAGGCCATGGCCAAGGAGCTGGGTGAAGACAAGGGAAACAGCCGTTATCTTTACCGGCTATTTCCTAAAGGGCCGGCCAAGCAGGCCACCAAGCTGGCAGGCCTGCCCAAACCAGTGAAGTGTATCTAAAATAAAATGCTCCGGCTTTCGCCGGAGTGTTTTATTTGGCCAGTACCTTGCCTTTGAGGCCGGTGAGCCGTTCCAGAGCAGGAAGCTGCTGTTCAAGGCGCGCTTTGGCATCGGGACCGATCCAGACCCGGTTAAGCTCTCCCTGACGCGGCACAGACGGGGTCGTATTCACACGATAGCCCGCCGCCCTGAGCTTGGCCACCAGGGCATTGACGTTGTCGGCATTACGAAACGCGCCCAGTTGAGCAACATAACCGCCGCCAGCCGGTGCCACAGGCTGAGGTTCGGGTTTAACCACTGGGGCCGGTCTGGGCTCGGGTTTGGGAGTCGGTGCCGGCTCTGCTTTGGGTGCGGGTTTTGAAACCGGTGCCTGAGCCACTTCTGGCTGTGGCTGAGGTGCCGGTCTGGGCGGCGTGGCCGGTGCTTCCTGTACCGTTTCCATGGTCCAGGTTTTTGCTCTGGCCGGTTCGGGTGGTGTTATTACCGGCTGCACCGGCTCCAGCTCAGGACGGAGCGGAATGGATACCACTTCTTCCGGCATGGGTGGCTGCTTGCCATCCAGCAGGTCGGGTAAAAAAATGACACCCAGTGCCACCAGAATAATGGTCCCTACCAGACGATGCTGAAACTGGGTTGCCACGTTAAAGCTCCTTCTGCTGAGTCCGGTGCCAGGCCAGGGCCTCGGCCACGGTAAAGAATGAACCAAATACCACCACACGTTCGCCCTCGGCTCTGGCTGCCAGTGCCGCCGTCAGCGCTGCGATTACCGACTCAAAGTAAGCGGCGTGATTCAGCAATGCCGACAGCTCACTGCCATCAGCACCACGCGGGCCTGCCAGCGTCGCCGGATACCAGTGGCTGACCAAGGGTGTCAGTGCCGCCAGGGTGGCGCTTATATCCTTGTCTTTGAGCATGCCCACCACCGCATGAATGCTGCCCTGCCCTTCAGCAAGACGGGACGCCAGATAGGTTGCCGACTCAGGGTTGTGGGCCACATCCAGCCACAAGCCGGGCGACAGCTCGGTCAGCCGGCCTGCCAGGCTTGCCTGACGCAAACCGGTAGCAATGGCATCAACAGATAACCTGAAGGGAGAGGCAGCCAGAACAGCCAGCGCCGTGGCGGCGTTCATCAGCGGCAGGCCCGGCACCGGCAGGCCGTCAAACTGTTTGCCGGCCATGGTGAACGACCAGCTGTCGCCCTGCTGCTGCCAGTGAAAGTCACGGCCACTGAAGGCCATGGGGGTGCCCTTTTGCCTGGCCTGCTCGGCAATACTGGCTGGCGGGTTGGGATCACCACACACCGCCGGTTTGCCGGCACGCAGTATGCCGGCTTTTTCATAACCAATGACGTCGCGGTCCGATCCCAGCCAGTCAGTATGATCCAGCGCTATGGTGGTGATCACCGCCTGATCCGAGTCCACCACATTGGTGGCATCAAGCCGGCCGCCCAGTCCCACTTCCAGCAACACCACATCAGGGCACCTGGCGCGAAACAGCCAGAGTGCCGCCAGGGTGCCAAATTCGAAATAGGTGAGCGCGGTATCGCCCCGGGCTTCTTCTACTGCAGCAAAGGCATCACAGAACGCCTGTTCATCAGCAAAGTCACCGTTGATACGCACCCGCTCCCGGTAATCCAGCAGGTGAGGCGAAGAGTACACTCCTACCGTCATCCCCCCGGCCATCAGCATGCTTTCAAGCAAGGCACAGGTGGAGCCCTTACCGTTGGTGCCGCCTACCGTAATCACATAAGAGGGCAGGCTCAGCAGTCCCAGCCGGCCGGCCACGCGCTGCATACGCTCCAGGCCCAGCTCAATGCGGGCCATGTTCAGGCCTTCCAGCAGGGTCAGCCAGTCTGCCAGGGTGCGAGGCATCGGCATCAGATTTCCAGCGGCTCCTGGTTCATCAGCTTGCCCAGCAGACCGGCGAGCCGATCACGCATTTCCCGGCGATCGATGATCATGTCAATGGCACCGTGCTCCAGCAGGAATTCACTGCGCTGAAAACCTTCAGGCAGTTTTTCACGCACCGTCTGCTCAATCACGCGAGGGCCGGCAAAGCCGATCAGCGCTTTGGGCTCACCCACGTTCACATCACCCAGCATGGCCAGACTGGCAGACACGCCACCCATAGTAGGGTCGGTCAGCACCGAGATATAAGGCAGACCGGCTTCAGACAGACGGTTCAGCGCCGCACTGGTTTTGGCCATCTGCATCAGCGACATCAGGGCTTCCTGCATGCGGGCACCGCCGGAAGCAGAGAAGCACACCAGAGCGCGGTTTTCTTCCAGGCAGGCTTCTACCGCCTTAACAAAGCGGGCACCTACCACAGAGGCCATGGAGCCGCCCATAAAGGCAAACTCAAAGGAGCAGGCCACCACCGGCAGACCACGCAGTGTGCCTTTCATGACCACCATGGCGTCTTTTTCATTGCTGCTCTTCTGGGCGGCAGAAATGCGATCCTTGTAACGCTTGGAATCCTTGAACTTGAGAATGTCCTGCGGCTCCAGCTCGCTGCCCAGCTCTTCGCGGCCGTCCTGATCCAGGAACTTGTCGAGACGATCACGGGCACTGATGCGCATGTGGTGATCACACTTGGGGCAGACTTCCAGATTACGCTCCAGCTCGGCACGGTAAAGCACCTGCTCGCAGTTGGTGCACTTGGTCCAGACTCCTTCCGGAATATTATGGCGACGTACGCCGATGTTCTTGTTCTTGGGGAGAATTTTCTCAAGCCAGCTCATGGAAATCCTTAATCATTGTTCGTGGTTGTCACGCAGCGTTCATTAAATCATATATTCGGCTGCGGGTTGATAAAAATTAAAGTTGGTCGGGCAGCCACAAGGGCCCCGGAATGGTCTTCGGCAGCGCGTACTCTGCGGGGTAATCCACTTCCACCAGATAGAGGCCACCGGCCTTGGCCGTCACCCCGGCCAGGTTGCGGTCCCGCCCTTCCAGTACCTGCTTTACCCAGGCCGCATCGGCTTCGCCCATGCCCACCTTGAGCAGGGTGCCGGTGATATTGCGCACCATATGATGCAAAAAGGCATTGGCCTTGATATCGAGCACAATATAGTGGCCAAAACGCTGTACGTTAAGGTGCATAATATTGCGCCAGGGGCTTTTGGACTGACACTGTACGGCGCGAAAGGCACTGAAATCCCGCTCACCCAGCAGGCACTGACCCGCCTCGTGCATTTTAGCGGCGTCGATATGACCGGCATAATGGCTGACCCCGGCACCGTGAATGGCCGGGCGCATATTATGATTGAAAATAATATACCGGTAGCGACGGGCGCTGGCGCTGAAACGGGCATGAAACTCATCAGGCACCGCTTTGACCCAGCGCACGGCAATGTCCGGCGGCAGGTTGGCATTCATGCCTAAGGTCCAGGCCCCGTCGGGGCGAATGGCGTGCGTGTCGAAATGCACCACCTGCGCCGTACCGTGCACACCGGCGTCAGTACGGCCGGCACATTGTACCTCTATGGGGTGATCGGCAATCTTTGAAAGGGCTTTTTCTACCTCTTCCTGGACACTGGGAACTTCCCGCTGCCGTTGCCAGCCGTAATAGCGGCTGCCGTCATACTCTATGCCAAGGGCGATGCGCATATTCAGTTCCAAGAAAAAAAGAGGCTAATTATAACCGTTGCCACAGCAAAATGAAGAACCGGCCGCAAGCGGCCGGTAGTGAACAAGAAAACCGCCCTGGCTTAGCGTCTGTCGAGCCGTTGCAACAGTTTGCGGGCATCATTCTGATGTTGCTCACTGCCTTTTTCCAGCGCTTCGTTCAGCAGTTCACGGGCACTGTCGATGTCGTCAATTTCAATATAGGCACGGGCCAGATCCAGCTTGGCACCCATGCCGCCTTCATCAGCATCGATATCAACGTCCTGACTGTTACCCAGCAGGTCGGCATAGTCGTCCAGCTCCTGACGCACCATGGGCTCTCGCTCGTCGGCAAAGGAACGGCTGTCTGACTGCATGGCAGACAGCGCATCGGCTTCCTGCTCGGCCAGGGTGCCGGCCAGAATGTCGTCAAACTCGTCGGCAGCCTTGTTTACCGCGCCCTGCTCAGCCAGTGATTCAGGTGCTTCGCTGGCCGAAGCCGGCTGTGGCTCGTCGTCACCAAGGTCAAACAGGGCTTCATCCAATGGTTCGTCGAGTGCTGGCGGTGCTGTCTGCTCCGGCTCAGGCGTGACCGCCTCATCATCAAAGAACACCTCTTCCCGATCAGCCGTTGTTTCATCCTCAAACAGTACTTCTTCTGCAGCAGCGGCATCATCGTCAAAACGCAGCTCTTGTGGCTCCGGCTCAATGGTTTCATCATCCAGCAGCGGCTCTGGCTGTCCGGCCTGTGCCATATCATCGAACAGGGCTTCTTCCTGCTGCTCGGCGGTCGTCTCGTCAGCTGCCTCTTGTGCTTCCAGCTGCTGCTGTTCTTCCAGAAAACGAGCAAAGGCATCTTCATCAATTTCAGGTTCGGCTTTTACCTCGGGCTGCTCCGAGGCAGCAGGATGGGGCTCATCTGCAGGAAGATCGACGGCAAAGATGTCATCAAAATCATTGGTGTCTTCATCCAGCATCTGTTCCGATGTGTGATCCTGCTCTGCGAGCTCTTGCCTGGTACGGCGACGCCACCACAATGTAAAGAGTGCCAGCAGAAAAAGCGCCGGCAAGGTCAGTAAAATAGCCAGGTTCAGCGGCTGCTTCAGCAGCTGGCTTAACCAACCCTTGTCTGCGTCAGCAGCCGGCTGAGCCGCCGTGTCTGCTCTGGTCAGTTTCAGCTCATTGACTTCTGCAGTCAGCTGCCCCAGGCGGTTGCGCAAGGCCTGATTATTATCGGACAGCTCGGCCAGCTGTTCGTTGGACATGGCGACTTGTTCACGCAGCTCATCCAGCAACTGGGCCTGCAATCTGGCCAGGGCCGTTTGTTCGGCTTGCCCGGCACTGCTGTCTGCAGGTGCTTCAGACACGGCAGCAGGCTGCCCGGAAACAGCGGACGCTGACCGGGGCGGTGTCGCGACTGCGGCAGGCTGCACCGCTCTGGGTTCACTCAGGCCATTGGAGGCCGGTGTGGGTTCGGGCTTGGCTGCGGCAGGCGGTGTGGCCACCGCAGGAGCTGGTACGGGCTCTGCTGCCGGCTCCGGTCTGGGTGCTGGCCTGGCTTGTGCTGGTTTGGCCTGTGCGGCAGGTGCCGGTGCCCGGGTAACGGTGCGGTTACCCTGACGACTTAAACGGCGAAACTCGGCTTCTGCTTCACGGGGGGTACGCTGCTGTGCCTGGCTGAGTGTGGGCAGCGTCAGGGTTGCGCCCCGCTGCAGATAATTGATATTGCCTCGGACAAAGGCACCGGGATTCAGGTAATACAGCGCCACCATGGTCTGCTGTACCGTGGCAGGGGCTTGAGTATGCTGGGCGGCAATGGACCAGAGTGTGTCTGTGGTGCGCACGGGGCCATAACGACGGGCCTGAGCGGGTAACGGCGAAGAAACCTGAACGGAAGGTGCCTCGCGTGTTTCTGGCCCGCGTAACTCAATATAAAATTCCTGTGCCGTGGCCGAAAGAGTAAAGGACAGCCACAGGGCCAGCACGGAATAAAGCGGTGGTCGGCATCTTCTCATTATCTTATTGGTATCCCTTGTTCTGACTCTGGCCGGCAACCCTGACGGTCCGGCTGACCATGGCACAAGTGTAGAAAAAAACAGTGCCAATAGGAACTTATCTGTCGGCTTATTCTAGTTATGCTTATCGGCCGCCTGTGCCGGCACCTTGAATCCGAGGCGCTCATCAAGACCGACGCCCTGCAATATCAGTGAGCCC
This sequence comes from Oceanimonas sp. AH20CE76, assembly GCF_039654065.1. NCBI lineage: Bacteria > Pseudomonadati > Pseudomonadota > Gammaproteobacteria > Aeromonadales > Aeromonadaceae > Oceanimonas > Oceanimonas sp. AH20CE76. Next base: position 1,947,778 of record NZ_CP155481.1, read on the forward strand.
AGCTCCCGGCGCTCTGCATAATGTTTGCGTAATGCATCAAAAAAATCCGGTGCGCCCGTGGCCAGACCACGACGAAAGCCGCTATCGTCATGCGCTATGTCGTACACCAGCCGGACCAGCTGCTCAAGCTGATGCTGACTGGGTGCGCGCGTCAGGCTCACAGCGCTGATATCCGGTGCGGGCAGCAGGCTGGCGGTACTGTGTTGCTCGGCACGGCCAATATGCTGACACAGAGCACGATAGAGCGCAAAAGTGCCCCTTGCCTTACCTTCCAGACTATAGCCGGCAATATGCGGCGTGGCGATCAGCACATAAGGGACCAGCGCTGCCAGCACGGCCGGCTCATGCTCCCATACATCCATGACCAGGGTCAGCGGCCTGGCACCCTGCTGGCGCGTAAGCAGTGCCTGATTATTCCAGACATCACCACGGCAGGCATTGATCAGTACCTGATTTTCATCAAGGGCAGCAATATGAGCGGCATTCAGCAGGTGATGAGTTGCATAAGGGCCCTGATGAGTAATGGGCACATGATAGCTGATGATATCAGCGCTCAGCGCCTGGTCATAATTGACAAGTCCTGCCGCACCGGCTGCGGCCTTGGGCGGATCACAGCGCAGTACTTTCATGCCCAGCCCTTCCGCCCGGCGAGCCACCTCCGAGCCGGTGTTGCCGGCCCCGATCACTGCCAGGGTTTTATCCGCCAGCTGCCAGTTTTTATGAGCCGCTACCCGCAGCAGGGCTGCCATCACATAGTCACCTACCGCCACCTTGTTGCAGCCCGGGGCACTGGCAAAGGCAATGCCGCGCTGCGCCAGCAGTTGCGTGTCGATATGGTCACAGCCAATGGTGGCGGTGCCGACGAACGTCAGTTTATTGGCTTGCTCCAGCAAATGCGCATTTACCTGCGTCACTGAGCGCACCAGCAGCGCATCGGTATCATGCAAGTCAGCCGGTACCATGGTACGACCGGGACGCGTAATGACCTCAGCCCAATCACCAAACAACTCCCGAACAAAGGGCATATTTTCATCGGCCAGCACTTTCATGACTATCTCCTTGTTAAATACAGCGTTATTGTACTCTGTCATTGCAACCGCTTCACTGCTACCTTGCTGCTTCGCTGCCTTGTTGTTATGAGATTCGCTTCATGAACTTGCGTTTGCTGTTGTTTGTTATTGTGTTGCTGATTGTGCCCGTGGCACTGGCCAGCCTGGCCTGGCAGTGGGATTTGCACTGGTTTCCGCTGCTGGATCTTGATGAGCCCCCTGCTCTGCTTGCTTACGCCATGACGCTGACGGTGGGCAAGCTGGGCATAGGTTTTACCCTGCTTGCCCTGAGCGCGCTGATCCTGCACCGCTGGCGCAGCCAGCCACGTCAGCTGCTGGTGTTTTTCTTCTGCCTGTTTGCGGCGCTGGGCAGTGCCTTTGTGACCAAAACGGTGGCCAAGCTGTATTTCAAGGAGCCCAGGCCCTATGTGCTGTGGCTGGTACAGCAGGACAAGCTGGCAGACAGCCGCCGTTTTTATGCCAGTCCGGAAGCCGAGCGTGAGCATGAGTTACAGCAAAGCCTCAGCCGGGTCAGCGATAACCAGATTCCGGACTGGCTCAAGCACCATTGGCAGGAAGAAGTGAACTATTCGTTTCCATCCGGACATTCGATTGCTGCCATGACCATTGCCGGCTTTTTTTGCCTGATGCTGGGCTACCGGCGTAAACCGGTATGGATAATGCTGACTCTGGCAGGCTGGGCGGTGGCAGTGTGTTATTCCCGTCTGCTGCTGGGCCTGCACTGGCCGGCGGATATTCTGGCCAGCAGCGTGCTGGGGCTGCTGTTTGGCGCAGCCGGTGCCTGGAGCTTTGTGGTGCTGGACCGGCGGTTGGCATCGCCTGAAAGCAGCTAGCTGAGCCGTAAGCTGTCAGCTGTAAGTAAAACAAAAAAGTGCATCTGATCGCCGGCATGTTGGGACCCGTACCAACCTGCCGTTAACGCGGGCAACGCCGATGTCGCTCGAAGCAGCAGTGGGGATTGCCGTAGCCGACCGTCAAATTCCAGGGATGGAATTTGCCGAGCGTCCATGGGGCTAGCTTGCTCGCCGTGATGAAGCAGTGAAGCTCGACCGAACATTAAGTATGTTCGCAGCGGGCTTTAATGCTGAATGCCATTGACCGAAGCGTGTCGGCGGAGTGCAACCGTACTGATGCTTCGCCCTCTCAGGCAGCAGGCATAAAAAAAGCGCCCGAAGGCGCTTTTTTGATCACCGGGCAGTTCAGGCCTTATATTTGCTGAACACCAGGCTGGCGTTGGTGCCGCCGAAACCAAAGCTGTTGGACATGACGGTGTCCAGCTCGGCTTCCTTGTACTCGGTCACGATGGGCAGGTTCTGCGCCTTTTCATCCAGCTCGGTAATGTTGATGCTCGGCGCAATAAAGCCGTGCTCCAGCATCAGCAGAGAGTAAACGGCCTCATGCACACCGGCGGCACCCAGGGCGTGACCGGTCATGGCCTTGGTGGCAGAGATGTAGGGCGCATGGTCGCCAAACAGGCTGTTGATGGCTTCCAGCTCTTTTACATCACCCACCGGGGTGGAGGTGCCGTGGGTGTTGATGTATTGCACCGGGGCCGGGGCCGTGGCCATGGCCTGCTTCATGCAGCGTACCGCGCCTTCACCAGACGGTGCTACCATGTCGTAGCCGTCTGAAGTGGCACCGTAACCGGTGATTTCGGCATAGATATGAGCGCCACGGGCCAGCGCGTGCTCCAGCTCTTCAACGACCACAATGCCGCCGCCACCGGAGATAACAAAGCCGTCGCGGCCGGCGTCGTAAGTACGGGACGCCAGCTCGGGGGTGTCGTTATATTTGCTGGACAGGGCGCCCATGGCGTCAAACTGCAGGGCCAAGGTCCAGTCCACTTCTTCACCGCCGCCGGCAAAGACGATGTCCTGCTTGCCCAGCTGAATTTGCTCCAGCGCGTGACCAATGCAGTGCGCAGAGGTGGCACAGGCAGAGCTGATGGTGTAGTTAATGCCCTTGATCTTGAAGGGCGTCGCCAGACAGGCGGAGGTGGTGGACGACATGGTGCGCGGCACCATGTAAGGGCCGACACGACGCACACCTTTTTCCCGCAGAATATCGCAGGCTTCAATCTGATTTTTGGAAGAGGCACCGCCGGAGCCGGTCACCAGACCGGTGCGCTCATTAGACACCTGGCTTTCATCCAGACCGGCATCGGCAATGGCCTGTTCCATGGACAGATAGGCAAACGCGGCAGCGTCGCCCATAAAGCGCATCACTTTACGATCGATGTGTTCGGCCGGGTTCAGTTTGATGTTGCCCCAGACCTGACTGCGCAGCTTATGATCGGCAAATTGCTGGGAAAAAGTGATGCCGGAGCGGCCGCCCTTGAGAGACTCAAGTACCTCTTCCTTGTTGTTGCCAATGCTGGAGACCACACCGATACCGGTAATGACTGCTCTTCTCATCTATCGTTCCTACTGTTTCGATTTGGTGCCAATTCTAACCATAAATCATGGTCAAACTGGTCAGCTTTCACATAAAATGACCGTTTTTTGCGGCCCCGGAGCGCTCAGTGTCTCACCGTTTTATTACCACCGCCCGTCTCGACTGGAATGACCAGGGAACCCCGGTCGCCACCGCCTTTGACGATGTCTATTTTTCCAACGATAACGGCCTGGAAGAAACCCGTTATGTGTTTCTTGGTAACAACGGCCTGCCACAACGCTTCGTCCACCACGACCGCGAGCTGTTCGTGGCGGCTGAAACCGGCTTCGGAACCGGCCTGAATTTTCTGGCAACCTGGAAGGCGTTCACCGACTACAAACGGCAACATCCTCAGGGTAAAACACGCCGGTTGCACTTCATCAGCGTGGAGAAATTTCCGCTCTCCCGCGACGATCTGCAACTCGCCCTGCGCCAATGGCCAGAGCTTACCATTTTAAGCGAACATATGTTAGCTGAATATCCGGTACTGGTTGACGGCTGTCACAGATTGCAGCTTGCAGACGATGTCTGCTTGGATTTATGGCTGGGAGATGTGGCCGAGATGCTGCCACAAATGGATGCCGGCCTCGCCGGCCGGGTCGATGCCTGGTATCTGGACGGCTTTGCACCTGGCAAAAATCCGGAGATGTGGACCCCTGAGCTGTTCACCCAGCTGGCCCGGCTGGCCCGTAACGGCGCAACACTGGCCACCTTTACCTCTGCCGGTTTCGTACGCCGCGGGCTGATTGAAGCCGGCTTTGACGTGAAGCGGGTCAAGGGCTTTGGCCGCAAGCGGGAAATGCTGGCAGGCTTTCGACGAACTGACACCCGCCTGCCCTGCCCTGCCCCCTGGTACTGGCGCAGGCCCGGGCAGGGTGAGCATACCCTGATAATCGGTGCCGGTGTGGCCGGTGCGGCCCTGGCCCGCCAGCTTGCCCGCCGGGGCCAGCAGGTAACGCTGCTGGAGCAGGCCGGCGCGCCGGCACAGGGCGCTTCCGGTAATCGTCAGGGAGCCATTTATCCGCTGCTGAACGGTGATCATGACACCCTGAGCCAGTTTTATCTGCCCGCCTTTTTATATGGCCGGCGTACGCTTGACCGGCTGGCACAGCGCCGGCCCTTTACCCACAGCTGGTGCGGCGTGGTGCAACTGGCCCACGATGACAAAAGCAGCAGTAAAATCGACAAACTGATGGCCGGAGGCTTTCCGCCTGAGCTGGTGCAGCCACTGTCAGCCGAAGAAATGAACAATACTGCCGGCATAAAGGCCAACCTGAGCGGCGTGGCCTATCCGCTGGGAGGCTGGGTGTGCCCTCACGAGCTCACTGCCGCCCTGCTGGCGGATGCCGGTGATATTGCCTGCCATTTTAATACCAGAGTAACCGGTCTTGAACGCAATCATGACGGCTGGCAAGTACAGACTGAACACGGTCACACCTTCAGTGCCGATAATGTGGTGCTGGCCAATGCTCATGCCCTGACCGAGCTTAAGCAAACCGAAGGCCTTGCTCTCTATCCGGTACGGGGGCAGGTCAATCACCAGCCCACAACCCCCGTGCTGGAAAAACTGAAAACCGTGGTGTGTTACGAAGGTTATCTCACTCCCGCCTGGCAGGGCCTGCATTGTGTGGGTGCCAGCTATAACAGACGTGATGCCGGACTGGATTACCGCGCGGAAGACGAAGCCGATAACCTGGCCAAACTGACAGCCACTCTGCCCGCCCTGGGCGAACTTGCGGCCTCCCCGGACGAAGGCCGGGTGGGTATTCGTGCCGCCTGCCGGGATCACCTGCCTTTAGCCGGCAGTGCACCCGATAAAGATGCTCAGCTGACGGATTATGCCGACATGCCAAGACGCGCCGGTCAGGCGTTCCCGCTGGCGGCGGATCATGAAGGGCTTTATGTGTTGTCGGGACTGGGCTCGCGGGGCATGTGTTCAGCCCCTTTGCTGGCAGAGCTGCTGGCATCACAAATCCTGGATGAGCCCCTGCCGCTCGGGCAACCGGTGCTGGATGCCCTTAATCCCAACCGCCACTGGCTGCGTAAACTGCTGAAAGGAAAACCTTTATAAAGCTGTGAGCTATAAGCTGTCAGCTGGCCGGAGTGGAGTGCCGAGCAAGAGCCGCATTTGCAATAAACGCAGTTTTTGCAGGCACAACACCACACCGGCAACACACTCAAAACAACTTACGGCTTATAGCTGACGGCTTACAGCTCCCCGAAGGGGTGGCTTATTGCGCTGGGCGGATAAGGCCGAGCTGACGGCCAAATTCGTGCTGACGCTGAAATTCCTGGAGCAGTCCCTGTGCGATGCCAAGCTGGTGGTAACCCACGTTGTCGGCGACCCGGTGCAGTTGCGTACAGCTAACCTGAGGAGCAATATCGAACAGGGAGCGCTCCAGCCATTCCGCAGCCAGCAGGGCACGCTCGCGCACCAGACGCTCATAGGCGGTCAGTGCCAGCCGGTAGTTCTGCCACTCCGGTGTTTGCGGCCATTCCAGTGGCTCGGTCACGGTTGCAGTCAATGACACCAGTACCTGAGACGGCACACAGCCTTGTTCAAGCTGTTCACCACTCAGCTGCCAGGACATACGGTAATCTACGTCTGCCAGGCTGGGCTGCAGCGCCGCCGAGCCATACACATCCACGGTTTGCCTGGCCTTCAGCTCCATGGCAGCAGAGACCGGCAAGGCAAGCATTGTCAGCAATGCAACAAAAATCACTTTCACCACGCAGACTCCGGAATGGCGCAAGACGAATATCATGATTATAAACCCGCCAGCGTCTCAAGTCATTTGAGTCTTTGATGGAAAAGACCGCAATTGACGGTGTCACTGGCATTCGTAACCTGACAAGTACAGCCCGGCTCTATATAGTGCAGACAAGCATGACTGGTTGGAGTGTTGCATGATCACAGCCTATATCCTGAATGGTAAGTCCCTGGAAATTCAGCCTCTGAGCCTGACAGACAGGCCGCCGCCCAATACCCTCTGGCTGGATATTCACAAGCCCGACGAGCAAGAGCAAAGCTGGATGCAGCAACTGTTTGTGGAGGAAGTGCCCGAGCTGGACGAGCTGGACGACATAGAGGCCTCGGCCCGTTTTTACCGGGACAAGGATGGCCTGCACATTCACTCTTTGTTTCCTCAGCGCATGGGCAAGGAAATTGACGGCATTAACGTGCTGTTTACGCTGCGTCAGAACATGCTGATCAGCTTTCGCGAGGACGATCTGGGCCTGATGCGGCTGCTGCGCCATTATATGCGCCAGGACCGGCTGGAAGTGGAAGATGCCCTCGATTTATTGCTGGAAATTTTTCAGCTGAAAATCGAGTACATCTCTGACCTGATTGAAGACGGCTATAAAACCCTGGAAGACACCGCCAAGGAAGTGCTTCATGTGGAAGACTTACGCCAGACCATGTCGAACCTGATGCTGCAGGAAGACGGTAATGGCCATATTCGTCTGGCCTTGTACGACACCCGGCGCGCGCTGCGTTTTATTCGTCGCACCCTGCGCAAGCAGGCCGGTGACGAGCAGCGCAAATGGATAGATGAGCTGCTGTATGATATTGAATCTCTGCTGCCGCACACCCAGTTCCTGTTCGACAAAATCAACTTTCAGCTGGAAGCGGCCATGGGTTTTACCAGCCTGGAGCAGAGCAAGGTGATCAAGATTTTCTCGGTGGCCGCCGTGGTGTTTCTGCCGCCCACCCTGATTGCCAGCATCTACGGCATGAACTTTGCGTTTATGCCCGAGCTGGCGCTGAAATACGGTTACCCGATGTCGCTGGTGCTGATGCTGCTGTCGGCCTGCGGCACCTATTACTTCTTCAAGCGCAAAGGCTGGCTGTGAACGTGAGGGATTGGGGGTTGGGGATTAGCGATATTGTTAACCGAGGAAGGGCATTGATGAAATACAGATATCTGGCTGTACTGGCGCTGGCTGCGGGCCTGGCTGGCTGTGATAACAACGAAGTGGGTGATGTGTCATTGGGCTTGTTTACCACCAAAGACATCAAAATCGAGGTGCTGACCGATCCGGAAGTGCCCGGCGTCACCTGTCATATGTCCAATATAGTGGCAGATCTGGATCTGGCAGATCCGTCAGACATGTCTATCAGTTGCCGGCAGACGGGAGAAATCACGCCGGCCATGATAGCTGGCATCGACCGTTCAAAAAGCGGTGAAATCGTCTTCAAGAAATCAAAGAGTATTTTTCTGAAGAGTCTGAAAATTCGCCGTATCTACGATGACACCAGTCAGAGCCTGCTTTATATCGCCTACAGCACCAAGGAAACCAGCGGCAGTTACAAGCACTCCATGTCAACCGTACCTCTGTGGGATACCGCCGCCTATCAGGCCGGGAGCACATTCCAACAATAGAGTTCATATGAAACTTATTGCTTTGCAGCCTGTTGATATCCGGAGCTAACTTTACTAGCCTGAATGCTCAACCATAGGAGGATAGTTCATGACTGACCATTCCAGAAAAGCCTGTGCCACTGCCCTGTCTCACGTTCTTGCTGACACTTATGTCCTTTATCTCAAGACTCACAACTATCACTGGAACGTTGAGGGTCCCAACTTTCGTCAGCTGCACTTGCTGTTTGAAGAGCAATATCAGGACATGTGGGCCGCCCTGGATGATATTGCCGAGCGCATTCGTGCACTGGGCGAATATGCACCGGGCACCTATACCAAATTTGTTGAGCTGGCAAAGATAAAGGAAAATCAGAACATTCCCACCGCCAGCGACATGCTCAAAGAGCTGGTTGCCGATAATGAGCTGCTTATCTCTACCCTGATTGAAGCGACCAAAACCGCTCAGGAAGCCGGAGACGAGCCGACTGCAGGCATGCTGACCGACCGCCAGACAGTTCATGAAAAAGCCGCCTGGATGATGCGTTCCATGCTGGCATAACCAGGGCACTCCACGATAAAAAAGCCGCCTTATTCAAGGCGGCTTTTTCGTCTCTGGCTCAGCTTCTTATCAGCTGCTCCCTGAGTACATGAATGCGATCCCGCACTTCGGCAGCCTGTTCAAACTCCAGATTCTGGGCGTGCGCCAGCATTTGCTGCTCCAGCTCATTGATTTGATGGCTGAGCTCTTTGGCACTGGGCAGGTGTTCGGGCAACGTCGTTTTCTCTTTCGCTCGTTTTGAGCCCACTCGTTTGGTGCCATCCAGATCCATCACATCGGTAATACGCTTGTTCAGGCCCTTGGGCACTATGCCATGCTCCGCGTTAAAGGCCTGCTGTTTGGCCCGGCGACGCTCTGTTTCCCCGATGGCTGCGGCCATGGAGCGGGTTACCCGGTCGGCATAGAGAATGGCCTTGCCGTTGAGGTTACGGGCAGCCCGGCCTATGGTCTGGATCAGCGAGCGCTCGGAGCGCAAGAAGCCTTCCTTGTCGGCATCGAGAATGGCCACCAGTGACACTTCCGGCATATCCAGACCTTCCCGCAGCAGGTTAATGCCCACCAGCACATCAAACTCGCCCAGGCGCAGATCGCGAATGATCTCCATGCGCTCTACCGTATCAATATCAGAATGCAGATAGCGAACTTTTACGCCGTGTTCGTTCAGGTATTCGGTGAGATCTTCCGCCATGCGCTTGGTAAGGGTGGTCACCAGCACCCGTTCCCCTTTTTCTATGCGCAGCCGGGCTTCCGACAGCAAATCATCCACCTGAGTAGCCACCGGCCGGACTTCAAGTTCAGGATCCAGCAGACCGGTAGGACGCACCACCTGCTCAGCAATATCATTACCGGACTTGTCGAGCTCATAAGGGCCGGGAGTGGCCGAGACAAAAACGGTCTGCGGCATCAGGGCTTCAAATTCTTCAAAGCGCAACGGCCGGTTGTCCAGCGCCGACGGCAGCCGGAAACCATATTCCACCAGGGTTTCCTTGCGGGAACGATCCCCTTTATACATGCCACCAATCTGCGGCACGGTCACGTGAGACTCATCAATAATCAGCAGGCCGTCATCAGGCAGATAGTCAAACAAGGTGGGCGGCGGCTCGCCTTCCGCCCTGCCTGACAGGTAGCGGGAGTAGTTTTCAATGCCGGAGCAATAACCCAGCTCCTGAATCATTTCTATATCAAACTGGGTACGCTGGCTGATACGCTGCTCTTCCAGCAGCTTGTTGGCAGAAATCAGCTGAGCCTTGCGCTCATTAAGCTCCGCTTTTATATGCTCTATGGCTTCCAGCAGGGTTTCCCGTGGTGTGACATAGTGGGTTTTAGGATAGATGGTAAACCGGGCCACCGTTTGCAATACAGTACCGGTCAGGGGATCAAACAGACTGATGCGCTCAATTTCATCATCAAACAACTCTACTCTTACTGCCTGATCGTCCGACTCTGCCGGAAAAATATCAATGACTTCCCCCCGCACTCTGAATGTGCCGCGCTGAAACGCGGCATCGTTGCGGCTGTATTGCAGCTCGGCCAGCCGGCGCAGCATGTCTCGCTGATCCAACACATCGCCGGTACGCAGGTGCAGCATCATGCTCAGGTAAGACTGGGGATCCCCCAGACCATAAATGGCAGACACCGAGGCCACAATAATGACATCACGCCGCTCCATCAGCGCTTTGGTCGCCGACAGACGCATCTGCTCGATATGATCATTGATGGATGCATCTTTCTCGATAAAGGTATCTGTGGTGGGCACGTAGGCTTCAGGCTGGTAGTAATCATAATAAGAGACGAAATACTCCACCGAGTTATGTGGAAAGAACTCCTTCATCTCACCATATAACTGAGCTGCCAGCGTTTTATTGGGTGCCAGCACCATGGTAGGCCGGTTGAGCGTGGCAATCACATTGGCCATGGTGAAAGTCTTGCCCGAGCCGGTTACCCCCAGCAAGGTCTGATGCGCCAGCCCCGATTCTATTCCATCCAGCAGCCTGGCAATGGCAGTGGGCTGATCGCCCCCGGGCTGATAATCACTGACCAGTTGAAACGTTTTACTCATGGACCCTGCCTCCTCGAATGCCGGTAAAGTGTACCCTCAGAAACGGGTTTCAGGCAAAAAACGGCGCTAATACTAAAAAGTCTCTTGGGACTTGACCCGGAACAATCAGGGGCGTATCATTCGCGGCCTCTTCACGAGATTCCCCCTTAGTTCAGTCGGTAGAACGGCGGACTGTTAATCCGTATGTCGCTGGTTCAAGTCCAGCAGGGGGAGCCATCTTTTGCCTTCCCGGCACTTGACTTATTCTACTTATCAACAATTCTGCTCGAGCAAAAATCACATGTTGGTTTTTTTGCTCCATGGCTCGCCGGTGTTTACAAACCGAGCGGGTTTTTTCTGTTGCATTTTTTAATCCATTGATTTTACAGCACTTATTTTCTGTCTGTTTTTTTACCGGTTCAATTGAAAGCCGCGTCCTGTCTGGCTTCTCACTGGTTTCAATCATGAAATCCACAACCTTATCCACAGAAAACGTGGATAACCCTGTCTACCCCTTGGCAGACAAGGCTTTCCGTTGCTGTGCATAACCCGGGATAAAAGGAGTGTCGAACGGGCCAGAACCTTTTTTATCGCCAAAGTTCACAGCCCCCGGGGTAACATCTTGTATTTTTACAAACATTATTCTCATCAAAGCGAGATAATCCGCCAGTTTGCATGACTTTTAACGCGTCTCGTATACACGAGCGCGCAAACCCCCTGAAAAGATCATTTTTTTCGCTTTCGCAGTGCTGCTGCTAGCGTCTCTGCTCTGGCACCCAGGACCACCTGAAGCCCATGATCACCCAGGTGCACCACTCCCCTGGCCCCAAGCGCACGCAATGCCTGCTCGTTAACCAGGCTGCTGTCTGCCACTGTAAGCCGCAACCGGGTAATACAGGCGTCGATATGCTCAAGGTTTTCGGCTCCGCCCAGCGCGGCAATAAAGGCGTCGGTATCATCTGCCTGATGTGCATCAGGCTCAGTGAATGAGACCACAGCTTCCGGCTCACGGCCGGGAGTGGCCAGGTTGAGCGTACGGATCAGCATATAAAATAAACAAAAGTAAACCACGCCGGTGGCCAGTCCCAGAGCCAGCAGCCGCCAGGGGTGGGTCGCCAGTCCCCAGTTCAGTATCAGATCAAACAGGCCGGCAGAAAAACCAAAGCCGTGCAATGTGCCCAGCCAGTTGGCTGCCACCAAAGACAAACCGGTCAGCAGCGCGTGCAGGCCATAGAGCAGCGGAGCCAGAAACATAAAGGTAAATTCCAGCGGCTCGGTAATACCGGTGAGAAAAGAGGTGAGCGCCACCGACAGCAGCAAGCCTGCGGCCCTGGTGCGGTTACCTTCGGGGGCGGCCAATATCATGGCCAGCGCCGCCGCCGGCAGCCCGAACATCATGACCGGGAAAAAACCGGCCATAAACACACCGGCGGTGGGATCACCGGCAAAAAAACGATTCAGATCGCCCCGGGTCACCTCGGTGGCGATCTGGGTAATTTCACCGCCATTGATGCCGGGCACGGCACCACCCACGCTCAGGCTCTGTGCCAATGCCGGTGCCAGACACACATTGTGCAGGCTGCCGGCCGCTTCGTAGCTGACCTTGATGCACTCATCAAGACCAAACCAGAACAATGAATTAAGCACATGATGCAGCCCCACCGGGATCAGCGCCCGGTTCAGCACGCCATAGGCAAACTGCCCTACCGAGCCGGAATTGGCCACCTCATGGCCAAAGGCATCGATACCCTGCTGTACATAGGGCCAGATATACCCCACCACAAAGGCAGCCAGCAAGCAGAACAAGCCTGTCATGATAGGTACCAGCCGCTTGCCACCAAAAAAGCCAAGGTATTCCGGTAACCTGACACCCTGAAACCGGTTATAGCTGTGACCGGCAATAATGCCGGCAATAATACCGCCAAAAAATGACAGGTTAAGATCTTCATTAATGGTGACGGCGGCACCGGTCAGCACAAAATAACCCACAGCACCGGCCAGCGCTGCCGCCCCGGCATCGTCCCGGGCCAGCCCCACTGCAATGCCCAGCCCGAACAACAGCGGCAACTGGTCAAAAATGGCCCCGCCTGCCGCCGCCATAAAGGGTATACTGAGCAAGTCGGGCTGCCCCAGCCGCAACAGCAGTGCCGCCACCGGCAAAGTGGCAATGGGCAGCATCAGCGCCTTGCCAAGGGTTTGCAGATATCCCAGAAATTTCATGGTGCTCTCCTGATTAACAGCATGCCAGACCAATGGCCCATGGTAAGAAAACGACAGTTTTTTTATGATAGAGAAACATCAATACTTTAAGGTTTAAATATGCGCCTAATTCCGCTCGCCACTCCCGAACAACTGGGCCGCCGTGCCGCCCGTTATATTGCCGATCGTATCAATGGTTTTGCGCCAACAGCAGACAGGCCCTTTGTGCTGGGTCTGCCCACCGGCAGCACGCCGCTAGACACTTATCGGGAGCTGGTGCGCCTGCACCGGGCCGGCGAGGTCAGTTTTCGCCATGTGGTGACCTTTAATATGGATGAATATGCCGGTCTGCCCCAAACGCATCCGCAAAGTTACCATTTCTTTATGCACGACAATTTGTTTCAGCACCTTGATATTGCGCCCGAAAATATCAATCTGTTGAATGGTATGGCGGACGATCTGCAGGCCGAATGTCGCCGTTATGAGAAAAAAATGACTGAGTACGGGCCTGTGCATTTGTTTTTGGGAGGTGTGGGCAGTGACGGCCATATTGCGTTTAATGAAGCGGCCTCTTCACTGGCGTCACGCACCCGGGTAATGGCCCTGACCGATTCTACCCGCCGGGCAAATGCCCGTTTCTTTGACCATGATCCGGCACAGGTTCCGCGTCACGCTCTGACGGTGGGCGTGGCCAATTTGCTGGAAGCAGAAGAAATCGTGCTGCTGGTTACCGGAGCTCACAAGGCAAGAGCGCTGCAGGCAGCGGTGGAAGGTCCGGTAAACCATCTGTGGACAGTATCGGCGCTGCAACTGCATCCGAACAGTCTGATATTCTGTGATGATGAAGCCACGCTGGAGCTGAAAGTGGGTACACTGCGCTATTTTCAACAACGTGAAAACCAGCTGGAAGTCTGATTGATGTTTGCCCTCACCCCTGATTCTGTCTTTGATGGCAAGGTGCTGCACCGGAACACCGCTGTGGTGATTGCGGGTGAACGGGTTCACGGGCTGGTGCCCGTGGCGGAGCTGGATAGCAGTATCAGACAGCACACCCTGCCCGGTGCTCTGTTGTGTGCCGGCTTTATTGATCTGCAGCTGAACGGCTGTGGCGGCGTTATGTTCAACCATGACATCAGCGCCGCCACCCTGGCACATATGCACGCCACCAACCTCCAATCCGGCACCACCAGCTTTTTGCCTACCCTGATCACCAGCCCCGATCAGGATATGCACCGGGCGGTACAGGTGGTCAGTGAATATCGAGCCCGGCACCCTTATCAAGTGCCGGGGCTGCATCTGGAAGGGCCATATACCAATATGGCCCGCAGAGGCATACATCCGGCCGCACAGATACGCCCTCTGAATGACACCATGCTTGAATTTTTATGCGGGCATGCCAACGACATTGCCATGCTGACCCTGGCACCTGAGGTCAACCGTGATTCGGCCATCACCCGGATCAGCAAGGCAGGTATTCGGGTGTCCATGGGACACACCGCAGCCAGCTATGAAGAAGCCATGGCAGGCTTTGCTGCCGGCATCGGCTTTGCGACTCATCTTTATAATGCCATGACCCCCACCGCCAATGGTCGTCTGCCCGGGGCCGTCGGGGCCGTGTATGACTCACTTACTGTGGGTGCCGGCATTATTGCCGACGGTCATCACGTACATTATGCCAATATTCGCCTTGCTCACCGCCTGCTGGGCACGCGTTTATGTCTGGTTACCGATGCCACCGCTGCCGCCGGTGCTCCTGAAGGGTTTGATCAATTTAACTTTTGTGGTGCCACCGTTTATGTGCGCAACGGTCAGTGTGTGGATGAAAATGGCACCCTTGGCGGCTCGGCACTGACCATGGCAGAAGGTGTCCGCAACCTGGTAAAACATGCCGGTCTTTCGCTGGAGCAGGCGCTGGCCATGGCCAGCTGCAATCCGGCGTGTGCACTCGGACTTGAGCAGCATATTGGCCTGCTTCAGGCAGGCCGGCTGGCTAACCTGGTGGCCCTTGATCAAAACCTGCAGGTGATCGCCACCATGGTAAACGGACGGTTTTCAGTATGACTCACGGAAAAATAGCCAATGTGGATCTGGTTAAACAGGTAAACAGTGCCGCCGTATACCGGCTCATTGACCATGCCGGCCCCATCTCCCGCGTGCGCATAGCCGAGCTCAGCCATCTGGCACCCGCCAGTGTCACCAAAATCACCCGCGCGTTACTGGAGCACGGATTAATTCAGGAGCTGGCGCATCAGGCTTCTACCGGTGGCCGGCGGGCAATATCACTGGCTACCGTTACTCAGCCCTTTTACCTGATTTCGGTAAAACTGGGCCGGGAAGAGCTGAGACTGACCTTATATAATCTGGCCGGAGACGAATTCGGCCGCCGGCTTTTGCCCTTTCCCAGCCGCGAAGCGGCCAATCTGCTGGCGGCATTACACCGCCATATAGACGATTTTATGCAGGCGTTTGGCAGCGGCAAGCAGATTATTGCGGTGGCAGTGATTATGCCCGGCCTGACTGATGCGCAGCATGGACAGGTAGTTTATCACCCCAGCTATCCGCTGGCGGGAGTGCCACTGGCAGCGCAGCTGGGCCATCAGCTTAAACTGCCGGTATTTATTGGCAACGATACGCGGGCTCAGGCATTGGCCGAGCATTATTTCGGGGCTTCTGCCGACTGCCTGGACTCAGTGCTGATACGGGTGCACCACGGTGTGGGTGCCGGCATTATTACCGAAGGCCGCATCTTTAAAAGCCAGGGCCGGGATGTAGCAGAGATAGGCCATATTCATGTAGACCCATTGGGTGAGCGCTGTGACTGCGGCAACGTGGGCTGCCTGGAAACCATGGTGGCCGACAAGGCGTTACTGCGCCAGGCCGGACGCATGCTGGCTCAGGGATATCGCAGCACACTGACAACAGAGACACTGTCCATTCATGCGCTGTGCCGTGCAGCTGCCGAGGGGGATCATCTGGCGCTGACGATTTTACGACGGGCGGCAGAGCGGCTGGGCCAGGCGCTGGCGATTGTAGTCAACCTGTTCAACCCGCAACGGGTGCTGCTGAGCGGTGCCCTGTGCGAGGCCGAAGACATTGTCTTTCCCATTATTAATCAGGCCATCAGCCATCAGTCTCTGCCCGGCTTTCATCAGGGCCAGCCGGTGATGCGCGCTCGTTTTCAGCATGATCAGACCATAGGCGGTCTGGCACTGGTGAAGCGCGCACTGCTGGAAGGAGAGCTGCTGCAACGCATTCTGGAGAAAAAATCATGAGCAATATCGTATTCAGCACCGATCCGGACTGGCAGCCGGGACAACAGGAGCACGATCACAAGGGGCTGTTTCCCGATGACGGTACAGTGCGACTGCGCCGGGAAACCAAGGGCCGCAAGGGTGCCGGCGTTATCTGTGTTTATGGCATTGGCCCGGCACAGGTGGGGGACGTGGCCAAAAAGCTGAAAAAACAGCTGGGTACTGGCGGTGCCGTTAAAAAAGGGGTGATTGAAATTCAGGGTGATCGGCTGGAGCAGATCAAGCAGTGGCTGGAAAAAGCCGGCTTTACGGTCAAGCAGGTGGGCGGCTGAGACTTGAACTTGCAGCCCAAATTACTATAATGCGGATTCCCTGCTCAAGGGGGAGTAGTCACTATCGGGCAATCAGCCTGAAGACGGTCGTCAACATAGTTGGTGCAAAATCACCATGGCGGCCGTGACCCTGACCGGTTTGACGAGACCTTTGACAGACGAGTGCCAATACCGGGGACGGGCGGCCAGTCGTCTGTTATTCGGCCTCATTACAAGCCTGTCCCCTTTGGAAGCACATTGGAAGCCCTCACCACCTCAACCCTTGCCGTAGCCATTGCCGAAATTGGTGACAAAACCCAACTGCTGGCGCTGGTACTGGCTTGCCGTTATCAAAAACCTTTGCTGATTGCCGCCGGCATTTTGCTGGCCACCGTGATTAACCATGCTCTTGCCGGTACTGTGGGCGTCTGGCTGCAAAGCTGGCTTGACCCTGACTGGCTGCGCTGGCTGCTGGCCGCGTCCTTTTTTGTAATGGCGGCATGGATGATGATTCCGGATAAGGCCGATGATACCGACAGCCGCTTTTATCGCCTTGGCCCTTTTATGGCCACCTTTATTCTGTTCTTTATCGCGGAAATCGGCGACAAGACCCAAATTGCCACCACGCTGCTGGCGGCGCGTTTCGTCGATGATTTCTGGTGGGTGGTGGCAGGCACAACGCTGGGCATGATGGCGGCCAACCTGCCGGTGGTGCTGGCCGGCCACAAAGGCAGCGGGCGTATTCCCATGCACTGGGTACATGGTATCAGCGCACTTATTTTTCTGGTGCTGGGGATTACTACGTTGTGGTGGCCATTATAACGAAAACGCCCCGCTCAGCGGGGCGTGTCAGCTGTCAGCCGTAAATACTGAAACTGTCGGCGTTCAGCCACAAATGCACCATGATGCTGGCCACATAGCCCAGCGCAATCACAGGGGTCCATTTAAGATGGCCGGCAAAGGTATACATGCCCCTTGCCTGGCCCATCAGCGCCACACCGGCCGCCGAGCCGATAGATAGCAAACTGCCGCCCACACCGGCGCTCAGGGTGATCAGCAACCAGTTGCCATGAGACATTTCCGGTTGCATGGTCAGCACGGCAAACATCACCGGAATGTTATCTACGATGGCTGACAGCACACCCAGGGTAATGTTGGCGTATACCGCATCCCAGCTGGTATAGAGCAGATCGGAGACCAGTGCCAGGTAGCCCATGTAACCCAGTCCGCCCACACACATGACCACACCATAAAAGAACAGCAGCGTGTCCCACTCGGCCCGGGCCACCCGGTTGAACACATCAAACGGCACCACGCTTCCCAGGCGTTTCAGGGCTTCATCATCACCCCGCTTGCGGGCCATGGCGCGTTTGCGTGCCAGTGAGCCCGGCAGAGTACGACGCAGAAAGTAACCGAAGAACTGCAGATAGCCCAGGCCAGTCATCATGCCCAGCACCGGCGGCAGGTGCAGCAGGCTGTGACAGGCCACGGCAGAAGCAATGGTCAGCAGGAACAGCATCACAATGCGAATGGCACCGCGCTTGAGTTCAATTTCTTCGTATTGTGCGGCCGGTTTGCGATTCTCGATAAAGAAGTTCATCACCAGCGCCGGCACCAGATAGTTCACCAGGGAAGGAATGAACAGAATAAAAAATTCGTTAAATTTCACAATACCGGCCTGCCAGACCATCAGTGTCGTGATATCACCAAAGGGGCTGAAGGCACCACCGGCGTTGGCGGCAATAACAATATTGACACAGCACAAATTGATAAAGCGTCTGTCACCTTCACCCACCTTGGTCACCACAGCACACATCAGCAGGGCCGTGGTCAGGTTATCGGCAATGGGCGAGATGAAAAAGGCGAGAAAACCGGTTAGCCAGAACAGTGATTTGTAACTGAATCCCTTGCGGATCATCCAGGCCCGCAAGGCATCAAACAGCCTGCGCTCTTCCATGGCATTGATATAGGTCATGGCCACCAGCAGGAAGAGCAGCAATTCTGCATATTCAAGCAAATTCTGACGAAAAGCGGCTTCCGTGACTCCGGGAATGCCGTTGTTCATGTAGGTCCAGCCTATCATGGTCCAGATCACACCGGCCGCCACCAGCACGGGTTTGGATTTGCGCAGGTGCAGGTATTCCTCTCCCATCACCAGCAAATAAGCCACCACAAAGATCCCTACCGCAAACACCCCTACCCCGGTGCTGGTCAGATCCAGCTGCCCGGTGGCAGCAGCAAAGGCCGGCGCGCTTACCAATGCCGCCAGGCCGCCCAGTAACAGGCACAGTTTCCTTGTCATTGTTATTCTCGCTTTTATATTGTTTTGACTATAGTTACAGGCTTTTTTCGTGACCGAGCAAAGCCCTTAAAAAGGCTAACATAAAGGCAGCCCTCGGCGCAGACCGGTTTCCCGACACGGCTCTCAGTTTTGCATTTAAAACAAGCCACCATCCGCCCGATACATGCGGGTAAAGCCTAACGCCGTCACACGCATTACAAAATGGATAATTAGTCTTGTTTTTTGCATGAATTTTCACGATGATAATCCGGTGTTTTTCAGGCAAGCAAGGACAAGCCCGTGCGCGAAAATGATGCCGCCCTGGTCAAGGCGTTTCGCCAATCCAGCCCCTATGTGAATCTTCACCGTGGCTCTACCTTTGTGATCATGCTCGGTGGTGAAGCCATCGATCAGGACAACTTTCCCAATATCATCAGTGATATTGCTCTGCTGACCAGCCTGGGTGTGAGGCTGGTAATTGTGTTTGGCGCCCGCCCCCAGATCGACCGTGGCCTGACCGAAGCGGGTCTGAGTGGCGTATTTCACAAGCACACAAGGGTGACCGACGAACCCAGCTTTCGCGTGATCAAGGACGTGTGCGGCGGCCTGCAGATGGACATTACCGCCCGTCTGTCCATGGGACTGATAAACACCCCCATGCAAAACGCCCGTATCAATGTGGTGACCGGCAACTTTGTGATTGCCCAGCCTCTGGGGGTGGATGACGGTGTGGATTACATTCATTCTGGCCGTGTGCGCCGTATTCACACCGATACCATTCATCATCAGCTGGCCAATGGCGCTACCGTGCTTATCTCCCCTATCGGTTTTTCGGTGACCGGTGAAAGTTTTAATTTGTCATCGGAAGAGCTGGCCCGCCGGCTGGCCATTGAGCTCAAGGCCGATAAGTTAATCGGCTTTTGCTCTCAGCGCGGTGTACTCAATGAAAACGGTGAAGCCATTGCCGAACTCTTCCCCGAGCAGGCAGAAGCACACTTGCAACAACTGCTGGAAGACGGCGAGAGCCTGTCGGGCACAGCCCGTTATCTGCGGGCTGCCATTTCCAGCTGCCGCGGTGGCGTGCCTCGCAGCCACCTGGTGAGCTACCGGGAAGACGGCGCGCTTATTCAGGAGCTGTTTACCCGCGATGGCCTGGGCACCCAAATTGTCAGCCTCAGTGCCGAGCAGGCCCGCCAGGCCCGCATTGATGATATTGGCGGCATTCTTGATCTGATCCGGCCCATGGAAGAAGAAGGGGTACTGGTGCGCCGCTCCCGGGAGCAACTGGAAATGGAAATTGACCAGTTCACCATTATCGAAAAAGACGGTGCCATTATCGGTTGCGCTGCCCTTTATCCGTTTCCGGAAGATGGCATGGCAGAAATGGCCTGTGTGGCCATTCATCCGGATTACCGTAAGGGCAGCCGGGGCGATATGCTGTTGCAAAAAATTGAAGAGCAGGCCCGTAAACGGGGAATGAGCCGGCTGTTTATTCTGACCACCCGCTCTATTCACTGGTTTCAGGAGCGGGGCTTCAAGCCGGATGATGTGAATGCGCTGCCCATGGGTAAACAGAAGCTGTATAACTTTCAGCGCCGCTCCAAAATCATGATTAAAGCGCTTAACTGAACGATTTAACCTCACCGTCATTGACAGTGATGCCATAAATCAGTAGTTATAGGGCCGCATCAGCACAATGTGCTGATACAGCAAGAAGAGGCGCGTTATTCAGGCAGCCGGCAGCAGGAGTCGCCACTCCGATGATCGCCGGTCAGGGGAATAACGCCGAGATTGAGAGCGTGGGCGTTGCGCTTTTGGTCGGCTGCGAAGGCTGAATCCTTCGGGCTGTCACCTGTTGGGTGGAGTGCTTCCTGATGACCTTTTCAATGTCTTCTCAGCCGTTCCCCCGTAATTTGAACTGATAAGCAAAGCAAGGAGCTTGCCTTGAACCAAACCGTTGTAGCCAAATTCGGTGGAACCAGCGTTGCCGACGCCGATGCCATGAGCCGCTGCGCCGCCATTCTTGAACAAAACCCCGACACTCGTCTGGCGGTGCTGAGTGCCAGCTCCGGCGTGACCAATCTGCTGGTAGCACTGGCATCGGGCAATCACGGTCCGGCCGAGCGGGAACAGATGCTGCAGCAATTAACCGCCATTGAGCAAGGCATTCTCGACAGCCTGCAGCGTCCGGAAATGCTCACCCGGCATATTGAAGACATTCTCAACCATATTCGTGAGCTGGCTGACAGTGCCGCCATCAGCCCTACCAAAGCGCTGAGCGATGAGATTGTGGCCCAGGGCGAAATGATGTCCACCAAGCTGTTTGTGGAATTACTGCGCAGCCGCGGCACCGATGCAGTCTGGTTTGATGTGCGCAAGGTAATGCGCACCGACGACCGCTTCAGCCGCGCCACCCCGGATCTGGTCACCCTGAAGGCAGAAGTGGAAAAAGAACTCAAGCCCCTGTGCGACAAACAACTGGTGGTCACTCAGGGCTTTATTGGTGCTGCCCCCGATGGCCGCACCACTACCCTTGGCCGGGGTGGCAGTGATTTTTCCGCCGCTCTGCTGACCGAAGCCCTGAACGCCTCAGCGGTGCAAATATGGACCGATGTGCCCGGCATTTACACCACGGATCCACGCCTGGTAAGCGAGGCCCGCGCCATTCCTGAAATCAGCTTCAGTGAAGCCTCGGAAATGGCCACCTTTGGTGCCAAGGTGCTGCACCCGGCCACCCTGCAGCCGGCGGTACGCTGTCAGATCCCGGTGTTTGTCGGCTCCAGCCGGGCACCGGAAGAAGGCGGCACCTGGATTCGCAACAGCACCCCCAGCCAGCCGCTGTTCCGGGCCCTGGCCCTGCGCCGCAATCAGGTGCTGCTGACCCTCACCAGCCAGAGCATGTTTCAGGCTCACGGTTTTCTGGCAGAAGTATTCGGCATTCTGGCCAAGCACAAAATCTCGGTGGATTTGATCACCACCTCTGAGATCAGCGTATCCCTGACACTGGACGCCGGTGCCGAGCTGCTGACCGAGGAAGTGAAAACCGAACTGGGCCGGCATTGCCATCTGAAAGTGGAAGACGGTCTGGCGCTGGTGGCACTGATTGGTAACCGCATGAGCGAGTCGGGCGGCACCGCCAGCCGCGTATTCCAGGCCATTGGCGATGTGAATATTCGCATGATCTGCTACGGTGCCAGCCCCCATAATTTCTGCTTTCTGGTGGAAGAAGACAAGGCTACTCAGGTCATTGCCGATCTGCACAAAGAACTGCTGCCGGCTTAAACCGGCCTTTGGCCGGAGCTATAAGCTATAAAATATTAATAAGCAGCGTGTATCAGGCAACGCTGCTTTTTTCTTTTCAGACACCACCATCACTTCATCACTACCGCAATTTCCACAGCCTCTTCTGTACAACTTATAGCTTACGGCTGAAAGCTTTAGTTCAGGCTCCAGGCGGTGAGCAGGCCGGCGATCAGGGAGATGCCCATGGGCCAGGCTACCCGCCGGCCAAGCGCGCTGTCACCCAGGCTGACTGCCATGCCCGCCTTGACCAGATTGTTGACCGAGGCCGCCAGCACGATTCCCAGCACAGCGGTTCCCGCATCCAGACTGCTCTGGGACATGCGGGTTAACGACAGGGTAATGGCATCCACATCAGTCACTCCCGATGCCAATGCCAGCAACAGCACACCGGCATTGCCCAGCGCCTGTTTCAGCCATTCTCCCAGTACCATAATCAACAGAATAAGACCGCCAAACAACAATGCGGCCTTCAAGTCCAGCGGATTCATATTCAGACTGGGCTGCTCCACACTGCCGCCGGCGCTGTGCCGGTGCCAGATCACCGCCGCCGGGCCATAAAGCAGCAAGGTCATCACCAGCACCGGCCACCACAAAATGGGCAGCAAGGCCGGATTAATCAATGCACAATACACCAGAATACGGGGAAACATGGTGCCACAGGCCAGCAGCACACCGGCCGCCAGCAAGGGCGACAGCACAGGTGACTCCTTTGACAGCCTTGAATAGTGCAGAGTAAGGGCGGTAGAGGAGCTGAGCCCGGCAAACAGGCTGGTGAACAAAATCCCTTTTTCAGTGCCGCCCACGCGAATGGCAAAATAACCCAGAAAGGAAATGGAGGCGATCAAGACCACCATCCACCAGATCTCAAAGGGATTAATCACGCCACCCGGCCCCATGGCCTGATTGGGCAGCAGCGGCAGCATCACCACCGTAATCAGCAGCAGTTTAAGGCCGGCGTCCAGCTCATGCTCCTGCAGCTTGCGCAGCAGGCCATGAATTTCCTGTTTGTTATCCAGAATAAAGGCCGTGATCACCGCCGCCGTGGCGGCAATGGCCGGACTGTTCACCACCGCCAGAGCACCAAAGCAAAACGTCAGCAGCAGGCCAATGCTGCCGGTAATGCTGAAGTCATTCATGGTGCGCACCTGAGCCCGGTAAGCCACCAGACTGATGGCCACCACACTCGCCAGTCCTGCCACCAGCAGCCAATGGCTGGTGCTTTGTCCGAGCAACGCCATCAGTCCGCCCAGCAGACCGGTCAGCGAGTGAGTACGAATGCCGGCAATACGCTGGCCGGCTTCGGCCTTGCGCCACTGCCAGCCCCGCTGAATACCAATCAGGGCACCCAGTAACAGGGCAATACCAAGGCGCACCAGTGCCTGATGATCACGCCACAACTCGGCGGCCAGCTCATTCATGTCTGTTTATCCGCTTAGTCCTGTTCAGCCAGCACCTGCTCCAGTGGCTGATGAGTCAGATTATGTGCCTCGGCCACCGCCTGATACACCAGCTTGCCGTTGTGAATATTCAGCCCGCGGGCCAGATGCGGATCTGCCTGCATGGCCTTGCGCCAGCCCTTGTTGGCCAAAGCCTGCACAAAAGGCAGCGTGGCGTTGGTAAGCGCCAGGGTAGAGGTGCGGGCCACACCGCCGGGCATGTTGGCCACGCAATAGTGCACCACGCCATCCAGCTCAAAGGTAGGCTGCTGATGAGTGGTGGGCTTGCTGGTTTCAAAACAGCCGCCCTGATCAATGGCCACATCCACCAGCACGGCCCCCTTGGGCAGTTTTTTTAGCATATCCCGGGTCACCAGCTTGGGCGCAGAAGCACCGGGGATCAGCACGGCACCAATCACCAGATCCGCCCGTGACAGCTCGGCCTCAATGGCATCGGCAGTGGAATACTGGGTTTTAATGGCCGGGCCATAGAGCGCGTCGAGCTGAGTGAGCCGGGGCAAGGATCTGTCAAAAATAGTGACGTCGGCCCCCAGCCCCATGGCCACCCGGGCCGCGTTCACGCCCACTACCCCGCCGCCCAGCACCAGCACCCGGGCCGGCACCACGCCGGGCACGCCTCCCAGTAACACACCTCGTCCGCCTTGCGCTTTCTCAAGGCAGTGAGCACCGGCCTGCACCGCCATGCGGCCGGCCACTTCACTCATGGGGGCCAGCAACGGCAAACCGCCGTGATCGTCGGTGACGGTTTCATAGGCAATGGCGGTGCAGCCCGAAGCCAGCAGGCCCTTGGTCTGAGCTTCATCCGGTGCCAGATGCAAATAGGTAAATAGTACCTGACCGGGTCTCAGCCGCTGATACTCTTCCGGCTGTGGCTCTTTTACCTTAATAATCAGCTCGGCACCGGCAAACAAAGCACCGGCGTCCTGCACCAGCTCGGCCCCGGCGGCGGCATATTGCTCATCACTGAACCCCACGCCCTCACCGGCACCGGTTTGCACCCGCACTGTATGCCCGGCTCTGGTCAGCTCGCGCACACCACCCGGCGTCATCCCCACCCGGTACTCATGATTCTTGATTTCTTTGGGTACTGCGATATCCATGTTCAACCCCTGTGTGCGTACCTGTTTTAGAGTAGAATGCGGTCACTACACGGCCGCTTGCATTCATTGTTGTTGCTTCTTTTGTTATAGAAGCCGGAGCGACATTCTGCTTGCGCAATAATAAAGATTCAATTGCAACTTAGGGAGTACACCGCCGTTATGGATATTGGCCTTCGTCTTAAAACCATTCGCCTGCAGGCTAAACTGTCGCAGCGGGAGCTGGCCAAACGCTCCGGCGTGACCAACGGCTTTATTTCCCAGGTCGAAAAAAACCAGGTCAGCCCGTCCATTGGCTCTTTGAAAAAGCTGCTGGACGGCTTTCCCATGACACTGGCGGACTTTTTTGCCGAGGAAGAAGCCGCTGATGCCATTAAACCTGTGGTGTACCGGGCTGAAGATCAGCCCGAGCGCGGTACCGGTAATATCAGCTACCGGCTGATTGGCAGCCGTTTTCCGGGCCGGCATATTACTCTGCTGCGAGAAACCATGCCCATTGGTGCCGATACCGGCCCGGACATGATCAGCCACCCGGGCCAGGAGTGCGGTGTGGTGATTGAGGGCAGACTGTTACTGGTAGTAGGCGAACGCCGTTTTGAACTGGGCCCGGGCGACGGCTACTACTTCGACAGCACAGAGCCTCACCGTTTCGTGAATATTGGCGACAAGGAGCTGCATATTGTTTCTGCCAGCCAGCCCCAGACCATGTAACTAAAAGGTGGGCGGTGTGGCAGCGGAGATCAGCTCGCAGGCCTGAGTACCCGGGTTGCGAAAGCGGTGTGGCTGATGAGTATCAAAGTAATAGCCGTCACCGGCCTTAAGCAAGCGGCATTCCTCCCCCACGGTAATTTCAATCTCACCACTGAGCACCAGGCCGGCTTCTTCCGCGTCATTACTGAGCATTTCCGGGCCGGTATCGGCACCGGGCGGATAATGCTCCCGCAGCAGCGCCAGCTTGCGATCACTGCCCGGTGGCCCCAGCAGCCACATGGTGACGCCATTACTGCCCAGCTTCACCAGTTCATCGGCGCGAAAAAAAACGGGCCTGCCGGCGTTATGCTCCAGACTGAAAAACGCCCCCATGGAGATGGGAAAGCCATCCAGCACTTTTTTTAACGTCGCCACCGACGGATTTACCGCCGCCTGCTCTATTTGCGAGATCAGGCTGTTACTCACACCGGCCCGCTTGGCCAGCTCCCGCTGGGTCAGGCCATGCCGGATGCGCAGCCATTTCAGTCGCTCGGGTAAATCCATGGCAACCTCCTCAGCCGGTCCGGGCAGCGGCCGCTTCCTGTGCCCGGCGCTTTTCGGCCCGGGCCATCAGCCACCAGCCGATAAAGGTCACCAGCGACACTATCACGATGATAATAGTGGCCAGGGCGTTGATCTTGGGGCTGACTCCCAGCCGTACACTGGAAAACACCACCATGGGCAAGGTAGTGGCATTGGGTCCGGACACAAAGCTGGCGATCACCAGATCGTCCAGCGACAGGGTAAATGCCAGCAGCCAGCCGGCAACAATGGCCGGCGCAATAATGGGCAGGGTGATCACAAAAAATACCTTGAGCGGCCGCGCGCCCAGATCCATGGCGGCCTCTTCCAGCGAGCGGTCCAGCTCACGCAGACGGGAGCTGACCACCACCGCCACATAGGCGGTACAGAAGGTCACATGGGCAATCCAGATGGTGCTCATACCGCGCTGGGCCGGCCAGCCCACCAGATCCCCCATGGCCACAAACAACAGCAGCAAGGACAGACCGGTGATCACCTCAGGCATGACCAGCGGGGCCGTGATCATAAAAGCAAATCCGCCCTCACCACGAAAGCGGCCGATGCGGGTGAGCACAAACCCCGCCACCGTGCCCAGTACCACGGCCGCACTGGCGGCAAAAAAGGCAATGGTCAGACTTAAGCCCACCGCCTGCATCATCATGTCGTCGGCCAGCAGCTCGCCGTACCATCTGGCGGACCAGCCCGCCCATACGGTGACCAGCCGGGAGCTGTTAAAGGAGTAGATGATCAGCAACAGCATGGGCGCATACAAAAACCCAAAGCCCAGCCAGAGGATCAGAGGCCGCAAACGAGAGCGGCTGACAGGAATCATATTCATGGCTCAGCCCTCCATTTCGCGGCGTTGAATGCGGTGGAACCACATTATGGGCACCATCAGCAGCAACAGCATCACACTGGCCACCGCCGCGGCTACCGGCCAGTCCCGGTTATTAAAGAATTCCTGCCACAGCACTCGGCCAATCAACAGGGTATCAGGGCCGCCAAGCAGTTCAGGAATCACAAACTCCCCCACCGCCGGAATAAACACCAGCATGGCACCGGCAATAATGCCGCCTTTCACCAGCGGTACTATCACCGTAAACAGGGTTGTCATGGGCCGGGCGCCAAGATCGGCGGCGGCTTCCACCAGGGAGTAGTCCAGCCGCATCAAGGCGGTATAAAGCGGCAATATCATAAAAGGCAGATAGGCATACACAATGCCGATATAAACGGCGGTGTTGGTGTTGAGAATTTGCAGCGGCTCGTCAATGGCTCCCAGCCACAGCAGCGCATTATTAAGAAAGCCGGTATTACCCAGTATGCCCATCCAGGCATAAACGCGGATCAGAAACGACGTCCAGGACGGCAATATCACCAGCATCAGCAGCACATTGCGGGTAGAGGGTTTGGAGTGAACAATGGCCCAGGCCATGGGAAAGCCAATCAGCAGACATAATAATGTGGAAACAGCCGCGACTTTCAGAGATTGCAGGTAAGACTGTATATATAAGCTGTCGCTCAGCAGAAACAGATAATTGCCAAAATTAAGAATAATCTGCAGCTGCTCATCGGCAAAGCTCAGTACCTCGCTGTAGGGCGGAATGGACAGCGCCGCTTGCGACAGACTGATTTTAAATACAATCAGAAAAGGCACCAGAAAAAACAGCAGCAGCCAGGTGTAAGGCAGCGCTATCACCAGCCGCTGACCAGTGGCGATTTTCAACGTTTTCATGTATCGGCCTCCTCAGGTCATGAGCACGGCACAGCTGTCCGCATTCCAGCGCAGAAACACATTGTCACCCCAGGTAGGATTATTCTGCCGGTGCCGGTCAATATTGGGCAGGGTGGCCAAAATGCGCTTACCGGATGGCAGCCGCACATGATAAATGGAGACATCACCCAGATAGGCAATTTCATCCACCACACCCCGCAGACGATTATATTCCTGCTCCGGCTCGGTAAAGCTCAGGTGCATTTTTTCCGGCCGCACCGCTATCATGATGGGCAGGCCCTCACCAATAGACACACCATGGTTGATTTGCAACGGGCGCTTTACATCAGGGCAGCGAATCAGTGCACTGTCGGCTTCGTTACTTTCCAGCACACCGTCAAACACGTTTACCGAGCCGATAAACTCGGCACTGAAGCGGCAGTTGGGGTATTCATATACATCCAGCGGCTCGCCTACCTGCACCAGCCGGCCCTTGTTCATAATGGCTATACGTCCGGCCATGGTCATGGCCTCTTCCTGATCGTGGGTCACCATCACACAGGTCACGCCCACTTTCTCGATAATGTTCACCAGCTCCAGCTGCATTTCTTCCCTGAGCTTTTTGTCGAGCGCGCCCATGGGCTCGTCAAGCAGCAGTAGCTTGGGGCGTTTGGCCAGACTGCGCGCCAGCGCCACCCGCTGACGCTGACCGCCGGACAGCTGATGGGGCTTGCGGCGGGCATAGTCTTCCATGTGCACCAGTTTGAGCATTTCTGCCACTCGCTCAGCAATCTCGTTCTTGGGCAGCTTGTCCTGTTTCAGCCCAAAGGCGATGTTGGCTTCCACCGTCATATGGGGAAAAAGCGCGTAAGACTGAAACATCATATTGATGGGTCTGTCGTAGGGAGGCACATCGGCAATATCGACGCCGTCGAGAAAAATTTCTCCCTTGCTCGGCGGTTCAAACCCGGCCAGCATGCGCAGCAAAGTGGACTTGCCACAACCCGAGGCTCCCAGCAGGGCAAAAATTTCCCCCCGCTGCACTTCCAGGCTGACGTCGTCCACCGCCGGCTGACCATCATATAACTTGCTGACGCCGCGAATATTTAAAAACGGTGCCGTGACCGCACTAATGGCTTGTTCCTGCTCTGGCATGCTTGTCTCCGTATTGCTTGCTTAACGTTAGCTGACCTGCAAAAACATTGAAGCTCCGGAGCAACGGCAGGGATTACCGGATTCGACCGTCAAATGCCAGGGATGGCATTTGACGAGCGCTACATGGATGTACTTGCAGCGTGTCGAAGGAGGTAGCCCTGCCGGTGCTTCGGTGTGGCTCCGAAGCTTGTTTACCTGCCAGTTTTTACCCGGGTCCAGGCGCGGGTGATCACCCGGTTTACTTTTTGCGGCAACAGTTTGGCGGTGTAAAGCTTGTCGGCCACTTCCTGGCTGGGATAAATGCCCGGATCGTTAAGAATGTCGGCATCCACAAACTCATTGGCGTTTTTATTGGGGTTGGCGTAAGCCACATAGTTGGAGACTTCCCCTATCACCTCGGGCTTGAGCAGGTAGTTAATCAGTGCATGAGCATTGTCGGGGTGTTTGGCATCCTTGGGAATGGTCAGCATATCCACCCACATCAGCGCTCCTTCCTTTGGAATGCGATAGGCCACCTTGACGCCTCTGTCTGCTTCATCGGCTCTGTCTCTGGCCTGCAGTATGTCGCCGGACCAGCCCACGGCCACGCAGATGTCACCGTTGGCCAGATCGTTAATGTATTTGGAGGAATGGAAATAGGTAATGTGGGGGCGCAGCTGCATCATCAGATCGGTAGCCGGACCATTGTAGTCGGCGGCATTGGTGCTGTTCGGATCCAGCCCTTTATAGTTGAGCGCCGCGGCGAAAATTTCGGTGGGCGCATCCAGAAAAGCCACGCCACAACCAGCCAGCTTTTCCAGGTTGTCCGGGTTCAGTACCAGCTCCCAGGAGTCGACCGGCGCATCCTCGCCTAACGCCTCTTTCACCTTGTCGACGTTATAACCTATGCCGGTGGTGCCCCATAAATAGGGAATGCCAAACTGGTTGCCGGGATCTTTCTCCTGCAGCAACGCCATGATGCGCGGATCCAGGTTGTCGTAATTGGGCAGTTTTTGCTTGTTCAGCGGTAAAAAAGCCCCGGCCTGAATTTGCCGGCCCATAAAGTCACCGGTGGGCACGACCACATCAAAACCGGTATTGCCCGCCAGCAGCTTGGCTTCCAGCACTTCGTTGGAGTCAAATACATCGTAGGTGACCTCAATGCCGGTTTCTTTGGTGAAGTTGGCCAGGGTGTCTTCGGCGATATAATCAGACCAGTTATAAAAGTTGACCTGAGCCGGCTCCTGCGCCTGTACATTCAGCGCCAGTGCCACACCGGCGGCCAGCAGTCCGGTTTTAAAAACGGGAGATTTAGTCATGGTGCTTTCCTTGTCGGTTGTTCAGCGTAGAAAGGGTCAAATCCAGCGTTTGGCGTGCCTTGTCTATCAGCTCGTCTACCTGCTGATGAGTGATCACCAGCGGCGGTGAAATAATCATGGTGTCGCCCACGGCGCGCATCACCAGCCCCATCTCCAGGCTGTGCTCCCGGCAAATCATGCCGGCACCGGCGCTCTCTGAGTAGCGGGCTTGCGTGGCTTTGTCGGCCACCAGTTCCAGCGCGGCTACCAGCCCCAGACCACGGGTCTCCCCTACCAGAGGATGGCTGGCCAGACTGGCCCAGCGCTGTTGCAGGTAAGGGCCAATATCATCATGCACCCGCTCAATAATGTGCTCTTGCTGCATCACTTCGATATTGGCCTGGGCCACGGCACAGGCCACCGGGTGGCCTGAGTAAGTGTAGCCGTGAAAGAATTCTCCACCGGCAATCAGGGTGTGTGCCACCCGCTCACCCACCGCCACCGCACCCAGGGGAATGTAGCCGGAGGTAATGCCCTTGGCCATGCACAGCAAGTCAGGCTCCAGGCCATAGTATTCGCTGGCAAACCAGTGGCCGGTGCGGCCAAAGCCGCAGATCACTTCATCCACCACCAGCAGAATGTCGTACTTTTTACAGATGCGCTGTATTTCCGGCCAGTAACTGGCGGGAGGAATAATGACGCCGCCGGCCCCCTGAATGGGCTCGCCGATAAAAGCGGCTATCCGCTCGGGCCCAAGCTCCAGAATTTTCTGCTCCAGCTGCCCGGCCCGCTCCAGACCAAATTCATGGGGCGTCATTCCCTGCCCTTCGGCAAAATAATAGGGCTGATCAATATGCACCATGTCCGGCAGCGGCAGACCGCCCTGTGCATGCATGGGCTTCATACCGCCAAGAGAGGCCCCGGCAAGCGTGGAGCCGTGATAGGCATTTTTGCGGCTGATAATCACCTGCCGCTTCGGCTGGCCCTGCTGTGCCCAGAAATGTCGCACCATGCGCACGACAGTGTCGTTACACTCGGAGCCGGAGCCGGTAAAAAACACATGCTGCATATTCCCGGGCAAAATACCCGCCAGGGTGGCGGCAAGCCTGGCCGCCGGCGGATGGGTGGTCTGAAAAAACAGATTGTAATAAGGCAGCTGCTGTAACTGCTGATGCGCCGCCTCTATCAGCTCCTGACGGCCATAGCCCAGATTCACACACCAAAGCCCGGCCATGCCGTCAAGAATGCGCTGGCCCTGGCTGTCCCACAAATACACCCCCTCACCCCGCTCAATCACCCGGGCCCCCTTTTGCTGCAGCGCCCGGCTGTCAGTGAAAGGATGCAGATGATGAGACGCATCCAGCTGTTGCCACGATACTTGATTCAACTCCGGCATGATTGACTCCTGTCAGCAGTTATACGTTCAGCAGCAGAAACTCCCGTTCCCAGGCGCTGATCACCGTAAAGAAAGCTTCATATTCCTTGCGCTTGACCGCGATAAAGGCCCGTACAAAGCGATCCCCCAATATGTCCCGCAGCTGCTCGCACTGCTCCAGCTCCAGCAGGGCTTCTTCGAGGTTGCGAGCCAGGCCAAAGGGCATGTCGTAGGCGCTGCCCACCACTTCTTCCGTAGGAGCAATGCGCTGTTTCATGCCGAGGTAACCGCAGGCCAGGCTGGCTGCGAGCGCCAGATAAGGGTTAGCATCGGCACCGGCAAAGCGGTTTTCAATACGCCGGTCAGCCAGGCCCGAACGCGGTACCCGCAGCCCCACAGTGCGGTTGTCTTCTCCCCAGGCCATATTGCGCGGAGCTGAGTCACCAAAAGCCAGCCGGCGGTAGGAGTTAACATTGGGCGCAAACAGCGCCACCGCTCCGGGAATAAAGCGCTGCATGCCACCTATATAATGGAGAAACAGCTCACTGTGACTGCCGTCCGGGTTAGCAAACAGATTGTTACCTTCTGCATCTACCAGGCTCTGATGAATGTGCATGGCGCTGCCGGGTTCGTTTTTCATCGGCTTGGCCATAAAGGTGGCGTACACATTGTGGCGCATGGCCGCCTCGCGCATGGTGCGCTTGAACAGAAACACCTGATCGGCCAGCTCCATGGCATCGCCATGAATAAAGTTCACCTCCATCTGCGCCGCCCCGGATTCGTGGATCAGGGTATCCACTTCCAGCTCCTGCGCCTCGCAGAAGTCGTACATTTCCTCAAAGATGGGGTCAAACTCGTTAACCGCATCAATGCTGAACGACTGACGCGCGGTCTCGGGCCGGCCATTGCGGCCAATGGGGGGCTCCAGCGGGTAGTCCCAGTCTTCGTTTTTCTTCACCAGAAAAAATTCAAGCTCGGGAGCCACTACCGGCCGCCAGCCTTCCTGCTCGTAAAGCTTGAGTACCCGGCGCAGCACACTGCGCGGCGCAATTTCCACCGGATTACCGTCGGCATCGAAACAGTCGTGGATCACCTGTGCGGTGGGTTCGCTGGCCCAGGGCACCAGACGGGGCGTATTGATGTCGGCATGCAGCTCCATGTCGCGCTCGGTCCAGTCGATGTTTTCATCATCGGGCCAGTCGCCATTCACGGTTTGCAGAAAAATATTGTCGGGCAGGCGCATACCGCCTTCTTTCAGAAACTTGCTGGCGGGCAGTATTTTGCCCCGGGCATTACCGGTAAAGTCGGGCAGCAGGCATTCCACTTCGGTAATGGCATGCTGCTGCATCCACTGGCGCAGCCATTCCATATCGCGATTTTCAGGATCTTGAACACTCATAATTCAGGCTCTGGATGAAAAACACACTGGTCAGCATAGTCCATATCGGTGTAAAAGTATGCTAGACATAGACATAGCGTATCGTTAATAAAAAACTAATGTTACTCTAATGTAAATTTTTAACCTTTACAATTTAACAACGTTTTATGGATAGTAAACATGGTTTGACTGTTTAAGGATAAACTCATGACCAAATCCCGTTACCGGTCCCGCACCGGCCAGCTCGCCTCATCCTGGGCTGATTATCAGTCTGTGGATCTGATGCTGTGTGATATCAATGGCGTTATTCGCGGCAAACGCATTCAGACCAGCGCCTTTGAAAAGGCGCTGGAGCAGGGCATCAGCCTGCCCGCTTCCGTGTTTGCCCTCGACATTACCGGCCAGACAGTGGAAGAAACCGGTATGGGCCTGGCGCAAGGGGACAGTGATCGGGTATGCCGGCTGCTGCCTCACACCCTGGCCCCCGTGCCCTGGCACAAAATTCCGTCCGGGCAGATTTTAATGACCATGGAAGACACGGACGGCAGCCCGTTTTTTGCCGATCCCCGCCATGTGCTGCAGGGCGTGCTGGAGCGGCTGAAAGAAAAGGGCCTGCACCCCTGCGTGGCGGTAGAGTTGGAGTTCTATCTGGTGGATCAGAAGGAAGGGGCCGACGGCCTGCCTCAGCCGCCCATTTTGCCGGGCACAGACGAGCGCATGCACGACACTCAGGTCTATTCCCTGGACGATCTCGACAGCTGGGAAGACTTTCTTATTCAGGTGGCCGAGGTGTGCAAACTGCAGGGTATTCCCGCCGACAATGCCGTGGCCGAATATGCACCGGGGCAGTTTGAAATTAACTTGACTCACCAGCACGATGCAGTGGCCGCCTGCGATCAGGCCATTCTGCTCAAGCGGGCGATCAAGGCCATTGCCATCAAGCAGGGCATGTACGCTACCTTTATGGCAAAACCTTACAACGGCCAGGCCGGCTCGGGCATGCATATTCATGTGAGCTTGCTGGATGATGACGGCAATAATGTGTTTGCCGAGGATCATGAGCTGTTGCGTCAGGCCATTGCCGGCACCCTCAGCATGCTGCCGGAGTCGATGGCGCTGTTTGCCCCCAACGCCAACTCCTTTCGCCGGTTGCAGCCCCATATGTTTGTGCCCCTGCACGCCAGCTGGGGCTTTGACAACCGCACTGTGGCGGTGCGCATTCCGTCCGGTGATCCGGCCAATACCCGGCTGGAGCACCGCGTCGCCGGTGCCGATGCCAACCCCTATCTGGTGGTGGCGGCCATTCTTGCCGCCGTAGATCACGGCATCAGCGAGCAACTGCATCCGCCCGCCCCCATTCAGGGTGATGCCAACAAGCTGGATCTGGCACTGCTGCCCTACCGCTGGCAAAGCGCACTGGACCGTTTTGCCCAGTCGCACCGGCTGTCGCAATATCTGGGCAAGGAATTTCATCGCGCTTATCTTATCAACAAGCGTTTTGAACTGGCCGAATTCGATCAGCATGTCACGCCGCTGGAATATCAGTGGTATCAACACCTAGTGTAAGAGTCAGGAGCCTTTATGCAGTCTCACGCCGATTCCTATTACGCCGCATCTGCCCACTCGGTACTCGATCACCCTGCCCTGCATGACAACCTGGAGGTGGATGTATGTATTGTGGGGGCCGGAATTACCGGCTGCAGTGCCGCACTTAATCTGGCAGAACGAGGTTATAAGGTCGCCGTGCTGGACAGCCATAAAGTGGGCTGGGGTGCCTCCGGACGCAGCGGCGGCCAGATGATTTTTGGCTATGCCTGTGAGCAGCACACCCTTAAAAAGCTGGTGGGAGACACCGTCGGCCGGCAATTATGGGACATCTCCATTGAGGCCCTCACCCAAATGCGCCAACGCATTGATAAACACAATATTCACTGTGACCTGGCCAACGGCCACCTGCATGCGGCGGTAAAACCCCGGCATATGAAAGAGCTGGAAAGCTGGGCCAACAGCCTGCGCCAGGATTATGGCTACGACTCGCTGGAGATGTGGAGCAAAGAGCAGGTGCGCGGGCAAATGAGCACTGAAGCTTATCTTGGTGGCCTGTATGACAGCGCCAGCGGTCATGTGCATCCGCTCAACTACACCCTTGGACTGGCACAAGCCGCTGCCGAGGCCGGCGCGCAGTTTTTTGAATACACCCCCGCCACCCGCATTGAGCAGGGCGAGCACCCTGTGGTACACACCCCTCATGGCGTGGTGCGCTGCCGCCATCTGTTGCTGTGCGGTAACGCCTATCTGGAGGGCATAGCGCCGGATATTGAGCGCAAGATCATGCCGGTGGGCACCTATATTACCGCTACCGAGCCGCTGGGAGAGGAGCGGGCCAGGCAATTAATTGCCAACAACATGGCAGTGGCCGATATCAACTTTGTGCTCGACTATTTTCGTCTGAGTGCTGATCACCGCCTGCTGTTCGGTGGCCGGGTCAGTTACTCCGGGCTGGATCCGGTCAACCTGGCAGACTCCATGGGCAAGCGGCTGCGCCATGTGTTTCCGCAGCTGAAAGGCGTTAAACAAGCGTACACCTGGGGCGGCTATGTGGGCATCACCATGAACCGGGCCCCCCACTTCGGCCGGCTCAACGGCAATGTGTATTTTGCCCAGGGGTTCTCCGGCCACGGCATTGCCCTGACCGGCATGGCCGGCAGCCTGATGGCCGACGCCATTGCCGGCAGCGCCGAGCGCTTTGATTTGTTTTCCCGCATTCCCCATCACGACTTTCCCGGCGGCCGGCTGCTGCGCACGCCGGCACTGGTGCTGGCCATGACCTGGTACCGGCTGCGGGATCTGTTGTAAATGTAAGCAGAATATGCTCCATTGAAAGCAATGGAAAGGAGGCGGCTTTATGGAGCAACTGGAGTTTTTTGATGTCCCCAGCCCCTGCACCGGCGTCTGTGAGGTTAACAACCGGGGCTACTGCAAGGGCTGTTTTCGCAGCCGGGACGAGCGCTTTAACTGGCTGACATTCACCTCCGCCCAGCGCCGGGAGGTGATTCGGTTATGCCAGGATCGCAAGCGCCGGGTGCTGACCGCCGCCCGCAAGAAACAGCTGGAGCTGGAGCTCGAACAACAGACCACTCCGCCGCAGGATACCCTGCCGTTGTAAGGCTACACCTCCATTGTCTGTAATAAAGGAGTTCACGAATCAGCAGCGCGGTTATACTCCGCCGACACGCTTCAAGTACCTCCATGTAACGCTCGGCAAATGCCATCCATGGCATTTGACGGTCGGCTACGGCAATCCCCACTGCTGCTTCGAGCAACGTCGGAGTTGTCGGGTCGGTAGGTTGGGACGAGTCCCAACTTAATCTGTTACAACCTTTCCCTGATAAGCCCGGCAATGCGCGCCGCCGGTGCGTCTTCCAGATGCATATGATGGCCGCCGTCGAGCACTCGATAAGTCAACTCGGACACCCGCTCAAGCAGTGGCTGCACGCCGTCAATTTCATCACCCCGTTCGGCCATCATCAGCAGCACCGGCATGCTTAGCCGCTGCAAAAATGCCGCTATCTGTTCGTTACACAAACGCACCACAGAGGGCTGGCTCAGGGCAATGTCGTGACGCCAGCACCAGCCGTCCGAGGTTTGTTCAAGGCTGCGGGCCAGCAGCCAGTTTGCGGCTTCACGGCTGACCGGGTAACGGCCACTCATGCGAGCCTGCAGCGCATCATTAAAGCTTGAGTAAGGCCGCCAGCCACGCCGGCGAATGCGCTTGCCTTTTTTCAGTGCCGCCGCCATTTGCTCCGGCAGAGTATCGGCGGCGTAGGTGCGCGGGGCCAGGCCGTCGAGCAGCATCAGCTGGCTGATCCGTTCAGGAAAAGCCCCTGCCAGCAGGGTAGCGATACTGGCCCCCATGGAGTGGCCGAGCAGCGCCACTTGCTGAAGTTCAAGTGCATCCAGCAAGGCCAGCACATCGGCCACATTATCCCAGATGTAATAGGGCTGGCCGGGAGCGCGGTGATCGGAGCGGCCGTGGCCGGCCAGATCGGGGGCAATCAAACGGACGTCGGGCAACCGCTGCGCCAGCAGGGTAAAGCTGGCGGCGTTATCGAGCCAGCCGTGCAGCGCTACCAGAGGTGTCCCTTGCGGATCCCCCCACTCCACCACCGCCAGCCGGCGGCCATCCAGATCGATATGGTATTCCCGGGGATCACTCATGCCAGGACTCAGGGTACTTGTAACCTTCAAACTGCTTGCTGGCGTACTCTTTAAACGCCTCACTGTTATAGGCGGCGATCACATCCTGCACAAAGGGTTGCTCTTTGTCTTCGGCACGCACCACCACCCAGTTGATAAAGTCGTAACTGCGCTCCAGAAACAACCCGTCGCTGAAGGGAATACCACTGGATGCGGCATAATTGCCGTTAATCACCGCAAAATCCACGTCCTGCCGTGAGCGCGGCAGCTGGGCGGCTTCCAGCATCACCAGTCGAATGCCTTTGGGATTCTCCGCCACATCAAACTCGCTGGCCTTGAGTGGATCTATGTCCTTTTTAAGGGTAATCCAGCCCATGTCTTCCAGCATCAGCAGGGCCCGGGCCTGATTGGTGGGATCATTGGGAATGGCAACCGTGCTGCCCGGCTTTACCTGTTCAAGCGAATCCGCCTTACCGGCATAGAGCCCCATGGGGCCGGTGGGTACCTGGGTGATGGGGCTCAGCGCCAGGCCGCGGCTTTGGCTGAAAGTATCCAGATAAGGCTTGTGCTGAAAACAGTTTACATCCAGTGAACCTTCCGCCAGGGCCAGATTGGGCATCACATAATCGGTAAACTCCACCAGTGTCACTGTGTAGCCCTGCGCTTCAAGCTGGGGCTTGATCGACTCGGTGACCATGTCGGCAAAGTCGCCGACTGTGGTACCAATCACAATTTCCTGTTTGGCCTCATCCACCGCCAGCAGCGGAAAAGAGCACAGCGCTAGTAAAGGCAGAGCGAGGGAAAGACGGGACATAAGCACTCCTTTGAAACGGAATCACATAACGGACGTTTAGACGTCCATAATATGCAAGAGGATTCAAACAGGCAATGGATTTATCGGCTTACACGCCCCGCTCGTTGTTCCAGATAATCACATGCAGCTGGGGCAGCACCCGGGCGTTGAACCAGCCATCGGCGGTGACTCTGTCCACCAGCCAGCGCAGGCGAGCATTCAGCGCCTCAAGATCGGTTTCCCGCTCCGGCTCGTCGGGGGTGGCGGGCACCGGGTTGCAGGGCTGCAGGGTGAGCGGCAGTTGCGGATAGCGGGCGGCAAATTCACGGGCCCACTGATAATCGGCTTCGTCGGCAATCACCAGTTTGAGGGTGACTTGCGTATTCACCCCGGCGGCGGCCAGACAGGCATCAAACCGGCTTTGGCTGAAGGCCATGCCCGCCGACGGCGGCTTGGGGCTTAAGGTCAGGTGATCGAGCTGGGCAAACCAGTCCTGCACCTTGCTGCCCTGAGTTTCAATGGCAAAGGTGTAGCCCCGTGCATGGCCAAGATCCAGCAGCTCCCCCAGCGGTTGCAGCGCCGGATTACCGCCGGAGAGCGTTACCAGCAGTGGCCGGCCGCCGCTCAGGCGCTCCACCTCGGCCAGCACCGCCCTGGCGCTCGTGGGGGTCCAGTCGGCCTTGAAACGGGGCTCGACCGCATAGAGGGTATCGCACCAGCTGCAACGAAAGTCACAACCGCCGGTGCGCACAAACACGGTGGGCACACCGGTGAGCGCTCCTTCCCCCTGAATGGTGGGACCAAAAATTTCGCTGATGGCGATCATGGCCGGAACTCCGCCCAGGTTTTTGGGGTTTCCGATACCGCCACGGCACTCACCTCGGGCCAGCGTGCCCGCGCCCAGTCATAGAGGTGGCGGGCCAGCCGCTCGGCAGTGGTGCACTCGTCCCCCAGCACCTCGTTGAGGTGACGATGGTCAAACTGGTCGTCGATGTAATCCTTGAACGCCTTGAGTTCAAGGTAGTCGCGCACAAAGCCGTACTGATCGAGATGCTCACTTTGCAGCTCGATCACCACCACATAGTTATGGCCGTGCAGCCGGGCGCAGGGATGCCAGTCGGGCATTTGTTTCAACTGGTGCGAGGCGGAAA
The DNA here is from genome assembly GCF_039654065.1 of Oceanimonas sp. AH20CE76. Classification (NCBI taxonomy): domain Bacteria; kingdom Pseudomonadati; phylum Pseudomonadota; class Gammaproteobacteria; order Aeromonadales; family Aeromonadaceae; genus Oceanimonas; species Oceanimonas sp. AH20CE76. The sequence goes on from NZ_CP155481.1 coordinate 1,986,450, forward strand.
AATGAAACTCTTTTTTGATGGTATACATTATTTCGCCCTCGCCACTGCCTGCTGCCAGAACTCCGTGTCCTGATAAGAGGTGGGATCTTTCAGACCAGCCAGAGCCATGGCCTCAATACGCTCCACACAGGTACCACAGCGGCCGCAGTGCTGCTCGCCGCCTTCATAGCAGGACCAGGTATCGGCCACCGGCACTCTGAAGCGGGCCGCATCCCGGGCAATGTCGGTCTTGTCGGTGTTGACGTAAGGGGCCAGCAGCGCCACCTCGGCCACGCCGTCGAGGGCTTGTGCCTGCATCTCGGCAAACAGACGAATAAAGTCGGGGCGGCAGTCGGGATAGATAAAATGATCACCGCCATGCACCGCCAGTGCCACCGTATCGAGGCCACGGGCAGCGGCCACGCCAAACGCAATGGTCAGCATGATGGCATTGCGGTTGGGCACCACTGTCACCTTCATGTTTTCTTCGCTGTAGTGGCCGTGGGGCACGTCTATGTCGTCGGTCAGTGCCGAGCCGGAAAGCTGGCGGCCGATATGGCCGATGTCCATTACCAGATGAGGTACATTGAGGCGCTCGGCACACAGCCGCGCGGCGTCGATTTCTTTTTTGTGGCGCTGACCGTAGTCAAAGGTCAGCAGAGCGCCGAGGGCATTGTTCGCCGCCAGACGCCAGGCAAGCGTGACGGAGTCAAATCCGCCGGAGCAGATCAGCAGTGCTTTCATAGATTGTGTCCTTGTTTTGTCCGGGTAGGCTGCGACCGGGTAAAAAGCGATGGGCATTTTAACGCCGTGGGCGGTGAGCGCAAGTCTGGGGACTGGCAATGATGCGCTCCCCCTCTAATCCCAAGTCCCTAATCCCTATTCCCTGGTGCACTACACACTAAAAAAGGGCGCCGAAGCGCCCTTGATATTCACCAGACAGAGATCAGTGCTTAACGTGCTCCGCCAGATACAGCCAGGTGTCGATCACGGTATCCGGGTTGAGGGACACGGAGTCGATGCCCTGCTCCACCAGCCAGGCGGCGAAGTCGGCGTGATCCGACGGCCCCTGACCGCAGATGCCCACATACTTGCCGGCCTTGCGGGCAGCCTGAATGGCCATGGCCAGCAGCGCCTTGACCGCCTCGTCACGCTCGTCAAAGGAGCCCGCTACCAGTCCGGAGTCCCGATCCAAGCCCAATGTGAGCTGGGTCATGTCGTTGGAGCCGATGGAGAAGCCGTCAAAGTAATTGAGGAACTGGTCGGCCAGCAATGCGTTGGACGGCAGCTCGCACATCATGATGACCTTGAGACCGTTTTCACCGCGCTTGAGGCCGTTCTCGCCAAGAATATCGATGACCGACGCCGCTTCATTCAGGGTGCGCACGAAGGGAATCATGATCTCAACGTTGGTCAGGCCCATGTCTTCACGCACCCGCTTCATCGCTTCGCATTCCATGGCAAAGCAGTCACGGAAATCGTCGGAGATATAACGGGACGCGCCACGGAAGCCCAGCATGGGGTTTTCTTCGTCCGGTTCGTAGGCGTCACCGCCCAGCAGGTTGGCGTATTCGTTCGACTTGAAGTCGGACATGCGCACTATCACCCGCTCCGGCCAGAAGGCAGATGCCAGGGTGGCGATGCCCTCGGTCAGCTTGGCCACGAAGAATTCCCGCGGGCTGTCGTAGCCGGCGATGATCTCGTCGATTTTGAGCTTGAGCTCGGGGCTTTCACTGTCATAGTTCAGCAGCGCCTTGGGATGCACGCCAATCATGCGGTTGATGATAAATTCCAGCCGCGCCAGACCCACACCGGCATTGGGCAGCTGAGCAAAGTCAAAGGCCCGGTCGGGGTTGCCCACGTTCATCATCACCTTCACCGGCGAGGCAGGCATGGAGCCCACTTCCGAGGTATTGACGCTGAACTCCAGCTTGCCGTTATAAATAAAGCCGGTATCGCCTTCGGCACAGGATACAGTGACCTGCTGGCCGTCCTGTACCAGCTCGGTGGCGTTGCCACAGCCCACCACGGCGGGTATGCCGAGCTCACGGGCAATGATGGCGGCGTGGCAAGTGCGGCCGCCCCGGTTGGTGACGATGGCAGCGGCCCGTTTCATGATCGGCTCCCAGTCGGGGTCAGTCATGTCGGTCACCAGCACATCACCGGCCTTGATATCGTCCATCTGCTCAATGGACTCAATCACCTTGGCAGTACCGGCACCAATTTTATGACCGATGGCGCGGCCTTCGGCAATCACGTCACCCTGCTGGCTGAGCGCGAAACGCTCCAGCACATTGGCATCCTGACGGCTGCGTACCGTTTCCGGACGAGCCTGTACGATATAAAGCTTGCCGTCTGCACCATCTTTTGCCCACTCAATGTCCATCGGACGCTGGTAGTGCTTTTCGATGATCATGGCCTGCTTGGCCAGCTCCATCACCTCGTCATTGGTGAGGGAGAACTGACGACGCTCTTCCCGGCTGGTTTCCTTGATATCCACCTGTTTGCCAAGTTCGGCACCGCCGGCGTAGATCATTTTCTGCAGCTTGGAGCCAAGCGTCTTGCGCACCACCGCGGGGCGGCCGGCCGTGAGTGTTGGCTTGTGCACGTAGAACTCGTCCGGGTTCACCGCACCCTGCACCACCATTTCACCCAGGCCCCAGGCGGAAGTTACAAACACCACCTGATCAAAACCGGACTCGGTATCCAGAGTAAACATGACGCCAGAGGCGGCAATGTCGGAACGCACCATGCGCTGAATGCCCGCCGACAACGCCACACCCTTGTGGTCGTAACCCTGGTGCACACGGTAAGAAATGGCCCTGTCGTTAAACAGAGAGGCGAACACATGCTTGATGGCTTCCATCACCGCGTCCAGACCGCGGACGTTGAGGAAGGTTTCCTGCTGACCCGCGAAAGAAGCATCGGGCATGTCTTCGGCGGTGGCAGAAGAACGCACCGCAAAGGAGGCAGCGTCACCAGCTTTGCCACACAGCTCCGCATAGGCATCGCGGATGGCGTTTTCCAGCTCGGGCTGGAACGGCGTGTCAATCACCCACTGGCGAATAGACTTGCCGGCGTCACCCAGGGCGGCGATGTTATCTACATCAAGTTTGTCGAGCAGGTCATGAATCCTGTCGTTCAGGCCGCTCTGTTCAAGAAATTCGTTAAAGGCAAAGGCGGTGGTCGCAAAGCCACCGGGCACGGATACACCGGCACCGGCCAGCTGGCTTATCATCTCACCCAAAGAAGCGTTCTTGCCGCCAACCCGGTCTACGTCGTTCATACCGAGTTGCTCATACCAGATCACATATTCCTGCACTGCCACGTCTCCACAAAAAGGGTTGGGATATCCGTATCTCATCAGATTTCTGTGTAGGGTCAGACCCTTGGTATTGTTGTAATGATATGGGCCTGTACACGGTTTTGATTCTACAATGGCCTCGAAAAGCGGGTAAACGCCTTACCCGCGTCAATGCACGAAAGTGAGATCTGGAGGCCCTGTGCACACGGTTTTTTATGTTTCTGATGGGACGGCGATCACAGCCGAAGTATTCGGTCATGCGGTACTGAGCCAGTTTCCCCTGCCTTTTGAGCAAATCACCATTCCTTTTGTGGAGGATGAAGACAAGGCACGGGCGATACGTCATCGCATCAACGCGAGTTTTCACCAAAGCGGCAAGCGCCCTCTGGTGTTTCATACCATTATTGATGATGTGCTGCGTAACATCATTACTGACAGCGAGGCCATGTGTTACGACTTTCTCAATACCTTTGTCGCTCCCATTGAACAGCAACTGGGTGTAAAAGCCGAGCCCCGGGCACACAAGGCTCACAGCATCAGTAACAAACACACTTATGATCTGCGCATTGATGCGGTGAACTATGCGCTGGACAACGACGACGGCGTGACCACCAAAGAGTATGACGAAGCCGATATTATACTGGTAGGCGTTTCCCGCTGCGGCAAAACCCCTACCAGTCTCTACCTGGCCCTGCAGTTCGGCATTCGTGTGGCTAATTACCCCTTTATTGATCAGGATATGAGCCGGATGAATCTGCCTGCGGCACTCAAGGCCAACCGCCATAAATTGTTTGGTCTTACCATCGATGCCGGTCGTCTGCAGGAGATCCGTCAGCGCCGGCGCGCCGACAGCCGTTATGCCGACATTGAACAATGTCGTTACGAACTGGATCAGGTCGAACGTCTGTTTCGTATGGAAGCCATTCCTTTTATCGACACTACCTTTCACTCGGTAGAAGAGATTTCAGTGAAGATTCTGGAGAAAACAGGCATAAAACGCAGAATTTACTAAGGCCTCAACCACCTTTTGCAGTACAATAAATCGCGACCAAACACACATATCAAGCATCAAATATGCACAAAAAATTGATTTAGTGTTTACAAAAATGTATACATTGATCCCTGTGATTAACCACAGGGTCAATCCACCCTGAAACTGGTTATTTTTGAGCCTCACAGAGTGCCCAAAACACTGCGATGTGGTTCTGCCCGCCATACCAGACAGATAACAAGGCCGGCAGTTAACAACAACTTAACTTGAGCAACCCTCAGGGACTTATTGCAATGAAACACAGCCAAAGCAAATCGGTATTCGATTACTACGGCAAGCCGTCTTTCGGTAAAGCACTGCCGCTCTCCTTCCAGCACATTCTGGCAATGATCATGGGCGCAGTGACGCCGCCGCTTATCGTTGCTGGTGTCGCCGGGGCCAATGGCCAAGAAACCATGATGCTGGTGCAGCTCGCTCTGTTATTTTCGGGCATTTCCACCCTGCTTCAGTTATATCCTGTCGGACGGTTTGGTGCCGGTGTGCCCACCATCTTCGGCGTAGGTTTTGCCTATGTGCCCAGCCTGATTGCTGTTGGTTCTGTTTATGGCATTCCCGGTATTCTGGGTGCCCAGATTGCCGGCGGTATTGCCATGATTGTTGTGGGCCTGTTTATCAAGCAGATTCGCCACCTGTTCCCGCCTGTTGTGGCCGGTACTGTTGTGCTTGTCATTGGTCTGTCCCTGTATGATATTGCCATTAAATACATGGCCGGCAGCGGTAACACCAGCGCAGACGGCTTTGGCAGCGGCATGAACTGGCTGGTTGGTCTGACTACCCTGGCTGTGGTGCTGCTGTGTTCCCAGTTCGGTAAAGGCTATCTGCGTCTGGCCGCCATTATTGTGGGTATTGTCGTGGGTTATGTGATGTCCTTTGCGTTTGGCATGGTCGACTTTACCAGCCTGCACGAAGCGCCCTGGGTGATTGTGCCCACGCCTTTCTCCATGGGCATTGAGTTTCACGCCTCTGCGGTGATTTCCATGGTAGTGATTTGTATCGTGAACTCGGTACAGACTATTGGTGACCTGTCTGCCACTACTGTGGGCGGCATGAACCGTGAGCTGAAAGACAAAGAGCTGTCCGGCGGCCTGCTGGGTAACGGCCTCTGTACTCTGGTTGGCTCCATCTTTGGTGCCCTGCCTACCGCGTCGTTCAGCCAGAACGTAGGCATTGTGGCCATGACCAAGGTGATCAGCCGCTATGTGCTGGGCATTGCCGCTGTGTTTCTGGTGATTGCCGGTCTGCTGCCCAAGTTCGGTGCTGTGATGACCACTATCCCCTATCCTGTGCTGGGTGGTGCCACCATTATCGTATTTGGCATGATCACCATGACCGGTATTCAGCTGCTGGTGAAAGACGAACTGTCTTCCCGCAACATTACCATTGTGGCCCTGTCGGTGGCGCTGGCCATGGGGATTAACGCTGTGCCGGAAGCCATTGCCCAGCTGGGTGACACTGCCCGCATGCTGATTGGCTCGCCTGTTATTGTTGCAGCCACCGTTGCCTTTACTCTGAACATGCTGCTGCCCAGGAAATCTCTGCAGGACGAAGCCCGCGAGCGTGAAGAAATTGAGCGCCAGATGAACCAGGGCTCTGCCAAAGAGCAAACCGAAAGCGATAACGCTCAATTGCGTCAGGCTAACGCCAACAATTGAAAGGGTAAGCCTTCGGGTAAGGATGACAATCCGCAGTGAAAAAAGCCGGTCACAAGACCGGCTTTTTTATTAGGTAACACACTCATTCTGAAAACGACAAGGCGGTATATTCAGCCGGGTAAAAAAAAGCCCGGCACCTGCCGGGCTCTGTGAGTTACTTAAGCCGCCAGAGAGTCATCTCGGCTACCGTATGCTGATGCTTGCGCCGGGTTTCCCGAATAACAAAGGGAATGTCCTGCTGGCCCACCAGTTCAAAACGGTCATTCAGGGTGGCTTTCAGACCATCCAGAGTACTGTAGTTTTCACCGTTAACCTTGATACCGCCCAGCCATTTTTCTTTAGGAGTGTATTCCTCAAGCCAGGTGTAGGGTGAGGTAAGCACCAGATAACCGCCCTGATTCAGACGCTGATGAATGGCCGCCAGGAAGCCGGCCGGATCATAGAGGCGGTCAATCAGGTTACCGCAGAAGATAAGATCGTAACCGCTGAAGCGCGGTTTGAGATTATGGGCATCGCCCTGCACAAACTCGATACGTTCCGCCACCCCGGCGTAACCCATGTCGGCCAGGCTGGCTTCCTTGAACTCCACCAGCTCGCCTTCGGTCGGAACAGCAAAACGGGTCTGGCCACTTTCCTTAAGCTGAAAACCATGCTGAATAAAGCGGGCAGAAAAGTCGATACCATCCACTTGCTTAAAGTGCCGGGCCAGTTCAAAGGTGGCCCGCCCTACCGAGCAGCCCAGATCCAGGGCTTTGCCCCGGTTCAGCTCAGGCAGCCTTTCCAGCAGCGCATTAACGCACGCCAGCGGATAGTTGGGCACACCAAAGTAGCTGTCACCGTAGTGGAATTCCAGATACTGAGCGACCAGCTCATCGGTTTCATACGTGTTTACTGGCTCCACAGGAACCTCCGGGTTGTCGGATTCAAGATAGCGAAAGCCGGCATGCTGAAAAAAGTGCCGGCGAAATGCATAGCGGGAGTAACGGGTGGCTTCATTGCCGGTAGAAATCCAGGAGCCACCCTTGAACAGGTTATGCCGGTTATCAAAGGTAGGCGTAGAGAAATCATCATAGAGCGGATGCACCTCAAAGCCGGGAAAACCATCGATGGGGGTTTCGGTCCACTGCCAGATGTTGCCGGTAATGTCATAAATACCGTCATGCTCAAAGCGGTTTACCGGACAGGAAGAAGCAAAGTGCTCCAGATTGATATTGCCCGGGGCCTGCTCCCAATGGGGCTGGTCGGTATCAATACGGTTTCTCAGTACTGTCCATTCGGCTTCAGTGGGCAGCCGAATGTGAGTACCGGTTTGCGCTGCTTTCCAGTTACAGAACGCTTTGGCTTCCAGATAATTGACCTCTGCCGGCCAGTTCAGTGGCAGCGGAATTTCTTCCAGTAAATTACGCTGCCAATACTCGCCATGGCGCTGCAGCCAGAAGCGAGGCATGGCAGCTTGCGTATAATTCAGCCATTGCCGGCCTTCTTCAGTCCAGAGCTCGGGCCGCTGATAGCCGCCGTCCTGCACAAACGCCAGGTATTCACCATTGGACACCAGATACCGGGAGACACGAAAAGCCTCTACTTCCACCGTTTTGCTGCCGTATTCGTTGTCCCAGCCATAGGTGGCGGCGCTGGCCGGCTTACCCAGCGTGATGGTATCGCCTGCTACTGGCAGCAGACTGTTTTGCGGAGCCGGGCCATATTCACGGCAGGCCACCCACAGCGGATGTGGTTGCAGCTGAGACAGCGGCAACATACGCATGATTACCGATGAGGTTTCCAGATGAATGCGTTCGTGCTCTGTACCCATCAGCACAATCCAGGCCGGACTGTCAGGAGTAATGGGCAACGTCAGCGGCATATCACTGATAAAGGCATCCACGGTTTCCCGAACCCGTTGACGATAAGCCCGGGTATGATCCAGGCTGGGCCAGTCGTAATGGGCGTCGTTGAGATCATCCCAGGACATTTCATCCACGCCAATAGCAAACATGGACTCAAGTCGCTCATCCAGGCGTTCAGGCAGATATTTGCCCAGTACCAGCTTGTTGATAAAAAAAACAGCGGTATGGCCAAAATAGAAAATCAGCGGATGGCGCAGCGGCTCAGGCCGCGAATAGTAGGCATCTTCTGTGGTAATGCAATCAAACAGTGCCTCATAAAGGCAAAAGGTCTGATGAAAATAACGGCGTATTTCTTCCCGCTTTTGCTCCGGATCCGTACCGGTCAGCAAGGGGGTTTTCGTCACAATATCCGACAATGTATGCATGAACGTGTCCCTGATCACATTAATGATTAACGTTACCTTGGCATCAGCCAAATGAGAAGTCTGAATCGAAGCAACAGACCTGACGGCTGCCCGTTTCTTTCAATTTTCAGGGATCATTTTCCAAAACCCGGGCCTGTGCTATAACCAGTCCTCTTTGCTATTCACTTACAGGAAGTATCATGTCTCACACCGACACTCAGTTCGACAATGTTACTGTTATCAAGCAGGCCAATGTCTATCACGACGGCAAGGTCACCAGCCGGGTAGTGAAGTTTGCCGACGGCAGCCAAAAAACTCTGGGTATTATGCTGCCCGGTGAATATACCTTTGGCACAGAGGCCGCCGAACTGATGGAAATTACTGCGGGCAGTCTGGATGTGCAGTTGCCCGGCAGCGACAGCTGGCAGCGCGTTGAAGGCGGTCAGTCCTTTGACGTGCCTGCCAACGCCAGTTTTAACCTCAAGGTGTACAGCCTGGTAGATTACTGCTGCTCCTACTTCGGCTGAGCACAGCCTGCAGGGCGAGCATCTCGCCCTGACTTTAAAGCATAAATATCCAGCCAACACCGCCATTATGGTTATAAAAATTCAACTGAAGCAGTTTTAAACGCAAAAAATCCATTAATAAGCTCCTTTCATCTTGCGGGCGCTGACCAGCTTGGTTAAAGTTCTGCGCTTTGTTTCTCAAGGCTCAGGCCTTGGCGGTAAAGGAAATCCTGCTTATGGCAAGCCCCGATATCAGTTCGCTGATCCCCATTTTTCTTACTCTGCTGCTTTCACTGACCACACGCAACGTGGTGATTGGCCTGTTTGCCGGTGTGTTAAGCGGTGTTGTCATGCTGAACGACTGGCTGCACCCGCTGGACAGTTTCGGCATTCTGGTTAAAGACCATCTGGTGGGTCAGCTGACCGACAGCTACAACGCAGGTGTACTGGTTCTGCTGGTGTTTATTGGTGGCTTTGTAGCACTGATGGAGCAGTCCGGTGGTGGTCAGGCTTTTGCCCGCCGGGTGACTCACTGGGTCAGCAATAAGTGCCGGGCGCAAATCTCGGCCTGGCTGGGTGGCATTGTTATCTTCTTTTCCGATCTGGGCACACCACTGATCGTCGGCCCTGTCTTTCGCCCGCTGTTTGACAAGCTGGCGCTGTCCCGCCAGAAACTGGCCTTTATTATCGACTCTACCGCCTCACCGGTGGCTATTCTGGTGCCCTTTATCGGCTGGGGTGTCTACATCATGGGGTTGCTGCAAAAGGAATTTACCGCCCTTGAACTGGATCTGAGCGACTGGCAGGCCTTTATTTCCGCCATTCCCTTTCAGTTTTACGCCGTGCTGGCAGTCACCATGGTGCCGCTGATTGCCTTTAAAAGGCTGGACTTTGGCCCCATGGCCGAGGCAGAACGGGCTGCGGAGCGCGGTGAGATTGCCACCGGGCCTCAGCAGGAGCTGACGCCCTTTACTCACGATAATGCCCGCGCCAGCTTTGTGTGGGCCCCGCTGCTGGTCATGGGCGCAGTGCTGGCAGCCATGCTCGGCCCACTGGGATTTCCTTTTGAAAAAATCTCCGGCTCCGTGTTTCGTGCCGCTCTGTCCACTGCTTACTTCTCTGCTGCCGTTACCCTTATCAGCCTGATGGCCATTTATGGTGTGCGCCGGGTCAGCGACGGTATTGCCATTTATCTCAGAGGCATGAGTAACATGATGCAGGTGGCCATTGTACTGATCCTGGCCTGGACCCTGAGCAGTGTGGGCAAGGAGCTGGGCGCGGCCGCTTATATTGCCGAACAGGCTCAGGCCGGTTTTCCTGCCTGGCTGGTGCCGGCCGTGGCCTTTTTGCTGTCCGGAATCATCTCCTTTGCCACCGGCTCATCCTGGGGCACTTTTGCCATTATGCTGCCACTGGTGATCCCCACCGCCATCGCCATTGATGCACCGCTTTATGCATGTATTGGTGCCGTGCTGTCCGGTGGTCTGTTTGGCGATCACTGTTCACCCATCTCGGAAACCACCATATTGTCTTCTACCGGCTCTGGCTGTGATCAGTTTGAACACTTCCGCACTCAGCTTCCCTATGCCCTGCTGAATGGCAGTATTGCCCTGAGCGGTTTTGTGCTTGCTGGTTTTATCGCCAGCCCACTGATTCTGGCTGCCGCCATTATGGCGCAGCTGGTGCTGGTCAGCCTGCTGGCCTGGCATCAGCGTCAACGCCTGCAACAGCAGACAGCCTGATCTCTTATCCGGGCTGGCTGCGGCCAGCCTCACATTCCGGGGGTGCCACACAAAGCCGGTTGCGCCCCTGCTCCTTGGCCGCATACAGTGCCTTGTCGGCCTTGGCCACCATGTCTTCTATACGGTCATACTGCTCGGGTACAAAAGCGACCACGCCCAGGCTGAGCGTCACTCTCTTTTGCTCTGAGCGAATATGTTCAATATTGAGTTCACGCACCGCATTGAGCAGGCGCTCGGCCACATGACGGGTTTGCCACAGATCCTGCTCCGGCAGCAGAACAATAAATTCCTCACCGCCGTAGCGGGCGACCATGTCTCCTTGCCGGTGCAGCTGGCCGGCCAGCGCCTGCGCCACAAGGTGCAGACACTCATCGCCCTGCTGGTGACCATATTCATCATTAAAGCGCTTGAAGTAATCAATATCGCCCATAATGAGCCCCAGAGAACGCTGCTCACGCACAGCCCGCCGCCATTCCGCTTCAAGGTGCCGGTCAAAACATCGGCGGTTGGCAATCCGGGTCAGATCATCGATCTCACTCAGCCGCTGCAGAGCAGCGTTCATGCTCTGCAACTCCTTGTTGGCCAGTGCCAGCTGTTGCTCAGCCCGTTGTCTGGCATCCACAAAAAATGCAAAGGTTTTACCCATTCGGCTGATTTCATCATCTCCGTTAACTGGAATCGGCTCGGGCTCTCCCCTGCCGTGTGCCTGCATGGCCCGGCTGAGCCTGTTGATACGCTGAATAATGGAGCGGCGAATATAGAGCAATGCCATCAACGTGGTGATCACCAGTAGTACCAGGGCGGCCAGCAGTACCGACATGGAGCGGCCCATCAGGCGTTGCTGCTGTTGCAGCGCCTGCTCTGCAGACGCTTTGAGCCGTTGATGATAGCTGAAGGTGGCACTGGTCAGCTTTTGCGCCAGCACCCGGGTTTCACGGGCCGTGGCAAGGGTAGCCCGGGCATGACGCAGCAGCGGCCTTCGTTGTTCAAATATCATCGGCAGCAGCTGCTGCAGGCGGGCACGCAGCGCAACTGCCGGCGCATGGGTCAGCTCAAGCCCGGCAAGCACCTGCAGCCGGGCATCGCTGAAACGCTCAAGGTTAATCAGATGGCCGGGCCGCTCGGCGCTGAAGACGGCAGCAGTGTAGCCAAGCGCCGCCAGGGCATGGCCAATAAAGTGCTGTTCCGGCAAAGGCAGATCCCGGGCCACTGTTTCCAGCTCTGTGAGCTGGCGCAGCATTAAAAACAGTTCATCCATCTGCTGCTGCTGAATCGCCTGCAGCTCCTGCTCGGCACGCAGCCGTTCATTCAGTTTGTCCAGACTGCTGAAAAACGGTGTTTGCCATTTATCCAGCGCCATCCTGTCGCTGTCACTGAGCTCACCGAGTTGCTCCAGCCGCTTTCGGGTAGCCTGATAAATACCTGCCAGGTTGGCTACCCGACTATTGACAGTACTGACAGAAATATCATTACCTGCCAGGAGTTCATAGACTTCTCCGGCAATGGTCTCTGCATCGCGGGTCAGCTCGCCGGCAATCATGGCCCGCTCAAAATGACGGCCTGTGGCTCCGGTCAGTCCCACATACTGGCTGTAGACAAGGTAAGCAAAAAACGAAGCCAGCAGCAGATAGAGGCCAAACACCAGAATGATGATAAGGGTCAGTTTACGACCCAGGCTGCCAGAAGTGGCTGTGGTACTCATGCCTGCTCTCAGCGAAACAGCGGTGCAAACAACAGGCCACCCCGGGACCAGGGCTGATTCAGTCCGGCAGGTATATTCACCGGAGTGCCCGGACCAAAATGACGCTGATAGATTTCGCTGTAGTTTCCTACACTTTTAATCATCTGTAGTGCCCAGCCGGCTGGCAACCCCAGCTGCTTGCCCAGATGTCCACTGACACCCAGTAGATTCTGCACTTCCCTGTCGGTGCTCTGCCTGGCTACCTCCGCTACATTCCCCTGCGTGATGTGTTTTTCGTCGGCCAGAATAAGCGCATGCACAACGGCACGGATCACCCTGTGCCACTGGGCATCATCATTGCGCACCATGGGACTGATGGGTTCACGAGACAGGAGTTCAGGCAAAATCAGATAGTTATCCGGATTATCTGCCCTGTGGGCACGGTTAATGGCCAGATTGATGCGGTCTGCCGAGTAGGCATCACAATGCCCTCTGAAAAAGCTGTCGCCATTGGACGGCAGAACACGAGCATGAATTTGATTCCGTTCAAGCAGCATCAGCAAATTACGGTAAGTTGTGGTGTTTTCGGTAACACATACCGTTTTGTTATCAAGATCCGCCAGTCCGCCAATGCCTGAGTCTTTACGGACCAGCAGCCCCTGGCCGTCAAACAGATAAATGGCCGGAAAGGCCACCTGATAGGCATCTTCCCGCCCCAGGGTCCAGGTTGAGCTGTACATCACCACATCACTGTGTTTTTGCTGCAGTGTGGTAAAACGGCTGGTGGCATCCACTTCCACAAACTGTACCCGTTCAGCGTCGCCAAATAAGGCCGCCGCTGTGGCGCGGCAAAAATCGACATAAAAGCCGCGCCAGACACCGTTTTCATCAATGGCACTGCGGCCCGGGTCATCGGGGAATACACCACAGCGAATATCACCATGCCGTACCACTTCAGCCAATGTGCCGGCGCTGACCTGCCCGGCCATCAGCAATAATACTGCCAGCATGGTGTTAATCATTGTTCTCATTATCATTTTACATCCTTGTGGAATGATTCCTGAGCCTCTTCAGCATGACCCATAATGATACAAAACCACAAATACCATACAGGAGTCATTGCCCATGCGACCATTTATTCTGCTGGTGCTGATGCTGTTATCACTGCCGCTGGCGGCTACCTGGCAGACACTCACTCTGGCAGACGGACTGAAACATCCCTGGGGACTGGCAGAGCTGCCTGACGGCAGTTTGCTGATTACCGAGCGTGCCGGCCGATTACTGCACCTTCAGCCTGACGGTAAACGCCAGGTTATTAATGGATTACCGGCCATTGCCGCCGGAGGTCAGGGCGGCTTGCTGGATGTGGCACTGCACCCCGGCTTTTCCGGTAACCGGCTGGTATATTTGAGTTTCAGTCAGCCGGGCCCCGGCGGGGCCGGTACCGCTGTGGCCAGAGCCAGACTGAGCCAACAGCAGCTAAGTGATATACAGATTATTTTTGAGCAGGTGCCCAAAACCCACGGCGGTGCCCACTTTGGCTCACGGCTGGCTTTTGATAAACAGGGTTATCTGTTTATTACCACGGGAGATCGCTATCACAGCCGGGATCAGGCTCAGTCGCTTGACAATCACCTTGGCAAAATTATTCGCCTGCACGATGACGGCCGGATACCTGCCGATAATCCTTTTGTTGACCGGCAAGATGCCTTGCCGGAGATATGGAGCCTGGGCCATCGTAACGTACAGGGTGCCGCCATTCATCCTGAAACCGGAGAGCTCTGGACTCACGAGCACGGACCTCAGGGCGGAGATGAAGTGAACCGCATTCAAAAAGGGCATAACTATGGCTGGCCTGTGGTCACCTTCGGTGAAGAGTATGGAGGTGGTGTTATAGGGGAAGGCAGGCGCAAGGCCGGTATGACAGATCCGCTTTGGGTATGGGTGCCTTCCATCGCTCCCTCGGGCATGCTGTTTTATCGCGGAAATGCCTTTTCACAGTGGCGCAACAACCTGTTTGTGGGGGCGCTGGCCGGGCGCAAGCTGATACGCCTTGAACTGAACAATGACAAGGTTATCGGTGAACATCATTTATTAACTGATCTGAACGCTCGCATTCGGGCACTGGCGCAGGCTGCCGATGGTGGCATCTATGTGCTGACTGATGCCGGCGATGGTCGCCTGTTAAAGCTGCAGCCTTCGCGCTGAAGGGCTGATCTTGATGCTGAAATGGGGTAACCTGTAACAACTGTACTTTATTTCAGTTACTTTTGTGAACAATAAGGGAAGCGATATGAGCGACAAGATCTGGAACGTTTATCTGTCTGGCGAAATTCATACTGACTGGCGCGAACAAATCATTAACGGTTGTGCCGCCAAAGGGCTGAAGGTGCGCTTTAACTCTGCCGTCACCGACCACGACGCCAGTGACATGGTAGGTGTAAACATTCTGGGCAGTGAAGAGGATAACTTCTGGCGTGACCGCAAGGCCTCCGGTATCAACAGCATTCGCACCTCCACTCACATCAAGGAAGCGGATCTGGTTGTGGTGCGTTTCGGGCCCAAATACAAACAATGGAACGCCGCCTTTGATGCCGGCTTTGCCGTGGCCTCCGGTGTGCCCATCATCACCCTGCATGATGCCGAAAACGATCACCCGCTGAAGGAAGTGGACGAAGCAGCCAAAGCCACCTGCCGCCACCCTGAGCAGGTTGTTGAGATCCTGGCTTATCTGATGTCCTGATCATCGCCGGCAAAAAAATTGCAAACGGAGCCTGAATGGCTCCGTTTTTGTTTCTGTGTGCCGGCTTCTGTCGGTTCGTCACTGCTATTCAGCGGAATAACGTCATCACTGCTTTAGAATTAAAAGCGAATACACGAATGAACAAAGGCGCACAACATGACCCGGCTTGCCGTTTTACTGATGATGATCACCACTCCGCTGATGGCATCCACCCTGGTGAGAGGTGAACCCGTTCGAAACAATGGTCCCGTCTGGATAGATGTACGCAGCGCACAGGAATATCAGCAGGATCACTTGCCCGGAGCCGTACTGATACCGTTTACCCGCATCGCCCGGGGTGTCAGTGAGCAATACCCTGACCGCAATACCTCCATTAATCTTTATGGAGCTGACGGGGTACGCTCGCGTATGGCCATGGAAGCGCTGCAAGCACTGGGCTACAGCAGAGTAGAAGACCTTGGCAGCCTTAATGCAATTCGTGGTACTGAGCCGGCCACTGTGACCATATCGCACACAGCTGACAGCCAATAAAGCTTACCCCGGCTCACATTCACGTAAACCTGCCTTGAGTACGCGATCACCGTCAACATCAGCCACTGTCCATACCATGCCGTAGCGCTCAAAGTGATCCCCTACAACAGGATGACCACTGGTGTGCTTAAGCATAAAACTACCCAGAGGCAGGTCGCTTTCATCGTCAGCAACATCCACGCCATAGATCAGCACCACATCTCCCATTCGAGCGTCCGCATCCAGAATAAAGTCACCAAAAAAGGCTCTGGCTTTTTCACGGGCCACCTCAATATCTCCCCCAAACATGTTATTCAGGGTTTTCAGATGCGTGCTGCGGCCAATCACACAAAGCACGTCATTAATGGCAAGGCGAGTACTACCCGATGCGGGCAGCAGGTGCTCACCTCTGAACACAGCCGCTACCCGGCAGTGGGGCGGAAAGGTCAGCTGACGGACGACAACGCCATCCAGCGACTGGCTTTCTACCTGATAGAGAAACACCTCAAAGTCGTCTTCCTTGAATATGCCCAGCATGGAGCGACGTTTGGGGGCCGGCTCAGAAGGTACTTCCACTTGCAGCCAACGCGCCATGGGAGGCAGGGTTGAACCCTGTACCAATAAGGAAATCAGGACCACAAAAAAAGCCACATTAAATAACATGCTGCCTTCTTCTATGCCCGCCATCAGGGGAAAGATAGCCAGTACTATAGGGACAGCTCCCCGCAATCCTACCCAGGAAATAAAGCAGAGTTCGCGCATATTGAAGCGAAAGAACGGCAGCAAGGACGCCATTACTGCCACTGGTCTGGCAATAAAGATCATTGCCAGCGCAATCAGGCTGGCTGGCAGGGCCATGACCCACATATCGGCCGGCGAAATAAGCAGGCCCAGCACCAGAAACAGGCCAATCTGGCTGAGCCAGGCCAAGCCGTCAAACACCGGCAAAATAGATTCGAGATTACGCAGCCGGGAATTTCCCAGTACCAGTCCGGCCAGATATACCGCCAGAAACCCGCTGCCCTGCAGCATGGCGGTTAATGCGAACAAAGTAAGACCAAAACCGGTCACTAACAGCGGATAAAGCCCCGACGCCAGATTGATCCGGCGAATAAGCAATACCAGTAACTGCCCTCCCAGCAGTCCTGCCAGCGCGCCAATACCAAACTGACTCAACAAAAACAGCACAGCCTCGCCGGTGCCCTCCATCTCCCCGGTGATCAGGGCAATCAGCGTCAGGGTCAAGAAGATGGCCATGGGGTCGTTCGTGCCCGACTCTATCTCAAGAGAAGCCCCTACCCGCTGGTTCAGCTGCATACCCCGTCCGCCCAACAGGGAAAATACGGCAGCCGCATCGGTTGATCCCACTATGGCACCGAGCAGCAAACCATGCAGCCAGCTCAAATCAAGAATATAAACCGCAATCAAACCGGTAATGCCGCTGGTGATCAGCACGCCTAATGTCGCCAGACTAAGGGCAGGCTTCAGCCCTACCCTGAAGGTCTCCATACGGGTGCGCATGCCCCCGTCCAGCAAAATAATGGCCAGCGCCAGGTTGCCTACCGCATAGGACAGAGAATAACTCTCGAACCTGATGCCGCCGGGGCCGCTTTCACCGGCAAGCATGCCGATCAGCAGAAAAATAAGCAGAATGGGAATACCTGAGCGGGCGGACACCAGGGTGGCGAGCACACTCAGACACAGCAATACGCCGGCCAGCAAAAACAGATGTTCGATATTATCCAATAGAGTGATTCCAGCTAACTTCTAGATAGTTATGTTATATCACATTCAGCGTGACAGCCGCTCGGTGTTTTCATGACAGTGCAACAGACACAAAAAACCGGCAGACTGATGGTAAGCTGCCGGCGCTTTCGGTACCTGTGGGACTAATAGCAGGGTTCATACTGGATATCAGATCTGACTCAAGGGCCCCTGCGACCGGTAAATAAACTGATAATAAACAAAACAATGCCCACCACAAAGACCAGCTTGGCGGCACCTGCGGCAGCCCCTGCCACGCCGGTAAACCCAAGCAGAGCGGCAATAATGGCAATAATCAGAAAGGTAATTCCCCAGCTGAACATAGTGTCTCCTCCAGCATTGACGTCAGGCTGCGGCCACCCGTTAAACAGGTGGCCACCTGCCCGGTGATTTAATTGGCGATCTGAATATCGTTTTTCACCGTGGTTACCCCTTCTACATTGCTGGTCAGCAAGGCGGCCTGTTCGGCCTGCTCCCGGTTTTCCACTTCACCGCTGAGATGCACCACGCCGTTATCGGTTTCCACGCTGACATCGGTACCGGCCACCATGTCATCGGCCAGCAGCACCGCTTTCACCTTACCGGTAATTAACGCATCGCCGGCCAGACCAGCCAGAGAGTCATTGTCTTCGGCTGCTGCTTCTTTTACATGCAATTGATCCTCAACGGATTCAACACCCTTGATGTTTTTAGCCACTTCGACTGCTCGCCCGGCCTGCTCCTGAGCCGGCACAAAGCCACTGAGAGTTACCTTGCCTTTTTCGGTTTCCACGGAAATATCCACGCTGGATACACCTTCATCATTCAGCAATGCCGACTTCACCTTGCCGGTGATCACACTGTCATTCATGTAAGTGCCGGCCTTGGTAGCGGCCTGCTCGGCTTTTTGCTGAGTCTGCTCTGCCGTCTCTTCCATTTTGGTAGCCAGCGATTCTTCGGCCAGGGCGTTCCCTGCCACCATGGTGGAACTCATTACTACAGCCAGTAGAGTGCGGGAAAAATGATGCTTGTTCATATTTCTTCTCCAGTAGTAAACACGGTTATCCATGGGGGTTGATACTGATACGCAGGTTCAACACCATTTGCATCAGGTGCTTAAGACTATTGAAGTTCAAACCAAATATTTCAAGAAATAGCCAAATGGCTGCGAAACAGACTGACGGAAGATAATAGCGACAATGTGTCCTCAAATGGATTCATTCGCACACAAGCCGAATAAAAACCAAATAAAACAAATACTTAAAAAACAGCATAAAATAGCGACCGAGCACCATACCCTATCTTTCAGGCCGTGCATTCATACCAGTGTCACATTGTAATAAAACCGTCATATTTGGCCGGCATAGTGCGCCCATCATAACGATGAGGATGTACCGATATGACCACTGAGACCACTGCCCTGCCCGCTGCTGCACAGCCGGCTCAGTCATCTTACCGCTGGCTTTCCTGGCTGCTGGTGGCCGCATTGGTTTATTTGCTGCTGGCGGCAGTGGGTGCCATTGGTGCCGGCTTTAAATCCGCTGCCGGCGATAACGCCAAAGCCCTGTTCGAGTTTGCCTCAAACCCGATCATTGCTTTGATTATCGGCGTGGTGGCCACGGCGCTGATCCAGAGCTCCAGCACGGTGACCTCCATTATTGTGGGCATGGTGGCCGGTGGCCTGCCGATTGCCATTGCCATTCCCATGGTGATGGGGGCCAATATCGGTACCTCCCTTACCAGCACCCTGGTCAGTCTGGGCCATGTGCGCAATGGCGAGGAGTTTCGCCGGGCCTTTTCTGCCGCTACCGTGCATGACAGCTTTAACCTGCTGGCGGTGGCCATAGTGCTGCCGCTGGAGCTGCTGTTTCAGCCGCTGGCACGTTCCTCCGAGTGGCTCGCAGGCTTGCTGGTAAGCGATGCCAGCATGAGCATGGGCAACATGAACTTTATGAAAGCCATGCTGGCCCCCGCTACCGGCATCATGAAAGAAAGCGTGGCCTGGCTGCCCGGCGTCTGGTCCGGCATTGCCCTTATTTTGCTGGGCATTGGCATGATACTGCTGGTGGTGACTCAGATAGGCAAGGTACTGCGTACTCTGATGGAAGGCCGCGCCATGGGCATTTTACGCACCGCCGTGGGCCGCGGCCCTGTGTCGGGCATGGCCTCGGGCACCCTGGTCACCGTGCTGGTGCAGTCGTCTTCCACCACCACCTCGCTGATAGTGCCGCTGGCCGGCACCGGCATGTTCAGCCTGAAGCAGGTTTATCCCTTTATTCTGGGCAGTAACATCGGCACCACCATCACCGCCCTGCTGGCTGCCACCGCCATTACCGGTGCTTCGGCCATGGTGGCGCTGCAGATTGCACTGGTGCACTTGCTGTTTAATGTGCTGGCCATTGCCCTGATTTATGTGCTGCCGGTGCTGCGCAACCTGCCCATGCAAATGGCCGAGCTGCTGGCCACTCAGGCCCAGCGCAACAAAGCCTATGTGGCGGCTTATATCGGCGGCGTCTTCTTCGCCTTGCCCCTGACCCTGGTCGGCCTCAGCCAGTGGCTGTGACCTGACAGACGGTAGTTGGCGATGAGCAAAGCGAATCCCAACCGCGGCTGCCGACTAAAGTGGCAGCTACCGCTCCCCCAAAGGGCTGGTGGAGTTATCAAAAGCAGGTCGCTAGAATGGCGCCTGCTTTTTCTTGCCGGACAACACTATGGACGCCACCGCTCTGCCCGCTTTTCAGGCTCAGCTGCACACTGCGCTCGCCAAGCCACCCACCGAAACCCGCCGAATATTTCATGGCCGGGGCCGTTGCTGGCCCGGGCTGGAGCAGTTAACTGCCGACTGGTTAAAAGGCCCGTCAGCCGGTCAGTTGCTGATAAGCCTGTTCAAGGAGCCGGAGCCTGCCTTGTTAACCAGGCTGCTGGCCATGCTGAATGAGCTGGTAACTACGCCCGTCTGGCAGCAAAGCGGCGCTCGCTCTTTGCTGCTGCAACACCGTAGCCGGGACGGCTCACCGCTGGAGGTGATTTGGGGTGAGCTGAATGCCAGCCCTGTGGTGCATGAGCATGCGCTTGCCTACCAGCTGAGCCTTGGCAAAAACCAGAATCACGGCCTGTTTCTGGATATGCGGCTGGGCCGGCAGTGGGTAAAAAAGCAGGCCTGGGGCAAACGGGTACTGAACCTGTTTGCCTATACTTGCGGCTTTTCTGTGGCAGCCATGGCCGGGGGTGCCGAGCAGGTGGTGAATCTGGATATGGCCAAGGCAGCCCTTTCCCGTGGCCGGGATAACCACAGATTAAACCAGCATGATCTGAGCCGGGTCAGCTTTCTGGGCCACGAGCTGTTCAAGTCCTGGGGCAAGGTGCGCAAACTGGGCCCTTATGAACTGATTATTATCGACCCGCCTTCGTTCCAGAAAGGCAGCTTTGCCCTGACCAGAGACTACGGCAAAATTCTGCGCCGGCTGCCGGAGCTGCTCACGCCACAGGGCACTGTGCTGGCCTGCGTGAACGATCCCGATATTGACTGCCAGTTTTTGATTGACGGCATGGCAGCACAGGCACCGACTCTCAGGTTTGTGCAGCGGCTGGACAATCCGCCCGAGTTTACCGACGTCAGCCCCGAAGCCGGGCTCAAGGCGCTGGTGTTTGCTCAGGGTTAAACTCGGGCTCGCCTTGCCGCGCGTATTTTTGCGCCAGCACGGCACAGACCATCAGCTGGATCTGATGAAAAATCATCAGCGGCAACAGCGCCGGACCCAGCATAGCTCCACTGAACAGCACCTTGGCCATGGGCACACCCGTGGCCATGCTCTTTTTGGAGCCACCAAAAATAATGGTGATACGATCTTCCCGGTTAAAGCCAAAACGCCGGCCCAGCACGGCAGTCAGCCACAGCACCAGTGCCAGCAACACACAGCAGACCAGCGTCAATATCGCCAGCTTCGATATCGACACCGTATGCCAGAGGCCTTCCACCACGGAAGCACTCAGGGCCGTGTACACCACCAGTAAAATGGAGCCCTGATCTATTTTGCTCAGCCAGGCCCGGTTACGATCCACAAAGCCGCCGATAAGCGGGCGCAACAAATGACCTGTGATAAAGGGCAGCAACAGCTGAGCACTGATGGACAGAATGGAGTCAAGGGGTGACACTGCTTGATCTGCCTGCATATTGAGCAGGGCGGCCACCAGCAGCGGCGTGAGCACTATACCCAGAATGCTCGATGCTGAGGCACTGCATACTGCCGCCGGCACATTGCCGCCCGCCAGTGAGGTAAAGGCAATGGCCGACTGCACCGTGCCCGGCAGCACACACAAAAACAGCACCCCCATATACAGCTGCTCTCCCAGCAGCGGCAGCAGCACCGGCTTTAACAACACGCCGATAACGGGAAACATCACAAAGGTACAGCCGAACACCAGCAGATGCAGCCGCCAGTGGGTGGCACCGGCTACGATGGCCTGACGAGACAACTTGGCCCCGTGCATAAAAAACAGCAGAGCAATGGCGGCCGTGGTCAGCCAGTCAAAAAACACGGCCCCCTGCCCCTGGGCCGGCAGCAGGGTGGCGGTGGCCACCACACCCAGCAGAATAAGGGTAAAGTTATCAAACAGCAGACGTAACATTCTGAACATTTCTAGATTCCGGTGGAGACAAGATTTTCACCCATTATAATGGCGAAAGTGTCAGGATTTTATCGGCAAAAAGAGATGAAGTGTCGCCAAAAAGACAATCAGCAAGTATTACTGGAACAGCTTGGGCAACTAAGGCACTTGCCAAGGCCGGTGCTGGGCCAGCTGCAGTCCTTGCCCAATCAGGCCATTAACACTCATCATGTCCATGCCTGGATACAGCTTTCCTATGCCGCTGCAGGCGTGCTGACGGTGAACACACCCGAAGCCCGCTTTGTGGCCCCGCCCAACCGGGCGGTGTGGATTCCGCCCCATCTCAGCCATGGCGTGCACTGTGACGCCGGCACCCAAATTCGCAGCCTGTATATTGACGCTGCCGCCCTGCCAGCCCGCCCCTGTGAAGTGGTGGAGATAAGCCCCTTGCTCAGAGAGCTGATTCTGACGTTCAGTCATTTTGATGTGGAATATAACGAAAGCGGTGCCGAGGGTCGCCTGGTGGCGGTGCTGCTGGATCAACTGGCGCTGGCACCGGCCTGTGCCCTGATGCTGCCCTGGCCCGGCCATCACGCTCTGGCGGCTATTTGCGATTATCTGGCTGCACACCCGGACTGCCGCCGGCCCATGCGTTATTTCAGTGAGCAGCTGGGGGTCAGCGACAAAACCCTGAGCCGCTATTTTGTGCGCGACACCGGCATGAGCTTTCGGCAGTGGCGACAGCGGGCCCGCCTGCTTGCCGCCCTGCCCCTGCTGGAGCAAAACCTGCGCATTACCGATGTGGCGCTGGAATGCGGCTACGACAGCCTGTCTGCCTTTATTGCCGCTTTTGGCGAGCTACTGGGCTGCACACCGGGTGAATATGTGCGCAACAAGTAGGCCTGAAAGCCCGTGACTTCTGCTTCACCGCAAAGCGAAGCAGCAGCGCGGTTGCACTCCGCCGACACGCTTCGAGCCCATCCATGGGACGCTCGGCACATGCCGTCCATGGCATGTGACGGTCGGCTACAGCAATCCCCACTGCTGCTTCGTGAAACTCCGGCGCTACCTGCCACGAGATTTTCTATTCCCCAGTCCCTATTCCCCAATCCCTCGCCTATAACGGCAGGGCCGTGGTGTACTTGATTTGCTCCATGGCAAAGCTGGAAGTGATGTCAGACAGCCCTTCGGTGCTGTTGATCAGCTTTTTATAAAAACGATCAAAGGCGGCAATGTCGGCCACCACTACTCTGAGCATATAGTCCCACTCGCCGGACATGCGGTAAAACTCCACCACTTCGTCAAACGCGGTGACCGTCTCGGCAAAACGGGCCAGCCAGCGGCTGTCGTGATGCTGGGTTTTTATCTGCACAAACACCGACAGGCCCAGCCCAAGCTGCTCGGCATCCAGCAGGGCTACCCGGCCGCGAATGTAACCGGCTTCTTCCAGCCGCTTGACCCGCTTCCAGCAGGGCGTGGTGGACAGGTTCACCGCCTCGGCCAGATCTTTCAGCGCCAGGGTGGCGTCCTGCTGCAGCAGGGCCAGTATTTGACGATCGAAATTATCCATTCGTTTTTATGCCATTAGGGAGAAAAATTTTCTAAAAATTATCGCTTATCCTGAAAACAAGAGAAAACCTTTTTCCCCTTATGAGAATACAATTTTCAGTATCATTTTATTTTTGAGTCTGATGCCATGAGCCAGTGGACCCGCACCGCCCTTAAAGTTTTGTCCAGCGATCAGCTGCGCACCTCGGACACTCACCTGTACCGGCTGGACATTCCTGCCCTGGCCGGCATTGATATCTATCTGAAAGACGAAAGCACTCACCCCACCGGCAGCCTTAAACACCGGCTGGCCCGCTCGCTGTTTCTGCACGCTATCTGCAGCGGTAAAATTCGCGAAGGCACCCATGTGGTGGAAGCCTCATCGGGCAGCACGGCGGTGTCGGAGGCCTATTTTGCCAAGTTGCTGGGCCTGCCCTTTACCGCCGTGATGACGGCGTCCACCACCCGCAGCAAAATTATTCAGGTAGAGCGCCTCGGCGGCCGCTGCCACTTTGTGCAGCATGCCAGTGAGGTGTATGCCGCCGCCGAGCAGCTGGCACGGGAAACCGGCGGCCATTATATGGATCAGTTTACCTATGCGGAGCGGGCTACCGACTGGCGGGGCAACAATAATATTGCCGAAAGCATTTTCCGCCAGCTGGCAGAAGAGCCCCACCCGGAGCCGGACACCATTGTGATGAGTGCCGGCACCGGCGGCACCTCGGCCACCCTGGGCCGCTATATTCGCTATGCCGGCCTGAATACCCGGCTGGTAGTGGTGGATCCGGAAAACTCGGTGTTTTTTGACAGTTTCCAGCAGCAGGACCATACCCTTACCAGCCGGGCCTGCGGCCGCATTGAAGGCATTGGCCGCCCCCGGGTGGAAGCCTCGTTTCTGCCCGAGGTGATCGACCGCATGATAAAAGTGCCCGATGCCGCCAGCATCGCCACCATTCACTGGCTGGAGCACATACTGGGGCGCAAGGCCGGCGGCTCGACCGGCACCAATCTGTGGGGCGTACTGCAACTGGCGCAGGAAATGCAAAAAGCCGGCAAAACCGGCTCCCTGGTCACGTTAATGTGCGACGGCGGCGAGCGCTATCTGGACACCTACTACAACCCGGAATGGGTCGCCGAGCATATCGGCGATATTCAGCCCTGGCGTGAACAGCTGGCGCTGTTGGGCTAGCTTGAGCTGTAAGCTAATCACATATCGTCAAAGAGAGCACAATGCGAAGCATCAGTGCGGTTACACTCCGCCGACATGCTTCACTTATTGCCACTCACTAAAAAAGCCTGCTGCGAACATAGTTAATGTTCGGTCAGGCTTTTTTAATTCGTCATGGCGAGCAAAGCTCGCCCCATGAACGCTCGAAAATGCCATCCATGGCATTTAATGGCCGGCTCCGGCAATCCCCACTGCTGCTTCGGGCAGCATTGGCGTTGCCTGCTTCCTATCAGTCAGACAAATTGCACCACTTATAGCTGACAGCTTATAGCTTACAGCTCCCTCGAAGAGGGTTTCCGGCTGTCCCTTAAGATCAGCATGCAGGGAGTGAGCAGCAGGGTGAGCAGGGTGGCAAAGGCCAGACCGCCGGCAATGGCGCTGGAGAGCTGGGTCCACCACTGAGTGGACGGCGCGCCCAGCCCCAGTGAAGGGGCCAGCAAGTCCACATTCACTCCCAGCACCATGGGCATCAGCCCCAGTATGGTGGTAATGGCGGTGAGCAGCACAGGCCGCAGGCGCAGGCAGCCGGTTTCCAGCGCCGCCTCAAACGGACTCATGCCATCGGCTCTCAGCTGGTTAAAGGTGTCGATCAGCACAATGTTGTTGTTCACGACGATGCCCGCCAGAGCGATGATGCCCATGCCCACCATCACAATGCCAAAGGACTGGCCGTTGAGCAGCAGTCCCATCAGTACGCCGGCGGTGGAAAACACAATGGCCGACAGCACCAGCAGGGTCTGGTAGAAGCTGTTGAACTGAACCACCAGTATTAACGTCATCAGCAAAATCGCCACTATAAAGGCGGTGCTGAGAAACTGACCCGCTTCCCGCTGATCCGCATCTTCTCCCGCCACAATCAGGGTCACCCCTTCCGGCAGCGCTACCCCGGACTGCTGCAGCGCGCTCAGGCGCTCATCCAGACGAAAGCCTTCCGCCATATCGGCCTTGATGGTGACGGTGCGCCGGCCGTTGACTCTGTGCAGTGTGCCCACCTTGGGGGCCGGAGTCAGGGTGACAAACTCGCTCAGGGGCACCTGGCCTCTGGGCGTGTTCAGGGTCAGCCGGGAGAGCTGATCCACCGAGCGCCAGTGCGCCGGCAAGCGCACACGAATATCCACTTCATCGCTGGCATCTTCAGGCCGGTAGCTGGCCAGACGTAAACCGTTAGTCACCAGCTGCACCGCATTACCCACACTGAGCACATCTGCCCCCATGCGGGCAGCCGCTTCCCGGTTGACCTGCAGGCGCCACTCTATGCCCGGCAGGCTGCGATCATCTTCTATGTCGGCAAAGCCGCCCAGCTCATTCATGGCGGCACGCACTTGCTCGGTAGCCGAATCCAGGGCAGCTTCATCGCTGCCCGACAGCCGGATTTCCACCGGCTTGCCGCCACCCGGGCCCATTTGCTGTTCACGAAACTCCAGTACCACGCCGGGAATGTCGGCAGTGCGCGCCAGCATGGTTTCCCGAATGGCGCTGGCGGGCCGGCGCAAATACCAGTCAATAAACTGAAACTGCAGCACACCAATCACATCACTGCCCATCTGGTTGTCGGCCATGGCAAAACTGCGGGCATAGAGCGCCTTGACCTCGGTCAGCCCGGTCAGCCGGCTTTCCACTTCCCGCAGCAGAGCGTCTTTTTCATACACCGACAAATCGCCCCGGGCGCGCACCTGCAGCTGGGCACTGTCGGGCTCGATATCAGGGAAGAACTCCACCCCGTGGTTAAAGCGGGCATAACCCGCATACATAAGGGCAATCAGGCCAAGGGTGCCCAGCAGGGTCAGGCCGGGGCGGCGCAGCAGCCACGCCAGCAGGCGGCGGTAATGGTCGAGGCCCGACACCACCACAGGCGCTTTGGGCTGACTGCTGCTTTTGCCCAGCCCACCCATGGTGGGCAAAAATATCAGCGCCATGGCCAGAGACGCCAGCAGGCAGATAATGACGGTAGCCGGCAGATATTGCATAAACTGCCCCACCACACCGGGCCAGAACAGCAACGGCATAAACACCGCCAGTGTGGTGATGGTAGAGGCAATCACCGGCCAGCTCATGCGGTGGGCGGCATTGATCCAGGCCTGCTTGGGCGGCTGGCCCTCATGCAGATGGCGGTCGGCCAGCTCGCTCACTACAATGGCCCCGTCCACCAGCATGCCCGCCACCAGTATCAGTGCAAACAGCACGATAATGTTCATGGTAAAGCCGATGCCCCAGATCACCAGAATACCGGCAAAAAAGGCCCCGGGAATGGTCAGCCCCACCATCAGTGCCGAGCGTGCGCCCATGGTGGCCAGAATAAGAATAAGCACCAGCACCACGGCGGTGAGCACATTGTTGAGCAAGTCCGCCAGCATGGTTTCAATCTGGGTGGACTGATCCATGATGTAGTCGATCTCCACCCCGTCGGGCAGCAGCGGCTCAGCCTGCGCCAGCAATGCTTTGACCTGCTCTATGGTCTCGATGATATTGGCACCGGCGCGTTTGCTCACTTCCAGCACCACGCCGGGCTGGCCGTTGATGCGGGCAAAGCCGGCGGGATCCTTGAAGGTGCGGCGAATGGTGGCCACATCGCTAAAGGTGACCACGCTGTCGCCACTGACCTTGAGCGGCAACCCCAGCACGTCGTCGAGGTTTTCAATCACGCCGGGCACCTTGATCGCCAGGCGGCCGGCCCCGGTATCCAGGCTGCCGGCGGCCACCAGCCGGTTGTTGCGCGACACCAGATTAAACAGCTGGGTATAGTCAATGCCGTAACTGTCGAGCACCTGAGGATCCACCAGAATTTCCAGCAGATCTTCCCGATCACCGCCTATGTCCACTTCCAGCACTTCGGCAATGCCTTCAATTTCATCCTTCAGCCGGCGGGCTATCATCACCAGCTCGCCTTCTGAAAGCGGCCCCGACAGCGCCACCGACAGCACCGGAAACAGCGCCACGTTAATTTCGTGCACCACAGGTTCTTCCGCTTCCTGAGGCAGCTCGCTTTGTGCCAGATCCACTTTTTCACGCACTTCCTGCAGCGCCTGTTTGGGATCAAAGCCGGCATCAAATTCCAGCATCACGGAAGCATGGCCTTCGCTGGCGGTAGAGGTCATTTTCTTGACCCCTTCCAGGGTGCGCAGCTCCTGCTCCATGGGCCGCACCAGCAGCCGTTCGCCGTCTTCCGGGCTGATGCCTTCCAGCGCCATGGACACATACATCATGGGAATGGTCACATCCGGGTTGGCCTCTTTGGGAATGACCTGATAGGCCCCCACGCCACCCAGTAACAGCAATATAAAAAACAGCAGCGTGGCCCGGCTGCGGTAAACAGCGGCCTGAATAAGCGCCCTCATTCACGCAACTCCTGCACCGCCACCACCTCACCCGGCGTAATAAAGCCGGCCCCCCGGGTCACCACCCGGGCCTGCTCGGGCAAACCGGTCACCCAGGCTTCATTCGGAGTAATGGCCAGTAGCGTCACCGGCACCAGCTGCAGCCGGTTTTGCTCATCCACCAGATGCACACCGGTGCGCCCCTGCTCATCAAGGGCCAGCAAGGCAGGAGACAAGCGGTGCGCCAACCGCGCGGGCAGGTGAATTGTCAGCTCGGCACTGGCACCGGCCAGACGCAGCCCTTGCGGATTGTCAAACCGGGCTTCTACCGCAAAGCTGCGGGTATCGGAGTCAGCGGCAGCAGCCACAAAGCTAAGGGTGCCCGACAGGGTTCGCCCATCCAGCGCAGTGGCCGTTACCGGCAGACCGGTTGTTAAGCCGGCCACCTTTTGCTGAGGCACAAAGCCGCTCAGGGTCAGTGTGTTATCGTTGACCAGCATCAGCAGGGAATCGCCGGTCCGAACATAATCCCCCGTTTCTACATGGCGGGCATTCACGGTGCCCGCAAAGGGGGCCGTTGGCCGGCTGTAATCCAGCGCCAGCCGGGCCTCGGCCAGAGCGGCATTGGCGGCGGCGGCAGCAGCACGGCGCATCAGTAACTCGGTGTCGGCAAGCAGACCTTTTTGGCTGAGCCGCTCGGCGGCCTTCAGTTCGGCGGCGTTGAGCTTTTGCTCAGCCTCGGCCCGGCTGAGGGCGGCCTGCCTGTCATCCAGACTCAGGGTCAGCAGCCGCTCGCCCTCGACCAGGGTTTGCCCGAGCTCAGCCAGCTGCTCTACCACACCGTCGGTACGGGCCCGCACCACCAGCTCACGTTCCGCCTGAAACTGCCCCTGCACCAAGTGTTGCGGCTGATAGTCACTGGCGCTGAGCTGGGTGACCTGCACTGTGATTTCCTGCCTGTCCGGGCTCTGGCTGTTTTTCTCCGCCTCAGGTGCCTGCCGAGCGGCCTGATACAAGTGCCCCCGCCACAGCCAGAACAGCACCACCACCAGTACCAGCGCCGCCCATATCCGCGTTTTATGTCTGGCCGCTCTGCTGCGCCAACTCCTTGATCCCATGTTGGTTCCGTCTTTTTTAAGATTATTGTTCAGCATATCAACTTGCTTCCCGCTCAGACAGCCTTGATACAGATCAAAAAAACATCAACTTTATTGACTCTCCGGTCAGACAGGCGTACTGTGATCATAAACAAACATTTGGAGTACCACTTATGAGCAATCAACGCTTGCTGTCTCTGGCCAATCTTTCCATGGTGGTGTTTCTGGTGCTGTTCTGCGGCTCCCTGAGCATGGCCTGGCTGGGTGAACAGTCCCTGTCTGTGGGCACCACCGTCTTTATGCATATTACCCTGGTGCTCACCGCTGCCCTGTTCAAACTAGCCTATGTGGTGCGTCTTATCGCCCAGGACCGCATGGGCCAGCCACTGGTCTAAACGCAAAAAGCCCCGCTTCACAGCGGGGCTTTTTATGCTGGACCAACAGCCGCTCAGTTAAGCTGACTGCGCAACCAGTCGAGCACTATGCCGTAACTGGCGGGCAGCATGGGCTCAAGCTTATCAAGGGCGGCCTGAGTATCGGCAGCCGTACTCAGACAGAAGTTAATATGCCCCACCTTGCGGCCGAGGCGCACGTCCTTGCCATACCAGTACAGCTCGGCACCGGGCACCGAGAGCCAGTCGTCGTTGCGCTCGGTCCCCACCAGGTTCACCATGACGCTGGTGTTTTTGACGCTAGGGGCAATCAGCGGCAGCCCGGCCACGGCGCGCAGGTGCGCTTCAAACTGGCTGATATTAGCGCCTGCCTGGGTCCAGTGACCGCTGTTGTGCACTCGGGGCGCCAGCTCGTTAATCAGCAGGTGATCGCCCACCCGGAAGCACTCCATGGCCATGACACCGACATAGTCGAGATCGTTCATCAGAGTGCCAAGCATGCGCTCGGCCTCGTCCTGCAGGTGCGCCAAGCGCGCCAGCGGCGACACCGAGCCCAGCAGAATGCCGTCCACATGCAGGTTGAGGGTCAACGGATAGAAATAGCACTGGCCGTCTTCACCGCGCATGCCGACGATGGAGGCTTCCTCGTCAAAGTCGATGGCCTGCTCGGCAATGGCCTGCTCGTGCCAGTCAGCGGGAATGGCGTCCCGGCCCGGCTCCCGCAGCCAGTGCTGACCGCGACCATCGTAGCCGCCGGTGCGGCGCTTGAGCAGCACCCGCTCGCCCAGCGCCTCATGCAGGCTTTCGGCGGTGGTGTCGGTTTCCACCAGCTGCCAGGGCGCGGTGGCCAGCCCCAGTTTGTCGATCAGTGATTTTTGAGTATAGCGATCGGCCAGAATGGGAAAGGTATTCAGATTAACGAACGCCGGATGAGCCGCCAGCTGACGAGTCGCGGCGGTCTCGGGCCACTGCTCGCGCTCGGCGGTGACTTTTTCATGAGCCTGCAGCGGAAAGGTGTCTTCCGACTCGATATCAACCGGACGCACGTCCAGATTAAGCGGCATGCCAGCGTGCTTCAGCATCTGGCCCAGCTGGCCGGCACCCAGTACCCAGATACGGCTCATGCTTCCTCCCGCGGATCGGGGTTGCCCAGCACGGTGCTGGTTTGATCATTACGGAAGGTGTCCAGCCGCTCGGCCAGCTCGGCATCGTGATTGGCCAGCATCTGGCAGGCCAGCAGACCGGCATTAAAAGCACCGGAGGTGCCGATGGCCAGGGTGCCCACGGCCACGCCCTTGGGCATTTGCACAATGGACAGCAGGCTATCGAGACCGCTCAGGGCCTTGCTTTGCACCGGCACACCCAGCACCGGCAGCCGGGTTTTGGCGGCCACCATGCCCGGCAGGTGGGCGGCACCGCCGGCACCGGCAATAATCACCTGATAACCGCGCTCCACGGCCTGTTCACCAAATTCCATCAGCCGGTCTGGGGTGCGGTGCGCCGACACCACTTCCACGGTATAGGGAACCTGCAGCTGGTCCATAATTTCTGCGGCACCCTGCATGGTGGGCCAATCACTTTTTGAACCCATGATGACGGCAACTTTTGCTTGCATGACTACTCCTGTTCAACAACGTTGTGCATGTTTTAGGTGGATCCGGGGGAGCGCGGATTATACCGAAAGCCCGGTTTTGCGGCCAGTGAAAGGGTGGACAATACCTGACCCAATCGTTAAGGTATGGGCCGTTCAAGGCTGAACAGATGATTTTAAGGAGGTGAACGCCTTATGATGGGCGCCATTGAAGCTTTACCCTGACGCACGCTTTCGTGCCGTCGACCGCACAATACCAGGCTAACGCCAACGTCTTTAAGAAGCACAACGCTTCACCGCAAAACAAACTGTTATCTTGTTTTCTGAACCTTCAGCAGGTTCTCTACGTCCGTTGCCGTCAGCCAGGTCGTCCACACCGCACCCGCAATCCGCCTCTGGTGTGCTTGCCCGTGCTTGTCTGTGTTTTTACAAGACAGGGAGATGAACTTGGAACTCTATCAATTTTCCAGCACCACAGTACTGCTGCTGCTGGCCGCTTTTTACGGCGGAACCTACCTTATTACCACCTTCATCAAGAAGGAGCAGGAAGACACCGACGCCTTTATGGTGTCTAACCACAGCGTAGGCTTTGGCATGGGGGCGGCCAGCATGACCGCCACCTGGATCTGGGCCGCCTCCTTCTATGCCGCCGCCACCTCGGGTTACACCTATGGGGTGTCGGGCCCGCTGCATTACGGCTTTTGGGGTGCCCTGATGATTTTGTTTATTTACCCCTTTGGCCGCCGCTTTCGATCCCTCGCTCCCAACGCCCATACGCTGGGTGAAGTGATCCATGCCCGGCACGGCTCGTCCAGCCAGCTGATCCTGGCCTTTTCCAACCTGCTGGGCAGCATCATCAGCTTGATGGTGAACTTTACCGCCGCCGGTGCCCTGGTGTCTGTGCTGTCGCCGCTGTCGTTCCAGACCGGGGTGATCATTGCCGGTGTGGGCGTGCTCAGCTATACCCTCTGGTCCGGCTTTCGAGCTTCCGTGCTCACCGACTTCGCCCAGCTGATTGCACTCATGGCCATTGCCGTGGTGATTATTCCTGCGGTGCTGTTTGCCATGGGCGGTCCGGCAGAAGTGATGAACGGCTTTGATAACCTCACTGCCGAGCAGGCCAACCTCTTCTCCACCGAAGCCATTCTGCATCAGGGTGCTCCCTATTTTGTGGCGGTGCTGGCCTATGCCATTGGTAACCAGACCATTTCCCAGCGGCTGTTTGCGGTAAATGAAAAGCACATCAAGCCTACCTTCCTCACCGCCACGCTGGGGTATGGTGCCATTGTGATTGGCCTGGGCATGATTGGCCTGATGGCGCTGACCAACGGCGTTGAACCCCTGAACGGTGATATGAACAACCTGATCCCGCAGATGGTATCCAGCTATCTGCCACCGGTGTTTATTGCCCTGTTCTTTATTCTGGTAATTGGCTCGCTGTCATCTACCGCCGACTCGGATCTGTCTGCCCTGTCCGCCATTATCATGGCCGATGTCTACGGCAAGAACATTGCCAGAGGCAAGGCAGACCCCAAACGCATGCTGTTTATTGGTCGTCTGACCATGATTGTCGCCACCATGCTGGGCATTGTTCTGGCCAGCTTCTCTCTCGATATTCTGGTGATGCTGGTATTTGTAGGTGCACTCTGGGGGGCCATTGTGTTCCCGGTAATTGCCAGCTGCTTCTGGAGCCGGGTCACCAACCGCGCCTTTACCTCCTCGGTGATAGTGGCCCTGATCATGTTCTGCGTGGCCCGCTTTGAGTGGGTGGAAATGACCGGTGCCGTGGCGGTGCTGTTCGAACTGCTGGCAAGCATTGGCGGCGGTGTGGTGATTGGCCTGATGGTATTTGGCTTCTTTGGCCGGCACGCGGGCTTTGTTGCCGGTATTATCGCCGGTCTGGCGCTGATGTATTTCGCCACCGGCTTCCTGCGGGAGTATACCGTGCTGCTGTCTTCCCTGCTGGCATACGGTGTCAGCACCCTGGTGTGTGTGGTGGTAAGCCTGCTGGATAATCAGAAGTTTGATTTTGAGCTGATTAAAAAGCGGGTGGGCAACTACGACGATCGTTTTGATGCACCTGCCACTACAGCGGCCATGAAGACCGCCAAACTTGCCAAGGAGTCTTAAGATGAGCGAACTGATAATGGGAGCCTACATTCTGATCTGGCCCGCCCTCACCCTTTTGGTATTGATCATGATCTGCCGCGGCGTATGGAAAGACATAGTCGCGGCCAAAAAAGAAAACCGCGAGCTGGTGTAAGTCAGCGCGGACAGCGTAAAAAGCGGACCCTTGAGGTCCGTTTTTTTTGTAATCAAACGAAGGCAAACGATTCATTAGCTTCACGAAGCAGCAGCGGGGATTGCCGTAGCCGACCGTCAAATTCCAGGGATGGAATTTGCCGAGCGTCCCACGGATGGGCTTGGAGCGTGTCGGCGGAGTGCAACCGCGCTGATGCTTCGCATGCTGTGTGTATTAAGCCGCCAGCCAGCGGGCGTAGAGGGGGACGCCGATAAGTACGTTAAAGGGAAAGGTCACCGCCAGTGAGGCCAGCATGGCCAGACCAATATCGGCCTTTTCAATGGAAGCCCCGATGGCGGCTGGTGCTGCGATATAAGAGGCACTGGCCACCAGCGCTACCAGAATAAGGGCACTGCCCGCGGGCAGATTAAGGGCTGAGGCTACCAGTGCGCCCAGGCTAGCCAGCGCCAGTGGGGCCAGCAGCGCAAACAGCATCACCGGCCAGCGCTTCCAGGGCACAGGAGTGAGCGCTTTGGCGGCACACAGGCCCATTTCCAGCAAAAACAGCGCCAGCAGCGCCTTGAAGGCATGAATAAACAGTTCACTCACCGGTGCCGCCCGCTCGGGGCCATAAAAGTAACCAATCAGCACACCACCGGTGAGCAGCACTACCCCGCGGCTGGTCAACGCTTCATGCCAGACGCTGCCGCTGCTTACACCGCCTTCCTGCCCCGAGAGGCGCTTGTACAATGAGATGGCCACAATAATGGCGGGCAGCTCCAGCAACACCAGATAAAGCGTGGTTTCCGGCGCAATCTCCAGCTGCAGGGTCTGAGCATAAGCCAGGGCCACCGCAAAGGTACCGGCACTGACAGAGCCGTAGTGGGCGGCGAGGCTGGCGCTATTGGCCCTGTCCAGACGCAGCAACCGGCGCGCCAGCGGGTAACACGCCAGCGGAATTAATACGCCCAGTGACGCCACCGCCAGCAGCTCGGGAACCAGCTGCCAGTGCAGATTGCCATGCAGTGACAAGCCGCCCTTGAAGCCGATGGTCAGCATCAGCAGTATCCCCAGCGTATCGTAAGCCGCCTTGGGCACCTGTAAGTCGGAGCGGGCCAGCCCCGCCACCACGCCCAGCGCAAAAAACGCCACCACTATGTCTGGCATATGATTCCTCTCTATGTTTGTTAGGCACAACCAAGCCTGCAACAGGGTCAAAGACCTGCTGGTATGGAAAACGGCTTGTGAATATGTGTTCCGGCCGAAGCCGGCTTTGAAAAGTAGGGCCATTTTGCGCTGGCTTCGTTATAGTTGCCAATAAATGTTACATAACACTCATATAGATAATACTCCATGAATGTTCGTCATCTGACCTTTCGCCTGCTGCAGGTGTATGTGACAGTGGTGCGGCTGGGTTCGGTATCCCGGGCTGCCGCCGAGCTGCATCTGACCCAGCCCACCGTGTCCCAGCAGCTTAAACGGCTGGCCGAAGCCGTGGGTGAGCCCCTGCTGGATACCAGAATGAAACCCACTTTTATCGGCACCGAGCTGTATCATGCGGCACTGGAGTCACTGTCGCGCTTTGAAGATTTTGGCGGTTTTCTGCAGGACGCCCGCCAGGGTACCCGTGGCAGCTTCAGCATTGGCGTGGTGACCACCGCCAAATACATATTGCCCCGGCTGCTGGGGCCCTTTAACCGCCAGTTTCCGGGAGTGGAAGTGTCCATCAGCGTGGGCAACCGGGGTTATATTCTGGAGCGTCACCGCTATCAGCAGGACGATCTTTATCTGTTCAGCCACCCGCCCAGTGGTGAGCACACCCTCAGCAGTCGCTTTATTCACAACCCGCTGGTGCTGATCACACCGCCGGATCACTGGGCGGTCAAACAACCGCCGGCAAACTTCGCCGAACTGCTTCATGAACGTTTTTTATTGCGTGAGCCGGGCAGTGCCACCCGGCTGGTGTTTGAAGAATGGCTGCGCAAGCGTAATTTGCAGCTGAAGCGGGTGATGCAGGTAGAAAGCAACGAAGTCATTCGCATGAGTGTGGAGCAGGGCCTGGGGCTGGCGGTGCTGTCGGAGCATACGCTGGAAGGTGAGCACCGGCTGGGCCGCCCCGCCCTGCCGGAATTTCCGCTCTCCAGCCACTGGTATCTGGTGTGCCATGGCAACCGCCGCCTGCCCTACGCCGCCGCCAATTTTGTGCGTTTTATCAACGACCACCTGGCCGCCTGTGTCAAGGAAAGCTACATAGACAAGGATCTGGCCGCCCTGCTTGGGCATATTAATAAGCCGGGAAATAAACCATGAATGCGGCGTTCAAGTAAGCGCGTCGAGCCGCCATCCGGCTCTGCTTGTTTCCAGCATGCTGCCCTGTGGCCCCCGTCCCTGCTCGGTGATGGTTACCCGGCTACGTTCAACCTGCAGCACCGTCTGGGCCCGGGTACCGTAGTCGTCACCGGTGATAAATATCGACGACAGCCGCCGCTCAAGCTCAAAGGGAATGCCGGTGTCGGGCAGGCGGCCATCGGGTGCCTGAGTAGCGTCGCTCAGCAGCGCCAGTGGTGCTTTTTCGTCCTTGTGATCAAGGGCTGCCAGCCCGCGCTTCAGCCGCAGCGTCTTGGGCCAGGGAGTATTGAGCAGGCCATTGGACAAGCCGTATATTCCCGGGTCAAGAGCATAAGCCGGTGCGCCGGTCCGGTTGCCGCCATAATAGAGTTCGCCCTTCAATACATCCCCTGCCAGCAGGTTAAAGCCGGCATAATCATGCCCGTGTTGCAGCATTTGCTGCATATACTCGGCCGGCCCCTGCTGACCGGTAAGAAAACCGGTCACCAGCTCACCCCGGCTGCGTTTTCCGGCCCGAGGCGCACCTTCACGGACATTGGTAAGGGCGGCAAAGCGGCCGGCACGGGTGATGCCAAGCCAGGTACCACCAGCCTGCAGATCCCGCCCGGCCCAAAGGTAAGGCTGGTCCGGCCACCAGCGGGCCGGCTCGGTGGGGCGGGCATAAAACTCATCCCGGTTGGCCAGCAGTAACAAACGGCCCTCGGCCGGTTGCCAGTTAAAGGCGATCAAACACAAAACGGCGTTCCTTCTTGATGTTCACGGGCCCGTCACCATGCCAGTGTCAGGGTGCGTCTTCACGCACTCGCCAGAAGCTGGCAAAGCGGGGCAAGCCGGTGGCGGTTTCGCCCCGGTAACGATAAGTCACCGTGCTGCCCAAAGCCGGCGGATTGCGTCTTTGCTCATCACTGAACCCGGTGCCCAGCTTGAAGCGACGGCCATCGTCGGTTTCCACCAATAAAGCACCCATCATGCCGGTATATTTTCCCTGTCCGGGCAGATAGGCCAGCACTGTGGCCTCGGCATCCTGAAACTGCTTTAATTTCAGCAGGTTCTGATTACGGCCGGCGGTATAAAGCGCCTGACGATGATGCAGCATCAGGCCTTCTCCGCCCTGGGCGTTAATCTCATCCAGCAAAGCGGCCAACGCAGCGGCATCGCTCACCCGCTGTTGGGTGACCCACTGCAGCCAGGGCACATTCAGGGAAGCAATCTGCTGCTTAAGTTGTTCTGAGCGCTGCTCAAACGGTCTCTTGCTGTCAGGGGTGTCAAATACCATAAAACGGATCCGACGCCATTCCTCATCTTGCGGTTCAAACCGGCGTACCGCCGCCGACAACTCGGCAAACCGGCCCCGCCCCAGCCAGAGCTCGCCGTCCAGCGGCGTATCGGGAAAACCTTCAATAAACCACCCGGGCACCGCAAAAACGTTGCCGGCCCGGGACATTAACTCACGGCCATTCCAGTATGCCCGCACCCCATCCAGTTTTTCGCTGACCAGAAAATCCGCCGGGTTATAGTGCGGCGCATACTCAGATGCCAGCTGCAGCGGCGGTGCGTCCGCCAGTGCCGACAAGGCCGGCGTCAGCCACAACAAAGACAGGAACAGCGATTCGGGTTTCATCACAATCTCCTTAATAGCCCACTCACAATGTGTGCGGCAAAGTCTAGCCGCTGGGCAACAAAGCAGATTATTTATCCTGATCGGGCACCACATTTACGGGTCGTGAGGCCAGCAAGCCACAGACAAGCTGTACACACTGCAGCACCATCATGAGTACCAGTGCCGTTTGCCAGCCGCCTTCCCAGTCCCGCATAAGCCCCAGCGCTGCCGGGCCGGTAGCCGCCAGCAAATAACCAATGCTCTGAGCCATGGCCGACAGCGCCGTGGCCTGAGCGGTATTGGTGGCACGCAGCACAAAAAACGACAGCGCCAGACTCAGGGCACCGCCACAGCCGATGCCGATCAGCGAGGCCCACAGCAGAGGGGCGGTAGCAGGCTGCCACCAAAGGCCGGCAATGCCGGTAAAGGAAGCCAGAAAAATACCCAGCACCAGAGTACGCTGATTAGCCATGCGCGCCGCCATTATCGGCACCAGAAAATTGAATGGAATGCTCACCAGATTAATCAGGGCGGTGGCTGTGCCCGCATCATGGGCAGTCAGGCCGCTTTCCAGCAGAATTTTCGGCAGCCAGGTGGCCATGGAATAAAAATAAAACGACTGCAGCCCCATATAAAAGGTAATGGCCCAGGCAATTTTGCTGCGCCACAGGCTGACTTTTAGCGGATTGGCAGGCTTGCCAACGCCTTTTACCTTCACCATGGGCAGCCAGAACAAGATGCACAGCACCGGCAGCAGCGCCCACAGTGCCACCGGATAGTGCCAGTGGCCAAAACGCTCCAGCAGCGGCACTGCCAGATACACTCCCAGTCCGGCCCCGGCGCTCAGGGTGACCGAATAAAGCCCCGTCATCAGCCCCACCTTGCGGGGGAAAAAGGCTTTTACCAGACCGGGGATCAGCACATTCAGCAGGGCAATCGCCGCTCCCAGTAACAGAGTGCCCAGCAGCACTACTGGGTAGTTATTTACCAGTCTCAGCAAAACGCCCAGACTGATAATCAGCAGGCCGCCGATGGCCAGGGTCTGGGGAGCCCAGCGCCGTGACAAGGCCGGCACACACAGGGAAATAATACCAAAGCAGATCAGTGGCAGCGTGGTCAGCAAACTGAAGGCGCTGGCGCTGATGTTGAGCCCTTCACGAATCTGCTCTACCAGCGGTCCCACCACCACCAGGCCGCCACGCAGATTGGCGGCAGCCAGCAGCAGAGCAATTACCGCCAGGGCAGCAACAAAAGGACGCCCGTAAAAAGGGTCGTCCGACACGGAAGGAGCACTCATTATTGTTATACCTTATTGATGATTAACGACCCATGGTAAAAGTGATAAGGCCTGGGCTCAAGCCATTAAAATTACTGGCTTATGTGACCACAGCACTCCGTTTTTATACGGCAACCAGTTACCATTCATTGAAAAGCACCTGACTGGATTAAATGATGCTGGATCCCAAAGACATTACCGCTGTTATTCTGGCCGGTGGCCGGGGCCTGCGCATGCAGGGAGCCGATAAGGGGCTGCTGACATTGTGGGGGCAACCGCTGGTCTGCCATTTACTGGCGCGGCTGAAGCCACAAACCGGACAGGTAATGATCAACGCCAATCGCAACCTGGCGCAATATCGCGAGCTGGCAACCGTTATTCCCGACAGTGAACTGTCTTATGCCGGTCCGCTTGCCGGCTTTCAGGCCGGACTGGCTCACGCTCCCAGCGAGTGGGTACTGTTTGTACCCTGCGACAGCCCGCTGATCCCGGATTGCCTGGCCACCCGCCTGTGTGCCGCCGTGCACCGCCATGATGATATTGCCGTAGTGGATGACGGCACTCAGCTGCATGCGGCTACTGCGCTCATTCATCAGTCGCTGCTGCCTTCCCTGTGCAACTATCTGGATGGCGGCGATCGTAAGCTACAGCTCTGGTTTGAGCAGCACCGGCTGGTACCGGTGGACTTTAGTGACATGCCCGAAGCCTTTTATAACCTCAATACTCCCGACGCACTGCAGGCGCTGGAAGCCAGCAAAGCCCCATAAAAAATGCCGGCAGCGGCCGGCATCTGAGCGGCAAGTTGGCGTTTTTAACGGCCGAAGTAGCGCACAAACTGGGCCGGATCGCGCTCGGGCAGCCGGCGTACTTCCACTTCCGGCGTGCCCAGATAGAGAAAGCCCACTATCTGATCCTGCTCTTCAAGACCCAGATCACGGTGAACACCGCGATCAAAGGCAAACCAGCCGGTGCGCCAGATGCCGTTAAAACCCATGCTCTGGGCCGCCATCTGCATGGCCATCAGGGCACAGCCGGCAGACAGCTCCTGCTCAAGACGCGGCACCTTGCCGTGCTCTTTCACCTTGGCCACCACAGTGATCACCATGGGCGCACGCAAGGGAGCATGGCGGGCCTTGTCGATGGCATCTTCACTTTCGCCCTGAGCTTTGGCAGCAGCGGCCAGCACATCACCCAGAGCGTTGCGCTGCTCGCCTTCAAACACAATAAATTCCCAGGGGGTCAGCCCGGCATGATCCGGTGCCCGCAGGCCGGCACGAAACAGGGTATTGAGCTGCTCACCGGCGGGGGCCGGCGCAATCAGACGAGGGTTGGAATGGCGGTTCAGTAACAGTTCCTGTGCGTCCATGATGTTCTCCTGTATTCAGACCGCGCTACCATAACAGCCCGAAGGCCGGTCATAAAGGCTATATGCGCAGTGCCAGCGCTGTGCCCTGACGAATGGCGCGCTCGGCATCCAGCTCGGCAGCCACATGGGCTCCACCAATGACATGTACCGGCTTGCCGGTCTGCTCAAGGGCGGCGTTCAGGCTTTGCTCGGGCTCCTGGCCAGCACAAATCACCACCTGATCCACCGGCAGGCATTCTGCTGTGCCATTGCGCTCTATATGCAGCCCCTGATCGTCAATGCGGGTGTAAGTGACACCGCCCCAAAGATGCACACCATGGTGGCGCAACCCGGCCTTGTGGATCCAGCCGGTAGTTTTGCCCTGCCCTCGCCCCGGCTCCTGGGGCTTGCGCTGCAACAGCCACACCTGCCGCCCGGGCTCGGGCGTATGCGCCGGCATCAGGCCACCGGGCTGACGATATTGGCGATCAATGCCCCACTCCTGTAACCAGTCATTCAGGCTTGGCTCAGGCTCGGCCACCAGAAAATGGGCCAGATCCACGCCTATGCCGCCGGCACCGATAATGGCCACATTGCGTCCGGGCATCACCTCACCGCTTAATATCTGGATGTAGCTGACCACGCTCGGGTGCTGAATGCCCTCAAGTTTCGGCCACCTGGGCCGGACACCGGTGGCCAGAATCACCTCGTCAAAGTCCGCCAGCATGGGCACTTCAGCCCGAGTATTCAGCCGAAGGGTCACACCGGTTTGCTGCAATCTATGGGTAAAATAGCGCAGCGTCTCGGTAAACTCGCTTTTGCCGGGAATGCGCCGGGCATAATTAAACTGACCGCCAATCACGCCGCTTTGCTCGAACAGCGTGACGATATGGCCCCGCTCGGCAGCGGTGCAGGCAAAGGCCAGGCCGGCGGGTCCGGCCCCCACCACCGCCAGCTTTTTGGCATGCTTGGCAGGAGTGACCGTCAGCTCGGTTTCATAACAGGCAAAGGGATTGACCAGACAACTGGCACGCTTACCATTAAATACGCGATCCAGACAGGCCTGATTACAGGCAATGCAGGTATTGATGCGCTCCGGCATGCCGGCGGCGGCTTTGGCCACAAAACGCGCATCAGCCAGAAAGGGCCGGGCCATACAGATCAGATCGGCCTGGCCGCTGGCCAGAATCTGCTCCGCCACCTCAGGCGTATTAATGCGGTTGGTGGCCACCACCGGTATGGTCAGCTGCTGTTTGATGCGTTCGGTAATCCAGCTGAAGGCCCCTCTGGGCACACAGGTAGCAATGG
The DNA here is from genome assembly GCF_039654065.1 of Oceanimonas sp. AH20CE76. Taxonomy (NCBI): domain Bacteria; kingdom Pseudomonadati; phylum Pseudomonadota; class Gammaproteobacteria; order Aeromonadales; family Aeromonadaceae; genus Oceanimonas; species Oceanimonas sp. AH20CE76. The sequence goes on from NZ_CP155481.1 coordinate 2,027,507, forward strand.
TGGGAATGTGTGCCTCATGCCAGCCGATGCCGGTATTGATAAGGGTAACGCCGGCCTGCTCCAGCGCTTGTCCAAGGGCAATTACCTCTTCCAGGCTGGAGCCCTGCTCCACCAGATCCAGCATGGACAGCCGAAAGATAATAATAAAGTTTTGTCCCGCCCGGGCCCGGACAGCACGGACTATGTCCAGCGCCAGTCTGTGGCGGTTGGCGGCACTGCCGCCCCAGGCATCGGTTCTTTTATTGGTGCGTGAACACAGAAACTGATTAATGAGATAGCCTTCCGAGCCCATGATTTCCACGCCGTCGTATCCTGCCTGCTTTGCCAGGCTTGCTGTATCAGCAAAGTCGGCAATGCAACGGCGAATGCGGCGCTCACTCATGGCACTGGCAGAGAACCGGCTGATCGGGGATTTACCTGCCGAGGGTGCCTCGGCAAAAGGATGAAAGGCATAGCGGCCCGCATGCAATATCTGCAGAGCAATTTTGCTGCCCGCCTCATGCACGGCTGTGGTGAGCTTGCGATGACGGGCCAGCTGCCAGCAAAAACTCAGCTGGGCCGCATTGGGTGCCAGCCGGCCGCGAACGCTGGGGGCGATGCCGCCGGTAATAATCAGTCCCACACCGCCCTCGGCCCGCGCACGGTAAAAGGCCACCAGCTTGTCAACGCCGCCGCGTTCTTCTTCCAGACCAGTATGCATGGATCCCATGATCACGCGGTTTTTCAGAGTAGTAAAACCCAGATCCAGAGCAGACAACAAATGAGGATAGGCAGGCATAAACTCTCTCGGTAATCAAAGGAAAGGCCTGATTAAATTAGAAGATGCCAGCACAAATTTCAAACACGTGTTTAACTCATTTTTTCGTGAAGTTGTCTTCGTTTACCATCGCTGACCGTGGCATTGTGACCATGCTGCCGCCATAATGGACTAATTCGACCCTCTTGTTTAAGGCGCTGTTTATGTGGTCTGCCATTAAATGGATATTTCGCACTCTGGGCCGAGTGCTGAGCATCTTTCGCTCTCTGATCGTCAACCTGTTTTTTTTATTGGGGCTGTTGGGTTTCTTCGTAATATTTTTTGGCGAAAAAGAGGCACCGGTGCTGCCCTCCAGTGCTGCGCTGACACTGGAAATAAACGGCCCTGTGCTGGAGCAGGATATTCAAAGCAGTCCGCGCCGCCTGTTCAACAAATGGCTGGCCGGCGACAGCGCTCCCCCGCCGCTGACTCTGGAGCAAATCAAGCAGGCACTTGCTGCAGCCCGCCACGATGACAGCATCAAGGCGGTCGTGCTCAGACTACAGAACATGACAGAGTCAAGTTTGACCAAACTGGATGAAATCGGCGCTGCTCTGGAAAGCTTTAAAACGTCAGGCAAGCCGGTCTACGCCATTGGCGATTATTACACTCAGGGCCAGTATTACCTGGCGGCTCATGCCGATGAGATCTGGCTGAACCCCGCCGGTGCCGTCACCATTCAGGGGCTGGGCGTATACCGGCTGCATTACAAATCATCCTTTGAGCGTTTTGATATTACGCCCCATGTGTTCAGAGTGGGCACTTACAAGTCGTTTGTGGAGCCCTATCTGCGCGATGACATGTCCGCTGAGAGCCGGGAAGACGCACTGCGCTGGCTGGGCCAGCTGTGGCAGCATTATCAGGATAATGTGAGCACACTGCGTAATATTCCTGCTGATCATATCAGCCCGGGCAAGGAGTTGCTGCTAAGCCGCTTTCGGGCAGTAGGTGGTGATCCGGCCCAGTATGCACTGGAACAGGGACTGGTAGATAAACTGGCTACTCGTCATGACATGCTGGTGGAAGTGAGTAAGATAGCCGGCTGGGATCATGCCGCCGGCACCTATCAAAGCGTGGGTGTAAGCCGCTATCTGACCTACGCTGCTAACGAGCAAAGCACGGCTCCCGCCATTGGTCTGATTACCGCCAGTGGTGCCATTATGGGCGGAGAGCCGGCACCTAATACCATCAATGATGAACAGCTGTCCCGCCTGATTGACCGCGCCCGCCGTGACAATGAGCTGAATGCACTGGTACTTCGCATCGACAGCCCCGGCGGCAGTGCCTTTGCCGCCGAGCAGATCCGCGCTGCCTTGCTGCGCTTCAAGGAAAGCGGCAAGCCGCTGGTGGTGTCCATGGGCAGCACAGCCGCCTCGGGAGGCTACTGGATTGCCGCCGACGCCGATAAAATCTATGCCGCCCCCACCACCCTCACCGGCTCCATTGGCGTATTTGGTCTGTTTCTTACCTTTGAAGACGCGCTGGAAAAGCTGGGCCTGAATACCGATGGTGTGGGCACTACCGACTTTGTCGGTGCCGGCCTGACCACCGGCCTGCCCGAGCATGCCCAGGAGCTGATCCAGCTGGGTGTAGAGCACACCTACGATCAATTTGTCACCCTGGTGTCAAAAGGACGTGAACTTGAGCCCAAGCAGGTGGAAGCCGCCGCTCAGGGCCATGTATGGACCGGCAGTGATGCTCAGGCCCTGGGGCTGGTCGATGAGCTGGGGTATCTTGATGATGCCCTGGCCGGCGCCGCCGAGCTGGCTGGCTTGGGTGAATACCGGATAAAACCGGTACAACTGCCCCGCTCTCCTAAAGAGCTGCTGATGGCTCAGCTGCTGGACTCCAGACTGGATGCACAGGCGCTGCTTCAGACCGCTCTGCCCGAGGTACTACGACCGGCGGCTGAGCAACTGAATAACGAGCTGAATACCCTGAGCCAGTTTAACGATATCCGTGGCCAGTATGTGCTGTGTGTTGAGTGTCAGGAGTTTTAATGAGCCGCAAAAAAATCTATATCGCCTACACCGGCGGCACCATCGGCATGCAGAAATCCGCCAGAGGCTATGTGCCCCTGGCAGGTTTTATGACCAACACGCTGGCAGCCACGCCCGAGCTGCACCGGCCGGAAATGCCGGCGTATCACATCAGTGAATATGATCCGCTGATGGATTCGTCTGACATGACCCCTGCCGACTGGCAGCACATTGCCGATGATATTCGTGCCCACTACGACGATTACGACGGCTTTGTGGTGCTGCACGGCACCGATACCATGGCGTTTACCGCCTCGGCGCTGTCGTTCATGCTGGAAGATCTGGACAAGCCGGTGATCGTCACCGGCTCACAAATTCCGCTGGTGGAGCTGCGCTCCGACGGTCGCAACAATCTGCTTAATGCACTTTATATTGCCGCCGAGTTTCCCATTCGTGAGGTGGGGCTGTTCTTTAATAACCGGCTGTACCGGGGCAACCGGGCCAGCAAGGTACACGCCGACGGCTTTAACGCCTTTGACTCCCCCAACTTCCCGCCCCTGCTCAATGCCGGCATTCATATCAGCCTTGAGGCCGGCAAGCTCAGCCAGCCCAGCGGCAAGCCGCTCACTGTCAGTGCCATTACGCCTCAGCCCATTGGTGTGGTCACCCTGTATCCGGGGATCAGCCCGGAAGTGATTGGCAACCTGCTGCGCCAGCCGGTAAAAGCCCTGCTGCTGCTGTCTTACGGCGTGGGTAATGCTCCCCAGAGCACAGCCATGCTGGAGCTGCTGAGTGAAGCGTCGGCACGGGGAGTGATCATTGTGAACCTCACGCAATGCCGCCGCGGCTCGGTCAACATGGAAGGCTATGCGCCCGGTAAGGCACTGGCTAACGCCGGTGTGCTGTCGGGCTATGACATGACCACGGAAGCCGCTCTGACCAAACTGCATTATCTGCTGAGCAAAAATCTGCCGGCTGATGAAGTGCGCCGGCTGATGGGGCAAAGCCTCAGGGGCGAGCTGACGGCACCCGCCGGCTGACCCGGGCCTGAAACGTAAAAAACCCGCCGAAGCGGGTTTTTTTAGGTTTTAAATCATTTAAAAATGATTACAGAACCTGAATCTGAGAAGCCTGAGGACCCTTGGCACCCTCAGCCGGGGTGTAGGATACCTGCTGACCTTCGGCCAGGGTTTTAAAGCCGGTGCCAACGATTTCGGAGAAATGGGCAAACAGATCTTTGCCGCCGTCAGCGGGAGTGATGAAACCAAAACCTTTGGACTCGTTGAACCATTTTACAGTGCCAGTAGCCATGTATACTTTCCTTTTAAAACATATGAATGGGCAAATGCCCGGAACCGCAATAAATCAAATAAGGAAGCGTGGTGACTATGGAGCCGTAAGGACCAACAAAGTACTGATGCTGCGCTGACTTGAGAATCTTGCTGAGGTGCACTCTACGGTAGTGGAGGCATGGCGTCAAACACTATCGACAAATAAGTTGAATGTTTTTTGTACAGCACTAAAAAAGGCACCCGAAGGTGCCTTTTGACTTCAAGTGACCCCGGCTTATTTGCCGCTGGCCACCCGGGCATGCATTTCCTGTACGGAAATGACTGACTCGGTAGCGTCGTGCTCCATGGCCATCACGGTGGCAAAACCACCATTCAGGGTCGTGGTGTAAGACAGCTTCTGCGCCAGCGCGCCGCGGCGCAGCTGACGGGAGTCTTCAATAGCCTGACGACCTTCCGCGGTGTTAATAATGTAGGTGTACTCATTGTTCTTGATGCGATCAAGAATATGCGGACGACCTTCATGCACCTTGTTCACCAGACGCGGATTGATATTGGCTTCACCCAATACCACGGCGGTGCCGTGGGTGGCATCAATCTGATAACCGGCAGCAATCAGGCTGGCGGCCAGGTCAACCACCCGCTGCTTGTCGCTGTGACGCACGGACAGCAGCGCACGGCCTTCCTTCGGTACGGCCTTGCCGGCACCCAGGTGCGCCTTGCCAAAGGCTTCAGCAAAGGTTTCACCCACGCCCATCACCTCACCGGTAGAGCGCATTTCCGGGCCCAGCAGCGGGTCAACGCCGGGAAACTTGTTGAACGGCAGTACCACTTCCTTCACGGAGTAGTAAGGCGGAATAATTTCCTCGGTAATACCCTGCTCAGCCAAAGACTTGCCGGCCATGGCACGGGCCGCCACTTTAGCCAGGGGCACACCGGTGGCCTTGGACACAAAGGGTACGGTACGGGCAGCTCGGGGGTTAACCTCGATGAGATAAATATCATTACCCTTGACCGCAAACTGCACGTTCATCAAACCGACTACGCCCAGCTCCAGCGCCAGTTTGCGTACCTGCTCGCGCATTTCATCCTGAATGGACTGGCTCAGGGTGTAGGGCGGCAGAGAACAACCGGAGTCACCGGAGTGAACGCCGGCCTGCTCAATGTGCTCCATAATACCGCCAATCACCACGTCTTTGCCGTCACAGATGGCATCCACGTCCACTTCGGTGGCGTCGTCCAGGAAGCGGTCCAGCAGTACCGGAGACTCGTTGGATACACTGACCGCTTCATTGAAGTAACGGCGCAGATCCTGCTCGTCATAGACGATTTCCATGGCACGGCCACCCAGCACATAGGACGGGCGCACCACCAGCGGATAACCGATATCCACAGCCAGACTCACGGCCTGATCCAGTGCAGTCACGGTGGCATTCTGGGGCTGTTTGAGGCCCAGACGATCCACCGCCTGCTGGAAGCGCTCGCGGTCTTCAGCGCGGTCAATGGCGTCTGGGCTGGTGCCGATAATAGGCACACCGGCCGCTTCCAGAGCGCGTGCCAGTTTCAGCGGAGTCTGACCGCCGTACTGCACGATCACGCCCTTGGGCTGCTCGACCCGTACGATTTCCAGCACGTCTTCCAAGGTCACCGGCTCAAAATAGAGACGGTCGGAGGTGTCGTAGTCGGTGGAGACGGTCTCGGGGTTACAGTTGACCATAATGGTCTCGTAACCGTCTTCACGCAGTGCCAACGAGGCGTGCACACAGCAATAGTCGAACTCGATACCCTGACCAATACGGTTGGGGCCGCCACCCAGTACGATAATTTTGTCTTTATCGGACGGATTGGCCTCGCACTCTTCGTCGTAGCTGGAGTACATATAGGCGGTGTTGGTGGCAAACTCGGCGGCACAGGTATCCACCCGCTTGTACACCGGGAAGATTTCATGACGGTGACGCAGCTTGCGCACTTCGCCTTCCGCCACGCCCAGCAGCTTGCCCAGACGCGCGTCGGCAAAGCCCTTGCGCTTCAGCGCCCGCAGCAGCTCGGGAGTAAGACCGGCCATACCGGCATCCTTCACCTGCTCTTCCAGCTTCACCAGCTCTTCAATCTGCACCAGGAACCAGCGGTCAACGTTGGTCAGCTTGAACACGCCGTCCACGCTCATGCCGGCACGGAAAGCATCGGCGATGTACCAGATACGCTCGGCACCCGGATCCTGCAGCTCGTGGCGAATGCGCGCCAAGCTTTCCGGATCGTTCAGGTCAACAATGGGATCAAAGCCGTTCATGCCGGTTTCCAGGCCGCGCAGGGCTTTCTGCACTGACTCCTGGAAGTTGCGGCCGATGGCCATGACTTCACCCACCGACTTCATTTGTGTGGTCAGGCGATCGTTGGTACCGGCAAACTTTTCAAAGTTAAAGCGCGGAACCTTGGTCACCACATAATCGATGGCCGGCTCAAAGGATGCCGGAGTGCGGCCGCCGGTGATGTCGTTCTGCAGCTCGTCCAGGGTGTAACCGACAGCCAGCTTGGCGGCAATTTTGGCGATGGGAAAACCGGTGGCCTTGGAGGCCAGCGCCGAAGAGCGGGACACACGGGGGTTCATCTCGATGATGACCATGCGGCCGTCTTTGGGGTTCACACCAAACTGCACGTTGGAACCGCCGGTTTCCACACCAATTTCACGCAGCACCGCCATGGAGGCGTTGCGCATCAGCTGGTATTCCTTGTCGGTCAGGGTCTGGGCCGGCGCCACTGTGATGGAGTCACCGGTGTGCACACCCATGGCGTCGAAGTTTTCAATGGCACAGACGATGATGCAGTTATCATTGCGATCCCGCACCACTTCCATCTCGTACTCTTTCCAGCCGATCAGGGATTCGTCGATCAGCAGCTCGTTGGTGGGCGACAGGTCCAGACCGCGAGTACAAATTTCTTCAAATTCTTCCCGGTTGTAGGCAATACCGCCACCGGTGCCGCCCATGGTGAAGCTGGGGCGAATGATACAGGGGAAACCCACCTGATCCAGCACGCCGTAGGCTTCGTCCATATTATGGGCAATGCCGGCACGGGGGCATTCCAGGCCGATGCTCTTCATCGCCTTGTCAAAGCGGTAGCGGTCTTCAGCCTTGTCGATGGCGTCGGCGGTAGCACCGATCATTTCCACGCCGAACTCTTTCAGCACGCCGTGCTTTTCCAGCTCCAGCGCACAGTTCAGTGCGGTCTGGCCACCCATGGTGGGCAGCACCGCATCCGGCCGCTCCTTCTCGATGATTTTGCGCACTACCTGCCAGTCGATGGGCTCGATATAAGTGGCATCGGCCATCTCCGGATCGGTCATGATGGTGGCCGGGTTGGAGTTGACCAGAATGACGCGATAACCTTCTTCGCGCAGGGCCTTGCAGGCCTGGGCACCGGAGTAGTCGAATTCACAGGCCTGGCCGATCACGATGGGGCCGGCACCCAGGATCAGAATGCTCTGTATGTCTGTACGTTTTGGCATGTCTCTACCCTACTCCTTATGCGCGGTATTTCTTGATCAGTTCGATAAAATGATCGAACAGGTTGGCGGCCTCGTGCGGGCCCGGACTGGCTTCCGGGTGTCCCTGAAAAGAGAACGCCGGCTTGTCGGTGCGATGCATGCCCTGCAGGGTGCCGTCAAACAGCGACACATGGGTGGCGCGCAGGTTCTCGGGCAGGGTGTCGCCGTCTACCGCAAAGCCGTGGTTCTGTGAGGTGATCATCACCACATCACGATCCAGATCCTTCACCGGGTGGTTGGCACCGTGATGGCCGTGTCCCATTTTCATGGTTTTGGCACCACTGGCCAGACCCAGCAGCTGGTGACCCAGGCAGATGCCGAATACCGGAATCTCGGTCTCGAGGAAGGTTTTGATGGCCTCAATGGCATAGTCGCAGGGCTCGGGGTCGCCGGGACCGTTGGACAGAAAGATGCCGTCCGGATCCATGGCCAGCACCTCGGAGGCCGGCGTGTTGGCAGGCACCACGGTCAGACGACAGCCGCGGTCTACCAGCATGCGCAAAATGTTGCGCTTGGCACCAAAATCATAGGCCACTACATGGTAAGGCAGCTCGGCGTCGGTGGGCTGGCTGTGGCCCTGACCCAGCTCCCAGCTGCCTTCACGCCATTCATAGGCGGCGGCAGTGGTCACTTCTTTAGCCAAATCCATGCCTTTGAGGCCCGGAAAGCCTTTGGCTTCAGCCAGCGCCTTGCTTTCATCCAGGTTGCTGCCGGCTACAATGCAGCCGGCCATGGAGCCTTTTTCACGCAAAATACGAGTCAGCTTACGCGTATCGATATCGGCAATACCCACTATGTTGTGAGCCTTGAGATAGTCGGACAGGGTGTGCTGGTTACGAAAGTTGGAAGCGATAATGGGAAGATCGCGAATAATCAGACCCTGAGCCTGAATCCGGTCGGATTCTTCATCTTCGGCGTTAGTGCCGGTATTGCCTATATGGGGATAAGTGAGCGTTACGATTTGGCGTGCGTAGGACGGATCGGTAAGGACTTCCTGGTATCCCGTCATTGACGTGTTAAATACCACCTCACCAACGGAACATCCGTCGGCGCCAATGGCTGTACCGTGGAAGACCGAGCCATCTTCCAATACGAGCAGCGCTGAGTGATTCAAGACAACCTCCAAGTTAATTCTTATAAATCAACAATTTACCTGGCTGTCCCGAGGTACAGACAAAAAATTTACTGCATCTCGGCTAATACTGGGCAAATTCTGTGTATTTTATCTGTACCAGCGGTTTTCGACAAACTTTTTTGTGAACCAAAACACTGAAAGTCGAAAAAACCGCCTGTTCCAGCATAAAAAATCAGAATAGCAGCATAAAAAGAAAGGAGAAAACCGCCAAAGTAGAATAAATGACACCTTGGTACAGGCAACCAGAAAAATGTCTTGTTTTACTCAAAAGAAAAAACAAAACACAATAAAAACAAAAACTTATAAAAACACAAATAAAATAAGCATCCCGCTTTCATGCGCAGAACGCTGGCGGAATGCTTTTTCATGGCAATATTGCTGCTTATTTAATCCCTAACACATCCTGCATATCAAAGATGCCTGCTGGCTGGACGGCAATCCAGGCCGCAGCACGCACGGCACCATTGGCAAAGGTCAGCCGGTTGGACGCCTTGTGGGTGATCTCGACTCGCTCACCAATGTCGGCAAACAGGGCGGTATGCTCGCCGACCACATCACCGGCACGAATGGTGGCAAAGCCAATGGTGTTTGGATCCCGCTCACCGGTAATGCCTTCCCGGCCGTATACAGCACATTCTTTCAGATCCCGCCCCAGTGTATCGGCAATCACTTCACCCATGCTCAGCGCCGTACCGGACGGTGCATCCACCTTATGACGATGGTGCGCTTCAATAATTTCAATATCGGTATAGTCACCCATGACCTTTGCTGCCTGCTCCAGCAGCTTGAACACCAGGTTTACGCCTACACTGTAGTTGGACGCGATGACCATGGCAGTATCAGCGGCGGCGGCCTGAATCTCGGCTTTCTGCTCATCGGTAAAGCCGGTGGTGCCGATGACCAGACGCTTGCCGTGAGCCTGCGCCAAGGAAATATTGGCAAGGGTCGCTTCAGGGCGGGTAAAGTCGATAATCACATCCACGTTATCGATCACATCGGCCAGGCTGGCGGTCACCGGTACATTAAGCCGGCCCACATTGGCCAGCTCGCCGGCATCGGCGCCCAGCACACTGGAGCCGGCATGCTCAATGGCCGCGGTCAGCACCACACCCTCGGTGTTGGTAACGGACTCAACCAGTACCTTTCCCATACGTCCGTTACAGCCGGCAATGGCAATGCGAACCGGATTGCTCATGTTGTATTCCCTTTATTCATTAACAGTAATGTGATGGTTATGCAGTTTGCCAGAATGCGCCTCGCTTGCAAATTCCGCCGGGCCAAAAAGCGCCCATAAAAAAACCGGCGGCTGCCGGTTTTTTCAGACTGTCTGAAATCAGGCGATTTCAAGCAGCTCAACTTCAAATACCAGGGTGGAGCACGGTGGGATAGAGCCGGCACCCTGCTCGCCGTAGGCCAGGTGATGAGGAACGAACAGCTTCCACTTGGAGCCAACCGGCATCAGCTGCAGTGCTTCTACCCAGCCCTTGATCACGCCATTTACCGGGAACTGAGCCGGTTCACCGCGCAGTACGGAACTGTCAAATACAGAGCCATCCGTAAAGGTACCGTGATAGTGCACACGCACAGTATCGGTTTCGGCAGGCTTGGCACCGTTACCGGCAGTCAGTACTTCGTACTGCAGGCCGGACTCGGTCTGCTGCACTTCGTCACGGGCGGCATTGGCGGTCAGGAAAGCGGTTTCTTCTTCCTTGGCCTTGGCAGACTGAGCCGCCTGCTCGGTTTTCATGCGCTCGGTGATCACACCAAAGGCGGCATTGATGTCTTCCCGGGACACGGCAAATTCTTCACCGTTGAGGGAGTCGGCCAGACCTTGTTGTACGGCGGCAATGTTCAGCCCTTCAAACGGCTGCTGGGCCAGCTGATCACCGATCTGACGGCCGATGCCATAGCTGGCTTTCTGTTCTACTGTCTCGTAAGACGACATGGAATTCCCTCTGTGTTTGAGTGCAAAGATGCCATGCTAACAAATTACACCAGTGAGCTGAACGCCCAATCGGGTTGCCTGGCCAATAATGCCGCACCCCGGACGCCACCTGCCCCGCCGAACACGGGTCCATAAACCGGTGGCGCTTGCATACCGGTCATCAGGCTGGCAGGCAGGCGCGAAGCCAGGGCCTGATACAAAGCCGGGGTTTCACTGATGCCACCGCCAAGCACAATGGCATCGGGGTCAAGCTGCGTGATCAGGGTTCCCAGTCCGGAAGACAGTATATCCAGATAGACGTTCATGCAGGTGGTTGCTCTGGCATCCCCTTCAAGCCAGGAGTCCATCAACTGCTGGCCTGTTTGCTCGCTGCCTGTATATTGCGCCAGCCGGGCCAGACCAGTACCGGAAACATAGGTTTCCAGACAGGCAATACGGCCGCAGCCACAGGCATAAAGAGGCAGTCCGGGATAACGGGCCAGCACATCGGCCCCCACAGGTCCGTGGCCAAATTCACCACAGCCGAAACGGCGTCCGCTGATCAGGCAGCCTTTATGGATAAGCGCGCCACCTACTCCGGTCCCAAGGGTCAGACCCAGCGCCAGTTCTTTTCCAGCCACGGCACCACCGTGATACTCCGAGAGCAAAAAGCAGTTGGCATCATTGTTGCCGTAAACGGGCCGTTCCAGCCGCAGCCGCAGATCACCAAGCAGATTACGGCCATGAATAGCGGGTACGTTGGGTGCCAGTACAGCCCCCTTTTCATTTTGAATACCGGGAAACCCAAACCCAACCGGCATTTTGGCACCAAAATGACTGTCAGCCCGCTGGATCTGCTCAGTGATCAGTGCCAAAAAGGCGTCATAATCGTCTTTTGGCGTGGCATGCACCTCGGCAAGCTGCGGGTGAAGCTTGTCATCATAGGCAGCGAAAGCAATTTTTGTACCACCGATATCAAAACCGTAGATCATCAGCGGTCACACGCCGGCTGCTTGCCCTGTGCCCGGGCCTGCATATAAAGCGTGCGGGCTTCCGGCAGCAGGCCCGACAACCCCTGTATACGGGTGCCATGGGCAGGATGAGTAGAAAGTAATTCCGGCGGCTGATTACCGGATTCAGCAGCAGCCATGTTGCGCCACAGGGCAATGGCCTGCTCCGGATCAAACCCTGCCTGAGCCATTAACTGTAAGCCCAGTTTGTCTGCTTCAGCTTCCTGCTCTCGACCATAAGGTAACAGGTAACCTACCTGCACTCCCAGACCCAGCGCAGCCATGGCCGACTCTCTTACACCAGACTGACCCAGGGCAGCATCGGCGGCAGTCAACCCGATGCTGGCAAGCTGAGTGCGTGACACGCGCTCGTTGCTGTGCCGGGCAAGTACGTGAGCAATCTCGTGCCCGATAACAGCGGCAAGCTGATCCTGGCTATTGGCAACCTTAAGCAGACCGGTATAGACACCGATATTCCCGCCCGGCAGTGCAAAGGCATTAATTTGTTCGGAATCAAATAACACCACTTCCCACTGATTAGCGCCGGGTAGCGTGGCGGTCAGCTGGCTGGTCACGCACTGCACATAACGATTAAGACCGCGATCAGTGCTGATACGCTCCTGCTCCTTGAGCTGGGTGAACGACTGCTCACCCAGCTGTTGCATGTCGTTTTCGGAAAATAGCAGCACCTGGCTGCGGCCGGTAGGAGACTGAGTGCAGGCTGTTAATGCACCCAGTACGAAAGCCAGAATCATTACTCGCACCGCTTTACCCTCAACTATGCCAAAATTTCATTTTTTAGCATAACTGCCGGCTTACACAAGCGGTAAACAGACTCGAACGCATTATTTTGACGAAAACGCTGCCGTCCGCTTCATTGCGTCAGAAGGTGTCATCACTCCGGGCCAATCTGACCTGCTTCAGGCACAGTGGTGCCAGCCAGCAGCCAAAGAGTATATTTGTGCAGCTCCGGATGTTGTGCCAGCGCCACCAGAAAGGCACCGCCGACTTCCCGATACCCCAGCTCATAATTCTTTAGGGTCGTGGGCGGAACCTGCAGCAACTCGGCAAACTTGGGCCGGCTGAGCCCCATGGCTTCGCGTATTTTACGGATTTTTTGTCCGACCAGACTGGTATCAGGATTCATAATCTTGCTACTCCTCATTATGCAGATTACGACACAAGGTTGTGTTCACCCTTTAGTTTAACACTGCTGAACAGACTCGTTATGAACTGAGTGAAATTTATTCAACAAAAAAACTGGCACAACAGCGTTTAAGACAAACCATTACCCTGATACCAACTTTTAACGCAGCTGATATCAGACTTATTACCCCAAACTGGGGCATTATTGAGCACGCATACCTTGTTAGAACCTGTTAAACACGCTAATCTGGTTTCGCGTGGGTATGCTGATAACACCTATAACACGCATCACATATGCGAATTAAAGAATATTATGTCAGCAACCATTTAAAACTCATTTGAATGAGGAATAAAAAATGAAAAAGACAGTGGCTCCTACAGTTCTGGCAGTGGCTCTTGCCGCTGGTTTGTCCACCAATGTAATGGCAAACGACTGGTACATCGGTGGTGGTGCAGGTTTGGCAAACTTTGAAGACATTCAGGACAACCTGCCTGCCGTCAAAGACGAAACCGGCTCCATCAATGCTTTTGCAGGTTATAACTTTAACCAGTACTTTGGTGCTGAAGCAGGCTATACCCTGTTCAACGGTGGTGCGACCCGTACCCACAACGCCAACATTTCTGCTATTGGCCGTTATCCGCTGAGTCCCAAGCTTTCCGTATTTGGTGAAGCTGGTGCCTGGGGCTGGCGCTCCGTTCGCGCTATCAACCACGATGGCATTTCTCCCATGGCTGGTCTGGGTGTAACTTACCAGGTGACTGATCTGGTTGATGTACAGGCTCGCTATCGTCGTATCGAAAATGTTGGTGACCTCGCTGACAACGGTTACGAAAGTGACGTGAACAACTTCATGGTTGAGTTTGTTCTGCACCCTAACCGTCGCAAAGCCGCCCCGGCACCTGCTCCGGTAGCTCCGCAGCCTCAGCCTGAAGTGACTTACGAAACCCGTACTGTGACTGCAGACGGCTCTGTTTACTTTGCTTTTGACAGTTCAGCTCTGTCTGCTGACTCCCGTGCCACTCTGGACGAAGTTGCGGCCTTTGCTGCCCAGAATCCGGACTATCAGATTGAACTGGCCGGCTATGCTGACCGTCTGGGCAGCGCCGAATACAACCGCAAGCTGTCTGAGCGCCGTGCGCTGGCCGCCAAGGAATATCTGGTAAACCAGGGCGTAGCTGCACAAAACATTCAGACCGCCTGGTACGGTGAAGAGCTGGCTCAGGGCGTAACTGATGCCGAGCGTCAGCGCGACCGTCGTGTAGATGCCAAAGGCCAGGCCAGCATCCAGGTTGAAATCGTTGAATAACACAGCCTGTTACTACCTGTGAAAAAACGGCCCTGAGGGGCCGTTTTTGTTTTCTCACTGGCAGGCATAATCTGGCATACTTGCTGTTTATCTTCACCTGGAGCAGTCCTGATGCAATGTTACTGTGACAGCAAACTTACTTTTGCCGACTGCTGCCAGCCTTTTCTGGCAGGCAGGCTGGCAGCTCCAACGCCTCTGGCGCTGATGCGCTCACGCTACAGCGCCTACCGGCTGGGACAAGGTGACTATCTGGTCAGTACCTGGCACCCGGATACACTGGGTAAACTGGATGCCACTGCCCTTGCCGACTCAGGGCTGAATACCGACTGGCTCGGCCTCACAATTGTTTTTGCCAGAGGCACAAATAAAGACCACGAGGGCGAGGTGGAGTTTAAAGTACGTTACCGTGAAAACGGACGTGTAGTACTGCTGCATGAGCGCTCTCTTTTTGTGCGACTGAACCAGAATTGGGTATATCACTCCGGCGTGCATAACCCGCCCAAAGCCGGCCCTAACCTGCCCTGCCCCTGTGGCAGCGGAAAAAAGTACAAGCACTGCTGCAGCCGCCGTTATTAAGGCTTAATCAACAACAAGAAGACACTGATGGAACGTAAAATTCTGCTGAGTCACTGCCCGGACGCCCGGGGACTTATCTCTAAAATTACTAATATTTGTTATAAGCATCAGCTTAACATTGTACGTAATGCTGAGTTTGTGGATCACGATAACGGCCACTTCTTTATGCGTACCGAGCTGGAAGGCCGCTTTAATGATGTTACTCTGCTGGCAGATCTGAACGAAGCCCTGCCGGAAGGCGGCCAAAATCGTCTGGTACCTGCAGGCAGCAAACGGGTCGTGATACTGGTAACCAGGGAAGCCCATTGTCTGGGTGATATTCTGATGAAACACTTCAGTGGTGCCATGAATATCGACATAGTAGCGGTGGCCGGCAACTATGACACCCTGCAGTCACTGACCGAAAAGTTTGATATTCCTTACCACACTGTGTCTCACGAGGGTCTTAACCGCGCTGAGCACGAGCGTCTGCTGACCGAGGTGATAGACAGCTACGATCCCGACTATGTGGTGCTGGCCAAGTATATGCGCATCCTTAGCCCGGAGTTCGTGGCTCGTTACAACAAGCGCATCATTAATATTCACCACTCTTTTCTTCCCGCCTTTATCGGTGCTAGCCCTTATCGTCAGGCCTATGAGCGGGGTGTAAAGATGATTGGCGCCACCGCCCATTTCGTCACCGACGATCTGGACGAAGGCCCGATTATCGAGCAGGACGTGACTCACGTCAGTCACGCATATTCTGCCGAAGACATGGCAAGAGCCGGCCGGGATGTGGAGAAATCAGTATTGAGCCGGGCACTCAACCTGGTGCTGGAAGAAAGAGTATTCGTCTACGGTAACCGTACTGTGGTGTTTAAATAACCCCCTTCGGGGGAGCTGTAATCCCCCTTGGGGAGCTGTAAGCCGTAAGCTGTCAGCTATAAGTGACGGTGCTTGATGGCTCACAGCTGTGTTTGTAAATGCCTGGCTGACAGCTTAAAGCTGGCCGCTTACAGCTATATTATTTGTGGCTTTTCTCAAAGGCGGCCTTTTGCTCTGGGGTCGCTTCCTGCTGGTATTTATCCTTCCACTCACTGTAGGGCATGCCGTATATCTGCTCACGGGCCTGATCGTAGTTCATCTCTACTCCCCGCGCTTCGGCGGCGGCCAGATACCATTTACTCAGGCAGTTGCGACAAAAACCGGCCAGGTTCATCAGATCGATATTCTGCACATCCTTACGCTTGTCCAGATGCGTTATCAGGGCACGAAAAGCAGCAGCTTCAAGTTCGGTCTGAGTTTGCTTGTCCATCGTCTTCTCCATTTGCTGTTGAAGTGTCATTATAACGGCTAGTAAGACAAACCTCATGAGGCAACGCCATGAAACGCAGTCACTTTTTCGCCCAAATGGCACGAATGAAGCTGATCCAGCGCTGGCCGCTGATGCGCAACACGGTTCCCGAGAACGTGGCTGAGCACAGTCTGCAGGTGGCCATGGTCGCTCATGCTCTGGTGATAATTAAAAATACTCTGTTTAATGGCAAGCTCGATCCCGGCACTGCCGTCATGCGCGCGCTTTATCACGATGCCAGCGAAGTGCTGACCGGCGATTTACCCACGCCGGTAAAGTATTTCAACCAGGACATTGCCAGTGCCTACAAGGCCATAGAGCAGAATGCCGAACAAACCCTGCTCACCATGCTGCCTGCCGAGCTGCGTACTGCCTATGAGTCCTTGGTATCTGGTCACGTAACAGACGACTACAGCCCGCTGGTCAAATCTGCCGATATTCTCTGCGCCTATCTCAAATGCGAGGAAGAGCTGTCGGCGGGAAACCGGGAGTTTGCCAAGGCACGGGAGCGCCTCACCGCCATGCTGGATGCCCGCATGAATGACGAAATCCGCTACTTTCTCGACGTATTCGTACCCAGCTTTTCCCTGTCCCTGGATGAAATCTCCACGCCGGGGTTTTGAGTAAAAACGTGAGGAGTGAGGAGTTGATGTTTTTTCTCCTCATATAGCGGCTTTGCGTTCAATCCATAGAGTTACTTCGCCGACCCTGAAGCCCCATTTGGTCATTTCAGCCCGGTTAATCAGGCGGTTTTCATCCAGCAGATACATCCAGTCGTTGAAGTTGATATTCCACACCTTACCGTCTACGGGCACCGCCAGGGTATAACGCCAGTTCAGGGCATAACCTTCAGTTCGTCCTTCCGCCGGTGTTACCACATCACCGGCGGTGCCGGTATAGCGGCCGTCGGGGTGTTTTTCCAGATACCAGACCCGACGTTGCTGCTCACCGTCGTCATAGAAAAAGTCTTCTTCAAGCACGCCTTTGTTACCTTCCCAGCTGGCCACCATGTCCACCTTGAAACGCCGCAATACCTGGCCGAATCTGTCCTGAACCATACCGTAAGCGACCAGTTCACCGGTGAAGAACCGGTCCAGCTCCAGGGCAGGCGTGGTGCCGGTATAGTCTTCAATCTTGCTGCTGCAAGAGCTCAATAAGGGCAGCAGTGCCAGTAATATCAGCAATATTTTCATCTCAGCCTCCTTTCAGCTGTCGGGTAAGTTGCGGATCGCGGCTGTCGGCAGACAGCCAGATAGCCAGAAACGCCGGAGCAAACGCCGGATCATCTATGCTGCCCAGCAGACGCCAGTTGAAGTAAAACCGGCTTACGCCATCTTCATCCACCCGCAATACCAACTCGTCATTGGTGCGTACCGAGGGCCAGAGTTGCTCCAGCTGACGGGGCCACTCCTGTTTCCAGCTCACTCCCAGTCGCTGCCATTCTTCCACGGTAGCGGTCAGCAGATCCTGCTTGTCGATATTGCGCTGATAGCGAAGTGACAGCGCCTGCGGATAACCATCGGGCTGATAACGGCCGTTTTCGCTGTAAAACCGGGCCTGATACAGGTCCCAGAACAGCCAGCTCATTTTTCCCTGTCCTACCAGAGTAAGATCGGAAACCGGGCTGGCAAACACAGGGGCCGCCAGTAACAGCAGTAAAAAACAAAGCTTTTTCATGATTTACCTCTCGCGTAATCGCTGATCCAGCTTTACCAGCAGGGGCAGCAAACCTGACCAGATCAGCGCCAAGATCAGCACTGAAGGCCAGAAACCAAGGGGCAGCGCCACCGCCTGCAGCTGCCAGCCGGCAATATAGGACGTCGCTCCTGCTCCGGCACCGGTCAGCGCCAGCAACGGCCAGGAAAAACGGCGCAGCCATACCAGGCTGTGTCCCAGTGTCAGCACAAAGCCCACCCATAACAGCCCGAGCCAAAGCGGCCAGTGACTGAATTCAAACACACCTGCAAGAGTCAGCAGGCCATCCACGGCCATTCCCAGCACAGCCAGCAACAGCACTCGAATGTCGGCAGCACGGCTCGGAGTAAATGCAAAATGTACCAGCACCAGCATGGCAGTCAGCCAGGCCCAGGGGTTCTGCCCCGCCACCGCCAGCAGCCAGAAACCCTCAAAAGCTAATAGCTGAGTCCATTGCCATTTCGACATGCTCGTGCTCCCGGTTTGGCGGCTTCAAAGTGAGCCAGACCTATGGTGCCTTCCAGAAAACCGCCTTCACAATAGGCAAAATAAAAGGCCCACAAGCGCTGAAAGTCAGCGTTATAACCCAGCCTTGTCAGCTCCGGGCCGGCCTGACGAAACCGCTCAGCCCAAATACGCAGCGTTTCAGCATAGTGCCAGCCGTAATCATGCAGCCGCACCAGCGTCATATCGGTCTGCTCCCGAAGGTGGCGGGACATTTCACTGACCGAAGGCAGGCAGCCACCGGGAAAGATATAGCGCTGAATAAAGTCCACACTTTTACGATATTGCTGGTAACGCTGATCGGCAATGGTAATGGCCTGAATAAGCAGCCGGCCGTCAGGCTTCAGCAAGCGGTTCAGCATGCGAAAGTATTCGGGCAAATATTCATGGCCTACCGCTTCGATCATTTCTACCGATACCAGCTTGTCATACTGACCGGTCAGCTCGCGGTAGTCCTTCAGTAACAAAGTGACTTTATTCTGCAACCCTTCACGCTGAATGCGCGCCTCGGCATGTTCATACTGTGCCTGAGACAAGGTAGTGGTGGTCACCCGACAGCCGTAGTGACGGGCAGCGTAACAGGCAAGGCCGCCCCAGCCGGTACCAATTTCCAGCAGATGATCTTCCGGCTTAAGCTCAAGGCGCGAGCAAATCAGTCTGAGTTTATGCTCCTGAGCCAGCTCCAGACTGCTGTTTTCCCGGGGAAATACCGCCGAGGAATACTGCATGTAGGGGTCTAAAAACCGCTCATACATGTCATTACCAAGGTCGTAATGGGCGGCAATATTGGCCCGGCTGCCTGCCTTTGAGTTACGGTTACGTCTGTGAGTAAGCCGGTACCAGGGCCAGGTTATCCAGCCAAGCCGGCGTTCCAGCTTATCCATAATGTCGGTATTACGGGCAAATAAACGAATAAGGCCGGTCAAATCCGGACTGTGCCAGCCGGCCTCCACCCAGGACTCAGCAGCGCCTATGCTGCCGCCTGTCATCAGCCGGCGATAAAAGCGTGGATCCCGAATTCTGATTTCTGCCTGCAGTGATGCACTGGCCTCACCAAAAAAGAAGCGATCATCACCATCAAGCACGGTCAGGCCGGCGTCTTTCAGACCGGTAAGCAAGGAAAAAGCCAGACTGCGGGCCCAGCGGTCCAGGCGGCGGGGAGCAGCCAGTGTCAGGGTTGTTTCCATCTTGGCGTCCTTAAGGGTGTGAGTGATAGGGAATTCGTTTCAAAAACAGCTTCAGTGCCTGCCAGTAAATGCCACGCACTACGGTTAACGTCATCACCGGCCACTGGCGCAGGACCGTTTTCAGGGCCAGTTCATCAAAGGTATGGCGGCGCAGAGCCAGAGTGGCATCAAACAACAACTCCGGATTACGGTTTTCAATATGCACCAATGCCCGTTTGGCCGGTGGCGAGATACGCCAGTGATACTGCATGTTCATGCCCATAAAAGGCGACACATGAAACGCCTTATCAGTGGCCTCGGGCTGTTCCAGATCCACCAGGTAACAATGACGCTCATTCCAGGGCGTGTTATGCACCTCCGCCAGCAAATAGCGAGCCTGATGATTGCGGTAACAGAAAAACAGATTCACCGGGCTGAAATAGAGACCAAAACAGCGCACCTGACCCAGCATCACCACGCGCTCAAGACCATGGGCATTACCTCCCAGCTCTGTCACTTTCGCCAGCACCGCCTGCTTGAGTGGGGTTTGTTCATCCCCCAGATAATCCCGGCGGCGAAAACTTAACGGAGCAAACCGCTCCCGGGCAAACCAGCGACTGCCCTGTTCCAGCTCGGCCAGCTCGTCCAGATCCAGCGCCAGCATATAAAGGCCGTAGCTGAAGGCATGTGTTTTGGGCTGATAACGGCGGTGGCGCACCACGCCGGTATAAATGGCACTGTTAAGCGTCATAGGCCGACTCCAAAGCGCGCGCACACATCCAGGGCACTGCGCACGCCATCTTCATGAAAGCCGTTGTACCAGTAGGCACCGCAGAAGTGGGTATGGCTCCGGCCACATATCTGGTCACGCCGGCTCTGGGCCACCATGGCAGCCCGGTTATAGACCGGATGAGCGTAAGTAAAACGGCGTAAGATGTGCTCGGGAGCGATGGCTTGGGTCCGGTTCAGGGTGACGCAAAACGTCTGCTCGGCGTTAATGCCCTGCAGAATATTCATGTTATAGGTCACCGCCGGTAGGGCCTGCTCGCCGCCATCAAGAAAATAATTCCAGCTGGCCCAGGCCCGGCGCTCGGTAGGCAGCAATCGGGTGTCGGTGTGCAGCACTACTTCATTGTCGCGATATTCCAGTCCGCCCAGCACTTGTTTTTCGGTGTCGGTGGCATCACTCAGCAGCCTGAGCGCCTGATCCGAATGACAGGCAAAAATCACTTCATCAAATAACTCTGTACCTGCCGCCGAGCTTATCTCCACGCCATTATCCAGCCGGCGTACCCACTGTACCGGCGTATTCAGACACACTTGCTGAACCCCTTTAATCAGCGCCGGAATATAGCTGCGTGAGCCCCCTTCCACCACATACCACTGGGGCCTGTCCACCAGATTAAGCAAGCCGTGATGATTGAAAAAGCGCAGAAAAAACGCCAGCGGAAAGTCCCGGCTGTCAGCCAGAGACGAAGACCAGATGGCAGCCACCATGGGCAACACATAATGACCGGCAAAAAACTCGGAAAAGCCATATCGCTCCAGAAAGCGCCCAAGGGTGTCTTGATCACTCAGGCTGCCTTCTTGCAGCGCCCGCTTGCACAGCAGATTAAAGCGTACAATTTCCAGCAAAAAGCCGTAAAAGCGGCCATTAATCAGGTTTTTACGCTGAGCAAACAGCGTGCTCAGCGTATGACCGTTATATTCCAGTCCGGTGGTTGCCTGCTGCACACTAAAGCTCATCTCGGTGGGACGAGCCCGAATGCCAATGCTCTCCAGCAAGCGCTGAAAGCGTGGATAAGTGCGGTCGTTGAACACAATAAAGCCGGTATCCACCGCATAGGTACGCCCGTTAAGAGGCACGTCCACGGTGGCGGTATGGCCACCAAGGTAATCGTTGGCCTCAAACAGGGTAACCTTATGCTGTTTACTCAGCAGCCAGGCCGAGGTCAGGCCGGCAATGCCGCTGCCAATCACGGCAATATTACTCATGAGCGCTCCTTTTCATGCGGCGAGCCAGATTGAGCCAGAGCCCTTGTGGCAGCCAGGATAAAAATCTGAGAGTGGCAATAAAGCCGGCAGGAAAGGTCACTTCCCGCTTACCTTTGGCAAGGCCGGCGCGAATGGCCCGGCTGGCCTGTTCGGGGCTGACCCGGCCGGGCATGGGAAAGTCATTTTTTTGAGTAAGGGGGGTATCCACAAAACCCGGCCGCACCAGACTGATGGCGACTTGTTGCGAGTCGAGATCCACCGCCAGAGTGCGGGCCAGATAATCCACACCCGCCTTGGACGCGCCATAGGCTTCGGCCCGGGTAAGCGGCACAAAGGTGACCGAGGAGCTGACCAGCGCCAGCCGGCCTCCGGTCTTGATGCGTGGCAGCACCGCCGCCACACAGTTGCCGGTGCCAATCAGGTTGGCCTGTACTACCCGCTCAAACAAAGCTGCATCAAAGGCATGGGCATCATCGACATATTCACAGGTGCCAGCATTGAGAATGGCCAGATCAACCGGTGCCAGCTTGCTTAACGCAGCCACAGCCTGATCACGCTCATTAATGTCAAATACGCCGAATTCCACCCGCTCGCCCGGCAGGACATTGGCCAGCTTGTCTGCATCGCGGCCGCAGGCCACTACTGTCCAGCCATCATGCAAATAATCCTGTGCCAGCTGTAAACCTATGCCGGAGCTGGCTCCGGTGATCAGGACCCGTTTCATGCGTTCAGCCTCCGTTTCAGTGCCCGTATGCAATTGCCCAGCAAAGGCAGCCGTTCATAGAGCATGGTGCCCAGATCAAAAAAGTCTCTGTGGTAGTAGACACTGTCGGCAAAACAAAGATGGCTCACGCCGGGCACAATCACGGGCCGGCCACTGTTGAGCCGGGGGTGAATAAAGTGCATCTCCCAGCGCACATAGGCCTCGCCGTCCTGCTCCATTACCTGGATAATGTCAAAACGGCACTGCTGCACCCGCTCAAACAGGCCTTCAAAGTAAGTGATAAGCGCCTCTATACCGCGAATATCATGAGCCGGATCGGCAAACAGTACATCGTCGGAATAGACCTGACGCAGCCCTTGTAACTCAGCGGGAGACAAACGTTGATACAGTCGGCAAAAGGCATCCAGGGCCGGGCTCATGACTCCTCCTCGTCCTTCAGGGCATCAAACATGGCAATGGCATGCAGCCTGGCCTTGCCGTGGTCAACCATGGGCGGAACATAGTTCTGCTCACGCCGGCGCTGACGCAGCCAGTGGTGAGGCGCATGAATATGCTTGCCCGGCACCTCGGCGAGCTCGGGCACCCACTGACGAATAAAGTCGCCGTCGGGATCAAAGCGCTCGCTTTGGGTCACCGGATTAAATACGCGAAAATAGGGCGCAGCATCGGCCCCTGTGCCCGCAGCCCACTGCCAGCCACCGTTATTGGCGGCCAGCTCGCCGTCTATCAGGTTGGCCATAAACCAAGCCTCACCCTGCTGCCAGTGAATATGCAGATCCTTGGTAAGAAAACTGGCCACTATCATGCGCAGCCGGTTGTGCATCCAGCCGGTCTCACGCAGACAACGCATGGCCGCATCCACAATGGGATAGCCGGTCTGACCTTCACACCAGGCAGTAAAGGCCTTCTGGTCACGACTCCACTGCAGCGCCTCGGTTTCCGGCTTGAAGGCCCGGTTCATGGATAAACCGGGAAAAGCCACCAAAAGATGGCGGTAAAACTCCCGCCAGATAATTTCGTTCAGCCAGGAAAAGCCTTGCTCTCCCTTACCAAACGGCAAAACGCCAAGCTCGGATTCGATGGCAGCCAGACATTGATTGGGGGATAGTACGCCGAGAGCCAGATAAGGAGACAGCCGGCTGGTACCTTCCATGGCGGGAAAATCCCGCTGCTCTGCATAATCAAGCAGGGATTCAGCACAGAAACGTGCAAGCGCCTGATGGGCTGCCTGCTCTCCGGCGGGCCAGTCACGGCTGTCTTGTTTTTCACCGTGCAGGGTCACGGATTCAGGCTCGCAGGGTTTACCGGCAGCATCAGGAACGGGTAACAAACGGTAACCTTTGGTCTTAAGTGCACTTAACCAGGCTTTGGAGTAAGGAGTAAAAACCTTGTACATATCGCCGTTTTGAGTGGTAATGCTGCCGTGATTCATCACACAGTCACCATTGTACACACGGCATGGAATGGGTAATGCCTGCTGTACCGCTTTATCCCGGCGACGCTCGTTAATACCGATATCACGGTTGGCGTAAAGCGCATCAATCTGCTGCCGGGCGGTCCATTCGGCCAGCAAGCGCGGTACATCATCAAAACGATCACACTCCAGCACCTCAAGCAGGATACCCAGTCCGGCCAGCTGCCTGCTCAGTGACTGCAGGTTTTTTTCGATAAAATCTCGCTGTATCGGACTATTTCCATGCTCCTGCCACTGCCCGGGACAATCGATATACACGGCTTTAACCAACCCGCCTTCACTGATGGCGGCATGCAGGGCCGGGTTATCAGCCACTCTCAGGTCGTTTCTAAACCAGACCAAATGTTGCATTGTGCTTCCTCGCAATCTCGCTGACGGTGTTTTCATAAGGCCGGGAAAGCCAACCTTGTTCAACATACATACGGCCCAGCTCACCGATAAAAAAGCAGCGTTCAGGCCAGCATTCCGCCCGTTCGGCAAACCAGCTCTGGGTCAGGCCGCCTCCCAGCAATACCACCAGGGCGTCACTTTGCAGCCGCTGTGTCGCCAGCGGCAGCTGTAGCGGTTCAAGCAAGCCAAGCTCCAGGCTGCGACACTCCAGACCTTGCAGTTCAAAGCAGGTCAGCACACTGGCCTGCTCATTACCTTGCCCTACTCGGGCCACCGCAATGCGCGGCCCAGTTTTAATGGTCAGCAGCTGCATCAAAACCCTGCTCAACAAGGCCATGGCGCTTTGTTCTATCAGCTGCCCGTCCGGGCGCACCAACTGAGACAGACTGCTTAGCCAGGGTTCAATCACATGGCGCAGCAGCAACTCGGCCGGATAAAGACTGGCCAGCTCGTTCAGCTCGGCTTCAAGCCGCCCGGTATTGAGCTCGCAGGCCGCTGCCAGCAGGCTCTGCCGGGCCTGCTCCCAGTTGCTGCCTTCCTCCACCGGCTGCGGGCTGTTCAGCAATCCTTTTACCTGACCAATGCTGACCCCCTGCTCCACCCAATGCAGAATTTGCCGAATAAGCGCTATGTCGGCATCAGAATAAAGCCGGTGCCCTTTCTCGGTGCGGGCCGGTTTCAGCAGGCCATAACGCCGCTGCCAGGCGCGCAGGGTCACCGGATTGATACCGGTTAAGCGGGACACTTCCCGAATCGGATATTTGGGCTCAGATGCCATAGCGCAGTCGCAATGCCTCCGGGTGTGGGTCCAGGTATACCTGCTGACGCAGATAGTCGTTGGGATGCTCTTCCAGGTAATGACGCAGCAGCGTAATGGGTGCCAGCAGCGGCAGAATACCCTCTCGGTATTGATGAATGGTATGAGCCAGCTCCTGGCGCTGGCGTGAGGTCAGCTGGCGTTTGAAATAGCCCTGCAGATGTTGCAGCACATTGGTATGGCCCTTGCGACTGGCCCGTTTTTGCAGCGCACTCATCAGTCCCTGAATGTATTGCTCGGCCTTTTGTTGCGGGTTTTCCGACAAGTCCGAAATCAGCCTGCCCAGCTCCTGATAACTGTCTCTGTGATGAGCCATCAGCAGGTATTTGTAGCGGCTGTGAAAGGCTATCAGCCGGGACGGCGTCAGCCCTCTGTGCAGCAGACACTGCCAGTCATGCAGGGTATAAACACGGGTAACAAAGTTCTCCCGCAGAATAGGATCATTCAGCCGGCCATCTTCTTCACAGGGCAGCAGCGGCAGCGCCTGCATGATTTCAGCGGCGTAAATGCCCACTCCTTCCTTGGCATTGCCCTTGCCACTTTCATGATAAACCCGCACCCGCTCCATGCCACAGCTGGGGGATTTGGCACACAACACATAGCCGCTCAGCCCCTCGAATTTAGCCGCCATGTCACGGCCATAATCCCGCAGCGCCTGAGTAACATCCTGCCCCTTGGCAGTCTGGGCAATCACCTCCCCTTCTGCGCCAATCAGCCGAATGCTGGGCCGCGGTGTGCCAAGGCCAATGGCCATTTCCGGGCACACGGGGACAAATTCCACAAACTGTGCCAGCTGCTCAGTACAAAAATCTGAACGCTTGTGGCCACCGTCAAAACGAACCTTCTGGCCGACCAGACAACCACTGATACCGAGCTTGATAACCTGGGGATCAAACTTGTACATTGCTAACCCTCTTGTACAACTATACGTTTACTGTAGCTTTAGTTGTACAAGTTAATCAAGGTTGTACAAGAAAAATTTATACAAAGCTGGGATTGGGGATTGGGGATTGGGGATTGGGGATTGGGGATTGGGGATTGGGCAAATGTAGGCCCGGGTTTATCCCGGGCAACAAGCTTTAATTCAATTTACTGCGAATAATCTCTTCTTCATCGCGAAACTGGCGGCGCAGCTCGGCCTTGGATTTCATCACCAGCTCACCGCCCTTGCCGATGGTCATGTGCTCGGGGTTGTCGTTGTACATGGCCTGCCAGGCCAGCACTGCCTGCATACTATTTTCTTTCTGCTCCTGAGTAAGCACAGAGCCGTCTGGCCACTTGCCCAGCTCAACGGCGGTCTTCAGCCGCTCGTACACTTCTTTGGGCATGGCGGCAATGGCTTGCTGAAATGATGACATGACAATTCCTCCTGTTTTGATGCCGTTAATTTACCACCAGCCACAAAAAAAGGGGCGGCCTGCGCCACCCCTTTTGATAACCGGTTTGCAAAAATGCGATCAGCCGCGCGCGGGCAGATCCATCAGTTCAATGCCGGCCATTTTCTGCATCACGCGCACTACCTGGCAGCTGTAGCCAAACTCGTTGTCGTACCACACATACAAGACGGCACGGTCACCTTCTACTATGGTAGCCAGGGAGTCAACGATACCGGCAAAGCGGGAGCCCACCATGTCGGTGGATACCAGCTCGCTGCTGGTGCTGTAGTCGATCTGGTTGTGCAGCGGTGAGTCCAGTGACACCTGCAGCAGATGCTCATTCAGCTCTTCCACTGTGGTGGCTTTTTCCAGATTCAGGTTCAGCACTGCCATGGATACGTTCGGCGTAGGAACGCGAATGGCATTACCGGTGAGCTTGCCCTTCAGCTCAGGCAGCGCTTTGGCCACAGCAGAAGCAGCACCTGTGCTGGTCAGAACCATGTTCAGAGCAGCACTGCGACCACGACGGTCACCCTTGTGGTAGTTATCAATCAGGTTCTGATCGTTGGTGTAGGAGTGTACGGTTTCAACGTGGCCGTTCTTCACACCATAGGCATCGCTGATCGCTTTCAGTACCGGTGTGATGGCGTTGGTGGTACAGGAGGCAGCAGACATGATGCGGTCTTCAGGCTGGATCATGTCATCGTTCACACCGAATACGATGTTCTTGATGTCGCCCTTGCCCGGCGCAGTCAGCAGCACCTTGGCAGCACCTTTGGCCTTGAGGTGCAGACCCAGGCCAGCCTCATCACGCCATTTACCGGTGTTGTCGACCACCAGGGCATCGTGAATACCGTACTGGGTATAGTCGATCTCTTCCGGGCTGTTGGCGTAGATCACCTGAATGTAGGTGCCGTTGGCAATAATGGCGTTGTTCTCGGCATCCACTTCAATGGAGCCGTTAAAAGGACCGTGAACCGAGTCGCGACGCAGCAGGCTGGCGCGCTTTTCCAGATCGTCGCCGCTGCCGCGAACCACGATGCCGCGCAGACGCATACCGTTGTTGCTGCCGGCGCGTTCAATCAGCAGACGCGCCAGCAGACGACCGATGCGGCCAAAACCATACAGCACCACGTCGGTGGGCTTGGCATCGGTTGAGGCATTCAGCGCCGGTGCCAGTTCGGCGTTCAGGTAGTCGGTCAGGCCGGACTCATCCTGATGGTTTTTCCAGTAACCCACTGCCAGCTTGCCAAGGTCAATGCTGGCTGGAGCCAGATCCATTTCACTCAGTGCTTTCAGTACCGGGTAGCTCTGGCTGACCGGCAGCGGCTGGCCTTCGTGACGACGCACCACACGGTGAGCCTTGAGAATGTCAATGGTAGACGCGTTCAGCAGGGGGCGTGCATAGACGCAGGTTTCCACGCCCTGGTTGCGATACAGTTTGCCAATCAGGGGCTGCATGGACTCTGCCAGTTCCTGGCTCTGCTGCCAGGCGGACAGGTAACTCTCATGGGTCATCGACCGGATCCTTTTAATTCACGTAACCGTTATTGGTATTAGCAGCAAAATGAAAAAACTTGCTGCTTACAAGCGTTCAGGCGGAGGCATTTTAGTGGATAGGGGGTATGATTACCAGACTGAAGCCAAGCATCAAAGGGCTGAAATGAGAACCAAAACCCTGTTTTTTCTGTTTGCAGGAATCATCTTGTTGACAGGATGTGAGCGGGATCGCAACAAGAGTCTGTGCAGCCGCTTTCCTCAGTTTTGTTCCGATCTTCACAGCGACAGCTGGTGTGGCAAGGAGCGCGATCAACTGGTTGAAGCCCGTTATGAAAACGCTGAGCGCCCCGGCGATGCCAGCCGCTATATGGTCATGAACGCGCTGGACAGCTATCAGCGTTGCCTTGAACCCCTGCTCGACATGCAGTATACAAAACGCCACGAGCGCAAAAATACCAAGGTAGAAACCATTATTGACATCGATGCCGAGCTGACACGGCTTGAAGCCAGTACAGCCGGCTCTGATTACCCTTATTTGCAGCTCTGGCGCTGGGAGCGCCACGGCGACCGGGCCGCCAGACGTGATTTTATTGCCGGCGCTGACAGACCTGACATGCAGCAGCCCCCCCTGCAGAAAGCCCTGGCCGGTTTCTTGCTGCATCAGGACCCGGCGGGTGCAGAACGGGCAATGCAACGCGCGTTAATGCTGACCCCCGCAAACAGCAAGCCCGATGCAGATCTGCTGGCCAGCCTGATCGGGCTTTACATCCGCCAGCGTCAATACCAGCAAGCCTGGTTATGGAGTCAGGTACTGAGCGAACTTTATGATGACGACATGGTAAACTGGAAACAAATGGAGCCCTACGCTCGTTTTACTGCGCAGGAGCGTGAAACCATGGTTCAACAGGCAATGATGCTGGCTGAGCAACTACGCAAAGGGCAATATCAGGCAAACTGATAACGTTATCTTCGTTTTCTTAACAACATTCAGGTGAGCATATGACAATCAATATAGGTATTAACGGGTTCGGCCGTATCGGACGCATTATGTTTCGCCTCGCCTGCGAGCGGGACGACATGGAAGTAGTCGCCATCAATGATCTGCTGGATATTGATTACATGGCCTATATGCTCAAATACGACTCGACCCATGGCCGCTTTCAGGGCAAGGTCAGCGTGCAGGGTAATCACCTTATTGTAAATGGCAAACCGGTGCGGGTCACAGCCGAGCGCGATCCGGCCAACCTTAACTGGGGTGAGCTGAATGTTGATGTGGTCGCTGAAGGCACAGGCGTGTTTCTGACCGATGAAAAAGCCCGCAAGCACATAGCAGCCGGTGCCAGAAAAGTGGTGATGACAGGCCCGTCCAAAGATGACACGCCTATGTTTGTGATGGGCGTTAACCACCATGAATATG
The DNA here is from genome assembly GCF_039654065.1 of Oceanimonas sp. AH20CE76. Taxonomy (NCBI): domain Bacteria; kingdom Pseudomonadati; phylum Pseudomonadota; class Gammaproteobacteria; order Aeromonadales; family Aeromonadaceae; genus Oceanimonas; species Oceanimonas sp. AH20CE76. The sequence continues at coordinate 2,056,604 of NZ_CP155481.1, forward strand.
CTGGCCAGGATATTATCTCCAATGCATCATGCACCACCAATTGCCTGGCTCCCCTGGCCAAGGTCATTCACGATAACTTCGGTATTGCCGAAGGGCTGATGACCACTGTGCATGCCACCACGGCGACCCAGAATACCGTTGATGGTCCTTCTTCCAAGGACTGGCGCGGCGGCCGCGGTGCCGGTCAGAACATCATCCCTTCTTCCACCGGTGCCGCCAAAGCCGTGGCAAAAGTCATTCCGGCACTTAAGGGCAAGCTGACCGGTATGGCGTTTCGTGTGCCCACGCCGGATGTGTCGGTAGTAGATCTGACCGTAAGGCTTGAAAAAGCAGCGACTTATGCAGAAATCTGTGCTGCGGTAAAGGCCGCTTCAGAAAATGAGCTTAAGGGTATTCTCGGTTACACCGACGATGCCGTGGTTTCCACAGACTTTGTCGGCGAGCCCAACGCCGCCGTGTTTGATGCCAGCGCCGGCATTGCCCTGAATGAACACTTCGTCAAGCTGGTGGCCTGGTATGACAACGAAGCCGGTTATTCTCACAAGGTACTGGATCTGATCGCTCATATCTCCAGATAATTTTCCTGCCGGTCACGATAACAGGCGATGTTTATTATCGCCTGTTATTTCTTATTTTCAGGTTACGTTAAGGTTTGCTTCCTATCATTACGCCTGTACCAACCACAACGGAGCATGATGATGAAAAAATCTCTTGTCGTAACCCTGTTTGCAGGCACTTTCTCTTTGCTGGCTGGCACCACCATGGCCGCAACCGGTGGTTTTACCGGCCCCGACAGCACCGAGCAGGTCAGCGTTTCCCAGGCCCTGGAAATGAAAGATGACAGTCAGGTGCGTCTGAGCGGTGTTATCACCGAGTCTCTGGGTGATGAGAAATACCGTTTTCAGGATGACTCCGGCAGCATGATAGTCGAAATCGATAATGAAGACTGGGGAGAGGTGAAGGCAACACCTGATACTCCCGTTACCCTGTGGGGAGAAATCGATAAAGACTGGAATGAAACCGAGCTGGATGTTCACCGGGTAGAGCTGGCACCCTAATCAAACGGTAGCAAGATCAAAAAAGCCGAAGGCATGGCCTTCGGCTTTTTTTTATAACCTGCTCAATCAGGCATTTCCTTTAACTTTCATCTTCAGTTCACGGGCGAAATTCAGCATACGTTCCAGCGGGATCATGGCCCTGATGCGGGTGGCTTCATCTACCTGAATTTCGTGGGTAGTACCGCCCTTCTTCAGCGCATCGCGAATGGCCACCAGGCCGTTCATTGCCATCCAGGGACAATGAGCACAGCTGCGACAGGTTGCACCGTTACCGCCGGTGGGCGCTTCTACCATCTCCTTGTCGGGGCAGGCCTGCTGCATCTTGTAGAAAATGCCCTTGTCGGTGGCCACGATCAGCCGCTTGTGGGGCAAATCCCTGGCGGCCTGGATCAGCTGGCTGGTGGAGCCCACCGCGTCCGCCAGCTCCACCACCGACTGGGGCGACTCGGGATGCACCAGTACCGCTGCGTCCGGGTTCTGCGCCTTCAGCTCTTTCAGCGCCTTGGCACGAAACTCATCGTGCACAATACAGGCCCCCTGCCAGCGCAGCATTTCGCAGCCGGTCTGCTTTTCGATATAACTGCCCAGGTGACGATCCGGTGCCCAGATAATCTTGTGCCCTTCACTGTCGAGATGTTCAACAATTTCCAGCGCTATGCTGGATGTTACCACCCAGTCGGCACGGGCTTTTACCGCGGCTGACGTATTGGCATATACCACCACGGTATGATCCGGATGAGCATCACAGAAAGCGGTAAATTCATCAGCAGGGCAGCCCAAATCCAGCGAACACTCGGCCTCCAGCGTCGGCATCAGCACGGTTTTTTCCGGACTCAGGATCTTGGAGGTCTCCCCCATAAAGCGCACACCGGCCACAATCAGGGTCTGGGCCTCATGCTCTTTGCCAAAACGGGCCATTTCCAGTGAGTCGGCCACACAACCACCGGTTTCCTCGGCCAGCGCCTGGATCTCGGGATCGGTATAGTAATGTGCTACCAGCACGGCGTTACGGGCTTTTAGCAGGGACCTGATTTCATCCTTCAGCGCTCGCTGCTGCTCCGCACTGAGCGGGGCCGGTTTGGCGGGAAAAGGATAATCAAATTCGACAATATCAACGGCTTCGGTCATGGCGGTATGCCGGTGCTCCATTCAATGACAAACTTCGGGCATTATACCGTCGAAGCTGAAGCAACCCAAATCTGTGTTAACAATATGAAAAAATATTCAGCGGTGAGGAGATAAGTAGAAGAAGAGATGGTGGGTCGTGCAGGATTCGAACCTGCGACCAATTGATTAAAAGTCAACTGCTCTACCAACTGAGCTAACGACCCGTATCTAAACGGACAAGAGTGGTGGACGCTACTGGGATCGAACCAGTGACCCCCTCCTTGTAAGGGAGGTGCTCTCCCGGCTGAGCTAAGCGTCCGGAATCTGGTGGGTCGTGCAGGATTCGAACCTGCGACCAATTGATTAAAAGTCAACTGCTCTACCAACTGAGCTAACGACCCGAATTGTGACTTTCTTGCGAAAGTGGTGGGTGATACTGGGCTCGAACCAGTGACCCCCTCCTTGTAAGGGAGGTGCTCTCCCAGCTGAGCTAATCACCCTGGGTTCACTTTTCTGAAAAGTGAGAAAACTGGTGGACGCTACTGGGATCGAACCAGTGACCCCCTCCTTGTAAGGGAGGTGCTCTCCCGGCTGAGCTAAGCGTCCGGAATCTGGTGGGTCGTGCAGGATTCGAACCTGCGACCAATTGATTAAAAGTCAACTGCTCTACCAACTGAGCTAACGACCCGAATTGTGACTTTCTTGCGAAAGTGGTGGGTGATACTGGGCTCGAACCAGTGACCCCCTCCTTGTAAGGGAGGTGCTCTCCCAGCTGAGCTAATCACCCTGGGTTCACTTTTCTGAAAAGTGAGAAAACTGGTGGACGCTACTGGGATCGAACCAGTGACCCCCTCCTTGTAAGGGAGGTGCTCTCCCGGCTGAGCTAAGCGTCCGGAATCTGGTGGGTCGTGCAGGATTCGAACCTGCGACCAATTGATTAAAAGTCAACTGCTCTACCAACTGAGCTAACGACCCGAATTGTGACTTTCTTGCGAAAGTGGTGGGTGATACTGGGCTCGAACCAGTGACCCCCTCCTTGTAAGGGAGGTGCTCTCCCAGCTGAGCTAATCACCCTGGGTTCACTTTTCTGAAAAGTGAGAAAACTGGTGGACGCTACTGGGATCGAACCAGTGACCCCCTCCTTGTAAGGGAGGTGCTCTCCCGGCTGAGCTAAGCGTCCGGAATCTGGTGGGTCGTGCAGGATTCGAACCTGCGACCAATTGATTAAAAGTCAACTGCTCTACCAACTGAGCTAACGACCCGGCTTGGTGGGTAACAACTTGTCCCCTGCCAACGGCGGCCTATAATACGGATTTAATTGTGTGACGCAACAGCTAAATTATCATTTTATTTCGTTTGCTCAAGGAACAAGCGACTCTCACACAAATTCACCAGTCAGGCACTTATTTCATCACATTCAGATTTTCCTGAGCCAGGCGGGCTGCGCTGCTGCTGCCATATTCACTCAGTACCTGCTGAAAATACTGCCGGGCTCCGGCATCGTCTTTCTGCTCCCGGGCAATCAGGCCCAGCTTAAGCAGTGAATCGGCACGTTTGTTGGACTTGGGATAAGCCTCGGCTACCCGGGCAAACTGAGCCTTGGACTGATCATAACGTTTTTGCGCATACAGCAGCTGCCCCAGCCAGTAATGCGCATTGGGCACGTAACTCGACTCAGGATATTGGGTAATAAAACGGGCAAAGGCCGGAATAGCCGCATTATAGTCTTTGTCCTGCAGGACCAGATTCACGGCTTTATCGTAGCTGGCCTGCTCATCTCCTGCTGCTGCCTCATTGGTATCGCTGGCATTCTGAGTATTACCGGCCTGGCTGGCTGCCACCGGTGCCGGTGTGGGTGCCGGCGCAGCGGCAGCTTCCTGCTGTGCTGCCAGAATATTGCGCTGGCGCTCTATGACCTGCTCAAGACGGTAGCTTTGCTCTTCCAGCAAACCACGCAATTCACTCAGCTCCTGCTGCATGGCATTAAGCTGATGTTGTTGTTCAATCTGCGCCTGACTGCGTGCGCTGAAGCCCCGCTCCAGCTCAGCCAGACGTTCGTTTACCGAGCCGCTGCCACCCACGCTGACCACCGGGGCCTGAGCCCAGCTGGCGGTGGATAAAACAGCGGCCATCGAAATGGCCGCGAATTTAATCATAATCTAACCGGAATCAGTCCTTAATAAACCAGAACCGCGCGGCGGTTTTTGGCAAAACCGGCTTCGCTGCGGGAAGTATCAATCGGCTTTTCTTCGCCGTAGCTGACAATGGCCAGCTGAGAGCCGCTGACACCCAGGCTCTGCAGATAGCTGGTTACTGCCTTGGCACGGCGCTCACCCAGAGCAATGTTATATTCAGGAGTACCACGCTCATCGGCATGACCTTCCACCAGAATACTCACATTGGGGTTGGAGCGCAGGAAGCTGGCATGGGCTTCCAGCACCTGTGCATAGTGACCGGTTACTTCGTCCCGGTCAAATTCGAAGTAAATGACGTTTTCACGGCGCAGGGCTTCATACTGCTGACGCATTTGTTCATCAGCAGACAGCGCACCGCCGGTCTGAATGCCACCAGTCTGTACGCCACCGTCCTGGTAGCTGCCATCGGTTCCGGTCATGGCATCGGAATCGCTGGTCGAGCTACATGCAGCCAGGGTCAACATGGGAAGTGCTATCGCCAGACTCTGAAGCAGTTTTTTCATTTGCATGGTTTTTCCTTAGAAAAAGCAATTTCTAGTTTAGAAACGGTGACCACGCCGGTGAGCGGACATCGCCGCTGCGGGCCGGCAGCCTGGCCTTGAAACGACCATCCATCGACACCAAAGACAGAACCTGTCGGCCCTGATACGTGGTGCTGTAGATGATCATGGTGCCGTTAGGGGCCGGGCTTGGCGACTCATCCAGCCGTGTTTCGGTTAACACCTGCAGATGACCGCTGTCCAGCTCCTGACGAGCAATTCGGTACTGTCCCTGAGAACGGCTGACCAGCACCATGTTCTGGCCGTCTGCCGTGATCCTGGGGCCCAGATTCATGTCTCCGTCAAAGGTCACCCGCCGGGCATTGCCGCTGCCGGGCTCGGTGCGGTAAACCTGCGGCCGGCCTCCTCGCTCAGAGACAAAATAAATACTTTTACCGTCCGCAGACCAGGTCGGCTCGGTATCGATTGTGCGGTTATTGGTGACACGGGTCAACTGGCGGCTGGCCAGATCGAGTACGTACACTTCGGGCTGCCCATCTCTGGACAGCACCAACGCCAGCCGGCTGCCATCGGGAGACCAGGACGGTGCACCATTAATGCCGGGCTGAGAGCTCACAACCTGACGCTGCTGGCTGTAAATATCCTGCACCACAATTTCGGCTTTCTTGTTCTCAAAAGACACATAAGCCAGTTTGCGGCCATCTGGCGACCAAGCCGGCGACATCAGCGGCTCCCGGGAGCGCAGCAGCACCTGCTCATTAACGCCGTCATAATCGGCAATCATCAGCTGATACGGATATTGTGCGCCGTGCTGCACATTAACGTAGGCAATGCGGGTAAGAAACGCACCCTTGATGCCGGTGAGCTTCTCGAACACGATGTCAGAGATACGATGAGCGTACTGCCGCAGCTGAGCTGCCGGCACGGTAGCAGTGCGGCTTTCCAGCAGTTTGGCCCCCTGGTCGCCGAGCACATCAGCCAGCTCAAAACTGATGCGGTACTGGTTATTACCCGCCGGCGCTATGCTGCCCACCACCACGGCTTCTGCCTGGCGCGAACGCCACTGAACCGGGTCCAGCTGATCAGCGCTGGACACCCGCTGGGGCAAGGCATTGCGATCCAGTGGGCGGAACATGCCGCTGTTGCGCAGATCATTGCTGATCACATCGGACAGCTCCTGAGGAGCAGCCCCGCCGCCGGTCCACGCAAAGGGGACTACCGCCACCGGACGTGCACTGTCTATGCCGCCGGTAATTACGATATCCAGCGCCGCTTGGGCGCGGCCTGCCAGCAGCAACAGCGGCAGCCATAACCACAACCATCGTTTTGTCATTATCAGAGCCTCGGTATCAGGGTTAAATTCAGATTTTGCAGCTGTTTATTGACAGCCGGATCCTTGGGCATGGGCAGCGTTCCTGTTTTGCGAATAGCCAACTCCGCCGAGCGGCAGACAACCGCATCGCCCTGCCCCTGCCCTATATTCAGAATAAGGCCGTCAGACGCTACCCGAACATTAATGCGGCATTGCTTGCCTACCATGGTAGGTGCTACCAGCCAGTTGCGCTGAATGGCCGCGATAATCATGCCGGTGTAACGATCCACCTCTGCCGCCGACGCAGCAGAAGAAGCACCGCCGGCAGAGCCACCGCCCATCAGCGCTTCCAGATCTTTCAGCGCCTGTTCGGCTTCCTGCTGCTTTTTGGCTTCTGCCGCTTTACGAGCAGCTTCTGCTTCAGCCTTTTTCTTGGCTTCCGCCGCCTTGCGGGCGGTTTCAGCTTCCGCCTGTTTCTTCGCTTCCGCCGCCTTGCGCGCCGCTTCAGCTTCCGCCTGTTTCTTCGCTTCTGCCGCCTTGCGCGCCGCCTCGGCTTCCGCCTGTTTCTTCGCCTCCGCCGCCTTGCGCGCCGCCTCGGCTTCCGCCTGTTTCTTCGCTTCTGCCGCCTTTCGCGCCGCCTCGGCTTCGGCCTGTTTCTTCGCTTCTGCCGCCTTGCGCGCCGCCTCGGCTTCCGCCTGTTTCTTCGCCTCTGCCGCCTTGCGCTGCTGCTCTACCACACGCTGGCGTTCGGCTTCCGCTTTGGCCTGCTGCTCGGCAATGGCTTTTTGCTGCTCTGCCTCGCGGGCTGCCTGCGCTGCTGCAGCCTGCTCTGCGGCCTTGCGTTCGGCTTCTGCTGCCGCTTTTTGCTCTGCCAGCTCCTGAGCGTTGGCAGCAGCCTGCTCCGCCTCGCGGGCTGCCTGCATCTCAGCAAGACGTTCGGCCTGCGCCGCCACCATGCCATCATCAATCATGGTGGCTTCAATAATGGACGCCGCCTGCGCCGGCCGCTTGGGTGTATTAATGTTCACCCCCACCAGAATCATCACCCCCACCAGCAGGTGTAAGCCCAGTGAAATCACCAGCGCCTTGCGAATGCTGCCGTCTTCGTTTCTGAACACGCCTTACTGCTCCGGTTGGGTCATGAGGCCAACACTGGGTACACCGGCCGCTTTCAGGGTAGCCATCAGCTGGATTACGGCGTCATAGCGCACATTGGCATCGCCCTGCACCACCACAGGTGCCTTGGGATTGGTCTCCAGTTTTTGCTGTACCATTTCCGCCAGCGCCAGCAGATCCACCGCTTCATCACGGCTTTCACCCACATCAAGAAAATAACGGCCTTCGGCATCCACCGACGCCACCAGGGGGGTCTCACTGTCTTCCGGCAGCATTTCCGCTTCGGCCTGGGGCAGGTCCACTTTCACACCCTGGGTGATCACCGGGGCCGTGGCCATAAAGATGATCAGCAGCACCAGCATCACGTCGATATAGGGCACCACGTTAATCTCGGCCACGCGTTTGCGTCGCTTGCGCTGATAACTCTGCATTACTGCTGTCCTGTGGTCACTTGCCGGTTGAGAATAGTGGAAAACTCATCCATAAAGTTGGCCAGGTGGTTTTCCTGCCGCTCTACCTGATAGCTGAAGCGGTTAAAGGCAATCACCGCCGGTATGGCAGCAAACAACCCCATGGCGGTGGCGATCAGCGCCTCGGCAATACCCGGTGCCACCATGGCCAGAGTGGCCTGCTTTATTTCCGACAGAGCAATAAAGGCATTCATGATGCCCCAAACGGTGCCAAAAAGACCGATATAGGGACTGATGGAGCCAATAGTAGCCAGCACAGACAAATTGGCTTCCAGCCGGTCCACTTCCCGGGACAGTGCTACCCGCATGGTACGGTAAGTGCCTTCGATAATGGTGTCCTGTGGCCGGCCCTGCTTTTGCAGGCGAACAAATTCACGAAAGCCGGAGTGAAAAATCTGCTCCATGCCCGCCAGGCTGTCGCGCCGGGCATTGGACTCATGATAGAGCCGGCTGAGATCAGCGCCGGACCAGAACTTGTCTTCAAACTTGTCAGCATCGGCCCGGGCGGCATTCAGCACCCGGCGGCGGTTGATGATCAGTGCCCAGCTCAGCACAGACATGCCCACCAGCCCCAGCATCACCAGTTTTACCAGCAGACTGGCCTGCCAGAAAAGGCCTATAAATGAAATTTCAGCGTGCACCGGATAATACTCCCGTCAGTGACTCAGGAATGGCAAAAGGCTTCATTTTGGTGATATCCACACAGGCAATAACCACCTCGCCCCTAACCAGACAAAGGCCCGCATGATCCAGAATTTCCTGCTCAAACACAATAGAGGCACGTTTCAGCATTTTCACCGTGACGGTGACCATTAGTGCATCATTGAACCGAGCCGCCCGGCGCAGATCCATTTCTACCCGGCGCACTACAAAGGCAATCCCCTCATTGAGCAGGCCATCCTGCTCAATGCCCAGATGGCGCAACCACTCGGTGCGGGCCCTTTCCATAAATTTCAGATAGTTGGCGTTATAAACAATGCCGCCGGCATCGGTATCTTCATAATAGATACGCACCGGCCAGTGAAATGGCGTTTGAGACATGCAAATCCCGGAAATACGGCCAAAAAGATACAGTTACTATAACCAAGTCTGTGCCGTGAAAGAAGAAGTGAGCTGCAGGGAACGACATTGATTGACCCGAACCCCTTCGGGGAGCTAGAAGCCGTAAGCTTTCAGCTGTAAGTGGAGTTGCTCGGGCGTGAAGTGTTGTAACTGCAGATGCGGAGTTTTCTGTGAAATGGACTCCGGGCTTGCCCCGGAATCCATCCGACAAACGACACAGCCCTTTACAAGCACGGCTCAGGGCTCGCAGCCAAAACCACTTCCAGCTTTCAGCTGGCGTCAGGCGTCGGGAAGATCGAAGCCGAAGTGCAGGTAAGCGCGGGGGGTGGCCATACGCCCCCGGGGAGTCCGCTGCAAAAAACCCTGTTGAATGAGATAGGGCTCTATCACGTCTTCAATGGTTTCCTTTTCTTCACCAATGGCCGCGGCCAGGTTATCGAGGCCCACCGGGCCGCCCATAAACTTGTCGAGCACCGCCATCAGCAGCTTGCGATCCATATAGTCAAAGCCCTGCTTGTCAACATCCAGCATGTCCAGTGCCTGGGCGGCAATGGCGGCGTCGATGGCACCGCTGCCCTTTACCTCGGCAAAGTCGCGCACCCGGCGCAGCAGGCGGTTGGCAATACGCGGCGTGCCCCGTGCCCGGCGGGCCATTTCCAGCGCACCATCGTCATCTATGGTCAAACCCAGCTTGCCGGCGCTGCGGCTGATAATGTGGGCCAGATCAGCCACCTGATAAAACTCCAGCCGCTGCACTATGCCAAAGCGATCCCTGAGCGGTGAAGTGAGCGAGCCGGCCCGGGTGGTGGCCCCCACCAGGGTAAAGGGCGGCAACTCCAGCTTGATGGAGCGGGCAGCCGGGCCTTCACCAATCATGATATCAAGCTGATAGTCTTCCATTGCCGGATAGAGAATTTCTTCCACCACCGGACTGAGGCGATGAATTTCATCAATAAAGAGCACATCACCGGGCTCAAGGTTGGTGAGCATGGCCGCCAGATCGCCGGCTTTTTCCAGCACGGGCCCCGACGTGGTTTTGATGCTCACGCCCATCTCGTTGGCCACTATATTGGCAAGCGTGGTCTTGCCCAGGCCGGGCGGACCGAAGATCAACAGGTGATCCAGCGCTTCTTCCCGCCGGCGTGCGGCTTCGATAAAGATTTCCATCTGGCCGCGCACATGATCCTGACCACGATAGTCCGCCAGCGCCTTGGGCCGTATGGCGCGGTCAATGGCTTCCTCTTCCTGCCTGGGAGCCGGATTGATAAAACGATCTGCTTCTATCATGGTTTATCCCATGCTCTTGAGCGCTTCGCGGATCAGCTGCTCCGCGTCCATACCGGGTTTGGCAATTTTTTTCATCAGCTGCTCGGCCTGACCGGCCTTGTAGCCCAGCGCCTGCAGGGCAGCCAGGGCCTCGTCCTTGGCACCGCCACCGGCCATGCCCGGTGATGCCGGTGCCGGATTGAACAGATCGTAACCGCCAAAGCCCTTGAGCCGGTCGCGCATTTCCACAATCAGCCGTTCGGCGGTTTTCTTGCCCACGCCAGGCAGCTTGACCAGCGCCGCTATCTCGCCCTGTTCAACGTTATGAATAAACTGATCCGCCGTCATGCCCGAAAGAATGGCCAGCGCCAGCTTGGGTCCTACGCCGTTGGTCTTGATAAGCTCGCGGAACAGCGCCCGCTCGGTTTTGGTATTAAAACCAAACAGCAGCTGGGCATCTTCCCGCACCACAAAATGAGTGAGTACGGTGGCCGCCTCGCCTACATTGGGCAACTCGTAAAAGCAGCTCATGGGCAGAGTCACCTCATAGCCCACGCCATTCACATCCAGCAATATCTCCGGGGGCTGCTTTTCAACGATAATACCTTTTAACCGACCAATCACAGGGCGCTCCGCTAATCAGGACAAAACTGGGCCAAGAATAATAAATAACTGGATAAATATCCATGAAACCAGCTGTAAGCGATAAGCTGTCAGCTGTAAGTGGTGTTGCCTGCCGATATTGAGCCGTGTTGGTGGGGCAATATTGTCTGGAAGTTAGTCACTCCCGCGCTGGCATGAGCGCCATTCGACAAGCAACGTCGAAACCACAGATACGATGAAGTACCTACAGCCACTCGATCGGCTTATAGCTTAAAACTGACAGCTTATAGCTTGAGAAAGCGGTTTCGCCTTAGCGAAGCCGTTTTCGAGCAGTGCCGCGCACCTGACCGGCCATGCTGATCAGGCTCTGACGGGTGTGGCCGTGGCACAGGGCCACCGCCAGGGCATCAGCGGCATCAGCCTGGGGCGTGCCCGGCAGACTGAGCAGGCGCACCACCATATGCTGCACCTGATCCTTGCCGGCACCGCCCTGCCCCACTACCGCCTGCTTGATCTGGCGGGCGGAATATTCCGCCACCTCCAGTCCGGCATTGGCCGCCGCCACTATGGCCGCGCCCCGGGCCTGCCCCAGCTTGAGCGCCGAATCGGGGTTGCGCGCCATAAATACCTGCTCAATGGCAAACAAATCGGGGCGAAACTGCAAAATAATCTCGCTTACCCCGTCGTAGATTTTCTTGAGTCTGGGTGCCAGGGCTTCGTCGGTCATGCGAATGCAGCCCGAGCCCAGGTACTCCATTTTACTGCCGGTCTGGCGCACCACACCGTAGCCGGTAATGCGCGAGCCGGGGTCAATTCCGAGAATAATGGACATCAAAAACCAGCTCTCAACAGCTGTAAGCCATAAGCTATCAGCGGTAAGCTGATCGAGTCGGCTGAGCATGATTTATTAAGGTTCAAAGGCGATGTCGCCGGCAGTTCCCACGTTGGGATTCGCTTCGCTCATCACCAACCTGCTGAACGGCCAAGGCCCCGATTTATTGGGGCAAACCGTGTTATATAAGGCACCATTGCCCCGTTGAAACGGGGGCCTGCAGGCCCCACCACTTAAAGCTGACAGCTTAAAGCTTATAGCTGCCCGAAGGGCGTCAGAGCTGTTCAGCCAGTTCGTCGGAGATATCACCGTTGTGATAGACCTCCTGCACGTCGTCCAGATCTTCCAGCATGTCGATCAGGCGCAGCAGTTTGGGGGCCGTGTCTTCATCCAGCTCCGCCTTGGTGGACGGTATCATGGTCACTTCGGCGTTATCGGCTTCCAATCCGCTGGCGTCCAGCGCATCCTTGACCGAGCCGAACTCTTCCCACTGGGTATACACATCAACGGAGTCGTCATCGTTGACCACCACATCGTCGGCACCGGCTTCCAGCGCCGCTTCCATCACGGTTTCTTCGTCGGCCTCGGCGTAGCTGATCACGCCCTTTTTCTCGAACAGATAAGCCACGGAGCCGTCGGTGCCCAGGTTGCCGCCGCTCTTTGAAAAGGCATGGCGCACTTCCGATACGGTGCGGTTGCGGTTATCGGTCATGCACTCCACCATCACAGCGGTGCCACCCGGGCCATAACCTTCATACACCACGGTTTCCAGCTGCTGACCGTCCAGCTCACCGGCACCGCGTTTTACGGCTCTGTCTATGGTGTCCCGGGTCATGTTGTTGGACAGCGCCTTGTCCACGGCGGCGCGCAGCCGCGGGTTGGACGCGGCATCGGAGCCGCCTTCGCGGGCGGCGGTAGTCAGCTCACGGATCAGCTTGGTGAAGATCTTGCCGCGTTTGGCGTCCTGTGCCGCCTTGCGGTGCTTGATGTTGGCCCATTTACTGTGACCTGCCATAAACTCAATCTCCTGTTATCTATTGTTTATCAGCCTGCCAATGGCCTCCCGGTTGGTCCAGGAGCCGGCCTTGGCCAGTGCCTGCTCAAAAGGCAGCCAGCACTGATCCAGATGCTCGGTAAGCCGCACGGGCTGCGGCTCGGGCAGGCATAAACGAAATTCATATTCCCAGTTATGGGTTACCCCCGGGCGGTAACGATGCCGCCAGTGGGGGTAAATCTCAAACCGCACCCGGTGCCCAGTCTCTACCAGTGGCAGACCCTTGCCCGCCACCAGGCCGGTTTCCTCTTCCAGCTCGCGCACCGCCGCCTGCAGGCGGCTCTCGCCGGCTTCAAGACTGCCGGTCACCGACTGCCAGAAATCCGGATTGTCCTTGCGCTGCAGCAGCAGCACACTGTCGTGAGTGTGGATCAGAACGAGTACCGACTCCGGGTGCTTATGCATGGCTTACTCCGCCCCGGGCTGCTCGGTGCGAATGGCCAGCTCTGCCAGCGCATCCGGATTGGCCAGACTGGGCGCATCGGTGAGCAGGCAGGACGCCGTGGTGGTCTTCGGAAAGGCAATCACATCCCGAATATTGTCGGTGCCGGTCAGCAGCATCACCAGACGGTCCAGACCAAAGGCCAGGCCGGCATGAGGCGGGGTGCCGTACTTGAGCGCGTCGAGCAGGAAGCCGAATTTCTCCTGCTGCTCCTCGGCATTGATGCCCAGCAGGCGGAATACGGTCTGCTGCATGGCGTTGTCGTGAATACGCACAGAGCCACCGCCCACTTCATAACCGTTGATCACCATGTCGTAGGCATTGGCGGCAGCGGCCAGCGGGTTGGCTTCCAGCTCCTCGGCGGACATGTCCTTGGCGGCGGTAAAGGGATGGTGCATGGCATAGAGGCGGTCGTCTTCTTCCTCAAACATGGGGAAGTCCACCACCCACAGCGGTTTCCAGCTGTGCTCGATCAGACCCAGATCCTTGCCCAGCTTCAGGCGCAGGGCACCCATGGCGTCACACACCACCTTGGCAGAATCGGCACCAAAGAAGATGGCATCGCCGTCAGTGGCACCGGTGCGGCTGACAAGCTCCGCCACTATGTCTTCATTCAGGAACTTGGCAATGGGTGACTGCACGCCTTCCAGCCCCTTGGCGGCTTCGTTCACCTTGAGCCAGGCCAGGCCCTTGGCACCGTAAATGCCCACAAACTTGCCGTATTCATCTATCTGCTTGCGGGAAAGCGCAGCGCCGCCGGGCACACGCAGGGCGGCTACTCGGCCTTTGGCGTCGTTGGCGGGGCCGGAGAACACCTTGAAGTCCACGTCTTTGACCAGATCGGCCACATCGATCAGCTCCATGGCAATGCGCAGATCCGGCTTGTCGGAGCCATAACGGCGCATGGCGTCGGCAAAGCTCATCACCGGGAAGCTGCCCAGATCCACGCCGGCCACGTCCTGCCACAGCTCGCGCACCAGTTGTTCCATTATCTCACGCACCTGCTCAGCGCTCATAAATGAGGTTTCCACATCAATCTGAGTAAATTCAGGCTGGCGGTCGGCGCGCAGATCTTCATCGCGGAAGCACTTAACAATCTGATAGTAACGATCAAAGCCGCTCATCATCAGCAGCTGCTTGAACAGCTGGGGCGACTGGGGCAGTGCGTAGAAATAGCCCTTGTGCACCCGGCTCGGCACCAGATAGTCACGGGCACCTTCCGGCGTGGCCTTGGTGAGCATGGGGGTTTCAATATCGAGGAAACCGTGTTCGTCCATAAAGCGGCGCACCCGGCTGGTGACCTGAGCGCGGGTCTTGAGAAAACGCGCCTGCTCGGGGCGGCGCAGGTCCAGATAGCGGTACTTGAGGCGCTGCTCTTCGGAGTTGTTCTGGTTGAAGTCCAGCGGCAGCGGTGCTGCCTTGTTGATGATGGTGAGCTCGTGGGCAAAGATTTCTACCTCGCCGGTGGCCATGTCCTTGTTCACCTGGGACTCGGGCCGCGCGCGCACCACACCGGTCAGCTGCACACAGAACTCGGCCCGCAATTCAGACGCCTTGTCATAGGCTTCGGCCTTGTCGGGATCGAAGAATACCTGAACGATGCCTTCCCGATCGCGCATATCGATAAAAATAAGCCCGCCCAGATCACGACGACGATGAACCCAGCCACTGAGGGTTACGCTCTGGCCAACCAGGGAGGCGTCTACCTGCCCGCAATAATGAGTGCGCATGGAGTCTTCCTATGATGTGCTTTGGCTGCGGCAGCGCCGCAGACTTGAATTTGTCTGTAAACAGCGCGCTAGTATAATCGGAAACCCGAACAGGGATCCAACCGCTTAACCCGAACCGCTGCGCGGTAGCTGTAAGCGATCAGCTTTAAGCTGTCAGCAGCCCGAAGCAGGTTGTGATAATAGAGGTCTGCCTGAAATCCGGCTGGCCTGCAGGATGACCGGATTAGCAAGCACAGCGCCATACCTGCCAGCTACCCCGGTCGACTTACAGCTGACAGCTTATCGCTTAAAGCTTTGTTTTCAGGAGAAATATGCCGTTATATCTGGGTCTGAGCCAGTGGTCTCATGCGGGCTGGCCGGGTAACCTGCTGAGCCGGGGGCTGAAAAGCACCGAGCATCTGGCCGATTATGCGAAGGTGTTCAACACCGTAGAAGGCAACACCAGCTTTTATGGCGTGCCCGACACCCACAGCCTGCAACGCTGGGAGGCCATGACAGGCCCGGACTTTCGCTTTACCTTCAAGTTTCCGTCTGCGGTCAGCCATCAGGGCCGGCTGGCGGACAATATCGCCCCCGCACTGGCCTTTATCGAACAGCTCACGCCCCTGCATCACAAGCTGGGCCAGCTG
Organism: Oceanimonas sp. AH20CE76; assembly: GCF_039654065.1. Lineage (NCBI taxonomy): Bacteria > Pseudomonadati > Pseudomonadota > Gammaproteobacteria > Aeromonadales > Aeromonadaceae > Oceanimonas > Oceanimonas sp. AH20CE76. The sequence continues at coordinate 2,071,980 of NZ_CP155481.1, forward strand.
ATGCTGCAGCTGCCCTCCGCCTGCGGGCCGGAACAGCTCGATGGTCTGGCACAATTGCTGGACGCCCTGCCAAACGAATTTGAAATTGGCGTGGAAGTACGCCATCCGGCGTTTTTTGCCAAGGGCGAGGCCGAACGCCGGCTTAACCGGCTGCTGCTGGAGCAAAGCGCCAACCGTATTATCATGGACTCCCGGCCGGTATTTGCAGTACCCGCCACCACACCGGCACTGGCCGATGCCCAGCAAAAGAAGCCAAAAGTGCCGGTGCATATTATCAGCACCGGCAAGGCCCCTGTGGTGCGTTTTATCGGTAATCCGAGTCTGGCCGCCAACACGCCTTTCTGGCAGCCCTGGCTGCCCCGCCTGCAGGGCTGGCTGAATGAGGGCAAGTCTGTCTATTTATTTGTGCATACCGCCGACAATATGCAAGCACCTTTACTTGCCGCCACTATTGCCGAGGCGCTGAATGCTCCTCTGCCCGCCTTTCCCGGCCAGAAGCCCGAGGCGCAAGGAAGTTTGTTTTAACCACAAAAAGAATTTGTCGCATCGAATGGCACTCATCAAGACAAGCCATTGCGCTTATTTTACAATGGTCACCATTCAGCGCGGCAATACGGCCGTCAGCAAGCACAGCATTCACATACCATGAAAGAAAAAGATAGTATCTTTGCCGCCCCCATAGAACGACTGGGCGACTTCTGTTTTGACCATCAGGTTGCCGACGTGTTTCCCGACATGATTAAGCGCTCCGTGCCCGGCTATTCCAATATCATCTCGGCCATCGGCATGATGACGGCCCGCTTTGCCCGGCCTGATACGCAACTTTATGACCTGGGTTGTTCACTGGGAGCCGCCACTCAGGAAATGCGCCGCAACCTGAATCAGCCCGGCTGTCGCATAGTGGCGGTAGATAACTCCGCAGCCATGATAGAGCGGGCCCGCAACCATCTGGCCGCCTTCCGTTCCGAGGTGGCCGTTGAACTGCAGGAAGCGGATATCTGCGCTATCAATATTGAAAACGCCTCCGTGGTGGTGCTTAACTTTACCCTGCAATTTATTGCACCGGATCAGCGCGAGGCCCTGCTGAAAAAAATATATGACGGCCTCAATCCGGGTGGCGTGCTTATTTTAAGCGAAAAATTCATCAGTGAAGACGACACCATTAACGAGCTGCTGATTGATTTGCACCACGACTTTAAACGGGCCAATGGTTACAGCGAGCTGGAAATCAGCCAAAAGCGCACCGCGCTGGAAAATGTGCTGCGCCCCGACTCCCCCGGCCTGCATAAAAAACGTCTTAAAAAAATCGGCTTTGCTCATGTGGACATGTGGTTTCAGTGCTTTAACTTCGGCTCCATGGTGGCAGTGAAATGATCGACTTCAGCGACTTTTATCAGCAAATCGCCAAAAGCCGGCTCAGCCACTGGCTGCACACCCTGCCCGCCCAGCTGCACGACTGGCAAAAAGCCCATCATCATGGCGACCTGGCCCGCTGGAGCCGGGCGCTGGCAAAGCTGCCCGCTATTCACACTCAGCACATAGAGCTGAAAAACAAGGTCGCCATCGGCCAGCCCGGTGAAATCTCAACTGGCGAACAAAAGAAGATAGCAAGCCTGCTGGGGCAATTTCATCCCTGGCGCAAAGGACCGTTTGACGTGCACGGTATTCATATTGATACCGAATGGCGCTCCGACTGGAAATGGGAGCGGTTAAAACCTCATATCAGCCCGCTGAAATACCGTTATGTGCTGGATGTGGGCTGCGGCAGTGGCTATCACCTGTGGCGCATGCTGGGCGAAGGCGCAGAAATGGCGGTGGGAATAGATCCGTCGCAGCTGTTTCTTTGTCAGTTTGAGGCTATCAAGCATTTCGCCAATAATCACAAAGGCATTCAGCTGTTACCGCTGGGCATAGAGGAATTACCCGAGCTACGGGCCTTTGACACCGTCTTTTCCATGGGTGTGCTTTATCACAGACGCTCGCCCATTGATCATTTGCTGCAGCTGAAGGCGCAATTGCATGATGGCGGCGAACTGGTGCTGGAAACCCTGGTCATAGACGGCGACGAGCATCAAGTACTGGTACCCGGTGAGCGCTACGGCAAAATGCGTAATGTCTGGTTTATTCCAAGCTCGGCCGCCCTGGTAAACTGGCTGGCCAAATGCGGCTTTGAACATATTCGGGTAGTGGATGAAAGCGTCACCACCCTGGACGAGCAAAGACGCACCGACTGGATGCGTAATGAATCACTGGCAGACTTTCTCGACCCGGTTGATGCCAGCAAAACCATAGAAGGCTATCCGGCTCCCAAGCGCGCCATCATTATTGCCAACAAGCCGGTAGACCCCCAATACAGACCACAAGAGAGTAAAGGATGAAAAAAGCAGCGTTATCATTGCTTACCCCCCTGTTGCTGAGTGCCTGTGCCGGTCAGTTTGCCGATACGCCACCGCCACCCCAGCCGGTGTCTCACCCCGAGCTGAACGACGCTCTTAACAACCAGGAAGCGCGGCTGATCACCGCCATGGAGCAGCAGAACACCCGGCTCAGCACCAACCACCATGCCTTTATGACGGCGCTGCAGCAGGAAATCCGCCACCTCAAAAAACAGATTGCCGCCACTCAGCCGGCCACCACACCAGCACCGGTCAACCCGCCTGCAGTCAACAACACACCGGATAACGAAACCCGGGATGGAAAATTGATAGTAGGGGAAACCGAAGACATCTGGCTGGATGCCGTAAACGACATGTTTCCTGCGCGCATTGATACCGGGGCCACCACCTCATCCCTGAGCGCTCAGGACATCACCGAGTTCGAGCGCGACGGCAAGGCCTGGGTGAGCTTTAATATGGCCCACGAAGGAGTGGACGAAAAACTGCCGGTGGAAGCGCCGCTGGTACGCCATGTGCGTATTCGTCAGGCCTCGGCTGAAGAGCCTGAACGCCGCCCTGTGGTGGAGCTGACCCTGCGCATGGGCCGGCTGACAGAGAAAACCGAATTTACCCTGGCTGACCGCTCCCAGATGACCTACCCGGTGCTGCTGGGGCGGGAGTTTCTGAAAGATATCGCCGTGGTGGATATTGCCCGCCGTAATGCGCAGGGCAAGCCCAAGCGCCCCATACCTTCTGACGAGTAAAGTTCATGTACTCACGCAAACCTTTTTATCTGATCGTGGCGGCTCTGTTTCTGGTGGGGCTGGCATTAATGCTGCACCGTCACTTTGTGTATGAAGTGCCCTGGCTGCCCGGTGAAAAACGCCAGATCTGGTCAGTGGAAGCCAAGGTGGAATTCGAGGCCAATGGCAAGCCGGTCAAGGCCTCGCTGGCCGTGCCCGGCAGTCAGCCCGGCTTTACCCTGATGAACGAGTCGGCCGCTTCTCCCGGCTATGGGCTGTCGTTTGTGCAGGCCAATGGCGGCACACGGGCGGAGTGGTCCATACGCTCCGCGTCAGGCCATCAGGAGCTGTATTACAAGGTCGACATGATGCTCGATCCCTTTGCCACCGGCCCCATTGCCAACACGCCGCCCCGGGTTACCACAGTGGAGGTGGCCGAGCCCTATGCCACCGCCATGGATCAGGTGCTGAGCCTGGCCGAGGAGCGCTCTTCCGACAACATTACCCTGACCCGGGAACTGCTCAAGGAGCTGAACAGCGGTGGCCAGAACGCCGAGCTGCTGGCTCAGCACAAGTCTACCGGGCCGCTGCTGGTTGACATGCTGCAACGGGCTGCCGTACCTGCCCGCCTGCTGAAGGGCCTGCAGCTGGAAGACGGCCGCCGCCGCCAGCAGCTGGTGGATGTGATTCAGGTGTTTGACGGCGAACGCTATGAAATTTTCAACCCGCAAACCGGCGCTCAGGGTATGCAGGAGAACCTGCTGCTGTGGGAATATCAGTCGGCCCCTGTGCTGGATCTGGTGGGCGGCAGCAACTCCCGGGTGAGCTTCTCCATGCTGGAGCAGGAGCAGCCGGTAAACGTGGCCCTGGCCAAGAAGTTTGATCAGCCCGAATGGATTAACGTCTCACTGTATAACCTGCCGCTGGAAGAGCAGGCACTGTTCAAGGGCATATTGCTGATCCCCATCGGGGTGCTGGCGGTGGTGTTTCTTCGCATCATCATAGGGGTGAAAACCTCGGGCACCTTTATGCCGGTGCTGATTGCCATGGCCTTTATTCAGACCAGCCTGCTCACCGGTCTGGTGGGTTTTCTGATTATTGTGGGCACGGGTCTGGTGCTGCGCTCTTACCTGTCTCACCTTAACCTGCTGCTGGTGGCCCGTATATCGGCGGTGATCATTATGGTGATCGGCATGATTGGCTTTTTCAGCATTGTTGCCTATCAGCTGGGCCTGACCGAGGGCATGAAGATCACCTTCTTCCCCATGATTATTCTGGCCTGGACCATAGAGCGCATGTCGGTGCTGTGGGAAGAAGAAGGCCCCAAGGAAGTGGTCAAACAGGGCGGTGGCTCCCTGGTGGTGGCAGTGATGGCGTTTCTGGCCATGAATAACGAGGTTATCCGTCACCTCACCTTTAACTTCCTGGGTCTGCAGTTGATTGTGATGGCGGCCGTACTGCTGCTGGGTAACTACACCGGCTATCGTTTGACCGAGCTCAAGCGGTTCAAGCCCCTGGTAGATGAGCTGAAACAATGATCAAGAACCTGCTGGACAACTATGCCTCGCCCTTTGAGCTGAGCCGGCATGGCATTATGGGCATGAACCAGCGCAATATTTCCTATATCAGCCGCTACAACCCGCGGCGGCTGTATCCGCTGGTGGATGACAAGCTAAAGACCAAGCAAATTGCCCTGGATGCGGGGGTAACCGTGCCGGATCTGGTGGGTGTGATTGAATATCAGCATCAGGTCACCCGGCTGTGGGACATGGTCAAGGACTGGCCGGGCTTTTGCATCAAGCCCGCCAAGGGCTCCGGCGGCAAGGGCATTACGGTAATAGTGGATCATGATCGTCAGCGCTTTACCAAGCCCAGCGGCAAGGCCGAAACCATAGAGGATCTGGAACGTCATGTATCCAACATTCTGGCCGGCCTGTATTCTCTTGGGGGCAAGCCGGACGTGGCACTGATTGAAGCGCTGATCAACTTCGACGATGTGTTTGACGGCTTCTCTTATGAAGGGGTGCCCGACACCCGGGTGATTGTGTTCAAGGGCTTTCCCATTATGGCCATGATGCGGCTGTCTACCAAGGCATCCGACGGCAAGGCCAACCTGCACCAGGGTGCGGTAGGCGTGGGCCTGGATATTAACACCGGCCGCGCCATTCGGGCGGTGCAGTTCAACGCCGCCGTGCGCCACCATCCGGATACCGGGCGGGATCTGTTTGAGCTGAAGGTCCCCTACTGGGAGCAGCTGCTGAATTTGTCGTCGTCCTGCTACGAGATGTCGGGGCTGGGTTATATCGGTACCGACATGGTGCTCGACAAGAAAAAAGGCCCCATGCTGCTGGAGCTGAATGCCCGCCCCGGCCTTGCCATTCAAACCGCCAACGCCGCCGGCCTGGTGCCAAGGCTGCGCAAAATTGAAAAGCTGGGCAAAAAGATCACCATGACTCCGGACGAGCGGGTGGCATTTTCACGACGGGAATTTGCCAGCGAACTGTAACCAAACCTTGTCATGCCGGGCTTGACCCGGCATCTTTCTTCAAATCACTCTGTTAGCTGGTAAGAGCCACTACCTCTCAGACTGAGTGCCACCATCAACTATCATTTCCCACAAATCATCCCATTGTGGGTTCAAGGATTCGATTAACTGGATCTTCCAGTCCCTTTTCCAGTTTTTAAGCTGCTTTTCCCGTGAAATTGCTCCATACATATCTTCAAGCACTTCAAAATACACCAGACGATGCAGGTGGTAGCGAGTCGTAAACCCAACAACAACTCCATGCTTGTGCTGCCACACACGTCGAACCAGGTTGCTTGTCACTCCGATATACAAGGTGCCCTGAGCCTTGTTAGACATGATGTAGACAGCCGGCAATTTATCCATGGCAGAGTTATTTCTTGGGAATGATAGAGAAGCATAGGCAAGATACCCTGACTTTGTGCAATCGAAGCAGCATAGTGCATTCTGTAAGAAGATTCCGGCTCAAGGCCGGAATGACTACCTGAAAAAAACGGCGTCGGGGTTAAGCCCGGCGCCGTTTTTATTTACGATGAACAATGTAATCAAGTCGAAAATTACATCCGCGTTTTGCGCTTCTGCTTTTGCCGCTGGCCCGGCTTGGGGCCACGGGCACCGGTGGGAGCCGGTTTTTTAGGGGCTGCGCCGGTGCCGGCCCCTTTAACACGGGTGTTGTGCTTGCGCACCGCCTTGCGAATGCGGGCTACCTGCTTGAAACGGTCTGGCGCGTTGACATCCACCTTGCTTTCCTGCTCCGGCGGCAGTCCCACTTCCTTGCGCAGGTAGTTCACCTGATCCAGCGCCAGCTCGGCCCAGCCGCCCCGGGGCAGGTTTTTGGGCATTTCAATCTTGCCGTAACGTACCCGCATCAGCCGGCTTACCTGCATGCCCTGAGACTCCCACAGCCGGCGCACTTCCCGGTTGCGGCCTTCCTTCAGGGTAACGTGGAACCAGAGGTTCATGCCCTCGCCGCCGGTGTATTTCAGAGTGTCAAAGCGGGCCTCGCCGTCTTCCAGCATCACGCCCTTGCGCAGCCGCTGCAGCATGGCTTCGTCCACTTCACCAAACACCCGCACCGCGTATTCACGGTCAATTTCATGGCGCGGGTGCATCAGCCGGTTGGCCAGCTCGCCGTCTGTGGTGAACAGCAGCAGACCGGAGGTGTTCACATCCAGTCGGCCCACCGCCACCCAGCGGGCCCCCTGCAACCGGGGCAGACGATCAAATACAGTAGGGCGGCCTTCCGGATCCTTACGCGTGCTTACCTCACCTTCCGGCTTGTGGTAGGCCAGCACCCGGCACACGATATCGCTTTCGGCCTGGGTTTCCACCACATGACCGTCCAGACGAATGTTCTCGCTGCCGGTGACCCGGTCGCCCAGCACCGCTATCTTGCCGTCCACGCTCACCCGGCCCTGGCTGATCATGGCTTCAATTTCCCGGCGCGAGCCCTTGCCGGCGCGGGCCAGCACTTTTTGCAGTTTTTCAGTCATTTTGTTCACTTATTCAAAAGGGGTGATATCGCCGGCACCTTCGCGCACGATCACCGGAGTGTCATCGTAAAGATCCACCACTGTGGTGGGCCGTGAATCGATCACACCGCCATCAATAATTAAATCTACTACCTTTTCCAGCCGGTTACGGATTTCAAAGGGATCATATTCCGCCTCGCTTTCACCGGGCAATATCAGGCTGCAGGACATCAGCGGCTCACCCAGCGCCTCCAGCAGCGCCAGGCTGATGGCATGATCCGGCACCCGCAGGCCAATGGTTTTGCGCTTGGGGTTCTGCAGCCGCTTGGGCACTTCCTTGGTGGCCCGCAAAATAAAGGTATAGGCCCCCGGTGTGTTGTTTTTCATCAGCCGGAATGCGGTATTGTCTACCCGGGCGTAAGCCGACAGCTCGGACAAGTCCCGGCACACCAGAGTGAAGTTATGATCCTTGTCGATCTGGCGAATGCGGCAGATACGCTCCATGGCGTTCTTGTCGCCCACCAGACAACCGATGGCGTAGCCCGAGTCGGTGGGATACACCAGCACCCCTCCCTGGCGCACGATGGCCACCGCCTGATTGATCAGCCGTGGCTGCGGGTTGTCTGGATGAATTTCAAAAAACTGACTCATGATTCCTCCCGGAATGATTTATAAAAAGCGTTCCCATACGGGGGTAGCTTCTTTGGGCAGCCATAACTGACGGCCCAGCTCCCGCCACTGGCTGGGAAAATGAAAGTCGGAGCCCACGGATGCATCCAGGCCATATTCCCGGCTCCATTTACCCAGCGTGGCACGTTCGTGCGGACTTTGCTGGGCCATGGACACTTCCATGGCATCGCCACCGGCTTCGGCAAAGGCGATTAACATTTTTCTGATCCACTTGTTGGACAAGTCGTAACGGGTGGGATGGGCCAGCACCGCCACGCCTCCCGCCGCCTGAATGGCACCGATGGCTTCATGCAATGAGCACCAGTCCGGTGGCGCATAGCCGGTGTTACCCCGGCTGATAAATTTCTTAAACACCTTGGCCATGGAGTCGGCCGCGCCCTGCTCCAGCAGCCAGCGTGCCATGTGGGTGCGAGTAATGGCGGCGTCACCGGCCAGGGCTTTGGCCCCCTCATAGGCACCCGGATAGCGGGCCTTTTCCAGCCGTTCCCCCATTAACCGGGCCCGGGCATCACGGCGTGCTGCCTGTTCGCCCAGCAATCGCACCAGGCCGGCATGACCCGGATCCAGGTTCAGACCCACCACATGAATTTCCTTGTGCTCCCACAGCGCCGAGATTTCCACCCCGGTTATCAGCCGTATGCCGTGCTCGTTGGCCGCGGCCTGAGCCTCCGCCAGCCCGGCGGTACTGTCGTGGTCGGTCAGCGCCAGCACATTCACCTCTTTTTCGGCAGCCCGGGCCAGTAGTGCAGCCGGCGTGAGGCTGCCGTCAGAGGCAGTGGAATGGCTGTGCAGATCGATACGCATAAAAAATCCTGTGTTCAGACTTGACTTGAACCCGCAAAAATCGTTTAACTATATCCAGTTTTTCGATTAGCGAGATGAGCGGCATGTTTCAGCAAATTTCCACTATTACCATTCGGTGGTGGCACACTCCCTGACGCGGGTGTGATTTGCTGTGTGCGCTTAACAGTCTCAGCGAAACATGAAAGCCCGCAACCATGCGGGCTTTTTTATTATCCAGCAAAAGGTAACGCGATGAAACCGACCTTTATGAATTTTTGGCGATGGCAATTCGACAACCGGTCTGAACAACAACCGGCATTCGCGTCTGTTACCGACGACGACATTGCCAGCCAGGTCATCAGACAGATTCCTGATGATCAGCATTAACTAAAAGGAACACCCAATGGCGCAAGGTCAGCTCCACGTTTTATTGCACGATGCACCCTATACCGATGATCCTCTGGCGTTATACGCCGCCCTCAGCCAGCCCGGCGATAACAGCCTGCTGTTTGAGTCTGCCGAAATTGACACCAAGGCCGGCACCCAAAGTTTACTGATGCTCGACGCCTGTGTGCGTCTGGTATGCCACGGCCGCACCGTCACGCTCACTGCCCTGAATGCCAATGGCCTGCCGGCACTGGCGCTGGTTCACAGCGAACTGGGCGGCGAACGCAGCGACACCCGGCTTACCGTGACCCTGACACAAGCCGATGCCAACCTGGACGAAGACAGCCGCCTGAAAGCGCCTTCCGTGCTGGAAACCATACGTCTTATTCTTACCCGCTTTGACGCCGACCGCGGCCAGCAGCATCTGTTTATGGCCGGCACCTTTGCCTACGATCTGATTGCCGCCACCGAGCGTCTGCCCGACGTGACCGAGGGCATTAACCACTGCCCCGACTTTTGTTTTTATCTGGCGGAAACCCTGATCACCCTGGATCACGTCAACGAGCAATGCCATCTGGCCGCCTGCGCCTTTGATGCCGGCGAACAAACGCGCCTGCAGGAGCGTCTGAACAAACTGGCTGCTGCCTGCGCCGAGCGCCATGAAAGCCCCAAGGCCGAATCAACCCTGAGCGGCAAGGTGCAGGCCAGTAAAAGCGACGCCGAATTCCGCGCCGATGTGGAGCGGCTCAAGGGCAATATAGTGGCCGGCGACATTTTTCAGGTAGTGCCCTCGCGCTGCTTTACCCTGCCCTGCCCCAGCCCGCTGGCGGCCTACGGCAGGCTCAAGCAGACCAACCCCAGCCCCTACATGTTCTATGTGAACGATGAAGACTTTATTCTGTTTGGTGCCAGCCCCGAAAGCTCGGTAAAGTTTGACCATGCCAGCCGTCAGGTGGAAATGTATCCCATTGCCGGTACCCGCCGCCGGGGCTTCAACCCCGATGGCAGCATCAACCTGGATCTGGACGGCCGTATTGAGCTGGACCTGCGCCAGGACGCAAAGGAAACCGCCGAGCATCTGATGCTGGTGGATCTGGCCCGCAACGACATTGCCCGCATCAGCGAGCCCGGCAGCCGCTATGTAAAAGATCTGCTGAGCGTGGATCGCTACAGCCATGTGATGCATCTGGTGTCCCGGGTAGTAGGGACTCTGCGTGCCGATCTCGACGCCCTGCACGGCTATCAGGCCTGTATGAACATGGGCACCCTGACCGGCGCGCCCAAAATTCGCGCCAGTGAGCTTATTCGTGAGGTAGAAGGCCAGCGCCGGGGCAGCTACGGCGGTGCCGTGGGTTATGTCAACGGCCTGGGCGACATGGACACCTGTATTGTTATTCGCTCTGCTTTTGTGAGTAACGGCCAGGCCCATGTGCAGGCCGGTGCCGGCGTGGTGTATGACTCGGATCCGCAGGCAGAAGCCGACGAAACCCGCAACAAGGCGGCGGCAGTGCTCAATGCCATCGCTCTTTCCCACGGCACCACACTGGCGGAGGTGAGCCCATGAGCCCGATCATTTTCCTGCTCGATAACTACGACTCCTTTACCTACAACCTGGTGGATCAGTTCCGCTCGCTGGGTGCCACCGTCAACATTTACCGCAACACAGTGCCGGTGGCCCAGCTGCTCACCGCCATGGAGCAGGCCGAAAACCCGGTGCTGGTGCTCTCCCCCGGTCCGGGCAAGCCCAGTGACGCCGGCAATATGCCGATACTCATCAAGGAATGTCTGGGTCATGTTCCCATTCTTGGCATCTGCCTTGGCCATCAGGCGCTGGTAGAGCATTACGGCGGCAAAGTAACCAGCGCCGGTGAAATCAAACATGGCAAAAGCTCCATGATCAGCCACAGCGGTGACGGTGCCTTTGAAGGCCTTGCCAATCCGCTGCCGGTGGCCCGTTACCACTCCCTGGTGGGCACCGACATTCCCGCCGGCCTGGAGGTGATTGCCGACTTTAATGGCATGACCATGGCGGTGCAGGACAAGGCCAACCGGGTGCTGGGCTTTCAGTTTCATCCCGAATCCATTATGACCACGGACGGGGCGCGCCTGCTGGCCCAGAGCCTGACATTTATCAGCAACAAGGAGAATGCCGCATGAGCCAGGCCATGGAGCAACTTTACCGGGGCGAAAACATCAGCCGGGAACAGGCCCACGCCCTGTTTGAGCAAGTGATGAGCGGCGATATGGATCCGATAGTGCTGTCTTCCCTGCTGACCGCATTAAAAATGAAAGGTGAAACCTCCGACGAGATCGCCGGTGCCGCCAGCGCTCTGCTGGCCGCTGCCAAACCCTTTCCGCGCCCCGACTATGCCTTTTGTGACATAGTGGGCACCGGCGGCGACGGCATGAACACCATTAACGTCTCCACCACCTCGGCGCTGGTGGCCGCCGCCTGCGGCATCAAGGTGGCCAAGCACGGCAACCGGGGCGTGTCGTCCAAGTCCGGCTCGTCCGATCTGCTGGAGCAGCTCGGCATTCGCCTGGACTTAAATCCGGAACAGGCCCGTCGCTGCCTGGACGACACCAATGTGTGCTTTTTGTTTGCGCCTCACTACCACGGCGGCATTCGCCACGCCATGCCGGTGCGCCAGGCCCTGAAAACCCGCACCATCTTTAACGTGCTGGGCCCGCTCATTAACCCGGCCCGCCCCGGCTTTATGCTGCTTGGCGTCTACAGCCCGGCACTGGTGCGCCCCATTGCCGACACCCTGGTGGCCATGGGCCTTGAGCGCGGCATGGTGGTGCACGGCAGTGGTCTGGATGAAATTGCCATTCACGGCAGCACTCACATTGCCGAGATCAATAAGGGTGACATCACCGAATATGACATCACCCCGGAAGCGCTGGGGCTGGAGCGTCATGATATCAGCGCCATTGAAGGCGGTGAACCGGCAGAAAACCGCCTGATCACCGAGGCACTGCTGGCCGGCGAAGGCACCCTGGCGCAGCAGAGCGTGATTGCCATGAACGTAGCACCGCTGCTGGTAATGAGCGGTCAGGTGGAAAATCTCAAGCAGGGCGTGGAGCGGGCGCTGTCCGTGTTAAGATCCGGCCGTGCCATGGATGTAGCCAAACAACTGGCGGAGTTGAGTCAATGCTGAATACAGTGCTCGGCAAAATCGTTGCCGACAAAAAAATCTGGGTGGAAGCGCGCAAGCAAAGCCAGCCGCTGGCAAGCTTTGAAGCCGGCCTCACCCCCAGTGATCGCCCCTTTGCCGAGGCCCTGGCCGCCGGCAAGCCGGCCTTTATTCTGGAGTGCAAAAAAGCCTCGCCGTCCAAAGGCCTGATTCGCGAAGTGTTCGACCTGGACGCCATTGCCGGCGTCTATAGCCGCTACGCCTCGGCCATTTCGGTGCTCACCGACGAGAAATACTTTCAGGGCCGTTTTGAGTTTGTCACGCAAGTGCGCAACCAGGTGACCCAGCCGGTGATTTGCAAGGACTTTATTATCGACCCCTATCAGATCAAGCTGGCCCGGTATCACCAGGCCGACGCCATTCTGCTGATGTTGTCGGTACTGAATGACGAGGAGTATGCCGAGCTTGCCGCCGTGGCCGAGTCCCTCAACATGGGTGTGCTCACCGAAGTGATCGACGAAGATGAAGTGGCCCGCGCCCTGAAGTTGGGCGCCAGGGTGATTGGCATCAACAACCGGGATCTGCGGGACCTCAGCATCGACCTCGACCGCACCAAACGGCTGGCGGCGCTGATCCCCGACGACCGTATCGTGATTTCCGAGTCCGGCATTTATCACCACGGCCAGACCAAGGCCCTCTCGGCCCATGCCGACGGCTTTCTGGTGGGCAGCTCGCTGATGGCCGAAGACGATCTGGATTTGGCGGTGCGCCGGCTGATCCTGGGTGACAACAAGGTCTGCGGCCTGACTCAGCCCGAAGACGCCGCCGCCGCGTTTGATGCCGGTGCCGTGTATGGCGGCCTGATTTTTGTGGCCAAAAGCCCCCGCTGCGTAAGCCTTGATCAGGCCCGCCGCGTAATGGCCGGTGCCCCGCTTCACTATGTGGGCGTATTTCAGAATCATCCCATAGACGAGGTGGTTGCTACCGCGCAGGAGCTGAACCTTTCTGCGGTGCAACTGCACGGCGATGAGAACGACGCCATTATAGATGCGCTGAAAGCCCGGCTACCCGGCGTGGCCATCTGGAAAGCGGTGGCAGTCAGCGATGCGCTGCCGGCTCTGCCCGAGCACGCCGACCGGCTGCTGTTCGACACCAAAGCCGGCAACCAAAGCGGCGGCACCGGCCTGACCTTTGACTGGGCGCTTTTGAACGACATCGACAAGGCCACTGCCATGCTGGCCGGGGGCCTCACCCCCGATAACGCCGCCACCGCAGCAAGCCAGGGCTGCCTTGGCCTGGACTTTAACTCCGGCGTAGAAAGCGCCCCCGGCCAAAAAGACGTTACCAAACTCAAGGCGGCCTTTGCCACCATCAGACATTACGGACACAGGACACAAAAATGAGCTTACTTAACCCCTTTTTTGGTGATTTTGGCGGCATGTATGTGCCGCAGATCCTGATGCCGGCGCTGCTGCAACTGGAGCAGGCCTTTGTGGATGCCCAGCAGGATCCGGAATTTGACCGCGAGTTTCGCGAGCTGCTGGCGGAATATGCCGGCCGCCCTACCCCGCTCACCCGGGTGCGTAATCTGGCCAGCAACACCAAGACCCGCATCTATCTCAAGCGGGAAGATTTGCTGCACGGCGGTGCCCACAAAACCAATCAGGTACTGGGCCAGGCGCTGCTGGCCAAGCGCATGGGCAAAAAACGCATTATTGCCGAAACCGGTGCCGGCCAGCACGGCGTGGCCACGGCGCTGGCCTGCGCGCTGATGGACATGGAATGCATCGTCTATATGGGTGCCAAAGACTGCGAGCGGCAAAAGCCCAACGTCTTTCGTATGCAGCTGATGGGTGCCAAGGTAATACCGGTGCATGCCGGCTCCGCTACCCTGAAAGACGCCTGTAACGAGGCGCTGCGCGACTGGACCGCCAACTACGACACCACCCACTATATGCTGGGCACCGCCGCCGGCCCCCATCCCTTCCCCACCATAGTGCGGGAATTTCAGCGCATGATTGGCGAAGAAGCCAAGGTGCAGATTGTGGAGCACGAAGCGCGCCTGCCCGATGCAGTCATCGCCTGCGTGGGCGGCGGCTCCAACGCCATTGGCATGTTTGCCGACTTTATTGAAGAAGAAAACGTCAAACTCATTGGCGTGGAGCCGGCGGGCAAGGGTATTGAAACCGGCGAACACGGTGCCACTTTGGGTGAAGGCACCAAGGGCGTGTTCTTTGGCATGCTCTCCCTGATGATGCACGACACCGACGGTCAGGTGGAAGAGTCCTACTCCGTCTCTGCCGGCCTCGATTTTCCCTCGGTTGGCCCGCAACATGCCTACCTGGCCACTACCGGCCGGGCTCAGTATGTGTCGGTGACCGATGATGAAGCTCTGGATGCCTTTCAGGCCCTGGCCCGTAACGAAGGTATTATTCCGGCGCTGGAGTCGTCCCACGCCCTGGCCTATGCATTGAAACTGGCCGAAGCCGAGCCGGAAAAAGAACAAGTCCTGGTGGTTAACCTGTCCGGCCGTGGCGACAAGGACATCTTTACCGTGGCCGATATTCTGGAGCAAAAAGGAGAAATGAAATGAGCCGCTACCAGCAACTGTTCCAGCGCCTGAACACCGCCAATGAAGGGGCCTTTGTGCCCTTCGTAACCCTGGGTGACCCCACGCCTGAGCAGTCGCTCAAGGTGATTGACGCCCTGGTGGCCGGCGGTGCCGATGCGCTGGAGCTGGGCATTCCCTTCTCCGATCCGGTGGCCGACGGCCCCACCATTCAGGCTGCCACCCTGCGCGCCCGGGAAGCCGGCACCCGCACACAAACCTGCTTTGACATGCTCAGACAGGTGCGGGAAAAATACCCCGAGCTGCCTATTGGCCTGCTGGTGTATGCCAACCTGGTATACGCACCGGGCATGGACAGCTTCTACTCCCGCGCCGCCGACGCCGGGGTAGACTCTGTGCTGGTGGCCGACGTGCCACTGGAAATGGCCGGCCCCTTCAAGGCTGCCGCCGACAAGGCCGGTATTGAAAGTATTTATATCGCCCCGCCCAACGGCAGTGAAGCTACTCTCAAGGCGATTGCACAGGCTGGCTCCGGCTATACCTATCTGCTGAGCCGCGCCGGCGTCACCGGCACCGAAACCAGGGCCGGCGCGCCGGTGAACACCCTGCTGGCCACCCTGGCCAAGTACGATGCGCCGCCGTCGCTGCTCGGCTTTGGGATCTCCAGCCCCGAGCAGGTGCGCGACGCCATCAAGGCCGGTGCCGCCGGTGCCATCTCCGGCTCCGCCGTGGTGAAGATCATTGAGCAGCATCTGGACCAGCCCCAGGCCATGACAGACGCCCTCACCGCCTTTGTGAAGGAAATGAAGGCGGCCACAAGGAAGTAAGACGAAAGACGTGAGACGTGAAGAAACGGCGCTCGGGTTAATCCGGCGCCGTTTTAGGTTACGTAAGCATTACTATAATTCAGGAAGAATAAATAATGAGATCAATCCCTAATACTCCTAACCTAAAGAGCTTCTTGGGTTCTTCTTCTAAATGGGACTATCCTTTCTACAAAAAACTGACAAAGACTGATCTGGGGCGAAAAGGTGCTGATGGAAGAAAAAGCAAGCAAAGTGGCCCACTTATTAATTCTAGATTCAAGGATTACATGCCACAGTTTCCAGAATCTGATCTCAAATCAGCTAGTTTCAGTATAGATTTAAACCTAGAACTTTGGGTTGGAAATGTATTCTGGGGACAATTAAATTCTAAATTCCGTTGTGAAACTCGTGGTCTTAAACGTTCTCCTGAATATAGAATTACTACAAACATCAAAGATTGGTTAAGTGAGGCCGAAATTGGTGACTGGCTAATTGTTCAGAAAAACCTTGCTAATGATCAATTTCTTCGCCTTGTTATTCTCCCAAATGATACAATAGAAACAGGAAACAGAAATGCCCATGACTTAAAAAATTATAATCCGATCACACCTGAAGGACTCCAAGCAGCAAAAGACCAACGCCAACAACTACAAAACTATCCATTCCGAGCGAAAACTTATAATAATAAAGTTACTATCACGACAACAAGCAATGCACGCTCAAAAGACTTTGCTATGGCAGTAAACAATCAATACAACTATAAATGTGCTTTATGCGGAGAAGGATTATGCTCTCCAGCTGGCAGCAATACTGAAGTTGAAGCGGCTCACATTATCCCTGTTGCCTCGAACGGCCCAGATGATGTTCGAAACGGTTTAACATTATGCAGAAAGCACCATTGGGCTTTTGATCGTGGCATGTGGGGCCTGACTGATGCTCTTACAGTTACTGTACCTGCATCTGTACAAGCCATTCCTCAAAATGACTCATTGACCGCTTTTGACGGTAAAAAATTTACCAGCCAAAAGATACGAGCCTTCAACCACATATAGATGCAATCAGATGGCACAGGGATAATATACTTCTTGATGACTGAGTATAGACAAGAATCAACTCCGCTCTGAAGCAGACAGTAGCTCATCGTTTTCATCATGAAAACTGCTGTATATGATAGTTGATAAAAATATCTCGCTTACTATATGACTACGTTTATAAACTCTTTAAACGTCAACAAACCATCTTGCTGTTCAGGCAAATACGTCTGATGCAATGCCTGGGGTACGACAAGCTGTACATTCATCTTGATCATTTGTTCTGTCTGATCCCGGGATATAGCTGGTTCAAGCGTAATAAGATGTTTGTTTTTTACCCTGTCAGCTTCAGCCAGAACCTGTCGCCACCGCTCTTTACAAGTCGTTTTCGCAGCAAGAATATGAAGTTTTTTATTATCGAAACCAGGATCCAGATACGCCACTTGTGAAGGGAAAAGAAAGTCCGGTTTTTGTTTCCCTTCTGTATAAACCCCCTTCTCAAACAGCACTTTATTTTTTAGAAATATCTCGGTGATATGATTTTCAAATGCATGACCAACTCTTGATTTCCTCCGGTTCTGAACACTTAAAGAAAACCTGATAAACTCATCAACATCATTTCCATCATCACCAAAGCCCTCCTTCAGTTTTTCAGACACAATATGTCTTTCCAGTATTCTGAAAAGCTTTTCTTCATTCCCCATCCATGTAAGTAACGTGTTATCTGGATCATCTGTCTCAGATACTTTATCCTTAATAAGTTTTCTTGAAAAATCTGAAAACTTCTTTGTGGTCGGAAATTTGGAGTCAAATTTCTCTATCAGTCGTTCCAGAAGAACCTTATCGGAATCTGACTGAATATAAAACTCTATCCCCAACTCGGCCAGCATTAATCTCACCGGAGCAACAACTAACCCCTCACCCACGGGTAAAGGCTTCAGACTGTTACCCTCTCCTTCTTTTGCCGAACCAAAAATACTTCTTAACTGTGACTCTGACTGACTACCGGCAGGGGTACAGACAGTCAACAACGTTTTATCTTTAGTCATCGCAATAATAAATAAATCACCTGCCCTCATTAAGCGAGTGACTTCATTGCTTCGGTAATATAAACGATACTCGGCTGAACGGTGCGGTTGATTGTAACGAGTATCGTACCATGACATGGTGTCCTCACAAATCACAGGGTCACTGTCATCATCCGTAATGTAGACCATGGTTACAGGAAAATACCATTTATCTCCATTCTCAGGATACCCCAAGAAATCAGAAAACCCTGCACCTTTTAATCCCCCGACTTCATGCTGATTTGATTTTTTAGGATCAGCATCAACACTCGTCAGATATTTTTCCGCAGCAGTTATGAACACATCCTTCAGTTTCTCGAACATCCCTTACTCCATTTATATTAGCCACTGAGTGTATGCCTCCCGAACGAACCCATCTGGCTATACAGTCCAGCAGCAATTCTTTTTTTATTTTCTTTCTACCTTTAACAGCGCATTCCCACACTACAAGAACTCTGAGCCCTTTATCAAGAAGCGACTGAGTTACTTTTTTATCCCGCTGAATATTTTTATTAAGCTTCTCTTTCCAGAACTCTCTTCTTGTGGCAGGCAGGTGAAACATATAACATCCATGAGCATGCCAGAAGCATCCATGAACAAAAATAACTGCCCTATATTTAGGGAAATAAAGATCTGGTTTTCCGGGCAACTCTGGCGGAGATATGCGATATCGAAAACCAAGATGATGCAGACCTTTTCTTATAATCAGCTCTGGTTTTGTATCACGTCCCCGGATAGCCTGCATATTCTTACTTCTGACTTCCGGGGAGTGAACATCAGCCATATAACTCAGGCTACATTTTTACTGTTGCTGATTTGTACAGCTTGCATAATCCGGTCTTTCATCAGCTCAGCCACTGAACGGAATACAGGAACAACCACAGAGTTACCAAACTGCTTATAAGCCTGTGTATCAGAAACCGGTATTCTGAAGCTTTCCTCTCCCGGTTCGCTGAAGCCCATAAGGCGAGAGCACTCTACCGGTGTAAGTCTGCGAGGCCTGTTAGCCATATTAACTTCATCTTCAAAGTCTTTCTCAAAATCCCAGCCACGATCTAACAATATTTCAGATCCATCTTTGTAATAACGGGCTGAAAGTGTTCTGGTGGCTGTAGTATCCTCATTTACCAGACCGAAGCCGAAGCCATTACCAGCAGCCTTATGCTTGGCCGCATAATCATACAGATACTTCCACAGCTTAGGCGTAAGTATATAGTTAGGTGTGTAATCTGTATCAAGCAGTTCACCCAGCTTCGGCTTTCTTTCCGGTATCATTTTCCTGATGTCACGCAGGGTGAAACCATTGTGAACACCAAGATCTTTTCTGAATCCTACCAGAACAATACGCTCTCTGTGCTGAGGCAACCAGTGTTTACCATCAATTACTTTTGGATCATCGCTGCCCATTTCTTCACTGTCAGATACCCAGTAGCCCAGTTCATCCAGAGTTTCCATGATCACCCGGAAAGTCTTTCCTTTATCATGACTCTTAAGGTTTTTAACATTTTCAAGAACGAACGCTGCAGGCTTCTTTGCAGAAATAATCCGGGCAACATCAAAGAACAATGTTCCCTGGGTCTTACACTCAAACCCATGAGCACGCCCCATGGCATTTTTTTTAGAAACTCCGGCAATAGAAAAAGGCTGACAAGGAAAGCCAGCAAGAAGGACATCATGATCAGGAATCATTCTGTCTATGTTTTTGTAAGCTTCTTCCTCAGAGACGTCATCATCGTTACTTAAGGTGATATCGCGAATATCCTGATTGAAAGCATGATACTTTTCATTGCAAGCATAGTTTGCTTTATAAGTACGGACTGCATATTTGTTCCACTCACTGGTGAACACACACAGGCCATTCTGCTCTTCAAAACCTTTACGAATACCACCGATACCGGCAAACAGATCGATAAAACGGAAGTCTGCGGTATCTGGTGTAACTTTTTCTTCAGGAAGCAACTTCTTCAGATGTTCATACTCACCGATATTCAGCCCCGGATTGGCTTTCCCCTTCATCCAGCGATTGATGGTCTCCCGGCACCAATGGCCAGGAGAGTACCCATTCAGGTACTCACCAAGAAATTTCTGATCATAAATCTCCAGCAGCTTTTCTATCAGCTCTTTGCCACTGCGATCTTCTGAGGACTGTATATCCAAAGGTAGTTGCTCCATGACTGCTTCCCCCGAAAGGGAAAAATGTGTGACGCATGATCACTCGTTCCTCCCTTTCTGTCAACCTTGCCCTGATCTTTTATACAGTATCGTACAGTATGATCATTTTTCCAGTAGTGGCTGTCCGCTACCGTTGTGGTTGCTCAGGGAATTCAGTGTGTTGAAAGGATAAAAAGAAAGCGCCCTGACGGGCGCTAATACGGGCGGCCGCCCCCTATTCAGAGACAAGACCTGCGCTCCAATGATCGGCCACAAAGGGGCATTATCTGATCGGGCCACCACCCTCAAAATAGCGCTTGTGCAGCTCGCGGATTTGTTCGGCCAGCTCGGGTACCGGACCGGCCACGGGAATGTCGGGGGCCACGTCGTTAATGGTCAGCGCCTTTACCGGTGAGGCACCCTGGCCCCATTGCTCGCACCAGGCTGCAAACTGGCCGGCGGAGCTGGCAAATACAATGCGCCCAAGACCTGCCCAGGCATGAGCGGCGGAGCACATGGGGCAGTGCTCCCCTGAGGTATAAAGCGTAGCGCGGGCTCGTTCGGTTTCGCTCAGGTTTTCCGCAGCCCTGCGGGCCAGGGCAATTTCGGGGTGCCAGGTGGACTCACAGGTATGAATGCGATTGCGGTCTTCCGCCAGTACTTTCCCCTCGGCGGATACCAGCACAGAGCCAAAGGCCATATCACCTTCACTCAGGGCCTCTTTGGCCAGCTCCACACAACGACGCAAATGGCGCAGATCCTGCTCGAATATGGTCATGCTTACCTCCTCGCAGTAATTTATGAGTCTGCTATTCAAGGTACTGAAGAAATTAAAAATTTAAAAGTCGATCAGCCTCACCCCTTTTATTTTCGGTTTATGCTTGCATGGCTGTTTATGTTTCAAACAAATCAAGGAGAGCAAATGTTTGATTTAACCGGACAGGTCGCCCTGGTCACGGGCGGAGCCAAAGGTATAGGCAGGGGGATTGCACAAGTACTGGTCAACGCTGGTGCCACCGTGGTGATCGCCGATATTGATGAGGCCGCCGGCAAGACCAGCGCCAAGGAGCTGGGTGCGCATTATTTTTATCTGGATGTATCCAACCAGGAAAGCTGCAAACAGGTTGTTGCTGCGGTTAAGCTGGACTTTGGGCAACTTGATATTCTGTGCTCCAACACCGGGATCTTTCCTCAGTGCAACTTGGCCACCATGACAGAGCAGCACTGGGATGAAATGCACAATATCAACCTCAAGGGTACTTTCTTTATGGTGCAGGCAGCACTGGAGGTGATGCGTACCCGGGGCTACGGCCGCATTGTGATCACCTCTTCCATTACCGGACCGGTAACCGGCTTTCCCGGCTGGAGTCATTATGCCGCCAGCAAGGCCGGCCAGCTGGGCTTTATGCGCAGCGCGGCGCTGGAGTGTGCCCGTGACGGTATTACCATCAATGCTGTGATGCCCGGTAATATTCTCACCGAAGGACTGCAGGCCCAGGGTGAGGACTACCTAGCGCAAATGAGGGCGGCCATTCCCACTCATACTCTGGGCACGCCTGACGACATTGGCCATGCCGCCTGCTTTCTGGCATCAAGAGAAGCTCGGTATATTACCGGTCAAACCCTGATTGTGGATGGTGGACAGATACTCCCCGAGTCACCGGAAGCAATACAATAAAAAGGCCCGGTAAAACCGGGCCTTTTATCTGCTTATTGGGTGTCGGAGACCGGCTGCAATATTTTGTCACCGGCACGCTTCAGTCGCAGTGGCGCATAGATAAGTGCGCCCACCAGAAAGAGGCCAAGATAGCCGATTAGCGGATAGAAAAACGCCACCAGCTGAGTAAAGCCGGCAAAACTGGCCACAAAGCCCACCACCATGGTTACCATGCTGAAACGGTTTGCCGCCGGCGTACGCATTTCTACAAAACGGGCAACAAAGGCATAGAACATGCTGGCACCCGTACTGAAAATCATGCCAAACAGCACAAAGGCCATGGCCTTGGCCAGCCAGGGTGAAATGCCGTCTATGATTTTGAGCAGCGGTAACGGATAGCCTGCCACCACATCAATTTGCGAGAACATGGCCAAATGGCTGATCATGATCATCACGCCCACACCGGCTCCCCCCAGCAGACCGCCCCAGCGGGCGATACGGGCATTGGGCTCGGCACCGCCCATAACCAGTGACATGGCTGCACCCACGGCAATATTAAACGACACATAGTTCACCGCCGACACCAGCCAGTGCGGCAGAGTCGACTCAATACCTTCGGCAATGGGGGCCAGCTCTTCAAAGCTGCGCTCCATGGTAAACAGGCTGTAAATACAGATAAGGATAAGCGCCAGTACCAAAAACGGCGTAATGCTGCCAATCAGACCCACTACCCGTTTTACATTCAGCATCAGGGTAGTCCCCATCATCAGTGTCATCAGCACACTGCCCACCACAGGTGACAAGCCAAATTGCTGATTGAGTGTGGAGCCGGCACCGGCAATCATGACCACACCCACTCCAAACAGGGTAAAGATGATAACGCCATCCACAATCACGCCCAGATAGCGGCCACTAATCTGATATACCACGGTTTTATGAGAACGGGTTTGAGTGCGGCTGCCCAGCCAGGTAAGCATCATGCCAAGATAGGCAAACAGCGCAGTGGCTACCACGGCCGCGGCTGTTCCCAGGTAACCGAAGCTGGTGAAGTACTGCAGCACTTCCTGCCCGGAAGCAAACCCTGCTCCCACAATGATGCCAATAAATGCACTGGCGATTTTGATGATATTCCACATGATCGTCTGCCTGTCCCTTCTTTAACCAAAATACAACAACACTAATGGGCAAAAGAGTAAAACATGATTTCGCCGCACAGCAAAGCGGGCGACCTTATCAGAAGACATCTGCCAACAGTATTAAACCTTGGTCGGATACAAGGCGTTATTCAGGTACTGGTTTGCCGGCATGATTCAGAGTGTGCAGACGATAGTCTTTAACATTCGATCAGCGGCCGCCCTGTGCGCTTGAACCTGGCACACCACTGTGAAAACGAAACAGGGGATCAGGCGATTGAATCAGCGCCGCTTCCTGCTCGCCAAAAAAGGCGATTCGATCCGCTATGCATGCTCCGGCATAGTCCCGGGCCAGTGTGAGATAGTCCTGATAGTGGCGAGCTTCAGAGCGCAGCAATGACACATAAAAGCGGCTCAGCTCTTCATCCAGAAAAGGTGCCAGCCGGGCAAAACGCTCACAGGAGCGCGCTTCTATATAAGCGCCTATGATCAGGCGGTCTACAATCGCTGCCGGTTCAAAGGTTCGCACATGCGCCAGCATACCCCTGGCATAGCGAGACGCTGACAGCGTACTGTAAGGCACATGACGAGACTCCATTATCTCCAGTACCTGCTCAAAATGGTGTAGTTCTTCCTGAATTAACCGCACCATTTTTACCAGCAGGTCGTTTTTAGCCAGCTCGTCAAACACCCGGCGGTTATCCGCTGTTTGAGTTTGTTTGCCCAGCACCTCTCCCTTTTCCGGCAGCGCATCCAGTGACTTATAAAAATCCAGGTTAGGCAATAACTTGCGCTGCTCCCTGGGCAGACAATAGCGTCTCACCAGGCTGTGGGCACTCATGGCCGCTTTCATTTCACAGTTGGCATGATCCACCAGCAACACCGGTAACCGTTCCGGCTTTCGGGCTTCATCCAGCCAGGCTTTGGGGGTGGCGCAATGCAGAAAGTCATCAATGGGGGCCAGTAACTGGCTGTATTCGGCATTAACTGATCTGGCGTTCACTATGTTACCTGTTAAGTGCAATACACGGCGGCCCGCAGTGTACCAATTCACTTTTCTCAAGGCAGCCCGATACCGGATTTTTTAGTCTTCCGGCACAGCCAAAAAAAATTTGACTTTGATCACGGTTTTTAGCGAAACATGATTTTTCGCCTAACATTATTTTGGGTTTTACCTAAAATTCAGCTATCGAATCGTTTGCGTAACCGATTCGCCGAATAATTTCCCAGAAAAGGCCCAGTCGTGAAAAAGACCACTCTGCTGAATAGTCAGCTCTCTGCCCTGGTGGCCAGCCTTGGCCATACCGATGAAGTAACGCTGGGCGATGCCGGCCTGCCGGTGCCTGCCGATGTGCCACGCATTGATCTGGCTATCTGCCCCGGCCTGCCGGGTATTGAAGACACTCTGACGGCCCTGCTCACCGAGCTGCAGCTGGAAGCCGTGGTGCTGGCCACAGAAATAAAATCCGTCAGCCCCGGGTTGCATCAGCGTCTGTTAGCTCACATTGCCACCGCCGCCTCTGCGCAGGGTCGCGATATTACTGTGAGCTACATCAGCCATACTGAATTCAAGCAGCGCACCGGCCATAGCCGGGCAGTGGTTCGCACCGGCGAGTGCACTCCCTACGCTAACCTTATTTTGTGCGCCGGTGTCCCCTTCTGAGGAAAATTATGAATCCGATATTGTCCCTTTCCGGCATTGATAAAGCCTTTCCTGGCGTCAAGGCACTGGATCAGGCCGGTTTAAATGTTTATTCCGGTCAGGTCATGGCGCTGATGGGAGAAAACGGCGCCGGCAAGTCCACCCTGATGAAAGTGCTGACCGGTATTTATCAGGCCGACGCCGGCACCATTGAATACCGGGGCCAGCACTGTCATTTCAAGGGGCCTCGTGAGTCTCAGGAAGCAGGCATCGGCATTATTCATCAGGAGCTGAACCTGCTGCCTCACCTCACCATTGCCGAAAATATCTTTCTGGGGCGCGAGCCCACAGCAGCGCTGGGTCGAATTAACTGGCGCAAACTGTATGCCGATGCTCAGGCCCTGCTGGACCGGCTGCAAATAAAACACTCCCCCAAAACCCGGGTTGGCGATCTGAGCATCGGAGCCCAGCAAATGGTGGAAATTGCCAAGGCACTGTCGTTTAACGCCGATGTCATCATTATGGACGAGCCAACTGACGCTCTCACCGACACGGAAACCCGCGCTCTGTTTCGAGTGATTGAAGAGCTGCGTCAGGATGGCTGTGGCATTGTTTACATCTCTCACCGGCTGGCTGAAATCTTTGAAATCTGCGATCGCATTACCGTGCTGCGTGACGGCAAATGGATTGGTGAAAAAGCGGTGGCCGAAATCGATGAAGATACCTTGATTGAAATGATGGTGGGCCGCCGCCTTGACGAGCAATATCCGCGTCTGGTGCAGCCGGCCGGCAAGGAAGTACTGCGAGTGGAAAAACTCAGCGGCCCCGGCGTCAGTGACGTGAGTTTTACGCTGCATGAAGGTGAAATTGTCGGCTTTTCCGGCCTGATGGGTGCCGGCCGTACCGAGCTTGCCCGCATTCTTTATGGTGCTGTGCCCCGCACTGGCGGCCGGACCCAACTGGCCGGCCAGCCCTATCGGGCCGGCACGCCCCATCAGGGCCTGAATGCCGGTATTGCCTATATTTCCGAAGACCGCAAGGGCGATGGCCTGGTGCTGGGTTTGTCGGTACTGGCCAATATGAGCCTGTCGGCGCTGGGAGAGTTCAGTAAGGGACCACAGCTGCTGCACGGAGCCGAGCGCGAGGCAGTAGACGAGTTTATCGGTCTGTTCAATATCAAAACACCGGGCCGGGAGCAGCTGATTGGTCATCTTTCCGGAGGTAACCAGCAAAAAGTAGCCATTGCCAAGGGGCTGATGACCCATCCCCGCGTACTGATCCTGGACGAACCCACCCGCGGCGTAGACGTGGGTGCCAAAAAAGAGATTTATCAGCTGATTAACCGCTTCAAACAGCAGGGCATGGCCATTTTGCTGCTGTCGTCGGACATGCCGGAAGTACTGGGCATCAGCGACCGTATTCTGGTGATGCACGAAGGTCGGGTCACCGGTGAATTCAAGGCCGCCGAGGCCACTCAGGAACAACTGCTGGCCGCCGCCGTGGGCCAGACGCAACAAGAGGAAAAGGCATGAACTCCACTCTCAACCCCGGCCGTCGCTGGTTCAGCAAGGAATGGCTGATTGCCCAGAAGTCGCTGATTGCCCTGATCCTGCTGATTGGGGTGGTATCACTGATCAATCCGCATTTTTTCACCCTGGACAATATGCTTAATATTTTGCGCCAGACCTCGGTGAACGCCATTATTGCCGTGGGCATGACCCTGGTCATCCTGACCGCCGGCATCGATCTCAGTGTGGGCTCGGTGCTGGCCCTGTGCGGTGCATTTGCTGCCAGTATGGTGGCCATGGAACTGCCTGTTTTTGTGACGCTGCCGGCCGTGCTGCTGGCAGGTTTTGCCCTAGGGGGCGTAAGTGGTGTCATTGTTGCCAAGGGCCGGGTTCAGGCTTTTATTGCTACCCTGGTCACCATGACCCTGTTGCGCGGCATAACCATGGTGTATACCGACGGCCGCCCCATTTCCACCGGCTTCACTGATGCCGGCGATCTCTTTGCCTGGTTTGGCACCGGTTATGTATTTGGTATTCCGGTGCCGGTATGGCTGATGGCCATCACGTTTCTGGGTGCCTGGTACCTGCTTAATCACACCCGCTTTGGTCGCTATATTTATGCCGTAGGCGGTAATGAAGCGGCAGCCCGGCTGTCTGGCATTAATGTGGACAGAGTCAAAATGGGGGTTTATGCCATCTGCGGCATGCTGTCGGCGCTGGCTGCCATTATCGTCACCAGCCGGCTGTCATCGGCTCAGCCTACTGCCGGCACCTCCTATGAGCTGGACGCCATTGCTGCCGTGGTGCTGGGCGGCACCAGTCTGGCCGGTGGCCGGGGTGCCATTATGGGCACCCTGATTGGTGCACTCATTATCGGTTTTCTTAACAATGCACTGAACCTGCTTGATGTCTCCTCCTACTATCAGATGATCGCCAAGGCATCGGTGATCCTGCTGGCGGTACTGGTCGACACCAAAAACAAGTAACTCACACACTGAAAAGGAACGTCATCATGAAAAAACTGACCACACTGCTGTCCGCCGCCCTGGTAAGCGCCACCATGACCGCCGGTGCCTATGCTCAGGATACGCTTGCACTGGTGATCTCCACTCTTAATAATCCCTTTTTTGTGACCATGAAGGAAGGGGCGGAAAAGAAGGCAGCCGAGCTGGGTTATAACCTGATTGTGCTCGACTCCCAGAACGATCCGGCCAAAGAGCTGGCCAATGTGGAAGATCTCAATGTGCGCGGTGCCAAAGTGCTGCTGATCAACCCCACCGACTCCGATGCCGTGGCCAACGCCATTCGTCTGGCCAACCGCGCCAGCCTGCCGGTGCTGACGCTGGACCGCGCCGCCAACCGGGGGGATGTGGTCTCTCACATTGCTTCCGACAACGTGGCCGGCGGCAAAATGGCCGGTGACTTTATTGCCGGGCAAATCGGCGATAGCGCCAGAATCATTCAGCTGGAAGGCATTGCCGGCACCAGTGCCGCCCGGGAACGCGGGGCTGGCTTTGCTCAAGCCGTCAGCGAACACAACTTTCAGCTGCTGGCCAGCCAGCCTGCCGACTTTGACCGCACCAAAGGTCTGAACGTGATGGAAAACCTGCTGACCGGCAACCCGAATGTACAGGCGGTATTCGCCCAGAATGACGAAATGGCTTTGGGTGCTCTGCGTGCGCTGCAGGCCGTCAACAAGCAAGACGTGCTGATTGTAGGCTTTGACGGCACCGAAGACGGCATCAAGGCCGTGCAGGGCGGCCGGCTGGCAGCGACCATTGCTCAGCAGCCTGGTGAAATTGGTGCCATTGCAATTGAAACCGCCGACAAAATACTGAAAGGCGATACCGTGGCCGACCATATTCCGGTGCCACTGCAGGTGATCAGCAAGTAATTCAGGAACTGATATCATGACGTTAACCGTAACCGGCAGTATTAATATCGATCATGTGATCCGCCTGCCCGAGTTTCCCCGCCCCGGGGAAACGCTCACCGGCAGTGACTATCGCATTGTGCCCGGCGGCAAAGGAGCCAACCAAGCGGTTGCTGCCGCCAGAGCGGGTGCCCGCACCCGGCTGGTGGCCTGTGTGGGCGAGGATGCTCTCGCTGCCAGCCTGATACAGGGCTTTGCTGAGGATGGCATAGACATAACGGCCATAGATACCATAACGGGTGTCAACACAGGCGTTGCCCTTATTCAGGTTAACAACAATGGTGAAAATACCATTGCCCTGGCTCCCGGTGCCAATGCCGGACTGACTCCGGCACAGCTGCAACGCCACAGCAGCGCCCTGCACTGCCGGCAACTATTGTTGCAGCTGGAAATTCCGCTGGAAACCAATCTGGCCGCAGCCAAAACCGCCCGCGACCAGGGTGCGCAGGTGATTCTTAACCCTGCCCCCGCTCAGGCACTGCCTGACGAGCTGCTGAACCTGGTAGACATCATTACCCCCAACGAAACCGAAGCCGAGCGCCTCACCGGTATAGCGGTCAGCGACGAGGCCGGTGCCGGGGCCGCCGCCAGGGCGCTGCACGACCGGGGCATTGCCATCGTGATGATTACGCTGGGGGCCCGCGGCGTCTGGCTGAGTGAGCAGGGCCATGGCCGGCGCATTCCCGGTTTTGCCGTCAAGGCTGTGGATACCACTGCCGCCGGCGATACCTTTAATGGTGCCCTGATGGCCGCGCTGCAGCAGCGGCTGCCGCTGTCCGAGGCAGTTCGCTTTGCCCAGGCCGCCGCGGCCATTTCCGTGACCCGCCCCGGCGCTCAGACCTCCATTCCTTACAAGGCCGACATCAACGCCATGCTGGAGCAGTAATTAATGGCCACCATCAAGGACGTGGCCAAACGGGCACAAGTGTCTACTTCCACTGTCAGCCACGTGCTGAATAAAACCCGTTTTGTCAGTACAGAAATCACGCAGCGGGTGCAGCAGGCCATTCATGAGCTGCACTATACGCCTTCGGCACTGGCGCGCAGTCTTAAAGTCAATCATACCCGCACACTGGGCATGCTGGTCACGTCCAGCACCAACCCGTTTTTCGCCGAAGTGGTACAGGGTGTGGAGCAGCGCTGCTATGAGCTGGGCTACAGTCTGGTGCTGTGCAACACTGGCGGTGATGTCAGCCGCCTGCAGGCCGGCCTCGATATGCTGCAGCAAAAACGGGTAGACGGCATAATAGTGATGTGTACTCAGGCAAGCCCGGATGAGAGCGCCTTTGAACATCGCGCCGGCATGCCCATGGTGATGGCAGACTGGGGGCCGGCACAACTGAATGCCGATTTAATCAAAGACTCGGGTCACGAAGGCGGCCGGCTGGCTACCGAACACTTGCTGGCACTGGGCCATCGCCACATTGGCTGCATCACTGGCCCGTCCGGTCAGCGTGCCAGTGATGAACGACTGGCCGGCTTTTATGCCGCCATGGCCGCAGCCGGCCTGGCTGTTAACCCCGACTGGGTTCAGCAGGGTGGTTTTGAGCTGGAAGGCGGTGAGCAGGCCATGGGACGTATTCTGCAGCAAGCCAACCGCCCCAGCGCCATTTTTGCCTGCAACGACATGATGGCTGCCGGTGCCCTGCGGGCGCTGGCCGATGCCGGTATCAGGGTGCCGGAACACATATCGGTGATCGGTTATGACAATATTGAACTGGCCGGCTTTCTGGTACCCCGGCTCAGCAGCATAGAGCAGCCCAAAGCTGCCCTTGGTGCACTGGCGGTAGATACACTGCTGGAACGCATTCATCATCCCGAGGTGCCCAGACGGGTACTGCCCCTGGCACCAGCTCTGGTTGTACGGGAAAGTACTGCCAGACTGGCCATTTAATCCCCGTAGCGTTAGCCTCTGGGTTTTGCCGTTAAACTGGTGAACGATGGACGCACGACAGAAAGGATTTTTGCTCACCGCCCTTGGCGTGTTAATTATCTCTCCCGATGCCCTGCTGCTGCGGCTGATTGATATACCGCCGGAGCAGCTGGTGTTGTGGCGGGGGCTGCTGAATATCATCGGCTTCTGGCTGATTGTAGTGGCACGCTACCGCCGCCACTGGTTTCGCTCCTATCTGGCCTGTGGCAAGACCGGCCTGGGCTGCGCCTTGCTGTTTACCTTCAGTACCCTGGGCTTTGTGCTGGGCAATCATTTTACCAAGGCCGGCAATGTGCTGGTGATCCTGGCCAGCTCACCGCTGATTGCTGCCCTGCTGAGCCGGGTATTTTTAGGTGAACGACTGCCGCTGCACACCTGGCTGGCCATTATCGCCTGCCTGTTTGGCATCAGTCTGATTGTGCTGGACGATGCCGGATCCGGCTCCACCACCGGCAACCTGCTGGCACTCATGGCCGCTCTGGGGCTGGCAGGCAACCTGACTCTGGCCCGCAGCAAACCCGGCACAGACATGAGCCCCATGCTGGCATTAAGTGGCCTGTTCACCTTTTTGCTGCTTTTTGCATGGAGCGGCCGGGTCATGCTGCCCGGAGCCGTTGACATGGGCTGGCTGATATTACTGTGCCTGATATTACTGCCCATTGGCTTTACGCTGATACAACGCGGGCCGCTCTATCTGCCCTCGGCGGAAGTGAGCCTGTTGATGCTGCTGGAAACCGTGTTCGGCACCCTGCTGGTGTGGTTGTTCTTAAGCGAGCGGCCAGGCAACCTGGGCTTGCTGGGCGGAGCCATTGTGCTGCTGGCCATGGTCGCCAAAATTATACTGGACCGCCGCTCATTCAATTCCGCCCCCGTGCGGGCCTGATCAAGGATCGTTTTTCATGTGGAAACTCAACCCGCGGGCACTTCGCTATCTCAATGAAGTCGCCAGTCAGGGCTCGCTGCGCAAGGCCGCCGCCAGACTGAACATTGACGTCTCGGCCATCAGCCGGCAACTGCATCAGCTGGAAGAGGAAATAGGCCTGCCGATAGGCTATCGAAGCGGCCAAGGCTTTATGCCAACCGAGGTCGGCGAAGAGTTGATCTCCCTGTATCGTCAGCAAAAAGCGAGTGAAGACGCGACCCTGTCCCGGATCGAAGCATTACAGGATCTGCGTCGTGGTCAGGTCACCCTGGCGGTGGGAGAAGGCTTTATTGCGGATCTTATCTCGGCACCGCTGCAAAGCTTTATGCAGCATTACCCGGATATCGCTATTTCGGTGGAAATGGCCGGGGCCAATGAAGCCGTCAGACTGGTAAAAGAAGATGTTGTTGATCTGGCGGTGGTCTACGCACCTCAGCCGGATCCCGAGCTCGTCTCTCACGTAACCCGAAACCGTCCACTGGACCTGATCACCCCACCAGGACATCCGATTACACGTAAGGGGCGGCCCGACATTCACGACATCCTGAACTATCCGCTGGCGCTGATAGATCAACAGTTTGGCATGGGGCAACTGCCCATGCTGGTTGAACAACTGGAGCACATCCGTTTCAAACCCCAGCTAAAAACCAACTCGGTGTCCGTGCTCAAAAACTTTGTTCTGTCAGGTATGGGGCTGACATTCATGCCCAGGCTCACCGTGCATGAGGAAGTGCTGGCAGGGAAAATTGTCTGTTTACCGGCACCACACCCGGTGCTGGCAGAAGCCAAAGCCCATATCGTCAGCCACAAAGGCCGCGAGCTGACAGTGGCTGGCGAACGCCTGCTCCGGCATCTGAGCGAGGGAATGCTGTTCTTCAGCCAGATCAAATAACCACCACCGCTGTTAGTGTTGTCTAAATATCAACACTTTCACTATTGAAAAGTCAACATCTCAACACCTAACCTGAATCTGTACACCAACCTGTATCACGATATGGAGATCATTCAATGGACGTATCCTTTACTCTCTCTCCCCTGCGCAAGGCCATGGTCACCCTTCTGGGTGCCGGCAGCCTGATGATGGCCAGTGCAGCTCAGGCTGCCACTACCATCGATCTGTCTTACAATGGCGCCCCGGATGCAGAAAAAAATGCGGTTCACCTGTTTGCCAGCAACCTGAAACGACTGGTGGAAGAAAAAACCGACGGTGAACTGGAACTCACCCTGTATCCCAACAGCATGCTGGGGGAAGAAGTGCAACGGATGGAACAAGTGATGGCTGCTCCCGGCCTGAACATTGCCTCTTTTGCCGGCATTTCTCCTGTATTCCCGGAAATTTATGCCAGCTCGATTCCCTTTTTGTTCCGCGATTTTGATCATGCCCGCCGCTTTTTTGACGAAGGCGAATACTGGAAGGCTTCCCAGCAGGAGTTTACCGCCCGCACCGGAACTCACCTGCTGGCAGTGGTAGAAGAGGGTGGTTTCCTTGCATTTACCAACAACAAGCGCCCAATCAAGTCACCGGATGACTTTAACGGTCTGCGCTTCCGTGCCATGGATAAAAGCCAAGTAGCTCTGTATGACGCCTTTGGTGCTTCCGGTACCCCCATTCCCTGGACCGAAGTCTACATGGCACTGAAAACCGGTGTGGCCGATGGTCAGATGAACCCTCCCATGTACATTATTCTGGGCAGCTTGCACGAAGTGCAGCAACACCTGACCCTGGCCAATATTCAGTATTCCGACCAGTTCCTGGTCGCCAATGGCGAGCTGCTTGAGTCGCTGCCCGAGGCACAGCGCCAGGCACTGGAAGAAGCCGTGGCTGAAGCCAACCAGCTCAACCGCGAGTCAGTCGAGTCTAAAGTAGAAGAGCGCGTTAAATTCCTGGCCGATAAGGGCATGGAAGTGTATCGCCCGACAGCCGCAGAGCTGACGCAGTTCCAGGAAAAGGCCAAGCCTTCCTACATTAGCTGGCTCAAGGAACAAAACATTGAGCAGAAATGGGTAGACCTTGCTCTGGAAGACGCCGGCAAGCTCTGATTTTTTCTTCAACATCCTACCTTTCAGGCGGCCTGACGGCCGCCCTTTTTCGCCATGAAACAAAGACTGATAACCCTGATGAGCCGACTGGTTGAAGCGGTGGTCGGCACTCTGGTCCTGACCAACCTGCTGGTACTGCTTTATGGTGTAGCTGCCCGTTATTTACTGGGCCGTTCACCTATCTGGATGGACGAGCTGTCACGCTTTTTGATCATCGCCTGTGCCTTGCTGATGGCCGGTGTGCTGCTGGTACGCAATGAACACATGCGGATTGGCCTGCTGGAGCAGCGCCTGCCTGCCACCCTGTCCCGTATCCTCAAGCTGTATCAATGGCTGTTGATCCTGATCATCAGCGCCGGATTTTGCTGGTATTCCTGGCATTACGCCTTCTCGGTCAGCCGCTTTACCACCATGGGACTGGGTATCAGCCGTACCTGGCCTGTGCTCAGCCTGCCCCTGGGCTTTGGCCTGCTGTTTGTGTTTAATCTGTTACGCGGCCCCTTTGGCTGCAAGGAAGCCCGTTCATGACTCTGGCCATGTTTGCCTCTTTCATTGTGCATGTTTTATTGGGACTGCCACTGTTCATTGCCCTGCTGGTCACCGCAGTGATCGGTTTCATGTTTATCGATCCGTCCATGCTGGGACGTATCGTGCCGCAGCAGTTCTTTGGCGGCATCAACGTTTTTTCCCTGATGGCCATTCCGCTGTTTATCCTGGCCGGTAACCTGATGAACAGTGCGGGCCTGACACAACAGCTGATGACCCTTGCCCGCGTCCTGGTAGGACACTTACGGGGAGGACTCGGCTATGTCAATGTCGTATCCAGTGTGTTCTTTGCCGGTGTGAATGGCTCTGCAGTAGCCGATACCTCGGCGCTGGGCTCCTTACTGGTGCCAGCCATGAAAAAGGAAGGCTACTCCCCTTCCTATGCGGCCGGTCTGACCGCGGGCAGTTCACTTATCGGCCCCATCATTCCCCCCAGCATTTTCATGATCCTCTATGCCTCGCTCACCAATACGTCGGTGGGAGATCTGTTCCTGGCCGGCGTTGTTCCCGGTTTACTGCTGGGCCTGGTATTTATGGTGATGAACTGGCTGTATGCTCGCAAGGCGCAATTGCCGGTGTCTGGCCAGCGTCCTACCATGGGGCTGTTCCTGCAGGCGTTATGGGGTGCCATGCCGGCACTGCTGGCTCCCTTTATTATTGTTGGTGGTATTGTCTTCGGGGTGGTCACTCCCACCGAGTCAGGCGCTCTGACGGTCGCCTATGTGGCGGTTATCGGCCTGTGCAACAAACAGCTGAGCTGGCGCAGGCTGTGGAGCGCACTGGTAGAAACTGCCCGCCTGACCAGCGCCGTTTTCCTGATCATGGCTGCGTCTGCAGTCGTCAGCTGGCTGCTGTCATACGCTCAGGTGCCAAAGGCCTTTATCACACTGTTTGATCCGATTATTGAACAACCGATACTGGTGTTGCTGCTGCTCAGCTTGATCACTTTTGTCACCGGCATGTTCATGGAAGAAGTGTCCGCGCTGATGTTGCTGACGCCTATTTTCATGCCTGTCGCTATGGCCGCAGGGGTGGATCCGGTACACCTGGGAATTATTATTACGCTGAACATCACCATTGCCCTGATCACACCACCCATGGGGGCTTGCGTTTTCGTCGCTGCGGCTGTCAGCCGGCTTGAGATTACCGAGCTGTTCAAAACCATCTGGCCCTTTGTTGCCATTGCGCTGCTGGTGTTGATACTGCTGATCCTGTTTCCCGGACTGGTTCTGTGGTTGCCCGGTCTGTTCGGAGGACAAGCATGAACAAGACTATCCCTCTGCTGAATGATCCTGACTGGAGGCGCGTCTCGGCGCTTCCCATCCACGAAAACAATGAAGCTCTGGTACCCGCCAGCCTGGCTTCAAGCGGCCTGCATTGCTATCCGGCCTATTACAAGCTGGGTATTCCCAATGCCGTGCCTGAATGCCATATGCGACGGGGAGTATACCAACGTCTGCTGACGGCATCCCGCAGTCTGCCAGCAGGGTTGACACTGCTGGTACTGGACAGCTGGCGGCCTTACTCGGTGCAGCAATATCTGTACGACACCCTGTATAACGCCATAGAAAACCACTGGCCCGACAAACCGGCGACGGAACTGGAGCAACTGACCCGGGAATTTGTGTCGTTGCCCAGCACCGACCCGAGTGCCCCCAGCCCCCACCTGACCGGAGGCTCGGTCGATGTGACGCTGGTCGATGAACATGGACTGATGCTGGATATGGGCACGCAATTTGACGAAGCCACGTCCTGGTCACATACTGCCGCCTTTGAGCAACTGGACACGCCCACGGCCCATGAGCAAAAGGTCATTGCCAACCGCCGGCTGCTCTACCAGGCCATGACCGGTGCCGGATTTACCAATCTGCCCAGTGAGTGGTGGCATTACGACTTTGGCAACCAGCTGTGGGCCTGGTACAGCGGCCAGCCCCAAGCCTGCTACGGTCCGACCCACCCTGAAAGCCTGGAAAGCCGCTGGCGCAAGGAAATAGATCGTCGCCATCAATAATGCTGACGACCAGAGTGGCTTTGCCAGCCACTCTGGTAATGAGTAAACTGCCGTTATCTAAACTATTCGGATATTACCCATGAAGCAATTTGCCGAGTTTATTCCCCTCATCATTTTTTTTGTGGTGTACAAAACCGTAGATATCTATGCCGCTACCGGTGCTCTGATGGCCGCTACCTGTGTGCAGATGCTGGTGCAGTGGGTTCGCCATAAAACCCTGGAAAAAATGCACCTTGTTACTCTGGTGCTGGTGCTGGGTTTTGGCGGCATGACGTTGTTTTTTCATGACGATGCCTTTATCAAATGGAAGGTTACGGCAGTGAACGGTTTGTTTGCCCTGGGCCTGCTGGTCAGCCGTTACGGCTTTGGCAAAAATCTTATTCAGCAGATGCTGGGCAAGGAGCTGACGCTGCCCGATGCCGTCTGGGACAAGGCAAATCTCGCCTGGGCCGGTTTTTTTGCCTTTTGTGGTGCGCTCAATGTGTATGTGGCGTTCAGTCTGCCCGAAGCCTGGTGGGTGAATTTCAAGGTGTTTGGCCTGCTTGGCCTGACCCTGCTGTTTACTCTGGCCACCGTACTGTATCTTTATCGCCAGCAACCGGCACAATCCACCAAATAATACCGATTAAGGAAAAACAAAATGTGGTATGTAATTTTTAGTGAAGATAACGCCAACAGCCTGCCCCTGCGCAAGGAAGCCCGCCCCGCTCACCTGGCCCGCCTGCAGGCACTGGCCGACGAAGGTCGCCTGCTGGTAGCCGGCCCAAATCCCGCCATCGACGCCGACGATCCGGCCGATGCCGGCTTTACCGGCAGCACAGTAATCGCCGAGTTTGATTCGCTGGAAGCAGCACAAACCTGGGCCGATGCCGACCCTTATGTGGCCGCTGGTGTCTATGCCCAGGTCATCGTCAAGCCCTTCAAGAAAGTGCTACCCTGATTAATTTTTAGTCAAAAGTTTGCTTTAACCGGTCTCCTGACCAACCCTTTAGATGTCCCTGCATTGCAGGCGTTATCTGAATATCAATGTAAAGAAGGAGACACGGCATGAAGAAACTACTTGCCCCTGCCTTGTTGTCATTGCTGATAGCCACAGGTGCACCGGCGTTTGCCAATGAAGAAAACGCAGAAGCGCAAAGTGCTGTGGTTACCAGCATTAACATCAATACTGCCAATGCCGACCAGCTGGCACAGCTGTCTGGTGTCGGGCCGGCAAAGGCAGATGCCATTGTGCAGTACCGGAACGAAAACGGCCCTTTTGAATCCGTTGACGATCTGGTGCAGGTAAGGGGTATTGGTGAAGCTACGGTGGAGAAAAACCGTCACCTGCTAAGCAATTAATGAGCACTCGGTATAATCCTCTGCCCCGTTTGGCCCATGGTCGTTCGGGGCAGCTTTGGTTATGATAAGGCACTTTTCAAGCCACTGGTTTTTTCAATGTCATACCAAGCCTCCATTCGTAAAGCCGTGATCCCCGTTGCCGGCCTTGGCACCCGCATGCTGCCCGCCACCAAGGCCATTCCCAAGGAAATGCTGCCTGTGGTCGACAAGCCCCTCATTCAATATGTGGTGAATGAGGCCGTGCAGGCTGGCATCAAGGAAATTGTACTGGTCACTCATGCCAGTAAAAACTCCATTGAAAACCACTTTGATACCAGTTTTGAACTGGAGGCGACGCTGGAGAAGCGGGTCAAGCGCCAGCTGCTGAATGAAGTTCAGAAAATCTGTCCGCCCGATGTCACCATTATGCATGTGCGTCAGGGTGAAGCCCGCGGTCTGGGACACGCGATTTTATGCGCCAGACCACTGGTAGGCGATGCCCCCTTTGCCATTTTGCTGCCCGATGTGCTGATTGACGACGCTGCCTGTGACCTGGGCAAAGACAACCTGGCCGCCATGATCAGCGCCTTTGCCGAAACCGGCCACAGCCAGATCCTGGTAGAGCCGGTGGCACAAGAGCTGGTAGATCAGTTTGGCATAGTAGATCTGGGTGACAACAGTCTGGC
This sequence comes from Oceanimonas sp. AH20CE76, assembly GCF_039654065.1. Taxonomy (NCBI): domain Bacteria; kingdom Pseudomonadati; phylum Pseudomonadota; class Gammaproteobacteria; order Aeromonadales; family Aeromonadaceae; genus Oceanimonas; species Oceanimonas sp. AH20CE76. The sequence goes on from NZ_CP155481.1 coordinate 2,109,046, forward strand.
TCAGGGCGAGTCTGCTCCCATTACTGCCATGGTGGAAAAGCCGGCCCGGAATGAAGCGCCGTCCAATTTATCGGTGGTGGGCCGCTATGTGCTGCCCGCCAGCATCTGGCCACTGCTGCAAAAAACCCCGCTGGGCAAAGGCGATGAGGTTCAGCTGACCGATACCATTGCCATGCTGATGGAGCGGGAGCCGGTAGATGCGCACCATATTACCGGCAAAAGCCACGACTGCGGCAGCAAGCTGGGTTATTTGATGGCCAACGTGGAATATGGCCTGCGCCACAGTGAGCTGGGTAATGACTTTAGCCGCTACCTGAAACAACTAAAGCCCTGATCATGCTTCGCGGCTGGCGGTCAGTTCAATGCGCCCGCCATGGCTGCCGCAAAGCTGCAGCTGTAATGGAAAACGACAGGATTGCCGCCTGGGGCTGGCTCTGAACAGGGCTTGCCCCAGAGGCCCGGCATTACAGCTGCATAGCCAGTCGCATCCCGTCATGCCACCATTGGCCACCTCCACCGTGTTGTTATCAGCGTTCAGCCGCAGCAACATCAGGCTTACTCTGGCGTTAAGCCCGGCTTCATAGAGCTGCTGATTGATATATTCGAGAGTACGCGCAGGATGGTTCAACAGACTGTCTTGTCCTTGCCTGAAGCGCCGCAATGGCTCATTCAGCAAAAACGCTACCAGCACCATCAACATGGGGGTATCCGGGTGCAGCGGATCAAACTCGGCCACCATTAACAGCAAATCCTGCTCAAGTCGCACCGACTGGGTCAGCACCCAGGGGGTGCTGTGTTTCAGACTAAGCCGCCAGCTACCCAGCTGCCGGTCTCCAGAAGTGACCAGATCCCGCAGCAGGCGTGAGGCGGCCATATCCTGACGCCGATAAAAGGCCAGATGGGAGTGAAACTCCGCCAGCTCCTGCTGAGTACGATAACCGGAAGGTAACAGGCTGACCGCCAGCCGGTGTTTAAGCCCGCTCCAGTCGGTAACGGGCTTTATCAGATAATCCACCGCACCGGCGCGCAATGCCGCTGCCACCTCGGCCATATTGCTGGCACTGGATGTCACCACAAAAGGCAAAGCGGGAAACTGCTGGCGAAAAACGCTCAGCACAGCAACAGACCGGGCGGTTTGCATCATCAGGTTACCCAGCACCAAATCAGGCGGTTTTTTCGCTGCCAGCAGCAGGGCTTCGTCAGCACTGTCAGTTTCCTGCACCTGAGCCCCCCACAACTCCAGCCATGCCAGTAATTGCCGGCGGAACAGGCTGTCGTCATCTATCAGCAAAATGTTTGAGTGTCTAATATACATGGATGGTTCCGCAGGATAGTCATACTTAAATTGAGCCTAGCTGATTTTCACCCGGCAGCAGGGCATGGCTGTATTCTGCCGGCACTTTATTGGATAATGCCCACACCATTTCAGCATTCAGGCACCATGACTCCCGCAGAATATCAGGCGCTGACCTCTTCAAAACTGTCGCACCCCGCCCGCAGCCTTTATCTGTTGTACCTCAGATATCAGGCCAGAGCCGACTTGACCCAACCGCTGGATTACCCTGAGCTGGGCCGGGCACTGGCTGTGCAGGGAAAAGGTGACTACCGCTACCGGGTCACTCCCGCTGAACTGACCGCCCTGATAGACGAGCTGCAGCAAGCCGGACTGCTGAGTCTGACGGAGCGCACTCATCCGCAGAATTATCATGGTGCCCGCTTTAGGCTGGCATTAAAAAACCTGCAAGGGCTGGCTCCCCTGCCTGCCCGTCAGTTTGCCATGTATCCCGAATGGCGGCCCGATGAACAGCTGGACAGCCTGGCCCGCTTGTGTGGTCTGCTCGACAGCCATTTTGATGAAACCGAATTGGGCGAGTTCATTGCCTACTGGCTGGGCCGGCCGGAAGTATTTGAAAATCAGCATCAGTGGATGCTGCGTTTTGTGCGCCAGCTGAAAAATCGCCGTGCCCTGCGCCGCGATCCAACGGCGCCGGTAACCGGTTATCAGCAAGCGGCGGCGCCGGCCAAAGCTGATGGCAGCCCCAGCAAACGGGCACAGGAAATGATGGAAGAGGCGCGCCGCCTGCGCGACAAGCAACAGGAGAGCCATGATGAAGAAAACACCTGAAGAAATTGCCGCCGACATGGCTGATATTGCCCGCCGTCGTCGTCAGCAGCAGCGCCCGCAAAAAGATACCAGCCCGGCCGCCGCCAAAGGTGATGTACAGCATGTGTTGCAGCAACTGCAGCAATTGCGGGCCGGCGGCAAACTGCCCCGCTACGACTACGAAACGCTACGCCGTCAGTATGAGCAACAGGCCAATGCCGATGTAAAGCAGCTGCAGCAGGAAGCCAAAATACATCGCACCGAAAAACTGCTGGCCCAGGCGGACTTAAACGCCGACTGGACCTTTGACAAGATGGACGTCAATGATCCGGCGCTGGCTCATCATATTGAAACCGCCCACCATTTTATTAATGCGTTTGATCACTGGGAGCAAAAAGGGGGGACCGGTATTTTGCTGTATGGCGATTTTGGTACTGGCAAATCCACCCTGGCCGGTGCCATTGCCCATGAGCTGATCCACAAGCACCAGAAGTCAGTGATCTTTCAGCAGTGGGCGTCAGTGGTAGACCGGCTGTTTTTTGGCGTAATAGAAGATCAGGACAGCCGCAATCAGTATCGCCGCGCCCTGGAAGAAGTAGACTTGCTGGTGCTGGATGAAGTAGCTGCCAACCGCAGCCGGCTGGCAGAAAGCCAGTCCAGTTTTCTTGGGCACCTGCTGCGTCGCCGGCGCAACCTGTCAAAAAGCATTGTTATTATCAGTAATCATGATCCCCAGTCACTGCACAGAGCGGTGGGTGATTTCTGCTTTGAGGCCATTAAGGCATTTCATCCGGTAGACATTGCCCTGCGCGGCCCCAGCCGCCGGCCGGACATTGGTGACTATCACAGTTAAAGCCGCCACCACACCAGCGCCAGTAATCCCGCTCCCAGCAGCAACTTGTTGCGCAAGCGCTTCGGGCTGCTGGCCAGTCGCCAGGCCAGGCTTACTTTAGGCACCTGATCGGCCAGTGCCAGCCAGTCTACCTGGCTGTGCTGACGGCGCTGGGCCTGCTGGGTTAACAGTTTCAGCCGCAGTGCTTCGGCCTTGAGTTGCAGCATCTGCTGCTCTTCCTGCAGGTTTCTGTGCATTTGTTCTCCTCAGCCTTTGTTGGACCAGTCGTCCATATCGCGCCGGCCACGCAGATAGGCCACGTCTTCCTGCACATCTTTCAGGGTCTGCTCCAGAAAGCGGCGTTGTCCGGCCAGGTTGCGTACCATGGCCACACACGCCACTGCCATTAACACCAGTAAGACCACCCCCAGCCCGAAGAACACCCATATTCTGGCCGCCGGCGACAGCACTTCATTCAGGCCAAACAACAGGCTGATAAAGGCCATAAAGAACAGCGCCACCATGGCCAGCGCCAGCACACCCAGGCGCACCATACGTTCTTTCTGGGCAATGAATTCAATGCGCGCCAGCCTGAAGCGCACAAACAAGAGTTCAATAATGGTATCGAGCACGTCTCTCAGGGGTGGTTTGCCGCTCATGGAATTAACGGCCCCGGCACAGCAGGGCACCCAGCAGCAGACCCACTACCGCCGCCACCCCCATGGCATGATAAGGTTTGCTGTGCACCAGATCGTTGGTCTGGCTGGCAGCCTGGCGAGTACGCTCAATCACCGAGTCTTCCATCTCGGAGTATTGCTGCTGAGCCTTGTCGAGCTGGGATTTCAGTTTTTCTTTTAACGCCTTGCCTTCTTTAGTGCCGTCATCAGCAGCAGCATGATAAAGGGCCTCTGCGTCTTTCAGCAGTTGTTTTACATCCTTCATCAGGGCTGCGCGTTCTGCTTCATATTTAGCGGCCATAGTGCCTCCTTGTTTCATTAATAAGAATAAAACTCAACACTTGCTTTACTACCTTATTCCCTTGCATGGTCATTGGCCAGTGATCCTATGCATTAAATAAACAGTTGCGAACGGAACTGTCGTATTTATCACGCAGACTGCTGCTCTATACTCGTTTTATTCATGAATAAAGGAGAACGCCATGATAAAGAAACTGTTACTCACCTCACTCTGCGTTGTCAGCACCTCGGCGCTGGCCGACTGGCAGCTGAACAACGAGCTCAGCCGGGTCAGCTTTGTCACGATTAAAAATGAAAGTGTGGGTGAGCCCAACCATTTTCAGCGAGTATCCGGCAATCTGACCGACGATGGCCAGTTTACGCTGAGCATAGATCTGGCCAGTGTGGAAACCGGTATTCCCATTCGTAATGAGCGTTTGGGTGAGTTTTTGTTTGAAACCGGAACCTATCCCGAGCTGAGGTTAAGCGCCGACTTGTCTGAACACCTGGATACCATTAACAGCAGCAACGACAGCCTGGTTGAAACCAGCGCCACCCTCAGCCTGCACGGCCAGGACAAAGCCATGCCGGTTACTGTATTGGTCAGTCGCAAAAGCAATGGCGATTTGCTGGTATCCAGCTGGGATCCGGTCATAGTGCATCAGCAGGACTTTGCCCTGACAGCAGGCATCGACAAACTGCAGGAATTGGCGGGGCTGCCTTCCATTACCCGCGCCGTGCCGGTGAACTTTGTGCTGAGTCTGAACAAGCAATAGTAAAAAGCCGCAGTGATAAACTGCGGCTGCTGGTTTTCATTGACTCAGCGGGCTTATTTGCCATTTTTAAAGGCTGCCAGCACCTCGCTGTGAGATGCGCCACTGAGGTTTTTATCCAGATCCTTTTGCAGTGCCTTGCGCAGCCTGTCATCCATGGCCTCACGCAGCAGGCCAAGAAACTGGGGCGGGGCCGCCATATAAAAACCGCCAATTTCATTATGATCCAGGGCATGACGCACTCTTGCCATGATATCGCGGGCAAAGCGCTGATTTTCAGTGTGGCCGGGCTCGGTTCTCTCGGGCATGGCTGAAACATCCGTTGTCAGATCACTGGCCTTCAGCCTTGCTTCCGGGTGAGCAAGATCCAGCACTTCCTCTCCTGTGTTTTCTACCCAGTCCTGCTTGTATACAACCGCCTTGGCGGCATCGGCAACCACAATCCAGTCTGGCAATGGCATAGCAAACCTCCTTTGATGGTGAAAGGCCAAACAAGTTGGTGAATAGTCTAAGTATTGTCGATTTCTGACAATTTGCATGGGGCTGAATGACACCACAAAAAAGCCCCGCTTTTCAGCAGGGCTTTTACGTTACTCGCCGTAGGCTTCGGTGGGCAGGCAGCTGCAGAACAGGTTGCGGTCACCGTAAACATCGTCGATGCGGTTGACGGTAGGCCAGAACTTGCTGCGGCGTACCTCGCTCGACGGGAACACCGCCAGCTCGCGGCTGTAGGCGCGGTTCCACTCGGCATCCATGATGTCGTCCTGAGTGTGCGGGGCGTGTACCAGGGGATTGTCCTCCAGAGTCCACTCGCCGCTTTCCACCTTGCGCATTTCGGCACGAATTTGCTTCATGGCGTGAATAAAGCGGTCGATCTCGGCCTTGGACTCGGACTCTGTGGGTTCAATCATCAGGGTACCCGCTACCGGAAAGCTCATGGTCGGCGCATGGAAGCCAAAGTCATTCAGACGCTTGGCCACGTCCATTTCGCTGATGCCGCTGGACTCTTTCAGCGGGCGAATGTCCACAATGCACTCATGGGCTACCCGGTCGTTACGGCCGGTGTAGAGGATGGGGTAATCCTCGGCCAGGCTGCGCATCAGGTAGTTGGCATTCAGAATGGCCAGCTGGGTGGAGCGCTTGAGGCCTTCGTCGCCCAGCATGGCAATGTACATCCAGCTGATGGGCAAAATGCTGGCCGAGCCAAACGGAGCGGCCGACACGGCGCCGTTGTTACGGCTTTCCTTGTCGGTTTTCACCACACTGTGGCCGGCCACAAAAGGTGCCAGGTGCGCTTTTACGCCAATGGGGCCCATGCCCGGACCGCCACCACCGTGAGGAATGGCGAAGGTCTTGTGCAGGTTAAGGTGCGACACGTCGGAGCCGATGAAACCCGGTGAGGTAATGCCCACCTGGGCGTTCATGTTGGCTCCGTCCATGTACACCTGACCGCCGTAGGCGTGCACGATCTCGCACACTTCACGAATGTTTTCTTCATACACGCCGTGGGTGGACGGATAGGTCGCCATGATGCAGGACAGGTTCTCGCCCGCTTCCTCGGCCTTGGCCTTGAGGTCGACCATGTCGATGTTGCCCTGCTTGTCGCAGGCCACCACCACCACCTTCATGTTGGCCATCTGGGCCGAGGCCGGGTTGGTGCCGTGAGCGGAGCTCGGGATCAGACAGATGTCGCGATGACCTTCACCCCGGGACTCATGGTACTTTTTAATGGCCAACAGACCGGCGTATTCCCCCTGCGCACCGGAATTGGGCTGCATGCACACGGCGTCGTAACCGGTGACCTTGACCAGCCAGTTTTCCAGCTCGCCAATCATGGCCTGATAGCCCTGAGTCTGATCCAGCGGCGCAAAGGGGTGAATTTGCGCAAACTCGGGCCAGCTCACCGGCACCATTTCGGCGGTGGCGTTCAGCTTCATGGTGCAGGAGCCCAGCGAAATCATGCCGTAGTTCAGGGCCAGATCCTTCATCTCCAGCTTGTGGATGTAGCGCAGCATCTCGGTTTCGGAGTGATAGCTGTTAAATACTTCATGGCTGAGAATGGCGCTGTCGCGCAGCAGGCTGGCGGGAATGGAATCGATACCGGCGGCAGCCTTGGCATCCAGCGCGTCCACGGTCAGGCCATGGCCGTCACCGAGGAAGATGTCGAACAGCTCGGCCACGTCACCCCGGGTGGTGGTTTCGGACAAGGATACCCCAAGGGCACCGGCCAGATCAGTGCGCAGGTTGGCACCTTTGGCCAGGGCGCGGGCGATAATGGCGTCCTTGTCGGCGGTCTCAATGGTGAGCGTGTCGAACCAGGTGTCGTGCTTGAGTGCCACACCCTTGCTCTTCAGGCCCAGGGCCAGAATGTCGGTCAGGCGGTGAACCCGGTCGGCAATGCGCTTCAGGCCTTCCGGGCCGTGATACACGGCGTAGAAGCTGGACATGTTGGCCAGCAGCACCTGGGCGGTACAGATGTTGGAGTTGGCTTTTTCACGGCGAATGTGCTGCTCGCGGGTCTGCATGGCCATACGCAGGGCCGGCTTGCCACGGGTGTCTTTGGACACACCAATAATGCGGCCCGGCAGGGAGCGTTTATGCTCATCGCGGGTAGCAAAGAAAGCAGCGTGGGGGCCACCGTAGCCCATGGGCACACCAAAGCGCTGGGCATTGCCCAGTACCACGTCGGCGCCCAGCTCGCCCGGGGCCTTGAGCAGCACCAGGGAGAGAATGTCGGCGGCCACACAGGCAATGCCTTTGCCACTTTGAACCTGAGCAATCAAATCCTTGAGATCACGAATTTGACCGGTGGTGGACGGATACTGGAACAGAGCACCAAAGACGTCGTGCTCCACCACTGCTTCGGCGGGAGCCACCTTGATATCAAAGCCGTAGTGCTCGGCGCGCTCACGCACCACGTCGATGGTCTGGGGGTGCACGTCGTCGGCAATAAAGAAAATATTGGCTTTTTTGTTCTTGCTGACGCGGCGGGCCAGGGCCATGGCCTCGGCAGCAGCGGTAGCCTCATCCAGCAGCGAGGCGCTGGCCAGGGGCAGACCGGTCAGATCCTGGGTCATTTGCTGAAAGTTGAGCAGGGCTTCTAGACGACCCTGAGCGATCTCCGGCTGATACGGGGTATAGGCGGTATACCAGCCCGGGTTTTCCAGCACATTACGCTGAATCACCAGGGGCACATGGGTATCGTGATAGCCCATGCCGATATAGCTCTTGCACACCTTGTTCTGGCTGGCCAGCGACTTCAGGTAGCGAAGGGCTTCCTGCTCAGTGCGCGGAGCGCCAATGCCAAGGGGCTGGTCATTAAGAATGCTCGCCGGTACCGTCTGTTTAATCAGGTCGTCCAGGCTCTCGGCCCCGACTGCTGCCAGCATGGCAGCCACTTCCTGCTCGGAAGGTCCGATATGACGGCCGGTAAAGGCGTTATTCTGCTCAAGTTCAAACAAAGACTGGGTCATTTTTCTTACTTCCTTCTTCGGGGCTGGCCCGAGGGTGAACAGACGACCGGCAAATGGGGGGTACTGGCCGGCTAAAGTCTGGCGGTGGAATGGCACGTCAACGGCAATGCCCCCCGCAGGGGGCACAGGTGAACTTAGTCTTCGTCGATGCTGTTTTCATAGCCTTCGGCATCAAGCAACTCATCCAGTTCGGATTCATCGGTCAGCTTGATGCGGAACAGCCAGCCATCACCGTAAGGGTCTGAGTTCACCAGCTCGGGGCTGTCTTCCAGATCGTCGTTTACCGCAATGATTTCACCACTGACCGGGGCATAGATGTCTGAAGCGGCCTTGACCGACTCGGCCACACAGCACTCTTCGTTAGCATCTACGGTGCGACCGGTTTCGGGCAGCTCAACAAACACCATATCACCCAACAGATCCTGCGCATGTTCGGTAATACCGATCACCACTTCACCGTTTTCTTCAATCCGGACCCATTCGTGAGTACGGGCATATTTCAGTTCACTGGGGATATTGCTCATTTTGTTGTTCCTCTTGGTTCTTAAAACTCGGCGACCGCTTTGCCGAAACGTACAAAAGTCGGTTTTACCACGGACACCGGCATCCATTTTTTGCGCAGTTCCACTTCGGCATTGTCGCCAATGGAGCGCGGAACCCGCGCCAGGGCAATGCTGAAGCCCAGTGTAGGCGAGAAGGTACCGGATGTGATCACTCCCTGCTGCTCATTGCCATCGGCATCGGTAAAACGTACCGGGGTACCGGCGCGAAGCACACCTTTCGCCTTCATCACCAGTCCTACCTGCTTGGGTTGAGTCCCCGCTGCGCGCTGGGCTTCAAGGGCGGTACGGCCGATAAAGTCACGATTTGCCGGCTCCCAGGCAATGGTCCAGGCCATGTTGGCGGCCAGCGGCGAGGTGTCTTCATCCATGTCCTGGCTATAGAGGTTCATGCCCGCTTCCAGGCGCAGGGTGTCACGGGCACCCAGGCCGCAAGGGCGCACACCGGCGTCTTTCAGGGCATTCCACAGGGCGGCCGCCTGCTCGGCTGGCACCACAATTTCATAGCCGTCTTCACCGGTGTAGCCGGTGGTGGCGATAAACAAATCGCCTGACTGCACGCCAAAAAAGGGCTTCATGCCTTCCACGGCAGCGTTTTGCTCTGGAGTAAATACGGCAGCGGCTTTGGCCTTGGCGTTGGGGCCCTGTACCGCGATCATGGCCAGCTCGGGGCGTTCGGTGAGGGTCACATCAAACCCTGCGGATTGTTTGGCCATCCACGCCAGATCTTTTTCGCGGGTAGCAGAGTTGACGATCATGCGGTAATCGTCTTCGGCAAAATAATAGGTGATGAGATCGTCAATCACACCGCCCTGCTCGTTCAGCATGCCGCTGTAGATGGCCTTGCCCGGCTGAGTGACACGGGCAATGTCGTTGGCCAGCAGGCGCTGCAGAAAGGCCTTGGCCCCGGCACCCTTCACATCAACAATGGTCATGTGCGACACATCGAACATGCCGGCGTCCTGACGCACGGCGTGATGCTCCTCCAGCTGGGAGCCATAGTTGATGGGCATATGCCAACCGTGAAAATCCACCATTTTGGCACCGGCTTCCAGGTGCTGCGGATGCAAAACTGTTTGCTGAGTCATGACGCTTCCTTAATATTGCGGGCCCGGCCAGCGAGCGATAATCCGGTAGTGCCGTTCGATTATACTCATGCGGTATTGGGATAACACAGCGCAGCTGTTAAAAAAAACTAATCCGTAAACCTTTCGGTGCAAAATGTGAGCTGTACCACGACAGCTTTTTCAACGTAAAGAAAGCAACAAACACTGCAATTAAAACCAAAAATTAACAATCATTTAAACAATACTGCGATAATATGCGCTCATTTCAGTACAAGCGAAAAAAAGAGGCTTTTCAGCCTCTTTCGCATTACTTAAAAAAACTAATCACAAAACCTGATCGCATTAGTTTTTCTCATTCATTTTCATGAAGGCGCGACAAGGCCGGCTGCAAGCCACCCACGCCCAGGGCATGAGCGGCCAGCCGGCGCTTGAGCGGAGTCAGCCGGTCAGTCAGCCCAAGTCCAAACGCACGCAGGCCTTTAACCGGCCCCAGCTCACTGCCAAACAGCCGCTTGAGCCCTTCCATGCCTGCCAGCATGGTGGTGGCTTCGGCCTTGCGCCAGCGTTCAAAACGACGCAGCCCCGCCAGCTCGCCAATATCCTGACCTTCGGCATGGCGGGTCATCAGGGTATCAGCCAGGGCGGCAGCATCCTGAAGGCCCAGGTTTACTCCCTGCCCTGCCAGCGGATGTATGGTGTGAGCCGCATCGCCAATCAGTGCCCAGCGTGTACCACAGAACTGCTGGCTGTAGCGGGCCCTGAGCGGAACAGCCATGCGCGGCCCCAGCACCCGGCACAGGCCCATGCGCAGATCAAAGGCAGTGGCCAGTTGCTTGTTAAAGTCGTCGTCACTGAGTGCCAGCAGTTCCTGAGCCCGTTCCGGCGTACAGGACCAGACCAGTGAGCAGCGGTGCGCACCGGCCAGGGGCAAAAAGGCGATAATATTATTGCCGCTGAATATCTGACGGGCACACTGCTCATGGGGCTCATCGGTTTCGATGGTGGCCACCAGCGCATTGTGGTCGTAGTCCCATTCAACCATGCCCGGCTGCATCTGGCCGCGCAGCCAGGAGCGGGCACCATCGGCGCCCACCAGCAGCCGGCCGGTAATGGGAGTGCCGTTATCCAGCAGCACAAAAGCACCGCTGTCACTGGCCGACACGCTCGCCGCCCGGACCGGCATGTGCAGACTGATGTGCGGACATTGCCGCGCCTGCTCCAGCAGATGGTGCTGCAGCAGCCGGTTTTCCACGATATGACCCAAGTGAGACTGGTGCATCAGCCCGGCAGAAAAGCCTATGCGCCCACGGCTCTGGGCTTCCCATACTTCCATGCTGGTGTAGGGCCCCAGCCGGTTGCTGTGCGCAGGCCAGGCATTCAGCCGCTCCAGCAAAGTCTGAGAGGCCAGGTTGATGGCACTGACCCGGTTGTCGGCCACCTCATTAAAGGTATCGTCCGGTACCTTGCCTTCCACCACGGCCACTTTCAGGCCGCTGGGCTTCAGTGCCAGTGCCAGGGTCAGCCCCACCATGCCGCCGCCAATAATAATCACATCTGCTGCTTGCATTGCTTACCTCTTGCCCATGGCCCGCCAGGCCAGTTGACTCTTCAGCGGCGCGCAGGCCGCCATTACCGACAGCCCCAGATTTCGCCCGGCTGCCAGCGCCGGGTTATCATTGGAAAACAGCAGTGCCAGCGCCGTGGTCAGGCCAACAGTGCCACTCTGATCCGGCTGCCGCGAGCGGCCATAACCACTGAGCACCTTGTGGCTGCCAATATCCTGTTCAGCCAGCAGCGCCGCCTGAATGTGCCGGGTGAGTGCTGCCACATCCCTGAGCCCCAGATTAAAGCCCTGGCCGGCAATAGGATGCAGCAAGTGTGCCGCATTACCCAGTAACACTACCCTGTGATGCCAGGGTTTACACACCTGGTCCAACACCAGCGGATAACGAAAGCGTTCACCACAGCGCTGCATTTTGCCCAGCCGGTAGCCGAATTCCCGCTGCAGTGCTGCCAGAAAGCCGGTATCGTCCATTGCCATTAATGTTTCTGCCCGCGCTGGCGTCACACACCACACCAGCGAGCTGCGGCCTTCACTCATGGGCAGCAGCGCCAGCGGCCCCTGAGGTGTAAAACGCTCAAAAGCCCGGCCGGCATGGGGTATGGCAGTGACAATATTGGTAATAATGGCGCTCTGGCCATAATCCAGCTGCTGCCGGGGCAGCCCAAGCTGCCGGCTGACGGGAGAGCGGCTGCCATCGGCAGCCACCAGTAAAGCCGCCGTCAGTGTTGTGCCCGAGTCCAGCTTTACCATCACCTGATGCAGTTGCTGCTCAATGTCTGCAATTTGATCGGGACAAAACAGCCGTATATTGTCGCACTCTGCCAGACGGCGATGCAGCTCCCGGCCAGCCAGATGAAGTTCTAGCACATTGCCCAGGGCCGGCACGCCATATTCGGCCGCGTTCATTTCAACCCGGCCAATATGCCCCTGATCGGAGACCTGAACCTGAGTAATGGGAGTAACAAGGGGTGCCAGTGCCGGCCAGATCCCCAGCCGGTCGAGCTGCTCACAGCTGTGCCAGGCCAGCGCTATGCTGCGGGCATCAAAGCCGGGATGCTGCCCATGGTCAGGCACCTGTGCCTCAACTATTGCAATATCGAGCCGGCGGCCATCGGGCCGGCGCAGCCCGGACAGGCTTAACGCCAGCACAGCACCGGCCATGCCGGCACCATTGATTACTACATCATAATGAGTCATGGGTGTGCCATATTGAACAAATCAGTGCAGTGTGGGTTGCTCAGGCTTGGGGCTGCCTTTGCCAAACTCTTCAAAGGCCAGCGTAGCGCCCAGCTTGAGGTGCTCATACAGAACCACAAAAGCCGCCTCGCTTTCTTCATCTTCCTGTTCAAACTCGCCGGATACCTGAGTAATGCTGCTGATATCCTGGATCATTTCCTGCAGTTCGGCAGAAGCCTTGTTCAGCTCCTGCTGCACCACGCCAAAACCGGCCAGAAAGGCACCGGCCCATTCCATCATGGCATCAAGGCGATCATCCAGCGGCTCTTCATCGTCGGGCAGCAGCAGTTCAAAGCGGGTTTGATCAAGCAGATCATCATAAACCCGGTTAAACAGCAGGTTAACGGCTTTTTTCAGCTCGGCGGGCAGGCCGAAGCCGTCATTGAGCAGGTCGTTGAAATGCTGTTGCCAGCGCACATCGTCCCGTGCCATGCCTCCCCCGATAAGGCCGCAAATGACGCCATGTACTTCGGCGGCGGTCACCACCATATTGTGCTGCTCCAGCAGAGTGGTAAAGGCATCATAATTAAGGCGGGCGCTATTGTTCATTGTTTACTCGACCATAAGTACTAGAATTAATGCAGATCCTAGCACCGTCACCGGATGCAGACCAGCAACCCCTTGAAAGTTCTGGTGTGCCACTATATATTCGCGGGACATTATTTTGCTCATTGCAAGCCACCTGAGGACCACATGACCACAGCGGCAATCGACATCGTTATTCTCGGGCGCCCTTATAAGGTGGCCTGTCCTGCCGGGCAGGAAGATTCACTGCACCGGGCAGCTGATATGCTCAACGAGCGTATTCGCAAATTCCGTGAAAGCGGCAAGCCGGCATCCAATGAACAAATTGCCATTATGCTGGCACTGAATGTCTGCCACGAGCTTGAGCTTGAAAAAGACAAAAACCACCAATATGCTGACGCCATGGACAAACGCATCAAGATGCTTCAGCATACTATTGAAGAGGCACTGGCCAGTAAGGTTGGCTGAGGTCCGTACAATTTGTTTTCCCTGGGGTGTGCGTCAGTGAGTGGTGTCCCTGAGCCGATATCAACAGCACAGGAACGCCGTGTTATTCGCTATTGAGCATGCTCGGCCCGACCGAGACGCCTGCGGCGGATACCGGAGTTCCGCCTTGAACCGACGGGTTCAAGGACTAACACTCGCAACGGCACCCTGGGACCCTATTTAAAAAGACCGGCTTGCCGGTCTTTTTGTTTATGTTTCTCAACAGGGCCGCGGCCATGAACCAACAACCCAACAACCCCCTGCACGGCATTACCCTTGAACGCCTGCTGACAGAGCTGGTAGAAAAATACGGCTGGGACGAGCTGGCCCGCCGGGTCAATATCAACTGTTTTAAAAACGATCCCAGCATCAAGTCGAGCCTGAAATTTTTGCGCCGCACGCCCTGGGCCCGCACTCAGGTGGAAACCCTGTATCTTCATCTTAAAAATAGCCCCTGGAACCGTTGATATATTGGAGTGAGACAGTGACTGAACGCCACCATATTCGCCAGCAGATTCGGGAAGCCCGCCGCCGACTGAGCCGTACCGAACAACAAGCTGCTGCTCATGCCATCAAAGACAGAGTTGCCGCCACGCCACACCTGGCACAGGCCGGCAAGGTGGCGCTGTATCTGGCCAATGACGGTGAGCTCGATCCTCATCCTTTAATCAACTGGTACTGGTCTCAGGGCGCTCAGGTGTACCTGCCGGTGCTGCATCACTTCAGCCCCGGGCATCTGATGTTTTTGCGTTACGATCCGGACGCTCAGCTGATCGCCAATCGCTTTGGCATTCCCGAGCCCCGCCTCGATATTCGCCTGCTGTTGCCCAAGCAACAGCTTGATGTGATTTACACCCCCCTGGTGGCCTTTGACGCTGCCGGCAACCGCATTGGCATGGGCGGCGGTTTTTATGACCGCACCCTGGCCGGCTGGCATCAGGGCACAGGCCCGCGCCCGGTGGGCCTGGCCCACGACTGCCAGCAGTTATCCGCCATTCCTGTCGACCACTGGGACGTGCCCCTGCCCGAGCTGCTGACTCCAGGCCGGCACTGGCGCTGGTGAGGCTCTAGGCCTCCTTAACCAAGGCACCGCAGGCGGGATTACCGTATTCGACCGTCAAATGCCATGGATGGCATTTGCCGAGCGACACATTGATGTGCTTGAAGCATGTCGAAGGAGGTAACCCGGCTGCGGTGTTCTCAGGGGCCGGCTTTGCTATAATGCGCGCCACTTATGCAGGAGAACAGCACAGCCATGACACAAGACGAAATGAAAAAAGCCGCCGGCTGGGCGGCACTCGAGTTCGTAACCCCGGGCAGCATTGTTGGTGTGGGCACCGGCTCTACCGTAAATCACTTTATCGATGCCCTCGGCTCTATCAAGGATCAAATCAAGGGTGCCGTTTCCAGCTCAGAGGCTTCCACCCTGCGCCTGAAAGATCTAGGCATTCCGGTATTTGATCTCAACGACATCAGCGAGCTCGACGTCTATGTGGATGGTGCCGATGAAATCGACGGCTCCATGGCCATGATCAAGGGCGGCGGTGCGGCCCTGACCCGGGAAAAAATTGTGGCCGCTGTGGCCGGCAAGTTCGTATGCATTGTGGACGGCACCAAAACCGTGGACGTGCTGGGAACATTCCCCCTGCCGGTGGAAGTGATCCCCATGGCCCGGGAATATGTGGCCCGGGAACTCGCCCGTCTCGGGGGCACCCCGGTTTACCGGCAAGGCGTAGTAACCGATAACGGCAACCATATTCTGGATGTGCATGGTCTGCGCATTACCGCGCCCCGTGAGCTCGAAACCCGCATCAATGGCATTGTGGGTGTGGTCACCAACGGCCTGTTTGCAGAGCGCGGTGCCGATGTGCTGCTGATCGGCACCGCCGACGGCGTGGTGCGCAAGAACGCTTGATATCAGTTCACCAGTGCCACGGCTTTTATCAGGGCATAACACCTCATGCCCTGATGCAGGCCCAGCTGATTTGCCGACCAGGCAGATACCTCGGCCAGCAGCCGCTGGCCGCCGTTCAGCTCACAGTCGGCCAGTACCCTGCCCTCTTGCACACTGTGCAGTGCCCGCAAAGTCACCGGCAACTGGTTCAGCACCGAAATACCTGCTACCGGCGCCAGCGCCAGGCTCACATCCGACGCCAGCACCCTGACTCTGGCCCCCTTGCCGCCGGGCTTGCGTGCATGCACCAGCCACAGGGTCTGATCGTTGAACACAAAAGGCGTACGGCCATCGGCCAGCTCGTCGTTCAGATGGCCGTCAATCATGCTGGCCGCGCCCTGCTCCACAAACAGCGGTGAATCGGGCCGTGCCATGGCCTGCTGCAATGACTCCATGCGGGTGGTGCGTCCGTCCTGCATAAAAATCACCCTGTCAGCCAGTCGCTCCACCTCTTCCGGCGCATGAGTGACATAAAATACCGGCACACCGGCGCGCTCTGCCAGACCTTCAATCCAGGGCAGTATCTCCCGCTTGGCCTGCGTATCCAGCGCCGACAGCGGCTCATCGAGCAGCAGCAAGCGCGGTGCCGTCAGCAAAGCCCGGCCAATGGCCACCCGCTGACGCTGACCGCCAGAAAGCGAGGCGGCACTCTGGTCAAGCAAGTGCTCCAGTCCCAGCCAGCCCACCACTTCATCAAAGTCCGGTCGCGGCTGTCCCTTGGGTAAACGCCGCCAGCCATAAGCCAGATTGTTGCGCACCGACAGATGGGCAAACAGGCTGGCCTCCTGAAACACATAGCCAAAACGACGCTGATGCACCGGCACCGACCGCCTGCCTTGCTGTATGCACTGCTCCCCCAGCCACAGCTCGCCCTCGGCTTTTTCCAGCCCGGCAAGGCAGCGCAGCAGCGTGGTTTTGCCGCAGCCAGAAGGGCCAAACAGCGCAGTCACGCCAGTGGCCGGCTGTGCAAAGGCGGCATCCAGGCGAAACCCCGGCCGCGCAAGCTGAAACTGCGCCTTGATCATGGGTGTACCACCGAAAAGCGACGATTAAGCATATATACCGCCATCAGAATACTGAATGACAGCACCAGCAGCAGCCCCGACAGCAAATGCGCCTGGCTGTATTGCAGCATTTCCACATGATCATAAATGGCGATGGAAATGACCTGAGTGGCACCGGGAATATTGCCCCCCAGCATCAGCACCACGCCAAATTCCCCCAGTGTGTGGGCAAAACCCAGCACAATGGCGGTAAGAAACCCACGGCGGGCCAGCGGTATGGCCACGGTCATAAACCGATTGAGCGGCGAAGCACCCAGGGTGGCGGCCACTTCCAGCGGTCGCCGCCCCAACGACTCAAAAGCCCCCTGCAGCGGCTGCACCACAAAGGGCAGTGAATAAAACGCCGAGCCAATCACCAGGCCGGTAAAGGTAAAGGCCAGACTGCTGCCCCCCATGGCTTTGGACAAACCGCCAATCACTCCATGGGGGCCGAGTGATAACAACAGATAAAACCCCAGCACGGTGGGCGGCAATACCAGCGGCAGTGCCACCACCGCCTCAATGGCGGTTTTCAGCCGGCTTTGGGTCTGGCTCAGCCACCAGGCCAGCGGCGTGCCCAGCGCCAGCAACACCAGCACAGTGACGCCTGCCAGCCGCAGCGTCAGCGTCAACGCTGCCATATCCTGAGGGGCCAGCATCTCAGTTGGCCGCTTCCGTGCCGTAGCCGTAGGCGTGGATCACCTTGAGGCCTTGTTCGGAACGCACAAACTCCAGCAGCTCGGTGGCCGCGGCAGAGTCGGTCAGCTGTACCGCCTGCTGTACTATGGGTGAATACAGCTCTGCCGGCACTTCCCACCAGGAGCCGCCGGCATATTCGCCCTGGCTGAATACCTGAGACTTGGCCACAAAGCCCAGATCGGCATTGCGGCTGTAGACATACTGGTAGGTCTGACCGATGTTTTCGCCCCGTACCATTTTTTTGCTGAAGTCTTGCCACAGCCCCATACCGGTGAGCACTTGCTGCGCGGCGCGTCCATAAGGGGCGGTCACCGGGTTGGCCACCGCCAGAAACCTGAAATCACCGTTTTTCAGCACCGTCAGATCATTATCGATCAGCTTGTCATCGGGGCTCCACAACACCAGAGTGCCGGTGGCATAGGTAAAGCGCGAGCCGGGCACAATGGCGTTCTCCTGCTCCAGCAGCTCGGGACGCTTGTCGTCGGCGGCAAAAAACACATCAAAGGGCGCTTCGTTCTGGATCTGGGCATACAGCTTGCCGGTAGAGCCGGACGAGATCAGCACCTTGTAACCGGACATTTGCTCAAACTGCTCTCCCAGGGTGGTAATGGCATCGAGAAAGTTGGCGGCCACCGCTACCTTGATTTCATCGGCCAGAGCCGGCATGGACGCGCCCAGGGCGCACATCAGCACAGATGCGGTACGAAGCGTTGACATAAGGTTTGGTCCTTCAGGGTTATGTAATTTGTTATACAGCGATATAAATGTATCGCTATATAATCAAAAATACAACGGTATTGGAGTATCATGGCCACTCGTCAGCCGAACAACACGAGGAGCACCGTGGAACTGGATATATTGCTGAGCCTGCAACAGCAGGGCCGCCTGTTTATTACTCCAAGACGAGTACGCCTGCTGGAAGAAATTCAGCGGGAAGGCTCTATCAGCAAAGGGGCCAAAGCGGCTGGCATCAGCTATAAAACCGCCTGGGATGCGGTTAAAGAGATGAACGAGCTGGCAGATCAGCCTCTGGTAACCAGTGGGGCCGGCGGCAAGGGCGGCGGTGGTGCCCGGTTAACCGATTATGGCAACCGTGTTCTGAAAATCTACGGACTGCTGAACCGCATTGAACGCATGGCGGTGGATGCCCTGCAGGATGAAAATGCGTCTCTCGACAGCCTGCTGGCGGTGGTGTCCCGCTTTGGCCTGCAAACCAGTGCCCGCAACCAGTTTTTTGCTTATGTGCAGTCGGTGGGACGAGACGACCTCAGCCATCAAGTGAGCCTGACGCTGAATGGCGGTGCACATATTCTGGCCGATGTTACCGAGCGCAGTTGCCAGCGTCTGGGGCTGGCGCCGGGCAAGGAGGTGCTGGCGCTGATCAAGGCGCCCTGGGTCAGCATTGAAAGGGATCCGGTGCACAGCAGTAACAGCCTGTCGGGTGTAGTGCAGCAGGTGATTGCCGGTGACCGGTTTAATGAAGTAATACTCACTCTGGATCAGGGCGGCGACATCTGCGCCCTGCGCCCCGTTAACGAGCCATTGCCCGCTGAAGGCGAGCGCGCCACCGCCTGCTTCAGCCCGGATCAGGTTATTCTGGCCACGCTGGAAAACTGAACTAACTTGATGTAGATACCATCTCTCATAACCGGCCTCAAGCGCTCACTTGCATGCTTGCTTGAGGCCGATATTCCTGCTGGTGCTTGATAACTCCATAACAAATTTGCACCAGCTTGCGCATCGCTGCGCCCAGCGCCTGCATCTTGTTTTTACCTTGCTTTAGCAGACGTTGCTTTTGATCCTTTATATCCAGGTTATGTGTGCCAGCAACGACCGCAGCCATGTACAACTTGGCCCTCAGCCTTGCCGGACCTGACTTGCTGAGTCTGGTGCAGCCCTTGAACTTGCCCGATTCCACCTGCCGGGGGATCAGGCCGAGGTAGGCGGCCACCTGCTTGGCGCTGACGAAGACCCTGCCGGCAAACAAACAGGTCATTTCACGGGATACCACCGGGCCAACTCCCTTGATGCTGCTGAGTAGCCGGCGGTTTTTACGCAAGGGAGGATGGCGATCGATGTGATCGTCAATTTCCTGCTCCAACGCTGATATTTCCTTCTGTAAGGTATCCAGCACGTTGTTAATTGACTCCAGCACCCGAGGGGAGGTGTCAGTTTGCTCACAGGCTTCCAGGCGATTCAGTTCGCGTTGGTGATCCTTCTCCAGGGCATCCAGACGTCGTAAAAGACCTTTCAGATGGCGAACTTCAGGTGCTTCCGGTTCCCACAACGTAAGCTGGCCAGCATTGCTTTGGGCCATGCCGTAGTGGGCCAGCATGAGGGCGTCCAGCTTGTCTGTTTTGTGCACCAAGCCAATGGCTCGAGCATACTGCTTGGCTTTGCCCGGGTTGGCGACCATGACCTTAAATCCTTGTTGATGAAGGAAATAAGCCAGATTTTCGTGATACACGCCGGTGGCTTCCAGCGTGATGAGAATATGTTGAGGCTCTGCTTTGGTGTTCTTGAGCACCCAAGCTGCCAATACTTCAAAGCTTTGTTTTTGGTTCTTAAAAACTTTGGTTTTAACCTTGTTGCTGGCTGTATCGCGAAGCCAACCGACATCTAACTTTTCCTTGCTGACATCAATGCCAATATGCGAAAACATCTCTCTATAGCTTCCCTTGTTCATGCAGCCTCACCTGTGTATGTTCAGGGGGCTTGGATACCATTCAGCGTCATTGAGAAGTGGAAGCCAGGGCCTTATCTACATATCAGCATTAGACACTAAGGCCCGGCACAGGCTCACTGGCTTCCTTATGATGGCTGGTAGCTAACCACCCATCATTGAGAGATACAAGGCCCGGCTTCAGCCGGGCAAATCAGCAAACACGCGATACCATTGCCCCAATAAATTGGGGCCTACAGCATATTGCGGATCACATAATGCAGTATGCCGCCGTGGCGATAGTAGGTCATTTCGTCCTGCGTATCGATACGGCACAGCGCCTCTATTTCCCGCTCCTTGCCATCGGCACCGGTAATAGCCACCGTCAGTGTACAACCGGGCTCAAGCTGGCTCAGGCCACGAATGGACAATTGCTCTTCGCCGGTCAGGCCCAGGCTTTCAGCATGGTCGTTGCCGGTAAACTCCAGCGGCAATACTCCCATGCCGATCAGGTTGGAGCGGTGAATCCGCTCATAAGAGCGGGCCAGCACGGCGCGCACACCCAGCAGCCGGGTGCCCTTGGCAGCCCAGTCCCGGCTGGAGCCGGTGCCATACTCCTTGCCGGCCACCACCACCAGCGGCACGCCTTCGTCCTGATAACGCATGGCAGCATCATAAATGGACAGCTGCTCACCACTGGGGTAATGCCGGGTTTCGCCGCCTTCCACACCGTCCAGCATCAGGTTGCGAATACGGATATTGGCAAAGGTGCCCCGCATCATCACCTCATGGTTGCCCCGCCGGGAGCCGTAGGAGTTGAAGTCCTTGCGCGCTATGCCCAGTGACTGCAGGTACTGGCCCGCCGGGCTGTCGGCCTTGATGCTGCCCGCCGGCGAAATGTGATCCGTGGTAACCGAGTCCCCCAGCAGTGCCAGCACCCGGGCCGACTCAATGTCGGTGACCGCTTCGGGCTCGGCCTGCATCTCGCTGAAGAACGGCGGATGACGAATGTAGGAAGAGTCCTGCTGCCAGTCAAAGGTGGCACTGCCGGTTACCTTAATGGCCTGCCAGCGTTCGTCGCCGTCAAACACGGCGGCATACTCCTTGCTGAACATCTCGGTTTTCACCTTGGCCACCGCCTCGGCCACTTGCTGTTGTGACGGCCATATGTCTTTCAGGTAAACCGGCTTGCCGTTTTTGTCTTGCCCGAGCGGGTCTTTGGTCAGATCCACCTTCATGTTGCCCGCCAGCGCATAAGCCACCACCAGAGGCGGTGACGCCAGCCAGTTGGTTTTCACCAGCGGGTGAATGCGTCCCTCAAAGTTGCGGTTGCCCGACAGTACAGACGCCACTGTGATATCGTCCTGGCGAATGGCCGCTTCAATAGGCTCAGGCAGCGGCCCCGAGTTGCCGATACAGGTGGTGCAGCCATAACCCACCAGATGAAAGCCCAGCTGCTCCAGCGCCGGCATCATGCCGGCGGCCTTGAGATAGTCGGTAACCACCTTTGAGCCCGGTGCCAGTGAGCTTTTCACCCAGGGTGCCCGGGTGAGGCCTTTTGCTACCGCCGCTTTGGCCATCAGGCCGGCGGCCATTAGCACACTGGGGTTGGAGGTGTTGGTACAGGAAGTAATGGCGGCAATCACAACGGCACCGTCGCGCAGGTGATGGGTGTTGCCGTTCAGGGTAAAGGCGATGCCCTGCTGTGCCTGCTCATAGCCTACTGCGGTCTGGCCGCCCTCACCTTCCAGCCGGCTTTCGGCCTGCTGGCTGACGGTCTGCTCATGGGCCAGAGTAAAGGCGTCCGGCACTTGCTCCAGGGCCACTCTGTCCTGAGGCCGCTTGGGACCGGCCAGACAGGCTTCTACCTTGCCCATGTCGAGTTCAAGGGTGTCGGTAAAGACCGGCTCATCACCCGGGTTGCGCCACAGGCCCTGCGCCTTGGTGTACGACTCAACCAGTTCGATATGGTCTTCGTCCCTGCCGGTCAGGCGCAGATAGCGCAGGGTTTCTTCGTCTACCGGGAAAAAGCCGCAGGTGGCACCGTATTCCGGGGCCATATTGGCAATGGTGGCTCTGTCTGCCAGCGGCAGGCTGGCCAGACCGTCACCGTAAAATTCCACAAACTTGCCTACCACGCCGTGGTTACGCAGCATTTCGGTGACGGTTAATACCAGATCCGTGGCAGTAATGCCTTCCCGCAGGGCACCGGTGAGTTTAAAGCCCACCACCTCGGGAATGCGCATGGACACCGGCTGACCCAGCATGGCAGCTTCAGCTTCAATGCCACCCACGCCCCAGCCCAATACGCCAAGGGCGTTGATCATGGTGGTGTGGGAGTCGGTACCCACCAGCGTATCCGGGCAGGCCAGGGTACCGCCGTCTGTTTTTTGCTGCCATACCGTCTGGCCCAGATATTCCAGGTTAACCTGATGACAGATGCCGGTGCCGGGCGGCACCACTCTGAAATTATCAAAGGTTTGCTGGCCCCAGCGCAAAAAGGCGTAACGCTCGCCGTTACGAGCCATTTCCATGTCTACGTTGGCGGCAAAGGCCTCAGGAGTCGCGAACTCGTCCACCATCACCGAATGATCTATTACCAGATCTACCGCCGACTGAGGATTTACCTTTTCTACCTTTCCTCCCAGCCGCTTCACCGCTTCGCGCATGGCCGCCAGATCCACCACCGCCGGCACGCCGGTAAAGTCCTGCATCAGCACCCGCACCGGACGAAAGGCGATTTCATGCTCGCAGCGGCCCTGTTTCAGCCAGTCCTCCATGGCCTGCAGATCGCCGGCCAGGCTGTCACCGCCATAACGCAGCAGGTTTTCGGTCAGTACCTTAAGGGACTTGGGTAACTGAGACAGTGAGGGAGTAATGGAAAAATAATGAAACTGCTGTTTTCCGGCCTGCAATGACTGCTTGCTTTTGTTCGCATCGGAACTCATGGCTCCTCCTCATTATTTTGCTCGCGGCGCACCGCTTTATGAATATTTTTTGGGAATATCAAACAATTAGGACTAGAGTATGGTTCATGGTGGCAGGGCCGGCAATCTGCTCTGCGACAATGACTGACCGCTGAAATTGCTCTTGTGCCTGGTGCCGGGCAAAGCAAACAAATTTTTTGTGTCTGAACTGCGGATTTTCTTGCTGGAATGCAAGGCTGCATTGGCGTAGATAGTGAGCCGAATTTCGCCGTCAGGCACATCACGTCAAGAGAACCGCGCTACCCATGAAAATTGCCATTCTGTCCCGTAATCCGTCTTTATATTCCACTCGCCGACTGCGTGAGGCCGCCGAGGCCCGCGGCCACGAGGTCACTGTGATCGACGTGTTGCGCTGTTATATGAACATTAACGATAACAAGCCATCCATTCATTATAAAGGGCAGGATCTGGATCAGTTTGACGCCATCATTCCCCGTATTGGTGCCTCTGTGACCTTTTATGGCACCGCCGTGCTGCGCCAGTTTGAAATGATGGGCTGCTATTCGCTCAATCATTCGGCCGCCATCAGCCGCTCCCGGGACAAGCTGCGTTCACTGCAGGTGCTGTCGGGCCATGGCGTAGGCATGCCAATCACCGGCTTTGCCTGCAAACCCGATGATGTGCCCGACCTTATCAAGATGGTGGGCGGTGCCCCTCTGGTCATTAAACTGCTGGAAGGCACTCAGGGTATTGGTGTGGTGCTGGCAGAAACCCGCAAGGCGGCAGAAAGCGTGCTGGAAGCTTTTATGGGCCTCAAGGCCAATATTATGGTGCAGGAATTTATTGAAGAAGCCGGTGGTGCCGATATTCGCTGCTTTGTGCTGGGCGACAAAGTCATTGCAGCCATGAAGCGTCAGGCTCAGGAAGGTGAGTTTCGCTCCAACCTGCACAGAGGCGGGGAAGCCCGGCTGGTGCGTATTACGCCCGAAGAACGCAAAACTGCGGTAGCATCGGCCAAGGCCATGGGACTGCAAGTGGCCGGAGTAGACTTGTTGCGATCCAGCCGTGGCCCTCTGGTGATGGAAGTAAACTCTTCTCCAGGTCTGGAAGGCATTGAAAAGGCAACCGGGAAAGATGTGGCCGAGCTGATTGTAGAGCATATTGAGAAAAATCTGCACCGCAAAACCCGCAGCCGGGAGCGAGGCTGATGAGCCATCACTTTGAACTGGCGGGTCAGTCAGTGCCGGCAGGCCAGCGCCGGACCATGCAGCTGGCGCTGGCCCAGCTTTATACCCAGTCGCCACTGACAGTACCGGTGGAAGTAGTGAACGGCAAGCAGCCGGGGCCGGTGTTGTTGCTGTGTGCCGCCATTCACGGTGATGAACTGAACGGTATTGAAGTGGTCAATCAGGTACTGGCGAAAATCAATCCGGCCCGGCTCAGGGGCACCCTGGTGGCCGTGCCTGTGGTCAACGTATTTGGTTTTATTCACAAATCACGCTATTTGCCGGATCGGCGCGATCTGAATCGCTGTTTTCCCGGCTCGGAAAAAGGCTCACTGGGGGCCCGGGTGGCGCACTTTTTTGTCAATGAAATTGTCAGCAAATGCAGTCATATTATCGACTTGCACACGGGGGCCATTCACAGGGCCAATCTGCCACAGATACGGGCTCAGCTAGACTGCCCGGTAACCCGGCAAATGGCAGAAAATTTTGGTGCACCCATTATTCTTGATGCCAGCATTCGCGATGGCTCACTCAGGGCAGTGGCAGAAGCTCAGGGGGTGCCGGTGATCCTCTATGAGGCCGGTGAGGCACTGCGCTTTGACCCTTTGCCCATCAAGGCGGGCGTGCGCGGCGTGATTCGCGTGATGCGTGGCCTGGGTATGCTGAAAAGCAGCACGGTCAAGTCTGCCAGCGAGGCCATTATTGCCCGTAGCAGTACCTGGATACGGGCCGAGCACGACGGCCTGCTGCACCTCAAGGTACGGCTGGGAGATCGTATTCGCAAGGGGGATATTCTGGGGACTATCAGCGCTCCTTTGGGAGCCGAGCAGTGTCTTATTGTGGCTCCGCGCAGCGGTATTGTGATTGGCAGCCTGACCATGCCGCTGGTGAATGAAGGCGATGCCATCTGTCATATTGCCCTGTTTGATGAGATCAAACAGGCGGAGCTGACGGTAGAGCGCTTTGTGGACGAGCTGGATATTCAGCCGCCGGCCATGTGAGCGTCATAGAAAAGGGGCAGCCAGTGGCTGCCCCTTTTGGTGTCGTCGGCTCCTTCCTGAACCTGAGTTGCTCCCTGCATTCCCTGACCTGACCGCTCCGGGTCTTCCCCTTTCCCGCTCCGTCGGGCTTGTCCCTGGCTCTTCCATGAATGGCTGCGCTCCTGCAACCAACCGCTTCGTCCTGAAGGTATCCCTTGGCGTTCCCTTGCCTGTCCCCTTGGTCTTCCCGGACCTTGTCCTTTGCCGTTCTTGGCTCCCGGCTTGCCTGCCAGCACTGTCTTCCTGTTGGGAATAACTATACCTTACCCCACGCTGGGAACAATGCAGGAAAAACGAAAAGCTGGCTGTTCAGATTTCAACCTTAAAATTAAAATCATTAAAATTCATATACTTATAAAAATATACAGCTAAAAACATATATCAAAAGCGCCTTTTCCCAGACTGCTTTGAGAGATCTCTTACAAAGTACAGGGATAATAGGGAAAGGGGATTGGGGTATGGCAAAAAAATGCCGGGGCTTGCCCGGCATTTTTACAGATTAAAGGTGTTGGCCTCAGCCCATCATTTTCGCTTTCAGGGCGGTGAAATCGGCCGGAATGGTCTCGGACAGCGATTCCATGGCATTATGCTTGGCCAGTGGTCCCGGCAGTTCAACATCCTGCTCCAGAATACGGTCAACACTTTCCTTGAACTTGGCCGGATGGGCAGTACACAGGAAAATGCCCACTTCGTCCTTGCCCCGCTCCTTGTTAAGCAGATCCCAGGCGATGGCACCGTGGGGCTCGCACAGGTAACCCTGTGCAAACAGACGTTTGAGCGCATCTTCGGTCTGCTCGTCGTTGAGCATGCCGGAGGCGATATCAGACAGCTCCCAGCCCTTGACCCGGCACAGCTCTTCCACCCGCGGCCAGTTGTTGGGACGACTGACGTCCATGGCGTTGGACAAAGTAGCCACAGTGGCGTTGGGTGCCCAGTCCCCGCTTTGCAGATAGCGCGGCACCGTATCGTTGGCGTTGGTGGCGGCCACAAAGCGCTTCACCGGCAGTCCGATGGCCTTGGCGATAAGTCCGGCAGTCAGGTTGCCGAAGTTGCCGGACGGCACGGAAATCACCGCCTTGTGACGTTGCTCGGCGGGCAGCTCGGCCACGGCTTCAAAGTAGTAGCACACCTGGGCCAGCAGCCGGCTGATGTTAATGGAGTTGGCGGAGTTCAGACCCACAGCGGCCTTCAGCTCTTCGTCATCAAAGGCCTGCTTCACCAGCGCCTGACAGGCGTCGAAATCGCCCTGTACCGCAAAGGTACGAATGTTGCCGCCAAGCGTGGTAAACAGCTTTTCCTGCAACGGGCTGATTTTGCCCTCGGGATACAGAATAACCACGTCGATATTGGGCAGACCATAGAAAGCATGGGCCACGGCGGCACCGGTGTCGCCGGAAGTGGCGGTCAGAATAGTGATCTTGCCTTCACTGCTCAGGGTCGCCAGGCACTGGGCCATAAAGCGGCCGCCAAAGTCCTTGAACGCCAGGGTCGGGCCGTGGAACAGCTCCAGGGCGTAGGTGTGCTCGTCCACCTTCACCAGCGGTGCTGGGAAGGTAAAGGCCTGCTCCACCATGGCGGTGAGGGTATCTTTGGGAATTTCGTCACCGATCAGGTGCTGCAGAATGGCCACGGAGCGCGGCACCAGCGGCTGCTCCAGCAGGGCTTCCACATTGGCAAGCGGGCTCAGGTTTTCCGGAAAAAACAGGCCCTGGCCACGGCCCAGGCCCTGTTTTACGGCACCGGCAAAATTGATGGTTTCTGCATTATCCTTGATGTTGTACAACTTCATAGTCTGGTTCCTGTGACTCGTGCGCCTTCGGCGTCGAGTTTGCAAATATGGCAAAAGCCATCCTGATTCTGAATAAAGTGGTCGGCCAGCCAGGCCTGCAGTTTCTCTGCCTGATGCAGATCCTTCATCACCGTAAACACGGTGGGACCACTGCCGGAAATGCCAGTGGCCAATGCGCCCATAGCGGCGGCATGCTCACGCACCGCATTAAAACCCGGGATCAGCTGCGAGCGGTAAGGCTCGGCGATCACGTCCTTGAGCATGGCCGCGGCCACTTTTTCCTGGCCGGTGTGGCTGGCGTGCACAAACCCCGCGAGACGGCGGCCATATTCCAGGCAGTCCTGACGGCGATACTGGGCCGGCAAAATTTCCCGGGCGGCAGAGGTAGAGACGGCAATGCCCGGGTAGCACACCACCCAGTACCATTCATCGAACGAGGGCAGGGTCTGGCTGACCACACCGGCTTCGTCCAGCACCAGCTGCATGCCACCCAGATGGCAGGGGGCCACGTTGTCATAATGAATGGAGCCGGAAATCTGGCCTTCCAGCTCACCCATCAGCAGCATCAGCTCATGCTCGCTAATGGCGTTATCATAAAAGGCATTCAGGGCCACAAAGGCGGCCACTATACTGGTGGCGCTGGAGCCCAGCCCCGAGCCCACCGGCAGGTTCTTTTCCAGGGTCATGGTCAGCGGCTTGCGCGCCAAGCCCTTTTTGTCGAGCGCCTTTTCATAGGCCAGCCAGCAATCGTAAACGATGTTCTGGGTGTAGTCGTCCGGCAGCTTGTGGGCATAGGGGCCGGCGTTGGTGAGCTGGAATTCGCCGCTGGCATTTTCTACCAGCACTCTGTCTCCCAGCAGAGAGCCGTCGAGGGGGGCCAGTGCGGCCCCCAACACATCAAACCCCACACTGACATTGGCGGTAGAGGCCGGCGCATAGGCTACAACACTCATTTAAATCTCCTGCTTCCAGTTATGGGTGCGCAGCAAGTCGGCAAACACGCCGGCTGCGGTTACATCGGCACCGGCACCATAGCCGCGCAGTACCAGCGGAATGGGCTGGTAATACTGGGTATAAAACGCCAGCGCGTTTTCGCCGTCTTTTACCTTGAACAGAGGATCATCCCCGTCCACGGCCTTGATCACAACCTTGCATTTACCGTCCTCAATGGCACCCACATAGCGCAGTACTTTGCCCTCGCCCGCTTCGGCGGTTTTCTCGGCAAACCAGGCATCGGCTTGTGGCAGACGGGCCATAAAGGTCTCGATATCGCCGCTGGCATCAAAGCCCGGCGGCAGCGCCTGCTCTACCTCGATATCGTCGAGATCCAGCTCCATGCCCGCTTCCCGGGCCAGGATCAGCAGCTTGCGGGCCACGTCCATGCCGTTCAGGTCATCCCGTGGGTCCGGCTCGGTAAAGCCATTTTCCCGGGCAATACGAGTGGCTTCGGCAAAGCTCATGCCGTCGTCCAGTTTGCCAAAAATGTAAGACAGGGAGCCGGAGAGAATGCCGCCAAAGGCCTTGAGCTGGTCACCGGCGCGGATCAGGTTTTGCAGGTTTTCAATCACCGGCAAACCCGCGCCCACGTTGGTTTCATACAGAAACTTGCGGCGGGTGGAGCGGGCCGAGCGACGCAGCTCGCGGTAGTAGTCCAGGCTGGCGGTGTTGGCCTTTTTGTTGGGAGTAACCACATGGAAGCCGGCGGATAAAAAGTCGGCATACTGATCGGCAATAACGTCACTGGTGGTGCAGTCTACCAGTACCGGGTTGATCAGATGGCTGTCTTCCACCAGCCGGGTGACCCGCTCCAGGCTGAAGCTGTCCTGAGCCTGCTCCAGCTGATCACGCCAGTCGTTCAGGCTGATGCCATTGCGGTCCAGCAGCATTTTGCGGGAGTTGGCAATGCCCACTACCCGAATGCCGATGTCCTGAGCTTCCAGCACCGGTTGCTGCCGGCGGATTTGTTCAAGCAAAGCGCCGCCCACGCCGCCACAACCCACCAGGAATACATCGATAAACTGGCGGCTGGAGAAGAAGTTCTGGTGACAGGCCTTGATCGCTTCGGTGACCTTCTCTTTACCAATCACCGCCGAGATGGAACGCTCACTGGAGCCCTGCGCAATGGCCACGATATTGATGGACGCCTCGGCCAGGGAGTTAAAGAAGCGGGCCGACACGCCCCGCACGGTGCGCATGCGATCCCCCACCAGAGAGATAATGGCCAGATCGTCGATGACATCCAGCGGCTCCAGCAGCTTGTTCTTGAACTCCAGCGCAAATTCGTTGGCAATGGCCTTTTGTACCTTTTGCTTGTCAAAGGTGTGAATACAGAAGCTGACACTGTATTCCGAGGAGCTCTGGGTGATCAGCACTATGCTGGCACCGGCGCGGGAAATACAGGAGAACAGCCGGCCGGCCATGCCCACCATGCCCTTCATGCCGGGGCCGGAGATGTTGATCATGGTCATGCCGGCCAGATCGGAAATACCTTTTACCTGCAGATCGTCGTCGCTGCATTCGGGGCCGATCAGCGAGCCTTCGCCCTGAGGATTGCCGGTGTTCTTGATAAGACAGGGAATATGAAACTGGGCGATGGGCGCTATGGTTTTCGGATGCAGTACCTTGGCACCAAAATAGGACAGCTCCATGGCTTCCTTGTAGGACAGCTGGCGCAGCAGCTTGGCATCGGGCACCAGGCGCGGATCGCAGTTGTACACGCCGTCCACATCGGTCCAGATTTCGCAGCACTCGGCGCCCACACAGGCAGCCAGGACAGCGGCAGAATAATCGGAGCCGTTACGGCCGAGAATAACGGTCTCGCCCTTTTCGTTACCGGCGGTAAAGCCCGGCATCAGGTAGACGCAGTCGCTGCGCAGGCCCTTGTCGATAAACCGCTGACGGGAGACTTCAATATTAACCTGCGCTTCCAGCACACTGCCTTCACCCAGCAGCATGTCCTGCGGCACTATCACTTCCACCTGCTCACCGCGGGTGCGCAACAGCTCGCTCATGGTGGCGATGGACAGGGCTTCGCCCCGGCTGAGAATGCGGGCCTGAATATTGTCGGGGCACTGTTGCAGCAGGCTGACACCCTGCAGCAGCCGGGTCAGCTGGTTCAGCTCCCGCTCTACGGTTATCTTGAGAGCAGCGTCATCCAGACCGGCGTACTTGCTCTTGAGTCCGTCGATAATGCCGTGAAAGATCTGCTCTATGTCTTTCAGTACCGGGGCCGCTTCCAGGCCGCGAATGGTCTGCTCCACCACGGCCACCAGATGATTGGTCACCTTGGCCGGGGCCGACAACACCAGTGCCACCTGGGACTGGCGCTGATTGTTGACCACGATATCGGCCACGGTATCGAACCGCTCGGCATTCGCCAGCGATGTACCGCCAAATTTCAGGACTCGCATTCATTACTCCCTGTGTAAAACTAAAAAAGCCCGTATCTGATGGGGACACGGGCTTTTCGATTCAAATTTTGTTTGTCGTCAGCGCATCAGCCCGCCCCGGTGCCACTCATGGTGGTGCCGGTAATAATAATGGTGGTGGTGCGGATGGAGTGCAGCATGACATACAACCTGTAACAACGAATGGCATAGCAATACCCTGTGGCTGCGGACTTGTCAACCTGGCTCCCCGGGTTTGAGGGCCCGCTCAAGGTCCTTGCAGAGCAGGTGCAGCAGGTTCAGATCGCGCTGTTCCAGCACAGGCAACCGGTCTTTAACCCATTCAGCCAGTTTTTCCTGCTGGGAAACTCCCACCTTACTCAGTAATTGCTCTGTTTTTTGCTGCAACACACGAAGCTGAGCGCTTTCGGTCTGACCGTTGTTTTTTTGCGCGCTTTCTGGTGTCAGTCCCTGGCTCAGCTCCCAGGCATAGAGCATGATGGCCTGACCCAGATTGAGTGACGGATAGCTCACCTTGAGCGGCAGGTAACTGATGATATCGGCCTGGGCCAGATGCTCGTTGCTGAGGCCCGACTCCTCGCAGCCAAACAGTATGGCGACCTTGTGTACCACTTTGTTATTGATCTGGGTCACCGCCTCACGGGGCGTCAGATAGTGCTGATAGCGGCCACGCCGGCGGGCCGTGGTGGCAATCACCAGATCCATGTCGGCCAGCCCCTCGGCCAGGGAGGGAAAATGCTCGGCCTGCGCCAGAATCTCCTGCGCACCGTGGGCCACCCAGCCCGCTTCATCCTGCTCATGCACCCGGCTGTTAATCACCCGCATGCGCTCAAAGCCCATTGTCTTCATGGCCCTGGCGGCAGCCCCCACGTTCTCGGGGCGCGCCGGCGATTCCAGCACGAAGTAAAGATCCACCGCCATTATTCGTCTTCCTCGAAATACCAGTAGCCCTGGTTCACCAGCGGCAGCAGGCAGTCGAGCAGATTACGGGGTTCTTTCAGGCAGGCCACTTCCGGGCCGCAGATGCGAGCCTGATCGCACAGCAGGGCAATGGCGTCAGTATCAGGCTCGGCCAGCTGATAACGGTCACCGTCAAGATAAAAGACGTTCTCGCTGCCTTCATGGTAGAAACAGCGCACCCCACCCAGGCGGTAGAGATGGTCACCATGATCCAGCCGCAGCACCAGTTCTTCCAGACTGTAGGCCGGCTCGGCCACTTCCAGATCGAGATCATGCCTGGCTTCCGAGATCATTTCGCCAAACCAGTCATTAAGGCGGGCGTCGTCGTTCAGCAGCTCCTGCATCAGGCCTTTTACCTGCGTCATTACGCTGCTATCGAGACGGCCATGAGCGCTGGCGGCCGCCATGCCGGCATCATCAAACCGCGGCGTAATATCCACATGAGCCAGCAGATGATCAGCAAAGCCGGAGAACAGATCTTTGGCGTCGGGGGCACGAAATCCGATGGAGTAGTTCATGGCCGGTGTGTCGGCATAGCCCTCGTGGGGGCAGCCGGGCGGAATATAAATCATGTCGCCGGGCTGCAGCACTTCGTCGATCACTGCTTCAAAGTCATCGCAGTGGCGCAGAGCACCGTGGGCTGCAAATTCGCGCAGGCTTTGACGCTCCCCTACCCGCCAGCGACGGCTGCCACTGCCCTGCAGAATAAAAACACCGTATTGGTCGATATGGGGGCCCACACCGCCACCGGGGGTGGAGAAGCTCACCATCACATCATCAAAGCGCCAGCCGGGAATAAACCGGAACAGCTCGGCCAGGTCCTGTACGCCCGGATGCCACTGGTTCACCGCCTGCACCAGCAGGGTCCAGTCGGTTTCCCCCAGATGATCGTAGCTGTCAAAGGGCCCGGTTTCCGCCTGCCAGCGCTCCTGCTCACGCCACACCCGGCGGGACTCAATATGGGGTTCCAGCGCCAGGCCGGCCAGCTCGTCGGGGCTTAAGGGATCTTCAAAGCCCAGAAGGGCGGCCTTGAACAGACACGGTTTGCGCTGCCAGTCGTGGGCCAGAAAGTGCTCGATATCCAGGTTGAGTGGGCTGTGCATGAAAAACTCGCAACGGGGGGCATAAAGTTGGTGAGTATTATGCCCCTGCAAGGGGCACAATGTGAAGCATCAGTGCGGTTGCACTTCGCCGGCAAGCTATGTCAGCCAGCTTCGAGTGTCTCAGGAAATACCTGTCAGCTCTTACAGCTGCTCAAAGGCTGGGTGGTAGGTCACCAGACCGGTGGGGGCAGGCTGCTTTAAGGCCAGTGCCATAAAGGCATCGCCGGCATCAGGATAAGGACAGCTCAGCCCCAGCTCGCTGGCCGGACGAAAGCCGAAACGCTGATAATAGGCCGGATTGCCCAGCACCACTATGCCGGCCCAGTCAAAGTCGCTGGCGGCCTGAATGGCTTCGCGGATCATCTCGGTGCCCACCCCCTGATTCTGGCAGTCGGGCCACACACTCACCGGCGCCAGCCCCAGCCAGCCGATGTCTTCACCGTTTACCAGCACCGGACTCATGGCCAGGTGGCCGATAATGGCCCCCTCGTATTCCGCTACCTGACTGACGGTAATGGCCCCCTGCTCGCGCAGGGACAGCACCAGATCCGCCTCGTCAGGGCGGTTAAAGGCGGCAAACACCACCTCGTCTATCTCGTCGCCATCACCGGGACGCTCGGTTCTGCAGATCAGCATGCCAGCCTCTCACATATTCAGGGTGCCAGGCGGGAAATGACCCAACCATCATGTTCGCGCTGATAAATAAAGCGGTCATGCAACCGATTGGCTCCGCCCTGCCAGAATTCCACCGAGTCGAACTTCACTCTGAAACCGCCCCAGAAGCTCGGCAGTGGCACTTCACCGCTGGCAAACTTCTGCTTCATTTCCAGAAACTTGGCTTCCAGCAGACCGCGGGCTGAAATGCGGGATGATTGCTTTGACACCCAGGCACCAATCTGGCTGTCTTTGGGCCGGCTGGAGAAATATTTCATTACCTCGGTGGCGGCGAGCTTTTCCACCCGGCCGGTGACATGCACCTGACGCTCCAGTGAGTGCCAGGGAAACAGCAGGCTGATACGCGGATTCTGATTCAGGTGTGCCGCCTTGCGGCTGCCCATATTGGTGTAAAACACAAAGCCCTGCTCATCCACCTGCTTGAGCAGCACAATACGCTGATAAGGCTGTCCCTGCTCGTCTACTGTGCCCACTACCATGGCGGTAGGATCGGGCACACCGGCAGCAATGGCCTGCTGCATCCAGGTTTCAAACAAGGCAAGGGGGTCGTCGGGCAGGTCATTGCGGCGCAGACCGCCCTGCAGGTATTCACGTCGGTAATCTGCCAGCTCCATGAAAATGGGTTCCTTTTGCTGAAAGTGGTTTCATTGTGCAAAGCCGCCTGCCAATTGGCAAGCAGCTTTACATAGGCAACAGATACAAAAAAGCCGGAGAAAATTTCCCCGGCTTTCGGTGTTATTGCTCAGGCTTATTCGGCGCTGTCGGATTTGGCTTCTTCGGTTGCCTCGGCGGCAGGCGCGGCTTCTGCCTCTTCCGGCTTGTTGGCTTCCTTGATGGACAGACGAATGCGACCCTGACGGTCCACTTCCAGTACCTTCACCTTGACCTTGTCACCCACTTTCAGGTGATCGGACACATTTTTCACCCGCTCTTCGGTGATCTGAGAAATGTGTACCAGACCGTCCTTGCCGGGCAGAATGTTAACAAAGGCACCGAAGTCGGCCAGACGCACCACCTGACCTTCATAGATGGTGCCGCTTTCCACTTCGGCGGTCAGCTGCTCAATGCGGTGAATGGCCAGTTTGGCGGCTTCACCGTCAACGGCGGCAATTTTCACAATGCCGTTGTCATCCAGCTCAATGGTGGTGCCGGTTTCTTCGGTCAGGGCGCGAATGGTAGCGCCGCCCTTGCCAATCACATCACGGATCTTCTCGGGGTTGATCTTGATGGTGTGAATGCGCGGGGCAAAGTCGGAGATATCGGCACGGGGGGCCTGCAGGGCTTCATCCATCACTTTCAGAATGTGCAGACGAGCATTGCGGGCCTGCTTCAGGGCCACTTCCATGATCTCTTTGGTGATGCCTTCGATCTTGATGTCCATCTGCAGGGCAGTCACACCCTCGTTGGTACCGGCCACCTTGAAGTCCATGTCGCCCAGGTGGTCTTCATCACCCAGAATGTCGGACAGTACCACAAAGCCTTCTTCTTCTTTTACCAGACCCATGGCGATACCGGCCACCGACGCCTTGATCGGCACACCGGCGTCCATCAGGGCCAGTGAAGTACCACACACAGACGCCATGGAGGAAGAGCCGTTGGACTCGGTGATCTCGGACACCACACGCACTGTGTACGGGAACTCTTCCTGGCTCGGCATCACGGCGGCAACGCCGCGCTTGGCCAGACGGCCATGACCAATTTCACGACGCTTGGGGCTGCCGACCATGCCGGTCTCGCCCACACAGTAGGGAGGGAAGTTATAGTGCAGCATAAAGCGGTTGGCGCGCTCACCGGTCAGCTCGTCAATCAGCTGAGCATCACGCTCTGTGCCCAGAGTAGCGGCAACCAGCGCCTGAGTTTCACCACGGGTAAACAGGGCAGAGCCATGGGCACGGGGCAGCAGGCCGGTGGCCACGTTCAGGGCGCGGATCATATCGGGCTCACGGCCGTCGATGCGCGGCTCACCGCGTACCACACGACCACGGACGATGGTTTTTTCCAGCTTGCCCAGCAGCTCCTGAATATCCTTGATTTCCGCTTCCGGGGTATCGGTCAGAATGGCTGCCTGAACCCTGGCCTTGATGTCGGAGATGGCGTCACGACGGGCGGTTTTGTCGGTGATACGATAGGCTTCACCCAGCTCGGCAGAGGCCAGCTCGGCAATTTTGGCCTTGAGCGCTTCGTTTTCGGCTTTGGGCTGCCAGTCCCAGGGCTGAGTGCCCACTTCGGCAGCAAATTCGTTAATGGCGTTCACGGCGGTCTGCAGTTGCTCGTGACCGTACATAACGGCACCCAACATCACATCTTCCGGCAGAACGGAAGCTTCGGACTCTACCATCAGCACGGCACCGGCAGTACCGGCCACCACCAGATCCAGCTGGCTGTCTTTCAGCTCGCTGATGCTGGGGTTCAGCACGTATTCACCGTTCATGTAACCCACGCGGGCGGCACCGATGGGACCGGCGAAAGGAATACCGGAAATGGCCAGAGCGGCAGAAGTGCCCAGCATGGAGATGATGTCTGGGGCGATTTCCGGATTAGCGGACATCACGGTGGCAATCACCTGAACTTCGTTTTTGAATCCTTCGGGAAACAGCGGACGAATGGGGCGGTCAATCAGACGCGCCGTCAGCGTTTCGCCTTCAGTGGGGCGGCCTTCACGCTTGAAGAAGCTGCCGGGAATACGGCCGGCGGCGTAGGTACGCTCCTGGTAGTTCACCGTGAGCGGAAAGAAGTCGCGGCTTTCGTCGGCTTCACGCTTGCCAACCACACTCACCAGCACGGACGTGTCGTCGATGCTGGCCATGACAGCGGCGGTGGCCTGGCGGGCAATCACGCCGGTTTCAAGAGTAACGGTATGCTGACCGTACTGGAAGGTCTTTACGATAGGATTCACGCGGTAGATTCCTTTAATTGTTTGATTCTTTAATACGCCGGCACAGTATACTTGATTCCTGTTTAAAGGACAGAATGACGGGAAAAAACAGGCTGAAAGCCGCACGATCGTCATGCGAAGCAACAGTGCGGTTGCACTTCACGACACGCTACATTGAAGGCCACGCTCGAAAATGCATCTGACCGCCATGGATGGCGGAAATGCCGAAAATGCAGGAGTAATTTTTCGGCCTTGGCATTTTATGGTCGGCTACGGCAATCCCCACTGCTGCTTCGTGATACTTCTGCGCAGCCTGATATGAAGACAAGGTTGGTAGGTTGGGACGAGTCCCAACATTTCAGTCATTATCAACCAAACAAACAAGCCCAGTGTTGTACCGCCCGCTCTACCATCTCAGCGGGCAGATACTCCTGCTCCAGACGGCCTTTGGGAGCCTTAAGCAAGGTCTGGTATAAACGGGCTTCTTCACTGGTCAGGGCTGCAGGCGTTACCGGCTGTGCGCTAACAGGCTCAACCACGGCACTGCCCTCTGCTAACTGATTAAATATTTCCTCATGCATCAGCAAAGGCACAAGGTGCGGCGCGCACTTGCGCGCATTCGAGAGCATAAGCAAGCCCCAGGAATCCAGATCTCCCCAATAAGCCAGTTTTTTGTGCTGAAAAGCAGGGTTCGCCAGCCAATCAAGATCCAGCCCAGCCCCCAACACGGCAAGGGTATCAGGTACTGGTGGTAACAAATGCTCGCATTGTTCATTTTCAACAACCAACAAACATGAGCCTGGTAAAACAGCACTCGCAAGCTGACGGCTGGTTAAACGCATACGCCTGAATGGCAGTAGTTTCCCGTCGAGATCCAGCACCAGCAGCCAGTGTTCTTTATCATTTGATGCGCCCAGAAAGTTTTCCAGCCCCTGCTCGCTGGCCTCACCCGCATAGCGCATATCCAGTAAACGCATCATCAGGCGGCCATGGCGTTCCATAAATTTGGTATCCACCGCCAGACCTGCCATTAACCGTAACGGACGTCCCTGCGCGCACCCAGGTGCGAGAGAATCGGCCAGCTGGGCCGCTGCTATAACCTCATCTGTGAGCTTATTGCGCCATAAACTGCGCTCAGTAATCAGCAACTCACGATAGAGCGGATTGACCTGTGCAACTAAATTTTCGAGGGTGTTAAATTCGCCCTCGACCACCTTATCTGCGGCAGCAGTTATCCATTGCGATGGGGTGCGGAGCAGCCATTTAACCGGCATCTCTATCGGCTCTGCAGCACTGCGATATTTGACCGGCAGCCATTCAACATCACCGATACTCACCGTCTGCCAACGCTCAAGGTGGCGACACACCTTACCCGGCTGCTCGCTGAACACTTTGGCTGAAGGCTTACCAATCGCAAACTCAATGGGCCAGGCCTCGGCTGAGAGCAAGCGTTCACGCCGAAGGCTGGTTTGGTGCCACTGCTTGACGAGCCGCGGGGCAATATCAGTGGGTGACTTCATCCGTTACGCCTGTTCGTTGTGGCTTTTTTGCATCCAGCTCTTGCCAGCTCAGCGTGATCAGGCTTGAAGCCAGGCCACGTCTGTGTACCACAATCGCAGAGCGGGTATGGTTACGCAGCAAACGCATCTCCTTATTTGGTGTAATGAAGAGCGCATGCAGCCCAAATTCCTTGAGCGCGGCAATAATTCGCCCGGCCACGGTATGCGAGCTGCGCGAAAAGGCTTCATCCAGCACTATGGTGCCAAACAGAGGCTGGCTGGCACCATCCGGGCACAGCGCATAACTCAGGGATGCGGTCAGCACATAGGAAGCAATAATCTCCTTCTCACCACCACTGCCGCTCTGCGAACCTTTAAAGGTGCTCTGCGTCTTGCCGGTGGCGCGCTCGATAACAGAAACATGAAATTCAATGCGGAAACGCGGATCCAGCAGCGCCCGTGCTGCTTGTGTGCGATGGCGTTCACAAGCATCGCGCAGCTGCTCAACAATCGCTTGCAAGGCCTTGTACTGACTTTCACCGTCATCATCCTGAAAACGCGCAGAGGCCAAACGTTTCTGGGCAGTATTCAGGCTGCGCAGGCTTTCATGCACCACTTTGGATGCAACGAGTTGCAGATAACAGCCGGTCTGAAAATCAGTGCGCCGCAACGTGGCATTTACATCTTCTAGACGCTCTTCAATCATGGCGACTTCATTGTCGATATGACTAAGCAACTGGGTGACGCCTTCATCAGAAGAACGATTGAGATAATCTTTAAAACGCTGGCGTTTCTCAGGCAGGGCTTCTTCCACCAGGATCTGCAGGCGCTCGAGGTACTGCGGGGTGTCGTCCAGATCGGTACCCACATCAGACAGTGCCCCCCTGTCTTCCTGTTTCGCTTTGGCCATGCAGCGCACTAACTCCTGCACCAAACGGCTTTGCTTCTCTTTAAACCCATCCAAGGCTTGTTGCACTGCAAGCACGGCCCGGCGCTCCAGCTCACCCAACTCATTCAGTTGACTGGCCTCTAGTGTTGGTAAACGGGCCGCAGCGATTTGGCGCTGTTCATCATTAAGGCCTTGTGCCGCCCTTTGCTGAGCGCTGGCATGTTTGCGTTTTGCGGTGTCGAGTTGCGGTGTGAGCTTAAAGTAATTTTCGGTCAGGGTTTGCACCTGCCCGGCCAGTTCGGCCAAAGTTTGCTGGGCTACATCCAGTGCACGCTTAGCGGCGACCAGATCTGAATCGGGTGATGTTAACCGCTGCAATTTAGCCTGATGCTGCGCCAGCTCATGCTGAACCTGGGCAAGGTCGATCTGCTCAAACCTGAGTGTTTGCAGCTGTGTAATCAACTGTTGGCGGGTATTAAGGTGCTGGGCCTCGGCTTTGGCCTTTTCAAGCTGAGCCTGAACTTTGCCAAGCTGCTGGCGGGCTTCAGTAATCTGCGACTCCAGTGCCGCCAGACGATCCCGGTTATCAAAACCGGTCTGCCAGTCATCCTGCAGGTGTTTTTGATCCTGCTTATCGAACACCCGCGCTTTGGAAGACATCAAGCCCTGTTGCGTCATGGCGTGCTCGGTATGCCGCAACTGCTCCGGGGCGTCGACGCAATGCCGATCCAGCCGTGCCAGCAGGGCTTTAACCGTTTCCCGGTCCGGATGATTTTTATAATCCAGTTTGCGGGTGTATCCATCATCAAAGAAACGGATCGGCGCATTCGGCGCTTTCACTTCGAGCAGGCGCACATGCAAACGGTTATTGCGCTCATTTACCCAGCGCAGCGCGTGTTTGATGGCATGCGGGGGGACCAGAATACGTAAACGATGCGCACCAATTGCCCGCTCAATCGCCCCGCGCCAGGCCTGCTCGCTCTCTTTTACCTGCACCAGTTCTGCCACAAAAGGCAGCTGATCCGCTTCCAGATCCAGCTCCTTGGCCAGAGCTGCCCGAAAAACCTGATACTCACTGCGAATATTGGAGCCGGGGCGCTGCTTTGCTTCGGCTAGCTCCTGCTCCAGCGATTGCAACGTGTTATACGCCTGAATATGTTGGGCGCCTGCCGTAAAAACAGCCCGCTCTGCACTTTCAGCCTCAGCCCCAAGCGTCTTCTGCTGCTCAGCCAGCTGAGCCTGATTATGTGTAAATGAGGTTTTATCCAGTGAATCAGACAAACCCAGTTGCTGCGCTAAACGCTGATAATCACCGGCATCACGCTCACAATTCGCGAGCTCTTTTTGCGTCGCTTTAACCAAAGCCTCCAAACTTTCAATATCCGAACCGCCCAGCTGCAGATATTGCTCTTTCAAACCATCACAAAGCTCCACCTGCTGATCATGCTGGCGCTGCGCTTCGTTTTTAGCGCGCTCTGCTGCTTCACAGGCCTGAGTCAGGCGCTGGCACTCCTGTTGCCAGAGATGTTCAGCCTGCAGACCAAACCAGACAGGCAGAATCCGGCTCAGTGTCTGCTGCTCGGTCAGTTTTTCGGCATTGGCCTGATATTTAAGCCAGTTAGTTTTCACCGGCTCAAGCGAGGTCTGCTGGCGGCGGGCAACTTCCAGCTCCTCATGAATAGCGCTGAGATCATCAAAACTGTCGGCAACTTCACGGGCACGGTCAAATGCCGAGGTATCATCCAGCACCAGTT
This sequence comes from Oceanimonas sp. AH20CE76, assembly GCF_039654065.1. Taxonomy (NCBI): domain Bacteria; kingdom Pseudomonadati; phylum Pseudomonadota; class Gammaproteobacteria; order Aeromonadales; family Aeromonadaceae; genus Oceanimonas; species Oceanimonas sp. AH20CE76. Next base: position 2,149,124 of record NZ_CP155481.1, read on the forward strand.
CACGGAAGATCTCATCAATACTATTGAGCTGCTTCAAGCCAGCGGCACGGTTAAGCAGATTGAAGGCGTTATCGCGCACATCAAAAAAGCTGCGCACTCGAGCCAGATAATCCTTTTTGGTCTGATAGCTCCAAAGCCCGGCTTGCGTTTTTTCAAGCTGGCGCAGGGCCCGCATACCACCTTCATGCTGAACCGTCAGCCAGTGTTCCAATGTTTGTGCCGGCGAGGTAGCAAAGAAAAACAGCCGCTTCATATCACCCACGGCAGAACTGGTGTCATCAAACCAGAGCAACAAGCCAATGCGAACCAGCTCATCACCGTTACTCAAACTGGCCGCTATACCCGTGACGGTTTTGCCCGGACGGGCGATATGCGACTGGGTACCACTGCCATCGCCGGGGCCAGATACACCGCGCACATAGGAGACCAGATCCCGGTCGCTCTCATGGCCGCCGGTTGAGGCCAGATTGTATCTGGGGTTAGTACACAAGAGCGTCATCAGGGCATCCACCAAGGTGGTTTTGCCACTGCCGGTCGGCCCTATCACAGCAGTGCCTTCAGGATGAATGTCGGCGGTATGATGACCACCGAAACCACCCCAGTTAAACAGCTCAAGGGTCTGCAGTTTATAGCTGGAATCCTGGTGCCAGAGTCCGGCCTGATTCATTGTTCCCGCTCCTTGTGGGTATCACACTCATTCTGAGCACGCTCACGCAGCCAATGCAGCAGAGCGGTGAGGTTTTCCGGGTTTGCCAGATGCGCAATCACCGGGCGGATCATCACCCGTTCATCTTTATCCGGTGCCGTCACCACACCATGTTCTTTAAGCTGGTTGAGCAGTTCTAAAATGCGACTTCTTTCCTGTGATTCACTACCCTGATCGCCCAGATAAACCTGCATCTGTGGAATCAGCTCGTCAACCGCGACCAGCGCCTGAGTGGCACCTGTTCCTGCTTCCTGCTCATGGGCAACAAAGTACTGGCGCAAAATGGCCAGCAACAGCGACTGCTCCAGATTCAAGCGCTGTTTGCGCACCAGGGGATGCGACCATTCATCTTCAATAGCGGCGGTTTCATCAGCCTTAAGCACCTTAAGAAACACCAGGCCGCGAACATCATCGACAGCGGCAAACAGATCCAGCGGTTCAAGAATTCGGTTCAGCTCATCCAGTTCACGTACAGCAACCTTATAGAAATTTGGCTTCTGGCGTTCTTCAAGAAGGCCAAAACGTAGCAGATCCTGAGACACTTCCCGTAATCGGGCAGGCGTACGTTCCGGTTCTTCATGCGTGTCTGGTAGTGTAATTTCACCCGCCGCTTCAACCTCTGGCATGACAGGCAACTCTTCATCAGCGGGGGCCTGGGTAATGCGATCAAACACTCCACTCATGGTCAAAACTCCCAGTCAATATTGCTGACGTCCTGCAAACTCAACGTCAGATACGGCAATGAAAACAGCCAGCGACGCTGGTCTTCAGCCAAAATCTCAAACTCCTGCGGCTGACTCAGATCTATCTCAACACCGGCTTCTCTGGCCATACCCAACCAGAGCACGAAGGTTTCCAGATCATGTTCGGGTGGCAGGTGCTGAGCAATTTCCAGCAACGTCAACGGCTTGCCTTGCTCCGTAAGAAGCTGAAGCGTTTCGCGGATCAAAGTTTCACGATCAAGGCCATTGAGCGCATCCCAGAACTCCGCATCAAGATCACTCAAATCAGCCCGATGGCGAGACAGATCCAGGGCCTGCTGATCGATATTATCAATGGCTTTAAAGCGCAGTCGCTCCGGCACTGGCGTTTTCGCCAGCGCCACACCCACAGGTGGCAGCGGCACAGGCTCACGACGGTTGGCACGCGGCTGCCAGTCCAGCTCCAGCGCCTGATTCATAATCTCATTCAAGAGCTGACCAACCCTGTGATGCTCTGCCGCCAGGCCGGTTTTGAGGAAGCCTTTCACATCCCGCTCACTGCGCGCCCGCGCCTGGAGCACAGCCTGACTCTCTTTGACCAGACGTGACGGCAACCAGCGAAGGTTTTTGCTTTGGTTCGGTTCAAGCGCTTTATTCGCTGCAGGGTGGCTTAAGATCAGGCGTAAGCGATCACGCATTTGGTCCAGTTCACTGCTTTGGCGTAGCTGCTGCTGGAAACTATCAAAGACACGCCCTTCTGCAGTATTCAGCAGTGCCTCCTGACCATCCAGAAGGTGATCGACAATCTCACCGCGATGCAGCTGTTCCGACATAATTGACTGACGCAAGACCCGGTCCGCCTCACGCCAGGAATCCTCAACACGGCGAAAATCGGTGCGCAGCGCCGTAGCCAGACCATATACCTCACGAATACGCTCCACGGCCTCTGCCTCACTCAGTACAGGAATATCTCCGGCTTGCGCGGCCTCCAGCTCTTGCTGCAACTGCTCAATACGGGATTCAAGGGAGGCAATACGGCTGGTGGGGTTGGGGTTTAAACCCATCTCAAGATTTGCAATTTCACGCTGCACCACGGACAGGCGCGACGCAGTGGAGGTCATGATGCGGTTATCGAGGGAATCAATAAAGCGGATGGCAGCGCCCAGCGCATCCGTTGCATACAAGCGTTGAGCACGCTCAATCACCAGACCTCGCTTAATCCATTCGCGCAGATCCCGTCCGGCTTGCAGCCGAGTATTATCCGGATCAATTTCATACTCATCCTGGACGGCATATTCAGCCAGCATGTTTGACAGCGCCTGCAGAGCATCTTCTTCAGCAATGCCATCATCGGCCTGTTCAAACAGGCTGCTCAAACATCCCAGAATAAGCGGTGCTCGACGTGAAGCCAGCAGCACCCAGGCCGGATCTTGCCTGCGGGCAGTCACATATTTCTGAGTGCGTTGTAATGCGGTTTCATCCATGGAAAAGCCCTGCCGCTCAGTAAGGTGGCTTCAGGCTACTCCATGTCGTCAGGGGGATCCAGCCGATGAACCAGTGAAGGGCGCTCAATATTGTTGGGGGGTCGCACTGCTCCTCCCAACCTTAACTACTACAGAGCGCCTTGTTTGACTTACAGCTGACAGCTTATGGCTTCAAGCTATGTTTTACGGGCATTAAAAAAGGGAGCCGAGGCTCCCTTTTTAACAAGGCTTTGGAGTCGATTAACGACGCAGGCCCAGCTTGCTGATCAGGTCACGGTAGCGCTCTACGTCTTTACGCTTCAGGTAGTCCAGCAGGTTACGACGCTGGGATACCATGCGCAGCAGACCGCGACGGCTGTGGTGATCGTGGATGTGCTGCTTGAAGTGGCCCTGCAGGTGGTTGATCTGGGCGCTCAGCAGAGCTACCTGCACTTCGGGAGAGCCGGTGTCGCCTTCGCCACGGGCGAATTCGGCAACGATCTGGGCTTTGGTTTCAGCATTTAGTGACATTGTGTCTACTCCAAAATAAGCATGAATGAATTCCAGCCGATCACTAATTCAGCCGGAAGGAAGGACGGCATTCTACCAGCAAAGGCGCACTTGGCAACCTTAAATCACCGTCAATTAACGTACCAGACGGCGCGGCGCTACCTTGCCGTCATCGTCGATTTCACCGACACCGACAAAGCGGCGGTCATCGCCCACCGTCATGCGCACAAAGCCGTCGAGGGGCGCGCCGGACACCTGCACCGCCTGGCCGTGCAGCAGATAACCCGCCACCAGCTCAGACAGGTTCACTTCCGGCAGACTCTGCACAGCGGTATCCATGGGCAGCAGCAGCGGATCCAGCTCCAGCCGGGGTGAAATGTCATTGGCCTTGCAGTTATCGAGAATGCACTGCAGCTGCTCAAGAGTGAGCATGCGCTCCGCCGGATAACCGGCTACCGCCAGCCGGCGCAGCACGGCAACGTGAGCACCGCAACCCAGGCGCTCACCCAGATCGTCCACTATGGTACGAATGTAGGTGCCCTTGCTGCAATGTACTTCCAGCTCCACTTCGTCCCCTTCAAAGCGAATGAGCTTGAGCTCAAATACCGTGATGGGGCGCGCTTCCCGGGGTACTTCTATGCCTTCCCGGGCGTACTGGTACAGGGGCTTGCCCTGATATTTGAGCGCTGAGTACATGGACGGCACCTGCATGATGTCGCCGCGGAAATGATCCAGGGCTTCAATCAGCTCGCCGGTGGACACATTGACTGGACGGGTCTCAACCACTTCGCCGTCGGCGTCGCTGGTGTCGGTCCGCTCGCCCAGTTTTGCCACCACCCGGTAGCGCTTGTCGGCATCGAGCAAAAACTGGGAAAACTTGGTGGCCTCACCCAGACAGATCGGCAGCATGCCGGTAGCCAGCGGATCCAGTGCTCCTGTGTGGCCGGCCTTGGCGGCGGCATAGATGCGCTTGACCTGCTGCAGGGCATCGTTGGATGTGATGCCCGCCGGCTTGTCGAGCAGCAAAATGCCGTCTACCTCACGGCCGCGAAAACGTCGCTGACGCCCCATCTCAGTCCTGCTCCTTCTCGTCTTCGTCGTTGCGACCGGCACTGCGGCGTTTGTCTTCTTCCACCGTGCTCGACACCAGAGTGGAGATGCGCATGCCTTCCACCAGGCTCTGGTCATAGGAGAAGCGCAGCTCGGGGGTCACCCGCAGGCGCATGGCCTTGGCCACCAGGCTGCGAATATAACCGCTGGCTTCTTTCAGTACTTCCATGCCCTGCTCTACCCGCTCGGCATCGTTGTCGAGAAAGGTCACAAACACTTTTGCATAGTTGAGATCACGGGACACTTCCACACCGGATACGGTGACCATGCCCAGACGGTCGTCTTTGATTTCCCGCTGCAGGATAACGGCAATTTCTTTTTGCAGTTCCTGACCTACCCGGCGGGTTCGGCTGAATTCTCTGGCCATACTTTACTTCCAAGACAAAGGGGGCCTGCCGGCCCCCGTTGATTACTGTGTTCAGACGTGGTTCACCGCCACCTTACAGGGTGCGCTGTACTTCCACAATCTGATAAACCTCGATCTGGTCGCCTACTCGTACGTCATTGTAGTTCTTCACGCCGATGCCGCATTCCATGCCGTTACGCACTTCCTGAACGTCATCCTTGAAGCGACGCAGAGACTCCAGCTCGCCTTCGTAAATCACCACGTTGTCACGCAGCACGCGGATCGGGTTGCTGCGCTTGACGTTACCTTCGGTCACCATACAGCCGGCGATAGCACCCAGTTTGGGTGAGCGGAACACGTCCCGCACTTCCGCCAGACCGATGATTTCCTGCTTGAACTCAGGAGCCAGCATGCCGGTCATGGCCTGCTTCACTTCATCCAGCAGCTCATAGATAACGCTGTAGTAGCGCAGGTCAATCTCTTCCGCTTCAATCATGCGGCGGGCAGAGGCATCGGCACGCACGTTAAAGCCCAGAATGATGGCGTTGGACGCCGCAGCCAGGCTGGCGTCGGTTTCGGTGATGCCACCCACGCCGGAGCCAACTATCTTCACCTTCACTTCGTCGGTGGACAGTTTCATCAGCGAATCGGCAATAGCTTCGATAGAACCCTGTACGTCTGCTTTCAGTACCAGGTTCACCTCGGCCACTTCGCCTTCGTTCATGTTGGCGAACATGTTCTCCAGCTTGGCTTTTTGCTGACGGGCCAGCTTGACTTCGCGGAACTTGCCCTGGCGGTACAGTGCCACTTCACGGGCTTTCTTCTCGTCCCGCACAACAGTGGCTTCATCACCGGCAGTGGGCACGCCGGACAGACCCAGAATTTCCACCGGAATGGACGGACCGGCGGATTTTACTTCGCGGCCCAGCTCATCCTTCATGGCACGTACCCGGCCATATTCCAGGCCACACAGTACGATGTCACCCTGATGCAGAGTACCGTCTTGTACCAGCACGGTAGCAACCGGTCCACGCCCCTTGTCTAGACGGGATTCAATCACTACGCCAGAGGCCATGGCGTCATATACTGCAGTCAGTTCCAGAACTTCGGCCTGCAGCAGAATGGCTTCGAGCAGCTCGTCAATGCCGGTACCAGCCTTGGCAGAAATATGAACAAACATGTTCTCGCCGCCCCACTCTTCCGACATAACGCCGTGCTGGGACAGTTCGCTCTTGACTCGATCCGGATCGGCTTCCGGCTTGTCCATCTTGTTTACCGCCACAATCAGCGGCACTTCAGCGGCCTTGGCGTGCTGAATGGCTTCAATGGTTTGCGGCATCACACCGTCATCGGCCGCCACCACCAGCACTACGATATCGGTGGCCTTGGCACCGCGGGCCCGCATGGAGGTAAAGGCCGCGTGTCCCGGGGTATCCAGGAAGGTGATCATGCCGTTCTCGGTTTCTACATGGTAGGCACCGATATGCTGAGTAATACCACCGGCCTCACCAGACGCTACCTTGGTACGACGAATGTAGTCGAGAGTAGAGGTTTTGCCGTGGTCAACGTGGCCCATAATGGTCACCACAGGAGCACGGGTTTTACGCTCGGCGTCAGTATCACGATCAGACAGTACCCGCTCTTCCAGCTCGTTTTCACGACGCAGCACCACCTTGTGACCCATTTCTTCGGCCACCAGCTGAGCAGTTTCCTGATCGATCACCTGGTTGATGGTCACCATGGCACCCATCTTCATCATGGTTTTGATGACTTCGGCACCTTTTACTGCCATGCGGTTAGCCAGCTCGGCGACAGTGATGGTTTCACCAATTTCCACTTCACGGGTTACCGGCTGAGCCGGTTTCTGGAAGCCGTGCTTCATGGACTTGGGCGTCATTACCTTGGCGCGTTTGCCTTTGCGCTGACGCTCATTGCGGCTTTCGCGGTTTTCCCTGTCTTCCTTGGTCTTGCCACCCTTGCGTTTCTTGCCACCGGTGCGACGGGCTTTCTGCTCTTCGCTCTTGTCGGCCTCATCTTCAGCCGCACGGGCGTGCTGATTGGTGGTGACATGATAGTCGGCGTCTTCCGGCTTTTTGGCCGCTTCTTCCGCCCAGCGTTTTTCATTTTCTTCTGCTAGCTTGCGCACTTCTTCTGCCTTTTGCTGGGCTTCCAGCTCGGCTTTGCGCAGTGCTTCCTGTTCGCGCTGCTGCTTGAGTTTTTCTTCTTCGCGCTTGGCCATGTCGTCCGCCTTTTTCTGCTCTTTGCTTTTCGGGGTTGCCCCCTGCTCGGTGTTTTTCTGAGCCTGCAGCTGAGCCTGACGAGCTTTTTCTTCAGCTTCACGTTTGGCCTTTTCTTCGGCTGCACGCTTGGCTTGTTCGGCTGCTTCTCGTTTGGCCGCTTCCTCGGCCTCACGACGCGCCTGAGCCTCGGCTTCCTGGCGCGCCTTTTCTTCCTCTTCACGACGCTGTTCTTCGAGCGCGTCACGTCTTACATAGGTGCGCTTCTTGCGCACTTCTACCTGCACTGCCTTGTTCTTGCCACCGGCACCCTGAACACTGAGGGTACTGATGGTTTTACGCTGCAGGGTCATCCGTTTGGGTTCTTTATCGTCATTGCCACCGTGCTGCTTTTTAAGATGAGCAAGCAGAGCGGCTTTTTCAGTTTCAGAAACGGAATCGTTACCGGATTTCTCCATGCCCGCCTCACGAAACTGCTGGATCAGACGATCAACCGGCGTGTCGATGTCACTGGCAAGTTGCGTTAATGATACTTCTGCCATTCATTTACCTCCGATGATCTTATTCCTGGTTCTGTTCTCCGAACCAGCAGATATTACGGGCAGCCATGATGAGTTCGCCCGCCTGGGCTTCGTCCAGACCTTCAATGCCTTCAAGGTCATCAATGCCCTGCTCTGCCAGCTCTTCCAGATCCGCAACACCGCGGCCAGCCAGCTGATAAGCCAGTTCGCGGGTCATTCCAGGCAGCCCCAGCAGATCGTCTGCCGGCTCTACCCCTTCAAAAGATTCTTCCTGGGCCAGTGCTTTGGTGGTCAGTGCATCTTTGGCTCGAGTACGCAGCTCTTCAACCGTGTCTTCATCCAGCCCTTCTACGCTCAGCAGCTCACTGACCGGCACATAGGCAATCTCCTCCAGAGTGGAGAAACCTTCACCCACCAGCAGAGCAGCGAAGTCGTCGTCAATGTCCAGGTTGTTCACGAACAAATTCATGGTCTTGTCGTTTTCAGCCTGGTGCTTTTGCGCCAGATCTTCATCGGTCATCACGTTCAGCTCCCAGCCGGTGAGCTGAGACGCCAGACGCACGTTCTGACCATTACGACCAATTGCCTGAGCCAGGTTGCCCGCTTCCACGGCGATGTCCATGGAGTGGGCATCTTCGTCCACGATAATGGACGCCACATCCGCCGGAGCCATGGCATTGATCACGAACTGGGCCGGGTTGTCATCCCACAGCACTATGTCTACGCGCTCACCGCCAAGCTCGCCGGATACTGCCTGCACCCGGGCACCACGCATGCCCACACAAGCACCGATGGGATCGATACGGCGATCGTTGGTTTTAACCGCTATCTTGGCACGGCTGCCCGGATCCCGGGCGGCGGCCATGATTTCAATGATTTCTTCGCCAATTTCCGGCACTTCAATGCGGAACAGCTCTTTCAGAAAGTCCGGGCTGGAACGGCTGACAAACAGCTGGGCACCACGGGCTTCGGGGCGAACCGCATAGAGCAGACCACGCACCCGGTCACCGGAGCGGAACGACTCACGAGGCAGCAAATCTTCACGGAAGATCACTGCCTCGGCGTTGTTGCCCAGGTCCAGAATCACGTTATCGCGGGTGGCCTTTTTTACCACGCCGGTAATGATTTCGCCTTCCTGATCCTGGAACTGCTCCACCACCTGCATGCGTTCGGCTTCACGTACTTTCTGCACGATAACCTGTTTGGCGGTCTGAGTAGTAATGCGGTCAAAGACGACAGATTCAATCTGATCTTCAACATAATCACCCACTTCAATTTCCGGCTCATCAATCTGAGCCGCTTCCAGGGTGATTTCCCGGTAAGGGTTAGTCAGGGCTTCCTGATTTTCTACTACCTGCCAGCGGCGGAAAGTGTCGAAGTCACCGCTTTTACGATCAATGGCAACCCGAACGTCGATGTCGCCGTCATATTTTTTCTTGGTGGCCGTAGCCAGCGCGGTTTCCAGCGCCTCAAAGATTTTTTCGCGAGGCACCGCCTTTTCGTTGGAAACGGCGTCTACAACCAGCAATATTTCTTTATTCATGTCCGATGGCCTCGTCAGTCAAAATTCGGAACCAGATTTGCTTTTTGAATGTTGGCGTAGGCCACAGGAAACTCCTGGCCATTCACCTCGAGCCGGACCATGGTGTCGTCAGCAGACACCACTGTGCCCTTGAGTTTACGGCGATTATTCACTGCCATACGCAATGCCAGTTCGGCTTCCTGACCGATAATGGCCTGATAGTGGGCCGGCTTGAACAAGGGTCGTGCGAGCCCCGGGGATGAGACTTCCAGATCATACTCGGTGGAAATGGGATCTTCCACATCCAGCACGGCGCTTACCTGCCGGCTGACTTCGGCACAATCATTGACATCGATGCCCTTCTCGCTGTCGATGTACAGCCGCAGCGTCGAATGCCGGCCGGCGCGAATATACTCGAGCCCCAGCAGCTCAAAGCCCAGGGCCGCAACCGGCTCACTGAGCATTTCGGTTAATCGTTGTTCCAATGTAGCCAAAGCTACCCCCCTTCAAAAACAAAAAAAGGGCTCGCAGCCCAGTTTAAAGTGCATTGATCCTGCCAATGCCGGAATACAGATAACAAAAAGCCCCGATTTTCAAATCGGGGCTATTCACCTGTACCCTGATTGTCGCCTCGCAGCGACCATTCATCGTGAGCAGACGACGAACGTGAAATTGGTTGCGGGGGCCGGATTTGAACCGACGACCTTCGGGTTATGAGCCCGACGAGCTACCAGGCTGCTCCACCCCGCGTCCGAAATCGTGCGAGATTATAGTCAAATTGAGCTAACTTCTCAACTGTCTATAAATTGGTGCCGAGAGCGGGACTTGAACCCGCACGCCCATACGGGCACTACCCCCTCAAGATAGCGTGTCTACCAATTCCACCACCTCGGCTAAAACTTTATTGCGGAACGTCGCTGCTGTTACCAGTAACAGGTACGTCGTTCTGAGCAGGAGCTTCTATAACTTCGGGAGCCGACAGGTCTTCCCACTCACTGCTTTGCTTGGTTGCGTTGGTAGACAAGTTACCAAGCACCAGGCTGACCACAAAGAACCCAGCTGCCAGAAGTGTGGTCGTTTTGGTCAGGAAGTTACCTGAACCGCTGGATCCGAATACTGTATTGGATGCACCTGCTCCGAAAGAGGCGCCCATGTCTGCACCTTTTCCTTGCTGTATCAGCACCAGACCTATCAAGGTCAATGAAATCAGCAGGTACACCACCAAAAGAATCTCGTACATGTTGCTACCTTTGGTTGGCGCTTGCGTCCCGGACCACTCTGCCCTTGGGAGCGGGGCTAATACTAGCCATACCCTCATCCGGATACAAGCGCAATTTCAAAAAAAACTGCCGACTGCATAAAAAGCCGGCAAAGCGATGATTCAACAACCGTTTTCTTAGCTTTAAGCCGTAAGCTGTCAGCTGTCAGCCGCCCGGTGTTGTGTGTGAGTACATACTGGCAACTGATATTCATGCCCCGTATGCAGGTTTAACCAACAACGCCGGACAGCTGATCGCTTATAGCTGACAGCTTAAAGCTCCGGCGCAGCCGGGATGGCGTTGGCGATATGCTCCGCCAGACGGCGCACCTGCGACTCGTCAGCCCCTTCTGCCATCACCCGAATGAGCGGCTCAGTGCCCGACTTTCTCAGCAGCACCCGGCCATTGCCGGCCAGCTCGGCTTCCGCGGCGGCCACCCGCTGTTTTACGTCTGCATCGGCCAGCGGATCGGTGCCGGCAGCATAGCGCACATTGATCAGTACCTGCGGGAACAGCGTCAGACCATTGCGCAGTTGCGCCAGGTTACCGCCACTGTTCAGCAGCGCCCGCATGACCTGCAGCGCCGCGACAATGCCGTCGCCGGTGCTGTTGTGATCCAGGCTGATAATATGGCCGGAGTTTTCGCCACCCAGTTTCCAGCCATGCTCCTTGAGCAACTCCATTACATAGCGATCCCCGACTTTTGCCCGTTCAAAGGGAATATTCAGATCGGCCAGGGCCAGCTCCAGCGCCATATTGGTCATCAGGGTGCCAACCACTCCGCCCTGCAGCTTGCCCCGCTGCTGTGCATCCCGGGCGATAATGTAAAGAATTTCATCACCGTCGAGCAGGGCACCGGTATGATCCACCATGGCCAGACGATCGCCGTCGCCGTCAAAGGCAATACCCAAATCCGCGTTATGCGCCAGCACCGCTGCCTGCAACGCTGCCGGTGCAGTGGAGCCGACACCGTCATTAATGTTGAGGCCATTGGGGTTGCCACCGGTACGAATCACCTTTGCCCCCAGCTCTTCAAATACCGCCGGTGCTATGTGATAGGTAGCACCGTGGGCACAGTCCAGCACTATGGTCAGGCCGTCCAGATGCAGACCGGACGGAAAAGTACTTTTACAAAATTCGATATACCGGCCGGCAGCATCATTGATGCGGCTGGCTTTTCCCAGCTGATCCGACGGCACACAGTCCATGGGCTGATCGAGCATGGCTTCAATGGCAAGCTCTACTTCGTCGGGCAGCTTGGTGCCATCGTGAGAGAAGAACTTGATGCCGTTGTCATAATAAGGATTGTGTGAAGCACTGATCACAATGCCCGCCTCGGCTCTGAAAGTTCGGGTGAGGTAGGCAATGGCCGGAGTCGGCATGGGGCCAAGCAGCGCTGCCTGCAGACCGGCAGCAGACAAGCCTGCTTCCAGCGCTGACTCCAGCATATAACCGGAAATACGGGTATCCTTGCCAATCAGTACCTTTTTGGTACCCGTCTGCGACAGCACCTTACCGGCAGCCCAGCCCAGCTTCATCACGAATTCAGGCGTAATGGGGTATTCACCTACCCGGCCACGAATGCCGTCAGTACCAAAGTATTTTCTGCTCATAAAAACTGTTCCTGATAATGTGCTGCCTTACGCCATACGCGCAGGGCGTCTGCCATTTCCTTAACGTCGTGTACCCGCACAATCTGAACTCCCTGTGCCACCGCAAACAGGTGGGCCGACAGGGTACCGGCCAGACGCTCGTTGACTTCCCGGTTCAGCAGCTGGCCCAGCATGGATTTGCGGGACATGCCTGCCAGCAGCGGCAGACCCAGCCGGTGCAGCTCACCTACCCGCCCCAGCAATTCATAGTTATGCTCCAGAGACTTGCCAAAGCCATAGCCGGGATCCAGGCAAATGCGTTCCCGGGAAATGCCGGCGGCTTCGCAAGCGGCCACCTGTGCCGCCAGAAACTCCGCCACCTCGGCAATCACATTGGCATAATCCGGTGCCTGTTGCATGGTACGAGGCTGGCCCTGCATATGCATCAGGCAAACCGCCGCACCACTGGCAGCGGCGGTTTCCAGTGCGCCCGGTTCACGCAGGGCGCGAATGTCGTTGATCAAGTCAGCGCCAGCGTTTACCGCCTCGCCCATCACTGCCGCCTTACTGGTGTCCACGGATATCCAGCAATCCAGCTCGGCCCGCAGCCGTTCAATCACAGGTACCACCCGCTCCAGCTCTTCCTGTGCAGCCACCTCATCGGCCCCGGGGCGGGTTGACTCTCCGCCTACGTCAATGATGGTGGCACCATCGGTCACCATCTGCAGGGCGTGACGCAACGCGGCATCCTCACCATGGTAACGGCCACCATCAGAAAAAGAATCGGGTGTAATATTTAGCACCCCCATAATCTGTGGGGTAGAAAGATCCAGCGTACGAGTAGAAGAAGATAACAACATAAAGCAGAGTGTCCTGAAAATAAAAAGCCCCGGTAACCATGACCGGGGCTTAATTTATCATAAAAGTTTAATTGCTGGTGGCATCACCGGGCTTGTTCAGGTCGGGAGACGACACTTTCTGCTCATCATCCTCTTCCTTTTTGTCGCCGGTCCCGGCGGCAGGCCCCTGAGGCTTGTTGCCATGCTCGTCTTTCCAGTCGGCAGGCGGACGTACATCCCGACGCGCCATCAGATCATCGATCTGGTGAGCGTCAATGGTCTCGTACTTCATCAGCGCATCTTTCATGGCATGCAGAATATCGATGTTGTCATGAAGAATTTGCTTGGCGCGCTGGAAATTACGCTCAATCACTTCTTTCACTTCCGCATCAATCAGCTTGGCGGTTTCATCAGACATGTGCTTGCTCTTGGCGGCACTGCGTCCGAGGAACACCTCACCCTCTTCTTCTGCATACAGCAAAGGACCCATTTTCTCGGACAGACCCCACTGAGTTACCATCTTGTGGGCAATTTCAGTGGCCCGCTCGATATCGTTGGATGCCCCTGTGGTCACCTTGTCAAAGCCGTAGATAATTTCTTCGGCCAGACGACCGCCATACAGACTGGAAATCATCGACTCCAGATGCTGCTTGCTGTAGCTGAATCTGTCCTGCTCGGGCAAATACATGGTCACACCCAGAGCCCGGCCACGGGGAATAATGGACACCTTGTACACGGGATCGTGCTCGGGCACCACGCGGCCCACTATGGCATGGCCGGCTTCATGATAAGCCGTCATTTCCTTCTCGGACTCGGACATCACCATGGAGCGGCGCTCGGCACCCATCATGATCTTGTCTTTGGCTTTTTCAAACTCTTCCATGGACACCAGACGGCGACCACCACGGGCAGCGAACAGGGCAGCCTCGTTCACCAGGTTGGCCAGATCTGCACCACTGAAGCCGGGTGTACCACGGGCAATCAGTGACGGCTCTACGTCATCACCCAGGGGCACGCGACGCATATGCACCTTAAGGATTTGCTCACGGCCACGCACATCGGGCAGGCCTACCACTACCTGGCGGTCGAAACGGCCCGGACGCAGCAGTGCCGGGTCAAGCACGTCGGGACGGTTGGTAGCGGCAATGACAATCACGCCTTCGTTACCTTCAAAGCCGTCCATTTCAACCAGCATCTGGTTCAGGGTCTGCTCACGCTCATCGTGACCACCACCCAGACCGGCACCACGCTGACGGCCTACCGCATCGATTTCATCGATAAAAATGATGCAGGGGGCCGACTTTTTGGCCTGTTCAAACATGTCGCGCACGCGTGATGCACCTACACCCACGAACATCTCAACAAAGTCAGAACCGGAAATGGTAAAGAACGGCACCTTAGCTTCACCGGCAATGGCCTTGGCCAGCAGGGTTTTACCGGTACCGGGCGGGCCCACCAGCAGAATACCGGTAGGAATGCGACCACCCAGCTTCTGAAAGCGACTGGGATCACGCAGATAATCCACCAGCTCTTTTACGTCTTCCTTGGCTTCATCACAGCCGGCCACATCGGCGAAGGTGGTTTTCACCTGATCTTCACCCATCAGCCGCGCCTTGCTCTTGCCAAAGGTCATGGCACCCTTACCGCCACCACCTTGCATCTGGCGCATAAAGAATACCCAGACGCCGATCAGCAGCAACATGGGGAACCAGGAAATAAAGATGGACGTCAGCAGGCTTGGTTCTTCCGGCTTCTCACCCACTACCCGCACATTATTGTTAAGCAGATCGTTGAGCAGCTGAGGATCTTCAGAAGGCATTATGGTGGTAAAACGATCACCACTTCGCTTAACGCCGTTGATGGTCTGACCATCCATCCGCACTTCGCGGATCTGGCCCTGAGCCACTTCCTGTACAAAAGTGGAATAATCCGTCTGGCGGCCGGACGGTTCACCTGGGCTGAAGCTCTGAAATACGGACATCAACACCACGGCAATGACCAACCACAGGATCAAATTTTTCGCCATGTCACTCAAATTACTAACCTCACCGGCTGACAGTTTATGACAGAAACAGGGTACTACAGTTTAAAACCTGTAGCCACAATGTAGACTTCTCGGGATCTGGGCCGCGAAGAGTCGGGTTTTCTTACCTTGACCGTAGCAAAAGACCGGCGTACCTCGCTGAGAAATTCATCAAATCCGGCCCCCTGGAATACTTTCACCACAAAGCTGCCTCTGGACGCCAGCACCTCACGGCACATATCCAGTGCCAGCTCCACCAGATACATGGCTCTTGGCTGGTCTACTTCCGGCGTGCCGCTCATGTTCGGTGCCATGTCCGACAGCAATACGTCGACCTTATCGTCCCCTACCCGTTCAAGCAAGGCATTGAGAACCGCTTCTTCACGAAAATCACCCTGCAGAAAGTCAACACCGGCAATGGGATCCATGGGCAGAATATCGCAGGCAATGACTTTGCCGCTCTGACCGACCTGTTCGGTGGCATACTGGCTCCAGCCGCCCGGAGCAGCCCCCAGATCCACCACCGTCATGCCAGCACGCAGCAGTTTGTCCCGCCCCTGTAACTCTTCCAGCTTGAATACGGCACGCGAGCGCAGGCCCTTCTTTTGTGCCTGTTGTACATATTTATCGTCAAAGTGCTCTTTCAGCCAGCGGGTTGAGCTGGCCGAACGTTTCTTTTTGCCCATTAATTTGTCGCTCTGCTATTACCATTAGTGTCTAGATGGGGGTACAATAACCCCCTTTCAACCTGATTAACTGAAGCATTTTGCAATGACCCTGAACAATAAGCAAAAACAATACCTGAAAGGACTGGCTCACAGCCTGAAGCCGGTGGTGTTGCTTGGCCAGCATGGCCTGACCGAAGGTGTTCTGGCCGAGATTGACCTGGCCCTGAACCATCACGAACTGATCAAGGTAAAGGTTGCCGCCGAAGACAGGGAAGTCAAACAGCTGATCATGGACGCCATTGTACGCGAAACCGGTGCCATCAAGGTACAGAGCATTGGCCATATGCTGACCATCTATCGTCAGAGTGAGCAGCGTAAAATTATTTTGCCCCGGGGCTAACCTGCTCCATGGCGAGGCCTTGTCAGGCTTCGCCTGCTGTTACTGCTGTTTTTACCTTTCTTTCTTCGCGCCATTGCACCTACGCTTTAACAGTGTATTCCAGGTGCCATTATCATGTCTGACAAATATCTCGATGACGACGAGCTTGCCATGCTGGCAGGGCTGTTCCGCGACTCGGCTGATCGTACAGATGTACCTTTAATGATAGCGATGGATGCCAGCCTGCGTGCTCTGCTGGAAAAAGCCTCGGCACTGGAGCTGCGCATGGAACTGAATAATCAGGTGCTGCACTTTCCGGTGCAGCTGCCCGCCCAGTTAAACGAAGCGCAACTGACAGCACCGCTTATCACCTCTGACGGTCTTCATCCCCGCGCCTGGCGGCTTCCTGCACCGGAAGGCCTGAGCCTGGTCTATCGGAACGGTAAAAGAGTGGCGGCCGATATTCAGGACTTATCGGTCAATGGCATGAGGCTTTTGTCACGCCGCTGTTTATTTGCTCATCGAACAACACGCAACGTACTGATGAAGCTGAACACGGAGCTGACCATTCCACTGAGTATGACGCTGGTGCGCCAGCACAGAGGGAATCAGTTCTGGCTGACCAGTGTGACGTTTGAACTGGCAGTGGCAGAGCGACTGGTATTGTCGGAGTTCGTCTTCAGAGGGTTTATCAGAGAGCTGAACAAAACAACAAAGCAGCCTGACGAGGCTGCTTCGTAATTACTTACAGATACTCGATCTTGATAATCTCGTATTCCACTTCACCAGCAGGGGTCTTGATCACTGCCACATCGTCTTCTTCCTTGCCGATCAAACCACGGGCAATTGGTGAATTGACGGAAATCAGATTGGCTTTGATATCAGATTCGTCGTCTCCCACGATGCGATAGGTAATTTCCTGCTCGTCATTCACCCGGAACAGCGTCACGGTAGAACCAAAGATGACCTTGCCGTTTTTGGGCATGCGGGTTACATCAATAATCTGGGCATTGGACAGCTTGGCTTCAATTTCCTGAATGCGACCTTCACAAAATCCCTGCTGCTCACGGGCGGCGTGATATTCAGCATTCTCTTTCAGATCGCCATGCTCTCTGGCCTCGGCAATCGCTTCAATAATTTGCGGGCGACGCACGGACTTGAGGTGATCCAGCTCTTCACGCAGTTTTTGCGCACCACGAATGGTCATCGGTGTTTGTGTCATAATGGAAACCCGGTTCCTTTCGAACTACTGAAATAACAAGAGCCCTGCCGGAACAGGGCTCAGATCGCTTATTGTTTGGCGGCTGCAACACGGCTGCAAGCCGGTGGTCAGTTATCCACCCTAATACAGCAGGCTTAACGGGTCAAATCGTCAAAGAAACGCTTTACCCCGTCAAAAAAGCCTTCAGACTTGGGTCTGTGCTTTTTGGCGGCAGAGCCACCACAGGATTCTTCCAGCTGACGCAGCAGCTCTTTTTGCTCGTCGGTCAGGTTTACCGGCGTTTCGATATAGACCTTGCACACCAGATCGCCAAGCTGACCGTTACGCGCTGAGCGTACGCCCTTGCCCTTGAGCCGGAACATGCGTCCGGTCTGGGTTTCAGCCGGAATCTTCAGTTTAACCCGGCCATCCAGGGTCGGCACTTCCACCTCGCCCCCCAGCGCAGCCGCGCTATAGCTGATGGGTACCTCGCAGAACAGGTTGTTGCCGTCCCGCACAAAGATATCGTGATCCCGCACATGCATCTGCACATACAGATCACCCGCCGGCGCGCCGGCTTCACCCGCTTCGCCTTCACCGGACAGACGAATGCGATCACCGGTGTCGACACCGGCCGGAATTTTCACCGACAGGGTTTTGGTTTTCTGATAGCGGCCTTCACCATGGCACTTGTTGCAGGGGTCGCTGATCACCTTGCCCTTGCCCCGGCAGTGCGGACAAGGCTGCTGCACGGTAAAGAAACCCTGGCGCATCTGTACCTGGCCATGGCCATGACAGGTGGGACAGGTTTTGGCCTGTGTGCCGGGCTTGGCACCGCTGCCGTCACAGACATCACAGCCCACCAGAGTGGGCACCTTGATCTCTTTGGTCACGCCCCTGACCGCTTCTTCCAGGGTCAGCTCCATGTTGTAGCGCAGATCCGACCCGCGGGCAGCGCGCTGCTGCCGGCCACGGCCACCGCCAAAGATGTCGCCGAATACGTCACCGAAAATATCACTGAAATCGGCACCGCCACCAAAGCCACCCTGACCACCGTGCTGACCATTAACCGCATCATGGCCAAACTGGTCGTAGGCGGCCCGCTTCTGGGCGTCAGTCAGCACTTCATAGGCTTCCGTGGCTTCCTTGAATTTATCGGCCGCGTCGGCATCATCCTTGTTGCGATCAGGATGATATTTCATCGCCATTCGCTTGTAGGCTTTCTTGATTTCGCGCTCGTCGGCTCCCTTGGAAACCCCGAGCACTTCATAATAATCTCGTTTCGACATAGCTTGCGTGTTTACCTGCTGATTAACACAAAGGCGGGCGTTGGTATCCCAACGCCCGCACTGTCAGCGTCTGTGCGCCGGGGTTGCCTTATTTTTTGTCGTCTTTGACTTCTTCGAACTCGGCATCCACAACATCATCATCGGCTTTCTTGTTACCGGCATCCTGAGTGCCCGCATCCTGAGCCTGAGACTGCGCCTGGGCCTGAGCGGCCTCCATCAGCTTCTGGGACGCTTCCAGCAGCGCCTGTTGCTTGGCTTCAATCTCGGCCTTGTCTTCACCACGAACGGCAGTTTCCAGGTCGCTCAGAGCAGACTCAATAGCGCTCTTGTCGTCGGCGGCCAGAGCATCACCGGCTTCTTCCAGCTGCTTGCGGGTAGCATGAGCCAGACCGTCAGCCTGGTTGCGTGCTGTCACCAGCTCTTCGAACTTCTTGTCGTCGGCGGCGTTGGCTTCAGCGGCACGCACCATGGCTTCGATCTCTTCCTCGCTCAGACCGGAAGAGGCCTGAATGGTGATCTTCTGCTCCTTGCCGGTGTCCTTGTCTTTGGCGGACACGTGCAGAATACCGTCGGCGTCAATGTCAAAGGTGACCTCGATTTGCGGCAGACCACGGGGCGCAGGACGAATGCCTTCCAGATTAAACTGACCCAGCGACTTGTTGTCGGCGGCCCGCTTGCGCTCACCCTGAATGACGTGAATGGTCACGGCAGACTGGTTGTCGTCAGCGGTAGAGAACACCTGAGACTTTTTGGTCGGAATCGTGGTGTTCTTCTCAATCAGTGCCGTCATCACACCGCCCATGGTCTCGATACCCAGAGACAGCGGAGTTACGTCGAGCAGCAGCACGTCTTTCTTGTCACCGGACAATACGGCACCCTGAATGGCAGCACCCACAGCCACGGCTTCATCGGGGTTCACGTCTTTACGCGGCTCTTTGCCGAAGAAGTCGCTCACGGCCTTTTGCACCAACGGCATACGAGTCTGACCGCCCACCAGGATCACGTCATCAATGTCGGACACAGACAGACCCGCATCCTGCAGCGCGGTACGAACCGGATCCAGAGACTTCTTGACCATGTCTTCTACCAGCGACTCCAGCTTGGCACGGGTCACCTTGATGTTCAGGTGCTTGGGACCGGAAGCGTCTGCCGTGATGTAAGGCAGGTTTACTTCAGTCTGCTGCGCGGAAGACAGCTCGCACTTGGCTTTTTCGGCGGCTTCTTTCAGCCGCTGCAGCGCCAGCATGTCGTTACGCAGATCAAAGCCCTGCTCACGTTTGAACTCGTCCACCAGGTAGTTGATCAGACGGTTATCAAAGTCTTCACCACCCAGGTGTGTGTCACCGTTGGTAGCCAGTACTTCAAAGGTCTTTTCACCGTCCATGTCATCGATTTCGATGATGGAGATATCAAAGGTACCACCGCCCAGGTCGTACACCGCGACTTTGCGGTCACCCTTGGACTTGTTCACACCGTAAGCAAAAGCAGCAGCGGTCGGCTCGTTAATGATGCGCTTCACATCCAGACCGGCAATGCGGCCGGCGTCTTTGGTGGCCTGACGCTGGGCATCGTTGAAGTAAGCCGGCACGGTAATCACCGCTTCGGTCACCGGCTCGCCGAGGTAATCTTCGGCGGTTTTCTTCATTTTTTTCAGCACTTCGGCAGACACCTGAGGCGGTGCCATTTTCTTGTCTTTGGCTTCTACCCAGGCGTCACCGTTGTCGGCGTTCACGATGTTAAAGGGCATGATCTTGATGTCACGCTGCACTTCTTCATCTTCAAAACGACGGCCAATCAGACGCTTGATGGCAAACAGAGTGTTTTTGGGGTTGGTCACCGCCTGGCGCTTGGCCGGCTGACCTACCAGGGTTTCGCCATCATCGGTATAAGCAATGATGGAGGGAGTGGTGCGGGCACCCTCGGCGTTTTCAATGACCCGTGGAGTATCCCCATCCAGGATCGCAACGCAGGAGTTGGTGGTACCCAGATCGATGCCGATGATTTTACCCATAGAATCCTCTCTTGATATTACAAATTCGGTAACAAACGTTTTAGGTATTTCGCGTTAACGTCTATATGTGGCTGCCGGTCGCGGCTTTCAAGACGACAGTCACATTTTTTTGTTCAGAAGACCGGCTCAGGCCTGAGTGTCGATAGCCGGGCCCTTAGCCACCATCACCATGGCGGGGCGCAGCACACGACCGTTCAGCTCATAGCCTTTCATCATGACGGCCAGCACCGCATTGGGGGCCACTTCGTCACTTTCCACCATGCTCATGGCCTGATGCTTGTTGGGATCAAAAGGCTGGCCCTGAGGATCGATTTGCGCGACACCAAATTTTTCTACTGCACTTATCAACGACTTCAGGGTCAGCTCCACCCCTTCGTGTACCGCTTTAAAAGCATCAGTTTCATCGCTGGTGTGCTCAATAGCCCGCTCCAGGCTGTCGATCACCGGCAGCAGCTCGTTCACAAACTTTTCCAGTGCAAACTTCTGGGCTTTTTCGACGTCCTGAGCGGCACGGCGACGAATATTTTCCATTTCCGCCACGGCACGAAGGGCGGTGTCCTTTTCGGTTTTGGCGGCGGCCTCTGCCTCGGCCAGCTTTTTCTCAAGCTCGGCTACCAGGGCGGCATCGGCCTGAGTACCTTCCTGCAGCTCTGCCTCAGCGGCGGCGTGCTGCTCCTGTTCGGTCTGAAGCTCCTGCTCCTGGTCTACCTGATTCTGCTTGCTGCTCATCTCGTCTCCCGTGAGTATCAATTAGCCTGCAGCCTATATGGGGGTGTCAGTATGCTTTTCAAGGGGGAAAACCCGACAGACTTGCAAGGCCGGCGCTGGTACAAGGGCAAGACTCTGATTAGAATGATGAATATTCACTTTTACCGAACAACACGGCCAGCGGGAACGCAATTAATGGATACCGATTTCAATACCATTGCTCTTATCGGCAAGCCGGATCATAAAGGGGCCAACCAAACGCTGGTGGCACTGTACCGTTATCTCGACCAACTGGGCCTGAATGTAGTGATAGAGCGCCGGGTAGGCGAACAGCTGGGGCTGGATGACGCTGAACTGCTGGAAATGGTGGAGCTGGGCGAACGCGCCGATCTGGCCATTGTAGTGGGCGGCGACGGTAATATGCTGGGTTCAGCCCGGGTGCTGTCACGCTTTGATGTTGCGGTGGTGGGGGTTAACCGGGGCAATCTGGGCTTTCTGACCGACTTGTCTCCCGACAGTTTTGAACAGCCGCTGGAGCGGTTGCTGGCCGGTGATTATCAAACCGAACATCGCTTTCTGCTGGAAGCGCAGGTGCACCGTCACGGTCAGCTCAAGGCCAGCAACACTGCCATGAACGAAGCCGTGCTGCATCCGGGCAAAATTGCTCACATGATAGAGTTTGAGGTCTATATTAACGGCCACTTTATGTACAGCCAGCGTGCCGATGGCATGATAGTGGCCACCCCCACCGGCTCCACCGCCTATTCACTGTCTGCGGGCGGCCCTATTCTCACTCCCAACCTCAACGCCATTACCCTGGTGCCCATGTTTCCGCACACCCTGAGCTGCCGGCCCATCGTTATTGACGCCGACGCCCAGATCAAAATGGTGCTCTCCCCCGCCAACAAGAGCGAACACATGCTGGTCAGCTGCGACGGCCATGTCTCACTGGCAGTGCAGCCCGGCGATGAAATTCACATTAACAAGAGCCCGCACCGGCTGAAGCTGTTGCACCCCCGTGGCCACAGCTATTTTGAAGTGCTGCGCAGCAAACTGGGCTGGGGCAGTAAACTGTTCTGAGCTTGCACTGTATAAAACTACAGTATACTGTATTCCCATACAGCATTCTTTTTGTTGCAGGGGAATCTCCATGTTGCTTCAGCTCACCATCAGCAATTTTGCCATTGTTTCCTTTCTTGAGCTGGACTTGCGCCAGGGCATGACCAGCATTACCGGTGAAACCGGTGCCGGTAAATCCATTGCTATCGATGCCCTGGCCCTTGCCCTGGGAGAGCGGGCCGACGCCGACTCGGTACGCCCCGGTGCCGACAAGGCCGACATCAGCGCCCGCTTTCGCATCGACAAACTTCCCCGGGTAAAAGCCTGGCTGAGCGAGCAGGAGCTGGACGAGCAGGATGAATGCATTCTGCGCCGTACTCTGAGCCGGGAAGGCCGCTCCCGCGGCTACATTAACGGCACGCCCGTGCCCTTGTCGCAGCTCAAGGCACTGGGTGCCCTGCTTATCAATATTCACGGTCAGCATGCTCATCAGGAGCTGCAAAAGCCCGATCATCAGCGTGCCCTGCTCGACGCCTACGCCGGACATCATCAACTGGTCAATGGCGTCAGCCGCAATTATCAGCACTGGCGTCAGCTCAGTAATGAACGCAAACGACTGCAGGAAGAGCAGGAAAAATGGCAGGCAGAACGCCAGTTGCTGGAATACCAGGTGGCTGAGCTCGACGAGCTGGCCCTGGCCGAAGACGAATTTCCTGAGCTGGAAGCCGAGCACAAGCGGCTGTCCAACGGGGCTGAGCTGGTCACCGACTGCCAGCTGGTGATGGATGTGCTGGCCGACAACGATGAAACCAATGCCCTGCAGCTGGTACGTCAGGGCCTGAAAACCCTGAACGAGCTGGTGACTATGGATGCGCAGCTGGCACCGGTGCTGGAAATGGCTGAAGCTGGCTTGATCCAGCTGGAAGAAAGTCACAATGAGCTGAGCCGCTATCTGGATCGGCTGGAGCTGGACCCGGAGCGCCTGCATGAGGTGGAAAGCCGCATGAGCAAACTGATGGAGCTGTCCCGCAAGCATCATGTACCTGCAGCTGAACTCCATGGTTTTCATCAGGAGCTGAAAGCCAGGCTGGCCAATATGGATGAAAGCAGCCATCGGCTGGAGCATCTTGACGAGGAAGTGGAGCAAGCCAAAGCCGGTTTTATTCAGGCTGCCGAGCGCCTGAGCCAAAGCCGCCAGCGCTACGCCGCTACCCTGAACAAGAAAATCACCCAAAGCCTGCACCAGCTCAGCATGGAAAAGGGCCGTTTTGAAATAGAGGTGCACGCAGATGCAGCAGCGGGCTTTTCACCCCTTGGCATCGACAGGGTCGAGTTTCTGGTGAGCACCAACCCGGGCCAGCCCCTGAGCCCGCTGGCCAAAGTGGCCTCCGGCGGTGAGCTGTCACGCATCAGCCTGGCAATTCAGGTGATTACCGCACAGAAAGTGGAAACCCCGACGCTGATTTTTGATGAGGTGGATGTGGGCGTCAGCGGCCCCACCGCCGCCGTGGTAGGCAAACTGCTGCGCCAGCTGGGCGAGTCTACCCAGGTACTGGTGATTACACACCTGCCCCAGGTAGCAGGCAACGGCCACCAGCACTTTTTTGTGAGCAAGAGCAGCGATGCCGACCATACTGAAACTCGCATGCAGGAGCTGGACGAGCAGCACCGGCTGCAGGAACTGGCCCGGCTGCTGGGCGGCAACCGCATTACCGACAATACGTTGGCCAACGCGCGGGAACTGCTGGTGTGCTGATCACACCAGCCGGCGGGCGGCTGCCACCACAATTTCAATGGCCCTTTGCTCGGTATTTTTCATGGTATTTTCGTCAGGAATCTCCTGCTTGGTGCGGTTAACTATCACGCCGGCCACACAGCCGGCTTTCAGCCCCTGGCTGGCACACATGGTAAACAGGGTGGCTGATTCCATCTCATAGTTCAGTACGCCCATGGACTGCCACTCTTTCATGCTGCCCTGAAAACGGCGTACCACATGGGCGGCGTAAGTGTCGTAACGTTCCTGTCCGGGATAAAAGGTATCGGACGAGGCGGTAATGCCCACATGAGGTGTCACGCCCAGCTCACGGGCCGCATCCACCAGGGCACAGGTGCAGTCAAAATCGGCGACCGCCGGAAATTCCATGGGTGCAAAGTGTGTGCTGGCACCGTCCAGACGCACGGCCCCGGTGGTGACGATGGTATCACCCACCTCCACATTGGGCTGAATGGCACCCGTGGTGCCCACCCGCAAAAAGGTACGCACGCCCAACTGCGCCAGCTCTTCTACCGCAATGGAAGTAGAAGGTCCGCCAATGCCGGTGGAGCACACTACTACCGGCTTGCCGTCCAGCTCACCCAGCCAGGAAGTAAACTCCCGCTTACTGGCCAGCTTGTGCGGATTGGCAAGGTAGCCGGCAATCCGCTCTACCCGCTCAGGGTCACCGGGAATAATCGCCACGGCAGCCCCCCGCAGATCCTCATCGGTAATACCCAGATGAAATACGTGTTTAGTCATAACCAGCTCCCATAGCAAAAGAGTGAAGCAGTGTATCAGTCTGAAATAGTAAGACAGCCGGGGGTAAATAACCATGTCTCTAAAGGGAACCATTGGCTTTGGTACCGGTCTGTCTTTTACATCGAAACCGGCAGCCGCTATGATGCTTTCAGGATTTTAAGGACAACACTCCCTATGCAACTCAAAAGCTTGATATTACCTCTGTTTCTCGCCCTTCCTCTCACCGGCTGTGGTCTGGTTTACAAAGTAGATATTCCCCAGGGTAATTATCTGGAAGAAAAGCAGGTAGCCCAGCTTCGTCAGGGCATGACCAAAGAGCAGGTGCGTTTTCTGCTGGGTAACCCCATGAGTCTCGACGGTTTTAATCACAATCGCTGGGTCTACATTTATTACTTCAAGCCTGGCCGGGGCGATACCGAGCAAAAGCGGCTGGTGCTGGACTTTATCAATGATGGTCTGGCCACCATGAGCGGTGACTTTGAACTGCCCGACGACTTTCATCAGGGCCTTTAACTGAAAAAGAAGCCTGACGGCTTCTTTTTATCATGTTACTGGCGGCGCTTCGGATCTGGCCGGCCGCCGGTCACTTTATCAGCCCGTCCTTCTTCCTTGGCCTGTTCGGCGCGCCGACGCCGGATTTCTTTTGGATCGGCCAGCAGAGGCCGGTATATCTCTATGCGATCACCTTCATTTACGCTCTGTTCCAGCCTGACCTGACGACTGAAAATGCCCACCGCATTGCGCTCAAGATCAATGTCAGGAAACTGGCGTAAAATACCGGACTGCTCAATGATCTCCTGCACGGTAGCCGTTGGCGGGACCCGCAGGCTCAGCACCGTTTGTTTATCGGGCAGCGCATAAACCACCTCAACCTGAATAAGATTCACTGCCGTAAACCTCCCGAGCCCGTTCACTGAATGCATGCACCATGGCATTGGCCAGCTCCTTGAAAATGCCGCCAAACGCCAGCTCTACCAGTCGTGACTTGAACTCGAAGTGCAGTTTCAGCTCAACCTTGCAGGCATCTTCATCCAGCGGAATAAAAGTCCAGCCACCATTCAGGGATTTAAAAGGCCCGTCTACCAGTTCCACATTAATCTTATGGTCTTTTTCGAGACGATTGCGGGTAGTAAACGTTTTTCGAATGCCAGCCTTGGCCACGTCGAGTGCGGCGGTAATGCTGTGCTCACTCTGCTCCACTACCCGGCTGGCCACACATCCGGGCAAAAACTGCGGATAATCATCGACATTATTGACCAGCTCATACATTTGCTTGGCACTGAACATCACCAGTGCGCTTCGGGTAATACTTGGCATAACCTCTCCTGGCATTCTGACTCGGTGATTTTAACACTTCTGGCCAGCAAGCTCACCTGAGACAATCGTTCAAAAAACAACCGGTCACCAGTTCACTAATTCCAAAGCGTCATTGGTCACCGTATAATGATTTCACTATGGCAAAAAACAAAACTAAAAAGAAACCCGGCTCCAATACCATTGCGGTTAACCGCAAGGCACGGCACGAATATTCCATTGAGGAAAAATTTGAGGCGGGGCTTGAGCTCCAGGGTTGGGAAGTCAAGGCGCTACGGGCCGGCAAGGCCAACATTGGTGATGCCTATGTATTTATGCGAAATGGTGAGGCCTTTCTGTTTGCCGCCACCATCAACCCGCTGAATATGGCATCAACCCATGTGGTATGCGATCCCATGCGCAACCGCAAACTGTTACTGCACAAACGGGAACTGGACCGTCTCACCGGCCTGATTGAGCGGGAAGGTTATACCCTGGTACCGCTGTCCCTGTACTGGTCCAAATCCTGGGTCAAGGCAGAGATAGGCCTGGTAAAGGGTAAAAAAGCCCACGACAAGCGCCAGGACGTGAAGGAGCGCGACTGGAAGCGGGAAAAAGCACGTATGATGAAACACAAGGGCCGCTAGACCCCTCTTGTGTTTAACGATGATATGCAATATCATCAATCTGTACTTGGGGCTGATTCAGGATTCGACGAGATTCTCGAACTCCAAGGTGCATGCCGAGGTGCGATAGGCCTCGTAAAAAAATCGCAAAAAAATAGTCGCAAACGACGAAAACTACGCACTCGCAGCTTAATAACCTGCAGAGAGCCCTTCTGCCCTAGCTTGCCTGTGACTTAGGGAATCGGAAGGTCATCCTTCACAGGATCGCGTGGATGCCGTGCCTGACGGTTGAAGCGTTAAAACCAATTCAGGATAGTCTGTCTGTGGCGTGTCAGTCCGCAGCAGCTGGCGAATTTAATGACTGACTAAGCATGTAGTACCGACGACGTAGGTTTTTCGGACGCGGGTTCAACTCCCGCCAGCTCCACCAATCGATTGGAAAGGCCCCGCAAGGGGCCTTTTTGTTTTGGTAATCCGGATTTTCTCTTCCGTTGCCGCCAGGCTGGTCCATACGAATATTTATCATACAAGGTGAGCCGGAGTGGCCACAGCGGGAAAATTTCATTAGTATCCCTGTCAGATTATCATCAGGCTCAAATAACGCCCGTTTATAGGTTCAGTATTAATGCCCTCCCGCCCCCTGCCCCGGCTAAACCTTCGTAATTTAATGCTGGTCATGGCTATATTCAGTGTAGCGATTACTCTGTTCAATACGTTTTATGCCACCTACGAGGTGCAGCGTACCCTGCTTATCAACAACACGCTGGAGGCCAACCGGGCCTATGCGGCCAAGCTGGCAGAAGTGACGGACAGTGTGATTCACTCCACCCGACAGCAGCTGGCTTACAGTGCTGCTGAGCTGGTCACCCGAATGAACGATGAGTCAGCCCTGATGGCGGAAGCGCGCCGGCTGCATGAGCAGACAAATACCTTTAACTCGGTGGTTGTGGTTAATGCAAAAGGGGTAATAGTGGCCGCCTCACCGGATACCTTGCAGGTTAAGGGGCTCAGGCTCAGCTCTGCCAGTGCCCTGCAGTCCTTAAAAGCCAGGGCACCACTCATTACAGATCCCTTTGTATCACCGTCAGGGAATTATATTGTCAGTCTGTCACACCCGGTGTTTGCCGCCAGCGGTGAGTATCTCGGGTATATTTCCGGCACTATTTACCTGAAACAAAGCAATATGCTGGGAGAGTTACTCGGCAGGCATTACTACCAGGATGGCTCTTACCTGTATGTGGTTGATCGTAACAAAACACTGATTTATCACCCTGACCCTGCCCGTATTGGCGAACGCGTCAGCGGTAATCCGGCCATAGATGAAGTACTGCAGGGACAGGAACATGCACATCAGGTGGTAAATTCCGCAGGAACCGATATGCTGGCCGGCTTTGCACCGGTTAACAGCACTGGCTGGGGCATAGTGGCCCAGCGGCCAAAGGCCGCTACTCTGGCAGGCATTAAAGAGCATCTGTTACAGGTTGTGCTGAAAAGCGTCCCCGTCGGGCTGCTGACCCTGGCCGGTATCTGGCTGTCGGCCCTGTTTATTTCCCAGCCACTGCGACAGCTGGCTACCTCCGCCGGCCTGATGAACCGACAAAGCGCTCAAACGGATATTACCGGAGTGTCTTCCTGGTATTTTGAGGCGGCCCAGCTTAAACAGGCCATACTGCGTGGCATCGGACTGCTGAATGAGCGCATTCACCAGTTGCATACCGACAGCCATACCGATGCCCTCACCGGCTTGCTGAACCGCAGGGGGATGCAGCAGGCGCTGGATCATTTTCAGAAAGAGCAAGTGCCATTTTCTCTGATCGCACTGGATATTGATCACTTTAAGAGTGTGAATGATCGGTTTGGTCATGACAGTGGTGACCAGGTCATCAGACAGCTGGCCGGCATTATGCAGCATCAGGCTCGTCGCAATGATGTGCTGTGCCGCAGCGGTGGCGAAGAGTTTATAATATTTCTGCCTGGCACCAGCACCACCAATGCACTTGACGTAGCAGAGCGGCTGCGACACCAGGTACAGGCGACCTCAATTGAGCTGGTAGGTCAAATCAGCATTTCGCTGGGCGTTACTTATTGTGGTCCGGCAGACTCCATAACAGACGCCCTAAAGCGTGCCGACAAGGCCTTGTATCAGGCCAAACAACAGGGGCGTAACAGGGCTGTACTAGCTGACCCGGGAGCATAACTGCTGTTGTAGCCGGGCTTCCAGCTGGTCTGCCGGCTTGGCCCTGGCCAGCAGATAGCCCTGATAGTGTTCACAGCCATGCTGATAGAGTAATTGGCGCTGGGCTTCGGTTTCCACCCCTTCCGCGATAACTTCCAGCTTAAGACTGTGAGCCAGTGCAATAATGGCTTTAATAATATTCAGGCTGTTGTTATCGGGCAGAGCCCGCACAAAGGACTGATCAATTTTCAGCTGATCCAGAGGCAACTGCTGCAGATACAGCAACGAAGAATAGCCGGTCCCAAAATCATCAATGGCAAAACGTACGCCGTGCTGTTTCAGTATCTGCATGCGCCCAATCGCCATCGGCATATCATTCAGCAGCATCGACTCGGTAATTTCCAGCTTTATCCGTGCAGGATCGACGCCGGTCTGCCTGAATATGGCTAACACATCATCAATAAACTCTGGCTGATACAAACGGGCAGCACTGATATTCACCGACAGGGTAAAACTGGTTGCTGCAGACAGCTCCGCCCAGGCAGCCATGTAAGAGCAGGCGTGGTGCAATACCTCTCTGTCGATACGGTTCATCAGACCGGCCTGCTCGGCTACTTCAATAAACGCCCCCGGTGCCAGCAAGCCCTGCTCAGGGTGTTGCCAGCGGGCCAGCGCTTCAGCGCCGGTGATATGCCCCTGATAGTCAAACTGAGGCTGAAAGTAAGCAATAAACTCACCATGATCCAGACCACGACTGATATCCTGCTGCAGCAGTAAACGCTGGGCTACCGCTTCCTGCATTTTCGGATCAAAAAAGCGCAGCTTGCCCCGGCCGCCAGACTTGGCGTCATACATGGCCAGCTCTGCCTGTTGTACCAGCTCGTCGGCGGTCGCGCTTGAGTCATTAAGCAGTACCACCCCCAGGCTGGCACTGCATTTGAGCTGATGGCCGTCATGAGTGTAGGCCTGCTCCAGTAATGCCAGTAACCTGAGCCCGGCTGCTTCCAGCTCGGTGGCGGCGGCGGCTTGCTCAGTGGGTAAGCCGGATAGCAGTACCACAAACTCATCGCCGCCCAGGCGGGCAACCATATCTTGCTGGCGCAACGGCCGGCTCAGGCGGCGGGCAGCCTGGCGCAGCAGTTCGTCACCCACCGGCAGCCCCCAGAGATCATTAATGGCCTTGAAATTATCCAGATCAATAAAAATCAGGCCGGCACTTTCCTGCCTCTCTCCGGACAGGTAGTGCTGCAGACGTTCATGTAAAAAACGACGGTTGGGCAAGCCGGTCACTTCATCATAAAAGGCCAGATGGTTGATACGTTCTGCGTCTTTCTTCTGTTGGGTAATGTCGGTAATGGACGCCACATAATGGGTAATATGCTGGTGTTTATCCCGTACCGCACTTACAGACAGCCACTGCGGATAAACCTGGCCAGACTTGCGCTTGTTGATAATCTCGCCCTGCCAGTGGTTATGCTCGTTAATGCTTTGCCACATGTGCTGATAAAAGTCCCGGCTATGCTGGCCCGAGCTGAGAATGGAC
This sequence comes from Oceanimonas sp. AH20CE76, assembly GCF_039654065.1. Lineage (NCBI taxonomy): Bacteria > Pseudomonadati > Pseudomonadota > Gammaproteobacteria > Aeromonadales > Aeromonadaceae > Oceanimonas > Oceanimonas sp. AH20CE76. The sequence goes on from NZ_CP155481.1 coordinate 2,179,421, forward strand.
GGCGTTTTGCCAATTACGTCGTCGCTGCTGAAACCGGTAATGTCGGTAAAGGCACGGTTTACCCGTAATATTTTTTGGTCGGCATCGGTAATCATCATGCCTTCAAAACCTTCAAAAGCAGTGGCGGCAATACGCAGCTCCGTTTCATTCTGCAGGCGCTGGGTAATATCACGGGTAAGGATCACGACGGCGGGCTTACTGCCCTCTCCCCTGTCCATCACCTGCGCCTGACTTTCAAATATACGCATTCCGTCGTGAGTATTAAGCTCATATTCAAGCCGCTGAGTTTTCTGGCTGTTAAGTGTTTGACGGATAAAGGCGACAAAGCGGTTTGCCTGCACCGGCTCAAACAAGTCGTGTACTCGTCTGCCAATGACACTGTCATTGACCGGATAAAGCAGGGACGCATTGGATGCCATGGCTTCCAGGTACCGACCATCTTCATCTATCACAAACATCAAATCAGGCAAGGCGGAAGTAATGGCCCGTAACCGGGACTCGCTGCTCTTGAGCCTGTCCTGCTCCTGCTGCCTGAGAGCCGCATCTTGCAGAATAAGCGCAAGAATCACCGTCAACGGCACCATCACTGCGAGAAAAGGCCACAAGTAGGCAAGCAACGTCAGCCTGTCCTGCACGTTGAGCAGGCTGGCGATGACTGCCAGCGTACTGGTATGCAGCAGCAGCGTCACCGGCAACAAATGAAAAATGTTAACCTTCAGCCACTGACGGTTCACACCATAGCGAAAGCCAAGCCCCAGCAGCACCGACAGCACGATATTCACCGTGCCGGTGAACGCACCGTCGCCGCCAATACCATACCGGAACAGACCGGCAATCAGGGCTGCCATGCCTGCTGATACCGGACCACCAAACAGGCCTGCCACAAACAGCACGCCATTGCGCGCATCCAGCAACACGCCGGGGGCCACATGAAAAGGCTGCAGCATACATACCAGCGCAGCCAGCCCGAACCAGAAGCCGGTAGTGAACACTTGCAAATGAGGATGATGGCGAGCCTTGCGCATATTCAGCGTCAGGGCCCAGCCCATGGCCAGCAGAATAACGGCCTGTTGCATAACGGTGATGAGCATGTGTCTCAAACGGTGACAAAGGATGAAAAAACATAGTATGAACCGCATAAAGTCACCAGCACTTACGGCTGATATTGCGGGTCAAAGCCACAAAACACGCAGTTTATCAGACAAGGCTGACGCTCCCTAAGCAATCCTCTCTGCTGGCAGGGATTTTAAATTAGCGAAAACTGATTATTGTGGTTTATACGTAGAAAAACTTGACGCCAGTCAATGCGTGACCAATAATTAATCAGAGGCGGGATAACGCAAACTCATTGCACTCGCTGCTATCAAGCCAGCCGGCTTTAATGAATTTGGGGGAAAGAGCCATGATTTTGAACCACATCTGGGGTTTGTATGCCCACCCCAAGGATGAGTGGCATACCATAGACGACCACCATGAAAGCCTGTCTTACAGCCTGACCCATCTGGCGTTCATCGCCCTGATCCCTTCAGTCTGTACTTTTATCTCTGCCACCCTGATTGGCTGGCACTTTGGCACCCAGAACACCATCATGATGACCACGGGCAGCGCCCTGTTCATGTCAGTGGGCATGTACTTCACCTTAATTGCCGGTGTGTTTGCGCTCGCCTACCTCACTTTCTGGATGGCCAAGACCTTTGGTGCCAGTCCTACCTTTACCCAAAGTCTGGAGCTGGCTGCCTACACTGCCACCCCCCTGTTTATGACAGGGCTGGCTGTACTTTATCCCGAGCCGATATTCCTGATGCTGGTGGGTCTGGCCGGGCTGGCCTACTCGGTCTATCTGCTGTATTCCGGCGTTCCCATTATCATGCACATTCCTGAGGAGCGGGGCTTTATCTATGCAAGCTCTGTGGTGACCTGCGGGCTGGTTTTGCTGGTGTGTATTATGGTGGGCTCGGTCATTGTATGGAGCTGGGGGCTGGGCCCCATCTATACTCACTGACCCTCTGCTGATGGCATTAAAAGCCGGGGGAACTCCCCGGCTTTCTTATGGTCAGGACTGACCTTCGTTATATATTTCCAGATGACTGTTGTCGATGCAGTCCTGCTGTTTGGCAGTGTCGTTACGCAAGGCGTTCAGGGCATCCAGATATTCCTGGTTAACATCCTGAGTCACGTATTCGCCGGTAAACACGGAGGTTTCAAAACGCCGCAGCTCGGGATTGAAATAACGTACCGCATCTTCCAGGTCTTCCAGATCCTGAAAAATCAGGCCGTCGGCCCCAATCAGCTTGCAAATCTCATCCGACTCACGGCCATAAGCGATCAGCTCGTTGACGGAAGGCATATCGATGCCGTACACGTTGGGAAAACGGATTTCCGGGGCAGCCGAAGCAAAATACACCTTCTTGGCTCCCGCATCCCGGGCCATTTCAATGATCTGCTCGGAGGTAGTGCCGCGTACGATGGAGTCATCCACCAGCAGTACATTCTTGCCGGCAAATTCCGACGGAATGGCATTCAGCTTGCGGCGCACCGACTGCCGGCGCTGCTGCTGACCGGGCATAATAAAGGTACGGCCGATATAGCGGTTTTTCACAAAACCCTGGCGATAAGGCAGCTGAAGATTGTGGGCAATTTCCAGGGCGATGTCGCAGGACGTTTCCGGAATGGGAATCACCACATCAATGTTCAGCTCTTCCCACTCACGGGCAATTTTGGCACCCAGCTTCTGCCCCATACGCACACGGGCAGCATAGACAGAGACCTTATCAATAAAGGAGTCCGGGCGGGCAAAGTATACATATTCAAAAATACAGGAGTTGTGCTCGGGCTCAGCGGCGCACTGCTCGGTAAAGAGCTCATTCTGCTCGGTAATATAAACCGCTTCACCAGGCGCTACATCGCGTACCAGCTCAAAGCCTACCGCATCCAGCGCCACACTTTCCGAGGCCACCATATACTCGGTGCTGCCGTCTTCAGCATCACGTTTACCCAGTACCAGCGGACGAATGCCGTTGGGATCGCGGAACGCCACCATGCCGTGGCCGATGATCACTGCAACGGCAGCATACGCGCCGCGAACCTTTTCATGTATTTTGGCTACCGCAGCAAACACATGCTCCGGCTCCAGGTGCAGCTTTTGAGTCTGCTGATCCAACTCATGAGCCAGTACGTTAATCAATACTTCAGAATCAGAGGTGGTGTTGATATGACGTCGGGCTACCCGGAACTGCTCTTCCTTCAGCTCGGCGGCATTGGTCAGATTGCCGTTGTGGGCCAGCGCAATACCAAAGGGAGAGTTCACATAAAAAGGCTGAGCCTGAGCCACACTGCTGCTGCCGGCGGTGGGATAGCGCACATGACCAATGCCGACGTTTCCGATAAGGCGCTCCATGTGACGCTCTTCAAACACATCCCGGACCAGCCCATTGGCCTTGCGCTGACGGAAGTTGTTACCGGAGATGGTCACGATGCCGGCGGCATCCTGTCCTCTGTGCTGAAGCACTGTGAGCGCGTCGTAAAGCGCCTGGTTGACCGGGGTCGTACCTTGTATACCGACTATCCCACACATGTGAAAATTTCCTCGAATTACTATAGCTTGGGGGGTAAGAAGCTGGATGAATTCTGCAGCATATTAAAAAACCACTGAATAACGATGCCAAACTCGGGAATGAGTACCGACTCCTTCCACCACGGGCTGTGGGAAAAAGCAGTCATGGTATCGGTTAACAGCAGCAGCGCGGCCACAATAAAAACGCCACGCACGGCGCCAAAACAGACGCCCAGCACTCGATCAGTGCCCGACAGGCCGGTGCGGGTGACCAGCTCGCCGATAATGTAGTTGACCAGAGCACCCAGGATCAGGGTAAGCACAAACAAAATGGCAATGGCAGCCCCATTGCGAAAAAGCGGGTCTTTGATATCGAGAAATACTGCCAGGTCGGCATAAAAGCGACTGGCAATAAAAAAGGCAGCCACCCAGGTGGCGAGTGACATGGCTTCCTTGACGAAGCCGCGGACCAGGCTGATGAGAGCCGACAGGCCGATAATGCCGAGTATTACAAAATCTATCCAAACCATCATGTTAGTGCCGAAGCCCTCCTGATTGCCGCGCATTCTATCAAACACGTTTGGTAAAAGGCGACGAAAAAGCGGATAAAGTTCATTCAATATCAAACTAACCGCTGAACAAAGATGAGCACCGGTGCGAAACACATCGCACCGGATCCGGCACTTTATACGATGTTAAAGACCGTTGTAATAGGTAGCCGCTCCCGGCCCTACCGGCAGACCAAATACAAATACCCACAGATAGAAGAGCACAGACCAGCCCACAATAAATACCATGGAGTAAGGCAGCATCATGGCCATCAGGGTGCCTATGCCCATGTCTTTCTTGTAACGGGTGGCCACTGCCATGATCAAGCCGAAGTAGCTCATCATGGGGGTAATGATATTGGTAGTGGAGTCACCAATGCGATAGGCCGCCTGTACTACCTCCGGTGAGTAGCCCACCAGCATCAGCATGGGTACAAAAATCGGTGCCGTTACTGCCCACTGAGCTGAGGCTGAGCCTATCATCAAATTGATAAAGCCACAGACAACAATAAAGCACAGCAACAGTACAGGGCCGGTCAGTCCCAGGCTCTGCAGCAGAGTAGCACCCTGCACCGCAATGACAGTACCAAAGTTAGTCCAGCTGAAAAAAGCCACAAACTGGGCGGCAAAGAACACCAGTACTATGTACATGCCCATGGAGCTCATGCTTTTCGACATGGCATCAATCACGTCCCGGTCACTTTTCATGGTGCCCATCATGCGGCCGTACACAAAGCCCGGAATGGCAAAAAACACAAAAATAAATACCACTATGCCTTTAAGGAACGGCGAGCCGGCCACGGCTCCGGTCACCGGATGCCGTAATACACCGCTCTCGGGCACTATGGTCAACGCCAGCACAGCACACACCGCCAGGGCCGCCAGACCGGCTCCCTTGAGAGCGCGCTTTTCCGCTGACGTTACCCTGCCCATGTCCTGGTTTTCACTGAGATCCCCAGCCTCTTCACTGCGATACTCTCCCAGCTTGGGCTCCACCAGTTTTTCCGTTACCAGCGCACCCAGAATGGAAATCACAAAGGTGCTGATAAACATGAAATACCAATTCACTTCGGGCCCTACCACATAGACAGGATCAATGATGCGAGCGGCAGTTTGAGTAATGCCTGACAACAGCGGATCGACTGTACCCAACAAGAGGTTGGCACTGTAACCGCCGGATACACCAGCAAAGGCCGCAGCCAGACCGGCAAGAGGATGACGCCCCAGAGAATGAAAGATCATGGCCGCCAGCGGGATCAAGACGACATAACCAAGCTCAGCCGCAGTATTGGAAACAATACCGGCAAATACTACGGTCACGGTAACCATACGCCGTGAAGCATTCATCACCAGCGCCCGCATGGCTGCCGACAGCAGTCCGGAATGCTCGGCCACACCGACGCCCAGCAGCGCCACCAGCACGGTGCCAAGAGGAGCGAAACCAGTAAAGTTGCTCACCAGACTGCCCACAATGCGCGCCAGCCCTTCGCCGTTAAGCAGACTGACCACGGTAATCATGCCATCGGCGGCCCGGCCCGGGGCACCTTCCGGCCGGGGGTCCGCCACGCTCACTTCAAAATAACCAGCCACACCGGATGCCAGCAAAATGACGGCACAGAAGATGGCAAACAGGGTAATGGGATGGGGTAACAGGTTACCCAGCCACTCTACCGTATCGAGAAAGCGGGTGAAGCCGCCTTTGTTAGGGGCTGGCTGCTGGCGTTGATGACCATCACAGCGGGTTGAGGATGACGTCATGTCGAAATTCTCCATCGGGATAGACGCAGGCACCGACAGCACAATACTTCATAACAAAAGTTATAAGTAACCGTATATGCCGGCCAGGTTAAAAATTCCGGTGGATTATACACATGACGTTAACACACTCAACAAAATATGATACCAAAGGTTAGTTAACCAACAGTTTTATACATTGCAATACGGCCATTTCACGGTGAGATCACATCATCAGAAACCGAGTTAAAACGAATTTATATTTTTCAGACATAAAAAAACCGGGGTCAGACCCCGGCTTGGTTAACTGAAAAACCAACTCAGCCAATAAACTCCAGCCCGCCCATATAGGGTTTGAGCACGTCCGGCACACGAATGCGGCCGTCTGCCTGCTGGTAGTTTTCCAGCACCGCCACCAGGGTGCGGCCCACCGCCAGGCCGGAGCCGTTCAGGGTGTGCAGCAGCTGCGGCTTGCCGTCGGCACCACGCACCCGTGCCTGCATGCGACGGGCCTGAAAGTCACCACAGTTGGATACGGACGAAATTTCACGGTAGGTGTTCTGGGCCGGCAGCCAGACTTCCAGATCGTAGGTTTTGGCGGCACCAAAGCCCATATCACCAGTGCACAGCGCCATCACCCGATAGGGCAGCTCCAGACGCTGCAGCACCTTTTCGGCGTGGCCGGTCATTTCTTCCAGCGCATCCCATGAGGTGTCGGGGTGCACCAGCTGCACCATTTCCACCTTGTCGAACTGGTGCATGCGAATAAGCCCGCGGGTATCACGGCCGTAGGAGCCGGCTTCAGAGCGGAAGCAGGGGGTGTGAGCGGTGAGCTTCATGGGCAGCTGGGCCGCCTCGAAGATCTCGTTGCGGGCCATATTGGTCAGCGGCACTTCAGACGTGGGGATCAGCGAGAAACGGCGTACCTTGCCCTCGTCATCGCCCTCGCCTTCAATGGCGGTGTGGAACAGATCTGCCGAGAATTTGGGCAGCTGGCCGGTGCCATAGAGGCTGTCACTATTGACCAGATAAGGTACATAACATTCGGTGTAACCATGCTCTGTGGTATGCAGATCCAGCATAAACTGGGCCAGTGCACGGTGCATGCGGGCTATCTGGCCCTGCATAATCACAAAGCGCGAGCCCGACAGTTTTACCGCGCCTTCAAAATCAATCCCCGCCAGGGCTTCGCCCAGCGCCACATGATCCTTGGGCTCAAAACCCAGTTGTGTGGGCTCGCCCCAGCTGCGCACGGTAACGTTGTCGTCTTCGTTCTTGCCCACCGGCACCGACTCGTGAGGCAGGTTGGGAATGGCGGCACAAAAGTCCTGAATCTCGTTCAGCAGCTCATCCAGGGTGACCTTGCAGCTGTCGAGCTCGTCGTTGATGGCAGTCACGGCGGCTTTCAGAGGCACTATGTCTTCGCCGTTACGGGCCGCCTGACCAATGGCCTTGGAGCGGGCGTTGCGCTCCGCCTGCAGCTCCTGAGTGCGGGCCTGCAGGGTTTTACGCTGCTCTTCCAGCCGGTTGAACAGGGCCGTATCAAGGGTGAAACCACGGCTTGCCAGCCGCGCCGCCGTGTCGTCGATATCGCCGCGCAGATATTTGGGATCCAGCATGAGTTACCTTAAATTCGTGTGATGCGTTTGCACGCCAAAGGGGTTAAATGAGTTCTGCTACAGTTTATCAGCATCGGCCGCAACGGGCCAAGAACGCAGATCCTGAGCGCAGCTGCTTTGTTCAGGAACCACCTTTGGCCTGTTGGTCAAGCTGGCTGAGGTAATCGAGCTTGGCCTGAATTTTCTGCTCAAAGCCCCGCTCGTTGGGCATATAATAGCGCCGCCCCATCATGGCTTCGGGCAGATAGGTTTCGCCGGCGGCATAAGCACCCGGCTCGTTATGGGCATAGCGGTATTCGGCACCATGGCCCAGCGCTTTCATCAGTTTGGTGGGGGCGTTGCGTAAATGCACCGGCACCTCAAAATCGGGCAGCTCGCGGGCATCCTGCAGCGCCGCCTTCCAGGCGGTGTAAAGGGCGTTACTCTTGGGCGCACAGGCCAGATAAACAATGGCCTGGGCAATGGCCCGCTCCCCTTCTGCCGGCCCCACCCGGGTAAAGCAGTCCCAGGCCGCCAGCGCCACCTCCATGGCCTTGGGATCGGCCAGGCCGACATCTTCCGAAGCAATGGCCAGCAGCCGGCGGGCAATATAAAGCGGATCGCAGCCAGCCGTGATCATGCGGGCATACCAGTACAGACCCGCATCGGGATTAGAGCCACGAATGGACTTGTGAATGGCGGAGATCAGATCGTAATACAGGTCGCCCTGATTATCGAACCGGGCCAGACGCTCGCCGGTCACTTCCGCCAGCAATGCCTTGTCGATACAGCGCTCACCGTTGTGCTCCCCGGCCATGTCCGCCAGCAGCTCCAGATAGTTGAGCGCCTTGCGGCCGTCGCCGTCCACCAGCTCTGCCAGTGCCCGCTGAACGCCGTCGGCAAGCTTGATACCCTGTCCCGCCAGACCGCGTTCATCGTTCAGCGCCTGCTCGATCATGGCTTCCACATCGGCGGTTTCCAGACGCTTGAGCAAGTAGACCCGGGCCCGGGACAGCAATGCATTGTTCAGTTCAAAAGAAGGGTTTTCGGTGGTGGCACCAATAAAGGTGACGGTGCCGTCTTCAATATGGGGCAGAAAAGCATCCTGCTGAGACTTGTTGAAGCGGTGCACCTCGTCCACAAACAAAATAGTACGCCGGCCCGCCAGCTTGTACTCCCGGGCGCGCTCGATGGCGGCGCGAATGTCCTTCACCCCCGAGGTCACCGCCGAGACCCGCTCCACCTGGGCATCGCAGTAGTGGGCCACCAGCTCCGCCAGCGTGGTTTTACCTGTACCCGGCGGCCCCCACAAAATCATGGAATGACAGTGACCGCTTTCAAGCGCCCGGCGCAGGGGCTTGCCCGGCCCCAGAATGTGCTGCTGGCCCAGATATTGTTCAATGCGCACCGGACGCATCCGTGCCGCCAGCGGCCGAAAGTCGTCCTGCTCAAAGTCCAGACTCAGGGTACTCATGGTATTTCATCCACATAAAACAAAGTGCCGTTTGCTGCATAATGCGCTTTCGTCGGCGACACGAAGCGGCAGCGGGGATTGCCGAAGCCGACCGTCAAATGCCAGGGAAGGCATTTGCCGAGCGTCCCATGGAGGGGCTTGAAGCGTGTCGGCGTAGCGCAACCCCGCTGTCGCTTTGCATGCCGGGCTCATGCCACCTCAGCGCTGATCGTCCACCATAACGCCCGCCGGCGGGGTAAAACGAAAGGCGTTGGCGGCAAGCTCAGGGCTGGTATTAAATTCACTCAGGGTAAATTCGCTACGCTGGCCGCCGGACTCCACCACGGTAAAACGCGCCAGCCGGCCCTGATTATCAAAGCGCAGCGTAAAGCGCTGAATAAGCTCCGCCGGATCCTTGCTGGTCACCACATAAGTGTCATTCTGCTCGCTGATGCGATAGTTCTGCCAGCGGGCCTTATCACCACCGGAGATCAGCAAAAACGGCGTATTCTGCACCGCCTGCTCCAAAGGCACTATGCTCACCTGCTCCACAAAGGGGTCGTACATCCACACATCGGTGCCGTCAGACACAATCAGGCTCTCGTCGGGCGAGGTGGTGTGCCAGCGAAAGCGGTCCGGCCGCGCCAGCTGCATGCTGCCCTCGGCGGTCTGCATGGGCTCACCGCTTTCATCGTAGACCTGCTGAGTAAAATCGGCAGAAAAACGCCCCAGCGCCGACAGCTTCTGTTGCAGATCCGTCGCTGCGTCTGCCAGCACCTGAGTGCTGGCAGACCACAGCATCATTCCTGCCATTATTACTTTTTTCATTGGTTATCCCCTGGCCGGCGGTGGTGCCAGCACTTCTCGTTGGCCGTTGCTGCCCGCCGGGCTGACAATGCCCTGGGCTTCCATCTGCTCGATAATGCGGGCAGCCCTGTTATAGCCTATCTTGAACTTGCGCTGCACACTGGAGGTAGAGCCGCGGCGCGTCTCAGCGACAAAAGCCACCGCATGATCAAATAACTCGTCCAGTTCGCCATCACCGCCTTCCGGCGCTTCACCGGGCAGAAGGCCGTCGGCCCCCACATCGCCGTTAAGAATATCTTCAATATAATCCGGCTCGCCCCGCTCCTTCCAGGCCGCCACCACCTTGTGTACCTCATGGTCATCCACAAAGGCCCCATGCACACGAGTGGGGTTGCTGTCGCCGGCCGGTAAATAAAGCATATCCCCCATGCCCAGCAAGGATTCGGCCCCCTGCTGATCGAGAATGGTGCGGGAATCGATTTTGCTCGACACCTGGAAAGACATACGGGTGGGTATGTTGGCCTTGATAAGACCGGTGATCACATCCACCGACGGGCGCTGAGTGGCCAGCACCAGATGAATACCGGCCGCCCGGGCCTTCTGGGCGATACGGGCAATCAGCTCTTCCACCTTTTTGCCCACTATCATCATCATGTCGGCAAATTCGTCGATCACCACCACAATATGGGGCAGCTTTTCCAGCGCTGGCGGATAAGTGTCCATGGACTGAGTGGGCTGCCACAGCGGATCCCGCAAAGGTTCTCCGGCATCAATGGCGTCCTGTACCTTGGTGTTGAAGCCCTTGAGGTTACGCACTCCCATGGCCGACATCAGCTTGTAGCGGCGTTCCATCTCGCCCACGCACCAACGCAGGGCATTGGCCGCTTCCTTCATGTCGGTGACCACTTCGGTAAGCAGATGGGGAATACCCTCATACACCGACAGCTCCAGCATTTTGGGGTCGATCATGATAAAACGCACTTCTTCCGGCGTGGCCTTGAACAGCATGGACAGTATCATGACGTTCACCCCCACCGACTTGCCCGAGCCGGTGGTACCGGCCACCAGCACGTGAGGCATTTTGGCCAGATTCACCACCACAGGATCGCCGGCTATGTCCTGCCCCAGCACCATGGTAAGCGGGTGCTTACTGCTGTGAAACAGGTCGCTGTCAATCACCTCCCGCAAATAGACGGTTTCACGGCGGGTATTGGGCAGCTCCAGTCCCACATAAGGCTTGCCGGGGATCACTTCCACCACCCGCACGCTGATGGCAGACAGGGAGCGGGCCAGATCCCGGGCCAGGTTGGTAATTTTGCTGACCTTGACTCCGGGGGCCAGATCCAGTTCAAAGCGGGTGATCACAGGCCCCGGATACACGCCCACCACATTAGCCTGCACGTTATAGTCAGCCAGTTTGGCTTCCACCAGCCGGGCAATGCGCTCCAGCTCTTCTTCACTCACTTCATGCTGACGTGGCTTGGGCGGATCCAGCAGCGTCACATCCGGCAAAGTCGTCAGTTCACTGTTGCGGGGCCTGGATACCGGTGCCGGTGCCGCGGCGGGCTTTTGTGCAACCGGTGCTGGTGTGTCTTCCTCACCGGCCCAGGGCAAATCCAGTTCGTCATCGTCGTCATCATCCATCCAGCCGTTGCTCTCGGCCAGCGTGGCCAGTGGCAGCTCGCTGTCATCGTCATCAGCCATCTGCAGTACCGGCTCCCGGCGCTGCGGTGGCGTTTTTTTACTGATAAGAGTGCGCCGTGCGGAAGGTTCAGGCATGGGAGCCAGCAGCGGATCATCCTGCCCGGCTTCATTGTCATCATGCTTGTCACTGTCCTGCTTGCCGAGGCGCTCACGAAAGCGCTGCCAGCCACTGAAGCCGGCCCTGGCAGCGTCCGGATCACGGGGCTGAGCAGCTGCAGGCACTGCGGCGGCCGGCACCGGCGCATCATCGCCCTGACGGCGGGTTTGCCAGTCGGCGATGCGTGCCGGCAAGGTCGACAGCCAGTTGGGGGCTTCCATTACCATGGCTCCCAGACGCTCTACAATCAGCAGCCAGGACCAGCCGGTAAAAAAAGTAATGCCGGTGGCCAGACAACAGAGCAACACCAGAGTGGTCCCCAGGGTACCAAATACCGGACTCAGGGTACCGGCCAGCATGTCACCTATCAGGCCACCCGCTGAAAAATAATAGATGTCACCTATGTTCATGCTGGCCAGCGCCAGCAAACTGAGCAACACCATTAAAAAGCCGATGATACGCAGGCTCAGGGTCAGGTAGCAGATGTCGATCAGCCCCTTGGGCCGCCACAGGGTAATCCAGCCAACAAACACCATAAAGGGTGGCAGCAGATAGGCTGAGAACCCGAATACAAACTGCAGAATGTCGGCCAGCCAGGCCCCCGCAGGGCCGGCTGCGTTACTGATGTCTGCGCCACGGGCAGTCTGTGACCAGCCCGGATCCGACGGGTGATAGGAAACCAGTGACAGCATCATAAATACGGCCAGTAGAATGATGGCTATCAGCCCAGCCTCAAAAAGACGCTGCAAACCAGACATGGGAGTAAACAGCTTTTTCTCCGCCAAACGTCCGCTCCTCGTTGTGATGATTGTGCTCAGAATATCAGGGGAATGCGACGGAAAAAGTCGTCACCATGGTTAATACAACGACAAACGAGCGGCCGGGGCCGCTCGCTGAATGATAATCTTCCCGTCCCGCCGGCATCAAAATACCAGAGCGGCATACTTTAGCACAGCTTAACGGGTATTGATTACCAGCCGGTTGCTCTGCTTCACCTCTTCCATCACCACATAGGTGCGGGTGTCATTCACCCCGGGCAAACGCAGCAGGGTTTCCCCCAGTAACTTGCGGTAGGCAGACATATCGGCCACCCGGGTTTTCAGCAGGTAGTCAAAGTCACCGGATACCAGGTGACACTCCTGAATTTCTTCCAGCTTCTGCACGGCGTCATTGAACTCGTCAAACACATCGGGTGTGCCGCGGTTCAGGGTAATTTCCACGAATACCAGCAGTGATGCATCAAGAAACTGCGGGTTAAGAATGGCGGTATAGCCTTCAATGTATCCCTGACGCTCCAGCCGGCGCACTCGCTCCAGACAAGGAGTAGGGCTCAGTCCAACGCGCTTGGACAACTCCACATTGGAGATGCGGCCATCTTGCTGCAGTTCGTTAAGTATGTTGCGGTCAATCCGGTCGAGTTCCTTTAAGGGGCGGTTGTTCGCATCCAACACTTCATCCATCCTTTGGCTCATTTTAGGTACATTCCACTTTGGATTCTGGGCTTCTTCTGCATCGGCACCACTCGAGTGCAAACTCAGAAGGTGTAACGGTTACCGCTGTCACAGCCGTGAAAAACGGCATACCGCCTTACTAAAATAAAAATCTGAAATTATTGATTACATATACAAAATGCAATGAACAGAAGCTTAACATGATAAAAAGGAAACCGGTAGCACAAGTGTTTGTCTGGAACGACAAAAAAGCGTCAAATTATAACTTTAGGTGAAGGCGGCAGGGATTTAGCCTGAATCAGACAACCGAATACCCGGCTCAGAGAAAGCCATGGATACTGCTGAAATAGCGCCACACCTATGGTGCGCACACCGCCAGAGTGCGTGTATTGGCCTTGATATACAGCATATTGTCCGGCCTGAACCAGAATTGAAATAAGATTCCAATATAATGAAGTTATATTGCATAACTATTCGTTATACTTGCTGCCGTCATGATTTTACATTCAGCAGGCCGGCAAAGACGGTTGCAGTTCTTTATTCCCCTTTCTCAATCCCCTACAATCGTTAACCAAAATTATCGCCCATTTGCCACTGGTTGGAGAAATCATGAGTCAAGCCAAACACGCCAAACTGCTTATTCTGGGCTCAGGCCCTGCCGGCTATACCGCTGCCGTTTATGCCGCCCGGGCCAACCTGAGCCCGGTGCTGGTTACCGGTATTCAGCAAGGTGGCCAGCTGACCACTACTACAGAGGTAGAAAACTGGCCCGGTGATGCCGAAGGCCTGACAGGTCCGGCATTGATGGAGCGTATGAAAGAACATGCCGAACGTTTTGAAACAGAAATCGTGTTTGACCACATTAACAGCGTGGAGCTGACCCAGCGCCCCTTCCGTCTGAAAGGTGACAGTGGTGAGTACACCTGTGATGCGCTGATCATTGCCACCGGCGCCTCTGCCAAATATCTGGGACTGCCTTCGGAAGAAGCATTTCAGGGCCGGGGCGTGTCGGCCTGTGCGACCTGTGACGGCTTTTTCTACCGCAACCAGAAAGTCGCGGTGGTGGGCGGCGGCAACACCGCCGTGGAAGAAGCCCTGTATCTGTCCAACATTGCGTCCGAGGTGCACCTTATTCACCGTCGTGATCAGTTCCGTTCCGAGAAGATTCTGATCGACCGGCTGATGGACAAGGTGGCCAACGGTAACATTATTCTGCATACCGACCGCACCCTGGACGAAGTGCTGGGCGACGACATGGGCGTCACCGGCGTGCGCCTGAAAGACACTCAGTCCGATGCCACCGAAGAACTGGCGGTGGCCGGCGTCTTTATTGCTATTGGCCATCAGCCCAACACCGGCATTTTTGCCGGGCAGCTGGAGATGGAAAACGGCTACCTCAAGGTACAGTCCGGTCTGCACGGCAACGCCACCCAAACCAGCATTGAAGGCGTGTTTGCCGCCGGTGATGTAATGGATCACGTTTATCGTCAGGCCATCACTTCTGCCGGCACCGGCTGCATGGCCGCCCTGGACGCCGAACGCTATCTGGACGCCCAACAGTAAAGCTGGAAGCTGCGTAGGTTGGCGATGAGCGTAGCAAATTCACAACATTTTCGCCGTCTGCCGGAATGTTGGGACTCGTCCCAACCTACCTGTAAGGGTAATATCCACTGCCGCTTCATACGAACAAAACGGCGCTGTACTCACAGCGCCGTTTTTATTGATGTTTACGCCACGGCTGTGTTGCCAGGCCGTACGTAATTCAGCGCTTCCTTTAGTGTGGAATGAAAACTCAGGCTGTGCTCTATCGGCGTCATGCCGGAGCGGGCCATGGTTTTCAGCGGCTGAAACTGTAAATCCGCAATCACTACTTCCGTCCCCTGTTTCCGGCAGACGTCAATAAAACGATTCAGCGCCGACAGACCGCCGGCATCCAGTACCGGTACCGCATCCATATACAACACCACACCCCGGCATTCCTTCACCAGCAGCGTCAGCTCGCTGAACACGCGATCGGCAGCGGCAAAAAACAGCGGGCCGTTAATTTTGTAAACCTCCCAGCCCGCAGGCAAGGCAGCCGGCACCATTCTTTCATGCTGGGTAATATTTACGATACGGGTCATATCAGCGATGTTTTTCACAAATAACACCATGGCCATCAGAATACCGGCCGTAATGGCAATCACCATGTCAAAGACAATGGTCAGGGAAAAACAGGTAAGAAACACCAGCAAGTCGCCCTTCGGCGCTGTCTTGAACAAATGCACGGCCTTGGGCGCTTCACTCATGTTCCAGGCCACTACCAGCAACAGTGCCGCCATGGCCGGCATGGGCAGCCAGGCCAGCAGCCCCGACAGCAAGACCAGCCCCGCCAGTACCACCAGCGCATGTACCATGGCCGCCACCGGCGAGACACCACCGGCGCGAACGTTGGCCGCCGAGCGGGCAATGGCAGCAGTAGCAGGAATGCCACCAAAAAACGGTGCTATCAGGTTGCCTATGCCCTGCCCCAGCAGCTCACTGTTGGCACTGTGGCGCTTGCCGGTCATGCCGTCCAGCACCACGGCACACAGCAACGACTCTATCGCTCCCAGCATGGCAATGGCAAAGGCACCTGGCAGCAGATCCCGCAACAGCTGAACACTGAGGCCCACCGGACTGCCATCAGGCCCCGGCTGCAGCCAGGGCCAGGTAAAGGCCGGCAGCACCGGAGGTATGCCCGCGCCTGAGCTGCCGTCGGGTAATAAATAACTGAACCGGCTACTGATGGTATCAATACCAAGTCCCTGCTGGTTCAGTAACATCGCCAGCAGACTGGCCAGCAATACCGCCGGCAGATGGGGCGGCACCCCGGTTTTCAGCCGGGGCCAGAGCAGCATGATGACCAGAGTCAGTCCGGCTACCAGCAGGCTGGGCCAGTGCAGCGCCGGCAGATGCCCGGCCAGCGCCAGCAGTCGCGGTACAAAGGCCTCGGGCAATCCGGTGGCCGCGAGGCCAAAAAAGTCCTTCAGCTGCAACCCTGCTATCACTACCGCAATCCCGGCGGTAAAACCCAGGGTTACCGGCTCGGGAATATATTCAACCAGACGGCCCAGCCGCAGCAGCGCCATCAGTACCAGTAAGCCACCGGCCATCAGGGTAGCCAACAGCAGACCACCCAGACCGTAATGTTGCGCAATGGGGTAAAGGATGACCACAAAGGCTGCCGTGGGGCCGGAAATACTCAACCTGGAGCCACCGGTCAGCGCAATCACAAAGCCGCCGATGATGGCGGTATAAAGCCCGTACTGGGGGGCCACACCGCTGGCAATAGCCAGCGCCATGGCCAGCGGAATGGCAATAATACCCACCGTTATCCCTGCCAGCACATCCTTAAGCAGAT
The DNA here is from genome assembly GCF_039654065.1 of Oceanimonas sp. AH20CE76. Lineage (NCBI taxonomy): Bacteria > Pseudomonadati > Pseudomonadota > Gammaproteobacteria > Aeromonadales > Aeromonadaceae > Oceanimonas > Oceanimonas sp. AH20CE76. Next base: position 2,195,748 of record NZ_CP155481.1, read on the forward strand.
GTTTGCGGCCATAAGGCTCATGCCGGCAGGCTTCGATCAGAGCGTGACCGGGACGCAGGGAAAACAGATGAGCACGATGAGACATGGCTGGCTCCACGGTGGATGAAGGCATGAACAGACATTGATTGTATTCTCATCATAAATGCATTCAATGGTAATATGATTAACATGTGATATGCACCGGAGGTTTTTATGGAGCAACGTACCGCCCGCCTGACCCTGCTGATAGACCCGCGCAAGAAGGCGCTGTTTGAGCGCCTGTGTGCCGAAGAAGACGTGACGCCGTCCCAGAAGGTAAGGCAGTTTATTCGTGACTATATTGAGCAGCAAACCGGTGAAGACTGGCAGAAATTGTCCGAGTGAGTCACTGTTATGTACCTGACCCAACTGAATGAAACACTCTGGTTTCCTGATCCGGCTACAGCCCTGAAGGAGCCCGACGGGCTGCTGGCAGTGGGGGGCGACCTGCGCCCCGAGCGTTTGCTGCTGGCCTATCGCATGGGCATTTTCCCCTGGTATGATCAATCTCAGCCGCCGTTGTGGTGGTCACCGGATCCCCGTGCCGTGATCTCACCGGACGCCCTTTATGTCAGCCGTAGCCTGGCCAGGCTGGCCCGCAAGCAGCGCTACCGGCTGACCGTCAACCACGCTTTTGAGGCTGTCATTCGCCACTGCCGTGAGCTACGGGAAGACGGCCCGGGCACCTGGATCACCCCCGACATTGAGCACAATTATTGCCGGCTGCACCATCAGGGGCATGCCCATTCCATTGAAGTATGGGACGAGCAGCGGCTGGTGGCCGGGCTCTACGGCATCGGCCTGGGCCGGCTGTTTTGTGGTGAATCCATGTTTCACCTGGTCAGCAACGGCTCCAAGCTGGCCATGCTGGCCCTGTGCCGGCACTTTGCTCACTACGGCGGCGCACTGATTGACTGTCAGTTACCCAATCCGCACCTGCAAAGCCTGGGAGTGAAAAGCTGGCCCAGATCACGCTTTCTGCATAAACTCAGAGAGCTGCAAACCCAATCCGTTTCTGCCCTGTGCTGGCAATCGCAAGAGCTGAGTCTATGAGGGAAGTAAATTTAAAGGTCGGTCTGACCCCCAGGCATCCCTGCAGTTATCTGCCCGGCCGGCTGGAGCAGCTGCTGGTGCTGCTGGACCGCGAGCTGCTCTGCCCCGAAGGCTATGAGCAACTGCTGACGGCAGGGTTTCGCCGCAGCGGTAGCGATATATACCGGCCGCGCTGTCAGGCCTGTCAGGCCTGTGAATCATTGCGTATTCCGGTTAACGACTTTGTGCCCAGCCGCAGCCAGAAGCGCATTTTGCGCAATAACCGGGATCTGACCATGGTGGTGAGTGATACTGATAAACCGGAATATTTCGAGCTTTATCAGTATTATATTGAACAACGCCATCAAGACGGGGCCATGTATCCCGCCAGCCGGCAGCAATATGACGGTTTTTTACTGTGCCACTGGCTGACCCCTCTGTTTCTTGAGTTTTATGCTGAAAGCCGTCTGATTGCAGTGGCAGTGACCGACTCGCTGAACGACTCCCTCAGCGCCATGTATACCTTTTATGATCCCGCCGAAGAGCACAGATCCCTGGGCATTTATGCCATTCTCAACCAGATAAAACTGGCGCGGACACTCGGTAAACACTGGCTGTATCTGGGCTATCAGGTCGATGACTGCCGCAAAATGAATTACAAGCAACAATTCCGGCCCCATCAGCGGCTGATAAAGGGCCAATGGCACATCATGAAAGACGGAGCCTAATCTTTACACTGCAGGCGAAATCCGGCATGATCGCAGCCGTTTTTATTGCCTGCGTTAACAAGAGGATTCAATGGCTAAAGAAGACAGTATTGAAATGCAGGGTACCATTCTGGAAACCCTGCCCAACACCATGTTCCGCGTAGAGTTGGAAAACGGCCATGTGGTCACCGCTCATATCTCCGGAAAAATGCGTAAAAACTACATTCGCATCCTGACCGGTGACAAGGTTACTGTTCAGCTGACCCCCTACGACCTGTCCAAGGGCCGCATCGTCTTCCGCTCCCGCTAAACCCCCTCCATCAGGTTAAGCCAACAGGCTTGATACCCTTGGTTTTGTTGTAGGCCGTGCTTGCCGCACGGCTGAAAGCAAGGCACCTGTTTTATTTTGCCGTATCAATAAAAAAATGCCCGGTGCCTTGCGGGCTCCGGGCATTATTGCTGTATTCAGGCGTGATGCCATCAGGCCATGGACGCCTCCGACTGGAACTCAAAGTGCAATTCGTCATCTTTCAGACTGACCCGCACCGAGCCACCGCCGACAAGCTCACCAAACAGCAGCTCGTTGGCCAGCGGCTTTTTCAGCTGCTCCTGAATCACTCTGCCCATGGGGCGCGCGCCCATCGACTTGTCGTAACCTTTTTCCGCCAGCCAGTGACGGGCAGGTTCACTCACCTCAAGCGACACTCCTTTCGCATCCAGCTGGGCCTGCAGCTCCACAATAAACTTGTCCACCACCCGATGAATAATATCGATATCAAGGTGATTGAACCAGATGATATGGTCGAGCCGGTTGCGGAATTCGGGCGCAAAGGTGCGGTTTATTTCGCTCATGGCATCATGGCTGTGATCCTGCTGCTGAAAGCCAATAGACTTGCGTACGGTTTCCTGTACGCCGGCATTGGTGGTCATCACCAGAATAACGTTGCGAAAATCCGCCTTACGGCCGTTGTTGTCCGTCAGGGTACCGTTGTCCATGACCTGCAGCAGAATATTGAACACATCAGGATGCGCCTTTTCGATTTCATCGAGCAGCAGCACCGCATGAGGATGTTTGATCACCGCATCGGTCAGCAGACCTCCCTGATCAAAGCCCACATAACCGGGAGGCGCGCCGATAAGACGGGACACGGTATGAGCCTCCATGTATTCCGACATATCAAAGCGAATAAGCTCAATGCCGAGAATACGCGCCAGCTGCTGGGTCACCTCGGTTTTGCCCACACCGGTGGGGCCGGCAAACAGGAAAGAGCCAATAGGCCGCTTCTCATTGCCAAGACCGGCACGGGTAAGGCGAATGGCATCGGTCAGCACCGAAATGGCCTTGTCCTGACCAAACACTACCATTTTCAGGTTTGGCTCCAGGTTCTTGAGGTTTTCCTTGTCGGAGCTGGACACCGACTTCTCCGGAATACGGGCAATTTTAGCCACAATGGCTTCAATGTCGCCTACCCCTATGGTCTTTTTCCGCTTTGAGGGTGGCAACATACGAATTTGCGCACCGGCCTCATCAATGACGTCAATGGCCTTGTCGGGCAGGTGACGATCGTTGATGTATTTGGCCGACAGCTCCGCCGCCGCCCGCAGCGCCTTGCTGGTGTAGCGCACATCATGGTGTGACTCATAGCGGCTTTTCAGCCCCTGCAGTATCTTGGCGGTATCCTCTACCGAGGGCTCCAGAATATCGATTTTCTGAAAACGCCGCGCCAGGGCTCGATCTTTTTCAAAAATCTGGCTGTATTCCTGATAGGTGGTCGAGCCGACACAACGGATTTGCCCGCCCGAGAGCAGCGGCTTGAGCAGGTTGGCGGCATCGAGCTGACCGCCAGACGCAGCCCCGGCACCAATAATGGTGTGGATCTCGTCAATAAACAGAATGGCCCCTTTTTGCTTTTCAAACTGCTTGAGCACCGCCTTGAAACGCTTTTCGAAATCACCGCGGTACTTGGTGCCTGCCAGCAAAGCGCCCATATCGAGAGAATAGATAGTGCTGCCGGCAATAATTTCCGGCACATCATCATGCACAATCCGATAGGCCAGGCCTTCGGCAATGGCGGTTTTCCCCACCCCGGCCTCACCCACCAGCAGGGGGTTATTCTTACGCCGGCGACACAGCACCTGAATCGTCCGGTTCACTTCCTGATCCCGGCCAATCAGCGGATCGACGCGGCCATCTTTTACCCACTGGTTCAGATTAATGACAAAGCCTTCGGTCTGGTTGCTGTTACCTTCTTCGCTTTGCTCTTCATGCTGTGAGGAAGAGGCGTCTTCCTGCTCGCCGTCTTTGCGAATGCCGTGAGACAAAAAGTTAACCACATCCAGCCGGCCCACACCGACTTTCTTCAGCAGGTAGGCTGCCTGAGACTCCTGTTCACTGAAAATGGCCACCAGCACATTGGCACCGGTGACCTCGGCATTACCGGAAGACTGAACATGGAACACGGCCCGCTGAAGTACTCGCTGGAATCCAAGCGTGGGCTGCGTTTCGATTTCATCATCACCCACCGGAATGAGCGGCGTGGTCTGCTCGATAAAGCTGTGAGTCTCACGACGCAGCTGTTCCAGATCGGCACCACAGGCCATTAAAGCCTCTTTGGCGGCCGGATTCTCAAGCAGGGCCAGCAACAGGTGCTCCATCGTCATGAACTCGTGGCGAGAGCGACGGGCTTCGTTGAAGGCATCGTTCAGTGTGCTCTCAAGATCTTTGTTCAACATAGGCACCTCCCCTAAAAAACCTCGATAATCCCGCCCAAGGGATTATTTTTACGCCTGCTCCATGGTGCACAACAGCGGATGTTCGTGCGTCCGGGCAAACTTGTTCACTTGTGCAACCTTGGTTTCTGCAATCTCTGCGGTAAATTCTCCGCATACCCCTTTGCCCTGATAGTGCACCGACAACATCACCTCGGTGGCTCTGTCCATGTCCATGGAAAAAAATGTCTGCAGCACTTCTACAACAAAATCCATGGGTGTGTAGTCGTCATTGTTCAGGATGACTTTATACATAGGAGGGGGTTGCAGCGCTGTTTCTTCCGCCTCTTTCAGTTTGTCATCAAGGGTATGCTGTGTTCTCCTGCCCATATCATTACTCTAAATCACGGGATTGAATCCTGCTACCGAAGCAGCGTAAAGGTCGCTTTTTCGTGGTGTTGATCCCACCCTACCGCCTGTACCGGGCCTGTCAACCACAAGGCCTGTAAGGCATTGCATTTTGCGTTGCCGATCGGTTGTTCACTCATGCAGCACTTGACTCCCGTCCCGGTTGCTCTAGAGTGGATATCTGGCAGTCAGTTAAGCTTCATTTGAAGCTTCTGTGTGGCCGCATCCGGCGAAAAAGCGCTGTAGTTATAATTGGCCACTGCCATTTTCTCAATGTTGTTTAGGATGTTTGAGTAAAAGGATGCACAGTATGACAACCGGAACGGTTAAGTGGTTTAACAACGCCAAAGGATTTGGTTTTATCTGCCCGGCTGAGGGTGGCGAAGATGTATTTGCTCATTTTTCCACCATTCAGATGGACGGATACCGAACCCTGAAGGCGGGCCAGGTCGTTCGATACGAAATACAAAAAGGCCCCAAGGGTAATCATGCAGTGAGCATAGTGCCCGATGGTCAGCCTGCATAACAAGCACGGGAATGACACATCATTCCAGTAAGCAAGGGGCACATTTTGTGCCCCTTCTTCATTCAGGCATTCAGCCAGTGGCTCAGACCATAACCCAGCACCGCCAGCCCGAGCAGGGCAAAACCCAGCTTTCTGGCATGCTGCTGCCACAGTTGCAGCGCCTTCTCTCCGGTCAGACGCACCAGCAGTGCCAGTCCGAAATAACGAATTCCACGGCCGATGGCTGAAGCCAGTATAAACAGCCAGAGGGAATAGCCGGCCGCGCCGGCTGCCAGCATGGCCACCTGAAAGGGGACTGGCGTTATCCCCACCATGACAATGGCCATAAAGCCGTCCTGCTTCAGCTCCTGAGTAAAACGGTCAAGCGCATCCTGGCCGCCGGTCAGCTGTAATAGCTGCTGGCCCAGACTGTCGAACAGCCAGCCCCCCAGCCCATAACCGGCCAATGCGCCCGCCAGGCATCCCAGCAGGGCGGCGGCAGCCAGTGCCCACAGGCGCTTTTGTTCAATCAGAAATAAAGGAATCAATAACAGCTCAAGAGGAATCGGAACTATCACCGCTTCCAGCATGGACGCCACGAACACCACCGGCAGCAGCCAGTGTGACCCGGTGAAACGCTGCAACCAGTGTGGCAGCTGTGCCTGCATATTTGCCATTATGTCGCTCCCGCTCAGTCATGATTTCAGTGTGCCAGAGTTTCTGCGGCTTTGCCCGGTCCACCGGCTTTGTTAAGTTAAAGGCTGACACATAACGCGGACCCGGCATCATGGAACCTAATCTGCTCGCCCCTGCCCTGCTCTCTCCCGATGAGCTGACCATTACCCGCTGCAAAGACATGCTGGCTCGCCTGCAAACCTGGCTGGAACAGCGCTTTGAGGCCGGTGACGACATCAATGAGCTGGTTTCCCTGCGCTCCCAGCATATGGATCAGCTGCTCACCGGCCTGTGGACACGCCATGGTCTGGCTCAGCAGGACAACCTGGCGCTGGTGGCGGTGGGCGGCTACGGCCGGGGCGAGCTGCACCCTTGCTCCGATATTGATCTGCTGATCCTGAGCCGGTATCAGCATAATGAACCTCTGAATGACGCCATTGGCCGCTTTGTGACTCAACTGTGGGATCTGCATCTTGAGGTAGGTCACAGCGTGCGCACCGTGGCCGAGTGTGTGGCTCAGGGTGAGCACGATATTACCGTGGCCACCAATCTGATTGAAGCCAGGCTGATCACCGGCTGTTATGACACCTTTGCTGATCTCACTCGAGCCACGGCACCGGATCACTTCTGGCCCAGCCAGGCCTTTTTTGAAGCCAAGCGTGATGAACAGGCACAGCGCCACCAGCAATTTCACGACAGCAGCTATAAACTGGAGCCGGATATAAAAAACAGCCCCGGCGGCCTGCGCGACATTCAAACCATCAACTGGGTGGCCCGTCGCCACTTTGGTACCAGCACGCTGGGAGAAATGGCCAGCCATGGTTTTCTCAGCGAAGCTGAGTTTGGTGAACTGCAGGACTGCCAGAATTTTTTATGGAAGCTGCGCTTTGCCCTGCATACCGTCACCGGACGGGCTGATAACCGTTTGCTGTTTGACCGGCAAAGAGCGGTGGCCACGGCGCTGGGCTATGCCGGCGAAGGTAATCAGCCCATCGAATGCATGATGAAACGCTATTACCAGACCATTCGCCGGGTGGCGGAGCTGAACGAACTGCTGTTGCAGCTGTTTGATGAAGCCATTCTCGGCCACATTGCCATGGATGTGAAAACCCTTACTCCTGAGTTTCGCCTGCGCGGACGGCTGATTGATCTGGCAGACTCTACCCTGCTTACACGTGAGCCGGCGGCTATTTTGCGGCTGTTTTATCAGATTGCCGCCTGCCCGCAAATTACCGGCATTTATTCCAGCACACTGCGGGAGCTGCGCGAAGCCCGGCGCACTCAACAGTTTTATTTATGCGAGCGGGCCGACTGCCGGCGGCTGTTTATGATGTTACTGCGCCATCAGGGCAGTGGCCGGCTGGCGCTGACCCTGATGCACCGCTATGGAATACTGGCGGCTTATTTTCCACAATGGAGCAAGATTGTCGGGCAAATGCAGTTCGACATGTTCCACGCCTATCCGGTAGACGAGCATACTCACAGAGTATTAAAAAATATCGACCGCTTTCGTCAGCCCGGCAACCAGCGCCGGCACCCGCTGTGTTACGACATCTGCACCCGGTTACGCAAGCCCGAGCTGCTGCTGCTGGCAGGCCTGTTTCATGATATTGCCAAAGGCCGGGGGGGAGATCATTCCACCCTGGGAGCTGACGATGCACTGGAATTTTGTCTGGCTCACGGCCTGGACAAATCCGATGCCCGGCTGGTGTCCTGGCTGGTGCGCCAGCACCTGCTGATGTCGGTGACCGCCCAGCGCCGGGACATTCACGATCCGGATGTGATTCGGGAATTTGCCACTCAGGTGCGCGATGAGCTGCATCTCGATTTTCTGTATTGCCTGACGGTCGCAGACATTTGTGCCACCAACGATACACTGTGGAACGACTGGAAAGGCAGCCTGCTGCGGGAACTGTATTTTTCCACTCAGCGGGCATTGCGCCGGGGGCTCGAAAATCCGCCGGATCTGCGCCTGCGCATTCGGGAAAACCAGCAGCAGGCACGTCATTTGCTGGAACACCTGGATACGTCGTTTGAACATATCAAACCGCTGTGGGCCAGATTGCCCGCGGATTATTTTCTGCGCCATACACCAGAGCAGATTGCCTGGCACAGCCGGCATATTCTGGCCCACAACAAGGCGGGAACGCCACTGGTGCAGATCAGCCAGCAGCCGGGCCGTGGCGGCAGTGAGCTGTTTATCTACTGCCCCGACTCCCCCAACCTGTTTGGCCGGGTGGCGGCGGCGCTGGATCAGAAAAACCTCAATATTCACGATGCCCAGATCATGACCTCCAAAGACGGCTACGCCCTGGATACCTTTATTGTGCTGGAGCCTGACGGCCAGCCGGTCAGCGGTGACCGGCTCACTGATTTATGCCGGGATCTGGCCCGGGCTCTGGCCCGCAGTCAGCCACCGGTGATCCGCGCCCGGCCGCCCTCCCGCCGGCACCGGGAGTTTGATGTTCCTACCCGAGTGCAGTTTCTGCAACCGGTGCGCGCCAGCAAGCGCACCCTGATGGAACTGGTGGCACTGGATACGCCGGGCTTGCTGGCGCGCATCGGGGCCGTGTTCAGCCAGCTCAAACTGAATTTGCATGCCGCCAAGATCACGACCATTGGCGAGCGGGTAGAAGACTTTTTCAGCCTCACTAATGCGCATGATCGGCCATTAACTGAGCAGGAGCAGACGCAATTACGAGAAAAGTTGACTGATGAGCTCAAACAAAGGGGCAAAATGTGATAAAAGGTGCGTCAATTTCAGGAAAGCAACAACATTAACGGAGTGAACACCATGGCAAACTTTGCTTTCGGTCTGGGCGTGGGCACCAAGTCCGCCAAGGGAGACTGGCTTGAGGTTTATTATAATCAGCCGCTGCTGAACGCCAGCGAAACCCTGATCAAGGCCGTTGCCGGCCTGGTCGGTTATCAGGGCGGCAATACCGCCATTGAGCTGAATGCCAGTCAGCTCAATGAACTGAAAGCGGCTTTTGTCTCCGCCGATGCCAGCGAGCAGGCTGATATTGCAGACACCCTGGCTGGCACCGAGCAACCGCTGGTGCTCACCATTCTGGAAAGCGACAGCGCCCCGTCCAGCACCGCCGAGGTGTATCTCAAGCTGGCACTGCTGTCTCATCGCCTGGTCAAGCCCCATGGTCTGGATCTGTCCGGCATGTTTGGCCTGCTGCCCAACGTGGCCTGGACCAGCGAAGGGGCCATTGCCGTGGACGAACTGGCCAGGCGTCAGCTGCAGGCACGCGCTCAAGGGCGCACTATCAGCGTGAATTCAGTAGACAAATTCCCCAAAATGACTGACTACGTAGTGCCTGCCGGCGTGCGTATCGGCGATGCCTCCCGCATTCGTCTGGGTGCTCATGTAGGCGAAGGCACCACTGTGATGCACGAAGGCTTTATCAACTTCAATGCCGGTACCCTGGGTGTCAGCATGGTGGAAGGTCGTATTTCTGCCGGTGTAGTAGTGGGTAACGGCTCCGATCTGGGTGGCGGCTGCTCCACCATGGGTACCCTCTCAGGCGGCGGCAATATTGTGATTTCCGTGGGTGAAGGCAGCCTGCTGGGTGCCAACGCAGGCCTGGGCATTCCCCTGGGTGACCGCTGCACTATTGAATCCGGCCTTTACATCACTGCGGGTGCCAAGGTGACCGTACTGGACGACCAGAACAATGAAGTGCAGACCGTAAAGGCTGCCGATCTGGCCGGCAAACCGGATCTGCTGTTCCGCCGCAACTCTCAGACCGGCCGCATTGAGGTGAAGACCAACAAGTCTGCCGTTGAGCTGAACGCCGAGCTGCACAAGCATAACTGAGCCTCGGTCATGCCGGCCTTTGAGCCGGCATCTTCTGAATGCATGACGCAGCCCGGTATAACGGCGCTCTGTCCATGCCAACGGCGCTGTCACTCACAGCGCCGTTATTGTTTTCATCGTCCGGAAAATCGCCACACCCGGTGCATTTCTGCTATTATATTTGCCTGCCGCTTCGGCACTTTCATTTCATTACACAGCGAAACCTTCCGTGACTCATACCGACTTTTCTTCCCTGCCGCTGGACTCAGCGCTGCTGGATAATCTTGCCAGCCTGAATTTTACTCAAATGACCCCTATCCAGGCTCAGGGGCTGCCACTGGTGCTGGCGGGCCAGGATGTCATTGCTCAGGCCAGCACGGGCAGCGGCAAAACCCTGACCTTTGGCCTGGGAGTATTGTCGAGGCTGAATGTTAACCTCAACCGGGTGCAGGCCATGGTTCTGTGCCCCACCCGGGAGCTGGCCGATCAGGTGGCCCGCGAGCTGCGCCGGCTGGCCCGCACCCTGGCCAATGTAAAACTGGTCTCACTGTGTGGCGGCAGCCCCACCGCCGCCCAGACCGCTACCCTGCAATTTGGTGCACATATCGTGGTGGGCACACCGGGGCGCATACTCAAGCACCTGCAGCAAGGCAGCCTTAACCTGGATGCGCTCAATACCCTGGTGCTGGATGAAGCGGATCGCATGCTGGATATGGGCTTTGCCGACGATATTCACAACGTGGTGGAGTTTGTCCCGAAAGCACGCCAGACGCTGCTGTTTTCTGCCACCTATCCCGAAGAAATAGGCACCCTCAGCCGCGGGCTGCAACAACAGCCTGCAGAAATTTCGGTGGCCGATGAGAAAAACGGCAGCAATATTGTGGAACTGTGGTTTGAAGTATCACAGGATCAGCGCCGCAGCGCACTGGCCACCCTGCTGGCCCATTATGCTCCGGCATCGGCGGTGGTGTTCTGCAATACCAAGCGGGCTTGTCAGGAAGTGGCCGATCACCTCGGCAGTCTGGGCTTTGCCGCGCTGGCACTGAACGGCGATCTGGAGCAGAGAGAGCGGGATCAGGTACTGGTGCGCTTTGCCAATGGCAGTGCCAATATTCTGGTGGCCACCGATGTGGCTGCCCGCGGCCTGGATATTCGCGAGCTGGAAGCGGTCATTAACTATGAGGTGACCCAGGATCCTCAGGTACATATACACCGCATCGGCCGCACCGGCCGTGCCGGTCATCAGGGGCTGGCACTGAGTCTGTACAGCGCCAAAGAAGCCTACCGGGTTAACATGATTGAGGAATATCAGCGTGCCCCCATGGCTCATGGGGATTTAAGCTCGCTGAACGGCACCACTGCGCCGCGTCAGCCGGCAATGGTCACGCTGAACATTGCCGGCGGCCGCAAAACCAAAATCCGTGCCGGTGATATTCTCGGTGCCCTGACCCGTGATGCCGGCATCAGTGGTGATCAGATCGGAAAAATTGACATCACGGAAATGCAGTCTTATGTTGCCATTCATAAAGACGTGGCCAGGCAGGCGCTGAAGCACCTGCAACAGGGCAAGGTCAAAGGCCGCAGCGTACGGGTCAGCAAACTGGGCTGATTGACATCAGGTGCTTATGACTCGTTAAAGTTGCGATGAATGTAGTCAACTTTGGCCATAAACTGATCCTTCAGTGCCGTGGTGGCATAATCAAAGTGATAACTCTGATGAAAGTTAAGCTGCAGGGTCACACCACTGCCTTCCAGTAATACGCTGTAACCATCAAAATCGCTTTTGGCCACTATGCCTTCCAGCATGTGGCCATCCTCGTAAGGTTCGCCGAAGCGGCGGATCTTGTCGAACACTTCCAGAATAATGCGGTTATTCAGTTCATTTTGCATCTTGCTTTCCTCTGTTATAGCGGCCATACCCACAATAACATGGGCAGGCTGATGGCGACCACCAGCAGCTCCAGGGGCAGGCCCATGCGCCAGTAATCCCCGAATCTGAAGCCTCCCGGCCCCAGAATAAGCGTATTGTTCTGATGACCAATCGGCGTCAGAAAGGCGCAGGAGCCGCCAATGGCCACCGCCATTAAAAAGGGATCGGCATTCACTCCCAGCTGGCTGGCGGCACCCAGTGCAATCGGACACATGACCGCTGCCGTGGCCGCATTATTCATTACATCCGACAGTGTCATGGTCACCACCAGGATCAGCGCCAGTGCCACCAGGGCACTGCCCTGCGCCACGCCATCCAGCAGCCAGGCTGCCACTAAACTGGCGGTGCCAGTGGTTTCCATCACATCTGCTACCGGAATTAATGCTGCCAGCAGTACCACTACCGGCCAGTCTACTGCGTTATATACAGACCGGGGCGGTACGGTACGCAACACCATAGAGGCCAGCACACCGCTGGCAAAGGCCACCGCTGCCGGCAGCCAGCCCAGTGCTGCCACCGTGACCGAGGCCGCCATTATGCCACCTGCCATCAGGGCTTTTTTCTTATCGGGAATGCGCAGCTCCCGCTCCGCCAGTGGCACACACCCCGTGCTGGAAGCAAATTCCGCAATCAGCTCGGGGGAGCCCTGCATCAGCAGCAAATCACCGGCACGAAAGGCCAGCGCCCGCAGTCGCTTGAAGGAGCGCTGGCCCTGACGGGAGACCGCCAGCAGATTAACGCCAAATCGGGTGCGCAGCTGTATGCCCCTGGCAGTACGCCCCAGTAGTTCAGAGCTGGGCAGAATAACCAGCTCCATCAGTACAATTTCATCGGAGCTGTCACTCTCTCCCTTGTCTTTACCATCCTTTTTCTCTTTCTTGCTGTCTGCGCCGACAACCGCTTCGCGGGTGCCGTTATCTTCCTGGCTTTTTTCCTTTTTGCTCTCTTTTTCCTTGTCTGCTTCCTTGGTAGCCAGATCTTCTTCCAGCTTAAGTCCCAGCGAAGACAGCGCCTGTGACAGTGCCTCTGCTTCCGCTTCCAGCATCAGAATATCACCCGCCCGGGTGCGCCGCCGCGGGCTGGGCGGCATCACCCGCACCGAGTTACGCACCAACCCCAGGATCTGAGCATCCGCGTCAGTCAGTGCGATTTCCAGCTCGCGCAGCGTCAGACCTTCCGCCTTGCTGCCTTCCGGCACCCGCGCTTCAGTGATGTAAGCGCCGGATTCAAACCCTTCCATGCCTGCCTGTTTGCGTCCGGGTACCAGCCGCCAGCCAATCAGGGCAATAAACACTATGCCTGCCAGGGCCACCGCCAGCCCTACCGGTGTGTAATCAAACATGGAAAAGCCATCACCACTGCTGGCCTGGCGAAAGCCGGATACAATCAGGTTAGGGGGTGTGCCTATCAGGGTGGTCATGCCCCCCAAAATAGTGCCAAAGGCCAGGGGCATCAGTATTTTGCCAGGGGGCAGCTGCTGTCGCCTGGCCATTTGCAGCGCAATGGGCATCAGCAGTGCCAGCGCCCCTACGTTGTTCATAAAGGCAGACAGCACGGCTCCCAGGCCGGTGAGCGCCACAATGGACACCACAGGGCCGGATTGAGCGGGCAGAAAGGTACGGGCCAGCACATCAACGGCACCTGAACTTTGTAACCCCTTACTCAGCACCAGCACACAGGCCACCGTGATCACTGCCGGGTGCCCCAGGCCATCAAAAGCAGCGTCAGCCGACACCAGGCCGGTAAAGATACAGGCCAGCAGAGCTGCCGATGCCACCATATCGTGACGCCAGCGTCCCCACATAAACAGCACCACTGTCGCGGCCAGAATAGCCAGAATGGTGATTTGTGATTGATCCATAACCCGTATCTCTCTCAAAGGATGGCATCACGCCCCGGGAGCGAAATCACACCATCACCAACATTTTTCGAGTGTAGCAGCCTTTCTTTTGTGCACAACCGAAAAATCTAGATAAACCATTGAACTTTAAGGTTTATATGCCAGATGTACAAAGATGGTGTTTCCGTCTTCAGCGCGCTAAGATCCAGCCTTTAATTCTATTCGGTGACCTCCATGATAAAGCTTGGCGACTATAACTCTCTTCCTCTGTTACGACTGGGCGACAAGGGCGGCTGGCTGGACGGCGGTGATGAGGGCGAATTGTTCCTGCCCCACAGTCAGTTGCCGGCCAATGCCAAGCCGGGCGACAAGATCACCGTTTTCATTTATCTGGACGCAGATCTGGTACCGGTGGTAACCACCGACAGGCCCAAGGGGCGGGTGAACGAGTTTGCCTCACTGCGCGTGGTCACGGTTAACCGTTTGGGTGCCTTTATGGACTGGGGCATGAAGAAAGACATTTTCGTCCCTCAGCGCAATCAGGCCACGCCCATGCAAACCGGCCGCCACTATGTGGTTTACCTGTATCTGGATCACGAAGGCCGCATGGTCGCCACCAGCAAGCTGGAGCCTTTTCTCAGCAAGGATATGCCCGGCTACCACGCCGGAGACGAAGTCAGTCTGTTGATCGTGGCCGGTACGCCGCTGGGACTGAAAGCCATTGTGGATGGCAAATACTGGGGCCAGCTGTTCAAGTCTGAGCTGCCCGAACGTCTGCCCATGGGCAAAAGCCTGCGTGGCTACATCAAGCAGCAGCGCGACGACGGCAAACTGGATCTCACCCTGTTTAAACCCGGCCCGGGTAAAACCGACGAAGCCGCAGAAAAGGTTCTGGCCAGGCTGCAGGCCGCCGGCGGCAGCCTGGCGGTTAATGACAAGACCGATCCCGACACTATTTACCGCCAGTTCGGTATCAGCAAGGGCACGTTTAAAAAAGCCATCGGCGGTCTTTATAAGCAGGGCAAAATCGTGATAGAACCTCATGGTATCCGGCTGTCCTTAGAAAACGAAAACTAAGCACAGCGCCGTGACCGACAGGGAGGTATGAATGGAGCAGGAAACCGGCAATGCCTGTTCACTGGTACTGACCGGGGGAGGAGCACGGGCAGCTTATCAGGTGGGGGTGCTGAAGGCCGTTGCCGAATGCTACCCACGGGGGCATGCTATTCCCTTCCCCATATTGTGCGGCACGTCCGCCGGTGCCATTAATGCCACCGCGCTGGCCTGCTATGCTTCCTGTTTTCATTTGGGCGTGCGCAAGCTGGAGTATGTGTGGCGTCATCTTAACACCCATAAGGTGCTGCGCCTGCAGCTGGGGCGCATTGTTACGCACTCTGCCAAAAGTCTGATTAAGGGCGCGTTAGGGCAGCCAGCACAGATGGCCATGCCGTTGTTTGATAACAGCCCGCTGGAACGCCTGCTGGAAACCCTGATTGACTTTCAGCGCATCGATAACAACCTGCTTTACGGTGCCCTGGAAGTACTGGCCATTACTGCCTCCAACTATAACACCGGTGATTCCACCACCTTTTTTCAGGGCCGGCCCTATCATCAGCCCTGGGCCAGAGCAGGCCGCTCCGGTCGCTCCTCCATTATTGCCACGCCACATTTAATGGCCAGCAGTGCCCTGCCTTTTGTATTCAAACCCTGCCGCCTGCAGAACCACTTTTATGGTGACGGCTCCATTCACCAGCTGAATCCATTGAGCCCGGCCATTCATCTGGGGGCCAGACGCATTTTAATTGTGAGCCTGGCTCATGAAGAGCAAGACTCGGCACTGCTTTCCGGCAACCCCAGCAGCTCGGACATTGCCGGCCATTTGCTGGATACCATTTTTACCGATGCCCTCACCTCAGACATTGAGCGGCTGCAACGTATTAACAGCACCATAGCGCTGGTGCCGGAGCGTAAGCGCGAGCAACTGGCACTGCGTCATATTGATAATCTGGTATTGCAGCCCAGCCAGAATCTGGATGAATTAACCCATAAACACTTTCATCGCTTACCCGGTAACATTCGTGCAGTATTGCGTTTGTTTGGCGTAGAGGCCGGCGATGCCACCGGTCTGGCAAGCTTTTTGCTGTTTGAGCAGGAATATTGCCGGGAGCTGATTGATCTGGGCTATAAAGATACGCGGGCACGCATGGAAGAAGTGTGTTTGTTTTTGGAAGTGTGATTGAAAAACAAGGGAATGGGGAATGGTGGGCCGGAATCGGGAAGTAAAACCAAAGAATTCCCAATTCCCTGCTCCCTACTCCCCGATTTTCACCCTGCGTTGGCGGCAACAATCAGCTTTTGGCCGGTGCGTAACATATGCTTGCTGCTCAGCTGGTTCCAGCGCAGCAGGTCGGCAATGCTGACGCTGAAGCGGCTGGCAATCACAGACAGCGAGTCACCGGCCTTAACCAGATAAGTGCTTTGCTCAGGCACTGCAGCCGGTGCCGGCGCGGCACTGGAAGGCACCAGCAAGGTCTGGCCAATGCGAATAGTGTTGCTCGTCAGGTTATTGGCCTGTTTAAGCGCGCTGATATGAGTGCCGTGACGACGGGCAATTACTCCCAGGCTGTCTCCCCCTTTTACGCGGTAACGGGCATAGCTCATACGCTCTTCGGCCGGCAAGTCGGCCATGGCCAGTTCAAACGTTTCTGCATGACGCACCGGCACCAGGATTTCTGCTGCAATCAGCGGTGAAGTGGCCGTGTGCTTGTAAGCCGGGTTCAGTGCTTTTATCTGAGCCCGGCTGACACCGGCAAGATCTGCAGCCATGTGCAAATCTACCTGCCCTTCTACCGCCACGGCCGCAACCTGCGGACGATTGGGAATGGCAGGCACAACCATGCCATAGTGCCCGGGACGCTTGAGAATATCAGCCAGTGCCATCAGCTTGGGCACATAGTTCTGGGTTTCTTTGGGCAAAGACAAAGACCAGTAGTCAGTGGGCTTGCCCTGACGGCGATTGGCACGAATGGCGCGCTGCACCCGGCCTTCGCCGGAGTTATAGGCAGCCAGAGCGTGCGTCCAGTTACCATCAAAGAATTTGTGCAGATACTCAAGGTAATCCAGTGCAGCCCGGGTAGATGCCATCACATCATAACGGCCGTCATACCAGCTGTCGTAGTGCAGGCCAAAGTTCTTGCCGGTGCTTTGCAACATCTGCCACAGACCGGCAGCATGACCGTGAGAATAGGCTTTGGGGTTAAAAGTGCTTTCCACCACCGGCAGCAGGGCCAGCTCCATTGGCATATTCCGTTTTTCTATCTCTTCCTTGATGAGATAGAGAAACGGTCTGGCGCGTTCAGTGACGGAACTCATGTACTGTGTCTGCTTCAGATACCAGTTGCGCTGGGCTACCACTCTTGGGTGATCAGCCGGTATCTCAAGGGTCATGCCGTCGGCAAGATGCTGCCACAGATCCTGCTGCTCCAGCTTGCTCTCCGGGGCACTTGGCGTATCGTCCGAAGAATGCCGGCTGTAACGACCGGAGGCCTTGAGTGAAGCATGGTCTTTCGACTTGGGATAGAGCCGCTGACTGGTTTGCTCGGTGCTGTTATGGCCATGTGTCTGGCGCGCCGAATCGGTGGATACCGCCTGGCAACCCGCCAGCAGCAAGGCACCGGATAAAAGGCAAAGTCTTATCATCGTGTCTGCTTTCCAAAAAAACGGCGGCCAGTGTATGCTTTGTGAGCAGCTTAATCAAGTTCGTTAAAAATGGTCTTTCCAGCGTCTAAGTGCAGCGAATATCTCATGCTCTTCATTTAACTCCCTTAACGCCTGCATCTGGGCAGCGGCTCTTACTTCAGGCTGCGCTACCCGTAAAAACACATTCACGGCATTTTCACGTTCTATGCTGGATGGCAGCGTAGGCACGTCCTGTTGCCGGCATTTAGCCACTTCTTTCATATAACTGAGCAATGCCGTATTACCCGGCTCTACCGCATGACAGAATGCCAGATTGGATTGAGTGTATTCGTGGGCACAATAGACCTGTGTGCTGCCGGGCAAGGCGGCCAGCCGGCTTAACGACCGGTACATCTGCTCTGGCGTTCCTTCAAACAAACGGCCACAGCCCCCCGAAAACAATGTGTCCCCACAAAACAGCATATTGTTGCCGTAATAAGCAATATGCCCCAAAGTATGGCCGGGTACTTCCAGCACCTGCAGCTCAAGCTCCAGTGCCGGTAATGACACCCGGTCACCTTCTTTCAGCGCAATGGCATCAGGAACCGGCAGACGCTCGCCGGCAGGCGCATAAACGGCAACATCGGGATACTGTGCCAGCAGCTGTTTTACACCGCCGGTATGATCATGATGATGATGCGTAATTAATATGGCAGCAAGCGCCAGCTCACGCTCAGCTAGTGCCGTCAGCACAGGCGTGGCATCACCCGGGTCCACCACGGCGGCCTGCCGGCCATTGCTTACCAGCCAGATATAGTTATCGTTAAAGGCACGAAGGGAAATTGCATTCATTGTTCTTGCATCCTTGGCATATTAAAGTCGCCAAAGCTTACCAGAGGGATTATGGATACAGCCAGCCACACCACACTATCTCCTCCGCTCACCTGGAGCAGTCTGCCCCGGGGGCGCTACATTGCCGCTCAGCTACAGCAGCGCCTGGATGACTGGGCTCCCGGCCTATTCGGTTTCAGCCTGCTCAAGGTGGATGCACTCAGTGCGGCTTTGTCGCTGGAGCGCAGCCGGCTGCGCCAGGGCGTGGTGATGGCCCAGACCGAGCAGGAAAGCATGGATTTGCTGGGCGACGCCACTGCCATGCCTTTTTCCCCGGGCAGCCTGGATGCCTGTCTGCTGGCCCATGTGCTGGAATACAGTGCTCATCCTCATGCCATTCTGCGGGAGGCAGAAACCGCCCTGAGAGATGACGGCTGGCTTATTTTATCGGGCTTTAATCCTTATGGCAGTGCCGGTCTGGCGCGCTGGCTGCCGGGGTGGCGTAAAAGACTGCCCCACTGGCACGCCATGGTGGCACCTGCCAGGGTAGAAGACTGGCTGAAACTGCTGGGGTTTGAAGTGATTAAGCGCGATTACATCGGCTTTACCGGTTTTATGCCCTGGCTGGCCCACTGGCAGCGGCAGCGTTGTCCGCAGTTTTGCCCGTCTCCGGCAGCGGTCTATATTTTACTGGCACGCAAACGCCGTTTTCCGCTTACGCCCATACAGGAACGCAGACGGGCTCCCGCGCCGGTAGCCCGCCCCGAGATGGCCCGTCAGCGCGAATAACCGGTATCCTCCCGGTGGCTGCTTTCCTTCATGGCTGCCTCCCGGGCCAGATCGTCGCACCGCTCATTTTCCGGATGTCCGCTGTGACCTTTCACCCAATGCCATTCCACCTTGTGACGCTGGCAGGCATCATCCAGCTGTTGCCAGAGATCAGCATTTTTTACCGGTGTTTTCGCCGAGGTCCGCCAGTTATTCCGCTTCCACCCCGAAATCCATTGAGTAATGCCCTGACGCACATACTGACTGTCGGTGGTCAGAGAGACCTCACAAGGGGAGCTGAGTGCTTTGAGGCCTTCAATCGCGGCCAGCAGCTCCATGCGGTTATTCGTGGTCAGCCGAAAGCCGCCGCTCAGCTCTTTTCGGTGCTGCTTGTAGATAAGCACGGCACCATAGCCGCCCGGCCCCGGATTACCAAGGCAGGAGCCATCTGTATAGAGCTGAACCTGTTTCATATCTTGCCTGTTACATGAATATACAAAGGCCGGCAGTCTGCCATAAACACAGGGGGTGAGCCAGCGCACACCCTTATCATATTGTGCTTCAGACGATATACTGACCGCTGCATTTTGCGGAGGATAAACACAGTGTTAACCGAATCTGGCTATCAGCGGCAGGTGGTGCTCGATACCGAAACCACAGGTATGAACATGGACTCGGGCCCTCATTATGTGGGGCACAGAGTGATCGAGATTGGCTGTGTCGAAGTGGTCAACCGGCGCTTAACCGGCCGGCACCTGCATATGTACCTCAGACCAGACCGAAAAGTAGATGAAGAAGCCATTCGGGTTCATGGCATTACTGATGATTTTCTCGCTGACAAACCAGAATTTGCCAGCCAGGCTGATGAATTTATCGACTTTATCCGTGGGGCCGAAATGGTCGCCCACAACGCCCCCTTTGACGTTGGCTTTCTTGATTATGAAATGGAGCTGCTGGGCAGGCCTGAACGCATGGCCCAGCTGTGTAAGGTCACCGATACGCTGGCCATGGCGCGCCAGCTTTATCCGGGCAAGCGCAACAACCTGGACGTGCTTTGTGATCGCTATGGCATAGACAACAGTCACCGTACCCTGCACGGCGCTTTGCTGGATGCCGAGATCCTGGCAGATGTCTACCTGCTGATGACAGGTGGCCAGACCAAACTCAACCTGTACCAGGATGGCGGAGAACAAAGCAACAACGGCAGCGAGCTGCGGCGACTGGCCAGCAGCCGGCCTCCCCTGAAGATCATTCGCGCTCTGAATGCAGAGCTGGAAGCCCACGAACGCCGGCTCGATCTGATTGAAAAACAAGGCGGCTCCTGCCTGTGGCGTCCCTGATGCAACTAACCATGATCAAACAGATGCTGCTGACGGCACTGGCGCTGCTGTCTTTTACCGCGTCAGGCAAAGAGCAACACGCACGCTGGCTTGACAACACCTTCAGAATTGATCCTTCGGTCAAGGAAGTCACCCTGTTTATAGAGCGTGAAGCCCCTTCGGTGCCGGTAGTGCTGATTAAACCGGATGGCAGTAAACTCTATTACCAGCGCCACCCTGATAACGTGAGCTGGGCCTCTACCGACAAGCGGGATGTCATTACCCTTTGGCAGCCACAGCCCGGTCCCTGGCAGGCCACCGGTAAAATAGCCGGCGAGCACGCTATTACTTTGCTCAGCGTGTTTCATCTGCAGCTGGATGCCCTGCCCAACCGTGTGTTTCAGAATGAAGTCATTCAGCTGAACGGTCAGCTTGCCTATAAAAATACCACCCTCGATGCCAATTATTATCTTGATGGCCTTTCACTGAAAGCACTGCTTTATGCCGAAAACCCGCAGAACCAGGATGCCTTTTCTCGTGCGCCTGTTGAGCTTGGCACTTTCAAGGATAATGGCACCGGTGCCGACGCCATTCCCGGTGACGGCATCATGACTGCAGAAGTTATTTTTGATGCACTACCGGGGGATTATCTGTTTCAGGCAGAAGTATCCAATGGTGTGCTGGCCCGCTACGTTCAGCATACACTGCTGCTTTATCCACAGCCGGTGCGGGCCCGTTTTACCACCCCCGATTCTGAACGTAACTGGCGTATTGAGCTGGAAACTGACAGTGACGTACTGGCTGACAGTCTGGTGGTGACCGGCGAGCTTATCAACCCGCTGGAGCAGTCGGTGACTATTTCTGGCCAGGGCACCAGCATAGCGCTGCCTGCTGCCCGCCAGCCCGGCAACTATCGCTGGCAGGGAAAAGCGTATGTCACTACCATGGACGGCCGTGAAATTCAGATTAAATTAAAAGACCAGGTTGTGCGAGTGGTAGCCCCCCTGCCTGAGCCCTTTGCCGGCAGCGCCGCTCAGACGCCGCCCGCTCCGCTGTGGCAGCAGTGGTGGCTGTGGGCCGCCCTTGCCCTGGTAGTGATCTCAGCCGTTGCCGGATTGTGGTGGCGTAAACGCCGAAAACAGCCAAAGTGATGTTTTTGGCGTCTTGAGTATAAAAAACAAGCGAACGATTCATAATTGGCATTTCAGGGCTTGACGCCCTTTCCGTTCAGCCATATAGTTTAACCCGCTTGCAGCGAAAGCCAAGCACCGGAGCGGTAGTTCAGTTGGTTAGAATACCGGCCTGTCACGCCGGGGGTCGCGGGTTCGAGTCCCGTCCGCTCCGCCAAATTTCAAAAGCCCAGCAGAGATGCTGGGCTTTTTTGTTATGGCCGCGGATAAACCAGAACCTACAGAGTGCTGAAGCTGGCCTTAATGGGGGTATGGTCAGAGGCGTGGGTATTGATGCTGTGCGCTGTTATCAGCGTCAGCCCCCGGTAGAAGATGGCGTCCAGCGGATAGCCCCAGAAGCGGGTACGCAGATCGGGCGCGGGAACGGCCTCACTGAGCTGATGGGTAACAGCCCATTGGTTTAACTGCTGCTGGCGGCGCGCATTCCAGCGGTTAAAGTCGCCGGCCACAATCAGCGGACCGCTGTGCCCGGCAATGGCCCGGCTGATCATGTCCAGCTGGGCCTGATAGGTGCGCCCGCGCAGAGAGAAATTGACCGCGTGCAGATTAACCACCAGCAGTTGCTCTTTGGCTCCTGCCAGTGAATAGCGGCTGAACAGCAAGGATTTGGGAATGCGGGTGGCGGGCTCCGTCATGCGCTCGGCACATACCTGAACCGCGGGCTGGCGGCTGGCGGTTAAGACGCCGTTGGGCAGCTGCTGCCACTCAAAGGCATCTGCCTGAAACCAGTGCAGCTGTTGCTGCTCCAGCCACTGATAAAAGTCATCCCGGCCGCTGGCCTCCTGCAGCAGCAGCACATCTGTGTCTGCCATCCAGCGGGAAAGCTCCGGCTGCCAGTTGCGCTGCTGTTTATAAATATTCCAGCTGAGCAGAGAAAACTGCGCCGGCAGCGGCGCTATGGCCGGTAGTGAAGGGTAAAGGCAATGCTCGGCAGGCTGAAACTCATTACTCAGCAGTGTCTGCCGGGGCACTTCCAGGCAGCCGGCAAGGGCCAGCGCCCCTGCCAGCACCAGTCCCTTAACCGGCGTTAACGACACGGGGGCGTCCGTTTTCGTCTATGGCCACATATACAAACTCGGCACCGGCCACCGAATAGCGGGGGCCGCTTTCCGGCGTGAGCACGGGCTTGACCCAGACTTCGACCTTGATGGTAATGGACGTGCGCCCTACTTTTACCAGCTCGCCATAGCAGCAGATCACATCTCCCACCTGCACCGGGCGGGCAAACACCATTTTATCTACCGCTACCGTGCATACCCGGCCACGGGCAATTTCGTTGGCCAGCAGGCTGCCACCCAAATCCATTTGAGACATGATCCAGCCGCCAAAGATATCGCCGTTGGCATTGGTGTCGGCGGGCATGGCCATGGTGCGCAACAACAAATCGCCTCTGGGGTTGATGGATTCGCTCATTCAGTATTCTCTTATGTCCGGTTGAAAACGGGGATCATAATCCTTGCCGCACGGCCTCGCAATCAGCGCCGCGCCTGCAGCCATTCAAACCAGTCGGTCACGCTGTAATCCATGCCCAGCAAGCCGCAGATGGCACTGCCGTCTATGGTCTTGCCGGCACCGCCACCGCTGAAGATGGGCGGTGGCAGCTGCTGCAAACGAGCCGCTTCGCGGTAAAAGTCCTTTCGGCTGGGATGATGCGGCGCACTCAGGTTCAGCACGGCCGGCCAGTCATTACGCGCCAGCAGGGCCGGAATAAACCGTAACAAGTCTTCCTGCGCCACCAGATTGACCGGCTCGTCGCCGCCGTCAAACTCCCTGCCCGCCAAAAAGCGCCCGGGCTCGCGGTTGCCGCCCACCAGGCCGGACAGCCGCAAAATAAGCACCTGCCCGGGCCCACAGGCCTGCACCGCTTGCTCGGCGGCCAGCATGCGCTCTCCTCTGGGGCCGTCGGGGCTGGCGTCATGTTCGGTTTTTATGCCGGTGCCGCCATATACAGAGGTGGCACTGGTAAAGATCACGCGCTGAGTGCCGGCAGCCACGGCGGCCTGAGCCAGCTGGCCCAGCCGGCTGGCATAGTTATCCAGTTTACCAGGCGGTATACACAGCAACAGAGTGTGCGCCCTGAGCGCGTCGGGCCACTGCGCCGGCAGCGGCTGGTTAAACTCCATGGTAATGGCATGCAGACCTTGCTGCTGCAGCCGCTCTGCCTTGGACTCATCCCGGCAGGTACCACTCACCTGCCAGCCCTGTTGCTGCAATGTGAGCCCAAGAGGCTCTCCCAGCCAGCCCAGCCCGAGTATGGCAATGCTGCGTTCAGTAAACATGGTTCAGCTCGCTTGGTTTAAGAAAGTGGTGCTGCTGGCCCAGCATTTCCTGATACACCACGGAATAGGCCAGCACGTTCTGTACGTATCCGCGGGTTTCCCGATAGGGAATATTTTCTACCCATACATCCAGCGGCCGGCTGCCACTGCCCGAGAGCCAGCGGTCGATGCGGCCGGGGCCGGCGTTGTAGGCGGCAATGGCCGCAATGCGGTTGCCGTTGTAACGGGCCAGCAGTTCACTGAAATAGCTGGAGCCCAGCTGCACATTAATACCGGGCACATACACATCGCTGCTGCGCCGGTAGTCACTGATATTGTGCTTGCGGGCAGTTTCTTTGGCGGTGGCCGGCATTAACTGCATCAGACCGCCGGCGCCTACCGGTGAGCGGGCTTCTTCATAGAAGGCGCTTTCCTGCCGGGCAATGGCAAACAGAATGGGCTCGTCCAGCTTCAGCCGGGCCGCCTGCTTGCGAAAAATATCGCGGTAAACAACGGGAAAGCGCAAATCGAGCTGATCCCAGGCCTTGGCGCGAATACTGGCCAGAATGGACTTGTCATGCCAGCCCCGTTCCAGTGCCAGTGAACCCAGCGCCAGTTTTTCTTGCTCATCAACCTTGCTCAGCAGGTGATACCACTCGCTGCGGGCCGCCGATTTATTGCCCAGCGCCAGCCATTCTTCCACCCGCAGCAGGGCCGGCCAGTTTTTAACGGCGGTGCGCCACTCGGGTGCCGGCGGCGGTGCCTTGCGGTTAAGCGCATAGGGCCGCTGGCTGTGCTGGGCCGCCAGAAAGCCGTAGTATTCCCGCTCGGCAGCAGCCTTGGCAAAGGCGGTGGCGGCCTGCTCAGGCTTGCCGGTTTGTTCCAGCGCCCGGCCCCGCCAGTATTGCCAGCGACTGCTGTTTTGCTCCTCGGCAGGAAGACGGTCTATCCAGCCAATCAGGTGCTCCCAGTCCTGCTCCCAGATAGCCAGCCGGGTGCGCAGCTCAAACAGCGCATCACTGCCCACCTCGGGCAGGCGCGTATCCAGCCAGCGACGATATTCATGAGTGCGGTTATACATCAGGCGGCGGGCCAGGCTGCGCTCTATTTCGGCCTGCTGAGCACTGCTTAAACCGGGCTTGCGCTTGAAGCCGGAATACAGCTCCATGGTAAGCGCCGGATCCTTGTCCGCCAGACGGGCCAGCGCCACGGCAATGGCATCACTGTGGCGCTGACTGCTGCCAAAGCGATCACGTTCAGCCAGCACAGCAGGATTGTTATCCAGCGCCATTAACAGCTCGCCGTCGGGGCCGGCGTTTTTACTCAACAGACCGGTGAGGTATTTAATCAGCCCGCTCTGGCCGTTTTCATAGGCCAGCAGCATACGCTGCCAGATTTGCTCGTCGGTCTGACCGCCTTTGGCCTTCCAGATATCAAATAAAGGATCACAGGCATTGGGGCGGGAGCGGCCGTAATTCCAGAGTTGTTCCGCGCCTTTGAGTGCCTCGGCCTGCTCCCCGGTGGCCCACTTGGCCCGATAGTGAGCACATTGCAGCTCTGTGCTGTTGGGCAGCTCGGGATACAGCGCCAGGAAATCACGCCAGCGCTGCTCCCGGGCCAGACGGAACAGATATTGCCGCTCCAGCCGGTCGGCCAGCTGCGAATCGGGGTAGCGGTTTATAAAACCGGTCACATCCTGGCTGCTGAGCGAGCTGAGCCTGTCCGCCAGATAGCGGTAATCCAGATAAGGCACCAGCGGATAGTCATTCAACCCGGCTCTGAGCTGCCGGTAGTGTTCTGTATTATTCTGCTTTAAGGCCTGCTCTGCCTGACGATATTGCTCCCTGAGCGGCGATGCCTGAGCCGTGACTCCCAGAGTAAGTAATAAAATGCCGATTCCTGCCCGTTTGAACACGCTGCTTGCTCCCGCGACGATATAGTAGTGCTATCGTAAGAAATGGCAGCCTGACTGCCAATGCTCCAATGGTAATTTATTCGTTAATTGATCCAGCTCACGACAACATATTACCGAAGGAGTAATCTGAAACCGTAAGCAGACGACAACAACCAAGGGGGTCTTTTATGTCCATTGCCATTTCCAGCCAAGTTATTGACATCACTCCCGCCATCCGTGAACGGATTGAGAGTCGTTTTGAAAAGCTGAACCGGCGTCAGATTGCATTGATCACACCGCATGTGATGATTCAGAAAGAAGGACTGAATTATCTGGTAGAAGCCAGTGCCGGCGTGCCGGGCGAAACCCTGTTTGCTCAGGCAGAAGATGAAAACCTGTATGCGGCTATCAACGATCTTGGTCACAAACTGGAACGTCAGCTAACCAAATATGCAGAGAAGCCGCTGGCACAGCGCGCCAACGCCGGTCAGCCGGTAGCAGAAGAAGAAGAAAGCGAGGAATAACCGGGTTTTCCAGAAATCACTTGCCTCTGGCACCACTTTTCAGTATGTATATATCAACAGGCCTCCCTCCCACCGGGAGGCCTTTTTTATGTGTGCATGCCGGTGAGGAAGGAAGCCCTATTCATGAAGTTGGACGACATTAGAAGCAAGATCACTAACCTGGACCGAGAGCTGCTGAACCTGCTGGCTCAACGCAAGGCCCTTAGCCTGGACGTGGCCCGCGCCAAGCTGGAAAATCCCCGCCCCATTCGCGATCAGGAGCGGGAGCAGGCGCTGCTGGTGAGGCTGGTGGAACAGGGTCGTCAGCTAGGGCTGGATGCTCACTTTGTTACCCGCATTTTTCACACCGTTATTGAAGATTCGGTACTGTCACAACAGGCACTGCTGCAGGACCTGCTCAACCCGCAGGACGAAGTGCCCGCTATCAGCGTGGCCTTTCTGGGGCTTAAGGGCTCCTATTCCAATATGGCGGCGCGCAAATATCTGTCGCGCTTTCAGGCCCCTCTGATAGAGCATAACTGCGAGACCTTTCAGCAGATATTTGAAACCGTGGAGTCAGGCCGGGCGCAATATGGCATTTTGCCGATAGAAAATACCAGCTCCGGTGCCATTAACGATGTGTTCGATTTAATGCAGCACACCAGTCTGTCGATTGTGGGTGAGCTGACCCAGCCTATAGAGCATTGTCTGCTGGTGGCCACCGACACCAGTGTGGAGCAAATCACCACGCTTTATACTCACTCTCAGCCTTACCAGCAGTGCTCCCAGTATTTAAGCCGGCTGGGCGAGCTGGAGGTGAAGTTCTGCGCGGCATCATCCAACGCCATGGAGCAGGTAGCCAGACTGAAGCGTGCGGACGTGGCGGCCCTGGGCAGTGCCGACGGCGGCGAGCTGCATGGTCTGACACCACTGGTGGAAGGCCTGGCCAACCAGAAGCAGAACATGACCCGCTTTATTGTGGTGGCACGCAAACCCATTGAAGTCGCAGAGCAAATTCCGGCCAAAACCAGCTTTATCATGTCGACCGGCCAGCAAAGCGGTGCCCTGGTAGAAGCCCTGCTGGTGCTGCGCAACCACGGCATTACCATGACCCGGCTGGAGTCGCGCCCCATTATCGGCAATCCCTGGGAAGAGATGTTTTATGTGGATGTGGCTGCCAATGTAAATAGTGCCGATATGCAGGCTGCCATGAAAGAGCTGGGCCGCATCACTCGTTTTATCAAGGTGCTGGGCTGTTACCCCAGTGCCGAGGTGGCTCCCACTCGTATTCCTGCCCGCCTGCTGAACAAGAGCAAAAGCGCCGGCCAGAGCGACGAGCCGGTACGTTATAGCCGTCATTACAAGGCAAACAACACTCAGGTACAGATTGGTCCTTTTATGCTGGGCGACGACGAGCCGCTGCTGATTGCCGAGCTGGCCGGCTGGCCAGGTACCGAGCGGCTGGATGAGCTGGCCCGCAGCATCAAGGAGCAGGGCGGCCAGGTGCTGGCGGTGGATTGCTTCAGTGATGTGAGTGCCGAGCAGGGTTTGAAGCGCCTGCAGCAGTTGCATGCCAGTGCCGACCGCTTTGATCTGGCAGCCATGACCAGGGTGACCAGTGCCGAACAGGTGCACAGAGCCGCCGAACAGGTGGATCTGCTGCTGCTGGATACCAGTGCCGCCGGCAATGAAGCATTGTTAAATGCCGCGGGCCGCTGTACCCGGCCCTTGCTACTAGAGCTGAGTGAAGAGCCCGGGCACAGTTTACGGTTGGCTCAGCATATTCTGCAGCAAGGCAACCAGCAGCTTGCTCTGCTGGATACGCAGGCCTTACCGCTGGCCCGCCTGCTGGAACTGAGCGGCCAGACCCACCTGCCGCTGGTCAGCCGCTTAAACGGAGACGCCGCCACTCTGCCTCGCCTGGCAGAAGCGTTAAGCGCCACCGGTGTCAGTGGTTTTGCGCTGCCGGTAACCGGCAATGACCGGGTCCTGGAGCAGCTGGCCCAGAGTTTGTACCGGTAACCCCTATTCCCCACTCCCTGTACCCTCGGGTTCAGCGCTGTATTCAATTTTCCAGCCGGGCTGGTGGGGGTTGGCGGCATATTCCTCGCAGATAAATAACCCGAGAGCGGCGACCAGCCGCTCACCGTGCATCAACAAGGGGATCCGCCCTCGCTGCCAGGGCGGTATGCCATATTCCTGCCAGAGTTTTTTCAGCGGCCGCGAGCCGTGCCGCCCTGCCGGCTGCCCCCGCAGGCCAGTGATCCCAAAGGCAATATGCAGCTGCTCCGGTGCCATTGTGATATCGGCACCTGCTGTTACCGGCTGCAACTGCAGCCGGCCCACGGCCAGCTCATTCCAGCATCCGGGCTTGATGGTATTCAGAGCCACTGGTTCGCTTTCCCGTGCTGTTACATACAAATGGCCCTGATAGCGGCGCAGCTTGACGCCTTTAATCTCAAGCACAGGGGTTGCATCTTCAGCGGCCAGTGCCAGTTCATTCCAGGCCACCGCCAGCTGGCTGTGACTTAAATACAGCCCTCGCTCACTCAGCCAATGGCGCAGCGCATTATTACGTCTGGCCAGAGTAAAAGACCGCAAATCAGTCACACTCAAGCCACCGGCACTATTAACCAGCCCGATCAAATCCTGCCGGGCCAGATCCTGTGCCAGCTCCAGCTGCTCAGCACAGAGCGCTGCACTGCGGCTGACGGTGCGTGCAAAGGCCGGCCATTGCGTCAGCAGCCGCGGCAATATTTCATTGCGCAGAAAGTTGCGATCAAAGCGGTTATCGGCATTGGACGGGTCCTCCACCCAGTTCAACCCCTGCTCGGCAGCAAACCGCTCAAGCTCGGCACGGGAAAGATGCAGCAAAGGCCGTAACTGCACGCCCCTGCCCAACGGTTTATGCTCCGGCATGGCAGCCAGACCGGCAACACCTGCCCCCCGCTTCAGGGCCAGCAGCAGGGTCTCGGCCTGATCATCCAGATGATGGCCGGTCAGCAGTGCCGCTCCTGCCGGCAGCTCAGCGGCAAGAGCGGCATAACGGGCATGGCGGGCAGCGGCCTCAAGGCTTACCCGCGGACCGGTTGCCACGGTGACGGTTAACACCCGGCATTCCACCCCCAGACTGGCCGCCACTTGCCGACAGTGCGCCGGCCAGGCATCGGCGGCGGCCTGCAGACCATGATGAACATGCAGGGCGGTCAGCTCACGGCCCTGCTCTCTGGCAAAGCGCGCCGCCAGCGCCAGCAGCACCGTAGAGTCCAGCCCGCCACTGAAGCCGACATAAAGTGGCCCGTTCGGGTACAGATCCTTGAGGCATTGGTAAACATGATGATATTCGTTCATGAAGCAGCTTCTACCCGGTTACGACCGTTATTTTTGGCTCGATAAAGCGCCTGATCGGCTTTGGCCAACAGCCGGTCAGCACTTTCAGTGGCAAACGCCTCAGCCACTCCCAGCGAAATAGTCAGACTTAAGCCCTCGGCAATGGCACTACAGTCAAAATCTGCCACCCGCTGCCGAATACGCTCACAGACCGCCATGGCATCATGCAGCCGGGTATCGGGAAACAACAGAGTAAACTCCTCGCCCCCCCAGCGTGCCACATAGTCCTGCTCACGCACCTGTGTACTCAGGATTCGGGCCAGCGTTTTAATGGCTTCATCACCCACACTGTGGGACCACTGGTCATTAACCCGCTTAAAGTGATCAATATCAACAACCGCCAGGCAAAACCCTTGGTTTTTATCACTAAAACGCTGCCAGGCCTGAGCCAGCCAGTCATCAAAGGCCCGCCGGTTAGCAAGGCCGGTCAGCTGATCTTCCCGCGCCTGACGTTCAAAGTTCTGGGTTTGCTGTTGCAGCGCTTCGGTTTTTTCATGCACCAGCCGCCGCAGGGTAGCGGCATTATGTTTAAGCATTCGCAGGCGCAGCTGAAATATTCCCCACAGCAGTATCAGTCCGGCCACCGCCAACATTGCCCAGAATAGCGGACGCTGCCAGAAAAAAGGCGCAATATTGAAGCTCAGACTGGCCTGTCGGTCACTCCAGCGACTGTAAGGATAAGCGGCTGCCACCTGCAGACGATAGTTACCCGGAGCCAGATTAGTGTATTCCGCCAGACTCTGATCTCCCCGCTCTACCCACTCCTTGTCAAAGCCTTCCAGCCGGGTGCGATAGCGGATCCGCTCAGGCATCACATACCCCAGACCGGCAAACCCGATTTGTATACGCTCACTACCGGCAGGCAGTTTCAACGGTGTATCTGGCACCACAGGTTGGCCATTCACGGTGACCTGTTCCAGCACCAC
The DNA here is from genome assembly GCF_039654065.1 of Oceanimonas sp. AH20CE76. Classification (NCBI taxonomy): domain Bacteria; kingdom Pseudomonadati; phylum Pseudomonadota; class Gammaproteobacteria; order Aeromonadales; family Aeromonadaceae; genus Oceanimonas; species Oceanimonas sp. AH20CE76. Next base: position 2,226,134 of record NZ_CP155481.1, read on the forward strand.
CGGCAGATTATTTTGAACAAGCTCAGCCAGACGCTCAGGCTGTACCCGCGCCACTCCCATGGCGGTGGCTACCCATATACTGCCATCAGCAGCCAGCGTTGCTGAAGGGCCTGAGCCGCCATTGGCCTGGCTGCTGGCCATACCGTCACCTTCACCAAAGAGTTCAAACGCAATGACAGCCAGCTCACCATCTGCAGCCTGATGGGCCTGCTGCAAATCCAGCCGCAGTATACCGCGGTTGGTCGTCACCCAGATCCCGCCATGATAATCCGCTACCGGCTGAAACATTTTTTCAATGGGCAGACCATGGGGCCGGCCTACCATCGACAGGCTGCTGTCAGTGTAACGGTAACGCAGCAAGCCACGATCCGTCGCAATCCACACCGCATCACTGCCCGGCTGCTGATAAAAACCAAAGGCATATTCGGCATTTTCCTGGCTGTGCAGATCCAGAGTACGAATCCGGGATGGATTCCCTTGCTCAATAATGGCTGCCCCTACCCCGGTTCCTACCCAGATATCATTGTTTTCCGCCTGATGCAGTGCCATCACAAATTCGCCAGGCAGGCCGTCCTGCTTGCCGTAGGTTAATACCCGGCCCTGATGCACCCGGCTCAGTCCTTCCGCGGTGCCCACCCACAGACTGCCGTCCCGTGCGGGTAATATGGCGCGAACCTCATTGGCACTAAGACCCTGATCCCGGTCGATAATAACCGGCTGCTGTCCGGGTTTGAGTCCGACCAGACCATGGGTATAGGTACCCAACCAGAGAATATCCCCCTGACGGGCCAGACTAAGAATGGACGGCGTCTTGCCATCCGGCAGTAAGACCGGAACGGCTCGGGTGCCGTCAGCATCAATCACGCTCAGGCCATTGCTGGTGCCTGCCCATACCTGGCCGTTATCGTCGGCCAACACAGAACGCACATAGTTACCTGCCAGCCCCTGCTCCTGAGTAAAGCTGGTAAAAGGGGCATCACGAAGGCGCAGCAAACCACCATTGGTGCCCACCCAGATATTACCTTCGGTATCCTGCAACAACGACAGCACACGGTTATCGGGCAGTCCCTGCTCCATGCCAAGCCGCTCCAGCCCCAAACTGCCCAGCCGCGCCAGCCCGCGATCTGTGGTGCCAATCCAGAGCGCCCCGTCCCTGTCCTGCAACAAGCTGCTGATGGCCTCTTCGGCAAGCTGCGGGTGCATCAATTCAAAGTGCTGATCTTTGCTGCCATAGAGCCCTTGAGCCGAGCCTACCAGTAACTGTTCTTCCCGGGTTTGCAGCAGCGCCAGCACAGGAGCGGCGGGAATATGCCGGTTTACACTGATGATATTATTGGGACCAATAACCGCCAGGCCACGGGACGTACCCGCCCAGATCCGCCCGTCACTTGTCTGCAGCAGCCGGTATACCGCCAGCCCGGGCAGGCCCTGTTGCACAGAGAAGTGATGCTGTTCACCTTGAGCGTCGCGCATATAGATGCCGTCCCCTTCGGTGGCAAACCACAGCCGGCCGCGATTATCACGTAACACATGGTTTACCATGGCTGGCAGGTGCTGCTGAGGAAACCAACGAGGATGCTGATAGCGGCTGAAACCGCCTCGGGCACCGACTACCAGCAGGCCGTCATCGTCCAGCGTAAGGCCACGAATACCCGAGTCAGGCAGACCGGTTTGCTCACCACGCACAAAAGTATGAAATCCCCGCCCGTTGTAGCGGGATATTCCTTCCCAGGTGGCAAACCAGAGGTAGCCTTCGGGCGTTTGCGCCATGCTGTTGATGCTGTTGTGAGGCAGACCGTTACGGGTATTCCAGCTGTCCTGGTAAAAGTTCTTCAGTGGCGACTGGGCAGCCGCGGGGGGCAGTGCGATGAGCAGCCAGCAAAAGCCGGCAAGCAGCTGCAGGTGACGGAGGTTCATGTAAACATTCCCTGTTAATTGGTTCCGTTCTTAGCCGGAATATAACAGTTTTGGCCGGAGTTTACTGTGGGTGCGCCTCTTTGAGGAGCTGGGAGCTGAAAGCCGGAAGTAACAGCCAGGTTGGGACAAGTCCCAACCTTGACTTTTCTTATCGCTTAAAGCTGACAGCTCCCGGCAAAGCCGGGGTTTAGCAGTAACCGTATTTCATCAGGCGCTGATAGCGCTGTTCAAGCAGGGTGTCGGTATCAAGCTGATCAAGGTCGGCCAGATCGGCGACAAGGCGCGCTTTCAGACGCTCGGCGGTCAGTAATGGATTACTGTGGGCACCGCCCATGGGCTCTTCCACTACGTTGTCGATAAGACCCAGCTCATGAATACGACCGGCGGTAATGCCCATGGCCTCGGCAGCCACCGAAGCCTTGTCAGCACTCTTCCACAGAATAGAAGCACAGCCTTCCGGTGAGATCACCGAATAGGTGGAATATTGCAGCATGTTCACACGGTCACCCACGCCAATGGCCAGGGCACCGCCGGATCCGCCTTCGCCCACTACGGTACAGATGATGGGAGTTTTGAGGCCCGACATCACTTTCAGGTTGCGGGCAATGGCTTCACTCTGGCCGCGCTCTTCAGCGCCCACACCCGGGTAGGCACCGGGGGTGTCGATAAAGGTAAGAATGGGCATTTTAAAGCGCTCGGCCATTTCCATCAGACGCAGGGCCTTGCGGTAGCCTTCCGGACGGGGCATGCCAAAGTTACGCTTTATCTTTTCTTTGGTTTCACGCCCCTTCTGGTGGCCGATCACCATGACCGGACGGCCTTCAAAGCGGGCCACACCACCCACAATGGCCTTGTCGTCGGCATAGGCCCGATCGCCGGCCAGCTCGTCGAACTCACCAAACATCATCTCCAGGTAGTCCTGAGTATAAGGACGACGAGGGTGGCGGGCCAGCTGGGAAATCTGCCAGGGACCCAGATTGCTGAACACCTTTTTAGTCAGCTCATCACGTTTCACTTCCAAACGACCGATCTCTTCATCCAGATCGATATCGAGGCCGTCGCCTTCGCCTACGTGACGAAGTTCTTCAATCTGGGCCTGAAGTTCGGCAATAGGTTGTTCAAAATCCAGAAAATGGTGGCTCATGGCTGCCCTCTAGTCAAAAATCAGTTCGACCCTGTCCGCACCCAGCAGGCCCTTTAGCGAATCGAGCATATCGTCAGTGGGGGTTACCCGCCATTCTGTGCCCAGAGTCAGCTCGGCTCGTGCGCCGGGTCGGTGGTAGGTCACACGCACAGGACATACGCCCGCCCTAACCGGCGTGAGTATATCCAGCAATTGAGTAAAAAAGCCCTGTTCTATGCGGCTTTTATCTATATACAGTGCAAGGCCCCGAGCAAACCGCTCCCGGGCATCGCTGATATCAAGCACCTCTCTGGCCGACATTTTAAGGCCTCCGGAGAAGTCGTCAAAGCTGACCTGTCCACTGATAACCAGAATTTTATCTTTTTCCAGCAAAGACTCATAGCGTTCCAGCGCATCAGAAAACAGAGTCACATCCAAACGGCCCGATTTATCATCCAGGGTCAGAATGCCCATGCGGTTGCCCCGCTTGGTGGTCATCACCCTGGCGGCAATCACCAGCCCCGCTACCGTGCTGAGTCTGTCACGCCCGCCGGGCTGTACCTCATTAAGCCGGCCACTGGTGTAATGACGCAGCTCTCTGGCATATTGGTTAATGGGGTGACCGGTAAGATACAAGCCAAGAGTGTCCCGCTCTCCTTCCAGCCAGATTTTGTCGGGCCAGTGGGGCACATCGGCAAAAGCGTGCTCCACCTTGTCTTCTTCTACCAGCACGCCAAACATGTCGCCCTGGCCCAGCGCCTCTGCTTTGGCATGCTGATCCGCCGCCTTCATGGCTTCCTCAAGGGTAGCCATCATGGACGCCCGGTGCGGACCCAGCTTATCCATGGCACCCGACAGGATCAGCTTTTCCATCACTCGCTTGTTGAGCTTTTTAAGATCTACCCGGTTGCAGAAGTCGAATAAATCACGGAAGGGACCGCCACGTTCACGCGCAGCAAGAATGGACTCAATAGGTGACTCGCCCACGCCCTTGATGGCCCCGATACCATACACTATGTGACCGTCTTCATTCACGGTAAAGCGATAGCGGCCGGTATTGACATCGGGCGGACTCAGCGTCAGCCCCATGCGCTGGCACTCATCCACCAGCGTCACTACCTTGTCGGTGTTGTCCATATCGGCAGTCATCACCGCCGCCATAAACTCCGCCGGAAAGTGGGTTTTAAGCCACAGAGTCTGATAAGACACCAGCGCATAAGCGGCAGAATGTGACTTGTTGAAGCCATATCCGGCGAATTTTTCCACCAGATCGAAGATCTTCATTGCCAGCTCGCCGTCGATGCCGTTGGCCACAGCCCCCGCTTCAAAGCCGGCCCGCTGCTTGGCCATCTCCTCAGGCTTCTTTTTACCCATGGCCCGGCGCAGCAGGTCAGCGCCGCCCAGCGAATAGCCCGCCAATACCTGGGCAATCTGCATCACCTGCTCCTGATACAGGATAATGCCGTAGGTAGGCTCAAGAATCGGCTTGAGAGAGTCGTGCTGCCACTGTTCATCGGGGTAAGACACCGCCTCGCGGCCGTGCTTGCGGTCGATAAAGTTATCTACCATGCCCGACTGCAAAGGCCCCGGGCGAAACAGCGCTACCAGAGCGATCATGTCTTCAAAACAGTCCGGCTGCAGGCGCTTGATCAGGTCCTTCATGCCACGGGATTCCAGCTGGAATACCGCCGTGGTTTCATGGCGCTTGAGCAGCTGGAAAGAAGCCTTGTCGTCAATGGGAATGGCGGCAATGTCGACAGGCGGCTTGCCTTCCTGCTCCAGCCTGGGGTTGATCATGCCCAGCGCCCAGTCAATGATGGTGAGGGTGCGCAGGCCAAGAAAGTCAAACTTCACCAGGCCGGCAGACTCTACATCGTTTTTATCAAACTGGGTCACCGGATGATGACCTTCGGCATCGCAATAGAGCGGGGCAAAATCGGTGATTTTGGTGGGAGCAATGACCACGCCGCCGGCATGTTTGCCGGCGTTACGGGTCACCCCTTCCAGAATGCGGGCCATATCAATCAAGGCACGCACTTCTTCATCCTGATCGTAAAGCTCAGGCAGCTTGGGTTCAGCCTCAAAGGCCTTGGCCAGGGTCATGCCCGGATCGGGCGGGATCAGCTTGGAAATACGATCCACAAAGCCATAAGGGTGGCCCAGCACCCGGCCCACATCGCGCACCACCGCCTTGGCAGCCATGGTGCCAAAGGTAATGATCTGGGATACCGCATCCCGGCCATAGAGCTCGGCCACATGATCGATCACCTCGTCCCGTCTGTCCATGCAGAAGTCGATGTCAAAGTCGGGCATGGACACCCGCTCGGGATTAAGAAAACGTTCAAACAGCAGATCGAATTCAAGCGGATCAAGATCGGTGATCTTCAGGGCGTAGGCCACCAGGGAGCCGGCACCCGAGCCCCGGCCCGGTCCCACAGGAATACCGTTATCCTTGGACCATTGAATGAACTCCATCACGATCAGAAAATAGCCGGGAAAGCCCATCTGGTTGATCACATCGAGCTCAATCTGCAGCCGCTCGTCGTATTCACCGCGCTTTTCGGCTCGCACTGCCGGGTCCGGAAACAGAAACGCCAGCCGCTCTTCCAGCCCTTCTTGCGAGCATTTGACCAGAAAGTCTTCAATGCTCATGTCGCCGGTAGGAAAGTCGGGCAAAAAATACTCGCCCAGGCGCACGGTCACGTTGCAGCGCTTGGCAATCTCCACGCTGTTTTCCAGCGCCTCGGGAATGTCGGCAAACAGCTCGGCCATTTCCTCAGCACTTTTAAGATATTGCTCGGGGCTGTAGCGCCTGGGACGGCGCTTGTCGTCAAGGGTGTAGCCGTCGTGAATGGCAACACGAATTTCGTGGGCGTCAAAGTCGTCTTTATCAAGAAACACCACTTCATTGGTGGCCACCACCGGCAGCTGCTGCTCAGCCGCCAGCGCCACCGCCATATGCAGATAGCTTTCTTCATCGGGCCGGCCGGTGCGCAGCAGCTCCACATAATAACGGTCGGGAAAATGCTGCTGATAAAAAGCGAGGCACTGCTCCGCCAGGGCCTGGTTGCCTTTCAGCAGATAAGTGCCCACATCCCCTTCCCGGCCCCCGGACAGCACAATAAGGCCGTCGCTGAGCTCGGCAAGCCAGGCTTTGTCGATCACCGGCCTGTGCTGAATATGACCACGCAGATAAGCTCTGGAAATAAGCTGGGTAATATTCTGATAGCCGGTATTATCCATGGCTAAAAGAGTAAGACGAAACAGCTGCTCGCCCATCTCTTCGCTTTGCAGCCAGAAGTCTGCACCCACCAGCGGTTTAAGGCCTTTTTTATGCGCATCACCATAAAAGCGCACCAGACCACAGAGGTTCATCTCATCAGTCAGCGCCAGCGCCGGATAACCCAGCTCCTGCACTCTGGCGGTGATGGGACCAATTTTGGCCAGCCCGTCCACCATGGAAAAGTCGGAGTGAATGCGAAGGTGAATAAAGCCCGGCGTCATATCCGCTCCAGCGCTCTGGCAACAGGTTTAAAGCTTTTACGATGCTCGGGCAAAGCGCCATGCTCGGCCAGCGCTGCCAGATGTTCCTTGGTGGGGTACCCTTTGTGGCGGGCAAAACCGTATTGCGGATACATGGCATCCAGCGCCAGCATTTCATTATCCCGCGCTACCTTGGCCAGAATGGAAGCGGCGCTGATCTCCGCTACCCGGCTGTCGCCCTTGACCACTGCCTGTGCCGGCATGGGCAGCTCGGGGCAGCGGTTGCCGTCGATAAATACAAAACCGGGTTGCACGGCAAGCGCCGCCACCGCCCGTGTCATGGCCAGCAGGGTAGCCTGCAATATGTTCAGCTGATCAATTTCGGCGGCGGAGCAGCGGCCGATGGCCCAGGCCAGGGCGTGTTCACGTATCAGTGGTGCCAGCTTTTCACGCCTTTTCTCGCTGATGGCCTTGGAGTCGGCAAGCCCCGGAATGGGATGGTTCGGGTCAAGAATAACGGCGGCGGTGACCACGTCACCCACCAGCGGGCCCCGGCCCACTTCGTCAACACCGGCCACCAGCACGCCGCTGGGGTAAATAATGTCGGTCATGATGTTCTTTTTGCCAGCTCCAGCACTGCCAGGGCGGCCTGTTCATCGGCATTGCAACGAATGCGTTTATGCAATTGCGTAAAGTGAGCAATCAGCTCACTGGTGTCGTTATCAAGCAGCTTGCCCACCTCGTCCACTATGTGGCCCGGCGTGCATTCGTGCTGAATAAGCTCGGTCACCAGGGTCTGGTTTGCCAGCAGGTTGGGCAGAGACACATGCTCGGTTTTTACCAGCCGTTGAGCCAGCCAGTAGCTGAAGTCTTTCAGTTTATAGCCCACTACCATGGGCTTTTTGGCCAGCATGGCCTCAAGCGTGGCGGTACCCGATGCCAGCAAAATCACATCGGCGGCGGTCATCACTTCCCGGCCCTGACCTTCTATCAAGATCACCTCAAGATCAGGAGCCACGGTTTTTTTGATGGCCGAAAATTCCTGCCGGCGCTTCTCACTGGTTAATGGCACCACAAATTCCAGTTCGGGGTGGCGCACCTTGAGTTGCTTGCAGGCTTCCAGATACACGGGCGCAAGCAGAGTCACTTCGGCATGACGACTGCCGGGCAGCAGCGCCAGATAGCGGCCATCAGCGTTCAGTCCCAGTCGTTCACGGGCACCCCGTGTGTCGGGCACCAGTGGCATTTTGTCGGCCAGGGTATGGCCAATAAAACGGCAGGGCGCGTCAAAGCGATCGTAAAAGGCTTTTTCAAAAGGAAGAAAGGCCAGCACCATGTCGGTGGCAGCTTTAATTTTATGGATGCGGTTTTGCCGCCAGGCCCAGACCGATGGGCTGACATAATGCACGGTGGCAATGCCGGCCTGCTTGAGCTTGAGTTCAACGCCGATGTTGAAGTCGGGGGCATCGATACCGATAAACACATCAGGCGGATTATCGATAAAGTGCTGAATAATGCGCCTGCGAATGTGCAGAATGCGCGGCAGCCGGCCCAGCACTTCCACTATGCCCATGACCGCCAGCTCGTCCATCTCAAACAGGGCCCGACAACCTTCGTCCTGCATCTGCGGGCCGGCAATGCCTTCAAAAATGGCATCGGGATGACGGCGGCGCAGCTCGCGAATGAGCCCCGCCCCCAGCGTGTCGCCGGAAACTTCTCCGGCCACAATACCAATACGAAGCGGCACCTCAGGCACGAATAATACCGCGCTCGTTGGCCTTGAGGAAATCGACCATGATGCTTACCTCAGGCTGTGTTTCACACAGACTTTCCAGTACCGGAATGACCTCTTCCACGGTTTTACCGCTGCGAAACAGTTCCCGGTAAGCCTGTTTAATGGCAGAGATGCCTTCCTTGCTGAAGCCGCGACGACGCAGCCCTTCGGAATTGATGCCAAAGGGCTTGGCATAGTGTCCGGCCGCCATCACATAGGGCGGCACGTCTTTATTCAGGGCGGCACAGCCGGCAATAAAGGCATGACTGCCAACCCGGCCAAACTGGTGAATGGCGGCATGACCACCAAAAATAACATGATCGCCAATGTGCACATGTCCTGCCAGAGTGGCATTGTTGGCAAAAATGCAGTCGCTGCCAATGCGGCAGTCGTGGGCCACGTGCACGTTCACCATAAACAGGTTACGGCTGCCGACAGTGGTCAGGCTTTCGTCCTGGGACGTCCCCCGGTGAAAGGTACAGGACTCACGAATCACGTTGTCGTCGCCAATTTCCAGCACGGTGCGTTCGCCGGCATATTTCTTGTCCTGGCAGTCTTCACCGATGGAGGCAAACTGAAAAATACGGTTGCGCTTGCCAATGCGGGTCGGCCCCTTAATCACCACATGAGAGGCAATCTGGCAATGATCACCGATTTCAACTTCCGGACCTATCAGGGTCCAGGGGCCTATCTCCACACCCTTGCCAATCACGGCATCCGGGTGAACGATGGCGGTTTCATGGATCACTGTACCTTGTTCACTCACACTTAACCCTCGCGTTTGGCGCACATCAGTTCGGCGGTGCAAACCACTTCACCGTCAACACTGGCAACACCGGTAAATTTGGCAATGCCTCTGCGCTCTTTCAGATACACCACATCCAGCACCAGCTGATCTCCCGGCACCACAGGACGCTTGAAACGGGCATTGTCGATGGAAGCAAAATAGTACAGCTCGTTGGGCTTGGGCTTACCGACCATTTTAAATGCCAGAATACCGGTGGCCTGAGCCATGGCTTCCAGGATCAGCACACCGGGAAATACCGGCTTGTTGGGAAAGTGGCCGGTGAACATGGGCTCGTTGAACGATACATTCTTGATGCCGCGCAGGGTTTTACGCTCCGGGCTTATTTCGTAGTGAGCTACCTTGTCGACCATCAGAAAAGGATAGCGATGCGGCAACAGTTCCAGAATTTCCTGGATGTCCAACTGATTCAGTTCGTTACTCAAAATTTAACCCTACCAAAAAGTGTGCTTAATCGTTGTTGTTCAGTTTTTTTTCAAGCTGGCTCAGCCGCTTGTGCATATCGTCTATGCGCATCACGCGCGCCGCCGTTTTGCGCCACTCCTTGTTCGGTTGCAGCGGAATGCCGGAGGAATAAATGCCGGGCTCGGTAATGGGGCGCATCACCATGGCCATACCGGTAATGGTGACCCCATCACAGATTTCCATATGGCCATTAAACACAGAAGCACCGCCAATAATACAATATTTACCGACCTTGAGACTACCGGCCATGATGGTGCCGCCGGCTATGGCGGTGCCGTAGCCGATGTCTACGTTGTGTGCTATCTGACACTGATTGTCGATAATCACATTGTCGGCAATGCGGGTATCATCCAGCGCTCCTCTGTCGATGGTAGTGCAGGCACCAATTTCTACCCGGTTACCGATCACCACGCCACCAAGCTGAGGAATTTTTATCCACTCACCCTTGTTATTGGCATAGCCGAAGCCATCTGAGCCGATAACGGCACCGGACTGCACCAGACAGTCAGTTCCCATGGTCACGCCATGGTAGACAGTCACATTAGCCCATAGCCGGGTGCGCGCGCCCAGGCGCGTATTCTTGCCGACGAAGCAACCCGGACCAATGATAACGCCTTCTTCAAGCACTACACCGGACTCAATGACCGCGTTAGCCCCAATGGCCACACCGTCACCAAGGGCAGCATCGGCGGCCACCACGGCACTGGGGTGAATATCCAGCGCCGGAGCCGGTGTGGTATCCAGCGCCTGAGCGGCCAGGGCAAAGCCAAGATACGGATCACTCATCACCAGACAAGCTACCGGGCAAGCCTGACTGTCGGCTTCACGCAGTATCACTGCAGAGGCTCTGGTGTCTTTCAGCAGATGCTGATATTTACCATCCGTCAGAAAGGCCACATCGCCGGGGCCTGCTTTATCCAGGGTGGTCACCTTATGAATAAGCTGCGCCGGTTCGCCACGCAGCTCAGCGCCCAGCTCCTGGGCCAGTTGTTGCAGTGTAATGCTCATGATCTTGCTCTTGTTACTTACTGACGCGGCTGATCACCTGTTGAGTGATATCGAGAGAAGGATTGACATAAATCACCGCTCCTCGTTCAATCACCAGATCCAGCCCTTGCGCCTTGGTGATATCATCTATCGCGCCCTTGATGCGCGACAGCATTTTCTGCCGTTCTTCCTGCTCACGTTTGGCTCTGTCCTGCTCCAGTGAGCGGGCTTTCTGGACAAAGGTAGCCTGCATGTCATTCAGCTTTTTCTGGGCTTCTGCTTTCTGGCTGTCGTTCATGAAGGCCATGTCTTTTTGCTGTTTTTCCACAAAGCTGCGGCCTTGCTGTTCCAGCTGCTGAACTTCTTTTACCCGCGAAGCAAATTCGTTTTGCAGCTGATTACGTACTACGTCACGCTGAGGCATTTTCTGAAATACTTCTGCCGTATCCACCACCGCTATCTTGCCCTGGGCCTGAGCAAAAGTCGCTGTCATGACCAGCACCAGGGCGCCGGCCAGTTGAATCAATCTGTTCATGTAACACTCCTTTAAAACGTACGTCCGATATTGAAGTTAAAGACTTCGGTTCTGTCCCCTTCCACCTCGGTTACCGGTGTGGCCAGAGAGAACACCAGCGGGCCGAGCGGCGACAGCCACTGCATGCTGACACCGGCCGCAGCGCGATATTCACTCGGGTCGCCAAAGTCATAACAGCCCTGATCGCAATTGGTGAAATCCGATGCGTCATAGTTGGTATCCCAGACGGTGCCCACATCCATAAACAGGCTGGTACGCAAAGAGCGCTGCAGATCTTCACCGGCAAAGGGCGTGGGCACAATCAGCTCGAGCGACGCAGCCAGCAGGGCGTTACCGCCAATGGCACTGCCGTCAGTTACCTTCTTTGAATTAGGATCTTTAGGATCTTCCAGATAAACCGCCCGCGGTCCGACCGAGTTGCTCTTAAAGCCCCGCAATGTGCTGAAACCACCGGCATAGTAGTTTTCAAAGAAGGGCAGACGTGCGGTATCACCGTAGCCATCGGCAAAGGCGGCGCGGAATTTGCCATGCAGCACCCAGTTGTGCTTGCGGTCCAGCGGGAAATAATGGCCGTCATCAAAGCTCAGTTTGTAATACTGCAGATCCGAGCCGGGCACTGTTACCTTGATGCTGGCACTCTGACGGCTGCCGGCGGTAGGGAAGATGCCCCGGTTCAGGGTATTGCGGGTCCAGCCGGCGGTGATATCAAAGTCATCAAAGCTGATTTTATCCTTGGGATCAGCACCGTTATCAAGCCAGAAGTCATTCAGCTGAATGGACGGCTCTGTCGGCTGGCTCAGAGTATTGTGCTCATAGCCAGCACTGAAGTTCAGGCTGTTGTTTTCATTGACCGGAAAGCCGGTCAGCCCGCGCACGCCATAGGTGGTGCTTTCATAGTCAATGGAGCCCAGATCATCATCGGGCTCAAATGAGCGATAATAAATACGTCCGCCAAGACTGACGCCGTCTACCGTGAAATAGGGGTCGGTATAATCCAGTGACACATTCTTGGAGTAATCGTTCATCTGGGAGTTGATGCCCACCCGGTTACCTGTTCCAAGGAAGTTATCCTGCTGCAGACCGGCCTGAATGCTGAAGCCGGAATCAGTACCAAAACCTACCCCAAAGTTGATGGAGCCGGCAGGCTGCTCTTTTACCTTAACGCCAAGATCCACCAGATCATCCTGGCCCGGAATACGCTGCGTCTCCACTTCTACCTGCTCAAAATAGCCCAGGCGGTTCAGACGGGTACGGGATTGCTCGACGTTTTCGCTGGACAGCCAGGTGCCTTCCATCTGACGCATTTCCCGGCGCAAGACTTCATCTTTGGTGATTTCGTTGCCGCTGAAATTGATACGGCGTACATACACACGGTTACCCGGCTCTATGTTAACGATCAGCTCAACCTTGTTGGTGGCCTCATCAATTTGCGGAAAGGTATTGATCCGTGGATAGGCATAGCCAAAACGGCCGAGAAAACGGGACAGCAGCTCTTCCATGTGGGCCACATCACCGGCGGAATAGAGGTCACCATTTTCAATGGGGATCAGCTCGTTCATTTCCCGTTCACGGTCAATCAGATTACCGCGCAGGCTGACTCCGGATACCGTATATTGTTCGCCCTCAGTGACGTTCAGGGTAATGTAAACCCCTTCCTTGTCCGGTGACATTGATACCTGAGTAGAGGTGATTTCCGCCTTGAGGTAACCCCGGTCACGATAGAAAGAGCGCAGGGTTTCAATGTCGCCGGCCAGTTTTTGTTTCTGGTAGCGCTTGTCACCCAGAATATTCCACCAGGGCACACTGTCGGACAACTCCAGCTGAGCCAGCAGCTGCTCTTCGGTAAAGGCCCGGTTACCGACGATATTAATCTGTTTGATTTCAGCAGCATTGCCTTCAATAAACTCAAACTTGAGCTCAACCCGGTTACGGGGCAGCGGCGTCAGTACGGCTTTAACATCTGCAGAGTATTTACCCACACCGTAATAAAAGTCTTCTAGGCCTTTTTCAAGCTCGCTCAGGGTGGTGCGGTCCAGGGGCTCACCCACACGCACGCCGGCACTTTCCAGGCTTTCACGCAGCTGCTCTTCCTTTATTTCTTTGTTGCCGCTGAAGCTGATGCCGGCAATGGTGGGCCGTTCGGTCACCTGTACCACCAGCGTACCGCCGTCACGCAGCAGCTGTACCTGCTCAAAGTTACCGGAGGCGTAAAGACTGCGAATGGCCTCGGCCAGACGCCCCTGATCCACTTCCTCACCAACCCGTACCGGCAGGCTGAGCAGAGCGGCACCCAGGGTGACCCGCTGCAAACCGTTTACCTGAATATCTTCCACTACAAAGGGGGCCACATTGCTCTGTGCCTGTGCCAGCATGCTGGCACCCAGCAGGCAGGAAGCGGCGAGGGTGTGTTTTACTGCCCTTGTTTTTGCCATAGCCTGACGTTGTCCTTGTGTCTTGCCGCTCACAGGCGACCAATATCGTTAAACAGTGCCAGCCCCATCAGTAACACCAACAGAGCCGCTCCAATTCTGAAACCCAGTTCCTGTATTTTCTCCGGTACCGGTCGTCCGGTTACCGCTTCCACCATATAAAACAGCAGGTGGCCGCCGTCGAGTACCGGTAACGGCAGCAAATTGATAATGCCGAGGTTAACACTGACCAGCGCCATAAAGCTCAGAAAGTACACCAGACCAAAACCGGCACTGGCACCGGCACCTTTGGCGATGGAGATGGGCCCGCTCAGGTTATCCACCGAGACAATGCCGGTCAGCAGCTTGCCAATCATGTTAAACGTCAGCACCGTCAGCTCCCAGGTCCGCTCCATGCCATGCCATGCCGCTTCCAGCGGTCCGTAGGTCAGCTCAAAGCGATAGCGTTCGTCTACAGGCAGCACAGCAGGTGCCAGCCCGACATAGCCCACGGCCTGGCGGTTGGTCTCACGCAGCGCCGGGGTCAGTGTCAGGTCGAGCCTCTGACCATCACGCAGTACCACAAGTTCCATCGGTTGTTCAGGAGAAGACTGCACCAGTGCCACAAAGTGATTCCAGTCGCGCAGTATTTCACCATTTGCCTGTGTTATCTGGTCACCGGACTGTAACCCTGCCTGTTCACCGGCTCCATCCGCCATGACCTGTTCAAGCGTAAGGGTGGCAACAGGGCCTTCGGGCATCAGCCCCAGCGCAGTAATGGGCGACTCACTGTCAGGATCAAACTGCCAGCGGGCAAGCGGCACCGCCAGTTGCTGCTGACGTCCGCTGTCGTTTTGTACCGTGATGACGGTTTGCTCAGCACCAATGCTGCCGATAAGGGAGAAATTGACGTCTTCCCAGGTCAGAATGTCGTTGCCGTTAATGGCGGTAATTTGCATGCCCGGCTGAACACCGGCCACCGCCGCCGGAGATTCAGGAACCACATCACGTACTACCGGCTTGACCGAGGGCACACCAATCAGAAACATCAGCCAGAAGGCAAACACAGCAAACAGAAAGTTGGCCATGGGACCGGCTACCACAATCGCCATTCGTGCCCATACCGACTTATTGTTGAACGCCTGATCAGCCAACTCAGGCGGCACCTCATCCACGCGGCCGTCAAGCATTTTGACATAGCCCCCCAGGGGGATCATGGCCACCACATATTCAGTGCCATCGCGGCCGGTTCTGCGCCAGATGGGCTTGCCAAAACCGATGGAAAACCGCTCTACTTTTACGCCATTGCGCCGGGCCACCCAGAAGTGACCATATTCATGCACCGCTACCAGTATGCCCAGGGCAACGATAAAGGCACCCAGATTCCATAATATTCCGGTCATGTGTGTGTCCTGATAAGTTGTACAGCCAGCCGGCGCGCTTCTTCATCCAGCGCCAGTATATCTTCCAGTATTACCGCTCTGGTGGTACCCAGCTGCTCTGTGACTTTGCGGTTAATATCAGCGATGGTCATAAAGCCAATGTCTTGATTCAAAAACGCGGCTACCGCCACTTCGTTGGCGGCATTCAGTGCCGTCGTGGCTCCCTGCCCTTGTGCACAGGCGTCCATCGCCAGCTCAAGGCAGGGGTAACGGGCCATATCCGGTGCCATAAAACTGAGCTCACCCAGCCGGGTAAAATCCAGCGGTGCCACACCCGACTCCATTCGCTCGGGCCAGGCCAGCGCATGGGCAATAGGTGTCATCATATCCGGCTGTCCAAGCTGGGCCAAGACGGAACCGTCCGAGTACTGCACCATGGAATGAATGACCGACTGCGGATGAACCAGTACTTCAATCTGCTCTGGTGCCGCGTTAAAGAGCCAGCGGGCCTCTATATATTCCAGGCCCTTGTTCATCATGGTGGCGGAATCAACGGAAATTTTAGGCCCCATGGACCAGTTGGGGTGGTTTATTGCCTGTGCCGGCGTAACAGCGGTGAGCTCACTGACCGGAGTATAACGAAACGGACCGCCGGAGCCGGTCAGGAGTAGTTTGCTGATGCCGGCGTGATTCAGGCAC
Source organism: Oceanimonas sp. AH20CE76 (assembly GCF_039654065.1). NCBI lineage: Bacteria > Pseudomonadati > Pseudomonadota > Gammaproteobacteria > Aeromonadales > Aeromonadaceae > Oceanimonas > Oceanimonas sp. AH20CE76. Next base: position 2,241,712 of record NZ_CP155481.1, read on the forward strand.
CCCCGGCCGGGATTGCGCTGCAGCGCCTCGGGCAGACACTGAAAAATGGCATTATGCTCACTGTCTACCGGCAGCAGCTCGGCATGACTTTGGTGCACGGCGTCAATAAACAGCTCGCCGCTCATGACCAGAGCTTCTTTATTGGCCAGCAGTACCCGCTTGCCCGCCTGCACTGCCGCCAGTGTCGGCAACAAACCGGCCGCTCCCACTATGGCCGCCATTACCACCGTCACCTCGGCATCATCCGCTACCCGGCACAGCGCTTCAGTGCCTTCCAGGACGGTTGTGGTACTGCCGCTTTGTGCCAGCATCTGGCGCAACTGTGCAGCCGCAGCCGGTACGGCCATCACCGCATAACGGGGTGAAAATTCCAGGCAGTCGGCCAGCATTTGTGGTAGCTGCTGACAAGCCGTCAGCGCAAAAACAGAAAATTGCTCGGGATGGCGGCGCACCACAGACAGGGTGCTCTGGCCGATGGAGCCTGTGGCCCCCAGTATGGTCAGCTGTTGCATCAGCCCTGCCCTGCCAGTTGATAGACCACCACAAACACCGGCAGTGCTGCCGTCAGGCTGTCGATGCGGTCCATAATGCCGCCATGGCCGGGCAGAATGCTGCCGGAGTCTTTTATGCCGGCTTCCCGTTTGAACATGCTTTCAACCAGATCCCCCAGCACGGACGCCAGCACCGCCACTACAGATGCCAGCAACACAGCCGTGCGCTGCGCACTGCTCAGGTCAATGGCATAAGTAACCGCCAGCGCCAGCAAACAGGCCGCAAGAACACCACCAAGCATGCCTTCAATGGTCTTACCCGGGCTGACCCGCGGGCACAGCTTGTGTTTGCCAAAGGCTTTGCCGGCAAAGTAGGCACCAGTGTCGGCAGCCCATACCAGCGCCATCACAAACAGCAGCAGCCAGGCACCGTAGTGGGCGTCCTGCTCATACTGATAACTGCGCAGCACCAGCAGCGACCAGAAAAACGGCACCAGACTGAGCAGGGCAAACAGCGCTTTAAGCCAGGGCCGGTTTTGCCAGAGACCACGGCTTTGGGGGTAACGCAATACCAGAGGCAGGGCCACCAGCCACCAGAGTGCACCGGCCGTCAGCACAATGCCAATCCAGGGATGCAGGCCATTGGCCCAGATATGCTCAATGGGCACTGCAGCCATCAGTGCCACCAGTACCAAAGCCAGAAATACCATGACGACATTAGACTTTCCGGCATCAATAAAACGCCCCCACTCTCTTCCTGCCAGCAGATAAACCACAGTGGCAAAAAGAGCAAAAAACGGCAGGGGCAGTAAAAAAACTGCCCCCAGCACCACAGGGATCAGGCACAGGGCCGTAATAATACGAAGCTTTAGCAAGAGGTATCCTCGTTCTTATTTGTTATCCGCTCAGTGTTAGTTCTGTCGGCCTCTTTTATTGTGGCTGCCGGTCAGGCTGATCCGCTGAGGCCGGACCTGCGCTCAGGCCTTTTGTGCCAGCAACTCCCTGATCTGAGCACCGGTACAGCCAAAACGCCGCTCCCGACTAACAAAAGCAGCAATGGCCTCGCTGAAGGCATCTTCCCCAAAGTCCGGCCACAACACAGGAGTGAAGTAAAACTCGGCATAGGCCAGCTGCCACAGCAAAAAGTTGCTGATACGCTGCTCACCACCGGTACGGATCAACAGATCGACAGGAGCAAGCTCTGCCATCTGTATATGCTTGTCCAGCTGCTCCTCGGTAATGTCTTCCGCCTTCAGCTCGCCACCCGCTACCTGCTCTGCAAGCAGGCGGGCCGCCTGAGTAATATCCCAGCGGCCACCATAATTGGCAGCAATATTAAGAGTAAGACCGGTATTGTTGGCGGTAAGACGCTCTGCATCGTCAATTTTGCGCTGCAGGTGAGGAGCAAAGGCGCTGCGATCGCCGATAATGCGCAGCCGAATATTATTGTGATGCAGCTTGCGTACTTCCGAGCCCAGCACGGCAATAAACAGGCTCATTAAAGCGCTGACTTCCTCTTCCGGCCGGCGCCAGTTTTCACTGGAAAAGGCGAACAGGGTCAGGGCATCAAGGCCAAGTTTATAGCCGAAAGTGACCGCTGCCCGCACCGACTTGACGCCGGCCTTATGACCGGACACTCTGAACTTGCCTCTTTGCTCGGCCCAGCGGCCGTTGCCGTCCATAATAATGGCCACATGGCGAGGTAAACGCGCGTCATTATTCGGTGCTGCCGTAGCTGGCATAATCACTCCTGCACAAAAACAAACGCCGCGCAGGCAGCTACGCGGCGTCGGCTACTATACCTGATGTAACTATCAGATTTCCATTAACTCTTTCTCTTTGGCAGCCAGTGCATCGTCTACCTGCTTGATAAAAGTATCGGTGATTTTCTGAACATCATCCTGACCACGACGCTCGTCGTCTTCAGAGATTTCCTTGTCTTTCAGCAACGCTTTAAGGCTGTTATTGGCATCGCGACGAATATTGCGAATAGCCACACGGCCCAGTTCGGCTTCATTGCGCACTACCTTGATCAGATCCTTGCGGCGCTCTTCGGTCAGCGGCGGCAGCGGAATGCGGATCATGGCACCGGCGCTGGACGGGTTCAGGCCCAGATCAGACATCATGATGGCCTTCTCAACAGCCTGAATCATGGAGCGGTCAAACACGGTCACTGCCAGGGTGCGGGAATCTTCGGTAGTGATGTTGGCCAGCTGATTCAACGGCGTGGAAGCACCGTAGTAATCCACATGAATGGTGTCGAGCAGGCTGGGGTGAGCACGACCGGTGCGCACCTTGTTCATCTGGGATTTCAGCGCTTCGACGCTTTTTTCCATGCGGGTCTTGGCGTCGGTTTTAATGTCGTTTATCACGGTCGTTATCCTTTTTTGTGAGTGAGGGGTGAGGGGTCAGGCGTGAAGCGAAAGACGCAAACCCACCAGCAATGGCTGTCGGGTTCGTGTTTTATTCCTCACTCTTCTCCCCTTACTCCTTACAAAATATCAAAGCTTGTTACTGATCAGAGTGCCTTCGGTTTCACCCATAACAGCACGACGCAGCGCGCCCGGCTTATTCATGTTAAATACACGAATAGGCAGGTTATGGTCCCGTGCCAGCGTAAAGGCAGCCAGGTCCATGACCTTAAGCTCACGGTCGAGCACATCATCATAACCCAGATGATGGTACAGCTCGGCATCGGGATTTTTGACCGGATCCTCACTGAACACACCGTCTACCTTGGTGGCCTTGAGCACCACATCGGCTTCAATTTCAATACCGCGCAGGCAAGCGGCAGAGTCGGTGGTAAAGAAGGGGTTGCCGGTGCCGGCAGAGAAGATCACTACCCGGCCCTTGCGCAGCAGACTGATGGCATCGGCCCAGTTGTAGCTGTCGCACACGCCTTCAAGGGTAATGGCAGACATCAGACGGGCATTCACATAAGCACGGTGCAAAGCATCGCGCATGGCCAGACCATTCATCACGGTGGCCAACATACCCATGTGGTCGCCCACCACGCGGTTCATGCCCGCTTTGGCCAGGCCCGCACCACGGAACAGGTTACCGCCGCCAATCACCAGGCCGACCTGAACACCCAGCTCAACCAGTTCCTTGATTTCCTGAGCCATACGCTCCAGTACGGCAGGATCAATGCCAAAGCCTTCTTCACCCTGCAGGGCTTCGCCGCTGAGCTTGAGAAGAATGCGTCTGTATGCGGGTTTCGGATTGGTACTCATGCTTTCTATTCCTGGTCATAGAAAGACCGCGACGGAATGTCGCGGTCTGAATAGCATTAAAAAAGCAGGGAATTAACCCTTGGAAGCGGCGATCTGAGCCTGAACTTCGGCAGCGAAGTCTTCTTCTTTACGCTCGATGCCTTCACCCACTTCAAAGCGGATAAAGCCCTGAGCGTCGGCACCTTTCTGCTTGAGCAGGTCGCCAACAGAAACAGACGGATCCTTAACAAAAGGCTGGCCGGTCAGAGAGATCTCACCGGTGAATTTCTTCATGCGGCCTTCAACCATTTTCTCGGCAATTTCTTTCGGCTTGCCGGAGTTAACAGCGATTTCAACCTGAATTTCGCGCTCTTTGGCAACCACTTCTTCAGAAACGTCTTCGGGCTTGACGAACTGCGGGCTGGAAGCAGCCACGTGCATGGCCACGTCTTTGGCCAGCTCTTCGTCGCCACCCTGCAGGTTGGCGATAACGCCGATGCGGGTGCCGTGCAGATAAGTCACTACATTGTCGCCTTCTACCAGAGCAACACGGCGCAGGCTCATGTTCTCACCGATCTTGGCGATCAGGTTGGTCAGGGCGGTTTCAACGGTTTCGCCGTTGGCCAGAGTGGCGGCTTTCAGAGTGTCTACGTCGCCAATCTTGTTGGCCAGGGCCAGCTCAACAATCTGATCACCCAGAGCTAGGAAGCTGGCATCTTTGGCAACAAAGTCGGTTTCGCTGTTCATTTCTACCAGTACGGCTACATTGCCGGCCTGACGGGCCAGAATGATACCTTCGGCAGCAATGCGGCCGGCTTTTTTGGCGGCTTTGGCCTGGCCGGATTTACGCATGTCTTCAATGGCCTGCTCGATATCACCATTGGCTTCGATCAGGGCTTTTTTACAATCCATCATGCCGGCGCCAGTGCGCTCGCGGAGTTCTTTTACCAGGGCGGCGGTAATGTTTGCCATTCGTAATGTCCTCGGTCTTGTTAAGAAAACAGGGGCACATGGCCCCTGTTAACCTATCACTTGCGTATGGTTAATAAAGGCGTGAGCAAATGCTCAGTCTTTATTATTCTTCTACGACGTAGTTGTCTTCGGCTTGTACGGCCAGATCTTGCGCGCGGGCAGCGTTAACGGCGTCGGCAGCAGCGTTCAGATACAGCTGAACGGCGCGGATGGCGTCATCGTTACCGGGAATGATGTAGTCAACGCTGTCCGGGTTGGAGTTGGTGTCTACAACAGAAACCACAGGGATGCCCAGGTTATTGGCTTCCTTGATAGCGATGTGCTCGTGATCGGCGTCGATAACGAACAGTACGTCGGGCAGACCGCCCATGTCCTTGATACCACCCAGGGACTTCTCAAGCTTTTCCATTTCACGAGTACGCATCAGCGCCTCTTTCTTGGTCAGCTTTTCAAAAGTACCGTCCTGAGCCTGCGCTTCCAGGTCTTTCAGGCGGTTGATGGACTGACGCACGGTTTTCCAGTTGGTCAGCATACCGCCCAGCCAGCGATGGTTCACATAGAACTGATCGCAGTTGGTAGCGGCTTCTTTAACGGCTTCAGAAGCTGCGCGCTTGGTACCAACAAACAGGATTTTACCTTTCTTGGAGGCCACGTTACCCAGGTAGTTCAGCGCATCGTTGAACAGGGGAACGGTTTTTTCCAGGTTGATGATGTGAACCCGGTTGCTGGCGCCGAAAATGTAAGGCTTCATCTTGGGGTTCCAGAAACGGGTCTGGTGACCGAAGTGAACGCCGGCTTTCAGCATGTCGCGCATTGATACTTGTGCCATGATTTCCTCAAATATGTATTGGGTTAGGCCTCCACACATCCCATGACTCCGACCCGAAGGCACCCTGGAGCATGTGCCGATGTGTGTGTGTGTTAAAAAAGTGAATGTGGTTGCAATGCTGATTTTGATCAAACCTGCATCACGGCGCGCTTTATACCACAATTGCATGCTCCGCACCAGCATGAGCGCTGATTTCGGTGCTGGAAGTTAGCCGCCGGCAAGGGTACACTTTTGGCCCTTTCACGGGTACGCCCGCCTAACGCCGCCAGTAACAGAGACGAATATGAGCATAGTCATAAAAACCCCGGAAGAAATAGAAAAAATGCGCGTGGCCGGCCGCTTGGCCGCGGAAGTGCTGGAAATGATCGAGCCTTACATCAAGCCCGGCGTCACCACCGACGAACTCAATCAAATCTGTCACGATTATATTGTGAATGAGCAACAGGCCATTCCGGCACCACTGAACTATCATGGCTTTCCCAAATCCATCTGCACCTCGGTAAATCATGTGATCTGCCACGGTATTCCCTCAGACAAAAAGCTGAAAGACGGTGATATTCTGAATATCGACATTACCGTGATCAAAGACGGCTATCACGGTGATACCTCCAAAATGTTTACCGTGGGCAAGCCCAGCATTATGGCCGAGCGCCTGTGCCGGGTAACCCAGGAATGCATGGAAATAGGCATTAAAATGGTGAAGGACGGGGTACACCTGGGTGACATCGGTGCCGCCATTCAGAAGCATGCCGAGGCCCACAACTATTCGGTAGTGCGGGAATACTGCGGCCACGGCATTGGTGCCGAGTTTCATGAAGAGCCTCAGGTATTGCATTACGGCAAGCCTGGCACCGGTGAGGTGCTGAAGGCCGGCATGTGCCTGACCATTGAACCCATGATTAACGTGGGCAAACGCCACAGCAAGATGCTGGCCGACGGCTGGACAGTGGTGACCAAGGACCGCAGCCTGTCGGCCCAGTATGAGCACACCATTCTGGTGACCGACACCGGCTGCGAAGTACTGACCCTGCGCAAGGACGATACTCTGCCGCGGATCATCACCGCCTGACCACAATACGAAGCAGCAGCGCGGTTGCGCTCCGCCAACACGCTTCGGTGGATGCCACTCACCAGTAAAGCCTGCTGCGAACATTCACTGGATGTTCGGTCAGGCTTTACTGATTCGTCACGGCGAGTAAGCTCGCCCCATGGACGCTCGGCAAATGCATCTGCCCGCCAAGGATGGCGGAAATGCCGAAAATGCAGGAGCAACTTTTCGGCCATGACATTTGACGGTCGGCTACGGCAATCCCCGCTGCTGCTTCGTGAAATATTGGTGTCGCTTGTTGGAATAACAGCCAACATTTTCCAACTCCCTGCTCCCCATTCCCTATTCCCTGAATCACTCCCATGAAACCCAAGTCTATACGCCCCCCTGCCCGCCGCCCCCGCAAGCCGGCACCGAAACAGCCCTCGGGCCCGCCGGTGACTTTATTGCTGAACAAGCCTTATATGGTGCTGTGCCAGTTTACCGACGGCAACGGTCGCGAGACCCTGGCCGATTACGTGGACGTACCCGGTGTGTATGCCGCCGGCCGGCTGGATCGCGACAGCGAGGGCCTGCTGGTGCTGACCAACGACGGCGCGCTCAATGCCCGCCTGACCCAGCCCGGGCGCAAGACCGCCAAAACCTATTGGGTACAGGTGGAAGGTGACCCCAGCGAAGCCGATCTCGATAAGCTGCGCCAGGGCGTTACGCTGAAGGACGGCCCCACCCTGCCGGCACAAGTCAGGCGCATGGACGAGCCGGCGATCTGGCCGCGCAACCCGCCCATTCGCGAACGTAAAAATATTCCCGCCACCTGGCTGGAGATAAAAATTACCGAGGGGCGCAACCGCCAGGTACGGCGCATGACCGCCCATATCGGCTTCCCTACCTTGCGGCTGATACGCTACGCCGTGGGCAACTGGACCCTGGACAGCCTGCAACCCGGACAATGGAGAAAAGTTTGATGAGTCATGCGGTAACCCTGGCGGTAATAGTGCGCGCCGGTGAACGTTTTTTAATGGTGGAAGAATGGCAGCAGGGCCAAGTGATGTTCAATCAGCCCGCCGGCCATCTGGAACCCGGTGAAAACCTGCTGGACGGTGCCAGGCGCGAGCTGCTGGAAGAGACAGGTCTGGACTTGCCCCTGGAGCAAGCGGTGGGCGTATACCAGTACACGGCACCGGACAACGGCAAGCACTTTGTGCGTTTTACCTTCTGCACCGAAGTGGCCGAGCCACTGCCAACAAACCCGCAGGACCCCGACGGTGACATTATTCGCTGCCACTGGCTGACGCTGGCTGAAATTGAAGCCCTCGGCAAACAATTGCGCAGCCCGCTGATTTTGGCCTCTCTGCAGGATTACCTGGCGGGAGAGCGGTTTCCAATCTCGGCGCTTAAAGGCTGGGACTAGGGACTGGGGATTAGGGAGTCGACTCCCTATCCACCATTCCCCAGTCCCTATTCCCTGCTCCCTCAAAGAAAGCTCCCTCCCCCTCACGGCATTTGTCTGGTAAAATAGCGCCCGTTTTGCAATCGGGTAATGGGCGTTATGAGCGATAACAGTCAGGTTAAAGTGATTGTCGGCATGTCCGGCGGTGTGGATTCTTCCGTTTCAGCCTATCTGCTGCAACAGCAGGGCTATCAGGTGGAAGGCCTGTTCATGAAAAACTGGGAAGAAGACGACACCGACGAATACTGCTCTGCGGCAGAAGATCTGCGCGATGCTCAGGCGGTGTGTGACAAGCTCGGCATTGAACTGCACACCATCAACTTTGCCGCCGAATACTGGGACAATGTGTTCGAGCACTTTCTGGCGGAATACAAGGCCGGCCGCACCCCCAACCCCGATATCCTTTGCAATAAAGAAATCAAGTTCAAGGCGTTTCTGGAATTTGCCGCCGAGGATCTGGGGGCCGATTACATTGCCACCGGTCACTATGTGCGCCGCAGCTTTGACGATGAGCCCAGACTGCTGCGCGGCATTGACGGCAACAAGGATCAGAGTTACTTCCTTTACACTCTGAGTTCTCAGCAGGTAGCCAAAAGCCTGTTTCCGGTGGGCGAGCTGGAAAAGCCCGAGGTGCGCCGCATTGCCGAGCAGCTGGAGCTGGTCACCGCCAAGAAAAAAGACTCCACCGGCATCTGCTTTATCGGCGAGCGCAAGTTTACCGACTTTCTGGCCCGCTACCTGCCCGCTCAGCCGGGCAATATTGAAACCGTAAACGGCGAGGTGATTGGCCAGCATCAGGGCCTGATGTATCACACCCTTGGCCAGCGCAAGGGGCTTGGCATCGGCGGTCTGAAAAACGCCGGTGATGAGCCCTGGTACGTAGTGGACAAGGAAGTGGAGCGCAATGTGCTGGTGGTGGCTCAGGGAGATCATCCACGGCTCTATTCCGACGGACTGATTGCCCGTCAGCTGCACTGGGTGGATCGTCAGCCCCTTACCGCCCCCCTGCGCTGCACGGTAAAAACCCGTTACCGCCAGACCGACATTCCCTGCACCATTGAGCCGTTAGACGCCGACACCATTCGCGTGACCTTTGATGAGCCTCAGGCCGCAGTCACCCCGGGTCAGTCTGCGGTGTTCTACAAGGGTGAGGTATGCCTTGGCGGCGGCATTATTGAAACCCGTTTCAACAAGGATCAAGCGTGAGTCATAGTCTGGAAAATCAAACCCTGGCCTTTGCCGGCATCTGTCAGGCCGCACGTCTGGTGCAACAAGTGGCCCGAGAGGGCAGAATTGATGACAAGGATGTGCTGGCCACGACCCTGAACAGCATTCTGGTGACCGACGCCGAGCAGTCGGCCGATATTTATGGCGGCCATGAAAACCTGCGTCTTGGCTATCAGACCCTGATTGAACAGCTGAACGGCGACAGCAGCAAAAAAGATGCCGAGCTCACCCGTTATCTGGTGGGTGTGGTGGCGCTGGAACGCAAACTGGCCAAGCGGCGGGATCTGATGTCGATGCTGGGTGAGCGCATCAGCCAGGTCAAGCGCCAGCTGCATCACTTTGACCTGCTCGACGAGCAGGTGCTGGCCAACCTGGCCGGCATTTACAGCGATATTGTCAGCCCCATCGGCCCGCGTATTCAGGTGGCGGGCAACCCCAGCCACCTGCAACAGCCCATGGTACAGCACCAAATTCGTGCCCTGCTGCTGGCGGGCATTCGCAGTGCCGTGCTGTGGCGGCAACTGGGCGGCAAGCGCCGGCATATTCTGTTTTCCCGCAAGCGGCTGGTGGCTCAGGCCCAGGCAGTATTGCGTTATTAATCTTTTTACCCCCCAACCTTCAGGAGTTTCAGTTGATGGAATTGTCAGCATTAACGGCCATTTCCCCGGTCGATGGCCGTTACGGCAGCAAAACCGAGGCGCTACGCGCCATTTTTTCCGAATTTGGTCTGTTGCGTTTTCGCGTGGAAGTGGAAGTGCGCTGGCTGCAGGCGCTGGCGGCCGAGCCGGCCATTGCCGAAGTGCCCGCCTTCTCTGATGAAGCCAACGCCCTGCTTGACGCCATCGTGGCCAACTTCAATGAAGCTGACGGTCAGCGCATCAAGGACATTGAGCGCACCACCAACCACGACGTAAAAGCCGTGGAATACTTTCTGAAGGAAAAAGTAGAAACCCTGCCCGAGCTGGCTGCGGTGAGCGAGTTTATTCACTTTGCCTGCACCAGTGAAGACATCAACAACAACGCCCATGCCCTGATGCTGAGAGCCGGCCGCGATGATGTGGTAGTGCCTTATTGCCAGCAGCTGGTGGATGAAGTGAAGCGCCTCGCCGCTTTGTATCGTGATCTGCCCATGCTGAGCCGCACACATGGTCAGCCCGCCTCCCCCACCACTCTGGGTAAGGAAATGGCCAACGTGGCCTACCGCCTGGAGCGCCAGCTCAAGCAAATCAAGAGTATTGAACTGCTGGCCAAGATCAATGGTGCCGTGGGCAACTATAACGCGCATATCTCCGCCTATCCGGAAGTGGACTGGCACGCTTTTTCTGAAAAGTACGTGACTGGTCTGGGTCTGACCTGGAATCCCTACACCACCCAGATTGAACCCCACGACTACATTGCCGAGCTGTTTGATGCGGTCGCCCGTTTCAATACCATACTGCTCGACTTTGACCGGGACGTATGGGGTTATATCTCTGTGGGTTACTTCAAGCAGAAAACCGTGGCCGGCGAAATCGGCTCCAGCACCATGCCCCACAAGGTTAACCCCATCGACTTTGAAAACTCCGAGGGTAACCTGGGGCTGGCCAATGCCATCTTCAACCACCTGGCTGCCAAGCTGCCGGTGTCCCGCTGGCAGCGGGACCTCACCGACAGTACCGTGCTGCGTAACCTGGGTGTGGCCGTAGGCTACTCATTGATTGCCTATCAGGCCACCCTGAAGGGCATCAGCAAGCTGGAAGCCAACCCGGATGCCCTGGCCGCCGATCTGGATCAGAACTGGGAAGTGCTGGCCGAGCCGGTGCAGACCGTCATGCGCCGCTACGGTATTGAAAAGCCCTACGAGAAGCTGAAAGAGCTGACCCGTGGCAAGCGGGTAGACGGTGCCGGCATGCGCGCCTTTATCGACACCCTGGAACTGCCCGAGTCCGTTAAGGATGAACTCAAGCAACTGACTCCCGCAAACTATATCGGCCGCGCGGTTAAACTGACTGACGAGCTGAAGTAATACTCAAACAGGACGAAGCAAGCCTGCTTCGTCCTGCTTCACAAATTTGCTTTGCTGCTTTGGTGGCAGCTTGCGGCAGACCACAAAACGCTCACTCCCCCTTCGCTTTCCTTTCGTTGATGTTATTAACATATGCTCCGGACTTAATGAGGAGCAACGGTGCAATGAACAGTCGTACGGGAGAAATGGCGCATATTGTGATGCGCGGATTTGATGCGTTTCACCGCTATTTTCTGGTGATCACACAAGGTGCAAAAAGCCGCTTTGAAGCTCAGGACTGGAGTGGCGTGCAACTGGCCTCACGCCGGCGCATCTGGCTGTATGATGAATATGTGAATAATACGGTGCGTGCCGTCCTCGACTATAACCGGGGTCCGCTGCGCCACCATGAGCTGAAAGCCCTCAAACAATCTTTCAATGACTTGCTGATCGGCCACCCTAATCCGGATATGGCCGAGTCTTTCTACAACTCGGTATACCGGCGATCTACCCGTCATCGCAGCATTCGTGCCGAAAATCTTTATATCCATCCCTTTGTGCCTCAGCCCGGCGAGCAGGATCTTTCATCATGCACCTGGCGCTATACCATGGCACCGGGAGAAATAGCGCATACCTTGCGAGCCTTGCTTGCCCGCCTGAAGCTGGACAGGCCTTTTATTCAGCTCGAACAGGGTCTGGCCCAGGCTGAACAAAAGCTGGCCGAACAAGGACTGGCAGACGCATCTCTTGAACTGACCGTGATTAATACTCTGTTTTACCGCAACAAGGGAGCTTATCTGATTGGCCGCCTGGAGCGGCCTGAAGGGCCTTTGCCTTTTATTATTCCGCTGATACATGGTGACGACGGCCTGCTCCTGGATACCCTGCTGCTCAGTCATGATGACGCGTCCATTCTGTTTGGATTTGCCCGGGCCTACTTTATGGTCTGGTGCCCCGGACCTTCACTGCTGGTACAGTTTCTGCGCCCTCTGCTGCCCAATAAGTCCGACTATGAAATTTACAACGCCATCGGCTGGCAGAAGCACGGAAAAACCATTTTCTACCGGGACTTTCTGCAGCACCTGCAGCATTCAAAAGATAACTTTGTCCCTGCCAGAGGTATAAAAGGCATGGTGATGTGCGTCTTTACCCTGCCCTCCTTTGATGTGGTATTCAAAATCATTAAAGATCACTTCACACCACCCAAAACCGTAGATCGTGATACTGTCAAGGCAAAATACCGGCTGGTAAAACAGCATGACAGAGTGGGCCGAATGGCTGACACCATGGAGTTTACCAACTTTGAATTGCCCCTTAACCGCATCAGCCCCGAGCTGCTTGATGAGCTGCAAAGGGAGGTCCCTTCGTTATTAACCATTAAAGATGACCGGTTAATCATTCATCATCTGTATACCGAGCGGCGCATGACGCCTCTTAACCTCTATCTGGATCAGGCAGAAGGAGAGCAACTGAGTGATGCGCTTGAAGAATACGCCAATGCACTCAAGCAGCTGGCGGCGGCCAATATCTTTCCCGGTGACATGCTGTTCAAGAACTTTGGTGTTACCCGTCATGGCCGGGTAATTTTCTATGACTATGATGAAATCGCCTATATGACAGAATGTCATTTTCGCGACATTCCCAGAACCGACCATCTTCAGGATCAGCTCAGTCCTGAGCCCTGGTACTCGGTAGGACCCAGTGATGTATTCCCGGAGGAGTTTAAAACCTTTCTGCTCTATAACCCCCGTATTCGTGCTGCCTTTAACGAACAGCATATGGAGTTATTCAGCGCACAGTACTGGCGACAGTTGCAACGCAACATTGAGCAGGGACGAGTAGCAGATATATTTCCTTACCGCCGGCGGCAGCGGTTTAAATATAAGGATGGTGAGGAGTGAGGTGATCTCCTCACTCCTCACACAAACATCAAAGCTGTGGATGGCTCAGGGGTTCGCGGGAAATCAGAACACCGTTAAGATCGGAGTAAACGTAGTCACCCGGCTGAATGGTGACACCTGCAAAAGTGACCGGCACGTCTACCACGCCTTCGCCGCGCTTCTCGGAGCGGACAGGGCAGGCCGCCAGCGCCTTGATCCCCAGAGAAAGTCCCCCAAGCGTGCCGGCATCGCGAATGGCACCATGAATAACAATGCCTTCCCAGCCATTTTCCAGCGCTTTTTCAGCCAGCATATCGCCCATCAACGCGCAACGCAGCAGGCCGCCACCGTCCACGACCAATACCTTACCGGTACCGGGCTGAGCAACCAGCTCCCTGACCCGGGAGTTGTCTTCATAGCAACGTACCGTGACCGCCTGCCCCCAGAACAGCGGACTGGCACCAAAATCGCGGAAGATGGGATCCAACACTTTTACTTTATCTGCATGTTCATCACACAGATCCGGCAACAAATCGAGCATGTGTCCTCCGTTATCAATACAGGCTCAGACCTGAGCCCCGGGCTGCAGAGTGTAACAGTTCGCTAAAAAAACAGCAGTTTTGTTAAATTGATGCTTGACCTGGATCAAACCAGGCCATAAAACAATTTAACAATATCCGCCGCAAACTGTTGTTATGCCCCTGTTAACTGTTAAAATAACATCAAACTATTAAAAGGACCTCTGTTCTTCCCGTTTTCTAATCTGTTGGGTATGACGCAGCAACTGCATGGGATGCATATAAAAAATAATAACTGCACTGTGGTCCAGGCGGGCCGTTTTCGCTTGATATCGTAAGTTTGTTACACAAAAAACGGACAACTCAGCCTTCGCTGCTATCACAGTGCCGATGACAGTATTTTTACATTCAGAGAACAGGTAAGCTCATGCAGACTCCACACATTCTTATCGTTGAAGACGAACTGGTCACCCGCAATACCCTTAAAGGCATTTTTGAGGCAGAAGGCTACGCTGTACTGGAAGCCACCGATGGCGAAGAGATGTACAAAGCCCTGTCCAGCCATAAGGTGAACCTGGTCATTATGGACATCAACCTGCCCGGCAAGAACGGTCTGCTGCTGGCCCGTGAGCTTCGCGAGCAACACAATCTGGCGCTGATGTTCCTCACTGGTCGTGATAACGAAGTCGACAAGATCCTGGGCCTTGAAATCGGCGCCGACGACTACATTACCAAGCCCTTTAACCCTCGCGAGCTGACCATTCGTGCCCGTAATCTGCTGGGTCGTACCATGCAGGCTCCCGATGCTCAGGAAGATGACAAGCAGGTAGAAGCCTATCGCTTCAACGGCTGGACTCTGGACATCAACAGCCGTGCATTACTCAGCCCCAACGGTGAAGTGTTCAAGCTGCCGCGCAGTGAATTTCGTGCCATGGTGCATTTCTGTGAGCATCCGGGCCAGATCCAGAGCCGTGCCGAGCTGCTGAAGAAAATGACCGGCCGTGAGCTCAAGCCTCACGATCGCACCGTGGACGTCACCATTCGCCGCATTCGCAAGCATTTTGAGTCGGTGCCCGACACTCCTGAAATCATCGCCACTATTCACGGCGAAGGCTACCGCTTCTGCGGCGAGCTGGAAGGGTAAACGCCCGTCATGCCGGGTCTTGATCCGGCATTCTGAATTCCGGCTCAGGGCCGGAATATGAAAAGCCAGCCCACACACCGAAAAAAATACCGGCCAGATGGCCGGTATTTTTTGCAGATAAAGCCTTACAGCACGTTAACGGCATTCAGCTCACGGAACGCCTGCTCAAGGCGGGCGATCATGCTGAGCTGACCTTCACGCAGCCAGACACGGGGGTCGTAATACTTTTTGTTGGGCTTGTCGTCGCCGTCCGGATTGCCTATCTGCCCCTGCAAATAGGCTTCCTTTTCCTTGTAGTAATTCATCACGCCGGCCCAGGTGGCCCACTGAGTATCGGTGTCGATGTTCATCTTGATCACACCGTACTCGATGGATTCCTTAATCTCTTCCGCAGAAGAGCCGGAGCCGCCATGGAACACGAAGTTCAGAGACTTGGGTGCCAGGCCAAACTTTTCCGAGACGAACTTCTGGGAGTTATCCAGAATTTTCGGGGTCAGCTTGACGTTACCGGGCTTGTACACACCGTGCACGTTGCCAAAAGACGCGGCAATGGTGAACTTGTCACTGATGGCACTCAGCTTCTCATAGGCATAAGCCACGTCTTCCGGCTGGGTGTACAGCAAAGAGCTGTCCATGCCGGTATTATCAACGCCGTCTTCTTCACCACCGGTGCAGCCCAGCTCAATTTCCAGGGTCATGCCAATCTTGCTCATACGCGCCAGATACTGAGCACAGATCTCGATATTTTCTTCCAGGCTCTCTTCAGAGAGATCAATCATATGAGAGCTGAACAGCGGCTTGCCGGTTTCGGCAAAGTGTTTTTCGCCGGCGTCAAGCAGGCCGTCAATCCAGGGCAGCAGTTTTTTGGCGGCGTGGTCAGTGTGCAGTATCACCGGCACACCATAGGCTTCAGCGACCGCATGCACATGACGGGCACCGGAAATGGCACCCAGAATGGCAGCCTGATGGCCTTCCATCTTAAGCCCCTTACCGGCGAAGTAGGCGGCACCGCCATTGGAGAACTGCACAATCACCGGTGATTGAACCTTGGCTGCAGCTTCAATGACAGCGTTAACCGAGTCGGTACCCACAACGTTAACCGCCGGCAGGGCAAATTTACCGGCCTTGGCGATTTCAAAAATCTTCTGCATGTCATCGCCGCTGACTACACCCGGCTTGACCACATCGGAAATCTTCTGAGACATTATCTTGCTCCTGTAAGCTTGCTTACGGCCGGAGTAACCAGCCGCAGTAGTAAATAAGAGTTAGCTCTGAGCACGTTGCTCCAGAACAGCCACCGCCGGCAGAGTCTTGCCTTCTACAAACTCAAGAAAAGCACCGCCACCGGTGGAAATGTAAGATACCTTGTCCTTGATCCCAAACTTGTCGATGGCCGCCAGAGTATCGCCGCCACCGGCAATGGAAAAGGCATCGCTCTCGGCAATGGCGTTGGCCACGACTTCGGTGCCGTGAGCAAACTGATCAAACTCAAACACACCCACCGGGCCGTTCCACAGAATGGTTTTGGCTTCTTTCAGGATCCTGGCCAGGGCGTCGGCAGAGTCGGGGCCAAGATCAAAAATCATATCGTCGGCTTCCACTTCGTTAACCGGCTTGACAGCAGCATCGGCCTGCTCGGAAAACTCGGTGCCCACCACAACATCAGTGGCCAGAGGAATGGCACATTCGGCTGCCAGCTTTCTGGCGGTATCGAGCAAGTCGGGCTCATAGAGTGATTTACCCACATCATGGCCGGCCGCCGCAATAAAGGTATTGGCAATACCGCCTCCCACTACCAGCTGATCGGCCACCTTGGACAATGACTCCAGTACGGTCAGTTTGGTAGATACCTTGGAGCCGCCTACTATGGCCACCATGGGCCGGGCGGGCTTATCCATGGCCTTGGCCAGGGCCTCCAGCTCGGCAGACAGCAGCGGACCGGCACAGGCCACGGGGGCGTATTTGGCAACACCATGAGTAGAAGCCTGGGCACGATGTGCTGTTCCAAACGCATCCATCACAAAGACATCACAGAGCGCAGCATACTGGCGCGACAGGGTCTCATCGTCTTTTTTCTCGCCTTTGTTAAAGCGCACATTTTCCAGTACCACCAGCTCGCCCTCAGCAATATCGAGGCCATTCAGGTAATCACTGGCCAGCCGCACCGGCACAGACAGTTTGCCAGCCAGATAGTCCACCACCGGTTGCAGAGAGAACTCGTCGGCAAACTCACCTTCAGTGGGGCGTCCCAGATGCGACGTCACCATCACCTTGGCGCCCTTGGCCAAGGCTGCTTCAATCGTGGGAAGAGAAGCGAGAATACGGGCATCTGAGCCGACTTTGCCGTTTTTTACCGGCACGTTCAGGTCAGCACGGATCAGTACCCGCTTGCCGGACAGGCTGAGTTCATTCATTTTGATGACAGACATATTACGTCCTCTAAATTGGCAGTACGGTTGTGTTATGGATTTATTTTCCCGCGGCCAGCCAGGCCAGACTGGTGTCCAGCATGCGGTTGGCAAAGCCCCATTCGTTATCACACCACATCAGCATTTTAATCAGGTTGGCATCACTGACCCGCGTCTGGGTGCCGTCAATAATGGAAGAATGGGGATCGTGATTAAAGTCTACCGACACCAGCGGCGCTTCGGTGTAATCAAGAATACCTCGCAGTGGTCCGGCGGCGGCGTCTTTCAGTACCCGGTTCACCTCTGCTACTGACGCATGCTTTTCCACAATAATACTCAGATCCATGGCGGTCACGTTAATGGTAGGAACACGCACGGAGATAGCCTCAAACTTGCCGGCAAAATGTGGCAAAATGCGCTCAACCCCTTTAGCCAGCTTGGTATCTACCGGAATAATGGACTGACTCGCTGCACGGGTCCGGCGCAGATCGCTGTGATAAGCGTCAATCACCTGCTGATCGTTCATGGCGGAATGAATGGTGGTGATATTGCCACACTTGATGGTAAATACTCGATGCAGGGTCTCGATCACCGGTACCACACAATTGGTAGTGCATGACGCGTTGGAAACAATGGTTTCATCACCGGTCAGCTGCTGATGGTTAACCCCATACACTATGGTGGCATCCACATCGCTGTCGGCCGGGTGGGAAAACAACACCCGCCCCGCTCCCGCGGCCATGTGCAGGCCGGCATCAGCACGGCTTGACAGCACACCGGTGCAATCGAGCACCAGATCTACGCCAAGCTCGCTCCAGGGCAACTTGTTTGCTTCTGGCTCGTGACACAAGCGAATAAGATCGTCACCAATACGCAGATGGTGACCATCCAGCGTTACTTCCTGACCAAAACGACCATGGCTGGAGTCATAACGGGTAAGATGCGCCATGGCTTCAGGCTCAGCCAGCTCGTTAATGGCCACAATTTTCATGTGTTGATCAAGTCCACGCTCATAAAAAGCGCGCAACACACTGCGGCCGATACGGCCGTAACCATTAATGGCGAGTCGAATCATGGCTGTTTGCTTCCTGCTTGGCTCAAGGCTCAGTATTTAAAACAATGCCAAGTCTAACGAGGATTGAAAGCAAGGGGAATGGTGAAGGCAGTGATACAGGCCCGAAAAAGGAAAAACCCCGGCCAGTGGCTGGCCGGGGGAACAAAATTCACACAACTTCCAGATCAGGCTCAGGCTCGGTAACAATCGGAATAACCTCTGCCTGTCCGGCTTGTTGCTGCAACCAGTGCAGCACTCTGGCAGGGTAACAGTCATCCGCCGACCAAATACAGGCGGGCGGGGTCGAGACAGCCTTCATAAGCGGCACACTATCCATGGACTTGTCCTCGCTGATTGAAACCAGACTCAGAATACCGCCGGTCAGTGACGGTTTAATGACACTACCCCATTTCTGTATGAAAGGCCAACCCGTGCGCATCAGGCCGGTATCTACTCCGCTTTTTCGGCCTCAGGTACAGTCAGCTCCAGCTCCATCTGACCGGCACTGGCCTCGGCAATGGCTTCCTCTTCCAGATCCGGAAACACCTCCTCCATGGGCAAGCCCACAAATTCTTCGTTACGGGGATCCAGCTCGGTGATCACCCCGGCAGTGTCTACCGGCGTAGCAATATAAGCCGCTTGCTCTTCCACCGGTAATTCAGGAGTACGCCGCTGCCACCACCAGGTGTAAGTACCCAGCAACAGCGCCACACCGGCACAACCGATATAAAGCCCCTGAGGGCCGAGCCAGCTCATCATGGCGGAGCTGAACAGCGGCCCCAGGGAGCTGCCAAGCCCATAACTCAGCAGCAGGGTGGTGCTGGCAGCCACTATATGCTCAGCTTCCATACGGTCATTGGTAATGGCCACCGCCACCGGGTAGATGGAAGCCACCATTCCCATATAGAGAGCTGAGAAACCAATCAGAATGCCCAGATGATAACCACCGGCAATAATCACGCCGGCCGCACTCAGGGCTATCACCAGATTGATGGCCAGCATGATGCGGCCGCGATCCAGCCGGTCACACAAGCGCCCCAAAGGCCAGGCAAACAGAATAAAAGTAAAAATGGACGCAGCCATAAAATAAGACAACTGATCCACCGGCAGCCCAACCTGAATGGCATAAACCGGTGCCATGGCATAAAAACTGCTGATCAGCACACCACTGCACAGGGCCGCCAGCAGGCCTACCGGCGCACTGCGCACTATGGCCTTCAAACTGATACGCTCACTGTGCTCTACCGTAGGTGCTTCCATGCGCGTCAGTGACAGTGGCACCAGAGCGGCGGTCAGCAAAATAGCCCCGAGCGTAAAAGGCACAAAGGCGGCGGGATCGATAAAGCCAATCAGCAGCTGACCGGCGGTGGCCGCCATGTAAGCACAAATTTGGTAAGCGAAAAACAGGGTAGCCCGGTTATCACTGGTAGCCACGGCACTGAACCAGCTTTCAATCACCACAAAACTGCCGGCCACGGCAATGCCGCTCAGCGCACGCAGCAGCGCCCAGATAATAATGCTGTCGGTAAGCGGAAAAATCAGAGTAGAGCTGGCCAACACAGCACTGAACACCGCAAAGGCACGAATATGCCCTACCCGCTTGATCATTCTGGGGCCATACA
The DNA here is from genome assembly GCF_039654065.1 of Oceanimonas sp. AH20CE76. Lineage (NCBI taxonomy): Bacteria > Pseudomonadati > Pseudomonadota > Gammaproteobacteria > Aeromonadales > Aeromonadaceae > Oceanimonas > Oceanimonas sp. AH20CE76. The sequence continues at coordinate 2,261,551 of NZ_CP155481.1, forward strand.
GTGAACCCAGCACAAAGCCCACCGAATAGCACACCATAATGCTGCCGATAAACGTCGGCTCCACCTGCCTGAGCCCCAGGTTAACGCCCAGCAGGGTCATCACAAAGGTATTCCCCCCCATCAGCAGAAATACACTGAAAATAAGCGACGACAGCGAGATAACCAGACGTCTTATCATGATGGCAACACTCTGAATAAAAAATGAATATTGCTCAGATTGGCAGCAAGCCGCGGAGCTGAACAAGCCTCATTCATTCAAAACCCGCGACAGATCACTGTTCTTGTCTCTTCACCGGAATGAATGCTGAAAGGAGGGCAAAAGGAGCAGGTTCACGACCAGGATGGTATTGGCCGGACGCTACAGGGAGGTACTCGAAACGTGTCGGGAAGCCGGCCGTTTGGCCGACTTTTTCTGCACATACAGGCGACACCGCCTACAAACAAAAACCCCCGGCCTGAGGCCGGGGGTTTTTCGTTAAGCAAAAGCCGGGCTTAACCCTGAGCTTTCAGCTTGCGACGGTAGGCGTGCAGCAGCGGTTCAGTGTAACCACTGGGCTGAGTGGTACCCTCGAACACCAGAGCACAGGCTGCCTGGAAGGCAATGCCGTCAAAGCCGGGAGCCATATTGCGATACAAAGGATCACCGGCGTTCTGCTCGTCTACGATGGCGGCCATGCGCTTCATGGACTCCATGACCTGCTCTTCAGTCAGAATGCCGTGGCGCAGCCAGTTGGCAATGTGCTGAGCAGAAATACGCAGGGTAGCGCGGTCTTCCATCAGGCCCACGTTGTTGATGTCGGGCACCTTGGAGCAGCCCACACCCTGGTCGATCCAGCGAACCACGTAACCCAGAATACCCTGAGCGTTGTTGTCCAGCTCATTCTGGATCTCGTCTGCAGTCAGGGCGTCTTTATCGGCCTGAGTCAGCAGCGGAATGGTCAGCAGATCGTCCAGGCTGGCCGCTTCGCGAGACTTCAGCTCATCCTGACGGGACTTCACGTTCACCTGATGGTAGTGAGTGGCGTGCAATACGGCAGCAGTCGGAGACGGTACCCAGGCAGTGTTGGCACCAGACAGCGGGTGAGCAATTTTCTGCTCCAGCATATCGGCCATATTGTCGGGGATGGCCCACATGCCTTTACCAATCTGAGCCTTGCCCTGCAAGCCAGCCGCCAGACCCACATCGACGTTGTTGTTCTCGTAAGACTGGATCCAGGCCTGCTGCTTCATGTTGCCTTTACGGACAACCGGGCCGGCTTCCATGCTGGTGTGGATTTCATCGCCGGTACGATCCAGGAAGCCGGTGTTGATAAATACAACACGGTCACGGGCTTCATAAATAGCAGACTTCAGGTTGGCGCTGGTACGGCGCTCTTCATCCATGATACCGACTTTCAGCGTGTTCTCCGCCAGACCCAGTACTTTTTCGATGCGGCCGAACAGTTCAACAGCAAAGGCCACTTCTTCAGGACCATGCATCTTGGGCTTAACTATATATACACTGCCGGTACGGGAGTTACGGAACTGGCCGTTGCCCTTGAGGTCGTGAATGGCGATCAGACAGGTTACCAGACCGTCGATGATGCCTTCCGGAACTTCGTTACCGTCTTTGTCCAGAACGGCTTCGTTGGTCATCAGGTGACCCACGTTGCGGACAAACAGCAGGCTGCGGCCGTGCAGAGTAAAGGCTTCACCCTGCGGATTCAGATATTCGCGATCCGGATTCAGGGCACGAATGATTTCTTTATCGCCCTTCTGAATTTTCTGGGTCAGGGTGCCTTTCATCAGGCCCAGCCAGTTGCGGTATACGCCGACTTTGTCTTCGGCATCCACCGCCGCTACGGAATCTTCGCAGTCCATGATGGTGGACAGGGCCGCTTCAACGATCAGATCCTTGATGCCGGCCTTGTCGAGTTTGGCAACCGGGTTGGCAGCATCGAACTGCAGCTCAATGTGCAGACCGTTGTTACGCAGCAGTACCGAAGCAGGTGCAGCAGTGTCACCCTTATAACCGGCGAACTTGTCGGCATCAGCCAGAGTAGTGGTATCACCGTTTTCCAGCGTGATCTGCAGCTGACCATTAACAACGGCATAAGCAGTGGCATCGGCATGGCTGCCGGCAGCCAGGGGAGCGGCCTGATCCAGCAGATTACGACCCCAGGCGATGACCTTCTCGGCACGACGCGGGTTCAGTGACTTGGTTTTTTCAGCGCCATCCGTCTCGGCAATGGCATCGCTGCCATACAGAGCATCATACAGGCTGCCCCAACGGGCGTTGGCGGCGTTCAGGCAATAACGGGCATTATTGACCGGAACCACCAGCTGCGGGCCGGCAAGTGTCGCCAGTTCAGCATCTACGTTGGTGGTGGTAATTTTGTAGTCTTCCACCTCCGGCACCAGATAGCCGATGTCGGTCAGGAATTGTTTGTAGGCCGCGGCATCGTGGGGCTTGCCAGCATTGGCATGATGCCATTCGTCAATCTGCTTCTGCAGTGCATCGCGCTTTTCCAGCAGAGCGCGGTTTTTAGGGGCCAGATCGTTAACAATCTGTTCCATGCCACTCCAGAACGCGGCGGGCTCAACGCCGGTACCGGGAATGATTTCATTAACTACCAGATCATGTAGAACGGTAGCGACTTGCAAAGTGCCGAGGTGAGTACGTTCCGTCATAGTTGCTTCTTCTATTCTAGTTGTCAGTAGTGTTCGACCGATCACTAACCCTAATCGCATGGGAGCGATAGTTTACCTGCGAAGGAGGAAAGAGGCAAAGTCGAATTGTTTTATATAGTCACAGGATCTTCACAATTTGTGAATAAAAGATTATTACCAAAAATTTATTACTTATAATTCAAACATATGGTCAAAGCGCTGGAATTTTAACCTTTGATTCAGGATCCATCAAGGATCGGGGATCAGTTTGGCGCTTTGGTCGCGTCTGCATACAAAAAAACGCGCCGAGGCGCGTTGTTGTAAACCCGTTCTGCTCAGTCCAGCATGCTGTGAATATCTTCATCACTGATGTGGCGCACATCTTTTCCCTTCACGAAATAAATGATGTATTCGCAGATGTGCTGGACTCTGTCTCCTACCCGTTCCAGAGAGCGGGCGCACCAGAGCACATTGAGCACATGAGGAATGGAACGTGGATCTTCCATCATAAAGGTCATCAGCTCGCGAATAATCGACTCGTATTCTCTGTCTACCTTGTCATCTTCCTTGTGCACTTCGATGGCCGCCTCCACATCCATGCGGGCGAAGGCATCAAGCGACTCGTGCAGCATGCGCACGGTACGCCGGCCCATGTTCTCCATGGACACCAGCGGCGGCTGCTTTTTATTGGCATTGTCGAGCAGCATCATGCCGATGCGTTTGGCCACATCACCGATACGCTCCAGATCGGTAATGGTCTTGATAATGGCCAGCACCAGACGAAGATCCGAGGCTGCCGGCTGGCGCTTGGCAATAATGCGGGTGCACTCTTCATCAATCTGCACTTCCAGCGCATTAACCTTGTGATCGTTGGCCACAATCTGCCGGGCTGTGGTCATGTTCTGCTCATGAATGGCAGTAATTGCATCGGTCAGCTGCTGCTCTACCAGCCCGCCCATCACCAGCACCTGATTGAGCACCCCTTCCAGCTCGGTATTAAACTGGCCTGAAATATGTTTATTAAGATTCAGCTTATCCATTGCGGGCTCCTTAGCCATATCGACCGGTAATATAGTCTTCGGTCTTTTTCTTGCTGGGGGTGGTAAACAGGGTGTTGGTATCGGCGTACTCAATCAGTTCCCCCATATACATAAAGGCGGTCTGATCCGACACCCGCGCCGCCTGCTGCATGTTGTGCGTCACAATCACCACAGTGTATTGAGATTTTAGGGTGTTGATCAGCTCTTCAATCACCAGGGTTGAAATAGGGTCCAGCGCCGAGGTGGGCTCATCGAGCAACAGTACTTCCGGCTCGATAGCAATGGCCCGGGCAATCACCAGACGCTGCTGCTGACCGCCGGACAGGCCAAAGGCATTGTCGTGCAGCCGGTCCTTTACTTCATCCCACAGGGCTGCCCCGCGCAGTGAACGCTCCACCGCCTCATCCAGCCGGCGGCGATCATTAATGCCCTGCAGCCGCAGGCCGTAAACCACGTTTTCATAAATGGATTTAGGAAAGGGATTGGGACGCTGAAACACCATGCCAACTTGCCGGCGCAACGCCGCCACATCCACTTCCTTGCCGTAGATATTCTGGTTATGCAGCAGAATTTCACCTTCTATGCGGCAGGTTTCCACCAGATCGTTCATGCGGTTAATACAACGCAGCAGGGTAGACTTGCCACAGCCGGACGGACCGATAAACGCAGTGACCTGCCCTTTGCTGATATTCATGTTGACATCAAACAAGGCCTGCTTGGCACCGTAGAACAGATTAAGCCCGCGCACTTCCAGTGCCGTCTGTTGCAGTGACGGAGCCTCGGTAACAATATCCTGATCCAAAGTGGTCGCCAGGTTAATCATGGTTTGTACCTCTTTCAATGTTGGCAGGCTGAATTACTGATCCAGCGAGCGGAATTTTTCACGCAGATGATTACGAATACCGATGGCGGTCAGGTTAAGCCCCACAATCACGGTGACCAGCAGGAATGAAGTGGCATATACCAGGGGGCGGGCCGCCTCAACATTGGGGCTCTGAAAACCCACATCATAAATATGAAAGCCCAGATGCATGAATTTGCGATCCAGATGCAGATAAGGAAAGTTGCCGTCCACCGGCAGATTGGGTGCCAGCTTAACCACTCCCACCAGCATCAGTGGTGCTACCTCACCCGCAGCCCGGGCAATGGCCAGAATAAGGCCGGTCATGATGGCCGGGCTGGCCATGGGAATAATGATGCGCCAGAGGGTTTCTGCCTTGGTCGCCCCCAGCGCCAGCGAGCCCTGACGTACCGAGGAGGGAATCCGGGACAACCCTTCCTCGGTGGACACAATCACCACCGGCAGGGTCAGAATGGCCAGGGTCAACGCCGACCACAGCACGCCGGGCGAGCCAAAGGTAGGGCTGGGCAGCGCTTCCGGGTAAAACAGCCGGTCGAGAGAGCCGCCTAGCATGTACACGAAAAAGCCCAGGCCAAACACACCGTATACAATGGACGGTACACCGGCCAGATTAATCACCGCGATACGAATAACCCGGGTCAGGCTGTTCTTGCCGGCATACTCATGCAGATAAATAGCGGCCACCACTCCCAGCGGGGTCACAATGATGGCCATCAGGATCACCATGAACACAGTGCCGAAAATGGCGGGGAATACACCACCTTCGGTGTTGGCTTCCCGCGGGTCACTGCTCACAAACTTGCCGATGGCAGTAAACCAGTGTCCGGACTGTGCCAGCAGGCTCATGTTGTTAGGCCAGGCCACATCCAGTACTTCGCCAAGCGAAATGGTCACCTCCTGACCACGCATGTCTCGTACTATCACGCTGTCGCGACGGGCCTGTTCACGCAGGGCAAACAGCTCTTTTTCCAGTACACGATAGTCAGCACGCAAGGTTTCTTCCCGGGCACGAATATCGGCCAGCGCATCGTCAGTCAGCTCTCCGTCCAGTTCCAGACCTCGCTGTTTCAGCCGCAGCCGCTCAAGCTGATGGTTGATGCTGCCAATATCCCCTTTTTGCAGCGTTTCCATACGTTCATTCAGCTCGTCTACACGAGCAATACGGGATATCAGCTGCTCATGCGTATCACCTGCAACGCTGCTGCCGTTTTCCAGCACCCGTTCAATATAACCATAAAAATTGCCGTTATGAGAACGTTCAATGACCGCCAGGTCTGCCGGTTCGCTACGGGAAATAATGTCGGTTTCCAGGATCCAGCGAAAATCGAGAGGCACGAACTCCCGGTTGCCGGTTTTTACCAGATAACGGGTCAGGCTTTCTTTGGTCACCCCTTCAAGTGCCAGTCCGGCACCACGCAGCTGGGCCACCGGCACCTGTTCACGATCATGAATTTCACCGATCACGGTATAGCGCTCTCCTTCCGGCGTACTCAGCTGCCATTCATAGATGGTATGCGGCCAGAAGTAAGTAAGACCACGCCAGCCAATCATCAATAACAGGCCAAGCACTGCTACCAGGCTGAGGCTGACTGCACCGCCGGTCATCCAGATCCAGGGCCTCCCTGATTTGAACCATTTATTCATCGTATCGCCCCTTACATTGAGCTGTACTTGTCACGCAGCCGCTGACGCACGAACTCCGCAATCGTATTGAACAGGAAGGTAAACACAAACAACACAAAGGCCGCCAGGAACAACACCCGGTAGTGAGAGCTGTTTACTTCCGCTTCCGGCATTTCCACCGCTATATTGGCCGCCAGGGTACGCATGCCGTTAAAAATACTTAAGTCCATCACCGGCGTATTGCCGGTGGCCATCAGTACTATCATGGTTTCCCCTACGGCCCGGCCCAGCCCCATCATGACCGCCGAGAAAATTCCCGGGCTGGCGGTCAGCATGACCACCCGGGTCAGGGTCTGCCATGACGTTGCGCCCAATGCCAGAGAGCCGTTGGTGAGATGCCGGGGCACCGAAAACACGGCGTCTTCAGCAATAGAGAAAATGGTAGGAATAACGGCAAAGCCCATGGCAATGCCCACCACCAGAGAGTTGCGCTGATCAAAGCCCACGCCCAGCTCGTTGGTCAGAAAACTGCGGGCATCACCGCCAAACAACAGGTTTTCTACTGCCGGACTGAAAGCAAAACAGGCCCAGCCCACCAGCACCACCACCGGCAGCAACACCAGACTGTGCCAGCCTTCGGGCACGGCATTGCGCAGCCGCTTCGGTAAAAAGCGCCAGCCAAAGGCAGTCAGCAGCATGGCCGCTGGCATCAGCACCAGCACCAGCACCACACCGGGCAGATGCGTTTCAATTAAGGGTGCCAGCCAGAGACCAGCCAGAAAACCGAGAATGACGGTGGGCAGGGCTTCCATGATTTCTACCGTCGGCTTGACTACCTTGCGCAACCCGGGCGACATGAAATAAGCGGTATAAACCGCACCGGCAATGGCGATGGGCACTGCAAACAGCAGCGCATAAAAGGCCGCTTTCAGGGTCCCGAAGGAAATAGGCACCAGACTCAGTTTGGCTTCAAAATCACTGCTGCCGGAGGTGGACTGCCACACAAACTGGGGTTCGGGATAGCCTTCATACCAGACTTTGGTCCACAGCGCTTTCCAGGTCACTTCCGGATGCTCATTCTCCACCTCAAAGAAAGCCAGACGATTATTTTGCTCCAGCAACAGCAGATTATTACGCGGAGACAGGGCAAGGGACGAGACGTTTGCACCAGCCAGGGTGTCCGAGAAGAGATGACTGTCACCCGTGGTATGGAAAATATCGATATCACCCCGGGTACTGACAGTCACAAAGCCCTTACGGTTAATTTCATTGGCTATCTGCGCTACCGGTCCTGCGGCTTCAAACTCACGAATGAAGGTAAACTCGCGTTTACCGTCTTTGGCCACTTCAAACCACTGAGACACAACGCCGTTATCATTGCCAACCAGCAAGGAATTGCCGCCGGCCAGCAATATCATGGTGCTGATATTCCCCCCCGGTGCATTCATGGAAATGACAGAACGCAGCCGTACCTGATTGATGTTACGCACATCATATACCGACACTTCATTGCCACTGCGTACAAACATAAAACGCAGATTTGGCGTGACCAGCATCTGATCTACCCGGGCCGGCAAACCGGGAATCGCGACCTGAGTCGGCGTCAGCTCAAGTTCACCGGTGAGAAAGTTTTCCTTGCCGGCAAAGCGGGTCAGCACCATATCACCGCCGGCCACTACGGCTGCAGTCAGCAGATCCTCACCATTGGTCGCAAAGCTCAGCCGCTCAAGCGCCCTGCCCTGTTCGTCCACCTGCAGCGGCGCTGCACCAAAAGGCTGAGTGATGCCGGGGGTAATGGTGCGCACATTATCGGGATAGCTGACATCAAATTTGGGTGCCAGCACCCGTATGGAACCGTTATCAAAACCATAGGCCACCATGGGCTTGCCATCGTTGGCCGCGGCCGTGGTGATGTTTCCGGGCACCAACTCGCTGGCCAGCAGCGCCCCGTTTTGCCGCAGGGAATAAAAGTGAATATCGCCGAGGGCCGAAAAAGTAAAGGCCTGCTCGTTCTGCTCCTCCACTCCCAGCAGCAACGGTGCTTTATCTCCGGCAAGGGCAAACTCCCCCGCCGGCGTCACCTTGGCTCCGTTAAAAATCGGTTTTACCACATACAACAAATAGAAAAAGATAAGCAGCAGGGCCACCAGTACAATAATGCCGCCGGCGGTTACGCCCATACGGGCTGCTCTGTCCTTGAGCCAGCGCTTGCGGCTGCCGGTCAGGGCCATGGTTTGAGTCTGGGTTGACATGCAGTCACTCCGTTTGCTTTGCAACTGCACGCATTCTATGGCGATGAAATGACAATTTTGTTACAGAGCACAAAAGCGGGCCACCAGCCTGTAAAAAAAACCGGTGGCGTGTATCTTGAACAATGAAATGGTTTCATTCATCAAGGAGAGAAGGTATGAAAACCCTGGTCGCCACCCTGATAGGTCCCGATAAAACCGGGCTGGTAAGGCAGCTGGCTGCACTGGTGCGCCGGCACTACGGCAGCTGGCAGAGCAGCGCCATGAGCGAACTGGCCGGCTATTTTGCCGGTATTGTGGAAATACAGGTGCCCGCCGAGCACAGCGAGGCACTGGAACAGGCGCTGCTGTCACTGCCGGACTTTCAGGTCCAGCTGGTGGAAGGGAAAGGGCCTGCCCCCCATGGCCAGCGGTTAAAACTGACCGTCACTGCCAATGACAGGGTCGGTATCATCGACGAGGTCACCGACATCATTAACAGCCTGAATATCAGTGTCAAAACCCTGAAAACAGACAGCCATCCCGCTGCCATTACCGGCATTGCCCTGTTTGAAGCACAAAGTACCCTGACGCTGCCTCACGGTCAGACCCTGGAAGATCTGCAAACCCGGCTGGAAGCCCTGAGTGATGATCTGGTAGTAGATATTGAGCTGATATAACCGTCAGCCGGTCTGCTGGCGGGCGGCTTTTTTTTCGGCCCGCCGGCGCTTGAAAAAAGCACTCAGCTGGGCGGAACACGGCTCAGCCAGTACCCCCGACTGCCAGTCAATGCGATGATTCAGCCCGGGCGTGGCCAGCAGTTGCAGCACTGAATCCACGGCGCCGGTTTTGGCGTCACTGGCACCGTAGATCAAACGCTGAATGCGGCTGTGCACCATGGCCCCGGCACACATGATGCAAGGCTCCAGAGTCACATAGAGTGTACATTCCAGCAGGCGATAATTACCTAAATGTGCGCCAGCCTGACGCAGCGCCATAATCTCGGCATGAGCGGTGGCATCGTGATGGCCGATGGAGCGGTTCCAGCCCTCACCCACACAGTGCCCGTTGTGCACCACCAGGGCCCCTACCGGCACTTCTCCTTCCTGCTCGGCCCGCATTGCCAGCGCCATGGCCCGGCGCATCCAGTATTCATCTTGCTCGTTCATTACCGCCTCCTGAAGGCGGCTATTATGGCAAAAGCCGGCCCGGCTGCAAGCAAAGCAAAAAACAGCCGTAAAAACCGCCAGCACGGGCAATAAAGCGACAAACGAACACAAAAGCCTGAAACAGGGCTTGCAGCAAAGCAGGCAGATCTTTATAGTTGCACTCGATTCGGCGTGTAGCGCAGCCTGGTAGCGCACTGTCATGGGGTGTCAGGGGTCGGAGGTTCAAATCCTCTCACGCCGACCAAATCATCCTGAAAAAGCCCACTGCAATGCAGTGGGCTTTTTTGTTGTGTTATGCCTTGTACTCCATCAACAGCACCTGCACCGGCTGGCCATGACGCTCAAGCCGGCGCTGCTCTACTTCAATAAAACCCATGGCCTCAAAAAAAGGCCGGGCATTAATGCTGGCATCACAATACAGACGGCTCAGCCCTCTTGATGCGGCTTCGGCCTTGAGTCGCTGCATCAGGGCACGACCTATGCCTTCCCCCTGCCTGTCATGATGCACATAAAACAAGTCAATACGGCCGTCATCGTCCAGCTCGGCAAAACCAAGCAGCCGCTTTCCTTCCATTGCCACCAAAGGCCGGGTGCGTATAAAACGGCTGACCCAGCGCGGCTCGTCATAATCCTCAGGTGCCCAGACCGCCCGCTCACTTTCACTGTAATCGGCCTGACTGATCCGGTGCACGGTATCGTGGAACAACTGCCAGATACTGCCCGTTTCACCACTGTGGATCGTCCTGATTTCCATAATTGCTCCTGCGTAGATACTGCTTACATGCTTCCTTCTCTATATAGCCACAGTTACTGCCAAGAAAAAAGTGGTCTGGCAGCCAGTTTCTGACGCTTAAGCCGATTTCTTATACTATTGGACTAACAAAGCCCTGTTAATGAACATAAAAAAGCCCCGGACCAGCCGGGGCGCAAACAACAACCATAACGAAACAGTAAAACCTTACAGACCCAGCTTCTTGAGATCCGCTTCTACTACGGCAGCGGGCACAGGCACATAGCCGTCTTTATCAACAATCTGCTGGCCCTGTTTAGACAGCATCAGCTTGACGAACTCGGCTTCCATCGGTCCCAGAGGCTTGTTCGGGTGCTTGTTCACATAAACATACAGAAAGCGTGACAGCGGATAGTCGCCGCTGATGGCGTTATCGGCATTGGCTTCCACATAATCAGCAGAGCCGGCCGGTGCCAGAGGAACGGCACGTACACTGGACGTGCTGTAACCCAGACCGGAATACCCGATGGCATTCAGGGAAGAAGACACTGACTGTACCACGGACGCAGAGCCGGGCTGCTCATTTACGTTGTTCTTGAAATCACCTTTACACAGCGCCTCGTCCTTGAAATAACCGTAGGTGCCGGACACAGAGTTGCGGCCATAAAGCTGAATATCACGGTTGCTCCAGTCACCATCCAGACCGGCCTGACCCCACTGGGTAATTTGCTCGGCCATGCCGCAGGCCAGGGTGCTGGAGAAAATGGCATCCACCTGATCCAGGCTCAGGCCGTCAATCGGATTGTCTTTGTGGACGAACACGGCCAGCGCATCAATGGCCACACGAATGGGCGTGGGCTTGTAACCATGACGCTTTTCAAAGGCTTCAATTTCATTGCTCTTCATGGCGCGGCTCATGGGGCCGAACTGGGAGGTACCCTCGGTGAGGGCCGGCGGCGCGGTAGAAGAGCCGGCTGCCTGAATTTGCACGTTGACGTTAGGATACTGGCGCTTAAATTCTTCCGCCCACAGGGTCATCATATTGGCCAGGGTGTCGGAGCCGACAGAAGACACGTTACCGGATACACCACTGACTTTCTCATAATCCTTCAGCGATTCATCTACGGCAGCAGCAGCTGAGGCAGCGGCCATGGTGAATGTTAAACCCAGTACAGTTGCCAGTTTGTTCAGTTTCATCCTTAATCTCCAGTAAGTTCGGTCTTTCAAGACGCGGCCAGTATGGTTGCCGGCAATGACAATGCTATGAAACCCTGATGACGGTTTTATGACAGGGTGTCAGTTACTCTCTGGCTGCTGTCGGTAACCAGCAGCCGGGCAGGCAAGACAAAGCTGAAACAACTGCCTTTACCGGCGCGGCTGCTGATTTCAAGATGGCTGTCATGGTGGCTGAGTGCATGTTTCACGATGGCAAGCCCGAGCCCGGAGCCGCCGGTCTGACGACTGCGGGCCTTGTCAACCCGGTAGAAACGCTCGGTCAGGCGGGCAATGTGCTCCGGGGCTATGCCCTCGCCGTTGTCGGTCACGGCAAAACGGCCGGCCTCTCCTGCCCGCTTCCATTCCACCACAATATGGCTGCCTGCCGGTGTGTGACGCACGGCGTTATACACCAGATTGGAGACGGCGCTGCGCAACTGCTCCGGCTCACCTCGCACCTTGAGACCGGGTTCGACATCAAAGCTGAAGGTATGTTGTCTCTCGCCGCTCAGAGCCACGGCTTCCTGCTCCAGCATATGCAGCATGGCCGGCATATCCACTACCTTGCTGAAGTCGGGCTGAGTGGCAGCTTCATAGCGGGTCAGGGTCATCAGCTGATTGACCAGGGCGTCCATGCGCTGGGTCTGCTCCAGTAACACCCCTTGTGTTTTCTGCCAGCGCTGCGCAGAAGGCAGCTCTTCCAGCATTTCCAGGTAGCCTTTTAATACCGTCAGCGGCGTGCGCAACTCATGGGACACGTTGGCTACAAAGGACTTGCGCACCTGCTCCAGACTGCGCAACCGGGTCACGTCCCGCACCACCAGCAGCGCCTGATCATCGGTATAAGGCATGATGCGGCATTCCAGCAGCCGCTCTTCACTTAGGGGAGAAGGCATTTCCAGCGGCTCACGAAAGTCTGCCCGCTTCAGGTAAGCAATAAATACCGGCATGCGAATCAGGTTGCCGATATGCTGGCCGGCATCGTCGGGCCAGCGAAACCCGAGCAGCTGCTGAGCCAGCTTGTTACACCAGATAATACTGCCATCGCGGCGAATCACCACGGCAGCATCGGGCAGGGCCTCGGCACCTTCCCGAAACCGGCGCACCAGTCGTGCCAGCTCACGCCGCCGGGCTCGCTGACGCTGCTGTAACCGGTAAATACCGTTAAAGATTCCTTCCCAGCTGCCCTTTCCTTCCGGTGGGGTCAGGCTACGATCCTGCCACAGCCATATCGATAAGCGACGCTGGGAACGGTAGTGCAAAAACAGCTGTATGATGGTGCCAGCCAGCAGACCGGCCGCCAGGTTGCCCGCCAGCAAGCCGGCAAAGCCCAGCACGGAATAAAACAGCGCCCAGCGCCACCAGCGGCTTTGGCCGGATGTTTGTTGCTGCATAAAGCCTCAGAGGCGAACGGAAAAACGGTAGCCGGCACCCCGTACCGTCTGAATCAGCTGGTCATGGCCACCGGCAGAAATAGCCTTGCGCAGCCGGCGAATATGCACATCCACGGTACGGTCTTCCACAAATACATTGGTGCCCCAGACGTTATTGAGCAGTTGTTCGCGGCTGTAAACCCGCTCCGGATGCGTCATAAAGAAGTGCAACAGTTTGAATTCGGTCGGCCCCATCTCAAGTTGCTGGCTGTCAGTACTGACGCGATGGCTCAGCGGATCCAGCCGCAGTCCCTGCACTTCAATCACATCTTCCACCGAGGTCGGTGCCACCCGGCGCAATACTGCCTTCAGGCGGGAAGTGAGTTCTTTGGGTGAAAACGGCTTGGTAATGTAATCATCGGCACCCACATCCAGGCCCTTGATTTTGTCTTCTTCTTCAGCCCGGGCGGTCAGCATGATCACCGGGATCTGACGGGTCAGCTCGTCTTGCTTCAGATGTTTGATAAGCTGAATACCACTGCCACCGGGCAGCATCCAGTCGAGCAGAATAAGCTCAGGATAAGGCTCTTTAATCAGCTCCAGAGCCTGGTTGTAGTCTTCGGCTTCCTGCGTTGCAAATCCTTTTTCTTCCAGCACGAAACACAACATTTCACGAATGGGTGCTTCATCCTCAACCACCAGTATTTTCCGTGTCATTTTCCCTTGCCTCTTGAGATGGGTCTTTTGGATGGAACCCATTATTGGAAGCAAGTATGACATTTTTATGAAACCATGACGCAAAGGTTTCATTTATAAGGCGGTATTAAAGCCCATGCACAGCTGTGGCTGGCCTGTGCCCGGATCCGTGCTTTCATCAGTAACGGTAAAACCGTGCTGACGATAGAAGTTCACTGCGATATCGTTTTCACAATATACGTTTAAGATCAGCTGCTTGCGACGGCGTTTGGCGGTGGCCATCAGGGCCCGGCCAATGCCTTTTTGCTGGCAGTCCGGACGAACAAACAGCGCCGCCAGATAATTATCTGCCAACGCAATAAACCCCTGTATATGCCCTTCCCGCTCGCACACCCACACTTCTGCCGAGGGCAGATAGCGGGCCCGCATCTGTTCCTGCTGCTGCCACCAGTAGGCGGCAGGCACAAAATCGTGAGCCTGCAAGGATGCCAGCAACCAGACATCCAGGATGGCATCGGTATCTTCCGGCCTGGCCTGTCGTATCATTCCCTTTCCTCCGCCCCCGCTGATAACGTCATTGTATGGACTCGCAGCCGGCCGGCGCGCGAATTTGTTCACCTCTGTGAGCAGGGTCCGCATTTATCATTCGGTAATGAACCACTGATCACAAAGTCGGATTACAGTACAATGCCTGTTTTTCGGCTCATGACCGAGGACGCCATGTGGTTTAAGAATCTGCAAGTTTACCGTTTTACCCGCCCCTTTGAACTCAGCCTCGAGGAGCTGGAAACCCAGCTGGAGAGCATGACTTTCAGCCCTTGCGGCAGCCAGGAACAAGCCAAGTTTGGCTGGATTTCCCCGCTGGGCAAGCAGGGCCAGGCCCTGACCCACAGCGCCGGCAATCAGATTTTGCTCTGTGCCAAAAAAGAAGAAAAAATGCTGCCGGGCTCTGTGGTCAATGATGAAGTCGCTGAAAAAGTGGAGTCTCTGGAAGCGGAACAGGGCCGGGCCCTGAAGAAAAAAGAAAAAGATGCCATCAAGGAAGAAGTGATTGTCAGCCTGCTGCCCCGCGCCTTCAGCCGCTTTCAGCAAACCTGGGCCTGGATTAACCCTGATGACGGCTTTATTGCCGTAGATGCCAGCTCCGCCAAGCGTGCCGAAGATCTGCTGGCGCTGCTGCGCAAGTGTATCGGCAGCCTGCCGGTGGTGCCTCTGGCCATGACCACGCCTCCGGAGCTGACCCTGACCGACTGGCTTAAAGAAGGTGCCGCTCCCGCCGGCTTTGCGCTGGAAGATGAAGCCGAACTGCGCTCGGCACTGGAGCACGGTGGTATTATTCGCGCCAAGCAGCAGGATTTGCTGAGCGATGAAATGAAAGCCCACCTCGACGCCGACAAACTGGTGACCAAGCTGGCGCTGAACTGGAGCGAGACCATCAGCTTTATTATCGGCGATGACATGAGCATCAAGCGGCTCAAGTTTTCCGAAGAGCTGCGCGAGCAGAACGATGACGTAACCAGCGAAGATGCCGCTGCCCGCTTTGACGCCGACTTTGCCCTGGTCACCGGCGAACTGTCCCGTTTTATTCCCGAGCTGATTGACGCCATGGGGGGGGAAGAAAGCCGTTAATCGGACTCAGCTACAGCCCGCCGCCAGACACCTCTTTTTGCCCCCCAAACGTGGGCCTGCAACATACAGATTCCGCGCTCAGTCCCTGAGCTCCAGCCATAAAAAAGCCCCGCTCGCTGGCGGGGCCTTGAATATCTGCTGCAAACCGGACTTAGTTGGCCAGGGATTCGGGCAGATGCTCGCGAATGGTGGACAGCATGCTTTTCAGTACCTTGGGATTGGCGCAGACCACGTTGCCGCTGCGGTCAAAGTTGTGGCCACCTACAAAGTCGGTCACGATGGCACCGGCTTCCCGGGCGATCAGACTGCCGGCGGCGGTGTCCCAGGGCTTGAGGCCCAGCTCCCAGTAACCGTCTACCCGGCCGGCGGCCACATAAACCAGATCCAGGCTGGCGGCACCGGCACGGCGAATGTCGGCACACTGCAGGAACATGCCCTTGAACATGGCCAGATAGGCATCAGTCTGGTGCTTTTGTTTGAACGGAAAACCGGTGGCCAGCACGGTATTGGTCAGATCTTTGGCCTTGCCGGTGCGAATGCGGTAGCCGTTAAGCTGAGCGCCGGATCCGCGGCTGGCGGTAAAGAGTTCATCACGAATGGGATCGTAAACAACCGCCTGCTCGGTGCGGCCTTTTACGCGCAGGGCGATGGAAACGGCAAAATGAGGAATGCCTTTCATGAAGTTGGTCGTGCCATCAAGGGGGTCGATAATCCACTGATAATCCGGGTTGCTGCCCGTCAGCTCACCGCACTCTTCACCAATAATGGTGTGCTCGGGGTAAGACTTGCGAATGGTGTTTATTACGGCACTTTCCGCGTCAAGATCGACATTGGTAACGAAATCATTCTGGCCCTTTTGACGAGTTTCCAGATTGTCCGGATTGGCAAAACCCTTGACGATAACCTGACCGGCGTTACGCGCAGCGCGTACCGCAATATTCAGCATCGGATGCATATGAGAAGACCCACTTGATGTTAAAGAACAAAATTCGAGCGCGAATTATACCAGCGTGCCCATGGCAGGCAAGGATTAATATGAATGGCTGTTAAACCGTCTGCGAGCAGTAACAAGGGCACAGGCAGCACCTTGGCCTGGTCTGTGCCGGGAGTATAAAGACGCGACCACTATGCCTGATGATGCAGCACCACAAATTTGTCCCAGAGCTGCTCTTCGGTTTCCTGATGTTCCGGATCGTTAATAATGCAGTCGATGGGACAAACACTGATGCAGGTGGGCTTGTCGTAATGGCCCACACACTCGGTGCACAGGTCCGGGTCTATCTCGTAGATCTCCGGACCGTAATAAATGGCACCGTTCGGGCACTCCGGCTCGCACATGTCGCAGTTGATGCAGTTGTCCTTAATTAACAGCGCCATCAGCCTGCTTCACATGAGGGTTGCGGGTGTCCTGCTGTTCACCCAGGTTGCGCATCAGAATGCCGTAGGTCACATCAATGTCGGCGTCGATGGGAATATACATGACATGGCCGTTACCCGGGGCCACGTCCACCTGCTCGCCCTTGCGGTTTTTCATTTGCTCCAGGGTAAAGGTGATGTTGCCCTTCGGCGTCATCAGCTCTAGGCTGTTGCCCACCAGGAACTTGTTTTTCACTTCCACTTCTACCCAGCCGCCGTCGCGCTTGGTGATCTCGCCCACAAACTGCTGGCTGGTGGACACAGAGTAGCCGTAGTCGTAGTTCTGGTAGTCGCCGTGAGCATGACGCTTCAAAAAGCCTTCGGTATAGCCGCGATGCGCCAGGTTTTCCAGGGTGCTCATCAGAGTGGTATCAAAGGGCTTGCCGGCCACCGCATCGTCAATAGCCTTGCGGTACACCTGAGCGGTGCGGGCCACGTAATAGAAGGACTTGGTACGGCCTTCAATTTTCAGTGAATGCACACCCATACTGGTCAGGCGCTCCACATACTGCACCGCGCGCAGATCCTTGGAGTTCATGATGTAGGTGCCGTGCTCGTCTTCATAGGCGGCCATATACTCGCCCGGACGGTTGCCTTCTTCCAGCAGCACCGGCTCGTCATGGGGCTTGCCGGCACCCAGAGTGGGGCTGATGTCGCTTTCTACCGGCTGCACCAGAATCGGCTCCTGCTTGTGCACTATCTGGCCGGCGTCGTCTTCCTTGGCCTCATGCACTTTGTATTCCCAGCGGCAGGCGTTGGTGCAGGTACCCTGGTTGGGATCGCGCTTGTTGATATAGCCCGACAGCAGGCAGCGTCCGGAATAGGCCATACACAAAGCGCCGTGCACAAACACTTCCAGCTCTATGGTGGGACAGTGGCTGCGAATTTCTTCAATCTCTTCCAGCGACAGCTCCCGGGACAAAATCACCCGCTCAATGCCGTAATCCTGCCAGAACTTGACCGAGGCCCAGTTAACGGCGTTGGCCTGCACCGACAGGTGAATGGGCATGTCGGGAAAATGCTCACGCACCAGCATGATAAGACCCGGATCGGACATGATCAGCGCATCGGGGCCCATGTCGACCACGGGTTTCATGTCGCGCAGAAAGGTTTTCAGCTTGGCGTTGTGAGGCTGAATATTGACCACCACATAGAACTTTTTGCCCAGCGCATGGGCTTCGTTAATGCCTATCTGCAGGTTTTCGTGGTTGAATTCGTTGTTGCGCACCCGCAGGGAGTAGCGGGGCTGGCCCGCATATACGGCATCGGCACCATAGGCAAAGGCATAGCGCATGTTCTTGAGCGAGCCGGCGGGAGAAAGTAATTCGGGTACAAACATAAGGTTCTCGTCTGATGTCAGGTCAGCAGGCCGCCACCTGATGGCAGCCGGGGCCGGTATCTTACTCTTATGTTCCCCTGATTTCGAGCATACCGTTACCGATAAGCCGGGCGTACCCGCTCCACCTCCAGCTCATTGCGACCGTCGTCCCTGTCGACTTCGGCCCAGATCAGAATTCTGCCCCGGCGGTGGCGGCGCAGTTTACGCCAGTCGTCGTCATCCATTTCTATTTTGATGGTGCCGGTGCCGTCACTGAACAGAAACTCGTCGTCATCGAGCCGGCGTACGATATGCCCGGACAGAATTATGCGGCTGTCATCCCGCAGATGTTTGGCTTCGGCCACGCTGGTGATGGGCAGCCGCTCACGGTAATTATCACGATATTCACGATCCTGGTCGTAATGCCAGTTGTCATGAGCCTGAGCCGGGGCCAGGGTCAGCCACAGCAGTCCTGCCAGACTGAAAAGAGAAACCTTGCGCATAATAGAACTCCTGCCACTGTGATGAAACGCCAATATAGGGAGTGGTTGCGAAGGAAATGGTCGCAGGCGGCAGTCACAGCCAAAGACATGCTGAAAAGAGAAACCTGTGGGACAGTTCTGGTCATATGGTGCGTCAATGAGGCATCAGTCCATTCGGTTAACACCGGGCATGCAACAAAAAAAGCCCGCCGGTATTTGCCGGCGGGCTTTTTTATTCAGCGTGAAACGGGATTAGCCGTTCAGACGCTTTTCGTTGCGACGGGGGCGGAACTTGCCGCGCTCACCACCACGCTCATCCTTGCCACGGAACTGGCGACGGGGCAGCGGGCCACCTTCGTACTTGGCCAGGTTCAGCGGACGCTGACAAACCCGTACTTTCTGCAGTACCTGCTGCAACTCGGACGGAATGCCTTCCGGCAGATCCACGGTAGAGAAGTCGTCATGGATCTGGATCTGGCCGATAAAACGGGATTCCAGATCGGCCTCGTTGGCAATGGCACCCACCAGATGGCCCGGCTTGACGCCATGTACCCGACCCACGTCAACGCGGAAGGTTTCCATGGTCACACCAGACACCTCGTCCTTGCCACCACGGCGCGGACGCTCGCCACGCTCGGGGCGGTCACCACGGCCACGGGGCTCACGGGCTTCACGCACATCCGGGCGACGGGCCGACATCGGCTTGTCTTCCACAAACAGCGGACGGTCACCCTGCAGCAGACGGGCCAGACCGGCGGCCAGGGCGGCAGTGTCCATGCCATCGGCCTGCAGCTCAGTGACCATTTCCACGAAAGGTGCCAGGGCTTTTTCGTCAGCCTCTACGCTGGTACGAATACGGGCCTTGAAGCGCTCGGCACGAATCTTGTTGATATCGTCAGCGCTGGGCATGCTCATTTCTTCAATGGGCTGGCGAGTATGACGTTCCAGATTGTACAGGCTGCGCTTTTCACGGCCGGTCACAAACAGGATGGCGTCACCTTCGCGGCCGGCACGACCGGTACGGCCAATGCGGTGCACGTAAGACTCGTTATCATGGGGCATGTCGTAGTTGATAACATGACTGATGCGCTCCACGTCCAGACCACGGGCTACCACATCGGTGGCAACCAGCACGTTCAGACGGCCGTTTTTCAGACGATCTACCACTTTTTCCCGCAGTTTCTGCGGAATATCACCGTGCAGAGCTTCACAGGCATGGCCTTCACGGGTCATCATTTCAGCCACATCTTCCGCATCTTTGCGGGTGCGCACAAACACCAGACAGGCGTCCATGTTTTCAGTTTCTACCAGACGGCACAGGGCTTCCTGCTTGGGCATGCCACGCACAAACCAGTAACGCTGGCGAATGCTGGCGTTGGTGCGGGTTTTGTTGGCAATGCGCACTTCCTGCGGATTCTTCAGGTATTTCTGAGCAACACGCTGAATGGCCGGCGGCATGGTGGCAGAGAACAGCGCGATCTGACGGGTGTCCGGAGTGTGCTCCAGAATCCATTCCACGTCGTCGATAAAGCCCATACGCAGCATTTCGTCGGCTTCATCCAGCACCAGCGCCTGCAGGTTGTCCAGCTTGAGGGTGCCACGGCGCATGTGGTCCATGACCCGGCCGGGAGTACCCACTACGATATCAACACCGCGCTTGAGAGCACGGATCTGGCTGTCGTAGGCCTGACCACCGTAGATGGACATGATACGAATGTCTTTCTGATATTTGGCGTAGTTTTCAAAGGACTCAGCCACCTGAATTGCCAGCTCCCGAGTCGGGGCCAGTACCAGCACCTGCGGATAGGCGTTACCGCCGGTAATGCGGCTCAGCATCGGCAGAGCAAAAGCAGCCGTTTTGCCGGTACCGGTCTGGGCCAGACCCAGTACGTCGCGCCCGGTCAGCAGCGTCGGAATGGCGGCGGCCTGAATAGCAGAAGGCTGCTCATAACCGGCGTCGGTCAGAGCTTGAAGAACGGCAGGCGCCAGCCCGAGGTCAGCAAAAGCGGGTACTACAGAGGTATTTGTCATTTATTAACAGTTCCGAAAAAATAAAATGTCGGCGGACTGATACAGTAAAAGGCCGGGGAAAAGCCAATACTCACTCAAAGCGAGGGCTTTTCTTTACACGAAATGTGTCACATAAGATACACAAGGCTAATCTGGCCGTTTTTGTCTCAACACCGCCATGGTTAACCGGCTGGTACATACCAGGCGGTTACGCTCGTCATGGATGTCGATCTGCCAGACTTGTGTCGTCGCGCCCAAATGGAGGGGACGTGCGGTTCCTGTTACCAGGCCGCTTCGTTTGGCGCGGACGTGATTTGCGTTAACTCCCTGACCAACGCAATAAAAACCCGCTTCAACGCACATATTGGCAGCTACTGAACCCAGGGTTTCGGCAAACGCGACACTCGCGCCGCCATGTAACATGCCAAGAGGCTGATGAGTACGGCTGTCTACCGGCATGGTGCCGCGTAGAAAATCGTGACCCACTTCACAAAAGGTCATGCCCAGCTGGGCTGCGAGCGTATTCTCCGACAGTTGGTTCAAACTGTCCAGTGTAAATTCACGTTTCCACATATTTAACTGCAGGGATTAGGGAATGGGATCGCTAACCCCTGATCCCGAGTCCCTATTCCCTCATCTTTTTTTGATTTTGCCGACGATAAAGATAAGCAGCACGGCACCGGCCACCGAGGTGACCAGAGAGCCGATAATGCCGGTGCTTTTAAGGCCGATCAGCCCAAACACCACGCCGCCCAGAAAGCCGCCCACCAGTCCAATAACAATATTGCCCAGCAGGCCAAAGCCACCGCCTCTGGTCAGATTGCCGGCAATCCAGCCCGCCAGACCACCGATAATCAGTCCTAAAATAAGACCCATATGTTTCTCCTTGTTGGTTTACGCCAACAAGCTTAGCAAGGCCTGCACCGGATGGCGAAGCCCCTCGCCCTCAATACGTTTGACCTGACTGCGGCAGGAGAAGCCAGTGGCCAGGCAACGTTCCCGTGGCAGCTGGCTCAGAGGCTCGGCCCAGCTCATGGCAAACAGGGTCCGCGAGCCCTCGGCGTGTTCCCGCTCGTGGCCATAGGTGCCGGCCATGCCGCAGCAGCCCACGGGCACGGCTTCCAGTGTTGCACCCAAATGGGCAAAAATACGGCTCCAGTCCTGATGGGTGGTGGGCTTGGCGGTTTTTTCGGTGCAGTGAGCAAACAGATGCCAGGACTCGCCGGTGCTTTCCCGGGCCGGAATCCTGTCCAGCATACCCAGTAGCCACTCCTGAGGCAGTAATACCTCAAAGTCACCCCGGGCCGGCCCCAGTACTTTGGCGTATTCATCCCGGTAGCAAAGTACCAGAGACGGATCCACGCCCACCATGGGAATATTGAGCCGGGCCAGCCGGTTCAGAAACTGGGCGCTGTCGGCAGCCATACCGGCAAAACGGCGCAAAAAACCCTTTACATGAGCCGGCTTGCCGTTGGGCCTGAACGGCAGCACCACCGGATTAAAGCCCAGTGCCGTGGCCAGGCGCACCAGATCGTGCACCACGCCGGCGTCGTAGAAGGAAGTAAAGGGATCCTGTACCACCAGCAGGGTGTTGGCCCGCTCTTCATCCCCCAGCGCTTGCAACTGTTCCAGGTCAAACTGCGCCGCCGGACTGTTGCCAAGGCGCTTTTTCAGGCTGGGCTGGCTCAGGGCCGGCATATCTACCATGCCAAGCAGTGAGGAGGTACCGCTCTGCACCCACTTGTGGTTCATAATGGGGTTGAACAAGCCCGGTGCTTTGGCCATCCAGGGGGTATAGGTTTCTACCCAGGACACCAGATAATCCCGGGGCGGACGCTGATAGCGCTGATGATACAGCTGCAAAAAGCGCGCGCGGAAGGTGGGCACGTCCACCTTGATCGGACACTGGCTGGAGCAGGCCTTGCACGCCAGGCAGCCATCCATGGCCTCTTTCACCTCATGGGAGAAATCGTACTCGCCACGGCGCTTGTCGAGGGTGTGCTTGATGCGCAGCACCATGTTCTTGACGCTGGTGCTGCGGCTTTGCACCGCGGCCTCGCCGGTCATGGGGTCAAAGCCCTGAGCCGACAGCTGACGCAGCCACTCCCGCACCAGACCGGCCCGCCCCTTGGGCGAGTAACGACGGTCGGCGGAGAGCTTCATCGACGGGCACATGGGCGAGCGCACATCAAAATCAAAGCACAGGCCGTTGCCGTTACAGTCCATGGCCTGGGTAAAGCCGTCGCGCACATGCACCGGAATTTGCCGGTCAAAATAACCACGCTTGGTGGCATCCACCGATACCAGCTGCTCCAGGCTGTTCAGCGGCGTGCAGATTTTGCCCGGATTCAGCCGGTTAAAGGGATCAAAAGCCGACTTGATGCGGCGCAGCTCGGTAAACAGCACCTCGCCAAAGAAGGTAGGGCTGTATTCGGAGCGAAAACCCTTACCATGCTCACCCCACATCAGGCCGCCATATTTGGCGGTGAGCGCATTCACCTTGTCAGAAATACGCCGCAGCATGACTTCCTGCTCGGGATCGGTCATGTCGAGAGCAGGGCGAACATGCAGCACACCGGCATCCACATGGCCGAACATGCCGTATTGCAGGCCATGATTATCCAGCAGCTCGCGGAACTCCATAATATAGTCCGCCAGGTGCTTAGGGGGCACAGCGGTATCTTCCACAAAAGCTACCGGCTTTTTGCGGCCCTGAGTATTGCCCAGCAGGCCCACCGCCTTTTTGCGCATGCCGTAAATGCGGTTGATGGACGAAAGATCATCGCACACCTGATAACCAATAACGCCCGCTTCGCCCCGTTCAATCAGGCCGTCGAGCCGCTGGCACAGCGCCTCCACTTTTTCCCGCTGGGCGGTCTCGTCCTCGTCGGCGTATTCCACCATATTGAGGCCGTCCATCACTCGGCCGGGCACGTCCTGAATGAGATCGCTCACCGAATGCCAGATAATGTCTTCCCGGGCCAGATTCAGTACCTTTGAGTCGACAGTTTCCACCGACAGCGCCTTGGCCTCCACCATCAGGGGGGCATTGCGCAGAGCCGACTCAAAACTGTCGTACTTGACGTTGACCAGGGTACGGCAGTTGGGAATGGGCGTCAGATCCAGCCAGGCTTCGGTAATAAAGGCGAGCGACCCTTCCGAGCCGCACAGAATGCGGGTCAGATCCAGGGTATGGGTACGCTTATCGTAAACGTGTTTCAGATCGTAACCAGTGAGAAAACGGTTCAGTTTGGGAAAGCGCTGCTCAATTTCTCCGGCATGGCCGGTCACGCTGTGATATACGCAACGGTACAGCTCCCCTTCCCGGCTGTCTTCTTCCAGCTTCTGGTCGAGCGCCTCGCCGGAGACAGGGCCGGTTTCAATCAGGGTGCCGTCCACCAGTACGGCAGTCACGCCCAGCACATGATCCGAGGTTTTGCCGTACACCAGCGAGCCCTGACCGGAGGCATCGGTATTGATCATGCCGCCGATTGTAGCCCGGTTACTGGTGGACAAGTCCGGCGAGAAGAACAGGTTGTGGGGTTTGACCAGCTGGTTGAGCCTGTCTTTTACCATGCCGGTCTGAATGCGCACCCGGCGGCCAGCAGCGTCCATGGTGACCAGTTGGGTCATGTGCCGGGACAGGTCCACCACTATATTGTCGTTGAGAGACTGGCCGTTGGTGCCGGTGCCACCGCCCCGGGGAGAGAAACGAATTTCCTTGTAGGCGTCCCTGGACGCCAGGGTCAGCATCACCACCAGATCCTGGGAGGAGCGCGGAAATACCACCGCCTGGGGCAGGCACTGATAGACGCTGTTGTCGGTGGCCACTGCCAGCCGGCTGGCGTAACTGCGCTCTATATCGCCACGAAAGCCGCTGTCAGCCAGCGCGTCAAGAAATGAATAATAGGTGGGGGTTGTCTGCTGTTGCAGCGCTAACCTTGGGATCATGACCTGCGTCCCCTTTGTCCTTGTCGGTATTGCCCAGAATGGCGGTCATTATACACCGCCACGGCATTTGAGCGAGAGCCACAAGGACGTCCGGACATCTTCAGATAAAGAGATAGCCTCAGTCTTTTTTACGGCGGCCCGATGCAGGCCCCTTCCAGCGTTGAATGCGGGAACTGCCCGGCTTGTTGTGCTGGCCATCTCGTTCTTTGCGCGGGTTTCCCCGAGACTGCCCCTGAGGCTGTGGTTTACGGCGTTCATTGTTAACCGGGCGGCGAGCCTGGGCAGGTGCCGCACGTGGCCCCTGGCGAGCGGCTTTGGGCTGTTCCAGAACCGAGGCTTCTTCGGTTTTGCTGGAGCCGGCAATCATGTTGTTAATCAGCGCCAGCTCTTCTTCAGTAACATAGCGCCACTCCCCCGGCTTAAGGTTGCCGAGGTGAATATTCATGATGCGTACCCGCTTCAGGCTGGTTACCCGGTAATCAAGATATTCCGCCATGCGCCGGATTTGCCGGTTCAGCCCCTGAGTCAGAATAATATTAATGGTTCTGGGGCCGATTTTGCGCACCTTGCAGGGTTTGGTGACGGTATCGAGAATGGGCACCCCTGCCGACATTTTTGCTACAAAGTCATCGGTGATCGGTTTGTCCATGGATACGATATATTCTTTTTCATGGGCATTGCCGGCGCGCAGTATCTTGTTGACGATATCACCGTCGTTGGTCAGCAAAATCAGCCCGCAGGACGGCTTGTCGAGCCGGCCGATGGGAAAAATGCGGGCGTGATAGTTCACCGCATCCACGATATTTTCGGGCACGGCGCTGTCGGTGGTGCAGGTAATGCCAATGGGCTTGTTATAGACCAGATAAACCGCTTTGGGCTTGGCCCGCAGCGGCTTGCCACGAACGGTGATCTCGTCGGCGTCACTGACCCGCACACCCATGCCGGCCACTTCGCCGTTTACTTTCACCAGGCCCTGTTCAATCAGCCGGTCGGCTTCCCGCCGGGAGCAGATGCCGGTTTCACTGATAAATTTATTCAGGCGGGTATCGAGAGGGGTATCGGTCATGGCAGCTCCTTACCGGTAATTAAAAACAGCCGGGCAAAGGCTGAAAAGAGCAGGCCTGGCTAAACCGCGCCAGTGTAAGGCGCAGACACCCACCCCGCAAGGGCTGGCGCTCGCTGAAAGAGTCTGCCATGCGAAGCAACAGCGCGGTTGCGCTCAGCCGACACGCTTCGTTAAAGGCCACTCACTAAAAATACCTGCTGCAAACATACTCAATGTTCGGTCAGGCTTTTTATTTCGTCACGGCGTGCCGGAGAAGTAGTGTGCTTTGTCCGACAAGGGTGCACGGGCTTACAGGCAAGGAGTTAAAGCCAGCGCCGTACCCGATTGCAATAGTCGGTGTAGGCTTTGCCAAAGCGCAGCGTCAGGGCGCGCTCTTCGGCGGCGATTTGCACTCGGTTCATATAGACCACAAACAGTACCGGCCCCAGCAGCGCCGGCCAGCTTTGCAGCCAAAGCGCCCAGGCCAGCAGCCAGAGGGCATCGCCCAGATAAATGGGGTTGCGCGAACGAGCAAACACGCCGTTAGTGACCAGCCGGCTGGCCCGCTCCGGCGTAAAGGGCAGCAGCGTAGTATGAGCCTGTTGCAGCGACCGGGCCGCCAGCACCATCAAGCCAATACCCGCAAGTAAGGGCCCCCAGGCCAGCCAGCGTGGCCAGAAAACGGTCAGCCCGGGCAGCCAGCCGGCCATCAGCCACATCAGGCCCGCCACCAATGCCGCCACGGCGGGCGGCGGCAGCCACAACAACAAGCGGGCCTTGCTCATGCCTCGCTCCTAACCGCTTCGGTTACTTGCGGGGTCACTACCGGCATGGGGGTGTGATAACAGCGGGTCATGCGCAAAGCCTCATACAAGTCGGGATAAACCAGCACACCTTCTTCGCCAACCCTGATTCCTGCCTGCTGAAGCCAATGGGTCATCTGAGTGCGCCGGCCTGCCATTACCATATGAATACCCCGGCGTTTCAGCTCCTTATGCAGCTCCCCTACCACACTCATCACGCTGATATCCTGATGAGTAAAACAGGAAACCGCATCAATGATCAGACAATTGGGCTGTGCTTTCTCCAGTCCGATTAATGCCAGCACCCGGCGCTTGAAATAAGAGGCGTTAAAGTAAGTCAGGGGAGAATTGAACCGGTAAATAAGCACACCGGCAATGGCCTTCACTTCTTCATTACGGCCAAGAGTGTGCACCACCCCCTCTTCGTTCATGCCCATCAGCTGATCCGTGGGTCGCATCACATTGCGCAGAAACTGAAACAGCCCCAGCAACACCGCCAGCGTAATACCGGGAATAACCCCCATAAAGAGTACGCTGATAAAAGTAATCCAGGCCAGCCAGAAAGCAGGCTTGTCAGACTTGTGCAACTGCCACTGGCCACGCAGGTTAATCAGAGACCAGGACGCCATCACCAGCACTATTCCCAGTGCAGCGGTAGGAATATATTGCAATGGTTCGGTCAGAAAAAAAGTCACGCCAGCAATTACACCGGCAGCCACAATGGAAACCAGCTGACTTTTGCCGCCGTTGGCATCGTTCACGGCAGTGCGGGAGTCGGCCCCACTGATAGCAAATCCCTGAGAAACAGCCGAGGCCAGATTGGCCACTCCCAGCGCACGAAACTCTCTGTCGGCATCGATATCATAGCCGTTGCGGGCGGCAAAGCTGCGGGCAGTGAGCATCATGGATACAAAGCTTACCATAGCCAGGTTCAGTGCCGGCAGCACCAGATCCCGCATCAGACCGGGAGGAAACTCAGGCAGCTGAAAATCGGGAATGCCCTCTGACAAACTTCCTACCACGGCAATATTCAGTCGCTCCGGACCCAAGTACCAAAGCACACCAGCAGCGACAACCAGCGCCAGTAAACTGCTGGGCCAGAGCGGACGGTAGTGCCGGCATAACAGCATAATAATCAGTGTCAGAGCACTGACTCCCAAGGTGGGCCAGTGCACCAGGGCCAGATAATCCGGCGTGGCAGCGAGACGCTCTATTAACTGGGATTCATCAAAGGTAAAGCCAAAAATCCGCGACAGCTGACCCACCATAATGGTGATGGCCACCCCGTTAAGCAGACCCAGTAAAATAGGCCGTGATAAAAAGTCGGCCAGCACTCCCAGCCGAAAATAACTGGCCGCCAGACACCATAGTCCGGTCATGGCGGTCATGGTCATGACCAGTTGCCAGTGGCGGGTAGCATCGCCGGCGGCCAGCGGCGTCACTACAGCGGCAATTACAGCGCAGGTGGCCGCATCCGGTCCCACTATCAACTGACGGGAAGTACCAAAAAACGCGTAAGCGATCATGGGTAAAATACAGGAGTAAAGCCCCACCACAGCACTCACACCGGCAAGCTCGGCATAGGCAATGGCAACCGGCAGGGCTACCGCCGCCACCGACAGGCCGGCACGAACATCATCAGCCAGCCAGTCACGCCGGTAATCCAGCAGTGTGACCAGGCCGGGCATCCAGCGCGACAACGAAAAAAAATCCTGCATGTTTAAACACATTCCCGTGCAACGAGCCACTGCTCCTCGTTTTCAATATGAGTCAGACGGCACTAATTCACAATATATTAGCTTGATTATCAACTGGTTAGATATTAACCATTCATTTGGGCGCACTGATGGTGTGCGGTTGCCAGGCGTCAGCCTCAGGAATATACCGCCCTTTATACAGACTGCCTACTGCCTGCGCTTTTTTACGTAAAGTTTATGTGGTTAAATCGTTAATACTCACACCAACGCTGCCGGGGCCGCACTGCCATGACCATTCAAATATTGATTTGCGATGACTCGGCGGTTGCCCGTAAGCAAATGGCCAGATCCCTGCCCGAAGACTGGCAAGTCAGCCTGCATTTTGCCGGTCATGGCCTTGAAGCGCTGGCCATGCTGCGCCAGCAGACGTTTGACCTGCTGTTTCTCGATCTCAATATGCCGAAGCTGGACGGTTTTGGTGTGCTGGAAGCGCTGCGCCGGGAGCAGCTGGAAGTATTCACTCTGGTGGTATCGGCAGATATTCAGCCCAGAGCACGGGAGCGGGTGATGGCGCTGGGAGCCATGGCGTTTATTGCCAAACCTGTCAACAACATGGAGCTGAGCGGCCTGCTGCATCAATATGGGCTATATCAACCCGGTAATACCCGTTTTGCTGCGCCGGCCCGGCTCCCGGAACACGGGTTGCAACTGACCGATTATCTGCAGGAAGTGGCCAATATTGCCATGGGCAGAGCATCGGATCTGCTGGCCCGGCTCTTGAATGTATTTGTACCCCAGCCCATTCCCAGAGTGGCCCATATTGCCCGCGGTGAACTGAGTATGGCCATCAGCGCCGCTGATGAGCACAGTGGTTTTTCTGCTGTGTGTCAGGGCTTTGTCGGTGCCGGCATTTCAGGCGAGGCGTTACTGCTGTTTTCCGACAAAGGCATGGATGCCATGATGCAGTTACTGCACTACGACGCCGCCGATGCGATATCTCCGGATGTGGAAGTGTTAATGGATATGTCCAGCATACTGTTTGGTGCCTTTCTCAAGGGCCTTGGCGATCAGCTGGATGTACGTCTGGGCCTGGGCCAGCCTACCGTGCTGGGCAGACATCAGCCCATCAGTACACTGCTTGAACATCACCGCCATCGCCAGGAACAACTGCTGTGTATTGAAATTCCTTATGTGCTGGAGCAACAGCACATTCACTGCAACCTGCTGGTGCTGCTGACAGAAACCTCACTCAGCCGGCTGCAGCAAAAGCTTGCCTATCTGACGGAGTAGATTTATGCCCCTGACCGGAAACAGCCCGCGGGAGTTTCACTGGCTTATCGATATGCTGGAGTCGGTTGATATTGGCCTGGTGGTACTGGATAAGGACTTCAGTATTGCGCTGTGGAACGACTTTATGGAAAACCACAGCGGCCTGAACGCGGCCGAAGTCCGTGGCAAGAATATCTTCAGCCAGTTTCCAGCCCTGCCGGAGCAATGGCTGAGACGCAAGGTAGATACGGTGGTCACGCTCAATACCCGTACCTTTACCAGCTGGGAGCAACGCCCCTGGCTGTTTCCCTTTCGCAGCACCCGGCCTATTACCGGCACTCATGACTATATGTTCCAGAACCTGACCATACACCCGCTGGCTGAGCCTGACGGCAGCATTCAGCGCGTATGTCTTATGGTGTATGACGTGACCGACGTCGCCACCAGCAAGCTGGCACTGGAGCAAGCCAATGAACAGCTCTCTCTGCTGAGTATCACGGATCCGCTGACCGGCTTGCAGAACCGGGGCAGCTGGGAAAATCTGCTCCAGGCAGAATTTTCCCGCTTTCAGCGCTATCACCAGGCCGGTACCCTGGTCATGCTGGATATCGATCACTTCAAGGTCATTAACGATCGTTATGGTCACCCCGCTGGTGACGATGTGATTCGTCACCTGGCCAGTCTGATTAAGTCTCTGCTGCGGGATGCTGACACGGCAGGCCGCTATGGCGGTGAGGAGTTTGCCCTTATTTTGCCGCAAACCGATGCAGAAGGTGCGGGTGTGATTGCCGAACGGCTGCGTCTGGCCGTCAGCAGCGAGCCGGTAATGACTCATGGTGAAATCATCCATTACACCATCAGCCTGGGTCTGGCAGCTCTGACCCCGGACCTGAGCAGTGCTGCAGACTGGTTGCAGCGTGCAGACAAAGCACTGTATCAGGCCAAAAACTCGGGCCGTAACCGGGTGTGTGTCTGCCAGGCATAAGCATCACTTATCTGAGGATATCATCCAGAATATAACGGACGTTTTCCGTGGCAAGATCCACCAGCACCGCCTTGTTATCAACCCGCCGCCACTCATAACCTTCATAGTAAGGCAGACGCTCACGCAGGCGGGGATCAAAGCGTTTGGCAATGCCCGGTGGCAGTGGCTTGCCCCGGCGCAGATTTTTGGCTATGCCCGGCGGCAGACTGTGTCTGTCATCATAATCCAGCCAGTCTCTGTGCTCGCTGAACAGCCGGCGCAGCAGCCGTTCATCAATATCGGGATCACGGCGGTAACGGCGATCATTCTCGTGGCGGTCATCGCGTCTGTGCTCACGGTATTCACCACGCCGGTCATCCTTGCGCCGATCATCGTGCTGCCATTTGTGCTCTTTCTCACGACCTAGCGCATGATCAGGCCCCTTGCCTTCCGGCGGCTGGGCCTGCACCGGCATTGTCAGCCCAGCCAGCAGCGCCGAAATGATAATGGTTTTTCTGTTCATGATGCCTCCGCTCTCCTTACTGTATTCAGTAACTCTAGTGTGAGTCAGGCCCGCTGACTATTTACGCCAGCCGGTCACGGGACACATATTGGCGCAGTTATAAAAAAAGCCCCTTGCGGGGCTTTATCAGAATAGCTCAATCAGCTCAGGCCAGTTCAATCACATCAAAGTCGACTTGGGTATCCACATCGGCGTCGTAATCCACGCCCTGCAGGCCAAAGCCGAACAGGCGCAGGAATTCGTCCTTGTAGCCCTGATAGTCGGTAAGCTGGTATATATTGTCATCCTGCACCTGCTGCCAGATCTCACGGCAGGCGTTCTGTACTTCATCACGCAACTCCCAGTCGTCCAGGCGCAGGCGATTTTGTTCATCCACCGATGCCGGCTGGGCGCTGTAGAGGCGATCATAAAACAGGCGCTGAATCTGCTCGATGCAGCCTTCGTGAATGCCCTGCTCCTTCATCACCTTAAAGGCCATGGAGATGTACAGCGGCATCACCGGAATGGCGGCAGAAGCCTGAGTAACGACGGACTTCAACACCGCCACATGCGCGTTGCCGCCGCGCGCTTTCAGCTTGCTGTCGATGGCGTGAGCGGCGCGATCCAGATCTTCCTTGGCCTTGCCAAGAGTGCCGTGCCAGTAGATGGGCCAGGTGAGATCGGTGCCAATGTAGGAATAGGCCACGGACTTGGCCCCCTCGGCCAGCACGCCTGCCTCTTCCAGGGCGTTCATCCACAGCTCCCAGTCCTGGCCGCCCATCACTTGAATGGTGTCGGCAATTTCCTGCTCATTGGCAGGCTCTACCACGGCTTCTACCAGTACATCTTTGTTGGTGTCCAGGGCAGTAGACTTATAGGGCTCGCCAATGGGCTTGAGCGCGGAACGCACCACTTCACCGCTGTCGGGCAGTTTGCGCACCGGAGACGCCAGGGAATAGACCACCAGATCGATCTCGCCCAGATCCTGCTTGATAAGCTCAATCACTGTTTCGCGACATTCGTTGGAGAAGGCGTCGCCGTTGATGCTCTTGGCGTACAAACCTGCTTCCTTGGCGGCCTTGTCAAAAGCGGCGGCATTATACCAGCCGGCGGTGCCGGTTTTTTTCTCGGTGCCCGGTTTTTCAAAGAAGACACCTATGGTGGCGGCATCGCTGCCAAAGGCGGCATTAATGCGGGACGCCAGACCGTAACCGGTGGATGCGCCGATCACCAGCACCTTTTTCGGCCCCTGCGCCAGTTTGCCCTTGCTTTTGACGTAGGCGATCTGCTCACGTACATTCGCCTCACAGCCAACCGGATGGGTGGTAGTGCAGATAAAGCCACGAACCTTGGGTTTGATGATCATAAACTTGATAGCCTCGGTTATTACAAACAATAGGCGCTAAAGATACCCTATTCCGAAGCAAATGTGAGGCCCAAATTGCCTGCCGCCAGCCTCACGATGCAGCAGCAGGGTTACCTGCGCCGACACGCTTCAAGCCCATCCATGGAACGCTCGGCAAATGCCATCCATGGCATTTGACGGTCGGCTCCGGCAATCCCTGCTGCTGCATCGCCTGACTTCGAGGCCGCCTGTTGGTGCTTCGCATGGCGGAGGTAACAGACGACGTGCAGATTTCGAGCTTTAGTGAGAACAATGTTTACATTACGTCCCTATCAGCAGGAGGCGGTTGACCGCACTCTTGCCTATTTTCGCCGTCACAGCGAGCCCGGCGTGCTGGTGCTGCCCACCGGGGCCGGAAAGAGCCTGGTGATTGCCGAGCTGGCGCGACTGGCCAAAGGCCGGGTGCTGGTGCTGGCCCATGTGCGTGAGCTGGTGGAGCAAAACCATGCCAAATACCAGGCTTACGGCGTGGACGCCGATATTTTTTCCGCCGGCCTGAAGCGCAGGGAAAGCCGCCGTCAGGTGGTGTTTGGCTCGGTACAGTCGGTGGCCCGTAATCTGGATGTCTTCAGCGGTTTTAGCCTGGTGATTATCGATGAATGCCACCGGGTCTCCGATGATGACAACAGTCAGTATGCGCAGGTGATTAATCATTTGCGCCGGAGCAATCCGGCGCTCAAGGTACTGGGACTGACCGCCACTCCCTACCGGCTGGGGCTGGGCTGGATTTACCGCACGCATCATAATGGCATGGTGCGCAGCCGGGGCCCGCGTTTTTTTGAGCATTGCCTGTTTGAGCTGCCGCTGCGGCTGATGATCAAGCAGGGCTACCTGTGTCCGCCGGATCTGGTGGATGCCCCCGTGGTGCATTACGATTTTTCCCGTTTGTATGAACAGGGGCTCTTTACCGAGCAGGCGCTGGAGCGGGAGCTGGCCCGTCAGCCCAGGGTCACCCCTCATGTGGTGGAGCAGATAAAAGACTACGCCGAAGAACGCCGGGGCGTGATGATCTTTGCCGCCACAGTGCGCCATGCCACCGAGGTGGCCGGCCTCTTGCCTGAGAAACAAACTGCGCTGGTAACCGGCGAGACTCCCGGGCCGGAGCGGGATGCCATTATCCATCGCTTCAAGGCGCGTGAGCTGAAATATCTGGTGAACGTGGCTGTGCTCACCACCGGCTTTGATGCTCCCCATGTGGATCTGATTGCCATTTTGCGTCCCACCCAGTCGGTGGCCCTGTATCAGCAGATCATCGGCCGGGGCCTGCGCCTCAGCCCGGGTAAAACCGATTGTCTGGTACTGGATTATGCCGGCAACAATATGGACATTTTTGCGCCGGAAGTGGGCGAGCCCAGACCCGACCCGGACACCACTCAGGTACAGGTGCTCTGCCCCGCCTGCGGCTTTGCCAATATTTTCTGGGGCAAGACCGACAGCGAGGGCCGCGTGCTGGAGCATTTTGGCCGTCGTTGTCAGGGCTTGTTCGAAACCGATGACGGCGAGCAGGAAGAATGCGGCTATCGCTTTCGTTTTAAAAGCTGCCCTCAGTGTCTGGCGGAAAACGACATTGCCGCCCGTCAGTGCCATGACTGTGGCGAAGTGCTGGTGGATCCGGACAAAAAACTGAAAGACGCGCTGGCGCTGAAGGATGCCCTGGTGCTGCGCTGCGCCGGTCTGACCCTTGAAAGCGCCGCCGGCAAACATGGTCCTGCGCTCAAGGTGACCTATCACGACGAGGACGGCACCGAGCTGCAGAAATGGTATGCTTTTGACAAAAAAGGCCCCAAGGGCCGTTTTTACAAGGAATTTGTGCGTCCACACTGGCCGGCACCGGGCACTGAGCCCGAGTTTGCCAGTCTGGAGCAGGTGCTGGCTGCCGCC
Source organism: Oceanimonas sp. AH20CE76 (assembly GCF_039654065.1). Lineage (NCBI taxonomy): Bacteria > Pseudomonadati > Pseudomonadota > Gammaproteobacteria > Aeromonadales > Aeromonadaceae > Oceanimonas > Oceanimonas sp. AH20CE76. The sequence goes on from NZ_CP155481.1 coordinate 2,295,508, forward strand.
GGCCGTTTTCGTCATCCGGACTTTGTGATTGCCCGGGCCTTTAAACGGGGCTGGCAAATTCGGGAAACCATTTTTGATTATCGGGGTCGGTTTCGTACCGCCCATGCCTTATAAGAGAGCTTATGAAACGGTTAACAAGTGCCCTGCTGTTGTTGTTCAGTGCCGGTGCCGCGGCCATAGAGCCGCCGGCCCATGGCCAGAGCGCCTGGATGCTGGCCGACGCCAATACCGGCAACATAGAAATGCGCCATCAGGATGAATTACTGATGAAACCGGCCTCAACCCAAAAGCTGGTCACCGTGCTGGCTGGTGCGCTGACACTGGGGCCGGACTGGCAATATGAAACGCGCCTGCAGTACAGGGGAGATCTCGACCAGGGACGGCTCACCGGTGATTTGCTCATCGACTTTGCCGGCGATCCCAGCCTTACCCGTGAGCAGCTGGCTGAGCTGCTCAGACGCAGCGGCATTCGCCATATCAGCGGCAAGGTACTACTCAACCAGTATCACTTTACCGGCTATGACAGAGGAAATGGCTGGTCCTGGAACGATCTCGGCGTTTGCTACACGGCACCCGCTGCCGCGCTGATTCTGGATCGCAACTGTGTGCAGGGTGCCCTCTATGCCCGCACCGGCAGTCCGGCCCGGGCCACAGTGCCGGCTCATCAGCCCGTCAGTGTCAGTGCCGAAGTGGCCGTGCTCAACCGCACCGAGCGGGAGCAGAGTTTCTGCGAGCTGGAGCTGGACATGGGGCCGGACAATCAATATCACCTCACCGGCTGTATCGGTCCGCGCAAGGAGCCCTGGCCCCTGCGTTTTGCCATTCAGGATGTGTCTCACTGGGGCACACAGCTGACCGGCTGGGCACTGAAACAGGCCGGCATCGGCCATTCGGGCACCATTGAAGACAGCAGACTCAACACCAGCCAGTGGCCGGTGCTGGCCAGTCATAAGTCACCGCCTTTTGCGGAGCTTGCCGAGCGTATTCTGGTTTATTCCGACAACCTCTATGCCGACAGCCTGCTGCGTACCCTGGGGGCCATGCACTTCAGTCAGCCCGGCAGTTTTCGCAACGGTACTCAGGCGGTGCGGGACATTCTCAAGGCTCAGGCCAATATTGATCTGGGCCCAAGCTGGCTGGCCGACGGCTCGGGCCTTTCCGCCCACAACCTGCTGCGCGCCCGCGATCTGATGGCGGTGCTGCTCACCATCAGTCAGGACCCGCGCGCCCAGTGGCTGCTTGCCCGCCTGCCGGTCAGTGGTGAGAGCGGCACCCTGCGCTATCGCAAAAGCGTGCAGGGGCCGGCACTGAAGGGCAAGGTGATTGCCAAGACCGGCACCATCGCTCATGTGCAGAACCTGGCGGGCTTTATCGACACGCCCAACGGCGAGCGCAAGGCCTTTGTGCTGCTGCAAAACGGCCTGTCCATCAGCCCGGAGCAATCCAATGCCATGGCCGCCGGCCAGCTGGAATGGCCGGCCCGGCGCTTTGAGCGCAACTGGCTGACCGGCATTACCGAGCGGGCTTCCATCGCCAGCACCAATCAATAAACCAAGAACTAACAATTTTGGCGGCAGTTGGACTTGCTCTATACTGCCGCCAGTTAACTAAAAGGAGAGATACATGTTTGCAGTGATTTTTGGTCGTCCCGGTTGCCCTTTCTGTGTGCGCGCTAAAGAGCTGGCAGAAAAGCTCACCGCCGAGCGGGATGATTTTAACTTCCGTTATGTGGATATTCATGCGGAAGGCATTTCCAAGGAAGATTTGGAAAAAACCGTGGGCAAACCGGTAGAGACAGTGCCGCAAATTTTTCTGGATCAAGCCCATATTGGCGGCTTTACCGAGTTTGAAGCCCATGCCAAAGAGCATCTTGGCCTGTACAGCTAAGCATTACCGAGGCGGCCCGAGTGCCGCCTTTTTGGTGTGTTTCACGCCTTATTCATCTGAAAACTCCCTTTATCAGCATTTTTTTCGTTCAAAGCCCGCTTTAACCTCTTTTCATTCCGCAGCCAAAGCTCCATTATGGGCCATTGATTTTGATACTGCCGCATCCGCTCTGACACAAAATACCGGCTTGTACCGGTTTTTTCTGTTGCGGGCCATCATCAGGCAGCTCCATGATTCCGAGGCCGTCACCACTTATGTATTCTGTAGAAAAATCCCACAAACTGGATAACGTCTGTTACGACATTCGCGGGCCAGTACATAAAGAAGCCCGCCGCCTTGAAGATGAAGGCCACCGGATTCTTAAGCTGAACATCGGCAACCCGGCTCCCTTTGGCTTTGAAGCACCGGAAGAACTGCTGAAAGACGTGATCATGAACCTGCCCACCAGCCAGGGCTATTGTGACTCCAAGGGGTTGTTTTCCGCCCGAAAGGCGGTGATGCAGTATTATCAGCAAAAAGGACTGCGCACCACCGACATCGACGATATCTATATCGGTAACGGCGTGTCCGAGCTGATTGTGATGGCCATGCAGGCGCTGCTGAATAACGGCGATGAAATTCTGGTGCCCGCCCCCGACTATCCGCTGTGGACCGCTGCCGTGACCCTGTCCGGCGGTAAAGCGGTGCACTATATGTGTGATGAGCAGGCCGACTGGTATCCGGATCTGGATGATATCAAGTCCAAAATCAGCCCACGCACTAAGGGCATAGTGCTGATCAACCCCAACAATCCCACCGGTGCCGTGTATGGCAGCGAGTTTTTGCTGGAAGTGATTGAAATTGCCCGCCAGAACAAGCTGATTATCTTTGCCGACGAAATTTACGACAAAATTCTCTACGATGATGTGGCCCACCATTCGGTGTGTACCCTGTGCGATGACGTGCTGGTAGCCACCTTTAACGGTCTCTCCAAAAGCTACCGCGCCGCCGGTTTTCGCCAGGGCTGGATGATGCTGAGCGGCCCCAAGCATCAGGCCCGGGATTATATCGAAGGGCTGGAAATGCTCTCCTCCATGCGGCTGTGCGCCAACGTGCCCATGCAGCACTGCATTCAGGCGGCATTGGGCGGCTATCAGAGTATCAACGAGCTGGTGCTGCCCGGCGGCCGGCTGCGCCGCCAGCGCGACCGGGCCTGGGAACTGCTAAATGAAATTCCCGGCATCAGCTGCGTCAAACCCAAGGGCGCTATCTATATGTTCCCCAAAATGGATCCCAAGGTGTATAAGATCAAAGACGATCAAAAGATGGTCTACGATCTGCTGCTGCAGGAAAAAATGCTGATTGTACAGGGCACCGGTTTTAACTGGCCCAAACCGGATCATTTCCGGCTGGTGACCCTGCCCAGAGTCGACGACATTACCGATGCCGTCGAGCGTATTGCCCGCTTTCTCAAGCATTACCAACAATAACCCCAGTGATTAGGGATTGGGGAGCAGGGAATCGTTTTCTCCCTATTCCCTGCTCCTATTCCCCGCATTTAAAGCAGCGGGCTGAGCAGATAAAACAGGTTTTCCAGCAGGCGTTTGCGCAGCGGGCGTTTGCGCCATTCCATCCAGGACAGAGGACGCGCCTGAGACAGGTAACCGTCGGCCAACTGCAGCAACTCGCCCATCGCCTTGCCGTCGTCGATCAGCAGGGTCATTTCAAAATTCAGCCAGAAACTGCGCTTGTCCAGGTTGACCGTGCCCACCAGACCAAACTGGTGATCCACCAGTACACACTTGGTATGCAGCAGGCCGGCAGAATACAGGTGAATTTCCACGCCGGCCCGCAGCAGCTCATCAAAGAAAGCATTGCAGGCATGATTGACCATGCGTGAGTCGTTTTTCTCCGGCAGTACCAGCTGCACTTCCACCCCCCGGTCAGCGGCGGAGCACAGCGCAGCCACCAGCGGATCGTCAGGCACAAAGTAAGGGGTGATCAGCACCAGCCGGCGGCGCGCCTGATACACAGCACAGAGCAGGCTCTGAGAAATGGCATCCCCCCCCATAAAGGGGCCGGAAGGCAACAGCTGCAGCTTGAGCTGATTATCCAGACAGCTGATCGGGTGATACTCCAGCTGCTCCAGCAAGCGCTCGCCGGTTTCCATTTCCCAGTCCCACACAAACAGCGACCAGATAATGGGCACAATGGGGCCGCGAATACGCAGCATGATATCCACCCACTGGCCCACACCGGCGTTTTGCTTGAAGCAGGCAGGATCAACCAGATTCATGGAGCCGGTGTAGGCCACATCGTCGTCGATCACCACCAGCTTGCGGTGCATGCGCAGATCCTGTCGCTCAAACAACACGCGAAAGGCACCTACCGGTAATACTTCCACCACCTTGATGCCCGCTTCTTTCATGCGCCTGGGCCAGTGGCTGCGAAAAAAGTCGGCGCTGCCCACCGAGTCCAGCAACAGCCGGCAATCCACCCCCCGGCGGGCAGCGGCCATCAGTGCATGGGCTACATCATCCGCCATGCCACCCGCATGCCAGATATAAAACTCCATGTAACAGGAGCTGCGCGCTCGCTCTATATCTTTTACAATCGCATGCAGAATAGTGTCGGGCTGCTGCAGCAGTGTCATGCCGTTGCCGCTGAGCATGGGCATATTGAACCGGGCCCTGACCAGCTCATAAATAGGCCTGACCTGATCGTTCACTTCAAACTGCTGGCCGGGAAAACGGGTGACCAGCACATTGATCCAGTCGGCGTGAGGCCGGTACATGGCCCGGGCACGCTCGGCCCGCTTCCGGCCCAGCCGTACCTCACCAAACAGAATATAGGTAGCGGCACCGGCTACCGGAATAGCATAGATCAGTGCCAGCCAGGCCAGGGAAACCCCCACCGGCCGGCGCTTCATGATCACCCTGAAAGTTACCCCCAGTACCAGACTGGTATGGGCAGCGAACAGCAACCAGCCCACCATGGTAGAGATGTAATCGTTCAAAAACGCCTTGCTCCTTATTAACCAGACGGGGCAGACTGTAGCAAATGACTATTCACATCGTGAGTACAGCATGATGAAAAGTATACTTTTTTTCCTGATATTTAGCGTATCTGCGGCATTATCTGCACAAACCCTGACACTGACAGAGCAACAGATCAACCAGCACCTGACTACACAGCTGGGCCGGGACTTTCCCATCAACCTTGGCAGCTGGCTGAAAGCCGGTGTGCGCCTGGCCGATATACAGGTGGCGCTGGGCCGGCAGGAGGCCGACAAGGCAAGGGTGTCAGGCCGCGCAGTGGTGATACTGGAGCAGGGCGGCGTGCGCAGGGACTGGGACATCAGTGGTGATTTCAGTGCCCGCCCCCGCTTTAACAGCGAAGAGGGAGCACTTTATCTGGATGAGTTTGAGCTGCTCGGCTACCGGCTCAATAATCAGGATGCCAGCGGTCAGGCCAATTTCATTATGCCATTGCTGCTGCAAAGCCTGGCCGAATATCTGGCTCAGAATCCGGTTTACCGGCTGGATGAGCAGGATCCGCTGCAGCGACAATTAAAAGAAAGTGTACTGGGGCTGAGTATCAGCCCCGGACAACTCACTCTGCAAGGGCTGGAATAAAACTCGGCACTTGTGCTGGTGGCAGCGGGCTGGCCACCAGCGCCCCCTGCACCTGCTGACAGCCATATTGCCGCAACAGAGCAAGCTGTGCCTGCGTTTCCACACCACAGGCAACCGTTGTCAGCCCAAGGGTACGCGCCAGCGCCAGTAACGACTGGATCACCGCCCGGTCAAATTCGTCCATGCTGTCGCTCAGCAGGCCCCGGTCAAGCTTGATGCCGTCTATGGGCAGACTTTTCAGTGTATCGAACCGAAACCGGCCATGACCCACGTTATCCAGATAAATGGTGGTGCCAGCATCGCGAAAGGCGGTTAATACCCGCATCAGAGACTCACTGCGGCGCATAATAAAATCACTGCGCAGCTCCAGCTCAAAGTCTGCCGGACTGACTCCCTGCTCACGCAACCTATCCAGCAGCCGTAGAATACGCAGTTGCTCAAGCTCCGGCTCCAGCCCGCTCATGTTCAGGCTGATACGGCCGGACCATCCCTGCTGCCGCCACTCTACCAGCTGAGCAGCCGCTTCGGTACACACCCATTCAGCCAGCCGGCCCAGCAGCCCTGCATCCCGGGCCGCCGGTAAAAAAACATTGGGCATGACCACACCCAGCACGGGATGATGCCAGCGCAACAGTGCTTCCACCGCCGGCAAGGTCTGATGCTGCAGAGTGATACGAGGCTGATATTCCAGGTATAACTGCTGTTGCTCAAGGGCTTCCCGCACTTCCTGTGCCAGCCGAGTGCGTTGTTTAAGACGGGAAAAACTGTGGCTGTCAAAAAGCGATATATGAGAGCGGCTGCGGCTTTTAGCCTCATACATGGCAGTATCGGCATACCGCAGCAGAGTTTCAATCTCAAGGCCATGAAGAGGGTACAGACTGATGCCCACACTGGCCCCTACACTCAACTCATGATGATCCACCCGTACCGGAGCTTCCAGCGCTTCCACCAGCCTGCCGGCCCGTTCAAACAACTGACTTTCTTCATCTATATCGCGCCACACCAGTACAAATTCATCACCACCGATGCGCGCAACAATTTCATTGTCACCCGTCATCTTTTGCAAACGGCCGGCCAGCGCTTTAAGCACCCGATCACCCACGCCGTGGCCAAAACCATCATTAATGGGCTTGAACCTGTCCAGATCGATAAACAGCAGGGCCAGCTGCTCGTCGGTAGCCAGTGCCATACTGATGCGGTTAAACCAGCTGATTAAAAATTCACGGTTGGCGGTGCCGGTCAGGCTGTCGTGATGAGCCAGAAAGCTGAGCCGCTCTTCCGACTGACGCAGCCGGCTGATGTTATCCACTATGCCGATAATATGGCTGATAAGACCGGCTTCATCACGGATCAGCCGCAGCATCAACCAGTGCGTAGCCACCTCGCCATGGCGGTTGATTTGCTCAACCTCCCCTTCCCATTGCTCCTGATATTGCAGTCGTTTCCAGATGCGACGGTAGTAGCGGCCATTATGCAGGCCCTTACTGACGTGGGTCAGATGGCGACCAAGCAAGGTCGACGCATCCAGCTCACAATGCTGACAAAAGGCCGGGTTCACTTCCAGTACCCGCCCTCTGGCATCCATAATCACAATGCCCTCACGGGTGTATTGCATAATTCTGCGTGTCAGGAGCAGGCTGTCACAAGATATATCCGGCACGCCGCCGGTATTTGCTTCCACCTTTTGTAACCAGTGTTGTTGTTCCATATCGCATCTTTCATTAGTAAGAGCACTGCGTGCGTGACCTGATATGGCAGGATTCAGGCGAGAATTTTTATTATAAGCTGCTCCATCATATAGGCTCATTTGATAAATAAAAAGCCCGCAATTGCGGGCCTTTTATTTTGAGATGCAAATGGCAAATTCAGCCGAGATGCTTGCGGGCATTGCGGAACATCCGCATCCAGCCACTGTCTTCGCCCCAGTTATCCGGATGCCAGGAATTGGCCACGGTGCGGAATACCCGCTCCGGGTGCGGCATCATAATGGTCACCCGGCCGTCTTCGCTGGTCAGGCCGGTAATGCCGTTGGCAGAGCCGTTGGGGTTAAACGGATAACGTTCAGTGGCCTGGCCGTGATTGTCCACAAAGCGCAGCGCTACCGTGCCGCTGGCTTCCAGGGCGGCAATGTCGGCACGCTTGGGCTGCACCCGGCCTTCACCGTGAGACACGGCAATAGGCAGGCGGGAGCCGGCCATGCCGGACAGGAACAGGCTGGGAGATTCCTGCACCTCCACCAGGCTGAAACGGGCTTCAAAGCGCTCTGAAGTGTTACGCACAAAGTCAGGCCAATGGGCCGCACCGGGGATCAGATCCCGCAGCTGGGACAACATCTGGCAACCGTTGCACACGCCGAGAGCAAAGCTGTCGTTGCGCTGGAAGAAGGCCTCGAACTGAGCCCGCAGCGCCTCATTAAAGAGAACACTCTTGGCCCAGCCACCACCGGCACCCAGCACGTCGCCGTAAGAGAAGCCACCACAGGCCACCAGGCCGGCAAACTCGTCCAGGCGCAGACGGCCACTTTGCAGATCGCTCATATGCACGTCCACGGCGCTGAAGCCGGCCCGGTCAAAAGCGGCAGCCATTTCCATGTGGGAGTTAACGCCCTGCTCGCGCAAAATGGCCATTTTCGGATGCACACCCCTGGCAATGTAAGGCGCGGCGATATCTTCCTTCGGATCAAAGCTGAGCGAAGCGGACAGACCGGGATTGGCTTCCAGCTTGGCGTCAAACTCGGCCTTGGCACACTCGGGGTTATCCCGCAGCGCCTGCATGCGGTAACTGGTCTCGGACCACAGGCGGCGCAGCTCAGTGCGACTTTCAGCATACACTTCTTCGCCGTTGGCCAGCACACGCAGGGTATCGTCGTTATTGAGACCGCCAATCACATGAGTGCAGGCCGCCAGACCGTGGCCGGCCAAGCAGGTCAGTACCGCTTCCTTCTCGTCACGGCGCACCTGTAGCACGGCTCCCAGCTCTTCGCTGAACAGCGCTGCCAGGTGATCCGCTCCCAGCAGATCCAGCTCCACATTCAGGCCGGTGTTACCGGCAAAGGCCATTTCCGCCAGGGTCACAAACAAGCCGCCGTCGCCCCGGTCGTGATAGGCCAGCAGCTTCTTCTCGGCCACCAGCGCCTGCATGGCGTTAAAGAAGCCCTTGAGTTGCTCGGCATCGTCCAGATCCGCCGGCTGGTCGCCCAACTGACGATACACCTGGGCCAGTGCCGAAGCACCGAGGCGATTCTTGCCATTACCCAAATCAACCAGGATCAGGTCGGTTTCGCCCATATCGGTGCGCAGCCAGGGAGTGACGGTGCTGCGCACATCGGTGACCCGGCCAAAGGCGGAGATCACCAGCGACAGCGGCGCAGTCACACTTCTGTCTTCACCATCCTGCTGCCAGCGGGTCTTCATCGACATGGAGTCCTTGCCTACCGGTATGGTCAGCCCCAGCACCGGGCACAGCTCTTCGCCCACGGCCTTGACCGCTTCATACAGGCCGGCGTCTTCACCGGGGTGACCGGCGGCAGACATCCAGTTGGCAGACAGCTTGATGCGGTTGAGTTCACCAATTTCAGTGGCGGCAATGTTGGTGATGGCTTCGGCCACTGCCAGCCGGGCAGAAGCGGCAAAGTCAAGCAGGGCCACCGGCGCGCGCTCGCCCATGGACATGGCCTCACCGGCATAGGTGTCGTAGGCGGCGGCGGTCACGGCACAGTCGGCCACCGGCACCTGCCAGGGGCCCACCATCTGATCACGGGCCACCAGACCGGTGACGGTGCGGTCACCGATGGTGATCAAAAAGCCTTTATCAGCCACAGCAGGCAGTGTCATAACACGCTCGGCGGCGTCCTTCAGGTTGATGCCGTGCAGATCCAATGCCGGGCTCTGATGCTGTGCACTTTCCACGTCGCGGTGCATTTTGGGCGGCTTGCCCAGCAGCACCTCCAGCGGCATATCGATGGGCTGGTTATCGAAATGCTCATCATGCAGGCTGAGGTGACGCTCGGCAGTGGCTTCACCGATCACCGCATAGGGAGCCCGCTCACGGCGGCAGAAGGCTTCAAACTCAGGCAGACGGTCATCGGCCACCGCCAGTACATAGCGCTCCTGAGACTCGTTACACCAGATCTGCAGCGGGCTCATGCCCGGCTCGTCATTGGGAATATCACGCAGATAGAAACGGCCACCGCGGTCGCCGTCATTCACCAGCTCGGGCATGGCGTTGGACAGGCCACCGGCACCGACATCATGAATAAAGACGATGGGGTTGTCATCACCCATGGCCCAGCAACGGTCAATCACTTCCTGGCAGCGACGCTCCATTTCCGGGTTGTCCCGCTGCACCGAAGCAAAGTCCAGATCTTCACAGGACTGGCCCGAGGTCATGGAAGAAGCGGCACCGCCGCCCAGACCAATGTTCATGGCCGGACCGCCCAGCACCACCAGTTTGGCACCGACCGGAATCTCGCCTTTTTCCACATGTTCGCCGCGAATGTTGCCCAGACCGCCGGCGATCATGATGGGCTTGTGATAACCGCGCACTTCCTCGCCGTTAAAGCTGGCAACCTGCTCTTCATAGGTACGGAAATAACCCAGCAGGGCCGGACGGCCGAATTCGTTATTGAAGGCAGCACCACCCAAGGGGCCGTCGATCATGATATCGAGGGCGCTGACAATGCGCTCGGGCTTACCGAAGTCCTGCTCCCAGGGACGTGCATAACCGGGAATCTTCAGGTTGGACACGCTGAATCCCACCAAACCGGCTTTGGGCTTGGAACCCCGGCCGGTGGCACCTTCATCACGAATTTCACCGCCGGAGCCGGTGGCAGCACCGGAATAGGGCGCGATAGCGGTAGGGTGGTTATGGGTTTCCACCTTCATCAGAATATGAATATCTTCCTGATGATAACGGTACTCGCCAGACTCTGGGCTGGGGAAAAACCGGCCCGCCGGCGAGCCGGCCATCACGGCGGCGTTGTCCTTGTAGGCAGAAAGCACATACTCAGGGTTCTGCTCAAAGGTATTTTTGATCATTTTAAACAGCGACTTGGGCTGCTCGACGCCGTCTATGGTCCAGTCGGCATTGAAAATTTTATGACGACAATGCTCCGAGTTGGCCTGAGCAAACATATAGAGTTCAATGTCGTTGGGGTTACGGCCCAGCTTGCTGAAGCCGTCAAACAGATAATCAATTTCATCATCCGCCAGCGCCAGCCCCATGCGCAGGTTGGCCTCGGCCAGGGCGTCGCGGCCACCACCGAGAATATCCACCGAGGTCAGCGGGGCCGGTTGAGACTCGGCAAACAGGCACTCGGCCTCGGCAAGACTGGCAAAGGTGGCTTCGGTCATGCGGTCGTGCAGCAACTGGCTGACGGCATCAAGTTCGGCGGCAGACGGCTCACGCTCAAAAGAAAGATAATAGATGATGCCACGTTCAATACGTTTGACCTGCGTCAGGCCACAGTTGCGGGCAATGTCGGTGGCCTTGGACGACCAGGGAGAAAGGGTGCCGGGGCGTGGGGTCACCAGCACCAGGTGGCTGCCGGCAGCGGGGGTAATGCCATCGGCGGGGCTGTCGAGCAGCTGAACCAGAGTTTGCCGGCCCGTCTCGTCGAGTTCGGCGGTCAGAGCGACAAAGTGCACATACTCGGTTTCAATGGCGGATAACGGCAGGGACTGTGCCTCGGCACGACGAATAATCGCCTGGGTTCTGAAACCGGATAAGGCCGGTAAGCCTCTCAGTATTTCCATAGTGGCTAATTCTCAAAGCGTGAGTGTATGGGGGGTTCTCAAACTGGCGGTATTATAGGTTTACGCCCCTGCCCTGTCGACGCCGATTTACCCCTGTCTGATGTGACAGACTGCCGTAAATATCGGCAATAACCTGACTAAAGCGTCGGCTTTTGCTATAAAGTGGCGTGATTTTTTCTCTTGGAGTTGTCAGTGCTGACCATGCGTATGCTTGCTAGACAATGGCTGTTGCTGGGGTTGCTTATTTTGGCCGGCTGTGATGACAGCGATAACAATGCCAACCAGCACAGCCACATTCAGGCCAGAGGTGAGCTGAGGGTAGGCACCCTTTATCATCCGCTTTACTACTTTTTGCGTAATGAGCAGGAAGAAGGCCTGGATTATGAACTGGCCCGCGGCTTTGCTGATTATCTGGGAGTACAGCTGACCATGGTGCCGGTATACAGCCTGGAAGAGCTGTTTGCTCTGCTGGATAACGGCCGGGTCGATATGCTGGCTGCCGGTCTGGTAGGTAGCAGCACCCGCCGGGAACACTACCGTTTTGGGCCCGCTCTCTATGAAGTGGCCCAGACTCTGGTCTATCGCAAGGGCGAAGCCCGGCCGCAGGATCTGCAGCAGTTACAGGGTACTGTCAGGGTGATGGCCGGCTCCAGTCAGGCGGAATGGTTGCAGCGCCTTGAACAACAACAGCCGGCGCTCAGCTGGGAGTCCCGTAAAGACACGGATGCAGAAGATTTATTGCGGCAGGTGGCCGAGGGCCGGGCCGATTATACCCTGGTGGAAGATACTCTGCTGGCACGCACTCAGCGTTATTACCCGGGCATAGATGCCGCTTTTACTTTACCCGGCTCTCAGCCGGTATCCTGGGTGATGGATAGCCGTGACGATGACAGTCTGCTGGCCGCCATGCTGGATTACTTTGCTATCGAACGCGACAGTGGCACCCTGGCCCGGCTGAATGAAAAATACTTTGGTCATATTCAGGACTTTGATTACGTCGATACCCGTATTTTTTTGCGCCGGGCTGAAGATCTGCTGCCTCAATATCGTCCGCTGTTTGAGCGACATGCCGGCTCCCTGGACTGGCGACTGATTGCTGCAGTCAGCTATCAGGAGTCGCACTGGCAGCCCGATGCTCAGTCCTATACCGGTGTGCGCGGTATGATGATGCTGACCGAAGACACCGCCCGGCAAGTGGGTGTGGATAACCGGCTTGATCCCGAGCAAAGTATTCGTGGCGGGGCCAGTTATCTGGCTTCATTGATAGAGAGGTTGCCGGAAAGCATTCCTCACAGCGAGCGCGTCTGGTTTGCGCTGGCGGCCTATAACATAGGCCTGGGGCACCTGCTTGATGCCCGCCGGATTACCCGGCTGCGCGGTCAGGATCCCAATGCATGGGCAGAGGTCAAAGCCAATCTGCCTCTGCTGCATCAGCCCAAATGGCATCGTAAAACCCGCTACGGCTATGCCAGAGGGCGGGAAGCGCAAAAATTTGTCAACAATATCCGTCAGTACTATCAAAGCCTGCAGTGGCTTTATAAGCCCACCACTGACACTCAGCTTACCAGCACTCAGCATGAGAGCCAGCCGACAAAATCGGCACTTTAACGGTATTGTCACTTTACGCCGTTATGATCAGCTGATAATAAAACAAAAAGGCCGCTGATGCGGCGGCCCCGATAATAAGGAGCATGAGAATGCTGAGAAGAAAACGTAATCTGCTGAAACATCACAAGCCCGCAGCCGGCTCCCGCCGCCGGCTGATGATGCAGGATGTGCGCCGCAAGATATTGCGCCGCAGCACCACTTATTTTCTGACCCAGGCCAGTTTTGACTGACCCATTCAGCGAACAGTGATCACGCCGCACTTGGCGCTGTTGGCCACCTTGTGAGACACGCTGCCCATCACCAGACCAGCCAGATCACCCAGGCCTCTGGTGCCCAGCACCACCACATCCACACCGAGTTTTTCGGTCTGTTTTAAAATGGTCCGGGCAGGTTCCCCTTTATCGACATGGGTATAAATATTGCCCACACCCAATTTTTGCGCTTCGGCCTCCGCTCCTGCCAGAATGCGATTGCCCAGCGCTTCCATTTCTTTAAGCTCATCACTGATGGCCACCGCTCCAATTCCCCAGATTAAGGTCGCTTCATGGGGCAGCACTTCGGGCACATGCAGTATGTGCAGCTCCGCATTGTCTACCCTGGCAAGATGACAGGCCAGCTCCAGCGCCTTGCGGCCATGTTTGGAACCATCTACCGCAACCAGTAACGATTTGTACATATATCCTCCATGGAATCAAAATATGGCAATGCATATCAAGACTAGGCAGGAGTAGCGCTGTGCGCAAAAAGGATGGGGGTCATTTGAGAAAAAACGCCGGCAGAGCCGGCGTTTTGAACAGATTACTTTTTCTTCAGGTGCTTCATCAGACGCTTGCGCTTACGTAACTGGCTGGCGGTCAGCTTGTTCTTGATACCGGCATAAGGATTATCCCCTTCCTGAAACTCGACGCGAATGGGCGTGCCCACCACCTGCAGCGAGCGGCGGAAGTAGTTGATCAGATAGCGCTTATAAGAATCAGGCAGGTCTTTCACCTGATTACCGTGCACGATAATACGCGGCGGATTATAACCACCGGCATGGGCATATTTGAGTTTCACCCGGCGGCCCCGTACCAGCGGCGGCTGATGATCGTCCTGAGCCATCTGCATAATGCGGGTCAGCATGGAGGTATTTACCCGTTTGGTGGCCGAAGCATAAGCTTCTTTTACCGACTCAAACAGATTACCCACGCCACTGCCGTGCAGTGCTGAGATAAAATGCAGGCGGGCAAAATCGATAAAGCCCAGCCGGCGATCCAGCTCGCGCTTGATTTCATCACGCACGTCTGTGCTCAGACCGTCCCACTTGTTCACCGCCAGCACAATACTGCGGCCGGCATTGAGCACAAAGCCCAGCAGACTGAGATCCTGATCGGAAATGCCTTCCCGGGCGTCCAGCACCAGCAGCACCACGTTGGCGTCTTCAATGGCCTTGAGCGTCTTGATCACCGAAAATTTTTCTACCGCCTCATGTACCCTGCCACGGCGGCGCACACCGGCGGTGTCGATCAGAATGTAATCCTGCTCGTCCCGCTGCATGGGAATATACACGGAGTCACGAGTGGTGCCGGGCATGTCATATACCACCACCCGCTCTTCACCCAGAATGCGGTTGGTCAGGGTAGACTTGCCTACATTGGGCCGGCCTACAATGGCCAGCTTGATGGGCGCATCTTCAAAGGGAATGGCCTCTTCTTCCTCTACTTCATCCAACACTGCCATGGCGTCTTCCAGCATGGCATCGTCAAATTCCAGTCCGTCTTCATCAATGTCCCCGGCCTCGTCAGCCGGTGCAGAGCCGGCGGCAAGCTGCTCCAGCTGCGGTGCCAGGGCTGTTTCCAGCAAAGTCAGCACACCTCGGCCGTGAGCCGCGGCAATCTGATAAATCTCTCCCAAACCCAGCTGATAGAATTCACCGGTGGCCGAGTCGGCATCAATACCGTCTGTTTTGTTCGCCACCAGCAGGGTTTTCTTCTGGCAACGGCGCAGATGAGCAGCAATGGCCTCATCGGCCGAGGTCAGGCCGGCACGGGCGTCTACCATAAACAGCACCACATCGGCTTCGTCAATGGCAGCCAGCGACTGAGTCGCCATTTCCAGCTCGATACCCTGCTCGCTGCCGTCGATACCCCCGGTATCTACCAGAATATATTCAAGCTCATTAAAGCGGGCCTGACCGTATTTGCGATCCCGGGTCAGGCCGGGAAAGTCTGCCACCAGGGCATCACGGGTGCGGGTCAGGCGGTTAAACAGAGTGGACTTGCCCACATTGGGACGGCCCACCAGAGCCACAACTGGCATCATAAAAAACATCTCCAAAAAACAATAACGGCTCCTGATTGTTGGGATCAGGAGCCGAGGGCAACACCGCGGAACTCAATCAGGGGCGGGCTATCGCCACCAGTTCACCATCACGGCTTTGCACATAAAGCGTATCTCCGGCAACCACAGGGGCCACATACAGGCCGGCGCTGTCTATGCGTTCCAGCGAGAGCAACTCGCCGCTGTTACGATCCAGCCAGTAAAGATAGCCGTCACCATCGCCAGCCACCAGATAATCACCAAACACCACAGGTGCGGTCAGGCGGCGGTTTTCCAGCTCGGTGTTGGACCAGACTTCGCTGCCACTACGGGCATCCACCGCAAACAGGTGACTGCGGCTGTCGGTAATAAACAGCAGACGGCCGTCTGTACTCAGATCTTCCGACCCCTGATACTGGCGTTTCCATAATTGCTGGCCGGAAACCAGCTGGTGCGCAGTCAGCTGGCCATTATAAGCCATGGTGAACAAAATATCGCCCAGGATCACCGGCTTTGAGGCCACATCCACCATCCGCTCCAGCTCGGTGGCACCGCGGGGGCTGGCAATACGGGTGTCACGCACCGGCTGACCATTGGCCAGCAAGGCAATGCCCAGACGCCCGTCGGCGCGGCCATAGAGCACGGCACCACCGGTGGTAATGGGCGTGGCCATGCTGCGCAGGGTCAGGCTGGGCTGCTCGTTGCGCAACAGCCACTGCTGCTCACCACTGGCAGAATCCAGCGCCACCAGGTTACCGGCACTGGTATGCACCACCACCTTGCCTTCGTCCACTGCCGGCGCCGCCAGCACTTCACCGGGCACGCTTTGTGTCCACAGCACGGCACCATCGTCCTGAGACAAGGCATAAACAACGCCATTCTCGGAGCCGAAATAGAGGTTGCCATAGGCGGCGGTCAGGCCCCCGGCAAGACGCGGGCTGCGCTGATTCCGGTTAATATCCAGCTCATCCAGTTCGGCTTCCCACAGCTCCTCGCCACTGGCGGCATCAAAGGCCTTGATAACACCATTTCGGGCAGCGGCGAATAAACGCTCTCCGTCTATAACAGGGCTCAACTGAGAGTAATATTCCCCTACGCCTTTGCCTACAGAATCAGACCAGCGAGTGTTAATCTCAAAGCGGTTATCAATCTCTGGCAACGGACTGGCCGGCGCAACCGGCGTCTGGCTTGAACAAGCAGCAAGCCCCAGGGCCAGTGTTAACGGCAACAAACGATGCAGTGGTGTACTCATCCTTATTCTCCTTGTGGCGCTGCAGCAAGATTATCGAGTTTCAGCGTCAGCGCCGGATTTTCTCCCACACCACCTGCGCTGCGGGCCTGCTCATAAGCACTGCGGGCCTGCTCCGGCTGATTTTGAGCAAGGTAAAGGTCACCCTGCACTTCCGCTTTCTGTGCAGCAAAGGCCGCACCATTCACGGCATCAAGCCGGCCTTGCGCGGCACTGAACTCTTCCGTGGCAATTAGCACTCGGGCCAGGCGCAGCGCTATGGTGTTGCTCAGCACCTCATCGGTAGTTCCTGCCAAAGCTTGCTCCAGCTGAGTTTTAGCCAGCTCGAGATCATTGGCTTTTACCGCTTCTGCTGCCAGCAGCATGGCCGCCAGCTCACCGTAGTTGTTGCCCTGATTTTCGGCCACAAAAGTGGCAGCGCTGTCAAAGGCAGCACTGCCCCGGGTTGCCAGACTGCGGCTTACCTGTTCAAAGGCTTCGGCACCGGCAGAGCGGGTTTCTACCTGATGACTCTGGTAATAACGCCAGCCGAATAAACCGGCCAGACCAATGGCAGAGCCCAGAATAATGGCCTTGCCGTATTCATGCCACCAGCGTTTGATGGCTTCAATCTGTTGTTCTTCCGTGCTGTAAACGTCCAACTCAAATCCCCTTTTGTTCGAGCAGTGTAACCAGCTCACTCTGGTTCAGCGTTTGTTGTTCACCCTGACCACGCAGATATTTAACGGTCACCTGAGCGTTGGCAACTTCATCTTCTCCGAGGATAAGCGCCACGGCGGCGCCACTCTTGTCAGCCCGCTTGAGCTGCTTTTTGAAGTTACCGCCACCGCAATGGCTCATCACTCTGAGGGCCGGCAGGGCATCACGCAGCTGCTCAGCCAGGGCAAAACCTGCCGCTCTGGTGCTGTCACCCATCATGGCCACATAGATATCGGCCTGAGCCGGCTGCGCTGCCACCTGATTCAGGGTTTCCAGCAGCAATACCAGCCGCTCCATGCCCATGGCAAAGCCTACCGCCGGGGTGGCCTGGCCGCCCAGCTGCTCCACCAGGCCATCGTAACGGCCGCCGCCACATACGGTACCCTGCGCACCCAGGCTTTCGGTCACCCACTCAAACACGGTGAGATTATAATAATCGAGACCACGCACCAGCCGGGGGTTTATCTCGAACTGAATACCGGCTGCGCTCAGCAGCGCCTGCAGCCCCTTGAAGTGGGCTTGAGTGTCTTCACCGAAGTAATCGGACAGTACCGGCGCATCGGCCAGCAGGGCCTGTACATCAGGGTTTTTACTGTCGAGCACCCGCAGCGGATTGGTATGCATCCGCCGGCGACAGTCTTCATCCAGGCGGTCTTCATGCTGCTGCAGAAAGTCCACCAGCGCCTGACGGTATTGCGCCCGCTCTTCCGGCTGGCCCAGGCTGTTCAGCTGCAGGGTCAGGTGCTCGGTCACGCCCAGCGCTTTCCAGAGCCGGGCGGTGAGCATAATCAGCTCGGCGTCGATGTCCGGGCCATTCAGGCCGAATACTTCTACTCCGAACTGGTGAAACTGGCGGTAGCGGCCTTTTTGCGGACGCTCATAGCGAAACATGGGACCCATATACCACATGCGCCGCTCCTGATGGTAGAGCAGGCCATGCTCTATGCCGGCGCGCACACAACCGGCGGTGCCTTCCGGACGCAGGGTCAGACTGTCGCCGCTGCGATCCTCAAAGGTGT
This sequence comes from Oceanimonas sp. AH20CE76, assembly GCF_039654065.1. NCBI lineage: Bacteria > Pseudomonadati > Pseudomonadota > Gammaproteobacteria > Aeromonadales > Aeromonadaceae > Oceanimonas > Oceanimonas sp. AH20CE76. The sequence continues at coordinate 2,313,635 of NZ_CP155481.1, forward strand.
ACATTTCCTTTTCCACCACATCGGTCACTTCACCGATGGCGCGCTGAAACAGGCCGGTTACCTCCATGATGGGCAGGCGGATCTCGCTGTAACCATAGGCGCTCATGGTGTTGCGCAGCACGCTTTCTGCCTGTTGCCAGGCCGGCGTCTGTTCCGGCAGGCAGTCGTTCATTCCTCGAATTGCTTGGATTTGTTTGGCCACAAAAAAGTTCTCTGGGTTAAATCATTAAAATAAGAAGCGGATTCAGTCTTTGCCCTGCACCGGAATGCGGGCGGCGGGATCCATCATGGCTACCTTGGCACGGATGCGGCTTTCAAGAGCATCCACCAGATCAGCATTATCCAGCCGTCCTACCCGCTCGCCGCCATCATAAAGGGCACTTTTGCGCTGGGCACCGGCCAGCCCGAGATCGGAAATCAGCGCCTCACCGGGGCCGTTAACCACACAGCCGATAATGGACACATCCATGGGAGTGGTGATGTCTTCCAGCCGGCTTTCCAGCGCATTGACGGTGCCAATCACATCAAACTCCTGGCGGGAGCAGGACGGGCAGGCAATAAAATTGATACCCCGGGCACGAATACGCAGGGACTTGAGAATATCAAAACCTACCTTCACTTCTTCTACCGGATCGGCTGCCAGGGAAATGCGCAGGGTATCGCCGATGCCCTCCGCCAGCAGCATGCCCAGGCCAATGGCCGACTTGACTGCGCCGCTGCGAAAACCGCCGGCTTCGGTAATCCCCAGGTGCAACGGTTGCTCAATATGACGCGCCAGCTCCCGGTAAGCACCTACCGCCAGAAATACGTCGGAGGCTTTAACACTTACCTTAAACTGGTCAAAGTTGAGTTTATCGAGAATATCCACATGGCGCAGGGCCGACTCCACCAGCGCTTGCGGGGTAGGCTCACCGTATTTTTCCTGCAGATCCTTTTCCAGCGAGCCGCCGTTCACACCAATGCGAATGGGAATACCTTTATCCCGGGCACAATCCACTACGGCACGAACACGGTCTTCCCGACCGATATTACCCGGGTTGATACGCAGGCAATCGGCCCCGTATTCGGCGACCTGCAGGGCAATACGGTAGTCAAAGTGAATGTCTGCCACCAGAGGGATGGAAGTACCGGCACGAATGACTTTAAAAGCTTCTGCCGCCTCCATGGTAGGCACAGACACCCGCACTATGTCGGCACCGGCCTTTTCCACTGCCCGAATCTGCGCCAGAGTGGCTGCTACATCGGTGGTAGACGTATTGGTCATGGTCTGCACACTGATGGGAGCATCGCCCCCTACCAGCACAGAGCCGACACGAATTTGCTTGGACTTGCGGCGAATAATGGGTGATTCGTGTTGGGACATGGTTACTCTTGCTCGTTATATCAGGATTTCGGTACAGTCAGGCGGGCGACCCGTCCGGCACGGAAGGAAGTCAGATCCACCATCTGATCCAAATATTCGACAGTGGCAGCCTGGGGCGCACCCAGCACCAGGCTGAACGGCGGCTTACCTGTTAACTCAAGACGGTCACTGGATGTTTTTACACCTTCAGACAGCACCCGGCCCTCGGCATCGGTCACTTTTATCCAACAATCGGCGGTAAAGCCCAGCACCAGTCGCTCGGGATCCGGCGCTGGCTCTGCCGGCATGGCGGCGGCCGCAGTGTCAGCAGGCGTATCAGGTGCAATGACTTCGCTGCCGGCCGGCTGAGACAGGCCGGACAGTGTCTCAGGGGCGACTGCCGGTTCGCTCGCCGGCTCCGGTTCAGCTTCCGGCACAGGCTCAGCCTCAGTAACAGGCTCGGGCTGCGTCGTTGCCGGTGCTTGTGTGGCAGAGTCCGACGCCGGCTCGATAACGGGCGACTCGGTATAGCCATTACTGCTATTTTGCCACCACCAGAACACCAGCGAGGCCACCAGCCCCAGAACCACCAGCCAGCTGGTGAGTTTGAGCCACTTGTCACTGGCCTGTTGCCGGGTCTTTTTGGAAAAGCTTTGCATGGGAGCCGGACCGGCACTACGCAACTGCTCGGTGCCTGACATGGTATCAAAGGACGACAGTGCCAGTTGCTCGCTCACTCCCACCAGCTTGGCATAGGCTTTGACGTAACCACGCAAAAAAGTCAGGGCAACGCCAGCCGTATAATGATCGTCATCTATCGACTCAATCACGGCCAGGCGCAGATTAAGCCGGCGCGCCACATCCTGCTGACTCCAGCCTCTGCGTTCACGTGCGTCACGCAACAGTTTACCCGGGCCAGTATCAGTGTTGTTCTGTTCGTCTCCCGCAAGAGACTGGGGTTCATTCATTGTCATGTGTCAGGAATCGCTCGGCTTGTTCTGAATCCGGAAATAAACGTACCAGCTCAGCTCCCGCTGTCTCATACTCTTGGCTCAGCCCCAATGCTCGGGCACTGAGCACACTCAGCCACAAACTTTTTGCTGAAGGAGCATATTGCTGCCGGTAGCGGTCAAGGTACACCCGGGCCATGTTCGGGTCCTGCTGCGCAAGCTCAAGCTCAGCCAGCCCCAGTAACGACTGAGATCTGTCAGGAGCATACTCCAAAGCACGCCGATAGTATTCCCGGGCCACCTTTACACGGCCGCTTTTAGCAGCACACACAGCAGCATTCTCGAGGGTATCGGCAACTTTGACATAGCCTGCTACAGCCATTGCCCTGCTGAACATGACATCAGCCTGGTCAAATCGTTCCCTGTCACACAGAAAAGCACCGTAGTTATTCAGTCCGTCACCATGCTCGGCATCCAGCGCCAGCACACGCTGATAATGCTGTTCTGCCTTGTCATATTCGGTTACTCGCTGATAAAAGTACGCAAGTGACAGATGAATATCAGGGTTAGTCTCGTCTTGCGTCAGGGCTCGCTCAAGGTTGAATTTGGCCTGGCTGATATTTCCCTCACGCAAATAAGCCAGACCAAGGTTCATGCGAGCTTGTGCTGCCTGAGGCAGTTCAGGCCTGACATTGGCAGCCGGCCGCCCCTGGGTCAGGTTTACGGTTTCGCTTACACAAGCCGTCAGCACCCCCGCCATCAGCAGCGCCGGCACCAAAAAGGCCTTTCGCATTACTTTTCCGCCAGTGTTTTTGAGTTAAACCATTGTGACGGATATATTTTGTTCCTGCATCCGTTTTTTCATGGTGCGCTTGGTTCTGTCAATCACATCGCCCACCAGCTGCCCACAGGCGGCATCAATATCATCGCCCCGGGTTTTGCGAATGGTGACAGTGTTGCCATATTGCATCAACACCTTGTTAAAGCGGTCAATGCGGCTGTTGCTGGGCTTGCCGTAGGGGTTGCCCGGGAACGGATTGAACGGGATCAGATTGATCTTGCAGGGCAGATCCTTGAGCAGCTCGGCCAGCTCGTGGGCATGCTGCATATCGTCATTGACATGATCCAGCAGCACATACTCTATGGTCACCTTGCCGTGGTTGGCATTGGACACCGCCAGATAACGACGAATGCTGGCGATCAGCTCGGCAATATTATATTTGTCGTTGATCGGCATAATCTCGGAGCGCAGCTTGTCGTTGGGCGCATGCAAAGACACCGCCAGGGCCACGTCTATCATGTCGGCCATTTTGTCGAGTGCGGGCACCACACCGGAGGTAGACAAGGTTACCCGGCGCTTGGACAGACCAAAGCCATAGTCTTCCAGCATCAGCCGCATGGCAGGTACTACGTTATTCAGGTTAAGCAGCGGCTCGCCCATGCCCATCATCACCACATTGGTGATGGGTTTGCGGCCGGAGTCACGCACAAAACCAACCCGAGTGGCAGCACGCCAGACCTGACCGATAATTTCAGATACTTTCAGGTTACGGTTAAAGCCCTGCTGAGCGGTAGAGCAGAATTTACAATCCAGGGCACAGCCCACCTGGGAAGACACGCACAAAGTGGCACGGTCACCGTCGGGAATATAGACAGTTTCCACTTCCTGTCCGCCCACCATCATGGCCCACTTGATGGTGCCATCGGCAGACTTTTTCTCAACGCTTATCTCTGGCGCACGAATTTCGGCGCGCTCCTTCAGCTTGCCTCGCAACACCTTATTGATGTTGGTCATCTGATCAAAATCGTCGCAACCGAAATGATAAATCCACTTCATCACCTGGTCGGCACGAAAAGGTTTCTCTCCCATCTCCTGAAAGAGTGCTCGCATGCCGTCACGATCCAGATCCAGCAGATTAATTTTGGTTTCACTCATCGGTTGCCTCACGCGTTTTACCAGAGCCCACAGGGCGCGAAATTGTACAGAGTTTAGCACCGGGTTGCCAGTGGCAAGGAACGCTGACGCCATATGGGGCCATTAAAAAAGCCGCCTCCAGGGCGGCTGAAAAGCTGTCATTCCACATTCAGTCTGGCTCAGTGGTCGTTGGCCACCGTCTTGAGCCTGGGCTTACCGGAAGCGCGCCCCTTGCAAGACTCAATCGTAACCTCGTTGCCTTCGGCATCAAACAGTTTGCCGTCCACAAAGTAATCGCCGTCGTTCAGGCAGGCAATGTCGGCCTCGCTGATGGTGCGCTCGGTGCCGGCCGCAAACACGGATTGTTTGTCGGAATTCCCCCAGCTCAGGTGATTAAACAGCAGGTTGAGCAGAATGGCCATAATGGCGGTGGAGCTGATACCGGAATGAAAAATGGTTTCAAACCAGGTCGGAAAGTGATGATAGAAGCTGGGTGCGGCGATGGGCAGCATGCCAAAACCGATGGAGGTGGCCACAATAATCAGGTTCATATTGTTGGTGTAGTTCACCTTGGCCAGAGTACGAATACCACTGGCCGCCACGGTACCGAACAAGACGATGCCGGCACCGCCCAGCACGGCGGTGGGCACAGTGGCAATCACCCGGCCCATAATGGGCATCAGCCCCAGGGTCACCAGAATCGCGCCGGCAGCGGCCACCACATAACGGCTTTTCACGCCGGTTACCGCCACCAGGCCCACGTTCTGGGCAAAGGCACTTTGCGTAAAGGAGCCAAACATGGGCGCAATGGCACTGGAGATCATATCGGCGCGCAGGCCGTCACCCAAACGACGGGAGTCAACCTTGGTGTCGATAATGTCACCCACTGCCAGAATATCGGCAGAGGTTTCCACCAGAATGACCAGCACCACTATCAGCATGGAGATAATGGCGGCCAGTTCAAATACCGGCATACCGAAGTGAAACGGCGTGGGAAAGGCAAAAACAGGACCATCCAGCACGCGGGAGAAGTCGACCAGTCCAATGGACCAGGCCAGCAGCGTGCCCAGCACCATGGCCAGCAGAATGGACAGCCGGCTGATGGCCGCATTACCCAGCTTGCTCAGCACCAGTACTATGGCCAGAGTGGCACCGGCCAGGCCGATATTGGTCATGCTGCCGAAGTCTGCCGCCTGAGAATTACCGCCCATGGCCCAGCGTGCTGCCACCGGCATCAGGGTTAAACCTATGGTGGTAATGACGGCCCCGGTAACCAGCGGCGGGAAAAACCGAATGATTTTGGAGAACACGGGGGTGATCAGCAAACCGATAAGCGAGGCCCCTATTACCGCCCCGAACACGGACGGCAGGCCGCCGCCCGTGGTCACAATGGCCACTATGGTGGCCACACTGGCAAAAGATACGCCCTGCACCAGGGGCAGCTGACAACCAAAGAAGCGGATACCCAGGGTCTGCAGCAAAGTAGCAGCGCCTCCCACAAACAGAGAGGCAGCGATCAGCATACCAATTTCTGCCGACGGCAGACCCGCGGCCTGCCCCACTATCAGCGGCACCGCAATAATGCCGCCATACATGGTAAGCACATGCTGGAAGCCATAAGCAATGTTCGCCCCCAACCCCAGGTTTTCGTCCTCCGGACGTTTGCCGGCCGGAACCTGTCGAATTTCTGCTGTCATCTTCGCTCCCTGAATTGTTACAGTTTGTATACTATTAACATAGCAACATCATTATTTATGTTGCAGAATATGTAAACACTTATAACACCAGATGTATACAAAAATAACAATGCAAGATCACACTTTTACTTGCTGTCCTGTTGGGCACCCATAAAAAAAAAGACGCCGAAGCGTCTTTTTTATGCCGTTCAACCCGCTATTAACGAGTGCGCGGGCAGATTTCTTCGTCGCTGAAGAAGTAAGCGATTTCGCGAGCGGCAGACTCGGGAGCATCGGAGCCGTGTACGGCGTTTTCGTCGATGCTGTCGGCGTAGTCGGCGCGCAGGGTACCGGCCAGGGCGTCGGCGGGGTTGGTGGCACCCATGATTTCGCGGTTACGCAGAATGGCGTTTTCACCTTCCAGTACCTGAACCATTACCGGACCGGAGGTCATGAAGTCAACCAGAGCCTTGAAGAAGGGGCGCTCGCTGTGCTCGGCGTAGAAGCCTTCAGCCTGCTCACGGCTCAGGTGAACCATTTTGGAAGCAACAATCTTGAGGCCAGCAGACTCAAAACGGCCGTAGATAGCGCCGATCAGGTTTTTGGCAACAGCGTCGGGCTTGACGATGGAGAAGGTACGTTCGATAGCCATAGGAGTATCCTTTAAATCAACAGGTTCTGTTTTCGATAGTAAAAACGCGCGGATTATACGAAAACCGGCGGCGAGTTAACACCGCCGGCGATGAATTTTATTCGCCTTGTTTCTGGCACACCTGAGCCAGCATGGCGGCAATGGTGCGCACGCCGTGGCCTTTGCCACCGGCAGCCCAGAGGTCGTTGGGCACCTTCTGGTAAGAGCCCGACAAATCCATATGCACCCAGCTGCGGCCGTTATCGGGCACAAAGCGGGACAAAAACGCCGCGGCGGTAGAAGCACCCGCCTGCCCCTCACCCGCATGAATATTAGCCATATCAGCAAACGAGGAGGTCAGCAGGCCCTGATGAAACGGCTCCAGCGGCAGCGGCCAGGCTTTTTCGCCTTCCGCTTTGGCCGCCTGCACGGTTTGCAGCGCCAGCTCGTCGTTCATGCTGAACACGGCATTGTAGTCCCGGCCCAGGGCCATTTTGGCGGCACCGGTGAGGGTGGCGGCATCCAGAATAAAGGGCGCACCGGTGGCCGAGGCCGCCAGCAGGCCGTCTGCCAGTACCAGCCGGCCTTCGGCATCGGTATTGAGAATTTCTACGGTCAGGCCGTTGCGGTAGGTGAGAATATCACCCAGCTTGAAGGCATGGCCCGACACCAGGTTTTCGGCACAGCACAGAAACAGTTTCACCCGGCTGTCCAGCCCCCGGGCAATGGCCAGCGCCAGGGCACCGGTAACGGTGGCGGCACCGCCCATGTCCGATTTCATCACCGACATGCCATCAGACGATTTGATGCTGTAACCGCCGGAGTCAAAGGTAATGCCCTTGCCCACCAAGCAGGCCGCCACCGGCGCATTCGGGTTGCCGCCGGGGTTAAAGTCCAGCTCAAGCAGAGTGGGCGGCCGGCTGCTGCCCCGACCCACTTCATAGATACCTACGTGTCCCAGATCCTTGAGCTGCTCGCCGCTGTAAATGCGATAGGTCACGGCCTCGGGGGCCAGCGACTGTATAAATTTGCCCGCTTCCGTGGCCAGCGACGCCGGATAAACATCTTCCGGGGTGCCGTTGATCATTTCCCGCACCCAGTTAATGGCAGTGCGGCGGGCGTTGAATTCGATCTCATCATCGGCGCTCAGCTCGGCCAGCTCCAGTTGCTGGCCGCCCTTGGCATTGTAAAATCCTTGCGCAAAGGCCCAGCTGGTTTCGAGAGTCCAGCCCTCACCACAAAGTGCCAGCTGCTTGATGCCCATGCCGTCCAGCTTGCGGCCGGCCTGTTGTACCCGGCGGGCAACCTCATTTTCACCGGTGTGAATATGGACTTCGTCATTGTGAAAACTGAGCAGTGCCTTGTCGCCCCAGCAGGCCGGGGCCGCGTCTGTGGTCAGCATGACCTTCATGGTTGCAGACATCATGACTCCTTGTTCTTTGCTAAATAATGTTTGGTCGAAAAACAGAAAAAGCCACAGTATCACTGTGGCTCGAAAGAAAGCTATAAGCGGTAAGCTGAAAGCAGACAACGTCGGTGTTGCCCGAAGCAGCAGTGGGGATTGCCTGAGCCGACCATTAAATGCCATGGATGGCATTTTCGAGCGTTACAAGGACGTACTTGCAGCGTGTCGGCGGAGTGCAACCGCGCTGATGCTTCGTATCTGCACCTGACGTCAGCCGCGCATAAAGCACGGCCTACAGGCTTCAAGCTTCAGTTCAGTCGTATTCGTCCATCCAGGCGAGGATAATGGCTTCCAGAATGCGCTCGTTGGAGTGCTCCGGCTCATCGTCAAACTCGTCCAGCGCACAAATCCACTGATGCAGATCGGTAAAGCGCACCGTTTTGGGATCCACCTCGGGATACTCTTCCAGCAAGGCCAGTGCTATGTCCTGACTGTCGGTCCATTTCAAGCTCATATCAGCTCCTTGGTGAATCGCTACGCTTAATGGCCTTCCGACACCATATTGATGGTATAGCGCGGAATTTCCACCACCAGATCTTCATCATCCACAACTGCCTGACACCCCAGGCGCGACTCCGGCTCCAGCCCCCAGGCCTTGTCCAGCATGTCGTCTTCCAGCTCGGTGCTTTCTTCCAGCGAGTCAAAACCCTCGCGCACTATCACATGACAGGTGGTACAGGCACAGGACTTCTCACAGGCGTGCTCAATGTCAATGCCATTGCGCAATGCCACATCCAGTACGGTTTCACCGGTCTTGGCCTCCAGAGCGGCCCCTTCAGGGCACAGATCGGCATGAGGCAAAAATACAATTTTCGGCATGGTTACACCTTGTCCACTCGTTGACCGGCCAGCGCCTTGCGAATGGACGCATCCATTCGGCGGGCAGCAAAGTCGGCCGTTTGTTTGTCGGTCTGTTCAATGGCCTGCTTGATGGCCTCCGGATCCGTGCCCTGGGCCGCCTGCTGCAGTGACTCCAGCGCGGCGATAATCCCGGCCTGCTCCTGCTCGCTGAGCAGCGCATCGCCATCGGCCTGCAGGGCGCTGATGATGTTTTCCACCACCCGGGCCGCTTCTACCTTCTGCTCCGCCAGCATACGGGCGGCAATGTCTTCCTGGGCATATTCAAAAGAGGCCTTGAGCATGCTGGAAATATCTTCTTCCTTCAGGCCGTATGAAGGTTTGACCTCAATGCTGGCCTGCACCCCGGAAGATTTTTCCATGGCACTGACCGACAGCAGACCGTCGGCATCCACCTGAAAGGTCACGCGAATATGGGCGGCACCGGCGGCCATGGGCGGAATACCGGTAAGCTCAAAGCGAGCCAGCGAGCGGCAGTCGGCCACCAGCTCACGCTCACCCTGCACCACATGAATGGCCATGGCGGTCTGGCCGTCCTTGAAGGTGGTGAATTCCTGAGCCTTGGCCACGGGAATGGTGGTGTTGCGGTGAATCACCTTCTCCACCAGGCCCCCCATGGTTTCCAGCCCCAGCGAGAGCGGAATCACGTCCAGCAGCAGCATGTCGCTGTCGGGCTTGTTGCCAATCAGAATATCCGCCTGAATGCTGGCACCAATCGCCACCACCTTGTCGGGATCGATGCTGGTGAGCGGTTCACGGGCAAAGAAGTCCCCTACCCGCTCCCGCACCAGCGGAACCCGGGTAGAGCCACCGACCATCACCACATTCTGCACCTCGTCCTGACTGACGCCGGCGTCTTTCAGCGCCCGGCGACAGGCCATCAGTGTCTTGTTCACCCAGGGCTGAATAAGACTGTTGAACTGCTCACGGGTCAGCTCCCCCTGCCAGTCCTGCCAGCTGACGGTAATCGTCTCACTGTCGGTGAGTGCCACCTTGGCGGCGTTGGCCACATCCAGCAGATTGCGCTGCTGTGCCGGTGTCAGTCCGGCAATACCCGCCTGCTGCTGAATCCAGTCGGCCAGCGCATGATCGAAGTCATCGCCGCCCAAAGCAGAGTCACCGCCGGTGGCCAGTACTTCAAACACGCCCTTGTGCAGACGCAGAATGGAGATATCAAAGGTACCGCCACCCAGATCAAATACCGCTATGACGCCTTCCTGTCCGGAATCAAGGCCGTAGGCAATGGCGGCGGCGGTAGGTTCGTTCAGCAGGCGCAGCACATTCAGGCCGGCCAGCTGAGCCGCGTCCTTGGTGCCCTGACGCTGAGCATCATCAAAATAGGCCGGCACTGTAATCACAGCACCATTCACCGGATTGCCCAGCACCTGCTCGGCCCGCTCACCAAGGGCCTTGAGAATATCGGCAGACACCTGCACCGGGTTCATCGGTCCCTGAGGGGTATTAAGCTCGATGATGCCGGCACCGGTATCGCAAAAGTCGTAGGGCAGCTTGTGCACCGGCACGTCTGCCAGGGCCTTGCCCAGCAGCCGCTTCACCGAAATAATGGTGTTTTGCGGATCCAGCTCGGCTTCCTGTTTGGCGCTGTAACCAATGCGTTTTTCGTCTGCGGTGTAATGCACCACAGAGGGCAATAACTCCCGGCCTTGATCATCAGCCAGGGTTTCTGCCAGACCACTGCGCACCACGGCCACCAGTGAATTGGTGGTACCCAGATCGATGCCAATGGCCCATTTATGCTCGTGAGGAGCCGCGCTCTGGCCCGGCTCGGATATTTGTAATAATGCCATGAGATTCAGAATTCCTGCTGCGCGTCTTCTACCCGCTCAAGCTCAGCATGCAGCTTGGCCATAAATTTAAGTTTGCGCACCGTGTCGGCGGCCTGCTCCCAGTCTGCGGCGCTCAGCTGTTGCTCAAGCTCACGGAAGTATTCATCGGAAGCCTGCTTCAGCTCCCGCTCAAAGGCCATGATGGCAGCAAATACATCGGTGGCGGCAGGAATCTCTTCCAGCTGCTCGCGCCATTCCATTTGCTGCATCAGAAACATGGGATCTTTCAGGGTTTGCTGCTCGCCGCGAATATCCATGCCCTGCAGCGATAACAGATATTCGGCTCTGCTCAGAGGGTTTTTGAGGGTAGAAAAGGCGTCGTTGATGCGGGCGGCCTGTTGCACCGCCTGCAGGCGCTCCCGCTCGGGGCGGGAGGCGAATTTATCGGGATGGAACTGAGTCTGTAACTGACGATAGGCCTGTGCCAGTACCTCACCGTCAATCCGGAACTGGGCCGGCAGGCCAAACAGCTCAAAATAATTCATGCTGCCTTCCTTAAACGTTAAAACTCTCGCCGCAGCCGCATTCCCCGGTCATGTTCGGGTTGTTGAAGCGAAAGCCTTCGTTCAGGCCTTCTTTAACAAAGTCCAGCTCGGTGCCATCCAGGTAAACCAGGCTCTTGCTGTCGACGATCACCTTGACCTCGCCATGCTCGAACACCTGATCGCCTTCGGACAGCTCATCCACAAACTCCAGCACATAAGCCAGGCCGGAGCAGCCGGAGGTTTTCACCCCCAGGCGCAAGCCAAGGCCCTTGCCTCGGTTGGTAAGAAAGGTCTGCACCCGCCGGGCGGCCGCGTCGGTAATGGTGATCGCCATAATATCTCCGTTACGCCAGGTTCTTTTTCTTTTTGTAGTCGTCGATGGCCGCCTTTATGGCGTCCTCTGCCAGAATAGAGCAGTGGATCTTCACCGGCGGCAGTGCCAGTTCTTCGGCAATATCGGTATTTTTGATGCTGGCTGCTTCATCCAGACTCTTGCCCTTTACCCATTCGGTAATGAGTGAGCTGGAGGCAATGGCAGAGCCACAACCATAGGTCTTGAATTTGGCATCTTCAATAATGCCGTCATCGGTGATTTTCAGCTGCAGCTTCATTACATCGCCGCAGGCAGGCGCACCTACCATGCCAGTAGCAATGCTCGGGTCGTTTTTGTCAAAACCGCCCACGTTACGGGGGTTTTCATAGTGATCAATTACTTTTTCGCTGTAAGCCATGATTCTGCTCCTCTCGCAATCCGTTTACACCTTAATGGTGTGCCCACTCAACTTTATTCAGGTCCACGCCGTCCTTGAACATTTCCCACAACGGAGACATGTCGCGCAGGCGGCCAATGGACTCATTTACCAGACGAATGGCGTAATCAATTTCTTCTTCCGTGGTAAAACGACCAATGCTGAAACGAATGGAGCTGTGCGCCAGTTCATCAGTCAGGCCAAGTGCACGCAGCACATAAGACGGCTCCAGGCTGGCAGAGGTACAGGCCGAGCCGGAAGATACCGCCAGATCTTTCAGCGCCATCATCAGTGACTCGCCTTCCACATAGGCAAAGCTGATGTTGAGAATGCCGGGAACAGACTGTTCCAGATCGCCGTTTACATGTACTTCTTCAATGTCTTTCAGGCCATTGTACAGACGCTGACGCAACGCCAGAATACGCTCGCTTTCAGCCTGCATTTCTTCTTTGGCAATACGAAAGGCCTCACCCATGCCCACAATCTGGTGAGTGGGAAGCGTGCCGGAGCGCATGCCCCGCTCATGACCGCCGCCGTGCATCTGAGCTTCCAGACGTACCCGCGGCTTGCGGCATACATACAGAGCACCAATGCCCTTGGGGCCGTAAATTTTGTGTGCCGACATGGACAGCAGATCAATGTTCATGCTCTGTACGTCCAGCGGAACCTTGCCCACACTCTGGGCCGCATCCACATGGAACATGATTTTGCGGCTGCGGCACAGCTCACCAATGGCTTTCACGTCCTGAATGACACCGGTTTCGTTATTTACGTGCATCAGGCTTACCAGCACGGTGTCATCACGCAGAGCACCTTCAATCTGCTCCAGAGTAAACAGTCCATTGGACTGCGGCTCAAGGTAAGTCACTTCATATCCTTCCCGCTCCAGCTGACGGCAAGGGTCCAGCACGGCTTTGTGCTCGGTTTTTGAGGTGATAATGTGCTTGCCCTTTTTGCCATAGAAGTGGGCAATGCCCTTGATGGCCAGGTTGTCGGACTCGGTGGCACCGGAGGTGAACACAATTTCACGGGGATCAGCGTTGATCAGATCGGCAATCTGATTACGGGCAATGTCTACCGCCTCTTCCGCCTGCCAGCCAAAGCGGTGGGAGCGGGATGCCGGGTTACCAAAGAAGCCGTCCGGTGTCAGGTATTGCATCATTTTTTCAGCAACGCGCGGATCTGCCGGGCAGGTGGCCGCATAATCCAGATAAATGGGCAGTTTCATCATATTCTCCGTTCCAGCGCTGCCCTTTGAAGGCAGTCTTGTCATCGACATTTTAAAGTTGAACTTTCAGGCTCACTTGCTGACCGTCTTTCTCATTCAGGCTCAGCATGCTCAGATGTTTGTCTTGCTCTCCGGATATACGCCGGACCTCATTCTGGCTGACCAGCTCCGCCAGGGAGATGGCATCCAGAAAGTTGCTGATGCGCTCACTCAGGGCACACCACAATGAATGCGTAAGACACTGATTACCACCGTGGCAGTCACCCTTGCCCTGACACTTGGTCGCATCGACCGACTCATCCACAGCGGCAATCACGGCCCCGACAGAGATATCAGCGGGCTCAAGCCCCAGCAAATAACCGCCTCCCGGACCACGGACACTGCTCACCAGCCCTTGTTTGCGCAGGCGGGAAAACAACTGTTCCAGGTAAGACAGAGATATCCCCTGTCGCTCGGAAATATCGGCCAGAGATACCGGTCCGTTATTGGCATGCAGCGCCACATCCAGCATGGCGGTGACAGCATAACGCCCTTTCGATGTCAGTCTCATGAAGTTAAACCGTTTTCGAACATGGCCTCAGATTGTCATACCTGAGTGTTTTAGTCAAGTATATAGCCGAGTGAAATACTGGGTTATTCTGCTTTTCTGTGAGTGCCAAAACGCTGTACGGAAGTCAGTATACCGCGCAAAATATTCAGTTCATGATCCTCTGGCCGGGCCCGGTTAAACAACCGGCGCAGCTTGGTCATCACCTGTCCCGGATGGGGCTTAATAATAAAGCCGGTCTCCAGCAGAGTCTGCTCCAGATGAGCATAAAAGCGCTCCAGGTCATCGGCCAGCGGATAATCGGTGGCTTCCGGCTCATGATGACTGCCCGCCAGCCAGGCCATACGCACTTCATAACTGAGCGTCTGCACGGCCATGGCCAGATTAAGGGAGCTGTAGTCCGGATTGGCAGGAATGGAAACGTGATAATGACATTGCTGCAGCTCCTCGTTGGTCAGGCCGGTACGCTCCCGGCCAAACACCAGCGCTACTTTGTGATTGGGCGCTTCAGTCATGGCTTTTTCCCCCGCCTGACGAGCATCCAGCATGGGCCAGGACCAGGTACGGGAACGGGCACTGGTGCCAATCACCAGACCGCAGTCGGCCACTGCCTCGGCAAGCGTGGGCACAATGCGGGCATTGGCCAGAATATCGCTGGCACCGGCTGCAAGTGCCACCGACTGACCATCGGGAGGAGAAACCGGATCCACCAGGCAGAGATCGCTCAGCCCCATGGTTTTCATGGCCCGGGCGGCGGAGCCGATGTTGCCGGTATGAGACGTGTTTACCAGCACGATGCGTACTTGCTCAAGCATATTGACTTTGTTTCCGTTGCGCTTAAGGCGCAGGATTTTAACACAGTCGTACCGGTGGATCAGGTTTTAATCGTGAGCCGGCTCAGCGTTTCAGTCTTGCCTGCTGACCAATCAAGTCCAGTTCCAGCAACGCATAACGATGTTCGACAAAATCATAAATGTTAGTCGCCAGGGCCAGCTTGAGATATACCTCGGCCTGCTCGGGCTGAGCATTGTGCTGAGCCAGCTTGGCCAGATAGAAATAGGCTTCGCACAGCATTTCCGCCAGCTCCTGATTATCCTGGCTTTGCTCGGAAATACGGCTTAACAGCACCTCGGGAGCCAGCCGGCCCAGATAGACATCCACTATGTCCCAGGCCCATTCATCAGTGCCATATTGATCACGGTGTGCAGCCAGTGTCGTCAACGCATCTTCGGCATCAATCTGGTAACGGGCCAGATGCCACCACAGCAAACGATAAGGATCGGCGGGCTCGTCATCCAGAAACACCCGTAAATCCCGCGCGGCAAGCTCGGGCCGGCCACCATAATACAAGGCAATACCCCGGTTCAGGTTGGCATAGACATAATCCGGTGCCAGCTCCAGTGCCGAGTCGAACGACTCGTAAGCTTCGTCAAATTCCTGATTCTGAGTCAGATAGACGCCGTTAAGATTATAGGCATCAGCAAAATCAGGCTGTTCCCGTAATGCCCGGTTAAAGTCAAGGCGGGCCATAGCACGCAGACCAACCCGGTCAAACACTACACCGCGCTGAAAAAACAGCTCGGCTCGCTGCTCCGGGGTTAATCCCGGGGCATTAAGCATCTGTCCCAGACGGGCAATGCCCAGTTCGCTTTGGTAGGAAACCTGCATCGGCACCGGCAACACCAGAGTGGGTGTGACCACACCGGGTGTACTGCAACCACTTAGCATCAGGCCAAACAGGGCCAGAGCAGCAGGCAAAAATCTGTGTTTCAAGTAGGCTCCGAACTTGTCTTTTTCTATTTCCCCATGTTATGCAGCCACAGCGCGTTTGTCATGCTGCAAATGCAATCAATCGGCATAAAGCGCCGAAAAATAAAAAAGGAGCCCGCAGGCTCCTTGTTTTTCATTAAATCCGGCTTAAGTCAGGGGCTCCTGATCTGCTCCTTCCTTTTCTACCACGGGCGGCAGCATATGCTCCCGGGTTACTCCCAGCAGCATGGACCAGGCACTGGCAATATAAATAGAAGAGTAGGTACCAAAACCAATACCCAACAGCAGTGCTGTGGCAAAACCGTGGATCAGGGCACCGCCCTTGAGGAACAGCGCCACTACCACCACCAGGGTGGTGGCCGAGGTGATCAAGGTCCGGCTCAGGGTATCGGTGATGGCTTCGTCAAATACCCGCTCCGTGGTAGTGTCACGGACCCGGCGAAAGTTTTCCCTTACCCGGTCAAATACCACTATGGTGTCGTTGAGGGAGTAACCTACCACCGTCAGCAATGCCGCAACTATGGTGAGATCCACCTCAATCTGCATCCAGGAGAATACGCCCAGTGTAATGATCACATCGTGCGCCAGTGACAACACGGCACCGGACGCCAGACGCCACTCAAAGCGAATTCCGACATAAATCAGGATACACAGCAGCGCCACCAGAATGGCCAGACCACCCTGCTCTGCCAGCTCTTTACCGATAGACGGCCCTACAAACTCCAGCCGTTTCATTTGCGCATCCGTCGACAGCTGCTGCATGGCAGCCATGACTTCCTCACCCTGCTGTTGCACATTGGCACCGTCTTGAGGTGGCATACGGATCAGCAGGTCACGGCTGGTGCCAAAGTGTTGCACTGTAGCCCCGCCAAGACCGGCACCATCCAGCTGATTGCGCACTTCATCCAGCTCCACTGCCTGCTCAAAGGCCACTTCCACAACGGTGCCGCCGGTAAAGTCCAGCCCCCAGTTCAGGCCCTTGGTGGCCAGGCTGAAAAAGCACAGGGCCATCAGGATCAGTGAGAGTACTGTCGCGCCCTTTGAAAAGCGCATGAAAGGCAATGGCTCTCTGGTCTTGAGGATTTCAAACATCGCTCAAACTCCTCATATCGACAGCTTTTTGAGACGCTTGCCGCCCCAAATCAGGTTAACAACGGCCCGGGTACCGACAATGGCGGTAAACATGGAAGCCAGAATACCGATCATCAGGGTCACGGCAAAGCCCTTGATGGGGCCGGTGCCCACAGCAAACAAAATGATCGCCGTAAGGAAAGTAGTGATGTTGGCATCGGCAATGGTACCAAAGGCTTTTTCATAGCCTATGTGAATAGCCTGCTGCACACTGCGCCCGTCCCTCAGCTCCTCACGGATACGCTCGAAGATCAGCACGTTGGCATCCACCGACATACCTATAGTCAACACTATGCCGGCAATGCCCGGCAGTGTCATGGTGGCACCGGGTACCATGGACATGATGCCGATAATGATCACCAGGTTGGCCAGCAGTGCCACGTTGGCCACCAGACCAAACTTGCGGTAGTAAATAGCCATAAACAGCACCACTGCCAGCAAGCCGTAGATCATGGCCAACAGGCCGTTTTCCACGTTCTGCTTGCCCAGACTCGGGCCTATGGTGCGCTCTTCCACAATCTGAATGGGCGCAATCAGGGCACCGGCACGCAGCAGCAGCGCCAGGTTCTGAGCTTCGGCCATGGAGTCGATGCCGGTAATGCGGAAGCTGCGGCCCAGCCGGGACTGAATGGTGGCCACGTTGATCACTTCCTGCTCTTTGCGCAGGGTCGGCTTGCCTTCTGCGGTCAGCTCGTCACCGGGTTTGTATTCGGTGAATACCGTGGCCATGGCCTTGCCCACATTGTCTTTGGTGAAGTCGGCCATGCGGCTGCCACCGGGGGCATCCAGACTGATGTTTACCTGCGGACGACTGAACTCATCCATGCCGGAATTGGCATCCACAATATGCTCACCGGTGAGGATAACGCGCTTTTGCAGTACCACAGCGCGGCCATTGCGATCACTGAACAGTTCGGAACCGGGCGGCACTCTGCCCGCCGCCGCCGCAGCGGCATCGGCACGCTCATCCACCAGACGAAATTCCAGGGTAGCGGTAGCACCAAGAATTTCCTTGGCGCGGGCCGTGTCCTGAATGCCGGGCAGCTGCACCACAATGCGTTCAGCACCCTGGCGCTGTACCAGCGGCTCGGCCACGCCCAGCTCATTCACCCGGTTACGGATAATGGTGATGTTCTGCTGCAGGGCGTACTCCTTTACTTCCTTAAGCCGCTGCTCACTCATCACCGCAAACAGGCCCACATTGTCACCGTTATCCCGCGTGGTAAACACCAGCTCCGGATATTGCTGGCGCAGATGGCTGATGGCCTTGTCGCGGGTGTCCGCATCACGGAACAGTACCAGGGTGCCGCCGTCCCGGTTCAGCACGCCGGAATAGCGCAGCCGCTCCTGACGCAGCTCGGTACGAAAATCCTGTACCGTCTGCTCCTGCACCCGGCTCAGGGCTTCGTCCATGTCCACTTCCATCAGAAAGTGCACACCACCACGCAGGTCCAGACCCAGTTTCAGCGGGCCGGCCCCAATGGCTTCCAGCCAGGCGGGTGTGGACGGGGCAAGGTTAAGAGCAGTGATATAATCATCACTCAGCGCCTCGGACACTATGTCTTTGCCTCTGAGCTGATCATCGGTATTGGTAAAACGAATGAGTAGCTGATCATTTTCCAGGGCGGCACTTTTCACATCAATGCCGGCCTGAGTCAGACTTTGCTGCGCCTGGACCAGTGTCTCGGAAGAAACCTGAGTGCCACGGCTGCCGGACACCTGAAGCGCCGGATCTTCACCAAACAGGTTGGGTGCTGCATAAAGAAAACTGATGGTGATCACCAGGATCACCATCAAGTATTTCCACAGCGGATATCGATTCAACACGCTGTGCTCCTCGACAGGAAAGAATTAGAGGGACTGAATAGAGCCCTTGGGCAGGACGGCAGTAATGAAGTCCTTCTTGATGGTCACCTGACTTTGCTCGCTCAGGCTCAATACCACGTAGTCGTTGTCGTCGGAGATCTTGGCAATTTTGCCTACCAGACCACCGTTGGTCAGCACTTCGTCTCCCTTGCTCAGAGAAGACATCAGGTTCTTGTGCTCTTTAACCCGCTTGGACTGAGGACGAAAAATCATAAAATAGAAAATCAGGCCAAATACAACCAGCATGATGATCATTTCCATACCGCCACCGGCGGCACCGCCACCCTGGGCGTAAGCACTGGAGATAAAATCCATTCTTGCAGTTTCCTCGTTAATGGTTAAAAACGGTTACTGTTCTTCGCGATGTTCGGCGTTGTTCTGATCCAGAGGCGGCACGGGCTTGCCCTGCCGACAATAGAACTCTGCCACAAAGTCGTCTAATTTACCCTGCTCAATGGCACTCCGTAAACCTTCCATTACCCGTTGATAGTAACGCAGGTTGTGAATGGTGTTTAAACGCGCGCCCAGAATTTCATTGCACTTGTCCAGATGATACAGATAAGCACGGGAGTAATTCTTGCAGGTGTAGCAGTCGCAGTCTGCATCCAGCGGGCCTGTATCTGTCTTGTGTTTGGCGTTACGAATCTTGACCACGCCGTCGGTGGTGAACAGGTGGCCATTGCGGGCGTTGCGGGTAGGCATCACACAATCAAACATGTCCACGCCCCGGCGCACCCCTTCCACCAGATCTTCCGGCTTGCCCACGCCCATCAGGTAGCGGGGCTTGTCTTCAGGAATTTTCGGGCAGGTATGCTCCAGCACCTTGTGCATTTCGTGCTTGGGCTCCCCTACCGCCAGGCCACCCACGGCATAGCCGTCAAAGCCGATTTCAAGCAAGCCGTCCAGAGACTGATCCCGCAGATCTTCGTAAACACTGCCCTGAATAATGCCGAACAGGGCGTTCTTGTTGCCCTGCTTGTCGAAGTGATCCCGGGACCGCTTGGCCCAGCGCAATGACATTTCCATCGACTTTTTGGCTTCTTCCCAGGTGGCCGGATACGGAGTGCATTCGTCCATGATCATGACAATGTCGGAGCCCAGATCATACTGGATCTCCATGGACACTTCCGGCGACAGGAAGATCTTGTCGCCGTTGACCGGGTTGCGGAAATGTACGCCTTCTTCGGTGATCTTGCGAATATCACCCAGGCTGAACACCTGAAAACCGCCGGAATCGGTAAGAATGGGGCCCTGCCAGTTCATAAAATCGTGCAGATCGCCGTGCAGTTTCATCACTTCCTGCCCGGGGCGAATCCACAGGTGAAAAGTATTGCCCAGCAGAATATGAGCACCGGTGGCGGCCACTTCTTCCGGAGTCATGCCCTTGACGGTACCGTAAGTGCCCACCGGCATAAAGGCGGGGGTTTCCACTACGCCCCGGTCAAAAATCAGCCGGCCGCGGCGGGCACGTCCGTCTGTGGTATCCAGTTCAAATTTCATTGTTACCTCACTGGCCGGAGAAACAGTCCGACCTTGATATTGGGGATTGGGGACTAGGGAGCAGGGAATGGGGAATGGCAACTCCCTAATCCCTATTCCCCATTCCCTGTTGCCGAGTAATAAACATGGCGTCGCCGTAACTGAAGAAACGGTAACGCTCGGCCACCGCCTGGCGGTAGGCTTCCATGATATGATCCTGGCCGGCAAAGGCGCTGACCAGCATGATCAGGGTCGATTCCGGCAGGTGAAAATTGGTGACCATGGCATCCACCAGCTGAAAGCGATAGCCGGGGTAAATAAAAATATCGGTGTCGCCATAAAAAGGTGCCAGCGGCTCGCCTTTGGCCAGGCTGGCCTGAGCGGCGCTTTCCAGCGAGCGCACCGAGGTGGTGCCCACGGCAATCACACGGCCGCCCCGGGCTCGGGTTGCGTCAATCTGTGCCACCACCTCGGCAGGCACTTCGATATATTCCGCATGCATTTTATGATCGAGCACATTGTCGACCCGCACCGGCTGAAAGGTGCCGGCCCCCACATGCAGGGTAATAAAGGCAAGCTCCGCGCCCTTGGCGCGAATGGCACTCAGCAGCGGCTCATCAAAATGCAGGCCGGCAGTGGGTGCCGCCACGGCACCGGGCTTTTCATTATAAACGGTCTGGTAGCGCTCTTTATCGGCGTCGGTATCAGGCCGGTCGATATAGGGCGGCAGCGGCATATGGCCCACCGCTTCAAGGATCTCCAGCACAGTGCGCTCATCGTCAAATTCAATTTCAAACAAGGCATCGTGGCGCGCTACCATGGTGGCGTTGACATCGGGCTCCAGAATCAGTCCGGTGCCGGGTTTGGGGGCCTTGGACGAACGCACATGAGCCAGCACTCGCTTGTCATCCAGCATGCGCTCCACCAGCACTTCCAGCTTGCCGCCGCTGGCCTTGCGGCCGAACATTCGGGCCGGAATCACTCTGGTGTTGTTGAACACCAGCAGATCACCAAGGTGGATCAAGTCCAGAATGTCGCCAAAACGGCCATGGGTCAGGTTCCCGCTGTTACCGTCCAGCTGCAGCAAACGGCTGCCGGTGCGCTCGGCCATGGGGTGGCGAGCAATCAGTTCATCGGGAAGCTCAAAGGAAAAATCGTGGACCTGCATAACTACCTCTGTGTCGGACGAGCGCTAGTCTAGTGAGCGCACCTGATGGGATCAAGGCAATTCGACGTTGAAATAATCGCCGGCCGTCCTCACCACCGACAATCTTTGCCTTTGCCGTGATCCCGGTCAGGTTACTCGCCCATCTTGTTGAGCTATCTTGATACTAAAAGAGGAGAGCCACTATGCCCGCTATTGTTTCCGAGATAATGTCATCCCGCGTTCTGGGGTTGCCTCCTTCCGCCAGCCTGGCCGAAGCCCGCACCCTGATGCAACGCCACCATATTCGTCATTTGCCGGTGATAGAAAACGACAAGCTGATAGGCCTGATCAGCCAGCGGGATATTCTGGCGGCTCAGGAGTCCAGCCTGGAGCAGGGCCTTAACGGTGAGTTTCTGCAACAACATCAGCTGTCGGAAATCATGGTCACCGGCGTCACCACCGTCAGCCCCCATGCCGGCGTGCGCGAAGCGGCACTGTATCTGCAAAAGCACAAATACGGCTGCCTGCCGGTAGTTAACAAAGGCAAACTGGTAGGCATAGTGACCGACAGCGATTTTATCGGCGTGGCTATTCATCTGCTGGAAGTGCTGGATAACCAGCTGAACGAGCAGGACGACGAGCCGGATCTCGACGACTGGCAGGCAGAAGCCGACAGCACCGGCTACCGGGATGACTCCCCCAACGGATGAATTACCTGGCGCACCTGCATCTGGCGGAACTCAGCAATACCAGCCTGGCCGGTGCCCTGCTGGGGGAATATGCCAGGGGCGCAATAGACGCTTCTCTGCCTGCTCCGCTGCAAACCGGCATTGTGCTGCACAGGCGCATCGACAGCTTTACCGACGCGCACCCGCTCCATGCCGGGCAAGTGCGCGCCCTGCCGCCGCCGTTTCGCCGCTTTGGCGGTATTATTACCGACATGATGTTTGATCACTTTCTGGCCCGGCACTGGCAGCGTTTTCATTCTCTGCCCCTTGAAGGCTTTGTGCAGCAGGCTCATGCTCAGCTTGAGCCCGACCGGCACTGGCCCCATTCCATGGTATTACTGGTGGCGCGCATGAAACAAAATAACCTGCTGCTGTATTACCGGGAGTTTGACGGCATCATTACCGCCCTTGGCCGGATTGATCAGCGCTTTAAACGCCCTACGCCCCTGCCCCGCTGCCGGCCCGTGCTGGAGCAGCACTACACCGGTTTTGAACAGGCTTTTCTCGATTTTTATCCCCAACTACAGCATTACGTTCTGCGCCAGGTGCGAGGGTTGGCCGGATAAAAGCAGTCGGGCTGCACCGGCTGATGCGTAAAGTGACGGGTATTTTTAAAAGGCAGCTTCATAAAGCCCCCCACGCCCACATCGGTGATCAAAGGAATATGCTGCACAATCTGCGCCAGCAGGCCGGCAAATTCCGCCTCTGCCCTGGCGTCGAGCAGACGATAATAACTGTGCAGCTTAAGGTGCTCGGCGGTCACCTCAAAAATAATGCAGCCACTGTGATGAAGCTGGTTCAGCCTGGCAATCACCGCCATGATCTCGGCGGGCAGCATCAGTTGCTCGTCCGGATCCCGGCCATCCTCAAAATAAGAATGCGGCTGGCGGTCGGCACCGGTATCGGGTCTGTCTGCCAGCCGGTAGGGAATCTGCATCTCTGGCGGCGGCACAAAAGGCTGTTCCGGCCCGTTTCGGCTCAGATGCAAGGTATTACGGGCATTAAATAAACAGGCCTTGAACACACCGGTTTTGCTGATGGCCCGCGCCAGGGTCACCACATTATTGACCGCCACCACAAAGGCCGGCTGCAGCGACTCGTCATATAAATTCAGGCTGGAGTCGATATTCAGGCCTCGCTCATGCCAGTGAATGGCCAGCCCCCCCATCACCGGATAACGCCCCAGCCGGCTGACCGCGGCCACAAAGGCTTTTTCGGTTTCGCCCATGCCTTCCAGATATTGCTTGTAGTAGCGCTCCAGCTGGGCATCTGCTACCTGCTGTATATCTTCCTGCTCACTGTGCTCCCGCAGAAACGACTTGCGCGAAGAATACACCACGGTTTCTATCTCCCGCCCGCCCCTGCTGAGCCACACCGGCAGCTGAGGCTCATCGTCAAACAGCGGCAGCTCGGGCAGCACCAGCCGTTTTAACCGGGGCATGGCCGCCAGCCAGTAATCCCCGGCCCGGCGGCTGAGTTCAGCGTCGTCCGACAGCATGGCATCCAGCAGCAAAGCAAACTCTTTGGGCAAGCCCAGACTGGTGGCAGGCATGGCCTTGCGGCCAAAACGACAGGCCTGCCCCGAGGCCAGCGCATACAGGGTGCCGGCTACCCCCTGCTCGTCAAAACGAGGACTGGACAGCGCGCCCGCCAGTTGCTCGGGGCCGATAAAATACACATCCCCCATGCGGGCATTGGACTGCTGCAAATCTCCCGACAGCAGCGCCAGCCCCTGAGCGCCGGCCCAGTTACCGTCGGCGTCCAGTTGCGCAAACACCGAAGAGCCCCAGTCCACCAGACTGATGCGGCCCGTATTTGAGTCATACATAATATTGGAGGGTTTGATATCGCCGTGCACCACGGGTGCCGGCTCGCCATGATTGCGGTGGTTGCGTAATACCAGCAGCACCTCTGCCAGCTGAGCGGCAATGTCGATCACTTCCCGCGCCGGCAGCCGGCCACGGCGCAGACTGTAGTGATCCAGATCTTCACCGGCAGCCCGGCTCATCAGCAAAATGCCCTGACGGCCGCGCAGGGCATAGGCAATATAATCCGGAATTAACCGGTGCTGCACACAAGACAGCATATAGGCCTCGTCTGCCAGCCGCTCCCGCACCGCCTCGGGCAGATCAATGCGGGAGAACTTGAACGCCACCTGCTCATCCTGTGCGCCGGTGCCGGCAAAGGTGAACCCATAAACGCCCTTGCCCGCCAGACTGATATTGCGATAACCCAGCTTTTCCAGCTCGGCAACGCACAGGGCAATCCAGTCTTTCAGCTTTTGGGCATCATTGGCACTGAGCAGATAAACCGACTGCTCTTCGGGAATATAAAAGTTGCCCAGGGCATCCATCAGTGCAGCCGTGCCAGCATACGCCCGGGGTGTTCAAGATACTCCTGCCAGCAGCGGTTAAAGCGAGCCATGGTGGCCCCGTCTATGACCCTGTGATCCGCCGACCAGCATACCGTCATGATATGAGTGGCCACTACCCTGCCCTGCTCGTCAAAGCGGGGCAGGCGCTGCAGCCTGCCCATGGCGGCAATGGCCAGCTGGGGCGGATTAACGATGGGGGTAGACACGGTGCCGCCCAGAATACCGATATTGGACAGACTGATGGTGGCTCCCGTAAGCTCGGCCTGAGTCAGGCGTCCATGGCGCGCCGCGTCCGACAAACGGCTCAGCTCCCGGGCAATGGTCAGCAGTGATTTATCTTCACAGTGATGCAGCACCGGCACCAGCAGGCCCGCCGGCGTATCCACCGCCACACCCACATGATGGCCGTCTTCATACACCAGGCTCTTGCCGTCTTCATCGAGCCGGGCACCCAGCAGCGGATAGTCCGACAGCGCCAGCGACAGCGCCTTGATAAAAAACGGCAGCAGCGTCAGTTTCACTGCTTGCTGCTCAAATTCCGGTGCCAGCTGCTGCTTAAGCGCCAGCAGCTCATTCAGGCAAAACTCATCACAGAAGGTAAAACGAGGAATACTGAGGCTTGCAGTCATGTGCCGGGCCATGGCAGCACGTACGCCGGTAATGGGCTCGCGCCAGCCGGAGTCGCTGTGCATGTGCCGGTGCTTACTGCCCTGCAGCCAGGCTTCCACATCTTCCTTATACACCCGGCCCTTGTCGCCGGAGCCCGGCACCTCGGCAAGGTCGATATTGTACTCCCGGGCCAGCCGGCGCACCGCGGGGCTGGCCACTGCTCGGCTGCCGGCAGATTCGGATGTCGATGGCAGCTCCGGCTGGCTTTCGGTGTCAGAGCTGACGCCAGAGTCAGAGCTGGAGTCCGAGCTGGAGCCTGAGTCAATATCACTCTCGTGCTCAGGCCCGGCATCCCTCTCCTCAACGGCCAGCTCCATTTCAAACAGCGGCGCATGCACTTTGGCCATCTCTCCCTTTTTTACATGCAGCCGGCTGATGATGCCCCCATGCACCGCCGGTATCTGCACCAGCGCCTTGTCGGTCATCACATCACAGATGGCCTGATCCTCTTCCACCCGGTCGCCTTCGGCCACCAGCCACTCCACCAGCTCGCACTCCACTATGCCTTCGCCGATATCCGGCAGAAAAAAGTCCTGCTTCATACCGTTCTCCTAAAAATGAATGGTGGCGTGAATGGCCTGCCCTATCTTGTGCTCATCAGGCATATAATGCTTTTCCAGCGCCAGTGGAAAAGGGGTGTCGGGGCCGCATACCCGGGCGACGGGACTTTCCAGATATAAAAAACAACGCTCCTGCACGGTAGCGGCAATTTCGGCACCCACCCCACCGGTCAGCGGTGCCTCATGGCTTATCAGCAGCCGGCCGGTTTTCAGCACGGAATTGACCACGGTTTCTTCATCCCAGGGCAGCAGGCTCTGCAGATCAATCACCTCGCAGGAGATGCCCTCTTTTTCCGCCATGTCCGCCGCTTTCAGCAGATATTCCAGCTGCGCCCCCCAGCCCAGCAGGGTAATATCGCGCCCTTTTCGCACTATCTCGGCCCGGTCCAGCGGCAACTGATAATAGCCTTCATCCACCTCGGCCACCGCCGCCCGGTACAGCCGTTTAGGCTCGAAAAAGATCACCGGATCCGGACAATCAATGGCGGCCAGCAGCAAGCCCTTGGCCTGCACCGGGCCTCTGGGGATCACCACTCTCAGGCCGGGCGTATGCACAAAATAGGCTTCCGGCGACTGACTGTGATAGTGCCCGCCGGCAATGCCGCCGCCATAAGGAGCCCGCACCACCAGGCCGCCCACATTAAACTCGTTACCGGAGCGGTAACGAAACTTGGCGGTCTCATTCACCAGCTGATCAAAGGCGGGAAAAATATAATCGGCAAACTGAATTTCTGCCACCGGCTTCAGCCCTTTGGCCGCCAGGCCATTGGCAAAGCCGGCAATGCCCTGCTCGGTAAGGGGAGTATTAAAGCAGCGCGCCTCGCCAAACTTGTCCTGCAGGCCGCTGGTGGCCCGGAACACACCGCCGAAGTGACCCACGTCTTCACCAAAGCAGAGCACACCGTCATCCCGCTCCATGGCCAGATGCAGCGCCTGATTCACCGCCTGCAACAGGTTCATTTGTTTCATTGTGCTCCTCCCCGCTTGTTGGCGCTGGCTTTAAGCTGCTTCAGCTGCCGCTGCAAGTGAGCCGGCGGCTCGGCATACACATCCTCAATCAGGCTGTCCAGCGGCGGTTTGGGCACCTGCTCCGCCTGCTTCATCGCCTCCAGAATGTGCCGGCGCAGCGCATCCTGCTGGCGGCGATCCTCGTCTTCGCTGAGCCAGCCCTGATGCTGCAGCCAGCGCCGGTAACGGCCGATGGGATCCCGCTTGCGCCAGCGCTCTTCTTCGGCTTTGGAGCGATAGCCGCTGGGGTCATCGGAAGAAGAGTGTGCTCCCAGCCGGTAGGACATGGCTTCAATCAACACCGGCTGCGGCTCCTTCAGCATCAGTTGCCGGGCCTGCAGCGTGGCCTCATACACCGCCAGGGCATCGGCTCCGTCCACCCGCAGGGTGCGAATGCCATAGCCCACCGCCCGGCTGGCAATGCCGTCTCCCACAAACTGCTCGCTGGCCGGCGTGGAAATGGCATAACCATTATTGCGGCAAAAGAAAATCACCGGGGTTTTCAGCACCGCCGCCATGTTCACCCCCGCATGAAAGTCTCCTTCCGAGGCGGCCCCTTCGCCGAAATAGCAGAGCGTAACCGCCTCCTCACCGGCCAGCCGCTGGCCATAGGCAAAGCCGGTGGCCTGAGGAATTTGCGTGGCCAGCGGGGAAGAAATGGTCATAACGTTAAGCTCACGGCTGCCGTAATGCACCGGCATCTGCCGGCCCTTGCCCAAATCCCGCTCGTTGGAAAACAGCTGATTCATAAATTGCTCAAGGGTAAAACCCCGGTGCAGCAAGGCCCCCTGCTCCCGGTATTGCGCCATTATCATGTCTTGCGGGGCCAGCGCCGCCGCACTGGCCACCGCCTGGGCCTCTTCTCCCAGACTCTGCAGATAAAAACTGATGCGCCCCTGACGCTGAGCCGCCAGCATGCGTTCATCCAGCAGCCGGGTGGCCACCATGCTGTGATACATGGCCAGTGCCTGCTTTTGGCCGATATTCGGCGCAGTGGCGTCGGCATAAAGCTGGCCGTCGTCTTTCAGCAGCCGAAAGGTGGGAATGGTCAGGCCGTGGCCGTCCACAAACCGGACCCGGTGCACCAAACTAATGGTGGCGTTATTGGGATTGGTCATGCCGTCCTCGCAGTCCAGACTGGAACCTCGAGGCTAATTCTAGTAGAGCGGGCCAAATTGAGCCCAAACGAAAAAAGGCAGCCCTCACAGGGCTGCCAAAAACGAGATGGAATATGCGATGTTATTGTTGTGCGTATTACCCGGCTCAGATGTTTTCGAACTGACCCATGGTGTTGTCTTTACCACCAGCCTTGAGGGCGGCTTCACCGGCGAAGAACTCTTTATGGTCGTCACCAATGTTGGAGCCGGCCATGTCCTGGTGCTTAACAGTAGCAATGCCCTGACGGATTTCCTGACGCTGAACACCTGCCACATAGGCCAGCATGCCTTCGTCACCAAAGTAGCCCTTGGCCAGATTGTCGGTAGACAGGGCCGCAGTGTGGTAAGTGGGCAGCGTGATCAGGTGGTGGAAGATACCGGCTTCACGGGCTGCGTCGCGCTGGAAGTTGGCGGTCCACTCATCGGCCAGCTGAGCCAGCTCGGTGCTGTCGTAATCGGCGCTCATCAGGCGGTCGCGGTCATAGGCGGATACATCCTTACCTTCTTCGGCCCAGGCATCGAACACTTGCTGACGGAAGTTCAGAGTCCAGTTGAACGACGGGCTGTTGTTGTACACCAGCTTGGCATCGGGCACCACGGCGCGAATACGGTCAACCATGCCTTTGATCTGGCCGATATGCGGTTTCTCGGTTTCAATCCACAGCAGGTCGGCACCGTTTTGCAGGCTGGCAATACAGTCCATTACCACACGGTCTTCACCGGATCCTTCCTTGAACTGGAACAGACCGGAAGCCAGACGCTTGGGACGAATCAGTTTGCCGTTTTGCTTGATAACCACATCGCCGTTGGCAATGTCGTCGGCACTTTGAATTTCGTCACCGTCAATAAAGCTGTTGTACTGGTCACCCAGATCACCCGGCTCATTGGTCACGGCAATTTGCTTAGTCAGGCCGGCACCCAGAGAATCGGTACGGGCAACAATTACACCATCGTCCACACCCAGCTCCAGGAAGGCCAGACGCACGGCGTTAATCTTGGCCAGGAAGTCGGCGTGCGGCACGGTCACCTTGCCGTCCTGGTGGCCACACTGCTTCTCGTCGGATACCTGGTTTTCCAGCTGAATACAGCAGGCACCGGCTTCAATCATCTTCTTGGCCAGCAGGTAGGTGGCTTCCGCATTACCAAAACCGGCGTCAATGTCGGCAACAATCGGCACTATGTGGGTTTCATGGTTATCGATTTGGGCGGTGATCTCTTTTGCTTTAGCAGTATCACCGGCTTTCTGGGCCTCTTCCAGCGCACGGAACAGATGGTTCAGTTCCCAGGAATCAGCCTGGCGCAGAAAGGTGTACAGCTCTTCAATCAGGGCCGGCACAGAGGTTTTCTCGTGCATGGACTGATCCGGCAGCGGACCGAACTCGGAACGCAGGGCGGCCACCATCCAGCCAGACAGGTAGAGGTAGCGGCGCTTGGTGCTGCCAAAGTGCTTCTTGATGGAAATCAGCTTTTGTTGGCCGATAAAACCGTGCCAGCAGCCCAGAGACTGGGTGTATTGCGCCGGATCATTGTCATAGGCAGCCATGTCTTCACGCATGATTTTGGCGGTGTATTTGGCAATGTCCAGACCGGTCTTGAATTGATTCTGCACGCGCATGCGGGCGGCATGTTCAGGTTTAATGGCACTCCAGCTCGGGTTTTGCTTGATAAGAGTGGCCAGGGTATCTATCTCGTTTGCGTATGGCATGGTTCCAGTCCTTTCTTGTTTGAAGTTGTTGTCCATCTCTGTCATACCAGCCTGTTCACCGCCGCTTGGCTGATCTGTCAGTTCACATAGTTATTTTTATAGAGCGCCTGGTAGCGCGTTTCCGTTTGTCTGGCTTGTTACAGCAAAAACTTTACCGAACAGTGCCGTTTCTTGTTGTGTTGCGGTGTGGTTATTAAGTTGCGCAAAAAATCAGATTTGTTCAAGATCCGATTTAACTAAAACACAACACACATCACACTCCTTCACCTGCTTGCTACCAAAGTCGCACGGCACCAAACACCTGATAAAACCCGTCTTGCAAAGGTGACTCAAATCACAGCAGCCTCCACGAAATGAAACAAATTAACGTAATAAAAAAACATAAACCAAACCAAGGGTAGAGTTAACTCTACCCTTGGTTATGTACTGTCAGCATAGTGCCATTTCGTTTGAAAAGGCTGAGGGCGGGCTTTACAAGCCGGCACGGATCATCTTTTGCGATCGCAAAAATAAGCCATTGATGATTAAAAAGGGGCGGCCTGTCACCCTGAGTGGTTGTTTGGTCAGAATTTACTGGCGGACAGGAGCAGCCGGTTTACCTGAGTAAAGTGGCATGATCTGGTGTCATTACAGACTCATAACCGGCACAAAAATTTTTTTGAAAAATGGCTTAAAAAAAACCAATCAATAGTTTTCAGCAATCAATGGGAAAGATAATAACGACTTAACCTAATAATCAATAAGCTCTAGTATGGACAGCGTTCGAGACAAGGTCTCATTCGTTAACCTCAATAAGGAGCTTTACATGGCTGTTTCCATCAATACCGAAATCAAACCCTTCACTGCCGATGCCTTTTATCAGGGCGAGTTCGTTAAAGTGAGCGATGCGGATCTCAAGGGTAAATGGTCTGTGGTGTTCTTCTACCCCGCCGACTTCACTTTTGTGTGCCCCACCGAGCTGGGTGATCTGGCCGACCATTATGAAGAGCTGCAGAAAATGGGCGTGGAAGTGTACTCGGTATCCACTGACACTCACTTCACCCACAAGGCCTGGCACGACAGCTCCGAGACCATTGGCAAGATCAACTACTACATGGTGGGCGATCAGACCGGCACCATTACCAACAACTTCGGTGTGATGCGTGAAGGTCAGGGCCTGGCAGATCGCGCCACCTTTATCATTGATCCTCAGGGTGTGATTCAGGCCATTGAAGTCACTGCCGAAGGCATTGGCCGCGATGCCTCCGACCTGGTGCGCAAGATCAAGGCTGCCCAGTATGTAGCTGCGCACCCGGGTGAAGTATGCCCCGCCAAATGGCAGGAAGGCGAAGCCACTCTGGCTCCGTCGCTCGACCTGGTAGGCAAAATCTAAATTTTTGTTGCCCTGTGCCCGCCGCCTGCGGCGGGCCTTTTACAAACCTTTTCTATTTGTTTACCACACAGGACATCACCATGCTGAACGATAATCTCAAACAACAACTTTCTACCTATCTGCAAAACATTACCTCGCCGGTAGCCCTCAGCGTGTCCGGTGATGGCTCTGCAAAATCCAATGAATTAAGAGAGCTGGCCAGTCAGATTAGCGGGCTCTCAAATCAAATCAGCCTGACTGAAACTCAGGCTGCACGCACGCCCAGCATGAGCATTGCCGCCGAAGGCCAGGAGCCGCGCATCAGCTTTGCAGGCATTCCGCTGGGTCACGAGTTCACCTCTCTGGTGCTGGCCCTGCTGCAGACCGGTGGCCATCCGTCTAAGGCTGCCCCCGAGCTGCAGCAGCAGATTCGGGATCTTAAAGGTGAATTTCACTTTGAAACCTATGTGTCGCTGTCGTGCCAGAACTGCCCGGACGTGGTGCAGGCGCTGAACCTGATGGCTACCCTCAATCCCAACATTACTCATGTAATGATTGACGGTGCCCTGTTTCAGGACGAAGTGAACGAGCGCCAGATTATGGCGGTGCCTGCGGTTTACCTGAATGGCGAGCACTTTGGGCAGGGCCGCATGACCCTGGAAGAAATTGTCGGCAAGCTCGATACCGGTGCTGCCGAGCGCCAGGCAGAGGCCCTTAACGAACAGGCCCCCTTTGATGTGCTGGTGGTGGGCGGTGGCCCCGCCGGTGCCGCAGCGGCCATTTATGCCGCTCGCAAAGGAGTGCGCACCGGTCTGGTGGCCGAGCGCTTTGGCGGCCAGGTGATGGACACAGTGGGCATTGAGAACTTTATTTCCGTGCCCTACACCGAAGGCCCCAAACTGGCCGCCAGCCTGGAGCAGCACCTGAAGGAATATGACGTTGAGCTGATCACCAGCCAGCGTGCCGCCGGCATACATCAAAACGAGCTGATTGAAGTGCCGCTGGCAAGCGGTGCCGTACTTAAGAGCAAGTCAGTCATTCTGGCCACCGGTGCCCGCTGGCGCGAGCTGAATGTGCCCGGCGAAGCTGAATACCGTACCAAAGGGGTGGCCTACTGCCCCCACTGTGACGGCCCCTTCTTCAAGGGCAAGCGGGTGGCCGTGGTGGGTGGCGGCAACTCCGGCATTGAAGCCGCCATCGATCTGGCTGGTATTGTCGAGCATGTCACCGTGCTGGAGTTTGCCGATACCCTGCGCGCCGACGAGGTGCTGCAGCGCAAGGCCCGTTCCATGGGCAATATCGACATCATTATGAATGCCCAGACCACACAAGTGCTGGGTGATGGCAACAAGGTCACCGGCATACAGTATACCGACCGCGTCAGCGGTGACAGCAAGCAACTCGATGTGGCAGGTATTTTTGTACAGATTGGTCTGGTGCCTAACACCGAGTTTCTGCAAGGTTCGGAGATAGAGCTGACCCGCTTTGGTGAAGTCATCATAGACGCCAAAGGGGCCACTTCCATGCCGGGCGTGTTTGCCGCCGGCGACGCCACTACCGTGCCCTACAAGCAGATCATTATCTCAATGGGTGCCGGTGCCACCGCCGCGCTGGGAGCCTTTGATCACCTGATCCGGAGTTAACACCCAAGGAATCGGGAATAGTGATTGGGGAATAGTAAATCCCTGGTCCCTATTCCCTGCTCCCTTGCAGTTGCGCCTTGAGGTTGGGCGGCGTGCCCCTGATGGTCAGGGTGTCGGTGGCGGGGTCATATTCAATACGCTCTCCCAGCAGCTTCTGATCAAAACTGATGGTCAGACCGCCGCCGGATCCCACGTATTTGGTCAGCCCTTTGAGGGAAGATCTGTCCACCGGAAAACGCTCTTCCAGCGCATATTCCTCGCTCACAAACTGATAAAAGTCGAGATCGTCGTCCGAGCCCAGCTCGGCCGACAGCTCCCGCAACTCCAGCTCTTCCCCTTCCTTTAACTGCTCCCGGCAGTATTTGCTGATGGTAGCCTTGCTTTCTTCCCGCTCTTCCTTGCTCAGCTGACGGGCATCGCAGTAGTCATCCACCGCCTTCATCAGGCCCTGGCTCTGCACCTTGGGATCCATACCCTCAACACAAGACAGAAAGTTAAGAAAGAAGTCCGACACCTTGCGTCCGGCCCGGCCCTTGATAAAAGAGAAATACCGTTTTGACTCGGGGCGGGTCTGCAACTCGGTCAGATCCAGCCGTGCCGCCAGCTGCATCCGCCCCAGGTCCAGATAGCTGGCCCGGCTCACATCCAGCTTTTCGGTCACGGTGACGCTGTCTTTGTTATCCAGCAGGGCTATCAGCAGATAACGGGCACCCAGCCACTGATAATGCACAAACAGCAGCACGCCTTCTTCCTGCATATCCAGCCGGTTCAGCTCCCCCAGCAGCCGATCGGCGGCCTGATGAGAAAAGGCCGCAAAGCCCAGGCTCTGATCTTCCATTCGCCGCACCAGATCTCTGAAACCGGTGTCTTCCTCACTGAAATAACCAAACACCTTGCCGGCCTTGGTATTGTAAACATGATGCAGCTCGCTCATCAGCTGATTTACTGCCGGGCCAGTGGCCAGCTCATCGTCACGCTTGGCAAGGGCGGTCTGCCCCTGCTCATTCAGAAACAGGGAATGTACTATGATGTGTTCTATGTCCAGGCTCATATCAGATTGCCATAGAGTTGCCGAATGGGGTGGGGTATTATAGACGCCCTGTTACCAAGTTAAATGACTGAACGCCCATGCCTGTTATTTCCAAATACGACAAACAATTCGACCAGCTGCTGAGTGAACTGGAAGCAGTCATGGACAACCATAAAGCTCCGGCAGATCTTCGCCTGATGGTGCTGGGCAACCTGGCTACGCATATCATCAATCATCAGATTGCTCCCGGCCAGCGCAAAGCCATTGCCGACAAGTTTGCCAGCGTGCTCACTTCATCCGTCGACACACAAAAAGGGGCGCACTAAGCGCCCTTTGCTTCACCGAGAATCATACCGCTCATGGTTGAAACCGGCCCCCAGTATCGTGACCACGTTTCCCGCCTGATTGGCTGGGGTCACTGGTTTGTGTTTTTCAATATTCTGCTGGCCATGGCGGTATCGGTGCGCTATTTGTTTGCCGCCGGCCTGCCCGACACTGTGCTGGGCACCGTCTATATGCTGGTGAGCTGGGTCGGGCATTTTGCCTTTCTGACCTTCTGCACCTATCTGCTGACGCTGTTTCCGCTCACATTTTTATTTCCGAAACTGAAAGCAGTGCAGTTTCTCGGAGCTGGCCTGGCCACAGGGGCACTTACCCTGTTACTGATAGACACTCAGGTATTCAGCCTGTTTGGATTTCATTTAAATCCCTCAGTGTGGCGGCTGCTGCTGGATCAGGCCCAGGCGGAAGGAGCGTCCGGCTGGGGCTGGCTGTTTGCCCTGGTGCCGGTGCTGTTTGTGCTGGAGCTGTGGCTGGGTGCCTGGCTGTGGCGCTGGAGCCCGCGCCGTTCACGCAGACTGTCGCGCCCGCTTGGCCTGCCACTGCTGGTGTGCTTTTTTCTCACCCACAGCGTGCATATCTGGGCAGATGCCACCCTGTATACGCCCATTACTCTGCAAAAAGCCAACTTTCCGCTGTCTTATCCCATGACCGCCAAAAGCTTTTTAATCAAGCAGGGCTGGCTGGATGAAGCAGAATATCGCGAACGCTCCGAACAAATTATCGATAAACCCAAGCAGCGGCTGAATTACCCGCTCCGGCCGTTATCGGTACAACCGCCGGAGCGGGCACCCAATATTCTGCTGGTGGTGGCAGATGGTCTGCGGGCGGATTATCTCGATCATATTACCATGCCCAATCTGAGCCGTTACGCTGAACGCCATCTGCGTTTTGACGATCACCTCAGTGCCGGCAACCGGCCGGAACCGGCACTGTTCAGCCTGTTTTACAGTCTGCCTGCCCATTACCGCCGGGAAGCCGAGCTGGAGCGCACCGCCCCAGTGCTGCTAAACGAATTGCAGCGTCAGGACTATCGCTTTGGTTTGTTTATCAGCGGTGGCACCGGCTCACCTCTCTATAAAGACGCTATTTTCAGCAATCTTCGCTCGCCAGGCATGCAGGCGGCTCCGGAAGGTGCCGAAGGTGACCGGCAAGCACTGAGTAATTTTGCCAACTGGCTCAATACTCAGAGTAAGGAGCGGCCCTGGTTTTCTTATGTGTATCTGGATGCGCTGAATTCACTGTCAGTACCCGAGGGATTGCAAGGGCCGTTTCAGCCAGCGCTGGATCAGCTGAACCCGGCAGCGCCTTTTCAGTCCGGGCAAAGAGATGCGCTGCTAAACCATTACCGCAACGCCGTATTTTATACCGATCAGCTGCTGGGTGCTCTGCTGGGGCTGGTACAAAATGCCGAACGCGACACCATAGTGGTAGTGACCGCAGGGCATGGCATGGAGTTTAATGACAACGGTAATAACACCTGGGGTTATGGCAATGCCTATTCACCGGCACAGCTGCGGGTACCACTGGTAATAGGCTGGCCCGGCAAACCTGCAGAACACATCAGTTATCCCACCAGTCACCTTGATCTGGCCCCTACCCTGCTGCAACAGGCGCTGGGTGTGACGACGCCGCTGCGCAGCTATGCCAGCGGTCAGTCACTGTTCAGGGCTCGTCCAAATCGCTGGCGGATGGCCTCTGATGAAGAGGAATATGCCATTTATCAGCAAAACGATATTACCCTGTTCAGCCGTCGTGGCGAGCTGCAGCTGGTGGATGCCACAAGCTTTCAGGAGCGCAAAGACAGCAGCCCGGAGCTGACACTGTTAATGCAGGTAATGAACGAACTCAACCGGTTTCAGGGGGAATGAACACCGGGGATTAGGGATTATCGGTTACGATTCCCTGTTCACCAGTCCCTGTTCCCTGTTATTTAATCCAGTACCCGTCGCGCCTGCCAGTAGCGGCTGCGCCAATAGACATTATCCAGGCTGGAAATGGTCACGCCTACGCTGGACGACGCATGAGCAAACTTGCCATTGCCCACATACACGCCGTTATGACGGGTGCTGCGGCCGGTGCGGAAAAACACCAGATCACCGGGGCGAAGCTCACTGCGGTCAATTTCACGCCCCAGCAATACCTGCTCATAGGTACTGCGGGGCAGCTCCATGCCAAACGCTTCCTGATACATGGTCTGAGTAAAGGCAGAGCAATCTATGCCCTGCTCACTCTCACCACCAAAGCGATAGGGAACACCACGCCAGCGCTGATATACCTGCTGCAGATCCGCCAGTGCAGAAAGCGGACGGCTGGGCTTCATGGGCGTTGTACTGATGCTGTAAGTCAGGGAAGAGGACGGCTTTTTACCAGTCATCCTTTTGCCTGACTCGGAATCGTGAGTGCTGCTGCACCCCGTCATTACCAGCAGACTGCCAACAACAATGATATGTTTAAGCATTATGAACAATGGCAACCGAACAATGGGTTCCAGCATAGTCCAGTTGCTGCGTATTTTGCAAAGCGAAAAATGAGTAAAAACAAGGATATTTTTGCAGAGCTGTTAATTTGTGACGCCATGGCGATAAATTCGCCGAAAGATGCTTATAAGCTGCTCTCAACTCCGGAAAAACAGCGCCTGGCAGCCATCAAAAATGCGCAGCAGGCGCACCTGTATCTGCTCAGCCGCTACCTGCTGCGCCAGCGGCTGGGCAGTCTGCTGGCTGTGCCTCCCGACAGCCTTGACTTTTATCGTACCGACAAAGGCAAACCCGAGCTGCATGGCGAACCGCTCAGATTCAACCTGAGCCACAGCGGCTCACTGCTGGCACTGGCCATTTCCAGCGAGCCCGTTGGCGTGGATCTGGAAAGCCGGCTGCTGGCACCTGCCGGCATTCAGCGGCTGGCCCGGCGCTATCTGGCAACGCAAGAACAAACCTGGCTGGCACAAAGTACACAGCCTGCCAGTGACTTTCAGCAGCTCTGGACCATCAAGGAAGCGGTCCTGAAAGCTGATGGCAGCGGCATCGCCAATAATCTGCACAGAGTATGCTGGCAGCCCGGCAGTCATAGCGCCCGCTTCAACGAACGGGAATACCGGCTGCAACACTGGCCTGTTGGCACCGGTACATTAACGCTGGCTTCAGCCCGGAGTACGCCGGTGCGGCTGCCGGACCTGGCTGATTATGGGCCGATGCTTGAAATTACCGGTGTGCAACCCAATCTAGCCATAAACCCCTAAAGAGACATTTACATGATCCTTGATATCACGGTAGAAAATTTTCAGCAGGCGCTGATCCAGGCATCCATGGAAAAAACGGTAGTGATCTTCTTTCATGCCGCTCAGGTGCCCGAATGTGAGCCCATGCGCATTCAGGCAGAGCAGCTGATCGGTGCCGACAACAGCCATGTGGATCTGGCCAGGGTAGATGTGGCCGATCCGCAGCTGCAAAGTCTGGCCATGCAGCTGGGACTGCAGGCGCTGCCGGCGCTGGTGGCTTTTAAGGAAGGGCAGCCGGTAGACGTACTGGAAGGCCCGCAGGATGAACATGCCCTCAAGACTTTTCTCAAGCCCTATCTGCCCAACGAGGCGGAACTGCTGCTGGATCAGGCCAAGCAAATGCTCGGTATGGATCCAAAAGCCGCTTACGGTCTGCTGCAGCAGGCCAGAGCGCTGGACGACACCCCGGCCATTCGCCTGACCCTGGCCGAAACCGCCCTCGCCCTGAACAAACTGGAAGAAACTCAGCAGCTGCTCGGCACCATCGGCATGGCAGATCAGGACAGTCAGTATCAGCATATTCTGGCCCGGCTGGAGCTGGCTCAGGAAGCCGCCGACAGCCCCGAGCTGCGCGAGCTGGAGCAGAAACTGGCTGCCGCACCGGACGACCTTGGACTGAAAGAAGAGCTGGCAGTGCAGTATTTTCAGGCCGGCCGGCAGGAAGAAGGTTTACAGCTGCTGATTGAAATATTGCAGAAAGACCTCGCTTTTGGCGAAGCCAAAAAACACCTGCTGGATATGCTCACCAGCATGGGTGCCGATCCGCTGGCATCACGCTACCGCCGCAAGCTGTACAGTATGTTGTACTGATCGGGACCAGGGATATCGTAGGTTGGCGACGAGCGAAGCGAGTCCCAACAATCGAGCAAGCCGTGACAGTGTTGGGATTCGCGCTGCTCATCCCAACCTACTCTTCTTACCGCTGACAGCTTATGGCTTACGGCTCCCCGAAGGGGGTTACCAGCTGGCAGCAATCACCAGCACTACCAGCAGCGGGCACACCAGCCGCACATACCAGGGCCAGATACGCCAGAACAGGCTGCCGGCAAGCTCGGGAGTACCTTTCACCAGCTCGTCAAACAGCTTGGCCCGGCCCCACATCCAGCCCCCCAGCACACAAAAGCCCAGCCCCACCAGCGGCTGAATATTCTGGGTAGACAGGCGAATAACAAAACCGAACAAAGCGCCGAAATTCAGACAGATCACCACACTGAACAGCGCCAGCGCCCCTCCCAGCAACCAGGTCACCATGGGTCTGGGAGCATTAAAACGCTCTGTGGTGTAAGACACAGGTACTTCCAGCATGGAAATCGATGAGGTCAGTGCTGCTATCCCCATCAGCACAAAGAACACCAGCGCCATCACCAGGCCCACGGGCCCCATGGTCTCGAACAAGGCCGGTAGTACCTCAAATACCAGGGTATCACTGCTCAGCAGGCTGCCGTCTTCGGCATAAATGGTCACACCGTTATGCATGGCCACAAACATGGCGGGCAAAATCACCAGCCCCGCCAGAAAGGCCACGCCGGTATCCAGCAACGTCACCTGAAAAGCAGTGGCGGGAATACTTTCCTGCCGGCTCAGATAAGAGCCGTACATCAGCATGGAACAACCGCCGATGGTCAGAGAGAAAAACGCCTGCCCCATGGCACTGATCAACAGCTGACTGTCCATCACTTTGCTGAAGTCAGGCACCAGATAATGACGCAACCCTTCCATGGCCCCATTCTGAGTGAGAATGTAGCCAAACAGCAGAATAAACAGCACAAACAGCGCCGGCATCAGCCGTGCCGACCAGCGTTCTATGCCCTTGCGCACACCGGCCTGCACCACCAGAATGGTGAGCAGGTAAAACACCAGGGTCCAGACAATATTACGGCCCAGGCCAAAGGCTTCCAGCCAGCCGGTGGCGGCCTGCCAGCCCAGCATACGGGTTACGCTGGCGGCCAGAAAAGCCAGCAGCCAGCCCGCCACAATGGCATAAAACGACAGCACCAGGCTGGGTACCAGCATGCCTGCATAACCCACCAGGGCCGCCAGCTGCTTTTGCAGCCGGGTTTTACCCAGTTTACGCACCGAGTCCACCGGGTTGGCCTGACCGTGCCGGCCAATGGCCACTTCCATAATCAGCATGGGAAATGCCAGGATCAGCACCAATACCAGATAGGCCACCAGAAAAGCTCCGCCGCCATTGCTGGCCGCCTGGGTAGGAAAGCCCCAGATATTACCCAGTCCTACCGCTGCTCCCGCGGCCGCCATAATAAACCCGAAGCGGGAAGCAAAATGTTCTCTCACTCTGTATTCCTTGAATTATTGTTTGTTACTAGATCAAGCCGGCTTATCAGGTAATGCATTCTGCCGCGGCCAGGCGTTGATCACCGCCTTTACCAGGGTGGCCAGCGGAATGGCAAAAAACACCCCCCAAAAACCCCAGAGGCCACCGAACACCAGCACAGCGACAATAATGGCAATGGGGTGCAGGTTAACGGCTTCCGAAAACAACACAGGTACCAGCACATTGCCATCCAGTGCCTGAATAATGCCATAGGCCACCATCAGATAGAAAAACGGCGGAGTAAAACCCCACTGAAACAGCCCTACCATGGCCACCGGCACTGTGGCCGCAGCAGCACCTATGTAGGGGATCAGCACCGAAAAGCCCACCAGCACCGCCAGCAGCAGGGCATAATTAAGCCCCAGCAGCGCAAAGGTGACATAACTGACGCTGCCCACTATCAGAATTTCAATCACCTTGCCGCGCACGTAGTTGGCAATCTGCACGTTCATCTCATGCCACACGCGGGAAATAAGCTCCCGGTTTTCCGGCAAAAAACGGTTCATGCTCTGCAGCAGCAACGGCTTGTCCTTCAGCATAAAAAACACCAGCACAGACACCAGAATAAGATAAACCAGCATCACAGCCACATTGGTCAGCGAGCTGATAGAGACACTTAAAATGGCATCAGCTGAGCCCAGCAGCCGGCCGCGCAGCTCGGTCAGCAGGTTTTGCATCAGGGTCACATCCACCAGCTCAGGGTAGTCTTCCGGCAGGGTCAGCAGCACCTCCTGAGCCCGGTTGATCATGGTGGGAATTTCCCGCGCCAGATTAGTGCTCTGATTGAGAATGGAGGGCACCAGACTGACCAGTGACAATACCAGCAAGACCGCAAACAGCAGCAAGACCACCCCCGCCGCCGGCCCACGGCCCAGCCCGAGGCGGCGCAGACGGCCCACGGGCCACTCCAGCAGATAGGCAATCACAATGGCAGCAAAAAACGGGGTCAGTATGCGGCCCATGAAATACATGACCACAAAGCCGAACAGCAACAGCAGAAACAATACCACGGCACCCGGATCGGAGAAGCGCTGCCGATACCAGTGCTTGATTACATCCAACATGACCTGTCCTTATGAGAGTTTGGTAATGATAAGCCTGAGCCGGTGGGAAGAGTGTGACACTGTTTTCACGCTGTGCCCGACGCGCTCCAGATAGGCGGGAATATCCCGGCGCGAGCCGGCATCAGCCAGCACCAGTTCAAGCTGCTGGCCACACTGTGCCTGTTTTAGCCAAAGCTTGACCTCAAGCAGGGGCTGAGGGCAACGCAGGTGGCTTACATCCAGCTGTTCCATGTTCTGCCCCTTATACAAAGGGGCATTATCCCCTGCCTGAGGTTCGCAAACAATGCTTGTTACCCTTGAAACGGCCGGTTATTCTGCCTGTCCCCTTCGGCAAAAGGTTGAACTATGCGGTTTTACTCCACGCCCCTGTTACTGGCTCTTTTTCTTGGCAACAGTCTGCCCGCTCAGGCCGACAACCGTTTGCCCGATATCGGCACCGCCGGTGTCAGTGCCATGTCGGTGGAGCGGGAAGCCCGCTTTGGGGAAGCCTTCAGCCGCTTTGCCCGGGCTAATCAGCCGGTAGTGAATGACCCTGTGCTGAACGAATATATCACCAGTCTGGGACACCGGCTGTTATCTCAGGCAGACTCGGTACGGTTTCCGTTCCGGTTTTTGTTGATCCGAGACGACAGCATCAACGCCAGCGCCTTTCTGGGCGGCGTGGTGCAGTTGCATACCGGTCTGTTCCTGTACGCCGACAACGAAAGTGAGCTGGCCTCGGTAATGGCCCATGAAATCACTCACGTTACCCAGCGTCATATCGCCCGCTATCTGGAGTCCCAGTCGCGCAGCACACCATTAACGATTGCCGGTCTGGTAGGCTCGGTCGCGCTGGCGGTGGTGAACCCGCAGGCAGGCATGGCGGCGTTACAAACCACACTGGGGCTGAAAATGCAGTCGGCCATCAACTACACCCGGGACAACGAATTTGAAGCCGACCGCTTAGGCTTGAGGTTGTTGCATAATGCCGGCTTTGATCCCAATGCCATGGCTGGCTTTTTTCAGAAACTGGCCGAAAAATATCAGTTTGCCAGTACACCGCCACAAATGCTGCTGACCCACCCCCTGCCCGCCAGCCGTATTGCCGAAGCCCGCTCCCGGGCTGCTGATTATAAAGCAGACAAGGTCCCCCCTTCACTCGATTTTCAGTTTGCCAAGGCGCGCATTATGGTGCGCTTGCAGCAGTCGGGAACCAGAGAGCTGCACAAGTACTTTGCCAGAGAGGTCAACGGCCATGGCAGCTGGCTGCCCGACGCCGCCCGTTATGGTCAGGCCCTGGGGCTGTTGGATATTAACAAGCCGGAAGAGGCCAGACCCCTGCTGGAGCAGCTGGCCCGGCGTCATGGCAACAATTTATTTGTGCTCGATGCACTGACGGATCTGGATAACGCCGAAAGCCGCCATCAGGCCGCCATTACCCGGCTTACTCAGGCTCAGCAACGTTTACCCGAGCACAAGGTGGTGGTAATTAACCTGGCCGATACTCTGCTGCAGGCAGGCCGGCATCAGGATGCCGCCACTCTGCTGGATGACTACGCCCGCCGCCATCCTGAAGAGCCGCTGGTGTGGGATTTGCTGGCCCAGGCGCTGCGTCCATTGGGTGATGAGTCGGCCTTTCGCCGTGCCCGGGCCGAGCTGGCCGCGCTGGAAGGTCGCTATGATATAGCGGTACAGCAAATGGAGCTGGCCGCCACCCTGTCTCAGGACACCATGCAGCGCGCCCGCCTGGGGGCCCGTCTGGAGCAGCTGCGCCAGCAACAACAGGAATGGGACGCGCTCAGAAACTAACTTCAGAGAATAGGCAATGGGGAGTAGTGAAGCCATTCCCTGCTCCCCATTCCCTATTCCCAGTACTTTTCCCGCCAGCGGACAATATCTTCCGCCTTCAGCTCCCCCTGATGGCGTTCCGCCAGCTGGCCGTCGGGATCGATTACAAAAGTGGTGGGCAGCACCCGGGGCGACTCAAAGGGCCAGGGGCCACTGAGACTGGCCGCCACCGGCATGGTCATTTGGTGGCGTTCGCCCAGGGCCTGCAGCGCCTCCGGGGCCAGTGCATCAAAACTCACCGCCAGCACCTTGGGGCCCTGCCTGTCGTTCAGCTCATTGAGTAATGGCAGCTCCCGCAAACAGGGTTGGCACCACTCGGCAAAATAGTTCACCACCAGCCAGTTTCCCTTAAAATCATTCAAGGTCTGCTGCCGGCCATCGGCCAGTGTGAGGCTGGCCGGCTCGCCGCAACCGGCCAGCGCCAGCAGCGCCGTTAAAAACAGAAGGCGAAGTTTGCCCATTCCGAGGTCCCTTCTATACAATGCCCGCAGCCACGCCACAGGAGTGAAAAATGAATCTGTTTATCTATCATAATCCCCGCTGCTCTAAAAGCCGGGAAACCCTGGCCCTGCTGCAGGAA
The DNA here is from genome assembly GCF_039654065.1 of Oceanimonas sp. AH20CE76. Taxonomy (NCBI): domain Bacteria; kingdom Pseudomonadati; phylum Pseudomonadota; class Gammaproteobacteria; order Aeromonadales; family Aeromonadaceae; genus Oceanimonas; species Oceanimonas sp. AH20CE76. The sequence continues at coordinate 2,356,371 of NZ_CP155481.1, forward strand.
AAAGGTCTGGAGCCCGAGATTATCAAATACCTCGACACGCCCCCTGATGCAGAACAAATAACACAACTGCTGAACCAGCTGGGCATGAGCTCGGCCCGGGAACTGATGCGCACCAAGGAAGAAATATACAAAACCCTGGCACTGGCTGACGTGACCGACGAAGCCGCCCTTATCAATGCCATGGTGGCCAACCCCAAACTGTTTGAGCGCCCCATAGTGGTATGCAATGGCAAGGCAGCGCTGGGCCGCCCGCCGGAGCAGGTGCTGAGCATACTGCCATGACCACTTCATTTGCGCGCAAACTGGCGCTCACCGGTTATCTCGGGCTGATTGTCTGGGTGGCCTTGTGGCACGGTGTGCTGTCTCCTCATCCTGAGCTGGGATCAGTCTTTATGCTGGTCATGTGGCTGCCCTGGCTGTTTATTCCCATGCTGGGCATGCTCAAGGGTAATCCCTACACTCACGCCTGGGCAGTGTTTTTAATCATGCCCTACTTTCTGCATTCACTGACGTTGCTGTGGGTGGATGAAGGCGAACGCTGGCTGGCACTGGTGGAGCTGCTGCTGGCCACCACCATGTTTGTGGGCAGCACCTATTACGCCAAACTACGCGGCCGCGAGCTGGGCCTGAGCATTCGCAAAAAGAAGGATTAACGGCCAGGGACTGGGGATTAGGGAATTGTAGCCGCCGCTTCAGCTGGCGGGACCTGCTTCGCAGGCCCTGCCGACTAAAGTGGCAGCCACAAAAACATGCCCAGCCCGCATATTCAGGTTTAACTTACAGCTGACCGCTTATGGCTTACAGCTGGCCCGAAGGGCCGTTAAAGCCCCAGTATTTCCCGGGTGAAGGGCAGGCTTAGCTTGCGCCTGGCCTGAAACGAGGCATTGTCGAGCAGATCAAGAGCGGCAAGCAGCGTGCTCATGTCCCGGGACAACCGGCTCAGCAGCAGCCGGCCCACATCGGTGGGCAGCTTGAAGCCACGCAGCTCGGCGCGCAACTGCAGGGCACTGAGCTTGCCTTCGTCATCCAGGGTTTTCAATTGATAGGCCACGCCCCAGTCCAGCCGTGAGGCCAAATCCGGCAGGCTCAGCCCCAGATTGCGGGACGGTGCCGGGGCGCTGATCACCAGGCTGCCACCGGCCCGCTCCCGCCGGCGGTTAAAGAAGTTAAATACCGCCCGCTCCCATTCTTCCACGCCGGCAATGGCATCCAGATTATCCAGGCACACCAAGGGCAGCAGCTCCATGCCCTCCAGCAGGCTGGGCGTCATACGCTGGTAAGACTGTAAAGGCAGGCAGGTGGCCGCCTCGCCGGCGGCATTTACCTCGGCGCAGGCCGCATGCAGCAAGTGAGAGCGGCCCGAGCCGGGCTGCCCCCAGAGATAAATAACTTCATCCCCCTGACCCACGGCGGCATTTTTAAGGGCGGTGATCAGCTGGGCATTGTCACCCGGATAAAAACTGGCAAAGGTTTCATCATCGGGCAGCTGCACCGCCAGCGCCAGCTGGGCTGGCTGCTGTTCCTCGTCGCCGTCGCGGTTCACTCGGTGCGCTCCAGCCGGTAGCGGCGCTCACCCAGGGCACTCAGTCCGGCCCGGCTCAGCACCGGGCGGACAGCAGCAGACTCAAGCTCAAGCCGAAAACGGGCCTGATCACCGGCGCTGTCCAGCACAGAGACACCGGCCACACCATCAAGGTCGCTCAGTCGCTGCTCCAGACGGACCATATCGGCAAACTGTGTCAGGCCGGTTACCACTATGGTGAGTTCACCGGGGGCATCGGCACCAGCCTGCAGTGCCTGCGCCGGCGCGCTGTTATCTGGTCGGGTCTCGGCCATGGCAGCCTGCCGGGCTACCCAGTAGTTATTCACGTCGGCAAGCACTTGCTCTGCCGACGCCGCAGCTCCCTGAGTCAGAGGCTGCTCAGCGTCTTTGTGATAAAGCTGCCAGTTCAGACGATGCTCCTGTTGCTGCACCGCCAGCCACACTTCAGCGCCATAGCGCTGGCTGGCTTCAGCAAGGTTCTGAAGGCCGGTTTTATCAATCTGCATATGCTCCTGCAGATCCCAAAGAGGCCAGAGCAGCGGAATGGCATAATAACGTGATGCCTTGCGCCAGCTGGTGTCGGGCATGTCTTTGGCCTGGCCGTCATTCACCTGCCATACCAGAACCGCCGGGCGTTTGCCCCGCCACAGGCTCAGGCCGGCACTGTGAAACAGGGGGCTCAGCTCGGCTTCGGCAAACTGCACTGTATAGCCCCCCGCGGTTGATGTGCTCAGGGTATAGCGGGACCAGTCATTCAGAATTTCCTGCGCCACCCAGGAGCCGGCGGCAGCACTGCCTCCAAGGCGGGACAGCAGAATGTTAACCGCCTGCTCCCGGGCCTTTTCTCGGCTGTAAGGAGCGGCGTCGAGTTGCACATCAAATACCGATGCGGCTGCGGTGGCGGAGACACACAACAGCATCAATGACAGCAGCAGTTGTTTCAGCATAACCGGGCCATTGTCGTAAACAGGACGCTTATGATAACCACTGACCGAAGCGCATGCCAGAATCAATGGGGCCGCTCTTTGGGCAGCACCAGGTTCAGCAGAATGCCGACAATGCCGCACAAACTGATGCCCTGCAGGCTGAACTCACCAATGCCAAAGGCCATGCCGCCAATACCAAATACCAGGATCACCGCCACTATGCACAGATTGCGTGCCTGCGACAGATCCACCTGATGCTTGATCAGACTGTTAAGGCCCACGGTGGCAATGGAGCCGAACAGCAATATCATGATGCCGCCCATCACCGGCACCGGAATGCTCAGCATCAGGGCACCGAACTTGCCCACAAAGGCCAGCGCAATGGCAAAGCCGGCGGCCCAGGTCATGATCACCGGGTTGAAGTTTTTGGTCAGCATAACGGCACCGGTCACTTCGGAATAAGTGGTGTTGGGCGGCCCGCCAAACAGAGAAGCCGCGCCCGTGGCCAGGCCGTCGCCCAGCAGGGTGCGGTGCAGACCGGGCTTTTTCAGATAGTCCTTGCCGGTCACGGAGCCAATGGCCAGCACATCGCCAATGTGTTCAATGGCGGGAGCGATGGCCACCGGAATCATGAACAGTACCGCCTGCCAGTTCCACTCAGGTGCCACAAAATTGGGCATTGAGAACCAGGCCGCGTCCCGCACCGGAGAAAAGTCGACCACGCCCATAAACAGCGCCATGCCATAACCCACGGCAATACCGGCGGTAATGGGCACCAGCCGGAATACGCCTTTGGCCAGGGTAGACACCAGCAAAGTGGTGATCAGAGACGCCAAAGACAGCCACAGCGCCGTGTTGTGCTCCACCAGCACGGCGCTGCCGTCGCCGCTTTTGCCAATGGCCATGTTGACCGCCATGGGGGCCAGCCCCAGACCAATCACCATAATCACCGGACCCACCACCACAGGCGGCAGCAAACGGGTTAACAGGGCGGTACCGCGCCAGCGCACCAGCTGGCTCAGCAGCACATACATAATGCCCGCCGCCATCAGGCCGCTCATGGTGGCGGGAATGCCCCAGGTTTGCACGCCGTAAAGAATGGGCGCAATAAAGGCAAAGGAAGACGCCAGAAAAATCGGGATCTGGCGCCTGGTGCACACCTGAAATACCAGAGTACCGATACCGGCGGTAAACAGCGCCACGTTTGGATCCAGGCCGGTGATCAGCGGCATCAGCACCAGGGCACCAAAGGCCACAAACAACATCTGGGAGCCGGCCAGGGCCTGGCGCAGGGGCGTGTTCACCACCGGCTGGCCGGATGCCAGCTGCTCGGTGCGTTCAGCGGAATTCATTAACTGCTAACCTCAAAAAATAACAGAAAAAAACCGGCCATTGCCGGTTTTACGTGCTTACTTGGTACCAAAAATCTTGTCGCCGGCATCGCCGAGACCAGGAATGATATAGCCGTGCTCATCCAGCCGCTCATCCACGGAAGCACAATACAGCTCCACATCCGGGTGAGCTTCGGCCAGCGCCTGCACCCCTTCCGGTGCCGCCACCAGTACAATTACCTTGAAGTGAGTGCAGCCGTTTTGCTTGAGCAGGTCTATGGTGGCGATCATGGAGCCGCCGGTGGCCAGCATGGGGTCCACTATCAGGGCCATGCGTTCGTCAATGTGGCTGACCAGCTTACTGAAATAAGACACCGGCTGCAGGGTTTCTTCATCCCGGTAAACCCCCACCACACTCACCCGGGCGCTGGGCATATGCTCGAGCACGCCGTCCATCATGCCCAGGCCGGCACGCAGAATGGGCACGACCGTGACCTTTTTGCCTTTCAGCTTGTCGACCTCGGTGGGGCCGGTCCAGCCGTCTATGGTGGTTTTTTCGGTTTCAAAATCGGCAGTGGCTTCATAGGTCAGCAGGCTGCCAACCTCCTTGGCCAGTTCACGAAAGCGTTTGGTGCTGATATCGGCTTCCCGCATCAGACCCAGCTTGTGTTTCACCAAAGGGTGCTTAACCTCAACGACTTTCATTGACAACTCTCCCGACGCACTGAATAACGAATCAAAAAACCGCGGAATTTTAGCATAAAATAGTGAACCACGGCAGACTTTCAGCACTTATTTTAGCAAACCCAGAGCCGGCTGCTTACGCCATCTGTTGCCGCTGCCAGTGGCACTGACACCCGCATTAAATTAGAATAGCCGGCGAAACATATACCCCCGGGCCGGCAAGGGTGCCGAAGAGCACCGCGCAGGCCAAACACCAATGACAAGGTAACAACACGTGACGCAGAACAAACCCCTGAGCTATAAAGACGCCGGTGTCGATATTGACGCGGGCAACGCCCTGGTTGAACGCATTAAAGGCGTTAGCCGCCGCACTCAGCGCCCGGAAGTCATGGGCGGCCTCGGGGGCTTTGGTGCCCTGTGCCAGCTGCCCACCGGTTATAAAGAGCCGGTGCTGGTAGCCGGCACCGACGGTGTGGGCACCAAGCTGCGCCTGGCCATTGATCTCAAGCGCCATCAGGGCGTGGGCATCGATCTGGTGGCCATGTGCGTGAACGATCTGATTGTGCAGGGTGCCGAGCCGCTGTTCTTTCTCGACTATTACGCCACCGGCAAGCTGGATGTAGACACCGCCGCCGACGTGGTGACCGGCATTGGCGAAGGCTGTGAGCTGAGCGGCTGTGCCCTGATTGGTGGTGAAACCGCGGAAATGCCCGGCATGTATGAAGCCGGCGACTATGATCTGGCAGGCTTTTGTGTGGGTGTGGTAGAAAAAAGCGGCATTATCGACGGCACCAAGGTGGCCGCCGGCAACGCCCTGATCGCCCTGGGCTCAAGCGGCCCGCACTCCAACGGCTATTCCCTGATCCGCAAAATTCTGGAAGTAAGCCAGGCCGACCTCAACCAGCCCCTGGGCAACGCCACCCTGGCCGATGCCCTGATGGCCCCTACCCGCATCTATGTAAAGCCGGCGCTGGAGCTTATCAAGCAGTTCGACATTCATGCCCTCAGCCACATTACCGGCGGCGGCTTCTGGGAAAACATTCCCCGCGTGCTGCCCGAAGGTGCCAAGGCGGTGATAGACGGCGCCAGCTGGCAATGGCCGGAAGTGTTCGCCTGGCTGCAGCAGGCCGGCAATGTGGAAACCCATGAAATGTATCGCACCTTCAACTGTGGTGTGGGTATGGTGATTGCCCTGCCCGCCGAGCAGGCCGACGCCGCCGTGAAGTTTATGCAGAACGCCGGCGAAAACGCCTGGGTGATCGGCCACATTGAACAGGCCGCCGAGGGCGAAGAGCAGGTCGAGATTAAATGAACCGCATAGTGGTGCTGATCTCCGGCAACGGCAGCAACCTGCAAAGCTTGCTTGATCAGGCGGCTAACCGCCGCCTGAATGGCAGTGTGGTAGCGGTGATCAGCAACAAGGCCGACGCCTATGGCCTGGAGCGGGCCCGCGCCGCCGGCGTGGCCACGGCGGTGCTGCCGGGCAAGGACTATGCCGAGCGGGAACGCTTTGATGCCGATTTGATGGCGCTGATAGACAGCCACCAGCCCGACTTGCTGGTGCTGGCCGGCTTTATGCGCATTCTCACTCCCGGCTTTGTGCGCCACTATGCCGGGCGCATGCTCAATATCCATCCGTCTCTGCTGCCCAAATATCAGGGTCTGAACACGCATCAGCGGGCCATTGATGCCGGCGACGCCGAGCATGGCTGCAGCGTGCACTTTGTTACCGAAGAGCTGGACGGCGGCCCCGTGGTGTTACAGGCCCGGGTGCCGGTATTTGCCGAAGACGACGCCGCCGCCGTGGCCGAGCGGGTGCAAGTGCAGGAGCACGCCATTTATCCGCTGGCAGTGCGCTGGTTCTGCGACGGCCGGCTGGCCATGAAAGACGGCCGGGCCTGGCTCGACGGTACCCCCCTGCCGCCGCAGGGTCATGCCGGCGACTGAGCCGCTCACAACACTGAATAAAAAAGAATGCCTTGGCATTCTTTTTTTATATCTGCTCCTTATTATCTGACTGAGCCTGCAGCTTATTCTGCACCTTTGCCAGCCGTGCCAGCCGCTGCTGTACCCGGCCATTGACCGAGCTGGCAGGATATTGGCCGTTTTTGCCGGGCTTGCCGGCGCTGATGCCGGTAAGCAGCGCCAGTGCTTCATCCAGCTCGCTGACGGCATAAATATAAAACAGCCCTTGTGCGACTGCCTGGCGAACTTCCTGGCTCAGCATCAGATTATCCAGATTGGCGGCAGGAATAATCACCCCCTGCCCGCGGGCCAGCCCCCGCGCCCGGCACACCTCAAAAAAGCCTTCAATTTTTTCATTGACGCCGCCAATGGGCTGTACCCGGCCAAACTGGTTAATGGAGCCGGTCACTGCCAGCGCCTGATTAACGGGCACCTCACCCATGGCAGAAATCAGCGCGCAACACTCGGCAATGGACGCGCTGTCACCTTCTATCATGCCGTAAGACTGCTCAAAGGCGAGGCTGGCAGATACCGGCATGGGCCCTTCGGCGGCATAACGCTGACTTAAAAAACGCGATAAAATCAATATGGCCTTAGCATGCACGGCACCGCTTAGTTTTACTTCCCGTTCAATATCGAGCACAGCTCCTGTACCCAGCCTGGCGGTGGCGGTAATGCGCGCCGGCTGACCAAAACGGTAATTACCCAGATCCAGCACCGTCAGACCATTTACCTGCCCCACCACTGTGCCTTCGGTATCAATCAGTTTGCTGCCCCGCAGAATCGACTCTTCCATGCGCCTGTGAATACGCGCCGCCCGCATGCGGGCGGCTATTTGTGCTCGCTCCACCGCCTCACCATTTATATGAGGCTGGCCGTGACTTTCACTCAGATAGTTGGCTTCCTGCAGTAAATCGGTCAGATGCTCGGTCAGGGCCGACAGCCGCTGCTGATCACTGGCCAGCCGGCCGGCATATTCAATGACACGGGCCACACCGCAGCGGGTAAGCGGACGCAGATCCTGCTGACGGGCCAGCCAGCCAATAAAACGGGCATAGCGCTGCAGGTTTTCATTACTCACTTCTATGTCATCGTTGTAATCCGCCTGCACCTTGAACAGCTTGCCAAAGTCAGGATCATGGGCCGCCAGCAAATAATAAAACCGCCGGTCACCTACCAGGATCACTTTAAGATCCAGCGGCACCGGCTGGGGCTCCAGGCTCACAGTGCTGGCCAGACCATAGACATGCTCCGGTGATTCAATACGGATCTCCCTGGCATAAAGCGCCCGTTTAAAGATCTCCCACACCATGGGCTGCTGCAGCAAGCGATGCACATCCAGAATAAGATAACCGCCGTTGGCTCTGTGCAAGGCACCGGCACGGATCAGCGTGAAGTCGGTTAACAGCGCCCCCTGCTCCACATGATGCTCCACCCGGCCCATTAATCGCGCCAGATTGGGCCAGTCTTCATAGACCACCGGCGCACCCTGAGTGTCGGCATGATCTACCAGCAAATTCAGCCGGTAGCGGGTCAGCAGAGCTGCCGGCAGCTCACCTTCACGCATATGGGTCAGCAGCAGGTTCACATTGCCCGACAAGTCCTGCTGAATGGCTTCCAGATGCTGAATAACCGGCTCGCAGCCTGCATATTCAGCGCGCAGCTCATCAATCAGGCTGCCAACGGCAAATACCAGCATCTCTTCATTCAGCCACTGTATATGCTGCTGGGTTTCCCGCTTCCATTGAGGAAACTGCTGCAACACCGCCTGCAAGCGAGCCTCTACCCGTTCAATGGCCTGTTCCAGCGCCATCCGTTCTGCCTCGGGTAACTGTTCAAATTGCCGGGCACTCATTACGTCATCGTTATAACCGGGTACCAGGTTAAATCCGGTGGGCGTTTTAATCAGCGTCACCTTTTCGGCTGCTGCCAGAGCCTTGATTTCATTGATGGCCGTGGTCTGACGCTCGGCCAGCTGCTGATTCAGCTCATCCACCCGGCTCTGGTATTCTTCTGCCTGAAAAATAGCCGGAATGGCCTGCAGCAATTCATCCACCAGCCGATCCAGACTGGCACGAAAGCGCCGCCCCACTCCCGCCGGCAGACGCAGCAGCCCGGGCTTTATCGAATCTTCAAAACCGTGCACATAGCACCAGTCGGCGGGCACGATTTCACTTTCGGCCCGGCCACGAAGAAAGCGGTTAATCAGGGTATGCCGGTTACAGCTTTCCGGCGCCATCATATAAATATTAAAGCCCTGACGGCGAATACCGGTGCCAAACGCCAGCGCCTCAAGCAACTGCTCCTGCCCAACCAGGGCACCGCTGTCGCTGAGTTCGTCTGTGGTAGCAAAACTGAACAGAGCTTCATCGCAGGCGCGATAAAGCCGGTGGGGTTCAAGCGGAGATATAGCTGTCATGGCAAGCCTCATGCAAACTTTCTGCACAAAGCTTAGCTAATAAGCCTTAAGGCGTGGGATTTTCGCCGTTACCAGCCACCCGCTCGCCCAGCCAGAACAGGTTGTATTCTCCTGGCTGCATTTTGTGCCATTGCTCGTTATTGGTCAGCGGTTGAGTGGCGATCACGGTCACAATGTCGTTGGGGGTGGTTTCTTTCTGAAAGTCGATTTCCACGTCTTCGTCAATGAGCCGGGCCGGGCCAAAGGGCGCGCGCCGGGTGATCCAGTGCAGATTATTGCTGCAGTAAGTCATCAGGTATTCGCCGTCGGTGAGCAGCATATTGAACACACCCAGACCACGCAGTTGATCGCACAGGGTGGCCACATAGCGGAACATGGCCGCCATATTGCCGGGCTTGCGCGGATATTTCTGCTCCAGCTCGTGCAATATCCAGCAAAAGGCCAGCTCGCTGTCGGTATCGCCCACCGGCTTGTGGCGGCCGGTTTTCAGCTTGTTATAGCCACTCAGCTGGCCATTATGGGCAAAGGTCCAGTAACGGCCCCATTGTTCACGGGTAAAGGGATGGGTGTTTTCCAGGGCAATGCCGCCCCGGTTGGCCTGGCGTATATGGCTGACCACGGAGCAACTTTTGATCGGATATTCCTGCACCAGCTGAGCAATACGCGACTGGCTGGAGGGCTGCGGATCCTTAAAGGTACGCAATCCCTTGCCTTCGTAAAATACAATGCCCCAGCCGTCTTTATGGGGGCCGGTACGCCCGCCCCGCTGCATCAGGCCGGTAAAGCTGAAGCAGATATCTGTGGGTACGTTGGCGCTCATCCCTAGCAGTTCACACATGGCGGTTACTTGTTCTCCATTTCCTTTTCAACCAGCTGGATCAGAATATGAATGATCTTGATGTGCACTTCCTGAATGCGATCGGCATAGCCAAAGTGCGGCACACGAATTTCCACGTCGGCCAGGCCGGCCATTTTGCCACCGTCTTTGCCGGTAAGGGCAATGGTTTTGATGCCGTTGGCCCTGGCTACTTCAATGGCCCTGAGAATATTGGCCGAGTTGCCGCTGGTGGATAAGCCCAGCAGCACATCGCCCTGGCGGCCTACCGCTTCCAGATAGCGGGAGAACACAAATTCAAAACCAAAATCGTTAGACACACAGGAAAGATGGCTGGGATCGGAAATGGCAATGGCGGGGTAACCCGGGCGGTTTTCCCGGTAGCGGCCGGTCAGCTCTTCGGCAAAGTGCATGGCGTCGCAATGAGAGCCGCCATTGCCGCAAGACAGCACCTTGCCACCGGCCTTGAAGCTGTCGGCCAGCAATTTGGCGGCCTGCTCAATGGCGGCAATATTGGCGTCATCGGCCAGAAAGCGATTCAGTACCTCGGCGGCTTCGTTCAGCTCACTGCGGATCAAACTCTGATACATGTAATGGCCTCATTCTTGCGGTAAAAACGCATTTTGGCATAACTGCTGCAAAGCGGAAAGCCGGCGGCGGCCCCCGGGTTAGTTCAGCCGCACCTGCGCTATATTGTCGGGCAGTTTTTCAGGCCGCCGGCTAACAATAAATTCATAAAACTGATCAATCTGCTGCCGGCACCGCGTGTTGACGGGCCAGACCAGATAATAGCCGTCGCCGGTGGCCACCGCCGTGTTAAAAGGCAGCGCCAGCAGGCCGCTGTTGATTGCCTCCCGGCTGAGAAACAGATCTCCTACCGACACGCCATGACCGCTGATAGCCGCCAGACTGCCCTGCTCCAGGGTGTCGAACACCTTGCCGGTGAACAGCTCAACCTGCTCGCTGCGGCCGGTGGCAGCCAGCCAGCGCTGCCAGTCGCGCCGGTCCGGCGAAGGATGGATCAGCTCACACTCAGCCAGATTTTGCCGGGCCCGGGGCAGCAGTGCCGGCGCACACACGGGGATCAGCCACTCTTCAAACAAGGGCAGGCTTTGGGTGCCCGGGCCGAACTGGCCCTTGCCCAGCAAAATGGCGCAGTCAAAGGCTTCCCGGCTGAAGTCCACCTCGTCCACATCCATCCACACACTGCTTATTTGTACCAGCGGCGTTTTGTGGCGCTGCTGAAACTCGCTCAGCACCTGCAGCAGCCAGCGCATGGTAAGGGTGGACGGTGCCTTCAGCCGCAGCTCCTGTTGCTGCCGGCGAAAGCCGTGACAGGCTTTTTCCAGCAGCTGAAACCCTTCGCCCAGCTGGCCCGCCAGCACCTTGCCGGCGGCGGTAATGTTCACCCTGGGGCCTTTGCGCACAAACAGCTCACAGCCAAACCAGGCTTCCAGAGTGCGAATATGCCGGCTTACCGCCCCCGGGGTCACATGCAGGCTGGCGGCGGCCCTGCTGAACGATCCCAGGCGGGCGGCGGCTTCAAAGGCGCGTAAGGCATAGAGAGGCGGAAGGGACACGGCAGGCTCCATATTGAGTTTTACTCACATTAAATGGCAGCTTTATCCGCTTTTCAAGCACGGCGGTCATAGCAACAATGCCGTCATATTTTATTGATGATACCGGGTTGTTTATATGAACCTTGCTCTGCTGCTGGCCTACATCAGTGCCGTGCTTCTGCTGTTGCTCACTCCCGGCCCAGTGGTAGCCCTGGTGACCGGCACCGCCGCCCGTCATGGCCCGCGCCGGGCCTTTGCCACTGTGCTGGGCACCAATGCTGCGTCTCTGGTGCTGATTATGCTGGCTTCCCTTATGCTAGCGGGCCTGCTCACCCTGCCCGGGCCGCTGTTATACGGGCTGGCACTGGCGGGCTCCGGTTATATTGGCGTAACGGCCTGGCAGGATTTGCGGGCCGGCCCGGCGGGCGGCCCGGCTGAGGCCGGCAGCGGCGGTGTGGCCAGAGGATTCTGGACCGGCATTTCCAACCCCAAGGATCTATTGTTCTTTGTGGCGTTTTTTCCTCAGTTCATCAGCATTACTCACAATACCGGTGCCAGCCTGCTGATCCTGTCCGGCCTGTGGGTGCTGTTCGATCTGCTGGTGCTGTCTTTATACATTTGGGTTATCGGCCGCTGGATGGCGGGCAAACAGGGCGAGCGGATTGGCCGGCTTTCCGCCTGGCTGCTGTTGCTGATGGGCCTGGCGGGGGTGTTTTATAACGGGGCTCGCTGCCTGGAATTGTTTTCGTGACATTGGTCACACTCGGCTTTTTAAGTACAATGTTGCCAAGCTTTTAATACAAATTACTTACAGGTCTGGCACATGGACGCAAAAAACCGCATTGCGGCACTGATCGAACACCTGCAGCATGGCCTGCTGGAGCGGGAAACCCCGGCCCGGCTGGCGCTGCTGGCGGCCCTTTCCGGCGAGCACCTGCTGCTGCTGGGACCGCCCGGCACCGCCAAGAGCGAGCTGTCGCGCCGGCTGCACACCCTGATGCACGACGGCAGCTATTTTGAACGGCTGCTGACCCGCTTCTCGGTACCGGAAGAGCTGTTTGGCCCGCTGTCCATCAAGGCGCTGGAGCAGGACCGCTACCTGCGCCAGACGCAAGGCTACCTGCCCGAGGCGTCCATTGCCTTTATTGATGAAATCTTCAAGGCCAACAGCGCCATTCTCAACAGCCTGCTGACCCTGCTGAACGAGCGCCAGTTCGATAACGGCAACGCGCGCCTGCCGGTGCCGCTGGTGTCTGTGATTGCCGCCAGTAACGAGCTGCCGGAAGGGGCCGAGCTGAACGCCCTCTATGACCGTTTTCTGCTGCGTTTTCAGGTGGCCCCGGTGGGCGACGATGCCTTTACCGGCCTGCTCACCCTGAACAGTGACTATCAGGCTCCGGCGGCCGAGCTGAAGCTGACCAGCACCGAACTGGCCGATCTGCGCAGCCAAGCCGAACAGCTGCCCTTGTCGCCGGCGCTGATCCGCCTGCTGCACAGCCTGCGCCGTTTTCTCGCCGAGCAGGAAATTCCGGTCTCGGACCGGCGCTGGCGCAAGGTGGTCAAGCTGCTCAAGGTGTCGGCCTGCTGCAACGGTCAGTCACAGGCCGATCTGCTTGATGCCTGGCTGCTGCCCCACTGCCTGTGGCAGCAGCCGGATCAGCATGGCCGCCTCACCGACTGGTTGCACGAACACATTGCCGCCGACCCGGGCTTCAGTCCGCAGCTGGTGAGCGATATGGTAGACAGCTGGCAGGAGCGGCTGGATCAGGACGCCGATCCGGTACTGCCGTCCCTCAACGAGCAGGGCTATCAGCTTTATCTCGACGAGCAGGGCCAGCCGGTCACCGAAGCCAAAGGCCAGCGCCACAAGCGCAATGAAAGCGGCCAGCTGCTCTATCGTCAGCCCCGGCTGCCCGACTCGGTATTTACCGAGCAGGAAATTCGCAACCTGGGCGGCAACCTGGATCAATATCAGCCGCTGCTGGAAGATTATGTACGCCCCAGCGCCCTGCAGCCCAAGGCCTGGCCCGCCAGCCACGTGGCCTCGCGTCTGCGCCAGCTGGATGAACGCATTAACGAGCTGGCGGACTATCTGGCCTGGCTGGATACCCAGCAACAGGGTCTGGGCCAGCGTTTGCGTCAGCACCTGTGGCTGAGCCCGGAGCTGGGTGAGCGCGCCCGCGCTCAGCTGGAGCAGCAGCAGGCCGGCCTGAGCCGCCAGCATGAGCGGCTGCAGGCCCTGCGTGAGGCCTTTGCCGACCTGCCGGTAGAAGGCTGACATGGCCTCTGCCCAAAGCGCCGGCCTGGCGCCGTTAAGCGAGCTGCCCGACAGCCTGTTCAGCCTGGTGGTCACTCACCCCCTGGGCAGCCTGCTGCCCCGGGCCAACCGGGTGCTGGCCATGCTGAGCGAGCTCGACAAGGGCCGGCTGCCGGCCCCCGGCAACTGGCTGAGCACCAGCACGGAGCGGCGCATTCGTCAGCTACTGGTGCGCGCCAATGCGCTGGAATACAGCAAGGAAACCCCGGACGTGGCCCGGGCCATCGTGCAGGACATATTGCTGGTGCTGGAGCAGGTGGAGCTGGACTGGCCGGCCACCGCCGGTTTGCTTACGCAACAACTAGGCATTGCCGCCGAGCGGGCCGAGCGCCGTGCCCGGGCCCGGCACACACGGCAGGCCCTCACCAGACTGGCGGAGCAGTGGCAGCAGCGCATCACTCTTTGGCAGGCGCTGGATGACGTGGCCGAGGAATTCGGCATTGCACCGGCCATCGGCACCGATAAAGACAGCGGCAACCTGCGCGATCGCGCCTGGTTTGATCTGCTGCGGCTGGCCCGCTGGGTGGCGGAGATTCGTGAGTTACAAAAACTGCTTAAACTCATGGGCCAGCAGCGTCCGGATCCGGAGCAGAGCGCCACCCTGAGTCAGCTGCAGCAGATGATGAGCCCGCGGGAAAACGGTCCCAGAGAGCGGCGGCTGCCGGGCATTCCCATGGAAACCCAGGGCATTACCCGCTCCGATAACCTGTCCCGCATGCTGGCACTGGAAGCGGCCCTGCTGGGGCATCCGTCTTTGCATATGCTGTGGCACGCACGCCGGGCCGAGCAGAGCCTGCTCAGCTACGCCGTGGCCGGGGTGATGCCCATCGACTCTGGCAACGACTGGCCCCTGCCCCGGGCGGGCAAGGGCGAAGGTGACGGCAAGGGCACTCAGCTGGGCCCCATTATTCTGTGTCTGGACACGTCCGCCTCCATGCACGGCCTGGCGGAGCAGGTGTCCAAGGCCATGGTACTGGAAGCTCTGCGCATGGCCAAAAAGCAGCAAAGAGGCTGTCTGGTGTATCTCTTTGGTGGCGCCGGCGAGCTGCTGGTGCTCGACAATCAGACCCTGACCCTGCCCGAGCTGCTCGACATGCTGCGCGGCTCCTTCAGTGGCGGCACCGATGTGAGCACGCCGCTCAATGCCGCCCTCACCCGGCTGCAGCAGCAGGAATGGCGGCAGGCGGATATTCTGCTGGTGAGCGACGGCGAGTTTGAAGTCTCCAGAGAGCTGCAGGCTCAGGTGGAACACGGCAAGGAAGCCCTGGGCGTGCGCCTGTTTGGCCTGCAGCTGGGCTACGCCACCGCCCTGCACGCCATGCGCAAGGTGTGTGATCCTGTGCACCTGTTCAGCGACTGGCGCAGCCTGGAGCAGGCAGCCAGAGCTTAACCTCTCACCATCAACAGCCTTGGCTCGCCGGGGCCGAAGTAATCGTTTTCACGGCCGGCTTCGGCAAAGCCGAGGCGTTGGTAAAGCTGCAGGGCCGGGTTGTCGGGCAATACCGTCAGTTTAATGCGCGCGCAGCCCTGCTCTTCCAGTACGGCGACCGCCGCCTGCAGCAGTTGCCGACCCAACCCTCTACCCTGTGCCGCCGGTGTTACTGCCAGCGACAAGATCCAGCCCTCGGTGGCGCTTTCGCCCCGGCCCGCCAGC
Source organism: Oceanimonas sp. AH20CE76 (assembly GCF_039654065.1). Lineage (NCBI taxonomy): Bacteria > Pseudomonadati > Pseudomonadota > Gammaproteobacteria > Aeromonadales > Aeromonadaceae > Oceanimonas > Oceanimonas sp. AH20CE76. Next base: position 2,371,604 of record NZ_CP155481.1, read on the forward strand.
ACATAGCCCAGCAGCTCACTTTCACTTTCTGCCACCAATAACGAGCCCGGCCACAGATCCCAGGCCTGGCGCAGAAAAAAGTCAGGGTAGCCGTGGCTGCCAAAAGCGGCGCACTCCAGGCCATAGACCGCCGCAAGATCGCCCTTGATTGCAGTTCTTATCGTCATCAATTGTTCCTTATCCTTGTATTGCGGGCAAGTATGGTAAGCGCATTAAAGGCCTGTTGCACAGGCCCTGCCGGCTAAAGCGGTAGCTACAGCTACGCCATCCTGCCCACTCCAACTGTTTAAATAATAAGCTAACAGCTACGCTTTAAATGTGTACAAAAGGAGGCAGCATGACGTGGCGAACAGGCTGGTGGGCATGGTGGCTGCTGCTGGTCAGCGTTATGGTGCCGGCCGAGGAGCGTTACTGGCAGCTCGATATCAAGGGGGCCATAGGCCCCGGCATTTCCGACTATCTGGTGACCGAGATTAATCAGGCCCAGAGTGAACGCCCGGCGCTGGTGCTGCTGACCATGGACACCCCCGGCGGCCTGTACAGCGCCACCCGCGATATTATCAGTGCCATGCTGGAGTCCAGTATGCCCGTGGTGGTTTATGTCTCGCCCGGCGGTGCCCGGGCCGCCTCTGCCGGTACTTATATTCTTTATGCCAGCCATGTGGCCGCCATGGCCCCGGGCACTCACCTGGGGGCCGCCACCCCGGTACAGATGATGCCCGCCGGCACGCCACCAGCCGGCGAGGCGGATAAAGACGAAGAAAAGGATGGCAGCAGTCCGCCTGCCGGTAGCGCCATGGAGCGCAAGTCCCTTAACGATGCCATCGCCTATCTGCGCAGCCTGGCCCAGCTGCGCGGCCGCAATGTGGAGTGGGCCGAGCAGGCAGTGCGCAACGCCGCCACCCTCACCGCCCCCGAGGCACTGGAGCAGAAGGTGATTGAGCTGGTGGCCAGTGATATTGCCGAACTGCTGCAGCAGCTCGACGGTCGCGAAGTCTTCCTTAAAAACGACACCCTTACCCTGGCCACCTCCGGACTGATTGCCGAACAGCGCCGGCCCGACTGGCGGCAGCAGTTTATTATTACCATCAGCAACCCCAATATCGCCTACCTGCTGATGCTGGTGGGCGTTTATGGTCTGCTGCTGGAGTTTTACAGCCCGGGCTTTGGCGTGTCGGGCGTGATTGGTGCCATCTGCCTGCTGCTGGCCATGCTATCGCTGCAAATGCTGCCCTTTAATATGGTGGGGCTGGGGTTGCTGGCGTTGGGGCTGGCGCTGATGGTAGCGGAAGGCCTGTCCCCCAGTTTTGGCATTCTTGGCGGCGGTGGTCTGGTGGCCTTTGTGATTGGCTCTGTGCTGCTGTTCGACACACCCGATCAGGCCTTTCGCGTGGCCTGGCCCTTTATTGCCGCCTTTACCCTTGTCTCCCTCAGCCTGGTGCTTGTAGTGGTGCGCTTGATCGTAAAACAGCGTCGGGCGGCTCCTGTCTCGGGGGCGGCGGCCATGATTGGCGAGCAGGCCAGAACAATAACGGCGCTGGATCCCGACGGCACCGTATTGCTGCAGGGCGAACGCTGGCAGGCGCACAGCCACAGCCGGATTGCCGCCGACAGCGCCGTGGTGGTGGTGGCGGTGCACGATCTGGTGGTAGAGGTAACACCGATACAGGAGGCCGAAGCATGATCATTGATTTTATTTATTTTCAGCTGTTGATCGTTATTCTGCTGGTCATGCTGTTTGCCAGCATGTTCCGCATTCTTCGGGAATACGAGCGGGGCGTGGTGTTTCTGCTGGGGCGTTTTTACAAGGTAAAAGGACCCGGCTTTATTATTCTGCTCCCCTTTGTGCAACAGATGGTGCGGGTGGATCTGCGTATTGTGACCATGGATATTCCCTCTCAGGATCTGATCTCAAAGGATAACGTGACCGTGCGGGTAAACGCCGTGCTGTATTTTCGCGTGCTGGATCCGCAAAAGGCGATCATTAACGTAGAGAATTATCTGGAGGCCACCAGTCAGCTGGCCCAGACCACAATGCGCTCTGTGCTGGGGCAACATGAGCTGGACGAGATCCTCTCCGCCCGGGACACCTTAAATGCGGATCTGCAGCGCATTCTGGATCAAAGCACCGATAACTGGGGCATCAAGGTATCGGCGGTGGAGATCAAGCATGTGGATCTTGACGAGTCCATGATTCGGGCCATTGCCCGGCAGGCCGAGGCGGAGCGATCCCGCCGGGCCAAGGTGATCCACGCCACCGGTGAGCTGGAGGCCTCAAAACAACTGCTGGAAGCGGCCCGCATGCTGGGGCAACAGCCGGAAGCCATTCAGCTGCGCTATCTGCAGACCCTCACCGAGATCAGCAGCGACAACAGCAAAATCGTGGTGTTTCCCCTGCCCATGGAGCTGGGAAAAATATTGCAGAAAATGAGTTCGGACGAACCGCCGGAAGACCCCGACGGGCCAACGCAAATGACTTAAGCAAGCTGTAAGCCGTAAGCTATAAGCTATAAGCTATAAGCTATAAGCTATAAGCTATAAGTGTGGAGTGTGGAGTGGCCCCGATAAAGTAGACACTTAAGTTAAGCGGCCGCTGCGTAGGCATTGGGAGTTATTCCTCCCAGCGCCATGTGGCGCCGCACTTTCGGGTAATACTCGTCCGTATAATACCGGACTTCATCTGCCATTTCGTCTCTTCCGAGCATTCCCAGAGGGCGAGTCCACTCCTTCTTGAGCAGCGCGAAGAAGCTTTCCGAACAGGCGTTGTCCCAGCAGTTACCTCGGCGTGACATGCTGATGGTAATTCCCCGTTTATTGAGCCAACGCATCACCTCTTCGCTCCGATACTGGCTGCCTTGGTCTGAGTGAAACAGCAGCTGTTTCCCATCTGGCTGCTGTTGTTGCCACGCCTGCTCAAGGGCCTCCAGCACCAGCTGAGCGCTATTGATCGCACCCATGGCTCGGCCCACCACGCGGCGTGTGCCCAGGTCCAGGACTGCAGCAATGTAGAGCCAGCCTTCACTGCACCGGATTTGGGTGATATCTGATACCCAAACTCGGTTCGCTGACCCCACCGAGAACTGGCGATTCAGCAGATTCGGCAACACAGGCAAGGATGATGCTGGCTTTTGATATCCTGCTTTAGGAGCCGTGCATGAACGATAACCAGCGTCTCGTAGCAACCGCTGCACCTGATTTTTACCACAACAGAATCCGGCATCCCGCGCGTCCAGCCATAGCTTCCGATATCCCGGCACATTCTTCAGTTGCCTGGCTCGCTCGAGCAGGAAGGTTTTCAGAGTTTGTCGCTTGATGGCACGCTCTCCCGGAGTATGCTGACGTGCTCGCCAACGATAATATCCCGCTCGTGACACATTGAGTACTTCACACATTATCGAGACCCGCCAGCGTTGACTTCGTTGGGCCTCGATAAAGGCAAACCTTACTTGCTGTGCTTGGCGAAGTACTCTTGCGCCTTTTTTAGGATTTCGCTCTCCAGCTCTTTTCGTTCAAGCAGCTTCTTCAGTCGAGCATTTTCACGCTCCAGATCCTGCAAGCTTTTTTCTGGTCCGGTGTTTTCAACTGCTTTATCAGATGCTTTTTTGGCCATGATCCACTCTCTACGCCAGCGCTGTAATTGGGATGGATGAACACCAAGTTTGTCAGCAAACTGAGCTTGTGTCTTGGTGGTAGACAGCGAGGCCTCGACGGCCTCACGTTTGAATGTGTCGCTAAAGCGACGGCGGGGTTTGTATTTCATAACACCTTCTCATTAAATGAAGGTGTCTACTTTTCTCGGGCCAGTCCAGCTGTAAGAAAAAACCTTTCCGCCCCCTGTGCAGGAATAACAAAAAAGCCGAGCTGGCAAGCTCGGCTGTATACCTGCAAACCCAGCCGGACAACTTTAAGCTTCTCGCTTACAGCTTTATTCCCTCCCCTTTTCAAGGGGAGGGTCAGGGTGGGGTTGTGAAGATTACCGAATATTCAGGGGCTCAAAACTCTTGATCAAGTCATCCAGCGCCTTGAGCTGGGTCAGGAAGGGCTCGAGTTTGTCGAGTGGCAGGGCGCTGGGGCCGTCACAGCGGGCCTTGCTCGGATCCGGGTGAGACTCCAGGAAGAGACCGGCCAGACCGGTAGACAGGCCGGCCCGGGCCAGATCCAGCACCTGTTCACGACGACCGCCGGACGCTTCACCCAAAGGATCCCGGCACTGCAGGGCGTGAGTCACATCAAAGATGATAGGGGCGTCATTCGTAGCCTTTTTCATTACGCCAAAGCCGAGCATGTCCACCACCAGGTTGTCGTAACCAAAGTTACTGCCCCGCTCGCACAGAATAAGCTGGTCATTGCCGCATTCAATAAACTTGTCGGTAATGTTTTTCATCTGCCCCGGGCTGAGGAACTGGGGCTTTTTGATGTTAATCACCCGGCCGGTGTCGGCCATGGCCTGCACCAGATCGGTCTGGCGGGCCAGAAAGGCCGGCAGCTGGATCACGTCTGCCACCTCGGCCACGGTTGCCGCCTGATGGGGCTCGTGCAAGTCGGTGATCACCGGCACCTTAAAGGTGTCTTTTACTTCCTGCAGCAGCTTCATGCCTTCTTCCAGACCCGGACCACGGAAGGAATGAATGGAAGAGCGGTTGGCCTTGTCCCAGCTGGCCTTGAACACATAGGGAATGCCCAGCTTTTCGGTCACCTTTACATAGTGCTCGCAGGCCTGCATGGCCAGATCCCGGGACTCCAGCACGTTGATGCCGCCAAACAGCACCATGGGCTTGTTGTTGGCGACCGCAATGTTATTGATGTGTACGGTTTTCATATCGGCTTCCTAGTGAAGGGTTTTGGGGCTGAGATCCAGGCCGGCTATCTGGGCTTTGAGCACATCGGCAATGGGATCATCCGGTCTGTGCTCAATAAAGAATTCAAAGTCGTCGGCGGCCAGTTTGCCGCAGTCCAGCTGCTCATACAAAAAGCCCCTGTCCCGCCGCTCAAAGGGGCAGTCGGGCTTGAGCCGCAGCAGCAGCTCGCTGCAGGCCAGCGCCTTGCCAAACTGCTGTTGATTGATATAGGCGGCCTTGGTCACGTTCAGCAGCCGCACCAGCACTTCTGTGTCTGAGGTGCCTTTAAGGTGCTCCGGTGTCAGCCGGGCCAGGTTGCCCCGGGCACCCCGCAGCAACAGCTCTACTTCATGACGGGGCAATTGCCGGCCGGTGAAAGGGTCGATCACCGCCCCTTCTTCTTCCGACCACATACGAACAAGAAAATGGCCGGGAAAATTAATGCCTTCGGCATCCACCCCAAAGCGCCGGCACAGATGAATAAGCAGGATGCCGAGGCTCACCGGAATACCTTCCCGCCGGGCCAGTACCCGGTTCATCAGGCAGTTATCAACGGAGAAAAAGGTGTCGCTGTCGCCGGCAAAGCCCAGTCCGTCATAGAGACAGGGCAGCAGATGCAGGGGGGCTATCATGTCTTCCAGCTCTTCCGCCAGCGCCCGCTCCAGCGCAAACAGCTCCCGCTCGGCTTCATCCCGGGCCGCCGGCCCTTCCAGGCTTTCCACCACATCTAGCGCCAGCGTCATCAGATCCAGCGGTTCGTCGCTGTGCCAGCGCTCACTGATATTACTTTCAAGCATGCTTCCTCCCGGGCCACTGGCCCAGGGTCACTCTGTCCTGCCCGCCGTAGTCGCGCAGCGTTGTGACCTGTTCAAAACCATTGTCGGTAAAAACGGACTGCACCGCCTCACCTTGCTGCCAGCCGTGCTCCACCAGCAGCCAGCCGCCGGCACAGAGGTGGGCCGGTGCCAGGCTGGCAATATGGCGAATATCAGCGAGTCCCTGATCGTCGGCCACCAGGGCCGACAGCGGCTCAAAGCGCACATCCCCCTGAGCCAGATGCGGATCGGCGGCATCAATATAGGGCGGATTGGAGACTATCATGTCAAAGGTCAGGCCGGCGAGGGGTTCAAACCAGCTGCCCTGGCGCACTTCCACATCGAGATCCAGCTGCTCGGCATTGCGCCGGGCAAGAGCGGCGGCTTGCGGGTTAAACTCCACCGCCATAACGGTATCGTCAGGGCGCTCGCATTTAATGGACAGCGCAATGGCACCGGTGCCGGTGCCCAGATCCACCACCCGTGCCGGCCTTTCGGGCAGGCGTGCCAGCGCCGCTTCAACCAGTGTTTCGGTGTCGGGCCTTGGGATCAGTGTTTCCGGAGAGACGTCCAGCATCAGGCTCCAGAACTCCCGCTGGCCGGTAAGATGAGCCACCGGCTCGCCCTGCTGGCGACGGCGAATAAGCTCGGCCAGCTCGGCCTTCTGCCCGGCAGACACCTCAAACTCGGGCCAGGCCAGCAGAAAGCTGCGGGGCTTGTTCAGCACATGGCACAGCAGCACGTCCGCATCCAGCGCCGGGGATTCGCCGCCGGCCAGTTGTTCGCGCAGTTGAGCGCGCAGTTCGCTCAGGCGCATTATTGTCCCGCCAGGGCGGCAAGCAAATCGGCCTGGTGCTCCTGCAAAATGGGCTGGGTGAGCATATCGAGCTGGCCTTCCAGCACTTCACTCAGCCGGTACAGAGTCAGGTTGATGCGGTGGTCCGACACCCGGCCCTGCGGGTAGTTGTAGGTGCGAATGCGATCGGAGCGATCACCGCTGCCCAGCAGGTTGCGGCGGGTGCTCTGCTCTTCGGCGTGGCGCTTGTCCTGCTCGGCCTGAGCCAGACGCGAGGCCAGCACCGCCATAGCCTTGGCCCGGTTCTTGTGCTGGGAGCGTTCGTCCTGACATTCCACCACCATGCCGGTGGGCAAGTGAGTAATACGAATGGCAGAGTCGGTTTTGTTAACGTGCTGACCACCGGCACCGGAGGCGCGGAAGGTGTCTACCTTGAGATCCGCCGGATTGATCTCCGGGGCCTCGGCCTCGGGAATTTCCGGCATCACCGCCACCGTGCAGGCAGAGGTATGAATGCGGCCCTGAGATTCGGTTTCCGGCACCCGCTGCACCCGGTGACCGCCAGACTCGAACTTGAGCTGACCGTACACGCCGCTGCCCTCAATGCGGGCAATGATCTCCTTGAAGCCGCCGTGCTCGCCCTCGCTGGCGCTGACAATTTCCACCCGCCAGCGCTGAGTCTCGGCATAGCGGCTGTACATACGGAACAAGTCGCCGGCAAAAATGGCCGCCTCGTCGCCGCCGGCCCCGGCGCGAATTTCCAGAAAGCAGTTGTTATCGTCGCGCGGATCCTTGGGCAGCAGCAAAATCTGCAGCTCCTGGCTCAGGGTCTCGATGGCGGCTTCGGCGCTGTCGATTTCTTCCTTTGCCATGGCTTTCATTTCGGCGTCGTCTTCCGCCAGCATTTCTTTGGCCTCGGCCAGATTCTCCTCGGCCCGGCGGTAACGCTGAAAACAGGCCACCACGTCTTCCAGCTGAGCATATTCCCGGGTCAGGGCGCGATATTGATCCTGGTTGTTGATTACCGAGGCCTCGCCCAGCAGCGCCTGCACTTCCTGGTAGCGCTCTTCCAGGCCTTCCAGTTTTTTCAGTACGGATTCGTTCATCAGCGTCTCGCGGTTGTGCCGGTCAGGGCCGGCTGATGCCCAGGCTGCGGGACAGCACCGCCAGCATGTCCTGATCGCCGTCTTTGCCGGCCTGACTCAGGGCCTGGGTGGGAGTATGAATAAGCTTGTTGGTCAGCCGGCGGGTCAGCTGCTGCACCACCTGGGTGGCGTCTTCGCCCTGGGCCAGCGCCTGCAATGCCCGGGCCAGCTCCTGCTCGCGCACCGCCTCGGCCTGAGCGCGGTAATGGCGGATCAGATCCACCGAGTGCAGCGAGCGGTACCAGGCCATAAACTGATCCCGCTCTTCCAGAATAATGCGCTCGGCCTGAGCCGCGGCCCGTTTGCGGGCTTCCATATTCTGCTCGATGATGCCCTGCAGATCGTCCACGGTATAAAGGTAGGCGTCGTTCAGTTCATCCACCTCGGGCTCAATGTCCCGGGGTACGGCAATGTCCACCAGCAGAATGGGCTTGTGCCGGCGGGCCTTGAGCGCCCGCTCCACCATGCCTTTGCCGATAATGGGCAGGGGGCTGGCGGTGGAGCTGATCACTATGTCGGCCTGAGGCAAAAAGTCGGGGATCTGCTCAAGCGTCATCACCTCGGCTTCAAATTCCTGCGCCAGGTTCTGAGCCCGCTCCAGAGTACGGTTGGCCACCATCATTTGAGTGACCGATTGCTCACGCAGGTGCCGGGCCACCAGTTCGACCGTTTCACCGGCGCCCACCAGCAGCACCTTGGTGCGGCCCAGATCCGAGAATATACGCTTGGCCAGACTGACGGCGGCAAAGGCCACCGACACGGCACTGGCACCAATGTCGGTTTCAGTGCGTACCCGTTTGGCGACAGAAAATGACTTCTGAAACAGCCGCTCCAGCAGGCCTTTCAGGCTGCCCGCCTGATGGGACTGACTATAGGCCTGCTTGATCTGCCCCAGTATCTGCGGCTCGCCCAGCACCAGAGAATCCAGCCCGCAAGCCACTCGCATTAAATGGCGAATGGCCTCTTCACCCTGATGCTGATACAGGCAGGCAGTGAGTTCGTCTTCGTCAAGATTGTGAAACTGCTGCAGCCAGTGGCGCACCACGTCACTGTCGCCGCCCTCACTCAGGCTGCAATACAGCTCGGTGCGGTTGCAGGTAGACAGGATCACGGTTTCTGCCACGCCGGGCGCGCTCATCAGCTCCTGCAGTGCCCGAGGGGCAAGATCAGGGCCAAACGCCACCCGCTCGCGCAGGGCGACGGACGCTGTCTTATGATTGATTCCCAGTACCAGCAGGCTCATGAGGATTTTATGCGGCTCACATCGTTTTTCGATTAGCCGTCTATTGTACGAGAAAGGCCAAATCTTTAAAAGTCACCGGCCTTGCCCTTATACTGGCTTTCTCTTTTTTCAGCGGGGTGCCTTACGTGCGTACTGTATTGATTTTTATTGGCTTGTTGCTGGTTTCCGGCTGTGCCTACCGGGCCGAACAGGCGCCGGCAGGTTCCTGGCTGGCTCAGAAGCAACAGCTGAGTGAGCTGGAAAACTGGCAGCTGGCGGCCAAACTCGGCATCATCACCCCCGACGAGCGCGGCAGCCTGAGCCTGTTCTGGCGCAATAACAGTGACGATTACCGCCTTAATCTCACCAATGTGGTGGGCAAACGGGTATTTGATCTCAGCCGGCGCAATGGCCGTATTGAACTGATCGACAGCGAAGGCCAGCGCCACACCGCCAGCAATGCCCGGGATCTGGTGTATGCCCTTACCGGCTGGGATCTGCCGGTGGAACAGCTGGCCGACTGGATAAAAGGCATGCCCGGCGATGCCGACACCGTCAGTTTTGATGCCGATGGCCGCCCGGCACAAGTACAGTCTCATGGCTGGCAGCTGCGCTATCTGGGGTATACCCAAATAGACCGGCTCTGGCTGCCCAGCCGGCTGGAGCTGAGCCACAACACCACTACCCTAAAGCTGGCAGTCAGCCGCTGGGAGCTGAACCCATGATATGCCTGCCCGCCCCGGCCAAGCTCAACCTGTTTCTGTACATTACCGGTCGCCGTGATGATGGCTACCACAACCTGCAGACCCTGTTTCAGTTTGTGGACTTTGGCGATGAGCTCGGCTTTGAAACCGCCGATGAGCTGACCTTGTCTCCTGAGCTGCACGGCGTCGCACCCGAGAGTAACCTCATCATAAAAGCCGCGCGCCTGCTGCAGGCACACACCGGCAGCCATAAAGGCGCACATATTACCCTCACCAAGCGGCTGCCCATGGGCGGTGGACTGGGCGGCGGCTCCAGCGATGCCGCTACCACCCTGGTGGGGCTGAACCGGTTATGGCAGCTGGGTCTTGGTAATGACGAGCTGGCAAGCCTGGGACTTCAGCTGGGTGCAGACGTGCCGGTGTTTGTGCATGGCCGCGCCGCTTTTGCCGAAGGGGTGGGCGATATTTTTACCGATGCGGCGCCACCCGAGCCCTGGTATCTGGTGCTGAACCCGGGGGTGGAAGTGTCGACACCGGCTGTTTTTACCGATCCTGAACTGCCCCGTAACAGTCCGGTAATGAGCCTCGAACAGCGCCTTAACTCACCCTGGCAAAACGACTGCGAAGCACTGGTTAAAAAGCGACACCCCGAGGTTGCCAAACTTCTGAGCTGGTTGCTAGAATATGCGCCGTCACGAATGACGGGCACAGGTGCGTGTGTTTTCGGCACCTTTGACAGCCGGAAAGCAGCTGAAAATGCGCTTGAAAATGCGCCGGCAGGCACAGTGGGGTTTGTTGCCAAAGGCTGCAACCAGTCTCCTTTGCTTACGGCAATCAAGGCCCTGTAAGCAACCGTCAATAACCCGTGAACAAGACAGAATCAGGCAGCGATGGCATGAAAACGGGGTGGGCTCGTTTTCTCCCTTATCCCAAGGGTCAGTTCGCTGCCGGCGGTCGCCAGCAGGACGACACGGCCAATGGCCGGCTCACCGTTGAATGCTCTCATTCAACACCCTGACTGGCGTTCCGAACCAGACTAAAATTCCGAAACCACCACCCACGAAGCAACCCCGAGGTTTTAAACCGTGCCCGACATGAAGCTGTTTGCTGGTAATGCAACGCCGGAACTCGCCCAACGTATCGCCGATCGTCTTTTCATCAAACTGAGTGCTGCCGATGTTGGCCGTTTCAGCGATGGTGAGATCAGCGTACAAATCAACGAAAATGTACGCGGCGGCGATGTCTTCATCATCCAGTCCACCTGTGCGCCCACCAACGACAACCTGATGGAGCTTATCGTCATGGTCGACGCCCTGCGTCGGGCCTCTGCCGGTCGTATTACCGCTGTCATTCCCTACTTCGGCTACGCTCGTCAGGATCGCCGTGTGCGTTCTGCCCGGGTGCCGATCACTGCCAAGGTAGTGGCCGACTTCCTGTCCAGCGTGGGTGTAGACAGAGTACTCACCGTAGATCTGCACGCCGAGCAGATTCAGGGCTTCTTTGACGTGCCGGTAGACAACGTATTCGGTACCCCGGTACTGCTGGAAGACATGAAAGCCAAAGGCCTGCAGGATGCCGTTGTGGTGTCTCCCGACATTGGTGGTGTGGTGCGTGCCCGTGCCGTGGCCAAACTGCTGGACGAAACCGATATCGCCATTATCGACAAGCGCCGCCCCCGCGCCAACGTGTCTCAGGTAATGCACCTTATCGGTGACGTGGAAGGCCGTGACTGCGTGATCGTCGACGACATGATCGACACCGGCGGCACCCTGTGCAAGGCCGCTGAAGCGCTGAAAAACCGTGGTGCCAAGCGCGTATTTGCCTATGCCACCCATGCCGTGTTCTCCGGCAACGCCGCCCAGAACATCAAGGACTCAGTAATCGATGAAGTCATCATCACCGACTCCGTGCCCCTGAGCGATGAAATCAAGGCCATCAGCAAGGTCAAGCAACTGACCCTGTCGCCCATGATGGCCGAGGCCATTCGTCGCATCAGCAACGAAGAGTCCATCTCCGCCATGTTCGAGCAATAAGCACGGACAAAACAGCTGGAAGCCTGAAGCTGAAAGCCGGAAGTAAAAGCCCGCGAGATTCGCGGGCTTTTTTGTAATTGCAACGGACATGCATACAGTCAACGCCAATGTTTAATGAAGCAGCAGTGGGGATTGCCGAAGCCGACCGTCAAATGTCATGGATGACATTTGCCGAGCGTCCCAGGGATGGGCCCGAAGCGTGTCGGCGGAGCGTAACCGCACTGATGCTTCACATTGCGTATCCATTACAGCTCCCCGAAGGGGGTGTAAAAACGAATAAAATAATACCCGCTCAACGCCATACCAAAGGCGACAATGCCCCAGGCCAGCAGGCGGGGCTTTATCCATTCCAGCACCCGGGCACCCAGCTTGCCGCCAAGCAGATAACCCAGCGCCAGCAGCAGCGCCTCATGCCAGTACACCAGCCCCGACACGGAATACACCACTATAGTGGCACCGCTGGCCAGCATCGACAGATACAACTTGATGGCATGTTGCTGCAGACTGGAGCCCATGCGCAGCTGGCCCATCAGCGCCATCAGCAGAACCCCAAGGCCACCGCCAAAAAAGCCGCCGTAAAAACTGCCCCCCAGGAGTGCCGGCCAGGCTGCAGGTTTCATCAGCAAAGGTCCCTCAAACCCTTTGCTGCTAAGCAGCTGGCGGCCATAAAGCAGGCTCACCCCCAGCAGCAGCCAGGGCACCAGATAGTTAAAATTGTCAGCCTGAAACCGGGTCAGAGCAAAAGCGCCCAGACCGCCACCGGCCAGGCCAATCAGCGTCAGCGCCAGCAGCGGGCCGCCGCGCAGACGCTTGCGCATGCCCCAGAAGGCGCTCACATAACCGGGCCAGGACGCCACACTGGCGGTGGCCACAGCCCCGGTGCTGGGAATGCCCGCCCCCAGCAGCGCCGGCAGAGTAAAAAACAGGCCGCCACCGGCCAGCGCATTAACCACGCCGGCAAGCAGGGACCAGCCCAAAAGTTCAAGCATGATGATGTCCGTAAAATAGATTCTGTGCAGATAAAGCAAAAAGTGAAGGACTCACTTTTGAATGAACAATCATAGCACAGATTGTAAACAATGAACCTGAAAGTCCCTCATGGTGGCCATTATCACCGCACTTCATTAGAATATGGCGTCATTTTAACGGCCAATTCAGCTATGCAATCTATCGAACTTATTGTCGGACTGGCTAACCCCGGCCCGGAATACGCCCAGACCCGGCACAATGCCGGTGCCTGGTATGTGGCCGAGCTGGCCCGCATGCACGGCACTCAGCTCAAGGAAGAAGGCAAATTCTTCGGCTGGACCGGGCGCGTGCGCATTGGCGGCAAAGAGGTGCGTCTGCTGGTGCCCGCCACCTTTATGAACCGCTCGGGTAAAGCGGTAGCGGCTCTGGCCAACTTTTACCAGATCCCGCCCGAGTCAATTCTGGTGGCCCACGACGAGCTGGACCTGTCACCGGGCATAGCCCGCTTCAAGCAGGGCGGCGGCCATGGCGGCCATAATGGCCTGCGCGACATTATCAGTTGCCTTGGCAACAACAAGAACTTTTACCGGCTGCGGCTGGGCATAGGCCATCCGGGCGATAAATCCCGGGTCTCTGGCTTTGTACTGACCAAGGCCCCGGCTGCCGAGCAGACTCTGCTTGATGCCGCCGTGGACGAAGCTGCCCGCGCCACCGATATTTTATTCAGTGAAGGCATGGTCAAGGCAATGAACCGCCTGCATGCCTTCAACGCCAATTCCACCAAGTAATTCAGGACATTATCATGGGTTTTAAATGCGGTATTGTGGGTCTGCCCAACGTAGGCAAATCCACCCTGTTCAACGCACTGACCAAGGCCGGCATCGAAGCGGCCAACTTTCCGTTCTGTACCATAGAGCCGAACACCGGCGTGGTGCCGGTGCCGGACAAGCGTCTCGACGCCCTGGCCAAAATTGTTAACCCTCAGCGGGTGCTGCCCACCACCATGGAGTTTGTGGACATCGCCGGTCTGGTAGCAGGTGCTTCCAAGGGCGAAGGTCTTGGCAACAAGTTCCTGGCCAATATTCGCGAGACAGATGCCATCGGTCATGTAGTACGCTGCTTTGAAAACGACAATATAGTGCATGTGGCCGGCAAGGTATCACCGAAAGACGATATCGAAATCATTAATACCGAGCTGGCCCTGGCGGATCTCGACACCTGTGAGCGTGCCATTACCCGCAATGCCAAGAAAGCCAAGGGCGGCGACAAGGATGCCAAGTTCGAGGTCTCGGTACTGGAAAAACTGCTGCCGGTACTGGAAGAAGCCAAAGTGCTGCGCAGCGTGGAGCTGACCAAGGAAGAGCGGGCGGCCATCGACTATCTGAACTTCCTTACCATCAAACCCACTATGTACATTGCCAACGTCAATGAAGACGGCTTTGAAAACAATCCCCTGCTGGCCGAGGTGGAAGCCATTGCTGCCGCTGAAAACGCCATCGTAGTGCCGGTATGTGCCGCCATGGAGTCGGAAATTGCCGAGCTGGATGCAGAAGAAGCCGCCGAATTCATGGACGACATGGGTCTGGAAGAGCCGGGCCTGAACCGGGTGATCCGCGCCGGTTATGAGCTGCTTAACCTGCAGACTTACTTTACTGCCGGAGTGAAAGAAGTACGCGCCTGGACCATTCCTGTGGGTGCCACCGCCCCTCAGGCCGCCGGTAAAATTCATACCGACTTTGAAAAAGGCTTTATACGCGCCCAGACCATAGCTTATGAAGACTACATCACCTATAAAGGTGAACAGGGTGCCAAGGAAGCGGGCAAACAGCGTGCCGAGGGCAAGGATTACATCGTTAAAGACGGTGATGTGATGAACTTCCTGTTTAACGTGTAAGTCCTTTTGAGGGAGTGGGGAGCAGGGAATGGGGAATGGCCTAATCCCTAATCCCCATTCCCTCCAGCCTGCTGTTAATCTCACCGGCTTTTGCTCAGCTTCACGACAAGCCGTTCAGTTTGTGGCCAACCGGCTGCTGCAAAGCAATTTTTTGAAGAAAAGAGGTTGACGCTGTCGGAACGGATACGCATAATGCGCCCCGTTCGGTGACGGAAGGTCATCAACAAGCAGTGGCTATGTAGCTCAGTTGGTTAGAGCACATCACTCATAATGATGGGGTCGCAGGTTCGAATCCCGCCATAGCCACCATTGCTGGGGTATCGCCAAGCGGTAAGGCAGCGGGTTTTGATCTCGCCATTCCCAGGTTCGAATCCTGGTACCCCAGCCATTTTCAAATGTGCTGGTATATGTTAAAAATACGGGCGCAGCTGTTGGGGTATCGCCAAGCGGTAAGGCAGCGGGTTTTGATCTCGCCATTCCCAGGTTCGAATCCTGGTACCCCAGCCATTTTCAGGAAATGTTGAAGATACAGCACCAGATGCACTTCAGACGTTTCAGGAACATTGAGGCGACTCAATGCTTTATGTGGCTATGTAGCTCAGTTGGTTAGAGCACATCACTCATAATGATGGGGTCGCAGGTTCGAATCCCGCCATAGCCACCACTCTTTTGCGGGAGTGGCGAAATTGGTAGACGCACCAGATTTAGGTTCTGGCGCCGCAAGGTGTGCGAGTTCAAGTCTCGCCTCCCGCACCATTTAAAAAATTGGGGTATCGCCAAGCGGTAAGGCAGCGGGTTTTGATCTCGCCATTCCCAGGTTCGAATCCTGGTACCCCAGCCATCTAAAGCAAAAAACCAGCCTTTCGGCTGGTTTTTTGCTTTCTGGGATTAGGGATTAGGGATTAGGGATTAGGGATTAGGGATTAGGGAATCGTACCTGTCCCAATTCCCCATTCCCTGCTCCCCCGCAGTTAAAGTCCCATGGCGTATTTCATCACTTGCTTTTTCAGCGGTCCGCTGTGCTCGGCGGCCTTTAGCCCCAGGTTACGCAGCAGCTTGAGCGGTGGCAGCTCGTTGCTGAAGGCCTGATAAAACACATCCATGGCCCCCTGCATCAGCAGGTTGTCGGGACGGCGGCGGCGTTCAAAGCGCTTGAGCAGCTCAGGAGCGGCAATATCCTCACCCTGCTCCACCGCCTGATGAACCAGCTCACTCAGCACCGCCACGTCCTTGAAGCCCAGGTTTACCCCCTGCCCCGCCAGCGGATTGATGGTGTGGGCCGCATCCCCCAGCAGCACCACACTTCCCTTTACGTACTGGTTGGCATGACGCCGGCGCAGAGGAAAGTGGCCTTTATCGAGCACGGTCACCGGGCCAAGCCGGGGCGGAAAATGCGCCGCCACCTCGGCAGCCAGCGCCTCATTACTCAGGGCCGCCAGCTGTTCAATACGGTCTTTGCTGTCATACCACACCAGCGAGGCTTTGCCGTTGCCCAGCGGTAACAGCGCCCGGGGGCCGGATGAACAGAACTGCTGCCAGGTAATGTCCTGCTCAAGCTGCGCTCCTGCCACGCTGATCAGCATACACTGCTGGGCATAATCCCAGGCGGTGACGCCCATGCCCGCCAGCTGCCGCACCCGGGACTCGGCCCCGTCGCAGGCCAGCACCAGCCGGGCCTGCAATTGCTCGCCATTACCCAGGGTAAGCAAGGCACCTTCGGGGGTTTGTTGCAGTGTCTCCATGGTCTGAGGGCAGTCGATGGTCACGTTATGCCACTGGGCCAGGGTCTGCCACAGACCCAACTGAATAATACGGTTTTCCAGCATGTAGCCCAGATACTCACAGTCCAGCTCTTCAGCACTGAAATGAGTGGCAAAGCCCTGCCACTCGCTCGCCTCCAGCTTTTGGTAAGGCCAGGCGCGCATGTGAGTAATGGCCTGCCAGGCACCGGCCTGCTGCAACAGCCTTACCGAGGCGGCACTGATGGAAGAAATACGCAGATCATGAGGTTGTGCGGGTGAAAACTCGACGGGCTGGCGGCCTTCCAGCACGCGAATGGATAGCCCGGCAGGTGCCAGCATGGCAGCGGCCAACGCCCCTACCATGCCGCCGCCTACAATAGCGATATCACACTGTTGCATTGTTTACCCTCCGGATTTTTCCGTTATTCTACCCTAACTCTCATTGTTTGGCCGACGGCAATTTGCTCATTTGGCACCGGACCGCGACTGGATATTATCTGGCCACTGTGCAGAGAAAAGAGTAGAATGCCCGGTCCAAAATGCACGACTCACAGCAGTAACTAGAGCGCCATGAGCAAAAAACTTCATATCAAAACCTGGGGCTGTCAGATGAACGAATACGATTCATCCAAGATGGCCGATCTGCTGGATGCCAGCCACGGCTACCAGCTTACCGAAGAAGCAGACCAAGCCGATGTGCTGCTGCTTAACACCTGCTCCATTCGCGAGAAGGCCCAGGAGAAGGTCTTTCATCAGCTCGGGCGCTGGCGTCCGCTCAAGGAAGCCAACCCCAAACTGGTGATTGGTGTGGGCGGCTGCGTGGCGTCCCAGGAAGGCGATGCCATTCGTGCCCGCGCGCCTTTTGTGGACATTGTGTTCGGTCCGCAAACCCTGCACCGGCTGCCCGCCATGATCAAATCCGTACTTGAGGGCCGTGGTGCTCAGGTAGACGTGGCATTCCCGGAAATTGAAAAGTTCGACAACCTGCCCGAGCCCAAAGCCGAAGGTGCCACCGCCTTTGTGTCCATTATGGAAGGCTGCTCCAAATATTGCTCCTTCTGCGTGGTGCCCTATACCCGCGGCGAGGAAGTGAGCCGCCCGCTGGACGATGTGCTTTATGAAATCGCCCAGCTTGCCGATCAGGGCGTGCGGGAAGTGAACCTGCTGGGCCAGAACGTCAACGCCTACCGGGGCGAAACTCATGACGGCGACATTTGCACCTTTGCCGAGCTGCTGCGGCTGGTGGCCGCCATCGACGGCATCGACCGCATTCGTTACACCACCAGTCATCCCATCGAGTTCACCGATGACATTATTGAGGTGTATAAAGACACGCCTGAAGTGGTAAGTTTCCTGCACCTGCCGGTGCAAAGCGGCTCGGATCGCATTCTCACCCTGATGAAGCGCCCGCACACCGCCATTGAATACAAGTCCAAGATTCGCAAGCTCAGGGCCGCGCGCCCCGACATCACCATCAGCTCCGACTTTATTGTGGGCTTTCCCGGTGAAGAGGCCGACGACTTTGAAAAGACCATGAAACTCATTGAAGACGTGGGCTTTGATATGAGCTTCAGCTTTATTTACAGCCCCCGCCCGGGCACGCCGGCCGCCGATTTGCCCGACGATATTTCGATGGAAGAGAAAAAACAGCGCCTGTACCGGCTGCAGAACACCATCAATAATCAGGCACAGCTGATCAGCCGGCAGATGCTCGGCTCCGTCCAGCGTATTCTGGTGGAAGGGCCGTCCAAGCTGAACCCCATGGAGCTGCGCGGTCGCACCGAGAACAACCGGGTGGTGAACTTTGAAGGCCCGCATACCCTGATTGGCGGTTTTGCCGATGTGGAGATCACCGAAGTGATGCCCCACAGCCTGCGCGGCAAATTCCTGCACGGCGAAGACGGCATGGATCTGCGCACTCAGGTGTCACCCCAAAGCATTCTGGCCCGCCGCCCAGACGGCGTGCCCGACGACACCGGTGTCGCCACTTTTACCCCTTAACAGCAGCTGTAAGCTATCAGCTTTAAGCTGTAAGACAAACAGCATCGGCTGCCATTGCCAGGCTTGGTTCAGACTACACAGCCATATTAGTTTATGGTGCTGAACCAGCCCGGTACTGTAATCAGACTACCGACACAGCTCCAACAGGAGTATGTTTGTTTTTAGCTTCAAGCTTACGGCTTACAGCTTAAAGCTTTTTGGCAACAGGAGTTACCTTGACAGCCAACGTCACTCATCTGGACCTTGAACTGCAACCCGCCGACGGCCAGCGTCTGGTCAGCCTGTGCGGCCCCTTTGACGACAATATCAAACAGCTGGAACGCCGTTTAGGGGTGGAAATTAACCACAGCGATGAGCACTTTCAGATTGTCGGCCCCGCGCGTCTGGCTCAGGTGGCCAACGACATTCTCACCCGCCTTTACGTCGACACTCAGTCCGTCAAGGGCCAGCCCGTGCCCGATATCACCCCTGAGCAGGTACATCTGGCCATCAAGGAAAGCCGCGTGCTGGAGCAGGACGACGAAGACGATGCCGGCTATCGCTACGGCAAGGAAGTGACCATCAAGACCAAGCGGGGCCTTATCAAGCCGCGCAGCCCCAATCAGGCGCACTATGTGGCCCATATTCTGAGCCACGATATCACCTTTGGTATTGGCCCGGCAGGCACCGGCAAAACCTATCTGGCGGTAGCTGCGGCAGTCGACGCGCTGGAGCGTCAGGAAATCCGCCGCATTCTGCTTACCCGGCCGGCAGTGGAAGCAGGCGAGAAGCTTGGCTTTCTGCCCGGCGACCTGAGCCAGAAAGTGGATCCTTACCTGCGCCCGCTTTACGATGCCCTGTTTGAAATGCTGGGCTTTGAGCGGGTGGAAAAGCTCATTGAGCGCAACGTCATTGAAGTGGCCCCGCTGGCCTACATGCGCGGGCGCACCCTGAACGATGCCTTTGTAATCCTGGATGAAAGCCAGAACACCACTGTGGAGCAGATGAAAATGTTCCTTACCCGTATTGGCTTTAATTCCAAGGCGGTGATCACCGGTGATATCACTCAGATTGACCTGCCTCGCAACGCCAAATCCGGCCTGCGCCACGCCATTGAGGTCTTGAGCGGCGTAGAAGGCCTGTCGTTCAACTTCTTTCGCGCCGAAGACGTGGTACGCCACCCTGTGGTGGCCCGCATTGTGCGCGCCTATGAAGCCTTTGATGACGCCCAGAAGCGCCAGCAAAGCAACACCAACGGAGCATCATCAGCATGACACTGTGGCTGGATCTGCAAATCGCCTGCGATGAGGCACCTGGCCTGCCAACCGAGCAGGATTTTGAGCGGTGGCTGACTGCCGCCCTCAACGGTGAGCGCGATGAAACCGAAATGACGGTGCGGCTGGTAGATGAAGCAGAAAGTCAGGCGCTTAACCGGGACTACCGCGGCAAAGACAAACCAACCAATGTGCTGTCGTTTCCTTTTGAGGCACCACCCGGCATAGCGCTGCCGCTGCTGGGCGATCTGGTGATCTGCCGGCAGGTAGTAGAGCGGGAAGCCGCCGAGCAAAATAAGCCCTTGCAGGCACACTGGGCGCACATGGTGGTGCATGGTTGCTTGCATTTACTCGGGTTTGACCATATTAAGGATGATGAAGCCGAAGAAATGGAGGCCAGAGAGATTGTTATTCTGGCCGGGCTGGGCATGGATAACCCCTATCAAGACGACGACGAAGGTTAACAAGTGAGCGACGACAATTCACACTCAGACAACGGTTCGTCCGCAAAGAAAAACTGGCTTGAACGACTGGGCCAGATGTTTCAGGGCGAACCGAAGAACCGGGAAGAACTGGTAGAAGTAATCATGGACGCGGGTGAACGGGATCTGATTGATCAGGACACCAAAGACATGATTGAAGGCGTACTGGAAGTGAGCGAACTCAGGGTTCGCGACATCATGATCCCCCGCTCCCAGATGGTGACGGTGGAAAAATCCCAGCCGGTCTCCAGCTTTTTGCCGATGATTATCGAGTCTACCCACTCCCGTTTTCCGGTAGTGAACGAAGACAAGGATCATATTGAAGGCATACTGCTGGCCAAGGATCTGCTGCCCTACGGCTTTGGCCTCACCGAAGAAGACTTTTCCATTGAAAAGGTCCTTCGTCCCGCCGTGGTGGTGCCCGAGAGTAAACGCCTCGACAAGCTGCTCAAGGAATTCCGCGAAGAGCGCTACCACATGGCCATCGTCGTGGATGAATTTGGCGGCGTGTCGGGCCTGGTCACCATTGAAGATATTCTCGAGCTGATTGTGGGTGATATTGAAGACGAGTTTGATGCCGAAGAAAGCGCTGAAATCCGCCAGATCAGCAAGCGGGTGTTCTCGGTGGCGGCACTTACCGACATTGATGATTTCAACGACTTTTTCAACTCCGACTTCAGCGATGAAGAAGCCGATACCGTCGGCGGTCTGGTGATGCACGCTTTTGGCCACCTGCCCAGCAAGGGCGAACAGCTGGAGCTGAACGGTTTTGTATTTAAGGTGGCTCATGCCGACCGTCGACGCCTGCTGCAGTTACAGGTTAAGATACCGGACAATCAGGAAACCTCCTCATCGGAGCCGGCATAAGTGTATAAATTGCTGCCATTATTCGGGGCCCTGCTATGCGGGGCCCTTGGCGTTTTAGCCTTCAGTCCTTTTGATATCTGGCCTCTGGCGCTGGTATCACTGACGGGCCTGTTTGCCTTCACTCATCACTGCGCCCCGGGCGCTGCTGCCCGCCGTGGCTTTGCCTGGAGCCTGGGCTTGTACCTGCCCGGGCTCTGGTGGATCCACAACAGCATGACACTGTTCGGCGGCCTGCCGCTGCCGGTGGCCTTTGTGCTGGTGGCCCTGCTGGCGGCCTATCTGTCGGCCTACACCAGCCTGGCATTATGGCTGGCCCACCGGTTTGTGGCTTCCCCCCGGGCAAGACTGCTATGGGTGTTACCCGTGCTGCTGATCGGTGCCGACTGGCTGCGGGGCTGGGTGCTGACCGGCTTTCCCTGGCTGTGGGCGGGCTATTCCCAGCTCGACGGCCCGCTGGCAGGGCTGGCCCCCATACTGGGAGTGCAGGGCATCAGCTGGTTGCTGACCTTTTCTGCCGCTGTGCTCTGGTGGGCAGGGGCAAACCGGCGCTGGCGTGCACTGGCCTTTACCGGTGTGCTCTGGGGGCTAGGGGTGGCCAGTCAGCAGCTGCAATGGGTGTCTCCCACACAACCGCTTAGAGTGGCTCTGGTGCAGGGCAACATAGAGCAATCCCTGAAGTGGATTCCGGGCCAGCTGGAGCTGAGCCTGCAACGTTATCTGGATCTGACCCGCCCGGCATTAAATGCCGATGTGGTGATCTGGCCCGAGTCAGCTCTGCCTGCCTCGGAGCAGCAACTGGCCCCCTGGCTGGAGCAGGTCGACAAACTGATGTTTGAACGGGGACAATCGCTGATCACCGGCCTGGTGTCCCGCCCCAACGACGACCATGTTTATAACGCCGTACTGGGCCTTGGCAGCGGTGATTATCAGCCCGGTCAGAGTAACCGCTATTACAAACAACAACTGGTGCCCATTGGTGAGTTTGTGCCCTTTGGTAATCTGCTGCGCCCGCTGGCTCCCTTTTTCAACCTGCCCATGTCGTCTTTTTCCCGGGGCACAAACGAGCAGGCGGATCTGAAGGCCGCCGGCAGGGACATGAGTGTGGCTATCTGCTATGAAGTGGCCTTTCCCGGCCTGGTACGCGATAACCTGAAGCCGGAAACCGACTTTCTGCTGACGGTATCGAACGACACCTGGTTTGGCCGCTCCATCGGCCCCTGGCAGCACCAGCAAATTGCCCGTATGCGCGCGCTGGAGCTAGGCCGGCCCATGATCCGTGCTACCAATAATGGCGTCACCCTGGTCACCGATGAAAAAGGCCGCATGACCGCCAGTCTGCCTCAGTTTGAAAAAGGGGTGCTTACCGCCGACGTCATTGGTATGACTGGGCTGACACCCTACGCCCGATTTGGCAGCCTGCCGCTGCTGGGCATATTGGCATTCAGCCTGCTGATTGGCCTGCGTTGCCGCCAGCCGGCCAACAACCGGCTGGTCATGGCAGAGCGACAATTATTTAAATAATCAATGTTCTGATAACGCCCTCAGGGCGTTAACGGATGGCGAATAAAGGTGTGGTGATTGCACTCCAGGCAGGTAGTCAGCACCTCTGGGTGAGTCACCTCGTGGCGGTGGGCGCACAGGGTGCAGTCATACAGACCCGGCCCCACCACTTCACCGGCCTGATATTCGCCGTGATGAGCCAGGTCTTCGCGCAGCTCCTGCCATTCCAGCTGGCTTCTGTCGGTAATGTCAGCCAGCCAGCTCCATACAGTCTCACTGATGCGACGATAAAACAGGCTGTCGCGAAAGCCGCCTTTCTCTTCGCCAAAAGCGGCCAGATCCCGTTTTACATATTCAGCGATGAGCGCAAGCTCGTCTTTGGTCAGATCGCTGGCCGCTTCCATATAGGCCTGGGTTTTTTCCACCGCTTCTTTTAGCGTGGTGGTTTCAGCCATTTCCCACTGACGCTGCAGCTCTTCCACAAAGGCGTCATACCCTTTTTTCTGCTTGTCGTCTTGTTCGCTCATGACGTTATCCTCACAGTCAGTGCCGGGGCCGGTATTGTTGCCGGCTACCCCCTAAGGTATTCTATGCCGATTTATCGCTGGTGTTACCACTCATTTACGGAACCGGACGTCATAATGCAAGAGCAATATAACCCCCAGAATATCGAACCCCAGGTGCAACGCCATTGGGACGAGCAGCAGACCTTCAAGGCCACCGAACAAGCCGGCAAAGACAAATTTTATTGCCTTTCGATGTTCCCCTATCCTTCAGGTCGGCTACATATGGGGCACGTCCGTAACTACACCATAGGCGACGTTATCTCCCGCTATCAACGGTTGCAGGGCAAAAATGTGCTGCAGCCCATCGGCTGGGATGCCTTTGGTCTGCCCGCCGAAAACGCTGCCATCAACAACAAGACAGCGCCGGCCCCCTGGACCTACGAAAATATCGACTACATGAAAAACCAGCTCAAGCGACTGGGTTTTGGTTACGACTGGAACCGTGAGCTGGCCACCTGCACGCCGGAATATTACCGCTGGGAGCAGTGGTTCTTTACCAAGCTGTATGAAAAAGGCCTGGTATATAAAAAGACCTCTTCAGTGAACTGGTGCCCCAACGACGAAACCGTGCTCGCCAACGAGCAGGTCAACGACGGCTGCTGCTGGCGCTGCGACACGCCGGTAGAGCAAAAGGAAATTCCTCAGTGGTTTATCAAGATCACCGACTACGCCGATGAGCTGCTGCGCGATATCGACGAGCTGGAAGGCTGGCCCGATCAGGTGAAAACCATGCAGCGTAACTGGATTGGCCGCAGTGAAGGCGTGACCCTGCGCTTTGATGTGGCCGGAGCCGACGACAGCTTTGAGGTGTACACCACCCGCCCCGATACCCTGTTTGGTGTGACCTATGTGGGCATTGCCGCCGGTCACCCGCTGGCCGCCAAAGCCGCCGAAAACAATCCGGAGCTGGCTGCCTTTATCGACGACTGCAAACATAACAAGGTGGCCGAAGCCGAGATGGCCACCATGGAGAAAAAGGGCATGGCCACCGGCCTGATGGCTGTGCACCCGCTCACCGGCAAGCAGGTGCCGGTGTGGGTGGCCAACTTTGTGCTGATGGATTACGGCTCTGGTGCTGTTATGGCCGTGCCCGCCCACGATCAGCGTGACTATGAGTTTGCCGGCAAGTACGGCCTCGACATAGTACCGGTGATCAAGCCCGCCGACGGCAGCGAACTGGACGTAAGCACCGAGGCCTACACCGAAAAAGGTGTGCTGTTCGACTCCGGCGAGTTTGACGGTATGAACTTTGAGCAGGCCTTTGACGCCATCGCCAAGACCCTGGAAGAAAAAGGTCTGGGCCGCAAGACCGTGAACTTCCGCCTGCGCGACTGGGGCGTCAGCCGCCAGCGCTACTGGGGCGCGCCCATTCCCATGCTCAATCTGGAAGACGGCACAGTCGTGGGTGCGCCGGAAGACACACTGCCGGTGGTGCTGCCGGAAGACGTGGTGATGGACGGCATTCAGAGCCCGATCAAGGCGGATCCCGAGTGGGCCAAAACCACTTATAACGGCCAGCCGGCGCTGCGTGAAACCGACACCTTTGACACCTTTATGGAGTCGTCCTGGTACTATGCTCGCTACTGCAGCCCGAATTACGACGAAGGCATGCTGGACGTGGAAAAGGCCAACTACTGGCTGCCGGTGGATCAGTACATCGGCGGCATTGAGCACGCCTGTATGCACCTGCTCTACGCCCGCTTCTTTCACAAGCTGCTGCGTGACACTGGTCTGGTCGAGTCCGACGAGCCGTTCAAGCGCCTGCTGTGTCAGGGCATGGTACTGGCCGACGCCTTCTACTACACCGACGACAAGGGTGCCCGCGTCTGGGTAAGCCCGCTCGACGTGACCGTGGAGCGGGACGAAAAAGGCCGCATCAAGAAAGCCACCGACGCCGACGGCCGCGAGCTGGTGCACACCGGCATGACCAAGATGTCCAAGTCCAAGAACAACGGCATTGATCCCCAGGTCATGATCGACCGCTACGGTGCCGATACCGTGCGCCTGTTTATGATGTTCGCCTCTCCCGCCGACATGACCCTGGAGTGGTCCGACTCCGGGGTGGAAGGTGCCCAGCGCTTCCTCAAGCGAGTGTGGAAGCTGGTGTTTGAGCACCAGTCTCATGGCACTGCTCCGGCTCTGAACAAGGCTGCTCTTGATGGCAACCAGAAAACCCTGCGTCGGGAACTGCACAAAACCATTGCCAAGGTGAGCGACGATATCGGCCGCCGTCAGACCTTTAACACTGCCATTGCCGCCATTATGGAGCTGCTCAACCATCTGGCCAAAGTGGACATGAATGACGGGCAGAACCGGGCCCTGCTGCAGGAAGCGCTGGAAGCCGTGGTGGTAATGCTGCACCCGATTGTGCCGCACACCTGCTTTGAGTTGTGGCGCGCCCTGGGCCAGAACGATATCGACCACGCCGCCTGGCCGGTGGTGGATGCCGATGCCCTGGTGGAAGATGAAAAACTGGTGGTGGTACAGGTGAACGGCAAGGTACGGGGCAAAATTACCGTGCCCGCCGATGCGGATAAAGACGCGGTAGAAGCTGCCGGCACCGCCGATGATAATGTAGCCCGTCACCTGGACGGCAAAACCATTCGCAAGGTGATCTACGTACCCGGCAAGCTGCTGAACATAGTGGCTAATTGATAGCTGGAAGCTGGAAGCTAGAAGCTAGAAGCTAGAAGCTAGAAGCTAGAAGCTAGAAGCTAGAAGCTAGAAGCTAGAAGCTAGAAGCTAGAAGCTAGAAGCTAGAAGAAACCATGGCACAACAAGCTGGTGTGTCTGTGTTTTTCTTCAAGCTTCCGGCTTCCAGCTTCAGACTATGTTTTATAGGAGTAGTTATGCTCACTCGAATCAAGGCCATTGTGCTGCTGTCGCTGACCCTGGCACTGGCCGGTTGCGGCTTTCAGCTGCGCGGCGGGGATAACCTGCCGCCTCAGCTGCAGCGGCTGGTGCTGAATGGCGATGACAAAACCCAGTTCTACCGGCTGGTCTCGGCCCGGTTGCTGCGCGCCGGTGTGGTGCTGGTAGACAACGACGGTGATACCCCTGTTCTCTCTATTACCGGTGTCGGTCAGGGCAACACCACAGCGTCGGTCAAGCCTTCCGGTGACACCCTGGAATATGCCATGCGTTTTGGCACTCGCTTTACCCTGGATATGCCCGATGAGCCCCGTCAGGTATTTAATGTTACCTTTAACCGCAGCTTTCTCGACAAGTCGTCTCAGGCGCTGGCATCAAGCCGGGAACAACAGCAACTGCGGGAGCAGATGGAGCATGAAGCCGCAGAGCAAATTGTGCGGCAGCTGAGCCGTCTGTCATTCTGATGCGTCTGTATCCGGAGCAACTGAGTAAACATCTTCAGGCAGGGCTGGCCCCCTGCTATTTTATTTATGGTGATGAGCCACTGCTCAGGCAGGAGGCCCTGGATCAGTTGCGCCGGTCCGCCCGGGCACAGGGCTTTGATGAGCGTTACCGCTTCGATGCCGACAACGGCCCGGACTGGGATGCGATTTTTGATGCCAGTCAGAGCATGAGCCTGTTCAGCAGCCGGCAGATTATCGAGCTGGCACTCCCGGAGAAACTGGACAAAACCGCCTCAGACCGGCTCAGAGAGCTGCTTGCTCAAAGCCACTCCGATCTGTTGTTACTGATAAGCGGTCCCCGCCTTAACCAGCAGCAACAAAAAACCGCCTGGTACAAAGCCCTCGCTGCCGCCGGCCCGGTGATCCCGGTATTTACACCCGATGCCCGCCACCTGGCACGCTGGCTCGAGCTGCGCCTGCGCCAGCATCAGCTTGCTGCCGAGCCCGATGCCCTGCACTGGCTGACTCTGGCCTTTGAAGGTAACCTGCTGGCCGCTGCCGGCGAAATTGAAAAGCTGGCCCTGCTTAACCTGCCTCAGCCGCTGACCTTACCGGCGCTGCAGCAGCATGTGCAGCCCCATTACCATTTCAACCCGTTTCAGCTGCTGGATCCTTTGTTGCAGGGCAAGGTAAAGCGGGGCTGCCGTATTCTGCAGCAGCTTCGCCAGGAAGGTGTAGAAGCAGGCATGCTTTGTTACCTGCTGACCAAAGAGCTGAATACACTGCAAAGCCTGCACGCGGCACTGGCCGGCGGACAGTCTTTTCAGCAGGCCGCTGCCGCTTTGCATGTGTGGTCCAGTCGCCAGCCGCTGATGCAGGCCGCACTCAACCGGCTTAAAGGCCCTAAAATTACCGCCCTCTCCCGCATGCTGGCTGCGGCCGATGCTGCCGTGGCCGGGTTTGATGACGACAGTGCCTGGCGCTGGCTGCAGGCCCTGTGCGTGGGATTTTTCGACGACAAGGAGCCCGTCATACTGCCATGACTGCCCCCATCGGATTACTCGGAGGGACCTTTGATCCCGTCCACATTGCTCATCTGCGTACTGCCATTGTGGCCAAAGAACAACTGGGCCTGAATGAAGTACGGCTGCTGCCCAATCATATTCCTCCTCACAGAGCCACCCCCGACAGCGCACCGGCACACCGGCTGGCCATGGTGCGCCTGGCCGCTGCGGCTACCCCCGGACTGGTGGCAGACGAACGCGAACTGACCCGCAGCACACCCTCTTATACGGTCGACACCCTGGCAGCCCTTCGTGCCGAGCAGGGTGACCGGCCCTTGTGCTTTATTATGGGTATGGACTCGCTGTGCAGTCTTGATAAATGGCATCGCTGGCAGGAGCTGCTGGAATATGCGCATCTGGTGGTCAGTCACAGGCCCGGCTGGAAACCGAAGCTGAACACCAGGTTAACCGCCCTGCTTGAGCATCACGGCACTCAGGACAGAGAGCGACTGCATCAGACACCCGCCGGCCATATTTTTCTGCTGAACAACCCCGAGCTTGAAGTATCATCCACACAAATACGCAACAGCATCAAAGCGGGGAACAATCCGCAATATTTGTTGCCCGAGGCAGTGGCCAACTACATTCGACAGCAGGGACTCTATACCGGCACCATGGTATAATTCACGGTTGTATCATCAAGGAGAATGCACTTTTGCAAGACAAAGCACTGCACGATTTTATCGTCGATAAACTGGACGATCTCAAAGCCCGGGACATTCGTGTGCTGGATGTAACCGGTAAATCCACTATCACAGACTGCATGATCGTCTGTTCCGGTAATTCAAGCCGGCACGTTAACTCCATTGCAGACCACCTGGCTACCGAAGCCAAGCATGCCGGCCTTAATCTGCTGAGCATGGCGGGTCAGGATGCCGGTGAATGGGTGCTGGTCGATTTGGGTGATGCCATCGTCCATGTGATGCAGGAAGAAACCCGCGATTTTTATCAGCTGGAAAAACTCTGGGGTGGCAGCGCCGCCGGAGCCCTGGCCGGATGAAACTCCAGCTGGTGGCGGTCGGTACCAAAATGCCGGCCTGGGTAACCACGGGCTTTCAGGAATATCAGCGTCGCTTTCCCCGGGATATGCCTCTGGAACTCACCGAGATCAGCGCCGGCAAGCGGGGAAAAAATGCCGATATTGACCGCATTCTGCATAAAGAAGGCGAACAGATGCTGGCTGCCATCAATAAATCAGCCCGCATCGTCACCCTGGATATTCCCGGCAGACCCTGGACCACAGAGCAGCTGGCCGAGCAACTTACCCGCTGGCAGCACGACGGCCGGGATGTGGCCATTCTGATCGGTGGCCCCGAAGGGCTGGCGCCGGCCTGCAAGGCAGCTGCCGAGCAAAGCTGGTCACTTTCACCGCTCACTTTGCCCCATCCGCTGGTTAGGGTGCTGGCCGCTGAAAGCCTTTATCGTGCCTGGAGCATCAACAATAACCATCCCTATCACCGGGAGTAAGTCGTGGCCAAATCCCGGGTAAAAATGCGCGATCATGTCGCCGAATCTTCTTTGCACTGGCGGCGCACCCTGGTGTCGTTTATCGCCATTGTGCTGATGATGGGCGGCCTGTTTGCCAACCTCTATCATCTGCAGATTGAAGAGCATCAGAGCTACCAGACCAGGTCCAACGACAACCGCATCAAGGTAGTGCCCATCGCACCTACCCGGGGGCTTATTTATGATCGTAACGGCGTGCTGCTGGCAGAAAACCGCCCCATTTACAGCCTGGAGATCACGCCGGAAAAGTCGAATGACCTCAATGATACCATCGAGCAGCTGATCACCCTGCTGGATCTGGATCCTGAGCTGAAAGAACGTTTTTTTCATGATGTACAGCGTCATCGCCGTTTTAACCCGGTGGTGCTGGTCAGCCGTCTGAATGAAGATCAGGTGGCCCGTTTCAGTATTAATCAGCACAAGTTCCCCGGCGCGTCCATTGAAGCCTACCTGAAGCGTTACTATCCCTACAAAGACACACTTACCCACGTACTGGGCTATATGGCCAAAATCAATGACAGAGACGTGGAGCGACTGAAACAGGACAACAAGCTGGCCAACTATGCCGCCACCCGGGATATCGGCAAACTGGGCGTTGAGCGCTATTACGAAGACCTGCTGCATGGTCATGTGGGCTACCAGGAAGTGGAGGTCAACAACCGGGGCCGGGTGATCCGCACGCTGAAATATGAGCCACCGGTGCCCGGCACCGACATTTATCTTAATCTTGATATTCGCCTGCAGCAGCAGGCCCAGGCATTGCTGGACGGCAAGCGCGGTGCCATTGTGATGATGACCCCGAAAGACGGTCAGGTACGGGCGCTGGTCTCCAACCCCAGCTATGATCCCAACCTGTTTGTGCACGGCATCAGTGGTCCGGATTATCGCGAGTTGCTGCAAAATCCCGATCGTCCTCTGATTAACCGCGCCAGCCAGGGTATTTATGCCCCCGCCTCGACGGTCAAGCCCATGCTGTCGGTTATGGCGCTGAATGAGGGAGCCATTACTCCGTCTACCCGTTTTTTTGGTGGTCCTTACTTTCAGATCCCCAATACCAAACGTAAATTCCGTGACTGGCGGCGCTGGGGGCATGGCTGGATGGACGTATACAGAGCCATTGAAATCTCGGCTGATACATTCTTTTACGATATAGCCTACCGGCTGGGCATAGATACCATGCACGATTACATGAGCCGTTTTGGCTTTGGCCAGAACTCGGGCATTGATCTGCACGAAGAAGCAAGCGGCACCATGCCATCCCGGGACTGGAAACAACGCCGGCATAAGCAGCCCTGGTATCAGGGCGACACCATTTCCGTGGGCATTGGTCAGGGTTACTGGACCGCCACCCCGCTGCAGCTGGCCCGGGCCACGTCCATTATGGTCGATCACGGCGATACCGTGCATCCGCGCCTGCTCAATGCCATTGTATTGAATGGTAAAAAAGTCAGCATGCCGATCAGTCATGGCGATCCTATCGAGCTCAAGCAGGATAATCACTGGAATGTGGCGCTCACCGGCATGTGGCGAGTCATTAACGGCAAGGAGGGCACTGCCCGCCGGGCCTTTGCCGATACTCCCTATATTGCCGGCGGCAAGTCAGGTACGGCTCAGGTGTTCAGTCTGGCGGAAAACCAACAGTATGATCATCAAAGTCTGAAGGAACACCTGCGGGATAATGCCCTGTTTGTGGCCTTTGCTCCCTTTGATGAACCTGAAGCCGTGGTCTCTGTGGTACTGGAAAATGTCGGTGGCGGCAGCTCTCATGCCGCTCCCGTGGCCAGGGCCATGCTGGACGCCTATCTGTTGCCTGATACGCCCGAGCTGAATGAAGAGGTCACCGCTCATGAATAAGCATCGCCGCTCTTTGGGTGAGCGCCTGCATCTGGACTGGCCGCTGCTGGGCGGCCTGCTGATCTTACTGACTGCCAGCCTGGTGATTCTCTATTCTGCCAGCGGGGAAAATACCGATACCTTAACCCGTCAGGGCATACATATTGCTGTATCACTCAGTGTGATGGTGATACTGGCCCAGTTCTCTCCGGGCTTTTATGCCCGCTGGGCTCCTCCTGTCTTTATCATTGGCGTTGTGCTGCTGATACTGGTGCTGCTGATCGGTGATGTTGGCAAGGGAGCCCAGCGCTGGCTGGAAATTGGCTCATTCCGGTTTCAGCCGTCAGAAGCACTGAAGCTGGCCATGCCCATTACCATTGCTGCCTATATCAGCCGCTATCCGCTGCCGCCCAGCCTGCTGCATGTGGCACTGGCTTTTGCCCTGGTGCTGGTCCCTACTCTGCTGATTGCCAAGCAGCCGGATCTGGGGACGTCTCTGCTGGTTGCCGCCTCTGGTCTGTTTGTTATTTTTCTTGCCGGTCTGCCCTGGCGCCTGATCATGCTGGCACTGGCGGGTCTGGCGGCCTTTTTGCCGGCGCTCTGGTATTTTCTGATGCACGACTATCAGAAACGACGAGTACTGACCCTGCTCAACCCGGAAAGTGATCCACTCGGTGCCGGCTATCATATTATTCAGTCTAAAATCGCCATAGGCTCAGGCGGGCTGTGGGGAAAAGGCTGGCTGCACGGCACTCAGTCTCAGCTGGAATTTCTGCCCGAACGCCATACCGACTTTATTTTTGCGGTGCTGGCAGAAGAATTCGGGCTGGTGGGAGTCAGTGTGCTGATCCTGATGTATCTGTTTATTATTGGCCGGGGCCTGCAAATTTCAGTACAGGCTCAGGGAGCTTTTCCCAGGCTGCTGGCAGGTGCACTGACACTGACCTTTTTTGTTTATGTGTTCGTGAATATCGGTATGGTCAGCGGCCTGCTGCCGGTGGTGGGCGTCCCGCTGCCGCTGATCAGTTATGGTGGCACCTCCATGGTGACACTGATGGCCGGATTTGGCATTCTCATGTCCGTGCATACTCACAAACGCCTGTTGGCAAAATAACACACAAGGAATCACGCAATGCGCCTCGCTCTCCTTTCAGCGGCACTTTGGTTTTCAACCTCGGTTTCAGCCGCCCCCACTGTTACCGAGCAGCAGCAATGGCTGAATGAGCTGGCGGACAAATTTGAGTTGAGCCAGCAAGATCTGGATCAGGCCATTGCCGGCGCTACCTATCAGCAGTCCATTATTGATGCCATGACCCGTCCGGCCGAGGCCAAACCATGGCGTGATTATCGCCCCATTTTTCTGACCGACAAGCGTATTGAGCAGGGTGCCGTTTTCTGGAAAAAGCATGAGGCTCTGCTGGCCCGCGCCGAGCAGGAACTGCAGGTGCCGGCCCAGATCATTACCGCCATTATTGGTGTGGAAACCTACTATGGTGCCCACATGGGCACTCACAGGGTACTGGATGCACTCTATACTCTTGGCTTTCATTACCCGCCCAGAGGCGCATTTTTCCGCTCCGAGCTGGGCCATTACCTGAAACTGGCCGAGCAGCAGCAGTGGGCACTGGATGAACAAAAAGGCTCCTATGCCGGTGCCATGGGCATGGGCCAGTTTATTTCCTCCAGCTACCGTCACTATGCGCTCGATTTTAATGATGACGGCCACATCAATCTGTTTGAGCCTGTGGACGCCATTGGCAGCGTGGCCAACTATTTCCACCAGCATAAATGGCAGCCGGGTGAGCCCGTGGTGCACAAGGCCAGCGTGACCGATACCGATGCTGCCGATGCCATGGTGTCTGCCGCTCTTGAGCTGGATTACAGCTGGGCCGAGCTGAACGCTGCCGGCATTACCACCGCCGTCAAACTGGCTCCGGATACGCCGGTCAAACTGCTCAAACTGGAAGGTGCAGATGGTCCGGAATATTGGGTGGCACAGCATAACTTTTATGTCATTACCCGTTATAATCGCAGCCCGCTCTATGCCATGGCGGTGTATCAACTGAGTGAAGAGATAAAACATGCGTTTGAACAACAGCGTTAAGCTTGTGCGCTCCGGGCTGCTGCTGCCACTGGCGGCACTGCTGCTGGCCGCCTGCAGCAGCCAGCCCGATGCTCCGGAGCAGACCAAAGATGACAGCTACGACCGCGAAACCGCCGGTGGCCGCTATTCCATGCGCCAGGATAAGGCACCGGGCGAAATGCCCGACATGTCTCATGTCAAGGATGCGGTGCCGCGCTTTGAGCCTTACAGCCGCCGGGGTAATAAAGATTACAACGTCTGGGGTCAGGACTATGAAGTCTGGCGCGAGGTAGAAAATTACCGGGATGAAGGCATGGCCTCATGGTATGGAGCCAAGTTTCATGGTCACGACACATCCAACGGTGAGGTGTACGACATGTATACCATGACGGCTGCTCACAAGAACCTGCCGCTGCCGTCGTTTGTCAAAGTGACCAATACTGCCAACGGCAGACAGGTCATAGTGCGAGTAAACGACCGCGGACCGTTTCACGACGGCCGTATTATCGATTTGTCTTATGCTGCAGCCTGGAAGCTGGGTATGCTCGATAAAGGCACAGCCCCGGTAAAGATCGAGCTGATTAAAATGTCTCCCGGCAAGCAGGACAGTCTTCTGGCCAATAAAGCCACAGGTCGTCATATTCAGCTGCTGGCTACCCGTTCCGGCGACAAGGCCAGAGCACTTGCTGCCCGCCTGAGCAAAGAGTATGGTTTTCCGGCCCGGGTAGAGCAGCGTTCTGATTGGTACCGATTGCAAATGGGTCCCATTCCGGCTACTCAAACAGATAAGATTCTTACCCGTTTGGTGGCTGAAGGCTTTGAACAGGCATATTTCCTGAACTAAATAACCTGATATCCATCATAAAACGGCAATTCACGCCATTCATTATTTAATAAAGGTCTGATTTACCTTATGCGTACGGTCAACATTCTGCCTACTCTCGCCATTGCCGGCCTGATGTCTTTTTCCGCTCAGGCACAAAATACCATTTCCATGATCCCCGAGCCGCCGGCCATTGCGGCCAAATCTTATGTGCTGATGGACTATGCCAGCGGCCAGGTGCTGGTGGCAGAAAATGCTGATCAGAAGCTGCCGCCGGCCAGCCTGACCAAAATGCTGACCTCCTATGTGCTGGGCCAGGCACTGGAAGAAGGCAAGGTCAAGCGTGACGACATGGTGACCATCAGTGAAGCGGCCTGGGCCCAGAACTTCCCCGGCTCTTCGGTGATGTTTCTGGAAGTCGGCAAGCAAGTGAGTATTGATGATCTGAACCGGGGCATCATTATTCAGTCGGGTAACGATGCCACCGTGGCCGTAGCCGAACACCTGGCGGGCAGCGTCAACTCCTTTGCGGACCTGATGAACTCCTGGGCCGCACGGCTGGGAATGAATGACAGCCACTTTGTCACGCCCCACGGCCTGCACAGTGATGAGATGTATACCACCGCCCGGGACATGGCCAAACTGGGTCAGGCGCTGATCCGCGATGTGCCCGAGGAATATGCCATCTATGCCGAGAAGTCGTTTAGCTTTAACGGCATTACTCAGCACAACCGCAACTCCCTGCTGTGGGATCAGTCCCTCAATGTAGACGGCATCAAAACCGGCCATGTCAGTGCTGTGGGCTACAACCTGGTATCTTCTGCCACCAAGGATGATATGCGTCTGATTGCGGTAGTGATGGGTGCCAGCAGCGAGCGTGCCCGGGCTGCCGAAAGTAAAAAACTGCTGACTTATGGCTTTCGCTTCTACCAGACCCTGACCCCGTATGAAGCGGGCAGCAAGCTGGTAGATCAGCAAATCTGGATGGGTGACAAAGACACTGTCGCCCTGGGCGTAGACAAGGCGGTGGCAGTGACCATTCCCCGTGGCCAGGCTCAGAATCTGCAAGCCGACTTCACCCTGGATCAGGCCCTGAAGGCACCGCTGGCGAAAGGCGAACAGGTAGGCACACTGCACCTGAAGCTGAATGACAGTGAAGTCGCTACCGTACCGCTGGTGGCGCTGGAAAATGTAGAGCAGGGTGGTCTGTTCAGCCGGTTTATTGACTATATTACGCTGCTGATTCAAGGTCTGTTTAAATAATATCTTATTGGGGCCGCACTCAAACGGCCCCGTTCCCGCTTCTCTCTTCACCAATAACCCTGCAAGTTGTCGGTTTCAGATTAACCGTTTTTATGTTAGAAATGCGACATGGGTTGTGAAAATTTACACCATTCCCGATTGAATACTGCTGTTTCAAAGGTTGCCATGAATACCAAATTTGATGAGTTGCTTGATTTTCCCTGCCACTTTCCCTTCAAGGTGCTGGGCCTGGCTGACGAGCGCCTGCCCGATCTGATCGTGGAAGTACTGCAGCAGCACGCTCCCGGCGACTACAGTCCCAAGGTGCGTCCCAGCAGCAAAGGCAATTATCACGCTGTCAGCGTCAATGTGACGGTGCACAGCAAAGAGCACATAGAGCTGCTTTATACCGAGCTTGGAAAAATCGAGCTGGTTAAATACGTACTCTGAGGCACTCACTCATGCAGCAGGACAAACTCACCATCAGAAACTGGGGGCTGGCGTCTTACGAGCACGTCTGGCACACCATGCAACACTTCACCGACCAGCGTGATCAAAACACCGGTGATGAGTTCTGGCTGGTGGAGCATATGCCGGTATTTACCCAGGGTCAGGCCGGCAAGGCTGAGCATGTGCTTAACGCCGGTGATATTCCGGTCATTCAGGCCGATCGTGGCGGTCAGGTTACCTATCACGGCCCTGGCCAGCTGGTGCTGTATCTGCTGCTGGATGTGCGCCGCAAAAAACTGGGGGTGCGTAACCTGGTTACCGCCATGGAAGAGTCAATTGTCGCCCTGCTGAAAGAATATAACGTGGAAGCCTACGCCAAGGCCGATGCTCCCGGCGTGTATGTCGCCGACAGCAAAATTGCCTCTCTGGGCCTGCGGGTACGTCGGGGCTGCTCTTTTCATGGGCTGGCGCTTAACGTCAACATGGATCTCAGTCCGTTTTTGCGTATTAACCCCTGCGGCTATGCCGGCATGGCCATGACCCAGTGCAGTACTCTGGGTGGTCCTCAGAACCTGGATGAAGCCCAGTCTCGCCTGGTCCCCCTGCTTGCCGGCCGGTTGGGCTATCAACATCTCTACTACACCACAGAGAAGTATCATTATGAGTAAACCTGTGCGCGTCGAACCCGGCGTAAAACTGCGCGACGCCGACAAAATGGCCCTTATTCCGGTCAAATTCATGCCCGAGCAAGAAGAAGAAGTGCTGCGCAAGCCGGAGTGGATGAAGATTAAACTTCCTCCCAGCAATCAGCGCATACAGGGTCTCAAAAACATTATGCGCGAGAACAACCTGCATTCTGTGTGCGAGGAAGCCTCCTGCCCCAATCTGGCCGAATGCTTTAACCACGGCACCGCCACCTTTATGATTCTGGGTGCCATCTGTACTCGCCGCTGCCCATTCTGCGATGTGGCTCACGGCCGCCCGCTGCCGGTGGATCCGGAAGAGCCAGCCAAGCTGGCCAAGACCATCAAAGAGCTGGGTCTGAAATATGTGGTGATCACCTCGGTCGACCGGGACGACCTGCGCGATGGCGGTGCCCAGCACTTTGCCGACTGCATCAAGGCCATTCGCGAGCAAAGCCCTAATACCAAAATTGAAATTCTGACCCCGGACTTCCGTGGCCGCATGGACACGGCGCTGGAGATCCTCAAAGACACGCCGCCGGATGTGTTCAACCACAACCTGGAAACCGCCCCCCGCCTGTATCGGGTAGCCCGCCCCGGTGCCGACTATAAATGGTCACTGGAGCTGCTGCGCCGGTTCAAGGAAATGCATCCTCAGGTGGCCACCAAGTCTGGCCTGATGATGGGGCTGGGTGAAACCAATGAAGAGATCATGGAAGTGCTTAAGGATCTGCGTGAACATAACGTCACCATGCTGACCCTGGGCCAGTATCTGCAGCCCAGCCGTCACCACCTGCCGGTGAAGCGCTATGTGCCGCCCGCGGAGTTTGACGAGCTGAAAGAGGTGGCCGACAGCATCGGCTTTACCCATGCCGCCTGTGGCCCCTTCGTGCGTTCGTCCTACCACGCCGATCTGCAGGCACAGGGTGTGGAAGTGAAATAACCCCGTGAGGGTGAGGGGTGAAGGGTGAAGAGAAAAGTCCAGCCCTTCCATCATCACCATCAGACACAAAAAAGGAGCCTAAAGGCTCCTTTTTTGTTCAGCTCAGAAGTCGGAGGTAGTTAACCCCCTCCCCCTCTGACTCCTCTCTCCTCACTTAGATTACGCCTGACGGCGGGCCGCCACGGCTTCTGCCAGCTGTGCCAGCATTTTCTCGGTATCTTCCCAGCCGATGCAGGCATCGGTAATGCTCTGACCCCAGGTCAGCTCACAGCCCTCTTTCAGATCCTGGCGGCCTTCCACCAGGTGACTTTCCACCATCACGCCCATAATGGCCTGCTGACCGGCAGCAATCTGGCCGCACACGTCTTCCGCCACCAGCATCTGCCGCTGATATTGCTTGCTGCTGTTGGCATGGCTGAAGTCGATCATCAGCTTTTGCGGTAAACCGGCTTTTTCCAGCCCTTCACACACCGCCGCAACATGCTCTGCGCTGTAGTTGGGCTCTTTGCCGCCCCGCAGAATAATATGGCAGTCCGGGTTGCCGGCAGTGGAAACAATGGCGGAATGGCCGTATTTGGTAACCGACAGAAAATGATGAGAGGCACTGGCGGCACCAATGGCATCTGCCGCCACCTTGATGGTGCCGTCGGTGCCGTTCTTGAAGCCCACCGGGCAGGACAGACCCGACGCCAGCTCGCGGTGCACCTGAGACTCGGTAGTGCGGGCACCAATGGCGCCCCAGCTCATCAGATCTGCCAGATATTGCGGCGTGATCATGTCGAGAAATTCGCTGGCGGTGGGCAGGCCCATGTCGTTGAGATCCAGCAGCAGCTTGCGGCCGATGCGCAGCCCGTCGTTGATCTGAAAGCTGTTGTCGAGATAAGGATCGTTGATAAGTCCTTTCCAGCCAACGGTAGTACGCGGCTTTTCAAAGTAGACCCGCATCACCACTTCCAGCGTGTCGGCATAGCGCTCACGCAGCGCCTTCAGCTTCCGGCCATACTCAATGGCAGCGTCGGTGTTATGAATGGAGCAGGGCCCCACCACCACCAGCAGGCGATCGTCTTCACCGGCCAGAATGCGGTGAATGGCCTCCCGGGATTCAAACACGGTGGCCGAGGCGGTATCGGTGGCCGGATATTTCTCCAGCACCGCCACCGGCGGCAACAGCTCTTTGATTTCGTTAATGCGGATATCGTCGGTCTGAAAATGCATGAGCAACCCTGCTTTATATTTACTGATGAGCAACCTGGCTCGAATTCACTGTGTTTTTCCAATCTATCCCGAGCAGGGTCCGGCTGTAAACGCTCCATTAGCCTTACAGCCCATTTGTAACAGAGAAAATGCCGATGAAACCGATAACAAGGAACGATTGGACCTATTTACAATAATAATTATCATTTGAGATGTGAACCCCCTTTGCTCAAGGAGCCTGTTATGTACAAAACACTGACCTTCGCACTGGTGCATTTCACCGTCGCTTTCAGTGTGGCCTGGCTGCTTTCAGGCAGTCTGCTGGTAGGCGGGCTGATTGCACTGGTGGAGCCCTTGATCAATACAGTGGCCTACTTCTTTCATGAAAAGGCATGGCAACGCTTTCATGCACATAAGCTGGACAAAGCCACTGGTGTAGTGTGAACATGCCAGCTAATTCACCAGAGCGAGAACCGGTATGAGCTATACCCTCAATGAACAAGACAAGGCGCAGGTACTGAGCCTGAGCGATAACGAGCGTTTCAATCACCTGGTCAACCGGGTAAACGAACAACAGGAGCTCTGGATCCTCACCGATGAACACGGCTGCATGATGCTGACCACAGACGATGATGAAGACTGCATTCCGGTATGGCCCCACGCCGGCTATGCCCAGGACTGGGCCCAGGGCGACTGGCAGCACTGCAAACCGGAAGCCATCAGCCTGAATGTGTGGCTGAAGCGCTGGGTGCCGGGCATGACCGACGACGAGCTGCTGGTGGCCGTATTCCCTACCCTGAATGAAACCGGCATAGTGGTGGATCCTTACGAGCTGAAAGACGCGCTGGATCGCAAAAAGTCCTCAGGGCGGCACAACTGATGCAGGTTTGGGTAGATGCGGATGCCTGCCCCCGGGTTATTCGGGATATCTTGCTGCGCGCCGCCGAGCGCACCGGCACACCACTGATTCTGGTGGCCAATCATGTGTTGCCGGTGCCCGCCTCAAAACTGGTGCGCCAGCTGCAGGTGGCGAAAGGGTTTGACGTAGCTGATAACGAAATTGTGCAACGTATTGAGTCCGGTGATTTGCTCATTACCGCGGATATTCCACTGGCGGCAGAGGCCCTGGAACAGGGAGCTGACGT
The DNA here is from genome assembly GCF_039654065.1 of Oceanimonas sp. AH20CE76. Lineage (NCBI taxonomy): Bacteria > Pseudomonadati > Pseudomonadota > Gammaproteobacteria > Aeromonadales > Aeromonadaceae > Oceanimonas > Oceanimonas sp. AH20CE76. The sequence continues at coordinate 2,410,711 of NZ_CP155481.1, forward strand.
GCTCAGCCCCCGTGGCGAGCGCTTTGACAAGGGCACCATTCGCGCCAAACTGACCATGCGTGATTTTATGGACACAATGCGCGCCAGCGGCGTACAGACCGGCGGCCCGCCCGCCCTGAGCCAGGCCGACCGTCAGGCCTTTGCCAACCAGCTCGACCGGCTTTTAAGCTCAAGGCCATAGGCTTTTCGCAGCGGCCAGCTTTAAGCTGTAAGACAAGATGGCTTGTACGCGCTGAAACATGAACAAAAAACTTACACTTTTTGCCGGGCTGCAGGCTTTTAAACCAAGGTTCGCAGTCATGCAGAAGTAGTTTTACTTATAGCTGACAGCTCCCGAAAGAGGTACACCATGTTCAGAACCCTTACCCTTGCTCTTGGTGCTCTGCTGCTGAGCGCCTGCGCCGGCGTCAGTCAATACAGCGTGTCTGAAAGCGAGCTGGAAAAAGCGCTTTATACTCAGCTGGAGCAGCAGGCCCCTACACTCACGCAGGGGCTGGTAGAAACACGCATTGACGATTTGAATCTCACCATAGGGCCGGATAACCGTCAGGTGGTGCGCCTCGATATTCGCGGCGAAACCGCCATCAATGCCATAGTGGCACGTTTTCCCGCCATGCTGGATCTGCAGATTGAAGGCCGTCCGGTCTACGATCGTCAGAAAAACGCCATCTTTATTCGGGATCTCAATCTGCTGAACAGCAAGGTTAATGCCTTTGGCTATCAGGGGGAAGTCGGGATCGCGTCAGCCGGCATGATGCAGCTGGTGCGAGCTGTGCTTGAAAACCAGCCGGTATACCGTCTTGATGATGGCCGTTATCGCTGGGTGAAAAATGTACCGCTGGCGCTGGATATTGTGCCCGGCCGGCTGGTACTCAGCCCCCGTTTCAGTGACTGACACAAACGCGCTAGGCTGGTCTGATAGATGGCATTTGGCCTACAATGGCGATGATTTTATTTAGTCCTAGCGCCACTGGCAGGCAGGTGATCTATTAACGCATCGGTTTTAATGGTGTTTGTGCCCACTTTTTTCTTTGTGTCCATCACCCCGGGCATGTGCATGACACTGGCGCTGTCACTGGGTATGACAGTGGGCGTTAAACGCACCCTGTGGATGATGCTGGGGGAGCTGGCGGGCGTGGGGCTGGTGGCCTGTCTGGCGGTAGTGGGAGTGGCTGCTCTGATGCTGCAATACCCGCAGCTGTTTCTGCTGCTTAAATACGGCGGCGGTCTTTATCTGGCCTGGCTCGGTATTCAGCTGTGGCGTTCCAGAGGCAAGCTGGCGTTAAGTCCGGTGGATGCAGGTCCGCGCCATATTCCGGCTGTTAACCTGATTAGTCAGGGCTTTATTACCGCCATTGCCAATCCCAAGGGCTGGGCTTTTTTTATTGCCCTGCTGCCTCCCTTTATCGATAACCGGGCACCGCTGCCCGGGCAGCTGGCCGGACTGATATCCATTATTCTGACGCTGGAGTTTATCTGTATGCTGCTCTATGCCAGCGGTGGCCGGACATTAAGCCGGATATTGCAGCAAAAAGGTAAGGTTCAGCTGATGAACCGCATTGCCGGCAGTCTGATGCTGGGTGTGGCGTTATGGCTGGCACTGGGCTGAGCCGGGGCCGGCTGGCCATTATGCTGGTGTTGCTGGTGGGCGTGCTTTGCCTGGGTCAGCGTATGGGCATAATGAACCCATGTGTGCAACAAACCCAGATAAGCCAGAGCGACGATGCCGCCGGCGCGGACAGCCATGAGCGCTGCTCGCTGTCGGAACAACTGCTGACCAAGTTCTGGGATCATCCCGACAGCCTGCTGCTGGGGCTGATTGCATTGCTGTGCTGGTGGTGGCTGCCGCCCCGCCGTCATGGCCGCCGGCTGATACCTCCTCCCGAGCCGGTGCCGGAATGCCGGCGACACCTGTTGTTGTGTGTATTTCGGGAATGACAGTCAACGTAAGGCTTTCTTATCTTTTGCGTTGATTACCGGAGACATTAATCGTGTATAGACTTTTTTACTTCTGTTTGCTGCTTGTCACCCTGAGCGCTCAGGCCACCGACACCGGCTGGCTGCAAGCTCCCGACCATCCGCCTGTGCAGGTGCGGCTGGTACAAAACGGCCCGTTGAACGAGGCCACCGGTCAATATGCCGCCCTGCTGCAGGTGCGTCTGGCTGACGACTGGAAAACCTACTGGCGTTCTCCCGGTGAGGGCGGCATAGCGCCCAAACTCGACTGGCAGACATCACAAAATGTTCAGGCCTTTGACTGGCGCTGGCCCCTGCCCGAGCGCTTTCATCTGCTGGGCATAGAAACTCAGGGTTATCAGCACGATGTGAACTTTCCGGTCTATATCACACCAGAAAAACGCCAGGCACCGGCTACCTTCAATGCCACTCTGACCCTGCCCAGCTGCACCACCATCTGTGTGCTCACCGAATATCAGCTGACGCTGCCGCTGCAGGCTGATGCTCCCCTGAATGAAACCGTTAACCATGATTTTCAGCAGGCGCTGTCGCAAGTGCCGCGTCCGGCAACGCTTGTGCAGGCCGGTGACTGGCGCTGGGACGCAGAAAAAGAACAGCTGGCCATTCGCTTGCTGCACGACGCTGGCTGGAGCAGCCCGAAGGTATTTGTAGACGATACCGACACCGCCGTATTCAGCCAGCCTCAACTCAGCACTACAGGCAACCAACTGGAAGCGCGCTTTACCGTCAGCAGCTGGGATCCGGAGCTCAACCTGCATGACCAACAGCTCACCGTTACCGTGGCCGATGACAGCCTGGCCGAAGAGCTGAGCGCTTCGGTGACCCAAGGCACACTGGCAGCTGCAGCCAGCAGTCAGCCCGGCCTGCTGCTGGTGCTCGGTTATGCCCTGCTCGGCGGTCTTATTCTCAACATCATGCCCTGTGTGCTGCCGGTGCTGGGGCTGAAGCTAAACACCCTGTTACTGGGCGAGCGCAGCCGTGCACAGGTACGCAGACCGCTGCTGCTGTCTGCTGCCGGCATCATGCTGTCGTTCTGGGGTCTGGCAGCCTTTATGCTGTTCCTCACCTGGTCCGGCGCTCAGCTTGGCTGGGGCATTCAGTTTCAGCAGCCGGGCTTTATCGGCTTTATGCTGGCGGTCACAGCCCTGTTTTCTCTTAACCTGTTCGGGTTATTTGAAATTCGTCTGCCCAGCGCTCTGAGTACCTGGCTGGCCACCCGTCCGGGCGGCGACAACAGCAGCCATCTGCTGCAGGGCATGTTTGCCACTTTGCTGGCTACTCCCTGCAGTGCACCGTTTCTGGGCACCGCAGTGGCGGCGGCCCTGGCGTCATCACCACTGATCCTGATTGCCATCTTTACTGGTCTGGGGCTGGGCATGGCCCTGCCCTGGCTGGTGCTGGCGGCCTTTCCGGGCTTTGTGCGCTTTATGCCCAGGCCCGGCCCCTGGATGGTCAAAGTCAAATGGCTGTTTGGCCTGATGCTGCTGGCCACCAGCCTGTGGTTGCTGTCGCTGCTGTCAGCTACTCTGGGTGGCCCCATCAGCCTGTTACTGGCCGCTCTGTTGGTCATATTGCCGCTCTGGTCCCTGCTGCGCCGTCATGGCATGCGCGCGCTTGTCTTTGGTGCCGCCGGCATCAGCCTGGCCGGTGCGGTACTGGGCGGTGTGGCACTGCTTACCCAGGAGCACTGGGTCACGCCGGCCAAGCCAGAGCTGCCCTGGCAGCCCCTTGATGTAGCCCGCATCGAGCAGGAAGTGGTGGCGGGCAAGCGTGTATTTGTAGATATCACTGCTGACTGGTGCATTACCTGCAAGGCCAACAAGGTGGGCGTGATCCAGCGGGATCCGGTATACAGTGCACTGAGCAAGCATGATGTGGTGCTGATGCAGGGCGACTGGACCCGGCCCGATCCGGCCATCACCGACTACCTGCGGGCCCATGGCCGGGCCGGTATTCCCTTTAATCAGGTGTTTGGTCCCGGCTTGCCCGAAGGACGGGATCTGGAGGTGCTGCTGACCAGCGACAGGGTTATTTCAGCACTGGAAGCGGCACAATGAGCTGGCTTAAACGCTTGCTGGGCTATGCCCTGGTATTGCTGGTGGTGATGACGGCTGTAGATTTATGGCGCAGCCGCAGTCTGCCGGCTTCGGCTGACGCACTGGACGGTCTGGTCACTCTGCAGGGCAAGCCGGTGAGTCTGGCCACGCAAAGTCAGCACGAGCCGGTGCTGCTGTATGTGTGGGCCAGCTGGTGCGGCGTATGCCGGCTGGTGTCTCCCATGGTGGATCTGGTACCGGGCCGGGTGATGAGTATTGCCATTGCGTCAGGCAGCCGTGAAAAAGTACAGGCCTATATGAACGACAAGGGCTATGACTTTCCGGTGATTAACGATGAAAACAACCGGCTGGCACGTGCGCTGGGCATTGGCGTAACGCCCACCCTGATGATAGTGCACAAGGGTGAACTGAAACTGGCCACTACCGGCTTTACCACGCTGCCGGGCATGATGCTCAGACGCTGGCTGGTTCAGTTCGGGGACTAAGGACTGGGGGCTGGGGATTGGGGATTGGGGATGCTATTCCCCGCTCCCCATTCTCTGCCGTTAAAACAGCACCCGCCGGCCTTTAAGGCATGTCCGGCAGGTGGGATCCCCCATCAGCGAGCCCAGCTCTTCCGGCGCACAGCGTTTGCCGCAGTGGCTGCATTCATGAAATGACTTCAGCCGCAGGGCAATGCCTTCTTCAACCAGCGCCAGCAACTGCTCCAGGGTGCCGGTATTGCCGTCTACCACGCCCTGAGAGGTGGGCTTGGTCGTTTGCATATCATGATGCCGCCACTCCATGGCAGGCAATAACACTTCCGCCTGACCATGCTGAAACGACACGATAACCAGCACAGGATCGCCGATAAACAGACTTTGGGCTCCCTGCACCGGATAGTTCAGGTGATTAATCAGATGCTGACGCCAGGACTCCAGCGTGGGCGATAACGGCATCGCCAGCAACAGGGCATCCAGCAACTTGGATGGCATATCAGTCCTCTCCCCTCAATAAAGTTCCGGCCCCTGATACGGGGCCGGTGGTTACTCGCGAATAAGATAATCGGCCTGGCCTACCCATTTGTAGCTGGTCAGCTCTTCCAGCCCCATTGGCCCCCGGGCATGCAGCTTCTGGGTAGAGACCGCCACTTCGGCCCCCAGGCCAAACTGGGCACCATCGGTAAAGCGGGTAGATGCATTCACGTACACGGCCGCAGACGGCGCGCCATTAATAAAACGCTCGGCATTAACCAGACTATTGGTCAGAATGGCATCGGAGTGAGCCGCATTGTGTGCCCGCAAATGGGCCAGCGCCGCGTCAACATCGCTCACCAGCTTCACGCCCAGCGTCAGGCTCAGCCATTCGGTATCAAAGTCGCCGTCTTCAGCAGCGCGCACCGTGGCGGGGCCGTTTTGCAATAGTGCCAGTGCCGGCGGAGCAGCCACCAGGGTCACATTTTTTTCCGCCATGCGAACACTCAGGGCTGGCAGCAGGTCAGCGGCAACCCGTTCATGCACCAGCAGCGTGTCTATGGTGTTGCATACACTGGGACGCTGGGTCTTGGCATTATCAATGACCTCAACAGCACGCACCAGGTCGGCACTTTCGTCCACAAACATATGGCCAATACCAAAGCCACCGATAATGACCGGAATGGTAGACTGCTCCTTGCACAGCTGGTGCAGACCGGGGCCGCCACGCGGAATAATCATGTCTACATACTGATCCAGCTTGAGCAAACCGCTCACCCACTCCCGTCCCGGCTCACCGATATACTGCACACAGGATTCAGGCAAATCGCAGGCTGCCAGTGCCTGACGGATCACTTTTACCAGTTCCTGATTGGTATGAAAGGTTTCCCGGCCGCCGCGCAAAATGCTGGCATTTCCGGTTTTCAGGCACAGAGCAGCAATATCGATGGTGACATTCGGGCGAGCTTCATAAATAACGCCTACCACGCCCAGCGGTACCCGGCGGCGGGATAGCCGCATGCCATTCTCCAGCACCCGGGACTCAAGCTCGGCACCCACAGGATCCGGCAGCCGCACCACATTGCGTACATCGTCGGCAATGGCGGTAAGCCGTGCGCTGTTCAGCATCAAACGGTCGAGCATGGCATCACCAATGCCGTTTTCCCGGGCAATGGCCAGATCCTTTTCATTAGCCGCCAGAATGGCAGCCGCGTTTTGCTCAAGCGCACCGGCCATGGCAATGAGGGCCGCATTCTTGGTTTGGGTACTGGCTTGCGCCAGCACATAAGAGGCCTGTTGGGCAGCATCGCCCATTTGTTGCAAATCCATGATATCTCCTACAAAAGCACCAGATCGTCACGATGAATGGCAACACTGCCATAGCCATAGCCAAGCAGTGTTTCTATTTGATCAGAGTGCTGTCCTTTAATATGGTCCAGATCCTGTGCGTCGTAACGGCAAATACCCCGGGCCACTTCCCGGCCGTCGGCATTGACAATACGCACGGCCTCACCCCGGCGAAAACGCCCTTCCACCCGTACTATGCCCTTGGGCAGCAGGCTGGATCCCTTGTCTGTTACCGCCCGCACAGCGCCGGTATCAATATGAATCTCACCATGGGGAGGCGGGCCCGCCAGGATCCAGCGCTTGCGGCTTTCCAGCGGCGTGGCCAGTGCCGGAAAACGGGTACCCACCCGCTCGCCGGCAGCCAGCCGGCCTACCACTTCCGGAATCTGACCGGTAGCAATCACCACGTCCACCCCGGCCCGGCGGGCGACGTCGGCGGCCTGCAGCTTGGTGGCCATACCACCGGTGCCCAGACCACTGACACTGCCCCCGGCCAGCTTGCGCAGGGTATCGTCTATGGTCTGCACTTCTTCAATCAGCTGGGCATCTGGGTTATTGCGCGGATCGGCAGTAAAGAGACCACGCTGATCGGTCAGCAGGATTAACAAGTCGGCCTCGGCCAGAATGGCGGCGCGGGCAGACAGATTATCGTTATCCCCCACCTTGATCTCATTGGTGGCCACGGCGTCGTTTTCGTTGATCACCGGAATAATACGGTGATCCAGCAGGGCACGCAGACTGTCCCGGGCGTTGAGATAGCGCTCTCTGTCTTCCAGATCGGCACGGGTCAGCAGCAACTGGCCCACATGCAGGCCATAGATATTGAATAACGACTGCCAGGTCTGGATCAGCTGGGTCTGGCCAACGGCTGCCAGCATCTGCTTGTTGGCCATGGTACCGGCCAGTTCAGGAAAGCCCAGGTGCTCACGGCCGGCAGCAATAGCGGCTGAGGTAACGACAATAATGCGGTGGCCAGCCCGGTGCAGGCTGGCGCACTGGCGCACCAGCTCCACCATGTGTGCCTTGTCGAGATGGCGGGTGCCGCCGGTGAGCACACTGGTACCCAGTTTTACAACAATGGTTTTGCCTTTCATGGAACGCCCTGCGGCTCCTTTACTACACAGCAATGCCGGCATGGTGCCGGCAATTGTTATTTAAAATTTGGTTTTGCGGCGGGCCGAAAAACGCTTAGGCGGGGCTCAGCAGGTGCTTGTCACCAAGCTCCGGTGCCGGGCCGGCACTGAGAGAAAGTTCGTCAAGACAGGCAGCCAGCTTGTCGTAGAAGTCACGCAGGGTACGGGCAACTTCCTCTTCATGCTTGCGGGGAATATCCCGCTCCTGCCACTCACCCCCTTCGCCACCAAAGTGACCAAGACGATAATGAAATTCAAAATACTGGTCGCTCTTAGGCACAAGCTTCAGCCACCAGCCCCAGAATTCCCGTTTTTCCGGCTCCGCCTTCGCACTGACGCACACCGCCAGGCAATCAAAGAAGTAACCGTCCTGACTGGACTGCTCACTGCGCAGATAGGGGCCAATGGCCGCAAACAGACGCAACAGTTTGCCATGACTTACTGTTTCAGTACTCATAACCACCTCCCTGGTAACTGGCCTATATGTAACGCTTTTTCGCTCAAGAATAAAGGATACGCAGCACTGATGAGCAAAAAAGTCGCAACCATACCTTGCCCCGAATTTAAAGGTGGTCTAGCAACCAGTCACGGGCACGGGTCAAGGCAGTTTCATATACATCCAGCAAGGGCAGTTTATCCAGCACCTGCGCCTGGCCACTGCGGCTGATCCCCGCCAGCGCCTGAATTTCCTGCTCCGGGCATAAAAAGTCATGACGATGGCCAATACTGAGCAAGGGGACGGAGGTTTTTCGTGCCATCAGTCCCTGGGTTTTTAAAGACAGTCCCCGGCAATGATGAAACACGCTGTTCCAGTCGTTACTGATCATGCCCAGCCGGTTGGCCACACTGTCTCTCAGCATGGCCGGTGCCCGCATAAAGCGCTCCTGTTCGCTGAAAAACAAATTGGCGGCACCGGCAATGCTGACGGCAGCCCGCAGCCGGAATGGCTCCAGACTGGCCAGCCGGGCCGCCACATTGCCGCCCATGCGCACCCCCAGCATGGCGACCCGGCGTTCATCAACCCAGGGAATATTCGGCACATAACGCAGCACCGCCTGATGCAGCCGGCTGCTGTCCTGTACCAGAGGCCAGTGAGAAGAGTAACCGATACCGGGCATGTCAACGGTCAGCATGGCAATACCCGCCGGAGCCAGAAAACGATGATAAAAATGCCAGAAGTCGAGCTGCAGGCTGTCCAGGCTACCGCTTACTATCACTAAAGGCAGTGGTCTGTCGGCGGCGGGCAGATGCAGATAACCCTGCACTTCCTTGCCGTTAAAGGGAATACGCAGTTCTTTTAACGGCACCGGCAGCAACCGCCCGGCTTCCCGGTAAGCCTGATTGGCCAGTAACTGAGCCTGCAACGCAAGCCGGTCACCTTTCAGATGAGGATAACTGGCCAGCGAAAAGTAACGGGCCGCCGCCAGAAAGTGCTGCTGAGCCTGATGCTGACCACTGGCCTGACGCGCCTTTTGTTGTGCCGCCGCTCCCAGCTGACTCCACTCAAATACCCAGTGGCCGGGCCCATATTCCACCAGCGTATCCAGCCAGGCATCCACACTGCGCCTGCCGGTAGCCATGGCCATGCGCGCCAGTGTGGCTTCTATTTCGATACTGTCTATGCCCTGCCAGTGCCAGAGAGCCCGCTTTTGCAGCCGGTAAAAGGCGGGCAGATCGGCACCATCTACAAATGGAGCCGGCTCTTGTGGTACCGCCGTGCGCCGGCCGGCATAGCTGATGGTGGATGTTTCAGGAACATGGTGTACAGCTGAAAACAATTGCTCGGTCAGGTTGCTTTGCAGGTCTGTCATCGGCACTCCGGCGTCTGAAAATAAAAAAGGCCCCGAAGAGCCTTTTTATCATGCCTGGTCCTGATCGCACAGAGGCGTTACAAAGGTCACGCTCATGTCCCAGGGTTGTTCAATCCAGGTATCCTGGCCAACACGCACTTCAAAGTCATCTACCAGCGGCTCGCCTTTGGGCTTGGCAAACACGGTAATGAACTTGGCCTTGGGATACAGCTCGCGGATCACCTTGGCGGTATTACCGGTATCAACCAGATCATCCACAATCAGGAAACCTTCGCCGTCGCCGTTTACCTGCTTGAGTACCTGCAGATCATCACGCTGCTGATTATGGTCGTAGCTGGAAATGCACAGGGTGTCTACGTGACGAATACCCAGCTCACGGGCCAGAATGGCGGCAGGCACCAGACCACCGCGGCTGACGGCAATAATGCCTTTCCACTGGCTGGCCGGCAGCTGGCGGGCGGCCAGCTTGCGCGCTTCGCGCTGAAAAGAGTCCCAGGTGACGACGAATTTGTTGGACATATAAAAGAACCTTTGGGTGTTGGCTTTAAAACAGAATGGCCACCCGGCAGCCTGCATTGACGGACTGGCGGGCAAACAATGGGCGCATTATAAAGATCGCGCTCATTCTTGACCAGCTAAACAGCTTTTTCGGCGAAGATCCTTCCCCACCATGTTAGACCAAAGTCTAAGACGACTTTATCTCATTTCCCTGAATACATACTTACTTTGTGGGAATTAGTACCTAGAATGAGTTCGGCACGGAATCTGACCACAATAAAAAGGAATTTAATGTGAACTGGCTTCGCTCTCTGACCATCGCAAAACGGCTCTACCTGAATCTGTTATTACTGTCTGCAGGCATTCTTGGTGTCACTCTGCTGATGTTGTGGTTTTTTTATCAGAGCCTGGTAGAAGAAAAGCGCACTCAGGCCATGCATCAGGTACAGCAGGCCAGCAGTGTTATTCAACATTATTACGCTCAGCAATTAAGCGGCCAGCTTTCAGAAGCCCAGGCCCGCTCGCTGGCCAAGGTCGCGGTAGCCGGCCTGCGCTATGGCAACGATGACTATTTCTGGATCAATGATCATCACCCCCGCATGATACTGCATCCCATGAAGCCGGAGCTGAACGGTGAAGACCTGAGCGGCTTTCAGGATCCCAATGGCAAGCGGCTGTTTGTTGAAATGGTGCGGGAAATAGAAACCGGTGGCCGCGGCTTTGTACACTATCTCTGGCCCAAGCCCGGCCTGAGTGAACCGGTAGAAAAAGTCTCTTACGTCCAGCTGTTCGACCCCTGGGGCTGGATTATCGGCACCGGTATTTATATTGATGATGTAGAAACTCAGCTGTTTGAGCTGGCAGGCAAGGTCATGCTGCTGATGCTGGGCCTGGGTGCCGTGGCGGTGCTGGTAGCCGTGGTACTGATCCGCAGCATTCTTAATCCGGTGAGTCAGACAGTCAGTGCCCTGAGGGATATTTCTCACGGTGAGGGTGACTTGCGCCAGCGCCTGGATGAAAGCGGCAGGGATGAAATTACCCAGCTCAGCCAGAGCTTTAACCAGTTCTGTGCCCGCCTGGGCGACACCATTCGCCGGCTCTCGCCCATCAGCCAGGAAGTTACGCAGGCATCCGGCCGGCTGTCGGAAATCGTACGTCATAACCGCAGTGTGTCGGAGCAGCAGTCCGCTGAAACCGAGCAAGTGGCCACCGCCATGCAGGAAATGCTGGCCACCAGCAGTGAGGTTGCCCGCTCCGCCGGCCAGGCTGCCAACGCCAGCCGGGAGTCCTCCGTTGCTGCCCAGCAGGGCTCGCAACAGGTAGCAGAGACCTGCGAGCATTCCTCCGCGCTGGTCAATGAACTCAGTCAGGCTCAGCAACGGCTGGGAGCGCTGGCAGAACGTACCAAGGAAATTGGTACCGTGCTGGAGGTGATCCGCACCATTGCCGAGCAAACCAACCTGCTGGCACTGAATGCCGCCATTGAAGCAGCCCGGGCCGGTGAGCAGGGCCGCGGCTTTGCGGTGGTGGCCGACGAGGTACGGGAGCTGGCCACCCGCACCCAAAGTTCCACCAATGAGATTGAGCAAATTATTCATGGTCTTCAGCAGGAGTCGGATGATACTGTCACCCGCATGCAGACGCTGATGCAGCGCGCCGAGGAAACTCAGGGCAGCGCGGTACAGGCAGGTGAGGCTCTGGCGACCATTACCGAGCGCATGACGCTGATTAACGACATGAACAACCAGATTGCCACCGCCGCCGAGCAGCAGCGCCAGACCACGGAAGAAATGAGCCGCAACCTCAGCCGTCTGAGCGAACTGGCAGAAGAAGTGCGCAGCAAAACCCATGAAACCGACAGTGCCGGTACCGCCCTGCTCGGTCTGGGACAGCGGCTGTCAGCAGAAGTTGACGGTTTTAAAGCCTGAGCCTCTCAGATTTTGAGGCCGGTAATGGATAACGGCCGCAGAGGCAGGGTAAGCTGAATGCACTGTTTTATTTGCCGGTAACCGCATGACTTCCATACGTACTTTAGCCCCGGCCAGTGTCTGGGGCTTTTTTGACACCATCTGCAGCATTCCTCACCCTTCCGGCCATGAAGCCGAACTGCGTCGCTGGATCACTCTATGGGCCAACGATCTTGGCCTGGTGGTACAACAGGATGAGATCGGTAACCTGCTTATTAAAAAGCCCGCCAGTCCCGGCATGGAAAACCGCAAGGGAGTGGTGCTGCAGGCCCACCTTGATATGGTGCCTCAGGCCAATGCCGGCACGCAGCATGACTTTACCAGGGATCCCATTCGTCCGCGCATTGACGGTGACTGGGTCTGTGCCACCGGCACCACCCTGGGTGCCGACAATGGCATTGGCATGGCCGCCTGTCTGGCCGTGCTGGCCGACAACACCCTCAAACACGGTCCGCTGGAAGTGCTGCTGACCGTCGATGAAGAAAGCGGCATGACAGGCGCTTTTAATCTTCAGCCCGGCTGGCTTGAAGGCGAGATACTGCTCAATACCGACTCGGAGCAGGACGGTGACGTTTATATGGGCTGTGCCGGTGGTGTGGATGCCAACATTACCCTGCCCTATCAGGCCGAGCCGGTACCACCAGGCCTGGTGGCGCTGCAGCTGAACATCAAGGGCCTGCGTGGTGGTCATTCCGGCATCAATATTCATGAAGGCCGGGCCAGTGCCAACAAGCTGCTGGCAGAGCTGCTGCATGCCTTCAGCCGGTTTGAGCAAGTGCGGCTGAGCACGCTTGCCGGCGGTACCCTGCGCAATGCCATCGCCCGGGAAGCCAGTGCTGTGCTGGTATTGCCCGAGCAGGACCGGCCCGAACTGCACGCGCTGCTGGCGCAATATCAGCAGCAATACTGCAGTGAGTTTCAGGGTGTTGACGATTTTATTCAGCTAGAACTGCTTCCTTGCGCACTGCCCGGGCGAATAATGAACCGGCCCCTCCAGCAACAGCTGGTGCGGGCTCTGCTGGCCTGCCCTCACGGTGCCCTGGCCATGAGCCGTACCATGCCTGACGTTACACAGACGTCCAGTAACCTGGGAGTCATTGAAACCCGCGATGATCATATTCATGTGCAATGCCTGATCCGCTCGCTGGATAATGCCGGACGAGACAGGGTGGCCGCCATGACCACCGCTGTATTTGAGCTGGCCGGTGCCACCGTGATGCTGGACGGTGCCTATCCGGGCTGGCAGCCCAACCCGGACTCCCCCATCATGAAGCTGGTGCTGGATACGCACAAAGACGTATTTGGCGAGCTGCCGGCGGTTAAGGTTATTCATGCCGGCCTGGAATGCGGTTTGCTGGGCCATGTGTACCCGCACTGGGACATGGTGTCGTTCGGGCCGACCATTCAGGGTGCTCACTCTCCCGATGAGCGGGTCAGCATCAGTGCTGTGGAGCGCTTCTGGCAATTACTGGTGCGCGTACTGGAGCAAACACCCGAGCGCGTCAGTTAACGACAAAGACAAGGCCGAAGACATATTCAGCACAGGGATTTTCGCTTATGATTTGGGCAGTTTATTATGGAGGTGCCCGATGAAAGCAAAATCCCTGTTACTGCTTGGTGTGCTGGTGACCACACCGGCACTGGCCGACAACCTTCTCAGCCGGGCTGTTGATTTTGGCCGTGAACTGCTGGATGAAACCCGCAAGCTGGCCCCGGGTGTGCAGAATGACTACAACAATGACGGCTACCAGCAAAACCAGGCCCATCCCGATGACGGCCGTGATGCGCCGGCACTGGAGCCGGGCACAGCCACGACAAGCTCAGCGCAGGCACAGAGCAGCGGTCCCGCCGCCGTGGTGGGCAGCGCACAAGCCGCACCGGCGGCCCCACAATCTAATCAGGGCTGGTTTGTGGAAGAAGATCACCTTAAATAACCCGGGAATGGGGAGTCGGGAATAGGGAATCCCTGCTCCCTAATCCCTATTCCCTGGTTTCAATCCCACTCAAACCCGAGCTGGACGCCGCTGTCTTCCCCAGCCAGCTCCGCGCTTATACCCACCAGCCGCACGCCGCGGCCTTCTGCCCGCTCCCAGATCTGTTCACACAGCTTAAGGGCTGACTCCAGCTCGGGCACTGTGGTGCGCCGTGATAGTGTGGTCTGTTCAAAATCGTCAAACTTGAGCTTGATACACAGACCACTGATGGGCCGTTCAGCCAGCCGGCGCAGCAGTTCCGGCCAGAGCTGCTGTAATATTTCCCTGCCCTGCTCAGCAGCATAAATATCCGCAGCCAGTGTGGTTTCCACGCCCACCGATTTACGTACTCTGTCGGTCTGCACCGGCCGTTCGTCAACGCCCTGAGCCCGCTGCCACAGCGCATAACCAAATTTGCCGAAATGGCGCACCAGAGTATCTTCACCGGCAGCCACGGCCTGAGCGCAGGTTTCCAGCCCCATGGCAGCGAGTTTTTCTGCGGTTTTCTGGCCTACACCGGGAATCTTGCTCAGTGCCAGGTCACGCACATACTCAGGCACCTTCCCCGGTGACAGCACAAAGAGACCATCGGGTTTGTTTTCATCAGAAGCAATTTTGGCCAGAAACTTGTTGGGTGCCACGCCTGCCGAAGCAGTCAGCTGCAGCTCGTCACGAATGGCCCGGCGTATATCCTCGGCAATTAAGGTGGCGCTGCCGTTAAACAGCGGGCTGCCGGTCACATCCAGGTAGGCTTCATCAAGGGAAAGGGGCTCAACCAGCTCGGTGTAGCGATAAAAGATGGCACGGATTTGCTGAGATACCCGCTTGTATTCCGCCATATTACCGCGAATAAGCAACAGATGAGGGCACAACCGCAGCGCCTGATGACTGGGCATGGCCGAGCGCACACCGTATTGGCGGGCCGGATAGTTGCAGGTGGCAATCACTCCCCGCCGGCTGGCACTGCCGCCAATGGCCAGAGGAATGTCCCGCCACTCAGGGTGAGCCCGCATCTCCACCGCCGCGAAGAAACAGTCCATGTCCACATGAATGATTTTACGCATAAAACAAAGCTGTAAGCTTTAAGCTATCAGCTGTAAGCAGCCCGAGTGCGTTGTAGATAATGAGTCCAGCCAAGCAACACAACAAATAAAACCGTAAGCCAGAACCACAGACTGCTTCGAGCAGCTGATGGCTTCAAGCTTACGGCTTATAGCTGCCTTTTAACGGCTTCCAGCTGTCTTTTAGATGATGCGGTTTTCTTCCAGCATTTGGCGGCGGGCTTCTTCCTTGGCCATTTTCTTTTTGCGGTTGTCGCATGG
Source organism: Oceanimonas sp. AH20CE76 (assembly GCF_039654065.1). Lineage (NCBI taxonomy): Bacteria > Pseudomonadati > Pseudomonadota > Gammaproteobacteria > Aeromonadales > Aeromonadaceae > Oceanimonas > Oceanimonas sp. AH20CE76. The sequence continues at coordinate 2,425,749 of NZ_CP155481.1, forward strand.
ATCCGGGCAGTCACAGGCTTTTTCTACACCAATGCCACCCAGGCCGCCGCAGGAGCCGGAAATGGTCTTGCGCTGAATAATATAGCCAATGGCCATGGCCGCCACCACCAGCGCAAAAACGCCAAAAGTAATCAGAAAATACAGCATATCAACCTCTTAGATACTTCTTGAAGGCGCTGGACATATCCACTTTAAAGCCATCGTCCGTTTTGGTCAGCAGATAGACCGCCAGCCCCCGCTGCTCGGCAAATGCCAGTGCTCGCTCGGTTCCCATCACCGTCAGCGCCGTGGCCAGACCGTCTGCCATCATACAGGACGGATGGATCACTGTCACCGACGCCAACCGGTGAGTAATGGGCTTGCCGGTAGCCGGATCAATGGTATGAGAAACCCGCTCACCATCCAGCTCGTAGTAATTACGATAATCACCGGAAGTCGCCACACTGGTACCGGCAATGGCTACCACCTGCTGTACCATGCCCTCACCTGCACCGGGTTTTTCCACCGCTATACGCCAGTCCTGACCATGAGCATTCAGGCCCCGGGTTCTCACCTCACCACCAATTTCCACCAGATGATTGGTCAGTCCCTGCTCGGAGAGGTATTCCGACACCGCATCCACACCAAAGCCCTTGGCAATGGACGACAGGTCGACATAAAGCCCGGGCAGGGATTTTTGCAGATAGTCACCATCGGCACGGGTGATCACCGACAGGTGAGCCAGACCGGTCTCGGCCTTGGTCTCTGCCAGCTGTTCATCACTGGGAATATGTGTTGGCCGGGCGTCAGGGCCAAAGCCCCACAGGTTGACCAGCGGCCCGACGGTCACATCCAGAGCGTCGTTGCTGTCCCGCCCCAGCTGCAGCGCGGCAGTTACCACCTTGGCGGTGTCGCTGGATACCTTAAAGGGAGCCTGGTCCCGATACTGGTTAAACCGGCTCAGCTCGGAGTGTTCACGGTAAGTGGACATTTGATCATTGACCAACTCCAGCCGGCGGTCGATTTCAGCCTGCAATACCTCGGCCTGGCTGTCACCGGCACCCACTACTTTAACGGAATAGTAAGTACCCATGGTGTTGCCAGTCAGGTGCAGCTGAGTTACAACATCATCTGCCGGCCGGCAGGCCGCCAATAAAAAGGCCAGCCCCAGTGGGGCCAGCCAGTTAATTACGCGAATCATCATTTGTGATTAACCACCAAAGTCATCCAGCATGATGTTCTCGTCTTCAACGCCCAGGTTCTTGAGCATGTTGATAACGGCGGCGTTCATCACGGGCGGTCCACACATGTAGAACTCACAATCTTCCGGCGCTTCGTGATCCTTCAGATAGTTTTCATACAGTACGTTGTGGATAAAGCCGGTGTAACCGTCCCAGTTGTCATCGGGTAGCGGATCACTGAGGGCAACATGCCACTGGAAGTTCTCACACTGCTCCTGCAGACCGTCAAAATCTTCCACATAGAACATTTCACGCTTGGAACGGGCACCATACCAGAAGCTGATCTTGCGCTTGGAGTTCAGGCGCTTGAGCTGGTCAAAGATGTGCGAACGCATCGGCGCCATACCGGCACCACCACCAATGAACACCATCTCGGCATCAGTATCTTTGGCGAAGAACTCACCGAAGGGACCGGAAATGGTGGCCTTGTCGCCGGGCTTCAGCGACCAGATGTAGGAAGACATCTTGCCGGGAGGCGCGGTCCAGTTGCTGGGCGGCGGCGTGGCAATCCGCACGTTCAGCATGATGATGCCTTCTTCTTCCGGATAGTTGGCCATGGAGTAGGCGCGAATGGTTTCTTCGTCTACCTTGGACTCCAGATCAAAGATCTTGAACTTGTCCCAGTCTTCGCGGAATTTCTCCGGTACATCAAAGTCTTTGTACTTGACGTGGTGAGGCGGCGCTTCAATCTGAATATAACCACCGGCGCGGAAAGGTACGCTTTCGCCATTGGGAATCTTCAGCTTGAGTTCCTTGATAAAGGTCGCCTTGTTATCGTTGGAGATAACTTCACAGTCCCACTTCTTGATGCCGAACACTTCTTCAGGCAGCTCGATCTTCATGTCCTGCTTAACGTTTACCTGACAGGACAGACGCTCGCCTTCACGGGCTTCGCGCTTGGAAATGTGATCCAGCTCGGTCGGCAGAATTTCACCGCCACCGTCCAGCACCCGCACCCGGCACTGGCCACAGGAGCCACCGCCGCCACAGGCAGAAGAGACGAAGATACCGTTGGCCGCCAGAGCACCCAGCAGCTTGACACCGGCACCGGATGTGATCGCCTTGTCGGGATCGTCATTGATGCTGATAGTCACATCCCCTTCCGCAACCAGCTTGGACTTGGCAAACAAAATGATGCTTACCAAAGCCAGCACGATCACGGTGAACATGACCACACCTAAAATGATTTCCATCGTTTATTCCTTTTCCGTCACTGGGTTTACAGAGAAATGCCAGAGAAAGACATGAAGCCAAGGGCCATCAGACCGGCGGAAATAAAGGTGATACCCAGACCACGCAGGCCATCGGGCACATCCGCATACTTCATCTTCTCACGCAAACCGGCCAGCAGTACGATAGCCAGCATCCAGCCCACACCGGAACCAAAACCGTAGACGATAGACTCGCTAAAGTTGTAGTCCCGCTGCACCATGAACGACACGCCACCAAAGATGGCGCAGTTTACGGTGATCAGCGGCAGGAAGATACCCAGGGCGTTGTAGAGCGCCGGGAAGAACTTGTCCAGCAGCATTTCCAGGATCTGTACCAACGCCGCAATTACCCCGATAAAGGTAATGAAGTTCAGGAAGCTCAGATCCACTCCTTCGGCCAAGGCGCCATCCTTCAGGATGAAGTTGTAGATGAGGTTGTTAACCGGGACCGAAATGGTCAGTACCACGGTAACCGCCACACCCAGACCAAAGGAGGTCTTTACCTTCTTGGACACCGCCAGGAAGGTACACATACCCAGGAAGAAGGCCAGGGCCAGGTTCTCGATGAACACTGAACGAACAAACAGACTCAGATAATGTTCCATCTTTTACTCCTTGGCCTCCACCTGTTCGGGACGGAAGGTACGCAGTACCCAGATAATGCCACCGATGATAAAGAAGGCGCTCGGCGGCAGCAGCAGCAGACCGTTGGCCTGATACCAGCCACCGTTCTTGATCAGCGGCAGGATTTCGATGCCGAACCAGGTGCCGGAACCGAACAGTTCACGGAAGGTGGCCACCACCAGCAGGATCAGGCCGTAGCCCAGACCGTTACCGATACCGTCCAGGAACGACATCATGGGCGGGCTCTTCATGGCATAGGCTTCGGCGCGGCCCATTACGATACAGTTGGTGATGATCAGACCTACGAATACCGACAGCTGCTTGGAGATGTCATAGGCATAAGCTTTCAGGATCTGGTCCACCACGATTACCAGAGAGGCGATAATCGCCATCTGGGCAATAATCCGTACCGAGTTGGGGATCTGGTTGCGGATAAGTGAGATAAACAGGTTGGAGAACGCCGTTACCGCAATTACCGCCAGCGACATAACGAATGCCGTCTGCATCTGCGAGGTCACCGCCAGGGCAGAACAGATACCCAGCACCTGAAGGGCGATGGGGTTGTTGCCAATGATGGGACCGAACAGAACCTTTTTCATTTCAGCTTTATCAGCCATTGTTCAGTTCTCCTTCACGAACCTTGGCCAGGAAAGGACCAAAGCCTTTCTCACCGAGCCAGAATTCAAAGGTTTTTTGCACACCGTCGGAAGTCAGGGTTGCGCCAGACAGGCCATCAACACTGGAAGGAGCACCCTGAGGAGCACCGCCTTTTACCACTTTCAGTGCCGGCTCGCCGTCTTCGTTATACAGCTTCTTGCCAACAAACTGAGCGCGCCAGTTAGGGTTTTCCACCTCACCGCCAAGTCCGGGAGTTTCACCCTGCTCGTAGTAAGTGATGCCCTTGATGGTGTTGCCATCGGGTGCCACAGCCACAAACGCATACATGGTAGACCACAGGCCCTGGCCATGTACCGGCAGAATGATGCTGTCCAGCTCGCCGTTTTCGTTCTTGGCCAGGTAAACCGGGGCCAGGTTGGCACGGCGGCGAATGCCGGCGGGATCTTCATCGGGGCTCAGCTTGATGCTGGTGGCCGGATCCTTGGCGGCATTGCGCTGGTTGTAGCCGGCAGCGGCTTCGTCAGTGAGCTGACCGGTGGTCAGGTCAAGCAGGCGTGCTTCAATGAAACGGTCATAGGTTTCCGCTACATCTTCACGGCCCAGACCGGCCACACTGACAATGTTGGTCTGCACGTCCAGCGCCTGATTACGCTGCTGAGTCGGCTTCAGCGAGACAGCAGCCCCGGATACAATAATGGAGCAGACCAGGCACAGGCCGCCAACAACGGCAAAGGTTCTGCCGATAGATTCTTTCTTAGCCACGGGCCAGCCTCCGTTTGATATTTGCCTGAACCACGAAGTGATCGAACAGGGGAGCGAACAGGTTGGCGAACAGAATGGCCAGCATCATGCCTTCAGGGAAGGCCGGGTTGACCACACGGATCAGCACCACCATCAGACCAATCAGGGCGCCGTACCACCATTTACCCTTGTTGGTAAAGGAGGCAGAAACCGGATCGGTTGCCATAAACATCATACCGAAAGCAAAACCACCCAGCACCAGGTGCCAGTGCCAGGGCATGGAGAACATGGCGTTGGTGTCAGAACCGATCAGGTTGAACAGAGTGGCAGTCACTACCATACCGATCATCACACCAGCCACAATGCGCCAGGAGGCAATGCCCATATAGATGATGAACAGACCACCAATCAGAATGGCCAGGGTAGAGACTTCACCGATAGAGCCCTGAATGTTACCGATAAAGGCATCCATCCAGCTGATGGCAGCGCCGGTGTTGGCGTCCATCAGTGCAGCCTGGCCGCCGGCAGCCCACTGACCCAGTGCAGTAGCACCAGAGAAGCCGTCTACGGCAGTCCATACGGTGTCACCGGAGATCTCGGCCGGGTAGGCAAAGAACAGGAAAGCACGGCCTGCCAGTGCCGGGTTGAGGAAGTTCTTGCCGGTACCGCCAAAGATTTCCTTGGCCATGACCACACCAAAGGTGATGCCCAGCGCTGCCTGCCACAGGGGCAGAGTGGCGGGCACGATCAGGGCGAACAGCACGGAAGTAACAAAGAAGCCTTCGTTCACTTCATGCTTGCGCACAGAGGCGAACAGCACTTCCCAGAAACCACCCACAATGAACACAGTCAGGTAGATAGGCAGGAAGTAAGTCGCACCCAGCAGCATTTTGCTGCCCCAGCCGGCACCTTCGCCCAGGGTTGCCCCCAGACCGCTGGCCAGGCTGTAACGCCAGTTGCCATCAATCACACCAGCCAGATCGGCCGGGCTGTACATGCTGGTGAGGGCCGCAATGGCCTGGCCACCGGCGTTGTACATACCAAAGAACATGGCCGGGAAAGTGGCCATCCACACCATGATCATGATGCGCTTCAGATCGATGCTGTCACGTACATGGGAGGATTTACGGGTAACCATGCCCGGAGTGTAAAGTACGGTAGCAACCGCTTCGTACAGAGCGTAAAACTTCTCGTATTTACCGCCCTGCTCAAAGTGGTGCTCCATGTTTTCCAGAGTCTGCTTTAAGCTCACTTCTTAGCCCTCCAGCTCAATCTTGGTCAGGCACTCACGCAACACCTGGCCATAATCGTATTTGCCCGGGCAAACATAGGTGCACAGCGCCAGATCTTCTTCATCCAGCTCCAGACAGCCCAGGCTTTGGGCGCTGTCGGTGTCACCGGACAGCAAATCACGCAGCAACAGGGTCGGCAGAACATCCAGCGGCATCACGCGCTCATAGTTACCAATTGGTACCATGGCACGGGCAGAGCCGTTGGTGGTCGTGGTCAGGTCAAACAGCTTGCCCTTGGCCAGATGGCCCAGGTAAGCACGGGTAACCGAGAACTTGTTGGAACCCGGCGCCAGCCAGCCGAACAATTCCTTCTCGCGGCCTTCCTTCAGTGCGGAGACCTGCAAATGGTAGCGACCCAGATAAGCATGCGGACCATTAGCGTTGGTGCCGGCCAGTACCGAGCCGGAAATCACGCGGTTTTCACCCTCCTGCAGCTCGCCGGCAGTCAGCTCATCCAGAGATGCGCCGATACGGGTGCGCAGCAGGCGGGGCTTGTTCACCACGGGGCCGCCCAGAGCAACCACACGGTCGGTGCAGATTTCACCGCTGGTAAACAGCTTGCCAAAGGCAATCACGTCCTGATAGTTGATGTACCAGACCACCTTGCCGGGTACCACAGGATCAATGAAATGAATGTGGGTACCGGCCAGACCAGCAGGGTGCACACCGCTGAAAACGTGTTCTTTTACGTTCGCGGAGTTGGCCTGTGGCAGGCTGCCTTCGCCTTTACATACGTGCACCTGGCCGTCGGTCAGGCGGCTCAGCACCTGCAGACCATCGGTAAACGCCTGGGCGTTTTCCTTGATCACCAGCTCGGCATTGGCACTGAGCGGGTTGGTGTCCATGGCGGTCACAAAGATGGAGCGCGGAGCAGAGTCCAGCGCCGGCACCTTGCTGAAGGGGCGGGTACGAAGCGCAGTCCACATGCCGGATTCAACCAGCTGCTCCTGCACAGTTTCACGTTCCAGTTTGGCCAGTTCGGCAGAGCTATAGCTTTTAAAAGTAATCTGCTCTTCGCTGTCGTCTACGGCAATAACAACAGACTGCAAAACACGCTTGGCACCCCGGTTGATTTCAACCACGGTACCTGCGGCGGGAGCTGTGAATTTAACGCCAGGATTCTTTTTATCTTCAAACAGAATCTGACCTTTCTTGACGCGATCCTCTACCTTGACGTGCATGGTAGGGCGCATACCCACATACTCCTCGCCCAGCGTAGCAACGCGCTTGATGGAGGGACCATCGTAGATTACTTGCTCTGGTGCCCCGGCAATTGGGAGGTCCAGTCCTTTTTTAATTGTAATCATACTCACTTGCACTACTTGTTAGGGGAAGACAGGTACTTGCCATGAAAAACATGACAACATGCTGATGAGTCGCTACCGGCATGTTGGCATCGCCCTGACAACAGCACGACTACACTCCGGTAACATCCAGCCCGATTTAAAAGGCGCGTAATTCTAGCACTTTTAAAGCGGCGGCTGCCACGGCAATTGCTAAAATTTACCGCCGCAGTCAGTAAAACCAGCTTGTTTCATTTTTCACCAAGCAAAAATAAGGCCATGATTTTCAAGGCAGAATCATGCTTTGGTCGCACAAGGCGGAAAAATGGAAGTGATTTCCAGTCACATCGGGCTGGTAACAAATCTGCTAACCACAAATAACAGATATCTTAAACCGACACTCCCGCCTTGCCCATGCAGTTGGGGCTGTCGGGCACACCGCCACGGGCACGCCATTCGGCAGGCGTCAGGGTATGCAGTGCCAGCGCATGCACACCACCGGCCAGCTCCTCGGCCAGCAGGGTGTTCAGGGTACGATGACGGGCCAGCAGCCGCTGACCTTCAAAGGCATCGCTCACCACCACCAGCTTGAAGTGGGTTTCCGAGCCGGGCTCCACTCTGTGCATGTAGCTTTCATTTATCACGTCCAGATGCTCAGGTGACAGCGCAGCCATCACTTTTTGTTCAATGGTGTTCTGAATCGACATGTTAATCTCCGGTGATATTCACAACAAAGGACAGGTCCGACGCTCGGGCACTTTCACCCGGTGCCGGCAAACCGCCGAAATGTGAGGTTGATACGCAAATTTGGCTCCCGGGCCATTTTGGGCAGGGCATGCTGCCAATGATGCTGCATTTGTCCCGCCATCACCAGCAGACTGCCGTGCTCCAGCCATAATTCACGCTGCTCCCCCTGATGATGACGCAGCAAAAAACGCCTGCCCGCTCCCAGACTGACCGACGCTATCATGGGGTCCCGGCCCAGCTCGGGCTCATTGTCGGCATGCCAGCCCATGCTGTCCTGGCCGTTGCGGTAACAATTAAGCAGCACACCATCAAAGGGCTGACCGCAAATTCGCTCAAGACGGCCGGCTATTTCCTTTACCAAAGGATGCCAGGGCTCAGGCGCACGCTGCCGGCCGGAATAACGATAGGGCCAGTCGCCCATCCAGCAGGACAGCCGCGGCTCATTCAGCTCACGACCAAACATCATTAACCGGTGCTGCTGCCAGGGAATGCTTTGCTCAAGCTCAGCCTGCCAGGCACCGGCGTCGGCGGCAAAGGCGTCCGGCCACCATAAAAGACGGCCCTGCTTGAGCGTGAGCCACTCTGGCTCTGACCATAGCTGCATGCTGATTTTCCTCTTTAAACTGCTAAAATGCCGCTCTTTGCAAATAATCAGGCATCAACCCCATGAATCATCACTTTCCTCTTGCCGAGGGCGGCGAGCTGACGCTGCACCGCTACCCCCGCCAGGCCCGCCACGGTCTGCAGGCCTGGGAAGCGGCGGACGAATATATCATGAACGAACTGGCCACCCTGGAGTGGGACCGGACTGCTCCCCTGGTGATTCTTAACGATGGCTTTGGTGCCCTGACGCTGGGCCTGCACCAGTACCGGCCCTTTACCGTTACCGACTCCCGGGTAGCCGGGCTGGCGCTGGCTGCCAACGCCACCGACAACGGGCTTGAGCCTGAGTGGCACTCGCTCACCAGCCTGGACGAGTTGCCCGCAGCGCCCGGCCTGGTGATCCTCAAGCTGCCCAAGACCAATGCCATGCTTGAACACCAGCTCGCCGCCATCAGCCGGGTAGCGGGGCCAAACACGCGAATAGTGGCCGGTGCCAAGGCCAAGGACGTGCATACATCTACTCTGACGCTGTTTGAGCAGTTGCTTGGCCCCACCCGCACCAGCCTGGCCTGGAAAAAGGCAAGGCTGATTTTTACCGAGCGGAATATGGCCATTGCCCCCTCTCCCGCGCCGGCCCCGCTGGCCTGGCCGCTGGAGGGCAGCGCCTTCACCATTTATAACCATGCCGCTGTGTTCTCCCGCGCCAGCCTGGATATTGGTGCCCGCTTTATGCTGGAGCAGCTGCCCGCCAACCGGCCGGGCAGAATCATCGACCTGGGCTGCGGCAACGGCGTGCTCGGGCTGATGGCCCTGGCCCGCAATCCGCAAGCCACCGTCACCTTTGTGGATGAATCCCATATGGCAGTGGCCAGTGCCCGGCTTAATGTGGAGCACAACCTGCCCGATGCCCTGCCCCGGGCGCGCTTTATGGTCAATAACTGTCTTGACGGCGTAGCCCCCGACAGTGCCGATCTGGTGCTGTGCAATCCGCCCTTTCATCAGCAGCAGGCCATTACCGATCATATTGCCTGGCAAATGATGACCGATGCCCGCCGGGTACTGCGCCGGGGCGGCGAGCTGTTACTGGTGGGTAACCGCCACCTCGACTATCACCAGAAACTTAAACGACTGTTCGGTAATCAGCGAGTAGTGGCATCCAACCGCAAATTCGTTATTCTGAGAGCCATTCATACCGCCTGAAGGACCTGTTCATGAATCGTATCAAATGGTTAACTATTCCCCTGCTGGCCCTGGGCCTGTCTGCCTGTGCCAGCTATTACCCTATAGCGGTAGATGTAAATCCCGCTACCGCCAACGTGAGCGGCGGTGTTTATCGTGGCCAGACCCTGGCGCTGTCCAGCAGTGACAACCGCAGCAGTGACTTCATCATTCAGATTGAACAAAAAGACAAATCACCGGTGGTGGTGGGTGCGGCCAATAATCTGCGGCTGCAGCTGGAGCAGGCGCTGGCGCAAGGGTTCAGCACGCAGGGAGCCTTTATTGAGCAGGGTGCCAACACCCGCGCTACCCTGGAGCTGCAGGAAGTACTGGCCCGGGTGATCCGCGGTCATATCAGCTATGACGTGGTACAGAAGGTAAGAGTACAGCTGGTGCTGGAGCGCAACGGCCAGCGCATTACCAAGCAATATCGCCGCAGCGCCCAGCAGGAATTTCCCGGCCGTCTGCATCCGGAGCTGGACAAGGTCACCGATGCCCTTAACCGTCAGCTGAGCCTGATGGTGCAGGACATACTGGCCGATCGTGACGTACAAAGCTTTATTAACGGTAACTAAATGAAAAACATATTAATCCTGCTGGCGGGCCTGCTGTCCGCCACCGCCCTGGCCGGCCCCCGCGTGGAGCTGGTCACCAGTCTGGGCACCCTGGAAGTGGAGCTGAACGAACAGGCCGCCCCCAAGACAGTGGCCAACTTTTTGAGCTATGTGGACGACGGCAGCTATGCCGGCTCCATTTTTCACCGGCTGATCCCGGGGTTTGTGGTTCAGGGTGGCGGCTTTACTGCCGATTATGAGCGTCTGCCCACCCGTGATCCGGTGCAGAATGAGTCGGGTAATGGTCTGTCGAACAGCACCGGCACCATTGCCATGGCCCGCACTCAGGATCCGCACAGCGCCACCCGCCAGTTTTATATCAACCTCGCTGATAACACCTCTCTGGACGGCGGCCGCCGTGCCGGTTACACCGTCTTTGGCAAAGTGGTAAAGGGTGAGGACGTATTGCAGCGCATGGCTGCCGTGCCCACCGGCATGAACCTGCAGCTGCGCTCCCGGGAAGTACCGGAAGAGCCCATTATTCTTGAGCAGGTTCGTCGCCTGCCCGGAGAATAACCATCAAAACCCGGGCACTGAAATGGCAGCAAAGTCTGTCGCTCTACACTGAGCGGCGCGTACTGATTATGCTGGCACTGGGGTTTTCCTCCGGCCTGCCGCTGCTGCTGGTGTTTGGCACCCTGTCGTTCTGGCTGCGCGAGGCCGGCGTCAGCCGCACCAGCATTGGCTTTTTCAGCTGGGTGGCGCTGGCCTACGGGGTAAAATGGCTGTGGTCACCGCTGGTAGACAGGCTGCCGCTGCCACTGTTATCCCGTATGATGGGCCGGCGGCGCAGCTGGATGCTGTTTTCCCAGCTGATTATTATGGCGGCGCTGGCGGGCATGGCGTTTTCTGATCCCACCGTCAGCCTGGTGCAACTGGCACTGTTTGCGCTTGCCGTCGCGTTTGCTTCAGCCACGCAAGACATAGTGATAGACGCCTATCGCATAGAGTCAGCTCCGGAGCGGCTGCAGGGGGCGCTGGCTGCCGCCTACATGACCGGCTACCGGCTGGCGATGATCATGGCCGGGGCCGGTGCGCTGGCCATTGCCGCCTGGGCCGGCTCCGACATCAGCTACAGCATGTACGGCTGGCAGGTGGCCTATCTGACCATGGCCGGCTGCATGCTGGTGGGTGTACTGACCTGCCTGCTGCTGCACGAGCCGAAGGTAGACCTGGGTGAGCAGCAACGGTCTCAGCAGGAGCACAAGGCGCAGCTGGTAAACCGGGGCTGGCCGGCCTGGCTGGCCGGCTTTCTCGCATTTGGCAAAAGCGCCGTGGTCAACCCCTTTGCCGACTTTTTTCAGCGCTATGGCTGGCATGCTCTGTTGATCCTGAGTCTGATTGCCAGCTATCGGGTGGCAGATGTCGTCATGGGCGTGATGGCCAATCCCTTTTATGTGGATATGGGCTTTACCAAAACCGAAATTGCCACCGTGACCAAGGTGTATGGCGTGATAATGACGCTGCTGGGCGCCGCCCTGGGTGGTGTGCTGGTGGTGCGCTTTGGCACACTGCGCATTCTGATGCTGGGTGCCGTGCTGACTGCCGGCACCAATGTACTCTTTGCCCTGATGAGCCAGCTGGGCCCGGATGTGCGCCTGCTGACGGTGATTATCTCGCTGGATAACTTAAGCGCCGGCATTGCTACCGCTGCCTTTGTGACTTATCTCTCCAGCCTGACCAATGTGGCCTTCTCTGCCACTCAATATGCGCTGTTCAGCTCAGTGATGCTGCTGCTGCCCAAATTTATGGCCGGCTTCTCGGGAGTGGTGGTGGACGCCATGGGCTATGCGGTCTTCTTTACCGGCACCGCCGCCCTTGGCCTGCCGGTGCTGGTACTGATTGCGGTAGTCGCCCGGCGGGTCGGCAAGCTGGAAGCCGAAAGCTAGAAGCCATGCCGGGTACGAAACCCGGCCTTGGCTGCCTTAATCCCGAAAGTTATTAAACTGCAGCGGCTGCTCCTGCTCTTCGGCGCGCAGCAGGGCCATCACCTGCTGCAGATCGTCCCGCTTCTTGCCGGTAACCCGCAGCTGCTCGCCCTGAATGGACGCCTGCACCTTGATTTTGCTATCTTTAATCTTCTTTACCAGCTTTTTTGCCAGTGCACTGTCAATGCCCTGCAGAAAGCTCATTTCCTGCACATGGCGTTTTCCGGTGCGATTAATGCTGCCGGCGTCCAGCACCCGTACATCAATGCCTCGCTTGATTAAGGCACCGCGTAATATGTCACGCATCTGCTGCAGCTGCATGTCGGCTTCTGCTTCCAGCTTTACCTTGTTGTCGTTCAGCTCAAAGCTGGCTTCCACACCACGAAAATCATAGCGGGTGGTCAGCTCGCGGCTGGCGTTTTCAACAGCGTTGCGTACTTCATTCATTTCCACTTCGGAAACAATATCAAAAGAAGGCATGAAAGCTCCTTGAGTAAGCGCCGAAACCGCTGGCAAGCCAAGCGGTTCACGGCTAACGTATGGGATCAATAACGCAGAATAATATCAAAAAACCGGAGAGAGAATGATGCGTGAGTGGACCATATTGGGAGCTGGCGCGCTGGGCTGCACCTTTGCTGCTTTGCTGACCGAACAAAAAAGGCCGGTATCGCTGATGCTGAGCGACCGTCGCCGCCGACATTTTCACCCGGCATTTGAGTTTATTGCCCTGAATGAGCGCCGCCGGCTGGTAAGCCCTCACTACCGTTTTGCCGAGCAGGCAGCCGATATTGAGTGTTTGCTGGTGATGACCAAAGCCTATCAGGTACTGCCCGCGCTGGGCAGTTTGCGGGGGCTGTCTCGTGAGGTGCCGGTAATATCGCTGCACAACGGCATGGGCATTGCCGAAGACGTAGCCAAACTGCTGCCTCACAACCCGCTGCTGGCCGGCGTAACCAGCCATGGTGCCCTGCGGGAAGGTAACTCACAGGTGCGCCACACCGGTAAGGGCGAAACCTGGCTGGGGCCGGTTAATGAGAAAGGCAAGTCCTTCTCACACCTGACAAAACCGCTGGCCTCAGCCCTGGGCCATGCCGGGTGGAGTGAAGACATACTCTCACTGCAGCGGCGTAAGCTCGCCATTAATGCCGTGATTAATCCACTCACTGCCTGCCACAATATTTATAACGGTCAGCTCAGTGAGCCCCGCTTTGCCGATGTGGTGGAGCAGCTGAGCCAGGAAGTTCACACTGTGCTGAGCGCACTGGGTGAAACCGAAACCCTGGAGCAATATCGCCGCCGGCTGAACAGTGTAATTGAACTGACCGCCACCAACTATTCTTCCATGCACCAGGATCTGGCCCACGGCCGGCCCACGGAAATTGACTACATCACAGGGTATCTGCTCAAGCACGCCGGTGAACTGCCGGTGCCGGTGTGCCAGCAGCTGTATCAGGAAGTGAAAAAACACGAGGGGCAAGTGTAAAACGCCGTCATGCTGAACTAGATTCAGTACCGGAGTGACGAATGGTTGATGCCGGCTGAAGTTGCTGGGATTCGCATAGCGAATCCCAGCCTGCTATTCACCATGCTAATTCAGGGCTTATACACCTTTACGTTTTCAAAGCCCTGCTCTTTCAGGTGAATGGCCTGCAGCCGGCTCATCACGCCGCGGGCACAGTAAAGCAGGTAGGTTTTGTTCTGGTCCAGCTCGCCAAACTGGTTGGCCAGGCGGAAAAACGGCAGACGTATCACTCTGTGGCCGGCCACTTCCAGCGGAGACTGCTCTTCTTCTTCCGGCGCACGAATATCGAGGATCACCTCCTGCTCCGTTACCTGTTCGCTGATTTCCACTTCCGGCACCTCCCATACTCTGTCCAGATCGCGCACGTCTTCCACAAAAGAGGACTGCACGGCGGTGTCGAGCACACCAAAGTCAAAATTGGCTTCTTCTTCTTCCACCTTGCTCAGCACTGCTTTAATGGTGGGCTTTTGCGAAATAACACCGCAATATTCCGGCATTTTTTCCGCATAAGGCGCAGTACCGATGGCCCGAGCCTGATCGATAATGTCCTGCTTGTCGGTGGCGATCAAGGGCCGCAGTATCAGGGTGTCGGTCACTCTGTCGATCACATTGAGATTGGTCACCGTCTGGCTGGATACCTGGCCCATGGACTCACCGGTAACCAGCGCATTAACCGCCAGGCGCCGGGCCACTTCGGCACCGGCGCGCATCATCATGCGCTTGAGCACCACCCCCATATGGCCCTTGTCGATTTTTTCCAGGATCTCGGCCACCACCCCTTCAAAGGGCACCGAAATAAACTTCACCCGGTGAGACGAGCCGTATTTCTTCCACAAAAAGTGCACCACCTCGCGCACGCCGGCTTCATGCTCGCGCCCGCCCAGGTTGAAGAAGCAGTAATGCACCCGGCTGCCGCGCTTGATGAACTGAAACGACGACACGCCCGAGTCGTAGCCACCGGACATCAGGCTGAGCACACTTTCCTGAGTGGCAATGGGATAACCGCCCATGCCGGCGTGTTGCTTGCTCACCAGATACAGCCGCTCGTCATCCAGCTCCAGATTAATCTGCACATCGGGCTGCTTGAGTTTAACACCGGCGGTGTTGCAACGCTGGTTCAGGCCGCCGCCCACATAGCGCTCCACATCCAGCGAGCTGAACGCCTGCTTGCCTCGGCGCTTGGCACGCACACAAAAGGTTTTGCCGGCAAGCTGGTCACCAAACATGGCCTGGGCGTGTTCCAGAATGTCATCCAGGGAGCTGACCTTGAATTCCACCACCTCCAGAAACGACTGAATGCCGGGAATGCAGCCGAGCGCCTCTGTCAGCTGCTGGCGGCTGGCCTCGTCATTGTTATTGCTGCGTACCACCATCTTGTCCCAGTCCACCCGCACTTTAACGGTTTCATCCAGTGGCCTGAGGGTATTGCGAATGTTGCCCGAGAGGATCTTGCTCATGCGCTGGCGCACCGACTTGCTCTTGATGGTCATTTCAGGATGAAGCTTGATAATAAATTTCATAATTTCGGTACGCTCGAACAACACATAAAAAAATAAGCCCGGCATTATACACGTGCCGGGCTTATGGTTAAAAGAAAAGCAGTTCAGGGGGTGTTGGGCGCAACCGCCTCTACCGGCTCTGTGTAGACCGGCTTGCCCTGAGAAATGGTAATTTCCACCCGCCGGTTAAGGCGGCGGTTTTCAGGTGTATCGTTGGGTGCCAGGGGCTTGGTGTCGGCCAGGCCCATGACCACCATGCGGCTGTCGTCAAAGCCTTCGGTGCGCCTGAGCTGATCCGCTACCGCCAGTGCCCGCTGAGTAGACAATTCCCAGTTGGAGCTGAACAGCTCATAGCCGCTGCCAATGTCGTCGGAATGGCCCGACACCAGAATTTCACCGGGCACATCTTTTACCAGCGCCCCTACCTGGCGAATAACCGGCCAGAACTTGGGCTGCAAAAATGCTGAGCCGGCGGGAAAAGACGCATTTTCCCGAATGCGGATCACCACCTGCTGGCCCAGCGCTTCAATCTCAATGGCGTCCTGTTCAATGGCGCTGCTCAGCTGCTCGGCCATGGCCTGAGCCAGACTGATGGCTTCGGCACTGGTCTGCTCCGGCTGCTGGCTGCCGCTCATGTTGCCATCTTCCCTGCTCTGGCCCGAGGCCCGGTCCGACTCGCCGGGCTGAAAGTCCAGCTCGGCCAGGGTAGAGTCGGTGGTATGCTGCATGATGGTATTAATGGGCGTAGGCTCGGGCCGGCCGGGGCGAAACTCCAGCGCAATCACGGAGGTACCCTTGGGAATTTCCGATACCTCAATCTGATTCTGCACCCCAAAGGCAAACTTCATGCTGCCGGCAATTTGCTTGAACTTGAGCACATCCATTTCGGCAAAGGCCAGCAGCAGCACAAAAAAGCTCATCAGAATGGTGGCCAGGTCTGCAAAGGTGGCCATCCAGGCGGGAGCACCTGCCGGTGCCGGCTTGTTCTTTTTGGCCACTATTCCTCCTTGGTGCGCTTATTCTCTGCCAGATAGTTTTCCAGCAGCGCCTGCAGCACCCGGGGGTTCTGGCCGTCCTGAATGCCCAGCACGGCGTCCATGATCAGCGTGCGGTTAAGACGCTCTTCTTCCGAACGCAAATCCAGCTTGTCGGCAATGGGCAGGGCTATCATATTGGCCAGCATGGCACCGTAAAGGGTCGTTAGCAGAGCAATGGCCATGGCCGGGCCAATGGCCTTGGGATCGTCCATGTTGGCCAGCATGGCCACCAGACCAATCAGGGTGCCAATCATGCCCATGGCCGGGGCCACATCTCCCAGCGAGCGGAAGATTTTGGCTCCCTGCTCCTGGCGCTCGGCATTCAGATCAATGTCTTTTTCCAGCGCGGCTTTCACTACCGCCTGATCGTGGCCGTCCACCAGCATGTTCACCGCCTTTTGCAGAAACGGATTGGTAATTTCTGCTTCTTCCAGCGCCAGAAAGCCACCTTTACGGGCCGAGTCGGCCAGCTGTACCACCCGCTCAATCAGCTCTTCGGGCTTTTCCAGCTTGAACATAAACGCCTTGCCCGCCACCTTGGCCGCTCCCAGAAATTGGCCCAGGTTGAACTTCATCATCACCACGAACAGTGAACCCACAAACACAATAAAAATGGACGGCACATCCACATACATGGTGATGCTGCCACCCAAAACCATTGCCATGCCAACAAAGGCCAGTCCGCCAATCAGTCCTAGGAGTGTTGCCAAATCCAAAATGGGAGTCCTCTTTCTGTCAATGCGGGCAAAAAACGGCTCAATCTTACCCCTTTGCCCCGGCAGTTGTCGCCGTTGTTGTTATCGGCACAGCGCAAAAATGTTTAACAGCGAAGCAGTTCTGCAACTGAATGTTGCTAATCCTTCGCCAAATTCCGGACAGCGGTGTTACTATTGGCCCAATTTTGCACGTGATTGAACAGAGGATGCCCGTGGCTGCCAAAAAACCGGAAAACATGGACTTTGAAAGCGCCCTCGCCGAGCTGGAAGGCCTGGTGGATCAGCTGGAGCAGGGCGAGCTGAGCCTGGATCAGGCACTTAAATCATTTGAACGGGGCGTGCAGCTGGTGCGTGCCGGCCAGCAACGACTGAGCCAGGCTGAGCAACAGGTAAAAATTCTGATGAAAGACGGCGATACTCTGGCCGACTTTAACCCGGCGGAGAAACCGGCGTGATCACCCAATGGCACCAGCAATATGGTGAACGCATTAATGCTGTTCTGCAGCAGGCCCTTGGCCGGCTGGGTCCGCTCTCACCGCAACTGCGTGACGCCATGGAATATGGTCTGACCCAGGGCGGTAAACGAGTGCGCCCCATGCTGGTTTATGCCACTGCCGGTCTTGCCGAGGATGCGGATCCGGCGGCCGCCGATGCCGCCGCCGCCGCCATTGAATGCATCCATGCCTATTCGCTGATCCACGACGATTTGCCCGCCATGGACAACGACGACCTGCGCCGGGGCAAGCCCACGGTGCACAAGGCGTTTGACGAAGCCACCGCCATTCTTGCCGGCGACGCCCTGCAAACTCTGGCCTTTGAGCTGCTGAGCGATGCCGGAGGCCGGCTGCCAGCCGAACGCCGGCTGCAGCTGGTGCAGGAGCTGGCCACCGCCAGCGGCTACGGCGGCATGTGCGGTGGTCAGGCACTGGATATTTATCATGAAGGCCGGCAAATAGAAGCTGCTACGCTTGAAACCATTCATCGGCATAAAACCGGTGCGCTTATTCGTGCGGCCGTGCGCATGGGTGCGCTCTGCTCGGTGTCGGTGCAGCCTGAAGAGCTGGATGCCCTGAGCCGCTACGCCGAAGCCATTGGCCTGGCGTTTCAGGTGCAGGACGATATTCTCGACATTACTGCCAGCACCGAAACCCTGGGCAAAACCCGGGGCAAGGATCTGGAACAGCAAAAAAGCACCTACCCTGCCCTGCTGGGGCTGGACGGTGCCCGAGCCCTGGCCGATCGCCTGCACAACGACGCCCTGGCCGCGCTGGCCGGCCTTTCTTACAATACCGACACACTGGAAGCTTTCGCCCACTACATAGTGCAGCGCGAATACTAAATAACGATAAGCCTTTGACTGCTCCCCTCCCTGAAGGAAGGGGATTCCCAACTCACCGAGAACCGGACACGGAGACTGACCCCATGCCACTGACATTCTCTCCAAGGGCTAACACCGCCAGCCCGGCGGCTTTAATGTTGGTTGCGGCGTTGATGTCGCGGTCATGGTGTGCGCCACATTCGGGGCAGTCCCATTTTCTGACCGACAACGGCAGCGACGATAACGTGTGCCCGCAACCCGAACAGCGTTTGGAGCTGGGGAACCACTGGTCAATGGCGACCAGTAAGCGACCGGCCCATTCTGCCTTATACGCCAACTGGCGCACGAACTCGCCCCAGCCGGCGTCGGCAATGGCTTTGCTCAGTTTCTGGTTACGGATCATGTTTTTCACTTTCAGGGATTCAACGCAGACTACTTGGTTCTCGTTAATCAGTCTGCGGGACAGCTTGTGCAAGTTGTCCTGTCGGCAATCGGAGATTTTAGCGTGAAGTTTCGCCACCTTCTGCCGGGCCTTGGCACGGTTGGCCGAGCCGAGCTTTTTCTTGCTCAGCCGGCGCTGTGCCTTGGCCAGCCTGGCGGCGTATTTCGCGGTATGGCGGGGATTGCCGACCCGTTCCCCCTTGTCGGTGATAAACAGATCTGTCAGGCCCAAGTCAATGCCGGTCATGTTGGGGGTAACCGGCAGTTTGCTGGGCGCGAACTCACACAGGCAGCTCACAAAGTAACGGCCTGCCGAGTCCTTGGAAACGGTTATGGTACTGGGCTCGCCGGGCAGTTCACGACTCCAGCGAATATTCAGCGGGGTTTTACTCTTGGCCAGATACAGTTTACCGTCCCGGTATTTGAAGGCAGAACGGGTGAACTCCGCCGACTGGCGTTGCCGCTTGCTTTTGAATGCCGGATACTTGGCGCGGCCTTCAAAGAAATGTTTGAAGGCGGTTTGCTGGTGGCGCAGGCACTGTTGCAAGGGAACACACGACACCTCAGACAGAAACGCCAGTTCAGGATCTTTTTTGAGTTCGGTCAGCCGGGCGTTAGCGCCAACGTAGCCGATTTTTTCCTGGCGCAGCTCAAAGGCATCAGTACGCCAGCGCAGTATAGCGTTATAAACAAAACGTACACAGCCGAAGGTCTGGGCCAACAGATCAGTCTGTTCGGGTATCGGGTAAAACCGATATTTATAAGCGCGTTTTGTCATGCGCTTAGTTTAGTAAACCACTGTATAGATAGCCAGTTTAAAAGGAGAGGCGGGAACAGAGGCGGCTGACGCCGCCGCGCTATCCCTCTCCGTCCTAAAAGGAGGGGGGTTCCCGCGCAGAATTGATGAGTCTGAATATTGCCGATTATCCCACACTGGCTCTGGCCAACCTGCCGGAAGAGCTGCGCAGCCTGCCGCAAGAGCGGCTGCCGGCCCTGTGTGAGGAGCTGAGATCCTATTTGCTGCACTCGGTAAGCCGCAGCAGTGGTCACCTGGCCTCGGGGCTGGGCGTGGTGGAGCTGACAGTGGCGCTGCACTATGTGTATAACACCCCCTTTGACCGGCTGGTGTGGGATGTGGGCCATCAGGCCTATCCGCACAAAATTCTTACCGGCCGGCGCGAGCGCATGAGCAGCATTCGCCAGCTGGACGGCCTGCATCCCTTTCCCTGGCGGGAAGAAAGCGAATACGACACCCTTTGTGTGGGCCATTCCAGCACCAGCATAGGCGCGGCGCTGGGCATGGCGGTGGCCGCCGATGCCGAGCAGCAGAACCGCAAGGTGGTGGCCGTGATTGGTGACGGTGCCCTGACCGCCGGCATGGCCTTTGAAGCGCTCAACCACGCCGGTGATCTGCATAAAGATCTGCTGGTGGTGCTGAACGACAACGAAATGTCCATTTCCGAGAACGTGGGCGCACTCAACAACCATCTGGCGCGCATTATGTCGGGCTCGCTCTACAGCACCCTGCGCGAAGGCGGCAAAAAAGCGCTGGAGATGCTGCCGCCGCTGAAAGAGCTGGCCAAGCGCACCGAAGAGCACCTTAAAGGCATGGTGGTGCCCGGCACCCTGTTTGAAGAATTTGGCTTTAACTATGTGGGCCCGATAGACGGCCACGACATTGGTGCCCTTACCGACACCCTGCGCAATATGCGCAAGCTCAAGGGCCCGCAGCTACTGCACGTCATGACCCGCAAGGGCAAAGGCTATTTGCCTGCCGAGCAAGACCCTATTGGTTATCATGGCGTGCCCAAATTTGATCCCGCCACCAACAGCCTGCCCAAAAGTGCGCCGGCCAGCCCCAGCTATTCCGCCATTTTTGGCAACTGGCTGTGCGACATGGCCCGCCAGTGCAACAAGCTGATGGCCATTACTCCCGCCATGCGCGAAGGCTCCGGGCTGGTGCGCTATTCCCGGGAGTTTCCCGAGCGCTACTTTGATGTGGCCATTGCCGAGCAGCACGCCGTCACTCTGGCTGCAGGCATGGCCATAGAGGGCAAAAAGCCGATCGTTGCCATTTACTCCACCTTTTTGCAGCGGGCTTATGACCAGCTTATTCATGATGTGGCGCTGCAGAACCTGGATGTGCTCTTTGCCATTGACCGTGCCGGCATAGTGGGTGCCGACGGCCCCACTCATCAGGGTGCCTACGACTTAAGCTTTATGCGCACCGTGCCCAACATGGTGATCATGACGCCGGCGGACGAAAACGAATGCCGGCAAATGCTCTACACCGGCTATATGCACCCCGGCCCCGCCGCCGTGCGCTACCCGCGTGGCGGCGGCCCCGGTGCCGAAGTGAACAGCACCATGACGGCACTGGAAATTGGCAAGGGCCGGCGGCTGCGCCAGGGCAGCAAGATTGCCCTGCTGAACTTTGGTACTCTGCTGCCTGAGGCCGAAGCCGCCGCAGCAGCACTGAATGCCACCCTGGTAGATATGCGTTTTGTAAAACCCCTGGACGAAGCCCTGCTGCTGGAGCTGGCAGCCGATCACGAGCTGCTGGTCACACTGGAAGAAAACGCCATTATGGGCGGTGCCGGCTCGGCGGTAAACGAATGCCTGATGCGGCATAAAAAGCCCATGCCGGTGCTGAACCTGGGGTTACCCGACCGCTTTGTGGAGCAAGGCAGCCAGCAGCAAATCTGGGCCCGCCTGGGTCTGGATGCCGCCGGCATCATCCAGGCTGTGCAGCACTATCAACAGCGTTAACAAGGAGCAGTCAATGTCTGAACGTCCGGTTTTGCAGATTACCCAGCAAATTGATAACGAGCGCACCTGCGTTAATCACCTGCTGTTTCCTGCCGGTGGCGAAAGCCGGTGGCACCGTCATGAACGCGACTATGTCATTGTGCCCATGCAAAACTGTGTGCTGCACATTGATACCGGCGATGGCCCCAAACCGGCAGAAATGCGTGCCGGTGAGTGCTATTACCGGCCGGCCGGCACTGAGCACAATGTGCTGAATAACAGCAGTCAGGATATAGTGCTGATTGAGACGGAGCTGAAATAACCCTCAGGCTCCCGCCACCAGCGTGATTGCAATGGTAGTCATCATCACCCCCACCACAAACTCCAGCACCCGCCAGGCCTGGGGCCGCTGAAAGACCGGAGCCAGCACACGGGCTCCGTAACCCAGACTGAAAAAGAACACCAGTGACGCACAAATGGCACCAAAGGCAAACAGTCCCTGGGCCTGATATTGGGTAGAAATGGAGCCCAGCAGCACCATGGTATCCAGATAAACGTGCGGATTAAGCCAGGTAAAGGCCAGACACATGGCCACGGTTTTCAGCAGCGACTGCTGCGTATCTCCGGCTGCCGTCATGGCATGGCGGTTACTGAAGGCCGATTTAAAGCTTAACAGCGCATACACCGCCAAAAAAGCCGCCCCGCCATAACGGGCCACCGTTTCAATGGCCGGAAACTGCTTCACCATGGCACCAAAACCCGCCACCCCCAACGAGATAAGCACCGCATCAGACAGGGCACATACAGCACACACCACAAACACATGATGGCGCTTAATGCCCTGCTTCAGCACAAAGGCATTCTGGGAGCCAATGGCCAGAATAAGAGAAAAGCTCAAGGCAAAGCCGGCAAGAAAAGTGGACATGAACTAACAGCGCCTTATGGGGAGTAAACCGCTAATGGTACAGGCCGGCGCAGCCGGAATGTAGTCTTACGGATCTATATTCGGCATTTTGCTGAACACCGGCACGCCATCTGGCTGTTTACTCCAGTCCGCCTGATGGCAGGTAAAAATGCGCGCCGTGGGCAATAAAGAAATATCAGTGTCCAGACAGCCGGCCGGCACCACCAGCAAGCCGGCTATTTGTGTGTTGGGCAGGGCCGAGCCGCAATGCTTGCAAAAGCTTCTGCTGTGGCGAGTGCCTGGCAGCGTAAAAGACGTGACCGCCGTCGTTCCCGAGATCCACTCAATACTGGCCGATTGCGAGAACAGATTAGCCCCGTGGGCCGAACCGGTGTCTTTCTGGCAGCGCCGGCAATAACACAGATAAAAGCTGTCGAATTTGCCGTTTACCTCAAAACGCACAGTGCCGCACAGGCAGGAGCCGGAATGAATGGTCATCGGAATTCTCTTATGGCGTTAAACTGAAACACATGTCACGCACTGTCAGCTTACTTCCAGCCCATAACTATGCGCAGTTCTGTTTAATTCAGACCCGAAAGCTCCTTTTCAAGCTGATCAATTTCATCTTGCTCTTCTTCAATTTTTTGCTGGTATTTTCGAACATCATCCGCATCTCCATCTTCTTCAGCTTCCTTAAGATCAGCCCGATACGCTGCCAGATCTTCCCTGGCTTCTTCTATTTCTTCGGCCAGCTCCTTGCGAAGGCCTTCAACCGTGCAATGCTGCTTTGCCTCGGCCAATGCTTTTGCTAACCCAGCCGCTTTTCGATCATTGCCTCTTTCCTGAGCAATCTTAAGCTGACTCTCTATCTCACAGAACTTTCTGTCGCACCCTTTTAACTCTCCACAGTCCAAGGACGCCAGGGCCGGAGCTGCTGAAAAGAAAAAGAGCAATCCGGAAAGTACAGTGACTGTTACCGTTAACAAAAGGGGGAGCGCCTTGATCATGACTTTTCTCCTGAAGCTGGTATAAAAATAAACCATTGTAAACCAGTTTATAGTATTAATGCTGCATGCTGGCAACCCCAGCGCCGGGCACTCAAGGCGCTGGGGCTGATGGTAAAAAATTATTGTTTAACTAAAACACCTTCGTCTGTTTCATAGTCACTTAATGAAGGGTTAGCGCTGATATCAAGACTTTCCAACGGATTTCCGGTTGCCCACAGCGCCCTCAGTTTAGGGTTATGACTAATATCCAGAGCAGTAAGCTTGTTGTCTGTCAGATACAGCTTTGTCAACTTAATATTTTTGCTTACATCCAGTTCAGAGAGCTGGTTATACATCAGGCTCAATTTATTTAGCTACTCGCTCTGGCTTACATTGATTCCAGTCAGCTGGTTATAATTTAAACCAAGCTGAATTAAATCAGGATTAAAGCTGAAATCCATTTCTTTCAGATTATTTTCTTTTGCCCACAGATACTTCAGCTTGGTATTCTTTGACAAATCCAGCGTTTCCCACTTTACGCCCGAAAAACTGTCCACGCCAAAATGCGATTTTTAATGAGGCAACTTCACGAACTTTGGCATGTTTTACGGTTTGAGGGATTCAAAAATTTGAGCCCAAAATACTGATTTGCCGAAACAGAAAAATGGATTGTTAAAGAGAACGAAATTGAAGAAATACTTAAAAATTCACTTCGTCACATAACGCCCTGCACAGCGGAAAAGCGGAGCAGAGCCAATTTTTGGTAAAGTGAGCGCAGCGAACCAAAAATTGGCGGCGCGTAGTTTTTTCCGCTGTTGCTGATTGTTAACTGATTAAGTCTTGGTTCTCTCGCGAATATTGCCATAGCGCTTTATCCAGATATCTTATGGATATTTTGTTTCTGTCTGCTATGTCCTGGCACGTTCTTACATACTCTTGCCAGTACTCGAAAGTGTAATAACTTGGCTTATCTTCGCCCAGACTCCAAATCGCTCTAACATCCAGTATCGGATATCGTTCTGAAACACAAAAATGAAGTATGACGCTTGCTGTAGGCCACATTACGCCCTTTAAAAGCGTTAGACTTGCTATTCTCGAATATTCATCAGCTGTAGAAAACGAAAACCTAGTGAGCTCCTTAACTGAAGCTTCCAAGTTTTCCTTAGCACTACCAGCTTTTCTTGAGCTCTTCCATTCGCAAATATCGTATAAGTTACGTCCATCAAGGAACCCATTCTCCTTGGCAAACGTTCCTACTTTTTCAGGGCGATCATCTGTACCAAACTGGTATTTTTCGGCCCATGCTGATATCTCATTCTCAGGAAATCGCAGCTTAAATTCTGGCACTTGTGTCCCTTATCAGTTAACGCCCAAAGCAGCGCGCGCCGCTTTTTGGCGTCCGCAGCCTTTGATTGTTAGAACAGGCCTGCAATCTTCCCCACAAGCCCACTAATTATTGCGATGATTACTATGGTGGACCATAACCAGTGATCTTTAACGTATTCAACGATAGCCTTGGGGTGTATTCCGTAACGATCCTGCCATGTAGCATTGGTTATTAATGAACCATCTATTGTTCTTTCAAATATATTTGACATGCAATCTATTTTTCTGAGCGTTGACCTATGAAGCTTTACATATTCCCCAGCCTCGAAAGCGTCAGCCTCTTCTTTTCCGTTTAGCGCATCTTTATCAGTTATCTTATTTAACTCAACGATAGCTAAAAATCGACCTGCCTTGCTGTGCCCTACATATTGCCTGCCAAATAAAGAAACGAGCGCCCTTGCTAGATCAAACTTTTTATCATCCTGAATCTTATAGGGCTCACCGCCAAGAGCTTGAAATCTATGCTCAATGGCAGAAAAGCCATATGCTCCATCACGCATATTCCAATGTACAAAATGAAAGGTCTGTCTGTATTTAACAAACTCGAAGAAATCTTCCAGCATTTCCTTTTCAAGCTCATCATACCTTTCAGGTATCTCTTCAATTGGCACGCCATTTCTTTCAGCAATTTTATGTACAGAAAAACTCTCAGTTTGAGCCGTCTTTAGATTTCTGACAGCAATTGATGTTACGCGTGGAGTTCTTCCGTCTTTGATGTCATAAAAAGATTCACAAGAGTAATGAATCAGAAGAACTTGGTCTGCTTTTTCATACAAGGAAACCAACTCATTTCGAGTTTCCTTTCTTTTTTTGATTCTCAATAATTCTGAGGCCACTCAATTCCCTCTTAAGTTTGGTGTTCTAACACCGCGTTAAGGGGCAGCAACGCGCTACCACCAAACTTCAATTTACCACCGAAAATACAGATGCCACCATTTAAGCCAAAGTCGCCACGCGTTGACTGTCCCTCTTGAACGCCTTGTTAGGCATAACTACTTGTTGTTTGCCATATAGTTTGGATTACCAGCCAAATAGCTAGTATTGTCAAAGCTTGGTTTAACACATCTTACTGCACCGTCTAACATTGCTAATTGCTGAAATTCCGAAGTAAGAAACAGCTTTATGTGGCAATGGAGGTCTCGGGATTCGTGCCTAAATACTGCAACCAAGTACTCTGGGCTACTGGCTTGTTCATAAACTTTGGTCAGATGACATTGATATTCACTTAATATCGATTGTGATATAAGCGCATCGCCCAAATTCACAGAAAACCACTCACATGTTGAAATCATAATGTTCTGCCTAACGCCGCCAGCACGCGCGGCTTTGTAGTGAAGGCGAAGCCGCAATGGAAAAACCGTCGCCGTGCCTGGCCTTGTTAAAAACCGATTGCGCCAAGAGTGATACCGACCACCACACCGACAATACCACCTATCGAATGGTCTTTAATCTTCGACTTCAAGCTATTTCCTTCAGAAACTTCGCTGCTCAGACTGCTAATGGTCTTTTCTAGCGCTTCAATCATTAAAGTTTGCTTTTCCAAAACGCCAGAAAGGGCGTCAATAGAGCCACTTGATGAGCCGAGTAACGACCTGATTTCCTCTTGGTGCATCACTCTAATGTTCTCGCCGCTTCGTATGTAGGCACCTGAGTCACAAAAGACAATTTGATCCGATTTTTCGACCCTTATAACAGCAACATTTAGCACGGTACGTGTTTGCTTTATATCGAAAGTTACAACATCAGATGAGCTGAGCATTCCAAGAGCTTTTTCGATCTTTGTCCTTGTTGAATCAGGATCTACACCATCTATAGTAGAAGAATCACTGACCCCAAGCAGAATCGTCCCACCATCTGTGTTTGCAAATGCAGACACTACTTTTGCGATGGTGAGTGGAGAGACGTCGGCGCGTAGAAACTCAACGTTTTGATTCTCTCCATGAGACATCATTTCAATAATATTGATTTCCAATGTGCACTCCGAGTCTCTTTGGTTTTTAACGCCGGAGTTAAGCCGCCGCGCGTAGCGCGGTCGGCTTGAACGAATTGTTAGACATCATTTACCAACTGACTTGATGATCTCGCCTTTCACAAAGCGAATAAATTCTTCCAAGTGATCTGCGCGTGAGGCCAAGTGATCTTCTTTTTGTCCCAGATAAGCTTGCTTAGCTTCAAGTAAGACGGGCTGATACTGGGCAGGTAGGCGTTTTATTGCCCAGTCGGCAGCGACATCCTTCGGCGCGATTTTGCCGGTTATTGCGCTGTACCAAATGCGGGACAACGTAAGCACTACATTTCGCTCATCGCCGGCCCAGTCGGGCTGCGAGTTCCATAGCTTCAAGGTTTCCCTCAGCGCCTCGAATAGATCCTGTTCAGGAACCGGGTCAAAGAATTCCTCCGCTGCCGGACCTACCAAGGCAACGCTATGTTCTCTTGCTTTTGTAAGCAGGATAGCTAGATCAATGTCGATCATGGCTGGCTCGAAGATACCCGCAAGAATGTCATTGCGCTGCCATTCTCCAAATTGCAGCTCGCGCTTAGCCGGATAACGCCACGGGATGATGTCGTCATGCACGACAAGGGTGACTTCTATAGCGCGGAGCGTCTCGCTCTCGCCAGGGAAAGCCGAAGCCTCCATAAGGTCATTGAGCAATGCTCGCCGCGTCGTTTCATCAAGCTTTACGGCCACAGTAACCAACAAATCAATATCGCTGTATGGCTTCAGGCCGCCATCCACTGCGGAGCCGTACAAATGCACGGCCAGCAACGTTGATTCCAGATGGCGCTCAATGACGCTTAGCACCTCTGATAGTTGGTTCGAAATTTCGATGGTCACCGCTACCCTCATGATGTCTAACTTTGTTTTAGGGCGACTGCCCTGCTGCGTAACATCGTTGCTGCTCCATAACATCAAACATCGACCCACGGCGTAACGCGCTTGCTGCTTGGATGCCCGAGGCATAGACTGTACAAAAAAACAGTCATAACAAGCCATGAAAACCGCCACTGCGCCGTTACCACCGCTGCGTTCGGTCAAGGTTCTGGACCAGTTGCGTGAGCGCATACGCTACTTGCATTACAGTTTACGAACCGAACAGGCTTATGTCCACTGGGTTCGTGCCTTCATCCGTTTCCACGGTGTGCGTCACCCGGCAACCTTGGGCAGCAGCGAAGTCGAGGCATTTCTGTCCTGGCTGGCGAACGAGCGCAAGGTTTCGGTCTCCACGCATCGTCAGGCATTGGCGGCCTTGCTGTTCTTCTACGGCAAGGTGCTGTGCACGGATCTGCCCTGGCTTCAGGAGATCGGAAGACCTCGGCCGTCGCGGCGCTTGCCGGTGGTGCTGACCCCGGATGAAGTGGTTCGCATCCTCGGTTTTCTGGAAGGCGAGCATCGTTTGTTCGCCCAGCTTCTGTATGGAACGGGCATGCGGATCAGTGAGGGTTTGCAACTGCGGGTCAAGGATCTGGATTTCGATCACGGCACGATCATCGTGCGGGAGGGCAAGGGCTCCAAGGATCGGGCCTTGATGTTACCCGAGAGCTTGGCACCCAGCCTGCGCGAGCAGCTGTCGCGTGCACGGGCATGGTGGCTGAAGGACCAGGCCGAGGGCCGCAGCGGCGTTGCGCTTCCCGACGCCCTTGAGCGGAAGTATCCGCGCGCCGGGCATTCCTGGCCGTGGTTCTGGGTTTTTGCGCAGCACACGCATTCGACCGATCCACGGAGCGGTGTCGTGCGTCGCCATCACATGTATGACCAGACCTTTCAGCGCGCCTTCAAACGTGCCGTAGAAGGCACTGTTGCAAAGTTAGCGATGAGGCAGCCTTTTGTCTTATTCAAAGGCCTTACATTTCAAAAACTCTGCTTACCAGGCGCATTTCGCCCAGGGGATCACCATAATAAAATGCTGAGGCCTGGCCTTTGCGTAGTGCACGCATCACCTCAATACCTTTGATGGTGGCGTAAGCCGTCTTCATGGATTTAAATCCCAGCGTGGCGCCGATTATCCGTTTCAGTTTGCCATGATCGCATTCAATCACGTTGTTCCGGTACTTAATCTGTCGGTGTTCAACGTCAGACGGGCACCGGCCTTCGCGTTTGAGCAGAGCAAGCGCGCGACCATAGGCGGGCGCTTTATCCGTGTTGATGAATCGCGGGATCTGCCACTTCTTCACGTTGTTGAGGATTTTACCCAGAAACCGGTATGCAGCTTTGCTGTTACGACGGGAGGAGAGATAAAAATCGACAGTGCGGCCCCGGCTGTCGACGGCCCGGTACAGATACGCCCAGCGGCCATTGACCTTCACGTAGGTTTCATCCATGTGCCACGGGCAAAGATCGGAAGGGTTACGCCAGTACCAGCGCAGCCGTTTTTCCATTTCAGGCGCATAACGCTGAACCCAGCGGTAAATCGTGGAGTGATCGACATTCACTCCGCGTTCAGCCAGCATCTCCTGCAGCTCACGGTAACTGATGCCGTATTTGCAGTACCAGCGTACGGCCCACAGAATGATGTCACGCTGAAAATGCCGGCCTTTGAATGGGTTCATGTGCAGCTCCATCAGCAAAAGGGGATGATAAGTTTATCACCACCGACTATTTGCAACAGTGCCCATAGGCTTCATCAGCGCCTGACTGGCGAGCACGATTCCGGCCCTAGCCGCAGGATCGCGCAGGACGACCTAGTTACGAACCAGGCCGAGTGTTCCTGACATCCATCGGCACCATAGTTCTGCTTATCCGGCACGCGCGCGTCAGGGGTGTGGTGAACTACAAAGCAGACCCGTTGAGGTTATCAGTTCGATGCACAATCAGCAGCGCATAAAATATGCACAAGAACAGGAGCACCCTTCGCATTAAGCTGTGGTGGTAACAAGTAGTGCCGGGCTACCATCAGCGAGCATGATGCGCTCCCACAGCATTCGCCTTGGCAGTATGGAAGTTCCTCGCTCCAGTTCGGGCCGGTATCCACCTCGAGTGACCCCAGCCGCCCCTCATGCCAACCGAGCCCATTAAGCGCAGAGTCGGCCGCAACTATCTCGGGGACGCATAAACACGCAGCGATTTACCAAGGAGTTCGGCTAGGTCAATCCGCAATTCCCTTTGCCTGGCCGGAGATGCCGCGAGCAAACAATGTGTCCGGTCGCTACCAGATGGACTTTGTGGGCGGAGGATTGCACCAGACGCTTCAGCGCAGCGTCGTACGATGAATCGGAAGGCCCGGTAAGCAATTGAAGAACCGCTGACCACCTCCCATCCGACAATGCAAGGGTGCCCCGCTCCCAGCGCGACACGGTTGCCTGATCCACACCCATTAATTCAGCTAGGTGACTTTGCTTCATATGACGAAGCAACCGCGCCCTCCGCACCTGCCGCCCCCTGTCATTCGTCAACATTCTTCAGCACCTCAATGTCGTTCGTAGTGAGCCTCATTTTTTCAAGACCGCCGATGATGAGAGCCAGGCCTCGCTCGAATGCCGCGTCCGGACCGCCTTCGTAGACGATTTTCATCGCGCTCTGTAGGCGCGCCGGCATCGTAGACGCTGAGGTGGTCAACTGATCTTCGCCCCGCTCCTCGGCGTCTGCCTCGCTAGCTTGCTGCTCAAGAACAGCGCCGACGGTGAAGTAGCTGATTGCCATCAACGCATAGGTCGCGTCACCTGCCGAAAAGCCAGCATCGCAAAGGAAGCGAAGCTGCGCGTCGGCTTTTTCCATCTGCGGCGCGGCTGGCCGCGTCCCGGCATGAATACGCGCGCCATCGCGATAAGCGAGCAACGCCCGTCGAAAACTGCATGCATTGCCCTTCAGGAATGAGCGCCAGTCGTCGTCGGCTCTCGGCACCGAATGCGTATGATTCTCCGCCAGCATGGCTTCGGCCAGTGCGTCGAGCAGCGCCCGCTTGTTCCTGAAGTGCCAGTAAAGCGCCGGCTGCTGAACCCCCAACCGTTCCGCCAGTTTGCGTGTCGTCAGACCGTCTACGCCGACCTCGTTCAACAGGTCCAGGGCGGCACGGATCACTGTATTCGGCTGCAACTTTGTCATGCTTGACACTTTATCACTGATAAACATAATATGTCCACCAACTTATCAGTGATAAAGAATCCGCGCGTTCAATCGGACCAGCGGAGGCTGGTCCGGAGGCCAGACGTGAAACCCAACAGACCCCTGATCGTAATTCTGAGCACTGTCGCGCTCGACGCTGTCGGCATCGGCCTGATTATGCCGGTGCTGCCGGGCCTCCTGCGCGATCTGGTTCACTCGAACGACGTCACCGCCCACTATGGCATTCTGCTGGCGCTGTATGCGTTGATGCAATTTGCCTGCGCACCTGTGCTGGGCGCGCTGTCGGATCGTTTCGGGCGGCGGCCGGTCTTGCTCGTCTCGCTGGCCGGCGCTGCTGTCGACTACGCCATCATGGCGACGGCGCCTTTCCTTTGGGTTCTCTATATCGGGCGGATCGTGGCCGGCATCACCGGGGCGACTGGGGCGGTAGCCGGCGCTTATATTGCCGATATCACTGATGGCGATGAGCGCGCGCGGCACTTCGGCTTCATGAGCGCCTGTTTCGGGTTCGGGATGGTCGCGGGACCTGTGCTCGGTGGGCTGATGGGCGGTTTCTCCCCCCACGCTCCGTTCTTCGCCGCGGCAGCCTTGAACGGCCTCAATTTCCTGACGGGCTGTTTCCTTTTGCCGGAGTCGCACAAAGGCGAACGCCGGCCGTTACGCCGGGAGGCTCTCAACCCGCTCGCTTCGTTCCGGTGGGCCCGGGGCATGACCGTCGTCGCCGCCCTGATGGCGGTCTTCTTCATCATGCAACTTGTCGGACAGGTGCCGGCCGCGCTTTGGGTCATTTTCGGCGAGGATCGCTTTCACTGGGACGCGACCACGATCGGCATTTCGCTTGCCGCATTTGGCATTCTGCATTCACTCGCCCAGGCAATGATCACCGGCCCTGTAGCCGCCCGGCTCGGCGAAAGGCGGGCACTCATGCTCGGAATGATTGCCGACGGCACAGGCTACATCCTGCTTGCCTTCGCGACACGGGGATGGATGGCGTTCCCGATCATGGTCCTGCTTGCTTCGGGTGGCATCGGAATGCCGGCGCTGCAAGCAATGTTGTCCAGGCAGGTGGATGAGGAACGTCAGGGGCAGCTGCAAGGCTCACTGGCGGCGCTCACCAGCCTGACCTCGATCGTCGGACCCCTCCTCTTCACGGCGATCTATGCGGCTTCTATAACAACGTGGAACGGGTGGGCATGGATTGCAGGCGCTGCCCTCTACTTGCTCTGCCTGCCGGCGCTGCGTCGCGGTGCATGGAGCCGGGCCACCTCGACCTGAATGGAAGCCGGCGGCACCTCGCTAACGGATTCACCACTCCAAGAATTGGAGCCAATCAATTCTTGCGGAGAACTGTGAATGCGCAAACCAACCCTTGGCAGAACATATCCATCGCGTCCGCCATCTCCAGCAGCCGCACGCGGCGCATCTCGGGCAGCGTTGGGTCCTGGCCACGGGTGCGCATGATCGTGCTCCTGTCGTTGAGGACCCGGCTAGGCTGGCGGGGTTGCCTTACTGGTTAGCAGAATGAATCACCGATACGCGAGCGAACGTGAAGCGACTGCTGCTGCAAAACGTCTGCGACCTGAGCAACAACATGAATGGTCTTCGGTTTCCGTGTTTCGTAAAGTCTGGAAACGCGGAAGTCCCCTACGTGCTGCTGAAGTTGCCCGCAACGGCACTGTTGCAAAGTTAGCGATGAGGCAGCCTTTTGTCTTATTCAAAGGCCTTACATTTCAAAAACTCTGCTTACCAGGCGCATTTCGCCCAGGGGATCACCATAATAAAATGCTGAGGCCTGGCCTTTGCGTAGTGCACGCATCACCTCAATACCTTTGATGGTGGCGTAAGCCGTCTTCATGGATTTAAATCCCAGCGTGGCGTCGATTATCCGTTTCAGTTTGCCATGATCGCATTCAATCACGTTGTTCCGGTACTTAATCTGTCGGTGTTCAACGTCAGACGGGCACCGGCCTTCGCGTTTGAGCAGAGCAAGCGCGCGACCATAGGCGGGCGCTTTATCCGTGTTGATGAATCGCGGGATCTGCCACTTCTTCACGTTGTTGAGGATTTTACCCAGAAACCGGTATGCAGCTTTGCTGTTACGACGGGAGGAGAGATAAAAATCGACAGTGCGGCCCCGGCTGTCGACGGCCCGGTACAGATACGCCCAGCGGCCATTGACCTTCACGTAGGTTTCATCCATGTGCCACGGGCAAAGATCGGAAGGGTTACGCCAGTACCAGCGCAGCCGTTTTTCCATTTCAGGCGCATAACGCTGAACCCAGCGGTAAATCGTGGAGTGATCGACATTCACTCCGCGTTCAGCCAGCATCTCCTGCAGCTCACGGTAACTGATGCCGTATTTGCAGTACCAGCGTACGGCCCACAGAATGATGTCACGCTGAAAATGCCGGCCTTTGAATGGGTTCATGTGCAGCTCCATCAGCAAAAGGGGATGATAAGTTTATCACCACCGACTATTTGCAACAGTGCCGTATTGAGCATAGTCGAGATTGGTGCAGATCACTTCTGATATTGAACTGTCAGGAGCTGGCTGCACAACAGCCATTACGCCCAATCAACTGGTGCAGTCGTCTTCTGAAAATGACATTTGGTATCTCTCATAAACGGATGTTTTTGAGAGAACTATCTTCGGCCTTCACACGCACGAAAGGCGGCGAAGCTCCGCCGTTAATCCGTCCGCCGGAGATCTCGCCCAGGCAGGCTGAAGGCCGAGCAAGCCTGACAGGCCCGAAAAGCCCGGCACGGGCGTCGGCGGCGATGACGGCGGCGGCATTATCCAGGGTTGATGATGGAAGTGGAGGATATCGACAACCTCTCGCGCAACCAAGACATCGCGGTCGGACTGCAAGTGATCTTGAAGCCACGGGCCCGTCCCACCCCGACATGGACCTCGATGCCCGAACGGACGTTAGATTTCGAGTTCTAGGCGTTCTGCGATGAAGGTTGGATCCCAGCCGGGATTGAAAGTGTCGACGTGGGTGAATCCGAGCCGCTCGTATAGGCCACGCAGGTTCGGGTGGCAGTCGAGCCGCAGCTTGGCGCACCCCTGCGTTCGCGCGGCATGGCGGCAAGCCTCGATCAGCGCGGAGCTGACACCCCGGCCCGCATGTGTCCGTCGCACCGCGAGCTTGTGCAGATATGCGGCCTCCCCCTTGAGGGCGTCGGGCCAGAACTCGGGATCCTCGGCCGACAAGGTGCAACAGCCGACGATGCCGTCGCTGCAACTCGCGACTAGGAGCTCGGATCTCAGGACGAAGGTCTCCGCGAATGTCCGGTCGATCCGCGCGACGTCCCAGGCGGGCGTTCCCTTGGCGGACATCCACGCCGCAGCGTCGTGCATCAGCCGCACAACCTCGTCGATATCACCCGAGCAGGCGACCCGAACGTTCGGAGGCTCCTCGCTGTCCATTCGCTCCCCTGGCGCGGTATGAACCGCCGCCTCATAGTGCAGTTTGATCCTGACGAGCCCAGCATGTCTGCGCCCACCTTCGCGGAACCTGACCAGGGTCCGCTAGCGGGCGGCCGGAAGGTGAATGCTAGGCATGATCTAACCCTCGGTCTCTGGCGTCGCGACTGCGAAATTTCGCGAGGGTTTCCGAGAAGGTGATTGCGCTTCGCAGATCTCCAGGCGCGTGGGTGCGGACGTAGTCAGCGCCATTGCCGATCGCGTGAAGTTCCGCCGCAAGGCTCGCTGGACCCAGATCCTTTACAGGAAGGCCAACGGTGGCGCCCAAGAAGGATTTCCGCGACACCGAGACCAATAGCGGAAGCCCCAACGCCGACTTCAGCTTTTGAAGGTTCGACAGCACGTGCAGCGATGTTTCCGGTGCGGGGCTCAAGAAAAATCCCATCCCCGGATCGAGGATGAGCCGGTCGGCAGCGACCCCGCTCCGTCGCAAGGCGGAAACCCGCGCCTCGAAGAACCGCACAATCTCGTCGAGCGCGTCTTCGGGTCGAAGGTGACCGGTGCGGGTGGCGATGCCATCCCGCTGCGCTGAGTGCATAACCACCAGCCTGCAGTCCGCCTCAGCAATATCGGGATAGAGCGCAGGGTCAGGAAATCCTTGGATATCGTTCAGGTAGCCCACGCCGCGCTTGAGCGCATAGCGCTGGGTTTCCGGTTGGAAGCTGTCGATTGAAACACGGTGCATCTGATCGGACAGGGCGTCTAAGAGCGGCGCAATACGTCTGATCTCATCGGCCGGCGATACAGGCCTCGCGTCCGGATGGCTGGCGGCCGGTCCGACATCCACGACGTCTGATCCGACTCGCAGCATTTCGATCGCCGCGGTGACAGCGCCGGCGGGGTCTAGCCGCCGGCTCTCATCGAAGAAGGAGTCCTCGGTGAGATTCAGAATGCCGAACACCGTCACCATGGCGTCGGCCTCCGCAGCGACTTCCACGATGGGGATCGGGCGAGCAAAAAGGCAGCAATTATGAGCCCCATACCTACAAAGCCCCACGCATCAAGCTTTTGCCCATGAAGCAACCAGGCAATGGCTGTAATTATGACGACGCCGAGTCCCGACCAGACTGCATAAGCAACACCGACAGGGATGGATTTCAGAACCAGAGAAAGAAAATAAAATGCGATGCCATAACCGATTATGACAACGGCGGAAGGGGCAAGCTTAGTAAAGCCCTCGCTAGATTTTAATGCGGATGTTGCGATTACTTCGCCAACTATTGCGATAACAAGAAAAAGCCAGCCTTTCATGATATATCTCCCAATTTGTGTAGGGCTTATTATGCACGCTTAAAAATAATAAAAGCAGACTTGACCTGATAGTTTGGCTGTGAGCAATTATGTGCTTAGTGCATCTAACGCCTCAATAACCGGCAGCCGAAATGCAGCGAAGCGGAATGTAGGCTGTCCGGCGCCGCAGGCGCGTAGTTGATTGACTTGTTAGGCATTGTAGTTACTTACAAACGATGCAGCATAATCAAGAAACGGGCCGAGACGCCAATATGCAGTTTTTGATTGAGCTATTTCTACATCAAGCTGTTTCGATGCTTCTGTTTCAATATGAGCTAGGTTTCTTAGCTCATAGGTACGCTTAATATCCTCAGCATAAGCCGCTTCGAGAAAGCCAATGCGTACTGCACAATCAACTTTATCTTTAAATGGTATTGAATTTTTGGGGGTTCTTGCGTCGCGATACACGCAGGTGAATATATCTTCGTCCCCATACTTAACCTTGGTTAGACTGCCCAAGGCGTTAACTGGCTTATATGCCTTATGAGTTTGAAGCTGCATCACTTCTGGATGTTCTTTAAGCAACCCCCACAACAAGTTGGTTATCACAGCCTCATATATAGAGGCATATTGCATAATTTGGAATTTCACAAATGGATGCTGCTCGTCATTTTGAACGAATGTAGCCTCCATTAGTTTGTAGACATAACGTGCAGAGTAAAAAGCCCTTCCCAAACGAAGCCTAAGCTCAGCGTCGTCAATAAATGAGAATTTATCTATGTGCCAAGACATATCTCCAGGGAGATCTCTTACACAATAATCATGGATGAGATTTCTAGTTTCTTCTGCTAAAGGCATGATCTTCCTTAGTGTTGCCTAACGCTCGCATTTGCGGCTGGTTTGGAGCGCAGCGTAAAACCAGTCCGACAATATGCGCTTGTTATGACCTAGTCTTAGACCTCCAATCGCACCACTCACAAAAACCCCCTATCACAATACCAATCACTGATAGCAAGCGCTTGAAACATGGCTGTTTGCCATGAATTGCTGTGCTGCCGATAGTTTGCCTGTGCTTCAATCATTAGGTGTTGTCTGACTCCCTCTGCACCCAACAACTCTCTATAACGCGATAAGGTATCTCTCAAACAAGCAATTTGGTTACTAGCTTCTACCGAATAACGAGCTGCCAATTTAAAGTCTCTAAAATGAGATTGGACCCTCGCCTTAGAAATGTCATCCCAGTGAGTCGGCGCCTGAACATAAAAACGGATAGTCGCCGGCGCCGTGTGCATAACCTCAGCATAAAGCCACTGCTCATCAACAAAGCTCTGATGATCATAATATGGGTGTAGACTCTGATCTCCTGCTGTAGAAGAAACAGCAATGCTTTTTCCCGTATTACAATCCTTACAGGAAGGCACGAGATTAAGTGGCACAACCGACAACTGCGGATACTTGGTTTTCGGCAAATAGTGATCGAGAGTAGATGCATGTCCCATTCCGCAAAATGGGCATCGACCTAATGGTGCTCGGGACAACAATGAATCATATATTGCCCTAGCAGGCTTGGCCCTGCCCACCATATGCGTGCTATAGACAGTCGTTAGCTCCTTTTTAGTTACAGTACCTAATGCTATATCTTCATTACCACAATCATTTGGAGGAAGAGTATAAAGCTGTTTAGCCGTAGCCCTTTGATGGTAATCACTAGCTGCAACGCCGATAACATTTTTTAATGCATTTAGCCGAATGCGTAGATCTCCATCTGTAATGCTATTAACACAGGTTTGATAAACTTCCTGCGGATCTTCATTTGGGGCGATCATGGCTCTCATTCTTGAGCACCTGCCTGTGAGTTTCTAATTGCTATCATCGATCGCAGTATCGCTTTACCTTCAAAACCCAATTGATAATGATATTCCTGCTCTATTTCTTCATAGCTCTTACCCTCATCAACTGAGCCTGCCAGCAAATCATGAAAACCTGACTTTGAAACCTCTAACCCGAATACCTCTCGCGTCAAAACACCCACGTTCTCAGCAAAAGTCTCGTTTTCTGGCCTATCGACGTTTGAAACCAGTCGGGTTCTTCGAAGAATAGACACACATGATTTAGGCACCTCCTGCAAAACAACTGGGGAGTGAGTGGCGATAATCGCTACGCCATTACGATTAACAAGTAGATCAGACAACGCCCGAGTGAATGCAGAAAGCAGTGGCGGATGAAGATGGCTTTCTGGCTCATCAAGTAGGACTAATGTTTTTTCTTCAACGGTTTCAACCAATTTTGTAATGGTTAAAAGTACTATTGCATGACCTGAACTCATTCGATCAAACAACGCTGTAGCTGTTTCAGAAAATTGACGTTTGTTATCCGATAGATCTTCGTCATATACACTGGTTAGCTGGCACAAGTCCATTTCTGCAAAATTAAAGTCTGACTCCAATTTTATAACAGCATTAACCCACCGATTTCGTTTTGCCATTAGCGCAAAGCACAGTTTTAAACTTCCAGTAAAATCTCGACATAGATCATCTTTTTCTTTTAGGCTCCACCGGGCCTGACCTTGTTGAGCTACTCGCTTTTTTAATCCAACGTAGTAGTAACGCATCCCTGCGTTCTCATCAGGCTGGTCTTCAGGGGGGGTAAAAGGATCGAACGCACTAAAGGATACTGATACAACTCCTGCGAAATAATCATCATGAAGCGCGGCGGCACCTGACCAGGCAGAGCGCGTAGCAAAATAGCCCGTTTCCACCACATCCCCCCGCTCAGGAAGCAATGCATCTACCATATTATTCAACAGGGTTGTTTTCCCTACGCCATTACGGCCAATCAATATATGGATATTGGAAGAAGGCTTGGTATTTGGCTCAACGCGAAACTCAACTGTAATACCCGAATAACGTTCATTCGGCGCCTTCTGGTAGAAAAAATCATAGCTTGTAAGTGGAGCCTCGTGTCGTAGAATCCTACGAAACTGCTGCTCTATAGTTGAACGATTAACATTCCTCATTAACGAGGTATTAAAAGCACCTTCATTCTCAGCTATAGCCAAGCGGCCTGGATCGTGAGTGACATCGCCTAGCGCCGTTAGCACATTAACTGCCATATCATTAGATAGGCTATCTATAATATTTCGGTAGTAGTCGGCATCCTGGCCCAGAGAAAAGAAATTTTCTGGCAACACATCGAACTGTTGCGCGATCTGCTCTTCAGTCCACCCCCCATCTTGACCAACAAAGCCGATCTTAAGATTACCGATTTCTCGCTTATTACCTTGTTCATCAAAGACAGTAAGGGTAAATAGCGTCTTATGACCGAAATCATCCCAGTTATCAGATTGCAGATAGGCCGTATTACGAGCTTGAGCGGGGAGGTAACCACGCCTAGCAAGCTTTTGGAATATGATTGCCACTAAAATGTTTCCTTTATTCAAATCTCAAAAGACGCAATGACAAGCGGGTTCGTAAAAGTCATAACGTCGCTATCAATCGCGGAAAAGGCGTAGTGCGCGAAGCGAACGAAGCTTTTTGCCGTCGATTGCATAGCTTTGTTAACCCTTTTTCCAAATTTGATAGCAATAGTTAATGTTTGAAGTAAAGTGTTGCTCAAAAACAACTTCGAAGGTATTTGGAATACTCGGGAAGAAAACATCCCCCTCTGGCTCGATGTCGATCGTCGATAAGTGGAGCGTAGAGGCCATGGGTAATGTTTCTCGGTAAATTTCTCCGCCACCAGACACTATAACGTGACCGGTGAATTCAGCTAGCCTGTCCATGGCCTCTTCGATTGACTGAAATACAACTACATTGTCATCATTTGATGTCCAACCTGAGCGGGTAACGACCGCGTATTTCCTATTGGGGAGTGCGCCCATAGATTCAAACGTCTTGCGACCCACCAGAAGCCACTGATTGTAGGTCAATGCTTTAAAAAGTAGCTGCTCCCCTTTCGCGGACCAGGGTATGTCTGGACCGCAACCAATCACGCCGTTTTTCGCTTTCGCAGCCATCAATGATACTTTCAAGGTTCTCATCCTGGGTTAACATTATAATAGTAAGCACGCTCATATTTCTTCCTGCACACCAGAGCAGCACCCACACCTAACCCATTGATAATAAATAAATTATCACTCAATTTCCGTATGCAGCAGTGAGCAAAAATGAGCACGCTCACTATCAACGGCCGCTTGCTCGTTATCAACATTCGCCTGCCTTAATCTTCTCAAAATACAGCGTTTTTTCAGCCCGTTTTGTTGTACACGAGCATGGTCTGGAGATAATGCGCAGCCAACCTGAAAATTAGCCAATTCACTGTATAAAACATCAGCATCAGGCACGCTACCGCCCAAGCGTTACGGGCCGCCGTGCCCTGCTGGCTTTCAATTTGATGCAGCTATTCTGGCCCAGTCATGGCTGGGTTTCAATTGTGACTATAAAAATCTTATATTTTAGTGAGAAAGGCTCCGGCGTTCGCCGGAGTGACGAACTTGATGAGATAGCTCTTCTTTAGCAAGTCAGGCTACTGACTGCGCCACCGACAGCTGTAACAGGTAGTGCTCAAGTTCAGAGTCTGTGACTATTTCAAAGTCAGTGAACAGCGCAACGGGCTTTACTGCTTTGCCACTACCTTGCTCCAGTCGAACAAACCCTTTTTCGCTTAACACTTTAAGTGTATTGGAGAGATTAGACTTGGCCCGCCCTGTCAGCTCGGAGAGCTGGGTCAGACTTTCGGGTCTTTCTGAATCAATCAGCCGTAACAGCTCAATATTCTCCGGACGAAGGATCTGAGAAATTGCGTTAATTGAGGTATACCAAACCCTTGGCTCATTCGGCTGAGGTTTGTATTTTCCTTGTGCAATAGCCAGTAATCTCATGCGAATGAGTTTTTCAGACATAATGCCAATTCTTGCCTTCATATTATTTACCTTCTATTGCCGAAATTGTTCTGTCAATACCCTCAAAAAAGTCCTGAAGTAATATATAACAATCGGAGAACTCATAAGGAGTTCCTTGATCAACTGATGTTCTATGCAGGTGATCATATTCGTAACGCTTACCACTGAATTTTTTACTTTTTGGCGGTTTTACAGCATGTGCATTGTCATGCCCAAAGACACGCTTATTATACTTATTATGCAGCGTGAGATTATAGCGCACGCCATGAGGACGCTCTTTGGTTGGCGGAACAACCCAAGCCTCAATTTTCCACCAGTAGCCATCGTCACGATGAACCTGCTCGCCATGCATACTTAACAGGATGTCGAGTCCATCCATCTGAACCACCTGAAACTAATGTTATGAGCAGAGTATAACAACATTACCTGATAGTGCAAAAGTGGTACTGACATTTTCCGTGCGTAAAGCGCAGTCTTGATTTGCAGGCATAAAAAAACCGCTGCCTAAGCAGCGGTTTTTATCAAAGTAACCGGAATTAACCGAACTTACTTCTTGGCTTCAGCGGCGTTGCGCTCTTTCACCTGGGCTACCACTTTCTCGGCAACGTTGGCCGGGCAGGGAGCGTAGTGAGAGAATTCCATGGAGAACTGGCCACGGCCAGAAGTCATGGTGCGCAGATGACCGATGTAACCGAACATTTCGGACAGGGGTACATCAGCCTTAACGCGTACGCCGGTCATGCCAGCTACCTGATCTTTGATCATGCCACGACGACGGTTCAGGTCACCAATTACATCACCTACGTGATCTTCAGGAGTGAACACGTCAACTTTCATGATCGGCTCAAGCAGCTGCGGGTTGGCTTTCGGCAGAGACTGACGGAAAGCGCCCTTGGCGGCAATTTCAAACGCGATGGCAGAGGAGTCAACGGCGTGGTAGGCACCATCAACCAGCTCAAACTCAATGTCCAGTACCGGGAAGCCGGCAACAGGACCAGTACCCATCATGCTGGCAACACCCTTTTCAATGGCAGGCCAGAATTCTTTCGGTACGTTACCACCCACTACGGAAGACTTGAACACCAGACCGGTGTTGGCTTCGCCCGGGCGGATGATGTAGTCAATTTTACCGTACTGACCGGAACCACCAGACTGCTTCTTGTGGGTGTAGCTGTCTTCAACCTGAGAAGTGATGGTTTCGCGGTAGGCTACCTGCGGCTCACCTACAATCAGCTCAACGCCGTAGGTACGCTTCAGAATGTCTACCTTGATGTCCAGGTGCAGTTCGCCCATGCCTTTCAGGATGGTTTCACCGGAATCTTCATCGGTTTCAACGCGGAAAGACGGATCTTCAGCAACCATTTTACCAATGGCCACGCCCATCTTCTCGGAGCCGTTCTTGTCTTTCGGCGCAACGGCGATGGAGATTACCGGCTCGGGGAACACCATGGCTTCCAGGGTGCAGGGGTGCTTGACGTCACACAGGGTGTGACCGGTCTGCACGTTCTTCATACCGATGATGGCGATGATGTCACCAGCCTGGGCAGAGTCCAGCTCGGTACGCTCGTCGGCCTGCATTTCAACCATGCGGCCTATGCGCTCGGTTTTGCCGGTGGCGCTATTGAGGATGGTGTCACCCTTCTTCAGGCGGCCGGAGTAGATACGTACGAAGGTCAGGGCGCCAAAACGGTCGTCCATGATCTTGAACGCCAGTGCTTTCAGCGGCGCATCCGGATCAACAATGGCGTATTCGCCGGTCTCGTTACCTTCTTCGTCGGTCAGCGGCTGCGGATCAACTTCGGTCGGGCTCGGCAGGTAGTCGTTCACGGCGTCCAGCACCAGCTGCATGCCTTTGTTCTTGAACGCGGAACCACAGTAGGCCGGGAAGATATCCATGGTGCGGGTACCCTTACGGATACAACGCTTGATGTCTTCGATAGAAGGCTCTTCACCTTCCATGTAGGCTTCCATCAGGTCGT
Organism: Oceanimonas sp. AH20CE76; assembly: GCF_039654065.1. Classification (NCBI taxonomy): domain Bacteria; kingdom Pseudomonadati; phylum Pseudomonadota; class Gammaproteobacteria; order Aeromonadales; family Aeromonadaceae; genus Oceanimonas; species Oceanimonas sp. AH20CE76. The sequence continues at coordinate 2,468,062 of NZ_CP155481.1, forward strand.
CGTCTTGCTCAACGGCGCTTTCAATCAGCTTTTCACGGTACTCTTCAACCAGCTCAACCATGTCGGCCGGTACGTCTTCGATGGTGTAGTTGTCGGCATCACCGGAGTCATCCCAGATCCAGGCTTTACGGGTCAGCAGGTCAACAACACCCTTGAACTCGTCTTCACGGCCGATGGGCAGAGTCATAACAACCGGGTTGGCAGCCAGCACGTCACGGGTCTGCTGAACCACGTTCAGGAAGTCGGCACCCAGGCGGTCCAGCTTGTTTACGAAGATCAGACGGGCAACACCGGATTCGTTAGCATAGCGCCAGTTGGTTTCAGACTGAGGCTCAACACCGCTGGAACCACAGAACACACCAATGCCGCCGTCCAGTACTTTCAGTGAACGGTATACTTCAACGGTGAAGTCAACGTGTCCGGGAGTGTCGATAACGTTAAAACGGTGACCTTTCCAGAAGCAGCTTACGGCTGCAGACTGAATGGTAATACCGCGCTCGGCTTCCTGCTCCATGAAGTCGGTGGTGGACTCACCATCGTGGGTCTCGCCCGCTTTGTGGATTTTACCGGTCAGCTTGAGGATACGTTCGGTAGTGGTGGTCTTGCCCGCGTCAACGTGAGCAAAAATACCGATGTTTCTGTAATGTGATAAATCAGACATGATGCAACTTTATATGGTTGATTGAAGAAGTAGACGGAGCATGCGAAGAGTACCAGCACACCGCACCTCAGAATTCGAGGCGCACATTATGCAGCAGAACCCGCCCCTGCGCAAATGGCCAAAGCGGGTTTACGTGTACTTTTTGTGCAGATTTGTCTTCGCGCTCCGGCCCGTTTTTTTATGCCAGTGCACTCATATACCGCCGTTGGCTACTTTGTAGTAGACCCAACCAAACAGGCCGGCAAAGATAATCACGGTCAGTAACACCTTGAGCCAGATAAATTTCACGCTTATCTCCCGTGGGCTTCATTACTGCCCTGTTCAGCAGGATTGTGACACCCTCTTTCAGCTTATGCCAGCCCCGGCACACTCGTCAGGATAAAAATAGCTGCCACCACCAATACCGACATGATGGCCGCATAGCTCAGGTTCCAGCGCATAATGCGAAATGAATCGAGCCCGTAGCGCCCCTGAAAGGCCAGATTAATGCCGGAAAGCGGCCCGGTAGAGGTGCCCACCGCCCATGACGACAAAAACACCAGTGCCAGCAGGGTATGATCAGGCTCCAGCGGCATCAGCACAGCACCTGCCAGCGCAATGCAGATGATGGGATGAATGCCCAGTAACGACAACCCGACCGTAGCCAGATAAGTGACGCTGGCCTCCACAGCACCAAACCGGGTTAACGGCAGGCTGCCGCCCAGGGTGGAAAACAGACTTTCCAGACCATAACCCAGCACACCGGCAGCCAGAAACAGCGCCAGCTCATTGCCCATTTGCGGCAGCCGGCCCTGGGTCAGCCCGTTTACCGCCGCCAGCGGTGGCTGCCGTTTCACTGCCAGCATGATCAGGGTGAGTGCCGGTGCCATTAGCGTGATGACTGCCAGAATGGATAACTGCGGCTGCCACTGATGCATGGCCAGCACCGCCATCGCCAGCAAACCGGGCAACAACAGGCCGCCGGCATGCAGCGGATAGCCGGTAAAGTGCTGCACCGGGGCGTTTTCCGTATGAGCCGGCCGGCGACTTAGCTGCCAGCCGGTCAGCAGCAAACTGCACAGCGCCAGCGGCATGCTCACCAGCCACAGGCGGACCAGACTGGCATTGGGTGCCACACTTAACGACACCGCCATGGCGGCAAAAAAAGGAGACCAGAAGGCCGCTGCGGTAAAACCACGAATAAGCACCAGCGCCTGCTCCCGGGTTACGCTGCCTTGCTTTGCCAGCCGGTCGCCGATAATAAAGACAGAAGACAGGTTAATGACAGAGCCAAACAGATGCACCGCCGCCAGGGTAGACGCCAGCGCCTTTTTGCCTTTGGGAGCACGTTCGTCATCGTCGGTTTGTGGCCGGCTCACCAGGCTTAAAAAACTGACCGCCACCAGCATGGACAGCAGCCCGCTGTTGCCTGCCACCAGCCGCTGCGGATCTATGTCTGCCCCCTGCCCTGCACTCCAGGCCAGACAAGCGCCGCCCACCAGCAGCAGCACCAGCGCCTGGGTGCGGTTACGCCGGGCCAGCCCTTGCCACAACAGCGCTGCCGCTCCCCAATAAGCCAGTCCCGCCCAGTGTGGAGCCAGGGGCAAGCCCAGCAGGCCGGCAGCCATCATGACCATGGCCGCCAGAATCAATATTCCGGCCAGTTGCCGGCGCAATGGCAGAGGAAACAGCGAATACAGGGTAGCGAGCAAGGCGAGCTCCGAAAATGAGGTTAAATAAAAGTGGGATCATAACCATAAACACCGTGAGCTGTAAGCTGTCAGCTGTAAGTAGATGTTGTTTGTAGATACCGCTTCAGCTGGCGCAAAGCTACCAAGGTTGCCTGTAGTATGGATTCCGGATCCGTCATGCTGAACTTGTACCGGAATGACGAACACAAAAAAGCCCACAGGCACAACACTGTGCCTGCAGGCCATAACGAACAAACTTATCGCTTAAAGCTGACGGCTTACAGCTGTGTTTTACCCTTTATAAATCTTGGGGTTGAACACATCCCGCAGCCAGTCACCAAGCAGGTTGATCACCAACACCAGCACCACCAGATAGATGCCGGGAAAGGCAGTGATCCACCAGGAGCCGGAGAAAATGTAGTTAAAGCCCATGCTGATCAGCGCTCCCAGCGAGGGTTTGTCTACCGGCATGCCCAGGCCCAGAAACGACAGCGCCGCTTCACTCATAATGGCGTTGGCCACCTGCACGGTGGAGATCACCAGAATGGGCGACAGGCAGTTGGGCAGAATATGCCGGAACATAATGCGCACCGACTTGAAGCCCATCACCTTGGCGGCTTCCACATATTCCTTTTTCTTCTCGGCCAGCACGGTAGCGCGAATGGTGCGGGCATATTGTGGCCACTCTGCCAGCCCGATAATCACCACCAGCATCAGCACCGCATACCGGGCATAAAAGTCACTGCCCAGAGTGGCCTGAAACACCGCCGACACAATAATCGCCACCATCATGGTGGAAAACGACAGCTGCACATCGGCAATGCGCATTAAAAAGTTATCAATGCGGCCACCAAAATAGCCGGCACTCAGGCCCACTACTATGCCAATGGCCAGCTGCAGCGCCACCGCCCCCAGACCGATGATCAGCGACACGCGCGAGCCATAAAGAATGGTGCTGAGAATGTCCCGGCCCTGCACATCCGTGCCCAGCAAAAAACGTTCGTCGCCCATGTCCTGCCAGCTGGGCGGCAGCTCGGAGTCCAGAATGTCAATGGTGGCCAGATCATAGGGGTTGTGGGGGGCGATCAGCGGTGACAGAAACGCCGCCGCCACCAGCGCCACAAACACCGCAAAGCTGAACATGGCGACCTTGTCGCGCAGAAAATAATAAAGAAAGTCCGACTGGCGAAAACGGGCCCAGCGGCTTTGAGAAAGTTCGGTGCTCATTGCTTATCCCTTTGCTGCCAGGTTAACGGTGGGGTTCACCAGGCCGTAGATCAAATCCACTATGGTGTTGGTCACCACAAAGATAAAGCCCACAAAAATCACATACGTGGTGATCAGCGGCGTATCCACCCGGGTAATGGCTTCCAGAAACAAAAAGCCGATGCCCGGCCACTGAAACACTTTTTCTGTAAGAATGGTGTAGGCCACCATGGTGCCAATTTGCACCCCGCCTACGGTGATCAGCGGTAACAGAGTGTTTTTCAGCGCATGCACAAACCAGATGCGATATTTGCCCAGGCCCTTGGCCCAACCAAACTTCACATATTCTGAGCTGAGTTGCTCCAGCATTTCCGAGCGCACCAGACGAATAAACAGCGGCAGCATAATGGAAGACAGCGCTATGCTCGGCAGAATCAGGTTACGGAACCCCTGCCAGTTAAACAGCCCCGACTCCCAGCCCAGCGGGCTGGTAAGTTCACCCCGGCCATAGGCGGGCAGCCAGCCCAGCTCAATGGAGAACACATACATCAGCAAAATGGCGGTAAGGAACACCGGCACCGAAATGCCCACTATACTGATGCCCATAATCACCTTGGACAGCACGGCCCTGGGCTTGATGGCCGAATACACCCCCAGCGGTATGCTGAGCGCAATAATCAGAACGCTGGCACAGAACACCAGTTCAAGGGTGGCCGGCAGCTTGTCGAAAATCACTTCCAGTGTGGGTTGTTTGAAGAAATAGGAAGTGCCAAAGTCGCCCTGCAGCGCATTGCCCACAAAGCGGCTGTATTTCACCAGAAAAGGATCGTTCAGGCCCAGCTCGTCGCGCATCTGCTGACGCACTTCTTCCGACACCGACTGCCCCACCAGCTCACGCAGGGGGTCACCCAGGTTGTCCTGAATCGAAAAGGCCACCAGGCTGATAACAAACATCACCACCAGCGCCTGGAACACCCGTTTAAGTAAAAAAGTAAACATGTTGCTATATCCATTAGCGGGATCAGGGACAAAAAACAGGGATTGGGGACTAGGGATTAGGGAATGGCAAAACCCACTCCCTGCTCCCTATTCCCTGCTCCCTCCCTATTCCCTATTCACTAATCCCTACCGGTTTATTCAACCACCAGATCACCCAGGTAGGGGAAGTCCATGGCGTTGACCACGGCTTCGGCCTGTACATTGTTGCGGGCACCCCAGGCCAGATCCTGCCAGTGCAGGGGCACAAAGGCGGCATCGTCATAAAGAATGCGCTCGGCTTTTTGCAGCATGGCCTCGCGCTTGTCGCCATCGGTTTCGATGTTGGCTTCTTCAATCAGCTTGTCCAGCTCGGGGTTGGAGTAATGACCGCAGTTATACTGGCCTCGGCCGGTTTCCTCGTTGCGGGTCATGGTGAGGAATTCCGAGAAGTTGGCGGTATCTTCGGTGTCGGAGTGCCAGCCAATCATCAGCATGTCGGCGGCGCATTTGTCGAACTCGGGCCAGTATTGCGCCACCGGCATAGTTTTCAGCTCCACATCTATGTTAATGCGCGCCAGCATGGCCTTGACTGCTTCGGCAATACGATAGTCGTTCACATAGCGGTTGTTAGGGGCGATCATGCTGATCTTGAAGCCATCGGCATAACCGGCTTCCGCCATCAGCGCCTTGGCCTTGTCCAGATCATACAGGGGCACCAGCTCAGGGTTATGACCCACATAACCGGCGGGGGCCTGCTGGCCGGCAGTGGTGCCAAAGCCACGCATAATGCGCTGAACTATGCCTTCCTGGTTAATGGCGTAGTTCACCGCCTGACGCACGCGCACATCCTTGAAGGGCTCAAACCTGTCCTGATTCATCTGGAAGGTGATAATGCGGGTGCCCGACTCGGTCACCAGCTTAACATCGCCTGCCGACTGCACCCGTTTATGATCGTTGGGAGATACCGGCTTGATAAAGTCCACGTCACCGGCCAGCAGGGCGGCCACTCGGGTGGCATCTTCCTTGATGGGCACCAGTGTCATGTTATCCACGTTGCCGGGTGAATTCTTGTCCCAGTAATCGGCGTTACGCTCATACTCCACCTTGACGCCCTGCTGGCGGAATTTCAGCTTGAACGGGCCGGTCCCGGACGGATTGGTAGAGGCAAAAGTGCTGCCGTGCTTGGCCAGTTCACCCTTGTCTTTGCCGTCTTCCGTGGTGCCGGTATAAAACTGGCTGTCCATCGGGAACAGGTAGGTCACGGTATTCAGCACCAGCGGGAACGGGCCTTTGGTCACCAGATCTACTGTGTACTCATCCACTTTTTTGGCTTCGGCAAAGGGCTCAAAAATGGCCTTGAAGTCAGCAGAAGACTTCAGACGGTTAAGGGTCCAGACCACGTCGTCGGCGGTAAAGTCGTTACCGCTGTGAAACTTTACGCCCTGGCGCAAATAAAAGCGCATGGTGTTTTCGTCTACCCGCTCCCACTTTTCTGCCAGCCGGGGCTCAAATTTAAAGTCTTTGGTCCAGCGCACCAGCGGATCAAAGACCAGATGCGACATTTCCAGGGTGGCACCCGAGATCTGCTCATGGGGATCCATTGAGACCGGATCGGCATCATAAGCAATGGTGATGTCGGCCGCCTGCACACTAAAGGCGAAACCGGCAGCCACCATGGCGGCTGCAATCCTGTTGAGTCCTTTTTTCATGTCACACTCCATTTACGTGAGTTAATGATGGCACTAGGCCTGTTCCAAAATATCCAGCCCTTCCCGGGACATGCCCTTAAACTCGGGCATCAGGGAAATCAGCGAGCGGCTGTAGGGGTCTGTCGCATTGGTAAAGAGTTGCTCGGTGGGAGCCACCTCCACCAGGGTGCCTTTTTTCATCACCCCGATGCGGTCACACATTTGCCGGATCACCGGCAGATCGTGGCTGATAAACAGCATGGTAAGCTTGAGCTCGTCCTGCAGATCTTTCAGCAGGTTAAGGATCTGCGCCTGCACCGACACATCCAGTGCCGAGGTGGGCTCGTCGCAGATCAGCAGTCGCGGCCGGGTAGCCAGCGCCCGGGCAATGGAAATGCGCTGGCGCTGACCGCCGGAAAACTCATGAGGAAACTTGACCCCGGCGGCCCGGCCCAGGCCAACATAATCGAGCAGGTCGGCCACAATGCCGCGCACCTGAGCGTCGTTCTTCGCCAGCTGATGAAAGCGAATGGGCTCGGCAATAATGTCGTCCACCCGCATGCGCGGGTTAAGGGACGAATAGGGGTTCTGAAACACCATTTGCATTTGCCGGCGCAGCGGGCGGCGCTCCTGCTCGGTTTTAATGGCGGTGAGCTCTATGCCTTCAAACCAGATTTTGCCGCTGTCGGGCGGATACAGGCCGGTAATGGAGCGGGCAATGGTCGACTTGCCCGAGCCCGACTCCCCCACCAGACCAAAGGTTTCACCTTCAAAAATCTCAAAGCTCACATCATTGGTGGCCTGCAGATATTCCCGCTTGGCGGCAAAAATGGAGTCTTTGGTCACAAAGCGCAGGTTGCAGTGCTCTACTCTGAGCAAAGCACCCTCGTAGTCGCGCTGATCCTGACTCTGGCCCAGCCAGTGGGTTTTCAGATCCAGGCTGGCTTTTTCCTTGGCATCTTCAATGTAAGACACCAGCGGAAACCGGTGCAGTTTAATGTCGGAGCGGGGTACGGCGGAGATCAGGCTGCGGGTATAGGCATGAGACGGGTTGCCCAGCACTTGCTCGGTGGGGCCTATTTCCATCAGCTTGCCCCGGTACATGACCGCCACACGGTCGGTGACGTTCGACACCACGCCCATATCGTGGGTCACCAGCATGCAGCCCACATTGCGCTCCTTGCACAGGCCGCGAATGAGGTTGAGGATCTGATCCTGAATCGACACATCCAGCGCCGTGGTGGGCTCGTCGGCAATGATCAGCTCAGGATCGCACGACAGCGCAATGGCAATGACCACCCGCTGGCGCATGCCGCCGGAAAACTGGTGCGGGTACTGCTTGATGCGCAGCTCGGGCTGGGGAATGCCCACCGCATCAAGCAGAGAAACAGCCTTTTTACGGGCCGCTTCCCGGCTGAGACTGGTGTTGGCCAGCAGGGTCTCCACCATCTGAAACTCCACGGTGAACAGCGGGTTCAGCGAGGTCATGGGATCCTGAAAAATAAAGCCGATGCGTTTGCCCCGCACCGCGCGCATGGCGGTGGGCGACAGTGCGGAAATTTTCTCGCCATCCAGATACACATCACCGCTGGCAATACGGCCGGGCGGGCTGAGCAGATCAATCACGGCATTGCCGATGGTCGACTTGCCGGCACCGGACTCCCCCACCACGCCCAGTATTTCGCCCTTTTCGATGTTAAAGGAAAGATCCTCAACGGCGGCCATAACGCCGTGACGGGACGGATATTCAATCCGCAGATTTTTTACTTCCAGTAACGACATGCTCATCCTTAAACGGAATTATTATTGCAACAAATACATAACATACTGGCGCATTCTAATCTGGTATTAAGCCAAAAACCAAGACTGATTGAATAGACATGGGTCATGTTTTCAGCAGAAATGACTAAATCTTTACACGAAGATAAATCAGGAGGGCAAGAAACAAAACAGGGGAAAACACAGCCGTCAGCGATCAGGGGGTTGGGACGAGTCCCAACATTTCAACTTATCGCTGACGGCTGACGGCTTACAACTGCAGTAAAGCCAGGCCTTGCAGGCAGACCAGGGCGAACAGGCCGGCGATCACATCGTCCAGCATAATGCCAAAGCCGCCGTGCACGCGGCGGTCGAACCAGCTGATGGGCCAGGGTTTGACCATGTCAAAGAAGCGGAACAGCACAAAGCCGATGGCAATCCACGTCCAGCCGGAGGGGGCCGCCAGCATGGTGATGCCAAAGCCAATAAACTCATCCCACACAATGGCACCGTGATCGTGCCGGCCAATGGCGCTGGTGGCGGCATTGCAGATTTTAATGCCGGCCACAAAACCGATGACCAGCAAGGCCACATACAACCACAGCGGCAGGCCGGTCATCAGCAAATAAAACGGAATGGCCGCCAGTGTGCCCATGGTGCCGGGCATGATCGGGCTTAATCCCGAGCCAAAGCCCAGCGCCAGCAGATGCAGCGGGTTAGACAGCTTCAGCGCTGCCAGCTCCGGCTTTCTCATTCGCCACTCCGAAAGTGATCCCAGCTTCTGGCTTCCAGCTGGTAAGGCTTGCCATCGGCAGTCAGCTCCACGCCAGACTCACCCGCCACCATACGGCCAATGCGGGTAAATTTAACGCCACAGTGCGCCAGGGCGGTTTCCAGCTGGCCCCGGTGCATTTCCGGCACGGTAAAGCACAGCTCATAGTCATCGCCGCCGGTCAGTGCCAGCTGCCAGGCCTGCTCCCGTGATACCGTCTCGGTCATGGCCTGGCTTAACGGCAGCTGCTCCAGCTCAAGCTGGGCACGCAGATCAGACGCCGTGGTAATGTGGGCCAGGTCGCCCAGCAAGCCATCAGACAAGTCCAGCGCGCTGGAGGCAATGTCCCGCAATGCCTGCCCGGCCAGAATGCGCGGGTGCGGATGCTCGAACTTGGTACGCACAAAGGCCTGATGGGGCTCGGCCACGGTAATGTTACCCAGCTGCTGCTGCAGCCCCAGGGCCGCATCGCCAAGCGTGCCGGTCACATAAATGCCGTCACCGGCTTTGGCACCGTTACGACGCAGGGCTTTGCCTTCGGGCAAAGAGCCGTGCACCGTTACCGTGATCGACAGCGGTCCTTTGGTCATGTCGCCGCCCACCAGCGCCACGTTGTAATATTCCGCCAGCTCAAAAAAGCCTTCGCAAAAGCCTTTCAGCCAGGCTTCGTTCACCTCAGGCAGGGTCAGCGCCAGCGACACCCAGCAAGGATCGGCCCCCATTGCCGCCAGATCGGACAGATTGACCGCCAGCGCTCTGTGGCCCAGCGCCACCGGATCCATGTCGGCAAAGAAATGCACATTGGCCACCAGGGTATCGGTGCTTACCGCCAGGGTGGTATTGGGCTGCATCTGCAGCAGGGCGCAGTCGTCGCCCGGGCCCATGATCACATCCTTGCGACCGCTGTGCCCGGTAAAATATTGTTTTATTATTTCAAACTCATTCATAAAAAATGAAAAGCCAGCGTCAGCTGGCTTTTTCCCGGTGCATCTTGTTATTTTTTCAACTGCTTGACGACCTTGTCGAGCACGCCATTAACGAACTTGTGACTGTCTTCGGCGGCAAACGCCTTGGCCAGTTCAATGGCTTCGTTAATCACGACCCGATATGGCACGTCGTCACGCCGGGTCAGCTCGTAGCAGGCCAACCTCAGCACCGCCTTGTCTACCACATCAAGCTCAGCCAGCGGGCGCGACAGGTAAGGTGAAAATACGCTGTCCAGTTCAGTGGTGTGCACAGACACACCAAACAGCAGATCACGGAAATAATCCATGTCTACACCCTTGGTTTCTTGTTCCAGGGCAAACTGTTCGGCAATGTTGGCCACATTGTCTTTATTCATCTGCCACTGATAAATGGCCTGGGTAGCGAGTCGGCGGGCCTTGCGGCGTTCAGACGGTTTCAATGCAGTACTCCTCTCAGTCCAGCTGTTGCAGGACGTTAATCATTTCCAGCGCGCTCAGGGCCGCTTCCGCGCCCTTGTTACCCGCCTTGGTGCCGGCGCGCTCGATGGCTTGTTCAATGTTTTCGGTAGTCAGCACGCCAAACGCAACCGGGATTTCATAATCCATCATCACGCTGCTCATGGTCTTGCTGTTTTCGTTGGCTACCAGATCAAAGTGATAGGTGCCGCCGCGGATCACGCAGCCCAAGGCCACAATGGCATCGTATTTGCCGGTTTTTGCCAGCTTTTTACACGCCAGGGCAATTTCTACCGCACCCGGTACCCGTACCAGAGTGATGTTGTCATCCTTAACCTGGCCCTGACGCTTGAGCACATCCAGAGCACCGGCCACCAGGCTGTCGTTGATAAAGCTGTTGAAGCGGGCCACCACTATGGCCACTTTGGCCTCGGGTGCGGCCATCAGCCCTTCGATTACCTTCATGGGAATCCTTGTTTGCAGAAAAGTGCGCACATTCTAGCACAATCGGCGATTGACAAAAGCCTTCAACACGCTCCTCCGCCGCAGTCGCAATAAAACAGCATGGTGTGCAAGGCACGGTAAATCACTTACATTAGTAACTTTTACGCCAGCCGGCCGGCTGGACGAATTCATGGTTATATAACGAGGTGTTTATGCTGGTGGAACGGCGCGGCGATTTACTGATATTAACCGCCACTTTGCTGGCCTCGGCGGGCTGGTTATTCTCCAAGGAAGCCATTACCGCCCTGCCCCCGGCGGGTTTTGTGGGCTGGCGCTTTCTGCTGGCGGCGCTGATTTTGCTGCCGTTTTGTCATCGCGCATTGCGGGCCACCTCGCCGGCCAACCTGCTGAAAAGTGCGGCCATTGGCCTGGTGATGACCCTGAACCTGATTTTCTGGATTCAGGCGGTGATGCACAGCGACGGCATTGGTGAAGGGGCCTTTATTATGAGCCTGGCCATGCTGATAGTGCCGCCCCTGGCCTGGCTGATATTTCGTGAGCGGCCTGCCCGTCAGTTCTGGATTGCCCTGCCCATTGCCATTTCCGGCTTGTTTCTGCTTACCTCAGGTAATGGCTTGTCGCTGTCGCTCGGGCAGCTGCTGTTTTTGCTGGCGTCCATGTCGCTGGCGCTCTATTTTTGCCTGAACAGCCGTTTTGCCCGTCGGGTAGACCCCATGGCGCTTACCTGCGTGCAGCTGGCGGTCACCGGTGTGATGCACCTGGGTTATTCTGCGTTGTTCGAGCAGTGGCCAGAGCGCATTCCCACTCATATCTGGGGCTGGTTTGCTGCCAGCGTTCTGCTGGCCACTTCGCTGCGCTTTTTCTGTCAGAGTGCAGGGCAAAAGTTCAGCAACGTGGCCAATGCGGCGCTGATTATGATGCTGGAGCCGGTATGGACGGTATTGATCAGCGTGTTCTGGTATCACGAGCCCATGCCACCACAAAAGGTGCTGGGCTGCCTGCTGATTTTGCTGGCCCTGCTCAGCTTTCGCAGCCGGGCCCTGTATGAATGGTATCGAAACCGAAAGGCGTATAAAGCCTGAATCTGCCAGGCTCGGTGCGAAGCAGCAGCGCGGTTGCACTCCGCCGACACGCTTCGAGCCCTTCCATGGGGCGCTCGAAAATGCTATCCATGGCATTTAATGGTCGGCTACGGCAATCCCCGCTGCTGCTTCGTGTGACAATGGTGTTGCCTGCTTCCCGCTTCTGGCTTTCAGCTTCCAGCGCCCTGAAGGGGTTATTTCGCGATCAGTGCATCGCCCTGAAACTCTATGCCCAGCCAGCCGGTTTTCATAAAGTTACGAATGTTCTGGTGGTCGTCGCCGTGGGGGTTGCCCAGCACGTCGTCGCGATAAAAAGCTCCAAAACAGGCCAGCGTTTCCTGCTCGTCAAAACCCTGCAGGCGGGCAAAGGCAAACAGCTTGCAGGAGCCGTTGTTCTGGCCGGCATCGTTGTGCTGTTCGCCATTGGTAAAAGCCACCGGATGAAACTCGTACAGATCGTCGATAAGCGCTATTACCTCGGCAAACTCAATGGTCTCCGGCGCATCGGCCAGTTTGCTCTGCAGTTGCTGAATGTTCATGTTATTCCTTACTGTGGGATCAATCCTGATGGGGTGGTTCAGATATAACCAGCCGGTCGCGGCCGGCCTGTTTGGCGGCAATCAGGCCGTTATCGGCACGGCGAATGGTATTATCCAGCGCCTCGGAAGGGCAATATTCCGCAATCCCTGCGCTGATGGTCAGACGCAGATCGGGTAATTTTTCAAACCGCAGCGCTTTTACCACTGTCATTATACGTTGCAGCAGCACTTCTGCCTGTGACAGCCCGGTATGGGGCAGCAACAGCATAAATTCTTCCCCGCCCCAGCGGGTACACAAGTCCTGCGAGCGCAGCTCGGCGCAAATGGTATCAGCCAGCTGGCACAGCACAATATCACCCGTGTCGTGACCGTGGTTATCATTAATACGCTTGAACAGATCAACGTCGATCATGGCCAGAGTAAACGCCGGCTGCCCCCGGCCACAACGGGCCTGCTCGTCATGCAGGCGTTCCATCAGCTGCCGGCGGTTGGCCAGGCCGGTAAGCGGGTCTTTTAACGCCGCATCACGCAGCTGCTCGTTCAGCTCAATCAGATTGCGCTGATAGCGATCAGAAATACGGGTGATTTTATCCAGCCGTTTCAGCTGGCGCTCATACTGCTGCAGCAGATCCTGATTACGGGTGACGGCCACACCATAGCTGCTGTCGGCAATGCGCATCAGCCGCTCCAGCTTTCTGGCCTGCTCACGGTTTTGTTCCGCCAGCGCGGCCACCACCGGCAGCAAAGGGTTGTGCTGATGCTCAGGATCAGCCAGCAGCCGCTCAAGCTCTTCTGCTGAAGGCAGTTCAGCCATGAGGCAACACCTCAAAGGGGAAAGTACAGTCTTCCTTGAATTCTTCGGCCAGCTCTTCAACCCGCTCATTATCGGGATCAAAAAACCATTGCACACTTACCTCACGCTGCTTGTCAAAGGCAGCTTCCAGCATGTCGAAGATGTCCATCATGGCCTTCACGCTGCTGGTGTTCATATAGGCCAGATGCAATTGCAGCTGCAGCGCCTGCTCGCTGTCTCTCAGATATTGCTCAATCCAGTTGATCACATCCTGAAAAAACTCAAAGGAGTTTTCAGGGTAAGAGTCGCCCCGCATCACAACAATACCCCGTGCCGGATCACAGCTAATGTCCGGCGTTGCATCTGTGCCGGTGATTGTCAGTGTGTTCATCGCCAGTTCCGTTTGCATAGTTATACCACCGCCAAAATACTTAAAAAGCCACGCTGCTCGCTTATTCTAACCAGCCTTGCCGTCATTGGTGCTGCTGATTTACGAGCGACGTCAAGCAGGCCAAGGCCGGCACCACTCACGCCGTCTGAATCACGGGGAGCACGCAGCTGAGTTTTATAGGCAGCTTTAAGGCCTTGCTTGTCCATGGTGGCCAGCTCATCAATCCGCTGACAAATACGCTCGCCGTCGGCCATCTCCACCAGGTTGCCTGCCATCACATTGTAATGACCGGCCTCATCCCGTGCTACCACAACGGTGGCGGATCCTTCCTGCTCGTTATAGTTCAGCCGGCTGGCGTAATGGCGAATATTCTGAGTCAGTTCAATATAGACACCAAACACATCCATGGCGGCACCGGGCTGGGCGTTATCAGCCTGCAGATAATTACGCAGGGCCTTGCCAATTTCCTCAATCAAACTGCGGGAAATGGGGCCGTTAAAACACAACAGTATATGATTTTGATTAAACTGCTCGCGAATCGACAGCAGATCTATGCCATTCATCGGCAACTCCTTATTGGTTAGCATCCATACGGAATGCCAGCAGGGTAATATCATCCCGCTGAGCATGACTGCCCCGGTATTCATCCAGTGCCTGTTTCAGCATCTCGGCCTGCTCGCTCAGCGGCAGCTGCGCATGAGTACGCAGCAATTCATGAAAGCGGCTGCTGCCCAGCCCAAAGCCCTTTACACCACCGGCCTGATCCAGGTAGCCGTCTGTAGCCAGGTAATACACCTCGTCGCGATGCACCGGCAATGTCAGATCTTCAAACGTGCCCGGCCGCCGATCCAGCAGGCAACGGCGCAGGCCCTTGTGCTCCGCCACTTCGTCACCGTTACTGATATAAAGTGACATCTTGGCTCCGCTGAACACCAGCTGGCCTGCCACCGGATCCACATATACCAGGCCGGCATCCATGGTGGTGGCCAGCCCCCGTGGCAGCTCCGTGTCTTGCAGCATGCCCCTCAGGGTATGGTCTGCCAGCTGTAAAATGGCCGCCGGGGATTCAATACCGTGCTCACGCACCGCATGATCCAGCGCGGCCCGCCCCAGCATGGTCATCAGCGCGCCTGCCACGCCATGGCCGGCACAGTCCACCACACCCACCAGAAAGCGGCCCTGCTCACCGGGCTGAAACAAGTAAAAATCACCGCCCACCACGTCCCGCGGATGCCACAGCACAAAATGATCTTCTCCCAGGGTGCGGGTCAGCTGGCGGTCGGGCAAAATGGCTTTTTGGATCAGGCTGGCGTAGTCGATGGAATCATTAATCAGCTGATGAGCCTGGCGCATCTGCCGGTTGGCTTTTTCCAGCTCTTCAGTGCGGCTTTGTACTTTTTGCTCCAGCTCTTCGGTATGGCTGCGCACCTTATTGGCCATCACGCCAAAGGCACGGCTGAGATCGCCAATTTCGTCACTGGAAGGGGCCGGCAGCGACACCTCATAACTACCGCTGGCAATGGCACTGGCCGAGCCCTGCAGCCGGCGCAGCGGCGTCAGCACTACCCTGTCTACGCCATAAGCCAGGCCCAGCAGTAAAATAGCCAGGATCAATACCAGCCCCAGCAGGGCAGCATTAAACAGGCCCGGCTGAATGATCTGCGCCAGCCCCAGATCCATGGCGGTGGTCAAATACCAGTCGAGCTCGGGAATATAACTGATGGCCAGCAGCTGGCGTTTGCCATCCAGCGTCACCCAGCCCATGGCCACTTCATCGGGCTGGCTTTTAGCGCTGGCCAGCAAACCGGAGAGCTGCTCGTCATCTTGTGCCGAGTCGAGCATATCAAACAGGGTAACGCCATTGCTGCTGATGCCCGCCGCCGAGCCAAAGGAGATAAGCCCGGTGTCGGCATGAGCCTGAAAACGCCCCGCTCCGTCCAGGATCATGGGCACCACCCCTTTTTCCTCAACGGCAATAAAGTCATTGATAAAACCGCTCAGCTCCAGGCCGGTGCCTGCCAGCCCCAGGGGCGTGCCGTTTTGCTCTACCCGCACATTCAGCCACACGCGGGTCACGCCCAGGGTCTGGTCATGATTGACATTAATGCTTAACGGTGAAGGCGCGGTCAGCAAATTAAAAAACCACTGATCAGCGTTGTTATCGGGTTGCAGACGATATTTGGGCAAGGCACCGAACGGCACATTGGGGGCGCGGTAGTAATAATTCAGCGAGTCGGCACTGACCAGAAACCAGGATCCGCTGCTGAATTCATTCGCGAAGCCTTCGGCTTCACGAATAAACAGGGTCTGATTATTCCCGCTGGCAAGCCATTCACGGGTCAGTACCGAGTTGGCAAAACGCTGTGCCAGCGCCAGCTCACGGGTGAGTGGCACCAGCACCTTCTGGCGGTTAAGCCGGGTAAAGTTTTCTGCATAGGCACGGCCAAAGTGCTCCTGAATGCCACTGAGCAGCTGCCAGCCAATCCCGATTGCCGGAATAAAGGCCAGCATACACACCAGCAGTAAAGCAAAAATCGATTTTGCCCGAAGTCCTTTTCCCCAGATGGCCATAATTGCCTGCTTTGATATTTGAGCGCGTCAGAGTCCGGTATTGTTGACCTTTTTTCACACAAACTCAAATACAAAGGGGCAGCTTACTCGGTGACGTATTCCACCACTTCCAGACCAAAACCCGACAGCGCATGATAACGCTTGGGTGAACTGAGCAGGCGCATCTTGCCCACGCCCATGGCGCGCAAAATCTGCGAGCCCACGCCCACACGGCGGGAAGAGCCCTGCCGCTTGGCTCCTTCCGGACGCTCTCCCTTGTCGGCTGCTTCAAACATACGCACCACAGACAGCAGATGATCCGGGGTTTCTTCTTTGCCCAGGATCACCAGCACACCGCCTTCATCGGCAATGCGCGCCATCGACTTGTCCAGCGGCCAGGTGCGGGCGGCGTGACGGTCGGTCATCAGCACATCGGTGAGCATATCGTGAATATGCACCCGCACCAGCGCCGGCTGGTCGGCCTTAATCTCGCCCTTGCGCAGGGCAAAGTGCACCTGATTGTCGATGGTATCGCGGAAAGTGACCAGCTCGAACTCACCGTGCTCGGTGGGCAGTTTGCAGCGGGCTACCTGTTCAATGGTGGTTTCGTTCTGGTTGCGGTACTCGATCAGATCGGCAATGGTGCCCAGCTTGATGCCATGCTGCTCGGCAAATTTTTCCAGATCAGGACGGCGGGCCATGGTGCCGTCTTCGTTCAGAATTTCCACAATCACCGCTGCCGGCTCCACGCCGGCCAGACGGGCCAGGTCGCAGCCCGCTTCGGTATGACCGGCACGGGTCAGCACGCCGCCATTCTGCGCCTTGAGCGGAAAAATATGGCCGGGCTGCACCAGATCGGCGGGTTTGGCATTCTGGGCCACGGCGGCCTGCACAGTGCGGGCACGGTCGGCAGCAGAAATCCCGGTAGTCACCCCTTCGGCAGCTTCAATGGAAACAGTAAAGGCGGTGGAAAACTGCTCGGTATTGCGGCTCACCATCTGGGGAATGTCGAGCTGACGACAACGGGCTTCGGTCAGGGTCAGACAGATCAGGCCACGACCATATTTGGCCATAAAATTGATATCTTCCGGACGCACATGCTCGGCGGCCATGATCAGATCGCCTTCATTTTCTCTGTCTTCGTCATCCATCAGAATGACCATTTTGCCCTGACGAATGTCGTCGATGATTTCCTGGGTACTACTTAAGGCCATGATGTTCCCCTTGGTTAATTCGCTAAGCCGCTTACTTTACAAATCCGCTGGCGGCCAGAGTCGCCAGCGTCAGCCCGCCGGACGCTGGCGGCGCATCGGCACTCAGCAGGCGCTCCAGATAGCGGGCAATCAAATCTACTTCCAGGTTAACACTGCGGCCAACCTGCCAGTCATTCAGCGTGGTGTTGTTTAATGTATGGGGTACCAGCGTCAATTTAAAGGCCGCGCCTGATACCGCATTTACTGTGAGGCTGATGCCATCTACCGTGATGGAGCCTTTTTCGGCAATATAGCGGGCCAGCGCCTCGGGTGCGTCAACCCACAGCTCAATGGCAAATCCTACCCTGGCTTTTTTGGTGATCCGTCCCACGCCATCCACATGACCCGACACCAGATGGCCGCCCAGGCGGGTGGTGGGCAACAGGGCTTTTTCCAGATTGACCGCCTGCCCCGTCTGGTAATCGGCAAAGCCGGTGCGGGCAATGGTTTCTGCCGAAACATCAGCGCAATAATAATCTTTGCCAAGCTCGGTCACGGTGAGGCACACGCCGTTGGTGGCAATGGAATCACCCAGTGCCACATCAGATAAATCCAACGCCGGACAATGAATGCGGATCACCGAGGAGGCACTCTTTCGCTCAATGGCGGCCAGGGTGCCGGTGGCTTCAACAATACCGGTAAACATCAGTCGGTTACTCTTGCAGTCAGTTTAAGATCGTCACCCACAAAGCGGCTGTCCTGCCATGCCAGCCGAGGCGGCTGACTCATGACGGTAAATTCCGGCAGCGCCAGCAGGCCCCGGGCCGGGTTGCCCATCAGCATGGGGGCCTGATACAAAATCAGCTCATTCACCAGTCCGGCCGCAAACAGCGCGCCCCCAAGCGTGGCCCCCGCCTCTACCCACAGATGGTTCAGCTGTCGCCGGCCCAGCTCGTCCAGCAGCAACGCCAGATCCAGCTTGCCATGATCGCTTAACGGCAGCAGGCATTCTTCTACTTGCTCGCTAAAACCACCGGTGACCTTGCTCCGCAGCAGCAAGATGGGGCCGGGCTGAGCAAACAGGCGCAGGCCGGCATGCAAGCGGTTTTGCGTATCAATAATGATGCGCAGCGGCTGGCGCAGCTCAGCTTCGGGGTAGTGTTGCTGCAGTGAGCCGGGCAGCTCCTGCCAGCGCACATTCAGCGCGGCATTGTCCATTAATACGGTATCGGCACCGGAAAGAATGGCGCAGCTTTGCGCCCGGTGGCGCTGCACATCGCGGCGGGCAGCGGGGCCGGTGATCCATTTGCTTTCACCATTGGCCAGTGCGGTGCGACCATCCAGGCTGGCGGCAAGCTTTAAGGTGACAAAGGGCCGGCGTGTGCGCATGCGGTGCAAAAAGCCTACATTCACCGCTTCCGCTTCCTGGGTCATCAGGCCGGCTTCGGCTGCTATGCCCGCCTCGCGCAGCATAGCCAGGCCCCGGCCCGCCACCTGGGGGTTGGGATCCACCATGGCGGCCACCACCCGGGCCACACCGGCGTCAATAAGGCCCTGAGCACAGGGAGGCGTGCGGCCATAATGAGAGCAGGGCTCCAGGGTCACATAAGCAGTGGCACCTCGGGCAGCACCACCGGCGGCCCGCAGGGCAAACACTTCCGCATGGGGGCCGCCGGCGCGCTGATGAAAGCCTTCGCCGACAATGTGGTCGTCTTTCACGATCACGCAGCCCACCGCCGGATTGGGGCTGGTGGTATAGCGGCCACGACGGGCCAGCTCAAGCGCTCTGGCCATCCAGTGCGCATCTTGGGGTGTGAACACTTATTGCTCCAGGCGGGCTATTTCTTCGCCAAACTGACGCAGATCCTCAAAACAACGATACACGGATGCAAAACGAATGTAAGCCACCTTGTCGAGCTGTTTAAGCTCGTCCATCACCAGGTTGCCCACCAGCTCCGATTTTACTTCTCGCTCACCGGTAGCCCGCAGCCGCGACTTGATGCGACTCACCGACTGCTCTATGGCCTCGGTGCTCACCGGACGCTTTTCCAGCGCCCGCTGCATGCCGGCTTCCAGCTTGTCTTCGTTAAAGGGTTCGCGAATGCCGCTGCTTTTAATAATGCGCGGCATTACCAGCTCGGCGGTTTCAAAGGTGGTGAAACGCTCCCTGCAGGCATTGCACTCCCGCCGCCGGCGCACCTGCAAGCCATCGCCCACCAGACGGGAGTCGATGACCTTGGTTTCAGTTGCGTTACAAAAGGGGCAGTGCATAAAGCCTCCGCAGGGCCTGTTAATCGGCTGTTAGTGTAAAGAAGCGGGGGATGTTTTAAAAGCGGGGAATTGTGAAGGAAGGGAATGGGGAGCAGGGAATTGTGAAGCGGGAATGGGGAATAGTGGGGGAGTTGCTACTCCCTATTCACTATTCCCCACTCCCTGGGTTTAGTCCCTAATCCCGGTGCGTGTTACGCGTAAACCGGGTGGCGACGGCAGATGTCCAGCACCTGCTCTTTTACGCTGGCGATGGTGGCGTCGTCGTTGATGTTGCTCAGCACATCGCAGATCCAGCCGGCCAGCTGGCGCACGTCGGCTTCTTTAAAGCCACGGCGGGTAACGGCAGGAGTACCGATACGAATGCCGGAGGTCACAAACGGAGAACGCGGATCATTGGGCACGGCGTTCTTGTTTACGGTAATAAAGGCGCGGCCCAGAGCGGCATCGGCTTCCTTACCGGTGATGTCCTTGTCGATCAGATCCAGCAGGAACAGGTGGTTGTGAGTGCCGCCGGATACCACCTTGAAACCACGCTTCTGGAACTCGTCGGCCATGGCCTGGGCGTTTTTCACTACCTGCGCCTGATATTCCTTGAACTCGGGTTCCAGCGCTTCTTTAAAGGCCACGGCCTTGGCAGCAATCACGTGCATCAGGGGGCCGCCCTGACCACCGGGGAAGACAGCAGAGTTCAGTTTCTTTTCCAGCTCTTCGTTGTTGGCGGCAGACAGAATAATACCGCCACGAGGACCAGCCAGGGTCTTGTGGGTGGTAGAGGTCACCACATGAGCATGAGGCAGCGGGCTGGGGTAAACACCGGCGGCAATCAGACCGGCTACGTGAGCCATGTCGACCATAAACCAGGCACCCACTTTGTCGGCAATTTCGCGCATGCGGGCCCAGTCTACAATGCCGGAGAAGGCAGAGAAGCCGCCGATGATCATCTTCGGCTTGTGCTCAACCGCCAGGCGCTCCATTTCTTCATAATCGATCACGCCCTGCTCGTTAATGCCGTAGGGAATGATGTTATACAGCTTGCCGGAAAAGTTGGCGGGAGAGCCGTGAGTCAGGTGACCACCGTGAGCCAGGTTCATGCCCATCACGGTATCGCCGGGCTTGACCAGCGCCAGAAAAACAGCGGAGTTGGCCTGAGAGCCGGAGTGCGGCTGAACGTTAGCCCAGGTGGCGCCAAACAGCTCTTTGACACGCGCTATGGCCAGCTCTTCTACCTGATCCACGTATTCACAGCCACCGTAGAAACGCTTGGCCGGATAGCCTTCGGCGTATTTGTTGGTCAGCTGAGAACCCTGCGCCTGCATCACCCGCGGGCTGGTGTAGTTCTCGGAAGCAATCAGCTCAATGTGCTCTTCCTGACGCACGGTTTCATCACTGATGGCTTGCCACAGCTGGGGATCATAATCGGCGATATTCATCTCACGCTTTAACATCCGTCTCTCCTGACTCATGGGGGGATTGTCACTGAAAGCCAAATTGTACCCCCAAGCGACAATCCGGCCTAGCCCTGAAGCCCGGCTTCAACGTTTTTTTTACCATTTATGTTGAAAACTTCACATAAAGTTTAACTCAATTTTAACAAATCAAGTGTTTTACCGGGTATGACGTTGACCGGTAAACCCGATAGAATATTGTTTCGATTTACCGCCCGTCAGGGCCGCATCACGAGTAAAAGGGGATTATGCAAGCGTTCAGAGTTACTTCCCAGCGCCGGGCAGAGCTGTATCACTGGTTTACCGCCCTGTTTGCCGCCCCCCTCAGCAAAGACGACCTCAATGACTTTGGTGGCTACGACATGCACCGCTTTCTTGACAGTCTTGCCACCCTGGATCCGCTCACCGAAGCCACAGAAGCCTTTCGCCAGCAGGCTGAGCAGGCACAGCACGACGCGCTGGCCGGCCGTTATCAGGCGCTTACGGCCAGCCCGTCCTTGCTCGACACTCAGCACCTGAGTGAAGCATCACAAGATAACCTGCTGTTAATGAGCATGCTGCTTAAACAACACGGCACCGGCCTTGCCGATGATGATCCGCTGCATGTGTGTAACCAGCTGGAAATGATGGGTACCCTGGCAATGACCGCTGCCGAAGCCGGCGACGAGAAGGGCCGCCTGGCGCTACTGGATCAGCAAAGAGAGCTGGCCAACACCCTGCTGATTGACTGGCTGCCTGCGTTTGTTACCGGTTGCAGCGAGCGTGACCATAAGGGCTTTTATGCTGCCGCGGCTGCCCTGCTGCAGGCGGTGTTTATCATGGATCTGCACTATCTCAACAACGTAGCGGAGTAACGATGCCACTTGCCATGCCCCCGCAACTGACGACTACTCAGGGTGAAGAGCGCCGGCTGGGCGTGGAGCTGGAGCTCAGCGGTATTACGCTGGAGCAGCTGGTTTTTGTGGTGGCCGACACTCTTAAGGGCCAGGCTCAGCCGGTATCAGACTATGAAACCGATATTCTGACCGAAGACGGCTGCTTTCGGGCCGAACTCGACTTTGACTATCTTAAACAGCTGGCCCGGGAGCAAAAACAGCATCCGCCCGGTGAGCTGGAACAGGCCGCCACCGACTTGCTGGGCAGCCTGGCCTTGCAGCTGGTACCGCTGGAGCTGGTTTGCCCGCCGCTGCCCCTGTCACGGCTGAATGAGCTCAACCGGTTGTTTGGCCGGCTCAGAGAGCTGGGTGCCCAGGGCACCCGCCACGCCCTGCATTATGCTTTTGGCCTGCATCTTAACCCCGAGCTGCCCGACACCGGCATTCACACTATTTTGCGCTATTTCCGTGCCTATCTGTGCCTGCACGACTGGCTTGACGCCCACGAAGATATCGTGGCTGCCCGCAAAATATCGCCCTATATTCGCGCCTTTCCCAAAGACTATGTCAAACAAGTGATAAGCCCTGCTTATCAGCCTGACATGACACAATTTATTGAGGATTACCTGGCCTGGAACCCTACCCGCAACCGGGCCATGGATCTGCTGCCGTTGCTGGCCTGGCACAATGAACAGAAAGTACAGTCCGTGGTACAGGACAGCAAGGTCAACAAGCGCCCCACCCTGCACTACCGGCTGCCCAATTCCGATATCGACAACCCGCTCTGGTCGTTACAACACGCCTGGGACGGCTGGCTGCAGGTGGAATGGCTGGCCCATGACGAACACCGTCTTGAGCAGGTATGCCTGGCTTATCAGGCCCATCTTAATCAGCTCACACCCGACTTTATCGATCCCTGGGGTATCAAGGTGCGCCCATGGCTGCGCTGATTGGCGTCACCGGCCCCAACAGCCGCCTGCCCCTGGCCTGGTGGGCCACGCGGCTGTCGCTGCGGCTGGCCGGTGGTCAGGGACTGCGGCTGACCCCCGCCAATATGCATAAACACAAGCGTGATCAACTGCAGGGGCTGATTATTGGCGGCGGTGACGACATCGATGCCGCCCTCTACGGGGCCGACACCGGACGGGCACCGGCAGATCCGGAGCGGGACGCCTTTGAAATTGAACTGATTGAACATGCGCTCAATACCAAGCTGCCGTTGCTCGGTATTTGCCGGGGCGCGCAATTAATTAACGTGGTGCTGGGCGGCTCATTGCATGCCGATATTCGGCCACAGCGCCTGCACACCTCCAACCGGCGCACACCGCTGCCGCGCAAAACCGCCATTGGCTGTGGCGACGGCCGGCTCAGCAGGGTGATGCAGCAGCCACAGTGGCGCATAAACAGCCTGCATCATCAGGCAGTTGACCGAGTGGGCACCGGGCTTGCCGTCGTCGCCAGAGATCTTGACGGCTTTGTGCAGGCCATTGAAACCACCTCCAGCCATTATTTGCTGGGAGTGCAGTGGCATCCGGAATATCTGCCTTATCTGGCCGGCCAGCGCCGGCTGTTTCACAATCTGGTTCGTGCCGCCGAAAAAAGCCGGCCCGAAGCCCTCTATGATTGATTATTTACTAGTATTTGGCAGCAGTCTGCTGGCGGCCACCATAGCGCCTTTTTATTCGGAAGTGGTGCTGGCCGCCGTGCTCACCCGCCAGCCCGATGCGGCTCTGCTGCTATGGCTGCTGGCCAGTGTGGGCAACACGCTTGGTTCCATGATCAACTGGTGGCTGGGTAAATATCTGCTGCACTACCGGCACAAACGCTGGTTTCCGGTCAGTGATAAACAACTGGATCGGGCCCAGCGCTGGTTTCAGCGCTTTGGGGTCTGGTCACTGCTGCTGGCCTGGGCACCGGTGGGCGGCGACGCGCTTACCTTTATTGCCGGCATTATGCGGGTGCGGCTGGCCCTGTTTACCCTGCTGGTGTTTATTGGCAAGGCGTTGCGCTATGCCGTTGTGCTCTGGTTTGCCGACACCCTGCTGCTATAGACCAAAGTTGGCTGGTAAAGCCCTCTGCGGCTGCAATACTCAATGGATTGCGGCACGGAGGCCAATATGCAGGACAAGTTTAACTTTGAGCAACCCCCTTTTAATACTCTGACCCCGGACGAACGCCAGGATCTGCTTGATCAGACAGATATTGCCTATTTTGGCCGGGGTGAAACCATTCTTGAGCCGGGCCAGCTAATCGACAGCCTGCATATTATCCTTAAAGGCGTGGTGGAAGAGCGCCACAAAGATCGTAATGAAGTGCTGGCGCAATACACCACGGACGATTTGTTTGATATTCGTGGCCAGTTCGACGGCGAATGCCGCCACGACTATGTGGCGCTGGAAGAAACCCTGTGTTTTGTGCTGCCTACCCAGGCCTTTCTTAACCTGATGACGGAAAACTCCGACTTTGCCGCCTGGTTTCAGCACGATCTCAAAGGCCGCCAGCAAACCGCCGAGCCCCGTAAAAATCTGTCGGAATTTATTTTAACCCGCATCGACAACAGCAATATTCAGCCGGCCATGGTGATTGACGGTCAGACCTCGATTTTTCAGGCCACTCAGCTGTTAAAAACCCATCACCTCGAATCGCTGATTGTGGCCCATGACGGCAGCTTTGGCATGCTCACCGGCACCGATCTGCTTTATGGAGCCGTGCTTAATGAGCTGCCCCCCGGCGAGCCGGTGCATGTGCTGGCCAGCTTTAACCTGGTATCGGTGCAAAAGGGCGATTTTTTGTTTAACGCCCTGATGCTGATGGTGCAGAAAAAAATTGAGCGGGTGGCAGTAAAAGAAGGCGAGCAACTGGCAGGTATTCTGGAAATGACTCAGCTGCTCAGCCAGTTTTCCACCCACTCTCATGTGCTGGGGCTGCGCATATTGCGGGCTGATAACATAGACGAGCTGGCCGAGGCGGCTGCCACCCTCGGCATGCTGGTGGAAAACCTGCATAACAATGGCGTGCGTCTGCCCTTTATTATGAAGCTGCTGGCCAGCCTGAACAGCCAGCTGATGCGCAAGGCCTTTGAGTTTGCCTTTGCCCCCGAGCTGCACGACCGGCTGGCACTCATGGTGCTGGGCAGTGAAGGCAGGAGCGAGCAGGTACTGAAAACCGATCAGGACAATGCCCTTATTCTGGATAATGATCTCTCAGCGGCCGAAGTACTGCCCCAGGCCGAACAATTCAGCCGCTATCTGGAGCGGCTGGGTTATCCGCCCTGCCCCGGCCGGGTCATGGTCAATAATCCCGACTGGGTAAGACCGCTTGACGACTGGCAGCAGTGCCTGGACCGCTGGGTGAACCGCAACACCCCGGAAAGCCATATGCAGCTGGCCATAGTGGCAGATCCGCACTTTATAGCCGGCCGCGAGTCTTTGGTGCGGCAGTTTCAGAAACACCTGCTGGCGGCGGTAAAAGGCCGGGAGCTGCTGCTGAGCGAATTTGCCGGCCAGGCGCTGCGCTTTCATACCCCGCTGACCTTTTTTGGTGATATCAAGCAATCTGACAAGGGGCTGGATATTAAACGCGGCGGCATTTTTCCGGTGGTGCAGGGCGTGCGCGCGCTGGCACTGGAGCAAAGCGTGACCGAAACCAACACCCTGGAACGCATTCGCCGGCTGACCGATCTGCATATTTTTGAGCCCGAGCAGGCCGATAACCTGAGTGCGGCACTGATCCTGTTCTGGCAGCTCAGGCTGGAGCAGCAGCTGGCCAGCGGCGGCGATGGCATGAACCAGCGGCTCAATCCTGCCACCCTGCCCCGCCACCAGCGGGATTTACTGCGTCACGCCCTGCATGTGGTAAAGAAGTTCAAACAAAAGCTGGAAGTACATTTTCAGATCAGGGGGCTGTAATGCTGCCGCTGAAGCGCTTGTGGCTGGCGCGCAAATTTGCCGGCAGCCCCTGGCATCATCTGTTTGAAGCTTATAAAGGGGAAGAGGTGATTGCTATCGACACCGAAACCACCGGGCTGGATCCGCGCCGGGCCGATGTGCTCACCATTGCCGCCGTGCCCATTTGTGGCCGGCGGGTGCTCACCAGTCAACGGCTGGAGCTGACGCTGCAGGCCAGCCCCAGACTCACCGGCGACAGCATTCGTATTCATGGCCTGCGCCATCAGGACCTGAGCGCCGGCCTGACTCAGAAAGAGGCCCTGGAGCGGCTGCTGGGCTTTATTCAGAACCGCCCCCTGCTGGGCTATCATGTGCGTTTTGATATTGCGCTGCTCAGCCGGCTCACCAAAGAACACCTTGGTTTTGAGCTGCCCAACCGGCACATTGAACTGGCTCACATTTATCGCAGCCGGCAGCTGCGTAAAAATCCCGACATTGAGCCCCATTTGGGTTTTGAGCAAATGGCAACCCACCTCAGGGTGCCATTGCTGGCCCGCCACACTGCCTTTGGTGATGCATTAACCACCGCCCTGATGTATCTGGCACTGCAACCGGAACAATCTTTAAGCAATCGTTAAGAAATGTGAGCCTGATCGGTATCGAACGCGGCTTTCATACCCGTATACTCGACAGACTGAATCATGATGTTACGTGAGGCTGTGCCCGTATTGGCTAGCCGAAAGTCTAATTGAGCGTAACGGCCATCTGGGTCACCTTGTTAACCAATGGTTACAACCAAGGAGCGGAATAATGAGTGAAGTAAAGGTTCATCCGGTCACGCCCGAGTTTGCGAAGACCGCACTGCTGGATAACGACGGCTATCTGGCCATGTATCAGCAGTCCATTGAAAACCCCGACGAATTCTGGGGTACACAGGGCAAGCTTGTTGACTGGATTAAACCCTACACCAAGGTCAAGAACACCTCCTACGACCCGGGTCACATCAGCATTAAATGGTTTGAAGACGGCACCCTGAACCTGTCTGCCAACTGCATTGACCGTCACCTGGCCACCAAGGCCGACGAGGTTGCCATCATCTGGGAAGGTGACAGCCCCGAAGACGACAAAAAAGTCACCTACCGTGAACTGCATGAGCAGGTATGCCGCTTTGCCAACGTACTGAAGGCGCAGGGCGTGCAAAAGGGCGACGTGGTCAGCATCTACATGCCCATGGTGGTTGAAGCTGCCGTGGCCATGCTGGCCTGTACCCGCATTGGTGCCGTGCACTCTGTGGTGTTTGGCGGCTTCTCTCCCGATGCCGTGGCCAGCCGTATTATTGACTCCAAAGCCAAGGTGGTGATTACCGCTGACGAAGGTCTGCGTGGTGGCCGTAAAGTGGCCCTCAAGGCCAACGTGGATGAAGCCCTCACCAACCCCAACGTCACTTCTGTAAAGAGTGTGATCGTATATCAGCGCACCGGCGGCGACATTGCCTGGCATGATCATCGTGATATCTGGTGGCACGAAGCCACTGCCCAGGCCAGCGCCGACTGTGAGCCGGTAGAAATGAACGCCGAAGATCCGCTGTTCATTCTCTACACCTCCGGCTCTACCGGTACCCCCAAGGGCGTACTGCACACCACCGGCGGTTATCTGGTGTATGCCACCATGACCTTCAAGTACATCTTTGACTATCACCCGGGTGATGTGTACTGGTGTACTGCCGATGTAGGCTGGATCACCGGTCACAGCTATCTGATCTACGGTCCGCTGTCTAACGGTGCCACCACACTGCTGTTTGAAGGGGTGCCCAACTATCCCAAGACCAACCGCATGGCGCAGGTAGTGGACAAGCACCAGGTTAACATTCTGTATACCGCCCCCACCGCCATTCGTGCCTTTATGGCCAAGGGCAACGAAGCCGTGGAAGGCACCAGCCGTGCCAGCCTGCGCGTGCTCGGCTCAGTGGGTGAGCCCATTAACCCGGAAGCCTGGGAGTGGTATTACCGTGTGATCGGCGAAGAGCGCTGCCCCATTGTAGATACCTGGTGGCAAACCGAGACCGGCGGCATTCTGATCACGCCGCTGCCCGGCGCTACCGATCTCAAGCCCGGCTCTGCTACCCGTCCTTTCTTCGGGGTTCAGCCGGCCCTGGTAGACGGCGAAGGCAACCAGCTGCAAGGTGCCACCGACGGCAACCTGGTTATTCTGGACTCCTGGCCAGGTCAGATGCGCACCATTTATGGTGACCATGACCGCTTTGAGCAGACCTATTTCTCTACCTTCCCCGGCACTTACTTCAGTGGTGACGGTGCCCGTCGTGACGAAGATGGTTACTACTGGATCACCGGCCGGGTGGATGACGTACTCAACGTGTCCGGCCACCGCATGGGCACCGCTGAGATTGAGTCAGCACTGGTGGCCCATCCCAAAATTGCCGAAGCCGCTGTGGTGGGTGTGCCTCACGACATCAAAGGCCAGGGCATTTACGCCTATGTCACGCTCAACGCCGGTGAAGTACCGTCTGCCGAGCTGCACAAGGAAGTAAAAGACTGGGTGCGTAAAGAGATTGGTCCTATTGCCACGCCCGATGTGATTCACTGGGCTGAAGGTCTGCCCAAGACCCGCTCCGGCAAAATCATGCGCCGCATTCTGCGCAAGATCGCCACCGGCGAGACCGACTCTCTGGGTGATACCTCCACTCTGGCCGATCCGGGTGTGGTGGATCGCCTGATTGAAGAGCGCAGCAAGGTCGCATAAGGCCAGACTGCCCGTTGCAAAAACGCCGCTTTATGCGGCGTTTTTTTATGCCGGGCCCTTAATAACGGTCGCAAATTGTCGCAGCAACAACAGTTTGCAGAGCTTGCTGTCGCTTTCAATGCCCGTCAGCGGCAGCCCGCCATGATCATCATCAAAAAAACTTAGGTCATTAGACCAGTAAATTGCTGCCAATTTTCGTGAAATCACTATAATTGAGCGCACCGAGCCCAAATGCATAATTTTATTTGCCTGAAACCGGCAAAAAGCGTTAGGCTCATCTCAAATCAAGGTGAACACCGCAAGATTGACGAGGATTGCTGCACAATGGCCGACAAATACCGAATTCTGCTGCTCAACGGGCCAAACCTTAACCTGCTGGGCCGGCGCGAACCGGGCATTTACGGCAATAACAGTCTGAACGATATTGTTGCCCGCCTCACCGAGCAGGCTGCGGCGCACAATATTGAGCTCAGCCATGTGCAGTCCAATGCGGAACACCTGCTGCTCGATGCCATTCACCAGGCCGACGGCCAGCAGGATTTTATCATTATCAATCCTGCTGCCTTTACCCACACCAGCGTGGCTATTCGCGATGCACTGCTGGGAGTCAATATTCCCTTCATTGAAGTGCACCTGTCGAATGTGCATGCCCGGGAGCCTTTCCGCCATCACTCCTACCTGGCAGACAAGGCAGTGGGGGTAATTTGTGGCCTGGGTGCCGATGGTTACGAATTTGCCCTTGAGGCGGCGGCCCGTTACCTGGCCCGTCGCTGATTGATATCAGCATCAACAAAACTAAAGAGAACGCTCATGGATATTCGTAAAATCAAAAAACTGATCGAACTGGTAGAAGAGTCCGGTATTGCCGAGCTGGAAATTGCCGAAGGCGAAGAGTCCGTACGCATCAGCCGTTACGGTAACCCCGCCCCGGTAATGCAGGCTCCGCAACAGTTTCAGGCTGCTCCTGCCCCAGCTGCAGCGCCTGCCGCCCCGGCTGCTGCTGCTCCGGCAGCCGAAGCCCCGGCTGCCGAGCTGAGCGGTCATGTGATGCGTTCCCCCATGGTAGGCACCTTCTATCGCGCCTCCAGCCCGGGTGCCAAAAACTTCGTTGAAGTAGGCCAAACCGTGAACGTGGGCGACACCCTGTGCATTGTTGAAGCCATGAAGATGATGAACCAGATCGAGGCCGACAAGGCCGGCGTGGTGAAAGCCATTCTGGTCGACAACGCCCAGCCTGTTGAATTCGACGAGCCGCTGTTCATCATCGAATAAGGAATTCCCATGCTTGATAAAGTAGTCATCGCCAACCGCGGTGAAATCGCCCTTCGCATTCTGCGCGCCTGTAAGGAGCTCGGGATCAAGACGGTTGCGGTTCACTCCACTGCCGACCGCGACCTCAAGCACGTGCTGCTGGCCGACGAGTCCATCTGTATTGGTGGCAATCAGGCCACTCAGTCTTATTTGAACGTGCCGTCCATTATTGCCGCCGCCGAAGTGACCGACGCCGTGGCCATTCACCCGGGTTACGGCTTTCTGGCAGAAAACGCCGAATTTGCCGACCAGGTAGAAAAGTCCGGCTTTATCTTCATTGGCCCGCGCGGTGACACCATTCGCCTGATGGGCGACAAGGTGTCTGCCATTGAAGCCATGAAAAAAGCCGGCGTGCCCTGCGTGCCGGGCTCCGACGGCCCCATTGGCGGCGACGCCAAACGCAACGCCGCCATTGCCAAGCGCATTGGCTACCCGGTGATTATCAAGGCCGCCGGTGGCGGCGGTGGTCGCGGCATGCGCGTAGTGCGCTCCGAGAGCGAGCTGGAAAGCTCCATTGCCATGACCAAGGCCGAGGCCGGTGCCGCCTTTGGTAACGACATGGTGTACATGGAGAAATTCCTGGAAAACCCGCGCCATATCGAAATTCAGGTGCTGGCCGACGGCCAGGGCAACGCCATTCATCTGGCCGAGCGCGACTGCTCCATGCAGCGCCGCCACCAGAAGGTGGTAGAAGAGGCACCGGCGCCGGGCATTACCGCCGAAATGCGCAAGTTCATCGGCGAACGCTGCTGCAAGGCCTGTGTCGACATCGGCTACCGCGGCGCCGGCACCTTTGAGTTCCTCTATGAAAACGGCGAGTTCTATTTCATTGAAATGAACACCCGTATTCAGGTGGAGCACCCGGTGACCGAGATGATCACCGGTGTGGATCTGATTAAAGAGCAGCTGCGTGTGGCCGCCGGCCTGCCCCTGTCCATCACCCAGGAGCAGGTGGTGGTGCGCGGCCATGCCATTGAATGCCGCATTAACGCCGAAGACCCGCGCACCTTTATTCCCAGCCCGGGCGAAATTACCCGTTTCCACTCGCCGGGTGGCCTGGGTGTGCGCTGGGACTCTCACGTGTATGCCGGCTACCGGGTACCGCCCTATTATGACTCCATGATCGGCAAGCTGATCTGCTACGGCGAAAACCGCGATATCGCCATTGCCCGCATGAATCACGCACTGAACGAGCTGGTTATTGACGGCATTAAAACCAATATTCCGCTGCACAAGGAAATTATGAGTGATGAGAACTTCCGCAATGGCGGAACCAACATCCACTACCTTGAGAAAAAGCTGGGCCTGTAAGGCTTGTGCGGAATGATAAAACGGCACCCGAGGGTGCCGTTTTTGTCTAACCGTTACACCAGGCGCTCAGCCCACTGAGACAACTGCAATATGAAGATTCATCGTATCAACCCCTGCAAACGCTGGTCCGACATTACCATATTTAACGGCATCGCCCATTTTGTGGAAGTGCCCGAGTGCGATCTGTCTGCCGGCATTCAGGAGCAGACCCGGCAGGTGATGGCACAGGCCGAAGCAGCGCTGGCCAAAATCGGCAGCGACACAGGCCGGCTGCTGTCTGTGACCATTTATCTTACCGACTTTGCCAACCTGCCCGCCTTTAACGAAGTCTGGGATGAATGGTTCCCGGAAAACACAGCGCCCAGCCGCGCCTGCGTTAAAGCCGAACTGGCCAACCCCGGCTATCTGGTGGAGATGGCCTTTGTCGCCGCCGCCGGCGACGAATATCAGGGGTAATGTCATACCGGGCCTCGACCCGGTATCTTTGTTCGCCCCCCAACAGTTCACCGGTGCCCGGGGGCTGCGATTCGCTGCGCTCATCACAACATACGCCCTGATGTGACCCCCGTATTTGTCCCTTTATTTCCTCGCTGGTATGCTTCGGTCCTTCCTGAAGGAGCCTTCAATTGATGAATTCCATTGTCTCTGTTGCCCGGCGCGAAGCCTTGCTCAGCGTGCTGCTGGCCTTGCTGTATCTGGCGCTTTGGGCCGCATGTGCCTGGCTGGTGCCGCCGGCACTCACCCTGGCCGGCTGGCCGTTGTGGTTTTTGCTGAGCTGCCTGTTCAACCCGCTGCTGTTTATTGTGCTGTGTGCGCTCATGGTGCGCTGGTGTTTTAAAGCAGTAAACCTGGAAGCCTCCTCATGAATGCCGAACTCACCCTTCCGCTGCTCGTCTATCTGGCAGCCATGATCAGCCTGGGGCTCTGGCTGGGCCGCCGCCAGAGTGAAAACGGCTTTATGCAAGACTATTTTCTGGGCAGCCGCTCCATGGGCGGCTTTGTGCTGGCCATGACCATGGTGGCCACCTACGCCTCGGCGTCTTCCTTTATTGGCGGCCCGGGTGCTGCCTACCGCATGGGGCTGGGCTGGGTGCTGCTGGCCATGATCCAGGTGCCCACGGTCTGGCTGACTCTGGGGGTGCTGGGCAAACAGTTCGCCCATATTGCGCGGCGGGTAAACGCACTCACCATTAACGACATGCTGCAGGCCCGCTACCAGAACTCGCTGGTGGTACTGCTGGCCGGCCTGGGGCTGCTGGTCGCCTTTGTGGCCACCATGGTGGTGCAGTTTATTGGCGGTGCCCGGCTGCTGGAAACCGTAACCGGCCTGTCTTATCAGAGCGGGCTTATGCTGTTTGCCGGGG
Source organism: Oceanimonas sp. AH20CE76 (assembly GCF_039654065.1). Classification (NCBI taxonomy): domain Bacteria; kingdom Pseudomonadati; phylum Pseudomonadota; class Gammaproteobacteria; order Aeromonadales; family Aeromonadaceae; genus Oceanimonas; species Oceanimonas sp. AH20CE76. The sequence goes on from NZ_CP155481.1 coordinate 2,500,453, forward strand.
CCGTGCTGCTCTATACCCTGGTGGGCGGCTTTCGCGCTGTTGTGGTGACCGACGCGGTGCAGGGCGTGCTGATGCTGCTGGGCACAGTGGTGCTGCTGGCCGGCGTGCTGCAGGCCGGTGGCGGCGCAGCGGCCATGTTCACCAAGCTGGAAGCCATTGATCCCGGCCTGGTGCAGCCGCAGGGGCCCGACGGCTTTCTGAGCATGAGCTTTATGCTGTCGTTCTGGGTGCTGGTGTGCTTTGGGGTCATTGGTCTGCCCCACTCGGCGGTGCGCTGCCTGGCCTACAAAGACAGCACCGCCATGCACAGAGGCATTATTATCGGCACTGTGGTGGGTGCCCTGCTGATGTTTGGCATGCACTTTGCCGGTGCGCTTGGGCGCGTGCTGGTGCCCGAGCTGACGGTGCCCGACAAGGTGATGCCCACCCTGATGCTCACCGTGCTGCCGCCGCTGGTAGCCGGACTGTTTCTGGCCGGGCCCATGGCCGCCATTATGTCGACCATTGATTCTCAGCTGATCCAGGCCGCCGCCACTTTGGTAAAAGACCTTTATCTTAATCACCTGTGCAAAACCCAGCCGGCCCCCGCCACCATCAAGCGCGCCAGCAAGCTGGTGACGCTGGTGCTGGGGCTGATTGTGCTGTGGGCCGCCCTGAGTCCGCCGGAAATGATTATCTGGCTGAACCTGATGGCCTTTGGTGCCCTGCAGGCGATCTTTTTCTGGCCGCTGGTGCTGGGCCTGTACTGGTGGCGGGGTAACAGCACGGGCGCACTGGCCTCCATGCTCACCGGTGCCATCAGCTATAGCCTGCTGCTGCACTTTGGCATCAAGCCGCTGGGGCTGCATGCCATAGTGCCGAGCCTGGCGCTCTCGGGCCTGGCCTATGTGGTGGGCTCTCTGCTGACGCCGCCCCCCTCTGCCGACGTGCGCGCCCTGTTTGGCCGCTGACACGGCGGCAATATGATAGAATATGCTCTTTAACCCCTAACGAAGACTGCCATGCCCTGGATACAAATTCGCATCAACGCCACCGAAAAAACCGCAGACAAGGTCAGCAATATGCTGTCTGGCCGTGGCGCTCAGGCGGTGACCTACATGGACGCCGAAGACAAGCCGGTGTTCGAGCCCCTGCCCGGTGAAACCCTGCTGTGGGACGACACCGTAGTAGTGGGCCTGTTCGACGCCGAAACCGATCCGGCCCCCATCATCGACTTTCTGAAAAAGTTCTACCGCAAAGATCTGGTATATAAGGTAGAGCAGCTGGAAGACAAAGACTGGGTGCGCGAGTGGATGGACAGCTTTCATCCCATGCGCTTTGGTAACCGGCTGTGGATTTGCCCCAGCTGGCGTGATGTGCCCGAGCCCGAGGCGGTGAACGTGATGCTGGATCCGGGCCTGGCCTTTGGCACCGGCACTCACCCCACTACGGCGCTGTGCCTGGAATGGCTCGACGGCCAGGATCTCACCGGCAAAACCGTGATCGACTTTGGCTGCGGCTCGGGTATTCTCGGCCTGGCCGCGCTCAAGCTGGGGGCCAAAGAAGTGATTGGCATCGACATTGACCCTCAGGCACTACAGGCCAGCAAAGACAACGCCGAGCGCAACGGCGTGGCCGACCGCCTGAGTGTGTATCTGCCGCAAGATCAACCCGCAGGTCTGCAGGCCGACGTAGTGGTGGCCAACATTCTGGCCGGCCCGCTGAAAGAACTCTCTCCGGTGATCAGCAGCCTGGTGCGCCCGGGCGGCAAACTGGCGCTGTCCGGCATACTGGAAACCCAGGCAGACGGGCTGAATCAGGTGTATGACCAGTGGTTTGATATGGCCGAGCCTGAGTTCCGGGAAGAATGGGCCCGCCTGAACGGCAGCAAGCGCTGAGAAAAGGCTCCTCATGGAGCCACCTTAAAGCTCCAAACCGGTCTTGAAACTGCATAAAAAATGCACCAGAACCTTGACTTATAAAAATTTATGCGCCGGTCAATTTGTGAGCTTTTCAGCACCGTCAAAAATGCGTAAGATACGCGACCCTGAGCCAAGACAGCCTTAACCTCATGGAAATTGGTCCTTACAAACTGGACGCACCGTTACTGGTTGCACCCATGGCGGGCGTAACCGACAGACCCTTCCGCACCCTGTGCATGCGCATGGGGGCCGGCATGGCCGTGTCGGAAATGATGTCGGCCAATCCCCGTTTGCGGGATTCCGACAAATCGCGCCGGCGAATGGATCATGCTGGTGAGGCCGGCATTCGCTCCGTGCAAATTGCCGGAGCCGATCCGGAACTGATGGCCGATGCAGCCCGATACAATGTGGATCAGGGCGCGCAGATCATCGACATCAACATGGGCTGTCCGGCAAAGAAAGTAAATAAAAAGATGGCAGGCTCCGCCCTGCTGCAATTCCCGGAGCTGGTGCAGAACATTGTCAGCGCCGTGGTAAATGCAGTGCCGGTGCCCGTTACCCTGAAAATTCGTACTGGCTGGGACACCGATAACCGCAACGGCGTGCACATTGCCCGCATTGCCGAAGACTGCGGAATTCAAGCCCTGGCCGTGCATGGTCGCACTCGCGCCTGCATGTATAAGGGAAACGCGGAATACGACACCATCAGGGCAATAAAACAGGCCGTCTCGATCCCCGTTGTTGCCAACGGAGACATCAGCAGTCCGCAAAAGGCGCGGTTTGTGCTGGATTACACCGGCGCCGATGCCATTATGATTGGCCGGGCTGCCCAGGGACGGCCGTGGATTTTCAGAGAAATCCGCCATTATCTTGAGCAAGGCACCCTGCCCGCCCCGCTCCCGACGGAACAGGAGCAGGCAATGATTCGGGAACACGTTACCGCGCTGCATGACTTTTATGGCGAGGTAATGGGTCCAAGGATTGCCCGAAAACATGTGGGCTGGTACTTGCAAGAAAGTGAGGCGGGCCGTGACTTTCGCCGTAATTTCAACGCTATCGAGGATGGTGAGCAACAGCTCGACGCCTTGGAGCAGTTTTTCGCGAATAATAGCTTAACGAACAATAGAAGAGCCGACTGAATATGTTCGAACAAACTACGACTTCTGACGCACTGGTAACTACCACCAAATCTGCAACTTCCGAGCAGCCGACCCAGCGCCCGCTGCGCAACTCTGTGGATCAGGCCCTGCGCAACTACCTGTCCCAGCTTAACGGCCAGGAAGTAACCGAGCTGTATGAACTGGTTCTCTCCGAAGTCGAAGCGCCCATGCTGGACGTGATCATGCAGTATACCCGCGGCAACCAGACCCGCGCTGCCAACATGATGGGCATTAACCGCGGCACTCTGCGTAAAAAGCTCAAAAAGTATGGAATGAACTGATAATATTCAGTTAAAGCACTGATTTTTAAGGCGTTACCTCGAAAGAGTTAACGCCTTTTTCTTGTTTGTAGCCGCCGCTTTAGCCGGCAGGGCCTGTGCAGCCGGCCTTAACCGGCGGCCTCAAAATGAGCAGCGGCCGCATTCAGCACCTTGCGGGCAGACTCGGTGTCTTCAAAACCCTGGCTTTCCATGCCACCGTCCGGGCCTTTGTAATTGGCAAACCACAGGTCAACAATTCGGCTGACGCCGGCATATTCTTCATTCAGCTGCGCCATGCTCCCGATGTGAGCAAAGGGGGAGTCTTTGGCCAACACGGCAATCAGTTTGTCGTCCTGCTCGCCGTCATCCAGCATTTTCAGCACACCTATCACCCGCACCTTCACCACTTCACCTCGTGGCACCGCCTGCCCCAGCACAATCACATCCAATGGGTCGCCATCGCCGCCCAGCTCTTTGGGCAGGGCCGTGCCGGGAATGGCACCATAGTTGCCCGGATAACCCAGATAATTCACCACTCTGGGCTGGCCGTTTTTATATTCCCAGTAAACCGCTTTGGGATCTTCCTTGCTTACTTCCCACTTGGCGGAGGTGCCAGTGGGAATTTCTACAATAGCGTTTACCGTGCCGTCTTCGTTAATGGCCTTCAGCTGCATCAGCTCCGCCTTGCCCGTTATGGTAAAGTCGTCTTTTACCGTCATGGCAGCGCTATGGGGCGTGGAGCCGGAAAAAGCCAGACCGCCCAGACTGTTAGCATGGGTGGTGGCAGATAACATCACCAGGCCGGCAACGGCAGACAAAGACAGGATTTTTTGCATGTAATTCAACTCCTTGAAAAAGAACTGAATCACTATGGGCAAGCAAGGTGACGGCGGTATTACAGGGCTCTCACCCCTTCAGCACTTCCCTCAGCCGTGCAAACGGCTTCATTTCCTCGGTAACGGCAATGTCTTCATAATCCGGATTGGTGGCGTGCAACAGGTAGTTGTTCTCGGCGATTTTGCGCACTACCCGCAGCAGGTATTGATCGTCACCGGTTTGATCCTGCCGCTCTATAGCCACCGTCTGGTTGCTGATGCTGCCGGCATGGTCTGGAGTAATCCACTCCAGCAACAGCAGATCGCCGTCGTTCACCGGATGCTTACCGCCATTCATTGAGTTGCCTTTTGCTCTGGCCAGAAAGTGATGCAGAGGATCCACGCGCACTTTTGTTTCGGGCACCGGCATCATTTCCGCACCATCGCTGCTGCCGGTTCTGAAATGGCCACAGGCAATTTTTAGGTTCGGATAATACGGCAGCTTCACCACCTCGGCGCTTGGCGTAATCTGCTCCGTTTTGGCTTTATTCTTGCGCCGGCGGTATTCTGCCAGCCGCAAGTCCACCAGTTCCTGCATCATGTCGTGCAGAGTACTCAGCTCGTTGAGCGGCAGGCTGAAGCGCGGACAAAAGCGCTCATTCTGAATCTCGAACCAGTAGTCAGCCTGAGAGTCTCCGCTGCCGCTGGTGCTGTGTTTTATCGGATTTCTGCTCCAGTAGCTGAGCCACTGGGCAGAGTTGCCTGCTATGGTCTGCTGAGGCTTGGGCAAATCCTGCATAAATAAATCAGGATGGCGCTCCAGCACCAGCCGGGACTGTTCAGCCAGTTCGCTAAGCAGAGGCGGCTCACGCAGGCCGTCCAGCTCCAGCAGCGCCTGCAATAAAATCAGCTTGAAGCACTTGGCAAGCCGGGTGGTTTCAATGCCGGTCAGCAAAAAATCATGTAGTTTTGCCAGCACACGCTCGGCGTTCGCCGGCAGATCACCCTGCTCTTGTACCAGCCCAAACCAGCTGCCGTGCTGCTTGCGCACCTTGGTAAAATCGATATTTGCCTGAAAGGCCTGCACCGCCGTAGGCCGTGATCCCAGTTGATCCCGCAGGCGCACATAATCATCGGCTACTCTCACCCGACTGCCGTAACGCAGTTGATCGGCAAGTTTGATCACTTGCGGATCCAGATTAATAAAGCAGCCGGGCGGCAGCGTGATATCGGTTACTCCCGGCGTGCCTGATCCCCCCAGCGTCTCCTGCAATTGCCAGGGTTTAAACAGACAGGATCTGTGATTGCCCACCAGATCAATCACCATCAGATCCTGCTTGCCCGGGTGCAGGCGCAGGCCGCGACCCAGTTGCTGCAAAAACACAATGCGCGATTCGGTGGGCCGCAACATCAGCAGAGTGTCGATGGCAGGAAGATCCGTACCTTCGTTAAACAAATCCACCGAGAAGATCACGCTGAGCCGGCCTACAGCAAGATCCTTCAGTGCCTGGTTACGGGGCAGCGAAGATCCGGCATAGACGGCGGCGGCGTTAATGCCGGCTTCCTGAAAGATACGCGCCATAAATTCGGCATGACGCACCGATACACAAAACGCCAGAGTGCGGCTGCGCCCCAGCCGTCGCCATTGTTCCAGCGCGTGCTTGGCCCGCTTTTGGCTGGCAAAGGCATGATCCAGAGCATCAGGATCAAAACGGCCATTGCGCCACGGGATTTCCTCGTAGTTGATATGCTCGTCATAAATGCCGTGATAGACCAGCGGCACCAGATGACGGCGCTCTATGGCTTCCCGCAGGTGGCACTCAAACACCAGATTGTCGTCGCACAGGGCCAGAATATCCGCCTGATCGGTACGGTCGGGAGTAGCGGTCAGGCCCAGTAAAAACTTTGGCCTAAAGTGATCCAGCAGCCGACGATAAGACGACGCCGTGGCATGGTGAAATTCGTCCACGATGATGTAATCGAAGTGTTCCCGGTCAAACCGTTTGAGATGAACATCCCGCCCCAGGGTCTGCACCGAAGCAAACAGCCAGTTGGCCTGCTCTTTCTGATCGCCGGTATACAGGCCGGTGTGTGCGTCGGGGTTCATGTGAATAAAAGTGGACTGAGCCTGACGAATAATCTCGTCTCTGTGAGCCACAAACAAAATGCGCGCGGCTTGCATCTGGCGCACATCAAAGGCTGCCAGCCAGGTTTTGCCGAGGCCGGTGGCCATCACCACCAGACCACGGCGATAGCCCTCGGTCCGGCTGGCCTGCAATGCCGCCAATGCTGCTTCCTGCACGCTGTTGGGCATGGGGGTTTCGCGCAGGGTTTCGTCATCGCTGCGGGTGTCGCCGGTAACCAGCCGAAGGTGGGTTAACGGGCTTTGGCGATAACGCCTGAGGTAATCATCTATCCATTCACTGGAAAGCGGAACCACCCGACTGTCGTTAAACAGTCGCTCCATCTGCGCCTGCAGCGCCAGCAGGCTGCTGGCCGCCGGACTGTGAACATCATTCACCGTCAGCTGCCAGCTCCATTCCAGCGATTGGGTCAGTGCCGCTTTCGATAAATTACTGGAGCCCACAAAGCCTTTGCCCTGCAGCTGCTGCTCGCCCTGTTGCTGAATAAACAGATAAGACTTGAGATGAAAGCCGGCCTCGCCGCTGCTTTGGTAAATACGCACATCGGCACTGCGCTCGGCCAGCAGCATCAGCTCTCTGAGTGCCACCGGCTCGGTTACATCCAGATAATCGGACGTGAGCACCCGCAATGTGGCCCCCCGCCCCAGCGCTTCATGCAACGCATCTTTCAGCAGCCACAGCCCACTCTGACGAATAAAAGACACCGCCATGGTAATGGCACTGCCCTTGCCGGCCTGGTTAATGGCATCAAGCAATGGCGTTAACAGTGGCTGGTTGAACACAGGATCCTGCTTGCCGCCACCGGTGACCAGTTCCAGCATCAGTCGCTCTCCTTTTTCAGCAGGGCATTAAGCCAGGTTTCCTGCTCGCGGCCGGGGCGCAGATCCGCCGTCTGCCAGCTTTCTGTAATTGCCAGTGGCAAGGCTTCCAGCAACTGTGCCAGCCCCTGTTCATTCATATCGGTAAAACGGCGGCCATTGCGCTCCACCTCGCCCCTGCCGTATTTAAAGGAGCAATAAAGCACGCCGCCGGTTTTCAGCTGTGCGGCCAAATGCGCCAGCACGCCCGCCAGCTCATTTTCTGGCACATGCAGAAGAGACGCACAGGCCCAGATGGCATCGGCGGGGGGCCGGCAGGAGAGCGAGAGAAACTCGTGGCAGGCCACCGGCAGACCGGTGTAGTCCCGCGCCTTTTGCACCAGCGCCGGACTGGCATCAAAAGCCGTTACCCTGTAGCCCAGGCCGGCAAAATGCCGGCTGTCGCGGCCCGAGCCGCAGCCGGCATCCACAATATGCCCGCCCTCGGCCACATGAGGCAAAAAGCGGTCATACAGAGAAGTCATGTCCACCTGTACGGTGGCGGCAAAAAAGGCATCCGCCTGTTGCTGGTAATAATCGAGAGTCATTATGCCGGCCGGTAAATATACGCTCGTCATAAGATAACGAGCGCGACGATTTAATAAGCTACTTATAACGCTTAGCTAGGAGCACTTTGATCTAGCTATTAGGGTGTCTTCACTTACACAGGCGGAAGCCCAAGCTCCTTCAAGTATTTGTTGTGCTCCTTGGCGGCATCCTGAACGCGCTTGTCGATATCGGTAAGTTTTCGGTGTATTTCAGCAAGATCGATTTCCGGCTCAGGTTTTGCTGTACTGACGTAGCGAGAAATATTGAGGTTGTAGTCGTTCTGCTCAATCTCTGACATAGAAACACGCCGCGAATACAGCTCTTCCTCTTTACGATATTGATATGTATCAACAATTTTTTCGATGTCTTCCTCATGTAGAGTATTCTGACGTTTGCCTTTTTCGAAGTGTTCACTGGCATTGATAAACAAAACATCATCAGGCTTTTTGCATTTTTTCAGCACCAGAATACAGACTGGGATTCCCGTTGAGAAAAACAGGTTGGAGGGCAGTCCTATCACAGTGTCGATATGTCCGTCTTTCAGCAGCTTGGTACGGATACGCGCTTCTGCACCACCACGGAACAAGACACCGTGGGGCAGAATAATCGCCATGGTGCCTTCATCGCTCAAAAAGTGAAAGCCGTGCAGCAAGAAGGCAAAATCCGCTGCAGACTTAGGTGCCAGACCATGGTTTTTAAAGCGGAAGTCTTCGCCCAACGCTTCGCCTGGCGTCCAACGGTAACTAAAAGGAGGGTTGGCCACAACTGTATCACATTGCAGTTTTTTGGCCGGGTTCATTTCATTCAGTAAGTCCCAGTCGTTGGCCAGGGTGTCACCATGATGAATTTCAAACTCGGTATCCTTAAGACCGTGCAACAGCATATTCATGCGCGCCAGGTTGTAGGTAGTGATGTTCTTTTCCTGACCGTAAATCATACCGATACCGTGGGCTCCCATTTGGTTGCGCACATTCAGCAACAAAGAGCCTGAGCCGCAGGCAAAGTCCATCACACGGTTAAGCTTTTTCTTTTTGCCTGAAGCCGGGTTTTGGCTATCCAGGGTGACAATACGCGAGAGGATGGTAGACACCGACTGGGGTGTGTAAAACTCTCCAGCCTTTTTGCCAGAGCCGGCAGCGAACTGGCCAATCAGATATTCGTAGGCATCGCCCAAAATATCGCTGTCGGTGGAGAACTGCGCTATGCCGTCGGCGATTTTGCTGATAATCGCGCAAAGCTTCTTGTTACGCTCCATCGGGCTTCTGCCAAGTTTTTCCGAGTGAAGATTTATCTCTGAAAAAAGGCCCTGAAAAGAGCTGGCAAAGGATTCATTTTCAATGTATTTGAAACCCCGTACCAGTGTTTGTAGCAGCTCCGCGCTCTGCGTACGGGCCAGCTCGGCGATGCTGCTCCACAAATAATCCGGATGAATAACATAGTGCATTTTGCGGCGCATCTGCTTTTCAAGCTCGGCCACATCTTCGGCATTGTCGACATACCACACTGCCAGCGGCGCTCGTCTGTCATCGTTGTTCAGCCTGGGATAATCCGCACCCAGCTCCTTTTTTGCGGCAGCCTCATAATTGTCTGACAGGTAACGTAAAAACAAAAACGACAGCATATAGTCGCGGAAATCATCGGCGTTCATGGCTCCGCGCAGGTCGTCGGCAATGGCCCAGAGGGTTTTTCCCAGTTGGCTGAGTTGTTCTTTAGTCATGAGGTACTGCTCTCTTGAGTTGGTGCCGGAATCAGCTCCGGATTAAAGCGGTAGTTTTCCATAAATCCATACAGTATTTTCTTGAAATACTGTTTGTTTTCTTCAAGCATCTCACGCGGCTCAAACAGTGAGTAATTACCATGACTCAGCACATTAACTAACCGTGTATAGAGGATGCCATCTTCATCGTCACTGTCTTGCTTGATGCAGGCAGAAAAGTTGGGGAAGCCATGAAAGGTCGCGGTTTTTTCCAGAATGCTTCTTAAAATATTAAAGTGGTATGTGTATAGCTGATCTGTCTCTACAGCTTCGTGCAGCTGCTTCAGCAATGCAATGTGATGAAAAAATGGCGTACTGTTAGTGTAGCGAATAGAATGAGTTCCGGTGGCTTTATCCGAGCTCAAAAACAGAGGTTGTAATGGACTATTCCGGCCACGCTCATTTAACTCGTTCCACAACACATTAAAAAAAAGTGCATGGTGCGATGAAAGTACTGTTTTAATATTACCACTTCCGCTTTTTAGCAGTTGTGCCAGGTGGCTGGCCACAGCAATGGCATTATTGTCATCCAGCGATGAGATAGGATCGTCTATATAGAGATATTTTACCCAGTTGTAGGCTTCCTGTTCGTCCACAGCCAGCTGAGCAACAGCAAGAAAAAAACACCAGATAAAGATATTCTCCTCACCGCGCGAGACCTTAATGTGCTCGATAGTTTCGGTACTGTTACCACTGACTACCTCTCGAACAAAATTAACTGTGCCCTGCTCGTAGTCGATAAAAAAATCAAAATCTGCATAGCGACTCAGTAACGGTCGAATGCGGTTTTCCATCTCCAGCTCTTGCAGGCCGCCGAAAAAACGCGAGTCGGTATTCATGTGCAGCACCCGCTCAGCATCACCCTCCAGGTCGTTATCCCAGCTAAACAGGTCTTCAGTAAAGGCATTAAAGTAGAGAGTATCGCGAGTGGCCTCGCCATCATTCGCGTCGGCTGGCTGCTTGCCCTGTTCCTTGAACGCCATGGACAGCCGGGTTTTGCCGGTGCCGTTATAGGCAAACAACAGAATGTATTTCTTCTGCTCCAGGCGTTCACGCAAGTGCGTGGCAATGGCATCCAGGCTGGCAAACTCGGTCACGGCACCACTCATGCATCACCTCGCCTGTGCTTGAGCTTGTCTTCCAGCGCTTTCAATTCAGCTTCATCAGCCTGGTCGGCAGCAATGGCCTCCTGGCGTTTTCTTTGCTGATCAAAACGGTCATACAACTCGCGCGTATTTTTCTCCATTTGCTGTTGACTGATAGAACCCGCGTTGCCAAGCAGAGGAAAACCATTATCGGCAATAATGCTGCCAATTCGCTGTTGCCAAAAGGCCATGGGCGTTTCAACCCTACTCTTGGCGCGCAGCTCAGCGGTTTCAAGAAAGATCACCACTAACCGGTTCAGAGTATCGATTTCATCTTCTGTCAGGTAATTCTTGGCTATCAGAATATCCTGCTTGCGCACCTTGTCGCCCTTCCAGGTCAGCAAGCCAAAATGAGCATCTTCGGGGTTGGCGCGTTGGGTAATCAGTTCGGCAGCAGTTTTTTGGGTTACCGCGTAAAGCAACAGGTTCTGTACCGTGGCAAAAAACTGCTGAGTGGTTCTGTCGGTTTTGTCGTAATCGCTGGCCAGGGCAAACAGGTCTCGTACCTTCTGGTAAAAGCGCTTCTCCGAGGCGCGAATATCACGAATGCGCGCCAGCATCTCATCGAAGTAATCCGGACGGCCATCGGGATTTTTCAGGCGCTCGTCGTCCATAACAAAACCCTTCTGCAGATACTCGCCCAGCACAGTACTGGCCCAACGGCGGAACTGCACACCTCGGGGCGAACGCACACGATAACCGACCGCCAAAATGGCGTCGAGATTGTAGAGACGAGTGCGGTACCTCTTGCCATCGGCGGCAGTTGTCAAGGATTCCTTGACAACTGAATCCTCGCGCAACTCGCCCTCTTCAAACAGGTTTTTCAGGTGCAGGGAAATGTTTTGTTTGGTGGCACTGAACAGCTCGGCCATTTCCAGCTGAGTGAGCCATACGGTTTGACCTTCGGCCCGCAACTGAATCCGGCTTTGGCCATCGTCTGTAGTGTAAAGGATCAGTTCGTTCATATATCAAGCTGCTCCGGGCTGGGAAAAAGCTGCTGCATCAGGCCTTTCTTATGGGCTTTAAGCGCATCGAGCTTATCCGCCTGCGCAGTGATTAGGGCATCAATAGACGAAAGACAATCGGCGATTTTTTGTTGTTCCCCACTTTTTGAGTCAGGGTATATTAAATTAATCCCTTTAATGAGAGCAGCACTTAAATTCTCTTGCCCCCCTGAATTACTGATCTTCCTAATTTCATCATATCTCCCGGCCAAATTTTGAAATAAAAAATCAGATTTCACCTTACCGCTCACAGAAATAGCAGCGCAGGCCTGATTAATTGCCGCATCAATACTCAGAACACCAACCTTACCTCGTGTTTTACCCTGTCCATACATCGCCATCAGGATAGTGCCTTTTTTAACAACTCTAGCAGATGAGTTATTTAACCCATCACTCGTAATGTATTCTTGGGCTTTATCTATCTCTGAAAAGTCGATCAAGCTAGTAGACACCCAAGGAATGTCACCATTCCAATATTCCGCCTTGGATCTGGCTGGTGTGCCACCTGATGAAACTTCGGCAACTTCTCCTAGTGTTGTAACGTTCCACTTCCCCGCACCTCGAAATTCGGGAAAGCGAAGACGAGGGACTGTTTCACCTTCACGGGGAAAGAGCTGCTGCATCAGTCCTACTTTGTGAGTTTTTAGAGTCTCGATTTTTTCTGCCTGCGCAGCAATCAGGGCGTCCAGAGATGAAAGACAGTCGGCGATTTTTTGCTGCTCTTCTGTTTTTGGAATTACCAAAAACACTTCAGAGAACTGCTTATAGCTGATCATCTTTCCATCACGTAACCCCTCAAGGTTTTTAGTCAACGCCTTAATAAACTGATGCGTTTTAAGGTAGTACTGAAAATAACTGCTAGAATATCCACCCTTAAGTCTGAGAATCACATAGGCAGGGCTACAAATTCCATGGTAATTTGAATACTCAATACCACCTTGAAATGAGCGAAGACTGATAACGAAGTCACCAACTTCAACAATCTTATACCCTTTCAGACTTTTTTCAGATACTGACACATGATAATCAATTAGTTCCCGCGGTATTGCCCCTTGCTCTTGCGTTATAGCAAGCACAGGGAGGTCGGCGTTATGGCTTTTATTCGTCACTTGTGCAAAAACTGTCCCCGCGGACTCTGAAACCCACACTTCCACATCCCGAAATTCAGGAAATCGCAATCTGGGCACCAGCCTCTTTTTATCTTCTTGCATCGTTTTACTCATATGCCGACAATCCCGAAATCTCACGCCCTTGAGTCTGTTTGTGCAAAAACGGCACCAGTTCTTCCATTAATGCCAGCTCGGCTTTGGTGCGTGCTTTCCAGCCTAGCTCCAAGGGTTCAAACAAGTCACTGAGTTGCTCGCCGTCAAAGATCATGCGCTCGAACACGGTATCGACAAAAGTTTTAAGGGTGGCTGGGTCCAGTTGATGCTTATCGGCCAGTTCCAACAGCTCGCTGTCGGCTTTTTGCGCTTTAAAGGCCTGATAGCCATCACGAATGGCCTGTTCGCTCAGGCCCTGCCCTGCTTCCAGGCTGTTAATGTATTCAACGATATCGTCGCGTTCGTCCATCAGGTTGCTGCTACCGCTGAGCATGTTCACCAACTGCGCACGGCTCATGGTCTGTTTGCCGGGCTCTTCCTGGCTGTAGCGCGCCACCAGCCCCATGATGTAGTCGTAATCAATGAGCGTGGAGGAAAATAACACAAACTCAAAATCAAGCTGCTCGATGCTGTCCTGGGCTTCGCTGGCGTCATCACCGCTTTTACCCTGCTGCTCTTTAAGACGCTGGGCGGTTTCCAGATAAGAGCTGCGTAATTCACGTAGCTGCTCTTCGGGCAGCAGATTATTGATGGTTTGCTTTTGGTCCTCATCCAAATCGGTATATTGGTCAAGCTGGGTTTTCAGACGCTGCACTTCTTTAAAGTGCTTGATAAAGGCGACACGGGCAGCATCACCTTTCAGGTTATAGACGCCCTCAGGGTCACATACCTGACTGGCTTGCTCGCTGTTAAGCTCGTCATCGGTTTGTTCTGCAATGTAGTGCGCCATGGCTTCCACCGCCTGCCGGTACTGTTCAATGACAGCGGGGGCCAGATCCACCAGCCAGATTTCCTTGGAGCGATCCTGCTCCTCACCGGAGAAGAGTGCAATCGCCTCATCCACAGCGCCTTGCTGGCCGCGAAAATCCAGTATATTGCCATAGGGCTTGGTGTCGTTAAGCACGCGGTTGGTGCGGGAAAAGGCCTGTATCAAACCGTGGTGTTTGAGGTTTTTATCCACGTACAGGGTATTGAGGTACTTGGAGTCAAACCCGGTGAGCAGCATATCCACCACTATGGTGATATCGATTTTATTTTTATGCGGATAATCGCTGTTAGGGTATTGCTGGTCCTTAATCCGCTGCTGCACGTCCTGATAGTAGAGATCGAACTCGTTGATGCTGTGGTTGGTACCGAACTGTTGGTTGTAGTCGGCAATAATGGCTTTGAGTGCAGCTTTTTTGCGCTCTGGCTCCTGCTCGTTGTCGGCTTTTTCCTGGGGCAGGTCTTCCTGCAATTGCTTTACGTCTTTGTTGCCTTCGGCCGGCGGCGAGAAAACGCAGGCAATATTAAGTGGCTGATATTCAGAGTTAGCTGCGTTCTGCTCTGCTTGTATGGCTTTGAACAGCTCATAGTAGTCAATGGCGTGATTAATACTTGAAGTAGCCAAGACAGCATTAAAACGCCGCTGATTAGTGGCGGCGTTATGCTTGGCCACAATAGCTTCAACCACGGCGCGCTGCGTCACCGCCTGGCTGGGCTTGGCTTTGCTCTTACCGGCTTTGCCAATAGCAGGTTTGTCACTCTCAATCTGAGAGCAGGCCTCAGCCTTTTCTTCATGTTTGAAATAGTCAATATGAAAGCGCAACACGTTGCGATCATCGATGGCGTGCGTAATGGTGTAGGCGTGTAACCGCTTCTCAAAGATGTCTTTGGTGGTGCGATACGTACCCACAGTGCCGTCGATTTGCTTGTAGCTGGCGTTGTCTTCAAAAATCGGTGTGCCGGTAAAGCCAAACAACTGAGCCTTAGGGAAGAAAGCTTTAATTGCTTTGTGGTTTTCGCCAAATTGCGAGCGATGACATTCGTCAAAGATAAATACAATGCGTTTGTCGCGCAGGGGAGCAAGCCGCTCCTTATAGGTTTGCTTACCCTTCTCCCGATGCTGCTGGGCTTTTTTGCTGGTTTCATCCAGTGCCAGACCAAGCTTTTGGATGGTAGTGACAATAACCTTGTCGGCATAATCTTCGGAAAGAAGGCGTCGCACCAGCGTTTCGGTGTTGGTGTTCTCTTCCACACAGCCTTCTTGGAACTTATTGAATTCTTCTCGGGTCTGGCGATCAAGGTCTTTGCGGTCTACCACGAACAGGCATTTTTCAATGTCAGGGTTGTCTTTGAGCAGGGTAGAAGTCTTGAAAGAGGTGAGTGTTTTACCGCTACCAGTGGTATGCCAGATATAGCCGTTACCCCGATTCTGATGAATGCAGTCAACAATAGCCTTGACCGCATAGATTTGATACGGGCGCATCATCATCAACTTTTGCTCGCTGGCCACCAGTACCATGTAACGGCTGATCATCTGGCCCAGGGTGCACTTGGCCAGAAACTTCTCGGCAAAATCATCCAGATGAGTAATTTTGCGGTTGTCTTCACCGGCCAGCTGATAAATGGGCAGAAAACGCTCATCCGCGTTAAAAGCGAAGTGCTGACTGTGGTTGTTGGCAAAGTAGTAAGTATTGCTGCGGTTGCTGACAACAAACAACTGCATAAAGCACAGCAGCGTGTTGGTGTAGCCGTTACCGGGATCGTTTTTGTAGTGAACAATCTGCTCCATGGCACGGCGCGGATTAAGGCCCAGGGTTTTCAACTCAATCTGTACCATAGGCAAACCGTTGAGCAGCAGAATGACATCATAACGGTGGTGGCTGTTATCGGTGTTAATGCGTAGCTGGTTGATCACCTCAAACTCGTTTTTACACCAGTCCTTGAGGTTGACCAGCATGTAATCCAACGGTGTACCATCCTCGCGTTGAAAGTAGCCATACTCGCGCAAAGTTTTGGCGGCTTGAAACACATCAGCATTGATAATTTCGTCACGCAGGCGGGCAAATTCTGCATCGGTCAGGCGCACATGGTTAAGCGTTTCGAATTTTTCACGGAAATTTTGCTCCAGTGCGGCTTTGTCACGGATGTCCGGGCGGTAGCTGTATTTGAGCTCCTCAAGCTTTTTGATCAAACTTTGCTCGATATCGCTTTCTTTCTTGGCCATTCGACTCACTCTTTTAGGCTAACAAGGCTGCTCTTGTAGTTTTATGCTGGACGACTGGGTGTATTTTGCCTTATTCGCTAGTGTATAGCAGCTCTGAAGCTGCATGGAGGGGTTCAAAAGGTTGTGACACGGGATCATGCCAGCCGCAGCCAACGTCTACAATATGACCGCCCGCCAGTAAACACATATTGCGGGTTACTGTATCAAAATTGCCGCCGAGCAGGCATTTTCATGCGGAGCCAACTCACACTTCGGCCTTTCTATCCCGCTCGCCTTTTGCCGTACAATACGCCCATGACCAAAGCTCCCATCACCCCCACTCCGCTGGACGACCCGTTTTATTATCTGCGTAATATGCAGCAGATAATTCGGTTTTGCCTGACCCGCTATGGCGATTTATGGCTGGCCAGTGAGCGCGACCAGCTTGCCGGCATGCTGGCCCTGAGCGAGCCGGCTCAGGGCTTGCTGGTTCGGCTGATTATGCGCAAGGGCCATTTGTTTCGGCTTAACAAGCTGGTGTATGCCGAAATTCCGAATGTGACTTCTGCGCTGCATGAGCTGGCCGGGGCCTGCCTGGTGACGCTGGAGCCAGCGCTGGCGTTAAGTGAGGTTTGTGCTCTGGCCCGGCGTGAGGAATGTGTGCAGCTGGCCCGCCACCGGCATCCGGAGCAAACTTTTGCGGCTTCTGCCCGCAAGCAGGATCTGGAAGAGGTGTTGTTAACCGGCCCGGCGCAAAACCCGCAGCCGCTGGCCAGCTGGTGGCCCCATGCGCCCTTTGCGGTGGTGGCGCTTTCCTGCACCGCCTTGTTTACCCGGCTGCGATTGATGTTTTTTGGCAATCTGCATCAGGACTGGTCGGAATTTGTGCTTACCGAGCTGGGGTTGCAATGCTTTGAGCCGGTGGCGCTGAGTGAGCATTCACGCCCGTTTCAGCATCGGGACGAAGTAAATGCCATGCTGGCCCTGTTTGAGCTGCAGGAGCGCATGCAAGACACCTGTGCTCAGCATGTGCCGCTGCCTGCGCCTGTAGCCTGCGAATGGATTGAATATCGCCGCCACAAGTTGCTGTTTCAGCTGGGCCGGCAAGCGGAGCGGGAAGGCAACACAGCACTGGCGCTGGCACATTATGAACAGAGCCGGCACAGAGAGGCGCGTATTCGTGCCCTGCGCCTGCGGGAAAAACAGGACGACCCGGCCAAGGTAGCCGCCCTGGCGCAGCAGGCGCTTAATGAGATAACGCAGCCGGAAGCCCGCATTAGCCTCGGCCGCATTTTGCAGCGCAGCGCCAAAAAGGCGGGCATGGTTGTGCCTGCACCGGTCTCGCCTGCGGTGCCGGTAAGTCATTTGTCGTTGCCAAAGCCCGACAGCGGCGGTGTGGAGGCGGCGGTAGCCGCGCATTTGGCCAACGAGCAGGTGTGCGTTTTTCATGTGGAAAACCGGCTGTTCAACGGCCTGTTTGCGCTGCTGTTCTGGCCTGCTCTGTTTGCGCCGGTACGCGGGGCGTTTTTTCATCCGTTTCAGGCAGGGCCGGCCGATTTATACCGGCCCGGATTTGCCGATGCCCGGCGTGAGCTGATTGATGAAGGTTTTACTCAGCTGGCCAAAGGAGAATATCGAGCCCTTATCATGGCGCGGCATCAGCAGAAACAGGGCATCAGCTGTTCTTTTATTTATTGGCCTGCCCTGCCGGCAAGGCTGGTGGAGCAGGCGCTGAACATTATTCCGGCAGCGCATCTTGAGGCGGTGTTCCGGCATTTATTGCTGGATTTGCGCCACCACCGCAAGGGCATGCCCGATTTGCTGGAGCTGAATACGGCCACCGGCCAGTATCGGTTAATTGAAGTAAAAGGCCCCGGCGACCGGCTGCAGGATCATCAGCGGCTGTGGCTTGGGGCCATGCTGGAGCAGGGGCTGCCGGTGAGTGTGTGCAATGTCAGCTGGCTGGAGGATTAACTCCCGATTGCTGGCGTCCGGCGCGCCATTTGTTCACTGCTACCGTCAGCTTTTCTTCTTGTGCCAGCAATTGCAGCAGTTGCGTCAGCTCGGTTTCATTCAGCCGAATGTTACCGAGCACTTCCATCGCCTTGGGAGCACTGTCTTCCAGACCGCGGCGCACCAGTGTGTGTGCCCGCTCGGTGGCAGGAAAATACTCCCTGTCGTCCTGCAGCCATTTTAGCTGCGGGTTGAGCATGATAGTGCCCGGTGACCAGGCTGCGATCACTACCGGCAGTTGTTGTGCAATGGCGCTATCGGCAAGATGCGTGTAAGCCTCACCGGTGCCGGACAGCAGCTGATAATGATCCAGCCGGTAGCGGGCCAGGGCCTGCTCGGTCAGCACCTGGCTGCCGTGTCCGGGCATCATGCCAATTACCTTATGGTCGGCATAATCACTGTCGTTCAAATCACTGATACGACTCAGTGGTGCCGAGACCGGCACCGCCAGCCCCAGTTTCAGCACAGGGCCGTTAGGGCCCAGATCGTGCAGCTTGTCGAAAAAACGCTCGGCGTGATGCCGGCTGCTGTCGGGCAACCAGACCAACAGGCTGGCATCGGCCTCGCCCGTGGCCAGTTTTGACCAGACCTGACCCGGTGCCACCGTCTCTACACTCACGGCAAAGCCGGCCTGCTCCAGCTCCTGCCGGGCCAGCTCTGTCATGGCGCGGGCCGTGCTCCAGTCGCCCCCAAGCAAACGAATGTGCCGCTGCGGCTCGGGCGAGCACGCCGTCAGCAGCAGGGTCAGCATCAATATAAGCCCGTATTTCATATCAGAACCCTTGTCACAACAAGGCGCTCAGCATGCCAAAAAATGGCAGGGTTGTCGTGTGCCGGTTGCATGCTGGCGTTGTTCCGGCCTGTCACGTGCCGGTTATTTTTAACGGGGCTGATTTCTTTTTGTGTGAGCTGTGATAATTTGCGCCGGCTTATTTCAACCCGGATAGTTTGCTATGCGTTTTGCTCTGTTGTTAAAGGTGGCGTTGCTCTCTTTTACCCTTAGTGCCTGTATGGCACCGTTACTGGCAATGGGCCCCAGCCAGCTGATGTGGGCCATCCTTAAACCCATGGTGGGGCTTGATCCTGAACAGACCAATTTGTTGGAGCAGCCGCTCATTAAAACCCGTATGACCAGCCTGCTTGGCCCTCATTACGACACCACTGTGTCTTTGCTGCGCACCGCCGATGCGTTGCAGCAGGAAGGTCCGTTGTTTTATCTGATGTCACGCACCCGGCAAGCCGGGGCCGACAAGGCCGGCCTAGTATGGAATGCCGACAGCAACCAGATGTCGGTGCTGCTCAGCGCCAATGAACAGCTCAGCGTGTTCAGTGAGTCACACACCGGCAAGGCCGCGATATGGCCTGTTGCCATGCAGGGCTGGCTGAACCGCCCCACCACTGAATAAAAAAATGGCGCTGAATACAGCGCCACTTTTATCCGCAGCCGGCTTATGCCGGTTTTTCATCTGCCGGCGAGGCCTCATCCGGCTTGAGGTCGTCATCGTGCTCTTCCATTTTCCAGGGCAATATGCCCGGAGAGATATGCAGAAAGTGCAGATATTTCTCGAACTGATCAAGAATGTCACTGATGATGTCCTGCTGATCATAGCCGTAAACATCATAAGACTGACCGCCCCGGCGCAGAAACACCTCGGCACGATAGTAGTGATCATCACCATCCAGATCCCGCTCGGTTTCCGGAAAGGCAAAGTCGGGCATGGCATAGCCGCGTAACCGGACTTCATAAATGAACTCCAGTTTACCCTCCTGAAATACCTCAAAGCGCGTGCGGCAGTTGGGTTCGTCAAACACAACCTCTGCTACCCAGCCCTGCTGCTCAAGCTCTTCCTCAACCCGCTGCATGGCCTGAAAGGAGGTAGTACGAATAAAGGTTTCCACTGCATCGCGCGGCGGAAAATCAACCAGGTTGGCCAGCCGCTTTTTCCAGAAGCCGGGGCCGGCCTTGGTCTGGCGCATCTGCATATGCTGTTGCAGGCTTACCTCGTGATGGCCTTCAATGATCAAGGCACGCCACATGCCAATGGCTGCAATCAGCATAATAATGGCAAACGGCAGGGCGCTGACAATGGAGGCGGTTTGCAACGCGCCCAGGCCTCCTGCCAGCAACAGCGCGGCGGCAACAATGCCCTCGGTTGAGGCCCAGAATACCCGCTGCCAGGCTGGCGTATGCTGAGCGCCACCAGAGGCAAGAGAGTCAATCACCAGAGAGCCCGAGTCGGACGACGTCACAAAGAAAGTGATGATCAGCACAACTGTGATAAAAGACACAATGGAGGTCAGCGGCAAGCGCTCAAACAGCTTAAACAGGGCAATGGCATGATCGGTCTGCACTTCGTCAATAAGCGCGGTATAACCTTCCACCATAATCAAATGCAGGGCCGTGTCGCCAAACACTGAAAACCATAAAAAAGTGAAAATGGTCGGCACCACCATCACGCCCACCACAAACTGGCGAATGGTGCGGCCCCGGCTGATCTTGGCAATAAACAGGCCTACAAAGGGTGCCCAGGCAATAGTCCAGCCAAAGATAAACAGGGTCCAGTTACCAATCCAGTCACTGGCTGTGTAAGCCTGCAGGTTAAAGGTGCGCTCCACAATATTGCTTAAATAGCTGCCGGTGTTCTGCATAAAGGTGTTGAGGATGAAAATGGTCGGCCCCACGGCAAACACAAACACCATCAGCGAAATGGCCAGCACCATATTAAGGATCGACAGCCGCTTCACCCCCTTGTCCATGCCCGCTACCACCGACAATATGGCCAGGCCGGTAATGGCAACGATGGCAATAATCTGTACCGTGGTATTCACCGGTATTTCCGGCCACAGATAGTTAAGGCCTGCATTGATCTGAGCGACCGACAGACCCAGTGTTGTGGCAATGCCGAACAAGGTGCCAAGAATAGCGAAAATATCTACCGTATGGCCCATGGGGCCATGAATTTTCTCGCCAATAATGGGATACAGCGTGGAACGCATCGACAGCGGCAGGCCATGGCGAAAAGCGAAGTAGGCCAGCGCCAGCCCCACCAGACCGTAAATGGCCCAAATATGAAAGCCCCAGTGAAAAAAGGCAATTTGCATTGCCTGCTTGGCAGCGTCCACCGTCAGTGCCGGCCCTTCAGGCGGTGCGGCATAGTGCAGCACCGGCTCTGCCACCCCGAAAAACAGCAGGGCAATACCATAACCGGCAGAAAACAGCATGGCGAACCAGGCAGGAAAGCTGTATTCGGGTTCGGCGTGATCCGGCCCGAGCCTGATGTTGCCCCAGCGGCTAAAGGCAATGGAAACAATAAATACCAGGAAAATGGCAACCGACAGCATATAGAACCAGCCAAAGCTGCGGGTAATGTAGGCCAGGGTGCTGGAAAAGATGTCACCCGCCAGTTGCGGGTTGCTCATGGTGCCGATCACCATCAGGGCGATCACGATTACTGCCGGAATAAAAACAGGGATCAGCACAGTGGAAGACGGGGGAGATTTATCCGCTGTCATGGCCGGGCCTCCTTGGAGTGGCGTTAAAATGGTGTAAGATTTGATTCAATCGAATCTAGTTTAACGCAAAATCATGACAATTCCGCACCCGGGCCGGTTGTCTGTATAAAAAACAGCCACCAACCGGCCCGCTTCCCCGTCACAGTGTCAGCTCAAATTACCCAGGTTAACGTATTTGGTCTCAAGAAATTCATCCAGACCTATCTGGCTGCCTTCGCGGCCCAGGCCGGATTCCTTGACGCCGCCAAAGGGGGCTACTTCGTTGGAGATGATGCCCTCGTTTACGCCCACCATGCCCGATTCCAGCGCTTCGGATACGCGGAACACCCGGCCCAGATCCTGCGTGTAGAAGTAGGCCGCCAGCCCAAAGGGCGTGTTGTTGGCGCGTTCAATGACCTCTGCTTCATCGGTAAACTTAAAGCAGGCGGCCACCGGACCAAAGGTTTCTTCCTGAGCCAGCTGCATGTCTTCGCTGGCATCGGCAATCACGGTGGGCTGATAAAAGGTGCCGCCCAGCGCATGTGCCGCGCCACCGCAGACCAGCCGGCCGCCTTTTTCCAGGGCATCGGCCACATGGGCTTTTACCTTGTCGAGCGCATCCTGAGTAATAAGCGGCCCCTGCTGAGCACCTTCTACCCGGCCTTCGGCCACTTTCAGGGCGCTGGCGGCCTCCGCCAGGCGGCTTACAAACTGGTCGTAAATGCTGGCCTGCACATAGAAACGGTTCACGCACACACAGGTCTGGCCGGTGTTACGGAACTTGGACGCCATGGCCCCGGCCACGGCGGCATCGAGATCGGCGTCGTCAAACACAATAAAAGGCGCATTGCCACCCAGCTCCAGTGACAGCTTTTTTACCGTGCCGGCGGCCTGGGCCATGAGCTTTTTGCCTACACCGGTAGAGCCGGTGAACGACAGCTTGCGCACGGCTGGGCTCTTCATCAGGGTTTCCCCTATGGGGCCCGAGTCGCCCGATACTAAATTCAGCACACCGGCAGGCAAGCCGGCCCGCTCGGCCAGCACCGCCAGCGCATTGGCACACAGGGGGGTTACGCTGGAGGCTTTAACCACGGCGGTGCAGCCGGCGGCAATGGCCGGGCCCACCTTGCGGGTGATCATGGCCAGCGGAAAGTTCCAGGGGGTAATGGCGGCCACCACCCCCACCGGCTGCTTAATCACCCAGAGCCGGTTTTCCCGCTTGGGGCTGGGAATGGTGCTGCCGGTGGCACGCTTGGCTTCTTCACCAAACCATTCCAGAAAGCTGGCAGCATAGGCCACTTCACCTTTGGCTTCTGCCAGGGGTTTGCCCTGCTCCAGCACCATCAGCTCGGCTAGCTCATCCTGATGCTCCATTATCAGCTCAAACCAGCGGTGCAGCACGGCGGTGCGCTCTTTGGGCGTGGTGTTGCGCCAGTGACTAAAGGCCTGCTCGGCGGCATCAATGGCGGCTTGTGTTTCATCGCTGCCACAGCGAGACACCTGCGCCAGCACCTTGCCGGTGGCGGGGTTAATCACATCATAGTGTTGCTGAGTGCGCTGCCACTGGCCGTTGCAGTACCAGCCGGTTTGCCACAGTGGGTTGTTCGAGTCCATGTTTGCCTCCTGTGATGGTAATGAATTCGTTATGCCTGAGTCCTGCACCCGAGTATAGGCACCAGTGTGCACAAAATGCTGGTGCCAAAAAAGGCCGGAACTGTGTCCGGCCTTTGGTAGTGGTTTGTGATCAGCGCTCGGGCTGCGGTTTTAACTCAGGAGCATCCGGCGCAGGTGCCGCCTGAGAAAGCTTGCCCTTGTTTACCCAGTGATCGGCGTTTTTAATGCCGAGCTTTTCCGGATCAAAGGTAGGATCCAGCCCCTGTGCCTTTTGCGCTTCATAGTCTTTCAGCGCCAGCAGAGCGGGCTTTTGCAGCAGCAGAATGGCAATAATGTTGAGCCAGGCCATCAGCCCCACGCCAATGTCACCCAGGCCCCAGGCCAGATCGGCGGTTTTTACCGAGCCGTATACCACAGACGCCATCAGCACCAGCTTGAGCACAAACATCAGCCAGGGGCGGTGTACCTTACGGTTGATATAAGCCACGTTGGTTTCGGCAATGTAGTAGTAAGCCAGAATGGTGGTAAAGGCGAAGAAGAACAGCGCCACCGCCACAAAAATGCCACCAAAGCCGGGCATGACCGCCTCTACCGCCGCCTGGGTGTAACCGGGGCCGGCTTCCACGCCGGGCAGCTGCTCTACAATGGCCTCGCCGGCCTTGCCCATGACGTTGTAGGCTCCGGTAATGATGATCATAAAGGCAGTGGCGGAGCACACAAACAGGGTATCTATGTATACCGAGAAGCTTTGCACCAGGCCCTGCTTGGCCGGGTGAGATACTTCCGCCGCCGCGGCGGCGTGAGGGCCAGTGCCCTGACCGGCTTCGTTGGAATAGATGCCGCGTTTCACGCCCCATTCAATGGCCAGGCCCAGAATGGCACCAAAGCCGGCCTTCATGCCAAAGGCGCTGCCCACAATCAAACTAACGACTTCCGGCACCTGGCCAATGTTCAGCACCAGGATCACAAAGGCCACCAGAATGTAGCCCAGTGCCATAAAGGGCACCACTATCTGGGTGAAGTGAGCAATACGCTTTACGCCACCAAAGATGATCAGCCCCAGCAGCACCACCACAATGGCCGCCGAGACGGTAGTGGGAATGCCAAAGGCGTTTTCAATGCCGGAGGCAATGCTGTTGGCCTGCACGCCGGGCAGCAGCATGCCGCAAGCCAGCACGGTGGAGATGGCAAATACCCAGGCATACCATTTAATGCCCAGGCCCTTTTCAATGTAAAAAGCGGGGCCGCCACGATAGAGGCCGTTGTCGTCTTTTTCTTTGTAGATTTGCGCCAGTGCCGACTCGACAAAGGCGGTGCCCGAGCCTAAAAAGGCCACCACCCACATCCAGAACACGGCACCCGGGCCGCCAAAGGTAATGGCAGTGGCCACACCGGCAATGTTGCCCGTGCCTACCCGGCCCGACAACGACAGCGCCAGCGCCTGAAACGAGCTGATGCCCGCCGCCGAGGTGCCGCCCTGAAACATCAGCCGGATCATTTCCTTGATGTGGCGCACCTGCAGAAAGCGGGTGCGAAGAGAGAAATACAGGCCCACGCCCAAACACAAATAGATAAGGGGCAGGCTCCAGATATAGCCATTGATGGTATTGACCAGTTCGCTCATGAACATTTCCTTTTTGGCAGTACATCATCCTGAGTTGTTCGCCGGCTGCGGGCCATTCACTTGGAGCACCCGGCGAGTGCAGGAAAATTACTCCGCAATTGGTTTTATAACAAGTAGGTAACACCATCAATAATTTTAATTGGAGTTAATCCTGCCATTTATAAAGTGATATGACTGAAGCTGAACGGAAAACCGCCGCCCGTTTTGAAACAATGGAATATGTTTTATTTTTTAGAAGGTTAAGCATTTTACACTGTTTATGCTTAACTGAGCGGCCTGGGGTTAGTGTGCGGAAAACGGGCAAAGGAAACATTGGCCCTGCACTCGGGCCAATGTGTGAATTTGTAGCAGAAATCACACTTTAAAACAGACTAGCGGTTGCCGGCATCCACCTGCATGCGCCAGCGTTCGGCCAGGCTGTGCTGCTGCACAGCGCCAAACAGCGCCGCCGGCTGCTGGCTGTACCAGGCCCAGTTTTGGGTGCCGTAGTCGTAGTGCCACCATTCGCTGGGCAGATTGGTAAAGCCGGCGCGGGTCATGCAGCTGTGCAGCAGACGGCGGTTTTCAATCACTTCTGCTTCGGCAGCTCCGGGTTTAACCACTCCCTCAAAGGCGGCGGTATAAGACCAGGGGGTAATGTCATCAAAGGCGGTGCCCATGTTCAGCAGCTGGCCGTTGCCGTCGCACAGGCACACATCCACGGCACCGCCGGTCAGGTGCGGGCTGGGCGCGTTTTCATCCTGACTTGGCACAGACACAAAGTGCCGGGCCCGGGCCAGCAGGTGCTGATCGTCTTCATCGGGAAAGCGCCGCTTGAGCGCATCTGTGAGGGTTTCAAACAAATATTCCTGCACACGAAACGGCCGCCAGCCGTCCAGTACTACCAGTTCGGTGCCTGAGGGCAGCAGCGTGGCGGCCTGTTGCAGCCGGTGTAATACCGAGCGGCGCACATAGCATTCGGTCAGCGCACCGGGCACCCCCAGGTGAAAATAGGCCGGATACACCCGCAGCGGCGGCGGCACCAACCCCAGTGGTACCAGCGGATCACCATTATCTACAACAGGAATGGCCTGCACCTGTTGCCAGTCTGGCTCGGGCAGGCTTTGCAGCGGCTGGGATAAAAAGTTCATCAATCATGACTCTCGGTACGGGGTAAAGGTCCAGCCTCGCCAATCGTGCAGTAATTTGCAAGGCGTGCCGGCTTGCAGGGCGAATGAAAATGCGCCATTATTAATTAGAAAATGCTAATTAAAGGAGCTGTGATGGAAAAGAACGTGGGCAGTATCGATAAGGTCATTCGTATTGTGGTGGGCCTGGCCCTGATAGCCACGGTGTTTGTGGGGCCACAGACGCCCTGGGGCTGGATTGGCGTGATTCCGCTGATCACCGCTTTTGTGAACTTTTGCCCGCTGTATAAAATACTGGGTATCAAGAGCAAGTAAATGGCTCACCTGCATCAATAAAAATCCCGGCCTTGCGCCGGGATTTTTGTATCAGCCGTTGCTGTGCTGCCCGGCCTGAATGGCAGTCAGCGCTATGGTATAGACAATGTCGTCTACCAGAGCACCGCGGGACAGATCGTTTACTGGTTTGCGCATGCCCTGCAGCATGGGGCCAATGGACACCAGCTGAGCTGACCGCTGCACCGCCTTGTAGGTGGTGTTGCCGGTATTCAGATCCGGGAAAATAAACACGGTGGCCTTGCCCGCTACCGGTGAATCGGGCGCTTTGGACTTGGCCACATTTTCCATAATGGCGGCGTCATACTGCAGCGGGCCGTCAATCACCAGATCCGGGCGCTTATCCTGAGCCAGACGCGTGGCTTCCCGCACTTTTTCCACATCGGCACCCGTGCCTGAGCTACCTGTGGAGTAGGAGATCATGGCCACCCTGGGCTCTATGCCAAAGGCACGGGCCGACTCTGCCGACTGAATGGCAATCTCTGCCAGCTGCTCGGCGGTAGGATCCGGATTGATGGCACAGTCGCCATATACCAGCACCTGATCCGGCAGCAGCATAAAGAATACAGACGACACCAGCGAGCAGCCCGGCGCGGTTTTAATAATTTGCAGCGGCGGTCGTATGGTGTTGGCCGTGGTATTAACAGCACCGGACACCAGACCGTCCACTTCATCGCGTTCCAGCATCATGGTGCCCAGCACCACGTTGTCCTGCAACTGCTCACGGGCCACAATTTCGGTAATGCCCTTGCTCTTGCGCAGCTCGACCAGCCGTTCTACATAGTTTTCCCGTACTTCTTCCGGATCAACAATGTCGACCTTTTCATCCAGCACCACGCCCTGCTGAGCGGCAATGCGCAGCACTTCTTCCGGGTTGCCCAGCAGCACAGGGCGGGCAATGCCGCGCTCGGCACAGATGGCCGCGGCCTTGATGGTGCGCGGCTCTTCGCCTTCCGGCAGCACAATGCGCTTGGCGGCGCGGCGGGCCAGCTCGGTAAGCTGATAGCGGAACGCCGGCGGGCTGAGCCGGCGGCTGCGGGCCGACTTGGCCGACAACGACTCTATCCAGTGCTTGTCGATATGGCCGGCCACATAGTCCTGCACCGCTTCAATGCGGCCGGCGTCGTCTACCGGAATTTCCAGGTTGAAATGCTGTAGGCTGACGGCGGTTTGCCATGTGTTGGTGTTCACCATCAGAATGGGCAGGCCGGTTTCAATGGCACGCTGGCACAGCGCCATGATCTGAGGCTCGGGGTGATAGCTGCCGGTCAGCAGCAGCGCGCCGATTTTAACGCCGTTCATGGCCGCCAGACACACAGACACAATTACATCGGAGCGGTCACCCGAGGCCACCAGCAGGCTGCCCGGTTTAAAGTGATGCACCATGTTGTGCAGCGCGCGGGCGCAGAAGGTCACACTTTGCAGGCGGCGGGTATTAAGCGCGCCTTCGTTAATAATGGTGGCATTGAGGTGACGGGCCAGATCCACCGCACGGGGAGCCACCAGCTGAGTATTCCAGGGAATGCAGCCCAGAATGCGCAGGGGCGTTTTGCCAAACACCTGCAGCACTTCCAGGTTGGCAGTAACATGATCGCCCTTGTAGTTGGGGTTGAACATTTCGGTCAGATCGGGCCGGGTGTTGCCCTGCTCGTCAACCGGTGCCCCTACCTTGTTGATGATGCAACCCACAATACGCTTGTTGAGCACACCACCAAAGTTGGCGCAGGCCAGCTCCAGCCGCTCTTTTAAATATTGGCTGCTGTCGCTGCCGGGCTGGGCAATAAACACCATGTCGGCGTCCAGCGCCTTGGCGATATCGTAGTTAATGCGGGTAGCAAAGGGCTGTTTGTCGGTAGGAATAAGCCCTTCTACCACCACCACTTCGGCAGCGCTTTCGGTCACGTGCTTTTCAAAGCGGGCCACAATTTCTTCCAGTAATACATCCAGATTGCCCGCCGAGATCATGCTTTCGGCATAGCTGAGGGCAAAGGGCTCGGGCGGCGTCAGGTTGGTGCCATTGGCCACCACAGCAGTGGAATGATCCTGTATTTTGCGGCGGTTTCGAGGCTGGGAGACCGGTTTGAAAAAGCTGACGTTAACGCCGTTGCGCTCCATGGCGCGCACCATCCCCAGGCTTACCGAGGTGGCACCCACACCACTGCTGACAGGCACCAGCATGATGGTTCTGGTCATTGGTTTTCCTCTTGTTGTGACAGGGCAAGTGCGTCTTTGGCAATCACCCATTCTTCATTGGTGGGCAGCACCCACACCGGCAGGCTGTTACTGGTGCTGATGCGCCCCGCCCGGCCCAGGCAGGCATCGCGGTTGGCGTCGGCATCTACTTCCACACCCAGCAGTGCCAGTTTGGACAGGGTCAGCGCGCGCACCGTGGCGGCGTTTTCGCCAATGCCACCGGTAAACACAATGGCATCCAGCCGGCCATCAAGGGCACAGGTGTAGCCGGCAATGTATTTGGCCAGGCGATAGGCAAAGATATCCAGCGCCCGTTTGGCGGCCGGCAACTGATGATAGTTTTCTACCGCAAAGCGACAGTCACTGCTGATTTCGGTTAACCCCAGCAGGCCAGATTCTTTGGTCAGCAGGGTATTAATGCTTTCCACGCTGTAGCCCAGGGCATCGTGCAGATGAAAAATAATGGCCGGGTCGATATCGCCGCTGCGAGTGCCCATCGCCAGGCCTTCCAGCGGCGTCAGGCCCATGGAGGTATCTACCGATTCACCATTTTTCACCGCACACACGGAAGCACCGTTACCCAGGTGGCAGCTGATAATATTCAGCTCGTTAACCGGTTTATTCAGTACTTTGGCGGTTTCCTGGGTAATAAAGTAGTGGCTGGTACCATGCATGCCGTAGCGGCGAATGCCATGCTCGCGATAAAGCCGGTGCGGA
Organism: Oceanimonas sp. AH20CE76; assembly: GCF_039654065.1. Classification (NCBI taxonomy): domain Bacteria; kingdom Pseudomonadati; phylum Pseudomonadota; class Gammaproteobacteria; order Aeromonadales; family Aeromonadaceae; genus Oceanimonas; species Oceanimonas sp. AH20CE76. Next base: position 2,529,447 of record NZ_CP155481.1, read on the forward strand.
ATGGCATAGAGGTAAGCCTGCTCGGGCATGGTCTGATGAAAGGCAGTGTCAAATACCGCTACCTGAGGCAGGTTGGGGAAAGACGCCATCGCCGAGTGAATCCCCACCAGATGCGCCGGGTTGTGCAGCGGAGCCAGACTGGCACAGTCTTCAATGCCTTTGATGACCTCGTCGGTGATCAGCGCCGAGCGGGTGAAGCGCTCGCCGCCGTGCACCACTCTGTGGCCCACCGCCACCAGCCCCTGCAGCAGCCCCGGGTTGGGGTTGAGCAGCTGGTTTACAATAAAGTCCAGCGCCTGCTGGTGTGCAGCACCGGCACCCAGCCCGGCTTCGCCTTTTTCACCGTTCAGTTTCCACTTGATGCGGGCATCAGGCAGATAGAAGCATTCGGCCAGTCCCGACAGCTGCTCATTGCCGCTGGCGGCATCCAGAATGGCAAACTTAAGAGAAGAGCTGCCACAGTTAAGCACCAGGACCAGATCGTTACTCATTGGAAATCCTTTCTTTCGGAGTTGCGAAAACATCTTGCCCGTTATAAAAACCGGGCAATAAAAATCACTTTCACTCTATCCTTGAGAAAAGGGCTTTACCAACGGGCGGTCGGGCCGTGTGTCTTCCGTTACAGGGCAGGCATTGTAGCCGGCAGCCATGATGGAAAATATTAACCTTTTGTCTGTGGTAAAATAACTGACAGTTGCCGCTGTTTTTTTGACCTAGTCGTTGTTTTGCAACTTAGCTACACTGAATCGTTGTTGCCGGAGGACTTATGAGTCCCTTTACTCGCACTCTGCATCGTGGTCAGGAGTATTCGACTATCTGGCCCCAGGAACGCAGGCTGGCCGCCATGTTCCCGGAAAGCCGGATTATTGCTGCTACCCGCTTTGGTATTAAAACCATGCCGGCGCTTATCACTCTCAGCCTGATGCTGCAGTTTCAGTTTGGTGCCCCCCACTACTGGCCAAGCGTGGTCGCTTCGGCGTTGTTCCTGGCCAGCCTGCCCATGCAGGGTTATTACTGGCTGGGCAAGCGGGCCGATACCCGGTTACCGCCGTCACTCAGAGAATGGTATCTGCAGATCCATGAGAAAATAACTGCTGCCGGCGGCCGCATCAGTGAGCCAGTGTCCCGCCCCCGCTACTTTGAGCTGGGCGAGACCCTGAACACTGCTTTTAAGCAGCTGGATAAGTCGTTTATTCGCGAGTTGTGACTTCTTGCCGTCATTCCGGCCTTCGAGCCGGAATCTTTCTACAACACCAGCAATCCCAGAGTGACCACCGACACCAGCGCCGCAAAGCCGTAGCACACCACCTTGCCGGCCAGGCCGGCGTTTACACCCAGGTCGTGAATGCCATGGTGAATGCGGTGCATGGCATGCCACAGCGGCAAAATAATGGAGCCGGCAATCACTGCCTTGCCCAGCCAGCCGGCCGCCACTCCCTGCATGCGTTCATAGCTGAGCGTGCTGGCGTCTATTATCCCAAGCGGTACCAGAATACCCACCAGCAGCACAGTAACGGGGGTGAGCATGGCAAACCAGCTGCCGCCGGCACCGAACAGGCTCCACCAGATGGGCTCTTCCGAGCGTTTGGGGTTTGAATTGATGGGTTTCATATCACCTCCAGCAACCACAACAGCGCAAACAGACTGATGCCCGCCGTGATGGCCCACTGCACCAGCGCCACCCTGATCACCGGCAGCGGCTTGCCCGCCAGTTTTACCGGCATGACTCTGGGCATCATCAGAAAAAAGGTAGCGGCGTGAAACAAGCTGGCCGCCAGCGCCAGAGCATTCAGCGCCAGCACCAGCGGACTGGCCATAAAGCCCAGCCAGCTTTCCCAGGCTGCAGCGCCCTGCCCCAGCGACCATAATCCCGCCAGCAAACACAGGCAGAAAAAGGTTAAGGGCAATACCGTGGCTTCCCGCAGCATATACAGCCGGTAAGGGGCCTTTTGCCGCCACCAGCCTGCCGGCATGGGTCTGTGATAGGGTTTGCGTGCACTCATAACTGCTCCTTATTCCCGCCTTAAGGCCGCCAGCAGATAGCTGATGCCGGAGTCGATTTTGCCCTGGTTTACTGCCGCCGCCGGGTCTACCTCTTTGGGGCACACTTCCGAGCAGTACCCCACAAAGGTGCAACCCCAGACGCCGTCTTCACCGTTCAGCAGCGCCATGCGCTCTTTCTTGCCGTTATCCCGGCTATCCAGGTTATAACGGCGGGCCAGCGCGATGGCGGCCGGCCCCACAAAGCCCGGACGCAGTCCCACCTGCGGGCAGGCGGCATAACAGAGGCCGCAGTTAATGCACTGAGACAGCGCATGATAGGCGCTCATCTCGGCCGGGGTCTGCACATTAGGGCCGTCTTCCACCTGACGATCGTTGCCGATAATGTAGGGCTTGACCGCTTCCAGCCGCTCCACAAAGGGCGCCATATCCACCACCAGATCCCGCTCTATGGGGTAGTGCTCCAGCGGCGCTATGGTCAGCTCGTCAAAGTCGCGCAAAAAGGTTTTGCAGCCGAGCGTTGGCACGCCGTTGATCATAAAGCCACAGGAGCCGCAGATGGCCATGCGGCAGGACCAGCGATAACTGAGGCTGGCATCGAGCTCGTCCTTGATATAGTTGAGCGCATCCAGCACCGAGGTAGTGTCGTCCCAGGGCACTTGAAACGGCTCAAAATGCGGCGCCTCGTCCTGCTCGGGCCGGTAACGCAATATGTTCAGGGTTTTCAGTTGGCTCACTATGTTTTCTCCTGCTCGGCAGCGGCACCGTATACCCGTTTGGCCGGTGATGAAGTGGTGATCCTGACCGGGCTGTAATCAATACGCGGCGCGGCACCGGCCTGATAAAAAGCCTGAGTATGCTTGAGGAATTGCTCGTCATTGCGCTCTCGGCAAGGGTCATCCAGCCGCTGATGCGCCCCGCGCGACTCTGTGCGCGCCAGCGCGCTGTGGGCCATGGCCTCGGCCACATCCAGGCAAAAGCCCAGTTCTACCGCCGAGACCAGCTCGGTGTTAAACACCCGGCTGCTGTCGGTCAGGTTAAGGTACTGATAGCGGGCTTTCAGCTCGCCGACTTTGTTCACCGCTGCCTGCATGCCGGTGGCGTCCCGGTAAATGCCACAGCCGTCTTCCATTACCCGGCCCAGCTCGTTGCGAATGTCTGCCAGCCGCTCTGTGCCGCGCTGGCCTCTGAGCTTGTCCAGCCCAGCCACCACGGCACGGGCCTGCTCTTGTATGGCTGCGTCATTGCCGCCGCTGTTTTCGGCCGCCAGCCGGGCCGCCCCTTCGCCGGCTTCACGGCCAAATACCAGCAGCTCTGCCAGCGAGTTGGAGCCCAGCCGGTTGGCACCATGAATGCCGCTGGACGCGCATTCGCCGGCGGCAAACAGGCCATAGATTGCAGAATGACTATGTTTATCGACCTCTATGCCGCCCATGGTGTAGTGAGCCGTGGGCCGAATGGGAATGGGCTCATGCACCGGATCCACATTCACATAAGCCTTGGCCAGCTCACGAATAAAGGGCAGTCGCTCTTTGATTTTTTGCTCACCGAGATGGCGCAGATCGAGGTGTACCACCTCGCCCAGCGCATGGGTAATGGTGTTACCCTGTTGCAGCTCGTGCCAGAACGCCTGAGAGACTTTGTCTCGCGGACCCAGCTCCATGTGCTTGTTTTTGGGCTCACCCAGGGGGGTTTCCGGCCCCAGACCATAGTCCTGCAAATAGCGGTAGCCGTGGCGATTGAGCAGCACACCGCCCTCGCCCCGGCAGCCTTCGGTCATTAATATGCCGGAGCCGGGCAGGCCGGTGGGATGGTATTGCACAAACTCCATGTCCCGCAGCGCGGCCCCATGACGATACGCCATGGCCATGCCGTCGCCGGTGACAATGCCGCCATTGGTGTTGTAGCGAAACACGCGGGCACCGCCGCCGGTGGCCATCACCACCGCATTGGCACGAATCAGCACCGGCTCCCCTTCGGCCAGGTGCAGCGCCACCAGCCCGCGCACCCGGCCTGCTTCTACCAGCAGGTCAAGCACAAAGAACTCGTCAAAGCGCTGAATTTGCGAGTATTTGATCGAGGTCTGAAACAGGGTGTGCAGCATATGAAAGCCGGTTTTATCGGCGGCAAACCAGGTGCGCTCTACCTTCATGCCGCCAAAACGGCGCACATTAACGCTGCCGTCGGGTTTGCGGCTCCAGGGGCAGCCCCAGTGCTCCATGCGCGTCATTTCTTCCGGGCAGCGTTCCACAAAGAACGTCACCACGTCCTGCTCGCACAGCCAGTCGCCGCCCGAGACGGTGTCGTCAAAATGCTGTTGCAGGCTGTCGTCGTCACGCACCACGGCGGCAGCGCCGCCTTCCGCCGCCACTGTGTGCGAACGCATGGGATAGACCTTGGACAACAGCCCGATGTTAAGGGCCGGGTTGGCTTCGGCGGCGGCAATGGCCGCCCGCAGCCCGGCCCCGCCGGCCCCGATAATGGCCACATCCAGATGAAGAGTACGCACCGTATTTCCCTGAAATGAAAGAGTCATTTGACCACTCTACTAACAAAGGATGACAAAAGCGTTGACGAGGGTCATAACCCTACATAAACAGGGGCGTTATCAGGTGGATAAAAAGCTGTTTCAGCACAGGAAAACTGCTACCTTAGTCACTCATACTGATAACTAATCACCAACAACCCGCAATCATCAGGAGAGTCTCAATGTCTTCCGTAACTTTTCAGGGTAATTCCGTTGCCGTTTCCGGCCAGCTGCCCACCGTTGGCCAGGCGGCCCCCGACTTCACCCTGACCGGTGCCGATTTGAGCGATATCAAGCTGGGTGACTTCAAAGGCAAAAAAGTGCTGCTGAACATCTTCCCCAGCATCGACACCGGTGTGTGCGCCACCAGCGTGCGCACCTTTAACGAAAAGGCCGCCGGCCTGAACAACACTCAGGTGCTGTGTGTGTCCATGGATCTGCCTTTTGCCGCCAGCCGCTTCTGTGCTGCCGAAGGTCTGGAAAACGTACAGGTGGCTTCAGCCTTCCGTCACACTGATTTTCTGGCCGACTATGGCGTGGCCCTGAGCGACGGTGCCCTGCGTGGTCTGTCTGCCCGTGCCGTGGTATGTATTGACGAAGACGGCAAGGTCACTCACGTTGAGCGTGTGCCCGAACTGACCAACGAGCCCGACTATGACGGCGCTCTGGCCGCACTGAAGTGATCCTGACGGATCCCTGTGCGTCTTTGATTTTTTTATAAAGATCAAAGAACTATCCTTATCAGGCAAGATAATCTACAGACTTACTCACAGATAATGTGGATAACCTTGTCTTTGCGGGGCCTGCCGGCCCCGCCTTTTGAAGGAGCCTGTGATGAAGATACTGCTTACCGGAGGAACCGGCTTTGTAGGCAGCCGCCTGATGAGCCACCTGCGTCCGCACCATCAGGTGTCGGTGCTGAGCCGTTCACCCAATAAGGTGTATCAACGTTTGGGGCACGATATTGAAGCCCTCTCTTCTCTTGATGATTTGCCCGATCTCGACCGCTTTGATGCGGTTATTAACCTGGCCGGGGAGCCCATTGCCGACAAGCGCTGGAGTCCGGCGCAGAAAGAGCGCATTTGCCAAAGCCGCTGGCAAATTACCGAGCAGCTGGTAGAAAAACTACGCGCCGGCAGCAATCCGCCCGGAGTGCTGATCAGCGGTTCGGCAGTGGGCTTTTACGGCCGCCAGGGCGACACCCTGGTGGACGAAGACACTCACCCTCATCCCGAGTTCAGCCATGACGTCTGTGCCAGATGGGAAGAGCTGGCCAGACGGGCAGACACCGAGCAGACCCGGGTCTGTTGTATTCGTCTGGGCGTGGTGCTGGGGGCCGAAGGCGGAGCTCTGGTAAAAATGCTGCCCAGCTACCGTTTTGGCCTGGGCGGCCCCATTGGCTCGGGCAAGCAATATATGTCGTGGATCCACATTGAAGACGTGGTGAATCTGATTTTGTTTTTACTGGAACACGAGGAATGCAGCGGGGCCTTTAATGCCACCGCCCCCGAGCCGGTAACCAATGCTCAGTTCAGCAAAAGTCTGGCGGCAAACCTGAGCAAGCCCCATTTTGCCCGTATTCCCGCCTGGGCCATGAAGCTGCTGTTTGGTGAAATGGCGGATCTGCTGCTGACCGGCCAGCGGGTCATGCCGGTGCGGCTGCAACAGGCCGGCTTTCATTTCCGCTACCCCACCCTCGACAAGGCGCTGAAAGAAACCCTGAGCGCACCAAGGCGGTAGGTTAAAACCAACGCCATTCCGGCCCAAATTACTCGTCATTCCGGCCACACCCCCTCGTCATTCCGGCCACACCCCCTCGTCATTCCGGCCACACCCCCCTCGTCATTCCGGCCTCCGAGCCGGAATCTTTCTGCAGATAAATGTGTTTCTGACTTAGACTCCGGGACCGTCATGCTGAACTTGGTTCAGTACCGGAGTGACAATGTTTTGATTTAAACTTCCAGCTTCAAGCATCCAGCTTCCGACTTACAGCTCCCCGCAGGGTCACCCCCATTGCCGCAGCCGGTTCATCAGGGTGCCGCTGAGCAGGCCGCCGGCGCGGCCGGTGATCAGCAAAAGCACGGCTCCCAGCCCCGGCAGCGCCAGCCATAAGCGCGGATGAGGCTGCCAGGGCAGATCAAGCCACCAGGGCAGCAGCACAGCCACACATAGCTCTACCGCCAGCGCCGCCGCCAGCCCGGCCACCAGACCCGCCCCCAGCCACTCCCAGCGTAATGAGGCACGAATCACCCGGTTGCTGGCCCCCAGCGTGCGCAGCAATACCAGCTCGCGGCGGCGGCTTTCCAGGGTAGCTTCCACCTGCGCCAGCAGCACCAGCAGGCTGGCACCGGTCACCAGCGCCATGATGACCAGCAGCGCCTGACTCACCTGCGCCAGTATGGTGCGCAGCTGCTGCAGCAGAGCTTCCACATCAAACACTGTCATGGTGGGAAAGGCACGGATCAGCTCTACTTCCACCGCTTTCTGGCGCTCAGGCAGATAAAAACTCGCCATCCAGGCGGCGGGATAATCCGCCAGTACGTCGGGGCTGAGCACCAGATAGAAGTTGGGTTTCATGCTGTCCCAGTCTACTTCGCGAATATTGCGTACTTCAGCAGACACCTGCTGGCCGGCCAGATCCAGGCTGAGGGTATCTCCCAGCGTCAGCCCCAGCCGCTCGGCCAGGTCGCTTTCTACCGAAACACCACCTTCAGCCTGTGACCACTGTCCGCTGATAATGCGGTTACCTTCGGGTATTTGGTCACTCCAGGTCAGGTTCAGCTCCCGGCCCAGACCACCGCCGCGCTCGCTGTTAATTTCAGCCACCGGCACACCGTTCACCTGCACCAGCCGCCCGCGTACGATGGGATAAAAGCGAGATGAGTCCAGGCCGTTATCGTTCAGGATCTGACGTACCGGATCCAGCTGATAATCGGCAATATTAATTAAAAAACGGTTATGAGTGTCGGCGGGCAGGCGGGCCAGAAAGCCCTCGGTCAGCTCGCCGCGCACTACCCATAACAGGCTGGCCAGAAACAGCGCCATCGCCACACCACCAAACTGCAGCAGCGTGGCCAGCCGGGCACGATTAAGCCGGCTTAATGCCAGCCGGAACGCCACGCTGCCTTTGGGCAGGCGCGCCAGTGCCAGCAAGCCCCGGCACAATCCGCCCAGCAACAGCGCCAGCGCCAGCAGCCCAAGCAATAAACCGGCGGCCAGGCCCAGACTGCCGGCAAACAGCCAGCTTAATGCCACTGTGCCTGCCAGCAGAATACCACCGCTGAGCCAGGGTGAAATATATGCCTCGGCCTCGTTGCGCAGCACTCTGAGCGGCGGCACTTTTAACAGCCGCAGCATGGGCACCACAGAAAGCATAACCGTGGTGAGCAACGCCAGGCCGCCGGCCACCAGGAAGGGCGTGAGCGAAGGCGGTGGCAAGGGCACCGCCAGAGCATCCCCCAGCGCCAGCAAAATCAGCTGGTGCACGCCATAGCCCACCGCAGCACCAAGTGTTGCCCCCAGCAACATCAGCCCGCTCAGCAGCCGCGCCAGCCAGCGCAGCAATGACTGCCGCCCTGCTCCCAGGGTTTTCAGCAGGGCAATGCGGTCCTGCTCACGGCGGGAGAAGTAACCCAGCGCAATGGCCATGGCCAGAATGCCCAGCAGCACACCAATCAGTGAGGCCAGCCGAAAAAACTGCTCAGCCCGGGTAATGGAGCGGGCCACGGGGGTGTCGGCATTGTCGGGGCCGCGCCAGTTCTGCCCTTGCTGCAATTGTGGTTCCAGCCAGTCAGCGTATTCATTGAGGATGTTGTCTTCCCCCTTGAACAGATAACGGTAACGGCTGCGGCTGCCTTCCATAAAAATGCCGGTGGCGGCCACGTCATCCAGATGCATCAGGGCTCTGGGTGCCAGCAAAAACGGTGAAAAGCCCTGATCCGGCTCGCTCACCAGCTCACCGGCCACGGTCAGCTCAAGATTGCCCAGCTCCACCCTGTCTCCCGGGCTGACCTGCAACAACGCCAGCAGCCGGGCCGACAGCCAGATATTGCCAGGCCTCACCTTGCCCGCTGGTGCCAGCACCAGATCGCCATAAAACGGAAAGGCGTTATCCACGGCGCGAATGCTGGCCAGCTGCAATTGCTCATTGGCAAACAGCACACTGTTGAACGATTGCCCCTGTGACACCTGCAGGCCGCGTTCTTCGGCTTCGCTCAGCCACTCAGACTCGGCGGCCCGGCTGCCCGCCAGCACTCTGTCGGCGGCAATGTAATCCCGTCCTGATACCTGCAGGGCACCGTTAAGCCGGTCGGCCACCAAAGTGACGCTGAGAATACTGGCTACACACAGGGCCAGCGCCAGCACAAACAGCCGCAGCGGGCCGCTGGCTATTTCCCGTTTGATCAGTCCCCATCCCAGACTAGCCATGCTGCTCCTCCAGCTGACCCGCGGTCATCAGCAAACGGCGCTCACAGCGGCTGGCCAGAGATTCGTCGTGCGTGACCATCACTAGGGTGGTGCCATGCTGACGGTTAAGCTCAAACAACAGCTCGATAATGCGGGCACCGGTTTGCTGATCCAGGTTACCCGTCGGTTCGTCGGCCAACAGAATATCGGGCTGTGTCATAAAGGCCCGGGCAATGGCCACCCTCTGCTGCTCGCCACCTGACAGCTGAGCCGGAAAATGCCGCACCCGGTTACCCAGACCCACCTGCTCCAGCAACGCCATGGCCCGCTTGCGGTTACCACTGTCGCCCTTCAGCTCCGCCGGCAGCATGACGTTTTCCAGGGCAGTTAAAGTGGGCAGCAGCAAAAACGACTGAAACACAAAGCCGATGTGTCTGGCCCTGAGCGCCGCCCGCTGCTCTTCATCAAGCTGGTGCAGGGGCTGGCCGGCAATATGCACTTCTCCCCGGCTGGCGCTGTCCAGCCCCGCCAGCAGCCCCAGCAGCGTAGACTTGCCCGAGCCTGAGGCCCCCACCAGTGCCAGACGCTGGCCGGCCTTGACTTCCAGATTCACACCTTTAAGGATGGTTATATGCTCGTCGCCCAGGCTGACCCTGTGCTCGAGATCCACCACACGAATAATGGGAGATAAGGTTGTCATGCTGCGAATCCTTGTGCTGTTGATTTTTTGGGGGTCGCCGGCAGTGCTGGCCGACACCCTGCTTATTCTGGGCGACAGCCTGAGTGCCGGCTACCGCATGCGGGCTGATCAGGCCTGGCCTCATTTGCTGGCTGAAAAGTGGCAGCAACAGGGCCGGAACGTGACCGTGGTTAATGCCAGCGTCAGCGGCGAAACCACTCAAGGGGGGCTGCAGCGGTTGCCACCTCTGCTGCAGCGCCATCAGCCCAGCCTGGTCTTGCTGGAGCTGGGTGGCAATGATGGCCTGCGCGGCCTGCCCCCGGATTTGATTGAACGCAATCTTGCGCAGCTGATCACGCTGGCCAACAACGCCGGTGCCCGGGTGGTGCTGACCGATATTCAGCTGCCACCCAATTATGGCCGCCGTTATCTGCAGCAGTTTGAAAGCCTGTTCAGCCGCCTGGCTACGCAGCAGCAAGTGCCTCTGCTGCCGTTTTTTGTGGCACCGCTGATTGGCCAAAACGGCATGATGATGGATGACGGTATTCATCCCACTGCCGAGGCACAGCCATTGATTGCCGAGCAAGTAGACGAGTTTCTTGCGCCTTATCTTTAACCCTTGTCGTTAACCGATGGAAAAGGCGATGGTCTTGCTGATTTCGCCTAAATTCAGGCCGCTTTGCTCGCGCCAGGTGTTAAAAGCGGCCTGAGCCTGATTCATGCCTTTTTTGGAGCTTAACGCCGCATCTACCACACCGTGATGCTGCAGATAAGCGCTGACATCACCGGTAAATACAAAAGTCTCTGCTCCCAGCCGGCGCAAGGCATAAGGGGCGATATTGCCGCCCAGCAGTTTGCTGTGCTTGCGAATGTGCTGCCACAGCCCTACCACATCGTCTTTGGGCCAGGCGGCCACAAAAGCGCCAAAGCCGCCGTGATCCCGGCCCAGATCCAGTATCATTTGAGCATTGACCGGCACAGCGGCAATCTTCTTCGCATGGCGCACTATGCTGGCGTCGTTATTGAGCCGCTCCAGGTGATGTTCATCCAACAGCAGCATTTTATGAGGGTCAAACCCAAAGAAGGCCCGCTCAAAGTCCGGCCATTTGTCTCTGATCACTTTCCACACAAAGCCCGACTGAAACAGGCTCATGGTAAAGGAAGACAGCCAGCGATCATCGGGAATGGCGGCTAGTTCATCGGGGCTGAAGGCGGGAGTGGCGATCAGCCGGCGCAGCATGGTTTCGCCGCCATGACGGGCGCAGGCTCGCTCAAAAATAGAATTGAAGTGCTCCATAAAAACAGTCTCGTACGAGTTTGTTTTATTGTGCGCAGTTGAATAGAAAAAGGCCAGAACGAAAAAAGCCGCAGTATGGTAACTGCGGCTTTTTAAAATTTGGTGGAGCTACGCGGGATCGAACCGCGGACCTCTTGCATGCCATGCAAGCGCTCTCCCAGCTGAGCTATAGCCCCGAATTGGGTCAGATTGTTTTGGTGGAGCTACGCGGGATCGAACCGCGGACCTCTTGCATGCCATGCAAGCGCTCTCCCAGCTGAGCTATAGCCCCAAAACAATACTGTTTTACTGGTGTTTGTTTCTACCGCCTGGTGGAGCTACGCGGGATCGAACCGCGGACCTCTTGCATGCCATGCAAGCGCTCTCCCAGCTGAGCTATAACCCCATTTGGCAGAAACTGCTCTGACTTGATTGGTGGAGCTACGCGGGATCGAACCGCGGACCTCTTGCATGCCATGCAAGCGCTCTCCCAGCTGAGCTATAGCCCCGCACAAGTCGTTGCAGGAATCTTGTCCCTGCGAGCGAGGCGCATAATAGGCACAGCGCTGTTCAGAGTCAACAGGCAATTAGAAAAATTAGTGCAAACAGATGATTTTTGAACAAAGCGTTCAGTAATTATTCATTTTGGCGGAATTTAGGATTGAGGATTGTGAAAACGGCGTTACCTGCAGGCAACGCCGTTTTTCTTCCAGCTTCAGGCTTTTCGCTTCAAGCTATGTATTACCCTTGAGCACGCTCGGCAATAAAGGCCAGTGCCATGTCGATGCGGGCCAGAACCTTGTCTTTGCTCAGCAGCGCCATCACGCCATCAATGGCTGGTGACTGACCAATACCGGTTACCGCCACCCGCAGCGGCATACCTACCTTGCCCATGCCAAGATCCAGCTCGGCCGCCACCGCATTGATCACTTCATGGATCGATGCCGCCTGCCAGTCGGTCAGGGCTGCCAGTTTGGTGCGGGCCAGCTGCAGCGGCTCGGCGGCTACCGGGCGCAGGTGCTTTTTGGCGGCCGCCGCATCAAACTCGCTGAAGTCTTCAAACAAATAGCGGCTTTGTCCGGCCAGCTCCTTCAGGGTATGGCAACGCTCGGCATACAGGCCAATCAGGTCGGTCAGCGCCGGACCTTGAGTCATATCTATTCCCTGATCCTGCATGTGCCATTCAAGATGACCGGCCACCTCCGCCGCAGGCAGGGTTTTCATATAGTGCTGGTTCAGCCACAGCAGCTTATCGGTATTAAAGGCAGACGCCGATTTGCTGATGGCATTGAGCGAGAACAGCGAGATCATTTCATCAAGAGTAAAGATCTCCTGATCGCCGTGAGACCAGCCCAGACGCACCAGATAGTTCAGCAGGGCCTGAGGCAGATAACCGTCGTCACGATACTGCATCACGCTTACCGCGCCATGGCGCTTGGACAGCTTGGCACCGTCATCACCCAGGATCATGGACACATGAGCAAACTCCGGCACAGGAGCACCCAGCGCTTTATAGATATTGATCTGGCGCGGTGTGTTGTTGATGTGATCTTCACCGCGTACCACATGGGTAATTTCCATATCCCAGTCGTCTACCACCACACAGAAGTTATAGGTAGGTGCACCGTCGGTACGGCGGATAATGAGATCATCCAGCTGATCGTTGGCAATCTCTATGCAACCGCGTACATGATCGTCAAAGACCACACTGCCTTCGGTGGGGTTGGCAAAACGAACAACATAAGGCGCATCGGCAGCATGCTGGTGCTCACCATGACGACAGGTGCCGTCGTAGCGGGGCTTTTCACCGGCAGCCATTTGCTGCTCGCGCAGGCTTTCCAGCCGCTCTTTGGAGCAGTAGCACTTATAAGCCTTACCTTGCTCCAGCAGCTGATCAATCAGCTGGTTATAGCGGTCAAAACGCTTGGTCTGGTAATAGGGGCCCTCATCCCAGCTCAGGCCCAGCCAGTTCATGCCTTCCAGAATGGCGTCAATGGCTTCCTGGGTGGAGCGCTCCAGATCCGTGTCTTCAATGCGCAGCACAAACTCGCCCTGCTGATGACGGGCATAAAGCCAGGAATACAGAGCGGTGCGGGCACCACCTACGTGAAGAAAGCCGGTTGGACTGGGGGCGAACCGTGTTTTAACTGTCATTCTGTCTGCCTTGGTTAAATAAGAGCTGAAAATGAAATGGCGGCTATTTTAGCACCCGCAAGGCATGGGGTGAAACGCCTTGTCGCAGCACCCTGTCTGCAACGCCGGCTTTTGTAAAGAAGCGGTGCCGCTATCTTGTGGAGTTACAGGGCGCTGGATACACTTGTGGCCGCGAGGGGAGGAAACTATGTCCAGATCAAAAAGCGCCGCCAAACATCAACAGCGCCACTCTTTGGGAGCGCGCTTTAACCAATTTACACTGCCTGCCCGCAAAGGCCTGGGGCGGCTGCTGAACGCTCTGGGTCGCTTGCCTCGCGTTCATAAGGCGGGTCTGCTGATCCTGCTTCCCGCCTGGCTGGGGTTGTTTGTCTGGCAACCGGCTCCGGCAACCCCGGATGCCCCTGTTACCGGTCGCTTGGCGGTGCCCTTGAGTGATGCCGACAAACGGGTGATAGATGTGCCCACTGGCGGCAAACGTATTGATCACACACTGGCACCCGGAGAAACGCTATCCGCTCTGTTCCGCAGTTGGCAGCTGCCCGGCAAGGAGCTGATCGCCCTGGTGCAGGCAGAGCCTTCTTACAAGCCGCTAAGCCGGCTGCAGGCTGGCCAGCAGCTCACCCTGGTGCTGAATGCCGACGGTAACCTGCATTATCTGGAAGTCCGGGATAATGGTCTGGTGCTGAATGCTTTTCGCCGGCTGGGCCAGGAGTTCACCATGGTAAATACTCAATAATATTCAGATGCCCGCTTGCGAGTTTTTAGACGGCTTCGTTATGGTAAACTGTGATCATTATCAAAAGTTTCAGTTAACCTGCAGGGAGCCATCAATGAACTTCAAGGCCTTTCACGCTTCTCTTAACCAGCCTCAGCCGCCGGTCGGCCTGTCTGATGCTCTCACCGCACTGTGGCTGGATGCCAACGACCGGTGGGAAGATGCCCACGAATGCATTCGCGATAACAGTGATCAGCCCTCTGCCTGGGTTCATGCCTATCTGCACCATGTGGAAGGCGTGCTGTGGAATGCCGATTACTGGTATGGCCGTGCCGGTAAAAAACGCCCCAATTGCTCCACCAAAGATGAGTGGCAGCAAATTGCGCAGGCGCTGCTGGACTGAATACCCTTCCGTATTTTTCAGGCCCCAGTCTCTCAGCCGGGGCTTTTTATTTTTTGTTATGCCAGAGAGATAGCGATGCCGCAGGAAATTTTCACTGCTCATGATGAATTCGGACCAATTCGCGTGCTGGAATCTGACGGTGTGCGCACCCTTAACTTTGGCGGCCCGGATGCTCAGAGCAGCTGGAGCAGAAGTGAACCTCATGTGCCACAGCTGGAATATGTAAGAGCCATGCTATTGGTACTGTTATTTAATACTCCCAGGCAGACACTGACTCTGGGGCTGGGTGCCGGTACCCTGAACAGTTGCCTGCATGCAGGCGTGGCTGGTTTGAAACAGCAGGTAGTTGAACTGCGCCCCGGTGTGATTGAGGCTGCTCAGCGTTATTTTCAGTTGCCTCAGGGCAAACGTCTGCAGCTGCATCAGGCCGATGCCTTTGCTTTTATGCGGGAGTACAAGGGTAAAAAACTGGATGTGATCTTCAGTGACTTGTATAACGCTGATGATGCAGAAGGCGAGCAGTTCTCGGCGGAGTTTATCGAAAACTGCCGACACCAGCTTAAAACCGGCGGCTGGCTGGTGCTGAACTGCTGGGACTGTCATCAGAGTGACGAGTTTATGGCACTGCTGGACCGTCACTTTTGCGAGGTACGTTCCTGCCTGCTCAGCAGCGGCAACTGGGTGGTATTTGCCGGCACCAGCCCCGCTCCTGGCAATGCCAAAGCACTAAAAGAGCAGGAATGGACGCTCAGCAAACAGCTGGGCTTTTCGCTGCAGCCTTATCTGGGAAGGCTGGCCAGTCATGGCTCATGATTTCATATTCTGAGCTACCGCAGCCAGGTTGCGTGTTATAACAACGTAGGTAGGTCACCCGTATTATTTAACGATAAAAAGCGTCGTTGTCTTCTCGTTTCAATACCTTGTGGCCATCTTCGGTAACACCTTCCTTCCAGTAACTACTAAAGTAACATCTACTACGTTCAACATTATGCTGGTCAGAGATATATCTGCGAATGGCCTTCATGACATTAAACTCACATGCGCACCAGACTGAAGGACGACCACGCAACCACTCAAGTTTTTCTACTGTGTTTGCCAGTGATTCCTCTTCACCTTTAATACATAATTTCAAGTTCACTCCTGCTGGAATATTTATTTCGGGCATATCATCTTCAGATGTTAATGCTAATACAACATAGCCCTTTGCACATTCAGGCAAGGTGTTTATTTCAACGCTTAATGCAGGAATTGCTGCCATGTCAGCAACCAGTAAAAACCAGTCTGCATCCATATTGATGGGCTTTATGATACCGGGCCCTGCCATGAAAATGGTATCACCAATAGCTGCATGCTGGGCAAAGTAATGACCATAACCGCCGCTGTTAATCGATATGGGTGTTTTTTCTGGCAGATCCCGATGCTTGACAAAATCTACCGTGATTTGTTGATGTAACGGGCTGAATTTTCTGATGGTGTAAGTTCGTAATACCGGCTTTTCTTCTTCACCAAGTAAAGACAGATCGGTTTTACCCTGTGGAGTAAACATAAGTTTGATGTACTGGCCAGCACTACACTCTGTGAAAGGGGTAATATCATCGACTGTAAATACAAGGCGCTGCATATGAGGTGTGACAGAGTAACAATCACTTACTGTCAGCTTTTGTATTTTCTTATCTTTTTTCATTTTTCACCCGTTAGTATTTAATGGCATTTGATGTGATAAAACCAGGCAACCACACTATAATGCAATTAAAACTAATTTGCATTTACGTTTTACAGTAATTTTTACGCTTCAGCCAGGTCTTTAAGCAGACGATCAAACCAGAGATTCCGGTCCCCAATATACAATGCCCGACTTTTTGCCCAGGATCGTCGCAGAAATATGAGTACTACAGGGCTTTTCTGCCAGCCCGTAGCAGACGTGCAGCGGCAGCAGATGCTCTTCCCGGGGGTGACAGAGTCGGGCATAGGGCGCATGCTCCCAGTGCACCAGCCGCTCCGCACGTTCCGGCTCCTTTATGTCAGTACTGCTGCAGGTTTCTTTCAGCCAGTATTCAAATGCCGCATTACCGGCCTGAATGTCCGGTGTATCAGCCGCGAAAAAAGCGCGCATATTATGGAAGGAGAAACCAGATCCAATCACCAGCAGATTTTCACACTCCAGAGCCTGTAACGCACGTCCGATGGCAAGGTGCGTAGCTGCATTCAGACTAGTGACCAGTGACAACTGAACACACGGAATATCTGCCGCCGGATACATGAGCTTAAGCGGAACAAACAGGCCGTGATCAAACCCCCGGTGCTCATCGAGCCGGGCAGTAATGCCTGCCTGCTCAAGCGCCTGGTGGATCTGCACCGCCAGCACAGGTTCACCCGGGCAGGGATACTCGATGAGATAGGACTCCGGCGGAAAGCCGAAGTAATCGTAGATCAGAGACGGGCTGGCTCCTGAAGTAATGGTTGGCACCGTCTCTTCCCAATGGGCACTGATCACCAGTATGGCCGAGGGCCTGGGCAAGGCACCGGCGATTGTCTTGAGCTGAAACACCATCTCTTGATGGCCCGGATCTCCCAGCAGCGGCATAGGGCCGCCTCCGTGAGAGATAAAGAGAATATTATTGCTGGGTTTAGACCGGGAATGATTATGCATCAGTACGCAACCCGTTTCCTGCACGCTCGAAATGCTTCAGTATTATGTCGTCCAGCGAGAGCCGTCCCGCTCCCTGAATGGCCAGAGCAAGTGTCGCCGCCAATAATGTCAGAGCATATTCGTAGCCGTTATTGGACACAAACAGGCCATTGTCGATATGTACGGAAAAAATTGCCACCAGCATAGTAAAAGCAGACACCAGCGCTGCCGGACAAGTCAGCAAGCCCAGTAGCAGCGCTATACCACCAAAAAACTCGGCACTGCCGGCCAGCATTGCCATCAGATAGCCGGGAGTCAGACCAATGCTTGCCAGCCACTGCCCTGTTCCTTCCAGACCATGGCCACCAAACCAGCCAAACAGCTTTTGTGCCCCATGAGCAGCCAGGATCAGCCCGACGGGTATCCGCAGCACCAATGAAGCATAACCACCGTTACTGCTGAACAAGCTCTGTGCTAATGAACGTTTCATGGAATGCCCTCAAATGAAGATAATAATGAGTGTGCCTGAAAGTATATGTTTAGGAAGTAAGCACACTTTACTATCTCTTTTTGACGGGATTAATACTGCTCACATTGCTTAATTATAAACATAACATTGATAATTAGACGTCTACTTTGTCAGGAGCTTCCATGGACCGTATTGATGCTATGCGTGCCTTTGTTACCGTGGTCACCGAAGGCAGTTTTACCCGTGCAGCAGAGCGGCTGAATATGTCACCGCAGCTGGTCAGCAAGTATGTTTCCCGCCTGGAAGACCACCTCGGTGCACGCTTGCTCAATCGCACCACCCGCAAGATACACCTTACCGAAGCCGGATCCCGTTACGCCCAGCGTGCCCAGTTAGTGCTGGATGATATTGACGATATGGATAGCCAGCTTACTGATCTGCAGCAAAATGCACAGGGGCTACTGCGCATCAGTGCCCCGGTATCCTTTGCTACTTTGCACCTGGCTCCTTTGCTCTGTCGCTTTCAGCGCGCTCATCCGGCGGTGAGTATCGACCTGCAACTGAACGACCGAAAAGTGGATATTGTGGAAGAAGGCTTTGATATAGCGCTGCGCATCGGCCATCTAAAGAGCTCATCCATGATTGCCAAGCTGATAGCTCCGGTCAGGCTGATCATGTGCGCCGCTCCGGCTTACCTGGAAAAACACGGCACTCCTTCCAGTCCGGATGAACTAAAAAATCATCGGTATCTGCGCTACAGCTATATGGAAGACAACACCGGTTTTTCTATCAACGAGTGGCTACAACCGGCTGGATATCAACAAACAGGTGACATGCTCAGCAATAATGGAGAAATACTGGTCAGCGCCGCCATAGAAGGTGCCGGTATTATCATTCAACCCTCTTTTATTTGCGGCCCCGCCATTGCAGCAGGCAAGCTGAAAGTTGTGCTGCCGCAACATGAGCCCGAGCCCATGGGTCTTTATGCCGTATATGCACACCGTAAATTGCTGGCCAGCAAGGTCAGATGCTTTATCGATTTTATGGAAGGATACTTCAGTAACCCGCCGTACTGGGATAATTTTGATTAAAACGAAAAAACCCCAGCCAATCGGCTGGGGTTTTGAGTAATGGCGGAGCGGACGGGACTCGAACCCGCGACCCCCGGCGTGACAGGCCGGTATTCTAACCAACTGAACTACCGCTCCGCATAAAGCTGTATAGTCAGGAGTACTATATTGGGTGCCTGGCAGTGACCTACTTTCACATGGCAGCTGCCACACTATCATCGGCGCGGTTGCGTTTCACTGCTGAGTTCGGCATGGAATCAGGTGGTTCCACAACGCTATGGCCGCCAGGCATAAAACTGTAATTCGGAAGAAGCGACCGCCAAGGATGGCGGGAATGCAGAAAATGCAGGAGCAATTTTCTGCGGTTTGATGAATTCGTAGTCTCGACCTGCAAGGTCTCACACTTCTTGGGTGTTGTATGGTTAAGCCGCACGGGTCATTAGTACAGGTTAGCTGCACGCCTCACAGCGCTTCCACACCCTGCCTATCAACGTCCTGGTCTCGGACGGCCCTTTAGAGGTATCAAGTACCTAGGGATGACTCATCTCGAGGCTCGCTTCCCGCTTAGATGCTTTCAGCGGTTATCGATTCCGAACTTAGCTACCGGGCAGTGCCACTGGCGTGACAACCCGAACACCAGAGGTTCGTCCACTCCGGTCCTCTCGTACTAGGAGCAGCCCCTCTCAATCATCCAACGCCCACGGCAGATAGGGACCGAACTGTCTCACGACGTTCTGAACCCAGCTCGCGTACCACTTTAAATGGCGAACAGCCATACCCTTGGGACCGACTTCAGCCCCAGGATGTGATGAGCCGACATCGAGGTGCCAAACACCGCCGTCGATATGAACTCTTGGGCGGTATCAGCCTGTTATCCCCGGAGTACCTTTTATCCGTTGAGCGATGGCCCTTCCATTCAGAACCACCGGATCACTATGACCTGCTTTCGCACCTGCTCGACGTGTCTGTCTCGCAGTTAAGCTGGCTTATGCCATTGCACTAACCGTACGATGTCCGACCGTACTTAGCCAACCTTCGTGCTCCTCCGTTACACTTTGGGAGGAGACCGCCCCAGTCAAACTACCCACCAGGCACTGTCCTCATCCCCGATAAGGGGACCAAGTTAGAACATCAAACATACAAGGGTGGTATTTCAAGGATGGCTCCACGGCAACTGGCGTCACCGCTTCACAGCCTCCCACCTATCCTACACATGTAGGGTCAATGTTCAGTGCCAAGCTATAGTAAAGGTTCACGGGGTCTTTCCGTCTAGCCGCGGGTACACCGCATCTTCACGGCGATTTCAATTTCACTGAGTCTCGGGTGGAGACAGCGTGGCCATGGTTACACCATTCGTGCAGGTCGGAACTTACCCGACAAGGAATTTCGCTACCTTAGGACCGTTATAGTTACGGCCGCCGTTTACCGGGGCTTCGATCAAGAGCTTCACCTTACGGCTAACCCCATCAATTAACCTTCCGGCACCGGGCAGGTGTCACACCCTATACGTCCTCTTGCGAGTTAGCAGAGTGCTGTGTTTTTGATAAACAGTCCCAGCCACCTGGTCACTGCGACTGGCTCAGGCTCCATCCGCGAAGGACTTCACCCGCTCCAGCGTACCTTCTCCCGAAGTTACGGTACTATTTTGCCTAGTTCCTTCACCCGAGTTCTCTCAAGCGCCTTGGTATTCTCTACCCGACCACCTGTGTCGGTTTGGGGTACGGTTCACACACATCTGAAGCTTAGAGGCTTTTCCTGGAAGCAGGGCATCAATGACTTCGGTACCGTAGTACCTTCGTCTCGGGTCTCAGCGTTGCAACTCCGGATTTACCTAAAGTCACCGCCTACGCCCTTTCACCAGGACAACCAACGCCTGGCCCATCTAGCCTTCTCCGTCCCCCCATCGCAATGTGTGTCAGTACGGGAATATTAACCCGTTTCCCATCGACTACGCCTTTCGGCCTCGCCTTAGGGGCCGACTCACCCTGCCCCGATTAACGTTGGACAGGAACCCTTGGTCTTCCGGCGAGGAGGTTTTTCACCCCCTTTATCGTTACTCATGTCAGCATTCGCACTTCTGATATCTCCAGCATGCTTCACAACACACCTTCGCAGACTTACAGAACGCTCCCCTACCACTCACGCAAAGCGTGAATCCGCGGCTTCGGTGCCTGGTTTTAGCCCCGTTACATCTTCCGCGCAGGCCGACTCGACCAGTGAGCTA
>NZ_CP155481.1:2555000-2700000 GCF_039654065.1 Oceanimonas sp. AH20CE76
ATCCTCTGCCTCTGCCCAGCCAATATCAGACTGCCATTCGCGTGGCCAGTATGATGGGAAGCCATCAGGATAATGCCGCTCAGGCGTTACAAGCCCTGTATCCGGAAGAGATCTACCGCCAGTTTGAAGGCGGCGACAGCAGCTGGACCCAGTTCGACAGCCGGGTTGAATGGCTGCTTGAGTTTCTTAAGGAAAACCGCAATAACAAGATTCTGATTATCACCGCCAAGGCGGGGGTGGCTCTTGCACTGGAAGAAATACTGCGCACCAGGGAAGGCATTCGCGGAACCGTATTCCATGAAGGTATGTCATTACTGGAACGGGATAAGGCAGCCGCCTACTTTGCTCAGCAGGAAGGCGGTGCTCAGGTGATGATCTGCTCCGAAATTGGCTCGGAAGGCCGTAATTTCCAGTTCTCTCATCAGCTGGTGCTGTTTGACCTGCCCCTGAACCCGGATCTGCTGGAGCAGCGTATCGGTCGTCTGGATCGTATTGGCCAGCAGCATGATATCGATATTCATGTGCCCTATCTGGAAGGCACCGCCCAGCAGGCGCTGACCCTCTGGTATGAGCAGGGTATGGATGCGTTCAGCAAGCCCAACGCCGTAGGCCAGCCGGTTTATCAGCAAATGTCCGAGCGCTTGCTGGAAATTCTGGCTGGTCATGGTCAGGATACCGACGCCCTGAATCAGTTGATTGCCGATACTCAGATCATGACACGCAAGCTGATTGATCAGATGGAACAAGGCCGTGACCGGCTGCTTGAGCTCAATTCCAGCGGCACCTTTACTCATCAGGATCTGGCGGCTCAACTGGCCGAAAAAGACGACGATCCGACGCTGGCCATTTTTGCCATCAAGCTGTTTGATGAAGTGGGCATTCATCAGGACGACAAGGGTGAAAATGCCATTGTGCTGCGCCCCACCGAGCAGATGCTGATCCCTAGCTTCCCAGCCCTGCCCGAAGATGGCACCAGCATCACGTTTGATCGGCATACCGCTCTGGGCCGGGACGATCTGCAATTTGTAAGCTGGGATCATCCCATGATCCGCGGCGGCATCGATCTGGTGCTGGGATCCGAAATAGGCACCACCTCTGTGGCCATTCTCAAGAATAAGGCGCTGCCGGTAGGCACTCAGTTTGTAGAGCTGATTTTTGTGGCCGAATCGGCTCATCATACTCAGCTCTACCGCTTTTTACCGCCCGCTCCCATTCGTCTGCTGCTGGATAAAAACGGTAATAACCTGGCTGATAAAGTCAGCTTTGAGGCCTTTGACAAACAACTCAGCCCCATTAACCGCCATCTGGGCAGCAAACTGGTGAACGCATCACAGAGCTTTATTCATCAGCAACTGCAGCTGGCCACACCGGTGGCCGAACAACAGATGGAGCAGCTGGTAGAAGCCGCCCGCACTCGCATGCATGAGTCCATGGAGCAGGAACTGACCCGACTTCAGCAGCTGGCCAAGGTAAACCCGAACGTACGGCAGAGTGAAATTGATCATGTTGTGGAGCTGAAAGCCGAACTGGATAATCTGCTCAGCCATACCCGCTTAAAGCTGGATGCAATTCGGTTTATTGTGGTAAGTCATCAATAAGGATACTGAGCCAGACCATGGTATTGCTGCATTATGATCCGCCGGCGGATCCACCTTTTGAAATATTGTACCGGGACGACAGCATTATTGTACTGAACAAGCCCAGTGGTTTGCTGAGTGTTCCCGGACGGGATCCGGTGCACTTTGACAGCCTGTCGCTCAGGGTATCCCGCGTGTTTCCGACGGTGCAGGTAGTGCACCGGCTGGATATGGCCACATCGGGCGTGATTGTGATGGCGCTGAACCCCAAGGCACACCGGGAGATGAGCCGTCAGTTTCGCGAGCGGGAAACTGAAAAACGCTACTATGCCTGGGTATATGGCCGGCCGGACGAAGACAAGGGCAGCGTGGATCTGCCCCTGTGCTGCGACTGGCCCAACCGCCCCCGGCATATGGTGAATCATGAACAGGGCAAGGCGGCGCTCACGCACTGGCGCTGCCTGCGTCGTGAAAACCACCGCAGCCTGATGGAACTGACTCCCGTAACCGGTCGATCCCATCAGCTTCGGGTGCATATGCTGAGCCTGGGTCATCCCATACTGGGCGACAATCTCTATGCCGAGGGTGAGGCGCTGGCCATGGCTTCTCAGCTGCAACTGCATGCGGCCTATCTGGCATTCAAACATCCCAGATATAAGCACCGGCTGGAATTTACCGCTCCGGCACCTTTTGAGGTGAGCTGATGAAACGGGCGGCATGGTGCTTGTTAGGCTGCTTGTTCACCTCAACAGCCATGGCGCGCTTTGACTGGAGCGAATATCGGGAATACCAGCCACAAGCTGCCGTGCTACGCTTTGCTGCAGCACGGCCCGAGCCATTGGGCCAGCTGCTGATCTGGCCAGAGCAACAGCAACTGCATCAGTGGCTGGCCATGGCACCATGGTGGCAGGATCGTGGCTGGGAGCTGGTGCTGCTGCTGCCTGATCCTCAGCAGAGCTATTTTGATCCTGCTGCCGAGAAAGTATCCGACGCTCAGCAAACCTGGGTGACCACGCTGGGCGAACGCCTGGCTCCCATATTTGAGCGCCAGCCCGAACTTCCCCAGGTGGTGCTGACCCAGGGCAGCGCTTCTCTCTGGTATCAGCAACTGATACAAACCGGCACCCTGCCGGCTCCCAGCGGCCTTATGGTATTGAATGCCACTCCTTCTGATAAAGCCACCCAGCAAATGCTGGCTATGAGTCTGTCACGCTCCGACTGGCCGGTGCTGGACTTGTTCAGCACACGGCAGCCGGTTTCTTTGCTTAATCAGAAGCTGCGCCGCCATGCCAGTGCCCGCGAACAAGCCGATTATGAATCGATTACCATTCACTCACCGCTTTTTTCAAGCCGTATTATGGCCGCCTGGATAACGCGTCATGGCTGGATGCCTCTGCCTCCGGGCGCACCAGATTTTTTAAAAGGAGTAACCCCCAATGAAACTGGTCTTTCTCGATCGCAAGACACTGGCTCCGGACGTGAAGCTGCGCCGGCCAAACCTTGATCATCACTGGCAGGATTATGCCGACACCACTCCCGAGCAGGTGATTGAGCGATTGCAGCACGCCGATGTGGCCATCGTAAACAAAGTGCATATCAGCGCCGATGTCATTGCCAGATTGCCCTCATTAAAGCTGGTGGCACTGGCCGCCACTGGCAGTGATAATATCGATCTCAACGCTTGCCGCAACGCCGGCATTGCCGTGTGCAATATCCGTAATTATTCCGAGAGCGCCGTGCCTGAACATGCACTGTCACTGATGATGGCGCTCAGCCGTAACCTGTATGCGTATCGTCAGTCTGTAGAGCATGGTCGTTGGCAGCAATCGGGACAGTTTTGTTATTTCGACTATTCAGTTCGTGATCTGAAAGGCCAGACGTTGGGACTGATTGGTTATGGTACGATTGCCAGAGATCTGGAGCGGCTGGCCAAGGCGCTGGGTATGAAGGTGATCGTTGCCGCCCGTAAGGGTCAGCCGGCAGGCCATGGCCGCCTGCCGTTTGAACAGGTCATTGAAACGGCCGATGTGATCAGCCTGCATTGCCCGCTGAACAAGGATACTCATCATGTCATCAGCGAGCGGGAGTTTGCCATGATGAAGCCTGATGCTCTGCTGATTAACGTGGGCCGCGGCGGCCTGGTGGATGAAGAAGCGCTGCTGAACGCACTGCGGGAACAGCGCATCGGCGGTGCCGGCTTTGATGTGGTCAGCGCCGAGCCGCCGCCCGCCGATCATCCGCTGATGCAGGCGCTGCAATACCCCAACTTTATCCTGACACCGCACATCGCCTGGGCCAGCCATGATTCCATGCAGCGACTGGCAGATCAGCTGATTGATAATATCGAAGCATTTGCTCAAGGGCGGAAGCAGAACAGGCTGGTTTAACAGCAGGAATTGGTGAATAGGGACCGGGGATTAGGGAAATCGAACCCCTGCTCCCAAATCCCTATTCCCTTTTTCAGCGAATATTACGGGCGGTTTTAATGGTTTCCCAGGCCTGTTGTATGTCCTGGGCTTTTTCTTTGGCCATTTCCATCATTTCTTTGGGCAGCCCCTGAGCCACCAGCTTGTCGGGGTGGTGTTTGGACATTTGCCGGCGGTAGGCGCGCTTTACCGTGGCATCGTCCGCGCTGTCTTCCACTTCCAGAATACGGTAGGCATCGCGCAGTCTGTCCTTGGCCGGAGGCGGAGTAAAGCCGCCGGCACGGCCTTCGCGATACATATGCAGCTGGGCTTCAGCAAAGGCCAGTAACTGCTCCAGTTCCTGAGCAGAAAAGCCAAGTTCAGTGGCAATGGTGTGCAGCAGCCGGCGCTCCGCCGGGTGCAGCTCGCCGTCGGCAAACACCAGCTGCAGCTGCACTTCCATAAAAAAGCGCAGCAGATTGCGGCTGTCCCGGGTACGCGCCCGAAACCGGCGCAGGGTTTCTGTTAACGGAAAGTCGCTTTCCTTGCCATCACGAAAAGCCTGTTGTGCCTCAGCTTTTTGATCCGGACGCAGACGCATCTGTACCATCAGCTGCTCGGCAAGCCGGATTTCTTCACTGGTCACCCGACCACTGGACTTGGCGAGATGCCCCATGGTGGCAAAAGTGGCATAAAGAAATTCCTGCTGGGCATCTTTTACAAAGCCCCAGGCGTTGGCCAGCTTTTTGTCAGCCAGATGGCCCAGCCACAAACCCAACAGGGCACCGGGTACATTGCCAATCAAAAACCCGAGCAGGCAGCCAATTATTTTACCTTTAATATGTGAAAGCATTCAGCGGGACTCCCACAGGAAAATGGTCAGGGTTCGGGCAAAAGCAATAGCGGTGGCAAACAAAGGTAGTGTCATAAGGTCGGCGGATAAAAATATTTGTAGTCGGGGCCGGCATAGAGCTGGCAGCGAGAATGCTTTATCATAGCCCGCTACCATAAAAGAATGACACCAAAAGCTCAACCAGCCCGCAGGATCACGGGCGGTGTCGCCAACACCAGGAACGAGAGCATCACCTCATGAAAAAACGGATTATCGGCCTTCCCCTGCTGTTTGCATCCGGTCTGGCTCAGGCACAGGTTGCCGGCACGGCTCCTTTTGATGAGCAAGACAAGGATGCCAATCCTATTTCTTTCAGCCGTTGTTTCAGCCATGTGCCACTGCGGGTGGAAGGACAAACCGATGCCAATGCTCCCATTACTGTTACTGCCGATGTACTTAATGCCACCAGAGACGGCAAAATTCTCTATCAGGGCAATGTAGAGGTGCTGCAGGGGCAGCGACGCTTTAGCAGTGATTATATGGAGCTGGAGCAGCAAAGCCGGGATGTCATGGCGACGGGCAATATTCAGCTGACTGACGGCACCATCACAGTAAAAAGCGATAGTACCCTGACCGGTAATCTGACCACTAAAGACAGCCAGCTTGATCAGGCTCGCTATCAGCTGCACGGCGACCCGGGCCGGGGTACAGCCCGCAAGGTCACATTGAACAATCAAAAAGGTGAAGTTGATCTGCAAGGGGCCAGTTACACCACCTGCCCGCCCGGTGAAGAAGCATGGCAGCTGAAAGCAAGCACCGTCTCTGTGGAGCAGGATGAAGTTTTTGGTGAAGCCTGGAATGCCGTGCTGTGGGCAGGTAATGTGCCTGTTTTTTACTTTCCTTATATCAAGTTTCCGGTAAAAGACGAACGTCAGAGCGGTTTTCTGTATCCCTCTTTCGATATCAGCAGCAGTAATGGCACCGATATCCGTTTGCCTTATTACCTGAACATTGCGCCTAACTACGATGCCACCGTTACACCTCGCTATATGGAAAAGCGGGGCACCATGGCGCAGCTGGAGTTTCGCTATTTACCCACTCAGGGCCAGAGTGGTGTGCTTTATGGCGAATTTCTGCCTGAAGACAAAAAGCAGGCCAATGATCCGGCGCTGGCTGCTGAAGAATGGCAGAATGATGCTCGCTGGCTGTTCAGCTGGCAGCATAATGCCCGTTTTGACAGAGCAGGCCACTGGCGGGGTAATGTCAACTACACTCAGGTCGCCAGCTGGGATAAGAGCTACCTGGATGACTTTGATCCGCCAGTAGGCACAGTGGTGGATGATCAGCTGATGCAGTCACTCAACGGCGGTTATTATGACCGGCACTGGCAGCTGACCACAGAAGTCCGTGATTATCAGATTTTGAAATCGGAATCGGAACTGCCTACTCAGCCCTTTCAGCTGATGCCGTCACTGACACTCAACAGCTACCGTGGTTTTGGCGATTTTGATGCGGCACTGGATGCCGAGCTGGCGCGCTTTGAAAACAGCGATAAGCAAGCTTACCAGGCCACACGCTTTCATATTGAACCGCGTATTATTTATTCATTGATTGATCAGCCCGGCGTCCAGCTGAAGGCAGATGCAGGCGCCTATTACACTCACTATGAGCAGGATATACCCAATACCCTTGGCGCTCATTACCGCGATACATGGGGATTTGATGAAAACAGCCTGGACTCCAGTGCCGACCGGCTGTTACCTCGTCTGCGCCTGAACGGCAGCCTGGTGTTTGACCGCCGGGCACGCTGGTTTGAGCAGGATTTCACGCAGACCCTAGAGCCGCAAATTCAGTATTTGTATGTGCCCTACGACGATCAGGATCATATTGGCCTGTATGACAGCACCACCATGCGCCAGGACTATTACAGCCTGTTCAGCGATCGACGTTTTGCCGGCCTGGACCGCATCAGTGATGCCAACCAGCTGACCGCCGGCTTTACCAGCCGTATTTATGATAATGCCGGCACCGAACGCCTTCGTCTGGCACTGGCGCAGACCTTTAACTTCACAGCGCCACGAGTGAAACTGTTTCCCAGTGAACAACTGGATAAAACCAAGCGCTCCTTTCTCACCTTTGAAGGTGATCTTAACCTCGACAACAACTGGTTTGTTCACGCTGAGGCGCAGCAGGACACCCGCAACCATCAGCTGGCGGCCGGTAATATTACCCTGGAATATAACGAGCAGGGCAAACTGGCCCAGCTGGGCTTTCGTCACCTGAGTTCAGGTTACTTCTCCGATAGTATTAGCCAGGATCTCAACCAGATAGGTGGTACGGTATTCTGGCCACTGGCACCGCAATGGGGATTTATTGGCGCTTATTACCGGGATATTGAACTCCATCGTAATCTCGATAGTCTGATTGGACTGCGCTACGACTCCTGCTGCTGGGCAGTAAGCCTGGTATGGGAGCAATGGCAGAAAGAAGACAAACTGCGTACTCCTGCTGAAGCCAACCAGGAAACCAGCATAGGACTGCGCTTTGAGCTGAAAGGCTTCAGCTCGCTGGGCACAGGCAGTAAATTTGAGCCGGGTACCGAGCTGCTGCCCTATTATCGCCCCTTTAACTTAAACAACTGATTTTCATTGCGCACAGGATTTGTCATGAACCAAAGATGCAAGAATTTACTGATGGCCGCCGGACTGGGCTTGCTGTCATTTAGCGGTCATGCCGCGCCACAGGTACTGGACAAAACCGTGGCTCAGGTCAATAACGATGTGGTACTGGAAAGCCAGCTTGATGCGCTGGTAAAGCAGGTTAGTAGCGGTGCCAACGCTGCTGGCCAGCCTCTGCCCGATCTGCAGAGTTTACGTAAACAGGCTCTTGAGCGCCTGATCCTGGAAAGTCTGCAACTACAGCTGGCTGAGCGCCTGGGATTACGTATTACCGATACTCAGCTGGAGCAGGCATTGGTAAATATTGCCAAAGGTGAAGGTAAAACCCTTGAGCAGCTACAAGCGGACACTGCGGCCAATGGCCAGAGCTGGCCTGCGTTCAGAGAGCAGATCCGTAACGAAATTCTGATGAGTGAGCTGGCCCGCAATCAGGTACGCCGGCGAATTAATATCTCTGATCAGGAAGTCAAACAGGTAGTACAAATGATTCGGGAGCAGGGCCAGAGCAATGCCCGCTACCGGGTGGGCAACATTTTGCTGCCCCTGCCCGCCAATCCCAGCAGCGAACAACTGCGTCAGGCCGACAGCCAGGCAAAACAGCTGCTGGCGCAACTGAAAAATGGTGCCGATTTTCGTAAATTGGCCATCGCCCACAGCGCCGGTCCCAAAGCGCTTGAAGGTGGCGACTGGGGCATGATGACCATGGGCGAAATGCCGTCTCTGTTCAGCGAGGCGGTGAGAAATCATGCAAAAGGTGATATTATCGGCCCCATCCGCTCCGGTGCCGGCCTGCATATTCTGACGGTTCTGGATATGGAAGGCAGCCAGCAACAAACGGTGCAGGCACTGGAAGTGCGCGCCCGGCATATTCTGATCAAGCCATCGGTTATTCTGAGTGAAGAAAAAGCACAATCCATGCTTGAAGACTTTGCCCGCTCCATTCGCAATGGTGATGCCACCATGGCCCAGCTGGCCGAGCAACACTCTGATGATACCGGCTCTGCCGTGAATGGCGGTGATCTGGGCTGGGCTTCTCCGGAGCTATATGTCAGCAGCTTTCGTGACACCGTCACTCAGCTGCAACCTGGCGAGCTGAGCGCACCGTTTCGCTCTGAGCATGGCTGGCATCTGGTGCGTCTGGAAGACAAGCGTGTGCAGGATGCCACCGAGCAGGCCACCGAACAGCGGGCCTATCAACTGATTTTCAATCGTCGCTTTAACGAAGAAGTACAGACCTGGCTCGATGAGCTCAAGGATCAGGCTTATATACGTATTGTCGACACTCAATAACTTAATGGTGACTCGTGAGTTGTAAACGCATAGCCATCACCCCCGGAGAGCCCGCTGGCATAGGCCCGGAGCTGATGCTGGCGCTGGCCGACCTGGACTGGCCGGCCGAGCTGGTAGTAATTGCCGACCCGGAGCTGATTAAAGCCCGGGCTGAACTGTTGGGCCGGGATATCACCCTGCTTACCTATGATCCACAGGCTGAACCCAGGCCACAAATGGCCGGCACCCTGACAGTAGCACCGGTTAAAATGGCCAGACCCGCCACTCCTGGCGTGCTGGATGAAGCCAACGGCCTTTATGTGCTGGAAACCCTGAAACGGGCATCCGACGGCAACATGACCGGCGAGTTTGATGCGGTGGTAACCGGCCCGGTCAACAAGGGTATTATCAACAAGGCCGGCGTGTCTTTCAGTGGCCACACCGAGTTTTTTGCCCAGCAGGCCAATGTGCCTGATGTGGTCATGCTGCTGGCCACCCCCGGACTGAGAGTCGCCCAGGTGACTACTCATATTCCGCTGGCTTATGTGTCAAAAGCCATTACCCATGAGCGTCTGACCAAAATTACCCGCATTCTGCATGCCGAGCTGAAAAGCAAATTTGGCATTGCAAGCCCGCGTATTTATGTGTGTGGCCTGAACCCCCACGCCGGAGAAGACGGGCACCTTGGGCGGGAAGAAATTGATGTCATTATTCCTGCCCTGAACGAACTGCGTGAAGAAGGCATGGATTTGGTTGGCCCGCTCTCGGCCGATACCGTATTCAATGAAAAATACATGAAAGATGCCGATGCCTTTCTCGCCATGTATCACGACCAGGGTCTGCCGGTGCTGAAATACATCGGCTTTGGCAAGGCCGTTAACATTACCCTGGGACTGCCCTTTATTCGTACTTCGGTCGATCACGGCACTGCCCTGGAGCTGGCCGGCACCGACCAGATTGACGCGGGCAGCATGCTGTGCGCACTAAACCAAGCCATTGAGATGATAGAAAAACGCGATGAATAGCAAGGTCCACCAAGGCCACAAGGCCCGTAAACGTTTTGGTCAGAACTTTTTGCACGATGATTACACCATCGATCAGATAGTCAATGCCATTCATCCGTCCGACGACTTTACCATGGTCGAAATCGGTCCTGGTCTGGGTGCGCTTACCGGCCCGGTGTGCGAGCGTATTGAACGCCTGAATGTTGTCGAGCTGGACCGGGACCTGGCTGCCCGTCTGGCAACCCACCCCTTTCTGAAAGATAAGCTCAATATTCATCAGGCCGACGCCATGAAGTTTGACTTCAGCAGCCTGTGCGAACCCGGCAAAAAACTGAAAATTTTCGGTAACCTGCCTTACAACATCTCCACCCAGCTGATGTTCCATTTATTTGAGTTCTCGGCACTGGTGCAGGACATGCACTTTATGCTGCAAAAGGAAGTGGTGAACCGGCTCGCTGCCGGTCCGGGCAGCAAGGCCTATGGCCGTCTCAGTGTGATGGCGCAATATTACTGTGAAGTCGTCCCCGTGCTGGAAGTGGGACCGGAGGCCTTCAAGCCTGCGCCCAAGGTGGACTCGGCGGTAGTGCGGCTGCTGCCATTTGAGACACCGCCGCATCCGGCTCAGAGCCTCAAGGATCTTTCCCGGATCACCGCAGATGCGTTTGGTCAGCGCCGCAAGACCATTCGTAACAGCCTGAGCCACCTGTTTACTGCGGACGAGATCACTGCCCTGGGCCTGGATCCTTCCACTCGTCCGGAGCAGCTGACCCTGGCGCAATACGTTACGCTGGCCAATGCCCTGTCACAAAAGAAGGAGTCCTGATGTCTGCTGCTGCCATTCATATTACTCCGGTGCCCCGCTATCTTGCGGATCGTTCGTCGCCGGAAGATGAGCATTATGTATTTGCCTATACCATCACCATTGACAACCAAAGTGATGAAACCGTTACGCTGATCAGCCGGCGCTGGTTGATCACTGATGCCAACGGCAAACGTATTGAAGTGGAAGGCAGTGGTGTGGTGGGCGAACAGCCCGCCATTGCAGCGGGGGATGATTATACCTATACCAGTGGTGTGAGCCTGGAGACACCGGTGGGCGTGATGGAAGGCTTTTATACCCTGCGCCGGGATGACGGCAGCGAGTTTGAGGCCCCCATAGCTCCCTTTCGTCTGGCCCAGCCGAATCTGATCAACTGATGGCCACCTATATTGTCGGCGATCTGCAGGGATGCCTGAGCGAGCTGAACCAGTTACTGGCCGGCGTGGGCTTTACTCCGTCCCGGGATCAGCTCTGGCTGACCGGTGATCTGGTGGCACGGGGGCCAGACTCCCTGGGTTGTCTGCGCCGGGTCATGGCCCTGGGCAATGCCGCCACCACAGTGCTGGGTAATCACGATCTGCATCTGCTGGCGGTTGCTGCCGGCCTGCGCAAGCCCAAGCAAGCAGACAAAGTTCAACGCATTCTGCAGGCTGCCGACAGTACTGACCTACTGTTCTGGCTGCGGCAGCAGCCACTGCTGGCAGAGCACAGCGAACATGGCTTTATAATGACCCATGCCGGTATTCCGCCCCAGTGGTCGGTTGAACAGGCGCGTGCGGCGGCACGATTCGCTGAAACTGAACTGCGTTCTGAGCACTATCTGGATCGATTACGAGATATGTACGGCAACCAGCCGGACCGCTGGCGTGAGGATCTGGACGAACTTGATCAGCTGCGCTTTACCATTAATGCCCTTACCCGTATGCGGCTGTGTTATGCCGATGGCCGGCTGGACTTTGACTTCAAGGAAGGTCTGGACAAGGTGCCGGCAACACTTAAACCCTGGTTTGAGCT
Source organism: Oceanimonas sp. AH20CE76 (assembly GCF_039654065.1). Taxonomy (NCBI): domain Bacteria; kingdom Pseudomonadati; phylum Pseudomonadota; class Gammaproteobacteria; order Aeromonadales; family Aeromonadaceae; genus Oceanimonas; species Oceanimonas sp. AH20CE76. Next base: position 2,566,600 of record NZ_CP155481.1, read on the forward strand.
GCGCAGTGAACATCAGGATCCGCCGCTGGTGTTTGGTCACTGGGCGGCACTGGAAGGTCAGTGTGACACAGCCGGCATCCATGCGCTGGACACCGGCTGTGTGTGGGGTGGCAGCCTGACGCTGCTGCACTGGGAAACCGGTGAGCGCATCAGCACGCCCTGCCCTGTGCATGCCTGAGTGGTAATTAACCCCGCTCCAGCACCTGAAACCGGCAGTCGTACTCATTGCGCTCATCGGCGGCACGCACCTCTTCACGCACCAGTTTCCACGCTTGCTCATCCAGAGCAGGAAAACGGGTATCACCGTCAATATTGGCTTCTATACGAGTAATATAAAGCCGGTCCGCCAGCGGCAGAAAGGCGGCATAGAGCTGGCCGCCGCCCATGACCATGACCTCTTCGTAACCATTCAGCAGCGCAATGGCTTTTTCAGGAGACGACACCAGCTCAGTGCCGGCCGGTGCCTCTCTCAGCGAGCGGCTGACAATCACATTGCGCCGCCCGGGCAGCGGCCGGCCGATGGACTCATGTGTGTTACGTCCCATGATCACCGGCTTGCCCAGGGTGGTTTGCTTGAAGTAGGCCAGATCCGCCGGCAGGTGCCAAGGCATGTCATTATCCTTGCCGATAATACCGTTTCGAGTCATGGCCACTATCATGGATAACATCATGCTGTCCGCTTACTCCTTGGTGTAGATAACGTGACCGTCATCTTCTTCATCGTCCCAGTCATCATCCTCATCTTCCGCTTCGTGCATGGCTGACTGATGATATTCATCCCACTTGAAGCTGACCGGCTCACGGGCTGCTTCCAGCTCTTCCTGAGTGCGCGGGTGCTCGTCCAGGAAGGCCATCAGTGCCTGAGTCAGCTCACGGGTACCGCTCTTGCTGATGGCGCTCATGCGGTGTACCGGACCCTGCCAGTCAAGCAGCTCGGTGACGCGGGCAATGACTTCTTCGGCCTGCTCGTCATCCACCAGATCCAGCTTGTTAAATACCAGCCAGCGTGGTTTGGCAGCCAGCTCTTCGCTGTATTGATTCAGCTCGTTGACAATAATGTCGGCGTTATCGGCAGGATCCGAGCCGTCAACGGGCAGCACGTCAATAATGTGCAGCAGTATACGGCAGCGTTCCAGATGCTTGAGAAAGCGAATGCCAAGGCCGGCACCATCGGCAGCACCTTCAATCAGACCGGGAATATCTGCCACGACAAAGCTTTTCTGGCCGTCACAACGCACTACCCCCAGGTTGGGCACCAGGGTGGTAAAGGGGTAATCCGCCACCTTGGGCTTGGCTGCCGATACCGAACGGATAAAGGTGGATTTGCCGGCATTGGGCAGGCCCAGCAGACCCACATCAGCCAGCAGCAGCAGCTCCAGCAGCACATTACGGATTTCTCCCGGGGTGCCGTTGGTCTTTTGCCTCGGTGCCCGGTTTACCGAGCTTTTGAAACGGGTGTTACCCAGACCGTGAAAACCGCCCTTGGCCACCAGCAGTTTCTGGCCATGGCGGGTAAGATCGCCGAGGATCTCGCCGGTCATTTCATCCTTGGCACGGGTACCCACGGGCACCGTCAGCACCAGATCCTTACCGCGCTTGCCAGTACAATTGCCGCCCCGGCCATTCTCGCCACGTTCGGCACGATGAAAGCGCTCGAAGTGATAGTCGATCAGGGTGTTGAGGTTTTCGTCGGCCAGCATATACACATCGCCGCCATCGCCGCCGTCACCACCATCGGGGCCGCCTTTGGGAATATACTTCTCCCGGCGAAAGCTTACACAACCATTACCGCCGTCGCCCGCCTCGATGCGGATCTCCGCTTCATCGACAAATTTCATTTCACTGCTCTCCCATTCGTTTTCTGAGCCTGTCTATCCGGCTCTTGCCGAACGTGCCTTTATTAAAGCAAAAAGCCCCGCCGGTTGGCGGGGCTTTTTAAAGTCCTGATCGTAGCTTACTCGGCTACAATGCTGACGAACTTACGGTTCTGAGGACCTTTAACTTCAAACTTCACCTTGCCGTCGGCTTTGGCGAACAGAGTGTGGTCCTTGCCCAGGCCTACGTTGTCGCCGGCATGGAATTTGGTGCCGCGCTGACGAACGATGATGTTGCCCGCCAGGACAGATTCACCACCGTAACGCTTTACACCAAGACGTTTGCTTTCTGAGTCGCGACCGTTACGAGTAGAGCCGCCTGCTTTTTTATGTGCCATGGAACTTAACTCCTCTCTTAGGCGCTGATACCAGTGATTTTCACCTCAGTGAACCACTGACGGTGACCCTGCTGTTTGCGAGAGTGCTTACGACGACGGAACTTAACGATCTTGACTTTTTTGCCACGACCGTGAGTAACTACTTCAGCAGTTACCTTGCCACCATCAACGTAGGGTACACCTACTTTAACGTTTTCACCTTGGGCTACCATCAGCACTTTGTCGAACTCGACAGAAGCGCCGGTTTCTACGTCCAGTTTTTCCAGACGAACAACCTGGCCTTCGGCTACACGGTGCTGTTTTCCGCCGCTTTGGATTACCGCGTACATGATTTTAACTCCGAATATGGCACTTATGCCCGCTGAAGGGCTGTGCACTAAAACTGTTTTACAATGGTCGCGCATTGTACGCAAATTGATCCCCTGAGACAAGGGGAGAGAGCGCAAAAAAATGATGCCCGTCCGCATTGCAGACCATGCCTGCCCGGACAGGTTTATCCCTTTGACGAATCGTGTAAAATCCTAACATTATTGAATTCACACTGCATCGTCCGGCTTATAACTTTTATGGTAGATATTCACAGGATCAAACAACTGACCGAGCAGGACATGCAAGCGGTCAACGAACTCATCATGACCCGCCTGCAGTCAGACGTCAGTCTGATCAATCAGCTGGGATTTTATATTGTCAGCGCCGGCGGCAAACGCATGCGCCCCATGCTCACCGTGCTCAGCGCCCGGGCACTGGGCTACGAAGGCACTGACCACATCAAGCTGGCCGCGCTGCTGGAGTTTATCCATACCTCCACCCTGCTACACGACGATGTGGTAGACGAATCGGACCTGCGCCGGGGCCGGGATACCGCCAATGCGCTGTTCGGTAACGCTGCCAGCGTGCTGGTGGGCGACTTTCTTTATACCCGCTCCTTTCAGATGATGACAGAGCTGAACAGCATGCGCATTATGCAGCTGCTGAGTGAAGCCACCAACGTCATCGCTGAAGGGGAAGTATTGCAGTTAATGAACTGCAATGACCCGGATACTACCGAAGCCAGCTATATGCAGGTGATCTACTGCAAAACCGCCAAGCTGTTTGAGGCAGCGACCCGGCTTGCCGCCGTGCTGACTCATCAGCCTGAAGCCACCGAGCAGGCCATGCTGGATTACGGCAAGTATCTGGGCACAGCGTTTCAGTTAATGGACGATGTGATGGACTATTGCTCCGATGCCAGTGACATGGGCAAAAATGTGGGCGATGACCTGGCAGAGGGCAAGCCCACGCTACCCCTGCTGCGAGCCATGGAAAATGGCACGCCGGCTCAGCGTGAGCGTATTCGTGATGCCATCACTAACCGCACCGGCATGGATCATCTGGATGAGATCATGGCGATTCTGGAGCAGACCCAAGCCCTGGAATATTGTCGCCGGCGCGCCCGGGAAGAAGCGCAGAAAGCCATTGATGCACTGCATGTACTGCCCGACTCCGAGCACAAGGCCGCCCTGATTGATCTGGCCCATATGGCAGTCGAGCGCAGCCGCTGATCTGCAGACTATCGTCACTCCGGGCTTGACCCGGAGTCCATGACTGACGACATCAACGTCTGCAGAATGGGTTCCGGCCTTAGCCGGAATGACCAAAGTGAATCAAACAAAAACGCCGGCTCAGTGAGCCGGCGTTTTTTTATTGCGTGCAGTTTAAAGCTCAGGCTTCAAACGGGTGACGCAGTATCATGGTTTCGGCACGATCCGGGCCAGTAGAGATAATATCTACCGGTACACCGGTCAGCTCTTCAATGCGTTTGATATAATCACGCGCCGCCTGAGGCAGGCCTTCTACCGTGGTCACGCCGAAGGTGTTATCACTCCAGCCGGGCATGGACTCGTATACCGGTGTCACTGTCTCATAGCCTTCAGCAGCCATGGGCGGCACATCCTGCACCGAGCCATCAGGCATCTTGTAGCCGGTACAGATCTTGATCTCGTCAAGACCGTCGAGCACATCAAGCTTGGTCAGGCAGAAGCCGGTAATGGAGTTCACCTGAATGGCGCGCTTCATGGCCACCATATCGAGCCAGCCGGTACGACGTTTGCGGCCGGTAGTAGCACCAAACTCATGCCCCTTCACACCCAGGTGCTGACCGATATCGTCAAACAGCTCTGTAGGGAACGGACCAGAGCCCACGCGAGTGGTGTAGGCCTTGATAATGCCCAGCACATAATCCACATAGCAGGGGCCAAAACCGGAGCCGGTGGCCACGCCGCCGGCGGTGGTGTTGGATGAGGTGACGTAAGGGTAGGTACCGTGATCGATGTCGAGCAGAGTGCCCTGAGCGCCTTCAAACATGATGCGCTCACCACTGCGGCGGGCCTTGTCGAGCAGGTCGGTTACATCAACCACCATGCTGGTCAGCAGCTCGGCGTAGCCTTTGGCCTGCTCCAGTATCTCATCGTAAGATACTTCTTCAACGCCATAGAAACCCTTGAGCTGGAAGTTATAGTATTCCACTACTTCTTTCAGCTTATGGGCAAAGGTGTTCATGTCGAACAAATCACCCACGCGCAGACAGCGACGGGCTACTTTGTCTTCATAAGCAGGGCCGATACCACGCCCGGTGGTGCCAATGGCTTTATTACCACGGGCCTTTTCGCGGGCCTGATCCATGGCAACATGGTAAGGCAGAATAAGCGGGCAGGCTTCGCTCAGTTTCAGGCGTTCCCGCACCGGCACACCACTTTCTTCCAGGCCGGCCATTTCCTTCAGCAAAGCGTCAGGAGACAGCACAACGCCGTTGGCGATGATACAGGTGCAATTGTCGCGCAGGATACCTGAGGGAATGAGATGGAGGACGGTCTTTCTGCCGTCGATAACCAGGGTGTGCCCGGCGTTGTGGCCACCCTGATAACGTACAACATAACGAGCCTTGTCGGTCAGCAGATCGACAACTTTGCCCTTGCCTTCGTCACCCCACTGGGTGCCTAGTACAACAACGTTTTGTCCCATTTTCTCTAACTGTCGAGTTGTTAAAAATGGAGTCTACCAAATTTTGACCAAGGCCGGAACTGCTGGACGGCCGGATTGCTGAAAATATTATCACGCTCAAAAAAAAGCCCGGTTTCCCGGGCTTTTTACTGATTCAGCAGACTGATTAATTGCCTTGCGGATCCTTCAGGAAGCGGAAGAAGTCGCCGTCCGGTTTCAGGATCATCATATCCCCACCCTGCTCAAAGCTCTTGCGGTAGGCTTCAAGGCTACGGATAAAGGTAAAGAACTGCGGATCCGCGGCATAGGCATCAGCATAAATCCTGGCTGCCTCAGCGTCCCCTTCACCACGCAGAGTACGGGAATTACGCTGGGCATCAGCGATCATAATGGTTACCCGACGATCCGCTTCGGCCTTGATGATCTCGGCCTGTTCACGGCCTTCAGAGCGATGCTCACGGGCCACAGCGGTCCGTTCGGCACGCATACGCTGATAGATGGAGTTGGACACCTCGGTAGGCAGGTTGATCTGCTTGATGCGCACATCCACTACTTTGATCCCCAGCTCGGAAGATGACTCCAGCAAGCCTTTCAGCGCGCTTTCCATCACATCACCCCGCTCACCGGACACAATGTCACGAATGGTACGGCTGCCGATCTCCGAACGCAGGCTGTTGTTGATACGACGACGCAGCAGGCTTTCTGCCTGCAGACGATTGCCGCCACCGGTGGCCAGATAATAGGATGCAAAGTTGTCGATACGCCACTTCACGTAGGAATCGATGATCAGATCCTTTTTCTCTGAGGTGACGAAACGATCCACCTGATCATCCAGGGTCTGAATGCGGGCATCCAGCTTGCGCACCTGATCGATCATCGGCACCTTGAAGTGCAGACCCGGCTGGTAAATAACCGGCAGTTCGGAATCCTGCTCGCGCTTGACCTTGCCAAACTGCAGTACTATGCCCCGCTCCCCTTCGGCAACCACAAATACCGAAGAGAAAAGCAGTATCGCCAGCAGGGCCAGCACCACGATTAATACTCTTTTCATCGCTTAGTTTCTCCCTGACGTCGGACGAATGTTGCTTCGGTCGGAGCCGGGTCTGAGCTGACCGCTGTCCTGTCCGGAAGGCACATTGTTGTTGTTCAGATAGTCGGACGTGATCACATTGGGATCCACTCGGGCTTCACGCGTCGCCTGTTGCTCCATCAGCTTATCCAGCGGCAGATATATCAGGCTGTTGCTGCCTTCCGGGGTGTCCACCACTACCTTGTTAACCTTGCTGTAAATCTCTTCCATGGTTTCAAGGTAAATACGCTGACGAGTCAGCTCCGGCTGCAGTTCATACTGGGGCAGCAGTTCACGGAAGCGGGCCACTTCACCTTCAGCACGCAATGCAATTTGCTGCTTGTAAGCTTCGGCCTCCTGCAGCAGGCGCTGAGCCTGACCACGGGCCTTGGGCTCAATTTCCCGGGCATAGGCTTCTGCTTCACGAATAAAGCGCTGTTCGTCTTCCTGAGCGGCGATGGCATCGTCAAAAGCATCCTTCACTTCTTCCGGCGGGCGGGCCGGCAGGAAGTTCAGATCCAGGATCATCAAACCGAGCTGATAGGGATCAATGATCTCTTGCAACAACTCCCGGGTTTCCTGACGTACCCGTTCACGACCCACGGTCAGCACGTCGTCCATGGTGCTGTGGCCCACCACATAGCGCAGGGCACTGTCGAGAGCCTGATGCAAACTGTCGTCGGCATTGGTGACGTTGAACAGGTAGTCACGGGGTTCGATAACGCGGTACTGCACATCCATTTCTACCCGAACCAGGTTTTCATCCCGGGTCAGCATAAAGCCGGATGCCGGCAGTGAACGCACGGTTTCCACATCTACCGGATAGACACGATCAATGAAGGTAGCTTTCCAGCTCAGGCCGGGTTCTACCGTCTGATAGAACTTGCCAAAACGCAGCACCACGCCACGCTGAGCTTCGCCAATGGTGTAGAAACCACTGACTACCCACACGGCCACCGCTATCACCAGCGCCACTATCACTCCAAAAGAGCCGAGGCCACCGCCGCCATTACCAGAGCCGCGACCACCCAGTACTCCTCCCAGTTTTCCGCTCAGGTTGCGGATCACCTTGTCCAGATCCGGCGGGCCCTGATGCTTGCCGTCATTCCCCCAGGGATCACGGTCTTTGCCACCATTTCCAGGCTCATTCCAAGCCATTTGTATCTCCGTCTTTCTGGTTTATGAAATTAACTCTACCAAGCAATGGATCACTCAGGCAATCAATCGCTTATAAAGCTTTCCAGTTGCTCACCTTCCTGTTTGAGCAGCCGGTGCCAGTCAGCTTGCTGCAAACGAATATCCACCACGTATTCACCCTGTTCGCCAAAAGCTTCTGCCACTATGCCGTTAAGCGCATAAAGCCGGCTGCGCAGCCGCGAGGCCGATGGCGGCAACGTCAGTCTGTGTTCGATCAGGGTGCCGGCCAGACGCTCATTCAGTGCTTCTAACAGACCGTCAATACCGAGACCTTGTTGCGCTGATACCCACACTGCCCGCGGACGGCCTTCGTCATCCCGCTCGGTACGGGGTAACGGCTGATCAAGCTTATCGATTTTGTTGTAAACCATGAGTACCGGAATTTCATCGGATTCGATCTGTTCCAGTACCGAGTTTACCTCGTCGATATTGTCCCGCATCTGTTCATCAGCACAGTCCACCACATGCAGCAACAGGTCGGCATCCCGGGTTTCCTGCAGCGTCGCCTTGAAGGCTGCCACCAAATCGTGCGGCAGATGACGAATAAAACCCACTGTATCAGCCAGAATAGCCGGCCCTGCATCGGGCAACTCAATTTTTCGCAAGGTCGGATCCAGAGTGGCAAACAGCTGATCCGCGGCGTATACCCCGGCCTGGGTCAGCCGGTTGAACAGGGTCGACTTGCCGGCGTTGGTATAGCCTACCAGAGACAGGGTAGGAATTTCGTTGCGCTGACGCGCACGCCGGCCCTGCTCCCGCTGGCGGGATACTTTTTCAAGTCGCTTGCGAATATATTTGATGCGCTCTCGCAACAGCCGGCGGTCAGTTTCCAGCTGGGTTTCACCCGGACCACGCAGGCCGATACCGCCCTTCTGTCGCTCCAGGTGGGTCCAGCCACGCACCAGCCGGGTAGATAAATGGCTGAGCTGAGCCAGCTCTACCTGTAATTTGCCTTCATGGGTACGCGCACGCTGAGCAAAAATATCGAGAATAAGACCAGTGCGATCCAGTACCCGGCACTTGACTTCACGCTCCAGGTTACGTTCCTGGGCAGGAGACAGACTGTGATTGAAAATCACCACATCGGCCTGGTGCATTTGCACCAGTGCCGCCAGCTCTTCTACCTTGCCGGTGCCGATAAAGAACTTGGACTGGGGAGCTGCCCGGCTCGAGGTGACCACGGCACAGGTGGTGACTCCTGCTGAATCAGTCAGCAGTTCAAGCTCTTCAAGATCTTCCCGCTCACTGTCGTCAGTGAAATTAATATGCACCAAAATGGCGGACTCACCACCCTGATAACGTTCAAACATAGGGGGTCCTCCGTCTGCCGGCCATCACTAATTCAGCGTAACTCAATCTTGATCCTGCTCACTGTCGGCCTGTTCCTGATGGCTGCCTGACGGTACACTCAGGTGCTGCACCGGACGGGCCGGTACCACGGTAGAGATGGCATGCTTGTACACCATTTGACTGACGGTGTTTTTCAGCAGAATAACGAATTGGTCAAACGACTCTATCTGGCCCTGCAGCTTGATGCCATTGACCAGATAAATAGAGACGGGTACCCGCTCCCGGCGCAGTGCGTTCAGAAACGGATCCTGCAGTGATTGCCCCTTAGCCATTTTTGTTGTCCTTATCTTTTGTAATAGTGGAAATTTATTATTGTTTTACTGACTGGGCCAGTATTACCTGCTCAATCAGTTGCCGTCCGGCGTCCTTGTCGTCGGTATCGAGCCAGGTCAGCTCAGGCCAGCCCCGCAGCCAGGTCAGCTGTCGCTTGGCCAGCTGACGGGTGGCGGCAATACCACGCTGTACCATTTCATCATAGCCAACATTACCGGCCAGGTAATCCCACATTTGCCGGTAGCCTACGCAGCGAACAGACGGCAGCTCGGTGTGCAGATCTCCCCGCTCATATAATGCCCGCACTTCCTGCTCAAATCCCTGGTTCAGCATCAGCTCAAAGCGCTCGGCAATGCGGCGGTGTAACGTGGCACGCTCAGCCGGTGCAATCGCAAACTGTAACACTTTGTAAGGCAAGGGATCACCCTTGCTTTGGGTTAATTCTGTGAGCGTTTTACCGGAAATTCGAAAAACCTCCAATGCTCTGGACAGGCGCTGAGGATCGTTGGGATGAATACGCGCCGCCGAGACAGGATCGATTTGGGCAAGCTCATGATGCAATGCCGTCCAGCCCCGCGCGGCAGCATCACTTTCTATGCCGGCACGCACTGCAGAGTCTGCCGAAGGCAAGGGGGACAATCCTTCCAGCAGCGCCTTGAAATACAGCATGGTGCCGCCTACCAGCAGCGGAATACGCCCGGCCTGAGTCACCTCCGCCATGGCAGCCAGGGCGTCGCGACGAAAATCAGCGGCAGAGTAGGCATCCAGCGGATCAATCAGATCAATCAGCCGGTGCGGCGTGATAGCCTGCTCTTCTGCAGTAGGCTTGGCGGTGCCGATATCCATGCCTTTATAGACCAGCGCCGAATCGACGCTGATCACCTCGCAAGGCAATGCCCGGCACAGCTCGGTGGCCAGACCGGTTTTACCCGAGGCAGTTGGCCCCATCAGGAATATTGCCAGGGGCTTAGTGCCCATATGTCCACCTGTTAAGTTGCTCAGTAACATCCACCGGACACATAAATTCCGGTAATGGATCAGCCAGTTCAGGCAGCAGCTGCTGCCACAACGCCGTGGCTTTTTGCCAGTTCCATTCGTTATCGGCAATGGCCTGCTGCGCCAGCCACTGACACAAGGCCTGCGGCTGACTGGCCGTTTCCTGCTCCAGCCGAGCCAGCAGCTCGGGAAACAAGCGGGCCAGATCCGCATGACGCAGAGGTTGTGGCACCCGGACGAGAATAATGGTGTCACCGGGGCCGCTTTTCAACTCCAGCCCCAGCTTTTGCAGCAGCGCCTGATGAGCATGAGTCTGTGCTTTTTGCTCCGTGCTCAGCGCCAGTCGTATTGGCAGCAACAGAGGCTGAGGCGTCAGTCCTTGTTGCCAGACAGCAAAAAGGGATCGCCCATTAAGCCAGGCCTGGGCCAGATTCAGTTCACACAGCCATAGCTGCTTCCGGTAAAACACCACCAGTGCCCGCTGCTGCTCCAATGTCAGTGGCATAGCATCTGCTGGGGTTTCTGTAGATACCGGTACAGACGTATCGTCACGGGGCAGCGTGGTCAGCAGGCTGTCAAGCCCCTGCCACTGCTGGCGGCTCAGACCACTGTCACTGCGCTCGGTTTGCCGGCCGTAGCCATGACTTGCAGGTGTATAGCGGGGGGCCGGCGACACTGCAGCTTCATCATACTGAGCGTCGTAGCTGGCATCGGGTTCACCGGAAAAGCCTTGCTGCGGCTCTGCAGCCGGTGCGCTGTGCTCCTGCTCCAGGGTTTGCTGCAGCACCTGAAAAATAAAGTCATGCACCAGCCGGGCCTGATGAAACCGCACCTCATGTTTGGCCGGGTGCACGTTGACATCCACTTCGTGAGCGTCCAGCTCCAGATAGAGCACAAAAGCAGCATGACCTTCGGGCGGCAGTCTGTCTCCATAGGCCTGACGCACCGCATGATTAAACAACTTGTCACGCATCATGCGGCCGTTCACATAGGTATACTGCAAATCAGGCTGGTTGCGGGCCGCAGACGGTGGTGCCAGCCAGCCCCACAGCCGCAAACCATGATGCTCGCTGTCAAATTTAAGCGCCGGCCCCACAAAAGCCTGGCCACACACCGCTGCCAGCCGTTTGTCATGCTGTGACGGCAACTTGCCGGAGCGGTACTGACGCACCGGCTTGCCATTGTGGCGCAGTGTCATATTCACATCAAAGCGACTGAGCGCAATACGCCGCAACACTTCATCGATATGACCAAACTCGGTTTTCTCGGTACGCAGAAAGCGCCGGCGGGCCGGCGTATTAAAGAACAGATCACTTACCTCTACCGTGGTGCCCTGAGGGTGAGAGGCCGGCTGCAGCTGCACCGCCATATCACGGCCTTCTGCCATGGCCTGCCAGGCTTCTTCCTGAGCCGCGGTGCGGGACGTCAGCAACAGCCTTGATACCGAACTGATTGACGCCAGTGCCTCACCGCGAAAGCCCAGGCTGACAATGGCCTCCAGGTCGTCAAGGGTGCTGACCTTGGAAGTAGCATGGCGTGACAAGGCCAGGGTGAGTTCGTCTTTGCCGATACCACAGCCGTTATCACGAATACGGATCAGCTTGGCCCCGCCTTTTTCAATATCTACCTCAATGCGGGTAGCCCCCGCATCCAGGCTGTTTTCCACCAGCTCTTTCACCACAGAGGCCGGCCGCTCCACCACTTCACCGGCGGCAATCTGATTGGCAAGACGGGCCGGTAATATTTGTATTGCCATTTTTAACTACCCGGAATATTCAGCACCTGCCCTACCCGTACCACATCGGTATTTAGATCGTTGTGACCCTTGATGCGGCTGACCGAGACGCCATACCGGCGGGCGATGATCGACAGGCTTTCACCGCTTTTTACCGTATGGCGAATGGATGAGCCCGGTGCCGCCTTGGCCGCCATCATGGTGCCGTTGGGCGGGTTTTGCCGATAATAGGATTTAACGCCATTGAGCAGCGCCTGCGCAATTTTTTGCTGATGGGACGACGTCAGCAATAACTGCTCTTCATGGGGGTTCGAAATAAACCCGGCTTCAATCAGCAAAGACGGTATATCCGGCGACTTGAGCACCGCCAGGCTGGCGTGTTCGGGCTTGCGTTTATGCAGGCGCACCACCTTGGCCATTTCCGCCAATATGTGTTCACTGATGGCATAACTATCGGCGCGGGAGCGGTCCATGGACAGATCAAGAAAGGTGCGGGTGAGATAAGGATTTCCATCGGTCTGGGAAATCACTTCCCCCACACCGCCCAGCAGCTCGGACTGACGCTCCTGTTTTTCCAGCCAGCCGGCCATTTCCCGGTTGGCGCGGTTGGATGACAGCAACCAGACCGATGCGCCACGAGGGCCCTGATTTGCCACGCTGTCGGCATGAATGGACAGCAGCAGATCGGCTCGGGCCTTGCGGGCAATTTCGGAACGCTGGTTCAGGTTCACATAATAGTCACCGGTGCGGGTCAGTACTGCACGCATGCCCGGCTCCTTGTTGATAAGATCCGCCAGCTTGCGGGAGATAGCCAGGGTAATGTGCTTCTCATGGTTCTTTTTGGGGCCAACCGCACCGGGATCTTCACCGCCGTGGCCGGCATCTATGGCCACCACCAGCTCACGCAAGCCCGCCGGAGCCATTTTACGCTCAGGAGGCTCGGGCTTTCTGCTTTGATCCTGATACGGCAAGTCGATCACCAGCCGGTGTCCGTAGTTACCGGCGGGAGCCAGCGGAAACACCACCGGGCTGGCTGATGACGTCAGCTCAAATACCAGCCGGTAACTGCCCGCCCTGGGCGGCTTGCTATCGCGAATCCGGGTGATCAGCTCACTGCTGTTTTTAATGGCAGAAAAGTTTACCCGGTTCTGTGTTTGCTCCAGATCCACCACCAGCCGGTGCGGACCATTCAGCATAAAATGATCAAAACGGGGGCTGGCCTGCATATCAAGCACAATGCGGGTATTGTTCGGTGACGGCCAGATACGAATACCTTCCAGCTGATTGGCCCAGACACTGACAGAGCAAAGTACCAGAAACAGCGTCAGCAGGGTTCTCATCATGATACCGCCTTGAGCACGGCGCGGCCGGTGTCGGTATGGGCAGTTAGCATTGCCACACGGCCATCACCGTCATAGCTGAGAGTAATATCCAGATCGGCCTGAGGCAGCATCCCTGCGCCCCGCTCCGGCCACTCCACCAGACACAGGCTGTTGCCGGTAAAGTAATCACGAATGCCCATGTACTCCAGCTCTTCCGGATCCGCCAGACGATAGAGATCAAAATGATAGACGGCACGTTCACCGCACTGATAAGGCTCCACCAGAGTGTAAGTAGGACTTTTTACCTTGCCGGTATGCCCCAGCGCCTGAATCACTCCCCGGCTGAAGGTTGTTTTTCCCGCTCCCAGTTCACCATGCAGAAAAATGACACAGGCAGTATCACTGCTTTGGGCAAGGGCCTTGCCCAAAGCCAGAGTGGCGGCCTCATCGGCCAGTGTCAGGCTTATTGTTGTCATAATCATCCGTTTGATTGATAAGGCTTCTTACAGGGTAAAGCAAATCTGATGCCAGCATGCCGGTCATGCCCTGTGCGGCGGCCATGTCGCCGGCACAGGCATGCAGACATACCCCCAGACGGGCGGCACTTTCCGGCGCAAGCCCCTGGGCCAGAAAAGCGCCGATTATACCAGATAACAGGTCTCCCATACCCCCCGATGCCATGCCCGGATTACCATGAGGGCACAGTGCTGTGCCACTGGGGCCGGCAATCAGGGTTCCTACTCCTTTCAGGACCACAACGGCTCCGGTTTGTTCCCGCAGCTCTTGCACCGCCGCCAATCGGTTGGTTTCTATTTCAGCAGCCGTACACCCCAGCAAAGCGGCGGCCTCACCGGAGTGAGGGGTTAATACTGCCTGTACCGGTGCTTTGCCCTGCAGCAAATGCAGGGCATCGGCATCGATCACCATGGGTTTGCCGGCATTCAGCGCTGCCGTCATCAATGCCCGGCTCCAGTCATTGCGGCCAAGCCCCGGGCCTGTCACCAGCGCATCACACCAATGCCACTGGCTAAACTCCGGAAAGGTGGCGGTCATCAGCTCGGGCCGGGTCAGGTTCAGCCAGTGCACATGGCTGGCATGGCTCACCAGCCGCACCAGACCGGTGCCACAGCGCAGCGCCGCTTCACCGGCTAGGCGAATAGCTCCGCTCATACCGGCATAACCGCCAGCCACCAGCAAGCGGCCGGTTTCTCCTTTGTGCGCTCCCCGGCGGCGCGCTGGCAGTGCCTTTCGCTGGGTATGCCAGTGTAACAGTTCAACAACCGGCATTGACGGCAGCCGGTGCTGAATACCCAGGTCCGCCAGGCAAACATGTCCGCACACGTCTGGTCCGCGCCCGGTCAGCAGGCCGGTTTTCAGACCCACAAAGCTGATGGTGGTATGAGCGGATACCGCCTCGGCAGGAATACAGCCGGTGCCGGCACACAGACCGGATGGCACATCCATGGCCAGCACGGGCACATTCAGCCGGTTAATGGCCGCAATATGCTGCAGGGCTACGCCCCTGGGCGTGCCGCTGAGGCCGGTGCCGAGCAAGGCGTCGATCACCAGATCGGGTGTTCCCTGCAGCGCCCCCAGCTGCTCGATGGCTCCGCCGTCAGCCCGGTAATGATCCCGCGCGGTGGCGGCATCTCCGCTGAGGGCTTCGGCATCGCCCATCTGCACCAGCTGCACATGAATGCCGGCGGCACGGGCCAGCCGGGCCACCACATAACCATCACCGCCGTTATTACCACCACCACAAAATACCCACCAGTGCCGGGCCTGAGGCCATTGCCGGCGGGCCAGTTCAAAGGCCGCCAGCCCGGCCCGGGACATCAGCTCAAACATGGCCATGCCCATGGCGGCAGCCGCCTGACGCTCTCCTTGTTGGATCTGCTCCGGCAGCCAGAGCCCTTGTGTTAGAATATGGGGCTTTTCCAGACCGGTAATGCTCATGACCACTCCCGACTTAGATGCATTGGCTCACGATATCAAGCTCTGGGCAGCAGAGCTAGGCTTTGACCAGGCCGGCATTACCGGGACCGATTTGTCCGGTGAAGAGCCCCTGCTCGGCAGCTGGCTGGCAAAGGGCTATCACGGTGACATGGAGTATATGGAGCGCCATGGCATGATGCGCGCCCGCCCCCATGAGCTGCTGCCGGGCACTCTGCGGGTAATTTCGGTACGCATGAGTTATTTGCCCGAGCACGCTGCCATCGCCCATGTTCTGAGCGATCCTGAGAAAGGTTACATCAGCCGTTACGCCCTTGGCCGGGATTATCACAAGGTATTACGTAACCGGCTAAAAAAACTGGCAGAAAAAATTCAGAGCCGGGCAGAGCAGCTGGTGGCCCGTCCCTTTGTCGACTCGGCCCCGGTGCTGGAGCGGCCGCTGGCAGCCAATGCTGGTCTGGGCTGGACCGGCAAACATTCGCTGCTGATCAACCGGGAGCAGGGCTCTTTTTTCTTTCTGGGCGAGCTGCTGGTAAATTTGCCGCTGCCGGTAGACTCGCCGGTGGAAGAAGGCTGCGGCAATTGTGTGGCCTGCCTGACCATTTGCCCTACCCAGGCCATTGTAGAGCCCTATGTAGTGGATGCCCGCCGCTGTATTTCCTACCTCACCATTGAACTGGACGGCCCCATTCCGCAAGAGTTTCGCCCCTTGATGGGCAACCGCATCTACGGCTGTGACGACTGCCAGTTAATCTGCCCCTGGAACCGCTTTGCCGGCGCCAGCCAGGAGCCGGACTTTGCGCCCAGGAAGCAGCTGCATGCGCCACAACTGCTGGAGCTGTTCAGCTGGAACGAAACCCATTTTCTGAAAGTAACCGAAGGCAGCCCCATTCGCCGTATTGGTCATCGCCGCTGGCTGCGCAATATTGCCGTGGCACTGGGCAATGCGCCCGCCAGCCCCATGGTGGTGCAGGCGCTCAAAGAAAAGCGTGATAACGTGGACGATATGGTGCGCGAGCACATTGACTGGGCACTGGCGCAGCAGAGCGGCAAGCTGGAACAGCAAAACCGAAAAACCGCCCGCCTTATTCGCGCCGTGGATAAAGGTATGTCTGCGCATGCGCGCTGATAGCACGATACGAAGCCGCAGCAGGCTTATACGCGAATTATGCAGGCTCAGAAAAGCAAAAAGCCGACTATGAAGTCGGCTTTTTAATTTGGAGCGGGAAACGAGATTCGAACTCGCGACCCCAACCTTGGCAAGGTTGTGCTCTACCAGCTGAGCTATTCCCGCATAAAACTTTTAACTTTTGCATGGAGCCGCGGCGCGACCCTCATCAACGTCAGCAAGATCAAGCTCTATAAGCTGAGCTATTCCCGTGGATTTTAACTTGCTTCAAACACCGGTCTGGTAACCCGTGCTTTAAATTTGGAGCGGGAAACGAGATTCGAACTCGCGACCCCAACCTTGGCAAGGTTGTGCTCTACCAGCTGAGCTATTCCCGCGTAATACTTTTAACTGGTGCATGGAGCCGCGACGCGACCCTCATCAACTTCAGCAAGGTTAAGCTCAATATCAGCTGAGCTATTCCTGCGCTGACTGTATTCAGTCTGTTGTAACCAGTGGCTTGCTTCGCAATTCCTCTTGGCTACGGGAGGCGTAGTATAAGCACGAACCGATCGAATGCAAGCCTTTTTTAAAGCAGGTTAGCCGTTTGCTGAAATTGTCGCCAAACGACTAAAATTTGGCTGTTTTGCGTTTAAATGGTAAACACATGCCGGCGGTAGAACTGCAGTTCGGCAATGGACTCACGAATATCGTCCAGGGCCTGATGACTGCCTTTTTTGGTAAATTGCTCCAGCAGTTCCGGTTTCCAGCGGCGTACCAGCTCTTTTACCGTGCTCACATCCACATTGCGGTAGTGAAAAAAGGCTTCCAGCGCCGGCATGTGCCGCACCATAAAACGCCTGTCCTGACCGATGGAGTTACCACACAGGGGCGAGCTGCCTTCCGGCACCCACTGACGCAAAAACGCCAGCGTCTGTTTCACTGCTTCATCTTCAGTAATGGTGCTGGCCTGCACTCTGGCCACCAGGCCCGAGCCGGTATGAGTGTTCACGTTCCACTCGTCCATTTTGCCAAGCTCGGCTTCGCTCTGGTGAATAGCCAGCACAGGCCCTTCTGCCAGAATATTGAGATCCTTATCAGTCACTATGCTGGCAATTTCAATCACTCTGTGTTCATCGGGATCAAGGCCGGTCATTTCCAGATCGATCCATACCAGGTTTTCTGCACTTTGCGTCATGGTTTGCGTTCCTGCGGCTTGGCAAATAAGGACAAGGTTGAACGGGAAAGTGTATCATAGCCGGCAGTAAAAACAGGTTCGAGGAACAGCGTGACCAAGAAGAAACGTCTGAGTAAAGGCCAGAAGCGCCGCGTTAGCGATAACCACAGCCGCCGCCTGAAAAAACAGCAGTCCGAAGTCATTGACGACACCCAGCTGGGTGCCCCGCAGGAAGGGGTGGTGATCAGCCGCTTTGGTCAGCATGCTGACATTGAAGACAGTGACGGTAACATTCATCGCTGCAATCTGCGCCGCACCCTGGGCTCGCTGGTAACCGGAGACCATGTGGTATGGCGGCCCGGCACAGAGGCCTTGCAGGGCATCAGCGGCGTGGTGGAAGCAGTACACCCGCGCACCACAGTGCTCACCCGCCCTGACTATTACGACGGCATCAAACCGGTAGCGGCCAATATCGATCAGATAGTAGTGGTATCTGCGGTGCTGCCGGAGCTGAGCTGCCATATCATCGACCGCTATCTGGTGGCCGCCGAAGACGTGGAAATGCCACCCATGCTGGTGCTCAACAAGGTGGACCTGCTGAGCGACGAACAGCGCCGTGACGCTGAGCGCGATTTGCAGCGCTACCGCGACATTGGCTACCGGGTGCTGCTGGTGAGCTGTGACACCGGTGAAGGCCTGAATGAACTGCAACAGGCACTGAGCAGCCACACCAGTATTTTTGTGGGTCAGTCCGGTGTGGGCAAGTCGTCGCTGGTAAACGCCATCATGCCTGAGGTGGAAGCACAAACCGGTGCCGTATCCGATAACTCCGGTCTGGGTCAGCACACTACCACCACGGCCCGGCTCTATCATTTTGCCACCGGCGGCTCACTTATCGACTCTCCCGGCATTCGCGAGTTTTCTCTCTGGCATCTGGCTCCCGAGCGGGTGGCCTGGTGTTTTCGTGAGTTTCGCGATTATCTGGGCGGCTGCCGCTTTCGCGACTGCAAGCACGGCAGCGATCCGGGCTGCCTGCTGCAGCAGGCTGCGGCCGAGGGCCGTATTCATGCAGAGCGGCTGGACAGCTATCACCGCATTATGGATGCCATGGCCGACAAGCCTGATCGCTATCACCCCAATTCCTGACGGTACTCAATCACAATGAAAGATCATCTGAAAATTCTGCTGCAATACCTGTTACCCAAGCACGCTCTGTCACGCCTGGTGGGCAAACTCGCCGCCGCCGAGGCCGGTGCTCTGACCCAGTGGCTGATCAAACAATTTATTCGCCGCTATAAGGTGGACATGAGCGAAGCTGCTTACAGCGAGCCGGAACACTATAAAAGCTTTAATGAATTTTTTACCCGCCCGCTGAAAGAAGACGCGCGCCCTTTGGTACCGGGCGACGAGGTGCTGGCCATGCCGGTAGACGGTGCCATCAGCCAGCTGGCACCCATTGAGCAGGGCCGTATTATTCAGGCCAAGGGCCATGACTTCAGTGCCCGCACCCTGCTCGGTGGCGACAAGGCGCTGGCTGCGCCCTTTATGAACGGTGACTTTGCCACCATTTATCTGGCTCCCAAAGACTATCACCGCATTCATATGCCGCTGGACGGCGTGCTCAAGACCATGGTGTATGTGCCCGGCGAACTGTTTTCGGTCAACCCGCTCACCGCTTCTCGCGTACCGGAGCTGTTTGCCCGCAACGAGCGGGTGGCGTGTATTTTTGATACCAGCGCCGGCCCTATGGCCATGGTGCTGGTGGGGGCCACCATAGTGGCCAGCATTGAAACCGTCTGGGCCGGCACCGTGACGCCGCCGCCGGGCAAACGAGTGCAACGCTGGGACTATAATGCTGATACGGCTCCGCGCCTGGCCAAAGGTGATGAAATGGGCCGGTTCAAGCTGGGCAGCACGGTAGTGTGTTTATTCGGGCCAGATGCCGTCACGCTGAGTGAAACACTCACTCCCGGCACCAGCACCCGCATGGGCACCGAGTTCGGTCGTCTTGTTCAACCCTGATTAATCCAGCCCCGCTGAGAGAGGTTGCCGTGTTTGCCCCTGTACTGCTGTTTTTTATGCTGTTGTTGCTGCCGGCCCCGGTGCCGGCAGATCAAAGCGTAGCCGATATAGAAGCCTTGCTGAAGGAAGTTCCGGAAGGAGACAAGCCTGAGCTGCAAAAGCTGCGCGACAGTTATAATCAGGCGCTGCAGCTGGTACGGGAAGGAGAGCGCTACCGCAGTCAGACCGACAGCCTGCGCCAGTTTATGGAAGAATATCCGGCGGCACTGAAAAAACTGGAGCAACAAAAAGCCGGACTTAAAGGCACCTCCACCGAAAATATTCCGCTGCTCGACGGCGTGGATCTGGATCAGGCGCTGGTAGATGCTCAGGCCCGCCGGCTTGAGCTGCGCCGCCAGCGGGAAGAGCTGACCAACACCCTGAACCTGCAGGAGCTGAGCAATAGTGGCGTTCACAGTCAGCTCGACGAACTGCGCCAGCAGCTACGCCAGACTCAGCAAAATCTGGATCAGCAGCAATTTACCGAAAACCCTAGCCGCCAGCAAAATGCTAACCGCATTCTCAGCATGGTTCGCGAGCAGGCACTACAGCGGCGTATTCAGATGCTGGAGCTGGAGCAGCTGTCGGCGGGTAACCGGGATACTCTCAACAAGCTGCGGCTGGACATACTGCAATTCCGGCTGACCGATCTCGACAATTACATAGATGCCCTGCAAAACCGGCAGAATGAGTTGCGCCGGGCTACTACGGAAGCCGCCATTGCTGAAAGCGAACGGTTACTGGACGAAGTAGAAACTGACTCCCCCCTGCTTGCCCGAGAGCAGGAGCGCAATCAGCAGCTTTCCGTTACCCTGGCCGAGCGCAGCCGTACCATAGAGTCTTTACAGCTGGAAAATCAGGCGGTAGAAAGTGCCGTTAACGAACTCAGCACCCTTAAAAACAACCTGAAAGAACAGCTGGAATGGCTGGAAGTGAGCCGCGGTTTTGGTGAGAACCTGCGTAATCGCCTGAGCGAACTGCCCGCTCCCTACCCGCTGCACCAGCTGGAAGCCCGCATCGTGCAGAGCCGGGTAGACAGATATGGCTATCAGGAAGATTTTGATGATCTTGCCAATAACAGCTACCGCAACCGGTTGCTGACCCTGGAGCAGAGCCTGAGCGAAGAGCAGCAATTGTTGCTTGATGAACTGCTCACTACCCGGGCCCGCCTGCTGGAACGGCTGCTGGCGGTTACCGATAATGAAATTCATGAACAAACCCGGCTCAAGGTAGCCTACAGCCGGCAAAATGGTCAGCTGGAAGAAATTCGGGCCCTGACCGAAGAGCGGTTGTTCTGGCTGCCGGATCTGCGCCCGGTAGACAGTAATTTTCCTGCGGCCCTGATGGAAACCCTGGACTGGCTGACCCGTACCGCCACCTGGACCGCCCTGCCCCGCGCGCTGCAGCAGCAGGGAGGAGCGAGCCTGACGCTTTATGGCATCAGCTCCATGGTGGTGCTGTATTTGTGGCTGCTCAGCCGGCGCAGCCTGCGCGATTATCTGGCGCGCATCAGCCCGCGCATCGGTAATGTCACTCAGGACAAATACGGTTACACCTTTAATACCCTGCTGCTGAGTGTGCTTACCGCCCTGCCCATTACCGCGCTGTTGTCTTTGCTGTCTCATGCCATCGACTCACCACTGGCCTCTCCCATTGTGGTGTCCCTGGCCGAAGCGCTGCGGGCGCTGATGCTGCCGGTATTTATTTTGCTGCTCATTGGTAACCTGACCCTGCCCAAGGGCCTGCTGGTGATGCACTTCAATCTTCCCGCCGAGCAGGTACGCCGGGTCTGGCGGCAATTCCGCACTCTGATGCTGAGTTTGCTGCCGATGTTGCTGCTGTTTTACACCGCCCGGGAGTTCAGGGAGTTTTCCCTTTATGACACCCTTGGCCGGCTGGCCTTTATTTACATCAGTGTGATGATCAGCCTGTTTTCCTGGCGGTTATACCGTCAGGACATGCCGCTGCTGGTCTCCGCTCCCAAAAAGGAACACCTGACCCTGGCCAATCATCTGCTGTGGGGGCTGCTGATCACGGCACCGCTGCTGGCCGGTGCCGCTGCCATCATGGGCTATCTGTTTACCGCCCACACTCTGCTGCGCCAGCTGGAAGTCTCGGTGCTGGCCGGGCTGGGCTTTGTGATGGCTTATTATTCGGTTCGCCGCTGGATGCTGCTGCAGCGCCGGCGGCTGGCCTTTGAGCGTGCCAAGGCAAGACGCGCCGAGATCCTGGCTCAGCGCAAGGAGAAAGAGCGGGACGAGCCTCAGGAGACGCCTCCCAGCCCGGAAGCGGAAGCCGCCGCTGTGGCCGAGGTGGATCTGGATGCCATCAGCGCTCAGTCTCTGGGGCTGCTGCGCTCGGTGCTGATGCTGGGCTATATTCTGACCCTGATGTTACTGTGGTCCGAGATCAACACCGCCTTCAGTTTTCTCGACAGCATTGAAGTCTGGCATGTGTCCAGCAGTCTGGCCGGCGAAGATACCCTGGTGCCCATTTCCCTGAAAGATCTGGTGCTTGCCGTTTTTCTGATGGTATTAACCCTGATCACCGCCCGCAACCTGCCGGGGCTGATGGAGCTGAGTGTGCTGCAGCATCTTAATCTGTCACCGGGTACCGGCTTTGCCATTACCACCATTTCCAAATATCTGGTGCTGCTGTTCGGGGCCTTTGCCACCTTTGCCATGCTGGGCATTGACTGGTCCAAGCTGCAATGGCTGGTGGCGGCGCTGTCGGTAGGGCTGGGTTTTGGTCTTCAGGAAATCTTTGCCAACTTTGTGTCGGGCCTGATCATTTTGTTTGAAAAGCCCATTCGAATCGGTGACACCGTTACCATTCGCGATCTCACCGGCACCATTTCCAAAATCAAAACCCGGGCCACCACCATAGTGGACTGGGACAGACGGGAAATTATCGTGCCTAACAAGGCCTTTATTACCGAGCAGTTTGTCAACTGGTCCCTGTCCGATGCCATTACCCGGGTCAAACTCTATGTACGGGTACGGCTCGATGCGGATGTGGAGACGGTGCAGCAGCTGCTGCAGGACGCCATTGCCGAATGCAGCCTGATCCTTGATAACCCGGTGCCTGAAGCCTTTCTGGTGGAGCTGACCGACTCGGCGCTGGTGTATGAAGTACGGGTCTATGTGAACGACATGGGCCACCGCATGCCCATGACCCACGAACTGCACAATTTGCTGCTGGAGCGACTGCGCCGCCACGATATTCGCATTCCGCACCAGCAGGTGGATATTCGCCTGGTGGGAGAGCATGGCCGCACATTCACGACCGCTGATGCCGATAACCCGGCCTGATGGGAGGCAATGATGATAAGAATACTGGCTCTGATATGGCTGCTGAGCGGCTGTGCCGCCCCTTACGATTATTCTGAAGAAGCCGACTTCAGCCGTTTTAACACAGTGGCTCTGAGCCCGGACATGGACACCACCTCGCTGGACGGTGCCCGCATTGCCGATGCTGCCAGGGCATTGTTACCCGTTAGCGGCCTGGCCGTTACAGAAGCACCGCTGGCCTCGTTATGGCTCGACTACCGGCTGGACGAAGAGATGCGCCTGCTGACCACCATGCCCAATATGTTTGGCCGTAATGGCTTCTGGGAGGAAGAGCGGATTTACGGTGCCCGCCGGGAGCTGCATCTGGTGCTGCGACTGACTCAGCCTGACACCGGCAAGGTGGTCTGGACCAGCCGCCACCCCGATGCTTTTCCGAGTGACGGCAGTCGCGGCCGGGACCGCCGGGAGCATATTTATCAGCAGGTTGCCGAGCTGCTCGAGAACTACCCGCCGGCCCCTTAGAGGGGAGCTGTAAGCGATCAGCTGGAAGCTGTAAGCAACACAGCGGTGCTTGCAATCACGGCGCCGTAACTGCGCTCCACACCGACCTGCTTATAGCTGACAGCTTAAAACTTAAAGCTGAAGTTTTACGCTCGGGTGACCGGAAAGGCGATCACCTGCTCCAGCCGGTCTGCTCCCAGCGCCAGCATCATCAGCCGGTCTATGCCCAGCGCCACACCGGCACAGTCGGGCAGGCCAGCCTGCAATGCCGCCAGCAGGTATTCATCCACCGGCTTGACAGCAAGACCCCGCGCCCTGCGCAAATCATTATCCTGCTCAAAGCGGGCGCGCTGCTCGGCCGCATTGGTCAGTTCATGAAACCCATTGGCCAGCTCTATGCCTTTAAAATATACCTCAAAGCGCTCTGCCACCCGGGTATCAGACGGATTAATGCGCGCCAGTGCCGCCTGACTGGCAGGAAAGTCATACACAAAACAGGGCGCTGTCTGGCCAATCACAGGTTCAACCCCAAAGGCAAACAACAGCTGCAGCAGGGTATCGCGATCTTTTTCCTGCGCCAGTAAATCATCAGCTCCCAGCCCCTTGCCGGCCTCACGTAATTCATCAAGCGTCGCGGTCAGCGGGCAGACGCCCAAAATACGCTCAAACACACCGGCATAACTGATACGCTCCGGTACAGCACAACCCAGCACTCCTTGCAGCAGCTCAGCCATTTCATCCATCAGTTTGTGATGATCAAAGCCGGGCCGGTACCACTCCAGCATGGTAAATTCGGGATTATGCAAGCGGCCTGACTCTTCGTTACGGTAAGACTTACAGATTTGGTAGATAGGCCCGCTGCCGGCCGCCAGCAGTCGTTTCATATGAAATTCCGGCGACGTCTGCAGGTAGAGCTGCTGACCCTGTGCCATGCCCGGCCCGACAAAATGAGTGACAAAGTTTTCCAGATGCAGATCCGTCACGCCCGCCGCCGCCATGGTAGGCGTATCTACCTCCAGTACGCCGCGTTTGGCAAAGAAGTCACGGATCCCGGAAAGCAATTCGGCACGCCGGCGCAGCAGGGTGACATCGGCGGTGGGAGACCAGGCAGGTATCGTCATAAAAATGCACTCGGTAAAAATGGCGAGTGTATCCGGAATCAGTCTTGACTGGCAGCCTTTGTATCTCCTTTCAGCTCGATCTGGTTGCCTTCAGGATCAAACAGGTAAATAGACAGCCCTTCTCCCTGAGCACCATAACGCATGGCCGGACGCTCACAGATAGCGCCGGACAAACTAAGGTAATTGAGCAAGGCATCAGGCTCGAAAGGATCGATACGCAAACAGAAATGATCCATATTGGCCCGGCAATGATCCGCCGCTTCTCCTTCGCCCCCAAGAGGACCGCGAATGTCGACCAAATCGATCAGCTGATCGCCGGCTCGCAGCTGATACAGCCCGATATCAGCTTTTTCCCGCTCCAGGGTGCACCCCAGTACCTTGCAGTAAAAATTCAGCATGCGCTGCGGATTACGCACCCGCAACACCAGATGATCCAATCCTGTGATCCTGAACATGACGCCGTCCTCACCCTGTGGTTTTTCCAATAATGACGCAATTTTAACCAGAACAAAAGCCCTTACTCTTCCTGGGTGAGCATTGTTGTCAGCAGCACTTCCCTCGCAAAAGCAACGTCAAACCCCCTGTGAATGGCCAGTGCAGAGCAAAGTAACAAGATGGTTTTGGCCTTGACTGACACTCCCGCAATAAAATATCTGAACTAAAGGTCAGGAATAGTTGCAAAAAAGTTCGTCGTGGCTAGAATGCCTAAAACCGGGGGCCTAAAAAACCCCCGGTTTTTTTGTGCCTGTCATTTACTGAGGTAATACCAATGCGTATCGAAGAAGACTTGAAACTGGGCTTTAGGGATGTGCTGTTTCGCCCCAAGCGCTCCACCCTTAACAGCCGTGCTCAGGTCGAGCTGAACAGGGAGTTCACCTTTAAGCATTCAGGTCGCCGCTGGTCTGGCGTACCGGTGATCGCCGCCAACATGGACACAGTCGCCACTTTTGAAATGGCCCGAGCCCTGGCCCGTCATGACATGCTGACCGCGGTTCACAAACACTACACCGTAGAACAATGGCAGGCCTTTGTTACCGAGTCCGGCACCGATGTGCTTGAGCACGTTATTGTCTCTACCGGCACTTCAGATAAAGACTTTGAAAAACTGCAGCAAATTCTGGCGCTGTCTGATGACCTGGGCTTTATCTGCATTGACGTGGCCAACGGCTACAGCGAGCACTTTGCTTCTTTTGTCTCCCGTGTGCGTGAGCAGTGCCCCAAGCACACCATTATTGCCGGCAACGTGGTGACCGGTGAAATGGTGGAAGAGCTGATCCTGTGCGGTGCCGACATTGTTAAAGTAGGCATTGGCCCCGGCTCAGTGTGCACCACCCGTGTTAAAACCGGCGTGGGCTACCCTCAGCTGTCGGCCATTATCGAGTGTGCCGATGCGGCCCACGGTCTGGGCGGTCAGATCATCGGTGACGGCGGCTGCACCTGCCCCGGCGATGTCGCCAAAGCCTTTGGCGGCGGTGCCGACTTCGTGATGCTGGGCGGTATGCTGGCGGCCCATGAAGAATGCGGTGGCGAGCTGATTGAGCGTGACGGCCAGCAATTTATGAAGTTCTACGGCATGAGCTCTGCCAGCGCCATGGACAAGCACGCCGGCGGTGTAGCCAAATACCGCGCAGCGGAAGGTAAAACCGTTGAACTGGCCTACCGTGGTCCGGTCGACAACACAGTGAACGACGTGCTCGGCGGCGTGCGCTCTACCTGCACCTATGTGGGTGCCCAGCGTCTGAAAGAACTGACCAAGCGCACCACCTTTATTCGCGTGCGCGAGCAGGAAAACAACGTTTACGGCAAAGAATAACAGCTATAAGCGGTAAGCTGTCAGCTGTAAGAAAATCACCGTCATCTGTCAGCAATCGGGCTCATTGTGGCCCGGTTTATACAGGCCTCCGAGCTCACAGGCACGGGAGTCGTGTTTGACTTACAGCTTAAAGCTGATAGCCTGTCTCTTAGTCACAAGTTTTTCTTGACATCAATTGAAAATAAAAGGTTGGCAGTAGTGCACTACGGCCAACCTTTTCCACCTAATGTTATTCTCAAACGCCCTATCACTATGATCTAATGGCATTTTGACTCAAAGAGCGTGCCATGTTTGAAGCCGATCCAACCCAGTGGGCAACATTGATTTTCGGAAATGCCAGGCTGGGTGACCCCCGTCGAACCAGAAGACTGACCAAGATGGCGGCAGACATGGCGGCACGCGCTGACGGCTCTGTTGCCGAGGCTGCGGTCGATCCTGCCAGCATTGAAGGGGCATACCGTTTTATTCGCAACGAGGTGATTTCACCGGACACCATTGCTGACGCCGGGTTTGAACGTACCCTTGCCATTGCCTCAGTGCGCCCGCTGGTGCTGGCGTTACAGGACACCACCGGACTCAGCTACAAGCATGCGGTGCGTGAGGAGCTGGGCGAGGTCAACTCCGCCAGTAACAAGAAAGCCTCAGCCAAAGGCAGAACCCTCTATGCCCATTCCACGCTGATGCTGGATGCCGATAATGAGTGCGTGATTGGGTTGGCTAACCAGTATTACTGGCACCGTGAGCAGAAACAAACCGGAAAAGGTCATCAGCTGCAGTGTCGTGAACGGACTAAAAAAGAAAGCTATAAATGGCAACGCGGTATGGAAACACTGGCCGGCCGAGTTAATGACATGAGCCATATCATCGATGTGTGTGACCGGGAGGCTGATATCTATGAATATCTCGCTTACCAGCAGCAGCATCAACATCGCTTTGTGGTGCGCGCCTCCGATAACCGTAATGTCCTCGACGACGAGACCTCGACAGGCAAACTGCATGATGTGCTGCAGGCACTGAAGCCCGTGGCGTGTTACCAGGTCTATGTGGCTCAGCGAGGTGGACGACCGGCCCGAACCGCCCATGTAGCCTTGAGCTATACCCAGCTGACCATCAAAAAGCCACAACGCGCCAACGCGGAGAAAACCCTGACGTTGAACGTGGTGTACTGTCAGGAAGTCGATCAGGACAGGAAAGACCCATTGCAGTGGATCCTGTATACATCAGAGCCGCTGCCTGATGCCGCAGCCGCCCTGCGTATTGTCCGTTTTTATGAGCTACGCTGGCGAATTGAGGAGTTCCATCGGGTGTGGAAATCCGAAGGCACCAAGGTGGAAGACGTGCGCATGCAGACTCGGGAAAACCTGCGCCGGATAGCGGTGGTGAAAGCGTTCATCGCCGTTCGCTTGATGCAGTTGAAAGAAGTGGCGCAGAATCGGGAAGATGCAAAAGCGGTGAGCTGCGAATGCCTGCTGCCCCCGATTGCATGGCGATTGCTCTGGCGTAAGACAGAGAAGAAGGCAGCCTTCCCGACACATCCCCCTTCGCTGTACTGGGCCTATTATGCTCTGGCCCGACTTGGCCGCTGGCATAACACCGCCAGGAATGGTCGGGTAGGAACGAAAGCGCTATGGAGTGGCTGGTTCACCCTGATGAATTACGTCGAGTCCTATGAGTTGTTCCATGGACTCGACTTGTGACTAAGAGACAGGCTGATAGCTTACAGCTGCTTTACAATAAAAAAGGCGCCCAAAGGCGCCTTTTTTATATGTAAAGCCAAAGCTTATTTTACGCGGGACACGTATTCGCCGGAGCGGGTATCTACACGCAGCACTTCACCGATTTGAATAAACAGCGGCACCCGCACCACGGCACCTGTGCTCAGGGTAGCAGGCTTGCCGCCGGTACCGGCAGTGTCACCTTTCAGGCCCGGATCGGTTTCTACCACTTCCAGCTCAACAAAGTTTGGCGGTGTCACGGAAATGGCAGCGTTATTCCACAGAGTCAGGGTGCATACATCCTGCTCTTTCAGCCACAGCTTGGTATCACCTACCGCCTTTTCATCGGCAGCAATCTGCTCAAATGTATCGTTATTCATGAAATGGTAGAACTCGCCATCGTTATAAAGATAGGCCAGCTCCACGTCCATTACGTCGGCAGCTTCTACGCTGTCGCCGGACTTAAAGGTTTTTTCCAGCACCTTGCCATTGAGCAGGCGGCGAATTTTTACGCGGTTGAAGGCCTGACCTTTGCCGGGCTTAACGAATTCGTTCTCGATAATGGCGCAAGGCTCGCCGTCCAGCATAATCTTGAGACCGGACTTGAATTCATTGGTACTATAAGAGGCCATTTTACCCTCGTAGATTGACAGAGTTGCAGAAAATGCCGGCAATGATACCCCTAAACGCGGGCGAATTACATATTCCCTGGCAAAAAGAGCTGGCCCGCGCCTTTACCAGACCCGAGCAGCTGCTGGACTATCTTGGTCTGGACAACACGCCCTGGCAGGAAGGCTTTGCCGCCCGCAAGTTGTTTTCCATGCGGGTGCCCCGCCCTTTTGCCGACAAAATGCGTCCGGGTGATCCAGACGATCCGCTGCTGCGCCAGGTACTGCCTCTTGTCGATGAGTTCACCGAAGTACCCGGCTTTATTACCGATCCGCTGGATGAGCACGACAGCGCCCTGCCCGGCCTGCTGCATAAATACCGCTCCCGCGTGCTGCTGGTGCTGCGCGGTGGCTGCGCGGTGAACTGCCGCTATTGTTTCCGCCGTCATTTTCCCTATGAAGATAACAGCCCGGGCCAGGGCGGCTGGCAACCGGCGGCAGACTATATTGCAGCTCACCCTGAAATTAACGAGGTGATCCTCTCCGGCGGTGATCCTTTAATGGCCAAGGACGAGCATATTGCCGCCCTGCTGAACGAGCTCGAAACCATACCGCACCTGAAGCGACTGCGTATTCACAGCCGGCTGCCGGTGGTCATACCGGCACGGCTGACCGAGGCCCTGCGTGAGCGGCTGAGCCAAAGCCGGCTGCGGCCAGTACTGGTGCTGCACATTAACCATGCCAACGAAATTGACGATGATCTGGCTGCCCGGCTGCACAGCTGGCAGCGTGCCGGCATCACTCTGCTGAACCAGAGCGTGCTGCTGGCCGGCGTGAATGACAATACCGACACCCTGGAAGCACTGTCGGAACGTCTGTTTGCTGCGGGTGTGCTGCCTTATTACCTGCATCAGCTCGATAAAGTAGCCGGAGCCGCTCATTTTGCCGTGAGCGATGACAAAGCCAGGGCACTGATGGCCGGACTGCTGGCACGACTGCCGGGCTTTCTGGTGCCCCGCCTGGTACGTGAAATTGGCGGTGAAGTCAGCAAAACCCCTATTGATTTAATTCTGCAACCCAGTTAAGGAAACATTATGCACGACTCGGTAATAGATCGGCTGAACGATACGCTGAAAGAGCTGTACCATCAGGCCATAGATGCCGATAAAAAGCTCACCGCCCTGCGCACCAAGGGCCAGGCCAGGTTCAGTGCTGTGCTGAGCGAAGACAGCCAGTTCACTACGCATGCCGATCACTTTATGCCCTATGTAGCAGAGCTGGCTGATGAGCTGGAGATGCTGTCTTCCTGCTCAGAGGAAGAGTATCAGGCGTTACTGGCACGTATGGTGCACAAAATTCAGCTGCTGGCTTCCACACTGAGTCAGTTTATGCGTCTGGACTAAGTTCGAAGTCGGTCAGTCTGGCGGGGCCTCCTCTGTGCTCCAGCCATTCCCGTACTTCCATGGCTTCCAGAGACGGACTGACATAAGGTCCCTGCAACAACGTGCAGCCCTCCATGGTGGTAACCAGACCGGCTTCTGCTGCCGAACTGATACCACAACACAATACCGGCAGCTTAAGCACCCGGGCCAGCTCAAACAAACGGGTAAGCTGCTCTCTGGCGCCGGCGCGCTGCTCAATACCACTGCACCAGAACGCATCCAGCTGCAGCCAGCTCAAGGGCAATTGCACCAGTTGCCCCCATTGTGAGCATCCGGATCCAAACTCTGTCAGCATCACCCTTATGCCCTGCTGCTGCAGTGCCGTCAGCACTGCCTCTGCCTGCTGGCCGGCTTGCTGCAGTTCAGCCTCTGTCAGCTCCATTATCAGCGCGTCTCCTCCCAGACCGTGGCGTTCAAGCAGGTTGGTAAGCCGCTCGCTCAACGACGCGCGCAACACCGACAGCGGTAACGGCAGCGAAATAAACAGCGCTGAATTAAACATTCGCCACTCGGGTAAGCGCTCGGCAAGACGACTGACTGCCCATAGCAGCAGCCGCTCCGACAGCTGATACTGCTCTGTCATACGCTGCAGCTCGCTGCCGGCCACTTCACCAAAACGGGGATGCCGCCATTGCAGCGACAACCTCAGCCCGGCACATTCCCCGGACGGCGTAACCAGTGGATAGAACTGCAGTGTCAGACTGTCACTTGCCAGTGCCGCAGGCAAATCCCGCGCCAACTGTTGCCGGCGCTCGGCATCTTTCAGCAGTGATGAGTCAAAAATCACATAAGGCAGCTGATCCCGCCGGCACAGCTCCAGCGCCAGCTCAACACGAGCCAGCAGATCCACCATATTGTCAGCATCAGCCGGATATAATACGACGCCTATCTGAGGCGTAGGGTAAAAGTCATGGCCGCTGATGTTTTCCGCAGTGATCAGCTTCTGGCGGATTCGGGTAAGCTGAGCGCGAATTTCTGCCAGCTCCAGCATACCCTCTGTTGTCACAATCAGACCATCACGCCCGTAAGCCGATAAATGCTCGCCGGATAGAAGACATTGCCGTAACCGCTGTGCCAGTATCTGCTGTAACCTGTCTGCCACTTCAAAACCGAACTGCTGGCGAATGCGGGCCACCTCTTCCAGCTCAATCAGGGTAAGGCTAAAAGGCCGTTGACGGGCAATTAAATGCTCCAGCCGATAGTGCAGCGAAAAACGATTGGGCAGACCAGTGAGCGGATCATGCAGCAGACGCTTACGGTATCCCCATAATTCCATGGCCAGCATAAACAGCAGCAGCACGCCGCAGACGGCAAGACTCACAATACAGATATACAATTGCCGGCCCAGCTCACGGTAGGCCTGGTCATATTCCGCATAAAAAAGCACGTTACTGTGCATGGTGGCCGTCATGGTACGGGCCAGCGGCTCGGCATAAGGGCTGAGTTCCGCCAACAGCAACTGATAGCCGGGCTCACCGGGACGAATCGCCTTGACCAGCGGCTCCATGCCACGAACCCTGTCTTCAATCTGCTGAATAAGCTGCCATAGATCAGGTCTGTCAGTCAGCGTGTCTTTCAGCTGCTGGCTGAGCAGCACCGGTGTTCGGCTCCATAAAATATCGTAACGCAGCATCAGTTCATCGTGGCTGATAGCACCGGCATGAAGCAGCCGTACACCATCAAGAAAACGGTTCATTTCCAGCTTCAGCTGCATCAGTGACCAGGGCAGTTCATAGTTACGCTGCTCCAGCAAGGTGCTGTGCTGGCGTATATTCTGCAAAGAATATGCGGCCCCCAGACCAAATAGCAGCATGCACAGTGCAAGCAGCACTATGAGCGCCCGTTTAACCGAATGTGAAGCCCCCAGCGGATCCGTGCCGGGAACAGGAATAAACAATCTTTTCACTGAAGTGCCGTTTTTACTGTGATATGTCTGAGCTGCCAGGCCATATAGTGCAAAAATTCAGCCTGCTGTATTTCAGACAGACGATGATAAGGCAGCATCAGCCATAACGGACCTTTATTGCGCCGGCTCATGATAACGCCATCCTCACTCCAGGCCAGCACGGGTTGATAAGGAGCCAGCTGCTGCCAGTCAACGGCGACACTGAAGCCGTTCAGAGCCTGCAGATACAAAGTATGAATATCTTGTCCGGCAAACAAATTCGCCAGCAGGGCTGATAAATCTGCGCCTCTGTAGGTATGGAGCTGTTCAGACCAGGGATGCTGGGTTGTGATTTCTTTCCCGGGCAGAGCCTGCAGTTGAGACAGCGTAAATTCTGCCAGCTCATGATGATGGCCATCTTGTGTCATGCTACCGGAAATACTGAGTATAACCGGCTCCCGGGCCAGCGTTCCCCATGATATCAGACACAAAATCATAACAGCGATGTGCTTCATGGTGTTTCACCTGGCTGATGTGAACGATAAAAACACCGGTCATCATACCCAAAATACACCAGACAACAGAAGAGCAATTCAAATCTGCCATCAAGAAGACATAAAAAAACCGGACCTTTCGGTCCGGTTTCTGATGCAGGAATAATCCGGCAGGCAATAATGTGACTTAAATCACATCATGCCACCCATACCACCCATGCCGCCCATGTCAGGCATGGCCGGGGCATCGTCTTTCGGCAGTTCGGTCACCATGGCTTCAGTGGTGATCATCAGGCCGGCTACGGAAGCAGCGAACTGCAGTGCGGAACGGGTTACTTTGGTGGGATCCAGAATACCCATTTCCAGCATGTCGCCGTAGGTGTCGTTACCGGCGTTGTAACCCTGGTTGCCTTCGGAGGCTTTCACCTTGGATACCACTACGGAAGCTTCTTCGCCGGCGTTGGTAACAATCTGACGCAGCGGGGCTTCCATGGCGCGCAGGGCCACCTTGATACCCACGTTCTGATCTTCGTTGTCACCGGTCAGGCTGGCCAGCTTGGAAGCGGCACGCACCAGCGCAACGCCACCACCGGGCACCACGCCTTCTTCAACGGCTGCACGGGTAGCGTGCAGGGCGTCGTCGACGCGAGCTTTCTTCTCTTTCATTTCCACTTCGGTGGCAGCACCCACCTTGATCACGGCAACACCGCCGGCCAGCTTGGCCACGCGCTCCTGCAGTTTCTCGCGGTCGTAATCGGAAGAAGACTCTTCAATTTGCTGGCGAATTTGCGCTACACGGGCGTTAATGGCCTCGGCTTCACCCACACCGTCGATGATGGTGGTGTTGTCTTTGCTGATCACCACGCGCTTGGCACGGCCCAGATCTTCCAGAGTCGCTTTTTCCAGCTCCATGCCCACTTCTTCGGAGATAACAGTACCGCCGGTCAGAATGGCGATATCCTGCAGCATGGCCTTGCGGCGGTCGCCAAAGCCCGGGGCTTTAACACCGGCCACTTTCACGATGCCACGCATGTTGTTCACTACCAGAGTGGCCAGGGCTTCGCCTTCCACGTCTTCGGCAACCAGCAGCAGCGGCTTGGACTGCTTGGCCACCCCTTCCAGTACCGGCAGCAGTTCGCGAATATTGGACACTTTCTTGTCAACCAGCAGAATGAAGGGATCATCCAGCTCAACGGTGCCGGTTTCCTGCTTGTTGATGAAATAAGGAGACAGGTAGCCGCGGTCAAACTGCATGCCTTCTACCACATCCAGCTCGTCTTCCAGGCCCTGGCCTTCTTCCACAGTAATCACACCGTCGGTGCCCACTTTTTCCATGGCTTCGGCAATCAGGGTACCGACTTTTTCATCGGAGTTGGCAGAGATGGTGCCTACCTGAGCAATGGCTTTGGTGTCTTTGCAGGGTACGGACAGGGCTTTCAGCTCGATCACGGCCTGAGCAACGGCCTTGTCGATACCGCGTTTCAGATCCATGGGGTTCATGCCGGCGGCCACGGCCTTGAGGCCTTCGTTAACGATAGACTGAGCCAGTACAGTAGCAGTGGTGGTGCCGTCACCGGCCTCATCGTTGGCCTTGGAAGCCACTTCCTTCACCATCTGGGCACCCATGTTCTCGAACTTGTCTTCCAGCTCGATTTCCTTGGCCACGGATACGCCGTCTTTAGTGATGTTGGGCGCACCGAAGGACTTGTCCAGCACCACGTTGCGGCCTTTCGGACCCAGGGTTACCTTGACGGCGTCAGCCAGGATATTTACGCCTTTCAGCATTTTAACGCGGGCGTCGTTACCAAATTTTACGTCTTTAGCTGCCATTGTTTATCTTCCTTTAAAGTTGATGAACCGGATTATTCTTCGACGATGGCGAGAATGTCGCCTTCAGACAGGATCAGTACGTCCTGGCCATCCAGCTTCTCGGTTTTAACGCCAAACCCTTCGTTAAAGATCACCTTGTCACCGACCTTTACAGACATGGCTTTTACTTCACCGTTGTCCAGCGTGCGACCATTACCTACAGCCAGCACTTCACCGCGAGTGGATTTCTCTGCGGCAGAGCCGGTAAGAACGATACCGCCGGCCGACTTGGCCTCGGCTTCAATACGTTTGATAATGACGCGATCGTGCAATGGACGAATGTTCATCGATAACTCTCCTGATGAGTGTTGTTACCTTGTTAGATAAACGGCCAATGGCCGAAACCTGTTCCGTTGCCTTCCTATATGGGAGCGGTTTTCCTGCCTTCAAGAGCGATTGGTAAAAATTTTTTAAAATACCCGCACCAGCGGCGTTATCATGACCGCCATCTCTTCATTTACGGGTTTGCCAACACAGGGTTATTTTTTGCAACGCTCCAACTCCTTGCTAACTGCACCAATCGGCCCGCAACTGGCACGTATGACCGGTCCCATGGCGCTCGGCATAGTGGCGATCCTGGCGTTCAACCTGGTGGATACCTTTTTTATCGGCCTGCTGGGTACGGCACCACTGGCGGCGGTCACCTTTACTTTTCCGGTCACTTTTGTGGTGACCTCACTGGCCATGGGGCTGGGTGCCGGCCTGTCGGCCAGTCTGGGACAGGCACTGGGAGCCGGCCGCCACGAGCGGGCCGCCCGCTTTACCAGCGACAGCCTGCTGTTTTCTCTGTTGTTGATACTCATATTGGCTGGGCTGGGACTGGCCAGCATGGATATTGTATTTCCGTTGCTGGGTGCTCAGCCTGTGCTGCTTCCCCTTATTCATGATTACATGTTTATCTGGTATGCCGCCTGCCCCATGCTGATTGTGCCCATGGTGTGTAATGCCGCCATTCGAGCCACCGGTGATACCAAAACCCCGGGGCTGGTCATGCTGATAGCAGGCCTGGTCAACGGCATACTCGATCCTATACTGATTTTTGGCGCGGGCCCTTTCCCGCCAATGGGTATTCGCGGCGCCGCCATTGCCAGTGCCTGCTCCTGGCTGATGGCCATGCTGGTGGCCCTGACTTTGTTACAGCGCCGGGAGCAACTGCTGAGCTGGGAGCTTCCGTCACTGGGAGAAATGTTACAGCACTGGCGTCAGTTGCTGCATGTAGCTATTCCGGCGTCTTTTACCAGTGTGCTTAATCCGGTGGCTACCGCCCTGCTGATGCTGTTACTGGCAGACTTTGGCACCGAAACGGTAGCCGCCTACGGAGCTGCGTCCCGCATTGAAGCCGTGGTGCTGATTGTCATGATGGCACTGAGCTCGGTGCTGGCCCCCTTTATTTCTCAGAATACCGGCGCAGGCCAGTATGAACGCA
Source organism: Oceanimonas sp. AH20CE76 (assembly GCF_039654065.1). Lineage (NCBI taxonomy): Bacteria > Pseudomonadati > Pseudomonadota > Gammaproteobacteria > Aeromonadales > Aeromonadaceae > Oceanimonas > Oceanimonas sp. AH20CE76. The sequence continues at coordinate 2,602,196 of NZ_CP155481.1, forward strand.
GCCGCCATGGCCTGTTGCTGACCATGCGTTTTGCGTTGCTGTTTCAGTTTATTATTTTTGCACTGCTGTGGTGGCTGGCTCCCTGGCTGGCCGGCCTGTTTACCGACAGCGCTGAGGTGAGCCGCCTGCTGCAGCAATATCTGCAGCTGGTGCCCCTGAGCTACGGCTTGCAGGGCTGCTTTATGTTATTGGGAGCGGCACTGAACGGCTTGCGGGTGTCAATGATTTCCCTGCTGCTGAATGGCCTGCGGTTATTTGGCCTGCTGCTGCCGCTGGCCTGGCTGGGTGCTGAAATAGCAGGTGCCGAAGGGATGTTTACCGGTATTCTGTTAGCCAATATGCTGGCCGGCACCATCGCCTGCCTGTTTGCCTGGCACCGCTTTCCCTGGAAGATTCGCCATCCGCTGAGTTGAAAGCCCGGGGACTGGGGAGCTTCCGGCTTCCGGCTCCCGAAGGGGCCGGTTATTTGTCATCCTTGCGCTCGGCTTCGCCCTCAAAGGTAACGCCTTTTCTGTTACTCTCATCGTTCACCCGGGTTTCAGTGTGGTAGTAATACTCGGCACTGAAGGTATGGCCCTTGTCACCGCGCACATGGGCCCGGGACAAAAAGCGCTCCGCCAGGGCGGTGCGCACCGGCGGCAGCAACAGAAGAACACCGGCAAAATCGGTGACAAAACCGGGCAGCAACAGCAATACACCGCTCAGTGCCAGCATCATACCCGACACCATTTCCCGCGCCGGCGTTTCACCCCGGTTTACTTTTTGCTGAGCTTCCATCAGAGTCTGCAGACCCTGAATACGTACCAGGCTGATGCCGATAATGGCCGTCAGCAGAATGAGCGCTATGGTACTCCAGGCACCAATGGCTGAGCCCACCTCGATAAATACAAAAATTTCCAGCAAACCGGCACCAATTAAAAACAACAGTACTTTGCCCACAATCACCTCTTTTTGCCGTTCACGGCTTACAATGGGGTCAAGTTGATAAAAATGGGGTCACTTGTCCCGTTTTTCAAATATTACTGCACACACCAAGGAGAACGCCCTTGAAACCCACCCTGCTGATGGTCGCCCTTGCCGTACTGACTCTGATGCTGGCCCCCTTTGCGCTGGAGCAGCGCTCTGCATCAGCCCCTGCGGGGAATCAGGTTATGCCAGTAGAGCAAGCGTTTGTAATCACACACGAGCGCACAGACAGGGTACTGCAGCTGAACATCGACATAGCTCCCGGTGCCTATCTCTACCGGGACAAGCTGCAACTGACTGCCGAAAACCTGGCGCTGGGCAAATGGCAGCTGCCTGCCGGTGAGGCTTACGAGGACGAATACTTTGGCAAAAGCCATGTTTTTCGTGAGCCCCTCACCCTTGTCCTGCCGTTACAGCATTTAACCCGGGCCAGCCGGCTTACTCTGTCTTATCAGGGCTGCGGCAACGGCTTATGCTATCCGCCCCAGCTGCTGACCCTTGAGCTTGACTGAATTATTCCAGCAGGTATTCCACACTGGTCACAACCCGCACTTTTTTAACCTCAGGCGTGTAACTGTCCAAATCTGCAATGGAGAAATACCCCTGCTGGGCCGAGCGAATGCCGCCAACCTGTGCATCGGCATCATCGGCAAACTGGCGGGCCGCTTCCCGGGCATTGGCCGTAGCCTGGGCAATCATGTCGGGCTTGATGTCATTCAGGCCGGTAAAAATATACTGGGTTTTGTGCTCATAACTCTGGGTCAGTAACACGCCCTGACTGACCAGCCCGGCCACGGCGGGCTGGGAGTTTTTTACCAGATCCACCTGATTGCTGCGTACCAGCAAAACCGCATCGGCCCGGTAGCGCAGCGGAGAGCGCTGTTCGCCATACTGATTCGCCCACAGATCCTGCACCACGGGTGCGGAAAAACTCAGCTCATTCTGAGCAAAGCCCTGCTGCTGCAAAAAGCCGGTGATCTTGCTTCTGTCTTTATCAATGGCGGTGTAGAGATTTTCCAGGCTGTCGGCAGACACCGAAAAGCTCAGGGGCCACAATACCAGATCGGCCCGCACTTCCCGCTCGGCCAGCCCTTTTACCGATACCACCCGCTCCGACTGCTTCCAGATGTGCACCGCATCCTTGAGATAACTGCCGCCCCAAATCAGCCCGAGGGCTATCAGGCCGCCCAGCAGGGCTGCCTGCCCGGTTCCGTTTGCTTTCATAAAAAACCCCGTTAGCATTTGCCGCTATGAACGATTCGAGTGTAACGCATTCCATGACACAGGCCAGCTCACCTTCTCAATGGTTTCTTTATTTGCTGCGCTGCCAGGATGGCAGCCTTTACAGCGGCATCAGTACCGCGCCCGAACGCCGCTGCCATGAGCATAATAAAATACAGCGACGGGCGTCCCGCTATGTGTGGGCGCGACGTCCCGCTATCCTGGTGTGGCAACAGCCGGTGGCCGACAAATCCACAGCGCTGAAACTGGAATACCGGCTAAAGCGCCTGCCCAAAACAAAAAAGGAGCAATTGCTGACGCAGCCTGATGGCTGGCAACAATTGCTCCCCGCACTCACCGGGGCCTCAGCCCCGAGTGCTGCACTTACTGCTGAGTAGCTTCTTCCTGCTGTGCAGCCACGGCTTCTTCAGCGTCGGCGGCCTTTTCAATATCCAGCAGCTCTACCTCGAAAATCAGCACGGCATTACCGGGAATGGAGCCGGCACCGGTTTCACCATAAGCCAGCTCAGCGGGAATAAAGAATTTATATTTGGCACCGACCGGCATCAGCTGAACCCCTTCGGTCCAGCCCGGAATAACCTGATTCAGCGGAAAACTGGCCGGCTCGCCACGCTCTACCGAGCTGTCAAAGGTAGTGCCATCAATCAAGGTGCCGGTGTAGTGTACCGTGACCACATCTTCTGCAGCAGGCTGGTCACCTTCGGCAGCGGTCAGCACTTCATATTGCAGACCGGACTCGGTTACCTCAACGCCGTCGCGCTTGGCATTATTCTCAAGAAACTCCTGCCCTTCCTTCAGAGTGGCTGCCGCTTCTTCTTTGGCTTTGGCTTCAATCAGCTCATTGATATGAGTGTCATAGTCCATCAGTGCCTGTTTGACTTCTTCTTCCGTCATGTCAGCGTCGGCACCAAAACCGTCTTTTACGCCCTGCAGGATTACGTCATTGTTAAGGTCAATACCCAGCTCCTGCTGTTTTTCGAGCGTGGAGCCAATGTAGCGCCCCATGGACAGGCCAATGGCATAGGCAGACTTATCCTCGAAACTGCTCAGCTCCGCTGCACCGTCAGCTGACGATGCAGCCTGAGTTTCTGCCGCTTTGCCTTCAACCGCAGTGGCATTTTCTGCCGGTGCAACAGAGGCTGCCTGCTCGTCATTACAACCACTCAAGCCCGCCATCACGGCGGTAGCCAGCAAACTGACCTGTAACAGCTTTTTCATTATCAACTCCGAATCGGGTGCACAGGCACCTTGGAAAATGAGAGACTTATACTCAGGGATTTATACTAACCTTGCAACTTGTCCATGCGAAACCCTTTAAACATAAAAAGCGGCACCGGCCTCATTGGTGCGGCAATGCTTGTCCTGATACTGGCCGGCTGTGACGCCGGTAACGCTCCGTTGAGCAGCCAACCACTGGCCAACGGAGCCATACTGGCCGCCGAAACCAATGGCCGCTTTACGCTGGTTACCTCAGGCAATGGTCCGGTACAGGTATGGCGGCAGGGTGATGCCACCCCGCTTTATCAGTGGCATCAGGGCGAGGAAACCGATCCTGTATTGCTGCTGACCATCAGCCCCGGCGGTAATGCCGCAGCAACGGCAACCAGCCACACCGTTGCTGTCTGGTCACTGGAAAGCGGCCAGAACCTGGGCTTTTACAGCTTACCGCAGAGCCTGAGAGCGCTGGCACTGGCGAATAATGGCCAGGCGCTGCTATTGGGTTACCAAAATGGCACAGTGGAGTTTGTAAACCTGAACACCGGCCGGCGGTTGCAGTATTTTGGCCATGAAAATGTGATTAACAGCCTGGATCTTTCTGCTAACGGCCGCTACGCCCTGAGTGCCAGCCATGATGGCATGGTGCACTTCTGGCAGACCACAGATGCTGCCCTGCTGGCCAGCTGGCAGCACAGTAATAGTGCCAACCTGGTTAAACTGGACGAACACGGTAGCTATGCCTTTAGTGCAGACGCGCAGGGTAACGGCGAAATACATCACCTGCCCGGCGGTGAGCTGCAGGCACAACTTAAAGTACCGGCACGGGGCCAGACTTTTGTGAGTGCCCGACTGAATGCCGGACAGAACCTGCTGGCTACCGGCGGCACCAGTCGCCGGCTGGATCTTTGGCAGCTTGACAGTGGCACGCACCTGCAGCAATGGCAGGTTGGCTTACACACTCAGCTAAGGCCCGCCAGCGCCATGGTGTATAGTGTCGCCTTTGTTTCGCCCGACACGCTTTACAGCGCCAGCTCTTCCGGCCTGGCCGAAACCTGGACAATCACCAACAGTGAGCAGAATGATGAATGACGAAGTGCTGCAGCGGCTTGAGCAGCTGGAAACCCGGCTGGCTTTTCAGGACGACACCATAGAACTACTGAATCAGGAAATTACCGCTCAGGGTGGCGAAATTGCCCGGCTTAAGCTTCAGCTCAGCCTGCTGAGCAAAAAACTCAAGGAAATTCAGCCCGGTCAGATCGCCAGCCAGGCAGAAGAAACCCCGCCGCCGCATTACTAACAGCGCGAAGCCGTTACCTGGATGTACCTGAAGCGTGTCGGCGTAGTGTAACCGCGCTGCTGCTTCGCCGTGCACGGCTCTACAGACGATATAAAAAAGGCGCCGCAGCGCCTTTTTTATTGCCATTACTCTTAGTGGTGATGATCGCAGCAGCCGCCGCTGTGGTCATGATCGTGCTCACCATGCACATGGCCGTGGGCCAGCTCTTCTTCGGTGGCTTCACGCACCTTGCGTACCACGCCCTTGAAGCACAGTGTCATGCCTGCCAGCGGATGGTTGCCATCCACTTTCACATATTCTTCGGCCACTTCCAGAATGGTCACCGGACGCTGACCGTCATCGGTCTCGGCCACAAAAGTGTCGCCTTCAGACACTTCCATGCCGTCAAACAGCTCGCCGGGCACAGACTGCACCAGAGTGTCGTCATAATCGCCGTAAGCCTGATCCGGGGTCAGAGTTACATCAAATTCGTCACCAGCGGCTTTGCCGGCAAGCTGGGTTTCCAGTCCGCTGACCAGAAAACCGGTGCCGTGCAGATATTCCAGCGGCTGTTTGTTATCGGTGGTGTCCAGCACTTCGCCATCGGCGTTGCTGACAGTAAAGTCCAGTGTAACCACTGCGTTATCGGATACTTTCATGGGATTAACCCTGCCTGTAAATGGTACTGAATAGAATACATGATGGGCCGGCGGGATGAAATGAAGGCCATAAACAGAAAATGGCCCCGAGGGGCCATTTGCGGCAGAATTCAAGGAAACACAGGGAATGAAACTTGCGCTCTGCCAAGAGCAGTCTAGCCTGAAAGGCACCTCCATACCAAGCGGTCACAAGCCAAGCGCACGAAAAGCACACAAAAACTGTGGAATATTCAATTATTCCGGGCGAAAAATACCAATAACCTCACCGCCGGCAGCAGATTCGGTGTTTTCATCTGCCTGACTTTTACGGTGACCACATTGCACACACTCGACCTTCTCGACACCATGCTCCATATACAGCATCATGGTATCTGCTGACTGACACTCTGGGCAGACGGCACCGGCTATAAACCGCTTTCTGCGACGGGTTTCCATGAAAGGGGATCCTGTACCATTTATCATGATGAAAATTTTCCGCCAAAAACGAACCAATCACAATGACCGCAAGCGCCCATTACAGTATTCATCATCAGCTTTTCGATCTGCCTCACTTAACCCCGGGCAAACGCCGCCGCCATATTAAAGGTGTGCTGCTGCTGGTGCATAAAGGCTCGGGCCTGCTGCAGCTTGGCCGCCAGCACGTTCCGCTGACCAGGGGTGAAGGCGCTTTTCTGCCCGCTGACACCCTGTTTGCCTGGCACGCCCTGGCAGGCAGCCGGGTCAGCCGCATTGAACTGTCCTGCCGGCTGACTCAGCCGCAGCAGGCCGGCCGCTTTTATCCCACTGAGCTGTTGGCTGCCATTACCGGCAAGCTGGCCCGCTGGCAGGGCGAACAGACCTGGCAGGGACCTTATGGCCGTCTGTGCCGCGCTTTGCATGATGAGCTGCCGGCACAACAATTACTGCCTTTTGAGGCGATGGCTGAGTTACCTGCCCGCGTGGCAGCCAATCCGGCAGGATTTACCCTTGCCGATAACGAGCAAGAAGACTTCAGGGCCCTGTTTGGCTGCGATGCCGGCAACTGGCAGCGCCAGTATGCCCTGCTGCAGATGCTGCGGGAGTTGCCCAAGGCGGCAGATCCGGATGCCCTGGCCAAAGCTCACGGCTTTGCTTCTTTCCCCCAGTTTGAGCAGGATTGCTGGCACTGGCTGGGCAGCCCCTGTCATAGCCGGGGCAAAACAGCTAGAATACCGCTTTTGCACAACTTCGGGTTTCTATGATCACCCTCAGCCAGATTGAATTGCTCCGGGGCGGCCGCCCCCTGCTGAAAGACGCCACTGCCACCATTCACGGCGGCCAGAAAGTCGGCCTGGTGGGTAAAAACGGTTGCGGCAAGTCTACCCTGTTTGCTCTGCTCAAAGGCGAGCTGAGCGTGGACAGCGGCCAATTTGCCCTGCCCGCCGACTGGCAGCTGGCCAGTGTGGCTCAGGAGACCCCGGCGCTGGACTGCTCCGCCCTCGACTATGTGATTGACGGCGATCAGCAATATCGTCGCCTGTGCCGGGAGCTGGAAGCCGCCGAAGCCAGCCACAACGGTATGGCCATTGCCGAGCTGCATGGCCGGCTTGAGACCCACGGCGGTTACCATATTCACGCCCGTGCTGCCGCCCTGCTGCATGGCCTGGGCTTTGCCAACGAGGCTCACGCCCGTCCGGTCAGTGATTTCTCCGGTGGCTGGCGCATGCGCCTTAACCTTGCCCAGGCGCTGATCTGCCGCTCCGACTTGCTGCTGCTGGATGAACCCACCAACCACCTGGATCTGGACGCGGTGATCTGGCTGGAACGCTGGCTGAAAAGCTATGACGGTACTCTGATATTGATTTCCCACGACCGCGACTTTCTCGATGCCGTGGTCAACCGCATTATTCATATCGAAAACAGCCAGCTGAACGAATATACCGGCAATTACTCCGATTTTGAGCGCATGCGAGCCGAACAGCTGGCATTACAACAATCGATGTTTGAAAAGCAGCAGAAAGCGCTCAGCCATATGCAAAGCTACGTGGACCGCTTTCGCTACAAGGCCAGCAAGGCCAAACAGGCCCAGAGCCGGCTCAAGGCCATGGAAAAGATGGAGCGCATTCTGCCCGCTCATATCGACTCCCCGTTCAGCTTTAGTTTTCGTCCGCCGGCCAGCCTGCCGGTGCCGCTGATTGCCATGGAAAAACTGGCGGCCGGTTATGGCAACAAGGAAATTCTGTCCAATATCAAGCTCAACCTGGTACCCGGTTCGCGCATCGGTCTGCTGGGGCGTAACGGTGCCGGCAAATCCACTTTTATCAAGTTGCTGGCGGGTGAGCTGACGCCCCTGCACGGCAAGCTGGAAGCCAGCAAAGGCGTGGCGCTGGGCTACTTTGCCCAGCATCAGCTGGAAAGTCTGCATCCGCAGGAGTCAGCACTGACTCACCTGGCACGGCTCGATCCCAACGCCACCGAGCAGAGCATGCGGGATTATCTGGGGGGCTTTGACTTTCATGGCGACAAGGTCAAAGAGCTGGTAGGTCCCTTTTCCGGTGGCGAAAAAGCCCGGCTGGTGCTGGCGCTGATCGTTTACCAGAAACCCAACCTGCTATTGCTGGATGAGCCTACCAACCATCTGGATCTGGATATGCGCGAGGCCCTGACCCTGGCGCTGCAGGCCTTTGAAGGGGCCATGGTTATCGTGTCTCACGACCGCCACCTGCTGCGCGCCACTACCGACGAATTCTATCTGGTGGATGCCGGCAAGGTTGAGCCGTTTGACGGCGACCTCGATGATTATCACCAGTGGCTTACCGAGCAGGATAAAGCCGAGCAACCGGCTCAGAGCAGCACCGCCGGTGACAACTCGGCCCAGGCCCGCAAAGCTGAAAAGCGGCGTCAGGCTGAGCTGCGTCATCAGACTCAGCCCCTGCGCAAGGCCATTACCAAACTGGAAAAAGACATGGAGCGCTGCCAGCTGCAACTGGCGGCTATAGAGCAGCAGCTGGCCGACCCCGATATTTACGCTGCCGAGCACAAGGCCCGGTTGCAGCAGCTGCTGAAAGATCAGAGCCCGCTGCAACAACAGCTGGCCGAGGCAGAAATGGAGTGGCTGACGCTGCAGGAGCAGCTGGAAGATCTGGAGCAGCCATGATTAACGCCGATGAGCTGTGGAAATTCAGCGAACAGCATTACAGCCGCCCCGGTGTAGCTGCCGCCTGTCTGGAGCTGCAGGATGATTATGGTGCCAATGTAAATCTGCTGCTGTTATTACTGCTGCTGGAAGAGCAAGGGCAGACCACAGAACTTGCGCCTTTTATGCCGCTGCTTGAAAGCCGGCGGGGCATGTTTGCCCACTGGCGGAGTCTGCGCCGGCGGCTGAAGCCTGAACTCGGTGCCGACGACTATGCTCAGCTGTTGCAGCACGAGCTGGAGCTGGAGCGCTGGCAGCAGGAAGAGCTGCTCACTGTGCTGACAGCCGTGCCGGGCAGCGGTGCCCTGCTTGCTTACCTCAATACGTTACAGGTGGATAATGCTCACCTGTGGCAGCTTAAACTTGCCGGTTAAGAGAGACTTTTATGCTTAGTTATCGTCATGCCTTTCACGCCGGCAATCATGCCGATGTACTCAAACACGCGGTGCAGGCTTTTATTCTTGAATCCCTTTGCGCCAAGGACAAGGGCTACAGCTATATCGACACTCACTCCGGTGCCGGCGGCTATACCCTGAGCCACGAATGGACTCAGAAAAAGGCCGAGTATCAGGGCGGCATTGCCAGGCTCTGGAACGAACAGGAGAAATGGCCGCAACTTTCCGGCTATTTCAATGCCATTCGCGCCATCAATGCCGGCGATGCGCTGGAGCATTATCCCGGCTCACCGCTGCTGGGGGCGCACTTTCAGCGCCCCCAGGACAGGCTCAACCTGATGGAGCTGCATCACAACGAAGTAGAGCTGCTGCGCCAGAATCTGAGCGGCGACGGCGTGGCCATTCATCACAGAGACGGCTTTGAAGGGCTGGTCGGCCTGTTGCCGCCCACGCCCAAGCGCGGTCTGGTATTGATTGATCCGCCCTATGAGCTGAAGGAAGACTACCGGCGCGTGGCCGATACTCTCAAAAAGGCCCACAAGCGCTGGCCCATCGGCATTTACGCGGTCTGGTATCCGCTGCTGGCCAAGGCCGTGGATCGCAGTGAAGGGTTGAAACAGGCACTGGCACAGCTCGGCTTTGAGCAAGTGCTGTGCGCCGAGCTGAGTGTGCAGGCCCAGGCCGATGACTTTGGCATGCATGGCTCCGGCATGATAGTGCTCAACCCGCCCTGGAAGCTGGATGAAAAGCTTGCCGAACTACTGCCCTCCTTAAGCCAGACCCTGGCTCAGGACGAGCAGGCCGGCTTTACCCTGGAATGGCTGAAATAAAGAGAAAACTCGAACAGAACATCATGCGAAGCAACAGCGCGGTTGCGCTCCGTCGACACGCTTCAAGCCCATCCATGGGACGCTCGGCAAATGCCATCCGTGGCATTTGACGGTCGACTACGGCAATCCCCGCTGTTACTTCGTGAAGCCTCAGTGCTGACTGTTAAATACAACTCCTGCCACTCCCCAATCCCTACTCCCTGCTTTTTAACGCCTCCTGCTTCAGCCAGTCCCGCACCAGAGCAATGTCGTTCAGGCGTGAAGAGTCGGGACGCCACACCAGATAGTAGCGGTGTTGGGGTGTCAGCTCGGTGGCAAAGGGACGGCACAGCCTGCCCTCGCGCAGCAAGTCGGCCACCAGCACAGAGCGGCTGAGCGCCACGCCCTGCCCTGCCAGCACCATCTCCAGCCCCAGATTACCATCACCCACAGTAAGCTGGCGGCAGTGGGGCAATATGTGCTCATTACCGCTCAGGGCCAGCCAGTTGGCCCAGCTTACTCCGGCGTATTCCGGGCCCGCCACCAGCGGCAGCCTGATCAGGTCTTCTACCCGCTGTAGCTGTGCCGCCAGCGCCGGCGCGCACACCGGAAAGGCAGTATCACTCATCAGCCAGTCACTGTGCAGACCAGTATAATTACCTTCGCCATAGCGAATGGCCAGATCCGCTTCGCCAGCGGCAAAGTCGGCCAGTTGCTGACTGGGCTGCAGCCGCAGCTCAAGATGAGGGTGAAGTTCGGTAAAGCGCCATAATCTTGGCATCAGCCAGCGCGCCGCGAAAGAAGGCAACACACTAAGCTGCAGCGGGCCGGCAGCAGGTGACAGCAATTGATTCAGACCTTGTTCAAGCGTTGCCAGCCCTTGCTCGGCAAAAGGGAGTAAAGTGCGGCCTTCATAAGTAAGCACCATGCCAGCCCCCTTACGCACAAACAGCCGGCAACCAAGGGAAGATTCAAGATTGCGGATCTGCTGACTGACTGCCGCCTGAGTCACACAGAGCTCGTCAGCAGCAGCGGAATAACTACCATGGCGGGCAGCCACGGCAAATACCCGCAGCCCGCTCAGCCGGTTGGCAGTAACAAGCCGGGGGTTCAGCGCGTCAGCCCTTGTTCAGTACCGGCCTGGCATACATGGCCAGCACCCGCTCGCGCAGCTCGGCAGGTACCTGGCTCATGTGTGCGTCAAAGGCTCGTCGCTCGGCGTCATTTACTCCCACTGTCTGGCCGGCTGCCAGTAAATTGCTGGGAAACAAATGGTAGTTGGCGTGTATTTCCTGATCTATCTCGCGGGCCAGCTCATCAGCATTATCTGCGTCTGTGTTCAGCGGCTTGCCAAAAGCCACATGAACCCGACCTTTATGGCCGGTAATGCCCTGCACTATGCTTTGAATATCTTCGAATTCGCTTTTTTCATAAGCACCGGCCGTTTCCTTGGCGTGCAGCTCCCGGGCTTTGGCTACATCACCGGGGTCATATTCATACGATATGGAGACAGGTACCAGGTTCAGGCTGCTAATGTAGTCGTTAAAGGGAATTTTCTGCTTTTTCCCTTCCATATAGAACATTTTAAGAATGGCCGGATCCGTTTTGTCATTACCGTCCTTGGCCCGCCCTTCCTTCTGAGCAATCCAGATAGAGTGCTGTTCATCAAGAGAATGACGCAGGTAGGCAGAGAGCTCGCTGAACGCCTTCATCATCTCCCGCGGCCCCTTGGCGGAGCGCTTGACGATAAAGCTCTTGTTGAGCTTCATCAGTTCGGTGGCGCAGGGCTTGCGCAGCAGGTTATCGCCAATGGCAATGCGCACCGTATTCAGCTGATGGGTATACAGGCCCCAGTTGACAAAGGCCGGATCCATGGCGATATCTCTGTGATTGGAGATAAACAGATAGCCGGCATTCGGGTCCAGATGCTCCAGCCCGGAATAGCTGACGCCCTGAGTGGTGCCCGCTATCATTTTTTCCATAAAACGGGCTACCTCCAGCTGCACCTGATGCACACTGGTGACCCGACGCCAGCGCCAGGTCAGGTAAAGGCGAATCAGTCCCTTGACCAAGCCACCGCCTATGCGGGACAAACCACCATAGCGATAGCGGGCAATGGCACCGATAAACTCGTCGTCTGCAATCAGCCGGGCAATAGCGCCAGCCACCTCGTCATCATTATAAGGACGAATATCTTTAAATAAATCTGTGTCAGAAACCATGAAAGCCCAGAATCGAAGACAAAAAACCGGCCAGATTTTACACCCTTTGCGCTCAAAGGATAACGGTTAAGGGCAAATTCAGTACCAGATCATCACCACACAGGCCGCCGTCAGCGCTCCCATAACACTATTAAACCGCCGCCAGTGAACATCAGTGTGCAGCCAGCGCCGTACCCGCATTCCTATCAAGGTCCATAAGTGACCAGTGACGATGCCGCACATTAAAAACACTCCCAGCACCGTCCAGGCCGAAGGCCAGTATTGTTCACCTGCCAGGGTAAACCCGCTGATGGCAGAAATGGCCATTAACCAGGATTTGGGGTTCAGAAACTGAAAAAGGGCACCCTGATACCAGCGCATACCGGATTCATGACTGTTCGGTGGCGGGGCCACGGCAATGCGCCAGGCCAGCCACAACAAGTAACCACTGCCGGCAATTTTAAGGCCCCATTGCAGCGCCGGCCACAGCTCAAACAACCGGCCCAGCCCAAGCGCGGTGAACAGCAGCAGCAGCTGCAGCCCCAGCATGATACCCAGCAACAGTTTGAGTGACGACCGGTAACCATTATGAGTGCCGGAGCTGGCCAGTAACATATTATTGGGGCCGGGTGTACCACAGGCAGCAAGCGCAAAACCTGCCACCGGCCCCAGCAAAGAGATATCCATGACAGGGTTACCAGTAATGTGTTCGGTGAGAGCGTTGTTTTACTCGATTTTAGCGTCTGCGCCCAGTATTTTAGGTGCATTGTTCCCTCTGAGCTCATTGCCATGATCCATCCAAGCCGGTTTCAGCCATCCTGGTGGGCGCGTAATGCTCATCTGCAAACCATTCTTGCCCGTTATCTGCACCGTCAGCGCCAGCACTACCAAAACGAGCGGCTTGACTTACCCGACGGTGACTTTATAGATCTGGCCTGGGCCATGCCGCTGCAAGATGAAGCCCGCCCTCTGATAGTGCTGTTTCATGGCCTGGAAGGCGATGTGCAGTCTCATTATGTACAGGGCATGATGGCAGCCTTACACCATCAGGGCTGGCAGCCGGTATTAATGCATTTTCGCGGTTGTAGTGGCGAGCCCAACCGGCTGTTGCGAGCCTATCACTCCGGTGAAACAGAAGACGCAGCCTTTGTGCTCAGCACACTGCGCCAGCGCTTTCCAGGCAGAGTCATGGCGGCTATCGGTTATTCTCTGGGGGGCAATATGCTGGTAAATTATCTGGCTAAATATCACCGGAATCCGCTGTGTGCAGCGGTGGTGGTATCAGCCCCGTTACAGCTGGCAGCCTGTGCCGATCGCATTAACCGCGGACTGTCCCGGATTTATCAGCGTTATTTGCTGAATCGCATGAAATATAACTGGCAGCGAAAACTGGCCCGTCATCGCCATGCCGGTATTGATACCGACATTAACGCCATTGCCAGCCTGCGGGAGTTTGATAACCGCCTGACTGCCCCCATTCATGGTTTTAACGATGCGGATGACTATTACCGGCGCTGCTCCGGTCTGCCACGGCTGGCTGATATCATCACGCCTACGCTGGTGCTGCATGCCGCCGACGATCCCTTTATGACAGATGCAGTAATACCGGAAGCAGACGCCCTGCCTCCGGCCATTACCTATGAGCTCAGCCGTCATGGTGGCCATGTGGGCTTTATGCACGGCGCTCCCTGGCGACCACGTTACTGGCTGGAGCACCGGATACCCGGCTGGCTGCAGCAACACTTACTTTTCACTCAGGATCACGATTGATGATTATCTCCCATCGCGATTTGTCCGACGACACGCTCAAGAATTTGATTGAACACTTTGTACTGCAGGAAGGCACAGAGTATGGCGAGCAGGATATCTCGCTCGGACAAAAAGTATTAGAAGTAAAACAACAACTTGAGCGGGGTGATGCGGTCATTGTTTATAGTGAGTTGCATGAAACCGTGAACATAGTGCCGGCACAGCGTTTCGCTCACAAACCTTGACCTTGGCCCTGAGCACTGCGTATAAACACTGTCGGTTTCATCAATTTAAGGGTTTGTCATGTCTGCCAAGCACCCCATTATAGCGGTGACCGGCTCTTCGGGTGCCGGCACATCGACCTCTACTGAAGTGTTTCAGTCCATGTTTGCCCAGCTGGGTGTGAAAGCCGCCATGCTTGAAGGTGACAGCTTTCACCGCTATACCCGGCCGGAAATGGATGTTGCCATTCGCCGGGCCAGAGAGCAGGGCCGGCATATCAGCTATTTTGGCCCCGAGGCCAACGACTTTGAGCTGCTGGAGCAGTTTTTCAAGGAATATGGCGATACCGGCACCGGTCAGTTCCGACGCTACCTGCATACTTTTGATGAGGCCGTGCCCTTTAACCAGATGCCGGGTACCTTTACTCCCTGGCAACAGCTGCCCGACGATACCAACCTGCTGTTTTATGAAGGCCTGCACGGCGGTGTGGTCACCGGCGAGCACAACGTGGCCCAACATGTCGACCTGCTGGTGGGCATGGTACCCATTGTTAACCTGGAGTGGATTCAGAAGCTCATTCGTGACACCGCTGAGCGCGGCCACTCCCGGGAAGCGGTAACCGACTCCATCGTCCGCTCCATGGAAGACTACATCAACTTTATTACGCCGCAGTTTTCCCGCACCCATATCAACTTTCAGCGGGTGCCCACGGTAGATACGTCCAACCCCTTCAGTGCCAAGGTGATCCCCAGCCTGGATGAAAGCATGGTGGTGATTCGTTTTCGTGGCATTAAGAACGTGGATTTTCCCTACCTGCTGGCCATGATCGACGGTGCCTTTATGTCCCGGCGCAACACCATAGTGGTGCCCGGCGGCAAAATGGGCTTTGCCATGGAGCTGATTTTGCGCCCCATGCTGGAGCAGTTGCTGGAAACCGGAAAAATCCGCTGAATACAAACAGGCCCGGCATGGCCGGGCCTGAAAAGAGGCATGTCAGCTGTTAGCCAAAGGGCTCGGGTGCAGGCGTTTGGTTAGTCGACGGCGGTAATATCGGCAGCTCGAAACGGGGCTGCTCACCAGTCAATGATTTCAGAAACGCCACTATCTGGCTGACTTCCTGATTCGAATAAACCCGGCCCAGCTGTAACCGCCCCATAATATCTACCGCCTCTTCCAGTGTCGCTGCCTCGCCGTCATGAAAATAGGGATAGGTCAGCTCCACATTACGCAAGGTCGGCACCTTAAAGGTAAAACGATCCGCATCCTTACCGGTAACGGCAGCACGGCCAATGGCATCAGAGTCGGACTGATAGGGCTCCACCACCCCCATTTTCTGAAAAGACGTGCCGCCCAGATTGGGGCCATTATGACAGGCCACACAGCCACTTTGCTTGAACAACTGATAACCGGCCAGGGCTTGAGCGCTCAGGGCGTTATCATCTCCCTTCAGCCACTGATCAAACGGCGAGTCAGGAGTCACCAGGGTTTCCTCAAAAGCGGCAATGGCGTCGGTGACCATATCGATATCCAGCTCGGACTGACCAAACACCGTCTCAAATTCGGAAACATAACCGGGAATGGACTGCAGCACTCCGATGGCCAGCTCATGAGTAAACGCCATTTCACCCGGGTTAGCGATGGGCCCGCCTGCCTGTTCCTTGAGATCCGCGGCACGACCGTCCCAGAACTGAGCCAGGTTGAGACTGGAGTTCAGTACCGTAGGCGAGTTGATCGGCCCTTGTTGCCAGTTATGGCCAATGGACGTTTTAAGATTATCGGTTCCTCCCATCGACAGGTTATGGCAGGAGTTGCAGGAAATAAAACCCGAGCGGGACAGGCGAGGATCAAAGAACAGCTTTTTTCCCAGTTCCGCCATGGCTGCATCGCTTACCTCAGCAGCTGGTATTGGCTGTACCGGCTCATTGCGTGGTCCCTGAGCATAAACCGCAGGGCCTGCCAACAGCAGACCGACGGCCAGACTGGTCAGTGTCATTTTCATGTTGCTTCCTTCTGATGATGGGCGAATGACAGCCACGAGACTGTTGTTATGGTTCTGGTTTCGCCCAGCATAATCAAAAACAGAAAGACTCAATTTGACCCAGATCAGTCAGCACTCTGTTCCATACTCAATACAGCCTGAGCCTCAGGCTGCTTTAATTTCAAAGGAAGAAGAAATTTCAACCGCCTTTTCCAGCATTTTGATCACGGAACAATATTTTTCCATCGACAGTTCGACTGCCCGCGCCACCTGTTTTTCTGACAGCTCGTGACCGGTTACCACAAAATGCAGATGAATGCGGGTAAATACTCGGGGGGGATTTTCCGCCCGTTCGGCACTGAGCTCGGCGTCACACCCGGTAATAACCTGGCGTCCTTTTTCCAGAATAGATACAACATCAATGGCACTGCAGCCGCCGGCACCCAGCAGCACATGTTCCATGGGGCTGGCCCCTTCGCCCGGGTTGGTGCCGTCCAGAATGATTTTATGTCCTGACTCGGATTCGCCTTCAAAGCACATGTCCCGCAACCAGCTGACTTTTGCTTTCATAACATCTCCTTATAAAAACAGGCATAATAGCCTATTGCTTTAGTAGTAGAAAACCGGCGCGGCTCTTGATGAAGGTCTCCAAGCCTTTTATGCTAGCCGCTCACCCACGCAATTAGGTATAAGGCTGAGCCTTTGTAGCCCAGCCCGTCTCAAGAGGTATATTCATGGTTATCGGCAAGCCCCAAAGTGACCCGACCCTGGAATGGTTTTTGTCACATTGCCATATTCACAAGTATCCGGCCAAAAGCTCGCTGATCCATGCGGGCGAAAAGGCAGAAACCCTCTACTACATCGTTAAGGGTTCAGTAGCCGTGCTGATCAAGGATGAAGACGGCAAGGAAATGATCCTCTCTTACCTGAACCAGGGTGACTTTATCGGTGAACTGGGTCTGTTTGAAGACACAGACAACCCGGTACGCACCGCCTGGGTCCGCGCCAAATCTCCCTGCGAAGTGGCCGAGATCTCCTACAAGAAATTTCGTCAGTTAATCCAGGTGAATCCGGAAATTCTGATGCGGCTGTCGGCTCAGATGGCCAGCCGGCTGCAGACCACCAGCCAGAAGGTGGGCGATCTGGCGTTCCTGGACGTAACCGGCCGCATTGCAGAAACCCTGCTGAGCCTGGCCCGTCAGCCCGACGCCATGACCCATCCCGACGGTATGCAGATCAAGATCACCCGTCAGGAAATTGGCCAGATTGTGGGCTGCTCCCGGGAAACCGTGGGCCGTATTCTGAAGATGCTGGAAGAGCAGAATCTGATCACCGCCCACGGCAAAACCATAGTGGTGTTCGGTACCCGCTGATCTACTTATGCCGTTTGTATTAACGCCACCGTCAGGGTGGCGTTTTTGTTGGTTATATCAACCTTAAGGAAAAATGATGTCGAGCCGAGTTTATTGCATTGCCGCATTCAAACCCAAACCGGGCAAGGAGCAGGAGCTGTTTCGTGTGTTACAGGCGCTTGAAAGCGATACCCTGCGTGAAGACGGCTGTATTCAGTATCGGGTCACCCGTCATGTTGACAGCCCCTTTGCCGGTGGCCACAGCTTTCCATTGGTGTTTAACGAGATTTGGGCCGATATGGCCAGTTTTGAGGCCCACTGCCAGCGCAGCGGTATTCAGGCGTTTTTTGAAGCCCACTGCGTCAGCCCCGACGGGCTGGTGGCCGAGCACAATGTGTGTATCTACACCGACGAACCGGAAGACTTTGACGCACCGCGCTTTTGAGTGAGCAGAAGAGGAAGCAGCAGCATTACGGCAAGAAATGTTGGGATTCGCTTCGCTCATCCCAACCTACCAAGCCAATGCTCGCAAGGAGGGTAAAGGGAGCGGTTTCACGACCGATCAAATGCCATGGCCGAAAATTGCTCCTGCATGTTCGGCATTCCCACCATCCCTGGCGGTCAGATGCATTTGCCGAGCGCCCAGGGGGCGAGCTTACTCGCCGTGATGAACTAAAACGCCTGAACGAACATTTATTATGTTCGCAGCAGGCTTTTTAGTGAGTGGCAATTCAGCGAAGCGTGTCGTGAAACCGTCCCTTTGTCCGACTGACGCCGGGCTTAGTCCACCAGGCCGTATTGATCGCGCAGAATGGCGATAATGTCGGCCTTGGGATTGTCAGAGAGTTCCAGTTTCTGGCCGGTGATTTTCTCGGCAATGCCCACATAGGTGCGGGAAATGTTCATCAGCACTTCTACCGGCAGGGCATTGTTCTCGGCCAGGGCTTCCCGCTCGGGCATGCGCTCCTTGTTGAGCAGAATGTCCGGATCGGGAAAATGCTTAAGCAGCAGCTGGCGAAAGTCCTCTTTTGAATTTTCCACAATTCGACCTTCCCGGTAGGCCGGTCCATCCCAGATGCGGGATGAATCGGGCGTGCCCACCTCGTCCATGTAGATCAGCTTTTCGTTGCCCTGATCGTCGGTGACATAGCCAAACTCGAACTTGGTATCCACAAACACCTGATCGATTTTCGCCAGCTCTTGGCTTATCACCTCAAAGCCTTCTTTCAGCAGCCGCTCATAAGTGGCGATGTCGTCCCGGCTTTTGAAATTAAAGGCGGCGAAGTTGTCTTCAATGTTCTGGCGGGTGATGTTGACGTCGTCCGCTTCCGGCACGCCGGGAATACCCTTGAGAATGCCCTTGGTGGATGGCGTCATCAGCAGCTCAGGCAGCTTTTGATCCTTTTTCAGCCCTTCGGGCAGACGAATACCGCAAAACTCCCGCTCACCCTTTTCATAACTGCGCCACATGGATCCGGTGATGTACTGACGGCAAATAGCTTCAATTTTGACCGGGGTGGCCTTTTGCACTATCCACACAAAGGGATGGGGAATGTCGAGAATATGGCTGTCGGCCAGGCCCTGCTCCTTGAACAGACGGAACCAGTGATTGGAGATGGCATTCAGCGCCGCGCCCTTGCCCGGTACGCCGTTAAGACCTTCTTCGCCGTGCCAGATGCAATCAAAAGCGGAGATACGGTCGCTGATCACCATGATCGCCAGCGGCGCATCGGGGGCGACTTTATAGCCTTTTTCCTGGATCAGCCGGCGGCTGTCTGCTTCCGTCAGCCAGTAAACGGAGCGCACCTTACCGCTGTGTACCGGCTGGTGGGTTCGAATGGGAAGATCATTATTAACGGCCAAAACCTTGTCTGCGAGGCTCATCACTGTTGTCCTGTATATGGGGGGTATTAAGCGCCGCCATTCTACCAGATGTGAGAAACCGGCAATAGCCGCACCAGCAGGCCGCCCAGGTCCGGCTGAGCCGGTGCCAGCCAGATTGCGCCCGCCAGCAGTGCCAGCAACAGCAGGTTGGGCAGCGGTGCCGGCCACTCAATCAGCTTGAAGGCAGTACCAAAGGATTTTTTAATGCGTCGGCCTTCCAGATCGATACTGTACAGCTCGTCCAGCAGCAGGTGAATGCAGGCACCAAGAAACACAAACAGGCCGGTAAACCAGGCCATATCTGATGGCTGACTAAACAAACGATCGGCTACCACCACTGTCATCAGACCAAATACCGCATTGGCCAGCAACGAATGCAGGCTGGCCCTGTGCACGGTGAAATGCGCAAAAAACCAGCACAGCGGATAGCGTACCAGGCCATAACCCACCGCCCCCAGCACCAGGGTATCAACCAGCGACAAATGCTGCTGGCCAAACAATAACGCCAGCGTCGCTGCCAGGGCACCAAACAGCCGGAATACGATATTCAAAGAGCGGGATGAGTCCGAATCCATATCCGGCAAAATACCGCCCAGACTGCCCGCCAGCCACAACAGACAAGCCTGAGTTAAGGTCACTTCCTCTGCCCACACCATACCGGCGGCCAGCAAACCGCTGGCGGCGCTTGCCACCTGAATATGAGTTCTGAAATTCGCCATCGACCACCTTTCCCGGCGCTAAGAAAGAGGCGAGTCTAGCATGGGACTACTGGACAAAAAAACAGGGGCTGCCGAGGCAGCCCCGTGACGGTGCAACAGTGCGTCCCTATCTGTCCGGCTCAGTGGCTCGGCAACAGTCCTGCCGGTACCAGATGGCTGAGCACGTTGGCCTTGAGCAGGGCGTTGGCCTGCTCGATATCCGGACCAAAGAAACGGTCCTTGTCGTAATAGCTCACCCGCTCACGCAGGGTTTGGCGCGCCTGCTCCAGCACTTCGGTGGTTTTCATTCCGCCGCGGAAGTCCAGCCCCTGACAGGCTGCCAGCCATTCAATGGCCAGCACGCCCCGGGTGTTTTCCGCCATGTCCCACAGCCGGCGACCGCCGTTGGGGGCCATGGAGACATGGTCTTCCTGGTTGGCGGAAGTGGGCAGCGAGTCCACCGAGTGCGGGTGCGCCAGCGCCTTGTTGTCGGAGGCCAAAGCTGCTGCCGACACCTGAGCAATCATAAAGCCGGAGTTGACCCCGCCGTTTTCCACCAGGAAGGGCGGCAGGCCCGACATATGGGTGTCCATCATCAGCGACACCCGGCGCTCACTCAAGGAGCCGATTTCGGCAATGGCCAGAGCCAGATTGTCGGCGGCCATGGCCACCGGCTCGGCGTGGAAGTTGCCGCCGGAAATCACGTCGTTGTCGTCGGCAAACACCAGCGGGTTGTCGGACACGGCGTTGCCTTCAATCAGCAGTACCTCGGCGGCCTGACGCAATTGAGTCAGGCAGGCGCCCATCACCTGGGGCTGGCAGCGCAGGGAATACGGATCTTGCACCTTGGCACAATTCACGTGGGAGCGGCTGATCTCGCTCGACTCACCCAGCACATGACGGTAGGCGGCGGCGGCGTCGATCTGCCCCTGCTGGCCCCGCACTTCGTGAATGCGCGGGTCGAACGGACGGCGGGAGCTGAGCGTGGCTTCCACCGTCAGGCCGCCCACGGCAATGGCGCCGGCGAACAGGTCTTCCGCCTCGAACAGGCCACGCAGGGCAAAGGCGGTGGACACCTGGGTGCCGTTGAGCAGCGCCAGGCCTTCCTTGGGCGCCAGCCCCATGGGCTTGAGCCCGGCAATTTCCAGCGCCTGACCGGCGCTGATGATCTCGCCTTTATAGCGGGCATGGCCCTCGCCCAGCAGCACGCAGCTCATGTGGGCCAAGGGCGCCAGGTCGCCGGAGGCGCCCACGGATCCTTTGCCGGGAATGCAGGGGTAGACCTCATGGTTAACCAGCGCCATCAGTGCCTCCAGCACTTCCAGGCGAATGCCGGAAAAGCCCCGGGCCAGACCGTTGATCTTGAGCACCATGATGAGTCGCACCAGATTGTCGCTCACCAGTTCGCCCAGGCCGGTGGCGTGGGACAGCACCAGGGAGCGCTGCAGGGTTTCCAGATCTTCGGGTTTGATGCGAGTGTTGGCCAGCAGGCCAAAGCCGGTGTTGATGCCATAGACGGTGCGGTCTTCCGCCACCATGCGGTTCACGCAATCCACCGAGGCCTGAATGGCCTTATGGGTGCTGGAGTCCAGGCTCAGCTTAACCGGCTGCTGATAGGCCTGGCGCATTTGCGCTAGGGTCATTTTTCCGGGGTTGATGGTCAGTGTGTTCATCGTGTTCAGTCCTTCTTGCTCAAGCCATTCACCATGGGCAGATCCAGGCCCTGCTCCCGGGCGCAATCAATGGCAATATCATAGCCGGCATCGGCATGGCGCATCACGCCGGTGCCCGGGTCGTTACGCAGCACGCGGCCCAGGCGGGCGGCGGCGGCGTCGGTGCCGTCGGCCACGATCACCACGCCCGAGTGCTGGCTGAAGCCCATGCCCACGCCGCCACCATGGTGCAGCGACACCCAGGTGGCACCGCCGGCGGTGTTCAGCAGGGCGTTCAGCAGCGGCCAGTCGGAGACAGCATCGGAGCCGTCCTTCATGGCTTCGGTTTCCCGGTTGGGGCTGGCCACCGAGCCGGAGTCCAGGTGATCCCGGCCTATTACTATGGGCGCCTTGAGCTCGCCGTTCTTAACCATGTCATTGAATGCCTGGCCAAGACGGGCGCGATCCTTCAGACCCACCCAGCAGATCCGCGCCGGCAGCCCCTGAAAGCTGATGCGCTCCCGGGCCATGTCGAGCCAGTTGTGCAGGTGCGGATCATTCGGGATCAGCTCCTTCACCTTGGCGTCGGTCTTGTAAATGTCTTCCGGATCCCCGGACAGCGCCACCCAGCGGAACGGGCCTATGCCCTGGCAGAACAGCGGGCGAATATAGGCCGGCACGAAGCCGGGGAAGTCAAAGGCGTTGTCCACTCCCTTTTCTTTGGCCATCTGGCGAATGTTGTTGCCGTAGTCGGTAGTGGCCGAGCCCCGCTCCTGCAGCGCCAGCATGGCGCGCACCTGAATGGCCATGGACTCCTTGGCGGCATCCACCACGGCGGCTTCGTCCTTGCGGCGCATCTCAGCGGCGTAGTCCATGGTCCAGCCCTTGGGCAGATAGCCGTTCAGGGGATCGTGGGCACTGGTCTGATCGGTGGTCACGTCGGGCACTATGCCGCGCGCCACGATTTCCGGAAAGATGTCGGCACAGTTGCCGAGCAGGCCCACGGACACTGCCTCGCCCTTGCTCTTGGCTTCATCGATGATGCCCAGCGCTTCATCCAGGCTATAGGCCTTTTTATCGACGTAACGGGTACGCAGACGGAAGTCGATGCGGGTTTCGTCACATTCCACCGCAATACAGCTGAAGCCGGCCATGGTGGCCGCCAGGGGCTGGGCACCGCCCATGCCGCCCAGACCGCCGGTGAGGATCCAGCGACCTTTGGCGTCGCCGTTAAAGTGCTGCTTGGCCATGGCCACAAAGGTTTCGTAAGTGCCCTGCACAATGCCTTGAGAGCCGATGTAGATCCAGGATCCGGCGGTCATCTGGCCGTACATCATCAGGCCCTTTTTATCGAGCTCGTTAAAGTGCTCCCAGTTGGCCCAGTGGGGCACCAGGTTGGAGTTGGCCAGCAGCACCCGGGGGGCGTCGGCGTGGGTCTTGAACACGCCCACCGGCTTGCCGGACTGGATCAGCAGGGTTTCGTCATCTTCCAGACGGGTCAGCACCTCGGCAATGCGGTCAAAGCAGGGCCAGTTGCGGGCGGCACGACCGATGCCGCCGTACACCACCAGATCCTCGGGGCGCTCGGCCACGTCCGGGTGCAGGTTGTTGTGCAGCATGCGGTAGGCGGCTTCGGTGAGCCAGCTCTTGCAGATTTTGTTAACGCCGGTGGGCGCCTTGATGACGCGGCTGGGATCGTGGCGCTGATCTTGCTGTGACGGGGTGTGCTGAGTCATGGAAAATTCCCTCTTCAGTGTCGTAATGAGTACGGTTGTTTCAATTCAGTGGATGTTGCCGGCGAGCACGCGCTGGGCCAGGGTGGGCAGCCCCACGCTGTAGGCCAGCTCCGCCGGGTTGCGGGTGTTCCACAGGCAAAAATCCGCCTGCAGGCCGGGAGCAATGCGTCCGGTTTGTTCATGCAGCCCCAGAGCGCGGGCACCGTGGGCGGTGACGCCGCTCAGGGCTTCCTGCGGCGTGAGCCGGAACAGGGTGCAGGCCATGTTCAGCATCAGCCGCAGGCTGAAAATAGGGGAAGTACCGGGGTTGGCATCGGTGGCCAGAGCCATGGGCACGCCATGGCGACGCAGTAGCTCAATGGGCGGTACTTTGGTTTCACGCAGCATGTAAAAGGCGCCCGGCAGCAGGGTAGCAACGGTGCCAGCCTCGGCCAGCGCCCTGACGCCGGCTTCGTCCAGATACTCGATATGATCCACCGACAGCGCCCCGGCCCTGGCCGCGGCAGCGCTGCCGCCGAGATTGGACAGCTGCTCTGTGTGACCCTTGATGGCCAGCCCATGCTGCCTGGCGGCGGCATACACCCGCTGGCATTGAGCCACAGAAAAGCCAATGCCCTCGCAGAATACGTCCACCGCATCCGCCAGCCCGTCGGCGGCGGCCGCCGGGATCATGCGGGTGCACACCAGATCGATATAGCCGTCGGCATCATCTTTATATTCCGGCGGCAGGGCATGGGCCCCCAGCAAAGTGGTCACCACCCGCACCGGCCGCTCATGGCCGAGGCGGCGGGCCACCCGCAGCATTTTGAGTTCGTCTTCCACGGTCAGGCCGTAGCCGGACTTGATCTCCACCGTGGTCACGCCTTCACTCATCAGCGCCTCAAGGCGTGGCAGGGCAGCGGCAAACAGCTGCTCTTCACTGGCCACGCGAGTGGCGCGCACCGTGCTGAGAATGCCGCCGCCGGCACGGGCGATCTCTTCATAGCTCTTGCCTTCGAGCCGGGCCTCAAACTCGCCGGCGCGGCTGCCGCCAAACACCAGATGGGTATGGCAGTCCACCAGCCCCGGAGTCAGCACTCGCCCTTGAGCGTCAATCACCTCGCCGGCAGCCTGTTCGCTGGCCGGCAGCTCGCTCATGGCACACACCCGCTCGATCAGACCATTTTTTACCGCCACCGCCATGGGTTGAGCGGCGCTATTAAGGCCGTCAAACAGGGTGACGTTGATCCAGAGGCGATCCGGTTGTGACATGACAGGCTCCTTTCTGCGTTATTTGTATATACATTTAAAAGAACAATGCCCGCCTTGGCAACCAAAAAATCAGACAAAGTAGGAATAAAGGATCCGGATCACACAATTATTTTACATATGAGAAAGGCGAACATGGTATTTGTATATACATAAAACTGAATAACATGCCGAAAAATCCGTGGTCGAGTACGGCGCAGACTGGCCCGGTACGCCGCTTGCCGCTACTATGTCCGCTTTTATACGGAATCCCTTCATGGCCCTTTCCGCCACCCTGCGCAAGGTGCGCATCAATATCAGTGATCTGACCCGCCATTATTACGAGGCTCACAGCCTGACCGTGGCTCAACATCCGTCCGAAACCGACATTCGCCTGATGGTGCGGCTGCTGGCCTTTATGCGCCATGCCGATGAAGATTTAAGCTTTACCAAGGGGCTGAGCACCGACGACGAGCCCGAGCTGTGGCAAAGGGCCCCCGACGGTCGCATTGTGTTGTGGGTGGAGCTGGGTGAACCCAGCGTCAAGCGCATCAAGCAGGCGTTGTCCCGGGCCGAGCGAGTGGTGATTTACAGCTATGGCGGCCGTAGTGCCGATGAATGGTGGAACAAGCACAAGGTGGAGCTGGGTCATTTGCCGAGACTGGAGATTTTCCATCTGGCCGATCCGCAACCGGCGCAACTGGGGGAACTGTGCCAGCGCAGCATGGACCTGTTCGCCACCCTGCAGGAAGAGGAAATTCAGCTTACCGACGGCAGCCACAGCCTGGATCTGCAACTGACCCGCTGGCGGTAACTTTCAGGGAATAGGGAGCAGGGAATAGGGAGTGGGGAGTAGGGAATCCCAACTCCCTATTCCCCATTCACTGCTCCCTATAACTTGAGTGTGGATCTCAGTTTGTAGCGGTTACCAGGGTGCCAGAGCCGGGCGAAGCTCACCAGCTGGTTCAGCGACCAGGTGCGGCGGATCACCAGCAGGCAGGGCTGCTGTGATGAAATCTGCAGCCAGTCACTGATGTTGGCCGGCGCCAGCCGGGCCTCGACAATGTGCTCCATGTCCGACAGCGGACACTGGGCCATCAGGTAGGCGTTGGGGGTCTGGCGGCTGAAGTCACACTGCAGATACCCCGGCGCCAGCTGCGGATTGACGGAACGCTCTTCCACCTGAATGGGCACGCCGTTTTCCAGGTGCACCAGCACCGAATGAAACACTTTTGCGTTGAGCCGCATGCCCATCTGCAAGGCCACTTCCTCATCGGCGCGCCGGCTGTCGAGCACAAGCACGTTGTTGGCGTATTCATGGCCCCGGCTTCGCACCTCATCGGCGATGTTATTGATGTCGGCCAGGGGGGACTCCGCCTTGGGCTCGGTGACAAAGGTCCCCAGCCCGGCCCGGCGCATCAGATAGCCTTCCTGCACCAGGTCGCGAATGGCCTTGTGGGCAGTCATTCGGCTGACCCTGAACTGCTCAGCCAGCTCCTGCTCGGGGGGAATTTGCTGATGAAGCCGGTATTCCCCCGACTCGATACGGGCCAGAATATGCTGCTTGATCTGTTGATAAAGGGGAATGGAAGGGGTCACATGGCCTCCTGCTGGTGAAACTCAATTGTACATACAATTAATCATGAGTCACGTCAGAGATCTGTAATCCACAAGGCGGATCTTTTCACTTTACCGGTTTTGCGCTATGGTGCGCGCAATTTCGGCAAGCCCGCCTTTAATTCCAGAGATAACAGGTTGATTGTGGAAAAACATGAAGAGGTACTGGTGGCCCTGCGCCAGATCATTCGCGCCATCGATCTGCATTCACGCCAGCTCAGCAAGGCGTCCGGTCTTACCGGCCCTCAGTTGCTGCTGATGCAGTCCATCAGCGAACATGGTGATATCACCATGCGTAAACTGGCTCAAGCCACCAATATGAGTCAGGCCACCGCCACTACCATTATTGACCGGCTGGAGCAGAAAAATCTGGTTCGCCGTGAGCGCAGCCAGACCGATAAACGCAAGGTGCACGCTGTGCTCACCGAAGACGGCGTGGAAAAGCTGAAAACCGCACCGCGGCCGCTGCAGGAAAGCTTTATACAGCGCTTTCAGTCGCTGGATGAATGGGAGCAAAACCTGCTGTTGTCGTCGCTGCAGCGTATCTCTTCCATGATGAACGCCCACGATCTGGACGTGGCCCCCATGCTGCAGGTGGGCAGCCTGCTGCGCGAATAACCGCGCAGCCACCTTATTTACTCCAGACCGATACCAATATTGGACACACCGCCCTGTGCGGCAAAGTCCCGCACTGCCAGAATGGTATCGGCATCCCTTGGCTGAGCCACCCGCTCAAGCAACTCTACCTGAAATTCCATCTCGGCTTCTATCAGCTCATGCTCGTAGAGTTCATGCTCTTCCAGCTCCCGCTCCGCCATCAGCTCGGCAAAACCGGCGACCGTGCCCAGAGACGCGTTACTTGCTTCCACCGCTTCTTCGCCGATGCGGCAAATCACCGAGTTGTAGGCCGTTCCCAGCGCCACACAGGCATCCAGTGCCGGCCAGGCACCATAGGATTCAAATTTGTTCGGATCCGGAATAATATTCTCAAATGCTTCCAGCTCAGCAGATAAATCCACCCGGGAGCCCTTGACTGTCAGATAGGTCCAGAGTACATCCAGACAGTGACGAAAACGGTTACCGTCGCCAAAACCAGCGGTCTCGGCAAACAGCCGGTAATTAGGATACATGCGCTCAGCCAGCGCCAGCGCAAACACGGTTTGCTGCCAGGGCGTCAGTTTGTTGAGCTTTTTATAAAATTTATCGCCGAACACGCGAAATTCCTTGTAGTTGGGTTTGCTGCCGTTTACTTAAAAACCGTTTGCCTTCAGGCTCACAATTTACGGCGCAAACACTGGTATAAGATTTTGCCTGTGTCATTGTCTCATAAAAACCGGCGAACACCCCATTTCAAGGAGAAAGGTATGGCCAATCATACCCTGCTGCTACTCAGCCAGGACAATCATCACTATCAGGATTTGCTGAGTAAGGCCTATCTGCCGGGTCTGACGGTGCTGATGCCCGGCAATGAAAACGAAATTCGTGCCGGTCTGGAACGGGCTGACATTCTGCTGGGCGAGCCTGCCCGCATTAAGCCCTGGCTGAAGGAAGCCAGACAGGTCAAATGGGTGCAGTCTACTTATGCCGGCGTGGATGTATTGCTGGGCCCGGGCCTTCGCCAGGACTATCAGCTGACCAACGTGCGTGGTATTTTTGGCCCGCTGGTGAGTGAATATATCTTTGCTCATCTGCTGTCGCTAACCCGCCATCTGCGTCATTACCGGGAGCAGCAACGTCATCATAACTGGCAGCCTATCGCATACCAGAGTCTGGCGGGAAAAACCATGCTGATCCTGGGCACCGGCAGCATTGGCCAGCATGTGGCCGGTACCGCCCGTCATTTTGGCATGAAGGTGCTGGGCATGAGCCGCACCGGCCGCGAAGCGCCCAACTTTGACCGTACCTTTCAGCCGCCAGCGCTGAACAAGGTGCTGCCCCAGGCCGATGTGGTGGTCAGCGTATTGCCGTCTACTCCCCAGACCCGCAAGCTGTTTGATGAAGACCGGCTGAATCACATCAAGCCTGGGGTGATTTTCTGTAACGTGGGCCGGGGGGATGCGGTGGACGAAACCGCCCTGCTGCATGCCCTGCGCACCGGCCGTATTGGTGCCGCCGTGCTGGATGTGTTTGCCACCGAGCCGCTGCCGCAAGACAGCCCGCTGTGGGACATGCCCA
This sequence comes from Oceanimonas sp. AH20CE76, assembly GCF_039654065.1. Lineage (NCBI taxonomy): Bacteria > Pseudomonadati > Pseudomonadota > Gammaproteobacteria > Aeromonadales > Aeromonadaceae > Oceanimonas > Oceanimonas sp. AH20CE76. Next base: position 2,630,406 of record NZ_CP155481.1, read on the forward strand.
ATGTAGTGATCACCCCCCATAACTCGGGCTACAGCTTTCCGGATCAAATCGTGACCCGGTTCAGCCGCAACTATCTGAAGTTTATTGAAGGCAAAACCATGGAAGGCGTGGTGAACTTCGATCTGGGTTATTGATGCAAACGCTGCTTGCCGAGATACGCGCCTGCCGGCTGTGTGAAGCTCATCTGCCTCTGGGGCCGCGCCCTGTGGTGCAGCTGGGCACGGGAGCGCGTATTCTGATCATCGGCCAGGCCCCGGGCACAAAAGTGCATCAAACCGGCATTCCCTGGAACGACCCCAGCGGCGATACGCTGCGCCGCTGGCTGCAGGTAAGCCGCGAGCAGTTTTACGATCCTGAGCAGATTGCCATTATGCCCATGGGTTTTTGTTATCCCGGCCGGGGCAAAAGTGGCGATTTGCCGCCCCGTCCCGAATGCGCACCCGCCTGGCATAAGCGTATTCTGGCGGCCCTGCCCAATGTTCAGCTGACGCTGTTTATCGGTTTGTATGCTCAGCGTTATTATCTGGGTAAGCGCTATTCCACTCTTACCGAAAACGTACGCCACTGGCAGGAATTCGCTCCGGAACGCCTGCCCCTGCCTCACCCGTCTCCGCGCAACCGCCACTGGCTGACGAAAAACCCCTGGTTCGAGCAGGAAGAGCTGCCAGTCCTGCGAGCACGGGTGCATGAAGTTCTGAAAAGCTGAAAGCCTCAGCAATGCGAAGCGACAGCACGGTTGCACTCCGCCGACACGCTTCAAGTACCTCCATGTAACGCTCGGCAAATGCCATATATGGACACCTCGCTTTTCGCCAGTGGGGTTTCCGTGTTTTTTGGCGACCAGGATTAACTGCACCCGTATATTCGGCCTGTGTTGATGAGTGAGTCTTTGGCTCACTCTGGCCCTAATGAGAACCGCGCCCTTGCTGCCTATCGTCCCTACGGAGTTCAGACTCCTGACATTTGCCCGGCGTTTGCAAGGGCCGGTTTAACCTGTTGCCTCATTCACGTTTTCCACATCGCGTTTCGTCGGGGTGATAACCTCTTGTTTTCCTTCCTGCTAAACGGGGGTTAATTCGGTTTCTTCATGTCAGCTCAGGCTGCCCGATAGTGCTCCTGCCTGAACAGCATGACCCAGATAATCCGTGCCAGCTTGTTGGCCGTGGCGACCGCAGCGCGCTGCTTGCCTCGACGCTCGACCAGCTGTTTGACCCACAGTGAGAACCGGTCTGTCGCCTTATTCAGATGCCGGATAATTGACCAAGCACCTTGTATCAACAGCTTGCGTAAGTACCCATTGCCACGCTTGGTAATGCTGCCCAGCTTTTGCTTACCACCGCTGGAGTGCTCTTTCGGCACCAGCCCGAGGTTGGCGGAGAAGTGCCGGGCATTGCGGTACTGACTGCCGTTACCGACAAAGGCGACCATGGCGGTTGCAGTTACCGCGCCTACACCTCGAATGTCGGTGAGTCGGGCGCAGGCCTCGTTATCGCGACATTGCTGTTCGATGTCTTTATCCAAGCGCCGGATAGCCTCATCCAGCTGCCGCCATTCTTCCATCATATCCTGACAGCAGGCTCGCGCCCGTGGCGTCAGTTCGTTACTGGCATCCTCCAGCAGCAAGGGCATGGCCTGCTTCAGGTTTTCTTTACCGCCGGCCAAGACAATGCCGTATTCATTGAGCAAGCCCCGTAACTGGTTAATCAACCGGGTTCGCTCCCCAACACGGCGCTCTCGCAGCCGGTGCGCCAGGCTGATGTCGGTCTGCTCCAGCGTGCGAGGCTGGACAAACGTCATATTGGGGCGCCGTGCCGCCTCACAGATGGCAAAGGCATCATTACGGTCGTTCTTATTGCCTTTGACGAAGGGTTTCACATGTTGAGGTGGCAGCAACATCACTGGGTGACCCCGCTGTTGCAGGGTGCGCCCCCAGTAATTGGAGCCGCTGCAGGCTTCCATCGCAATGGGTACCTGAGGGTACTGACTAAGCAGCTCTAATACCTTATGCCGGGTCACCTTGCGATTGAATATCGCCTTGCCAGCTTGATTGACGCCACAAACCTGAATCACATTTTTTGCCAAATCGAGACCAATGAGTGTAATGTTCATATCGGACACCTTTTGTGGTTATTTGAGCTTCAACCCAAATATGGCGCATTACGACGCCGCTTACCCAAGAGGTGTCCATCTCATCATCCATGGCATTTGACGGTCGGCTACGGCAATCTCCGCTGTCACTTCGTGAAATTACAGAGCTGCCGGTTGGAGAGCAGCAGACAGCAGGGTGCCAGCTCAGGGAGGGCAAAGGGTGTCTGCTTCGCCGTGCCCTTTGCGCCATGGATGGCGCAACGGAGCCCCCAGGGATGGGTTCACGGCGTGCCGGAGAAGTAGTGCCCTTTGTCCGACCGATAGGCACGGCAAAACAGACACTATAAAGTTGCGACTGACACATCAGCCCCGTTTCGGCACCACCTGAGACAGCAGAAACAGAGTAGCGGCGGCCACCACCACGGACGGGCCTGTGGGGGTGTCGTAGCTTACCGACAGCTGCAGGCCACCAAGTACCGCCAGCACGCCGATGCCCGAGGCCAGTGCTGCCATTTGTTCGGGCGTGCGGCTGAAGCGCCGGGCGGTGGCGGCAGGAATAATCAGCAGTGAAGTAATAATCAGCGCCCCCACAAACTTCATCGCCACCGCAATCAAGACGCTTATCATCAGCAGCAGCAGCAGTTTAAGCCGCTCTACCTTGAGACCTTCCACCCGGGCCAGCTCTTCGCTGACAGTAATGGACAACAGCGGGCTCCAGAACTTGCGCAGCACCAGCAGCAACAGGGCACCACCGCCATAAATCCAGAGCAGATCGGAGGTCTGAATGGCCAGCAGGTCCCCGAACAGATAGGCCATCAGATCGACCCGGATATTATCCATAAAGGCCAGAGCCACCAGCCCCAGAGACAAGGAAGTGTGGGCCAGAATGCCGAGCAGAGTATCCGTGCCCAGCCGGCTGCCACGCTGCAGTCCGGCCAGCAACAGACCCAGCAGCACACAGGCTACCAGCACCGCCAGAGTCAGGTTAATCTGCAGCAGCAGGCCCATGGCCACACCCAGCAGGGAGGAGTGAGCCAGGGTATCGCCGAAGTAGGCCATGCGCCGCCACACCACAAAACTGCCTAATGGCCCGGCCAGCAAGGCGATACCCAGGCCCGCCAGCAAGGCGTAAAGCAAAAAACTATCCCACATGGCGCACATCTCCGTGGTGTTCGTCGTCACAGTCGTGATGATGGGTATACACCGCCAGCTGTGCCAGCTCAGGCCGGCCGAACAAACGGGCAAATTCAGGATGACGGGCTACCTGTTCGGGCTCGCCGTGGCAGCAGACATGACGGTTGAGACAAATCACTCTGTGGGTACTGGCCATCACCAGATGCAGATCATGAGACACCATCAGGACACCGCATTGCAGCTCACCGGCCAGCTGCTGGATCAGCGCATACAGCTCGGTCTGGCCGTGCACATCCACCCCCTGAGCGGGTTCATCGAGAATCAGCAACTCGGGTGCCATCATCAGCGCCCGGGCCAGCAGAATACGCTGCATTTCGCCGCCGGACAGTGCCTGCATGGCCCGCTCGGCCAGCCGCTCAGCACCTACCCGGGCCAGCGCCTGTGCCACTGTCAGCCGGCGGCCGCAGGACAAACTCAGAAAACGCGCCACCGTGAGCGGCAGCACAGGATCAAGATGCAGTTTCTGCGGCACATACCCTACCCGCAGACCGGACTTGCGCCACAGCCGGCCCTGAGTTGCCTTGCGCAAGTCCAGCACCAGTTTGATCAATGAACTTTTACCTGCACCGTTGGGGCCGACCACGGTCAGGATCTCGCCCCTGTGCAGACTAAGAGAAATACTATCGAGAATGACGTTACCGTCAGCCTCCAGGCCGACGTTGGTCAGCTCTACCAGTTTGGTCATTGGCGATACGCCTTTACTTCAGCATTTGTAATATTATAACATTTCGATTCAGATAAACTCCATTCATCATCCAGAGTGTACCCGCCATGAGAGCCCTGTTTTTTCTCGGTCTGTTCTTTGCCGGCCAGGCCAATGCCGTGAACGTGCTGACCACGGTCAAACCCCTGCAATTGATTGCCAATGCCATTACCGACGGCGGCGAGCCTGCCGCCCTGCTGTTAAAGCCGGGTACTTCACCGCACGACTATGCCCTTAAGCCTTCTGATCTGCACCGTATCAATGACGCTGATCTGGTCATTTGGGTGGGCCCGGAGCTGGAACAGTTTCTTGAGCCTTTGCTGAAAGATCATTCGGGCAGCCTGGCATTAATGAACAGATTGTCACCTCATGATCACCATGATGAACATGAACCTCATGACGAGCATCATCATGATGAAGACAAGCACCATGATAACGGGAAAATCGTGATCACTCAGCAGGAAGATCACCATGATCATCATCATGGCGACCGGGATCCTCATATCTGGCTGGATCCGCACAATGCGCTGCAGATTGCTCGAATGATCACAACTCGCCTGGGTGAGCTGGATCACACCAACCTTGATCGATATCAACAAAACCTGATGCGCTTTGAGGCAAAGTTGGCGGCGGCTGACGAACAGGTGTCGGCACGCCTGGCACCGGCCAGAGACAAAGGATACTTTGTATTCCATGATGCCTATGGCTATTGGGAGCAGCACTACCACATTCCTTCTCGCGGGCATTTTACCATTAGCCCGGAGCGGGCTCCCGGTGCCAAAACCGTGGCCAGCATTCATGAGGCGTTGAAGCAGGCGAACGCCGAGTGCGTGTTTGCCGAGCCTCAGTTCCGGCCAGCGGTAGTCAATGCAGTCGTACGAGGAACCCAGGCCAGGGTGGCTGAACTGGATCCTCTGGCCACGGCGGTTAAGCCAGATTCAGACGGCTATTTCCACTTTATGTTAAAGCTGGCGGACGATATGGCCGCTTGTTTATTGAATGAAAGATAAACACTCGGACACTATTTTTTGTATAATGCCGAACTTTCATATCAAGTGATGCACTAACCTTGGTGGCCCGTCATGTAACGGGCCATTTTGTAATTAAAAATGGTGTTTTTATCGCTTTTTGTATTAGAAAGTCATAACAACACGCTTGCATCGTGTAGTTTTCACAGGCACAGGTAACCCGGATGAAGTTTTTCCGCCCGATACAAAGCAGACTGCAGGACATGCCCTCTCCCCTGCCCAAGCGTCACCTGTATGGCATTGTTCTGCTTAGTGGTCTGACCCTTTCTACTGCCGCTCTGATACCTACACCCGGCGAGCTGATGAACAAGCCGGTACGGATCAGTATTCCGGCTGCTTTGCATGTTCCTCAGCAAGAGCGGGTTGACAGTACCGAGTTTTACGCACTGCCCAATGATGATATCGGCGCGGTTGAGCCGGTGGATGCGTTGGATGAAATTGCTGCCCAGGAACCCGAATGGCAGGAATATGTTGTGCAGAACGGTGATACTCTGAGCACCATTTTTAACGGTCTTGGTCTGCCTCTGGCCACTATGTACAAGCTGCTGGATGCCGATGAAAACAGAGTACTCGACGGTCTGCGTCCGGGCCAGACCCTGTATCTGCTGATTGACCAGGACAACCTGCTGCAGGAGTTCAAACTGCAGCGGGATATTATGCATACCCGCATTTTCAGCCGTAATGGCGATGGCTATGAAAGCCGGCTGAAAACCGAGGAAAGCCACTGGGAAAGCCGCAGCCTCAAGGGCACCATCAATGGCAGCTTTTATCTCAGTGCCCGCAGTGCCGGCCTGTCTGCCGGTCAAATCCAGAAAGTGGCCAACCTGTTTCAGTGGCAGCTGAATTTTGCCCGTGACCTGCGCCAGGGCGATACCTTCAGAGTGGTGGTCAAGCGTGAATTTGTAGAAGGCGAGAGCACCGGCAAATCTGAACTTCAGGCTGTTGAAATTGTTAATGGCGGTCGCACTTATCAGGTGTTCCGCCATGAAGACGGCAATTTCTATGATGCCGAAGGCAACAGCATGGAGCGTGGTTTTTTACGTATACCGCTTAAGCACAGCTCCCGCATCAGCTCCAATTTTAACCTGCATCGCAAGCATCCTGTTACCGGTCGGGTTCGGCCGCACAAGGGCACTGACTTTGCCGTTCCTACCGGCACACCGGTGCTGGCACCCAGTGACGGTGTTGTGGTTAAAGCCGTTCGCCACCGGCTGGCAGGCAATTATCTGGTGATCCGTCACGGCCGTAAATATACCACCCGTTTTCTGCACCTGAGCAAATTCCTGGTTAAACCCGGTGACAAGGTACGCCGCGGTGAACGCATTGCACTGTCGGGCAACACCGGCCGCTCTACCGGTCCGCACCTGCATTACGAGTTTCTGGTCAACAACAGAGCCGTCGACCCCATGCAGGTTAAACTGCCCATGGCCGAAGGCCTGACCGGTAAGGAAAAACAAGCCTTCCTGACCCGGGTCAAACAGCTCAAGCAACAGCTTGGTGCCAGTTAATATACCAGCATAAAAAAAGCGCCTTTCGGCGCTTTTTTTATATCTGTGCCCTGGCTTAGCCGGCGTGATAAGGGCGAGACAGACGATGGACAGACTCAATAAAGGCACCGGCGTGCTCCGGTGGCACATCCAGATGAATGCCGTGGCCCAGATTAAACACATGGCCGGGGCCATGGCCAAAGCCGTCCAGAATGGTGGCCACTTCCTGCTCGATGCGCTCAGGGGAAGCATACAGCATGGACGGATCCATATTGCCCTGCAGCGCCACCTTATCGCCCACCCGGCGTTTGGCATCGGCAATATTAATGGTCCAGTCCAGACCCACGGCGTCACAGCCGGTGGCGGCAATGGCTTCCAGCCACTGACCACCATTTTTGGTGAACAGTGTCACCGGCACCCGGCGGCCATCGGCTTCACGGGTCAGACCATCGACTATTTTGGCCATATACTGCAGCGAGAAGTCGTTGTAGTCCCGCGGCGTGAGCACGCCACCCCAGGTGTCAAAGATCATCAGTGACTGGGCCCCTGCCGCCACCTGAGCATTGAGGTAGCTGATGACGCTGTCAGCCAGCTTGTCGAGCAGCAGGTGCAACGTCTGCGGCTCGGCATACATCATCTTCTTGATTTTGGTAAAGGCCTTGGAGCTGCCGCCTTCCACCATGTAGGTGGCCAGAGTCCAGGGGCTGCCGGAAAAACCGATAAGCGGCACTTCACCCTGCAGCTCGCGGCGAATGGTGCGCACTGCGTTCATCACATAGCCCAGCTCGCCTTCCGGATCGGGAATACCGATGCGCTTGACGTCAGCAGCACAGGTAACCGGACGCTCAAAGCGCGGACCTTCACCGGTTTCAAAGTACAGGCCCAGCCCCATGGCATCGGGAATGGTCAGAATGTCGGAAAACAGAATGGCCGCATCCAGCGGAAAACGACGCAGCGGCTGCAAAGTCACTTCACAGGCCAGCTCGGCATTACGGCACAAAGACATAAAATCGCCGGCTTCGGCCCGGGTTGCCTTGTATTCGGGCAGATAACGACCAGCCTGACGCATCATCCATACCGGAGTGTAATCGGTCGGCTGACGCATCAGCGCACGCAGATAAGTATCATTCTTGAGTGGTTTCATTCCGTGTTTCCGCATCGGGTGACAAAATTTGGCCGCATTGTACCATCACCGCACAGGAACGCGAAAAAGCCGGCTCTGGCTCCCGCTCCGGTTACAAATTCACCACTGGCTATTGACCCCGGCATCACTTTTCATTAGTTATAGAAGCTGAGCCCATCAGGCAGCCCACGGAGGGAACCATGCTCGGGAAACTGGAACAAACCAAAGCCAGGCTTGGCGGAATACACAAGGCACTGGACACCTTTCTGAATGCACGTCAGCAATTACTCGTTGAATATATTCGCCTCTCTACCAACAAGAAAACGCTGCCCGCCAATGAAGAGCTGCATGAGTTCTGTGGTCAGCTGGTAGATTATGTGTCTGCCGGTCATTTTGAAGTCTATGACCACGTGCTTGCCGCCTATGAAGCTTCAACGGGTAACGCCCGTGTGCTGGCAGAGCGCATTTATCCGCGTATTAAACGTAATACAGATGAAGCACTCAACTTTCATGACAAGTACCACGAGGCCGATGACGAGGTCATGATGGAGCTTGATCAGGATTTAAACCGGCTTGGTGAGGTACTGGAAGAGCGTTTCTCTCTGGAAGATCGCCTTGTTACGGCCATTCGTCTTGCCGATCACCTGGATACCAGCGAACCCGCTTCCGGTGAACCGGCCTGAAGGAGCCGTTATGAGTGAACGCAGAGCATTCAGCCGCATTGAGTTTAACGCCAGCGCCTTGCTGATCGACCCCGACGGTCATCCCTTTCCTGCAGAGGTAAGAGATATTTCCCTGCACGGCGCTCTGCTGACGCTCAGTGTGCTTTGGCAAAGTGACGACGACAGCGAGCTGACCCTGCAGCTTATGCTCGATGATGGCAGCCAGATCACCATGCACGGATACCAGCGTCATCATGAAAATCATCTGCTGGGACTGGAATGTAAACAACTGGATCTGGACAGTGCCACTCGCTTGCGCCGGCTGGTAGAGCTCAATCTGGGCAACGAGCAGTTACTGCACCGCCAGTTTGAACAGTTGCTGGCAGAAGACCAATAAGGCACGCCGGCCTGACGCCGGCGCGCAGCCCCGGCAATTACAGTGCTTCCAGCGCCTCTTCCAGTTTTTTAACGGCGATCACTTCCATACCTTCCGGAGCCTGCTTGGGCCGGTTGGCCCAAGGTACAATGGCGCGGGTAAAGCCGTGCTTGGCAGCTTCCATCAGCCGCTCCTGCCCCGATGGCACAGGACGAATTTCTCCTGACAGCCCTACTTCGCCAAACACTACCAGCTCTTTAGGTAACGCCTTGTCACGAAAGCTTGATACCAGCGCCAGCAACAATGCCAGATCTGCACTGGTGTCTTCTACCCGCACGCCACCCACCACATTAACAAACACATCCTGATCCGCCATCTGCATACCGCCATGACGGTGCAGCACCGCCAGCAACAGGGCCAGCCGGTTATGCTCCAGGCCCACGGTTACCCGGCGCGGATTAGCCAGCTGGGAATAGTCTACCAGCGCCTGCAGCTCTACCAGCAGGGGACGGGTACCTTCCCAGATCACCATCACCACAGAGCCATTAACGTTTTCCTCGCCCCGGCTGAGGAAAATGGCAGAAGGATTGCTCACTTCTTTCATGCCGGTTTCGGTCATGGCGAATACCCCCAGCTCGTTGACCGCGCCAAAGCGGTTTTTATGGCTGCGCAGGGTACGAAAGCGGCTGTCGGCAGCACCATCGAGCAGTACCGAGCAGTCAATGCAATGTTCCAGCACCTTGGGGCCGGCGAGAGTGCCGTCTTTGGTCACATGCCCCACCATCAGGATCACCACCCCCTGCTGCTTGGCAAAACGGGTCAGCTGAGCGGCCGCTTCCCGCACCTGACTGACCGAGCCCGGGGCCGACTGCACATCCGCCACATGCATCACCTGAATCGAGTCGATCACCATGACCGCCGGCTTTTCTTCCCGGGCCACATGGCAAATTTGCTCCACACTGGTTTCCGACAGCATGCGCAGCTGATCCCGGGGCAGATTAAGCCGCTGAGCTCGCATGGCTACCTGCTGCAATGACTCCTCGCCGGTAACATAAAGCGTTTTCATACGTCCGGCCAGACCACACATTACCTGCAGCAGCAAGGTACTTTTGCCCGCCCCCGGGTTGCCACCAATCAGAATGGCAGAGCCCGGCACCAGACCGCCGCCCAGCACCCGGTCCAGCTCGCGAAAACCGCTGTCAATGCGGGGAATTTCGGTCATGGCAATTTCGTTCAGGGTCTGCACCTTGCTTTCCTGCACGCCGGCATAACCGGAAAAACGGGCATTGCGGCTTGCAGAAGATGTGGCCGGGGCCAGCCGGATTTCGCTGACGGTATTCCACTCTTTACATTCAGAGCACTGTCCCTGCCAGCGGGGAAATTCGGCACCACACTCGCCACAGACGAAAGCGGTTTTAGACTTGGCCATGCTGCCTCACTCATTAATTAACAAGCTGTTATACTGGCTTAAGTTTTTCGCTCACTCAAGCCTGTACTGATATGGACTTCAGCCCTTATAAAGCCTTGCTAAACCGTCTTATCCCGCTAAGTTATCAGCAGGACACAGAGACCCTGCTGGCAGGCTTATTACCCGATGCTGATGCTCAAACCCGCTACCAGCTGGCCGCTGAAATCAACCGGCTGAAAGCGCCCTGCCTGCGTGTGCTGGATTTACAGCAGCTGTTTCCGGAACAATGCCGCCAGGTATTTCATCGTGGCCTTAACCATATGCTTCCCCCCAAACTGGAGCAGCGTTTTATGCAGCTGCTGGGGCAATATAACGGTGATTATACCCGGGGCCTCTACGAAACCTTGTTGGCTGATCTGGCTGCCATGCGCAAACAACCGGCGTTGTTTAATGCCACTCCCTGGCATCAGCCCGGTTTCGGCACCCGGCGCAAAGAGCCAAGGGTGCAGTTTGTTACTCCGGCTGAGCTGCATCTTGAAGATGGCCATATTCAGGTCAATACCCTGGATATTTCAGTCAGTGGCATCATGCTGACGGTGCCCCCCGGATTGATCCTGCCCCAAAAAGTATCCGTATCTTTTCCTGCGCTTGCCGAGCTGCCGGAATTTGCCTGTCTGGCTGAGCCAAAGTGCTTTCAGCTGACACAGCTGCCTGTCTCAGCCAAAGAACAGGAAAAAACGCAGCGCCAGGAACGGGCTGCGCTGCAGCGCATAGAGCCGGACTCCGCCTGGCAAGAGGCGCTGTCATTGTTTATCGAACAAAACCGGGCACGTTACGGACAGAATGCCGAAGATCTGTATAGTACAGCGCTGGCGCAGTGCTGGGGGCAGACGCTGCTGGAGTCCGGGCTGGGGCAGTCATTATTTTTTGATGAGCAGGGCGAATTACAGGAAATACTGTGTAACCGCTTCGGTAAAAAACTGCTGGAATACTGGTGTCACGAGCAGGCAGGTGATTTGTTGCCGGTCTTGCTGCCTCCCGAACGAATTCTTGCCATGGCAGCGCGCCAGCATGAGCCTGTGTTCCTGTATGGTTTTAAACTGAAGGGTAAAAAGGACAGCTATTATTTTGCTGCCGAGCAAAGTCAGTTGTTGCAAAAGCAGTTGCTACAACAGTTTATCTGCGAAGGCCAACGTGCAGGTACCCTGCAGCTTTATCATCTGAGCATTCGGCCCGTACTGTTTACTGATCAGATCACCGAAAACCTGGATCTGCTGGGCAAGGAGCGGCTTTCACCACTCAAATGGCAATTATGGTTAACACCCTTGCCGGCACCGGAGCCCCGAACACTGCTTCCGGCAAATGGCCGTTTGCTGCTGCCCTGGCTGCTGACATCACCGGCAAAACAAATAACCCCCGTGTTATTGCGTCAGTCACCAGCCCGCAAGGAAACCCGGTTTCGTTTTGAAACGCCGGTAGAATTACTGCTGGACGACAAGCCATTACACGGTGCCAGTGAAGATATTTCCGTCGCAGGCATGAAACTGATGCTGCCGCAGCCGGTTGAGCTGACCTTGCCGGCCACTGTTCACATCAGCCTGCCGGAGCTGAACAAACTCAGCCCGGACTGGAACCTGAAAAAGTTACCCTACCGGGTAGTCAATATCAGCCAGGGCGGTAAGGTGATGCATCTGCATGCCATTCAAGGGGCTAAAGGCCACGGTGGCAGCCGTTTTTTCAGTGCACTGCTGAACCAGAACCAGGACAAGCTGCGGGCAAGAGCCGAAGGAAGCCAGCAACCCGCCTGGATGAGATGGCTGATCCGGCAGGCATTGCAGCAGCTGTCCGGACCGGCCTTTTTACTGGGCCGCAACGATGGAGGGTTTTACGTACAGGGCAGCCTGGCAAGTCCGGTGCGGCAGCGGCTGATGACCATGCTCACCGACGATAAAAGGCTGGCGCAGCTGGGATTGCTGATTACTCGTCAGCTGCTGCAATCCATGGCAAGTGCATTGCAACGGCCAGATGGCAAAAGCCATCTGGTAACCGAGTTATGGATAACAGAAAAAGCAGATCAGACTTCACTCTTGCAGGTTAACCCGGCCGCAGAGCAGCAGCAGCAACTGATGGCAGGCCAGGACAGAGTCACTGTGTGTCTTGCTGCAGTGAACCGGTTGCAATTACGTCAGCTGACGTTAAATGTACCGGAATGGAATCAGCTGGCTGAGGTATCACTCTATAAAACCCAACTGCTGGAACAAAATCTGGCGGAGCTGGCGTTACAGTGCCAGATCTTCAACATTACCGATCTGGCACGGGCAAGAGTACAGCTTAACGGGCCCGCAGCAGCCCCAACACCCCCTCAAGACTGAGCTGGTTCAGGCATACAGGTGCCTGCTCCTGTACCAGCGGCTTGGCATGCAGGGCCACGCCCAGACCGGCTTTAGCCAGCATGTGCAGATCATTGGCACCATCGCCAATGGCCACTGTCTGGCTGAGCGCCATGCCGTGCTGCTGAGCCAGCGTTTCCAGAATACGAGCCTTGGCCTCGGCATCCACTATGTCGCCCAGCACTCTGCCGGTCAGCTTGCCGTCGACAATTTCCAGGGTATTGGCAAACACGGCATCCAGCCCCAGCAGGTGCTGCAGATGGCGGGCAAAGGGCACAAAGCCACCAGAAGCAATCGCCACTTTCCAGCCCATGGCCTTAAGACCGGTCACCAGCTCGGTCAGTCCCGGCATCAGCGGCATGCGGTCAATGACAGCATCAATAATACTGGCATCGGCACCGGCCAGTGCTGCCACCCGCCGGCGCAGGCTTTCAGAAAACGGCAGTGCCCCTTCCATCGCAGCTCGGGTCACGGCGGCTACTTCTTCACCCACACCTGCCAGCGCGGCAATTTCATCTATGCATTCAATCTGAATGGCGGTGGAGTCCATATCCATCAGCACCAGACCGGGCTGGTTACTTGACGGCAGCTCAGATACACAGGCTACATCCCAGTCGGTTGCCTGCTGCTGCAGCGCGGCCTTGAGCGCAGGAGACCAGGACGACAACCGCAGCACGGCGAGCTCACGAGTTGCCACCGTCTCTACCTTGCACAGCTCAGCGTTTACACCGGCTTCATCCAGCACCTGCAGGCTGCTGACAAATGCCTGCTTGTTCAGCTGTTCCGCCAGCAAAACCAGCCAGCCACCGGTAGCCGGCAACTGCCCTGCTATCCATTTACCCTGCTGCCAAAGATATGTTTGCTGGGCCAGCACGCCCTGCCATTGCACCACACGCTCGTGCAACTCATTTAGAAACAGTGCCACTTTTCTTCCTTTCATGACGACAAACCGGCGCTCAGGGTAGCGTATTGCTTTTTAAGCAGGCAAGAGACAATATTGGCGGTCATGAGAAAGCTTCCATCAGATTACAAACGCTGGCTCGGGCCGCTGGCAGCCTTGCTGCTGCTACTGCTGGCACTACAGCAGTGGCTGGCACTGAACCAGCTGGGCCAGCGCTGGCAGCGGCTGCCGTATCAAAACTCGGCGTCGGCCCTGGCCGACTTTGCCGAATTTCAGGCACTGCGGGCACTGACCGCCGAAGACAGCGATGCCCAGCAGCAGCTGGTCACCGAGCTCAGCCAGTCGCCTTTTGTGCTGGGGGCACGTCTGTACGACGGTGGCGGACGTCTGCTGGCCGCCGTCACCCCCAATAAAAGCAACAAGAGCCGGGATTATGTGCGTGCTATTTACCAGCAGGAGCGCATTGCCGGCTTTCTGCAACTCAATATGGCCAGTGCTGCACTGAATGATGAGCAGGTATCCATCTGGCGGCGTATATATCAGCACCTGAGCTGGCTGCTGCCCCTGACCAGCGCGCTGGGCGCTCTGCTGGTCTTTACCCTGCTCCGCCTGCGCCGGCCATCAGACTTCCAGTAACACCGACTCCAGCGCAACTTCCATCATTTGATCAAAACCGGTCTGGCGTTGGTCAGCGCTGAGTTGTTCGCCCCGCAGAATATGATCCGACACGGTACAGATGGTCAGCGCCTGAGCACCGTATTCCGCCGCCACACCATAAAGACCCGCCGCTTCCATTTCGACACCCACTATGCCGTAACGCCTGAGCAGCTCAAACAGCTCGCTCTGCGGGGTATAGAAAAGATCTGCCGAAAACAGGTTACCCACCTTGACCGGCACCCTAAGGTTATTAGCCGCCATCACTGCATTCTGAGTCAGCGCAAAGTCGGCTATGGCCGCCAGATCATGATCCATAAAGCGAGTGCGGTTCACTTTTGATTCGGTGCTGGCTCCCAGGCCAATCACCAGATCCATCAGCCTGATGTCGTCCCGTACTGCACCGCAGGAACCTACTCGAATCAGTTTTTTTACATCAAACTCGGTGATTAGTTCCTTGGCATAAATGGACACGGAAGGAATGCCCATGCCATGACCCATCACGGATACGCTTCTGCCCTTGTAGCTGCCGGTAAAGCCCAGCATATTGCGCACTCCATTCACCTGGCGCACATTGGCAAGAAAGGTATCGGCAATGTATTTGGCCCGCAGCGGATCGCCGGGCATCAGCACAGTATCGGCAAAATCGCCACGCTCAGCCTTGATATGAGGAGTCGCCATTGTCTCTTCCCGTTAACGAATAAAAAGTTCAGAGAAAGGAACGCCCGTAATTCATGGGGCTGGTTCCAAAGTAATTTGCCAGTGTCTGCCCGATATCGGCAAAGGTATCCCGCTGGCCCAGCGAACCCGGCTCAAGACCGGCACCGGTGGCCAGCACGGGAATATATTCCCGTGTATGCTCGGTGCCGGGCCAGGTGGGATCACAGCCGTGATCCGCGGTCAGGATCAGCAGATCATCAGGCGCAAGCTGGCCGAGAAGCTCGGGCAGACGACGATCAAAGGCTTCCAGCGCAGCCGCATATCCCGCCACGTTTCGTCTGTGGCCGAAGCTTGAGTCAAACTCCACAAAGTTGGTCATTATCAGGGTATTGTGGCCGGCCCGGCTCAGCTCACTCAGAGTGGCGTCAAACAAGGCATCATGGCCGCTGGCCTTGATCTTGCGGGTGATGCCGCAGTGCGCGTAAATGTCGGCGATTTTGCCGATGGACACCACCTCGCCGTTGAGCTCGTCGGTCAACTTCTGCAGCACTGTGGAAGCCGGCGGCTCAATACTGTAATCCCGGCGGTTACCGGTGCGCACAAAATCGACGGCACTCTCGCCCACAAAGGGCCGGGCAATAACCCGGCCGATGTTGTACGGCATCAGTAATTTCCGGGCAATCTCGCACAGGGCATAGAGCCGTTCCAGGCCAAAGTACTGCTCGTGGCAGGCAATCTGAAATACCGAATCGGCCGAGGTGTAGCAGATGGGTTTGCCGGTGCGCACATGCTCCTCGCCCAGCTGTTCCAGAATGGTGGTGCCCGAGGCATGGCAATTGCCGAGAATGCCCGGTAAACCAGCCTGACTGACCAGATCATTCACCAAGGATGCGGGAAAGCTGTTGTCGGTGTCGGTAAAGTAGCCCCAGTCAAACAGCACGGGCACACCGGCAATTTCCCAGTGCCCCGATGGTGTGTCCTTGCCCGACGACAGCTCGGCGGCATAGCCGTAACTGCCGGTCACTTCGGCGGGCAGCTGCACCCCTTTAGCCACTGCTCCCGTGCTGCCGGCATGGGCATGAAACAGCCCCAGCCGGGCCAGATTGGGCAAGTGAAGCGGGCCGCTGCGGCCATCATTGGCCCGGCCTTCGGCACAGGCGGCAGCAATATGCCCCAGGGTATCGGCACCGGCGTCGCCAAACTTGGCGGCATCGGGAGCGGCACCAATACCAAAAGAGTCCAGTACCAGCACAATAGCGCGTTTCATCGGGTCTCCTTCCGCCTTTACCAGCGGCATCAATCAGATCAATATCCGGCCGTTTTATTGGCGTGCTGCTCAGGTAGCTGCAACACCTTAAGCAGGTCACGCAACAGGCCGGAAGCACCAAAACGAAACCGCGCCGGCGTGGCCCATTCCGGCCCCATAATGCGCGCGGCCAGCGCCAGATAAGCCTCTGCCTGCTCCAGCGTGCGCACTCCGCCAGCAGCCTTGAAGCCGATATGACCACCCTTGTCGCGAATCACGTTAAGCATCACTTCTGCCGCTTCAGGAGTGGCATTCACCACCACCTTGCCGGTAGAAGTTTTAATAAAGTCGGCTCCACCCTCAATGGCCAGCTCACTGGCCCGCTGTATTAAGACCGGCTCGGCCAGCTCACCACTTTCAATAATCACCTTGAGCAGCCGTTCACCACAGACGGCCTTGCAGGCTTTGACCATGGCCAGGCCAATGTGCTCGTCTCCGGCCATCAGCGCCCGCCAGGGAAACACCAGATCCACCTCATCAGCCCCGTTTGCGATGGCTGTCCGGGTTTGCTGCACAGCAGCGGCAATATCACTATCACCCGCAGGAAAATTGGTCACGGTGGCCACGCGGATATGATTCGCCACTCCCAGCTCTTGCAGTGTAGTTTTGGCCAAAGGCACAAACCGCGCATACACACACAATGCCGCCGGGCTGCCGGCAGTGGTTACCGCACTGTGACACAGTGCAATGATATTCGCATCGGTATCGTCGTCATTAAGACTGGTCAGATCCATCAGGCTCAGGATGCGGATGGCGGAGTCTGCCTTGCTCATGGGGTTATCTCCTGTAACGATGTGTTAAAGCGCACCCAGTGCCAGAAAAAAACCGGCCAGGGTGGCAGACATCAGGTTGGACAGGGTACCTGCCAGCACTGCCTTCAGCCCCAGACGGGCAATATCGTGCCGCCGGCCGGGGGCCATACCACCCAGGCCGCCAAGCAGAATGGCGACCGAGGCCAGGTTGGCAAAGCCACAAAGAGCAAAGGAAATAATGGCGCGCGTATGTTCGCTCATGGCCTGTCCGGTACTTTCCAGCAGCAGATCGTCCGACAGGTACGGGGCAAAATTCACATAAGCCACAAACTCGTTCAGCACCAGTTTCTGGCCAATAAAGGAGCCCGCCAGCCGGGCTTCCTCCCAGGGCACTCCCAGCAAAAACGCCAGCGGTGAGAACAGCCAGCCCAGTAACCACTCCAGACTGAGATTTTCCATGCCAAACCAGCCGCCAATGCCGCCCAGCATGCCGTTGATCAGAGCAATCAGGCCAATAAAGGCCAGCAGCATGGCCCCCACGTTCATCGCCAGCTTCATGCCGGCGCTGGCCCCCGAGGCGGCGGCATCAATCACATTGGCAGGACGCTCATCATCTGCAGTGGCGGCGTCGGCGGCACTGTGCTCCTGTGCGACCGGTTTTTCGGTTTCCGGCAGCAACAACTTGGCAAACAGCAGACCACCGGGCGCGGCCATAAAGGAAGCAGCAATCAGGTATTCCAGCGGCACCCCCAAAGAGGCATAACCCGCCAGTACGGAGCCGGCCACCGACGCCAGACCACCGCACATGACCGCGAACAACTCCGATTCGGTCATGCGGGCAATATAGGGGCGAACCACCAGGGGGGCTTCGGTCTGCCCCACAAAGATATTGGCGGTGGCCGACAGCGATTCGGTACGCGAGGTGCCCAGCGCCTTTTGCAGCGCGCCCCCCAGCAGCCGAATAATCCATTGCATGATGCCCACGTAATAAAGTACTGCAATCAGTGACGAAAAGAAGATAATGACCGGCAGCACCCGTACCGCAAAGATAAAGCCCAGGCCGCTTTCAAAGGCAGCGTCCCCCACCAGGCCGCCAAATAAAAAGCTCATGCCGTCATTGGCATAGGCAATAATCTGGGCCACCCCATCGGATAATGACGTCAGCATTTCCCGGCCGGCAGGCACATACAGAACAAGCGCTCCCAGCCCCGCCTGAATGGCAAAGGCACCGGCCACGGTACGAAGCCGGACTGCGCTGCGGTTAGTTGAAAACAGCAGAGCAATCAGCACCAGCACCGCCATGCCCACCACACTCATGATCAGGGTCATCGCCTTCTTCCTTAAACTGAGGACCGACTCTCACAGGGTAGAGAAAAGCTGGCTATTTTCGAGCTTTATTTCAATGAAATGATGGTTTTATGAGCAAAGCCTCGTTACCACTGCAGCAATCGCGCTGCATTTTGCTCCAATGTCAGAGCCAGCTCCGGGAGCGGTTGCTGGCGAATATCCGCCAGTGCCTGCAGCACCAGCGGCAGCCTTTCCGGATGATTGGGCTGGCCCTGAAAGCCGCACAACGGCATGTCGGGAGCGTCGGTTTCCAGCACCAGAGACTCCGCTGGCATGGCAGCCATGGTATTACGGGTCTTTTGCGCCCGCTCATAGGTAATGGTGCCACCCACGCCGATATGAATACCCAGCTTCCAGAAGTTTTGTGCCTGTTGCAGCGAGCCGGCAAAGCCGTGTACCACACCGCCCACCGGCGGGTAACGACGCAGCCACTTCAGCAGCACGTCGTGGGTTTTGTGGCTGTGCATGACGACCGGCAGGCCGCGCTCGCAGGCCAGCCGGAGCTGGAATACAAAGGCGTATTCCTGCTTCTCCATGGGCACCTTGCAGGCCATATCCAGCCCGGTTTCGCCAATGGCCACACAATCGTTACCGGCGCTATTTAGCGCTGTTATCAGCTTCTGCTGCCACTGATCAGACGCCGTTTTCAGCCACCAGGGGTGCAAGCCCAGCGCATAGCGGGTGCCGGGCAACTGCCGGCACAAGCGGGGCAGTCCGGGCCACTGGGCTTCTTCCACGCCCGGGATCAGCAGCCGGTGCACACCCGCAGCCTGCGCCCGCTGCCAGTGGCCGGCCCTGTTATCGGCAAAGGCGTCAAAGTCGAAATGACAGTGAGTGTCGGTGAGTTTCATACGTTAAAACACGATATCTGCAGACTTCTTCAAGGTAGCTGTATTGTAGCTGCCACTTTAGTTGGCAGAAGGTGTGTAACACCTTTAAGGAAAAAATGACCGGAGGGGTTGCGCCGGCTAAAGCGACGCCTGATGAAATCCTGCAGCCGTCAGGCGGCTGCAGGACTTTATATGCCTTAGTGCTCCCGGGTTTTGCTGAACTGAATATCCGGATAACGTTCCTGGGTCAGGTTCAGATTCACCATGGTGGGGGCGATATAGGTGAGGTTGTCGCCGCCGTCCAAGGCCAGGTTTGCAGATACCTTACGCTGAAATTCGTCCAGTTTTTTAGCATCACTGCCATACACCCAGCGGGCGGTGGACACGTTGACAGACTCGTACAGAGCATCAACATTATATTCTGCCTTCAGGCGGGCCACCACGACATCAAACTGCAGCACCCCCACGGCACCCACAATCAGATCGTTGTTATCCAGTGGCCGGAATACCTGTACAGCACCTTCTTCCGACAACTGCACCAGTCCTTTGAGAAGCTGTTTTTGCTTGAGCGGGTCGCGCAGACGAATACGGCGGAACAGCTCAGGGGCAAAGTTAGGAATACCGGAAAACTTGAGGTCTTCACCCTGCGTAAAGGTATCACCAATCTGAATAGTGCCGTGGTTGTGCAGTCCGATGATATCGCCGGCATACGCCTCTTCCGCCCGCTCACGATCACCGGCCATAAAGGTGACTGCATCGGAAATGCTCACCTGCTTGCCGATGCGCACGTGTTTCATCTTCATGCCTTGGGTATATTTACCCGATACAATGCGCATAAAAGCGATACGGTCGCGGTGGCGAGGATCCATATTGGCCTGTATTTTGAACACAAAACCAGAGAACTTGTCGTCGTCAGCCGTCACTTCACGCTCGTGGGTCTGGCGAGGCTGAGGGGCCGGTGCCCATTGAGTCAGGCCCTGCAGCATATGATCCACACCAAAGTTGCCCAACGCAGTACCAAAAAATACCGGGCACAGTTCGCCAGCCAGGAACAGCTCCTGATCAAACTCGTTGGAAGCCCCCATCACCAGCTCCAGCTCTTCCCGCAGCTGTTCGGCCAGGCCATCGCCCACGGCTTCGTCCAGTTCAGGGTTGGACAGTCCCTTGATAATGCGTACATCCTGAATGGTATGTCCCTGACCGGACTGATATAAAATGGTCTCATCCCGGTGCAGGTGATACACCCCTTTGAACAGCTTGCCGCTGCCAATGGGCCAGGTGACCGGCGCGCACATGATATTCAGCTCGGTTTCTACTTCGTCGAGCAGCTCCATGGGATCACGAATGTCCCGGTCAAGCTTGTTCATGAACGTAATGATGGGGGTATCCCGCAACCGGGTCACCTCCATCAACTTGCGGGTTCTGTCTTCCACCCCCTTGGCAGCATCGATCACCATCAGGCAGGAATCTACTGCCGTCAGGGTGCGGTAGGTGTCTTCCGAAAAGTCTTCGTGGCCTGGGGTATCCAGCAGGTTAACCAGGCAGTCGTTGTAGGGGAACTGCATCACAGAAGTCGTGACCGAGATCCCCCGCTCCTTTTCCATCTCCATCCAGTCAGATTTGGCATGCTGGCCAGACCCCCGGCCCTTGACGGTGCCGGCACTCTGAATGGCCTGACCGTGCAGCAGCACTTTTTCGGTGATAGTGGTTTTACCGGCATCAGGGTGAGAAATAATGGCAAAAGTGCGGCGCTTGGCAATTTCCTGCGCTATGGTGCTGTTTGACATGGTGTAATCTTCTGGGTTGACACGGACCGGAGCCGGCGGCGAAAGCGCCTTAAAACATGAAATCCGCTGGGGTTATTTGAACTGTGAGTATTTTCGCCTATTCGGCGACGCTTCACAATGCATCTGATGCCGCCTCGCACTTTCTTCCCTGGTTCTGCACCGTTATGATCGGCCTTTTCTCAGTCAGGATGGTATATGTCCCGCCTTGTCTGCCCCCGCTGTGCTCTGCCGGAACGCACCTGTCTGTGTGCCGAGGTGAACGCTCAGGCCTGCCCCTTGCCGGTGGTAGTGTTGCAACATCCGCAGGAAGCCAGACACGCCAAAAGCACAGTGCCATTACTGCAGCTGGCCCTGCCCGGCCTGCAACGGATAGTCGCAGAGCGCATGCCGCCGCTCCCGGCACCGGCACAAGGGCGCTGGTGGCTGCTGTATCCGGGAGAAAATGCCGCCGATGTGGATTCACAGCCCGGCATCAGAACCGATATTGGCGGTCTGATCGTGCTCGATGGCACCTGGCGCAAAACCCGCTTGCTGCGTTACCTTAATCCCTGGCTGAATACGCTGCCACAGCTCAGTTTCAGCCGGGCCCCTGCCGGCCGTTATCTCATGCGCAAAGGGCCCGGCGGGCAAAACTTGTCTACGCTGGAAAGCGTAGCCCATGTGCTCAATGCGCTTGCCCCGGATTTTGAACCTGCTCACCTGCACCATTTACTCGCCTGCAGAGTCGCTCAGTTCAGGAGCTACCAGACCGATTGAATACCGCCCGAGAATTCATATGTAAACATAATGACCTGATTCCGGTCTCAATCTGACGTGCCGGCATAGTTGCAGCGACAAGCAGATGCGCTATGATGTCGGCCGTTTAAAGTTCACTCGTGGGTCAAATTGGTGATCTCCCTCAGGGTAAAACTTTAAACCATTGATTAGCTTTTACTTTTTCATGTCAACCTGCACTAAACCCAACCAAATGGTTGCAAATGCAAGAAAAATAACTGTTAATGAATGTTGACAAAGTTCATGTTTTTGAAAAAAATCACCATACAAATTGTCAACAGTTTAATTTTTGAACTGTATACAGTTTGATAATCACAAGGCAGCGCATGTGGTCTCAGCTCCCGCCAGTGGCAGGGCATCTGTTTCGATGCGCTAGGGTCTCAAACAATACAAATGAAACAGAGAAGGTAAGACCATCATGGAAGCGTATCTGCTGGATTTTGGTAACCTGCTGCTCCGCTGGCTGCACGTGATTGCCGCCATTGCCTGGGTAGGGGAATCCATTTATTTCGTAATGCTCGACAACGGCCTGCGTCCGCCCAAGTCTGAAGAATGCAAGAAAAAAGGCGTGTTCGGTGAAATGTGGGCCGTGCACGGCGGTGGTTTTTACCACAACCAGAAATATGCAACCAGCCCCGAGCAGCTGCCCGAAGACCTGCACTGGTCGTTCTGGAAGTCTTACACCACCTGGCTGTCAGGTTTTGGTCTGTTCACCCTGCTGTATCTGACCAAGCCCAGCTTCTACCTGGTTAACCGCAATTCTCCCTGGGAGTGGGCCGCCAACATGACTGGCTGGCAGGCTAACATTGCCGCGCTGGCATTCCTGCTGCTGGGCTGGATCGTGTATAACGAGCTGTGTAAGCGCATCAGCCCCAACATGGAGCGCGACGGCATTCTGTCCGTGGCGGTTGCTGTCATGATGGTGGTGGTGGCTTACCTGAGCACTCATATCTTCTCCGGCCGTGCTGCCTTCCTGCTGACCGGTGCGGTGATGGCTACCGCCATGTCTGCCAACGTATTCTTCTGGATTATTCCTGGCCAGCGCCGCATGGTGGCTGCCATGAAAGCCGGTGAAACGCCAAACCCGATTGACGGCAAGCGTGGCAAACAGCGTTCCGTGCACAACACCTACTTCACCCTGCCTGTTGTGCTGCTGATGCTGAGTAACCATTACTCCTTCACCTACAGCCATGAACTGTCCTGGGTGATCATGACCCTGTTCATCTTTGCCGGTGCTCTGATCCGTCAGTACTTCGTGCTGATGCACGCCGGTCACATTCGTCCGGGTTACCCGATTGCCGGTGTTGCACTGCTGCTGGTTGCTATCTGGATTGGCGCGCCCAAATCCACCCCGGCTCCTGCTGCAGTTGCTCCGGCTGCGACTCAGTCTGAAATTGCCGCTGCCGGCGAAGAGGCAGCCGCCCCTGCCGCAGCCGCAGTGACCACTGCTCAGGTACTGCAGGTAATGGAAAGCCGCTGCGTACAATGCCATGCAGCTAACCCTAGCCAACCCGGTTTTGCTGCAGCTCCTGCCGGCGTCATGCTGGATACCGAAGAGCATCTGCTGCTGCAGGCCGGTACTGTGAAGCAGGTTGTGGCTAACAAATATATGCCGCTGGGTAACATCACCGGCATGACCGATGAAGAGCGTGCTCTGGTCGCCGCCTGGAACGGTCAGTAAGCATTACACTACTTCCGTAGTTATAAAGCCCGCCTTGTGCGGGCTTTTTTGTGTCTGTTATTTTTCAGTCACGCTTAACACTGCGCTGCACAACAAGAAATAAAACAGCCTTTTATATAAGGCCAAAAAATATACTGCAACGCAAAAATTATACTATCATTGCTTTGCTTCAGCCTTAAATGGCACCACCTTAATAAGGAATCCGTGATGAACAGCATGACTCAGGATATGCAAGGCAATGTATGTGTGGTCACCGGCGCTGCCCGCGGGCTGGGCCGCTGTATCAGTGAAACCCTGGCTCAGGCCGGCGCAAACCGGGTCTACGCCTGTGATATCGATATGACACCGGCAGAAAACTGGCTGAGAGAGTATGACAATGTTACTGCTGTTACGCTGAATGTATGTGACAAAACTGCGCTGGCACGACTTAATGAACGCATTTACAGCGAGCAGCGCCGCCTTGATGTGCTGGTAAACAACGCGGGCATTACCCGGGATGCGCTGCTCGGCAGCATGACTGAAGCCGACTGGAACAGCGTGCTGGAGGTCAATCTGAAGGGAGTATTTTTAACGACTCAGGCCATGCTGCCACTGATGCAGCAGCATCACAGCGGCAGTATTATCAGCATTTCTTCCATCGTGGGCACCGACGGCAATATCGGCCAGAGCAACTACGCTGCCAGTAAGGGCGGTATTATTGCCATGACCAAAGGCTGGGCAAAAGAACTGGCCCGGGGCGGCGCAAACATAAGAGCCAACTGCATCGCCCCCGGCTTTATCAATACAGAAATGACCCAGTCAGTGCCGCAAAAGGTGCTGGATAAACTGACTGCCCGCATTCCCCTTGGCCACCTGGGTGAGCCTGCCGACATTGCCCAGGGCGTGTTGTTCCTGGCCAGTGAGCGGGCCCGCTACATCACCGGGCAGGTACTGAAAATTGATGGGGGCCTGGTGCTTTAAAGCACCTCGGCGCGGTTGCCCAGGTGCAGCCGCTGCCGCAGCCGGCGGGCTGCCACATCGACCAGTATGTTCAGTCCGGCGCACACCAGCAGCAGCGCCATGGCCCGGTCAAAACGAAATTCACTGAAGGCCGAATCAATAAAAAAGCCCAGCGTGGGAATACCCAGCATGCCCAGAATTGCCGTTTCGCGGATCAGGTTCTCAAAACGATACAGACTGTAGGCCATAAAGGCACGATACAGCCGGGGCAGCACCTCAAAAAAATACAGATTGAGACCGCCCGGTGCATCTTCCCGCAGGCTCAGGGTGTTGAGATGATGCCCGAGCAGATGAGCGATGATGGCCCCGTTATGCAGCCCCAGCGCCAGCATGGCCGGCAGCATGCCCGGCCCCAGCAGCAACATGCCTACAAAGGCCAGTAAATACTCTGGCAGTGAGCGCATCAGCACCAGCCAGCCATGACTGGCGTGTCGGCTGACGGCATTGCCAAAACGCCGGGAAATGGCCGGAAACCATACCAGTGCCAGCATACCGGTCAGTACCAGTGACACCAGTGCCAGCACCAGGGTGTTGGCAAGTCCGGGCCCTGCCTGCTGCTGCCATAACTGCGCCCACCAGGGCCAGAGCCCGGCCCAGTCCCCTGCCCTCAGCGGAGCCGGAATAATGTCTTCGGTAAAAAAACGGGCCATCAGCGACCAGTTCAGGCTGGCCACCGGCGGCAGCCAGATAATGGCGGCCAGCAGATAAAGCGGCACCAGCCGGCTTCGCAACCACCAGCGCAGGGTAGCGATAATCAGCACCAGCGCATAAAAAAAAGCGGCGGCTTCATCGTAATATCCCTGCCGCAACAAAGATTCAAGATGGTAGCCCAGGGTGGGCAGACCAATAAAACCCAGCACCGCGGAGCTGCGAATACCACACTCCAGCCGGTATCCGGTGTAAGTCGCCATCTGCCGCCAGCACAGCGGTAATTGCAGATAGACAAGCCGGGTCAAGCGGCCAAAGCCCGCCGCCAGTGCCTGCTCGGGGGCCGGATCTGCTTCTTCAAACAGCTCACCGTAAATCTTGGCAAAGGTGCCCGCGTAGGGCAGTGCGATGGCCAGTACACCCGCCAGCGCCGACAGCCCCAGCAGTTGCATAAAGAGCAAAGCCCAGAACAGCTCGTGCACTGCCCGCAGTCCTGCTGCCAGCCGGCGCACCCCCGCCGATCGATAGCCGCAGGCGAGGCCCAGCCCCAACACAGCCCCCAGCGCCACCCCCTGCAGAGCAAAGGAAAGCGTATTGGCCAATGCGGCCAGCAGTACTTCTGTATCTGGCCAGGCAGGTAGCAATAAGCCGGCACCAAGACGGCTCAGCTCAAACCAGGGATCGACAGCGGTAATGGAAAAATCCGCCCAGGGCAGACACAGCAGCGCCAGCGCCACAAACAACAGGCTGGTTCGCCCCATTGAAGCAGAAGTTGTCATGAGGAAGTATATAAAGCCCGTAATTGGGCAGGCGTCAGATCACGGCTGGGCGCATCCAGCACCAGCCTTCCCCGGCGCAGTCCCACAATGCGAGTGCAGTGAGTAAGTGCCTGCTCCACGTTGTGCAGCGCCAGTACCACCGTCTGGTGGCGTTCGCACACCAATGTGAGCAGGTCGGCAGCCTGACGCTCATCCAGCGCCGACACCGGCTCATCACCAATGAACACCGGCTTTTGCTGATACAGGGCCCGGCCCAGACTGACCCGGCTTTGCTGACCACCGGATAACGCTCCTGCCGGTTGCCATAGCTGACCGGAAAGACCCAGCCGGCTGGCCAGCCCGGTAATTTCTTTTTTGGGCCCGGCCAATGGCTTCACCAGATTGGCCAGGTTATACCAGAACGGATTGCCTGCCAGTCGCCCCATATAAATGTTATGAAAGGTACTCAGCACAGGCACCAGGCCGGGCTGCTGCGGACACCAGGCAACTTCATCCGGCCGCAGTTCACGCAGCCGGCGCAGTAGCGTGCTTTTACCGGTGCCCGACTCACCCAGCAGGGCGATTTTGTCTCCCTGCCTTACATTCAGATTCAGCGCTTCCAATACCGGCTGCCCGGCATAGCCAAGGCTGGCATCATGGAACTGAAACAGGCTGGCAGGCTCGCTCATTATTGTTCAGGATCCATAATGCCAATGGCCACGGCAGTATCACGAATGGGCGCGTAATCGTCGTTGGTCGCATTCACAAAACCGGAGCGGGGAAAGGCAGCCAGCAGCTCGGGATCTTTCATCTCCAGCAGTGCCTGCTTCACTTTTTCTTTAAAGCCGTCACCAAAGCGGGCATTTACATCGCCACGAATACTCCACTGATAATCGGGATACTCCGGGCTGGTCCAGATCACTTTAACCTTACTTTCATCAATATTGCCCTTTTCCAGCTCGGCATCCCATACTGCGTAGTTCACGACACCCACTTCATAGGCACCGGACTGCACCAGACTGATGGTGCGGTTGTGATCACCGGAGAAGCCCACCCGGGAGAACAAAGTTTCCGGAGCCTGCTCAAAGTGCTCACGCAAAAAGAACTCGGGCATCAGGCGGCCGGAGGTAGAGCCCTTGTCGCCAAAGGTAAAGCGCTTGCCGGCCAGTTCAGCAGGTAACTGCTCACTTGCAGCCAGGCCCGTGCTTGCATGAGCAATCAGATAGCTGACAAAAGCTGTGTCTTCCGCACCTTGTGCAATCGCTTCACTGCCGGGCACCAGTTCCCGGGCCTGCACGCCGGTCAGGCCGCCAAACCAGGCCAGCTGAACCTGATCGTTACGAAAAGCGCTGACCGCGGCCGGATAACTTTTTACCGGAACATATTTCACGTCTACGTTCAGCTGCTCGGAAAGATAGTCGGCAATTTTGCCAAAACGCTCGGTCAGACGGCGCTCATCCTGATCCGGAATGGCAGTAAACACAAAGGTCTCAGCCTGACTCAGGCCACTCAGACACAGGGCAGCCAGCCCCATCAGACGTACGGGTACAGAAATACTCATGTTCGGTTCCTTTTAAACAAGAAAGACCGGCATTATAGCCGAAAACAGCCCGGTTCAGAGTCCAATCCAGCCATTAACCAGTGTCATATAGACCAGAGTACCCGCCAGAATGCTGGTCAGCGCCTGCCGCCGCCATAATTGCAGCACCGCCACGACCACAACGGCAATTAACTGATCCCGGCCATCGGCAGGAGAACTCCAGTGATGCACTCCTACCGCATACAGGGTCAGTAATACCATCATGGCCACCGGAAGCCGCCGGCCCAGGACCTGAATACGATGATGATGAGCAATAACGCCTCTGGCTACAAAGGGAAATGCGCGCAGAGCAAAGGTAACGCCCCCCATGATCAGCGCGGCCCACAGATAATCCACATCAGACATGCGCCGGCTTCTCCTTTTTCTTGTGCTCGGGCCAGGCCAGCAATACCAGCACCAGCATAAGGGAGGCAGCCAGCAGGAAGTACTCACTCATCCAAATGGCAGAGACAGCCGCAGCCACCACGCCCAGCGCTACTGCTCCCCAGTCTTTTCTGGCGCGGATCTGCTCTACTGCCAGCACGGTAAACAGTGCTGTCAGAGCAAAATCCAGCCCCTGCAGGCCCGGCGGTAATCCCTTTGCCAGCACCATGCCAATCAGGGTACCCAGCACCCAGTAGCTTTGATTGAGCAATACCACCCAAAGTGCGGTTTCAGGATCTTTTACTCTGCCCGAGGCACTGAGCAGAGAATAGGTTTCGTCGGTAATGCCAAAAATAAAGTACTGCCGGCCAATCACGCCTTTGGGCAGCAAATGATAAAGCGACAGGCCATAGAACAAGTGACGGAAATTGACCAGCAGCGCTGCTACTGCCAGATCAACCCAGCCAATGCCGGCAGCCAGCAAGCCCACCGCCAGATACTGCATGGCACCGGCATACACCAGCACACTCATCAGCGGTGCCCAGTACCAGGTCAGCCCGGCATCCACCCAAAGCACGCCAAACACGGCTCCCAGCGGCAAATATCCCATCATCACCGGCAGTGTCAGCGACACTAGCCCGCCTTTGCTTGTCATTATTCTGCTCCTTTATTTAATCCTTTGTAAAATAAGGGTTTATTAATGAATTGGCAATCAGCAAGGCCAGCCCCGGCCTATATCCATGCTCTGATTGACTGGCGTATCTGGCCGGCTGTGCATAATCTTGAACTCATTCATTTTTAACGGACTTTCTTTATGGGCGTCATATCACTGTTTTCTGCCAGAGCCAGCATGCTGGTTACTGTACTGGCTCTGGGTGTCAGCACAACGCCGGTGTTGGCACAGGCCCAACAAAACGTTTCAGAGGATGCCGTATTAGCCGCGCTGGAAAAACTGCCCGGCTACATTGCCAGCACTCAGCAGCGCAGTGGCGTACCGGGCATTGCCGTGGCCGTGGTGCATAATAATAAAACCCTGTTCGCCAAAGGGTTTGGTATCAGAAAGAAAGGCGAACCCGGGGCGGTGGACGAACATACCGTGTTTCAGCTGGCGTCTTTGTCCAAACCCATCAGTGCTACCATTGCCGCGACCCAGATCACTCAGGGCAAGCTCGGCTGGCATGATCCGGTGTCAGACTATTTACCCGATTTTGCACTGGCCTCAGCCTATGTAACCAGGCAGGCCACCATAGGGGACTTGATGGCGCACCGCTCTGGCCTGCCCGCTGCCGCCGGCGACGAGCTGGAAGATATCGGCTTTTCCAGAGCGCAGATTATAGCCAGGCTGCAGCAACAGCCCCTGACCGCTTTTCGCCTGTCTCATGCTTATGCCAATTTCAGCACTACCACTGCTGCAGAAGCCGTTGCTGCAGCCGCAAACACCAGCTGGGAACAACTGGCTGAAGCCAGCCTGTTTCAGCCGCTGGGCATGACGCGCACCAGTGCGCGCTATCAGGATTATCTGGCGCATGATAACCGGGCCAGCTTGCATGCATTTGAAAATGAGCAGTTTCTGCCGCTCTATCAGCGAACTCCGGATGCTCAGTCCCCTGCCGGTGGTGTGTCCTCATCGGTTGCTGATCTGGCACTGTGGCTGAAATTACTGCTCAACACCGGCAAGGGGGAATCAGCTTTACTGACACAAGCGGCCCTGCTGCCGGCCATGAGCCCGCAAACTCTGCATAAACCGCTGCCCAGTCTGCTGAAACCACCCTCTTTTTATGGTTATGGGTTTAATGTGGGGTTTGATGAAGCCGGCGATCTGCGCCTGGGCCACTCGGGAGCATTTTTGCTGGGTGCCAGCACGGCGTTTCAGCTCTGGCCGGCCGCAGACATAGGTATGGTCGTGCTCACCAACGGCGGCCCTGTGGGCGTGCCTGAAAGCCTGATTGCCGATTTTACCGATACAGTACGCTATGGCAGCCCGCAACGTGACTGGTATGCTGCCTACCGTGAGCCCATGAAGACCCTGTATCAGCCGGTGGGAGATCTGGCAGGCCAGCAAGCCCCGGCATCTCCCACGCCGGCACAGGCAAATGAATCTTATACCGGTGAATATAAAAGCACATATTTTGGCCCCGCCGTTATCACTCAGCAACAAGGGGCACTATTGCTGACATTGGGGCCGGCCAGAGTGCCGCTGCCCCTTACTCACTGGAGTGGTAACACCTTTGCCATTGAACCCAATAATGAAAATGCGCCTGCAGGTTCGCGCAGCTCGGTGCATTTCACTGTGGAAAATGGCAAGGCGACCGGCTTTACCATCGCTTATCTGGATCAGCACGGCCTGGCTCGATGGCAACGTTGATGGGAAAATGCAACATAAACACTGTGCCCCTGTTATCGCTGCGCACGCTGACGTTACCGCCATGCAGCTGCATGATGGAGTCGACAATGGCCAGCCCGAGGCCACCCGTATCCCCTCCCTGAGTGCGGGAAGGATCACAGCGATAAAAGCGGTCGAACAGCCGGGGCAGGTGCTCAGCGGCAATGGCCGGCCCGTGATTGTGTACGCTGATCACAGTGCTGTTGCTAGTGTGTTCACTGCCAATCACTATAGGCTGTCCCGGCTCACCATAACGCAAGGCATTGGCCAGCAAATTGGCCAGCGCCCGGCGCAGCAGCTCCTGATCAGCCCACACTTCACCGTGGGCCTGGTTAACCAGGCTGGTATCAGCCTCTTCTGCCATGCCTTCAAAATATTCACACAACTGTTCAACCAGCATAGACAGGGTGACCGCTTCAGCTTGAATCACTGCCTGAGGCTGCTCGGTGCGAGCCAGAAAAAGCATACTGTTAATCATACGGCTCAGCCGTTGATACTCTTCCAGGTGAGACGCCAGCAAACTTTCATACTCTTCCGTACTGCGGTTCCGGCGTAAAACATGTTCGGTATGCCCCATCAGATTACTGAGCGGAGTGCGGACCTCATGAGCCAGATCTTCCGAAAAACGCGACAGCCTGCCAAACCCCTCTTCCAGGCGAGCCAGCATATGGTTGAGACTATGGCCAAGTTCACGCAGCTCTTCAGGTAATTGCCGTGTATTCAGACGCCGGTGCAGCTCGCGAACATCAATGGCTCCTGCCTGCTTAGCCAGCCGTCGTACCGGCATCAAGCCACGCCGGCTGACCAGCCAACCCAATAAAAATGCTATCAGCGCCCCTCCTGCCAGCGCCAGTAACAAACGCAGGCGGTAGGCGGCCAGCATCTGCTCTCTTGGCGCCAGCAGCTTGCCCGCCACCAACATCAGATTAAGGTTACCTTGTTTAAGGTAATGCCACGCAAGGCGGGCATTACCTTCCTCGTTATAACCCAGACGGGTTTGCCCGGCGGAAAGGCCAACAGGTACCGATAGTCCGGCCGGATTCACCGAGATCAGTACTTCACCATCCTGATCCAGCACCCATAACAGGCTGTCTTCATTGCCCAGCATATTGGCATAAAGCGTAGGCCGGTCGCGTAAATCCTTGATACTGTCACTGCTTGTCAACAGCGCCTGCATGTGTTCCAGACGCCCGAGCAGGCTCTGATCATCCCGCCAGGCCAGTTCACGCTCCAGTGAAAAATAGAGATAAAAACCAATACTGCCCAGCAGCACGGCACTGACCAGCGCAAACATCAGTGCCAGCCTGAAACTTAACGAAGACAGGATCTGTTTCATTCTCTCAGCTCGCAGACATAGCCCATGCCACGCACAGTATGAATGACCCTGGGCTCAAAGCCGTCGTCAATTTTGGCCCGCAACCGGCGAATGGCAACGTCTACCACATTGGTGTCACTGTCAAAATTCATATGCCATACCTGTGACGCAATATAAGTACGCGACAGTACCTCGCCCTGATGAGACAGCAGCAGCTGTAACAAAGTAAATTCCTTATTGGTAAGATCAATGCGCTGCCCGCTGCGGCTGACCCGGCGTGCCAGCGGATCCAGCTGCAGATCCGCCAGCTGATAAAACACCGGCTCGGCCGGCTTGCCCCGGCGCAACAACTTGCGGGCCCGGGCCAGCAGCTCGGCGAACGAAAACGGCTTGGCCAGATAGTCATCGGCCCCCTGCTCCAGGCCACGAACCTTATCTTCCACCGCATCCCGGGCACTCAGGCAAATAACGGGCGTATCGCTTTCGCTGCGAATAAACTGTAACAACTGCCAGCCATTCAGCCCCGGCAGCATAATGTCCAGGATCACCAGATCAAAGACGCTTTCTTCCAGCAGATAGCGCCCCTCCAGCCCGTCTTTGGCTATCTCGACCTGATAACCGGACTCGGTAAACCCCTTTTTAAGGTAATCGGCAATTTTGGCTTCGTCTTCTACTACCAGAATGCGCATATGCAGCCTCGCTCAGTGCCATTTAATAAAGCCAGTCTACCATTAGAACCGTGTGTTGCCGGCCGAATGACAGTTTTGTAATGAAGCAGTAAGCGGTTTGCAAGACGAGCTCAGGCATGATGAGCCCATCTCGCCAGACACGGCGAACATACAAGCAGTGACGCTATACCCAATCTTAACCACGGAGAATCGCCATGAATTTTAAACATGTTCTGGCCGGCGCCATGATGGCCGGTGTATCCACCCTGACCTTCGCTGCCGGCAACCCGCTGAGCGTTCATGTACTCAACCTGGAAAATGGTCTGCCTTCCCCCGATGTGAAGGTAGTACTGGAGCAGAAGCAGGGAGATAACTGGGTACAGCTTAACAGTGCCATCACCAACGAACAGGGTCGTATTACCGCCCTGTACCCGGAAGGCAAGGAGCTTGAAAAAGGCACCTATAAAGTGACGTTTGAAACCGGTGAGTGGTTTGAAAAGCACGACACAGCCACCTTCTTCCCCGAAATTCCGGTAATTTTCAGTGCCGATGGCCAGGTAGAGCATTACCATGTGCCGCTGCTGCTGAGCCCTTACGGCTTTTCTACCTACCGCGGCAACTAATCTGTGCAGCTGTAGTGAACACCAGGTCCTGAATAAAAAAGAGAGCTTCGGCTCTCTTTTTTATCTGTACATGCAAAACAAAAGGGACGCCGCAGCGTCCCTCGAATCGTTTCCGGCGCTTACAGCGCGCGCAGAATATTGTCCACGCTGTCTTTGGCGTCGCCAAACAGCATAACGCTGTTTTCCCGGAAGAACAGCGGGTTCTGCACCCCGGCATAGCCGGTATTCATGGAGCGCTTGAACACCACCACCTGCTGGGCTTTCCACACTTCCAGCACCGGCATGCCGGCGATGGGGCTGGCCGGGTCTTCCGCCGCCGAGGGGTTGACGGTGTCATTGGCACCAATCACCAGCACGGTATCGGTATCGTCGAAATCGTCGTTGATCTCGTCCATTTCCAGCACAACATCGTAGGGCACCTTGGCTTCCGCCAGCAGCACGTTCATATGGCCGGGCAGACGACCCGCCACCGGGTGAATACCAAAGCGCACCTTGACGCCCGCCGCGCACAGCCTGGATACCAGCTCCGCCACCGGATACTGGGCCTGGGCCACCGCCATACCATAGCCGGGAGTGATGATCACCGAGCTGGAATTCTTCAGCATGTCGGCCACATCTTCGGCGTTCACTTCCGTGTATTCGCCCTCTTCTTCCTCACCGGAAGACACTGTGCCGTCGGAGCCAAAGCCACCGGCGATCACCGAAATGAAGGAGCGGTTCATGGCCCGGCACATGATGTAGGACAGAATGGCACCGGAGGAGCCCACCAGGGCGCCGGTCACAATCAGCAGATCGTTGGACAGCATAAAGCCCGCCGCCGCCGCCGCCCAGCCCGAGTAGGAGTTGAGCATGGAGATCACCACCGGCATGTCGGCACCGCCGATGCTGGCCACCAGATGCCAGCCAAAGGCCAGGGCGATCAGTGTCATCACCAGCAGAGCGAAGGTAGAGCCTTCCACCTGCACAAACCAGATCAGCAGCATGGCCGACACCACCACTGCCAGCAGGTTGAGTTTGTGACGGTGCGGCAGGGTCAGCGGCTTGGAGGACACCAGGCCGCGCAGCTTGCCAAAAGCGACGATGGAGCCGGTAAAGGTGACCGCACCGATAAACACACCAAGGAAGACTTCGGTATTGTGAATGTTCAGCATGGCACCGGACAGGTCACCGTGATCGATATAGGTGTTGTAGCCCACAAAGACCGCAGCCAGCCCCACAAAGCTGTGCAGAATAGCAATCAGCTCCGGCATTTCGGTCATTTCCACCTTGAGCGCAAAGCGAATGCCGATAGCGGCCCCAATGGCCATAGCCACGATAATCCAGCCCAGGCCGGTGACCTCGGGGTTAAAAATGGTGGCCAGCAGGGCAATGGTCATGCCCGCCACGCCATACCAGTTACCGGCCTTGGCCGACTCCTGCCTGGACAGACCGGCCAGGCTCATGATAAAGAGCACGGCGGCCACGATATAAGATGCAGTTACTAATCCTTGTGACATTTAATCAGCCCTTCCTAAACATCTTCAGCATGCGATGTGTCACGGTAAAACCGCCAAACACGTTGATGGAGGCGATCAGCACCGCCACAAAGGCGATAAAGCTAACAAAACCACTCTCCGATCCCACCTGGGACAAGGCCCCTACCACGATAATGCCGGAGATGGCGTTGGTGACCGACATCAGCGGCGTGTGCAGGGAATGGGACACGTTCCAGATCACGTAGTAGCCCACGATACAGGCCAGCACGAACACGGTAATGTGAGACAGAAACTCAGCCGGTGCCACCGCCGCCAGCCAGGCAAACAACACAATGCCGGCACCGCCCAGGTAATATTTGAGCCTGCTTGGCTTTTTGGCTTCAGGCTCGGCCTGAGGCTGAGCAGCCGCTTTAGCCTTGGGGGCCGCCGACACGCTGATGGCCGGCGGTGGGAAAGTGACTTCACCGTCTTTTACTACCGTCATATTGCGCAGCACCACGTCGTCGAAGTCGACATGGATATTGCCGTCCTTTTCCTTGCACAGCAACTTGGCCAGGTTAACCAGGTTGGTGGCGTACAGGGTGGAGGACTGGGTCGGCAGGCGACCGTTGAGATCGGTATAGCCGATGATCTTGACGCCGTTGTCGGACACAAACAGCTCGCCCGGCTTGGTCAGCTCACAGTTACCGCCGTTCTGGGCGGCCAGATCCACAATGACAGAGCCCGGAGCCATGGCAGCCACCATGTCGGCAGTAATCAGTTTGGGGGCCGGCTTACCAGGGATTAGCGCTGTGGTAATGATAATATCCACCTCTTTGGCCTGCTCCATAAACAGGGCCATTTCGGCGTCGATAAAGGCCTGACTCATCTCCTTGGCATAACCGTCGGAAGAATCGCTGTCTTCCTCGTAGTCCAGCTCCAGGAACTCGGCCCCCATGGAGTTGATCTGCTCTTTTACCTCAGGGCGGGTATCAAAGGCGCGCACTATGGCACCCAAAGAGCCGGCAGCACCAATGGCAGCCAGGCCGGCAACACCGGCACCGATCACCAGCACCTTGGCCGGCGGCACCTTGCCGGCGGCGGTGATCTGA
Organism: Oceanimonas sp. AH20CE76; assembly: GCF_039654065.1. NCBI lineage: Bacteria > Pseudomonadati > Pseudomonadota > Gammaproteobacteria > Aeromonadales > Aeromonadaceae > Oceanimonas > Oceanimonas sp. AH20CE76. Next base: position 2,665,480 of record NZ_CP155481.1, read on the forward strand.
CCGGTAAAGAAGCGGCCAAACTCGTGGGCGGCTTCCACCACGGCACGATAGCCGGCAATGTTGGCCATGGACGACAGCGCATCCAGCGACTGGGCGCGGGAAATACGCGGCACCATGTCCATGGCAAGTACGGTCACGCCTTTGTTCTTGAGCTGCTCGACCAGCTCAGGGTTCTGCGCCGGCCAGATAAAGCTGACCAGAGTAGTACCTGCCTGCAGCCGCTCAATTTCGTCGGCAGTGGGCGCGTTCACCTTGTAAATAATGGTGGCCTGCCAGACGTCGTCGGCATTTACCAGTTGCGCGCCGGCGGCCTGATAGCCAGCGTCTTCAAAGCTGGCCTTGCTGCCCGCGCCCTGCTCGACGCTGACCTCAAAGCCCAGTTTGCGCAGCTGCTCAACGGACTTGGGGGTGGCGGCCACCCGTGTCTCTCCGCTGAGCGTTTCCCTTGGAATTCCGATTAACATAATAATTCCCTGATCCTTGTTGATATTACCCCGGGCAAACACGCCCGGTTTTCAGCAAGCTGTTCCTTCAACTTCCGGCAGCCTTGCCTGTGTCACACCAGTAAAATGACGTTTTTTTACAACGCATTTACTTTACCAACGCATACCTAGTAATTTTTTTTGTATTTTTAGGCGATACTGGATACAAAAACACCCTAAAACACATACAATTAATTTTAAGTGAAGGTAGTGCGTAGGAAAAATACAGCGTGAAAGCCAATATACTGGTTACGGTCAAAAAAGATAAATTGATCTTTCCGCGAGCCTCGATAGGCTCTGACTTTCAATGAGTAAGGTAACACTTATCCAGTGCCGGCCAAGTGGTCATTTAGCGAGCAGGATCACATAAGGCGGGAATAGCGGTATAACGCAGCCGGCCCTGCGGAACCACAGGGCCGGCAAGCCTTATTTCACAAACAAATACCAATAACCAAACAGCAGATTAAAACCGGCAAAGAACAGAATGCCAACCCGGCTCAGAGCCACCATGCCCTTGCCCAGCCGGTAGCGTTCCGGCACCTGTGGCAAACGCATCAGTCGAAGGTTCAGCCAGGCAAACACCAGGGCGCTGATAAAGGCGGAGATCATGGCAAACTCCAGCATGGCCAGCAGCGCCCCTTTAAAAAACATGATGATCAAGGCGGCCACCACGCCCATGGCTATCATCAGCGGATAGGTGAAACGGGCACCGTTGCCGGTAGGGCCGCTGCCCTGTAGCTGACCAAACTGTACGAAGCATTCACTCAGCGCCCGGCTGTAGCCGTCGAGCACGGTTACTGTGGTAGAAAACATGCACAGAAACGCCACTATGGCGATCAGCCAGCGGCTCCACTCCCCCATCACACTGGCGTACACGTTCACCAGCTGATGAGCAAAAGCAATGCCTGACGTAGCCAATGTTTCACCGCTGCCGTGCAGTACCAGGGTGCCCAGCGCTACAAAGGCCAGTGCCAGCAGCGTGGAGGTAACGTAACCGACGTTAAAATCGACCAGAGCGTCTTTATACTCCAGCGTTCCCCCCAGATCCTTTTGCTTTTGCCGAAGCCAGACACTGTTCCAGGAAGACAGCTCAATAGGAGCCGGCATCCAGCCCATCAGGGCCACCAGAAAGCCTACCGAGGCCAGATTCCAGGGGCTGGGTGCCACAAAGTCCGGTGTAGCCACGCCCCCCCGGTTAAGCGCAATAAACACGGCGGTGACGGTGGCAATGGCCAGGCCCACAATAATCCATTTGGTCACACTGTCCAGGGTTCGGTAGTGACCGGTGATCAAGAACGCCAGTGAGCCTGCCAGCACTATCATGCTGAGCTGAGTCACGCTCAGGCTGTCGCCGATGAATAACCCCAGAATGCTGCCACAGAGCATGGCCACACCCGCCGTGCTGACCACGGAAGAAAACAGGTTCAGCAGCGTAAATAAACGCAGATAACCACGGCCGATACGATCATAGCCCTGAATCAGGCTTTCATTGGCGGCCATGGTGTAGCGGGCACCAATCTGAAAGAAGGGATATTTGAGCAGATTAACCAGCAGAATAAGCCCCACCAGCTGCCAGCCATAAATGGCACCGGCCTGGGTGGACGCCACCAGATGAGAGCCGCCAATGGCGGCGGCAGCGCCCAGGATCCCCGGACCCAATACCCTCATATAGTGACTGATACTGCGAGGCTCGCGCTGCGCTGCTTCGGCGATCTGTGACATACTGCTGTTCCTGCTTTTTTGTGGTTTTTTATATAAGAAGTCGATTAAAAAACCATAGCAAAAAGCATAAAGCAACTGCCGGCAGTTGCCTGATAACCGCTCAAACAACAACAACCACCAGGTCAGGCAGATTCAGCAGCAGTTAACCCCATCATACAAAGACAAAACGGTTTGTTCACTCGCTTGATGGTGCATTTACCAAATGAAATAATTTCATTCGTTACTACCTTCACTGCCTCGGGCCAACAGCGTATTGCCAGCATCAGGCAGGCGGCCATTCAGAGTAAAGGGGATGGACTCCATTCGCCCCTTGTTATTTACCTGCACCGCCAGGTGCAAATGCGGGCCTGAGCTGTAACCGGTATGCCCGGAGGCCGCCACCACCTGCCCGGCTCTTACCCGATCGCCTTTTTTCACTTTCAGTGAGCCGGTATTCAGATGAGCATAAAGCGTCATGGTACCGTCAGGATGACGCAAGCGCAGATGATTGGACTTGCCCCGGTATCTGGCCTCAAGACCACCGCCAACATGATGGTCCACCGCGGCGACCACCACCCCATCGGCAGTAGCCAGCAAAGGCGTGCCAACGGGCAATGCAATATCAAGGGCATAACGGTTGGAGCGCTTGTTATGACTGAAGTCACCGTTAAAGCCTTGCGAAATACGAAAGGCACCGGCCACCGGCGGGCTGATATTCACAGCGCCGGAGAGATTAAGTACACCTTGCCGGGGTTGATTGTAATGCTGCTTCCAGGCATTAACCCGGGGGCTGACAATAGTACTGCCGGCTATTTTCTGTACCTTGTGCCCCTGGTTGACCTTATTCTTTTCATAATGGCTGCTGTAAGCAAAACCGTAATCATAACTCCAGCTGCCGCTGCTATCTGGCGTCAGCCTGCCGATAAAGGTTTCCTGGCGGGCGGGCAGGATCAGCGGTTGCTCCATGGCTTTGGGTATGCTGACATTCTGCCGCTTTACAAATTTGATATTAAAACGGGCCTGGCTGGCAAGGCGGTTAAGGGCATAGAAGTGGTGGCCATCGTTTTGTTTAACCACCCGTACCAAAATACCGTCTTTGTTAATGGCATCCTGATGCCAGCGCTGGCTGATAGTGGCTTTGAGCCGGTTGTCGGTGTAATGCACTACACCGGCGGCATCGCGGTATTGATAGATAGTGGCATGAGCAGGTGCTATTCCTGCAAGCACCAGCACAATGGCAAGCAAGCCTCTCATAATGCGTCCCTGCGAGAGTGTGTGCTTTTCAGTATAGAAACTAACCGTGTTTTTGCATCATGACGGCATCTTCGGTGCCGCTGCCTGCCGGATAGTAACCACGACGCCGGCCGGTTTCCCGGTAACCACAGGACTGATAAAGCCCAATCGCGGCCTGGTTGGACGCTCTCACTTCCAGCCAGTAATAGTACAGACCCAGTTTCCGAGCGTCAGCCAGATAGTGCTGCAACAGTAACCGGCCCAACCCTTTACCCTGCCACTCAGGAGAGATACAAATGTTCATCAGGGTGGTTTCATCAAGTACCCTGTCGGCAATAAAGTAACCTAGCAGCTGTTGCTGATACCAGAAGGAGCCGGTGAAATAACGTGCGTCAAAGGCACCAGCCAGTAAAGAGCGGCTCCAGGGATGCTGATGGGCAGCCAGCTCTACCGCCACCATGGCATCAAGATCTGCCGGTGTCAGTGCCCGGTATTCAGGCTGCATAAACAGCTCCAGAGTTCACGTTTTTGTAAAGCAGACAACGGCAGTGAACCTTGCCAGTTTAGCTGCCCGGCCGGCTCGGTAAGGTTAAACCCCAGCACAATACGCGCATCAGGACAGCCTGCGGCAAGCCAGGCCGTTTCCTCCTGAATATCGGGCTGTACACCTTCAAGCGCAATCAGCAGATCATTAAGCAGCGTTGCCGGCAGCTGATGGCCTTGTCCGATCACAAGACGAACGTCAGCAACGACAGGGGCGGGTTCAGGAGCATAAGGCAGCCGTTCGGCATGAGCGCACTGCCATACCGGTAATGCCATAAACTGCCAGAGTCGGGTCTGTAGTGATTTCATCAATACTCCATAACGAAAAAGGCCAGCACTGAGGCTGGCCTTTTCGGTGAAGCTGGCAGGGGCAGAGGGATTCGAACCCCCAACCGTCGGTTTTGGAGACCGCTGTTCTACCAATTGGAACTATGCCCCTGCAACACGAAGCGAATTATATAGAGCTGAATTCAAAGGTAAAGGGCTTTTTGCTTACCCCAAGCCTGTTCGCTCACTCTTTCACCGCCGGCACTGTCCTGCTGTGTGAATTTTGCTTTGGCGACGCATTTATCTATAATTCCGGTCGATTCGCAAACCCATGGAGTTGCCCATGACTTACTCTTGCTGCTGCCACTCATTGGTAGTGGTGCCCTGTGCCGGCACCGGCTTTGGCGTTTGCGATCCTGTTTCTGTGATGGCCCCATTCAGGGGCTTTTTTATGGCCCGTATTTCACTTCAAGAGCACAGCTGATGGCAAACCCTTTATATCAAAAGCATGTCATATCCATATCTGACTTTACCCGCTCCGAGCTGGAACTGGTTATCGACACGGCCGTGAAGCTTAAAAGTCAGCCCCAACCCGAGCTGTTAAAACAAAAAGTGGTTGCCAGCTGCTTTTTTGAAGCCTCCACCCGCACCCGGCTGTCATTTGAAACGGCCGTGCATCGTTTGGGCGGTTCCGTCATCGGCTTTTCCGACAGCGGCAGCACCTCATTGGCTAAAAAGGGCGAAACTCTGTCCGACTCGGTGCGCATTATCAGCTCTTACAGCGACGCCTTTGTCATGCGCCATCCTCAGGAAGGCGCGGCAAGGCTGGCGGCGGAGTTTTCATCAGTGCCGGTGATCAATGCCGGAGACGGCTCCAACCAGCATCCCACTCAGACCTTGCTGGATCTGTTTACCATCTATGAAACTCAGGGCACACTGCAGGGCCTGACCGTGGCCTTTGTGGGTGATCTTAAATACGGCCGCACCGTGCACTCACTGACGCAGGCACTGAGCCTGTTTGGCTGCAAATTCTACTTTATCGCCCCTCAGGCGCTGGCCATGCCGGAATATCTGTGTGATGAGCTCAAGGAAAAAGGCATTAACTTTGAGTTTCGTGACAGCATGGAAGAAATCATGGACGAACTCGATATTCTGTATATGACCCGGGTACAGAAAGAGCGCTTTGACGAAACCGAATATATGCATGTGGCATCCCGCTATGTACTGACACCGCAAGTACTGGAAAATGCCAAAGACAGCCTCAAGGTACTGCATCCGCTGCCGCGCATTGATGAAATTACGGTAGAGGTGGATGACACCCCTTATGCCTACTATTTTGAGCAGGCCGAGAACGGCGTCTATGCTCGCCAGGCCCTGCTGGCCCTGGTATTGAATGAAACCCTGTAAGGAGCAGCCGTGAATAAAACCCAATTACAAGTCGAGGCCATTCACAATGGCACCGTGATCGACCATATTCCTGCCGGTCAGGGTATTCGTATTTTGCAGCTGTTTGGTCTGGCAGAGAACCGCGAGCGTATTACCGTGGGTCTTAATCTGCCGTCCAAGGCACTGGGTGCCAAAGATATTATCAAAGTAGAAAACGTGCGGCTGTCACCGGCACAGGCCAACCAGCTGGCGCTGTTTGCACCCGATGCGACCGTGAATCTGATTGAAGACTTTGAAGTAGTTGAAAAACTGCAGTTACATCTGCCGGAAAAGATCAAAGGCGTATTTGCCTGCCCAAACGGTAACTGTATCAGCCGCAGAGAGCCGGTCAGCAGCCAGTTCCGCGTAAGGGCCGTCAGCGGCCAGGTGCATTTTCGCTGCTGCTACTGCGAGAAGTCGTTTCATCAGGACTTTATGGCAGTATAAACCGATGCGGGCAGGCTCTGCCCGCATAAGTTAAAACACACTGCTCAGCCTGAACAGTAGCTGCCCGCCAGATTCGTCTGTGTCGGCAGGCTTGTGCCAGGGAAGACCGGCACTCACCTCAAACAAAACGCGATCAGCAAGGGTCCCGCCCAGACTGATGCCGTAAGAGCCCAATTCCTGATATTCAGCCCTCGCCCCCGGTTGATGCTCACGAGTGACGCCATAATCAATAAAAGGCGTCACCACGACCGATGGCAGTAAAGACAAATCTGTTGTCACCTCATACATCAGTTCGGCAGCTGCAGCCATGCCACTGTCTCCGCTGATAGCTCCGCTTTCAAAGGCGCGTCCGAATGAAAACCCGCCCACCGAAAACTGTGAAGACGCCGGCAGCATCATAGGAGAATGCTGCCCGACGGTCCGCAGCTGCATATTGATATTATTATTTACCGGATACAAGTAATTGAGCGCTGCCCGCCAGTAATGATAGTTACCGGGCTGCTCACCCAGATCCATATCGGAAATATGCCCGGCTCCCACTCCGGCCATGGCAGACAAGTCGCCACTGCTCAGGGCACTGTCATAATCCAGCATCAGTTCGGCACGGCGTATACGAGTGCGCGCAACCGCTGTATTCATGATATCGACATCATCGTGCTGAAATGTCACTTCAGCACGACCAAACAGGCTTTGCTGCAAAGTACGCACAAAAGGATAAGACAGCTCCGCACTCACGACCACTGACTCAACCTCTATATGCTGCGACGCCAGAGATCAGCCGGGTTGCTGTTCAATGTAGGACAGGTTGTAACCGGTAAACAACCCGTTATAACCGAGAGGTATATTCTGAGAGAGCTGAAAAATAGACATTTGCTCCGGTGCATCAGGAATCGTCAGAGCCAGCAGGTTACTGCTCTCAAAATAGCCAAAGACATCGTTAAACCCGGCACTGGCGGCCAGCTCATAGGGCCCGACCTCGTCGCTGCCAAAATTATCCAGCGCAACCATCACTGAGCGCGGGTTAAATCCGATATTCAGTTTAAGCAGGCCTCCGGCCCGGGGCGTATCGGGTTTGATGAAGGTTCCTTCAATATTAACACCGGCCAGATCACTCATTAACAGCAGTACTCGCTCCGCCTCTTTAACTCGAATGGGCTGCATGGCCATCAGACGATCAATATAGGGAGCCAGCCTCCGCTCCATGCCAGGAATATCACTGGTAATTTCTACCCGCTCTACATAGCCTTCATAAACCTGAAAATGAACATGACCGGACTCAAGATCCTGTACTGGTACTACTGTCATGGAGAAATAGCCTGCTGCCAGATAGGCTGCATCAATATCCCGGGCCACCTGATACAGATCGGCCAAAGTTATTTCTTTTCCCAGTAAAGACTGCCAGCTGGCCCTGAGCTGTTCCGGCTCAAGCGTAAATGCACCGTCCACAGTAACAGAATTAAGTACCAGCGTGACTTTTTCTGCTTCCTGCTCCGACAGCTCATCTTGCTGATCCATGATGTCAATATCAATCATGCCGCGCTTTTGTGGTGGGGTAAGGCGCTGAAGAATAATGGTTTGCTCTACGACAGCCTGCTCTGCTTCGCTGACTTGAGCCAATACCGGAGAAGACGTGCTCAGGGACAGCATGGTCAACGCAGTAAAACAGGCTGATAGATACGGGTAATGATATGGCTGTATTTTATTCAAGTGGCGTTACTCTGGTGCTGTCATGGAAAAAGGATGACCCAGTGCCACAGACACTGCCTCAAATACCCGCGATGCCGGTGAAGCGCAGCTTATTCCGGTAGGATTATTTGGTAATACTTCTTCATCAGAGCAGTCTCCGGAGCGTATATCGCTGTTAGCCTGAACCACCACAGTGGTATCGCTGGCAACATGATAGAACAGCGTAGTGTTATATCCGGGCAACTCACCGGTATGCCCGACCCAGCCAGCAGCGCAGCCCATTCCTATCCCGTACCCCATGGGATCAGGAAATGATGTTAAACGCGTTTGCTGAGCAGCTGGCGAAAGTAACCCTTTACCAGTACCCAGCGCTCTGCCATAAATCAGCAGATCATCCATGGTGGAAATCATCTCTCCGGCAGTCCAGCCCCAGGAAGGATTCCAGTGAGTGGCATTAGAAGGCTGCTCAGGTGTGGCCGCATTTCCTTGCAGTGTAAAACCCTGTGCAAAAGGGTCAGGCATATCAGCAGCATTACCAGGCCAGACAGTATTCGTGAGCCCAAGAGGCTCCAGGATCATGGCTGATAAACTCTGTTCAATAGGTTTTCCTGTTACTTGTTCAATCACCATGCCCAGCAGCACTGTATTGGTATTGGAATAATCAAAGGATGCGGCGGGCTCGAACTCCGGTGATGCCGGCAATGCAAAATTCAGTAATTGCTCGGGAGTATAGGTCTGGGAAGGATCTTCAAAGAAAATATCAAGAAACGCCTCTGCACGGGTATAGCTGGATACACCACTGGTCATATTGGCGAGGTGGCGAAGCGTAATCTTATTACCATTAGGCACACCGGCCACATAAGTGTCTATGGTGTCATCCAGCGATAATTTGCCGGCGTCAGCCAGCTGCATCAGCAAAGTGCCGGTAAAGGTTTTAGTCACAGAGCCAATGCGAGTATGCATGCCTGCTTTCATTGCTTCACCTGTTGCAGGATCAGCCACTCCCCACGCTTTCTTCCATATTCCCTCAGGCGTTTGTATGCCGACAATAACGCCAGGTGCGGATACATAATCCAGAGTACGACGAACCGCACTCTCTACTTCTTTGGTTATCGTTTCCGGCAGCTGCGACTGATTCATTGCAGATGTGGAAGGCGCAGAATTAACAACTGAAGGTTCTGCTACACAGGACTGGGATGCCGAAGCACCAGAAGAAAACAAAGCAAGTAATACGGCCAGGCTACAGAGCTCAGACTTCTTGTGTCTGATGGTTTTAATCATATTTACTCATCCCTAAGTAATATTTACTACGAATTGAACGAGTATAGGCAGCTGATAACAAGGGAAAAAGAAAAAATGCAGCTTTGGCCAGAAATAAAAGCCCTAAAAGCCCTGAGCGTTAACTCGGGGCTTCTTGATAATGGCGGAGTGGCAAACCACCGGGTTTGAAGGCGAAGGTGCGCAGCACCGACATAACCCAGCAAGCCCGGCGCACCGGCGCAGCCGGACATGAAAAAAGCCCCGACCGTAAGGTCAGGGCTTTTGTATGATGGCGGAGCGGACGGGACTCGAACCCGCGACCCCCGGCGTGACAGGCCGTGCCAGTCAGATAATCTTAATATACACCATTCTACATAAAGCGTAAGTCTATGTTATGAAAAGATTTGACATCGCTGTCCAGTTTCGCGGATTTTGCATCAATCGAGATCTACCTCGTGGTCACGGTCACAAAAAACACACAAATTTAGATGCAAGATTTGATCTAAATGAGTCCGCCGCGCACAGTATAAATCATGACCATATGAGTGGAAAATACCGTGCCGGCGATAGTAAAAGTAAGTGCATCAGACCGTGTGGAACTGCATCCTGCCGCCCAGGCAGCATATGAATGGTGCACCATTTATCCCCGCTGGGTTAACGCATCTGTCTTGCCAAAGCCCTTGATCTCGGAACTCAGCAGGGAAACTCTTCATGCAATAATATTGGGAGAGAAAAAGGATGATTCTTCGAAAAAGAAGTCGCCGCGCACGTTTCAGCTGTTTGCGCCACTATGGCCAGTGCTGATTTGGCCATCACACAGGCCCCCAAACGGCACTCAATTGATCTCCTATCTTGAGCATCACATAACTACCTCGGAGATAGAAAAAGCAGCATGGCGTTCGGTGATATCTTCTTTGATACAGTCAGTAGATCCGGATCGTCTGTCAGAAATAAGAGATACGCTGGCTGCTCATATGTCCGAGGATTTGCATCAAGAGTTATTGGGCACAGACAAGCTCACAGACCGCATGCTCGCAGCATGGACAGGCAGAGCTCACAATACACTGATGACGCAGCGTAAGCAGCGGCGTCGTCGGGAGCAAAAAAGCAGATCCAGCATCCCCAGCTCAACATCCGATGTGATTACAGAGCTCAGCAAACTGTGGAGTCCGCCACATGACTGAGCTGAGCCCATTCGCCGCTCGGCGGGGATACCTCAGTAAAATCATTGCCCCACCGTCACTACCAACCAAACACAGGAAAATCGTCTTTCTGCGTTTTGCGCAAGTGTGCTCCCCCATGCTGACTCAGTTTCAGCAGCACCTGCCCCTGTTTTCCGACCACATGGAACAGCGCTTACAGGCACTGGCACAATGGCCCATGCCTGACACCGGCACTTATCAGCAGACTTTTGACTGGATAAAAAATCAGAAAATGCTGACGGAAGCACCCTATGCAGCGGCGCTATGCGCCCCCTTGCACCAAGTAGAGGATGCTGAAAAGTTTGAAGAATGGCTCGGAGTTGTCCTGCTGTGCTGCTGTCAGGTCCATATTCTGGGGCATCAGAATTCAGGGATTGACTCGGCTTTGAGAGAAATCCGACAAATCGCCACCAGCGCCAAGCATGCGCCGTTACTGCAGTTTCTGCCAAGAGCGACCAGCACCGACTCTCTGATCGATCTCGGTGAGGATTTGGAAGTAATTAAGCTGAAATATCCGGACTATAAGCTGGATAAGGAGCGGGGTTATTTGTCCGTCGTCATCCGCAATGCAGCGCACCAGATCGAGGGAATTGTTCGCAAGCGCAGAGTGAACCTGACCTTCGAGCGACCAGAAGTCATCACTACGGTCCCCTTGGAGCCTGCAGATGAATCAGGTTTTGATGTTCAGCTACTTCAGCTCACTCCGGAAACGCCAGATAGTCAGCAGGCCGATGAGCCCGCCCGAGTTACTCCTGGCAACACGCTGAGGGTTGCGGCTCCACTAAAACGCAAAAAAGCGCTGGCCATGAAAGCCATACAAGGCCAGCGTCTGGCAGAGCAGCTCTCCAGCCGCCAGCAATCGCTGCCATGCAGCTACACTCAAGCCAGCGAGTGGGACATTCAACACTTGGTGCTGCATTGTCTGAAGCAGCTAAAGGAGCAAGATGTGCTGGCCGGCTGGATGCTGCTGGCCCTGGTTACGGGGCGGGATCCCGCCTGGCTTCATGAACGGGCCAATCAGGATCAACTACTGGAGCTAGTCGATAATCATCCATCTATTCGGCTTACTCATCACGTTCCGGCAAGCATCCAGCCGAATGAGCTGAACCCGATACTGCCGGCAGTATCGGATCACTTTTTCCGTCCCCTGCCCATCCAGCTGCACGACTGGGTTGAACGATTTTATCCATCCATGAGCCCACCGACTCCCAGCGAAATGCGAGAGTGGCTGAAATCGATAAATGAGGTACACAAAACCAGGCTGACGCCAGGTCTGATAGTGCGATACCTGGAACACTGGTTACTGAATCAGGGAGCGGACAGGGCAATCATTGCCCTGCTTCGCGGTGAGTCACACAAATCCCGTCCCGCGTTGTCATACAGTCACCTGTCGCAAGATGATGCGCTCGAGCATCACACCCGGTACGTCAATGCCATTTTTGCCATGGCTGAGCAAAGCCCGGGGCTCCCCGTTCGAGCTCAAAAAAACAATAACCTGGGCAGCCGGTTATATGTGCCATCAGAAATACTGCAACATATCTTCATCATGCTGGCAGGTGCCATCGAACCCGAAGCTGACATCAGGGCCTTTCATAATCGCTATGTCTATTACGTCTGGGCGCTGCTGACTTTCTCGACAGGTCACCGAGACGTCACTGCTCCGATGGGCAAACTGGGTGATTTCAATCCCTACCAGCGCACCTGGTGGATTTCCGATAAGGAAAGAAGACATGGTCTGTCTGCTAGAACGCTGGTGATCCCTGCTACCGCCGCCAGGCAGGTGGAGCTTTATCTGGAGCATCTGCGCCAGCTAAGTATTTATAGCCGCTTTCAGGCTCCGGATCTTGCAGCGCGTTGCCAGCAGGCGCTGGATGGTACGGGTAACCTGCTGTTTGCATTTGAGGACAGACAAGGTAGTCAGGAGCCTGCGGATCTCACTCCGTCCTTGCTGGCAAAGCTGCCAGCGCCTTGCCTGCCCTGGGCCAAAAACTGGGCTCGTCACCACCTGAGATCAGAATTGGCAAAACAAAAAGTTAACCCAGAGCTCATCGACTCCTGGATGGGCCACGAGGAGATTGGAGAAGAGGCTATGGGGCGGCACAGTTTCGTCAGCATGGGGGAGTGTCGCGAGCTGGCAGAAGTGATTGAATCCATACTAAAAAAACATCAGATTAAGGCGCTTCCCGGATGGACAATCCGCTGATCCTTCCTCCATCCCAGCCGGCACTGATGACCATGCTGGGACGAGAACATCGTCAGGCCAAGCGTCAGCAGCGGGATGCGCAGATCCTGCGTGCTGCCATGGCTATTTTCAGACAGCATCTGCCAAGCATGATGCAAATCCCACCTATTGATACTGACTTTGATAAGGCCTGGCCGCAAATCGATACACTGTTACAGCAGGAGCTGAAGAGTGAAGGGGCTTACCGGTACGCCTACAGCTTTATCTGCAAACAACTGGAAATCGGTAATCGCCAAGGGATTTGGTCGGTACAGGTACCGGATCCTTACATCACATTACGTCGCCGCCGGCCTTCCCGTACCTTGCGCTGGCAGCACAGCTCCCATCTGATTGCTGAAGCCGAACATCACTGGCTTGAGCGTTTGCAGGAAGATACTAATGATCCTGATGTATTGTTTGCACGGCTGTTACTGTCGATGGTGCTCTATGGTGGCCTCGGACGACCTGCACTCTGGCCTGCACTGGCTCAGGCACTACACCAGCCTCGTCCGCTGAGGGGCAATAATGAAGCTTGCTGGCTGGTGCTGGAGCCCGCACCTGGCCGAGGCCAGCCCAGCAACTTATATATAGATGATCCAGATACCAACGAGCGGTTACCTCATTGCGAAGTGCTCTATGCGCCTGATCCGATCAGCCTGGGACTCTTGAGGCAGTTTCTAAAACATAAATCCAGAGACTGGCAACCGCCGACTACTCCGGAGCAGTGCCTGTTCTTGCTAAAGCAAGAGCTTGGCATTCACTGCTCGCTCACTCAGCTCGCCACCGGTGGGATCACAGTGGCAGAGCACCTCGGCGGCGTATCACTGCCGCAGGTGCTGGTTGAATACGCCACCGGCAGACAACCCAGCGCCAGCCTGCCATACGACTACTGGCAGCGGTTGCTACGCCCGGCTCTGCTCACCTGTAATGAGCAGGATTTTCATCGTTTTACCCGTTTCCCGAAACTCACTCCCCGGCCAGTCGGCAAGCCGGTTGGTCGGCGCTCGCAGCCTTATCTGCTGACCCGATTACGAGAAGTGTTTCAGCAGGACCGAGCACGCCCCAAAAGCAAACGCGCCGTCATTGAAGAGCTGGAGGTGATCAGTAATGAACGGCTGCTGTTGCCCGAGGCAACGCTGGTTAACTGGCTGATCAATCACCTCGCAGAGCGTGACAATGCCGTCTCAAGCGCAAAGCGTTATTTTGATGCCATTGCGGCCGACTGGCTAATGGTCACGAATGAAGAGGATCTGCTCAGCTACAGTGGGGAGGAATTTCATGATCTGTATTTGAGCCTGCTGAACCGGCCTCGAAAGCAGCAGGCACGAGAGTATCAGGCTGGACGCCTGGAAGATCTGCATGTGTTTGGCGTACAACAACTCGGTTTTCCTCCGTTACCAGAGCCCCTGATACTGGGCACCGACAGTGTCGTTCATGTCAGTGCCGCTGTTGTGGACGAGCCGCTTTTTGGTGGCTTGCTGAAACAGTTCCAATGCTTTGGCAATCTCGATCCCCACCTGCAACGAACGTATATCTGCTTTCTCATCATGGCCTACCGTACTGGGCTAAGACCGGGTGAACTGGCCAAGCTGCGTTTGAGTGACATTGAGCCATCCCCAACCGGCTGGTTATTCATCAGGAACAACCGGTATGGCAACAATAAAACCGAAGCCGGACTGCGCAAAGTCCCCCTGTTTCCTTTACTAACCGCTGAAGAAGCCGATGTGGTTCGTCATTACCTGAGCGAGCAGCGCATTAAAAGCAAAAGTGATAATGAGCTGCTCTTTCACCAAACAGCTGAAAACCAATTTGAGCAACTGGATATCACTCCGCTTTCGCTGGCGGTGAGCACCCTATTGAAAGATCTGAGCGGAGGTCTCTACTTCCGCCTCTACCATCTGCGACACAGTGCGCTTTCGCGCCTGCAACTGCTGCTGCACACCGATCAACTGCGTCTGCCAACATATGTCGATGCACTGCTTCCCTATGACGATGCCAAGCGCCAGGAGATCCGTACCCTCATTACAGGGCACGGACGTTTGCGAGACAGGTACCATGCACTGGCGGCCTTTGCTGGCCACAGCAGCCCCGACATCAGCCTCAGTACCTACCTGCATTTCACCGATCTGCTGCTGGGGCTGTATCTGCAGCAACACCGCCGCGAACTCACCAGCCATCAGGCACAAGTGCTGCTCGGTTTACGGCCCCACCGTATCCGTCTGCGTCACAGGGGAAAACAAGTCATTACGCCGGCCAACACGGCTGGCTTTTTACGCAAGCGACTGAATCGCTATATTCGACCCGCTACCTCGCCCCGAGCCTCTCGCCCCGCCAGCATTGACGCATCATTACAGCCAGTCAAACAACGTCAATACGAACCCATGCTGGCGGTACTGAGCAAAATTCAGGCCGGCTATGATCACCGGGAAATCGCCTGGTTTTATCAGCTCAGCACAGAACAAATAATGAAATGGCATCAAAGCGCCTTGGCACTGCGTGCACTGACCACGGAAAAACAACTGCCCCGCCTGTTCCCTCGCAGCCGACGACATCAACTGCTGCCCCCCGAGCCAGTGGGAGTGGCAGAAAAACGCGATGTAGCCAAAGCGCTGGCAGCTTGCCGGGAACTCTATCGCTCCTCCCAACAACGTGATGAATTGAAATGGCTGGCGCAATACACACTGACTCATTGCAACAGCTCACGATCCGGCATCCGTTTCGACGATGCTGAGACCTTTCGCCGCTATATGGCTGTCGTTACTCAGCTGTTTGACTGGCCGCGCTGGCAGTTACAGCTAAGGCACACTGACAAAAGCATCATTAAACGCTGGCACTGCGGTCCACTATCAGTTCAGCTGTATCCCATGAAGCAAAAAGCCCGCTTTGAACAAGGCTCTGGCTGGCTGACGCTGCGCCATCAGGAAGAAGCAGACCGCAAAGAGCCGGACAAAAGCGGCTATGCTTCTCACAGCCTGCGTATAGTGCTGCACCGGCTTGCGATTATTTTGTTCAGGGCTGATGACATTGCTGCTTGGCAGGCAGGGAGTATCAAGCCAGCGAAAGAGGGTTAGAATGAGAGTTAGTGTGTTACTGAGTTATAGAGAGGCGTAATGCAAGTAAACGTACTGGCTGGTCTGTTGGGGTATCTCGCTTTTCTCGCAGCGATAGTGATGATGTGCCTGCTGGTCTACGTCAACGCTGACCGGCTGGAAGCCTGGGCCAAACGCCGATTCCAGAAAAAGTGATATCCCTCAAGACAAGTCTTATTCCACATACAAAAAACGGGCAGAAATATCGTCTGCCCGTTACCTTACATCCTTGGCTGCCATTCGCTACCCCAGCCGTTTGTACCACTGCTGATCCCGCGGACAACGGGCATACCAGAAGTGCGCCGGTACCCGGGCAAAAGCATTTTTCCAATTGCTGACCTCAGCTGAAAGCCGATCGCACATGCGTACAATATTGGCCACTTGGTAGGGATCGGCATACTGTCCAACCCTGACCGAGAGGCAGGCACTCAGCGCTTCAAATACCTTGGGCGAAGCTAGTCGCAGTTGCTCCAGTTGCTGTCCTAGGACCATGAAATTAAACGATTCATGCTGGCCGCAGATGCCAGGATGTTCATTGTAAAACAGTCGTATTTTTCCGATATCGTGCAATAACCCGCCGACAAAGGCTACCCAGATGCTGCGCTGCCCCAGACCATACTGACTGGCTAACATTGCCGAGGTCATCGCTACTTCATGGCTGTGTGCCAGCAGGCCACCGGGCTGATCATGATGGTGCCGGTGACTGGCCTGGCTTTGGCAGAAGGGTGCCATAATGGAATCGTTGGACAGAATATCCAGCAAGAAATTCTGCAATACCTTATCGTCAATCACCGCCAGCATACTCCACACATCCATCAGCAAAGTTTGCTGCGACTCAGGCAGCCAGGCCAATTGATGCTCCACTTGTTGCCGGCTCACGCCCTCCGGCAACGTCTGTACAGATTTGAGCCGGACATGTCCTTCTTGCTCGTTTAATTCCGCCAGCACCCACTGACCATAAGGGCTTACCCCCTGCATTTTCCAGGGCTCCAGCGACAGCGAGCTGTGCCACGTCGATGCGCTGAACTGCCACGATGCCAGCGCACCATCATCAAACAACTGGCTGGCCCACAGCAACTGGGGCCGTTGATGTGTCATTACCATGGGATTCATGCTTCATCCTCCAGTTCAAACTCTTCATCCAGCAGCGACTCAAAGGCCGCACCGTCCCGGCCCACCAGGTTGGGGATATAGCGGGAATACACTCTGAACAGCATGCTGGTGTTGGCATGGCCCAGCTGGCGAGCAATCCACTCCGGGCTTTCACCTGCGGCCAGCCACAGAGTGGCCGCCGTATGCCGGCTCTGGTACGGGTTGCGTTTGGTCAGCTCCAGCCACTCCAGCAAGGGATACCACACCCGGCGGGTGACATTGCGGTGATTCAACGGCTGGCCGTTGCGGGCGCAGAACACATAGGTGCTTTTCTCACCGGTCTGCTCCCACTGCTCAAACAGAGCGTCATAAACCCGCTGAGACATGGCGATGCTGCGGTAAGAGCTGCTGGTTTTGGTTTTCTCCAGCTTGCCTCGCACCAGCGCCTGATGGATATGAATTTTGCGAGCGGCAAAGTCCACGTTGTCCCAGGTCAGGCCGTCGATTTCACCGGTGCGCATGCCGGTAAAAAAGCGCACCGTGTAATAGGGCCGAAAGTCCGGCCGCACCCGGGACAAAATCAGTTGCACCTCCTCCAGGGTAAAAGGCTGTACCTCGGCCCGGGGCATGGGCAGCGCCTTGATATTGCGCCAGGGGCTCTCGTACTCGAACCGTTCGGCGGCTTCATTCACTATCATGCGCAGAGCCGTCATGATGTGGTTAATGCGCGATGGTGACAGACGCTTGCCGGTAACGGCATCCGCCTGACACAGCTTCATGCGAAGCGCCAGAATGTCACTTTTGCTAATGGCACCCATGTCCATTTCGCCAAATGCCGGCATCAGATGGCAGCGCAAAATGCCTTCCACGGTTTCATACTGACTGTCGCGCCACTCCACTCGCTTTTCTTCCAGCCACTGGCTGGCAAAGCTGGCGAAGTCCATTTCACCGCCCACCGCCTTTTGGCGGATCAGCACCTCCAGTTGCCGGAATTGCTCCACCTTGGGACTGTTGGGAAAATGGTGGCCATAATCAAAAGTACCGGCCCGGATCTGCTGCTCAATCAGTGCCAGCACCTTGCTGAGCTTTTTACGGTTGGCCGGCGTGTCTGTCAGCTTGGTCTGCTCCCGGCAGCGCTTGCCACGGAAGCGAAAATCGAGATAAAGGCGGCCGTCACGGCCGTTCACTGCACCCATAACGTCCTCCTTACTGAATGCTCTGGATCAGATCCTGGGCAGATGCCCCTTGCAGCATGGACTCTTCAACCCGCTCCCAGATGTACAGGATCTTGCGGCCGCCAAAGGGCCGAATGTAATGCACGCCCTCGAACAGCACCGAATCCTTAAGACATTGGCGAATGGTACGCGCGTCGTACTTGATACGGGCAGACAGCTCTTCAGTTGTGAGATAGGTATTCATAACACCTCCATTTGAATCACACATGATTCATTTAAGTCACATGAGATTAAAATAGCTCACCAAAAAGCATTGTCAATGAGTTTTTTGCGTCATGCGTGATGCATTTGATAGACTTGTGAAAAATATGACTTATGGATGACCTATGATCAGAGTGCTGTTGATCCAGCTTTTGGATGAGAAATCGTTTCGTGAGAAGAGACGGATCACGCTGTCCGAGGTCAGTAAGGAGACGGGTATCAGCCGAGCTACACTTACCCGCATCGCCAACGTGCCGGGCAACGTTACCAACACAGATACCATCAATGCCTTGTGCAAGTACTTTGAGTGCCAGCCCGGTGAACTGTTGAGCTATGTTGAGGATGAAGCGTCATCCTCTTGATAGAGAAACAGTAAACGCTTCAAAGCGGAACCTTTCCTGCCGAGCAGTGCTACCAGGAGGCCTTTTATGAAAGTGACAAGTAAGCAGCTGGTTGATGTAGTGACTGACGTGCTCTGCGATGTTTGTGGAGAAAGCACCTCAATGGATGGTAAACACAGCCCGCAGTTCGGCCTGCTTCAGGCCGACTGGGGATACGGATCCCCCCATGACGGCGAGTCTTATCAAGTCCATCTCTGCGAAGGCTGTTTCTTTACCACCTTGGTCTCCCTGAAAGAGCAGAGGCGAGGAAACACAATTTTCTCAGAAAAAAGCGTTGAGCTAGAACGGGAGTTTGGCCTGATTGAAGGAAATCAGGAAATCTTATAACCAGGACATTGTCACCATCAGCGCTCGCTGGCAGAAACGGCAATGTCTCGTTACAAACAGCTGGAAAATACCAAGCTCAGCCTGCGTAGCTACCACTATAGGTCCGTGAAGCTCTGGCCGGCGTAAAGCTCATGAACAAGGTCATCGGGCTCAGTATGCCTGTTCACAAGCCGGTTAGTTAAGGGTGCCAAGCCCAGAAGGGGCAGCCGGCTCTGATTTGATCAACAGCGTCCTTTGGATACTAGCTTCGTGGACTTCCGAGCTACTGACCTTGCCCTCTAAGTACAATGTGGAACACGAAATTTAAATATGAAAATAAATCACTTACCTACAAAGTATCTATTAGTAAATAGGAATCAGATCAATATGTAGAAAAAGAAAATAAATAAAATAATATGTACATCCAAACTATCAATTAGGACAGCTTTATGGACGACGAAGAAAAAGCAGCATTCCGAGAAAAATTCAAATTAATGGTTCATGAATCAAATGGAGCAGAATTCGAAAATCTATTTTCAAAAATAATGAATTATAGTGAGAAAGGTTTTCAACAAGTAAAACCGCATGGCAATATTGGAGATAGAAAAAATGACGGCTGGATTGAACTAGACGGCACGTACTTCCAAGTTTACTCACCTGAAGAAATAAATAGAAGTATATCCAAGTCTGTAAATAAGCTACAAGAGGACTTTAGAGGCCTTTATAACAGCTGGGACTACCTTCGAAAGATCAACAACTTTTACTTCGTATTAAATGATAAATTTAAAGGCCCTCCTGTAAACTTAGTAACAGAAATCCAAAAAATAAAAAACAAATATAACTTAAATGATGCCAGAGCATTAACAGCCATAGACCTAGAGAAGAAAGTCTTCCAACTAGAAGATGACATCATATTAACCATAATAGGTCGAAATCGATTAAAAAAAGTGAGTTATGAAACAGACTTAAAATACTTTCAGTTCTTTGTGACACATTCAAAAATATCATCCATTCATAAATACCTAGAGATAGATACAATAATTGACGGACGGATACTGGGCATAGATGACGCTTACAACGAACTAAAATCTCCGACTAACATAGGCTATCCCTTTCAAGATGAAAAGCTCCAACTTCTATTTAAAGAATTCATGCGGGAATATCAAAAAACATTAAACCACATCAAGGAAAATTATGAGTTTAGATGCGGGTTCAATAATTTCAGAATGATTAAAGGAAAAGAGTTTTCTGAAGAGGCTAAAATTATGACTCAGCATTCCAAGAATAAATTTAATCTATTTAAATCGATAGTTGTTCTTACGACATATACGAATACTATTTTCACCAACATCAAATATTAGTTGCAACCTTAATTTAAAGTGCATTATTACTTATAAAATCACTGAGCTACCTACATCGACATTATTAAGTTTATTATCTGATATCTGCTTTTAAACCGCTTTCTAGTGTTCATCCTGCATGCCAGCACCTTGGAGGCTGGCCGCTTTCCAGCGATGTATCTGCTCTGGATGCAGTCCTTTCTCGCGGCAGTAATTACTGAGTTCGACCTCAGACATGGAGGCTGTTTCGATGACAACAGCCAGCTTGGATTCAGGGGACCAGTCCTCCCCGGTATTACGATGACCTGGCACGGGCATTCCTTGTTCTCGACAATGTTTCAGCCAACTATACAGCGTCACATTAGATATGCCTTTCTCTGTAGCCACCGACACTGTCTGACGAGCATACTAAAAAGTCAGATAGGTACAAAGCACAGCATCAGTAGATAGCGTCAGTACAAATAATTTATCATCACCATTATATTTCCGGATTGAATTCAAGATAGTTCACAGCTTGGGAGTGGTTACTGAGAGGCATCGCCATGCGTCTTTTCCACACTGCGTAGTGCGTGTTGTGTATGCTGTGCCTCGTACAGAGATGAACATAGTCCCATGCGCCCAGCACTTTGGATACTACTATTTCTTTACAACGGATGTTTGTATACTCGATTCAGGTTTTGCACAACGTTCTGCAATTGTGGTAATTACTCGATATGTGTGTACCTGCTAAAGTTATACGTAACTTCGCATAAATTTTCAGCTATATATGGGAGATGGTAGTTCCGGATAAGCCCTATAAATATGGAGAAACACCTTTTCAGTGATATCTGAAATTTCATTTTCTTCATATTGCTCAACGGGCAACCCTGTTCTTTCATCGTAAAGAAAATCAAATATCTGCTGCTTAACCGCGTCGCGAGTAGATTCTTTTTGCTGCCAGTTCGCAACTTTCAGCCGCTCTGCCTTTAGCGTTGCCAGCAAAGTAGTGGCGACCTGTTTGATCTTAGCAATCTCTTTTGGCTGCAAACTCGGCTTACTGAGGAGATCAAACAATACCAAAGACTCCTCATCCAAGCCTTCCCTGATTGCTCGCCTCTCTTCATGAGAAAGCTCTTCATTCAGTTTTAGCAGTGCCTCAAAGGTTTTTTCAATAACAACGCGATCCTTTTCCTGATTATATTCCTTAACTAATTTTTCGTAGTGCTCTTGATAATCGGTACGTAACGGATTTTGCATCATGAGCCGGGCTAGCTTCTTCTCAACCGCGTGCTTGAGCGATTGCACTGTAGTATTCTTTCGCTCTGACCTAGAAAACTCTTGGCGGAGTCGTTCAAAATCGATCTTGCTGATATCGTAAATTCGATCACCATCCGGTTTCGGCTCTTTGACTTTATGTGTGGTATCGATACTACCGTCAACAATTTCGTACAGCTCTTTCATAATGTCGGAGATGTCGGCTTTCTCTTTATCTGCCTGCAAACTTTTATAGAGTACGTTGATTGCATCGCGCAAATCACGATAGCCATTAACACCCGGTACGTTAATGCAAGCTTTAAACTTGTTGAACACCTCTCGTGCCATTACCTCGAAACGTTTCCGTGTTTCATCATTTTGATTGATGACTTCCTTGGCTTGAGCAATCGCTGCATTTTTAGCAAAACCTGTTTCTGTAATAATCCGGCTTAGTTCAAAATCATGCTTTCGTAAAAATTCAGCAACAAAACTGATCGACTCGTTCAGACTTTCCAACAACTCTTCATTGGGCTTGGCGGGTTCATTTTCGCCCTCATCTCCGCCATGACCCTCGTCGCCAGCACCGGCGAAGGTTGCCAATGCTTTACGCAGATTTTTTAGTATCCCGCAATAATCCACTATCAGCCCGTTGTTCTTTCCTTCCGCTACGCGATTTGCCCTGGCAATGGCTTGCATTAAGGTATGCGCCTTTAACGGCTTGTCCAAATAAAGGGTGGAAAGTGTTGGCACATCAAATCCGGTCAACCACATGGCACACACGACAGCCACTCTGAATGGATGCTCGCTGGATTTAAAGGCTTCTTCCATATCCAGTCGAGAGCCATCAGCCAGTTCAAATCCAACTTTAAGCAACTGTCGGTGTGGCTTTATATCCAACCCCCATTTTTCAAACTTGGCAACTTCACCTTGCTCTTCACTGACCACAACTGCCATCAGCGTTTCTTTCATCCACGCCAATTGGCGCTCTCGCCAGGCTAAATCCTGCTCGTCCGTAGCCGACGCAAGTGCTTTTTCTTTGGTTTTAATTTCCTGCTGCCAGTAAAAACCGATCAACTTGTGCATCCGCACACAAGTGATCTTGTCGAGGCAAACAAACATCGCCTTGCCGGTTTCCCAAGCATTAGCATAGTGAGCCACAAAGTCACGTGCTATCTGATCCAGTCGGCTGGTTGCGGTGATGATGTGATAATCGCGTTTTAGCTCTCGCTCCAACCTTTGCTGAACGTCCACATCCTCAATTTCCAACTCATCCAGTTTTTCCGCGATGCGCTCATTTATGCCTTTAGGGTCAGCAACCGTATGCTCGTTGCCATCTTCGTCGGTAAATACCAACTCTTCACCACGGGCATCGTAGTACAAGGGCACTGTCGCCCTATCCTCGACCGCCCGCTGAAAGTCATAGGTAGAGATGTAATCACCAAAAACCTTCTTGGTTATCTCATCATCTTTAAATAATGGTGTTCCGGTAAAGCCGATAAAACTGGCATTGGGCAAGGCATTACGCATATTCAACGACAAAGTGCCATATTGCGTGCGGTGAGCTTCGTCGGTGATGACGATAATGTCGTCGCGCTCGGAATAAGGCTTTTCAGGGTCGACTTTTTCGTTAAATTTTTGAATGAGGGTGAATACAAAGGCTTTTTGCTGGCCGATCAGTGCTTTGAGATCTTTACCGCTATCCGCTCGGCACGGGTCTTTGTCGTTATCGACTAAGCCACAACCTGCAAAGGTTTTATAGATCTGTGTATCCAGGTCTTCCCGGTCGGTTAACACCACAAAGGTATAGTTTCCCCCGAGTTTTCGATGCACCATCTGGGCGAAAAATACAATCGAATAAGACTTGCCAGAACCCTGAGTGTGCCAGAAAACCCCCAACTTACCCAAACGCTCACCTCGATTCACAACGGCATCAATTGCACGGATAACACCAAGGTATTGGTGATTGCGGGCAACGATTTTCACCAAGCGACCAGAGCTCTGGTCAAACAAAGTGAAGTTTTCAAAGATGTCCATAAGGTTGGTTTTGGAACAGGTTCCCTTAAGCAGGGTCTCCATATCCACAACGCCTGGTTCACTCTCTTTCAATCGTTTCCAATCATTGAAATGCTCAAATTTACTGGAAATGGAGCCAATCTTGGCGTCAATGCCATTGCCCAAGATAATAAAGGCGTTGTGATAAAACAGGTGCGGGACAGTGTCTTTGTAATCAGCAAGATTTTGCTCATAGGCTGCACGAATATCCTTGTGAACATTTTTCACCTCCATAAACAGCAGCGGAATACCATTCACAAAGCCCACAAGGTCTGCTCTGCGACGATAAATATCGCCTTTGATCCAAAACTCTCTGACCAGTAAAAAGTGATTGTTTTCGTAGTTGTCAAAATCAAACAGGCGAAGCCGTTTCTTTACCCGTTCACCTTTGTCGTTATGGAAGCTCACCTCTACGCCATTCTTATGAAGGGAGTATTTCTCCTTATTCACAGCAACAATATTGGTGGATGCTGGCATCTCACAAACCACGCGCAGCGCCTCTTGGTAGGCGACATCCGGCAAGCCAGGGTTGAGCTCTATCAGTTTCTCGCCCAAATAGCGGGTTAACACCACCTCTTGCTCTGAAAGCCGACCTAAATCACCCTCCTTGCCCAGCTTTTCATACATGCCAAGTACAGATTCATCCCAATGCAACTGATTCAGCAAGTAGTCTGCGGTGACTTCCTGAACTAGGGCTTCTTCAGTCATGGCCATGAGCAAATCCCTCTATTTTTTGTTCTTAACTTGATAGCGTACAGGGCGATTGAGCTTCTTTACTTGCTCATCATCAACAGCTCGTTTCAGCCATTCAGTTAACTGAGACTTATGAAGCTGTGTGCTTTCAATCAGCGCATCAACGGTTACTGGCTTTTCAGCCAAGTGTTGAAGTTCGGAGATGAACAGCTGATAGAAATCGATAGGATCTGTTGGGGCAGCGTCGCTTTCGGCAGTCTGCTGTGGAATATCCTGAATCTTTGTCTGGCTTTCGCTAACGACTATCTCGCGCTCTGGCTCTACAACTTCTTTAGGCCCAGATTCTGGCTCAGGATTAGATTCAGCCTCAAAAAACAATTCGGGCTGTGCAGGCATGGAAAAGAGATCGCCCATTTGCTCCTTCATCTGATTCGCACGGCCACCTTCATTGCACATTAATTCCGAAATCTTGAAGGCTTCAGTATCAGCCTCCAGCCAACGGCCACCTTTGGCGACCAAATCGGCATTGGCCGCATCTTTGTCCGTTGTCTGCTTAACCCACAGCGGTACCCATGCTTTTTTCAGATTTTCTTCTGCACCGTTTAGCGTGCCGCCTTTTTTACCCGAGTGAATTACCAGAGAGCTGTCTGCCAGGCAATAGATGTATTTGTTGCGGGCCATGGCATTTCCAGCACTGAATCCTGCCTCTGGATAAAAAGGCGATACCAACACGGCATGATCATCCATCAAGCCTTTGCGCCACTTACTGCTGGTCGCTGCTTTTAGCAGGCTATCGGCCATCACGCCGATCACCACACCACCTTGTTTCATAGCACCCAGCATTGCCGTTTCATCGACACCCCGAGCACCACCAGAGACAATGGCAATGCCTTCTGCCGCTGCTTTAGCCCCCACTTGGTCGGTAAAAGCTAAATCAGCTTCGCTGGCATTTCGCGAGCCAATAACCGCCAAGCCACCTGCATTCAACAAGGCTTTGTTACCACAACCAAACAGCACTGGCGGGGAATCAGTTTTCAGTCGCTGCTTTAAACGCATTGGGTATTCTGGATCTGATCGGGTCACTACCCAAAGACCAGCTCGTTGCCATTTTTCCATGGCCAGCGCAAGACTATGGCCACGGCTCAACAATTCAATAATTCGCTCCGCACTAATGCGCGCATCGTGCCAACCTTGCAGCAACGTTTTCGGGTCAGTCACCAATAGGTCGGCAGGTGTGGTGGACCTGTCCTTTAACCACAAAGCGAAGCGCCCCCACTCCGAATTAGTTAACGGTTTTGCACTTTCGTTGCTCGCTTTTGAAAAATAGCTGGTCAACAACAAAGTCGCCTGCGCTGTGGGCGACAGTAAACTGGATACATTCATGAGTCTTTCACCGAAGATGAAGCCAGCGCAACGGGGTAAACCACACCACTGCCTGCTTGCTGTAAGAGAGCCGCAATGACTGTCAGCGTCCAACCGGAATCCACGATATCATCCACTAATAAAACCGGGAGTCCCTGATAAAACTGAGTCACTTCAAACACACCATCAAGGTTTCGGCATTGATGAAAACGATTCTGCTGACCTTTTTGCGGCTGATTGTCTTTAACTTTGCTAACCGCATCCACAAACGGCAGACCCAATCGTGCAGCCAGACGACGTGCAAAATCGGGTACCAGTTCAGGACGATTACGCGATGGCACGCAGCACACCCACTCTGGCGCTGGGTTAGGTTGCCAACGCTGCTGAATCATTTCTGCCATGGCCTCGACCAGTTCATCGCTGAAACGCCCGGCATGCTTATTCTCGGTAACCGTCCGCCCCCAACCAGCATCACCCCAGCGGGATAAAACACGGCCTTCCTGTGCGCGAAGATGCTGGGGTAGATTGCCTCGAAAGCCGTATTCCAAAAACGCATTGGCCGCCACCTGTGCTTTTGGGGTGATCACCATTTCCGCGTGCTTAAGGAAAGTACCCGCTCGATGTGCCAAAACAGGATCAACTACTGCATTGATCACAGGCCGCCCCAAGCAAGATGAACATTTACCGCATGGCGTAGGATCGTGATCGTCCAGCGCCCTTCGCAAGAAGGTCATTTTGCAGCCAGCATCATTCAGATACGCCTGAACCTCCTGCCATTCCTGCACACGCTGCCCGGTTAAGTGTGCAATTCGGGCATGATCCATTTGATAGCGCACGGGCGTTCTAACCCAGCGGCTGCCGTCTTTTATGACAGGAGCCGGATTTTCCACGCTTAGCAGCTTCAGCACTTTTTCGATCTGACCGTGACGTAGGTTGGTTTGCTCTTCAATGCTGCGAATCGACAACCCATCACTCTGTTCCAGAACCCACAAGATCTCATTCACGTGAGCTTCTGAAGGAAAGGCCGATTCCCGGAAAAACTCGTGAATATCTTGATCTTCCACACCCGACATTAAAACGCCAACCGCATGAGCAATGCCACGCCCGGCACGGCCCACCTGTTGGTAATAGGCTACGATAGAACCCGGCGCTTGATAGTGGATTACAAAACTTAAATCCGGCTTGTCGTAACCCATGCCCAACGCAGTGGTGGCCACCAAAACTTTTAATTGGTTGTTGAGTAGCAATTCTTCCAGGTGCTGTCGGTAAGAATTACTGTTTTCAAAACCATCAGTAACAACGCTGCCGTGGTAAGCCCTGGCGTCTATGCCATTTGCACTTAACCACACCGCGACTTGTTCGGCATCCCGAACCGTTAAGGTGTAAACAATGCCCGTGCCTGGCAAGGTGGGAATCACCTGGGCTAACCAAGCCAAACGGGACGCCTGATCTGGCAGCACCATGGTTTGCAATGCGAGACTTTCCCGGGTCAAAGGGCCACGGTGAATTTGAATATTTCCAAGCTGAGTTTGAATGTCTTCAACTACGCGGTTATTCGCCGTTGCCGTAGTACCCAGCACCGGCGTGTTCGCGGGCAACTGACGAAGAATATTCACGATGCGGCGGTAATCCGGGCGAAAGTCATGGCCCCAATCCGAAATACAGTGAGCTTCGTCAATCACCATCAGAGCAATACGGTCGGCAATGGGCTGCAACACGGTTTCAATAAAACTGTCGTTAGCCAAGCGCTCAGGGGAAATCAGCAAGCAGTCAATTTGATTACTTAGAATCCGTTGAGTTACCGCCTGCCAGTCGTTTTGATTGGTGGAGTTCATGGTCTCCGCAACAATACCCAAACGCTGCGCCGACTCAATCTGGTTACGCATTAATGCCAACAAGGGCGAGACAATAATTGTCGGCCCCATGCCTCGATCGCGGAAAATTTTGGTGCTGATAAAATAAACCGAACTTTTTCCCCAACCGGTGCGCTGCACGACTAACAGCTTTTGCCTATGATTCACCAAGGCATCAATCGCTTCCCACTGGCCATCGCGGAATTCGGCAGCGGGGTTAGCCAGCGCTGTTTGCAGTAATTGTTGGGCTTGGGCTCGATTCATTATCACTCCTTGATTTACACGGTCAGCTCGCCGCTCATAAGTTTGGGTAGTAGCAGGTCGCGGGCTTTAGCGAGCCTGGCATTCTGTGCCATTAGATTTCGAATCTGCTCAAAGTTGTTCTGAACTATCTGTACGAATTCATCCAAAATACTATTTGGAGGCAAGGGAACAGCATACTTATCAAAGCAGGAATTCTGGACTCTCTGGCGACCAGACGAGCCCGTCATGCTTTTAATTGCGTTCTCTCGAAACGGATACGACCGAGCTAAACAGTAGACAAATTCCGAAGGTACTCGCTTTCCTCTCAATACGATGAACTCTGTAGACCCACAAGCCACTTCATCTTCAGCAAGGAAATAGGCATAACCAGTTTTACCGTTCTCCAAACATGGAGTAATCCGGGCTAACAAGACGTCATTCTTTTTAAATTTAACGTTGGTGTGTTTGGTTCGCCGCTCAAAATCAGCTGTGTTAGCTGTCATCGATGTTTCGGAGAGTGATGACATGGGCACATACCAAATCTCTTTACCTTTTTCGACGGGGGTTCTCGGATTAACGTCAATCACATCTGGCACGAGAGTCGGCTCCCAGCCTTCCGGCACACCATCGGTAATCTTGACTTGCTCATGCCCGGGGAAGCGCAGGTGAACAAACCATTCCTGGTACAGTAGGCGAGCGGATTCGTCTAGCAACTGAATGCGGCGGCGGTTGTTTTCGATGAGGTCGTCGTATTTGGCGATAAATTCCGCAGTTCTTTTCTGTTGTTTAATTTGAGGAAGGCGAATTCGATACTTGGCAAGGGAATCAATTGTAATTTGTGCCTGTGCAGCACCAGAGTTTAATTTGTCTTTAAGGTTCTCTCTGTTCAGCAAATAACACAAATATCGTTTATCAA
The DNA here is from genome assembly GCF_039654065.1 of Oceanimonas sp. AH20CE76. Classification (NCBI taxonomy): domain Bacteria; kingdom Pseudomonadati; phylum Pseudomonadota; class Gammaproteobacteria; order Aeromonadales; family Aeromonadaceae; genus Oceanimonas; species Oceanimonas sp. AH20CE76. The sequence goes on from NZ_CP155481.1 coordinate 2,693,963, forward strand.
CCTTTGAATCATCTAGCTCTAGGACAATAGATAAATTAGTTATCCATGCATTAGGTGGTGATATTTTTACATCTCCAGTTCCGCCCACCCCTCGAGCTACCACAATAAGCATTGGATCGTTGTAAAGATACTCTTTTGAATACCCTGTAATCCGGTAGCCACTATAAACAGGGAAACCTTCGTCAACAGCTAAGTCTTTTGACAACATCTTTCCATACTTCATGGAACTGATTTGACCTAGTTCGACAATATTCATACCCCCAACTCCTCAAAGTTACGAGCAATCTTTTCGGCCAACTCTGCGGCTTCCGAATTTAAGCCTTGCAGCTCAATATGAATATCACGCAGGGCTTCTTCAAAGTCGAAGTCTTCATCCACTTCCTCCGGTGCCACACCCACATAGCGGCCGGGCGTCAGGCTCCAGTCAGCGGCTTCAATGTCTTGGATGTCCACCAGTTTGACCAAGCCTTCTACATCACACAGCTTGCCTTCCGGGAAGCGGCTTAATAGCCAATGGGCTTGTTTATAGAAGTAACGTACCTGTTTGAGCTGCTCCACCGCCAGCTTGCGGGCCTCGTCGGCGGTTTTCTTTAAGTTGCTGCGACCACGACCATTAAGCAGCGTGTTATCCCAGAGTTCGCTATCTTTGGCGTCATTGGCTTCGGCCAATTCAATCACGCGGGTTGCCAGCTTATAGGCGAGATCAATTTCTTTAATCAGGTTGCGGCTTTGCTCAGCCAGGTCTTTCAGGCAGGCATCTTTATCGATGAAGTCCAGCAGACTGGCAGCATCGTTATATTCGTATTTATTCCACCATTTTTGCAAATCATTGGTCAGAATTTGAAACGCGGACCAGCCACCTTCAACAGTGCCTTTGGCATTAAGGAAATCTACATAGGGTTCAACATTAATGCCATTTTTCTCTAGTTTATCCATCAAGGGTTGAAAGGCTTGGCTGAGTTTTTCCAACTGACTGACAAAGTCAGGTACTGGGTTGCACATGAGTTCTTCTGAGAACTCACAATAGCGCGCTTCGAAAATTGACTTGTCGATGTAGTGTTTAACTAATTCAACAAAACGCTCGCCTTCGCCACGGTATAGCCAGACCACGGCAGTCAGGTTCTGCTGCTGCTCGGGGCTGAAGTCGTAAATCTTGCGGGTAACTTTGCGGTAGACGTTGCGGGCATCCAGCATTAACACCTTGTCTTTCAGGTGTTCTGGCTTGTTTTTATTCAGAAACCACAGCTGGCATGGCACAGATCGGGTGTAAAAGAAGTTACCGCGAATATCGACCATGATGTCCACATGGCCCGTTTTAACCAACTGCTCGCGCACCTTGGCTTCATCCCGCCCAGCGCTGGAAGCCTGGGATGACATGACAAAACCTGCTCGGCCCGTATCGTTGAGATAGCTATAGAAATACTGAATCCACAGATAGTTAGCGTTGCTGACTTTTTTGTTTTTATTCACGCCCGGCAAGCCAAAAGGCAGGCGGCGCTTATCGCCTTTGATTTTATCGGCGTCGACTTCATCTACGTTAAATGGCGGGTTGGCCATTACATAATCGACAGTGCCGAACAGGCCTTCGTGCGGGTCGTTATAGTAGGTAATGGCGGCTTCACCACCTTCTACATTACCTTCAAGGCCATGTACTGCGAGGTTCATTTTGGCCAGGCGTGTGGTGACGCGGTTTTTCTCGTGGCCGTAAAAAGTCAGCTCATGTGGATCTTGCGCGTGGCGCTCCATAAAATGGGCGCTTTGCACGAACATACCTCCGGAACCGCATGCTGGGTCAAAAATTTTGCCGTGATCCGGCTCCAATACATTCACAATCAACTGCACTAACGAGACTGGGGTGAAAAACTCACCACCATCGTGCGCGCCCTGATCGGCAAACTGGGTGAGGAAGTATTCGTAAATTCGCCCAAAGATATCGCCCGTAGCTTTTTTTAACTCTTCCGGGTTTAGCGTACGCAGGAGCATGCCCAGTACGTCGTTAGGAATATTGTTGTATTCCTGCTTCGGCAGCTGGTTACGTAGGTTGGTGTAATCGGCCTCGATGGACTCCATGGCATGGATAATGGCTTCGGCACGATTATCGGCATCCGTCAGGGCTATGAGGTAATCAAACTGTGCTTCTGGTTTAAGATAGATGGCGCTTTTTTTAGAGAAGTCTTCTTTAGTGAGTTCGCGGGTTTTGCCTCCGCGACTGGGCAGGGTGGCGACAATCTCGTCTTTTACCGCCAGATAGCGGCTGTAGGCATGACGCAGAAAGATCAGCCCCATCACCGGCAAAAAGTATTCGTTGCTGGCTAGTTCCGAGTTGGCGCGTAGAGTATCAGCCGATTTCCATAGGCGTTTTTCAATTGCTTCGATGTTTTCCAGTTGTGCCATGGGGCCGGATTCCTAGTTATCTTCTGATTTACTGTTTGCTGATTTCATTGCTTCGGTGGTACTGGCACGGTTGTGCTGGGCAGCGATGTATTGCTCCAGCTCGCTCTGCTTGAATCGCCAAGAGTTACCCACCTTAAAGCCCGGTAGCTCGCCGCTTGCGGCCAGACGGTATATGGTCCGCTCATTCACCTTGAGGTAATCGGCCACCTCTTTGATGGTTAATATGGGGTCACTCATGATGAGAAGTCCCACTCGTGTCGAAATAGTACAGTTCTGTCAATATATAGAGTCTGATAGGGAGATCAAGTAGGATAGATGTTGAGGCCTGTTAGTAACTAAACAAGTGGGCTCTGAAGTTGGCAGTGATATCAGTTCCAGCAGAAAATTGATCATTGTCTGGGAAAAATGGCGTGTTTAAACAGCGTCATACTTAACTTAATCCAGCATCTGTCTGCAGACAGAGTCCAGCTTTCGTCAAAATGACAGTCTAAACAAATGATTAATCCATTTGGTATAAGGAGAGACACCAAAAGTGAAGGCTTTGACCTTCGGCCAAAACTGGCTCTGAGTCACGAAATGGTCACGGTTTGGTCACGAGGAGGGATTTGACAGATTGAGGGACGCTGGGTTTACTGAGGGTATAAAAGCAAAAAGCCCTTAGCTATCAACTAGCTAAGGGCTTCTTTAAGATGGCGGAGCGGACGGGACTCGAACCCGCGACCCCCGGCGTGACAGGCCGGTATTCTAACCAACTGAACTACCGCTCCGCAAAAGCTGTATAGTCAGGAGTACTATATTTGGTGCCTGGCAGTGACCTACTTTCACATGGCAGCTGCCACACTATCATCGGCGCGGTTGCGTTTCACTGCTGAGTTCGGCATGGAGTCAGGTGGTTCCACAACGCTATGGCCGCCAGGCATAAAACTGTAATTCGAAAAAAGCTGTTTTGATGAATTTGTTCTTGAGACCGCAAGTCTCTCACACTTCTTGGGTGTTGTATGGTTAAGCCGCACGGGTCATTAGTACAGGTTAGCTGCACGCCTCACAGCGCTTCCACACCCTGCCTATCAACGTCCTGGTCTCGGACGGCCCTTTAGAGGTATCAAGTACCTGGGGATGACTCATCTCGAGGCTCGCTTCCCGCTTAGATGCTTTCAGCGGTTATCGATTCCGAACTTAGCTACCGGGCAGTGCCACTGGCGTGACAACCCGAACACCAGAGGTTCGTCCACTCCGGTCCTCTCGTACTAGGAGCAGCCCCTCTCAATCATCCAACGCCCACGGCAGATAGGGACCGAACTGTCTCACGACGTTCTGAACCCAGCTCGCGTACCACTTTAAATGGCGAACAGCCATACCCTTGGGACCGACTTCAGCCCCAGGATGTGATGAGCCGACATCGAGGTGCCAAACACCGCCGTCGATATGAACTCTTGGGCGGTATCAGCCTGTTATCCCCGGAGTACCTTTTATCCGTTGAGCGATGGCCCTTCCATTCAGAACCACCGGATCACTATGACCTGCTTTCGCACCTGCTCGACGTGTCTGTCTCGCAGTTAAGCTGGCTTATGCCATTGCACTAACCGTACGATGTCCGACCGTACTTAGCCAACCTTCGTGCTCCTCCGTTACACTTTGGGAGGAGACCGCCCCAGTCAAACTACCCACCAGGCACTGTCCTCATCCCCGATAAGGGGACCAAGTTAGAACATCAAACATACAAGGGTGGTATTTCAAGGTCGGCTCCACGGCAACTGGCGTCACCGCTTCACAGCCTCCCACCTATCCTACACATGTAGGGTCAATGTTCAGTGCCAAGCTATAGTAAAGGTTCACGGGGTCTTTCCGTCTAGCCGCGGGTACACCGCATCTTCACGGCGATTTCAATTTCACTGAGTCTCGGGTGGAGACAGCGTGGCCATGGTTACACCATTCGTGCAGGTCGGAACTTACCCGACAAGGAATTTCGCTACCTTAGGACCGTTATAGTTACGGCCGCCGTTTACCGGGGCTTCGATCAAGAGCTTCACCTTACGGCTAACCCCATCAATTAACCTTCCGGCACCGGGCAGGTGTCACACCCTATACGTCCTCTTGCGAGTTAGCAGAGTGCTGTGTTTTTGATAAACAGTCCCAGCCACCTGGTCACTGCGACTGGCTCAGGCTCCATCCGCGAAGGACTTCACCCGCTCCAGCGTACCTTCTCCCGAAGTTACGGTACTATTTTGCCTAGTTCCTTCACCCGAGTTCTCTCAAGCGCCTTGGTATTCTCTACCCGACCACCTGTGTCGGTTTGGGGTACGGTTCACACACATCTGAAGCTTAGAGGCTTTTCCTGGAAGCAGGGCATCAATGACTTCGGTACCGTAGTACCTTCGTCTCGGGTCTCAGCGTTGCAACTCCGGATTTACCTAAAGTCACCGCCTACGCCCTTTCACCAGGACAACCAACGCCTGGCCCATCTAGCCTTCTCCGTCCCCCCATCGCAATGTGTGTCAGTACGGGAATATTAACCCGTTTCCCATCGACTACGCCTTTCGGCCTCGCCTTAGGGGCCGACTCACCCTGCCCCGATTAACGTTGGACAGGAACCCTTGGTCTTCCGGCGAGGAGGTTTTTCACCCCCTTTATCGTTACTCATGTCAGCATTCGCACTTCTGATATCTCCAGCATGCTTCACAACACACCTTCGCAGACTTACAGAACGCTCCCCTACCACTCACGCAAAGCGTGAATCCGCGGCTTCGGTGCCTGGTTTTAGCCCCGTTACATCTTCCGCGCAGGCCGACTCGACCAGTGAGCTATTACGCTTTCTTTAAATGATGGCTGCTTCTAAGCCAACATCCTGGCTGTCTGAGCCTTCCCACTTCGTTTCCCACTTAACCAGAACTTGGGGACCTTAGCCGGCGGTCTGGGTTGTTTCCCTCTTCACGACGGACGTTAGCACCCGCCGTGTGTCTCCCGGATAGTACTTACTGGTATTCGGAGTTTGCATGGGGTTGGTAAGTCGGGATGACCCCCTAGCCCAAACAGTGCTCTACCCCCAGTAGTATTCGTCCGAGGCGCTACCTAAATAGCTTTCGGGGAGAACCAGCTATCTCCCGGTTTGATTGGCCTTTCACCCCCAGCCACAAGTCATCCCCTAATTTTGCAACATTAGTGGGTTCGGTCCTCCAGTTGATGTTACTCAACCTTCAACCTGCTCATGGCTAGATCACCGGGTTTCGGGTCTACTCCTAGCAACTATTCGCCCAGTTAAGACTCGGTTTCCCTACGGCTCCCCTATACGGTTAACCTTGCTACTAAAAGTAAGTCGCTGACCCATTATACAAAAGGTACGCAGTCACCCTCGAAGGGCTTCCACTGCTTGTACGTACACGGTTTCAGGTTCTATTTCACTCCCCTCACAGGGGTTCTTTTCGCCTTTCCCTCACGGTACTGGTTCACTATCGGTCAGTCAGGAGTATTTAGCCTTGGAGGATGGTCCCCCCATGTTCAGACAGGATATCACGTGTCCCGTCCTACTCGATTTCACAACAAGAGCGGTTTGGTGTACGGGGCTATCACCCTGTATTGCCGGCCTTTCCAGGACCGTTCCACTACCGCTAATGCTGCTTAAGGGCTGGTCCCCGTTCGCTCGCCGC
>NZ_CP155481.1:2702500-2965000 GCF_039654065.1 Oceanimonas sp. AH20CE76
GAGCGTTGACCGCTTTCGCTGGTCAGGGCTGCGTATTCTACGCAACTCTTGGTGTTCGTCAAGCGTTGAATCAAACTTTGTTTCGTTGTCTTTCAACGTTTGTGACCGTAGGCGTGTTGCCCCGTGTCAGTGGATGCGCATTATAGGGAGCCGCGATTTTTGCGCAAGGGCTTTTTTGACGTTTTTTGTCACTTTAAAACCGTTCGCTCAAAATTCATACTGCAGCGGTTTTTTTGACTAGTTTTGATCTGATTCAAGTTGCCTTTGACGTGAACACTTATAATAGTCATATGAAATGCAATTAAAGGTGGCTATATGCAAATTTTGGATGCACAAAAGGAAAACAAAATAGTGCCCCTGTTCCGGCTGGGGTTTCGCGTATTTTTTCTTGGCGGAGCCTTGTTCTCCTGCCTGGCCATGCTGGTATGGCTGCTGTCTTTAAGAGGTATGACCCTGCTGCCCGGTGTCAGCAACCCTATCTGGTGGCACGCTCATGAAATGATCTTTGGTTTTGGCCTGGCCATTATCGCGGGGTTTGTACTTACCGCCATGCAGAACTGGACTGGCATTCCCGGCGTGCGCGGCTGGCCGCTGGCACTGGTTTCCGGTCTCTGGCTGCTGCCCCGCTTGCTGATGCCGGTACGGGGAGAGCTGAACGGTCTGGTTATTCTGCTGGACTTGCTTTGGCTGCCGCTGGTCGCCGGCTTTCTGGCGCGGCCGGTTATTCAGGTAAAGCAATGGCGCAATCTGTTCTTTGCTCCCCTGCTGATGTTTATGATGTTGCTAAACGCGCTCAGCTACTACGCGGCATTCAGCCATAACTGGCTGCTGGCGGAGCGGGTGTTCACAACCGCCGTGTTGGCGATTGCCGCTCTTATTACTGTTATGGGCGGCCGGGTGATTCCGTTTTTTACTGCCCGAGCCACCGGTACCGACAAACCTGAAGCCATTCCTGCACTGGAGAAACTGGCACTGGGCTCTATCTGGCTGGCCACCCAGGGCTGGTTGATGCTGCCGAGAACCTCGCTGTTTAATAGTTTACTGGCCTTGGTACTGGTGATTGCCGCTGTGACGCACTTTGTTCGCTTATCCCGCTGGAACAACAAGCTGACCAAAGACATTCCGCTGCTGTGGGTGCTACACATCGGTTATTTGTTTGTTCCACTGGGGCTGCTGGCCATGGCGGCCGCCATCCTTAACTGGGGCATTACAGTGTCACTGGCCAGTCACTGGCTCACTGCCGGTGCCATGGGCACGGTAATCCTGGGTATGATTGCCCGTGTGTCTCTGGGCCACTCGGGCCGGCCACTGGAGCTGAAAAAGCCCATGGTCATCGCCTTTATGCTGGTGATTATTGCCGGCCTGGTGCGCGCTCTGTTACCCATGCTGGCCCCCGGCCTGACCCGTATGGCTTATGATGTGAGCGCTTTGGCCTGGGTGATGGCCTTTGGTCTCTTCTGCCGGATTTACTGGCCCATACTGACACAGCCCAGAGCAGATGGGCGCCCCGGCTGAGGGCGTAAAAACGAAGAGCAGAAAACAAAAGAAAAGGGAGAAGACCAGGTCTTCTCCCTTTCACGTTGTTTGTGCTGCCCGGTTACTGGTTCAGTACCAGACCGTTGTCGTCGGCATCGAGTGTCAGTGCTTTACCGGGCACCACTTTGCCAGAGAGCATGGCCTGGGCCAGGGGATCTTCCACCTTGCTCTGAATGGCCCGCTTGAGCGGCCTTGCACCAAACAGCGGATCGAACCCGGCAGAAGCCAGCTTGTCCAGCAGGGCATCGGTCACCGACACGTCATAGTCCATGGCCTCAAGCCGCTGCACCAGCCCTTGCAGCTGAATGCGGGCAATGGACTTGATCTGCTCCTGCGCCAGCGGATGGAACACCACTATTTCGTCGATACGGTTAATAAACTCGGGGCGGAACTGATGCCCCAGCACCTCCATCAGCATGGCCTTCATCTGATCATAATCTTTGGAAGCACTGTGCTCCTGAATAAGATCCGATCCGATGTTGGAGGTCATGATCACCACCGTATTACGGAAATCCACGGTACGGCCCTGACCATCGGTCAGGCGGCCGTCATCCAGCACCTGCAGCAGAATGTTGAACACGTCCGGGTGCGCTTTTTCCACCTCGTCCAGCAGGATCACCGAGTAGGGTTTGCGCCGCACCGCCTCGGTCAGGTAACCGCCTTCCTCATAGCCCACGTAACCGGGAGGCGCGCCCACCAGACGGGACACAGAGTGCTTCTCCATAAATTCCGACATATCGATGCGCACCATGGCGTCACGGCTGTCGAACAGAAAATCCGCCAGCGCCTTGCACAGCTCGGTTTTGCCCACCCCGGTGGGGCCCATAAACAGGAAGGAGCCCACCGGCCGGTTGGGATCCGACAACCCCGCCCGGCTGCGGCGAATGGCATTGGAAACCGCATCCACCGCCTCGTTCTGGCCAATCACCTGCTCATGCAGGCTGTCTTCCATACGCAACAGCTTGTCTTTTTCCCCTTCCAGCATTTTGGCCACGGGAATGCCGGTCCAGCGCGACAGCACATCGGCAATTTCTTCATCGGTAACCCGGTTTTTCAGCAGGTGCTGCTCCTGCATCTCGGCCTGAGCGGCCAGATCCAGCTGTTTCTCCAGCTCGGGAATGCGGCCATACTGCAGCTCGGACATACGCGCCAGATCGCTGGCCCGGCGGGCCACTTCCAGCTCCTGACGAACCTGCTCCAGCTCGGCCTTTATATGCTGAGTGCCTGCCAGTGCGGCTTTTTCAGAGGTCCATACCTCTTCCAGCTCGGCATATTCCTTTTCTTTCTCGTCCAGCTCGTCGCGAATAAGCTGCAACCGTTTGCGGCTGCCTTCGTCGTCTTCCTTGAGCAGCGCCTGCTCTTCCAGCTTTAACTGAATAATGCGCCGGTCGAGTTTATCCAGCGGCTCAGGCTTGGAGTCGATCTGCAGACGAATGCTGGACGCTGCTTCGTCGATCAGATCAATGGCCTTGTCGGGCAACTGACGATCGGCAATGTAACGGTGAGACAGCGTCGCCGCCGCCACGATGGCCGGATCCGTGATCTGCACATGGTGGTGCAGCTCATAGCGTTCTTTAAGACCACGCAAAATGGCGATGGTGTCTTCCACCGTCGGCTGATCGACCAGCACTTTCTGAAAACGCCGCTCCAGCGCTGCGTCTTTTTCCACATACTGACGATATTCATCCAGTGTGGTCGCACCCACACAGTGCAACTCACCCCGGGCCAGCGCCGGTTTGAGCATATTGCCTGCGTCCATGGCCCCTTCGCCCTTGCCGGCCCCCACCATGGTGTGCAGCTCGTCGATAAAGAGGATCACCCTGCCCTCTTCCTTGGCAAGCTCGTTCAGCAGCGCCTTGAGCCGCTCTTCAAACTCACCGCGATATTTGGCACCGGCGATCAACGCGCCCATATCAAGTGACAGTACCCGTTTGTTCTTGAGCCCTTCCGGTACCTCACCGTTAATAATGCGCTGGGCCAGTCCTTCGGCAATGGCGGTTTTACCCACGCCGGGTTCACCGATCAGCACAGGATTGTTCTTGGTGCGCCGTTGCAGCACCTGAATGGTACGGCGAATTTCATCATCCCGGCCGATCACCGGATCCAGCTTGCCCTGCTCGGCCCGCTCGGTGAGATCGATGGTGTACTTTTCCAGTGCCTGACGATTTTCTTCCGCATTCGGATCATCTACCTTCTGGCCGCCACGCACTTGATCAATGGCCTTGGTAAGCCTGTCTTTGGTCAGCCCCACCCGCTTGAGCAACTCACCCAGCTCGCCCTTGTCATCAAGGGAGGCAAGCAGAAACAGTTCGGAAGAGATGTAGGCATCCTTACGCTGCTGAGCCAGCTTGTCGCACTGGTTCAACAGCCGGCCCAGCACAGGGGATACCTGCACATCCATATCGCCGCCGCTGACTTTGGGCAGGCGGTCAAGAGATTTATCGAGCTCTACCCGCAGGGCATTGCCGTCCACGCCGGCAGTGGTGAGCAGCGGGCGTATGGTGCCGCCCTCCTGGTTAAGCATGGCTACCAGCAAGTGAGCCGGTTCTATATAGGCATGATCCCGCCCCAGCGCCATTGACTGGGCGTCTTGCAGGGCAAGTTGAAATTTACTGGTAAGACGATCAAGACGCATCAGCTTTCTCCTCAAACGCCCGCACAGCGGGCATACAAGCTTAATTCTGATACTAAGAATGGGGACTTTCGACGAATTTTCAACCGGTGCTTATTGGTTTTTACTCATTTAACCAGACCATGGTGGCCATGCGTCCGGTCTGGCTGTCGCGCCGGTAGGAAAAAAATCGTTCAGAGTCAGTGAAGGTGCAGTATTTACCACCGTAGATATGGTGCACCCCAGCTGCTGCCAGCCGCAGCCGGGCCAGATGGTAAATATTGGCCAGCCACTTCTCTCCATGAGCCACAAAGGCATCTTGCGCCAGCGCCGAGTGCGCCATAAAGGCATCGCGCACTTCGCTTCCCACTTCAAAGGCAGTGGGGCCTATGGCCGGGCCCAGCCAGACCAGCACAGAGGCAGGATCCGCGTCCATTTCCTGCAGGGTGGCTTCCAATATGCCGGCAGCCAGCCCGCGCCAGCCGGCATGGGCAGCTCCCACTACGGTACCGGCTTCATCACAGAATAGCACCGGCAGGCAGTCGGCCGTCATCACTGTACAAATCTGTCCGGGTATACGGCTGATCACCGCATCGGCGGTAAGATTGTCGTTTTCTGCCGGCAGGGTGAGCACACGAGTGCCGTGCACCTGCTCCAGCCACAACGGATCTTCCGGCAGATTAAGACACGCCGCCAGTCGCTCCCGGTTGGCGCGCACATGGGAGATATGATCGCCCACATGAGCGCCCAGATTCAGGCTGTGCCAGGGTGCCGCACTCACGCCGCCGGTGCGGGTGCTTTGCGCCGATCCAACATTGGCTGGTACCGGCCAGTTAGGCAGAATTATATCCATACCAGATCATCCGGATGTGCCTGGGTGTCGGCGCGCAGCACCTCAACCAGTTTAACCATGTCGTCGGGAATGGGGGCATGCCATTCCATCAGCTCGCCGCTGATGGGATGTTCCAGCTGCAGCATCACCGCATGCAGCGCCTGGCGTTTAAAGCCCCGCAAAAAATCCATCAGCTCGGGCTCGGCAGCACGGGGCGGCTTGAGCCGGCCACCGTATACCGGATCACCGACCAGCGGGTGCTTGAGATGGGCCATATGCACACGAATCTGGTGGGTGCGGCCGGTTTCCAGCCGTACCCGCAAGCGGGTGTGGGCGCGGAATTTTTCCATCACTCGATAGTGGGTCACCGCCGGCTTGCCGGAAGGCGTTACCGCCATCTGAATACGTTGAGTAGGGTGACGGCCAATATTGGCGTCCACCGTGCCGCCGGCAGTCATATGACCAATGGCCACTGCTTCATATTCCCGGGTAATATTGCGCGCCTGCAAGGCGGTAACCAGATGGGTTTGCGCCGGTATGGTCTTGGCCACTACCATCAGGCCAGTGGTGTCTTTATCGAGCCGGTGCACTATCCCGGCTCTGGGCACCTCGGCAATGGCCGGACAATGATGCAGCAAAGCGTTGAGCAAAGTGCCGTCGGGAGTGCCGGCACCCGGGTGCACCACCAGACCGGCAGGCTTGTTGATCACCATGATGTCGTCGTCTTCATAGACGATGTTCAGTTCAATGGCCTGAGGCTCGAACCGGACTTCGTCTTCCAGCTCGGCATTCACCACCACCTGCTGGCCGGGCAGCACTTTTTCCCGGGGCTTGCTGACGACGGCACCGTCAATTTGCACCAGATCCTGCTGAATCCAGGTTTTAATGCGAGAACGGGAATAATCGGGGAACATTTCCGCCAACGTCTGGTCCAGACGTTGACCGTATTGATGATCGGCAACAACGCCGTTCAGTTCTATATGCTGGCTCATGAAGACCACTGGTTACCAAATGATATTTAATTGGTTATTCTAGCGGTTCTTGACGCTGAGCTTAATCAGTTTCCGAACTTTGCAATCACAATGGACTTTTCAATGGCGAAACAATCAAGCCTCTGGCTCACCCTGACACTGACTTTGGCGCTGGCCGCCACCGGCTGCTCCAGCTCCAGCAAAAACGACGTTCCGGACGAAGCACCGGAAGTGCTGTACCAGGATGCCCGGGAACGCCTGCAGGCCGGAAACTACATTCGCGCTGCCGAGTTGCTGGAAGCCATGGACTCGCGCTATCCGTTTGGTGCCTACTCCAATCAGGTACAGCTGGATCTCATTTATGCTTACTACAAACAGGACGATACAGTACGGGCGCTGGCCAACATAGATCGCTTTATTCGCCTGAACCCCAATCACCCCAGCGTGGACTATGCCCGCTATATGCGCGGTCTGACCAATATGTCGGCAGACTACAATTTCTTTCAGAACCTGTTCAACATAGATCGCGCAGATCGTGATCCTACCTATGCACGCCAGGCCTTTGCCGATTTTCGTCAGCTGCTGCGCCAGCACCCCGACAGTGTTTATGCCGCTGATGCCAAGGCCCGCATGATCAGCCTGAAAAACCGTCTGGCCCGATATGATCTGGCAGTGGCCAATTATTACGTAAAACGCAAAGCCTGGCTGGCTGCCGCCAACCGGGCCAAGTTTGTAGTGGAAACCTATCCCGACACCGAGCAACTCAAGCCCGCTCTTGAGGTTATGGAGCAGGCTTACAACCAGCTGGGCCTGACCGAAATGGCCAACCACGCCAAAGCAGTGCTCAAGGCCAACTATCCTGCGGGGTAAGTTTGCTGTCGGTTAAATGCAAAAAACCCGCAACAGCGGGTTTTTTATTACCTGATATTCAGTCTGCCGGCATCACTCACTGGCTGAAAAATAAGCCGTGAGAAAGTCATCAAAGCTGACGGTGTCGGACTCTTCCAGCTTGCGCTGACGGGCCAGAGAACGGGCTCCCTCTTCGTCAAAGTAGCTATCATCCCAGTAACGGGGCAGCACATCGGCAAAGTGTTCGCCGTAGCGACGTGACAGCTCCATGCCAAAGGGCAGAATATCGGTATTGCGTTGCTTCAGCTCGTGCAGCACTTTTGCCGACAGGGTCAGCCCGGGATCGCGCATGGCCGCCAGTTGCTGCTCGTGCGCCTTGCCGTAACAGCCCCTGCCACAGCAGGCGTCAAGCAGTGCCGCCACGTCTGCCAGCCCGGCAAAGTAATGCTCGCCCAGTTCCTTTATGGTGATGTCGTCCTGGTTAAACTGCTCCAGCATCAGACCCGGCTTGCGCCCTTCCATCACCACCTTGTTGAAATTGCGCCGGTTAAGGGCAATTTCGTCTTCTTCCAGCGGTGCCGAGGGCGTGAGCAGACACCAGAGCAGGAAGGTATCGAGAAAACGGATCTGCTCAGGCGCTATGCCCACCGGCGAGAAGGGATTTACATCCACCGAGCGCACTTCAATATATTCCACCCCCCTGGCTTCCAGCGCTTCCGACGGTTTTTCGCCGCTTTCGGCGGTACGCTTGGGCCGGATGGGCGCATAGAGCTCGTTTTCAATCTGCAGCACATTGTCGTTGAGCTGACGGTATTCGCCATCCACTTTCACGCCAATGCGGGCAAACTCGGGGGCGTGAGTGCCAATGGCCCGGCGCAGACTGGCCACATATTCATCCAGGCTGTTCAGGGAAATATTCAGTCCGGCCTGAGCATTGTTGGTGTAGCCCAGATCCGACATGCGCAATGAAGTGGCATAAGGCAGATAAAGAGTGCCCTTGCCCAGCCGCTCAAAGGGCAGTTTATGCTCCCGGCCCTGCAGAAAGGAGCCACACAACGCCGGCGAGGCACCGAACAGATAAGGAATAAGCCAGCCAAAGCGGTAGAAATTACGAATCAACCCCAGGTAGGCTTCAGAAACAAAATCCTGCAGATAACTGCCGTTACCTTCCAGCTCGTGCCATTCTACCCAGAAGCTGTCGGGCATGGAGAAGTTAAAGTGTACTCCCGAGATCACCTGCATGCTGCTGCCATAACGATGATGCAGCCCCTGCCGGTAGAGGGTTTTCATGCGGCCCACATTGGAACTGCCATATTGCGCCAGCGGAATATGTTGATCGCTTTTCAGCAAACAGGGCATGCTCAGCGGCCAGAGCTGTTCGCCATCCAGATGACGCACCGTATAACGATGAATATCACTGAGCTGAGCCAGCAAGGTTTCTACCGAGTCAGATACCGGCGTAATGAACTCCATCAGTGACTCGGAAAAATCAGTGGTGATATGAGCATGGCTCAGGGCCGAGCCCAATGCACTGGGATGGGGGGTATGCGCCAGCTGGCCGTCGGGAGTAATACGCAGACTTTCACGCTCTATGCCGCGACGAATGCCCTTGATGGAAGGCAGTTTGTCGGAACGCTGAAATGCCTGCAGGCGCTGCTGCAGGGAAGCGGTTGTTTTGGTCATTATGGTTCGCTCTTGGCCGCGGTGCTTGTTAGCACCGCGGGAGGCTTGGCCTCGTTATTCAATGATTAAATCGTGCATGGGAAGATTGAGTTCTGCCAGTGATTTTTCAAGTTTTGTCTTGTCACCGGCAACGACAATAACCATTTGCTCAGGATCCAGCCACTTTTTGGCCTGTTCGGTCAGGGTGGCGGCATTTACTTCAGACACAATTTGCTGCTGCTGGCTGAGGTAATCCGGCGACAGCTCCAGCATGGCCAGGTTCAGCAGAAAACCGGCTTTCTTGCCCAGGGTTTCATAACTGAGGGCATCCTGCTGGGAGTAACTGCTCTTCAGATAGGCCAGCTCTTCCGCCGTGGGTCCTTTAGCAGCAAATTGCTGCATTTCCTGCAGAACTTCGGTAATGGCACCGGCGGTGGCATCACCGCGTACATCTGCCGATACCACAAAGGCACCCGCCTCCCGGTTGCCGCTGAAGTAGGAATAGGCACCATAGGTATAGCCCTTGTCTTCCCGCAGGTTCTGGTTAATACGGCTGTTGAAATTACCACCCAGGTTATAGTTCATCAGCTGACCGTAAAAGTAGGGGCCAGTAGCATCCACCGGCAACGCCCGGCGGCCTGCCCGCAATACGGACTGAACCGCCCCGGGCATATCAATAACATAAATACCCGGCTCGGCGGCCTGTTCCGGCACGTCAATTGCCGGCAACGCCGGAGCATCCCCTTGCCATTGGGTCAAAAAGCCAAGCTGCGTTTTTGCCTGCTCGGCAGACAGGTCGCCGGCAATAATCACATGGCCGTTTTTGGGGTTGTAGTAGCGCTGATAAAAGGCTTTTACCTGCTCCAGCGTAAAGCTTTCCAGATTTTCCGGCATGCCCTCGTCGGGCAGACCCAGCCGGCTGTTGCCATACATCAGCTCATTAAACCCTTGCTGTGCCAGCCAGGACGGCTGATTACGACTCTGGGCCATGGACTCCAGCATACGCGCTTTTACCTTGTCGAAATCTGCCTGACGAAAACCCGGATGGAACAGCAGCTCTTTCACCAGCTCAAGAGTCGCAGGCAGCTGGTCAGTCAGGCTGGTCACTTCTATCAGGTTGGTATAAAAACCACTGCGCACATTCACACTGGCCCCCAGCCGCTCCAGCGCCTCGCTGAAGTCACCATTACTGAGCCGCTCGGTCCCCTGATCCATCATGGCAGCAGTCAGAGCCGCCAGCCCTGCTTCGCCCTCGGCTTCGGCGCGCTGGCCGCCGGGAAGGGCAAAGATCAGCGACACAGCCGGAATTTCATCGTTTACCGTGCCCAGAAGCTGAATACTGTCGCCAATGGTTTCCTGCCACAGCGGTGGCACAGCCACACTCACCGGCTCGCCGGCATTGGGTATCACACTGCGGTCAAAGTCGTCCTGCACGGTGCGCAGGGGCAGCTCGTCAATATGCTGCCGCTCGGGCAGCTCCCGCTCGGGCGTGACATAATCCGGCTCCGCGGCCTGCCACTCGGTCTTGCCCGCAGGCACCACACTCAACAGAGCGTGAGGCTGATTTTTGAGATAGCGCTGATAGGCAGCGGTGACTTCATCGGGCGTGGTGCCGGCCAGTTGTCGCCAGGCATTGATGGCATACAGGGGATCGTCCTGCAGCACCTGCCCCAGTGACAGCTGACGGGCCTTGCCCCTGGCGCTGTCGAGGCCAAGAATAAGATCAGCGCGCAACTCGGTCACTGCCTTGGATACGTCCTCGGGCTGAATGCCGCGCTCCACCACGCTGTTGATAATGCGCTCCACATCGGCCTTGAGCGGAGTCAGATCGCCGTTTTTCGACGGGTTGGCGTAGGCCCAGATGCTGAAGGTACAGGCCAGCTCGGAGCAGTAGTGCCCCGCTCCTGCCGACACCGCCTTGCCGGTTTCTACCAGTTCCTGATAGAGCAGCGAACTCTTGCCGCCACCCAGCACATTGGCCAGCACATCCAGCGCCGCTTCGTCTTTGTTACCCAGCCAGACGGTAGGGTAAGACACATACAGCATGGGCATGCGAATGCGTGAGTCTTCCAGGGTCTGATGACGGTTGCGTTCCAGTTTTGCCGGGGCCGGCTCGGCCCGCTTGACCTCGGGGCCGGCAGGAATGGGACCAAAGTATTTTTCTATCCACGCCAGCGTCTGCCCGGTGTCGAAATCACCGGAGATCACCAGGGTGGCGTTATTGGGGCCATACCAGCGCAGAAAGAAAGCCTTGAGATCGTTGACGTCAACTCTGTCCAGATCTTCCACATAGCCGATGGTCGGCCAGCTGTAGGGGTGATCGCGGGGGTAGAGCAGCTCATCCATGCGCTCGCCCACCAGGCCATAGGGCTGGTTATCAATGCGCTGGGCCCGCTCGTTCTTGACGGTATCGCGCTGAATTTCAAATTTGCGCTGGCTCACCGCCTCCAGCAGAAAGCCCATGCGATCGGCTTCCAGCCAGAGCACCTTCTCCAGATGATTGGCGGGCACGGTCTGAAAGTAATTGGTTCTGTCCTGATTGGTGGTGCCGTTCATGGTGCCGCCGGCTTCATTGATCAGGCGAAAATGCTGCTGATCTCCCACATGCTTGGATCCCTGAAACATCATGTGCTCAAAAAAATGCGCAAAGCCGGTTTGATCCGGCTCTTCCCGCGCGGATCCGACATGGTAGGTCACTTCCACATGAGCCAGGGGATCGGACTTGTCGGGGTTGAGGATCACCGTCAGACCATTATCTAGCCGGTACTGCTGGTAGGGGATCACCAGCTCATCCTGACCTTGCTCCACTGTTTTTATCAGCGTGGGGGCTGCCTGAGCGGCCAGCGGGCACAACAAGAGTAACAACGACCAATACTTCATGAAGTTTCCTTATGTTTACAACAATGCCGGTCAGCCCCGCAGCAGCACCTTGCCACGGGTATGACCGGTTTCTATCTGGCGGTGGGCGTCAGCCCCGTCGGCCAGCTCAAAGACCTGGCTTACTTCCACTGTTAGCCGCCCTTCTGCTACCGCATCGGCCAGCATGGCCAGCTGCTCATTATCATTCTCCTTGAGCATGCCAGTGGCACGAATACCTTTCTTTTGGGCGGCAGCAATGACCTGATCGGCAGTAATGGTGGGCACCGTCACCACACGGCCATTTGGTTTCACCTGAGACAAAAGTGTTTCACCAGAAGTTCCCCCCACCAGATCAAGAAACAGATCCACCGGCGCTATGCTGGCCACAGCCGCATGATCGTGATAATCCACCACTTCGTCGGCACCCAGCCCTGTCACAAAGTCCTGATTGGCCGTTGAGGTCAGCGCCACCACAGTGGCACCTTCCGCTTTCGCCAGCTGTACCGCCAGGTGCCCCACACCACCTGCAGCGGCGGAAATCAGCACCCGCTCGCCCTGTTGCAGGCCACCATGAACCATCAGTCCCTGCCAGGCGGTAGTGCCGGCCAGCGCCAGGCCACCGGCCATTTCGTAAGAGACTTCATCAGGCAGCGGCATCATTTCATCGCAATTCACTACCAATTCTTCGCTGTAGGCTCCGCCTCTTACCAGCCCGAATACTCGGTCTCCGGGCATAAAGCGACATACCTCCGAACCGACTTCCAGTACTTCTCCGGCCACTTCAAAACCCGGTGACCAGGGCAGGCTGTCTTTGATGGCTTCAGCTCCCCAGCCCAGCCCGGCTCGGGTTTTGGCGTCCACCGGGTTAACGCCGGCGTAATGCATTTTAAGACGCATTTGCTTGGATGCCAGCGGCGGATGGTCGGCTTCGGTCAGTTGCAGTTTTTCCGGGCCGCCAAAGGCAGTAATGACAAGCTGTTTCATATCGGACTCCTTTTCCATGTGAGGCTCATGTGAGCAGCACCATAGCACGGCTTTGTTCAGGCCTGAAGGCTGGTTGGCGTGCCGCCTCGGTCTTGCTACAGTGCAATGAAGCATAGACGACAACCCCAGAGGAATGGCCATGACCCGATTGTTTTTGCTACCGCTTATTCCAGCGCTGCTGTGGTTTTTCTTTTTGCTGTACCACCACATTCCCATCAAAAAAGGGGCCAAAGGGTTTTACTGGATAATGGGCCTGGGCTGGGGTCTGGCGGCCTTCCTCAGTCTGATGATGGTGCTGACACGCTGAAAAACCAGCCGTAAGCTTTAAGCTGTCAGCGATAAGTAACACAACGGAACCTGCGGTGATGATGCCATGCCTGCTGGCTCCGATGTGTTTTTCACATATCCAGCCAAAATATAAAACCAAGAAACAACAGCCCGGCAACCAGCTAGGGCGGCTTACAGCTGATAGCTGACCGCTTACAGCTGTCTTTTCCCTGTCTTTCACCAGTAGTTTTCCATCAGGATCTGACCGGGTTTACGGCGCAGGTGTTTCTGCAGGCCTTTGTTTTTTAGTTCAGTAAGAGTGTCACGCACCATTTGCGGGTTGCCGCAAAGCATCACCCGGCTGTGCTCTGGAGTGAATGGGAGGCCGGCCTTTCGCTCCAGACTGCCATCACTGATGGCATGAGTAATGCGGCCGGTCTGGGTGCCGCCGGTGTCTTCGCGGGAAACAAAAGGAATATACTGAAACTGACTGCGCCCTTCAGTGAGCTCTGCTATCTGTCGCCGATAACCCAGCTCGTCGGCAAAACGCACGCCATGCACCAGCACAATGTTCTCGAACTGCTGCCAGCAGCTGCCTTCCGCCAGCATGGAAACAAAGGGCCCCACCCCGGTGCCGGTGGCCATCAGCCATAAGTCCCGGCCGCAAGGCACTTCATCGAGAGTCAGAAAGCCGGCAGCACTATGCTGCACCAGCAGTTCGTCACCCACCTCAAGATTGGCCAGCCAGGGTGTAAGCTGCCCTTCAGGAATGGTGATCACGTAAAACTCGGGATCCTGACCGGGAGCATTGACATAGGAATAAGCCCGGGCCACTTTTTTATCGTCAGTGTGCAGCGCCAGTTTGGTGAACTGACCGGCCTTGAACGTTGCCACATCAGCATCCAGCACCAGTGAAAAAAGATTATTCGACCAGGTTTTACGGGCTTTGACCCGCGCTGTGATCCAGTCTGCCATAACGCGCCCTCCCTCAGTGTTTCTTCCACTTTAGCCGGAACGCGGGCAATAAAAAACCCGCGACAAGCGCGGGTTTTTTCAAAGCGGTGCCTTAACTCAGGCAGCTACCACCTGAATGGTAACAGTCGCTTTAACATCAGCGTGCAGCTGAACACCGATTTCGTATTCACCTACGTTACGCAGAACGCCGTCGTACAGACGAACTTCGCTCTTGGCTACTTCAACACCGGCAGCAGTGATGGCATCGGCCACGTCACGGGCACCGATGGAGCCGAACAGCTTGCCTTCGTCGCCAGACTTGGACTCGATAACAACGGCTTCCAGAGCAGCCAGTTGATCAGCACGGGCCTGGGCAGCAGCCAGCTGATCGGCCAGTTTGGCTTCCAGCTCGGCGCGGCGGGCTTCAAACGCTGCTACGTTGTCTTTGGTCGCCAGTACTGCTTTGCCCTGAGGCAGCAGGAAGTTACGGGCATAACCGGACTTTACGGTTACCTGGTCACCCAGGCCGCCCAGCTTGGCGATTTTATCCAGCAGAATTACTTGCATGATTACCTTTCCTCTTTACAGGTACGAGTTAGGCCGCTGCTTACTTGTGCAGATCGGTGTAAGGCAGCAGGGCCAGGTAACGAGCGCGTTTGATCGCACGGGCCAGCTGGCGCTGATATTTAGCGCGGGTGCCGGTGATGCGGCTCGGTACGATTTTACCGGACTCGGTGATGTAGTTCTTCAGGGTAGCGATGTCTTTGTAATCGATCTCGGTAACACCGTCAGCGGTGAAACGGCAGAACTTACGACGACGGAAATAACGTGCCATGATTCTCTTCCTCTACTAAAACGTGAATTACTCGGCAGCGGCTTCGGCGCGAGCATCGTCGCGACGGGGCTGACGCTCTTCCTTGGCCTTGGCCATTTCGGAAGGCTCGGTAACGGCTTGCTTGGTGCGCATGATCATGTTGCGCAGCACGGCGTCGTTGTAGCGGAAGTTGGTTTCCAGCTCGTCGATCACAGCCTGGTCAGACTCAACGTTCATCAGAACGTAGTGAGCTTTATGCAGTTTGTTGATCGGGTAAGCCAGCTGACGACGGCCCCAGTCTTCCAGACGGTGGATTTGACCACCGGCAGTAGTGATGGCGCCGGTGTAGCGCTCGATCATGCCGGGAACCTGTTCACTCTGGTCAGGGTGAACCATAAATACGATTTCGTAATGACGCATGGATTGCTCCTTACGGGTTATAGCCTCTGCGCGGGCTCAGTCACACCAGCGGAGGCAAGGAACTTGGGTTTTAATGACTGATTTCAAGGCGGCGTAGTTTAAGACATAACCAACGGAAAAGAAAGCTTTAAGCTATCAGCTATAAGCTGTAAGTCGCCCGAGTGGTCTGCAGGCTGATATTGGGTAATCTGTAGGTGCCCATTTATGCGGCGCAAATCATCTGGCTGCTCTGCATCAACAGCCATGGCCTTCCATATCAAACATCACCGTTGTCTGCTCCGCCAGCTGAAGCGGCGGCTACCACCAGGTGTGTGTTACCAATCCCTATTCCCCAGTCCCTAATCCCGGTTTGGTCAGCGTAAACGGCGTTGCAATCCGATGGCGGCAATAACGATAAGCGCGCCCAGATACACGTTCCAGTCAGGGAACTCACTAAACAGCGCCATGCCCATCAGGGTGACGAAAATCAGCCCTGAGTATTCACTGGCGGCAATTTTGCTGGCATCGGCCATGGCGTAGGCCATGATGCAGATGCCCTGATAAATAATGCCCACCAGGGTGGAGCCAATCAGCAGCCACCACACATCAGCCGGAATCGGCTGCCAACCGGGTAATGCCAACACCAGACTGACGGGAATGGACAGCGCCTGGGTCATAAACAGGGTGGCCAGCACAGAGCGCCCTGTGGGCAGACGGCGCACCAGCACATTGGAAGCGGCCATCGACAGCGCGGTGAGCAACGCCACCCAACCAGCCCAGTGCCACTCGGCGGGATTGAGCACCACCAGAATGCCGCCAAAGCCCAGCAGGCTGACCGCATAGGTGGCCGGGCGCACCGATTCCCGGCTTATCAATGCTGCCAGCGGCAACGTCAGCAGGGGTGCGGCATAAAATACCGCATTGGCGGTGGCCAACGGCAAGTACACCAGACTGATAAATACACAGGAAGAGCCCATCAGCAGCAAGTGGCCACGCAGGCAATGAATTTTCCATTGGCCCCAGCCTCTGCGCTCCGGTGCCAGCCGCCACCAGAACGGCAGCAGCAATAACGACGTCATGGTAAAGCGCAGAAACACATACTGGTAAGGGGTGATCTGGCTCTGGCCCATGAGTTTAACCAGCACATCGCCAAAGGAGATCATCAGGTTGCCGAGCACCAGCAGAAAAATCGCCAGCAGCTGGCTATCGGCCCGCATGCGGCCCACTAGCTGTTGCATGTCAATTCCATTACCCGCGCTGACGCACCATTTCAAACAGGCAGACACCGGTGGCCACCGACACATTCAGGCTGGAGACGGAGCCGGCCATGGGAATGCTGACCAGCTCGTCGCAGTGCTCCCGGGTCAGACGGCGCATGCCTTTCCCCTCGGCCCCCATCACCAATGCCAATGGCCCGGTAAATTTGGCCTGATAAATGCCGTGATCCGCCTCACCGGCGGTGCCCACTACCCACACGCCCTTGTCCTGCAGGGCGCGCAGAGTGCGGGACAGATTGGTCACCTGAAACAGCGGCACCACCTCGGCAGCACCACAGGCTACCTTGCGCGCCACCGGGGTCAGCCCGGCGGACTTGTCGCGAGGCACTATCACTCCGTGCACCCCGGCGGCGTCGGCGGTACGCAGACAGGCGCCCAGGTTGTGGGGGTCGGTAACACCATCCAGCACCAGCAGCAGCGGCGTCTCGGTGCGCGCCAGCAGGGCATCGAGATCCGCCTCGTTGAGCGCCGGCAGTGCCTTGATACGGGCCACCACCCCCTGATGCTGAGCACCACCGGCCTTGTTATCCAGGGTCTGGCGGTTGGCCAGCTGGGCACGCACGCCCAGTTGCTGCAATTGGTTTTGAACCTGTTGCAGACGGGCGTCATCCCGGCCCTTGAGCAGCCAGACTTCCAGAATATTTTCAGGATGGTTTTCCAGGGCGGCGTTCAGAGCATGAATGCCGAAGATCAGTTCACTACTCATGTTTTTTCTCGGGGAATAGGAAATGGGGATTAGGGAATCGGGAGCGGGAATGGGCTCAGGTATTAACTATTCCCTGCTCCCTATTCCCTGCTCCCTCACAGGATCAGCGGCGCTTGCGGCCACGACTGCGGTTACGGGAACGAGGCTTGTCGCCCTTGTCTCCTTTTTCGCCTTTATCGGCCTTGTCACCGCCCTTGCCGCCAGTGGGCTTGGCACGCTGACGCGACTTGAGGTTTTTGGCACCCTTGCCGGTTTTGCCTTCGCCTTGCGGTGCGTCTTCCACCAGCTCAAAGTCAATCTTGCGCTCATCCAGATTGACGGCCATGACCTTAACCCGAATCTTGTCACCCAAACGGTAGCGGCGACGGAAGTTTTCACCAATCAGCTGCTGGCGGGCAGGATCAAACTGGTAGTAGTCATTCTGCAGGCTGGAAATATGTACCAGACCATCAATATGAAACTCATCCAGGCGCACAAAGAAGCCAAAGCCGGTGACGTTGGCAATGGTACCGCCAAACTCGTTACCTACATGGTCCAGCATGTATTCACACTTGAGCCAGTCGGCTACATCACGGGTGGCGTCATCGGCACGGCGCTCTGTCAGTGAGCAGTGCTCACCCATGGGGGCCACCTGATCATACTGGTAAGGCACGCCGCCGGTCTTGCTGCCGCCGCCGCCATGCATTTTTGCCAGCTGAGCCTTGATAGCGCGGTGCAGGATCAAATCCGGATAACGGCGAATGGGTGAAGTAAAGTGAGCGTAAGACTTCAGTGCCAGACCAAAGTGACCGTTATTCTCGGCCTGATATACCGCCTGCTTCATGGAGCGCAGCAGCATGGTCTGAATAAGCTCCGCATCGGGCCTGTCTTTTATCTGCTCGGCAAGCAGGGCGTAATCCGCCGGCTCCGGCTCAAGGCCGCCTTTCAGCTCCAGGCCCAGCTCGCCCAAAAAGCTGCGGAAGCCGGTGAGTTTTTCTTCACCCGGCTTATCATGCACCCGGAACAGCGCGTGCGCTTCCTGCTTTTCAATAAAGCGGGCGGCAGCCACGTTGGCCATGATCATGCACTCTTCGATGATCTTGTGCGCGTCGTTGCGCACCACCGGCACAATGCGTTCAATCTTACGCTGCGGATTAAACACAAAGCGGGTTTCTTCGCTTTCAAACTCCACGGCACCACGCTGATGGCGGGCTTCCTTCATCGCATGGAACATGCGGTTCAGCTCTTCCAGATGCGGCACCAGCGGCGCGTAACGCTCACGCAGGGCCTCATCTCCTTCCAGTATGGCAGCCACTTTGGTATAGGTCAGGCGGGCATGGGAGTTCATCACCGCTTCATAGAACTTGAAGCCAGACAGTTTTCCGGTAGCGGATATGGTCATTTCTGCCACCATGCACAGCCGGTCTACCTGAGGGTTGAGTGAACATAAACCGTTGGATAATACCTCGGGCAGCATGGGAATCACCTGCTCGGGGAAGTAAACCGAGTTGCCGCGCTGATAGGCTTCCGCATCCAGCGCCGTGTTGGGGCGCACATAGTAGGATACATCGGCAATGGCCACCCACAGCCGCCAGCCGCCGGAGCGCTTGGGCTGACAGTGCACCGCATCGTCAAAGTCGCGGGCATCTTCGCCGTCTATGGTGACCAGCGGCAGATCGCGTAAATCCTTACGGCCCACCTTGGCTTCTTCCGGCACTTCTTCACTGAGTTTGGCCACCTGCTGCTTGACCTCTTCCGGCCATACATGAGGAATGCCGTGAGTGCGCAGGGCAATTTCAATTTCCATGCCCGGGTCCATGGTTTCACCCAGCACTTCAATGACCTTGCCAATACCGGTCATGCGCTTGGTAGGACGCTGGGTAATAGTGATCACCACCACCTGGCCCATCCGTGCACCCATGGTCTCACCCTGCGGAATAAGGATATCCTGGGCAATGCGGCTGTCGTCGGGTACTACATAGCTGACACCGTTCTCAACAAAATAGCGACCCACCACGTCCAGGCTGCGGGACTCAAGTACACGAACCAGCCGCGCCTCACGGCGGCCACGGGAGTCAAAGCGCAAGGGCTGCACCAGCACATAGTCACCGTGCATCACGGCGTCCATTTCACGCTGGGCCAGGAACAGATCATCGCCGCCGTCTTCCGGACGCACAAAACCAAAGCCGTCGCGGTGGCCGATGACCTGGCCTTTAATCAGGTTCAGCTTGTCGGGCAGGGCGTAACATTTATTACGGGTAAACACCAGCTGGCCATCGCGTTCCATGGCACGCAGACGGCGGCGCAGAGCTTCTTCCTGCTCTTCACCGGCCAGATTCAGCTCGGCAAAAATTTCATCCCGGTTAGCCGGTGTCTTGCGCTGTTTCAGGTGCTCAAGAATAAACTCCCGGCTGGGAATCGGGTTTTCGTATTTTTCGGCTTCCCGTTGTTGGAAAGGATCTTGGTGTTCTGACATAAGAAGGTCCGTTTGAGCACTGTGATAGAAGGATGTATATCAACAGAATAAGAATAACAAGTGACAGTACGTCCGGTTAAGCCAGTGCTCGCATTAACCGGACATCAGTCACCGGGGAAGCCGCCGTTATTTACAGGGTTTTCAGCATTTCTTCCGGCAGCGCCAGGTTCTGGTTGCTGTTTACACCAATGCCCCGCTCGATAATATTACGGGCGATGGCCTTGGCCTCGTCCAGCGAGTGCATCACATAGGTGCCGCACTGATATTCATTAAGTTCCGGGATCTCGGACTGATTTTCTACCTTGAGCACGTCTTCCATGGCGGCTTTCCAGGCGGCAGCAACCCGCTGCTCGTCGGGCGCGCCCACCAGACTCATGTAGAAACCGGTACGGCAGCCCATGGGAGAAATATCGATAATCTCCACATTGTCGCCGTTAAGGTGGTTACGCATAAAGCCGGCAAACAGGTGCTCCAAGGTATGAATGCCCTTTTCAGAAAGAATTTCCTGGTTGGGCAGACAAAAACGCAGATCAAAGACAGTAATGGTGTCTTTGTTGGGAGTCGCCATGGTTTTGGCCACCCGCACCGCAGGAGCCTCCATTCGGGTATGATCTACGGTAAAACTGTCCAGCAGTGGCATGGAATACTTCCTTAATTCAAATTCAATCAATCATTGTGGCAAAAAAACCGGACGGTTAAAACAAGGGACTGGGGATTAGGGACCTGGGAATGGTAAAAACAACTCCCTGCTCCCCATTCACTACTCCCCGCCGTTCACACCGCTTCTTCGTTCTGCTCACCGGTACGAATGCGGATCACCTGGCCAACATCCAGCACAAAGATTTTGCCATCCCCTATTTTGCCGGTTCGGGCAGTGCTTTCAATCGCTTCAATGCAAGACTCTACCAGTTCATCCTGCACCACCAGCTCCAGTTTGACCTTGGGCAGAAAGTCAACCATGTACTCGGCCCCCCGATACAGCTCGGTATGCCCTTTCTGACGACCAAAGCCTTTTACTTCCGATACTGTCATGCCGGTAATGCCGCGCTCGGCCAACGCCTCGCGCACGTCGTCAAGCTTGAAGGGTTTAATAATAGCTTCAATTTTTTTCATGGGCGGCTCCTTACCAGTTTGTTTTGCCAAATCCCGAAGTAATGGGGTAACGCCTGTCCTTACCAAAGTTGCGGGCGGTAATGCGCGGCCCCACAGCGCTCTGCCGGCGCTTGTATTCATTAATATCCACCAGCTTGATCACCCGGCGCACATCGGCCTCATCAAAGCCGGCAGCAAGCAAGTCGTCCAGGGATTTGTCCTGCTCCACATAGCCTTCAAGAATGGCGTCCAGCACATCATAGGGCGGCAGGCTGTCCTGGTCGAGCTGATCCGGTGCCAGCTCAGCCGACGGCGGCCGGTCAATAACCCGCTGAGGGATCACATAGCCAAGCGTATTACGATAGCGGCACAGTTCAAACACCAGGGTTTTGGGCACGTCCTTGATGGGGGCAAAACCGCCCACCATGTCACCGTAGAGGGTGCAGTAACCCACCGCCACTTCACTCTTGTTGCCGGTGGTCAGCACCAGCCGGCGGCGCTTGTTGGAAATGGCCATCAACAGCACACCGCGAGCACGGGCCTGCAGGTTTTCTTCCGTGGTGTCGCGCTCTGTGCCCTCAAACAGAGGTGCCAGCTGGCCCATAAAAGCGTCGAACATGGGCTCGATGGAGACGATATCGAACTCCACGCCAAGACGCTCTGCTTCCTCTCTGGCATCTTCCACGCTGATGGAGGCGGTATAACGAAACGGCATCATCACCGCCTGTACTTTGTCCTTGCCCAGCGCATCGGCGGCAATGGCCAGGGTCAGGGCCGAGTCGATACCGCCGGACAGGCCCAGCACGGCACCGTTAAAGCCATTTTTATTCACGTAATCCCGGGTGGCCAGCACCAGCGCCTGATAAATTTCAGCCAGGGGATCAAGGGCTGGCTGAATATCACCCGGCACGGGCGCGCCCTGCTCAAACTTCATCAACGTCAGTGCGTCGGCAAAGGCCGGCAGGCTCTGGGTGAGTTCGCCTTCGGCGTTGAATATCTTGGAGCGGCCGTCAAACACCAGCTCGTCCTGGCCGCCCACCTGATTGAGATACACCAGTGGCAGCTGGTTATCACGGCTGCGCTGGGCCAGCAGCTCTTTGCGGATCCAGGCCTTGCCCTTGTGATAGGGCGAGGCATTCAGGCTGAGCACCAGCCCGGCGCCGGCGGCTTTTGCTGCCGCCATGGGGGCTGGCTCCCATACATCTTCACAGATCAGCAGGCCCAGTTTGTGATCCTTGAACTCAATCACGCAGGATTCGCTACCGGCAGTGAAATAACGCAGCTCATCAAACACACCGTAGTTGGGCAGCAACTGCTTGAAATAACGGCCTTGTAGTTTGCCCTGATAATAGAAAGAAGCAGCGTTATACAACTTGCCCTCTTCGCGCCAGGGATGACCCACCACCAGGGCGATGTTCTGGCTGGCGGCGGCCAGTTCGTTCAGGGCGCTGGTAACCCGCCGATGCAGATCGTCGCGATACAGCAAATCTTCGGGCGGGTAGCCAGTCACCGCCAGCTCGGGAAACAGCACCAGATCCGCGCCCTGCTCAGCGGCATTGGCGGCGGCGGTCAGCATTAGTAGCGTGTTGTGTTCAATGGCACCGACGGTCGGATTAAGCTGGGCCAGCGCCAGAGTAAGATGTGAGGGCATGATCTGTCTGTCAGGTAAAAAAGCAATAGCTGCCATAGTAATGAAAGACGGCCGGATTGTCAGGTTTCTCAGTGCTCAAGGAGCTGTCACCTCGACAGTCAGCTCGGCTGTGATCCAGTCATTGCTCTCCTCAAAGGGGGATATGGGAATGTTAGTGGTAAGGCCGCTGTTGCTGCGGAGGATATTGGCTGTAACAGAAGTTTCTCCTTTAACATGCGCTTTCAACTCACTACTACCTTGATCAATACTTGCCACATCTGATGATATAGTCCACTCGATTAGATTATTGCGTACTTTACGCTCTTCAAATGCTAGCTTTCCAACAAAACCACTATTAATTAACTCATTGACACTCTTTCCTTCACTTATAGCATTCAAGGCATCAAGGTAGTCAGGAGAAAAAATATCCACATATATCCCTCTAACTACTAATTTAGTGCTAGAGGAAGGGTCAACCTTCAACTCTTGAGAAAACGGCCCAGGTGAATAACTGGCCACATCATACTGATAACCTGAACCAACCTTACTTTTAATTTGCTTTAAAACATATCCAACAACAACCTCTGAAACATATTCCTCATAATCATTTTTATTTTCAATTAAGTAGTCTTCCGAAAATACATTAAGCACTACCAGATTCCAGTCGTTGGCTACCTTATAAACCCCATCAATGCGAACCAGGCGACAGGCTTCCAGATATTCATCACCATCGGCCACAATCGTACTGCCTGATATTGATGAGTAATGAGCATGTTGAGCATTTTTCACTTCGGCATACTTCCATTTGATGACATCATACCAATGGCTAAACTCATTGCTTGGGCCATCAAAATGGTTTTTGCAACAAAGGTTACACAGCTTATCCTGCTTATTATCTTTAGCTTTTCCTGTTTGCTTGAGGGCGTTATCTCCATTTTTCCAGTAAGCTAATGCTCCAACCATGGTGCGCTGTGCAGGTAACTCAGCATCAGCAGAACCACTCAACTTACAGTTACAGCTAACCGTTACCAGATCTTGTTCCTGCACTTTAATGTTTGCAGCATCGTAAAGGGTGGTTTTCTCACTCACTCTGACACTAGTGGAGTCATTCTTGGCGACCGTAACCACCGGCTTGCTGGTTTCCTGCTTCAAACCATCACCCAAGTCAATGGCAACCACATCGGGAAACAGTCCTGGCGTGTGTTTTACCTTGGGGCCGCCCTTTCCTGTTCCCAAATGCTTGTTGGCCGTTCCAAGAGAACCGCTAATCGCAGATATATTTAAAGAAATGGTGGTTCCCAATGTAAAGCTCAGCACTTCACCGCCATCATTCCAATTAATGGTCACTACCACCTGTTTTTGAGCATTACCGCTTTCAGTCACTGCCCAGTTACGTGCGTATTCATTATTATCCAAATTCACCGTATCACTGCCATCGGTAATTTCATCAAAGCCGTTACGGCTCTGAAAGCGGCGCAGTTCATCCAGCTTGGATTCCGCCAGGCGCATGGCCACTTCCCGGCTACGACCGTCACGACTGTATTCCAGATAGGTTTTATTCAGTTGCAATAAGGTACCAGCAGTTGCCGCCACAATCACAAAGGCCAGCATCACTTCAATCAGCCCAAATCCGTGTTGCCGTTTCATGATGCCTCCTGTTACCAGTCTTTCCAACTGCCGGGAATGATGTTTATATTAACGAAGGGGTTGCCATTCTCCTTACCTATTAACCGGGATATAACATCTGGATCATACACAGAATCATAATTACCATTGGGCAAGTCAATCTTGTCATGATTGGACACCATTGCACCGTAAAACTTGGCACCGCCATTGATTTTTATTGTATGATCAGGGCCACTGGCCCCATCAGAGTCGTAAGCGAATAAAAGCCCATATACCTCACTGCTCCCATTAATGCTTAAGCCACCATCCTTTACAATAATAACCACTGGTGACGTTTTATTGCCAAACACTCCGCTCAAGTCACAATTTGACTTATTCATTCCCTCAATAATAAAAAAATCGCCACCAGTTTTTAACGATGGATCACTACAACTTGAAACAATACTGGCACTTGACTCGATATAGTCCCAGCTCTGTGCATTATCCGGCACACCAAAAAGATATTCGACCAGGTCATCAGGAAAGTCAGGATCATGGTCAACTATATCCTGCCCCTTTCTGTCCTTGTTGCTATAAGCATTATTACTGTCACAGCCATCTCTATAAGCTTGCAAACTACAGGTTTTTGCATTGCCCTCTATAGTCGCGATGGATTTGGTCCAGACAGACACGGGTACACCCGGCCCACCACCATTAGGATTCGCCACAATGGTGATATTTCCGCTGGCTGGCAAACTTCCTCCTATCAGTAACGGAGCTGCTGGCCCAGCATTGTCGGGATTGAGCACGCTACGTTTTGCCACCTGCACACTCACGGTGGCTTCACTTCCATTGGGCAATATCGCCACCGACGTCAGTTGCCAGGCATCGGGAATGGGCACTCCTTGCTCCATGGTGACCGTATAGCTGGCCGTCGCCGCCGAGGTGCTTAACGTGCCTGAAAGGCTGGTAGCCAGAGGATCTACCTTAAGCTGCGCCATGGCTTCGGCAATGCCTTTTTCTGCCGCCGCCTGAGCGATGCGGTATTCAATTTCGTTCAGCGTAATACGCTTGTCGGAAATCAGCACCTTGCCAATAAATACCGACACTGCCACCAGCATGGACACCAGCACCAGAGTAATGGTCAGAGTGGCAAACCCGCTTTCCTTGTTAGTAGCCGTCATTTCTCAGTTTTATCTCCCGTTGCAGGCTCACTGCCAACGCCGGCCGATTGATATGGGACGCACTCAGGCTGAGCCGTATGGTACGCATACCGGTGGCGCTGCTGCCGGACATCAGCTCAAAGCGCAGATCATCGACCGAGATTTCCTGCTCGGCCATTAGCGCATTACCCTTACCACAGAGCGTACTCAGCGAGGCGCTGACTGAAGCATTATTTTCCACTTCCAGTCTTTTAGCTGAAGGATCAAGGCTGTAAACACGAACTACCGTTATTGCTGGAGACTCACCGTCATCCAGGTACTTAATGCGAATACAATCTGGAACACTTGCACCTGTGGAGGTATGAAGATCGGAGGTCGTAGAAAATACCAAGGCCTCTGCAGTTGCCGCTGCCGAGGCATCACCATCCATTCCCTGAGCGGCACTGGGGTGATATCCCGCCCGCTGAATATCCCGCACCATGATATCGGTGACCGATTGCACATCCTGGTTCAGTCGCGACAGCATCAGGGTTGTATTACCCGACACAATCACCGATGAGAACAGCGACAGGGCACCAGCCACCACCAACAAGCCGGCCACCAGCGACACCAGCATTTCCACCAGAGTCATGCCCTGCTGGCGCTGAGCGACTAGCAAGAGGGCACCCCTATCAAGTTACTGACGGAACAGGTGCGAATAATGCTGTTATTCCAGGTTTTAATTTGCATTTCATAAGCACCGCTGGAAAGCGTAATACTTCCTGCAGTTAACGTGTTGCGTCGGGGTTTAAAGGTTAATGAGTCATCACTGTAAGAATCATCGATATCAAGCTCCACCGCCGGAAAGTTTTGTCCATCAACAGCTTCAATAGCGGCACCAGAGCAGTTGCTCGAGTCATACAGCTGATAACTCCATTCAGTGCTACCCAACCCGGTAAAACACACCGTCACTTCCCGATTGCGCTTAATCGCCTCGCTGCGGGCCAGTTGCAGGTCGGCATACACCGCCATGCCGGCGCTGCGCACCGTGTATTGCTCGCGCAGACTCTGAAAGCTGGGCACTGCCAGGCTGGTCAGCACTGTCATCACCACCAGGCCCACCAACAATTCAATCAGGGTCAGGCCACGTTGCTTTTCGTTGTTCACCGCCTCGGCCTCCTAATCTCAGGCAATGTCTAAACTGAAGTAAGCTTGAGACAGGGTCAGACTTTAAACAAGGAAGCCTTCATGCAAAGGTATTTGGGGTTTACGCTGGTGGAGTTGTTAATCACGGTGGCCATTCTGGCCATTATCACTGCTGTGGCCTATCCGGCCTACTCGGGCTATATGCAAAAAGCCAGGCGAACAGAGGCCATTCAAACCCTTTATAGCATGCAGCTGGCCCAGGAAGACTGGCGTATATCCAACCCCGGTTATACAAGCTCGGTCGCGGACCTGAAAAGCCCGGCCAGTACCAATCACTATGACTTCAGTGCAACTGTTGCAGACAACAGCTATACCCTCACCGCCACCGCCAGGAAAAGCCAGCAGAATGACAAGGAAGGCGGCACCAGCTGCTCAACACTGACCCTGGCACGCAGCGGCGACAAAACGCCGGCTGCCTGCTGGTAATAAAAAACCGCCCCTGAGGGCGGTTCGGTTACACCTGTTTGATTTTGAGCTCGGCGGGCACTTCAAACACAATATTTTCTTCCCGCCCGGGGTGCTCGGTGACGGTTTTTCCGCCCAGCGACTGCAGGTGAGAAACCACTTCCTGCACCAGCACTTCCGGGGCCGAGGCACCGGCAGTCACACCAATGCGCTCGGCACCATCCAGCCAGGCCGGCGCTATCATCTCAACACAGTCGATCAGATGGGCCCGGGTACCCATCTTTTCTGCCAGCTCCCGCAGCCGGTTGGAGTTGGATGAGTTGCGCGATCCTACCACCAGCATCAGATCCACCTTGGCAGCCAGCTCCCGCACCGCATCCTGCCGGTTCTGAGTGGCGTAGCAGATATCATCCTTGCGCGGCCCCTCAATTGTGGGAAAGCGCGCCCGCAGTGCGTCTATCACATCGGAGGTTTCATCCACACTCAGGGTGGTTTGAGTGACAAAGGTCAGATTATCGGGATGCTTGACTTCAAGGCTGGCCACATCGTCCGGATTTTCCACCAGATACATGCCGCCTTCAGTACTTTCATACTGACCCATGGTGCCTTCCACTTCCGGATGGCCCGCATGGCCAATCAGAATAGTCTCAATACCTTTGCGGCTGGCTCTGTGCACTTCCATATGCACCTTGGTTACCAGCGGACAGGTAGCGTCAAACACCTTGAGTCCACGCCGTTTGGCCTCTTCCCTCACCGCCTTGGACACACCATGGGCAGAGAAAATCACAATATTGCCGTCTGGCACCTGATCCAGCTCGTCCACAAACACGGCACCCGCATCTTTAAGCTTGTTCACCACATAGCGGTTATGCACCACTTCGTGACGCACATAAATGGGCGCACCAAATTTTTCCAGGGCGCTCTGCACTATGCTGATGGCCCTGTCCACGCCGGCACAGAAGCCTCGGGGGTTGGCGAGCAGGATTTCCATGATCAGGCTCCGTTTTCGTCTACGGCCAGGATCTCCACCTCAAAGGTGACATTATGACCGGCCAGAGGGTGATTAAAGTCTACGGTGACCGAGTCGCCGGCCACGCCGCGAATAATACCGGGAATTTCAGCACCATTGGGCTGAGTAAACGACAGAATAGCGCCTTCTTCCAGCTCCAGATCAGCACTAAAACGGCTGCGCTCCATATAGTGAATATTATTTGGGTTCACTTCACCAAAGGCGTCGTTGGGCGTTAACTCAAATACTTTTTTCGCGCCGGTTTCAAGGCCCAGCAGACAGGCTTCAAAGTTGTCGGTCAGGCTGCCATCGCCCATCTGCAGTTTGGCCGGCTTGCCCTGCAGCTGAGTGCTGTCAGCCACAGAGCCATCCTCCAGCTTGATGGTAAAGTGAAACAGCACTTCGCTGTTGGGACCAATTACATTACTCATTGGGGGCTTCCTTTTTAAAACTGTCGATGATGATCATGGCGGCACCAATAAAAATGAAGCTGTCGGCCAGGTTAAATGCCGGCCAGTGCCAGTTGCCCACATAAAAATCAAGAAAATCAACCACATGCCCAAGCAGTAAGCGATCAATCACGTTGCCGATGGCACCGCCAATAATCAGCGCATAAGCCACCGGCATCCAGCGGGCGGTACGCGGTGCCTTGTACATCCAGACACTGAGCAGCACTGTCACAGCAAAGGCAAGGCCGGCGAAAAACCAGCGTTGCCAGCCGCCCTGATCAGCGAGAAAGCTGAACGCCGCTCCCGGATTATAAACATGTACCAGATTGAAGAAGGGGGCGATCTCCACCCCCGGGTAGCCATAATCCAGATAGTTGACGGTCAGCCATTTGGTTATCTGATCCAGCACTATGGTCACAATGGCCAGCCACCACCAGCGCAGGCCAGTATCAGTGAGCGCACGCATCAGGCAAACCGGCGGACTTCGCCGTCTCCGGCCACGTTCGATACGCAACGGCCACAGATGCCGTCATGACCTTCATGGGTACCTACATCATCCACATGATGCCAGCAACGACCGCACTTGTCGGCTTCACTCCTGGCCACACTCACTTTGAGGCCGGCCAGCTCGGTATCGGTCGCATCGGCGGCCTCGCCAAGTGCGGCAATAGTGACGTTTGAAGTCAGCATCACAAAGCGCAGCTCATCGCCCAGTTGCGCCAGCTTGGCGGCCAGGGATTCATCGGCATAGAGAGTGATATCGGCCTCCAGGGCTCCACCAATCACCTTGTTGCTGCGGGCACTTTCCAGCGCCTTGTTCACCGCCTGACGCACTTTGAGCAGCTCAGCCCAGTAGGCATCATTCATCTGTTCACCTTCTGCCAGGCCAAACAGACCGTCATAGAACTCTTCGGTAAACACAAAGCGCTCACGCTTGCCGGGCAGCAGGGCCCAGATCTCGTCGGCGGTAAAACTCATGACAGGTGCCATCCAGCGGACCAGGGCCTCCACAATGTGGTACAGGGCGGTCTGGCAGGAACGGCGCGCCTGGCTGTCAGCCTTGGCGGTATACTGGCGATCCTTGATTACGTCCAGATAGAAAGAGCCCATCTCGATAGAGCAGAACTGCATCAGTTTTTGCGTCACCAGATGGAAGTTGTACTCGTCATAGGCCTGAGTGATCTCCTGCTGAATGGCCTGAGCACGTCCCACCGCCCAGCGGTCAATCACCACCATGTCTTCCGGTGCCACCATGTCGGTTTCCGGATTGAAGCCGTTCAGGTTGGCCAGCAGGAAGCGGGCAGTATTACGAATACGGCGGTAGGCATCGGCGCTGCGCTTGAGAATTTCATCGGATACCGTCATCTCACCGGAGTAATCGGTGCTGGCTACCCACAGGCGCAGAATGTCGGCACCCAGCTTGTTCATTACTTCCTGGGGGCTGACCACGTTGCCAATGGACTTGGACATTTTGCGGCCCTGGCCGTCCACGGTAAAGCCGTGAGTCAAGACCTGACGGTAAGGCGCATGGCCCTTCATGGCAGTGGAGATCATCAGTGATGACATAAACCAGCCACGGTGCTGATCCGAGCCTTCCAGATACATGTCGGCAGGATGCCCCTGAAACTCGGAACGCACATCCACAACGGAAGAGTGAGTAGAGCCGGAGTCGAACCATACATCCAGGGTGTCGAGCACCTTGTCGTACTGGTCGGCTTCCTCACCCAGCAGCTCGGCGGGGTCCAGATCCCACCAGGCCTGAATGCCGGCTTTCTCCACCCGCTTGGCTACTTCCTCCATCAGCTCAGTGGCGCGGGGATGCAGCTCCTGAGTGTCTTTATGCACAAACAGGGCAATGGGCACACCCCAGGTGCGCTGACGGGAAATACACCAGTCAGGACGGTTTTCCACCATGGACTGAATACGGCTTTGGCCCCACTCGGGTACCCACTGCACTTTTTCAATTTCACTCAGTGCCTGACCGCGCAGACCGGCCTGATCCATACTGATAAACCACTGAGGAGTAGCGCGGAAAATAATGGGCGTCTTGTGCCGCCAGCAATGCGGATAGGAGTGCATATAAGCTTCATGGTGCAGCAGCGCGCCACGCTCCTTGAGCACCTCAACTACAGCGTCGTTGGCCTTGAAGACATGCTGGCCGGCAAATAGCTCAGTATCGGGCAGGTACACGCCATTGCCGCCCACCGGGTTAGCCACTTCCAGACCGTAGTGCTGACCTACCGCGAAGTCTTCCTGACCATGGCCAGGAGCCGTATGTACGGCACCGGTACCGGAGTCGGTGGTGACGTGGTCGCCCAAAATGGCAGGTACATCAAAGTCGTAGAAGGGATGCTGAAAACGCTTCAGCTCAAGCCCGGCACCCTGACAGTAACCCAGATTGTGATAGTGAGTGATGCCGGCTCTGTCCATCACATCCTTGACCAGATCTGCCGCCAGAATCAGCCGTTCGGGCTGGTCACCTTCCACCTGCACCAGGGCATAGCTCAGCTCGGCATGCAGCGCCACCGCCCGGTTGGCGGGCAGAGTCCAGGGCGTGGTGGTCCAGATCACCACAGAAACGGGACCCTGACCGGCATGTCCTTCGGCACAGTCAAAACTGGCAACCACAGCAGCCTCGTCAGCGGCCCTGAAGCGGACATCAATAGCTGGTGAACGCTTGTCTTCGTACTCGACTTCGGCCTCGGCCAGCGCCGAACCACAGTCGGTACACCAGTGCACCGGCTTGGAGCCCTTGTGCAGATGACCTTTGTCGATAATTTTGCCGAGGGCTCGAATGATGTTGGCCTCGGTATCAAAGTTCATGGTCAGGTAAGGGTTGTCCCAGTCACCGAGTACCCCCAGACGGATAAAGTCAGCCTTCTGCCCTTCCACTTGTTCTTTGGCGTAGGCACGGCAGGCTTCGCGGAACTCGGCGGCAGACACTTTGACACCGGGCTTGCCGACCTTGCCTTCCACTTTCAGCTCAATGGGCAGGCCGTGGCAGTCCCAGCCGGGAATGTAGGGCGAGTCGTAACCCAGCAGGCCCTTGGACTTGACGATAATGTCTTTCAGGATCTTGTTGACCGAGTGACCAATATGAATGTTGCCGTTGGCGTAGGGAGGGCCATCATGAAGAATAAAGGGCTTCTTGCCGGCCTTGGCACGACGCACGGCACCATAGAGATCTTCATCAAACCAGCGCTGCAGCATCTCCGGCTCGCGTTTGGCCAGGTTGCCGCGCATGGGAAACTCTGTTTCGGGCAAATTCAGGGTGTGTTTATAGTCGCTCATTGATCCTACATTCCGTTCGGTTCTGATACCGTCAGGCCGAACCAGGCCCGGGCATTGACGGCATCGCGTTGAATCTGCTCCTTCAACAGCGCAAAGGAAGCGAATTTTTGTTCATTTCTCAGCTTGTGACACAAAGCCACGCTCACCTGTCTGCCATAGAGATCGCCCTCAAAATCAAACAGGTGCACTTCCAACAGGGCTTTGGTGCCGTTGACTGTGGGTTTATGGCCGATATTAGCCACACCGGCATATTCCCGGCCGTCCACACTCAGACGCACTGCATACACGCCCGACACCGGAATCACCCGGCGCTTGAGCGCTACATTAGCGGTAGGAAAACCGATAGTACGGCCCAGCTTGGCACCATGAGCCACCCGGCCACACAAACTAAAGGGCTGGCCCAGCATACGTTCAGCGTCCTGCAGCCGATCTTCTGCCAGCGCCTTGCGGATCAGGGTGCTGCTGACCCGTCGATTTTCCATGCGCCAGCTTTGTGTGCTGACCACATCAAAATCAAAGGCACGACCGGCCTGGGTGAGCAGGGTAAAGTCCCCGCCCCGGTTGCGGCCAAAACGAAAATCATCACCTACTACCAGGAAGCGTATGCCCAGTTTGTCAACCAGCAGACCACGAATAAAATCATCGGGACTCTGTGCCGCAAAGGCTGGCGTAAAGCGCACACACAGCAGGCGATCTATGCCCAGTTCGGCCAGCCGGGCATATTTTTCTCTCAGTCTGGTTAATCGGGGCGGAGCATTGCGTCCGGCAAACAACTCCTGCGGCTGCGGCTCAAACACCATCACGCAGGCAGGCACCTTCAAACGCCGCGCCTGCATCACCAGCCCACGCAACACGGCCTGGTGCCCCAGGTGAACGCCATCAAAGTTACCGATGGACAGCACGCATCCCCGATGCCAGGGTTTAATATTGTGAATGCCGCGAATTAGCTCCATAAGTCCTGCTGCTCGGCCCCTGCAAATCGGCGGATTATAACTCAGCCGGCGATCAGGATCAGCCCTTGTTAAGCGGAGCCTGCCCTCATTCCTCACAAGCTGATACTGCGAAAGTGCCGGGGGCGTACTCCAAACAGCAGCAGCAGCACACCGTAACACAGTGCGCCCGCCGCAATATAGCCCAGCAAGTACAGCCCACTGTGCCACAGACTCCAGTCAGCCCATACTGCCAGCGACGGAGACAGATATATCAGCAGTCCCGCCATACCAGCGCTGGCCACAATCACTCGAAGTAAAAACATCAGCGTGGTTTTACCCGGGCTGTATACACCACGCTGATGCAGCCCCCAGCCCAGCAAGCCGGCATTCAGCACGCCCGACATGGCAGTAGCCAGCGCCAGCCCCACATAGCCCAGGGGAAAAATCAGTACGGCGTTAAATACCATATTGGCCACCATGGCAATAATGCCGAAGCGCACCGGAGTTTTGGTATCCTGGCGGGCATAGTAGCCTGGTGCCAGTACCTTGATCAGCATAAAGGCCTGCAACCCAAGGCCATAAGCCACCAGGCTCTTGCCCGCTGCCGCCACTTCTGCCATGCCAAACTCACCGCGCATGAACAGCACCCTGAGCATGGGCTCACTCAGTACAATCAGCCCCACCATGGCAGGAAAGCCCATCAGCAGTATCATGCGCACACCCCAGTCCATGGTGGCGGCAAAACTGTCTCTGGCCTCATCCACATGGCGGCTGGACAGGGCCGGCAGAATCACGGTGGCAATGGCAATACCGAACAGCCCCAGAGGAAACTCCAACAGCCGGTCTGAATAATACAGGTAACTGATGGAGCCGGTCGCCAGAAACGAGGCCAGCATGGTGTCGAACAGCAGGTTCACCTGACTCACCGACACACCGAACAGTGCCGGTATCATCAGGGTTCGAATCTTCACCACGCCGGGGTGATGCCATGCCCAGCGCGGACGCACCAGCAATTTAAGCCTGGCCAGAAACGGAAACTGAAACAAAAACTGCACCAGACCGCCGGCAAACACCCCCACCGCCAGGCCGATTTCCGGCTGTGCCAGCCTTGGCGACAGCCACAACGCCGCAGCGATAATGCAGACATTCAGAAACACAGGGGTAAAGGACGACACTGCAAACCTGCCGAAGGTGTTGAGAATAGCTCCGGCCATGGCAGTAAAACTGATAAACCACAGGTAGGGAAAGGTGATCTTGAGCAGCAGGGACGCCAGCTCAAACTTATGCGCCTCAGGGCCATCGTTCAGCCATTCCACAAACCAGCCGGCCCCAAACAGGGCAGTCACCACCCCTGAGCCCAACATGCCCGCCAGGGTCACCAGAGTGACAATCAGCCCCAGGGTACCCGATACCGCCGCCAGCAGATCCTGAGTGTCTTTAAAGCTTCTGGTCTGCTTGTACTCGGTCATGACCGGCACAAAAGCCTGATTAAAAGCCCCCTCGGCAAACAACCGGCGCAAAAAATTAGGAATACGGTTGGCAAAAAAGAACACATCGGCAGAAGCACCCGCTCCCATCAGGTTAGCAATCACCACATCCCGGGCCAGCCCCAGCACGCGAGAAACCAACGTCATGGCAGAAACAATCATGCCTGACCGCAACAGCGCCTTGCTCAAAATGAAAACCTCGCGGTAAGAAATTGCTGAACGCAGGTGAATACTGCTAGAATTCGGCGGATAGTTTAACCCCCTGCCCTGTGCCACACCACAGGGCGGTGTTTATTTGCACAAATCAATTGACAAACTGCGGTGAAAAAGGCATATTCCTCGGCCTTTTATGAGCACTCGCTAAGACAGATTCAGGAGTTTTACCTTGGCTAACATCAAGTCTGCTAAGAAACGCGCTATTCAGGCTGAGAAGCGTCGCAAGCACAACGCCAGCCGTCGTTCCATGGTTCGCACCTACGTGAAAAAAGTTATTGCCGCCATTGCTACCGGTGACAAGGCCAACGCCCAGAAAGCGTTTGACGCAGCTCAGCCTCTGCTGGACCGCATGGCCACCAAAGGTCTGATCCATAAGAACAAGGCTGCTCGTCACAAGAGCCGTCTGAATGCCCAGATCAAAGCGCTGTAAGCGTTTTATTCTGGCATCGAAAAAACCGGCTTTATGCCGGTTTTTTATTGCCTGTTAATCAGGCCTACCGGCAATAGAGCCGGTGCAGCAGGGCAATCATTTCCCGCACTTCCTCGCTTTTCAGCGAGTAATACACGGTTTGCGCTTCCTTACGGGTGCTCACCAGATCGTCATTACGCAAAATAGCCAGATGCTGAGACAGCGCCGACTGGCTTAACCCCAGAAACTGGTTCATCTCTCCTACCGACAGCTCCTTGTCGAGTAAGTGACACAAAATGAACAGCCTGCGCTCGTTGGCCAGCGCCTTAAGCAGCTTGACCGCCTGAGTCGCGTTGGCTTCCATGTCCTTGATATTCATTTCTTGGGTCGCATTCACGTTTGAGCTCTCAACTGAATTCATCATCAAAAGTAGCGGGCGGCGTTACCGCCGAAAAATCGTCCTTGCCGGAGAACAGCGAACTAAAGTCGCTCTCGCACAACCGCTTCACCGCCGGGTGCTGAATCATGCGCTCGGCAAAAATCACATAATATTCTTCTTTCAGCTCGGTGGCCCGGCCAATCTCGATCACCGGCTGATACTGCAAAATGGCATCCCGGTAAATGGCTGGGGCCACAAAGATGCCCTGATTAAAAAAGCCAAAGGCTTTCATCAGGGCGGCGTCATCAAATTCGCCCAGGATCTGTGGCTTAAGCCCCTGTACTTCCAGCCAGTGGCGCAGCTGACGGCCCATGGCGGTGCGCCGGCCCGGAATAAGCAGCTTGCGCTCTTCCAGGCAAGCCGGAAAGGGTTTCACCGGCAGCGGCTCCCGGCAATAAAAGCCGATATCACACTCTCCCAGCTTTTTCGACAGCAGGCCCGCATGCTGAGCCGAATCAACCGGACAGTCGGACAGTATCATGTCGAGCTTATGCTCACTCAGCTGCTCCAGCAGCATTTCGTGAGTGGACTCATAACAACGCAGGTGAATGGAGCCGTCATTGGGGATCACCGACAGCAGCACCCGGCTGGCCAGTCGCTTGGACAGGGCATCAGCAATACCCACCTCAAACACCAGGTGATCTTCTTTGCGGTAATTCACAATATCCAGCATTTCATAAGACAGGCTGAACATGCGATCTGCATACTGAAACACCAGTTGTCCCAACTCGCTGGCTTCCAGTTGCCGGCCTTTTCGCTTGAACAGCTTGCCTCCCAGCCGTTCTTCCAGCTGACGGATCTGTCCGGTTACGGTTTGAGGCGTCAGAAACAGGGCTTCCGCGGCCTTGGTCACCGAGCCTTTTTTCTGTGTCATCCAGAAATAGTAAAGATGGTTGTAATTTAAGTGTGACAACTCGCGGCCTCTCCAGGTTTTATGCGGGTTTCAGTGACATGCCGTGTCATAGAGTGTCACGATAACCAAAATTTGTCGCCTTTTTGTCGCCACTATCGCCGCTGTAACGGATTGAGTTCAACAGCACTGTCAAAGTGGTCTGGCGAGAAGTGCGCATACTTCATGGTATCTTTAATATTGGCGTGGCCCAAGATGCGCTGCAGCACCAAAATATTGCCGCCGTTCATCATGAAATGGCTGGCAAACGTGTGCCGTAACACATGTGTTCCCTGCCCTTCAGGCAATTCTATCTTGGCCAACTCAATCAAATTCCAGAACTCATGGTAACACGGCGTAAAAATGGGGCCAGTACGTTTTGGCAGCCTCTCATACAAAGCGGGAGAGATGGGTACAGTGCGGTTCTTGCGGCCCTTGGTGCGCTGATACGTCACTTTATACGGAATAACCTGAGAGCGAGTCAGCCCCTCGGCTTCTCGCCAACGCGCACCAGTAGCCAGGCACAGCTCAACAATCAATTGCAGATCAGGATTACCGTATTCAACGGTGGCCTGCAGCAAGCGATCAATTTCGTCGCTTTCCAAAAACCGGACTTCGGATTCATGCAGCGGCAGCACCCTTATCCCATTAAGCGGGTTTCCACCATTCCACTCACCCAGGCGGGTTAGCTCATTGAAGACGGCTTTAAGAAACGCCTGCTCCTGGTTAATGGTGCTTGGCTTAACTGCCAGCTTGTTGGTGTTGTAGCCGTTGTGGATCAGCCCCGCAATACGGCGCTGGCGGTAATGAGCCCAGTCTTTAGCGGTGATGTCGGCCGCCACAGGATCCCCCATGCCAGCCACAATAATCTTAAGCTTGGCAAAGCGGGCCTGGCTCTTGGCCAGGTTGCGGCCATGCAGCTGCTGCCACAAATCAACCAGCTCAGACAGTCGCCGCCGGTCCAGCTTGCTGCCTTCCCAGGGCTTGCTCTCGGTTTCGCTCAGTACCCAACGCTCAAAGTTGAGCGCCTCGCCCTTGGTGGCAAACTGCTTGCGTACCCTGGGCACCTTGGGCCGGGCCTTGCTGGGCCGCCCCTCGGGATATACCTCCACCAGCCACTTGCCTGAGCTTTGCTTTCTTACTGACATCACGCACTCACAAATCACGAAAACTGTGCATTTATACAGTCATAGCGCGTCATGAGCTACATTTAAAGCGAGAGCGCGCAAACATACACAGCGTGACATAGAGTGACAACCAACACGGTTTGTGTAGAATGTAGACCCCGTTTGCATCGGTGCAAACCACTACATAAGTGATACTATGCAGTGAATGACGCAATGGACGCGTCATTCAGTTGTAACCACAATGAGGCAGCGTATACCTGCCGGGTTCAGAAAAGGAGGGTGTGATGGAAGAAGCTCTTGCCAAGCGCATACTTGACGCCCACTGGGACAAGTTGCTGCCGGTTCGCCCAGCCGACATTGCCCGCGCTCTGGGCATGCAAATTGATGTGCTGGATGGCCCCGAACTGAGCGGAGAAGCAGAAATCCGTGATGGCCATCAGGTGATCAAGTTCAATCGTAACGAAAGCACCAATCGCCAGCGCTTTACCATGGCGCACGAAATTGGCCACCACGTACTGGGGCACGTCACCCCCTTCAACCCCAAACACCGAGATAACGCCGGTTCATTTTCCAGTGGCAATCACGACTGGCAGGAAGTACAGGCAAATCGCTTTGCCGCAGCCCTGCTCATGCCAAAACTGGCTATAGAAACGCTGGTATACCGTGAAGGCATCACTAATATATCGCGCCTTGCAGAGATCATGCGCGTGTCTGAAGCGGCCATGTACTACCGGCTGAAAAACCTGAACATGCTCTAAGCTTGCAACCACCAGCAAGCCCACATAAATTACCCTCTGGCAACAGAGGGTTTTTTATGTCGAACGGAAATAAACCAGTCAAATTTGATGATTTGGCAGATGATGATCTGCCCAGTGAAAAACTGAATGACGCACAACAAGTGCTCAGCTGGAAAAGCTTTGATGCAAAGTCCATGGCATGGCTGCGCATTATTTCAATGGGCGTAGCCATTGTGCTGGCAATTTTATTTTTATTAGCCGGCCTGTGGTATACCCATATCACCATCAATAGCGTGATCAATCATACCCCCCAGGAAAAGCCAGCGATAGTTATCGCCAAACCAGCAGAAGAACAAAAAACTGAACCCTCAGCTCAGGTCAAGAGCAGCACGGCAGCAAGCAGCGAGACCGCGAAAGCAAACGCCCCAGAAAAAGAGAACTGGGATAAAACACTCATATCCTCCGGTTCAATCATCACGCTCATTGCCTTTGTGATGGGTGTGGGCCTTACGCTGATCCTGGCTGTGGTAAAGCTGTCAATTGCAGCCAATAAACCAAATGAACCGGCATCAGAATATGTAGGAATGGCAGGCCCTTTCAGTGAGCTGATCACACAGTTTGCAAACTGGCTAAAAAGAAAAGGTTAGCAAAGTAAAAAGGCGGATAAGACCGCCTTTTCTTTTACTATATTAGTATCGACACATGCTTAGAACTTAGTTTGGCCATTTCTTTCAGAGATGAAGATGAAAAACCTGCTGCATGTATTTTAATATGCGAATCCTGCTGAATTACAATCCGAATGATTTCCATGACAGAAGATGCAGAGTATTGAGCGTTACCAGTAATTTCCAAATCAACACCAAGTCTTGCTAGTTCTTTAACGCTTGATGAGCTTATAGTCATTTGTTAACCCCATGTAAATTTTATAATGGTACGTACATGTTAATTTCATCGTTCTACTTGCGGTGATGTAAGCCGCCAGGTTTGGTCTGCTGGGACAGCCAGCCTTTTTACCACTTCGGTTGCGGCCTGGTATCTCCGCATACAGTGCAGGTTTCTTCCACATCATCCAAGTCGCGGCCGTACACCCTGCGCGACTCACGCCAGTCGTGAACACCAAAGAACTTACACTTAATCCATTTGATCATTATGTTTATCCTTCGAGGTAGAACTCGACCAGCTATGAATAAAAGTCGTTATTTAAACCACGAACGTCATGATCACACCAAAGACCAGGGCAAGGGCAATAATGCCCAGGCAACCTTTTGCTGTGCTTGTGGTGGGGTTTCTCACGCCGCAGTGGGGGCACTTGCTAGCAGAGGTGGAGACTTCCTTTTTGCATTCTTTGCAGGGTTTCAATGCCATGATGTTCGTGCTCTTTGGTTTTGTTATTAAATAATGCAGTCTTCTCTGAACTTGGCCATGGTGGCTTTCATCGCGTCCAGGTGGATTTTTGCCGTGCTACGATATTGCTCAAATGCCTTTGAACCTTCTTCATGTCGCTGCATCTGGTGGAAGCTGTAAGCCATTTGCTCCGTTCTAAAACCAAAGTCGCTCACAAAGTTCGCGTAATTGGGCAGCTTCATGGCATCGGCCGGGGTCAGCGGAAAGCGCTTGGCAAACGCATCAAGTGCCGGGCTCAAGCGCTGCTTTTTCCATTCGGTATAGCTGTCA
This sequence comes from Oceanimonas sp. AH20CE76, assembly GCF_039654065.1. Taxonomy (NCBI): domain Bacteria; kingdom Pseudomonadati; phylum Pseudomonadota; class Gammaproteobacteria; order Aeromonadales; family Aeromonadaceae; genus Oceanimonas; species Oceanimonas sp. AH20CE76. The sequence continues at coordinate 2,741,416 of NZ_CP155481.1, forward strand.
TAACTTCCAGTGGCCATCTCTTCCGCCAATCTATCGAAGCCCAGCTCTTCAGTTGCATCCTGCGCCCTCTGAGCGGCCTGGCAGTCTTCAGTGTTTCTAATTTCCAGGGCGAACGCTGGGGCAGTCAGAGCTAATGCAAGGCCAAAAGCGGTAAATGTTCTTTTTATCATCGTGCTTCCTTATCGCTTGGCAGCACGGCCGCCGCTTTGAATGCAGGCTTCCATGCTGTTGTAAGGGGTGTAATTTTTGGTTTTATGGTAATACCGGCCGTTCTTAGGATGGCAGATATTGGTTTTGCTTTTCTTTACCGGTGGGTCTGCTGCTACAGCAGGCTGTGCAGACAGTGCGGTGAATAGCAGCAATACAGAAAATACCACTCCCTGTTTCATCACTCGGCTCTCCGTGCTTTGGCAGCTTTTAGCTGCTTCATGTTTTTGTTAGGAATTAGTCGTTTAAATTTTTTTTTCGGTCCACCTGGCCAGAATGCGAATGTCTTCAGGCTTGGTTTGCTGAGTCAGGTGGATGGTGTCGTAGGCCTTGTTGTCGCTCTTGATATAGAGGCCGCCCATCAGGTCGGACTGCAGGCGTTTTACCAGCAGGTTGCCGTTCAGGCGCAGTACATACACGCCATCGGTCAGATGCTCGACGGCATCGTCGGGCAGCATTTCCACCAGCACGGTATCGCCGTGATCCAGGGTGGGGTGCATGGAGTCGCCGTGCACCTTGAGTGCGGCCAGCTTTTTGCCTTCCAGGTCGTGGGCGCGCAGCCAGTCTTTGGCAAAGGGGGCGCGGGCCTCCAGGTGGTCCCACTCATTGTGGGCACCGTTGCCGGCCGAGGCGAACACATCAAAGCTGTCTACCCACACCACATCACTCTCCATTAGGTTAGGAGAGACTTGTTCAGCCGCTTGATGAGAACTTTTGGGACCAACACCAAAAGCAAGCCATATGCGGCTAACTTCCGCTGCATCAGCCATCGCGTAAATCCTGTCAAGAGTCGGTACGGCCTCGCCGTAGACATACTTTTTGATTGCAGTATCAGACACACCTGTGAGCCTACCGAACTCTCGGTAAGACTTGGGCTCGATCGACTCAGAGAGCCTTTTGCAAAAGGCGTCGATATCAAACTCAGGGCTAGCTAAATCCCGCTTCAAACGCGACATGACTCACACTCACCGTCTCATATATTACCAATGGTAACTTTTGGGTTGACTATGGCGGGACATGTCATCTAATATTGCGAAATAAGAACATATGAGACCACCAAGCCTAAAAGTTCTTATTTTATAGACATAGAACGACATATGACGCCATAAGGTGACAATCATGACACAACTAAACGTAACTTTCGACACGCCCGTGTGCACCGTAAAGGTTTTTGCTACGAAAGTTGGCATTTCTGAACGCACCATCGAACGTATGGTTGATGAAGGCCGCATTCCCATCCTACCCAAAAAGATCAAAGGCGAGCGCACCCTTATTAACTTAATCGCGCTCAGCCAATCGGCGCTGGACCTCTACCAGCCCCCCAAACCCCGTGGCCCCCGTGGCCGGAGCCAAGCGGCATAACCGCCTTCTTCATCTTTATTAAACCACGCCATGGATGCATCAAAAATGTTGAAGACTCATACGGATAAACATTGTGGCGGCTACACCCACTGGAATTCAGCGGTGGCCCGCTTCAAAGACGCTCACAACCAGAGCGATGTGGCCCGCGCCATCGGTACCAAGCCGCAGCTGTGGATTAACAAACTCTCTACCGGGCAGACCGGCGAGCCCACCGTTAAAAACGTGATTGCCGCCGCCCGTGCAACCGGAGATCACACCCTGGTGCACGGTCTGCTGCTGGAGCTGGACATGGCCGGCATTGCCCTGCCCAAGAGCAACCACAAGGCAGACGAACAGGCGCTTACCAGCCAGGCGCTGGAGATCACCGCCACCGCCGGCGAACTGGCCCGGGATGCCATCAGCGCCCAGCAGGCCGGCCGTGTATGCCAGCAGCGCCGTGACAACGCCGTGAGCAAGGCCACCGCCATGATGGGCACCCTCGCCCTGTTTGTTCACACCATGGAGAGCCGCTTTCACGCTATTCCCGGTATGACCGTTGCTTTCGACACCCTCACCACCACCGCCATGCCCGGCATGTCTTAAGGAGCCACGCCATGAACCTGATTAACACCGCTCGCCTGCTGCGGGTGCAAGCCCCCGTTTCTATGCCGGCCCTGCGCCCTGAGGTGGTTACCCATCGCAGCCGCCCCGGCTTTATTGAATGCCAGGACGGCAGCTGGATTGTGCTGCCGCTGCAGCACAGAAAACAACGCATTAACCGCCGTCGCCGCCTGTGGGACTGGATAAAACAGGTGCTGGGCAACGAAGCCACCACCGGAGGTGCCGCATGACCGCATACCGCCACATTACCCAGTCAGCCGGCGAGCTGGCCATTAACCAGGTACGCAGCCTGCTAAGCCACAACCGCATTGCCGGTTGGTGGAGCCGCCAGCCCAAAGCCGTGCGGGAAGGGCTGTGCCGCGCCGCCGCACTCAAGCCGGCGGTGTATTGGAATAAAACCCTGGAAGACATGACCGACGACGAGCGCGAAGCCATCCGCCGTGCTGTGGTGGAGCTGAAAGCAGCCCTTGCCGGCTTTACCGCCACAGACCGGAGCGAATGGCTGCATGTGGCCGACTACTCAGGCCAGCGCCACGACGAGCCGGCCATGGCCATGGAGCAACAGCTGGAGCGGAAGAAATACCTGGAACAGCAGGCGCTGATGATTCAGCGCAAGGCAGAAATGATAAAGGCCGCTCAGCAGTAACTGAAGCGGCCTTCAAGGTGTGTATCCACGCCAATGAATAACACGGAGTAACTATGACACAAATTAACGCTATTAGCCAGGTAGCCAACGGATACCTGCATGAATTCAACCGCTTGGCCCGTAATGGCCAGGCCGCCGGCATGGAGCTGCAAACCGAGTGCGCCCTGGAGGCCCTGGCCGAAGTAGCGCACCGCTGCGGATATAACGCCCTGTATGAGCAAATTGCAGAGCGTAAAAACGCCCTCTGGCTGCATGCCCCCATGGCCACTATCACCGCAGGAGGTGCCGCATGACCCGCATCGAGATGGAATACCTGATTGAGCAGCTGCGCAACGCCGACAGCATGCGCTGCTTCTGGGAGAGGGATATGAAGTGGTGGCTGCGCCGGGCGAGGGAGCGCCGCGCCGCCGGCGAGCGCGAGCAGGCAAAGTGGTGGCTGGCCCGGGCGAGGGAGCGCCGCGCGTCTGCCCGGCAGGAAGCCGAGCTAGTGGCGGAAGTGACAGCGAAAATGCTGGAGGCCTGTCATGACTAACCGCGAACTGTTCCGCCGCTTTTACCGCGCAGCTCGCCTGGATGAGCAAACCGGCATCGTAGATACGGTATTGCACCACGGCATTATCGAGGACGCCGTAAACAACGGCTTTAGTCCCAACGCCGTTCTTAGTGTTCGCGCTGCCGTCCTTGTTGCCCGCATTAACGCCATGCTGCCGGTGCGCGAACCCAGCAGGCAGAGTGTGGCCATTCAAACCATGGTGTTCACTTTTGGCCGTGTACGGAGGAACCCGTGAGCGACATTCTCAACCCCCGCGCCCATCTGCGCCGGCACTGGTGGCAGGCCAAGGCCGACTTTTGGCGGCACTGGCAAGCCTGCTTTGAGCAAGGTGCCTGCCGGCAGCGTCTGCTGCTGGATCTGGGCACCATTCGTTCTCTTTATTGGCAGGCACTGGGCCAGGGCATTTTGCCGGTGGCCCGTGCCATCAGCGCCTGGTGGCGCAAAACCGCTCCCGTTCATCAGTTAGGCTCACAGGTACTTTAATGACTCAACATATTGCAGCGGCCGACGTGGCCGCCTTTTTTGCGCCCGCCAAAGAAGAAAGCGGCCCCCGCGTGGCCGGCACCAAAGTCAGCACCGAGCTGTTTCAGGCTCGCCACGAAAAAGACAACCTGAACTGGGCCACCCAGCTGCTGGATGGCATAGAGCAGCACGCCGCCGGTAGCCTGTTCAAGGAATACCAATACCGCCTTAAAAAATACAAACCCCGCAGTGCCAATATCTGGCTGCGCAAAATGGTGGAAAAAATACAGGAGCACGCCGCCCGCTTTCCCCTGCCCCTGCGCATGATCGCCAACGAGGCCAGCCGGGCCAACATTGCCCGCGAGTGGGCCAATGCCGTGGTGAACATCATTCTCACCATGACCGATCAGCACACCAAAAAAGTGAACGCAGACGAGCTGCTGAACGCCGCCATGGAGCCAGCCCGCAAGTGGGGCATTTCTCCGCTGCTGCCCACCTTTAAAAACGTCTGCCCCATAGAGGGCTTCAGTGATCGTGATTTGGATGTGGCCGCCGCTGCTCTCGCCCGCCTGCAGGATGAAGACTGGTGGGAGCGGCAAATCACCAAAGCCTGGAACCGCTACACCGAGCATGTGGCGATCATAGTCGGCAAGGTGCGCCGGGGCGTCAGCCCCTACGTATCGTACAAAGCAAAACAAGAGCACGTCGCCCGCCGCCGTGCCGGTGCGCTGTGGGTGCAGGGCATGTATGCGGTTAACGAAGAGCTGAATCTGGAAATTCCGCTGGCTGAGGCCGTAAAGAGCAGCATGGCAAACCCCGAGCTGCGCCGGCTGGAACTGATGATGCGCATGCGCGGCTTTGAAGAAGTGGCCGAAGAACACGGCCTGGCTGGGGAGTTCTACACCGTCACCGCGCCGTCCCGCTATCACGCCTGGACCGTAACCAAGCAAAAGAAAACCGTAGAAAACCCCCGTTACGACGGCAGTCACCCCCGGGATGCACAGGCTCACCTGTGCCGGCAGTGGGCCAAGGCCCGCGCCAAACTGGCCCGCATGGGTGTGCGCTTTTTTGGCTTTCGCGTAGTAGAGCCGCACCACGACGGCACCCCCCACTGGCACATGCTGCTGTTTGTGCGCCCCGAGCAGCGCCGCCTGCTGCGCTGGGTGTTGCGAAAATACGCCTGCGAGCACGACAAAGACGAGCTGGCCCGCAGCTATAAACCCCGCTTTGACTGGGTAGCCATTGACCCGACCAAAGGCAGTGCCACCGGCTACATCGCCAAATACATCGCCAAGAACATTGACGGCTTCAGCGTTGGCATAGACGAAGAAACCGGCACCGCTGCAGAAGAAACCGCCACCAACGTGGCCGCCTGGGCCAGCCGCTGGAACGTGCGGCAGTTTCAGCAAATTGGCGGCCCCAGCGTGACCGTGTGGCGCGAGCTGCGCCGCCTGCGCGAAGCCACTCAAAACCCCATTCTGGAACCGGCCCGCCGCGCAGCCGACAACGGCAAGTGGGCAGACTTTGTGAACACCATGGGCGGCATCGATGTGCAGCGCAAAGACCACGCCATTCAGCTGCGCCACCTGATCAAGGCCGGTGCCAGCAAATACGGCGAAGACGTTACCCGCCTGCACGGCCTGAGCACGACTGACATCACCCTCAGCGTAAACGGTGTTACCACAGGGGTAATGGTTGGGGTGTCCGACGTTCAAACACGGCACCAGGGCTGGGAGTTGTCACGGACGGGTCTTGGCAGTTCAAGCGGCGGCAGCCGCGCCCCTTGGAGTTCTGACAATAACTGTACGGGGGATCAGATTTTGGCAGAAAAGGATCCCCTCAAGCGTGAGCTGGCCCTGCTCGGCCTGGATGAAACAGACCTGGCACGGCTGCAAACCGGTGCCGTTATCACCATGGACGGTTTATTCATCAGCATTCGCAACGGCTGTTTGAATACCAGCCGCCAGCGCCCGGGCATGAACCCGCCCGGACGGCAGGAACGTGCCGCCGGCTACCGCGCCGAGGCCATGAAGCTGCTGCGCTCAGGCCAGGATCTTGAACCCTGGCTGGCCAAAATCCCCGAGCAATATCAGCAGCTGGCCCTTGATCAGGCTGCAGCCCTGATAGAGCAGATGGAAGATGAAGCCAGCTGGCTGGAGTCTGCCGCCCCCAAATTCCACGAAGACGACTTTACCAACTGGATGAACGACCTTTGCCACGGGAGTGATCAGCCATGATGCAATACCGCATTACCAAGCATGCCGTGCAGCGCTATCGCCAGCGCCGCTGCCGGCACCCGCTCTACATTACCGCCGACATCTGCCGTGCCCGGCCTGCCACCAAAGGCCGCATGCGCAAAGCAGGAAAATGGCCCCGCCGTGGCCAGCGTCTGCTGCTCACTCAGGACGGCTTTGCCTTCGTGGCCGCCGGTGCCGTGATCGTCACCTGTTTTCAGTTGGGAGGTTGACCATGGCCAACACCACCCCCGAACAAGAGGCCGCCTGGGCGCAGCAAAAAGCCGAATGCCTGGAGCGCACTAACCAATGCCGCCAGTGGCTGAACACTCGCAACCGCCCAGCCATAAACAACTGGCTGAACAGCCTGGAACCGGCAGAACGCGAACGCTGCAAGACCGTATTAAACCGAATGATGGAGAAAGAATGATGAGCATCAAATACTACAAAACCAAAGAGCCAGCCGTTATCGCCGCCTATCAACAGATGATGGCTGATACCCAGGATTTGCTGGAACGCGCTACCGTCTTTTGCGCCGAGTTCGACGCCGAGCCAGTGATCGGGCAGGACGTTAACGGGTACCGATTCTATGGCCTTCGATTTAACAACTACGGAAAACGGGAAGACAAGCACCTGTGGACCAAGCCGAACCCGAGAGAAGGGCTTTTGAGTAGCGTGAGAAGTCGGGCTCCGGGGTATGCCGCAGAACTTAGGGCACTGAAAGCAAAGGTAGAACAACACTGGCCGCAGCCCAGCACCGTGTCGAAAGACGGGCTCTATAAATCACTGGGCACAAACTGGGGCAGCATGCTGGTGTGTGGTGGCATTGGTATCACCGAGCACAACGAAACCCTGTATCTGGCCACCCAGGCCAAAATCCATAACTGCATCGAGATCACCGGTACCGAGTACGAACAAGCCCAGCGTGATGCCAAGGAGCCAAACTAATGCGAATCCACGACCTGAAAATTCAACGGCAGCACTTTATTGATGTAGAAAGCGGCCAGAAAAAAGCCGAGATCCGCAAGCATGACCGAGACTTCAACGTCGGTGACTTTCTGCAGCTCAATGAAATTGATGAGCATGGCACAGCAACCGGTGAAGGGCTCAGAGTGCGGGTGACCCACATTCTGCCCGGCGGTGAATACGGCCTGGATGCCGATTACAGCATTCTGAGTATTGAGCGCATTGCCCGCACCAGGGTGATGGATATCCAGCCGGAACCTGTGCTCAACCCATTAACAATAATGCCAAGCCAGAGCGAAGCGGATGAAATTAGCCGTCTGCTAGAAAGGTGCCGGGCCAAGCTCCACACAGGAGGTTACCAGTGAGCAAATACAACGGATTCGCCGTAGATGAAATGCTGACCTTTATCGAAAGACGGGGTTACTGCATCACCATTGAAACCCTGCGTGAATTTGAGGAAGAGGAAAGCTGGAGAATAACCATGTGGCTTAAGGACGAGCGGCAGGTATTCAAAGCCGGGACTCTGTTCGGTGCCACAATGAACGCTTTTAAGCAGTTCTCGGATCAAGCCACTAAAGAGCGCAAGGAAGCCCAGGCGGCCCTTAATAAGATCATGCGGCTGACCAGAAAACCAAACCACCCCGACCACGAACTGTGCTCCGTCTGTTGTGGCTACGGCTGCACCGAGGCTGGCGAAATTTGCGAAAGCTGTGAAGGTAGCGGCAGAGACGAGGTGGCGCAATGACCCCCACCGACCGCAAACGCAAAAGCCGTGCCGCCGCCAGGGCGGCCGGTATCAACAAGGTTGAAGTGATGCTGGGCGAGAAGGAGCAGGAACGGCTGCAGCAGCTGTGTGAAATCCGGGGCGGCGTGCGCGGCCCCTACACCCAGGACGAGTTCATCAGCCTGCTGATCCACCGCAACTGGCAACAGCTGCAAAAGCAGCTGGCCAGGCTCGGCCGCTGCGACCACTGCAACAGCGAACTGCCCGGCGGCTGCGACGGTTTGCTTAAGGGTGACGCCCGATGCTGGCACACCGAAAAAGCCAAAAAGCTGGAGCTGTGACATGTCACAAAAGGTAAAGTACTTTCTGCTCATGGCCCTGCTTTGCTCCGCCTGTTACTTAATCCCCCATATGTTGGGAGTAGTATTTCCCTGGTGGAGTGGATTGCTGATATTCTGGGGAGGCATGGTGTATCACTGGGCGATGAAGAAGCTGTGACATGTCACACCATCGAAAAGAGACATAACTCCGCACCCCATTTTACCAGCAAAAATAAATATGCAACCCCAGCAAAAACAGCTACTTACAGGGGTTGCATATCTGGAGAAGTTGATAGAGTGGTTACGTAAACCAACAAGAAAGGAACGTAACCATGAACACCATTAATGAAGATAAACAGAAGCTGATTGATCGGGCAGATTTGTTGCTGGGCATCATTTTGATGCTGCCGCTGCCCAACCGAGACATGGAGCACCTGTTAGAGCAGGCCAAGGAGCTTTATCACAAAGCACTGCTTTACTAACCAAAAAAAGGCCACCTTCCGGTGGCCTTAAAGAATATCACTTTGGGTATTGAGCTCGGAATGAAGATGCTCAAACAAAGCCTAGCCCACTTGTGCCAAAGCGCAACCCGCCATAAAAAAGGGCGCTTATCGCGCCCTTGCCATATCCCCGAATAAATCCCGCTGCGTCTCCGGCGGCAACGCCCTCGACAAATGAAAGCTAATCTGTGCCGTGGTTTTGGCACTGGGGCTCAGCGTGTGCTTATAACCCAGCGTTTCCACCCAGGTATGGCCACAAGTGGCTTCACGGCACTGGCAGTAAAGCTCAGCATAATCCGGTGACATTCGGTTGGTGTTTGTAATTCTGCCCTTTTCCCCGCACTCTCTGCAGTAAACACGCATGTGTAATTACCCCCGAATTAAACATGTACCTATCATACCGCATCTGGTATCACACGGCACCAGACCACTGGCTGTTTATCCAGTTATTCCAGTGCGAACTCCAGAGCCAGCCGGGCCGGAATATCCGGGTCCGAATTCACTTCATCAGCAATCAGCTCACACAGCGGCAACACCTCGTTACGGGTGTAAACGATATCGGTTTTTTCCGGGTCGCCCAGGCCGGCGGCGTTGCTGGGAATGATGCCCGCCTGCCCCGGTGGAAAGCGGTGCGCGGTAAGCACGTCCTGAGCTGAAATGTTCTTGATGCGGTCAAAGTCGTCCTTGGTGGCAATGTCTCCCACCGGAATCAGCTTCACCCCATCCGGGTTGCCGTTGGGAATGTTGATGAACAAGGAGCGGAAGTTGCCCACCCCTTTGGAGCTTTGAATTTTGGCTTTCAGATCTTCTTCCTGGCTTTCGCTCAGGTTCGGGTCGGTGGCGTAGAAAATAAAGCCCATGTGCGCCCCGTTCTGGTAGTAGCGCCGGCGAAACAGAGTCGCGTCCCGGTTCAGCAGCGCCGACTGAATGCCGCCCAGGTAATCCGGCAGGCCATAAATTTGCTGTCGTGGGTCGTACTGCGACAGATAAATCACATCGTCCTGCCGGTAATGCAGCTGCTCGTTGTTGGCCCGCAACAGCCGAAAGTCGCCGCTCTGGTGCCGGCGCAGATACATGGACGGCAGCGGATGCAGCCGTACCACCCGGCCCAGGCCGTTACGTACCTTCAAAAAGGCAGCGTCACCGAACTGGATTAGATCATGCACAAAGGCCTGCATTTGCCGGCGCTTCAGCCCGGCCCCGCCCTTAAAGCGGCCAGATACCATATTGCGCCGGGCATAAATCAGCGCCCCGTGGTGGGCGTTGGTGTTGGCAATCTGGGCCAGCCCCTGCCGGCTAATGGGCGTGCTCCAGTAGTCGGCGTAGTGGTCATAAAACAGCTCGGTGTAATCGGTCAGCCAGCGGTTGGGCTCTATCGCTTCCGGCTCGCCAAAACTAAAGGCGATCAGATCTTTGGATTGGTTGGGTTCGCTCATGTTTGAATAGCCCAGGTTGAAGTGCGTTTGTTCGTATGGTCCAGCGGCTCGTTGATCACCGCATGAGAAATGGCAAAGAAGTCATCGGCATGGCCGGTGGTGGCGTCCCGCCCGGCCTTAAAGGTCATGGCATTGCCGCTGCCGGTAGTGGTGCGCTTGATGGCCATAAAGGCCAGCGGAATATCTTTCAGCAGCCGGTCCCAGCTGATGCGCCCCGCCTCTACCACGTCGATCATTTTCAGCACCAGGCGGTTTTTGCTCTCTACCGAGTAGTGAATGGCATGGGCCTCGCGGGGGAACTTGGTCTTAAGCAAATCGAACACCCCAGCACCGATGCCGGTAATGTCCACGCCAATGTAAGTCACCCGATAGCGTTTAAATATCTTGGCGATTTCCGCCACATGGTGCTGAAAGTTCAGGCCTCGCCAGCGGTGCCGCTCCAGCACCCGGAACGGCTCACCGCTGAGCAGCGGCGGAGCCACCACCACCAGAGTGGCGTTATCGCGGGTGCGGCTGGGGTCATAGCCCAGCCACACTTCCCGGGTGCCGAACGGCCGGGCCGCTCTTGGGTCGAAGTCTTCCCACAGTTCGGTGTCAACGCCGCACCCTTCCAGCTGGCCAAACTTGAACACGCTGGCTTCGTCGTCCACGAACTCGCACATGAACAGGTTACGGAATACCTCGTCGGCGTATTCGTCCCGCAGCTCGTCCACATCAATCAGGTTGCAGCCGCTGGCCACGGCATCCTCCACGGTAATGGCATAGCGCCATTGCCGGTCCGGGCATACCCGGCCGCCGTCGCGGTAGTCATCCAGTGTGGGGAATTCCACGTCTTTGCGGCTGTCTTTGCCGTTCTTCCAGTCGTCCCCGGTCCAGAAGCCATAGCCCGGATGGGCCTTGGCCGACGGCGTGGAGAAATAGGTTTTACGCCAGCGGGTTTGCGTGGCCATGGCCGACGCCACGTTGGAAAGTTTGGTAAAGCCCGGGATCCAGAAGTATTCGTCTATATAGACGTTGCCGCTGCGCGACTGGGCGCTGTTGGAGTTGGTGGAGAGAAAGTGCAGCTCAGCGCCGTTGCTTAAAATTATCGGGTTGCCCGACAGCTCTACGTTCAGGAACTCCCGGGCAATGTTAATGATGTAGGAGCGGAACACCTCGGCCTGGGCACGGGTGGCCGACAGAAATATCTGGTTGCCGCCGGTCAGGGCCGCGTCTTCCAGCGCCTCGCCGGCGAAGTAGTAGGTCATGCCAATCTGGCGCGACTTCAATATATTGCGGGTGCGCGGCACCTCCGGATCGTGCATGGCCTCGCGGCAGCGCAGCTGATAGCCAAACAGGGTATCCAGAAACGGCTGAAAGTCTTCCGGCAGCAGCTCGCCCACGTTGTTTTTGGGTGCCTTGCCTTTTTTACCCTTGCCGCCCTTGCTCTGACCACCGCTCTTGCGGCCTCGCCGTGGCTCCGGTGGTTCGTCGCCGGCAGCAATGGCCGCTTCCCGCTCTTTCAGCCCCACTTCCTTTTCGCGCAGCTGCAGCAGCTCTTTCTTCAGCCGCACATGCTGGCTGATCAGCCGGTCCAGTTCGTCCAGCTCGGCCTGGCTCTTTTTCTCCCGGTTCAGCAGCAGCTGCACCCGCAAGGCAATGGCATCTTCCAGCTGAATTTCCGACAGCAGCGAATCCCAGGCGTATTTCTCCACCCACTGATACACCACCCGCACCGAGTTCAGACTGAGTTCCTGGGCAATTTCCCGGGGCAACCAGCGCTTTAAATACAGCCCTTTGGCGGCGTTGCGGATTTCTTCTGAGTAAGCCATTGCGTTCCGTGGTCATGATGAATGCGGCCATCATACTGAGTCGAACATTACGGAAACTGAGGGAAAATTGCGGGTTCTTGCGATTTGCTCAAAATCGCAATTGCACGGAAAAACCCTTGATGAAACCCGCACCAAATCCCCCTAGCCTGTCGCCATATTTGAACACGAGCAGGCACATGAAACCCGATTCACGGTTACGCACAGGCTGGATTTGCATTGCCACCGAAGGCAACAGCGTTGACGGGCGTTATATCTCCCGCGACTGGCTCACCGACATGGCCGAGACCTACGACCCCGACCACTACACCGCTGTTATCTGGCCGGACCATTATCGCTGGTCTGCCATGGGCAGTGTAGAAAACCTAAAGGCCGAGGAAGTAGACGGCAAGATGAAGCTGTTCGCCGTGCTGCGCCCGAACCGGGATCTCATCTATTACAACCAGATCGGTCAGTACCAGTTCTGCAGCATTGAGCCGGAAGAAAACTTTGCCGGTGGCGAAAAGACTTATCTGCTCGGTCTGGGCGTGACCAGCGAGCCGGCCAGCACCGGCACCACCCGCATGCAGTTCAGTGCCAATGGCAAAGAGCACAACAAGCTGATTGGCCAGAGCGAGCCATTCAGCCTGAAAGAGCTGGCCGACCGTGAGCAAGAAGTGGGCATGTTCAAAAAGTTTACCGCCTGGCTCAAAGGCCAGGAGCAAGAGCCCCCTGCCCCCACCGATAACACCCCCGAGGATCCAGCAATGGACAAAGAACAGTTCAACACACTGCTGAAAGCGGTTGAAGGCGTCGCCACCAAACAGGGCGAGCTGGAGACCAAGCTTGAAGCCTTCAGCAAAAAAGAAGAGCCGGCTCCGGCCAATGAGCCCGAGCAACAGCCTGAGCCCGAGCAACCCGCCGCCACCGGCATCACCGCCGAGCAGTTCACCAAACTGCTGAATGCCGTAGAAGGCGTGGCCAGCAAGCAGGGCGAGCTGGAAACCCAGTTCTCCAGCCTGCTGAAAGAGCAGCCCGGCCAAATCCCCGGCGGTGCCCCCGCCGGCGGCGACATTTATCACCTGGTTTAAGGAGCAAGCATGAGCCAGATCCTCACTGCCCAGGCCGCCGCCATGCTGAAGCAATATTGCTCCCAGCTGGCCAAGGGCTACGGCATTGATCCCCAAAGCCTGAAACAACAGTTTTCCGTTGTTGGCCCGCAAGAAACCCGCCTGCGTCAGGCGCTGCTGGAGTCCGCCGACTTCCTGCGCATGATCACCCTGGCCGACGTAGACCAGATCAAGGGTCAGGTAGTAGACGTGGGCATTGGCAGCATCCACTCGGGGCGCAAGGCCTCGGGCCGCTTCATCAAGGAAGTGGGCGTGGGTGGCCACAACTACGAGCTGACCGAAACCGACTCCGGAGCCCTGCTGTCCTGGGCCACGCTGGCGGTATGGGCCAACGCCGGCAACGAAGGCGAATTTCTGCGCCTGGTGAACCAGTTCATTAACCAGACCTTTGCGCTCGACATGATCCGCGTGGGCTTTAACGGCACCTCCGCCGCTGCCACCACCAACCCCACCGAAAACCCCTTGGGTCAGGACGTGAACAAGGGCTGGCAGCAGCTGGTAAGCGAGTGGAACGGCGGCTCTCAGATTATCGGCTCTGCTCAGGACAAGGTGTATTTCGACCCTGCCGGTAAAGGCGATTACAACACCCTGGATGCCATGGCCTCTGACCTGATTAACAGCACCATTGACCCGGCGTTTCGCAACGACCCGCGCCTGACCGTCATGGTGGGTGCCGATCTGGTCGCCGCCGCGCAGGGCCGGCTGTATCAACAGGCCGACAAGCCCACCGAACAGATCGCCGCTCAGCAGTTGGCCACCAGTGTTGCCGGCCGCAAGGCCATCACCCCGCCGTTCTTCCCGGGCAAGCGCATGGTGGTGACTATTCCGAGCAACCTACACCTGTACACCCAGCGCGGTACCCGCCAGCGCAGTGCGGCCCACAACCAGGACCGCAAGGGTTTTGAAAGCCAGTACTGGCGCATGGAAGGTTACGCCGTGGGCGAATACCGCGCGTATGCCTCTTTTGATGAGTCGGGCGTAGAAATTGCCCCCACTCCGGATCCGGTACCGTAACTGAATGAGCACTCCGGCCCAGCGTCATCGTGACCGGCACCGCGCCCGGCAGGCGGCAGAAAAAGCCGCCACCACCGGCCAGGCCACCGGCGACATTGCCCACAGCCTGCACCTGCAGTTGCTGGCACTGGAGCAGGACGAAAAGCGGCTCAAGGCGCTGGACCGCATCAGCGACAAGGTGGCCCTGAAGCGTGAGCTGCTGCCCAAGTACCGCCCCTATGTGGAGCAGTATCTGGCAGCCGAAAAGAGCCACCAGAACCCGCTGTTCGCCACGCTGATCGTCTGGCTGTTTGACCTGGAAGAGTTCGAGCAGGCACTGGACTGGGCCGAAGTGGCTATTGCACAAGGCCAGCACACGCCCACCCGCATGAAGCGCGACTTCCCCCACTTTGTGGCGGACACCGTGCTGGAGTGGGCCGAGCAGCAGGCCGCCGAGGGCCAGGCCGTAGAGCCCTATTTCAGCCGGGTGTTTGCTCATGTGGCCAAAGACTGGCGGCTGAACGAAAAGCTCACCGCCAAATACTTCAAGTTTGCCGGGCTGCTGCTGTTGCGCGACGCCACCGGCGAGCCCAGAGCCAGCGCCGTGAGTGACCCGGATGTGCTCGATAAAGCCGACGCCCTGCTGGCCAAGGCACACGAATGGGATCCGGTGGGTGCTCAGGTAAAAACCCACCGGGCCAGAATTGCCATGCGCCTGCGGGCGCTTGAGCAAGACTAGCTCCACGCCGCCGCGCCCCGGCGGTGCGGGAACAGCCAAGGCCATGCCTTAAGTGCTGTTGCCCAACACCGTGGCCAGGGGCGCACCTATTAACCGAGAGGGCTGCCATGTTCAGCGGAAACAGCACCGATTATCAGCAAAGCACCATCACCAACGATGGTTTCTGGCCCGACATTGAAGTGGGCGACTTTGAGCGCGACCGCGCCATGCCCGCCGATCTGCAGCCTGCCACCGTGGCGGCGGCGGTGCTGTCTGCGGTGGCCCAGGTCAACCTTGAGCTGGTGTTTACCAAATCAAGGCTGCTGGCCGAGGGGCACGGCAATGCCGCCGCCGTGCCCGGCCCTTCCGTGGGCACCCAGAACATGCTCACGGCGCTTTATCGCCAGGCGGTGTTTGCCCGAGCCAAGGCCGATTTGGTTACCGAGGCCGGCAGCCTGAGCCAACGCGACACCGGCAACAATCAGGCCACCCAGAGCGGTGATGTACGGGCCGCTCTGCTGGCCGAAAGCCAGCAGCACATTCGGGCCATCAAGGGCACTCACCGCTGCGGGATTGAATTGCTATGAGCCAGGGCTACTACCTGCACCAGCTGAGCACCGCCATCAAGGACGTGCTGCCGGCCAAGTGCCGTAAGGATTTTGATGCCTGGATGCAGAACGGCACCCTGCAGCTCACACCCAAGGATGGCGGCACCGGTGTGGAGCTGGCCCGGCTCAACTACCAGGCGGTATTTATGGTGGAAGACCTGCCGTTCCGCGAACTGGATCCGGCCGTGGTGCTGGCCACCGTGGCCGCATGGCTGCAGGACCACGACACAGATCGCGAACGGCTGGAGCTGCCCGACCCCGATTACGACGTGGAGCCCATAGACGAGCACAGCGCCGACCTCACCATCAGCGTGCTGTTTTCCGAGCCCCTGCTGATGGTGCCCGACGCTGCTGGCCCCATCCGCTACGGCGGCGAACGCTACCGCCTGGCCCCCTATGAGATCTGGGTGGCGGAGTACGGCAAGTTGTGGGTGAACGAAAACGGCCCCTGGCCGCTGGCAGGTGATGTGTGATCCGGTTCGACCTTGATGTGTTGCCCATTACCGACCGGCTCAAGCTGGCCACCATGCCCGCCAAAAAGCGCACCCGCTTTTTGTGGCGCTTGGGCAACGAGCTGAAAAAAGCCTCTGCCCGTAACGTGCGACAGCAACGCACCCCGGAAGGAAAGGCCTGGGCACCGCGCAAACGCAAGCCACGCAAGGGCGGCAAGAAAAAGATGCTCACCGGATTGCCGGGATTGCTGGCCATCGACAACACCGCCATCGACATGACCCTGCGTTTTCGTAAGGGAAAAATGCCGGTACATGCCGGTGTGGTAGGCAGAACGCACAACGATGGCATGAGCCAGCGCCGTACTGCCGAGCAGGCCTCACGCAACAAGCCGCGGCAAGAGCCGGATACTGCCACCAAGGCCCAGGCCAAGCGGCTGCGTCTCTTGGGCTACCAGCGTCGGGGCAAGCGCGGCAAGTACATCAATGCATCCAGCAAATGGATTCAGGAAAACCTCAGTTATCGCCAGGCCGGGATGCTGATTAAAAAGCTCAGGGACGAGCCGGTAAAACGCAGCTGGGACATTGAACTGCCTGCACGTCAGTTTATGGGAGCCAATGAAGCCGAGCGCGCCAAAATCATCCGCCGGGTAATGCAGGGCATTGGCTACGGCTGGAACGTGAAGAAACAACAAACCAAAGGGGCTAGTTCATGATCCCAACTATCCAGGTCAACAACCTGAACCAGATGCAGGGCCCCACCGAAGAGGTGGAGCGACATTTCCTGTTTGTGGGCCAGGCCACCAAGAACAACGGCAAGTTGCTGTCCATTAACACCCAGTCAGATCTGGACGACTTGCTGGGCATTGAAGGCAGCCCGTTAAAAACTAACCTGCAGGCCGCCATGCAGAACGCCGGCCAGAACTGGAGCGCCCACGCCCACGTGCTTGCCCTGGCCGAAGACTGGACCGAAGCGGTGCTGGCCGCACAAAAGGTCGCATCCTTTGAGGCGGTAGTGCTGCTGGAGCCGGTGACCACCGCCGAGCAGATCAATGCCGCCCAGGCCCTGCGCAATCAGCTGATTGCCACCTGGGGCCGCTGGCAATTCATGATCCTGGCCACCAACGGCATTGTGACCGATGGTGTGGATGCCCAGGACTGGCCCGCCTATGAAGCCGACATGGTCGCACTGGCCGATGGCATTGCCGCCGACGGCGTCATGCTGGTGCCCCAGTTGCACGGCAACAATGCCGGCGTCATGGCCGGACGCCTGTGCAACCGCGCGGTGACCGTGGCCGACACCCCCATGCGGGTGAAGACCGGGGCTGTGGTCGGCCTGGGCCCGGCACCGGTCGACAGCAACGGCACCGAGCTGTCTCTGGCCACCCTGCAGACCCTGGAAGCGGCCCGCTACTCCGTGCCCTGGTGGTTCCCGGATTATGACGGCGTGTACTGGGCCGACGGCAACATGCTGGACGTGGAAGGCGGCGATTATCAGGTGGTGGAAAACCGCCGGGTGGCCGACAAGGTGGCCCGCAAACTGCGCATTCGCGCCATTGGCCGCATTGGTGATCGCCAGCTCAACAGCACCCCGGGCAGCATTGCCGCCGCCAAGCTCTATTTCATGCGCGATCTGCGTGTTATGAGCAAATCGGTGACCATTGCCGGCATCACCTTTCCCGGCGAGGTCATGCCCCCCGACGACGACGACATTGCCATTGAATGGCTGAGCAGATACGAGGTGGCCATCTATGTCATGGCGCGCCCCTACGAATGCCCCAAGAAAATTGGCATCAACATCATCCTTGATCTCAGCAACCCGGGAGACAACCAATGAGCCGCCGCATTTCCGGTATGAACTTTGACGTGGAGATCCTTGGGGTCATGGTTCACGTTGAAAAAGCCACCGTTACCATCAACGACAGCACCGCCGTTACCCAGACCCGTGGCATTACCGACGGCTATGTGGACGGCGACGTCACCGCCGACGTGGAATACGAGTTCGACACCAAGAACTTTAACCTGCTGAGCGATGCCGCCCGCCGGGCCGGCAGCTGGCGGGGCATTGAGCCCCACGATGCGCTGTTCTACGCCAAGGCAGACAAGGAAGAATTCCGCATTGAAGCCTTCGGCATCAAGCTGCAGATCTCCGACCTGCTCGACATCGACGGCAAGGGCGGCAGCAAGCAGGTGCACAAGATTAAGGGCTTTGTCACCGATCCCGAGTTCGTGCGCATCAACGGCGTGCCCTACCTCTCCGCTGACGATACCCGTCACCTGATTGGATAACCGCCATGGATGCCATTGACCGCGCCAATGACACGAGCGACTGGCTGCTGGCCCAGCAGCTGGCCGCGCAAACCGGCCACCACTGCACCGCACCTAGCCGCCACCAGTGTGAAGAGTGCGACGACCCCATCCCCGAGGCCCGCCGGGTAGCCCTGCCCGGTGTGACCCTGTGCGTGGGCTGCCAGACCCTGCTGGAGAAAAGACGATGAACCAGACCCCCTTTGAAAACCTGCACTTCGCCCGCCGTGAGTTTGCCTGCAAATGCGGCTGTGGCTTTGATGCCGTGGACGCCGAGCTGCTGGGCGTGCTGGAGCAGCTGCGCAAAGACCTGGGCAACCGCCCGGTGATCATCACCAGCGCCTGCCGCTGCGACCTTCATAACCGCCGGGTAGGCGGTGCCAGAAACAGCGTGCACAAGCTGGGCAAGGCCGCCGACATTCGTGTGAAAGGCCTGCTGCCGGCGCAGGTGGCCGACTACCTGGAACGCACCTACCCGGGCCGCTACGGCATCGGCCGTTATGCCACCTTCACTCACATTGATGTGCGTGAAACGCCGGCACGCTGGGGCAAGAACTAAGGAGACGCCATGAGCGACTGGAAAGACATTGCCACCACAGTGGGCCGCATTGCCGGCACCGTGGCCCCGCTGCTCACCGGCCCCGCGGGCGTGGCCGCCACCATTGGTGCCCAGATTGCCGGCGTGCTCGGCACTGATAGCCGACCCGATGCCGTACAGCGTGAGCTGGTGCAAAACCCCGAGGCCGCCTTAAAACTGCAGCAGTGGGCCCATGAAGAGCGGGAGCAGATCCGCCAGTACAACCTCAGGCTGGTGGATATTCAGCTGCAGGAAACCGAAATCTTTCTGGGCGACGTGCAGAACGCCCGCAAAGAGCATAAAGAAAACACCATGCCGGCACGGCTGACCATTGCGCTGGCGGTCATGGTGGTGGCCCTCACCATCGGGCTGATGGCCATGCCGGTGCCTGATGGTTCCAAAGACGTGGTGTTCTATCTGGCCGGCCAAATCGTGACCGCTTTCCTTGCCGCCGTCACCTACTGGGTGGGCAGCTCCCGGGGCAGCGCGGAAAAACAAAAACAAATCGACCGCATTGCAGGAGGCCACCTTGGGGCAAGTACCCGACTGGCTGGGCGTGGGGATCTCACTGGGGCTGCTACTGGCCGCCGTGCTGACCCCTATTCTCAGTAGCCTGAGCGGCAAGGTACACAAGAATCAGGTCGACAACGCCAACCTGCGGGCCCATGTGGCAGAGAACTACGCCACCAAGCCCGAACTGAAGGAAAGCGTCGACCGCATTGAAAAGCGCATAGACGACGGTTTTACCCGTCTCGACAAAAAACTGGAGAACATCAAATGAGCAAGCAAATCATCACCCTGACCGTGAACGGCACCGATCTGACGTTTGAGCCCACCACTCAGGCCTACAACAAGTACATCAACGAACTGACCATGGATGACAAGGTCGCGCCGGCACACAACTACCTGAACCGGGTAGTCACCGCCGACAGCAAAGACGCCCTGGCCAAGCTGCTGGCCCTGACCGGTGCCGGCCTCAAGATTGCCGCAAAGGTAAATGAAGCGTTCGTCCCCGAGCTTGAGATCAGCATAAAAAACTGACCCGTCGGGTTAACGCGATAGAGGGCAACCAACTGGAGCAGGTGCTGGCACTGCGCCGCCACTACCTGCCCCATGAACCCGACGACGAAGAAGCCCTGGCCCGGGCCATCTGGCTCGACAAGCAGCACTGGGACAACACCGGCAACGCCATCGCAACCGGCATAGCAAAGGCATTTAACGGCACATGAGCATGGAACAATTAATGCTGACGGTGAGCCTGGTCGACAAGGTCACCCGGCCCATACAAGGCATTAACCAGCAGATCAGGGAAACCGGAGAGCTGGGCCGCCAGAGCATGGACCGCATGATCAGCGGTGCTGCCGGCCTCGCCGCCTCCGGCGTGGCGCTGTATCAGGCACTGATGCCCGCCATTGAAATGGACAATGCTCTGAGTGAGGTGAAGTCCCTGGGCGTGGTGCAGCAGGATCTCGACCAGCTGAGCCAGACCGCCACCGAGTTTTCCATTGAGTTCGGCAAGTCGGCCACCGAGTTCGTGGGCGCCGCCTACGACATCAAATCCGCCATGGGCGATCTCACCGGCGATGAGCTGGCCGGGATCACCAAGTCGTCCGCCGTGCTGGCCGCCGCCACCAAGGCCGATACCGCCACCGTAACCGCCTACATGGGCACCATGTACGGCGTGTTCAAGAAACAGGCCGACGCCATGGGCCGGGATAACTTCGCCGCCATGGTGGCCGGCCAGACCGCGCAGGCGGTGGAGTCGTTCAAGACTACCGGCGCGGAAATGAGTGCCGCCTTTACCAGCATCGGTGCCGCCGGTACCGCTGCGGGTATTGCCATGCATGAACAGATGGCGGTGCTCGGCACCCTGCAGGCCACCATGTCCGGCTCGGAAGCCGGCACCAAGTACAAGGCGTTTCTGGCCGGCATTGCCGGTGCCCAGGACAAGCTCAATATGAGTTTTGTCGACGGCAACGGCAACATGCTGGGCATGGTGCAGATACTGCAAAAGCTGAAAGACAAGTTTGGCGACACCCTCACAGTGGCGGAATCGGATGCACTGAAAAAAGCCTTCGGCTCTGACGAAGCCGTGGCACTTATCAAGCAGATGATCCCCGACGTGGACGGGCTGGCTGCCAGCATCGACAACGTGGGCAAACAGACCGGCATGGACAAGGCCACCCAAATGGCCGGGGCCATGACCGACCAGTGGCAACGACTGGAACACGTCTGGTTTGCCCTGCGTGCCGGGGCCGGGGCCAGTGTGCTGCCCACCATCAATGCGGTGGTGGGCTCCATCGTGGATGGCATGGCCGTGCTGGTGGAATGGACCGACATGTTCCCCCATCTGACCGAGGTGGTGACCTGGGCCGCCATTGGCATTGCCAGCCTGACCGCCGTGGCCGCCAGCTGGACCCTCATCATGGGCATTGGTGGCGGCATTCTGACCTTTTACAAGGGCGGAATTATGGGTGTGGTGAAGGTACTGAGGCTGCTGCGCATCGGCCTTATCTTAAGCCGGACGCTTACGCTTGCTTGGGCGGCTGTCACAGCCACCGGAACAGCGGCGGTATGGTTGTTTAACGCTGCATTGGCTGCCACGCGAGTCGCCTTGGCCTTTATTACCGGCCCCTTCGGTTTAATCATGATGGCTCTGGTAGCGGTTGGCGCAGGTGCCGTATGGCTGGCCCGCAACTGGGACAGTCTCAAAGCCAGCATCATGGAAAGCGAAGCCTTCGCCACGCTGATGGGGTTTCTGGATACGGTGCAGCTAAAGTGGCAGTCATTCATGGACACCCTCGCCAATCTTGGCCCCATCAAGCTGATAGGCAGTGCCATCAACTGGCTGATTGAAAAAATAAACCTGATCCCCGGCATCGACATCGACCTGGGCAGCAGTATGGAACTGCCGGAAACCCCGGATATGCCCGCAGCGACTCAGCAAATCGCTGCTGGGCCCCAGCAGGCCGCCGCTGTGCCGCCGGCCACTCAGCAGGTATCCCGCACCCTGCAGCCGGTACCAACGGACGTTGCCCCGGCCAGCCAGCTGGTCAACCAACACTGGCCCGAGACCGCCAATACCGACCTGCCCGCTGCCACCCAGCAGGTAGACCGCGATCTGCAGCCTGTGCAGGCAGGAATAGCGCCGTTGAAACAGGATGTATTCCGGGAATATTTCGACGATCTGGACTTTGAATTTTCGCCGGCCACTCAGGAAGTGAACCGGGTATATACCGGCGGCTCTCATGTGGGCGGCTCATTCATTCATTCCAATGAAGCACTGTTTCTGCCGTCACTGGTGCCTGAGTCTCCGCTGGCAAACACGCCAACCACTCAACCGCACGTCACCGACACGCCGGCAGTGAAAAGCGATCAGCTGATGGCCGGCATTAACGAGCAGCTGCGTACTACCCGCACCCCCGAGTCGGTGCAGTCGCCGCCGTCGCCCCTGATGCCACAGCTGGCCAAAGTGGCCAACCAGAACAACGGCAAAACCGTGCACTTTGGCGACGTGCATATCAAGAACGAACAGGGCATGGATCCCGGCACCCTGGCCGAATGGGAGGAACTTCAGCATGGCTTCTGACCGCAAATACATCGACCTGCTGGTGGAAGACGGCGGCCTGGTGCTCGACGCCGGTGCCCAGCCGGTGACCACCGACAACCGCCACAGCATAGGGCAAGACATTAAACATGCCGTGCTGGAGTCTGGGCTGGCCCGGGCGCTGATTGGCGAGCGCAGCCCCACCCTGCGCGCCGACGTGCGCACCCAAATCCGCATTCTGGTAGAGCAGGACACCCGCATTGTGCCCGGCACCGCCGAGGTGCGCGAAGAGGCCGCCGACCGCTATCTGCTCACCGCCCGCACCTATGAATTCGGCGAACTGGAGGTGACCCTGTGAACGCCCGCCCAAACGTAGACTTTACCCGGCTGATTGCCGCCGAGGGCATTCCCACCACCACCGAGGCCCTGGAGCTGGAGCTGGCCCGGGAAGTGGAAGCCGCCGGCTCCATCATCACCAACGACAGCCGCATGTCGCCGTTCTGGCGGCTGCAGCGGGCCATTGTGGTAAAACCGGCCATGTGGCTGCTCAACACCCTGCTGGTGGGCCATGTGCTGCCCAACAGCTTTGCCGCCACCGCCAAAGGCTACTACCAGGACTTAAAGGCCTGGGACGTGGGGCTGGAGCGCAAGGCCGCCAAGGCCACCCGGGGGCTGGTGGAGTTCTTTAAAACCGACCCGACCACCGCCGTGACCATTGAGGCCGGCACCAGGGTCACCACCGAGCGCATCAATGGCCACAGTTACACCCTGGCGGTGGTGGCCAGCGTCACCATTCCCGCCGGCATGGCCAGCGCCCCCGTGGTGTGCGAAGCCACCGAGGCCGGCAGCGCCTGGAACCTGCCCGCCGGTTACTTCTGCATTTTGCCCACGGCGGTGAACGGCATTGAGCGGGTGGCCAACCCGGTGGACTGGATCACCGAGCCCGGAGACGACGAGGAAGACGACGACGCCCTGGGGCTGCGCATTCAGAACCAGTATTCGGTGGTGGGCCGCTATCACATTGATGCCGTGTACCGCTCCATGCTGGCCGCCGTGGCCGGCATTCGCTCCGACAACATTTTCTTCGAGCACGACGCCCCGCGCGGCCCGGGCACCGCCAATGCCTACATTCTGATGGAAGTGGGTGCCACGCCCCAGGCCCTGCTCGACAAGCTCAACACCCACGTGAGCCACGACGGCAACCATGGTCACGGCGACGATCTGCAGTGTTTTGCCCTGCCCGACACCCAGCACGCGATTACCCTGGACCTCTGGCCCCGGGCCTTTCTGGGCGACCAAGAAAAGGCCCTGCTTAAGGCCAATGCCGAGGCCATGATACGCGCAGCTTTTCGGGAGACCGCTGATTACTCCGGCATTACCCGCACCAAACCCTTTGGCCGGTTCAGTTTCAGCCGTCTGGGGGCCGAGCTGCATGCCGCCCTGCCCGACATCGACACTCTGGCCTTTGGTCAGACCGATATTGACAGCGCCCGAAGCATTCCGCGCCTGTCTTCACTTACGGTAACTCTGCATGGATAAACATCGGCAACAGGCCCCGGAACTACCCGAGCACAAAGCCCCCTGGTGGATGGATGGCCGGGAACAACGGGAGCCGCATTTTATGAGCAAAGGACTGAGCGCCTTCTGGCAGAAAGCCCGGAACTGGCTGCTGTTCCCGCTGCGTCAACTCGACCCGTTGGAATGCAGCGAGGCCATGCTGGACCTGCTGGCATGGGACAGAGGTATTCAGCGCTTCAGTAACGAACCGCTGAGCCTGTATCGCAAGCGAGTGAAATACGCCTTTGCCAACGCTCAAGACGCCGGCGAGGCCGCCGGCTTCAAGCGCATCTTTGAACGACTGGGCATTAGCTGGGTGGAAGTACACGAACGCCAGCCGAACCAGCCCTGGGACGTGATCACCATCGAGCTGGCCGACATGGAGCTGGCCGCCAACCAACAACTGCTGCAGGTGCTGCTCCAACACTACGGTCGCACCTGCCGCCGTTACCGTTTTCAAGTGGTGTATCCCAAGCAGCTGCGCCTGCATGCCGCTCGTTTCAGCGGCAGTTATCAAGTATTTGGAGCCAAATTAGGATGAGCCAAACCGCCATTACCCTCGCCTTTGAACAGCACCTGGCCGAGCTGCAGCTGGGTGGCCAGCCGGTGGTGCCCGACGAGTTCGTGCTGGCCTACATTCCCGGCCTCGACCTGCTCGCCCCCATCGACCGCGCCGCCGGTCTGCCCCCCGCCGGCCAGATAGTCCACCGCCAGCCGGTGGATCAGCGCGGCAAGGTCAACGCCAACGGCGTGGCTTACTCCATCATCATGGATACCCAGGTGGGTGACTTTACCTTTAACGCCATGTATCTGGTGCATAAAGCCAGCGGAATGGTAGCCATGGTGGTGCACAAGGCCGATGAAGACAAATTCAAGAACCTGACCAACCGCCCCGGCAACAGCCTGGTGAAGTCCATGCTGATGGAGTACCAGGGTGCCGCCGAGGCCACCAATACCCAGGTGGACGCCAGCACCTGGCAAATCGACTTTACCGCCCGTCTGATGGGACTGGATGCAGATATTCGCCTGCAGGCCCTCGACCACTACGGCGACGCTGCCTTTATCGACGGGGGTTTTGCCGTGACTCCCGGCCAGGGCGTGGATGAGTTTCTGGTGGCCCCGGGCCTGGGCTATATCGCCGGCCTGCGCGCCTTGCTCGCCAGCCAGCAATCGGTGGTGGTGAGCCAGCGCCCTGCCACCCTCTATGCCGACGTGTACCACGCCGGCACCCTGCTCTCGGACTGGCATACCCATGTGGAAATAAAGGCCAGCAGCACCCCGCTCACCGATTACACAGACGAAGCCGGATATCCCCATTACGTGACCCCGTTGGCCACCCTTGCCGCCAATGGTGCCGTGACAGACTTGCGCGGCCGCGGTGGCCTGTGGTGGCACGAACAACGCCCCCAGGCCCACACCAAAGATCAGGTGGGCCTGAATAAACTGGAGAACTGGAGCTGGTCCCACAGCTATACCGACGCCACCGGCGGCGCGACTAAATACGCCACTGGCAAAGCGGTGGCTGATGGCTACAACGCGCTGAACAGCAACAAGCTCAATGCCGCAAGCTACACCGCCGCCGATGTGCTGGCCAAACTTAAAACCGTGGATGGGGCCAACTCCGGCCTGGACGCCGATCTGCTGGACGGGCAGCACGGTGCTTATTACCGAGCCTGGGCCAACCTGACCGGCGTGCCAGCCACCGCCAGCCGCTGGCCAAGCTTTGCCGAAGTCACCGGCAAACCAGCGACTTATCCGCCGTCCAACCATACCCACGACGACCGTTATTACACCAAAGCGCAAGGGGACGGGCGGTATGCCGGGATTGCCCGAGACATAAAGAATGCCACCGCACTTGGCACCAGCGCTCTGAACGCAATCACTGCGCCGGGATTTTACTATCAAAGTGCCAATGCCCACGCCACGGCAGCCCGTAACTACCCGGTATTACTTGCGGGGACGCTGATTGTGACCGAAGCAGCCGGCGTGGTGCAGACCTACATTCCGTATGGCTCGCCGGGCACCATTTACATGCGCGGCTATTACGGGACGAGCTGGTCAGCCTGGGTGGAAACGTACACCACCGCCAACAAACCCAGCAAGGCAGACGTTGGCCTGGGCAATGTGCCCAACTACCCCGCCACCAGCAGTGTGACCGACACCAGCAACGCCAAATTCGCTACGGCGGGCGCGGTCAAGGCGGCCAACGACAACGCCAATGGTCGGTTACCTAAAAACGGGAAAGCGGCTGATTCAGCCAGGCTGAACGGCGCAATTGATTCGGAAAACAGCACAGGCAGCACTATCGTCAAACGTAGTAGTAGCGGCGACATTAACGCCCGCCTGTTTCGCTCTGAATATGATACTACCAATGCCTCCGTCAATTTCATTATGACGCAGGTGGATACGGCAGGTAACAACTACATTCGCCCCACCACCCCAGAACAATTCCGAGCTGGCGTAACCGATAACTATTACCTGGGCAAAAACGCCAAAGCCGTAGATTCAGACAAACTGGACGGACAGCACGGCAGTTATTACCGCGCCTGGGGAAATATTACCGGCAAGCCAGCCACTTTCCCGCCCTCAGGCCATACCCACGACGACCGCTATTACACCAAATCTCAGAGTGACGGACGCTATCTGGGAAAAACAGCTAAAGCAGCTGATTCAGACAAACTGGATGGTCAGCACGGCAGTTATTACAAGCAAAATGATGTTTATACCGGTTCGAATCATGCCAACACATCATTTCCAATAGGACACATTTTAACGGCGTGGGTACATACCAATTATGCAACAGATAACCTTAACAAAACCTGCAAGCTTTACCTGAATACAGGCAATTATGGCACCTATGCTTCAGATTGGTACGCAGGATACAGAGGAGCCGCATTGCCAGGAACATGGGTATATCGGGGATATGGTGGTACGCCCGGCGGGATATCTGGTGGGATTTTTCAGCGAATAGCATAAGGAAAAGCAAATGCACGTAATTGGACAGCCTGTATGGGGCAACGCCAAGCAAACCTATGTTGTGCTCACCATGGAGTCGGCTGAATTCGGTGAAATTGAATTTGTTGCCGATCCTACTGACTGCGTTGAACGTGGCCGAGAGCTATACGCCCGAGCCTTGGCGGGAGAGTTTGGTGAAATTCTGCCGTTTACAGCTGAGCAGCCTCCAATTTCTGAGGTTCTGACTACTAAACACACCCAAATCAACCAGTGGCGCGATAGTCAGGAACAAGCCCCGGTAGAGCACAACGGCCACCGCTGGGATGCCGACCCCACCAGCCGCGCCCGTATCGAGTCGGTGCTGCTGGCCGGTGCCATGCCGCTGGATTACTGGACTGATGCCGACAACACCGACCGCCCCATGACCCTGGAGCAGCTGCGCGAGCTTTATGCCGCCATCGTGCAGCAGGGTGGCCGCATTCACGACCGCCAACGGCAGATGAAAACCGACGTCGCCGCCCTCACCACCATTGAAGACGTGCAGGCCTACCCCGTCGGCTGGCCCATTGAGGAGCCGGCATGAGCTGGAGCCAACGCACCCTGACCTGGCCGCCGAGTGCGGCCAGTATTGAAACCGCCGCCGGCTCCGTGCTGGCCGGGCTGCCCGCCGCCCAGCAGCAGGCAATCAGTGCCCTGAACAGTGCCGCCGGCGCGGTCAGCTTCAAGCTTCACACCCTGAGCCCCGAGGCCGCCGGCCTGCTGCACCTGCGTGACCAGCTCAACCAGTTGCTGGTCAGTGGCCAGCGTATTACCGTGACCCCCTACGACCACGATGTGGGCCGCCAGGAACAGAGCGGCCATTATCTGGCCCCGGGCAACGCTGCCCAGCGCCTGGCCGACAAGCTGCAGGACAACGCCGACCCGCACCGCCCCCAGGGGCAGCTGCAGGTGCTGGGCCTGCTGGTAACTGCCGCCACCCTGGGCGAGTTCGCCAATGCCCTGGAAAGCCTCACTCGCGTGCTGCCCATCCCGGAGCTGTGCACCTGTGCCCGCCGGGCTAAGGCCGAGCTGCAGCATGACCAGACCCGCATGCAAACCCCAAGCACCACCCTCACCCCCAAGTGGGTACCAGGCCGGCACGACGCTGCGCCCCTTCGTCCGGCTGCCGCTGCTTTGGGCGCACAACTGGCGCAGCTGGAATCTCTTGCTGCCGATGCACAGACCCCCGTGGCCAAACTTACCGCCCTGGCCGCCAAACGGGCCGACTGGCTCAGCCAGCAACAGCAGGCCCTGAACGACCTTAAGGCCGGGCTGAGCGGTAACTTCTACGCCCTGCAGGCCAGCGGCAACCCGGGCACCGTGGCTGCCAGCCTCACCGGCGGCCTTCCGAGCTATGAGCGGGCATATACTGCCGCCGTGCTGCTGGCTTCAGACCAACCTCTGACGTTTTTCAAGGAGCTGCTGCCATGATTGCCCTCGACGGCGAACTGCTGCGCCTTAAATCTCCCCGCATCACCCTGAGTATGGAATTCAAGGAACAGGACACCTCCGGACAGACTTCCGGCACCAACGGTGCCGAACAGGGTGAAAAAGGCAAGGAGTTGCAAATCACCGGGCTGATCCCTTTCAAGGATCCCATGGCTCTGGCTCGCCTGTTTGAACTGGCCCAGGACAAAAGCGATGGCAACGCCCGCAAAATCTACCGCATCGGCTGCGAACTGGCCGAGGCGGTAAAAATCTACCAGGTGAAATTCGCCGGCCGCATCATGGCCCCCGAGCAGGAAGGACTGCTGGCCTGGCGTGTGTCCTTCACCCTGCGCGAGCACCTCTCGGTACCCGAAAAGCGCGAACAACGCGCCCCTAAACCCGAAGCCACCATTGCCCAGAGCACCGAGGGCACCACACCGGTACAGCCGCCACCCGCAGAGGGAGAGGAAAAGCGAGAACTGAGCAGGACTGAAAAAGTGTTGAAGTACCTGGACGACAAAGTAGCCGGTAAAAAGAAGGAAGAAGAACCAGATGAAACTGAATAAACGCATCACCATTAACGGCGAAGAACGTCATCTGGTAAGTGATAAATGGATACTGGAGCTCTCTTCCGCCGGTCGCGGATTTGTGACCGTACAGGGCAGCGTGCAGCCCAACACCCTGGTGCTCTTCGACATGGGCTATGGCACCACCCTGCACCGCTGGTTTACCGGCATCGTCACCCGTGCCGAGCCCGCCGACAACGGCCACAGCCGTCTGCTGGTAAAGGAGCTGTCATGCGCCTTGGGCTTCCGGTTTACCATGAGCAAGCAGCACGCCACCTTTCGCAGCGTGATCACCGAGCTGGCCGAAGAGACCGGGCTCAATTTTGTGCTGCCCGACGCCGGTTACGTCGATACCCCCATTCCCAACTTCACAACCGCCGGTACCGGTGCCCAGTTGCTGCAGAACGCCGGTCGCGCCTTTCAAATCCCCGAGTTCTGCTGGTACCAACAACCCGATGGCAATATTTATGCCGGCAGCTATCAGCACTCCCGCTGGCCTTCCCGAGCAGTAACCCTGGAAGCCGAGATCACCAGCCAACAGGCCGGTGGCAACAGTCTCACCATGCTGGTATCCCCCGTCATGCGCCCCGGTGCCCTGGTCAATGGCCACCGCATCACTCATCTGGAGTTCGACGGTACCAACATGACCCTGCGCTGGCAGGGCAAGCAGAAAACCGCCCAGCAGCGGCAGATGGAGCAGTCCTTTCCCGAACTGGCCGCCGGCTTTCACCTGCCGGTGTTCGGCCGAGTAGTGGCCGCCGCCGACACCGCCCGGGCTGGTGAGCTGAACGACCCGTTCCGCCCCCGCTATGCCGTGGACGTGCAACAGCTGGACGAGAACGGCCAGCCCGACGACGAAGTGCCCGTGTTTAAGGCCGTGCCCGTTCCTGTGCTGTTTGGTGGCCCCGAACAAGGCCAGTTTCAGTACCCGGTGGAAGGCACCCTGGTGGAGCTGGGCTTTGCCTTTGGCCGTGCCGATCAGCCCTTCATCCGCACCGTGCTGGGCAGCGGCTGGTCACTGCCCGATATTCAGCCCGGCGAGCAGCTCACCCAGCAGCGCGGTGAGGTGTATCAGCGCACCGACAACGCCGGCAACCACACCCTGGCCACCGACCAGGCCATTCACCACATTGCCGCCCAGCTCAGCCAGCAGGCCGACGACTACCAGGGCGAGTTCGGCAACCAGCACACCACCGTGGCCCAGCACAGCACCGAGGAAGTGGCCGGCCGCAAACTCATAGAGGCGCTGGGCGCTATTGAGCTGCTGGCCGGCGACGACCTCACCCTGGCCACCCTCGCCAACCTGCAGCAGGTGGCCGCCGGCGAGCGGGTGGACGTCACCGGTGCCGACTACCAGCACAGCATCGGCGGCAACAGCACCACCACCATCACCGGCGATGAGCAGCGCACCACCCAGGGCAACACCACCGAGCAGATCACCGGCACCCGCAGCAGCACCGCCCAGGCCCAGGTGATCAAGGGCAACAGCATCGTGCTGGGCAACGGCACCCACAACATGCTGGCCCTCATGATCAGCATGATGGCCGAGGTACAAAACGCCCTGCAGAAGCTCGACAACCACACCCACCCCAACCACAACACCCCGCCCAACGTGCAGGGCCAGGTAGCCGGCCACGCCGGCAACGTGGGCACCATCAAGGGCAATCTGCAAAGCTTCACCGGCTAAGCCCCACACACCCACCCAGGCGGCCCACAGCGGCCGCCTTCTTGTATCCGCACCCCAGCAGCGCCCAGGCCAGCGACGCCACGTAAACCGTCCACGCACGCACTCACCCCACGAAAACCGCGCTCCTCCGCGCCCGCCTTCGCGCTTTGCGTCATAAAAATTATGAAATTCTGCGGGTGTGCAAAACCAACCGCCAGCCCCCGCCGTTATTGGGATCTCGCGTTGATCTGAGGATCTGCAAGCAATGAAGGAAATTGCACGAAAATGAAAGAATTACAGCGCCGGCAGATCACCGGCAGGATCGGTAAACCCGCTCACCGCCTGACGTTCGTGCCGTTTACGTGGGCACTAGCCTGACACAGGCAAACCACCTGACAAGCGCAAAGCCGCGTCACGCCTGGAAAGCGAGGGAATGAGAATTTCAAATCAGATCAATGGCGTCGCCACTTGAACAAATGCCGCCAAAATGTCGCCATTAACGCAGAAAGATAAAACTAAGATATTGATTTAAAAGGGATTTAAGAATGATAGATAGTAAAGATGGTTGTAATTCAGGTGTGACAATATGTCGTCTCCGCCATGCAATGCCCCATCATAAAGAAACCGGCCGGGTTTTTATACCCGGCCGGTTCATCATCGGTAAAGGTGATGGTTACACCAGTTGTGTGTGTGCCGGAACCTTACGCTTCAGCGGCTCCTTTTTTGGCAGCACCCGCCTCAGCATCACATATCCGCTGATCGCCGCCAGTGTCGAGCCCATCAGAATACCCAGGCGCGACAGATTGGCCAGCTGAACCTGATCCGCAAAGGCCAGCGAAGAAATAAAGATAGACATGGTAAAGCCAATGCCACACAGCACCGACACCGCAAAAATCTGTTTAAAACACACGCCCGCCGGTAACTGGGCATAACCCAGCCGCACCGACAGCCAGCTGACCAAAAAGATACCCATGGGTTTACCCAGCAGCAGGCCAGCCATCACGCCCAGCGGTAACGCCGACGTCAGATCGGCAAGCGACAAACCTTCCAGTGATACGCCCGCATTAACAAAAGCAAACAACGGCAAGATCACAAAGGCACACCAGGGATGAAGAAAGTGCTCCAGCTGTTTGGACGGCGAGAACCGCTGGCCATAAAGCGGAATAAGAAACCCAAGGATCACGCCGGCCAGGGTGGCATGCACGCCCGACTTGAGCACGGCTACCCACAGGATCCAGCCCAGCAGCAAATAGGGCACCAGATTACTGACCCGGGCCCGGTTAAGCCAGACCAGACCGATAATACCCAGCAGACCGACCGCCATGGCGGTAAAGTCGACGCCGTGGTTGTAGAACAGAGCAATAATAATGATGGCACCCAGATCATCGATGATCGCCAGCGCCAGCAAAAAGATCTTCAGAGTCAGCGGCACCCGCTTGCCCAGCAGCGCCATCACCCCAAGAGCAAAAGCAATGTCAGTGGCCGCCGGAATGGCCCAGCCGCTCTGGTTGGCAGGCTCGCCCAGATTGAACAACATAAACCACAGTGCCGGAAACACCATGCCGCCAATGGCCGCCAGAGCCGGGAACATGGCTTTTTCACGAGTGGACAGCGCGCCTTCCACCATTTCCCGCTTCACTTCAAGGCCGACCAGCAGAAAGAATACCGCCATCATGCCGTCGTTCACCCACAGCAGCAGGGGTTTATCGAGGTTGAGATCACTGATGCGCAGCTGAATGGGCATATTAAGAAAGCCCTGATACATACCAGACAAGCCGGTATTGGCCATCAGCATGGCGATCAGGGCCGCAATAATTAACAGAATACCTCCGGCCGACTCCATGGCCAGAAAGCGTTTAAGCACATGAGACATAACGAGCTCCTTCTCAAAGAATCGCCCGAGTGTAATCAGCTTGTTACAGAGGTTATAATCGGTTGTTTCTGATTAATACCTCGGGAATACCGAAACAAAGTGCAAAACGTTTTGTAAATTCCGATGAAAATGAAATGTTAAACTAAAGTATAGCTTTATTTACAAACAAATATCTGTCAAATGGCAACCGGTGCTTTGATATGTGGGTGAGGCTGGTAGTCTTCCAGAATAAAATCCTCATATACATAATCAAACAGTGAATCCGGGCGGCGCGCCAGTCGCATAACGGGCAATGCTCTGGGCTCACGGCTCAGCTGCAGCCGGGCTTGCTCCAGGTGATTGCTGTAAAGGTGCACGTCACCGCCGCTCCATACAAAATCACCCGGCTCAAGATCTGCCTGCTGGGCCATCATCATGGTCAGCAGCGCATAGCTGGCAATATTGAACGGCAGCCCCAGAAACACATCACAGCTACGCTGATACAGCTGGCAGGATAATTTGCCATTGGCCACATAGAACTGGAACAGTGTATGACAGGGCGACAGCGCCATTTTATCCAGCTCACCCACGTTCCAGGCAGAAACGATAATGCGGCGGCTGTCAGGATTGGTTTTAATGGTTTCCAGAGCCTGGCTGATCTGGTCAATAACCCGGCCGTCGGCGGTTTCCCAGCTGCGCCATTGTTTGCCGTATACCGGCCCCAGACTGCCGTTTTCATCAGCCCATTCATCCCAGATGCTGACACCGTTTTCCTTAAGGTAAGCGATGTTGGTATCACCGTTCAGAAACCACAGCAGCTCATGAATAATGGATCTGAGATGGCATTTTTTGGTGGTGACCAGCGGAAAACCCTCGGCCAGATTAAAACGCATCTGATGGCCAAATACCGACAGGGTACCGGTGCCGGTTCTGTCTTCTTTGTGCTCACCATGATCCAGAATATGCTGCATCAGCTCGAGATAGGCTTTCATGCGGTTTTTGCTCCGTTACCAAACCAGTGGGGACGACGACAGGCCGCCCATAACATCAAGGCGCCGCCAATCATCATTGGCAACGACAACAACTGACCCATACTGAAAAAGTCGAGATACAATCCCAGCTGAGCATCGGGCTGGCGTACAAACTCTACCAAAAAGCGGAACGAGCCGTAGCACAGCAAAAACAGCCCGGAAATCACGCCCCGGGGCGGACGGGCACGCCAGGCCAGATTCAGAATAATCAGCAGCACCACCCCTTCCAGGGCAAACTGATACAGCTGGGACGGATGTCGCGGCAGCATGCCCGCTGCCGGAAAAATAATGCCCCAGGGCACATCGGTCACTCTGCCCCAGAGTTCGCCATTAATGAAGTTGCCCAGCCGTCCGGCTCCCAGGCCAAAGGGAATGAGTGGCGCGATAAAGTCGGCCACGGCAAAGAAGGTTTTATTGTGCTTGCGGCCAAACAGCCAGAAGGCAGTAAGCACGCCCACCAGGCCGCCATGAAATGACATGCCACCGGACCAGATTTTGATAAGATAAACCGGATCGGCCAGAAAGGTGTCGAACTGATAGAAGAGCACATAACCCAGGCGGCCCCCCACTATCACACCGAGAAAGCCGTAGAAAAGCACATCGGATACCTGATCTTTGGTCCATTCCGAGCCCGGTTGTGCCGCCCGCCGGTTGCCCAGCCACCAGGCAAATACAAACCCCAGCAGGTACATAAGGCCATACCAGTGCACCGCCAACGGCCCCAGCTCTATGGCAATGGGATCGAAACCGGGAAACACCCAATGAGAATCAGACATGCGCTTACCCCGAAAAATGGAAAGCGGGTATTGTAAGGCAAACCGTGATGAGTGTCTGTGGACCTGTGCATTTCGTCATGCCAAAAGCACTGCTTCACCATCAGGGGCTGACGAAGCAGAAGCGGGGATTGCCGGAGCCGACCATTAAATGCCATGGATGGCATTTTCGAGCGTTACATGGAGGTACTTGTAGCGTGTCGGCGCAGCGCAACCGCGCTGCTGCTTCGCTCTGCGAACCGCTACAACCCCGAGCGCAGCAGACCGCCGAGGCCGCGCTCTTCCAGGTAGCGGCCGAAGATGCCCTTGAAGGCTCCGGTATGGCGGTGGCTGAGTGCTTCCTGCAGCAGTTTCTGCAGCTCATCAATGCGCGACTGCCGCACTATGTATTTAATGCGCATGATATTGCTGTTGTTCATGCTGAAGCGGCGGTAGCCCATGGCCATCAGCACCAGTACGCCAATGGGATCCCCGGCCAGCTCACCACAAATGGACACCGGCCGGGCATGCTTGCGGGCAGTGTCAATGATCTGCTGCAGCGCTCTGAGCACCGCCGGGTGCAGCGAGTCATAAATATCCGCAACCCGGCCATTGTTACGATCCACCGCCAGTAAATATTGTGTCAGATCATTGGTGCCCACCGACCAGAAGTCTACCAGCGGGGCCAGCTCGGTGAGCTGATACAACAGCGAAGGCACCTCTATCATGACCCCCAGACTGGGATAACGAATAATGCCTTGTTCATCAGCGGTTTCTATCGAGACTTCACGCCAGGCTCTGTCCAGCAACCGGCGGGCAACGCGAACTTCCTCCAGGCTGGCCACCATGGGCAGCATAATGGATAAGTTATCCAGCCCTATGCTGGCTCTGAGCATAGCCTTCAGCTGCACCAGAAAGATCTCGGGATGATCCAGGGTCAGGCGAATACCCCGCCAACCCAGAAACGGATTTTCTTCCACAATGGGAAAGTACGGCAGCTGCTTGTCTCCGCCCACGTCCAGAGTACGCATGCACACCGGTTTGCCCACATAACTGGTGAGCACCCGGCGATAACTGTGCACCTGCTCCAGCTCAGACGGAAACCGGTCGCGCATCATAAAAGGAATTTCGGTACGGAACAGACCGACACCGTCAGCAGTATCGTTCATGGCGATATCAGCGTCAGCACTAAGGCCGGCATTCAGCAAGAGAGAGATTTTTACCTCATCCCGCGTAATGGATGCTTCGGACCGCACAGTGGCAAAAAGTTCATCCATCTGGGCTTCTTCGGCAATCATGCGGCGGTATTCTTTCAATACCGATACCGGTGGTTCCACCAGCAATTCACCAGTGTAACCATCCACTACCATCAACCGCTCTTCCAGCAGCTCAAAGGAATGATCAATACCCATCACTGCCGGTATCCCCATAGCCCGGGCCAGAATAGCGGCATGTGAGTTAATGGACCCCTTTGCTGACACTATGGCCTTGAGCTTATTACGGGGTATTTCAGCGATCAGGGTGGCACTGATCTCATCCGCTACCAGCACCATGGGCTCGCTCAGGCTGAGGGGGCCTTCATCTTCGTGGATCAGCCGGGTCAGCAGCCGCTGGCCCAAATCCCGAATATCGGCGGCACGCTCACGCAGATACAGGTCTGCCATGTCACCAAACTGGGCAATTTGCTGTTCGCACACGCGTTTGACCGCGCTGCCGGCAGTCCAGCCTTGCTCTATTTCATCCCGAATCAGGCCAATGAATACCGGATCCTTGAGAATATACTGATACACCTCAAAAACGGCGATGGACTCGGCAGACGAAGACTCCTGAAAGCGCAGTGCCATGCTGTCCAGCTCTTCTTCTACCTGCTGCAGTACCTTATCGAGGCGCTGGTGTTGCATTGGTAGATCATCCGCCCGGCGCAGCTGCACCTTGTGCAACTCAACTCTGGGCCGCCAGACCCAGGCCTTGCCGATGGCCACCCCGGGCGATCCCGCCAGTCCTTTAAGCATCCCCCGCCAGTTGCGTGACTTAAGGTTGCCCTTGGCTTCGGCATGGGCAATCACGGTAGCCAGCTGAGCCGCCAGCGTCACCAGAAAGGACTCTTCTCCTTCTTCAAACAGGCGTACCTGTTTTTGCTGAACCACCAGCACACCCAGGGTTTTACGCTGATGAATAATGGGAGCACCCAGAAAGGAGCGGAATTTGTCTTCGCGGGCTTCAGGCAGGTATTTGAAGCGAGGATGAAGGCGGGCATCTGCCAGGTTGATCAGCTCTTCTTTTTCACCCACCAGGCCCACTATACCTTCTCCGAGAGGAATACGGGCACGACCCACGGCCTGGGGTGCCAGACCGTCAGTGGCTGCCAGCAGATAGAAGGCGTCCTGTTCCCGGCGCAGATAAATAGAGCAGCAGTCGGCCAGCATAGCCTGACGGGTCTGCTGGGCCAGCTCCGCCATGGCTTCGTTCAAGTCGGAGCTGGAGGTGACCCGCTGGACAATTTCCCTCAGTTCCTTTAACACTGCCGCTCCTTTTGATTATCTGTGTCGTCTGCGCCTGTCCCGCTGGCGTCCCTGTTCCGACCGGTAACGACCCTGATCATGGTGGTTACGACTTTGCTCAGCCATGACAATAGGCGCAAATTCCCGCAGCACCCGCCGGTAAACTTCCCGTTTAAAAGACACCACCTGACGTACCGGATACCAATAGCTTACCCAGCGCCAGTCATCAAACTCAGGATGCCCGTGGCAACCAAACTCAATATGTGGTTCCTGTTCCGGGTCCAATCGCAGCAGAAACCATTTCTGCTTCTGCCCAATGCAGACAGGGTTACTGTCCCACCGAACCAGGCGTTTTGGCAGCTTGTACTTGAGCCAGTGACGCGTCACCGCCAACAGGGTAACGTGCTCGGGCTTAAGCCCTATCTCTTCGTACAGCTCCCGATACATGGCCTGTTCGGGGCTTTCACCGTCATCTACTCCCCCCTGGGGAAACTGCCAGGAATGCTGGCCATAGCGTCTGGCCCACAATACCTGGCCTTTGCGATTGCAGATCACTATGCCTACATTGGGACGAAATCCGTCGCCATCTATCACGCAATCACCAGACTAAAAAGCTAACATGGAATGATTGTTCCATATTCCCCCATTTCCGGCAAATCGAGCCTGCATATTCATATAACGACATGACTTGAATAACTCTTTAATTTGTCAACAGTTATAAACAAAAAAACCTGACTTGCCGAATGGTTTCCCCCAGAACCTGTGAATAATACTGTGATAAAAACGGTATAGCCGAGTTTAATCAGGTGAGCTGTAAGCGTTGCCTTTTGTGATCAACTTCATAAACAATAAAAAAATAATATAAAAAACAATATCTTAATATCACTCATATGGATCAGGCTGGATCTTTGATCAGGCGATCCTGCAGGATCAATCATGTTGATAACTACCGCAGATCAATAAATAACCACTTTGGGGTTATCCACAAAACTAGTGAATGATCCGCCGGATCATGCAGCGCTCTCATCACATTTTGTTGGCCTCAGCAGCAAAATGACGTCCGGAAAGAAGCAGAATATCACTTATCCAGTTTTTCTGTGGATAAGCTTGTGTAACGGTATGTTCATACCTGAGTAAAACCCGTATAAGATCGGTCTGCTGCCTGTCACCACTGGCAGAAACAAGTACAAACCAAGGTGATTGATTTTTGAACAACCCTATCTTGCGCCCTGAAAGCGTCTCACAATTGCTGGAGCATGCTCAGGAGCTGGCCGGTCTTCCGCTGGCTGCTCTGGCTCATAATCTGAACCAGCCGGTGCCGGACAACCTGCGCCGGGACAAAGGCTGGATTGGCCAGCTGCTGGAGTTAAGCCTGGGTGCCAGTGCCGGCTCCAAACCTGAACAGGACTTTCCCGAACTCGGAGTGGAGCTCAAAACCATACCGCTTGACGCGGCCGCCCGGCCTCTGGAAACCACCTTTGTGTGCGTTGCACCGTTGCTGAATATTGCTGGCCTCAGCTGGGAAACCAGCAATGTACGCAACAAGCTGTCCAGGGTGTTATGGATTCCGGTGATCGGTGAACGAGATATGCCCCCCGGCGAACGGCTGATTGGCCAGCCACTGTTATGGACGCCGAATGAAGAAGAAGAATGGTTATTGCGCCAGGACTGGGAAGAAATCATGGAGCTGATAAGCCTCGGCCGAGTGCAGGAAATTACCGCACGCCATGGCCAGGCCCTGCAGCTCAGGCCCAAGGCCGCCAACGGCCGTGCCCTTACCGATGCCATTGGCCCCGACGGCAATTACATTCAAACCCGCCCCCGGGGTTTTTATCTGAAAACCAGTTTCACCGCCGCTCTGCTGGCCCGGCATTTTATGCTGTGAGCCGTGTAAGAAGCAGCAACAGGGTTACCTACACCGACACGCTTCAAGTACTTCCATGTAACGCTCGGCAAATGTCATCCATGATATTTGACGGTCGGCTTCGGCAATCCCTGCTGCTGCTTCTGCTGACTCCGGCATTGCCTGTTGAAAGAGCATCCGGCTACGCGGTGGCGAGTCAGGAGGACAAAGGGTATCTGTTTCAGCGGCCCTTCGCGCCAGGGATGGCGCGACGGAGCCTACAGGGAGGTATTCACGGCGTGCCGCGGAAACAGTGCCCTTTGGCCGACGCGACTGCACGGCCAGGCAAAATCAGGCCGCCACCGGCTCACGAGTATTAAGCCGCCAGATCAGGGCAAATACCAGCAGGATCCAGGGCAGGGCAAACAGGTTCAGGCCGGTCCAGCCCAGCAGGGTCACCCCCTGGCCGGCAAACAGGCTGCCAAAAGCAGCCGCGGTAAACACCAGAAACTCGTTCATGCCCTGTACTCTGGCTTTTTCTGCCGGCTGATAACTGAAGGTCAGCAGATGCGTGGCACCGATAAAGGTAAAGTTCCAGCCCACCCCAAGCAGCAACATGCCCCACCAATAGTGCCAGAAGCCGATCCCGGACAGATTAACGGCCACACTCAGCAGCAGAGCCGCACAGCCCCAGAGGATCACAGTGCGGGTGCCAAAGCGACGAATCAGACCACCGGTAAAAAAGGATGGCACAAACATGCCCAGCACATGCCACTGAATCACCATGGCAGTATCAGGAAAATCATGGCTGTGATGCTCCATCGACAAGGGCGTGGCGGTCATCAACAGCACCATAATGCCATAGCCAATCATGCCCGAGGCCACCGCTGCCAGCAGCAGCGGCTGACGCAGCAGCTCACCATAAGAGCGCAGCCGCTCACCGGGTTTTACCGGCGTGGCGGCCGGCAGGGGCAGCAGCAGGATCAACAGCAGCGCCACCACATAAAGGCCGAACAGACCATAAAACGCACCGGCATAAGGGCTGGCGGCGTGCCAGTCCTGAGACCAGATAGCCAGATTGGGGCCAATGACTGCGGCCAGAATGCCGCCGGCCATCACCAGGCTGATGGCTCTGGCATGCTGGCCGGTATCGCAGGCTTCCAGCGCGGCAAAGCGATATTGCTGGCCCACCCCAATGGCGATGCCGGTGAGAAAGGTACCGCAGGCAAACAGGCTCAGGCTCTCGCCTATCAACCCTTGTAATGCCACCCAGGCACCGAGCAGGCCAAACAGGTTGCCCAGCATAAAGCCGGCCTTGCGACCCAACCGCTGCATCAGATGCGCTGCCGGCAGGGTGGCTACAATCAGGCCGGCAAACTGGCAGGCTACCGGCAGGGTAATTTGCCAGGAGGCATCCGCCAGCTGCTGGCCGATCAGTGCCGACACCGACACCAGCAAAATATTGCCCGACATCAGCAGCGCCTGGGCCACCGCCAGGCCCCATACGGTAAACGGCATCACAAATCCTTGGTTACATTAGAAACAAGTAAAGCATCATACTCCGTCTTGCCTGAAACCAAAAGGAGGGTAAAGAGCTGGGAGCCAGAAACACAAAAGGCCCGCAAATGCGGGCCTTGTTCGACAGCCGGTTCGGCTTATTTGGTGGCCAGACGCTCTTTGATACGAGCGGACTTGCCGGAGCGCTCGCGCAGGTAGTAAAGCTTGGCACGACGCACGGCGCCACGACGCTTCACTTCCACGCTGCCGATCAGCGGGCTGTGAGTCTGGAAGGTACGCTCAACGCCTTCACCGCTGGAGATTTT
Organism: Oceanimonas sp. AH20CE76; assembly: GCF_039654065.1. Lineage (NCBI taxonomy): Bacteria > Pseudomonadati > Pseudomonadota > Gammaproteobacteria > Aeromonadales > Aeromonadaceae > Oceanimonas > Oceanimonas sp. AH20CE76. The sequence goes on from NZ_CP155481.1 coordinate 2,781,555, forward strand.
ACGCACGGTGAAAGAAGAGTGCAGACCACGGTTACGCTTGGCGATAACAACGCCTTCGTAAGCCTGAAGACGCTCTTTACCGCCTTCAACTACACGTACCTGTACGCGCACGGTGTCACCCGGTACAAAAGCGGGGATGTCGCTGCGCAGTTGTTCTTCTTCAAGCTGCTTGATGATATTGCTCATGATATTTCCTTACCTAGGGTAAACTGAAAACTCTACTGTTTGTCCTGCTGTTGGCGGACAAATTGGGCAAGAAGCTGTTCCTGCTCGTCAGTCAGAGCTAGGTTATTAAGCAGTTCCGGCCTTCTCGACCAGGTACGGCCCAGTGCCTGCTGCATTCTCCAGCGCGCTATGTCTGCATGGTTGCCACTGAGCAAGACATCAGGAACGGCCATTCCCTCAAGTTGCTCGGGGCGCGTGTAGTGAGGATGATCCAGTAACCCTTCACTGAAGGAGTCCTGCTCCGCACTGGCCATGTCGCCCAATACGCCGGGCACCATTCGGGCCACCGCATCAATCAGCACCATGGCCGGCAATTCGCCGCCACTGAGTACATAATCGCCCACCGACCATTCTTCATCGATATCGGCTTCAATTACGCGCTCATCCACACCTTCATAGCGTCCGGCCACCAGGATCAATTTTTCCTGTTGCGCCAGTTCGCATACACCTTGCTGATCCAGCTTGCGGCCCTGAGGTGAAAGGTAAATGACCTTTGCGCCCTCGCCCGCTGCTGCCCGCGCCGCCGCTATGGCGTCGCGCAATGGTTGCACCATCATCAGCATGCCCGGTCCGCCCCCGTAGGGTCTGTCATCGACAGTGCGGTGTTTGTCCCGGGTGAAATCCCGCGGATTCCAGCTTTCAAATGTCAGCAGACCGTCTTTCACGGCCCTACCGGTCACCCCGTAGTCACTGACTGCCCGGAACATCTCCGGGAAGAGGCTGACAACCCCTATCCACATGATTCTCTCCGCGCAGGACGACCGGGATTAAAAATCCGGATCCCACTCTACTTCAATGATTCGGTCCGCAATATTCACAGACTTGATCACCTGTTGTTCCAGAAACGGAATTAACCGTTCCCGTTGGCCAAATGCATCATTGGCATTGGCTTTGACCACCAGCACGTCATTGGAGCCGGTTTCCATCAACTGAGACACCACACCCAGGTCGTAACCCCGTGTATTGCTCACTCGACAGCCAACCAGATCGCGCCAGTAAAATTCATCCGCCGGCAACGAGGGCAATGCCTCGGCGCTGACTGCAATGTCGGCACCGGTCAGTGCCTGAGCCTCTTCACGCTGGTCAATATCGGCCAGCTTGCAAATCAGACTCTGATTGTGGCGTTTCCATCCGGTGACCTGAATTTCACGCCAGCCTTTGCCATCTTTTATCAGCCAGGGCTGATAATCGAAAATGCCATCGGGCTGTTCGGTAAAGGAGTTGATTTTCAACCAGCCTTTAATGCCGTAAACAGCACCCAGGCGGCCTACTACGATAGGTTCACTCACCTTTCCCTCCTCGCCCGACCGACTTAGGCAGCGGCTTTGGAAGCGTCTTTGACCAGCTTGGCCACGCGCTCGGACAGGCTTGCACCCTGACCTACCCAGTGGTTGATGCGCTCGATGTCCAGACGCAGCTTTTCAGCCTGGCCGGCAGCGAGCGGGTTGAAGAAGCCTACTTTCTCGATGAAACGACCATCGCGAGCGTAGCGGCTGTCTGCAACTACTACCTGGTAGAACGGACGCTTTTTCGCGCCACCACGTTGTAAACGAATGGTTACCATATCGTCCTCTATTCACTTGAAACGAACAAGGTTCGCCAACAGTGCGAACCTCAGCTTAAAATAAGCCGCGCAATTGTACTCTGAACAGGCGAGAATGCAACCAAAAGGGAACTGCGCAACCACGTAATGCCACCGGTGAAACCCGGCGGCAAATTCAGTACCGGTTCAGAACGGGCCGCGGCGACCGCCGCCACCCAGGCCGCCCGGCCCCATCATGCCCTGCATCTGGCTCATCATTTTGCGCATGCCGCCTTTGCCAGACATTTTTTTCATCATTTTCTGCATTTGGGTGAACTGCTTGAGCAGCTTGTTCACTTCCTGCACGTCAGTGCCGGATCCCAAAGCAATGCGGCGCTTGCGGCTGCCCTTAATCAGTTCGGGACGACGGCGTTCCTTGGGAGTCATGGAGTTGATAATGGCTTCCATGCGTACGGTCAGCTTGTCGTTCACCTGATCCTTGACGTTGTCGGGCAGCTGGCTCATGCCCGGCAGCTTGTCCATCAGGCTCATCATGCCGCCCATGCTGCGCATCTGCACCAGTTGATCACGAAAGTCTTCCAGATCAAAACCCTTGCCCTTTTTGAGCTTCTTCGCCATCTCGGCGGCTTTGCTCTTGTCGACCGACCGCTCCATCTGATCGATCAGAGACAACATATCGCCCATGCCCAGAATGCGCGAAGCCACTCTGTCTGGATGGAAAGGCTCAAGCGCATCCACCTTTTCACCCATACCGATAAACTTGATGGGCTTGCCGGTAATATGGCGCACAGACAGGGCGGCACCGCCCCGGGCATCACCATCGGCCTTGGTGAGAATAACACCGGTCAGCGGCAGCGCTTCACTGAAGGCCTTGGCGGTGTTGGCCGCATCCTGACCGGTCATAGCATCCACCACGAACAGGGTTTCTACCGGATTAATGGCACCGTGCAGCTGCTGAATTTCGGTCATCATGTCTTCGTCGACATGCAAACGACCGGCGGTATCCACCAGCACCACATCAAAGAACTTCTTGCGGGCGTAATCTACTGCGTTGCGGCCAATGTCTACCGGCTTCTGACTGATATCACTGGGAAAGCATTCCACGTCGAGGTCGGCGGCCAGGGTCTCGAGCTGCTTGATTGCGGCCGGACGATAGACGTCGGCACTGACCACCAGCACTTTTTTCTTCTCGCGCTCTTTCAGGTATTTGGCCAGCTTGCCCACAGAGGTGGTTTTACCCGCCCCCTGCAGACCGGCCATCAGTACTACCGCCGGCGGTGTTATCGCCAGGTCCAGCGCCTCATTGGCTTCGCCCATCACAGAGACCAGCTCGGCATTCACAATTTTGATAAAAGCCTGGCCCGGACTCAGCGACTTGGACACTTCCTGGCCAACTGCCCGCTCTTTTACCCGGTTGACGAATTCGCGCACTACCGGCAAGGCCACGTCGGCTTCCAGCAGAGCCATGCGCACTTCGCGCAGGGTTTCCTTGATATTTTCTTCGGTGAGGCGTCCGCGGCCGCTGATGTTCTTCAGCGTGCGCGACAGCCTTTCTGTGAGATTCTCAAACATGAACTGCGTCCGCTAATGGCGAAAATTGCGACCAGTATAACCAAGTTAGGCCCCGAACTTAAGCGAACCCGGCTGGCGATGGGCAAGCGCTTGAGGGTATACTGACTTTTCTTTTTATATTTCCGATAAATGGCTGACATTCATTATGGAATTGCTTGCTGTTCTGGCGATGGCATTTTACCTGTTGGCGGCCTTTGCCTGTGTGCATAACCTGTTTACCCCACACAACAAAAGCCGTCGTTACGGCCTGCTGGCTGCCGTTTTTGCCCTGCTGCTGCATGGTGCCTGGCTGATAGACACAGTAATACTGGTGCCGGGGCAGAACCTCAGCATGCTTAATGTGGCGTCTCTGGTCAGTCTGATTGTGGCCGGCCTGATGTCGGTGCTGGTCACCCGCTTTAATGTGTGGCTGCTGATGCCGGTGGTGTACAGCTTTGCCTGTTTGCTGCTGGTGGCAGATATTCTGTTACCGGGCAGCTACACCATGTATCTGGAAACCCGCCCCGAAGTGCTGGTGCACATTACGCTGGGCCTGATGTCCTATTCGCTGCTGGCCATTGCCTGCCTGCTGGCCATTCTGCTGGGCTTTCTTGATAACCGGCTGAAAAAACACAAGCTGACCAATCTGCCTGCCATGCCGCCGCTGATGACGCTGGAGCGCTATCTGTTCCGGCTGATTTTTGCCGGTGTGGTGGTACTGACGCTGTCCATTTCCAGCGGCCTGTTTTTTCTGCAGGAAATGTTCAGCCCGGGCAAAGTACACAAGGCCGTGCTCACCATCATTGCCTGGTGTGTTTATGTGGGGCTGCTGTGGGGCCATCACCGGCTTGGCTGGCGTGGCCGCAAGGTTATCTGGACCAGTGTGGCCGGCAGTTTGCTGCTGACCATGGCTTATTTTGGCAGTCGCTTTGTTCGGGAAGTATTGCTCGGTTCTTGACAGACTTTCGGCAAACTCGTAGAAATTGATCAGGTTTTTTACACAGGACGGTCTGTTTGGACGACATATCGACGGGTGCCTTAACCGGCATCCTGATTACACTACTGTTTGTTTCCGCCTTTTTCTCCAGCTCAGAGACCGGCATGATGTCGCTCAATCGCTACCGGTTGCGACATCTGGTACAAAATCGCCATAAGGCCGCTACCCGGGTTGAGAAACTGCTGTCCCGCCCTGACCGGTTAATAGGCCTGATCCTGATTGGCAACAACCTGGTCAATATTCTGGCTTCAGCCATTGCCACTCTGCTGGCCATTCGGCTGTTTGGTGATTACGGTGTGGCGGTGGCCACCATAGGTCTGACCCTGGCAGTACTGATTTTCTCGGAAGTGACTCCCAAGACTCTGGCCGCACTCTATCCGGAAAAGGTCGCCTTTCCTGCTTCCATTATTCTGCGGCCACTGATGGTGTTGCTCTACCCCGCGGTATGGGCCATCAACGCCATCTCCAACGGCCTGCTGGCGCTGTTTCGCATCAACCCCAAGGGAGGCGAGGACACTGCCATCAGCTCTGAAGAATTACGCACCATAGTGAACGAAGCCGGCGGTCTTATTCCTCGTCGCCACCAGGACATGCTGGTGTCCATCCTGGATCTGGAAAAGGTGACCGTGGACGATATCATGGTGCCGCGTAATGAAATTTACGGCATCGACATCACTCAGGACTGGAAAAGCATTAACCGCCGTCTGCTGCAAAGCCCCCATACCAAGGTGCTGCTGTACCGGGATAATATCGACGATGCGCTGGGCTTTATTCATGCTCGTGACGCGCTGCGCCTGCTGGCTAAAGAAGAGCTGTGCAAACCCAGCCTGATGCGCGCCGCCCGGGAGCTTTACTTTATTCCCGAGGCCACGCCGCTCAACGTGCAGCTGCTCAAGTTTCAGCGCAACAAGGAGCGTATTGGCCTGATTGTGGATGAATACGGCGATATTCAGGGTCTGATCACCCTGGATGATATTCTGGAAGAAATTGTCGGTGACTTTACCACTACGATCAGCCCGACTCTGAGTGATGAAATTCAGCCTCAGGACGACGGCTCCTATCTGATTGAAGGCACCGCCAGCATCAGGGATCTGAACAAGGAGCTGGGCTGGGATCTGCCGACCGATGGCCCCCGATCACTCAACGGATTGATTCTGGAATATCTGGAAGACATTCCAGAGGCCAATATCGGCCTGCGGGTGGCGGGCTATCCGATAGAAATTCTGGAAGTGGAAAATAACGTGATCAAGCAGGTACGGGTACAGCCCCAGTATTATTTACCGGGGCGTTAAGCAGCGTTCAGCCTGCGCTGCGGCGCAGGCTTTCTGATTCAAGGTGGCTGAAAATAGGCAGCAGTTCATCGCGGTTGCTGATCAGATCAGCCAGAGTATATTGTTCCATCACCTGCAAAAACGCCTCCATGGCCTCGGCCAGCGCGCTTCTTAACCGGCAGGCAGGCACCAGATGACAGGCCGGACGGCCACAGTCTATGCCACTGAGATTATTTTCCAGCAGCCGGATTACTCGTCCGATATTGATATGCCCGGGTTCCCGGGCCAGCCGAATGCCGCCGTTCTTGCCACGCAGGGCATAAATATACCCTTCCCGGGCCAGCTGGTTAATAACTTTGACCATATGATTACGGGACACATCATACAAAGCCGACACCTTGGCCACACTGGTCAGCTCTCCCTCTGGCAGAGTAGCAAGATACATCAGGGCCCGCAGGCCAAAGTCGGTATAGGTCGTCAGCTTCATGCTAGTAATGTCCTGATAATGGGGGCGAACATATGCACATGATACACATTCAGGATAAAAACTGACATTAAATGTCAGCCCGTTTAATAAAGCAGCTGATGATTCAGCTCTTTTACCTTCTGGGCCGGCATGCGTTTGGCCAGTCCTTGAGTCAGACGCTCGGCCTGCTGATATTTGCTCTTGTCGTCAGTGACAATTTGCTTAAGCCAGAGATAGGCCTGGGGATAATCGAGCGGGCTGCCCGCCCCTTCCAGCAGCCAGGCAGCCCAGGTGAACTGCGCTTTTTCAAAGCCCAGACTGGCTGCTTCCTGCATCAAGGGGGCGGCTCGTTCCCGGTTCTGCTGCACCAGGGTGCCGGTATAATAATAACGCCCCAGTTGCTCCAGTGCCGCCGGCATGCCCTGGCGGGCCGCTGACCACATCATTTGCAGACCACGGCGCGGTTCCGCAGGCACACAAACACCCCAGGCCAGCATATCGCCCCACAAAAACTGATAAGAAGGCAGCCGCAGCACCTCGGCCCGGGCTTCAATATCCTGCACCAGCTGACACTCGTCCCGATCCCGCACCCGCTGCAGATGCTGGTTGTTATTAATCAGGAGGATCAGCTCGTCTTCTTCGTACAAGGGCACGGCTTTCAAACCGTCAAGCACTCTGGCAACATCCGTCTGGCCGGCACCGGCAGGCGTCTCCGCGGCCCATAAAGGCAGCGCTGCACACAAAAGCAATAAGGGAAAATAATTCATGGAGCATCTCCTCAACTGCCTTGGTTATCGGCCAGCACCGCTGAATATTGAGTTCAGCCTTCCTGCTGTTTAACCCGTCTCCAGCAGTCATCCATTTCTGCCAGCGAGCTGCTTTGGCAGTTTTTGCCCCGCTCCGTCAGCATTTGCTCCACTGCCCGAAAGCGGCGCTCGAACTTGCTATTGGCCCGGCGCAACACACTTTCCGGCTCCTGCTTAAGGTGACGTACCAGATTAACAGTAGCAAACAGCAGGTCGCCCAGCTCATCGGCAATGCGGTCGTCATCGCGCTCAGGCTGGTTTATTTCTTCCATGACTTCATCCAGCTCTTCGCGAATTTTGTCGACCACAGGAGACAGCTCATTCCAGTCAAAGCCCACGGCAGCACAGCGCTTTTGCATCTTGTTGGCCCGGCTCAGCGCCGGCAGGGCCAGGGGAATATCATCCAGAGCGCTCGTGGCGGCAGCGTCTCTCGCTTTACGCTCTTCGGCCTTGGTGGCTTCCCAGTTGGCTTTAATGGCGGCTTCGTCATTGAGTTGTTTGTCGCCAAACACATGGGGGTGACGGCTGACCAGCTTGGCGCTGATGGCCTGCACCACATCGTTAAAATCAAAACGAGACTGTTCCTCTCCCAGACGGGAGTAGAACACCACCTGAAACAGCAGATCTCCCAGTTCACCGGGCAGTTCATTCCAGGCCTCACGGGCAATGGTGTCGGCCACCTCATAGGCCTCTTCCAGGGTGTGAGGCACTATGCTGGCAAAGTCCTGTTTCAGATCCCAGGGGCAGCCCCGCTGCGGATCCCGCAGAGCAGCCATAATGCCCAGCAGATCGTCCAGAGAATAGTGTTGCTGTGTCATGCTTGAGTTCCGTAGTTGATTTACAGCCGGCGGGCTTCCAGCACATCAGGCAGCTGACTGATACGAGCCAGAGTACGGCTCAGGGTATCAATGTTAAAAACATCCAGATCCATGTCGATGGTGGCGGTCTGCTGCTTGCGGTTAATGCGGCTGTTCACTCCCCGTACATTAATTTTTTCATTGGCCAGTATGGTAGTGATGTCTCGCAGCAGGCCGGAGCGGTCATTGGCCACCACCCGCAGCGTCAGCTGATAACCGCCACCATTGTCTTCTCCCCACACCGCATCCACTACCCGCTCGGGGTGCTGCAGTGCCAGCTCCTTGAGCTGCTCACAGTCGGCCCTGTGAATGGAAATACCCCGCCCCTGAGTAATAAAACCAGTGATTTCGTCCCCGGGAATGGGCTGACAGCAGCGGGCAATATTGGTCAGCAGATTACCCACTCCCTGCACCACTATATGGCCTTTAGGTTTGGTGTCTTGCGGTTTTTTAAGTGCTTTTTGCTCCAGCTCCCGCAACACCTGCTGATCCTGCTCTTCGCTGGTGGGCTTTTTATGCTGGCTCTGCAGGTAGTTGAGCAGCTGATTGATGCGCAGATCACCGCCGCCAATGCCGGCCAGCAGATCATCCAGGCTGGTCACATTAAAGCGCTCCAGGGTCTTTTTATCCAGGCTGGCAAAGCCCATACCCAGCCGCTCCAGCTCCTTGTCGAGCAGCTCGCGACCAGCAATGATGTTCTTGTCCCTGTCCTGCTTCTTGAACCAGGTGGCGACCTTGGAACGGGCACGGGAGGTACGCAAAAAGCCCTGATTGGGATTCATCCAGTCCCGGCTGGGGTTCGGCTGCTTCTGAGTGATAATCTCCACCTGATCGCCGGTTTGCAGCTGATAGGTAAAGGGCACTATGCGTCCGTCGATTTTGGCTCCGATACAACGGTGCCCGACCTGACTGTGCACATAGTAGGCAAAGTCCAGCGGCGTGGCCCCGGCGGGCATATCCACCACATCTCCTTTGGGCGTAAACACATAGACTCTGTCTTCAAACACCTGACTGCGCAGCTCATCCACCAGAGAGCCGCTTTCCGCCATGTCTTCCTGCCAGGCCAGCAGTTTTCTCAGCCAGGCAATTTTTTCTTCATAGCCGCCCTGCTTGCCGCTGCCCGGACCTTCTTTATATTTCCAGTGTGCGGCCACCCCCAGCTCGGCATCCTGATGCATCTGCTCGGTGCGGATCTGAATTTCCACGGTTTTGCCTTCAGGCCCAATCACCACGGTATGAATGGACTGATAACCATTGGGCTTGGGATTGGCAACATAGTCGTCAAATTCCCGGGGAATATGCCGCCACTGGGTATGCACTATGCCCAGGGCGGCGTAGCAGTCCTGTAATCTGTGAGTGACCACCCGCACCGCGCGCACATCAAACAGCTCGTCAAAGTCGAGGCTCTTCTTCTGCATTTTGCGCCAGATACTGTAGATATGCTTGGGCCGGCCATACACCTCGGCTTCGACCCCGGCGTCATTCAGTGCTGTCTTGAGGCCGGCGACAAAGTCACTGATATAGGCTTCCCGGGCCAGCCGCTTCTCATCCAGCAACTTAGCAATGCGCTTGTAGGTATCCGGGTGCAGATAGCGAAATGACAGATCTTCCAGCTCCCACTTAAGCTGACCAATACCCAGCCGATTGGCCAGCGGCGCGTAGATGTTGGCAATTTCCTTGGCTACCAGCACCCGGGTTTCCTCATCGGCGCGCTTCACCTCACGCAGGCAGGTGATGCGCTCCGCCAGCTTGATCACCACGGCGCGCACATCTTCCACCATGGCCAGCAGCATGCGCCGCACCTTGTCGGCCTGAGCCTCATTACCCTTGTCGCCGTGCACGTGCTGCAGCGAACGAATGGCTTCCATATCGGCCACCCCCTGCAGCAGGCGGCAGATGTTATCGCCGAAATCTTCCTGAACTTGTTCGGGGGTCAGCGCCTTATATTCGAGAAACGGGTATAGCAAAGCCGATTTGAGGGTGTCGGCATCCATACTCAAGGTCAGCAGAATACCGACCATTTCCACACCCTGTGCCAGCAGACGAGCACTGCCGTCAGGGCTGATGTCCAACTGCCGGCAATACTCATAAATGGCTTTCAGCCGTGCCCGCTCATTAACGTCTACCGGAAGGCCATCGGCCCACTCCTGCAGGCAGAAGCTCGACTTGAGATGAGTTTCGCGCACGGCAACCATAAGCGTCCTTAAGTCAGTTCAAACAGCGCCATTGCTTCACAATGGGGCGTGTGGGGAAACATGTCGATAAGCCCCAGCCGGCTCAGGCGATAGCCTCCGGCCAGTAAGACTTCACTGTCCCGGGCCAGGGTAACGGGGTTGCACGATACATACAGTAACCGCTCAGGGGCCAGCGCCACCAGGTAGGGCATCACCTGTTCTGCCCCCGCCCGCCCGGGATCAAGCAGCACCTGGGAAAACCCTTCCCTGGCCCAGGGCTCCTGCGTAAAGTCGGCAGCCAGATCGGCGCGGTAAAAGCGCGCCTGCGCCAGCTGATTATCTTCAGCATTGCCTCTGGCTTGTTCCACCATTTCCATTACGCCTTCCACGCCCGTCACCGGATGACCGGCAGCAGCCAGGGGCAGACTGAAATTACCAATACCGCAAAATAAATCCAACACCGGCGTGCCGGGCTCGGGGGCCAGCCAGTTTATCGCCTGCTGCACCATGCGACTGTTCAGCTCATCATGGATCTGAATAAAATCACCGGGTGTGAATGCAAGTTTCAGATTATCCAACTGATAATAAAGCGGAAACGGCACATGTAAAGGCCGCCGGCCAGCATCGTCCTGTAAAAACAGCGCCAGGTTACGCTGCTGAGCAAAGGTCAGCAGTATATCCAGATCTGCCGCCGGCAATGCGCCCTTGTGCCGCAGCAGCAGCGCCACCCCCTCGGCCGCATGGTAAAGCTCCAGGTGCCCCAGTTGTTTTACCGCGCGCAGACGGTTAAGTAACTGCCGCAGTGGCGCAATCAGCTCCGACAGCAAGGGAGTGAGTACACCACAATGAGCGATTTCTGCCAGATCATGAGACTGAGGCTGACGAAACCCCAGTGCCACGCCCTTACCCTGGCGGCGAATGGCCAGCCGGGCTGCCCGGCGATAACCCTGTTCTGCGCCATATAACCACTCGGTAGCGGGCAGATCATCAATGCCGTGACGACTGAACAGGCTTAATACTGCTTTTTGCTTTAACCGGCGCTGTCCTTTGGAAGGCAGCTGCTGCAAATTACAGCCACCGCAGTCGTTAATATGTGCACAGAAAGGTTTTACCCGATCCGGTGAGGCGCTAAGTACCTTTTGCAGCGTGGCAGTGGCATAACGACTGGTTTGCGTGGTCAGTTGTACCCGCACCTGTTCCCCGGGCAGAACGCCGGCCACAAACAGGGGTTTGCCCTGATGACGGGCCACGCCCATACCATGGCCGTTAAGCTCAAGAATATGAATATCCAGAGGCGCTTTGGCCGGTGCTGAAGGCTTTTTGACTTTGAAGAACTGAACCATAAAACGTGGAGCCCTCGAACCGGCTATGTCATCATGAGACTACTGTCTTTTAAACGCATATTCTCCCACATAAGCCGATTATGACCAAATATGGCCTGCGAGCCCGGGTACTGGCCTTTACCATTATTCCCACCCTGATTATCGGCATTTTGCTGGCGGGGTACTTTTCCGTAAACCGCTATCAGCAGCTGGAAGATGCCCTGATCCAGGAAGGGGTCAACGTGATTGAGCCGCTGGCGCTGGCCAGTGAACTGGCCCTGACGGCTCGCAACCGCGAGGCACTCAACCGGCTGCTCAGCAATATTCACCGTAATAATACGCCCCTGGTGACGTCCATCGCGCTGTTTGATGCCGACGGCAAATTGCTGGTTACCTCCAATTACCATAAAGACTATAAATTATTGCGGCTGCCGGACGGCATGGTGATTCCCTCCACCACCAATGTGGACAGCCGTGAAGACGGTATTATTTTACGCACTCCGGTGCTGACCGACGCCACCCGCGCCGACGCTCTGTGGGACGAATCAGCCACTCACCCTCTGGGCTATGTAGCCATGCAGCTGACCGATGATTCAGCCATGCTGCTGCATTATCGCGATACCTTTTTTGCCGGCCTGATCGTACTGCTGGGTGTGTGTGTCAGCGCCCTGTTCGGCGTACGGTTGATCAAGGGGGTGTCTCAGCCTATTACCGACATGGTAAGTGCGGTATACAAAATTCGGGAAGGCCGGCTCGATACCCGGGTCAGCGGCGAGTTTACCGGTGAGCTGGAAATGCTCAAAAACGGCATCAACGCCATGGCCAAGTCGCTGTCGGAATATCATGATGAAATGCAGCAAAACATTGATCAGGCCACGTCAGATCTGCGCGAAACCCTGGAGCAGATAGAAATACAGAACATAGAGCTGGATATGGCCAAAAAGCGGGCTCAGGAAGCGGCCCGGGTTAAAACCGAGTTTCTGGCCAACATGTCCCACGAGCTGCGCACGCCGCTGAACGGCGTGATCGGCTTTGCCCGCCAGCTGCAAAAAACCAAACTCACCGCCAGTCAGCTCGATTACCTCAAGACCATAGAGCGCTCCGCGCAAAACCTGCTTGGCATCATTAATGACATTCTTGATTTTTCCAAGCTGGAAGCAGGCAAGCTGAAAATGGAGCAAATTCCGTTTTCTCTGCGTGACACGCTGCAGGAAGTCATGGTGCTGCTGGCACCCAGTGCTCATGACAAGGGGCTGGAGTTGTCTTTGCGCATTGATGCCGCTGTGCACGACAGCCTGGTGGGTGATCCGCTCAGGCTGCAGCAGGTGCTCAACAACCTGGTGGGCAACGCCATTAAATTTACCGAGCAGGGTAACGTGGATATTCGCGTAGACGCCCGCCCCGCTGGCCAGCCCGAGCGCACCGGCCTGTGCATTCATGTACAGGATACCGGCATCGGCATTTCCGACAACCAGCGCCGCCAGCTGTTTCAGGCGTTTAATCAGGCCGACTCCAGTATTTCCCGCCGCTATGGCGGTACCGGCCTTGGACTGGTAATTACCCAAAAGCTGGTACATCAAATGGCCGGTGACATCGAGCTGTATTCCGAGCCCGGCACCGGCTCGGTATTCAGCTTTACCCTGGAGCTGAATAAAGCTGCCCTGCCTCTGGCAGAGCCTTTGCCGCTGGCGGAGCTGGCAGGCAAGACGGTGCTATATCAGGAAGAAGACGGCTTCAGTCGCCGGGCCACCAGTGCCCTGCTGCGGGAATGGGATATGCAGGTATTGTATGAGCCTGATGCTGATCAGCCCATTGATATCGCCCTGCTGGGCTTTGGACCTCATGCTCTGCCCAGCCAGATGGAGCAGGAGCTGAAGCGCCAGCTGGCTTTTGAAAATCAGACCGTTATTTTGCTGAGCTCTACCGATCCAACCTTGAGCGACTCCTTGCTGGCCGCCGGTGCCAGCCACTGCCTGAGCAAACCGGCGCACTATCAGAAACTGGCCCATGCTCTTGCCGGACCACGCAGCCAGAATGAGGAGCCGTCGGTCCCCATTGCCCTGCCTCCGCCCGCCAGCAAGCAACCACTGCGAGTGCTGGCAGTAGACGACAACCCGGCCAACCTCAAACTTATCAGTGCCATGCTGGGTGAGCTGGTCAGCCAGGTGGATACCGGCCGCAATGGCCAGGATGCACTCAATCTGGCCACGGCCAATCACTACGATATTATTTTTATGGATATTCAGATGCCGGTGCTTGACGGTATTCAGGCCACGCAGGAAATTCGCCGTCAGGGCGGACTCAATGCCACCACCCCCATAGTGGCGGTCACTGCTCATGCCATTGCCGGCGAGCGTGACCGGCTTATGGGTCAGGGCATGGATGATTATCTGGCCAAGCCGATTGACGAAGCTATTCTTGCACGCATTATCAGCCATTGTGCCCGCCAGCCCAAAACGACCGGGCTTATCGACTGGACTCAGGCCCTGCAAAGAGCAGGTGAGCGGGAAACACTGGCTAAAGAAATGCTGAGCTTGCTGCTGCAGAGTCTGGATGAGTTTTCACCTGTGCTGAGTGCGGCTCTGGCCGGTGAGTTAAGTAGTGAAACACTCTACGGACCGCTGCACAAGCTGCACGGCGGTACCCTTTATTGCGGTGTGCCTCAGCTGCAGTCATTGCTGGCCGGGCTGGAACAGGCTCTGCTCGACAAGCAACCGCTCGATCATCTGGAGCCGGAATTACTGGAGCTGGAAGAGCGGATTGAGCAGGTGCGGGAAGAAGCGAAAGCTTTCTTATAAAAGCAGCAGCCGTAAGCTGTCAGCTATAAGCCTGTCTCTTAGTCACAAGTCGAGTCCATGGAACAACTCATAGGACTCGACGTAATTCATCAGGGTGAACCAGCCACTCCACAGCGCTTTCGTTCCTACCCGACCATTCCTGGCGGTGTTATGCCAGCGGCCAAGTCGGGCCAGAGCGTAATAGGCCCAGTACAGCGAAGGGGGATGTGTCGGGAAGGCTGCCTTCTTCTCTGTCTTACGCCAGAGCAATCGCCATGCAATCGAGGGCAGCAGGCATTCGCAGCTCACCGCTTTTGCATCTTCCCGATTCTGCGCCACTTCTTTCAACTGCATCAAGCGAACGGCGATGAACGCTTTCACCACCGCTATCCGGCGCAGGTTTTCCCGAGTCTGCATGCGCACGTCTTCCACCTTGGTGCCTTCGGATTTCCACACCCGATGGAACTCCTCAATTCGCCAGCGTAGCTCATAAAAACGGACAATACGCAGGGCGGCTGCGGCATCAGGCAGCGGCTCTGATGTATACAGGATCCACTGCAATGGGTCTTTCCTGTCCTGATCGACTTCCTGACAGTACACCACGTTCAACGTCAGGGTTTTCTCCGCGTTGGCGCGTTGTGGCTTTTTGATGGTCAGCTGGGTATAGCTCAAGGCTACATGGGCGGTTCGGGCCGGTCGTCCACCTCGCTGAGCCACATAGACCTGGTAACACGCCACGGGCTTCAGTGCCTGCAGCACATCATGCAGTTTGCCTGTCGAGGTCTCGTCGTCGAGGACATTACGGTTATCGGAGGCGCGCACCACAAAGCGATGTTGATGCTGCTGCTGGTAAGCGAGATATTCATAGATATCAGCCTCCCGGTCACACACATCGATGATATGGCTCATGTCATTAACTCGGCCGGCCAGTGTTTCCATACCGCGTTGCCATTTATAGCTTTCTTTTTTAGTCCGTTCACGACACTGCAGCTGATGACCTTTTCCGGTTTGTTTCTGCTCACGGTGCCAGTAATACTGGTTAGCCAACCCAATCACGCACTCATTATCGGCATCCAGCATCAGCGTGGAATGGGCATAGAGGGTTCTGCCTTTGGCTGAGGCTTTCTTGTTACTGGCGGAGTTGACCTCGCCCAGCTCCTCACGCACCGCATGCTTGTAGCTGAGTCCGGTGGTGTCCTGTAACGCCAGCACCAGCGGGCGCACTGAGGCAATGGCAAGGGTACGTTCAAACCCGGCGTCAGCAATGGTGTCCGGTGAAATCACCTCGTTGCGAATAAAACGGTATGCCCCTTCAATGCTGGCAGGATCGACCGCAGCCTCGGCAACAGAGCCGTCAGCGCGTGCCGCCATGTCTGCCGCCATCTTGGTCAGTCTTCTGGTTCGACGGGGGTCACCCAGCCTGGCATTTCCGAAAATCAATGTTGCCCACTGGGTTGGATCGGCTTCAAACATGGCACGCTCTTTGAGTCAAAATGCCATTAGATCATAGTGATAGGGCGTTTGAGAATAACATTAGGTGGAAAAGGTTGGCCGTAGTGCACTACGGCCAACCTTTTATTTTCAATTGATGTCAAGAAAAACTTGTGACTAAGAGACAGGCTATAAGCCGTAAGAGGTGTTGCCTGGCGGGTACCGAGTGTTCCTGAACA
Organism: Oceanimonas sp. AH20CE76; assembly: GCF_039654065.1. Taxonomy (NCBI): domain Bacteria; kingdom Pseudomonadati; phylum Pseudomonadota; class Gammaproteobacteria; order Aeromonadales; family Aeromonadaceae; genus Oceanimonas; species Oceanimonas sp. AH20CE76. The sequence goes on from NZ_CP155481.1 coordinate 2,797,214, forward strand.
AGGCGCCTACAAAAAACCCGGATACCTGATGGTCCGGGTTTTTCTTACCGCTGACAGCTTACGGCTTACAGCTCAAATGCCCTGGCGGGCTTCGCGCAGCAGGCGCTTCATGTCGCGCACTGCCTTTTCCAGACCGTCAAAGGCGGCCCGGGCAATAATGGCGTGGCCGATATTCAGCTCCAGCATTTCCGGAATGGCGGCAATGGGCTTGACGTTGTGGTAATGCAGGCCGTGGCCGCCGTTCACCTTAAGGCCGGCGTCATGGGCATAGGAAGCTGATGCCGCGATACGCTTGAGCTCGGCCAGCTGTTCGGCCTCGTCGGCAGCATCAGCGTAACGCCCGGTATGTATTTCTATATAGGGTGCGCCAGTGGCGACGGCCGCATCTATCTGAGCCCGGTCGGCATCAATAAACAAAGACACCTTAATGCCCGCAGCTTGCAGCCGGGCCACCGCCTCAGTGATTTTTTCCGGCTGACCAGCCACATCCAGACCGCCCTCTGTGGTGACCTCTTCCCGCTTTTCCGGTACCAGGCACACAAAAGCCGGCTTGATGCGACAGGCAATATCAATCATCTCGTCGGTCACCGCCATTTCCAGGTTCATTCTGGTTTCAATGGTCTGTGCCAGAATCTCGACATCACGATCGATGATATGGCGGCGGTCTTCCCGCAGGTGCACGGTAATACCGTCAGCACCGGCCTGCTCGGCAATGGCGGCGGCATGTACCGGATCAGGATAACTGGTGCCCCGGGCGTTACGCAGCGTGGCAATATGGTCAATATTCACACCCAAATACAGTTCACTCACTGGAATTTCCTCTCTTTCCTTTGATAAACAGGGCCCGGCTTTTCAGCACTCGTCCTTCCAGATAAGGGGCCAGCGCGGTGCGGCTGAAGCGTTTGGCAGCGTTCAGCACCTCCGGCGACTCCAGCCTGAGTTCGGCCAAATCATATAACCAGTCACCCCGGTAGGCACCGGGCTCGGCCTTGCTCAGCGCCACGAAACCGGCTTCCGGCCGGTAAGCATACCAGCCCGAGGCTGAAACCGCTGCTCCCGTCTCGGCATCCTGAGTAAAATCCACGCCATAACCGAGCACACTCAGCATATAAAACTCAAAATGGCGCAAACAGGGCTCAAGGACACTGCCGACCGTCAGCTTTTGCAGAGTTTCCACATAAACATCAAACACCTCATCAAAGGGAGTTTGTACTTCAAGCAGGTAGTAAATGAGTTCGTTCAGATAAAGACCACTGTACAGCGCCGGTCCTGCCAGCCGAATGGCCGGTGCCGTGGCTTCGGCACTGTAGAGGGTTTTCAGATCGCCCTTGCCGCCAAAGGTAAGACGCAAGGGGACAAAGGGCTGCAGCAGCCCTTTTAACGGTGAGCGGGGCTGACGGCTGCCCCGGGCCACCAGACTCTGCCGCCCCTGCTCACGGGTGAACACTTCCACCAGCTGGCTGGTTTCCCGGTAGGGGCGGCTGTGAATAACAAAGGCGGCATGCGCCATGATCAGTCGTCGCCGTAACCCAGGCTGCGCAAGGCGCGCTCGTCATCGGCCCAGCCGGATTTAACCTTGACCCACAGCTCCAGATACACCTTTTGCTCCAGCAGCCGCTCCAGATCGAGCCGGGCTTCGGTGCCTATGGTACGCAGTTTTTCGCCCTTGTTACCGATGACCATACGCTTCTGGCCGCTGCGCTCTACCAGGATCAGACCATTAATATGCACCACGCCCTTTTCATCCACCTGATAGCGCTCGATCTCTACAGTAATCGAATAAGGCAGCTCGTCACCGGTAAAGCGCATCAGCTTTTCACGAATGATTTCCGCCGCCATAAAGCGGGAAGAGCGATCGGTGATGTAGTCTTCCGGAAAATAATGCAGAGAAGGCTTAAGCCGGGACCGGGCCAATTTGGCGATGGTGTCTACATTGGTGCCCTTTTCTGCTGAAATCGGCACTATGTCGGCAAAGTCCATTTGCTGGGCCAGCCACTGCATGTGCGGCAGCAGGGCTTCCTTGCTGTCGACGTTGTCGATTTTATTGATGGCCAGCACCACAGGACAGCTCATGCGCCGCAGTTTGTTCAGCACCATGTCGTCATCTTTGGTCCACTGGGTGCCGTCCACCACAAAGACCACCATTTCCACATCGCCCAGTGAGCTGGTGGCAGCCCGGTTCATCAACCGGTTAATGGCGCGCTTTTCTTCAATATGCAGCCCGGGGGTATCCACATAAACAACCTGATAGTCGCCGTCTGTGTCTATGCCCATGATGCGGTGGCGGGTAGTCTGCGGCTTTTTCGAGGTAATGCTGACCTTCTGCCCCAGCAGCCGGTTCAACAGGGTGGATTTGCCCACGTTGGGACGGCCGACAATGGCCACAAAGCCGCAATAGGTTTGCTGTTGTTCTGTCATAACAAGGTTTCCAGGGCCTGCTCGGCCGCCGCCTGCTCTGCCTTGCGGCGGCTGGTTCCAATACCCACCACAGGGTCGGCCAGGCCATCCACCACACAGTGCACGGTAAATTTCTGATTATGGGCTTCGCCTATGACATTTACTACTTCATAAGTCGGCAATGGCTTGCGCTTGCCCTGCAGCAGCTCCTGCAGCCGCGTTTTGGGATCTTTCTGCTCCACGCCGGGCTGAATATCGTTCAGCCGGCGGTCGTACCAGCTCAGCAGCAGCTGAGTAACGCTGTCGATGCCGCTGTCGAGATAAACCGCACCAATCAGCGCCTCCACCGCATCGGCCAGAATCGACTCACGGCGATAACCGCCGCTTTTCAGCTCTCCGGGACCAAGAATAAGGTATTCGCCCAGCTCAAAAGCCCGCGCCAGCTCGGCCAGGGTTTTTTCCCGCACCAGGGTGGCGCGCATGCGTGACATGTCGCCTTCATTGACCTTGGGAAAGCGATGAAACAGGGCATCGGCAATCACCATGCTGAGAATGGAATCGCCCAGAAACTCCAGCCGCTCATTGTGGCGGGAGCCGGCGCTGCGGTGAGTCAGCGCCCTTACCAGCAGAGCCTCGTCATTAAAGGTATGGCCCAGCTTGTTTTGCAGATTGTTCAGTTTTTTCATTAATGAATTGCGCCTATTCGGCTGAAACGCACATCACTGGGCACCCAGGCGGGCAGCCAGCTGTCGGCGTTGCGTTCAAACTCAAAGCTTATCCAGATAGCAACCGCCTTACCCACCAGATTGCCTTCGGGTACAAAGCCCCAGAACCGGCTGTCGGTGCTGTTGTCTCTGTTATCACCCAGAGCAAAATAGTGCCCTTCCGGTACTATCCACTCGTTTATCGCTGTACCAGGCTGGCGATAATACATGGATACTCTGTCCGGCAGCAGCGGGTTTTGCAGGGTGTCATGCGGCCGCTCTGTCAGGTTTTCCTGATAACGGGCCAGCGGAATTCCCATTTGGGTAAACTCACCACTTTGCTTAAATGTAAGCGGCACCGGTTCATAGCCGGGACAGTCGTTACCGTTACAGGCAGGCTTGATATAGAGTTGCTTGTCACGATAAACGATATGGTCACCGGGCAGCCCCACAATGCGCTTGATGTAATCAATGCGGGGATTTTCCGGATATTTAAACACCGCAATATCGCCCCGCTCCGGCTTGCCGGTGGGAATAAGTGTGGTGTTACTGAGCGGCTCTTTCAGTCCGTAGGAAAACTTCTCCACCAGAATGAAATCCCCCACCAGCAGAGTGGGCATCATGGAGCCGGAGGGGATCTGAAACGGCTCATAAATAAAAGATCGCAGTACCAGCACTGCCGCAATCACCGGAAAAATTGACCTGGCCTGTTCGATCCAGCCCGGGGCCGCGGCGGCTTTGGCCAGCGCGGCCGCGTCCACCTTGTTGCCGTGGCTCTGTTGCGCCTCGGCCAGCTCGCGCCCCCGTCGGGGCGCCCAGATCCACTTGTCACAGGCCCAGATAATGCCGGTGACCAGGGTCACCAGCACCAGGATCAGGGCAAAGGTACTTGCCATGGTTACTTGTCCTTACCTACGTGCAGAATGGCGAGGAAGGCATCCTGCGGAATATCAACCCGGCCCAGCGACTTCATGCGCTTCTTGCCTTCTTTCTGCTTGGCCAGCAGTTTCTTTTTACGGCTGACGTCGCCGCCATAACACTTGGCAGTCACGTCTTTGCGCAGCGCTTTCACGGTGCTGCGGGCGATAATCTGGTTGCCGATGGCCGCCTGAATGGCGATATCAAACATCTGCCGCGGAATAAGCTCACGCATTTTTTCCACCAGCTGACGGCCGCGGAACTGGGCATTTTCCTTGTGGGTAATAATGGCCAGCGCATCCACCCGATCGCCGTTAATCATGATATCGAGGCGCACCATGTCTGCCGCTTCAAAGCGCTTGAAACCATAATCCAGCGAGGCATAGCCACGGCTGGTGGACTTGAGCCGGTCAAAGAAGTCGAGCACCACTTCCGCCATGGGAATATCGTACGTCAGTGCCACCTGGTTACCGTGGTAAACCATGTTGGTCTGCACACCGCGTTTTTCGATACACAAAGTAATGACGTTACCCAGGTATTCCTGCGGCACCAGAATATTACACTCGGCAATGGGCTCGTGAATTTCGTCAATGCTGGTGATGGCCGGCAGCTGAGACGGGCTGTCGATATAGATAACATCACCGTCGGTCTTGACCACTTCGTACACTACCGTGGGTGCCGTGGTGATCAAATCCAGATCGTATTCCCGCTCCAGCCGTTCCTGAATAATTTCCATGTGCAGCATGCCCAGGAAACCACAGCGGAAGCCAAAGCCAAGGGCGTTGGAGGTTTCCGGCTCATAAAACAATGAAGCGTCGTTCAGCGCCAGCTTGTCGAGGGCATCGCGGAAGGTTTCATAGTCATCACTGGAAATCGGGAACAGGCCGGCATAAACCTGCGGCTTCACTTTCTGAAAGCCCGGCAGCGCCTTCTCGGCCCCGTGTTTGGCATGGGTCAGGGTGTCACCCACGGGCGCACCGTGAATGTCCTTGATGCCGCATACCACCCAGCCTACTTCGCCACAGTTAAGGCCGTCAGTGTCTTTTTGCTTGGGCGTAAAGATACCGATGCGATCCACACCCCACACCTGGCCGGTGCTCATTACCTTGATCTTGTCGTTCTTTTTCAGATTGCCGTGCTTGATGCGCACCAGTGACACTACCCCCAGATAAGGGTCGAACCAGGAGTCAATGATCAGTGCCTGCAGCGGCCCCTCGGGCTCTCCTTCCGGAGACGGAATTTTCTGTACTATGGTTTCCAGCACCTGATCCACACCCAGACCGGTTTTGGCGGAGCAGCGTACGGCATCAAGGGCATCGATGCCGACAATATCCTCAATTTCTTCCGCCACCCGCTCCGGCTCGGCCTGAGGCAGGTCAATCTTGTTCAGTACCGGCACCACTTCCAGATTCATGTCGAGGGCGGTATAACAGTTGGCCAGAGTCTGTGCCTCAACCCCCTGACCGGCATCCACTACCAGCAGCGCCCCTTCACAGGCGGCCAGTGAGCGGGATACCTCATAGGAGAAGTCCACGTGTCCGGGGGTATCAATAAAATTCAGCTGATACTGATTACCGTCCTGTGCCTGGTAGTTCAGGGTCACACTCTGGGCCTTGATGGTAATGCCGCGCTCACGCTCCAGATCCATGGAGTCGAGTACCTGCTGCTGCATTTCCCTGTCGGTCAGGCCACCGCACACCTGGATCAGGCGATCGGACAGGGTAGATTTGCCGTGGTCGATGTGAGCGATGACGGAGAAATTACGAATATGCTTCATGATGCGATAAGGCGTCCGTAGTCAATGGCGACAATAAAGGGCGGATTCTACCGGATTAGCGGCACAGTGACCAATCCTTAGTCGGCTTCAGGGCAACTAATCCGCTGCCCTGACCGTTGGTATCAGGGTATCCAGTATCACCGGCTGATCATCACCACTGCGCCGGCGTGCCAGCCATGAAGCCAGCCAGAAACCCATGCCGCCGCCGGCTGCCGCGCCCAGGATGGAGCCGCTGTCGGCGGCTCCGGCCAGCCCCGCCAGCAGGCCGCCGGCCAGCATAAACACCAGTGGCAACAAATAGACCAGCAGTGCGCCGGTAATCAGGCTGTGCTCGGGTATACCGATACGCACCTGCTGACCGGGCTGAAGCGTGAGTCCGGTGGCAATCACAAAGCGATGATCACGCCCCGGCAGGGCTTTGGATACCAGGCCGGTGCCGCATGTGCTGTTTTGCCGGCACTGACCACAGGCCGACTTACTGAAGCAGCTGACTTCCACGCCATTTGGGTGTACTGCCACTACTGTGGCTATTTCTTCAATCATGGCGTGCTGTTATTGACTGAACGGGGTGCTACCGACTCGGCAATACGCCTGGCCGTCTCTGCCGGTACGTCTCCGACCACTGTCACTTCCATGCGGGCCGGATTGACCAGGCTGACCAGGTGAGTTGCCCCCTGGCGTACCAGCTGCTGGCGCGGTTCATTCTGTGAAGATTCAGCCACATACACGGAAACATCCACTATACCGTTTGAAGCCATCAGATATTCCACCGGTTGCTCAGTCAGTGGCAGACGATGACGATTTTGCCTGTGTATCTTAAACCCTTCCGGCAGCCAGCCCGCCTGCCAGGATGCAGCCTTTGGCTCAGGTGCATGGCCTTCAGCCAAAGGCATGGCCGGTGGCAATTTCACTGTCTGCAATTCTTTTAACAAGGGGGCCGGCTTATCACTGAGCACCAGCGCCACCCCCATGCTCTGAGCCACCAGAGCCGCGTCTTCATCCAGCGTATCCAGGCGCAGAAGCAGCCCGGTTTGCTGATCCAGCCAAAGCACATAACCGTAGTAGTGCTCGGTTTTTGGCAAAAGCCGTACCAGATTGGCGGTGCGTCCCAGCACACGGTTGCGACCGGCAATCACGGCTTCATACTGATCCAGCAGTTGTTCCAGCGGCAGCTGCTGCACACGCGTGAACAGTCCCGGTAACCGGGAGTCTTTCAGGGTATAACCCTCGGGACCATAATCAAAAAAACTGGTTTCAGCGTCTCGCTGCACAAACTCTCTGGGGCGGCCATTAAGGTGAAGCAGGTGTGTCAGCGCCTGACCGTCGAGATGTCCGCGGGTCAGGCGCTTGGGCTCCGGAGGACCAATACCGGAATCAATGAGAGTAAGCTCAAAATTAAGCTGCTGATAAGCCTGCTGCATGGTACGCAACAAAGCCTCGGGGTCAGCGTCGGTTGCCGCTCTGACCGGAGCAATGGTCACTAAAAGCAGGGTCAGTGTTGCACCCAGTTTGCGTATCATCAAAAACCACTACCTCAGTGCTGATGCAGTCGCTGCTGCAATTCATGATCCATCAAGAGGGCGTTGATACGTTGCTCCTGCTCCAGACGCTGCTGTTCGGTATGGCGCTGCTGCTGCTCATTCTGGTAATTCAGACTCACCGGGGAGGCTCCGCCACTCATGGGCAGCGTGTTGAGCACTGGTGACTGAGCCGCATCGGGCTGGCTGTATTGCTGCACACCAAATATCACTGCCGCCGATACGGAGGCCGCAATGGCAAACTGGCCCGCATGACGAAGTACCGGCTTGATACGGCTCAGACCAAACACAGGGCGAACCACCTTGTTATGGTGCTCAGCCTGTTCGGTGCCGCTGCCCGGTGTCCGGATTTCCTCCTGCTCAATCGCAGCTGCAATACTGTCGCTCAGATCAAAGGGCAATTGCTTGGGCAACTCGTTACGCAGCGCATCGCCATACAGGTGATAACGGCCAAAGGTATCAGCCAGCTCCCTGTTGCCAGCAACGTCCTCCAGTAACACCCTGTCCTGAATTTCTCCGTCTACCAGTGCCGATATTTGCTCTTTGTTAGCCATATCACTTCCCCGTTAACTCCGAAGCAAGGGGTTGACCCGCTTGTCTATTGCTTCCCGCGCCCGAAAAATACGAGAGCGCACCGTGCCCACCGGGCATTCCATGACACTCGCTATATCTTCGTAGCTCATCCCTTCCAGCTCTCGCAAGGTAATTGCCGTTTTAAGGTCATCTGGCAGGCTGTCTATGGTGTCATATACAGCCCGGCGAATTTCCTCTGTCAGCATCAGGCGCTCCGGTGAAGCCTGCTCCTTGAGCGCCTCACCGCCGCCATAATACTCGGCATCTTCAACGTCCACATCGGCACCCGGAGGTCGCCGACGCTGTGTTACCAGATGATTTTTGGCGGTATTTACCGCAATACGGTACAGCCAGGTAAAAAAGGCACTGTCACCGCGAAAACCGGGTAATGCCCGGTAGGCCTTGATAAATGCCTCCTGGGTTACGTCAGGCACATCTCCGGGATTGGACACATACCGCGACACCAGGTTCGCCACTTTATACTGATATTTTTTTACCAGCAGGTTAAATGCATTTTTATCGCCACGCTGTACCCGCTCGATCAATTGCTGATCAGTCAAATGTTCGCTCATACGAGCCGTGTAACCTCCGATTTTTCCGGTGCTCGACCACCAGCCCGTCACAAGCGTACCTTACATGGACTGTCGTTATGGGAAAAAGTTCTGAAGACATTTCAAAAAGCCAAATACGGCTGCGCATAAAGCGCACATGCGATAATATGCAAAGACTCTCCATTTCGAGCCAATGATACTTTATGAAGGATCCCGTTGAATACCTCTGCGACGTACTCATCATTGGCAGCGGTGCCGCCGGCCTGTCTCTGGCATTAAAGCTGGCTGACCATGCTCAGGTACATGTGCTGTGCAAAGGACCGCTGGCCGAAGGTGCTACTCTCTATGCCCAGGGCGGTATCGCCGCTGTTTTTGATAAAACCGACAGTGTTGAATCTCACGTTACCGATACCCTGATAGCCGGTGCCGGCCTGTGCGACAAGCAAGTGGTGGAGTTCACTGCCCGTAATGCACCCGACGCCATTCAGTGGCTGATTGGCCAGGGCGTACCCTTTGATACCGAAGAACTGGAACAGGGCAAGGCCAGCTATCACCTCACCCGGGAAGGCGGCCACAGCCACAGACGCATTTTTCATGCTGCCGATGCGACCGGCAAGGCAGTACAGACCACACTGATAGAGCAGGTGCAGCGCCATCCCAATATTCATGTGCTGGAGCGGGTCAATGCCCTTGATCTGATCACCAGTGCCCGTTTGGGGTTACCCGGCAACCGGGTGCTGGGTGCTTATGTATGGAACCGCAATAAGGAGCGGGTGGAAACGGTGCGTGCCCGCTTTGTGGCCATGGCCACCGGCGGTGCTTCAAAAGTCTATCAGTACACCTCAAATCCGGACGTCAGCTCCGGTGACGGCATTGCCATGGCCTGGCGGGCAGGTTGTCGGGTGGCAAATATGGAGTTCAATCAGTTTCATCCCACCAGCCTGTTTCATCCGGACGACAGCAACTTTCTGCTGACCGAGGCCCTGCGCGGTGAAGGCGCGCACCTGCTGCGCCCGGACGGCAGCCGCTTTATGCCTGATTTTGATGAGCGCGGCGAACTGGCGCCCCGGGACATAGTGGCCAGAGCCATCGATCATGAGATGAAGCGCCTGGGTGCCGACTGCATGTATCTGGACATCAGTCACAAACCGGCAGACTTTATCGTGCAGCACTTTCCCACTATTTATGAGCGCTGCCTCAAGGTGGGCATTGATATCACCAAGCAGCCCATGCCGGTAGTGCCTGCCGCTCATTACACCTGTGGCGGTGTTATGGTCGACAGTCATGGCCGCACCGACATCGATGGCCTTTATGCCATTGGCGAAGTGTCTTACACCGGCCTGCACGGTGCCAACCGCATGGCCTCCAACTCGCTGCTGGAGTGCATCGTGTTTGCCCGTGCTGCCGGTGAGCATATGCTGGCAAGCCTTGCCACGACTCCCGAGCCGCCCATGCTGCCGCTATGGGATGAAAGCCAGGTCACCAACTCGGATGAAGAAGTGGTTATTCACCATAACTGGCACGAGTTGCGACTGTTTATGTGGGACTATGTGGGCATAGTACGCTCCAACAAACGTCTGGAGCGGGCCAAGCGTCGCATTGAGTTGCTACAACAGGAAATTCAGGAATATTACGCCAACTTTCGGGTCAGTAATAATCTGCTTGAGCTGCGCAATCTGGTGCAGGTAGCAGAGCTGATTGTGCTGTCGGCCATGGAACGCAAAGAGTCACGCGGACTGCATTACACCCTGGACTACCCCGGCCAGCTCGATAATCCGGCTCCGACGGTACTCAGCCCGGCCAACTATCGCCCGCGTCAGCCCTGATAAAACAGCTGCCGTGCCAGACGCCGGTAAACTGCATCGGGCACGGCATCCTGAAATATCCACAAGGGCGGCCAGGGATCTTGCTGTAATATCAGCAGCAAAAAGCCGGGACCGGCCCGGCTGATGCGCGACAGCTCACCACGGCGGCCGTCGAGAGTAATAATACCGGCATTAAACTCACCCCGTGGCCGGTAGTGCCGGGCGCGCTGCCACATTATGATTACCGCCAGTAACCACACAGGCGCAAACCAGAGCAGCCGGTCGGTACTCAACAGCAGCGAAGCCGGAAGCCACAGGCACAGCGCCAGCCCCAGCAAATAAAGCCGGAGCAGCCATGACGGCTCAGCGTTGATTACGAATCTGGTTGCGCTCAAGAATGTAACTCACCATGGCCTGCAGCGCTGCATCCTGTGAACGCTCATGCCCCATAAACCAGGCGAACAAGTCCGGATCATCACATTCCAGTAACCGGCAGAAGGTAGCCTTCTGAGTTTCGTCAAGAGCGTCGTACTCGTGCTCCACAAAGGGGCCCAGAATCACGTCCAGCTCCAGCATGCCGCGGCGGCATGCCCAGACAAGGCGGGGTTTTTCAGAGGTTGTGAGCATGTCGGCTTCCATCTAGCAAAACAAAGCTTATGTTATAAGGTCGAATGAATACTGACAAATAACTTGGCCGTCTTTACCATGAGGGTCACACTTTAAGAATGAAACAGAGGGTATTCCCGTGTTTACCATCCCTTCCTCCCCCAAACTTTATCCCCTGACCGACAGAGCCGTGATCAGTCTGACCGGCGAAGAGCGGGTCAAATATCTGCAGGGCCAGGTAACCTGCGACGTGACCTCACTGGCAGAAGGCGATGCCTGCGCCGGCGGCCATTGTGACAGCAAAGGCAAACTGTGGGCCTCTTTCTGGCTGGCCAACCAGGGCGAACAGCTGCTGCTGGTGCTGAACAGCTCGCTGGTAGCGCGTCAGCTGCCGGAGCTGAAAAAGTTTGCGGTATTTGCCAAAACCGATATTGAAGACGCCAGTGCGCAATGGCAAGTATTTGGCCTGGCCGGTGAAGGCCTGTCACACTGGCTGAGCCACGAAGCAGGTGACGGTAATCTGTGGCAGGGTGGTGTCATTATTCCGGTAGCCGCCGAGCATGCCCTGCTGGTGCTGCCCAAAGACGCCACGCTTCCCGACTTGCCCACAGGCGAAGAGCAGGAGTGGCAAGGGCTGATGATCCAGGCCGGTCTGCCGGATATGAGCGCCGAGCATCAGGGCGACTATATACCTCAGATGCTCAACCTGCAGGCGATTGGCGGCATCAGTTTTACCAAAGGCTGTTATATGGGGCAGGAAACCGTTGCCAGAGCCAAATATCGCGGAGCCAATAAGAAAGCCATGTTTATTCTGCAGGGCACGGCTACCGCTCAGGTGACGGTTAATCAGGATCTGGAACTGCAGCTGGGGGAAAACTGGCGGCGCGCCGGTACTGTGCTCAGTGTATGCCAGCAGCATGATCAGTGTGTGCTGACCTCTGTGCTGAATAAGGAGCTGGATGCCGGCACCGTGCTGCGTTTCAAGGATCAGCCCGACAGCCGGCTGCAGCTGCTGCCCCTGCCCTATCAGCTGGAAGACTGAGCCGCCCCCACTGCCGCGGCCTTTAACCAGGCGGCGGCCTTTCCCAGAGGTCGCTGCTTGTGCCACACCAGCTCCAGTGCCACGGGCCAGTCCTGATCGTCAAACTCCAGCGCCGGCGACACCAGACGGCCTCTGGCCAGGGCGTCCGCTACTACGTGTTCCGGTACAAAAGCCCAGCCCAGATTACGCTCGACCAGCTCAACAATAACCCACTGACTTTCCACCCACCATACATCAGCGGCCACCCGCAGGCGGACTTTTTCTTCACTGTCGTTACGGGTAGCCACCATTAACTGACGATAACGCTTCAGCTCTTCCCAGCCGACCTGCTGGCCGGCCAGGGCATGGGCAGGCGCACACACCAGCTTGAGCGGCACTCGTCCCAGGGCATGAAAATTCAGGGCCGATGGCAGAATTTCCTGTCGCCACATAATACCCAGATCGGCACGCTCCTCCAGTACCAGCCGGCTTACATCCTCCATTAACGGAAACAACAGCTCCAGCTCCACTGACGGAAAGCGCCGGGCAAATTCATCCATCAGGGCACCCAGCTGCTCCGACGGATAAAGCTCATCTACCGCCAGCACCAGCCGAGTTTCCACCCCTTCTCCCAGGCTTTTGGCCACGCCGCGAAAATGTTCACAACGCTCAAGAATGATTCTGGCTTCCGCCAGCAATCGCTCCCCTGCCGGCGTTAACTGCGGGTAGCGGCCTGAACGCACAAACAGCGTGTTATCCAGATCAATCTCCAGGTTAGCCACGGCTGTGCTTACTACCGACTGAGCCTTGCCCAGACGACGGGCCGCCGCCGAGAAAGAGCCGGTATCAACCGTAGCTACAAAAGCATGCAGCTGTTCAATGGAAAAGCTCATCTATCTTTTAATCCGATACTTACTAACTTTTTAACCAAACAATAGCAGATAGAATGTCATGGTCTGCAACACATTTTCTGAAGGAGTTTTTATGCGTACCACCAAAGATCGGATTCGACATGCCCTTGGCTTTGAGATTATCGGTCTGCTGATTTTTGCCCCTCTCGCCAGTCTGGTATTCCATTACGATTTGTTTGAGCTGGGATTAATGGCACTGGTGGGGTCTGTAATTGCCACCGTCTGGAACTACTTCTACAACATTCTGTTTGATCACGGCATGCTGAAACTGCGGGGAGACGTACGCAAAACGACTCCTGTTCGCGTACTCCATGCCATACTGTTTGAGGGCGGTCTGCTGTTGCTGTTTTTGCCGATGATTGCCTGGCACCTGAATATCAGCCTGTGGGATGCCTTTATCATGGACATTGCCATGTCCTGCTTTTATCTGACTTATACCTTTTTCTACAATCTGGCTTACGATCGGATTTTTCCGGTTCCCAATCCCACAGCACACAACTGCTGAAATAAAAAACCGCCTGTCGGCGGTTTTTTATTTTTCTGCTGGTTACTTGCTGCGAACCGGCTCGGTCACATCGTCATCGATGCTGTCCGGATTGCCTTCCATTCTGGCTACTATGGTGTTGACGGCAGTGTCACCCACCACATTGGAAGAGGTACAGAACATATCGTTAATGCGGTCTACTGCCATCACAATGGCCATGGCTTCCACCGGCAGGCCCATCTGATGCAGCAACACACCGGCCATGACTACAGCACCGCCGGGCACACCGCCCACACCCACCGACATCAGCAGCACGGTAATGCCCACGGTCAGCAGATCACCCATGGGAATGGGCGTACCGGAGATGTTGGCAGCGAAAAAGGCGGCCAGCGTAATGTAGATGGCCGAGCCCGACATATTGATGGTAGCCCCCAGGGGCACACCAAAACCGGCTACCGCCTTGGATACACCCAGCTTTTCGGTCAGGGTACGCATGGTCACCGGAATGGTGGCGTTGGAGCTGGCAGTAGACAGAGAGAACAGCAGCTGCTCTCGGGTAGCCTTGCGGAACACACCCGGCTTGATGCCGGTCGTCAGCCAGACCGCCAGCGGATATACCACCAAAATCCAGAACGCCAGCACCATCACCACCATGGCCACATAACCGGCTACCGACATCAGGGTGGCGGCTTCGAGGGTAGCACCAAGGCTTATCATCAGTGCAAACACACCATAAGGTGCCAGGGTCATGACCAGACCTACCAGCTTCATCATCACTTCATTGGCCATACGAAACGCACGGGCTGCCGGTGCCGCCGTAGCACCCAGGCCCTGAATGGCCAGGCCGGTAAGAATAGCCATAAAAATGATTTGCAGCATATCACCGGAAGCAAAGGCCTGGACCGGGTTGCTGGGCACTATGTTCACCAGCATGGCACCCAGATCCGGAGTTTCTGTGGTGGTCAGCTCAACGGCACCGCTGGCACCATGGGGCAAAGTGGCACCCAGGCCGGGCTGAAATATCACACCCACCAGAATGGCAGCGGCAATCGACAGCATGGTGTTGATAATATAGAGACCAAAGGTACGGCTGCCCAGCCGGCCAAAGCTGGCCACATCACGCAGTTCACAGATACCGGTCACAATCGAGATATAGACCAGCGGCACCACCATCAGCTTGATCAATGATACAAACATGCCGCCCAGGCCTTCAGCCAGGCCAACCAGCTCGTTATTGAGCAGAGAAACATCCGTAAACACATACTGAATTGCACTGCCGATCAGCAGACCGACAAAAAGCCCGGTAAAGATTCGGGCGGAAAGGGAGCCTTTCATTTCTACATCCTCAGAAAAAGCCAAAGTAATTATCTGCTATTTATTATTTTTGTAGATAAGTTAACCAGTCGTTCCGTAAGCGCCGAAATTTTACATTCAAAAAACACCACAGCAACCACAATGATCCACTTCTTCGGCCCTGACGTGATCAAGATCACAAAATAAATATTAAAATATCAAAAAAATGTAAACAATTTGCAGAATCAAGCTGTTTCAATGGTAACTGGTTGACACTGACGCCCTCGCTGACTGTACTGGGATGAGTCCTGAAGCCTGATCATCAGTGCTTCACCGTGCCATCATCACAGGGGCAGATCATGCATACACAGATCCCCAGTTTCTCCCGCGAGGAATATCAGCAGCGCCTGGCCAGAGTCAGAGCGGCCATGTACGAAAAAGATATTCAGACGCTTATCGTGCACGATCCGGCCAATATCGCCTGGATCACCGGCTATGACGGCTGGTCTTTCTATACACCTCAGGCTGCCATTGTGGGTATGAGTGGTGAACCCATATGGTTTGGCCGGCATATGGATGCCAACGGTGCCCGCCGCACCGTCTGGCTGCAGGAAGAGAATATTCTCTGGTATCCCGACTATTACGTGATGAACCCGCCGATGAATGCCATGGAATATCTGGCCAATCAATATCTCAAACCCCATGAGTGGACTTATGGCCGCATCGGTATAGAAATGGATAGTTACTACTTTACTCCGGCCGCCTGGCTGGCCCTGCGGGAAAACCTGCCCGACACCGAACTGGTGGATGCCACCGATATGGTGAACTGGTGCCGGGCAGTCAAGTCAGAAGCCGAACTCAGATATATGCGGATTGCGGCCCGCATTGTAGAGCGTATGCATGCCACCGCTCTGGAAATGATAGAGCCGGGCTTGCCCAAAAACCTGCTGGTCGCGGAAATTTACCGGGTTGCGATGGAAGGATATAACGGCCACTTTGGTGATTACCCCTCCATGGTCCCCATGCTGCCTTCAGGGCCTGATGCTTCGGCCCCTCATCTCACCTGGGATGACAGGCCCTTCTGCCGGGATCAGGGTACTTTTTTTGAGCTGGCGGGCTGCCATCGTCGCTATCATTGCGTGCTGTCGCGCACGATTTATCTGGGCCAGCCTACCGACAATTTCCTGCGCGCCGAAGAGGCCCTTAATGCCGGACTGGAAGCCGGTCTGGCAGCAGCACAGCCGGGTAACCGTTGTGCCGATATCGCCAATGCGCTGAACGCCACTCTGGCCAAATACGGCTTTGACCGGGAAGGAGCCCGCTGCGGTTATCCCATCGGTATGGGTTATCCGCCCGACTGGGGAGAGCGCAGCATGAGCCTGCGTAATACCGACTTTACTATTCTGGAGCCGGGCATGACTTTTCACTTTATGCCGGGCCTGTGGCAGGACGACTGGGGCATGGAAACAACCGAGAGTATCGTGATCACCAGTAACGGGGCCGAGACGCTGAGCAATTATCCGCGTCAGCTGTTTGTAAAAAAGTAATCACCAATAACAAGGCAACAAGATGCAACTGGATCGTTATGATATTCAGATCCTGCAAATTTTGCAGCAACAGGGCCGTATCACCAAGTCGGCCCTGGCTCAGGCCATCAATCTGTCGGTCAGTCCCTGCTGGGAGCGGGTAAAGCGGCTGGAACAGGCAGGTATTATTCGTGGCTATGGTGCCTTTATTGACTCAGGTCTGTTACAGGGGCGTACTGCTGTGCTGGTGGAAATCAGTCTGGGCAGGCACAGCGCCGACATAATGCGCCGTTTTGAATATACCATGGCAGAGTGTAAGCAGGTCACCGACTGCTACGCCACCGGGGGCGGTGTGGATTATGTGATCAAAATACTGTGTGATGATATCGACCAGTATCAGCGGCTGATCGACAGCTGGCTGGAGGCCAGTCTGGGCATAGAGCGCTACTACACCTACATAGTGACCAAAACCGTCAAGCAGTCTCCCCCTGCTCTGCCCACTATATAAAAAGAGGCCTTGCGGCCTCTTATGTTCACATCATTTCCCGAATCACCTTGCCGAACCGGCTGATACCTTCTTCTATGGTGGCGACGTCGGAGCCGGAATAACTGAAACGAGCAGTGTTAAGAATATCCGGGCGCACATAAAACGGCTGGCCGGGCACAAAAGCCACATTTTGCTTGATGGAAAGATTAAACAGCTCCATGGCGCTGATATGTTCGGGCAAACGTAACCACAGGAACATGCCGCCTTCCGGACGGGTAAAGTCCAGTCCGGGGCAATGACGCAGCAACGCCTGCTCCATGGCATTTTTTTGCTGGCCATAAACGGTGCGAATACGATCGATGTGAGCATCCAGGCAATTATCCTGCAGATAGCTGTACAGCACCTGCTGGGCAAAGCCGTTGGTGTGCAGATCGGAGGCCTGCTTGGCAATGGTAATCTTCTGGCGCAGCCAGTCTGGCACCAGCATCCAGCCAAGACGGAAGGACGGCACTACGACTTTGGAAAAAGAACCCAGCAGCACTACGTTTTCCGGTGCCAGCTTGGCAATGGGCGGCAGATGCTCGCCTTCAAAGCGCAGCTCACCATAGGGGTTGTCTTCTACCATCAGCACATTATGCTGCACCAGACGCTCGGCCACTGCCCTGCGTTTTTCCAGGCTGTAGCTCAGACCCGACGGATTCTGAAAGTTGGTTACCCCATACATCAGTCTGGCATGGTGCGGCTCGGCCAGCAGAGCGTCCAGCTCGTTCAGATCCGGGCCGTCATCATTCAGCGAAACTCCCTGAAACTCGGGCTGATACACAGACAGCGCCTGAATGGCCCCCAGATAGCCGGGCTCTTCAATAATCAGTTTGGCACCTTCGTCTACCAGCACCTTGCCAATCAGGTCCAGCGCCTGCTGAGAGCCGTTGGTGATCAGAATGTTATCAGGATTTACCGTCATGCCATGCTGAGTGCGGTAGCGCTCGGCAATATATTCACGCAACGGGCCGAAGCCTTCAGTGGCCGCATATTGCAATGCGCCATTGCTCTTGTCCTGCAGCACCTTGGCAGTCGCAACTTCCAGCGCTTCATTGGGAAAGAACGCCGGATTGGGCAGGCCACCGGCAAAGGAGATCACTTCCGGATTAACGGCAACTTTGAGTATTTCTCGAATAAAGGAAGGCTCTACCTTGGCAAAGCGCTTGGCAAAAAACGGCTGCATAGGGGTCTCTCTGAATTACCACGCGTGGCGGACGCCAACAAAACCTTTCTTTTGTATCAGAAATCACCGCAATAACAAACCATAAACAACAGATGCGTTGCGCCTGAATACGGCTTATGGTCGAATTCGGGCATGCCAAACAACAAGATGATCCCCGTGAGCAACCAATCTTTCGCCGAGCGCATTCTGGCCTGGCATGACGTGCATGGCCGCAAAACCCTGCCCTGGCAGCTGAATAAAACCCCCTACCGGGTCTGGGTGTCGGAAATCATGCTGCAGCAGACGCAGGTAACCACTGTTATTCCCTACTATCAGCGCTTTATGACGCGCTTTCCGGATGTGCTCAGCCTGGCCGATGCCGAACAGGATGAAGTGCTGCATCACTGGACCGGGCTGGGCTACTACGCCCGGGCACGCAACCTGCACAAAGCGGCTCAGGTTATTCGCGATCACTACAGCGGTCGTTTTCCTGAACGCTTTGAAGACGTACTGGGCCTGCCCGGCATAGGCCGCTCCACTGCCGGAGCCGTGCTGTCCTTATCGCTTGGCCAGCATCACGGCATTCTCGACGGCAATGTAAAACGGGTGCTCACCCGCTGGCTGGGCCAGAAAGGCTGGCCGGGTAAAAAAGAAGTGGAAAATACTCTCTGGGACAAAGTAGCAGTACTCACCCCAGCAGAAGGCGTGAGTCAGTATAACCAGGCCATGATGGACATGGGGGCCACCATCTGCACTCGCAGCAAGCCTGCCTGTGAACGCTGCCCGGTCAGCAACGACTGTGTTGCCCTTGCTCTGGGCACACCCACTGCCTTTCCCGAGTCCAAGCCCAAAAAAACGGTACAGCCGGAAAAACAAGCCTGTTTTGTGCTGCTGCAAAGCGGCGATCACCTGCTGCTGGTACAGCGTCCGCCCCAGGGGCTGTGGGGTGGACTTTACTGTTTTCCCGAGTTTGCTGACGAGCGCGAAATGCAGCGCTGGCTGAGCCGCTTTCCCGAAGCCGGCAAGCCCGAGCCTCTGCCCGGCTTTCGTCATACCTTCAGTCATTTCCATCTGGATATCAGCCCCTGGCGGGTACAAATACCGCGCATTCCCGCTGAGGTCATGGCGAGTGACCAGCGTCTTTGGTATAACTTGCACCAACCGGCACCGGTAGGCCTGGCGGCAGCAACCAAAAAGCTGCTTGCCTACCCGCAACTGCACAAGAGGATCCCATGAGCCGAACCATTTTTTGCCAGCGTTTGAACAAGGAAGCCGAAGGTCTGGACTTTCAGATGTATCCGGGTGAGCTCGGCAAACGTATTTACGACAATATCTCCAAAGAAGCCTGGGCTGAATGGCAGAAAAAACAGACCATGCTTATCAACGAGAAAAAACTGAACATGATGAACGCCGAGCACCGTCAGCTGCTGGAGCAGGAAATGGTGGCCTATCTGTTTGAAGGTGCCGACGTCAATATTGAGGGCTACACTCCCCCGTCTGCGAGTTAAACAGCCGCTTTGCTCAAGCCTTGAGCGAACGCACACAAGCAACAGAAAAAGCGGTTGACTTGCCAGGGGCGATCGATTTAAATGACGCCCCGTTGCCCAGATAGCTCAGTCGGTAGAGCAGGGGATTGAAAATCCCCGTGTCGGTGGTTCGATTCCGCCTCTGGGCACCATTTTCGGTGTCTTTTCAGTGTAAAAGCCCAACGCCCAGATAGCTCAGTCGGTAGAGCAGGGGATTGAAAATCCCCGTGTCGGTGGTTCGATTCCGCCTCTGGGCACCATCTTTAAAGCCTCGCGAAAGCGGGGCTTTTTTGTATCTGAAAATAGCTGATTCACTGATTCCATTCCTATCGGCATACAGGAACATCACCGATGAAAAAAACAGTTTGGCCATTAGCCCTGCTCGCTGGTTTGGGCAGCACACAGGCAGGTGCAGATGTCATAGGCCTCTATGCAGGAGCCCAAGCCTGGCAGGTTAATACCAGCGGTGGTTTTGGCAGCAAAAACAGCAGCGCAGACTTTAACTTTGAAGACAGCACTCAAGGTGTATTTTATGTTGCTGTTGAACATCCGGTTCCGTTACTTCCCAATCTCAAAGTCAGGCATGGTGATCTGACTGCCAATGGCAACACTGTGGTATCAGGCCAGTTTAGCTTTGGCGGTGTGGATTATGCGACCGGGTCGGCACTCAGTACCTCTTTTGAGGTCACCAATACCGACTTTATTCTCTACTATGAAGTATTTGATAACGCCCTGTTCAGTATCGATCTGGGCGCAAATATCAAATACCTTAACGGCGACATTGGTGTTGTGGATACCCGCGGTATTCGTTCCAATGAGAAGCTGAACGCTCCCCTCCCCCTGGGTTACTTAAAGGCGGAGGCTGCTCTTCCTCTCACCGGTTTGTCGGCATTTGGCGAGCTAAACTATCTCGCTCTGGATGGCCATAACATCTCCGACTATCAGGCCGGCATCAGCTACAACCTGATTGATACTGTCGCGCTGGATCTCAACCTGCATGCCGGATACCGGGCCATCAGCCTGGAGCTGGACGACCTTGACAATATCGATGCCAGACTGGACTTCGACGGTGCCTTTGCTGGCGCGGAAATTCACTTCTGAGCATGCTTCTTCACAGTCACGATAAAAGAGCCGGTATCTTACCGGCTCTTTTTTATGCTTTTGCGAAGCAGTATTTAACGAAACAAACATGGTATAACTCAAAAGAGCTTTCTAACCTTGGTAATAACACGGCAAAAGGATGATGCCATGAACAAATTACTGCTTTTTTCCGCCCTGCTTCTGCTTCCCGGCCTTGTTTCATCTGAAGAGCCTGACGACAGTGATCTGCCGCTGTGGGTAGTGGATAAAATTACTCCCATGCACGACAGCGTGACCGACTGGCTTGATAACAGTGCCCGCAACATCGATAACTTCTTTGGTGAGGATGACAGCCTGACCATTGAAAACGGCTCTTACCTGCGCTTCAGTCAGGAGTTTTCCTGGCACGAACGGGATGATTTTGGCTCCGAGACCAAACTCAAGCTGCGCCTCGATCTGCCCACTACGGAAGAACGGCTGCGTATTTTGATCGAAAGTGATCCTGACGAGACCCAGGGCACGCTGGCTCAACAGGGAGCCAATACCGCCAGAAATAATAACAACTTTGACAGCGACAACTTTCTTATCGGGCTGCGTCGCCTGAGTAACCGGGACAAAAACGAACGATGGCGCTTTGATGCCGGTGCCGGTATTAAAATCAAGCTTCCTCTTGATCCTTATGTCCGTTTAACCGGCGAACGCCAATGGCAGCTGAACGACAGCCCCTGGGTGCTGGACTCATGGAACCGGGCTTCATGGTTTCATGAAGAGGGGTACTCGGCACGCAGCCGCTGGGATCTTGGCCGGCCACTCAGCGATATCTATCATTTGCGGTTTATCACCAATGTGCAGTGGCAGGAAGAAGTAGATACCCTGGAATACTCTGAGGGTGTTGAGCTTAACCAGCTGCTGGGCAGCCGCAGCGCTATTCGCTATGCGGCCGTTGCCGTAGGCCGCAGCGCCTCGGATCCCGAGCTGCACGATTACTACCTGCTGAGCCACTATCGACGCAATTTGCATAAGGAGATCCTGTTTGTGGACTTTATTCCTGAACTGCATTTTCCCCGCGAGCAGGATTATGATGCAGAGTTTGGTGTTACCCTGCGCCTTGAGCTGTTGTTCAGGGCTGATTTATCCTGGGGAAGGTAAGAAACCCCGGCGCAAAAAAGACTCACTCGGTTCTTTATGTGTGCAGGTTTCAACAAAGTGAAGTTAACGTGTCACAGCTCACAAAAATACCTGTTGACCCCCATCAGGTAACCGGTTAGAGTGAATTCGACTTTAAGGATACCGCTGAATTTATGTTCATTACGAAGTTCCTAGTAGTACCTCGTCCTGTATTTCATAAGTAAAGGTTGTGTTTTTGAAGTCGATTATTCTAGCAAGTTTGTTTACAGGATTTAGGTATGTCTAACACTGTTAAAGGTAAAGTAAAGTTCTTCAATGAAGCCAAAGGTTTCGGTTTCATCGAGCAAGAGCAAGGCCCTGATGTATTCGTACACTTCAGCGCCATCCAGACCTCGGGCTTCAAGACCCTGGCTGAAGGTCAGTCCGTAGAGTTCACTGTAGCCCAAGGCCAGAAAGGTCCTCAGGCTGAAAACGTAGTTCCTCTGTAAGAGTCTGCGTTAACAAAGAATTCCAAAGCCGCGCCCAAGGGCGCGGCTTTTTAATGCCCGGGTTAAAACCGCCCCACGGCAAACACCGACAATCCCTTCAGCACTCCTGCCCCCAGCATAACGCACAGCCCGAGCGTAAAAGCCGTATCCACCCCAAGCTGTGCAAGCACCGCCGTCAGTACGCTTGCACTGAGCATTTGCATGGCTCCCGACAAGGCTGCTGCCGATCCGGCACCATTTTTATAAGGCTCCAGTAACCGGCTCATGGCATTGGGAAAGGCCATGCCATTACCCAGCGCCTGAATAAATACGCCAGCTACCATCAGCCAGGGCTCAAGGGGCATCAGCATAATCCAGACTCCCGCTGCCAGCTGAATAAATGGACTGATGCGCAGCACCTGCTCGGCTCGCACCCAATGCTGAATCCGGTTGTTAATAATACCGCCCAGCAGCAGCCCCAGTGCCGGCAGCAGCGCCCAGCGGCCATATTCAGCTGCATTCATCCCTATTTGATGCTGCATCACGTAAGGCAACACAGACACAGATGTCATCATCAGCGCAAACTGCCCCCAAAGCATGCCTCCATGCCCCAGAAAATGGCGTTGTTTCAGTAGCCTGAGATAGCCTCGTATAATGGGACCGGGTGCCATACTGAGACGATCGCCCTGATGAGTTTCCTGAAACCGAGCCAGCAAAATCATCCATAGCAGAGCAAGATAAAGCAACATGGCAGTAAAAACGCTTTGCCAGCCAAAGGTATCTCCCAGCATGCCGCCCAGCGCCGGGGCCAGCACAGGAGTAATAGCCGCTGCCATGGCAATGTACGACAGCGCATTACGCAACGCGGCTCCTTCAAAGCGGTCGCGCAGCATGGCTCTGGATACCACAGCCGCACACCCTGCTCCCAGCCCCTGCAACAAACGCCCTGCCAGCAACCATTCAAAGCTGGCATCAGGCAGCATGCACAGCGCCACTCCGGCTAACGCCAGCGCCAGCCCGGCCAGCAATACCGGACGCCGCCCGCGGGCATCGCTGAGCGGCCCGTAGAGCAATTGCACCGGACCAAAGGCAAACAGATAAGCTGAAACCAGCCATTGCACCCGCTCAGGGTCTTCCGCCAGCGCACGACTGATATCGGGCAGCACAGGAAAAACCAGCCCCAGACTGAACTGACCAATACTGACAATCAGGCAAGCCAGCACCATAATGGTGGTACCGGATATGACAGCGTTCACACAGACTCCTTTATCGACAGGCAGATAATCCGGGTAGCAGGCTGCTCGCAAAGGTATATTTAATTAACGCTTTGCTTTGACAAGCCGGCGCTTGATTAAGCACAATCAAGATTGAAAAATAACAAAAAGGACTGACCAACATGACCGCCCCATCATCGAATCCCCAATCGCTGCAGCAAGCCTTTTCATTGGGTAACGGACAGGATGCGGCACTGAACTGGTTACGTAAAAACCAGACCCACTGCGCCATTTTTCTGACTAATGGTATCAAACTTGAAGGGATGATCAGTGCCTTTGACCAATACAGCATTCTGCTGTCTGATCCCCGCGGCCAGCAGCAGCTGATCTACAAGGCCAAGATTTCCACCATTTCGCCGGCCAGCCGTCGCCCGCCGCGTTCCGGTGTAATCATCAACAAGCCCCGTCGTCCCCGCTATGACAATCACCATGATCATCACGGCCACCGGGATGATCATCATCATGGCAACGACAACCAGGGTGACGATCAGTAAGCACTTTAGGTAGCACAAAAAAATGGCCGCTTGCGCGGCCATTTTTTATATCAGTTCCAGCTCTTCCATTACCCGGCGAATACGGGCCTTGGTGTCTTGCTGCAGCGGCACCACCGGCACCCGGCAATGCTCGCTGGCTTTGCCCAGCAGCGACAATGCATATTTGGGACCCGCCGGGTTGGGCTCAGCAAACAACACCTGATGCAGCGGCATCAGCTTGTCCTGCAGCTCACGGGCTTGTTCCCACTTGCCGTTCAGGGTCAGCTCCTGCAGCTGTGCACACAGGCGCGGGGCTACGTTGGCAGTGACCGAGATACATCCGGTACCACCACCCACATTGTAAGAAACTGCAGTGCCGTCTTCCCCCGAGAGCCAGGCAAAGGGCTTTTTAATCAGCTGACGCTCGGCCCAGGGACGGTTCAGATCACCGGTGGCGTCTTTTACCCCCACAATGCGCGGCAGCTCGGCCATACGGGCCAGGGTTTCCGGCTTGATGTCTACCACGGCACGGGGCGGAATGTTGTAAACGATAATCGGCAGCTCGGTGGCATCGTGCAGCATCTTGAAGTGAGCGAACAGACCGTCCTGATTAGGGCGGTTGTAATAACCGGCCACATGCAGGGTAGCATTGGCACCGGCTTGCTGAGCGCACACGCTGTAGTCAATGGCTTCCACCGGATTGTTGGAGCCGGCTCCGGCAATGACCGGGACCCGGCCAGCAGCCTGCCCGGCAACAATTTCAATCACCCGGCAATGCTCATCGTGAGACAGAGTCGGACTTTCCCCGGTGGTGCCCACCGGCACAATGCCGTGAGTCCCTTCCTCGATGTGCCAGTCTACCAGATGGCGTAACGCCGCTTCATCGATGCGGTTACCATCAAAGGGAGTAAGCAGGGCAACTAAAGAACCGCGAAACATGGAAACTCCTTCTCCTGATCAGAGGATTGAATTTTGAATTAAAAAACCCCGGGCGCAAATGCGTGGCCGGGGTTTTGATAAAAGAGAGTCTGAACGTATCAGGCGTCGGTCACGCAAAAAAGAGGACTGCTTTGTGTTTAAGCAGTTTAACTGGTTTGCGTTTGACTATCACTGACATGAATAACACCTGAAAAAACCTTGTTCAGCATCTTTTGCCAACCACCGGCAAATGTCAAGGGCAGCCATGGCATGTATAATGCCGTTTTTAAAAATTTGCAGGAACACAGAATGTATGAGGCCCTGACGTCTGTCAGTGAC
Source organism: Oceanimonas sp. AH20CE76 (assembly GCF_039654065.1). Lineage (NCBI taxonomy): Bacteria > Pseudomonadati > Pseudomonadota > Gammaproteobacteria > Aeromonadales > Aeromonadaceae > Oceanimonas > Oceanimonas sp. AH20CE76. The sequence goes on from NZ_CP155481.1 coordinate 2,822,214, forward strand.
ATGCTGAGCCGCAACCTGGATATCCTTTGCCGCCAGCCCCTGCTGGTGTGCGGCCTGCTGGAAGACAAGCTGCCCCGGGTGCTGGCTGAACATGGCCCGGCACCCCGCGTTTTTACCACCGACTACCGCTATTTTCAGTGGCTGGGCAGCTGTGCTGAGATTACGCCGGAATTTGGCCATGCTCCTGCCGGGAAAACGGCTCAGGGCCTGCTGTTGCTGATGCCCAAGGCCAAGGCAGAAGCTGAATATCTGCTTGCAGCCTGCCTGCCCCTGCTGAGCACTGGAGCTCCCGTGTTTATTGCAGGCGATAACAAAGGCGGCGTTAAGTCGGCCCCCAAATTGCTGGCCCCTTATTGCGCGCACGTCACCAAAGTTGACAGCGCTCGCCGGGCCAGTTTGTATCAGGCTGAGCTGACGCAGCCGGCATCACCCTTTAACCTGAGCGACTGGACCAAAGAATATCGGCTGGAACAGGAACAACTGACCGTCTGCACCCTGCCCGGTGTATTCAGCGCCGAACACCTGGATGCCGGCACACAGCTGCTGCTTAACAATGCCGGTACTCTGCAGGGCCGGGTGCTGGATTTTGGCTGTGGTGCCGGCGTGATTGGTGCCAGCCTGCTGAAACGCAATCCGGCCATCACACTGGAGCAGATCGACATCAGTGCTCTGGCCCTCGAAGCCAGCCGGCAAACTCTGGCCAGAAACGGCCTGCAAGCCAATCTGTATCCGTCCGATGGACTGAATGAAACAGAAGGCCGGTTTGACTGCATTATCAGCAACCCGCCTTTTCATGCCGGTTTAAAGACCTTTTACAGCACCACCGAAACCCTGTTAAAGGAAGCCAGGCATTACCTCAAACCCGGTGGCAGCCTGCTGCTGGTAGCCAATGCCTTTTTGCCTTACCCGGAATTGATTGAACAAAGCTTTGGTGGTTGCGAGACACTGGCCGCCAACGGCCGCTTTAAGATTTACCGGGCCCGGGCCTGAAACCGGCAGAATTGCGCTATTTTTGAACAAACGGCTGTTGTGGCCGTTTTTTTATGAATTAAGTTAAAAAAGCCGGTTGACGGCTGGTAAAAAATCTATAGAATTCGCAGTCCTCAGCACGGGCGAGGGTGGCGGAATTGGTAGACGCGCTAGCTTCAGGTGTTAGTGTCCTTACGGATGTGGGGGTTCAAGTCCCCCCCTTCGCACCACTGAGAAAAAATTTGAGCACGCGAGGGTGGCGGAATTGGTAGACGCGCTAGCTTCAGGTGTTAGTGTCCTTACGGATGTGGGGGTTCAAGTCCCCCCCTTCGCACCAAGTCTTTGACTTGAGAGCAGCTCAAATTCCAACATGGTGGCCCATGTAAAACAGCCGAACAATCTAATGTGCGAGGGTGGCGGAATTGGTAGACGCGCTAGCTTCAGGTGTTAGTGTCCTTCGGATGTGGGGGTTCAAGTCCCCCCCTTCGCACCAAGATTGTTTCTTCCCAGCCGTTCAGGTGTAATCTCCCAGCATTATTCCAAGTGCCATGCCAAGGCCGGCTAATCCGCCTATCGGCAGCCAATACCAGTGCCTGCTGACTGAAGGCATAGCCAACACCAGTGTAAACAATGCAAATCCGGCGCTTAACCATAATGTAAGTGACGATGCCGGCACCCACCAGATCGTCATCAGCCAGAGCACTACCAGCAAAATAACCATTATCACCTCCTCGAACATTTGATGATAATAGTTATCAATTACTTTTATAGCAAACCTTTATTACGTTGCGCTAAACAACGCCACGCTCTCCACATGCATGGTATGAGGAAACATATCCACCGGGGTTACCTGCTCCAGAGTAAAGCCCTGCTCGCTCAGCCAGGCTGCATCCCGCGCCAGCGTTTTAGGATTGCAGGACACATACACCAGCCGGGCCGGACGCATGTTGGCCAGCGTATCCAGCAAAGCCTGGTCACACCCCTTACGCGGCGGATCCACCACCACCACGTCAGCACTCACTCCCTGCTGATACAGCGCAGCTACCTGCCGTTCAGCCGCACCACAGTAAAAACGAACATTTTTAATATCATTACGCTCGGCATTACGCCCGGCATCGGCCACCGCTTCCGGTACTATTTCCATGCCATGAACCTGGGCTGCAAAGGGGGCCATAAATAAACTGATGGTGCCGATACCGCTGTAGAGATCAAACACGGTTTCACTGCCGGAGAGTGCGGCCAGCCGCACCACCTCACGATACAGCACTTCCGTCTGGTGCGGATTTATCTGATAAAAAGACAGTGCAGAGATATCAAACTGCAGTTCACCCAAGCGGTCACTGATAACGCTGCTGCCCCACAGAGTACGCACCTGTTCGCTCAGTATCCGGTTGCCCACAGCATCATTCAGGCACAGCTGCACACTGACCAGCTTTGGCACCTGAGCAAGACGCTCAACCAGGGCATTCAGTGCCCGCTCTGTCGGCTCTTCCGCCACTACCAGCACCACCATCAGCTCTCCGCTGTGCCGGCCATTGCGCACCATCACATAACGTACACAGCCACTGTGGTGAGCTTCATTAAAGGCGGGAACCGCCAGCTCCCGCATCCACTGCCGCACCAGTGCCGTGATGTCGGCCGTTTCCGGTGCCTGCATGGCACACTGTTCTATTTCCACCAACTGATGGCTGTGTTTGGCATAAAAGCCCAGGGTCGGACCGGGCTGCACCGCAAACTGCGCCTTATTGCGATAATGAAAGGGATCATCCATGCCAATGGTGTTGGCCACTGAGCAGTTCAGCCCCCGCTCCTGCAAGGCATTAACCAGCAGCTCACGTTTTAACTGCAGCTGAGCACCATAGTCCATCACCCTGAGCTGACACCCACCACATTCGGTATGGGGGCAAAAGTCGGGCCTGCGCTCTGATGCCGGAGTCAGCACCCGCTTCACTTCTGCCTGAGCATAGCGAGGCCTGGCCAGCGTGACTCTGGCTTCTACTTCATCACCGGGCAACCCGCCCGAAATATACACCGGACAGCCGTTATGCTGAGCAATGCCGTCCCCTTTATCGGTTAGGCTGTGAACGGAAAGGGTAAGCAATTGACCGGCTTTAAACATGATGGGCACTCTGAAAGTTCAACCACACCGGCCTGGGCCGGCAAAGCAGGAATTTTACCCGAGGCCGGGCCGCTGCAACAGCCTGGCGTGAGCGGTTAATCCGGCCGGAGGTGCAAGTGACAGCCGGTGTAAGGTATTCTCGGCCCCAACCGAGCACATTACATGACAATAAGGAAGACAAATGGGCACTCAGCGCGACACCCTTTTTCGCTACCTGACCATGCTGCAGCTGATCCCCCGGGCACCTCAGTTCAAGGCCACCACCACACTGCAGGCCCTGCTTGAAGAACGAGGATTCAGTGTGGAGCTGAGGTCCATTCAGCGGGATCTGGAGAAGATGTCACTGCACTTTCCGCTGCAATGCGACAAGCGCGAGCGCCCTTATCGCTGGTCTTTTGATACCAACTTCAAAAGCGGACTGCCGGCGCTGGATACTGCCACAGCACTGACTCTGGTGCTGGCAGAAGAATATTTACAGAGCCTGTTACCGCGCATGGCAGTAGACCGGCTTGGCCCTCAGTTTGACAGTGCCCGCCGCTTTCTCGATGGCCTGCAGCAAAACGGCTATGCCGACTGGGCCAGGCGAGTGCGGGCCATTCCCGATGGCAAGGCCCTGCTGCCGGCCCCCATCAGGGCCGAAGTGTGGCAGGGCATCAGCGACGCCCTGCTGAATCGTCAGGCGGTGGACGTCTGCTACCTCAGCCGGCAAAAAGGGGATATACGGCAATACACACTACACCCTCAGGGGCTGGTGGCCCGTCACAGTGTCAGCTATCTGCTGGCCACCGTGAATGATTATGATGATATTCGCCAGTTTGCCCTGCACCGCATTCAAACGCTGGCCATCACCGATATTGCCTTTCGGCCGCAGCCGGACTTCTGTGTTGATGCCTACATCAGAGAAGGCGGCTTTGATTATCCGCTGAACGAAGAAAGCGTGCAGCTGGTCGCCCGCATTTCACCGGACCTGGCCTGGCGGCTGAGTGAAACCCCGCTCAGCGAGCAACAACAGTTGTCCGCTCCCGGCGAAGACGGCCGCATTACCCTGACCGCCACCATTCACAATGATCAGCAAACCCTGTGGTGGCTGACCGGTTTTGGAGCCAGAGTGGAAGTAATTGAGCCTTTGTCATGGCGACGTGCGCTGGCTGAGCAGGCGCGCCAACTGCATGACATGTACCGGGACTCGGGCGACACATAAAGTCGCCTGCGCCATCCATGATGTCATCACTGTTTACGATTTGCCGGAATCTCCATGACTTTTGATCCCCTGATGTGGGTCTTTGCCACCAATGCTCGTTACAAACACTCACGCCGCTCCTGCCTGGAACTTAAGCCGTTATTGGGGCGCTTTTTCACTGATGAGCTGCTGGCCTTTGCCGGCTTTGTGATTGTGGATGAGCTGCCCTCACCACCGCTTGAACAGGTAAAAGCCATGGGACTTGAAAGTTTGTTAACGCCGTCAGCCCAAGGGCTGACACTGGCCAATACCTACTACCTGAAGCCTGCCGCCGCCGGCCAGCTGCGAGTGCATGTGCATGAACTGGTGCATGTGCTGCAATGGCGCAACCTGGGCGCAGCCCGCTTTATCGATCGTTATTTGCAGGAAACGGCCCGCCACGGCTACCGCCAGGCACCGTTGGAGCAAATGGCCTGTGAGCTGGAACACCTGTTTGCCCTGAGCCCGGCCCGGGGCTTTGATATCACAGCAGAAGTAAAACACAGGCTGGCTCCATAAAAAACAGTAAGACTCAGGGCTGCTCAGCCTCCTGCACCCAGTGCGGCACTTCCCGCCGGGTCCAGCGGGCGAATTTCATTTTGTCGCCCAGATAAAAGTTGCGGTAGGCCTGCACCGCATTACCCGGCACCTTGTATTGATCGGGCATGGCCTGGGCAAACTCGGTAAGGCCGATGGCAGGGTAGGTAAACTGCTGTATTTTCGCCAGCACCGGCATGGACTTGTGATCCTGCTCTTTGCGGTAGCGATAACGGTACTCGGCGTTGAGCGCATAAGTCAGCTGAGTCAGCCACTGAAAGTTATCGTATGAGGCTTCCACCCAGAGCACGCTGGGGTGTTTCATATGAGTGGATTTGTAGGGAGTTTCAAACCCCTTTTTGTTCAGCGCAGTACACAATATTTGCACGCTTTCGAGGATCATCTTGACCACATGCTGATCACAGTGATACTCAGCGCAGCGCTCTATGTCATTGTCCAGTATAAAAATATTCACGCATATCATCCTGTTTGAACCCGGCATGATTGTGGCGGCGAATATGAAAGGGTGCAACGGCGTAAAACGCGAGGCGCTCAGCAAAAGCCGAACAGCAGGCACAAAAAAACCCGATAAAATCGGGTTATTTGTTGGTAGCAGTGGCCGGACTCGAACCGGCACGCCCGAAGGCAAGTGATTTTGAATCACTCATGTCTACCAATTTCATCACACTGCCACCGGTAAACTCATTATGAGTGAGCCAAAGCATTATACTCAGCCCCGCAGCGCCCGCAACCGGATTGTATGAACAACAGTGCCAACTGAGCATTATTTGTGCTGGGTGGCCGGGCTTCTTCCTGCAGCGGCTTTTGCTAGAATGCAGCCCTTATCGATTTAAAGGAACGAAACTGGTGGCTTTTTCTTATACGGGTTTGCCCCGGGCCGGGGTGATGCGTCGCCTGGGAGCCTGGCTGTATGATTTTCTGGTGGTGGTTGCACTGCTGATGGTGGCGGGTTTTATCTGCTTTGGCCTGACCGCTCTGGCGCTGCAGCTGGGCTGGATTGCGCTGGGTGAGCATGAAGATACCGCCGCCCTGCTCAGTGCCAGCCGCTTATATCAACTGATATTGCTGAGTGTGGTGCTGTTTTTTTATTGCTGGTTCTGGCGCACCAGTGGCCAGACCCTGGGCATGCGCGCCTGGCGGCTGCGCGTGCAGAATACCGACGGCTCCCGCTTGCGCCTGGGTCAGTGCCTGGTGCGCGCCGGCGCTGCCCTGCTCGGGCTGGGTAATTTCTGGGTATGGTTTAATCCGCACAGCAAACTGGCACTGCAGGATAAACTGGCCGATTGCGAGATGGTGGTGCTCACCAAAGAGCAGAACCGGGAGCTGCTGAGCAGGCAGTGAATACAGGGATCAGGGAGCAGGGAATGGGGAATCCCTACTCCCCACTCCCGCCGAAGGCTTCGCCTTCAGGCTCGGCGGTTAAGCAGAAACAGCGCTACACCAATAAATAGCAGGCTGGGGCCCAGAGCGCCGAGGATGGGCGGCACCTCATACACCAGACTGATGGGCCCAAACACTTCGTTGGCCACATAAAAGCCAAAGCCAAACAAAATGCCCATCAGCAGCCGGGCACCCATGGTCACACTGCGCAGTGCACCAAACACAAACGACGAGGCCAGCAGCATCATGGCAATCACCATCACCGGCTGCAGCGCCTTGCGCCAGAATGCCAGTTCGTACAGGCGGGCATCCTGACCGTTATCTCTCAGGTAAGCTTCATATTCCCACAGGCCACGCATCGACAACTCATCAGGCTCAATGGCCACCACTCCCAGTTTGTCGGGCGTCAGGGTGGTTCTCCAGGTTCTGCTGGCCTCCTGAGAGGTCATAATTGACTCACCATGATTAAACAGGGTATCGGTGAGATTAAGCAGTTGCCATTCACCGTTACGATAGTCAGCGGTCGCGGCCTGAGTGATGCGCTGCAGCCGCTGCTCGTCATCAAAATAGTAGAGGGTAACATTGCTCAGGGTGCCATCACGTCGGGCCTGGCCAATATTAATATAGGCCTCGCCATCTCTCGCCCAAACACCATATACCGACAGCACCACCTGGCCGCCGGAACGCGCCTGAGTACGTAAATCATCTGCTGCCAGCTTGGTGGCCGGTGCCACATATTCACCCACCAGCATGACTACCAGCATCAGCGGCACAGCCGTTTTAAGCGCGCTGGTCACAATATTAAAACGGGAATTGCCCGCCGCCTGCATCACTACCAGCTCACTGGAGCTGGCCAGCTGGCCAAGCCCAATCAGTCCGCCCAGCAGCGCAGCAATGGGAAAAAACAGCACAATTTCCTTGGGCATCGAGAGCAGCACGTAATAGAAGGCCGACAGCAGAGTATAACTGCCCTCACCCACACTGCGCAGCTGCTCCACATAGCGGATAATGGCCGATAACCCCACCAGTACAAACTCACACAACAGCATGGCCATCAGCACGGTGCGGCCAATATAACGATCGAGAATATTAAACATCAGGCCGCCTTGCTCCGTGTGAGTTTTTCCCGGGTACGATTCCACCAGGACGTTTCTGCCAGATTAAGCGGCAGTGCAACCAGCAATAAAAATGCCAGCGGCACAGTATAAAGCCCCGGTGTCGGCGGCAGACTGCCGCCTTCCACGGCCGAGCGTGAGGCGGTTTGCAGCAAAAAGTAAGCAAGATACAGCAAAATAGCCGGCAGCAGCTTGGCATAGCGGCCCTGGCGCGGATTCACCACTGCCAGCGGCACGACCACCAGGGTCAGCACCAGCATGGACAAGGGCAGCGCCAGCCGCCATTGCAGCTCGGCCTGCTGCTCAATATCCTCGGCATTAAACAATGCCGGGCTGGGCATGGCTTCAATGCGGCTTTGAGCCACTTCCACCTCTGCCGGTCTGATAAAGGCGCTGTACTCATCAAACTCCGCCACATCAAACTGGCGGGTGCCGGGCGTGCCGCTGTAGCGCCGGCCGTGCTCCAGGGTCAGCCACTGACCATCTTCTTTTTCATGCAGACGGCCGCCGTCGGCCACCACAATGCCGGGAGCACGCTGTGCCTGACCCTGCTGCACCACAAACAGCCGGTTAAGCCGGTTGCCTTCATCATCTTCTTCCAGCTCCTCCACGTAGCCCACGATGCGGCCGCCATCCAGGCTCATAAAGCGGGCTTCGCGCAGCACTGCAAAACCCGGATCGGCTTTTACCTCTTCCCGCAGCTGATACACCTGACTTTTGGTCCAGGGGTTAAGCCAGAGTGAGTTAAACAGCGCTAACGCTGTCCAGATAATGCTCAGCGTCAGGGTTGCTCGCATAATGCGTCCGGGCCCTATGCCTACTGCCTTCATCACTGTCATCTCACTGTCGGCGTAAAGCCGCCCATGAGCAAACAGAATGCCAATAAACAGGCTTACCGGCAGCATCAGAGTGGCCATCTCGGGCAGGTTAAGCAGTAACAGCCTGCCCACCAGTGCACCCGGGATTTCCCCGCTGGCAGCTTTGCCCAGTACGTCAATAAAATTCTGGCTGATAAAGATGAGCAAGAGCACAAACAGCACGGCCAGCTGTGTCTTCAGGGTTTCCCGAAACAAATAGCGGAATGCAATCACCGTCAATCCCAGTGTAAACTTGTCTTTTTTAATGGAAACGCTTAACAATAAGCGTAAAATCACCATTTTCGCATATTAACTGTGCGAAATACGACGCCTTTGCGATGTTCGTCATTATCGTTCATTCAGCGTCCATTGTCTTCAGGCTCAGGAGAATCCATGGAGTTCAGTGTAAAAAGCGGTAGTCCCGAGAAGCAACGCAGTGCCTGCATTGTAGTAGGTGTATTTGAACCGCGCCGGCTGTCGCCGGTGGCCGAACAGCTCGACAAAGTCAGCGACGGCTATCTCAGTTCACTGCTGCGCCGGGGCGATCTTGAAGGTAAGCCCGGCCAGACCCTGCTGCTGCATCAGGTGCCCGGCGTGCTGGGTGAGCGGGTGCTGCTGGTAGGCTGCGGCAAAGAGCGTGAGCTTGATGAACGCCAATATAAACAAATTATTCGTAATACCATCAGCACCCTGAATGAAACCGGCTCCATGGAAGCAGTGTGCTTTCTCACCGAGCTGCATGTGAAGGGCCGCGACACCTACTGGAAAGTGCGTCAGGCAGTGGAAACCACCCTGGCCAGCCTGTATACCTTTGATCAGTTCAAGACCAATAAGGCCGAGCCGCGCCGTCCGCTGCGCAAGCTGGTGTTTAACGTTTCCACACGACGGGAGCTGACCATTGGCGAACGCGCCATTGCTCACGGCCAGGCCGTGGCACGGGGCGTACGAGTCTGTCGCGACGTGGCCAATATGCCACCCAATGTCTGTAATCCCGCTTACCTCGCCTCGCAGGCACGTCAGCTGGCTGATGCCTGGGACAACATAAATACGCGCGTGATTGGCGAAGAAGAAATGGCCGAACTGGGCATGAACGCCTATCTGGCGGTGGCCCGCGGCTCCCACAACGAAGCCATGATGTCGGTGATCGAATATAAAGGTCACCCGGATCCCGATGCCCGCCCCATTGCTCTGGTGGGCAAGGGTCTGACCTTTGATGCCGGCGGCATCTCGCTCAAGCCTGCCGAAGGCATGGACGAGATGAAATATGACATGGGCGGTGCCGCCTCCGTACTGGGTACCATGAATGCCCTGGCCGAGCTGCAGCTGCCGGTGAACGTGGTCGCCATTCTGGCTGGCTGTGAAAACATGCCCGACGGCAATGCCTACCGCCCGGGCGACATTCTCACCACCATGTCGGGCCAGACAGTGGAAGTGCTTAATACCGATGCCGAAGGCCGTCTGGTGCTGTGTGATGCGCTGACCTTTGTGGAACGCTATGAGCCGGAAGCGGTCATTGACGTGGCCACCCTCACCGGTGCCTGTATTATCGCGCTGGGCCACCACACCTCGGGTCTGCTGGCCAACCACAATCCGCTGGCTCACGAGCTGCTTAACGCTTCCGAACAGGCCGGCGACAAGGCCTGGCGGCTGCCCATGAGCGACGAATACCAGGAGCAGCTGGAAAGCCCCTTTGCTGACATGGCCAACATCGGCGGCCGGCCGGCGGGCACCATTACCGCCGCCTGCTTCCTGAGCCGGTTTACCAAAAAGTACAACTGGGCCCACCTGGATGTGGCCGGCACTGCCTGGCAAAGCGGCAAGAACAAGGGTGCCACCGGCCGGCCGGTACCGCTGCTGACCCAGTTTTTGCTGAACCGGGCCGGCGCCCTGAACGTCGAAGAATAAAATGAACACCGGCTGTTTTCACCTGTTGACCAACGACGACGATACCCAGCTGCAACAGCTGGTGTGTCGTCTGGCTACCGACTGCTACCGCCAGAATCAGGGCGTGTTTATTTACACCACTGATCAGGCCATGGCCGAAGCCATTGACGAGCGCCTGTGGCAACAGGAGGCCGACAGTTTTGTGGCGCACAACCTGCAGGGCGAAGGCCCGCGTCAGGGTGCGCCCGTGATGATTGGCTGGCAGCCGCCGGCAAACGGCCGTGCCGTATTGATTAACCTGGCGACTGAGGCCCCGGCCTTTGCCCGCCGCTTTGGCCAGCTGCACGACTTTGTGCCGGCTTCCGATGCGGGCAAGCAACAGGCCCGGGAGCGTTTCAAGGCCTACCGGCAGGCTGGTTTCGAGCTGACCACAGCGCCGGTACCACCCCACACTCAAGATGTATAACACCATGGAAAAGACTTTTAATCCCAACGCCATTGAGCAGGCCCTGTACCAGCAATGGGAAAGCAAGGGCTACTTCAAGCCCCACGGCGATACCAGCAAAGATGCCTACAGCATCATGATTCCGCCGCCCAACGTGACCGGCAGCCTGCACATGGGCCACGCCTTTCAGGATTCCATTATGGATACCCTGATCCGTTACCAGCGCATGCAGGGCAAGAATACCCTGTGGCAGGTAGGCACCGACCACGCCGGCATCGCCACCCAGATGGTAGTGGAACGCAAGATCGCCGCCGAGGAAGGCAAGACCCGCCACGACTACGGCCGTGATGCCTTTATCGACAAGATCTGGGACTGGAAAAAAGAGTCCGGCGGCACCATCACCCAGCAGCTGCGCCGACTCGGTGCTTCAGTGGACTGGGATCGCGAGCGCTTCACCATGGACGAGGGCCTGTCCAACGCGGTGAAGGAAGTGTTCGTGCGCCTGTATGAAGACGATCTCATCTACCGCGGCAAGCGTCTGGTGAACTGGGATCCCAAGCTGCATACCGCCATCTCCGATCTGGAAGTGGAAAACAAGGACAAGAAGGGCCACATGTGGCACTTCCGCTATCCCCTGGCCGACAGCGTCAAAACCGCCGATGGCAAGGACTACCTGGTGGTGGCCACCACCCGTCCCGAAACCATGCTGGGTGACACTGCGGTGGCGGTAAACCCGGCAGATCCTCGTTACAAGGATCTGATCGGCAAGGACATTATCCTGCCCATCGTCAACCGCCGTATTCCCATCGTGGGCGACGACCACGCCGACATGGAAAAGGGCACCGGCTGTGTGAAAATCACTCCGGCCCACGACTTCAACGACTACGAAGTCGGCAAGCGCCATGGCCTGCCGATGATCAACGTGCTGACCTTTGACGCCGCCATTCGCGACGAAGCCGAGGTGTTCACCACCACCGGCGAGCCGTCGAATGTGTACAGCGCCGAGCTGCCCGCCGCCTTCCGTGGTCTGGACCGCTTTGAAGCCCGCAGCGCCGTGGTGGCCGAGCTGGAAACCCTCGGCCTGCTCGACAGCATCAAGGATCATGACCTGACCGTGCCTTACGGCGACCGTGGCGGCGTGGTGATTGAGCCCATGCTCACCGACCAGTGGTACGTGCGCGCCGCGCCTCTGGCCAAGGTGGCCACCGAGGCGGTGGAAAACGGCGAGATCCAGTTCGTGCCCAAGCAGTACGAAAACATGTATTTCTCCTGGATGCGCGACATTCAGGACTGGTGCATCTCCCGCCAGCTGTGGTGGGGCCACCGTATTCCCGCCTGGTACGACGCGTCCGGCAAGGTCTACGTGGGCCGGGACGAGTCCGAAGTGCGCGCCGCCCACAATCTGGGTAATGATGTGGTGCTGAGCCAGGACGACGACGTGCTCGACACCTGGTTCAGCTCGGCGCTGTGGACCTTCTCCACCCTGGGCTGGCCTGAAGAAACCCCGGAACTGGCCACCTTCCATCCGTCCAGCGTGCTGGTCACCGGCTTTGACATCATCTTCTTCTGGGTGGCACGCATGATCATGATGACCATGCACTTCCTCAAGGACGAGAATGGCAAGCCTCAGGTTCCGTTCAAAACCGTCTACGTCACCGGCCTGATCCGCGACGAGAACGGCGACAAGATGTCCAAGTCCAAGGGCAACGTGCTCGATCCGCTCGACATGATCGACGGTATCGATCTGGAATCCCTGGTCACCAAGCGCACCGGCAACATGATGCAGCCCCAGCTGGCCGCCAAGATCGAGAAGCGCACCCGCAAGGAATTCGCTGACGGCATCGAGCCCCACGGCACCGACGCCCTGCGCTTTACCCTGTGCGCCATGGCCTCTACCGGCCGTGACATCAACTGGGACATGAAACGTCTGGACGGCTACCGCAACTTCTGCAACAAGCTGTGGAACGCTTCACGCTATGTGCTGATGAACACCGAAGAGCAGGATTGCGGTCAGAGCGGCGGCGAGCTGCAGTTCTCACTGGCGGATCGCTGGATCCGCGCCCAGCTGCAGGCCACCATTGCCGACGTGCGCAGCGCCCTCGATGGCTACCGCTTCGACCGCGCCGCCAGCGCCCTGTACGAGTTTATCTGGAACCAGTTCTGTGACTGGTATCTGGAGCTCACCAAGCCGGTGCTGTGGCACGGTAGCGAGGCCGAGCAGCGCGCCACCCGCAAGACGCTGATCGAGGTGCTGGAGACGCTGCTGCGTCTGGCTCACCCCATCATGCCCTACATCACCGAAGAGATCTGGCAGCGGGTGGCCCCGCTGGCCGGTCGCGGCGGCGAGACCATCATGCTGGCCGCCTATCCGGAAGTGGATGCCGCCGAGCAGGACGAGCAGGCCATGGCCGATCTGGAATGGGTGAAGCGCTTTATCGTGTCCATTCGTAACCTGCGCGCCGAGATGAACATTCCTCCCGGCCAGGCCCTGAGCGTGCTGCTGCGCCCGGCCGGCGACGATGCCCGCCGCGCCACCGACAACGACGCCTTCCTCAAGGCCATGGCCAAGCTGGACAGCATCACCCTGCTGGCCGGCGACGAGAAAGCGCCGGTGTCCACCAAGCAGCTGATTGGCGACACCGAGCTGCTGCTGCCGATGGCAGGCCTTATCGATAAGGATGCGGAGCTTTCGCGCCTTGAGAAAGAGCTGAGCAAAATTCAGGGCGAGATCAAGCGGCTGGAAGGCAAGCTGAACAACGCCGGTTTCGTGGCCAAGGCCCCCGCCGAGGTGGTGGCCAAGGAGCAGGAAAAACTGGCCGACTACCAGGCCACCCTGGCCAAGCTGCAGCAACAGCGCGAGCAAATCGCCAGCCTGTAACTCTGGTTATTCAGTAGTGAAGAACAGCCCCGGCAAACGCCGGGGCTTTTTTATGGCTAAGACAGCACCGACACGGTTTTCTGCACTGCCAGTGCCCCTTCATGTATTTCATGCATAAAGGTTTCCACTTCGTGGGCCTGCTGCTTGCCCTGCTCTGCCACCCCGGCCACTTCCAGAATGGCCTGAGAGGCTTTTGCAGTCATCTGCCGGTTCTGCTCCACCACCTGTGCAATTTCAGTCGTGGCCTGGCTGGTACGGGCCGCCAGCTGGCGCACTTCATCCGCGACCACCGCAAAGCCTCTGCCCTGTTCACCGGCCCGGGCTGCTTCTATTGCAGCGTTCAGCGCCAGCAGGTTGGTACGCTCGGCCACACTGCTGATGGTGGCAACAATTTCTTCTATATTCCGCGCCTGCTCATTCAGCTGATTAATAATGCCCATGGCCTGCTCCAGCTCCTGAGAGACCCGCGTGGAAAGATGGACCGAGGTCTGTAGTGTGTTATTACCCTGCTCCACAATATGAGAAGTACGTACAGCTATTTCACAGGCCCGCTCGGAAGCCTGCTGATTACGGCGTGACTGCTGCACCCGCCGTGTAATATCACTGGCAAATTTAACCACCCGCTCTACCTGGCCCTGCTCATCGAGAATGGGGTTATAAGTGGCTTCCAGCCAGACTTCCTGTCCGCTGGCATTCACGCGCCGGAAACGGCCGGATTTATGCTCACAGGCCGCCAGCTCCTGCCAGAAGCCAGGGTGTTCACGGTAAAAGTCATCATCACAAAACATACGGTGATGCTGGCCCACCACCTGATCAAGCCGGTAACCCAGCAAAGATAAAAAGTTATCATTAGCGGTAAGCACAGTGCCGTCTACCGAGAATTCAATCACTGCCATGGATCTGTCAAGGGCCGCCAGTACAGAGCGCTGCCGCTGCAACTGATTCTGGTTTTCAGTAATATCACTGGCGATTTTCAGGATTTTTTCAACCCGGCCGTCCGGGCTCTTTACCGGAAAATAAATAGCCTGCAGCCAGATCTGCTTTCCTTGTGCGGTCAGCCGGGGAAAGCTTCCTTCCTGATGATCACCACGGCGCAGCCGCTCCCAGAACTGCTCATACTCACGGGAGCCGGCCAGCTGTTTATCACAGAAAATGCGATGATGCCTGCCCTTAACCTGCTCCAGAGAATAACCCACCACCAGCAGGAATTCCTCGTTGGCATCCATCACCTCACCTGCCGGGCTGAATTCAATGACCGCCACATGCTCTCTCAGCGCCAGCTGTATTTGATTAAGTTGTTCATACTGGGTTTTGCAGGCCAGTAACTCCTGCTTTAATCTGCCACTGTTAAACATGTGAAGATCCTCTGCAGCCGCTCTGCTCAAGATATAAGAGCCAGACTTATCCCTTCTGTTTGCCACTACTATAATAGAGCAAATTGAACGCTGAGCACCGGATCACCACATTAACCAAGAGGATCATGATGCGCCTGCCTACACTGTTACTGGCACTTATTCCGGGTCTGTCAGCAGCCAATATCAGTCAGCATATTCTTGCAGCCCATAACACAGTCAGGGCAGAAGTGAATGCCGCGCCGCTGGTCTGGTCAGCCCGGGCCGAGCAACAGGCGGCCAGCTGGGCACAAGTGCTGAGCGGGCGCTGCGAACTCGAGCACAGCCGGGGTTCAGGTTTTGGTGAAAACCTGTTTATGGGAACGCTGGGGTTCTATAACGAGCTGGACGGAGTGAAAAGCTGGGAAGACGAGAAGCGGTATTATTCGGGCCAGCCGCTGACACGGGAGCTGGTGCCCAGAGTAGGGCATTACACTCAAATGGTCTGGCCCGACACGCGGGAGCTGGGCTGTGCCACCAGCACCTGCAATAACATCATGATACTGGTGTGCAATTACTATCCACCGGGCAACTACCTGGGCGAGCCCGCCTGGCAGGCCCGGTAAAAAGAGGACAAGGCCGGGTTATTTACCGGTCTGGTTACCGATTACGCCTCCCACTACGGCACCACCTATGGTGCCAACAGCACTGCCGTCGGTCAGGACTGAGCCGGCTACACCACCCACACCAGCACCAATGGCGGTGTTGCGGTCACGGGTAGACATGTTGGCGCAGGCGGACAAGCCTACCAGCAAGACCACTGCTGCCACACCCGCTTTTACTTTGCCATAAATCGCCATGTTTGTTTCCTCTGTGTTTACTGCAGACCTGAATATCTGCTTCCACCGTTAAGTGTATGCAGCATTCACTGTCACCGACAGGGCCAGACAGAAGCGATGTGCACAGCCCTGTCGCAGAGCATTCAGGTTGCCAGCCACAGCAAACGCACTACGGCCACGTTCGCCATGCTCACCAGCATCAGAAAACTGACATAGGTCATCACCAGATAGCGAAAATAGTTATGCCGGCTGTGCTGTATCAGCCCCAGCTTCTCCTGATGAGCGCGGTGAGCCCGCACTATTTTACCGAACAGGGTGAGCTCAAAGTGCATCAGCACCAGACTGATCAGGCTGAGCACTGTGCCCAGCAAGGGCGCTATCAGGATCCAGCCCTTAAGCACCTGGGTGATCTCAGGCTTGAGATAGGGAACCGATCCTAACAGCACCACCGCTATGGTGATCTGAAACAGCTTCTGCCAGATATGATCATGGCGGTATTTATATTCATCCCATAACAAGGTGTGGGGATCCGGCGGTGGATACATTCTGGCTCTCCCGAAACGGTTGTGCGCTCCTGCCAGCTGAGAGCCTCTTACTCTTCAGACTCTTCGAAATAGGTGCCCCAGCCGTCATAGTCAACGCCATATTTCTCGGCAATGGGCAGCAGCTCTTCTATTTGCTGCATAATTTGCTCTTCATCAAGCGCGCTGTCAGATATGGCATCAAAGCATAACAATGTCTGCCCCTGCTCCAGCATCAGCTCTTCGGCATCGGTCACCTCATAACCGGCCTTGAAGCAGTCTACTGCCGCCTTTTCCAGCCTGGCAAAGTTCTGTCCGGAGAAGTGATGCTCTATGGTGTATTCGGCATCGGGGTTACTGCCGTCGTTCAGCAGAGATTCTATGATGTCACGGGTTTCTGCCCGCCAGTCATTGCGTTGGCTCATGATTCAGCTCCGGATTGAGTAAGGAGTTCAGGACGACGGGCTTCTCCGTCAAGACGCTCAATGCGCTCGGCAATCTGCTTGCGACTGAGCTTAAGCAAGTCCCTCAGCTGGGCCGGCTCATATTGGCTCACATCAATAGGTGGCATGATGTCGATCAACACTTCGCCATTATCCCAGCGGTTCAGATCAACCTGGCCGTAATAGCTGGAGCAGGCAATGGGTACTATGGGTACCTGCGCCTGCAGGGCAATATGAAAAGCACCGGTTTTAAAAGGCAGCAGCCCCTTGCCCTTGCTGCGGGTCCCTTCAGGAAACATCCATATCGACATTTTACGGCTGCATATTTTATCCACGACTTTACCGATGGTACTGGCCGCTTTCGCTCTGTTTTCCCGGTTAATCAGCAGGTTACCGCTAAGCCAGAACAACTGGCCGAACAAGGGGATCCAGAACAGGCTGTTCTTTCCTATCGCCACTGTGCGTGGTGACAGTACGCCCGGATGAGTAATAATGTCCCAGTTAGTCTGATGGTTGGCGATAAAAATCGCAGAATCCAGCGCCGTGACATGTTCACGGCCCCGGATTTTTACCTTCAGCCCGACCAGCGGACAGGCAAGATGAAACAGCCGGCCAAGCAAAAACACATTGTTCGGATGCCGGGGGCGGACCAGACACAACAGGGTTCCCAGCACAAACACGACAACCATGGCCAGTCCCAGCAACAGTATCCGCAACAGCTTTAACATGAACAATCCTCGCACGATGAGACACGGCAGTATACTGACCGTGTTTCAAGTGAACAAGGCCGGCAAGCCGGCTTCAGCCATGACCACCGGGGCCCTGCTCCAGCCGGAAACCGCTGACCGCCAGCTGCAGTTGCTCTGCCAGACTGGCCAGTTCACGGCTGGCGCTGGCAGTCTGCTCGGCACCGGCAGCATTTTCCTCTCCCATTCCATGAATGCTGGTGACATTGCGGCTGATGTTATCAGTGACAGAAGCCTGCTCTTCTACTGCGCTGGCAATCTGAATATTCATATCGTGGATCAACTGTACAGCCGCACTGATCACTTCCAGCGACCGCTCGGCCTCACGCGCCCGCAATACAGTCGCTTCTGCGCGCTGACGGCCACTGTTCATGGCAGCCCGCGCCTTGTCGGCATCAGCCTGCAAACGTGCGATCGTAGAGACAATTTCCTGGGAAGACTGCTGGGTTTGCTCGGCCAGATTACGGACTTCAGCAGCAACAACCGCAAAGCCCCTGCCCTGTTCACCAGCCCGGGCGGCTTCAATGGCAGCATTGAGCGCCAGCAAGTTGGTACGATCGGCAATTTCCTGAATCACTTCCACCACAGTGCTTATCTGCGTGCTGCTGTCGGCCAGAGACTGCACCACCAGACCGGTACTGCCAACATCTTCGGCCAGATATTGAATGTGCTCGACTGTCTGCAAGACCACCTGCCGCCCTTGTTCAGCGGCATCAAAAGCCGACTTTGCCGACTCGGCGGCCTGGGCAGTGTGCTGAGACACTTCCTGCACCGTGGCCGACATCTGATTGATGGCCGTGGCGACCTGCTCGGTATCCTGTTGCTGACGCTCAAGGTTAGTGCTGGTCTGCAGTGATACCGCCGACGTTTCTTCCGCGGCTGAAGCCAGCCCGGAGCTCGACATGTTGATCTGGCCAATCAGCTTGCGTAGTTGCTCGGTCATGTGCTGCAGACGACCATATACCCCTTCGGCATCAGACTGAAAACGCAATCCGAGATCACCGGCGGCAACCGCACCGGCAATGCGTTCCATTTCTGCAGGCTCGGCTCCCAGCGGGCGCAGCACAGCACGCCGCAACACCCAGCCAAGCAGCAGGCTAAGTAATACCAGCAAGCCGGTCATGGCCACCATGGTCATGACCATGACGGGGAGCCCGCAGAATTCGGAAAAAATCGTACGCTAAGGTTTTCCGGGCATCCGTAAGGGCCGAAACTTCCCGTCTTCCAGTCTGCGGCTCTGCCGCCAGACGTAATCGCCGGTTAGGTTGATGTGCTCCCAGCCCAGCGGCGACAGGTACTGCAGCAGCTCGCCATCCACCGACTTCCCCGCTTCGCCCATCGCCTGGGTGGCGCGTTCCAAGTACACCGTGTTCCACAGCACGATGGCGGCCGTCACCAGGTTGAGACCGCTGGCCCGGTAGCGCTGCTGCTCGAAGCTCCGATCCCTGATTTCGCCGAGGCGGTTGAAGAACACCGCCCTGGCCAGGGAGTTGCGCGCCTCGCCCTTGTTCAGTCCGGCATGCACGCGGCGACGTAGCTCTACGCTTTGCAGCCAGTCGAGGATGAACAGTGTGCGCTCAATCCGGCCCAGTTCGCGCAAGGCCACGGCCAGACCGTTCTGGCGCGGGTAGCTGCCGAGCTTGCGCAGCATCAGCGAGGCAGTGACGGTGCCCTGCTTGATCGAGCTGGCCAGGCGCAGGATGTCGTCCCAGTGGGCGCGGACATGCTTGATGTTCAGGGTACCGCCAACCATTGGGCGCAATGTCGGGTAGTCCTGGACGCTATTCGGAACATACAGCTTGGTTTCGCCGAGGTCGCGGATGCGCGGTGCGAAGCGGAAGCCCAGCAGGTGCATCAAGGCGAAGACGTGATCGGTGAAGCCAGCCGTGTCGGTGTAGTGCTCCTCAATCCGTAGGTCGGACTCGTGGTACAGCAAGCCGTCGAGCACATAGGTGGAATCGCGCACGCCGACATTCACCACGCGGGTGCTGAACGGTGCGTACTGGTCGGAGATATGGGTGTAGAACAGCCGCCCCGGCTCGCTGCCGTACTTCGGGTTGACGTGCCCGGTGCTTTCGCCCCGACCGCCCGCCCGGAAGCGCTGGCCATCGGAAGAAGAGGTCGTGCCGTCGCCCCAGTGAGCGGCGAAGGTATGACGGTACTGGTGGTTGACCAGCTCGGCTAGGGCCGCCGAGTAGGTTTCGTCTCGGATGTGCCAGGCTTGCAGCCAGGACAGCTTGGCGTAGGTCAGGCCGGGGCTCGACTCGGCCATCTTGGTCAGCCCGAGGTTGATCGCATCGCCCAGGATCGCTGACAGCAGCAATGTCCGGTCTTTGGCCTCGGCACCGTCCTTCAGGTGGGTGAAGTGGCGGCTGAAGCCCGTCCAGTCGTCCACGTCCATCAGCAGTTCGGTGATCTTGATGCGCGGCAGCAACTGGCTGGTCTGGTCGATCAGCGCCTGCGCGGTATTGGGCACCGCGGAATCCAGTGGGGTGATCTTCAGCCCTGACTCGGTGAGGATGGCATCGGGCAGCTCGTTGTCCTTGGCCAGGCGGGTGACGGTGGCCAGCTGCTCGTCCAGCAGCTGCAAGCGCTCTTCCAGGTACTGGTTGCTGTTCGGGTTGATCGCCAGGGGCAGAGCCTGCGCATGCTTGAGCGCGGCGAACCTCTCTGCCGGCAGCAGGTAGTCGTCGAAGTCGCGGAACTGCCGCGAGCCCTTGACCCAGATGTCGCCGGAGCGCAGCGCGTTCTTCAGCTCTGACAGGGCGCAGATTTCGTAGAAGCGCCGGTCGAGGCCTTCCGGGGTTATCACTAGCGGCCTCCAGCGCGGCTTGATGAAGGCGGTGGGCGCATCGGCCGGCACCTTGCGCAGGTTGTCGGCGTTCATCTCGCGCAGGGTCTGCACGGCCGCCAGCACGCCTTGCGCAGCCGGGGCGGCGCGCAGTTCCAGCACCTCCAACAAGGCCGGCGTATAGCGGCGCAGGGTGGCGAAGTTCTCGCCAACCAGGTGCAGATGGTCGAAGCCCTCCGGCCGGGCCAGCAGCTCGGCCTCGCTGACGCTCTCGGTGAACTCGTCCCAGGGAATCACCGCCTCGATGGCGGCGTAGGGATCGCTGCCGCTTTCCTTGGCCTCCAGCAGGGCCTGGCCGATCTTGGAGTACAGGCGCACCTTGTCGTTGATCGCCTTGCCTTGCTTCTGGAACTGCTGCTGATGCTTGTGCTTCGCGCCGCTGAACAGCTTGACCAGGATGCGGTCGTGCAGATCGACCAGCTCATCAATCACGGTCGCCGTACTCTCCAGCACCACGGCGGCCAGGGTCGCGTAGCGCCGCTGCGGCTCGAACTTACCGAGGTCTTTGGGCGTCATCTGCCCACCCTCGCGGGCCAGCTTGAGCAGGCGGTTCTGGTGGATGTGCCGGCCCAGAGCTTCGGGCAAATCCACCAGCTGAAATGTCTTCAGCCGCTCGATGTGTTCGAGCATGTGCCGGGAGTTCGGTTTTAGTGGGGCCTGCCGCAACCAGGTCAACCAGGTGATGCTGCTGCCGGCCTTGAGCTTCAACAGCTCGTCCAGCTTGGCCCGATGCGAGTCCGTGAGTGGTTCGACCAGGGCGCGGTAGACCCGGCGATTGGCCCGCGCAATGGCTTCCGAGCAGGCCCGGTCAATCACGCTCAGCGCCGGCAGGATGCGCCGCTTCTGCCGCAGACTCTCCAGCGCCTGGCCGGCCAGCAGCAACCCCTTGTCGGTCTGCTGGGCCAACTCGGTCAGCTCGCGCACCAGGGCGCGGAAATCGGACAGGCCGAACGGGGCCAGTTGTAGGTAGGTGCGCAGTTCCTGGGCGTGCTCGCGGCGAGTCACGTCGCGTTCGCCGTATTTCGCCCAACTCGTTGGGTCGACCTGAACTTGCTTGGCCACCCACTGGATGACCGGCTCGGGCAACTCGCTGTCGCTGCCCAGCGCATAGCCTGGATATCGCAGCAGGCTGAGCTGCACCGCGAAGCCCAGGCGGTTGGCGTCGCCGCGCCGCTGGCGGATCAGCGACAGGTCGGAGTCGTTGAAGGTGTAGTAGCGGATCAGGTCATCCTGGCTTTCCGGCAACGCGAGCAGGGTATCCCGCTCCGTAGCCGAGAGGATCAAGCGACGCGGCATGTATCAATCGTCCGTGCGTAGGTACTGGTAGAGAGTTTCCCGGCTGATGTTGAACTCGCGGGCAAGCTGCGCTTTGGGCTCTCCGACTGACGCCCGCTGACGCAGGGTAGCAGCCTGCTCGTCGGACAGGGCCTTCTTGCGGCCCCGGTACGCGCCGCGCTGCTTGGCCAGGGCGATGCCCTCCCGTTGCCGCTCACGGATCAGGGCGCGCTCGAACTCGGCGAAGGCCCCCATCACCGACAGCATCAGGTTGGCCATCGGCGAGTCATCGCCGGTGAACACCAGGCCCTCTTTCAGGAACTCGATACGCACGCCGCGCTGGGTCAGCTTCTGCACCAGGCGTCGCAAGTCATCGAGGTTACGGGCCAGGCGATCCATGCTGTGCACCACAACGGTGTCGCCCTCGCGGACGAAGCCGAGCATGGCCTCCAGCTGGGGACGCTGGGTGTCCTTGCCCGAGGCTTTGTCGGTGAACAGCTTGCCGACCTCGACTTGCTCAAGTTGCCGCTCCGGATTCTGATCGTAACTGCTGACCCGGACATAACCGATGCGTTGTCCCTGCAAGATGCCTCCATGGGCTGTAGGGCTTACGTTGGTTTTTGGTTCCATTGCGCCCGAAGCCTTGAATTTGTCAGGCTGAAATCTATGACCTTGGCAAGCATGTGTCAAAGAATGTGAAAGCGGACTCTATTCTGACGGCGCGGTGCGGCCTTGCTGTCGTTTTCAGAAGACGGCTGCACTGAACGTCAGAAGCCGACTGCACTATAGCAGCGGAGGGGTTGGATCCATCAGGCAACGACGGGCTGCTGCCGGCCATCAGCGGACGCAGGGAGGACTTTCCGCAACCGGCCGTTCGATGCGGCACCGATGGCCTTCGCGCAGGGGTAGTGAATCCGCCAGGATTGACTTGCGCTGCCCTACCTCTCACTAGTGAGGGGCGGCAGCGCATCAAGCGGTGAGCGCACTCCGGCACCGCCAACTTTCAGCACATGCGTGTAAATCATCGTCGTAGAGACGTCGGAATGGCCGAGCAGATCCTGCACGGTTCGAATGTCGTAACCGCTGCGGAGCAAGGCCGTCGCGAACGAGTGGCGGAGGGTGTGCGGTGTGGCGGGCTTCGTGATGCCTGCTTGTTCTACGGCACGTTTGAAGGCGCGCTGAAAGGTCTGGTCATACATGTGATGGCGACGCACGACACCGCTCCGTGGATCGGTCGAATGCGTGTGCTGCGCAAAAACCCAGAACCACGGCCAGGAATGCCCGGCGCGCGGATACTTCCGCTCAAGGGCGTCGGGAAGCGCAACGCCGCTGCGGCCCTCGGCCTGGTCCTTCAGCCACCATGCCCGTGCACGCGACAGCTGCTCGCGCAGGCTGGGTGCCAAGCTCTCGGGTAACATCAAGGCCCGATCCTTGGAGCCCTTGCCCTCCCGCACGATGATCGTGCCGTGATCGAAATCCAGATCCTTGACCCGCAGTTGCAAACCCTCACTGATCCGCATGCCCGTTCCATACAGAAGCTGGGCGAACAAACGATGCTCGCCTTCCAGAAAACCGAGGATGCGAACCACTTCATCCGGGGTCAGCACCACCGGCAAGCGCCGCGACGGCCGAGGTCTTCCGATCTCCTGAAGCCAGGGCAGATCCGTGCACAGCACCTTGCCGTAGAAGAACAGCAAGGCCGCCAATGCCTGACGATGCGTGGAGACCGAAACCTTGCGCTCGTTCGCCAGCCAGGACAGAAATGCCTCGACTTCGCTGCTGCCCAAGGTTGCCGGGTGACGCACACCGTGGAAACGGATGAAGGCACGAACCCAGTGGACATAAGCCTGTTCGGTTCGTAAACTGTAATGCAAGTAGCGTATGCGCTCACGCAACTGGTCCAGAACCTTGACCGAACGCAGCGGTGGTAACGGCGCAGTGGCGGTTTTCATGGCTTGTTATGACTGTTTTTTTGTACAGTCTATGCCTCGGGCATCCAAGCAGCAAGCGCGTTACGCCGTGGGTCGATGTTTGATGTTATGGAGCAGCAACGATGTTACGCAGCAGGGCAGTCGATAATTTTAACATAACAATAAAAGTTTAATTTTATAAACTATAATATAGTTATTGCTACTGAAAATAACAATATTTTAAACCATGCCAATAGTTTGGGTTTTGTGTTTGGTAAAAAATGCACTTTAAACACTCTATTTAAAATATATAAAAAATCATACTCAAAAAAACAAGCCATTATACATTATTCAGATAGTAACCATCTCAATTATGGTTTTGATAATGAGTTTATTAATGAGAAATTTGCCGTTAGAACATCAAATTTTTAATGCTATTATATGGGTATTACAAGTTGTGCATTTAATATCTAATGTAGTTGCGGTATTTTATAGAGCGCAGGCTGAATAATAAACGCTTTTAAAACTTGTTGTTATAGCAGAATATAATCTTAAAAATCTTACTAGCTTGAAGCCTGATAATTTCAGGCTTCTTTCATTTTTAAATTTCCGAACTTGTAGGAATTATACATAAATCAAAACAATTCTTACTTGACAAAATCAGTCTATAATTGTAATATATGGATATGAATAAAAACACTAAAATAAAAAACAAAAATTTCAACATTAAAGACTCACAGAATTTTTTGCATAATACTAAATTAGTCGAAGATTTGCTTTTTAAAAGCAATATAACTAAGGAGGATTTTGTTGTTGAGATTGGGCCTGGAAAAGGCATAATAACCAAGGCATTAAGCAAAATCTGCAAAGCCGTTACTGCTATTGAGTTCGATAGTGTATTGGCTGATAAGTTGAGCCATGAATTTAAAAGTTCAAATGTGTCTATTATTGAAGCCGATTTTTTAAAATACAATTTACCAGACCATAATTATAAAGTTTTTTCAAACATTCCATTTAACATAACGGCAAGTATTTTAAATAAATTGTTAGATAGTGAGAACCCACCCTTAGATACTTTTTTAATTATGCAATATGAACCTTTTTTAAAGTATGCGGGTGCACCATCTTACAAGGAGTCTTATAAATCTTTATTATATAAACCATTTTTCAAAACTAACATATTGCATAGATTTAGCAAATTTGATTTTAAGCCAGCTCCAAACGCAAACATTATTTTGGGCCAATTTTCTTATAAAGACTTTACAGATATAAACCTTGAAGACAGGCATGCTTGGAAAGATTTTTTAGCCTTTGTCTTTTTAGAAAAGGGAGTTACATTTAAAGAAAAAACAAAACGAATTTTTAGTTATAAGCAACAAAAAATAATTTTAAAAGAAAGCCGAATTAATGATGATTCAAATATAAGTAATTGGAGTTATGAATTTTGGCTAAAAATGTTTAAACTCTATAATTCGAACATGGTAAGCAAGGATAAAAAAGTTTTAGTTAACAATTCGTATAAAAGAATGTTAGAACATGAGTCTAGTTTAGAAAAGATTCATAGAAATAGAAAGCAAAATAACAGAAAATAGATAAACGGCAGATAAGGAAAAGCGAATAGGAAGTTCAAACGCCCTTTTCGGGCATTCTGCTGGGTAGGCGGCGGTCGCGCAAGCCCCGTTTTGGGCACGGATCGGACGTCTGTGAGTGGGATTTCGGCATCGCGGGGCCACGCAGCGGCGTTGTCAGCAGCCATGCTTCGCTGATTCCCGACAGCGGGCCGAGCGCCGCCCTGCGGATCGTGGCCGCATCGGCTCGGATTCCGGTTTCGCCGTCGGCTGTGCAGCCGGCAGATCGTCACGCGGCTTGCACTGGCGGCGCGCGCGCTGCGGGCCTGTAGTGCGCTTCTTCCCGCGCGCCGTGCTTCTCGAAGTGGGCGAGGATGGCGCGGATGGCGGTGGGTTCCTCGATGCTGGCGACGATCCGCACGGTGCCACCGCAGTGGACGCAGGCGGTGACGTCGATGGAAAAGACCCGCTTGAGCCGTTGCGCCCAGCTCATCGCACGGCGCTTCTCCTCGGGGCTGCGCGGCGCGTCGTGGGCGCTGACGTCCACTGGCGCCGCATCGCCCGCAGGCCGCTTGCCGCGCCCCGAGGGCGTCAGCTGCGCACGCAGGTTTGCATTCGGGGCGAATACGCCGTGGAAGCGGGTGAGATGCGCGCGAGGTGGCGGGACCAGCGCCGCCAGCTTGGCGATAAAATCCACCGGATCCCATTCCACATGCGTGGTGCCATTGCGCCACGGGGTCTTGAGCTGGTAACGCACCCTGCCCTGGAGCGCTATCGACAGCCGCTTCTCGCTGATCGCCGGGCGCGTGATGTAGCGGCACAGCTTTTCGAGCTTGTGGCTTTCGTGTGCTTCGGCCGCCACGCCGGCATGCAGCGAGAAGCCGCCGACCTTGCCGGCGTCGCCCTCCAGCGAACCGGCGTCACCGGGCAATGTTTGCAGCGTGACGACCTTGCGGCCAGCGTCGCGACCGGTGGCGATGCGGTAGGTCATCGAACTCATCCGCAGCCCATCCATGCCGTCGTCGCCTGCAGCGCAGTCTGCCAGGAAGGCCGATTCGCCCTCCCCTTCGAGCCAGCCTTTGCGCGTCAGGTGCCGACACACCCGGTGCGCGATGGTAGCTGCCAGCTGGGTCAACTGCGCGGTGGTGGGCGCACGGGCGCGGTGCAGGCGCAGTTCGCGCCGCGGCAGCTCGGTGGCTTCCACGTACACGCCGTCGAGCCACAGCATGTGGAAGTGGATGTTCAGGTTCAGCGCGCTGCCGAAACGCTGGATCAGCGTCACCGCGCCGCACTGGGCGCTGGCGCGGTCGATGCCGGCTTGATCGGCCAACCAGCCGGCGATCACGCGCTGCACGATGCCCAGCACCGGGCCAATGGCTTCTGGCTTGCTGGCGAACAGGAAACGCAAGGGGTACGGAAAGCTCAGCACCCATTGCCGCACAGGCCGCGGGCCGAACACCTCCTCGACCAGGTGCCGCGCACTCTCGGCCATGCGTCGCGCGCCGCAACTCGGGCAGAACCCGCGCTTCTTGCAGGAGAAGGCCACCAGCCTCTCTGCACGGCAGTGCTCGCACACCACCCGCAGGAAGCCGTGCTCGAGTACGCCGCAACGCAGGTAGGCATCGAACGCCTCGCGGACATACCCGGGCAGCGAGCGGCCCTCCGCTTCGATCCGTGCAATGAAGTCCGGGTAGTGCGCCTCTACCAACGCGTACAGCAGCGTGCGCTCGGGCGCGTGGCGCGCGTACCGCGAACCGGTGTGGGCGGACGGCAGTGGCGCGCATCCCGCGGCTTGCCGCCGGGATGTGGCGAGGCGCGGCACGCAGCGCTCCGGTGCGGGGACGGCTGCTCAGTGTTGCGCCTGTGTTCGCACGTTCGTATCGGTGCGTTCTGATCTTCGCGTCAGACATTGCCGCGGCGCGGGCACAACAAAAAGCCCGGCATCGCTGCCGGGCTCCGGCCCCGTCCTTGGGGCCTTGATGTCGGGTCGTTGCCGGGATCGGACCGCGCTGGCGCGGTCCGGTTCCCTGACGACCGGGCCAATATTCTGTTGGAACATGATTTAAATTCAGAATACCCTGCTCCACCTGAAGATAAATTTGAAAAAAAAAGTCTTTGAAGTTAATAAGTCTTTAACAGGTATTTTTAGATAATGCTTAGAATCAATTCAATTCATCAAGTTTTAAAAAATAATTCCTTTTGTCAGGTCTATCATTTTTTAAATGCTTTAAAAATATTTTAGCAGTTTCCTCCGAGGCATCCTCTCTTAGGCAACGTTCAACAAAGGATATATCTACAAATTCATCAGCTAACCCAGCACGGCCAAGATCTAAAAAGTAAATTTCATTGAATTTATCTATAAAAATATTACTATCCGTGATATCGCCATGAGAAAAAACCAATCTTTCTTCAACACGAGTCTCAGTTAACTCATTCCATAGACTTAGGTAAGTTCTATGGTCTCCCCATAATTCAGCGTCAAAATCATCTTGATCTATATCGTCAAGGAGTTGGTTATCAATAAAAAATTTTGACTCTTTTAACCGATGATCAATGTTTGAAATAAATGGACAATCAATAATAGCAACTGAATTTAACAGATTGAGTGCCTCCTTATAGATAGCAAGCAATTCTTGGTCTGTTAAAAAAAGCGCTGAAATTGGTTTTGCATTGATCGCTTTAGTGATCATTAATTCAAACTGCTCATCCTGAAAAGTCATGATGAGTTCAGGCACCTTTAATTTCTCAGAGAGCCAACTCAACATTTTCGCTTCGCGAGAGACACTGTATGTGGTCTCTGTATATAAAGTGCTAGATCGCTTAAGAAAAAAAGTTTCATTATTTCGATTAAAAGAATAAACATCCGATGGCGACTGACCAATTTTATTTGGCTCTAAAACGCTGTTTCCAATAAATTGTTGAATAATATTGGGCAATTCCATCAAGTTTTCCTTTTATTCAGCATTAAAAACCCCGCAAATGCGAGGCCTAGTAAATAGATGATCTTAATTTGGTTCACTGTAGCAAAAATATAGCTTATTCCCTATAGATGATCAATACTTCAATTGATTAAATTTTTTATCATCAATTTTTCTTGCGTATAGGAAGTTCAAACGCCCTTTTCGGGCAGTCTGCTGGGTAGGCGGTGGTCGCGCAAGCCCCGTTTTGGGCACGGATCGGACGTCTGTGAGTGGGATTTCGGCATCGCGGGGCCACGCAGCGGCGTTGTCAGCAGCCATGCTTCGCTGATTCCCGACAGCGGGCCGAGCGCCGCCCTGCGGATCGTGGCCGCATCGGATCGGACTCTGGCTTGGCTGCCGGCTGTGTGGCCGGCACCTCGTCACGCGGCCGGCGGCGGCGCGCGCGCTGCGGGCCGGTAGTGCGCTTGCTCCAGCGCGCCCTGCTTCACGAAGTGGCCAAGGATGGCGCGGATGGCGGCAGGTTCCTCGATGCTGGCGACGATCCGCACGGTGCCACCGCAGTGGACGCAGGCGGTGACGTCGATGGAAAAGACCCGCTTGAGGCGTTGCGCCCAGCTCATCGAACGGCGCTTCTCCTCGGGGCTGCGCGGCGCGTCGTTCGCGCTTGCGTCCGCCGGCTCCACAGCGGCGTCATGCCGCCTGCCGCGCCCCGATGGCGTCAACTGTGCGCGCAGGGCGGCGTTCGGGGCAAACACCCCGTGGAAGCGGGTCAGGTGGGCGCGCGGTGGCGGGACCAGCGCCGCCAGCTTGGCGATAAAATCCACCGGATCCCATTCCACATGCGTGGTGCCATTGCGCCACGGGGTCTTGAGCTGGTAACGCACCCTGCCCTGGAGCGCTATCGACAGCCGCTTCTCGCTGATCGCCGGGCGCGTGATGTAGCGGCACAGCTTTTCGAGCTTGTGGCTTTCGTGTGCTTCGGCCGCCACGCCGGCATGCAGCGAGAAGCCGCCGACCTTGCCGGCGTCGCCCTCCAGCGAACCGGCGTCACCGGGCAATGTTTGCAGCGTGACGACCTTGCGGCCAGCGTCGCGACCGGTGGCGATGCGGTAGGTCATCGAACTCATCCGCAGCCCATCCATGCCGTCGTCGCCTGCAGCGCAGTCTGCCAGGAAGGCCGATTCGCCCTCCCCTTCGAGCCAGCCTTTGCGCGTCAGGTGCCGACACACCCGGTGCGCGATGGTAGCTGCCAGCTGGGTCAACTGCGCGGTGGTGGGCGCACGGGCGCGGTGCAGGCGCAGTTCGCGCCGCGGCAGCTCGGTGGCTTCCACGTACACGCCGTCGAGCCACAGCATGTGGAAGTGGATGTTCAGGTTCAGCGCGCTGCCGAAACGCTGGATCAGCGTCACCGCGCCGCACTGGGCGCTGGCGCGGTCGATGCCGGCTTGATCGGCCAACCAGCCGGCGATCACGCGCTGCACGATGCCCAGCACCGGGCCAATGGCTTCTGGCTTGCTGGCGAACAGGAAACGCAAGGGGTACGGAAAGCTCAGCACCCATTGCCGCACAGGCCGCGGGCCGAACACCTCCTCGACCAGGTGCCGCGCACTCTCGGCCATGCGTCGCGCGCCGCAACTCGGGCAGAACCCGCGCTTCTTGCAGGAGAAGGCCACCAGCCTCTCTGCACGGCAGTGCTCGCACACCACCCGCAGGAAGCCGTGCTCGAGTACGCCGCAACGCAGGTAGGCATCGAACGCCTCGCGGACATACCCGGGCAGCGAGCGGCCCTCCGCTTCGATCCGTGCAATGAAGTCCGGGTAGTGCGCCTCTACCAACGCGTACAGCAGCGTGCGCTCGGGCGCGTGGCGCGCGTACCGCGAACCGGTGTGGGCGGACGGCAGTGGCGCGCATCCCGCGGCTTGCCGCCGGGATGTGGCGAGGCGCGGCACGCAGCGCTCCGGTGCGGGGACGGCTGCTCAGTG
This sequence comes from Oceanimonas sp. AH20CE76, assembly GCF_039654065.1. NCBI lineage: Bacteria > Pseudomonadati > Pseudomonadota > Gammaproteobacteria > Aeromonadales > Aeromonadaceae > Oceanimonas > Oceanimonas sp. AH20CE76. The sequence continues at coordinate 2,852,025 of NZ_CP155481.1, forward strand.
TTGCGCCTGTGTTCGCACGTTCGTATCGGTGCGTTCTGATCTTCGCGTCAGACATTGCCGCGGCGCGGGCACAACAAAAAGCCCGGCATCGCTGCCGGGCTCCGGCCCCGTCCTTGGGGCCTTGATGTCGGGTCGTTGCCGGGATCGGACCGCGCTGGCGCGGTCCGGTTCCCTGACGACCGGGCCAACCGGATCAGAAATCCATGCCGCCCATGCCGCCCATACCGCCAGCACCCGGCATGGCCGGCTCTTCCTTCTTCGGCACTTCGGCCACGACCACTTCGGTCGTGATCGCAAGGCCGGCGACGGAAGCGGCGTGCTGCAGGGCCGAGCGGGTCACCTTGGTCGGGTCCAGGATGCCCATGGCGATCATGTCGCCGAACTCGCCGGTGGCGGCGTTGTAGCCGTAGCTGCCTTCGCCGGCCTTGACGTTGGCCACGATCACGCTCGGTTCTTCACCGGCGTTGGCCACGATGGCGCGCAGCGGGGCTTCCAGCGCACGGCGGGTGATGGCGATGCCCAGGTTCTGGTCTTCGTTGATGCCCTGCCAGGGCAGATCCGTGCACAGCACCTTGCCGTAGAAGAACAGCAAGGCCGCCAATGCCTGACGATGCGTGGAGACCGAAACCTTGCGCTCGTTCGCCAGCCAGGACAGAAATGCCTCGACTTCGCTGCTGCCCAAGGTTGCCGGGTGACGCACACCGTGGAAACGGATGAAGGCACGAACCCAGTGGACATAAGCCTGTTCGGTTCGTAAGCTGTAATGCAAGTAGCGTATGCGCTCACGCAACTGGTCCAGAACCTTGACCGAACGCAGCGGTGGTAACGGCGCAGTGGCGGTTTTCATGGCTTGTTATGACTGTTTTTTTGTACAGTCTATGCCTCGGGCATCCAAGCAGCAAGCGCGTTACGCCGTGGGTCGATGTTTGATGTTATGGAGCAGCAACGATGTTACGCAGCAGGGTGACGGTGTTCGGCATTCTGAATCTCACCGAGGACTCCTTCTTCGATGAGAGCCGGCGGCTAGACCCCGCCGGCGCTGTCACCGCGGCGATCGAAATGCTGCGAGTCGGATCAGACGTCGTGGATGTCGGACCGGCCGCCAGCCATCCGGACGCGAGGCCTGTATCGCCGGCCGATGAGATCAGACGTATTGCGCCGCTCTTAGACGCCCTGTCCGATCAGATGCACCGTGTTTCAATCGACAGCTTCCAACCGGAAACCCAGCGCTATGCGCTCAAGCGCGGCGTGGGCTACCTGAACGATATCCAAGGATTTCCTGACCCTGCGCTCTATCCCGATATTGCTGAGGCGGACTGCAGGCTGGTGGTTATGCACTCAGCGCAGCGGGATGGCATCGCCACCCGCACCGGTCACCTTCGACCCGAAGACGCGCTCGACGAGATTGTGCGGTTCTTCGAGGCGCGGGTTTCCGCCTTGCGACGGAGCGGGGTCGCTGCCGACCGGCTCATCCTCGATCCGGGGATGGGATTTTTCTTGAGCCCCGCACCGGAAACATCGCTGCACGTGCTGTCGAACCTTCAAAAGCTGAAGTCGGCGTTGGGGCTTCCGCTATTGGTCTCGGTGTCGCGGAAATCCTTCTTGGGCGCCACCGTTGGCCTTCCTGTAAAGGATCTGGGTCCAGCGAGCCTTGCGGCGGAACTTCACGCGATCGGCAATGGCGCTGACTACGTCCGCACCCACGCGCCTGGAGATCTGCGAAGCGCAATCACCTTCTCGGAAACCCTCGCGAAATTTCGCAGTCGCGACGCCAGAGACCGAGGGTTAGATCATGCCTAGCATTCACCTTCCGGCCGCCCGCTAGCGGACCCTGGTCAGGTTCCGCGAAGGTGGGCGCAGACATGCTGGGCTCGTCAGGATCAAACTGCACTATGAGGCGGCGGTTCATACCGCGCCAGGGGAGCGAATGGACAGCGAGGAGCCTCCGAACGTTCGGGTCGCCTGCTCGGGTGATATCGACGAGGTTGTGCGGCTGATGCACGACGCTGCGGCGTGGATGTCCGCCAAGGGAACGCCCGCCTGGGACGTCGCGCGGATCGACCGGACATTCGCGGAGACCTTCGTCCTGAGATCCGAGCTCCTAGTCGCGAGTTGCAGCGACGGCATCGTCGGCTGTTGCACCTTGTCGGCCGAGGATCCCGAGTTCTGGCCCGACGCCCTCAAGGGGGAGGCCGCATATCTGCACAAGCTCGCGGTGCGACGGACACATGCGGGCCGGGGTGTCAGCTCCGCGCTGATCGAGGCTTGCCGCCATGCCGCGCGAACGCAGGGGTGCGCCAAGCTGCGGCTCGACTGCCACCCGAACCTGCGTGGCCTATACGAGCGGCTCGGATTCACCCACGTCGACACTTTCAATCCCGGCTGAGATCCAAAAGTACGTGGAAGGACACGCTGAGCAACGTCCGCCATCAGTGCGCCAAGTCAGCTTATTAGCCCGCAGAAAAAATCGTGGACTTCGAGAACGGATCGAGGAAATCACGCAGCAGCGTGACCACCTAGCCAGCCTACTCAGTGAGGCCGACGCCACCATTCTTGAGCTGTACGACCGTATTGCGGACTTGGAGCGCCAACTGCCGGCCTCCAATGTGCTTCCTCTTGATCCGCGAGGCCACAAAAAACTTTGAAACGGAGAGCTCGCAATATTCGAAAGAAACACAGCCATGCCCGACCAGCCCGGCATGAAACGTCGGGCTAGCCGCCGAAGAGCTTCTTGCGTTGCGCGGTCCGCTCCCGGCGTAGATTCTCGTAGGCAGTTCGGCGTTTAGTCGCGTTTTTGATTAATTCCAGGACCTGGGCGATATCGCCGAGCAACTCCTCACGCGCGGGAAGCGGTAGTTGGCGCTCGCCTGGGGTGTCGTGGGCCTCGGTAGCTTCGCAGGCCCGCGCATACACTGCCAGCAACTGCTCCCACTCCTCTGCGGGGTGGCCAATGACAGCACCAAATGCTTCTACGCTCACCACATCGCTGAACGGCTGGACGGTATTGTTCAAAAAAACCTCGCGTATGGCGCGCTCGACAGTGCCTCGGAGGCTTGAGTATCCCGATGCGATTTGCCGCTCAAGCTCATCATCCGGGTCGCTGCCGACCGGAACGTTCAGTGCTTTCGCACGACTTTCGAGATCGGCCAGGCGGGCCTTGGTGTCCATCGTCGTCCACGTCAGCCCCTCGCTCACTAGTCCCGGCGACTCGTCCCAACCGATGGTCTTGTAGCTGGCCGAGCGATCAGCGCGCTGAAGCGCCATCGCGAGCTCGGTCAGGAACACCGCATCATGGGTGAACACCAGCACTTGGCGGGTCTCAGCCAGCGCTACCAAACGCCGAGCTATGGCCCGACGATATACGTGATCCAGCGACGTAGACGGATCGTCGAAAATAACGGTCGAAGTATGTGGCAGGGATTCGAGCTCGGCGAGGAACATAGCCATCCCCAACGCGCGCTGCTCGCCCTCTGACAGCACCTTGGAGGCTTTCGCCGTGATTTCCTGCAGGCGCAGCGTGACCTTGGTCACCCCCAGCTCTGTGCGCCCGCTCAGGTCGGGTTGCACCCGTCGCTTATAGCCCAGGGCTTTCAACTCAGCATTCATAGAAGCGGCCAGAGCCTCGGTCACATGCGTCGCCGCCAGGGACGTCAGTTTGCGTGACACTGCCGCTGGGTTGAGGGCGGCATGGCAGCGGCTCAATGTGGCATGGACCTGACTGTCCTGAACAAAGCGCTCCACCGCGCCAAGCTGGTTGGCGAGGCGTTGTCGGGCTTCTAGCTCTGCCAGTTCTTGGGTCAGCGCCAAGCGTAGAGCGGGATCGGCAGAGGTCCGCAGGGTATTGGCGTCGACTCGGAGCGAAGCAGCTTTGGCGGCGAAGAGACTATCGAGGTTTGCTTCGATAGGAAGCGGTTCTGACTCGGGGGACCAGTTTCCAGTTTGCAGGGCTTGGCTAACCCAAGTATGCCGGGCGGTCCAGACCGATGCCGCTGCGGTGATGGCAGCGTGTAGGTCGGGCAGTCGCTCCTCCACGTCAGCCCGTGTTGGCACATCCAGAACGTTTAGATCGACAGCCTGCACCTTCCCTAGAGCGTTCATGCGCGCAAGCGTGGCGGCTTGCGCATCCGCCGTGGCGCTGTCGGCGACAAATGCCGCGAAACGCCGCATGCGCTCCGAGGCATCCGTTGAATAAGGTTGCTGGCAGAGTACGCAGTAAGCGTCCGGTTCCAGGTGCGGGAAGGGATGTTCAGGGTATGCCGTCTGCTGAGAGAAAGCCTCAGCGGCTCGGTACATCGTTTGCCAGAGTTCAGCTCCTGTGCCTTCCAGCAGCGTGGCGGTGGGTGAGGACGTTACCGGCAACTCCATGGCGTTCAGTGTGTCTCGATCCTGAAGACGCGCTTGCGCCAGTTGCATGGCGAGATGCGCGGTTTTTTCCGTTGTAATCAGTTCCTTTGCCCGTGCTATGGCACGATCATTCACCCAGCGCTGGACTTCCTCGGCTCGACGCTGCGCCTGGTCCAAGCGTGTCGCCAAACGTTCCAAGGCCAGCGCCTGCGGCACAGGATCGCTTTCCAGTAATGTCCGCTTCAGAAACTCCAGTCGCCGGAGTTCATCGTCACCGACCGTCCCTAATCGAGCAAGCACGGCGCGGTCCGAGTCCCCACCTAATTTGGCGATGTAGCGGCCGACTTCGGTGTCACCCTTCAGCGGTTCGAATTGCCGGGTATCCAGAGCCAAGGCATTGCGTTCGGTCCCAATCCGTGCCTGTAAATCACGCTGAAGTAGGACCAGGCGCGTCAGATGAGTGAGTCCGTAGGGCTGAAATGCAGGGGTCCCTTCCGCGTCGATGTAGTCATTGGCACAGGCCGCGTCGTAGACCGAGACCGAACTCAAATGCAAATGGGCCGGCCCGTTCTGGACCCAACGTGCGGTTTCCGGAGTGCCATCCACCAAAATGGCGAAATCTGCTGATGGCAGTCTAGCTGGGGTTGCCGCCCCAAAAGCGTCGGGCAGGACCTCCACCCGATGCCGAGCGTTGCAGGCATTCTTGAAGACGCGGGCGTAGCCGGATTTGCCGGCGCCGTTATGACCAAAGAAAATGGTCATGCCCTCCGGTGCGAGGTCAAAGGCACGACCGGACGGGAAGCCGTTTACCTGGTCTAGCCCCGAGACACCCACCAACCGCACGGTTGCGCCACTTCCGGCGCCTGGTACGTCGTCCAGCGTGAATGGCCGTGCTCCCCCCGTGGTTGCGTCTTCCCGTTCTTGCTCGCGAACCATTCGCAGAATGGTCTCGATGTCATCTTGGGTTAGTTCGGCCCGGGCAAATATCCGGCGCAGTGCTTCCTGCTGCCAGGGTCTGAGTCCGCCGGCCCACCCAATAATCTCGTCCAACAATGGCATATCCGTCTCCTTTCCAGATCCGCCGATTAAAGGCCGCGCCCAGTTGGATGGCAAGTGGCCAGCGCCTTCGAGGTGCTTCGCCGTGTTCCGTTTGCCTGCCTTCCTGACCGCCACCCTAGTGGCTTGTCCGGTCGTGACGCTACACGGGCAGAATTTCTGCATGCTGGCCAGTATCAAGCCGCTCTAAAGTCCGCTACCGGAAAGCGCTGTTTAGCGGTGAGAGACGGGGAAAGTGCGGAAGCTACTACCGACGCAAGCGATGTGGTGAGCAGTCCTCAGGTATGTGCGAAATTGCACTCCTCTTGACCACCAATTTGGGTTGGCGTTGACCACGGATTGCGTTCAACTTGACCAGGGCGTGTCACTGTCACGACCGTCAGAGAACGGCCAAAAACGGACACCGCCAACCCGTTGGAAAAAAACTGAGCGTTGCTTTCCGTTAAGTTTGGTAGTTGCAAGCCCCGTTCAGGAAGAATTGCTCGATCAACGCCGCCATACCTGCGCGTGCGATACGGCCGCGGCGCTCGGCGTCTACCAGGCCGAAGATCAAGGAGGAGAAGATTTCGGTAAGCGCCGGGGCACCGATATCGATACGGAATACGCCCAGTTTTTGCCCGCGTAGAAAGAACTCGTCCAGCGTTTCTGAGCAAGGCAGCCATCGGCAGCCGCCTGCATCTAAATCAAACGTGTCCGGGCGCCACTGAAATGAGAGGAAAACCAACAACTCCCTGTGAGTCAAATGGCCTTCGATCAGGCGATGCAATGCGTCCAAGGGCGCCGACTCAAGATCGGCATCGGCAATGACCCGATAAATAACCACCGAACCATGATCCAGAAGCATCTCGATCAGGTTGTCGCGGGTGCCGCAAAACCTGTTTAGCGTCGCCTTGCTGACTCCCGCTGCCTGGGCTATTTCTTTGAACGTGGCTCGCGGGTGGTCAACGATGGCGATCGCCAGGGCCTTCAGCAATTTCTCATCGGCAGCAGTTAAATCCATCGGTCACTCTTTATCTATCGCAGGCAGATGCGGGTATTTTGCCTAGAACACTCATTTTTCTCAAAGAGGATACTAGCTTTGTTCACATCAAAATCAAATGAGTCAATATTGACTCATTTGATTTTGGTGTGCATCATGCGCGGCTTCGACTACGTACTGGCTTCGTGCTTGGGTGAGATATGAACAAATTTCGCGAGTGGATCACTTTTTCCGTGATCTCCTGTTTGGTCGCCGTGACCCTGGTTGGCTGCGACAAGCCCGAAGAGCAAGGGGAGGAGGCGCCGGCGCGTGAAGTCGATGTGCTCAGCGTGCAGACCGAGCCCTTCACCGTGGTTGCCGAGCTACCAGGACGCATCGAGCCGGTGCGTGTCGCCGAGGTGCGCGCGCGGGTGGCGGGGATCGTGCTCAAGCGCACCTTTGAGGAAGGGGCCGACGTGAAGGCCGGCGACGTGCTGTTCCAGATCGACCCTGCGCCGTTCAAAGCGGCCCTGTCGCGGGCGCAGGGTGAACTGGCCCGCGCCGAGGCGCAGTTGTTCCAGGCCCAGGCGATGGTTCGCCGATACGAGCCGCTGGTGAAGATCAACGCCGTCAGCCAGCAGGATTTCGACAACGCCAAGGCCGCTCTGCAGAGTGCCCAGGCCGACAAGCGATCGGCCCAGGCCAATGTCGAAACCGCCCGCCTGGACCTGGGCTATGCCGAGGTTCGCGCACCCATTGCCGGACGCATCGGCCGAGCCCAGGTCACCGAAGGGGCGCTGGTAGGCCAGGGTGAGGCGACTCTGCTAGCGCGTATCCAGCAACTTGATCCGGTGTACGCCGACTTCACCCAGCCGGCTGCCGACGCCCTGCGCCTGCGCGCGGCCATCGCCGAGGGCAAGGTTACCGGCGCTAGCGACCAGCCGTTGTCGCTGCGCGTCGATGGTACCGATATCGAGAGCAAGGGCACGCTGCTGTTCACTGATATCTCGGTGGATCGCAGCACCGGGCAAATCGCCCTGCGAGGGCAGTTCGACAACCCCGAGGGCGTGTTGCTGCCGGGTATGTACGTGCGTGTGCGCACGCCGCAGGGGCTCAACCAGAACGCCATCCTGGTGCCGCAACGTGCCGTGCAGCGTTCGGCTGACGGCCAGGCCAGCGTGATGCTGCTGGGCGAGGGCGATACCGTCGAGGTGCGCCAGGTCACTACTGGCGCCATGCAAGGCTCGCGCTGGCAGATCAGCGAGGGCCTGCAGGCCGGCGACAAGGTGATCACCAGCTCGCTGGCGGCTATCCGTCCGGGCGCCAAGGTCATCCCACGCGAGCAAGGCGCCGCCGAAAAAGCTCCACAGTCCCAGGCCCAGTAAGCCGGAGAACCATTCATGCCCCTGTTTTTCATCCGACGCCCCAATTTTGCCTGGGTAGTCGCCCTGTTCATCTCGCTAGGTGGCCTGCTGGTCATTCCGTTCCTGCCGGTGGCACAGTACCCCAACGTGGCGCCGCCGCAGATTACCGTGACCGCCACCTATCCCGGCGCCTCGGCGCAGGTGCTGACCGACTCGGTGACCAGCGTCATCGAGGAAGAACTCAACGGCGCCAAGAACCTGCTGTACTTCGAGTCCACCAGCAACGCCAACGGCATAGCCGAGATCACCGTCACCTTCCAGCCGGGGACCGACCCCGAACTGGCCCAGGTCGACGTGCAGAACCGTCTGAAGAAGGCCGAGGCGCGCATGCCGCAGGCCGTGCTGACCCTCGGCATCCAGACCGAGCAGGCCACCGCCGGCTTCCTGCTGACCTATGCGCTGAGCTACACCGATGGCGACAAGGACTCCGATGTCACGGCGCTGGCCGACTACGCGGCGCGCAGTATCAACAACGAAATCCGCCGGGTACCCGGTGTCGGCAAACTGCAGTTCTTCGCCTCCGAGGCGGCCATGCGCGTGTGGATCGATCCGCAGAAGCTGGTTGGCTACGGCCTGTCCATTGATGACGTGAACAACGCCATCCGCGCGCAGAACGTGCAGGTGCCGGCCGGTGCCTTCGGCAGCACGCCGGGTTCCAGCGAGCAGGAGCTGACGGCGACCCTGGCGGTCAAGGGCACCCTGGACAACCCGCAGGAATTCGCCGCCATCGTGCTGCGTGCCAACCAGGACGGCTCGCGCCTGACCCTGGGCGACGTGGCACGCATCGAGGTCGGCAGCCAGGACTACAACTTCGGCTCGCGCCAGGACGGCAAGCCCGCCGTTGCCGCCGCCGTGCAGCTGTCGCCCGGTGCCAACGCGATCCAGACCGCCGAGGCGGTCAAGCAGCGTCTGACCGAGCTGTCGGCCAACTTCCCGGACAACGTCGAGTTCTCCGTGCCGTACGACACCTCGCGCTTCGTCGACGTGGCCATCGACAAGGTCATCATGACCCTCATCGAGGCCATGGTGCTGGTGTTCCTGGTGATGTTCCTGTTCCTGCAGAACGTGCGCTACACCCTGATCCCGTCCATCGTCGTGCCGGTGTGTCTGCTTGGTACCCTGACCTTCATGTACCTGCTGGGCTTCTCGGTGAACATGATGACCATGTTCGGCATGGTGCTGGCCATCGGCATCTTGGTGGACGACGCCATCGTGGTGGTGGAGAACGTCGAGCGGATCATGGCCGAGGAAGGCCTGGCGCCGGTGCCGGCGACCATCAAGGCGATGGGGCAGGTGTCCGGGGCGATCATCGGTATCACCCTGGTTCTGTCGGCGGTGTTCCTGCCGCTGGCCTTCATGGCGGGTTCGGTGGGGGTGATCTACCAGCAGTTCTCGCTGTCGCTGGCGGTGTCGATTCTGTTCTCGGGCTTTCTCGCGCTGACCTTCACCCCGGCGCTGTGCGCCACGCTGCTCAAACCGATCCCCGAAGGCCATCACGAGAAGACCGGTTTCTTCGGCTGGTTCAACCGCAAGTTCACCGCCCTGACCGGCCGCTACACCAAACTCAACGGCAAGCTGGTGCCGCGCGCCGGGAGGGTGATGTTCATCTACCTGGGCGTGGTGGTGCTGATGGGCTTTCTCTACATGCGCCTGCCGGAATCCTTCGTGCCGGTGGAAGACCAGGGTTACATGATCGTCGACATCCAGCTGCCGCCAGGCGCCACCCGTGAGCGCACCTCGGCCACGGGTGAGGAGCTGGAAGAGTTTCTGATGGCCCGCGAGGCCGTGCAGACGTCCTTCCTGGTCCTCGGCTTCAGCTTCTCCGGCATGGGTGAGAACGCGGCCATTGCCTTCCCGCTGCTCAAGGACTGGTCCGAGCGAGATTCTTCGCAGTCGCCGGAAGCCGAGTCGGCTGCGGTCAACCAGCACTTCGCCAACCTCGATGACGGCGCGATCATGGCGGTGCCGCCACCGCCGGTCGAAGGCCTGGGCAACTCGGGTGGTTTCGCCCTGCGCCTGCAGGACCGCGCCGGCCTTGGCCGCGATGCCCTGTTGGCAGCGCGCGATGAAGTGCTGGGCAAGGTCAACGGCAATCCGAAGTTCCTCTACGCCATGATGGAAGGTCTGGCCGAGGCGCCGCAGCTGCGCCTGGTGATCGACCGTGAGCAGGCGCGCACGCTGGGAGTCAGCTTCGAAGCGATCAGCAGCGCGCTGTCCACTGCGTTCGGCTCGTCGGTGATCAACGACTTCGCCAACGCCGGCCGCCAGCAGCGCGTGGTGGTACAGGCCGAACAGGCCGAGCGCATGACACCGGAAAGCGTCCTGCGCCTGCATGTGCCCAACGACAGCGGCAGCCTGGTACCGCTGAGTGCTTTCGTCACCACGAGCTGGGAAGAAGGCCCGGTGCAGGTCGCGCGTTACAACGGTTACCCGTCGATCCGCATTGCCGGTGACGCCGCGCCCGGCGTGAGCACTGGCGAGGCGATGCTCGAACTGGAGCGCATCGCTGCCGAGCTGCCCGAAGGTATCGGTTACGAGTGGACCGGGCTGTCGTATCAGGAGCGGGTCGCCAGCGGGCAGGCGACGATGCTGTTCGCCCTGGCCATCACCGTGGTGTTCCTGCTGCTGGTGGCGCTCTACGAGAGCTGGGCGATCCCGCTGACGGTGATGCTGATCGTGCCGGTCGGCGCACTCGGCGCGGTACTGGCGGTGACTGCTATCGGCCTGCCCAACGACGTGTACTTCAAGGTCGGCCTGATCACCGTGATCGGCCTGGCGGCGAAGAACGCCATTCTCATCGTCGAGTTCGCCAAGGACCTGTGGGAAGACGGCTACTCGCTGCGCGATGCTGCTGTCGAAGCCGCGCGCCTGCGTTTCCGCCCGATCATCATGACCTCCATGGCGTTCATGCTCGGCGTGGTGCCGCTGGCCATCGCCACTGGCGCCGGCGCTGCGAGCCAGCGCGCACTGGGCACCGGGGTGCTGGGCGGGATGCTCAGCGCGACCATGCTCGGGGTGATCTTCGTGCCGATCTTCTTCGTCTGGGTGCTGTCGCTGCTGCGCACCAAACCTCAGCAAACCGACAACCATCCCCTGCATAAAGCGGAGTAATGCGATGACCTCTCACTTCATGCTCCGTCGCGCTCTGCTGCCCCTGGCCATCGCCGCCCTGGCGGGTTGTTCGCTGGCCCCGACCTACGAGCGCCCGCAGGCACCGGTCGCGTCGCACTGGCAAGCCGCCGACGCGGAGGGCACCCGTGCCCAGGCGCTGGACTGGCAGACCTTCATCGTCGATGCCGACCTGCGCCGCGCGGTGGATACGGCGCTGAGCAACAACCGCAGCCTGCGCCAGGCGCTGCTGGATATCGAAGCTGCGCGTGCCCAGTACCGCATCCAGCGTGCTGATCGCCTGCCTTCGATCAACGCCAATGCCAGCGGCAACCGCCAGCGCCTGCCTGCCGATCTGTCGCAGACCGGGCGCTCGGAAGTGACCAGCAACTATCAGGTCGGCCTCGGCCTCGCGGAGTACGAAGTCGACCTGTTCGGCCGCGTGCGCAACCTCTCCGAGGCCGCGCTGGAGACCTACCTGGCGACCGAGGAGGCGACCCGTGCCACGCAGATCAGCCTGGTTGCCGAGGTCATCCAGGCCTACCTGACCCGCGATGGTGCGCTACGCCGCATGGCCCTGGTCGAACAAACCCTGGACAGCCGCATGGCCTCGCTGGAGCTGGTCAGCCAGCGCCGTGCAGCGGGGGCCGCCACCGCCCTGGATTACCAGGAAGCGGTCGGCCTTGCCGAACAGGCTAGGGCCGAGCGCGAGAGCACCGAACGCCAGTTACGCCAGGCGGACAACGCCCTGGTCCTGTTGCTCGGCACGCCAGATGCCGCTCGCCTGCTGCCCGCGACGCCCCGCGACGACCTGATGGTGCTGCAGGACATCGCCCCCGGCACCAGCTCGGAACTGATCGAACGGCGCCCGGACATTCTCGCCAGCGAGCACCGCCTCAAGGCGCGCAATGCCGATATCGGTGCAGCTCGCGCCGCGTTCTTTCCCCGGATCAGCCTGACCGGTTCGGTGGGCAGCTCCAGTGCCGAGTTGTCCGGATTGTTCGATGGCGGCTCGCGGGCCTGGAGCTTTGCCCCGACGCTGTCGCTGCCGATCTTCGCCGGTGGCCGCAACCGCGCCAACCTGGACCTCGCCGAAGTGCGCCAGGACGCGGCGGTGGCCGACTACGAAGGCACCATCCAGACCGCCTTCCGCGAAGTGGCCGATGCCCTGGCCGCCACCGACACCCTGCGCCGCGAGGAGGCTGCCCGCCAGGCTCTGGCCGGTTCCAGCGAGGCTGCGATGGCCCTGGCTAAGGCGCGTTACGAGGGCGGCGTGGACGACTACCTGCGTTATCTTGACGCCCAGCGCAGCACCTTTAGCAACCAGACCACACTAATTCAAATCAGCACGGAACGGCAGATTGCGCTGGTTGACCTGTTCAGGTCTCTGGGCGGTGGCTGGGGCCAAACTGAACCGATGGCCGGGATCGGCGCTGAGTGAGCAAAGCCAGGAGTCCTGCATCCGAAGACCGGACTCTGGCTCCATCACCGGTGAGCTACTGGTCATCGACGGGGCAATCGTCTGATCGAGAATAAGACTGTCTGACGACTGGCAGGCCTATGGATTATTGGTGGCAGCAGCTAACGGCTCTATAAAGAGCTGCAAAAAATCACTGTAACGCATGATTGACTGACTGCTTCTGGCCGGTTTCTGCCTGTTGCGTCTCTGCTGCCCACTGGCCAAGTCGGATGCACGCGGTGGTCAGTACCAATGCAATTGACTGGTCAAATGGGTGCAATTGCGCAGGTATGGACTTCAAGCCCCAATTTCCTGGAAAAGAGGTTCTTTCTATGGACATCCGACATCAGAGATTGAGTAGCGGAATGTCTGAGCTGAAGTCATGTCCATGGCTGTTCTTCTTTCCTTTACATTGACGAATGTTTTGTGGACACTAGCGGCATCCAGGATCAGCTTGGCTTTGGCTTCCAGATCCGGAACACCGTGCAGCAATGGACGGGCATAACCGTTGGAGTCGGCATCGCTCAAACAAAAACATTGGCCAAGCTGGCAAACCACGCTGCCAAGAAGTATCCAGCAACTGGTGGTGTAGTAGACCTGACGGACCGCACTAGGCAGCTAAAGCTAATGCAGCTGGTACCGGTCGAGGATATCTGGGGAGTGGGGCAGCGGATCTCTGCCCGGCTTCACAGCATGGGTATTCATACCGCTTTTGAGCTGGCCCATGCAGATCAAAAACACCTGCGGCAACAGTTTTCTGTTGTCCTGGAACGAACCATTGAGGAGCTAAATGGGAAGTCTTGCATTGAGCTGGAAGAGTCTGCTCCAGCCAGCAAGCAGATCATTCGCAGCAGGTCGTTTGGTACCCGAATAACGGAACTGGCTCAAATGCGCCAAGCCATTTGTGAGTTCACTGCCAAGGCTGGGGAAAAGCTTAGAGAAGAAAATCTGTCAGCCAAAAGGGTGTCAGTGTTTATCCGCACAAACGCCTTTAACCCAAGCGAACCACAGTACAGTCAGCAAGCCTCTACAAGTCTGATAACCCCTACCAGCGACACCCGAGACCTGGTTGCCACTGCCATGCAGCTACTGGAAATCATCTGGAAAAATGGGTATCGCTACTCAAAGGGCGGAATCATGCTAGATGACTTCAGTTCAGAGGCGGCCACTCAGGGCGACCTTTTCGCCCAGCCAAGCACCCAGCGTAATCCGGCCCTGATGAAGGTGATTGATGAGATCAACCGCTCTGGTAAAGGCAGAGTTTTTTTAGCCGGTCAGGGCATCCGTCAGGACTGGGCCATGCAACGTAGATTCTTATCACCCGCGTACACAACACGATGGAGTGACCTACCTACTGTGAGGTGAAAATTTGAACCTCACGGCTTATTTTCGAGTGTAGTTTTCCAGCACTTCCAGCTGCTGTAGACGAGCAGGTTTTCCATTCTTCATGCTGCCGGCGCTGCAAGTAGGGGAGCCCGCAGAATTCGGAAAAAATCGTACGCTAAGGTTTTCCGGGCATCCGTAAGGGCCGAAACTTCCCGTCTTCCAGTCTGCGGCTCTGCCGCCAGACGTAATCGCCGGTTAGGTTGATGTGCTCCCAGCCCAGCGGCGACAGGAATTGCAGCAGCTCGCCGTCCACCGGCTTGCCGGCCTCGACCAACCCCTGGGTGGCGCGTTCCAGGTACACCGTGTTCCACAGCACGATAGCCGCCGTCACCAGGTTGAGGCCGCTGGCCCGGTAGCGCTGCTGCTCGAAGCTCCGATCCCTGATTTCCCCAAGGCGGTTGAAGAACACCGCCCTGGCCAGCGAGTTGCGCGCCTCACCTTTGTTCAGGCCGGCATGCACGCGGCGGCGCAGTTCAACACTTTGCAGCCAGTCCAGGATGAACAGCGTGCGCTCGATCCGGCCCAGCTCGCGCAGGGCCACGGCCAGTCCGTTCTGGCGCGGGTAGCTGCCGAGCTTGCGCAGCATCAGCGAGGCGGTGACGGTGCCCTGCTTGATCGAGCTGGCCAGGCGCAGGATGTCGTCCCAGTGGGCACGCACGTGCTTGATGTTCAGGGTGCCGCCGATCAGCGGGCGCAACGTCGGGTAGGCTTGCACGCCCTGCGGCACGTACAGCTTGGTTTCGCCGAGGTCGCGGATGCGCGGCGCGAAGCGGAAGCCTAGCAGGTGCATCAGGGCAAAGACGTGATCGGTGAAGCCGGCCGTGTCGGTGTAGTGCTCCTCGATCCGCAGGTCGGACTCGTGGTACAGCAGGCCGTCGAGCACATAGGTGGAATCGCGGACGCCGACATTCACCACGCGGGTGCTGAACGGCGCGTACTGGTCGGAGATATGGGTATAGAACAGCCGTCCCGGCTCGCTACCGTACTTCGGGTTGACGTGCCCGGTGCTCTCGCCCCGGCCACCCGCGCGGAAGCGCTGGCCATCGGAGGATGAGGTCGTGCCGTCGCCCCAGTGGGCGGCAAAGGCGTGGCGATACTGGTGGTTGACCAGCTCGGCCAAGGCCGCCGAATAGGTTTCGTCGCGGATGTGCCAGGCTTGCAGCCAGGACAGCTTGGCGTAGGTCAGGCCGGGGCTCGACTCGGCCATCTTGGTCAGCCCGAGGTTGATCGCATCACCGAGGATTGCGGACAGCAGCAACGTCCTGTCTTTGGCCTCGGCCCCGTCCTTCAAGTGGGTGAAGTGGCGGCTGAAGCCCGTCCAGTCGTCCACGTCCATCAGCAGTTCGGTGATCTTGATGCGCGGCAGTAACTGGCTGGTTTGGTCGATCAGCGCCTGCGCCCGATCCGGCACCGCCGCATCCAGCGGGGTGATTTTCAGCCCTGACTCGGTGAGGATGGCATCGGGCAGCTCGTTGTCCTTGGCCAGGCGGGTGACGGTGGCCAACTGCTCGTCCAGCAGCTGCAAACGCTCTTCCAGGTACTGGTCGCTGTTCGGGTTGATCGCCAGGGGCAGGGCCTGCTCGCGCTTGAGTGCGGCGAACTTCTCGGCCGGCAGCAGGTAGTCGTCGAAGTCGCGGAACTGCCGCGAGCCCTTGACCCAGATGTCGCCGGAGCGCAGGGCGTTCTTCAGCTCGGACAGGGCGCAGATTTCGTAGAATTTCCGGTCGAGGCCTTCCGGGGTGATCACCAGCGGCTTCCAGCGCGGCTTGATGAAGGCCGTGGGTGCATCGGCCGGCACCTTGCGCAGGTTGTCGGCGTTCATCTCACGCAGGGTCTGCACGGCTGCCAGCACGCCTTGCGCGGCCGGCGCGGCGCGCAGTTCCAGCACCTCCAGCAAGGCCGGCGTGTAACGGCGCAGGGTGGCGAAGTTCTCGCCGACCAGGTGCAGGTGGTCGAAGCCTTCCGGCCGGGCCAGCAGCTCGGCCTCGCTGACGCTCTCGGTGAACTCGTCCCAGGGAATCACCGCCTCGATGGCGGCATAGGGGTCGCTGCCGCTTTCCTTCGCTTCCAGCAGCGCCTGGCCGATCCTGGAGTACAGGCGCACCTTGTCGTTGATCGCCTTGCCCTGCTTCTGGAACTGCTGCTGATGCTTGTGCTTCGCGCCGCTGAACAGCTTGACCAGGATGCGGTCATGCAGATCGACCAGCTCATCGATCACGGTCGCGGTGCTCTCCAGCACCACGGCGGCCAGGGTCGCGTAGCGGCGCTGCGGCTCGAACTTACCGAGGTCTTTGGGCGTCATCTGCCCACCCTCGCGGGCCAGCTTGAGCAGGCGGTTCTGGTGGATGTGCCGGCCCAGGCCTTCGGGCAAGTCCACCAACTGAAATGTCTTCAGCCGCTCGATGTGTTCCAGCATGTGCCGAGAGTTGGGTTTCAGCGGTGCCTGGCGCAGCCAGGTCAACCAGGTGATGCTGCTGCCGGCCTTGAGCTTCAACAGCTCGTCCAGCTTGGCCCGATGCGAGTCCGTGAGTGGTTCGACCAGGGCGCGGTAGACCCGCCGATTGGCTCGCGCAATGGCTTCCGAGCAGGCCCGGTCAATCACGCTCAGCGCCGGCAGGATGCGTCGTTTCTGCCGTAGGCTCTCCAGGGCCTGACCGGCCAGCAGCAAGCCTTTGTCGGTCTGCTGGGCCAGCTCGGTTAGCTCGCGCACCAGGGCGCGGAAGTCGGACAGGCCGAACGGGGCCAGTTGCAGGTAGGTGCGCAGTTCCTGGGCATGCTCGCGACGGGTCACGTCGCGCTCGCCGTACTTTGCCCAGCTCGCCGGCTCGGCCTGGACTTGCTTCGCCACCCACAGGATGACCGGCTCGGGCAGCTCGCTGTCGGTTCCCAGCGCGTAACCGGGGTAGCGCAGCAGGCAGAGCTGCACGGCGAAGCCGAGGCGGTTGGCGTCGCCGCGTCGCTGGCGGATCAGCGACAGGTCGGAGTCGTTGAAGGTGTAGTAGCGGATCAGGTCATCCTGGCTTTCCGGCAGCGCAAGCAGGGTGTCCCGCTCCGTGGCCGAGAGGATCAAGCGACGCGGCATGTGTCAGTCGTCCGTGCGGAGGTACTGGTAGAGGGTTTCCCGGCTGATGTTGAACTCGCGGGCAAGCTGCGCCTTGGGCTCGCCGGCCGTCGCTCGCTGCCGCAGGGTAGCAGCCTGCTCATCGGACAGGGCTTTCTTGCGGCCCCGGTACGCGCCACGCTGCTTGGCCAAGGCGATGCCCTCACGCTGCCGCTCGCGGATCAGGGCGCGCTCGAACTCAGCGAAGGCCCCCATCACCGACAGCATCAGGTTGGCCATCGGCGAGTCCTCGCCAGTGAACACCAGGCCCTCCTTCAGGAACTCGATGCGCACGCCGCGCTGAGTCAGCTTCTGTACCAAGCGACGCAGGTCATCGAGGTTGCGGGCCAGCCGATCCATGCTGTGCACCACCACTGTATCGCCTTCGCGGACGAAGCTCAGCAGCGCTTCGAGCTGGGGGCGCTGGGTGTCCTTGCCCGATGCCTTGTCGGTGAACACCTTGCTCACCTGGGTTTGTTCCAGCTGGCGTTCCGGGTTCTGGTCAAAGCTGCTGACCCGGACGTAGCCGATGCGGTGCCCCTGCACGATGTCTCCTTGGTTGAAGGCGGCTTAAGTGCACTTTCTGTTCCGTTGTGCCTCAAAGCCCATTTCTGTCAGGCTGAAATCTATAACCTTCGCGGGCATGTGTCAAAAAATGGGAAAGCAGACTCTATTCTGACGAAGCGGCGCGGCCCTGCCTGACATCAAGTTAGGGTATAGCCTAGATTGACATGCGCGATGCAACCCTTAACTTGCTTGCACCTATCGTTTCCATGCTAGCTTTATCGTAACGCTCAAGAAATTGGGCTTAATGCCGAAAACAATAAAATAAAACAGCCAACCCTTGAGGTTCTTATGCGCCAGAATTTACCAGTGACGGGTCGAAACTTAGAACTCCCAAAAGATGCCAATATTCTTTCGACTACCTCCCCTCAAAGCCATATCACGTACGTTAATCCTGACTTCATTAAAATCAGTGGTTTCACTGAGGAAGAACTATTAGGCCAGCCTCACAACATCGTAAGACACCCAGATATGCCGCCTGCTGCATTTGAGCATATGTGGAGTACATTAAAATCTGGCCGCTCATGGATGGGGCTAGTAAAAAATCGCTGTAAAAATGGCGACCACTATTGGGTAAGTGCTTATGTAACGCCAATAGCTAAGAATGGTTCGATTGTTGAATACCAGTCTGTAAGGACCAAGCCTGAACCTGAGCAGGTTTTGGCTGCGGAAAAATTATATGCTCAATTGAGAAGCGGGAAGGCCGCGAGGCCGAAATTGGCTGCTAGCTTTTCCGTGAAAATACTCTTGCTCATATGGGGTAGTATTATATCAAGCGCAATGGCTGCCGGCATGCTTACTGATACATCAATAAGCAGCTTATTGTTAGCCACTTTAATGTCAGGAAGCTTAAGCTCTGTTAGTGTTTTGGCTATTCTCTCTCCTCTTGGAAGACTGGTTGAAAGAGCCAGGAATATTTCCAATAACCCATTAAGTCAATCCCTCTACACTGGGCGCACCGATGAGTTTGGCCAAATAGAGTTTGCTTTACGAATGATGCAAGCTGAAACAGGCGCCATAGTAGGTCGCATAGGTGATGCATCAAATCGGCTTAGCGAACACACCCGAGGCCTACTAAAGGATATTGAGTCAAGCAATGTACTTACAGTTGAGCAGCAGGCAGAGACAGATCAAATAGCAACGGCAGTAAACCAAATGGTGGCAAGCATTCAAGAGGTTGCGAGCAATGCACAGCATGCTGCAGATGCGGCCGGAAGAGCAGACACTGAGACGGCATCTGGCCAGCGTCTGGTAGCCCACACAAGCCAGTCAATCACTGCCCTTGAAGGTGAAATTAGGCAAGCCACTCAGGTTATTCATGAGCTTGAAGGTCAAAGTAACGAGATATCAAAAGTTCTGACGTTATACGAGGGATCGCCGAGCAAACGAATTTGTTGGCACTCAACGCAGCAATTGAGGCCGCGCGTGCTGGTGAGCAGGGGCGTGGTTTTGCTGTTGTCGCCGATGAGGTTCGCAGTCTTGCTGCTCGCACACAGCAATCGACAACGGATATTCAAAGCATGATCAGCGCTCTACAAGAGCGAGCGCAATCCGCTGTTACAGTCATGGAGCAAAGTAGTCGGCAAGCGCACACGAGTGTAGCTCACGCAGAGGAAGCAGCTACAGCTCTTGATGGAATTGGCCAACGCGTTAACGAAATTACCGACATGAACGCGCAAATAGCGACTGCGGTCGAGCAGCAGGGAGCAGTAAGTGAAGACATAAACCGCAGTATTATCAATATACGCGATGCTGCTGATACCAATGTACAGACCGGGCAGAATAATTTGCAAAGTGCGAAATCTGTCGCTCAGTTAACTAGCGCTCTGAGCGAACTGGCAAAACAGTTTTGGGAAAAACGAGGATAACGCTTTTCAGTATCTCGACAGGGATAACTTACTTTACCATCGGTTATCCCTTTTAGCCGCACAAATTTTAGCCATGGCTTTTCAGGAAGTCAGGGCTATCAGAATGGCCTTAGAAAGCCTAGTCAAAGAGCTGTCACGAGAACACCGTTAGCTTAGCGTACGATTTTTTCCGAATTCTGCGGTTCCCCCATGACCTGCTTTTTCTGCCGGGCGGTGACGATGTCCTGCTCCAGACGCAACAGCAACATAGAGATAAAGCGATCTACCGAGTCCTGTAATACCGCCCGGTTCTGATCGTAGTCTTCATTAAACACCCGGCTCCAGGCTGCACGGCTCTGACCTGTCTGCATCAGCTCAATGGCTTCAGCCTCCAGCCCGGCCATGATCACCGTCGCCTGGCGTCCCTGCTCAAGCAAGGCCAGCTCCTGAGATGTCAGCTGCATTCCTTTCAGCATCTGCTCATTGGACTCGATGTGTCCATCGGGCCTGGGACTGCGTCCCTCCGTCATATCCAGAATACGGTGATAGCGGCTCAGCTCCTCACCGGAAGTGGTGGATACATAATTACGGATAGTCGACGTCAACTCGCCTGACATGCTCCGCATTTCATTAACTGAGCTGAAGTTATCAAACTGCTTGTGCTGAGTCGCTTCCAACTGGCTCTGAGCTTGAAGCAGCAGAAACAACGCGCCCCCCAGGATCAGAGCAAAGCCCAGCGCCACCGTGATAATCAGCCGAATAATGACCCTCAGGGTCATACTGCTGCCCATTTTTTCCTTCCTCATGATTGTGCACAATAAAAAATACAGACGGCACAGCTTATAGCTTCATTTAGCAAAATGAAAAAAAGATTCACTTGAAACCTTTTCGGGAAGGTGGTATCAAACGGACAGCCTCAGAAGGTACTTTCTTGCTCAGCACCTGACATATCAACAGCACATGGCTCCTGACGCAACAACCAGCTCAGTACCAGAATGCACAGTATCAGGAGTACAAAAATCAGGATCATGGCAGCCATGGCATAACGGTGTTGCAGCCGTTCCTGCTCAATATTCTGGTCCAGCCGTTTCAGTAACAGCCCGATAAACTGATTAACCGAGCTGGTCACCAGCTCGCTGTAACTGTCGTAGTCGGCATTAAAGACTTTTTGTCGTGCCTGATGAGCATATCCGGCTTCAGTCAGTCGCAGCGCTTCGTCTTCCAGGCGAGCCAGTGTGAGCGTGGCCTGACGAGCCCGCTCCAGCAAACTTAACTCTTCTCTGGTCAGTGCCATGCTTTGCAACAGCTGTTCATTGGATATGGTTTTGCCGTTTACCCGGGCATGCCGCCCCTCGGTCATGGCGAGCACATGGTAATAAAGCGAAAGATCTCGTTTGGAACCAGTATAGGCGTAGCTGCGGACCCGGGCGCTAAGCTGGCCTGACAGCATGCGGATCTGATTAGCCGCTTCAAAATAGTCAAACCGGGCTTGCTGTGCCCGCTCCAGCTCACGCTGGCTCTGTAACAACAACCACAAGATCACGGCTCCCAGCAGCAACAGCCTCGGCACCAGCCACAGCGTCAGCCGCAGAGCTCCTTTATAATGCATATCTGCCTCTTTTTTATCCCGTTTTATTATTGTTAATCCCCTGCTCACGGGGCGAAAAATTATGGGCTAATTCGCCCTGAAGTGGAACCGGAGCCGGATGAATCAAGATAGGTTTGACGTAATATGCTTAAAGGGACGGAAGTGGCAGGAATATCGTTCGGCCAGGCTGTCATTCGTGACAGATAACAACAAAATGCCGCCTGTAAGGCGGCATTGATATTTTATGATGATGAGCTGATCAGCTCAGCTTGCCGTGGCATTGCTTGTATTTCTTGCCCGAGCCACAGGGGCAAGGATCATTACGACCCACCTTTTGACCATCGCGCACAAAAGGTGCTGCCTCGGTGTCAGCGGTCTGAGCCGCCTGCTCACCGGCCAGCGGATTGTCTGCCTCAGCGTGGCTGTAGCTTTGAGCCTGCCGCTCGGCGGCTTCACGACGCTTTGCCTCGGCCTGCTCCACATCTTCCTGAGACTGCACCCGTACCCGGCTGAGAATACTCACCACTTCCCGCTTGAGGTTGTCCAGCATCTGAGTAAACAGCTCATAAGACTCACGCTTGTATTCCTGCTTGGGGTTCTTCTGTGCATAACCGCGCAGATGAATGCCCTGACGCAGATGATCCATGGCCGCCAGATGCTCTTTCCACAGGTTGTCAAGGGTCTGCAGCATCACCGAGGTTTCAAACTGGCGCAGCACCTCGGCCCCCACCACGGCTTGCTTCTCTTCATAGGTTTTGCTGGCTTCGGCCAGCACCCGCTCGAGGATCTGCTCATCGTGCAGCTTGTCGTCCTGCTTCAGCCAGTCGGCAATGGGCAGCTCCAGGGCAAAATCGCTCTGCAGGCGCTGCTCCAGGCCGGCAACATCCCACATTTCCTCCAGCGACTGAGGCGGAATATATTCGTGTACCACGTCGGTGAGCACATCTTCCCGAATCACGGCAATGGTTTCGCTGATATCACCGGAGTCGAGCAACTCGTTACGCTGCTCGTAGACCACCTTACGCTGATCATTGGCCACATCGTCAAATTCAAGCAGGTTTTTACGAATATCAAAGTTGCGGGTTTCCACCTTGCGCTGGGCGTTTTCAATGGCCCGGGTCACCCAGGGGTGCTCAATGGCTTCACCTTCTTCCATGCCCAGCTTTTTCATCATGCCGGTCACCCGGTCCGAGGCAAAGATACGCATCAGGGCGTCTTCCATCGACAGATAGAAGCGGCTGGAGCCCGCATCACCCTGACGGCCGGCTCGGCCCCGCAGCTGGTTGTCGATACGGCGGGACTCATGGCGTTCGGTACCGATAATGTGCAGACCACCGGCAGCCAGCACCGCATCGTGACGCACCTGCCAGTCGGCCTTGATGGCAGCAATCTGCTCAGGGGTGGCACCTTCGCCCAAGGCTTCAATTTCCGCCTGCCAGCTGCCGCCGAGCACGATATCTGTGCCCCGCCCCGCCATGTTGGTGGCAATGGTCACGGTACCGGCACGACCAGCCTGAGCGATAATTTCCGCTTCTTTTTCATGGAACTTGGCGTTCAGTACCTGATGGGGAATGCCTTCCTTGTTGAGCACACCGGAAATCAGCTCTGAGTTTTCGATGGACACAGTACCCACCAGCACCGGCTGCCCCCGCTCCACACAGTCCTTGATATCGGCCACAATGGCCTGATATTTCTCGGCAGCGGTCAGATACACCAGGTCACCCATGTCTTTTCGTACCATGGGTTTATTGGTAGGGATCACCACCGTATCCAGGCCATAAATATGCTGGAATTCAAAGGCTTCAGTGTCAGCGGTACCGGTCATGCCGGCCAGTTTGTCATACAGACGGAAGTAGTTCTGAAAGGTAATGGAGGCCAGCGTCTGGTTTTCGTTCTGAATTTTTACTCCTTCCTTGGCTTCCACTGCCTGATGCAGGCCCTCGGACCAGCGCCGGCCCGGCATGGTACGGCCGGTGTGCTCATCAACGATCACCACCTCGTCGTTCTGCACTATGTAGTCGACGTTACGCTCAAACAGGGTATGAGCACGCAGACCGGCATTGACATGAGCCAGCAGAGTAATGTTGCCGGCAGAGAACAGAGAGTCGTCTTCTTCCAGCAGGCCCATGCGCTTGAGCTCTTCTTCCACGAAAATCTGGCCGTTTTCGGTCAGCAGTGCCTGCTTGTTCTTTTCATCCACCGTATAGTGGCCGTCACCGGTATATTCCTCAGTGTCTTCCTGATCCTGCTTCACCAGTTTGGGGATCAGCGTATCAATACGCTTGTACAGCTCGGAACTGTCTTCCGCCGGGCCGGAGATGATAAGCGGCGTGCGGGCTTCATCAATCAGGACGGAGTCTACCTCATCCACCAGGGCATAGTTCAGCGGCCGCTGCACTCGTTGCTCTGGAGAGAAAGCCATATTATCGCGCAGGTAATCAAAGCCGAATTCATTATTGGTGCCATAGGTAATGTCACAGGCATAAGCAGCCTGCTTCTCCTGATGGCCCATGCCAGGCAGGTTACAGCCTACGGTCAGGCCCAGAAACTCAAACAAAGGCCGGTTACCTTCCGCATCCCGGCGGGCCAGATAGTCGTTCACCGTGACGATATGCACTCCCCGGCCGGTCAGGGCATTCAGATATACTGGCAGAGTACCGGTCAGGGTTTTGCCTTCACCGGTTTTCATTTCGGCAATCTGGTTATTGTTCAGTACCATGCCGCCAATCATCTGCACATCGAAATGGCGCATGCCAAACACCCGCTTGGACGCCTCACGCACCACCGCAAACGCTTCCGGCAAAATCTGCTCCAGGGTTTCTCCCTGCTCAAGACGAGTACGGAACTCTACCGTCTTGCCTTGCAGCTCGGCATCGGACAGGGCCTCAAACCTGGGCTCCATGGCGTTGATTTCGTTTACTACCTTGCGCAGTCGCTTGAGCGTACGGTCGTTGCGGCTGCCAATGATTCGAGTGAAGAGTTTGGTAATCATGCTTGGCCAATTGTCATGTTGAAAAAATGCCCCGCGTACCGGCGAGGCCATAATTAGACGGTTATAAAGATCACATTATGCAAATGTAACCCGTTGGGGCATCGGGTAAAAGAGGTTGCCACTGAATACTTGTAAACAGAATATGGTGACGACAGACCAGCTATTCAAGACAATCGCTGAAAAGCACCGGGCAATACGACAGAAAACAGCATAAAAGAAGCACGCCGGCGCGGAGAGATACCGGCGTGAGGAATTAATCAGGCAGGCTGAAAAGCAGTATCGTAATAGCGAATGGGCGACTCGGCACCTTCGTCACCAAAGGTGATCATTTCCCAGGCATCAGCCTGAGCCAGCAGCGCCCGCAGCAGGTTGTTGTTCAGGGCGTGACCGGTCTTGTAGGCACAGAATTCGCCCAGAATACTGTGATTGCACATATAGAGGTCGCCAATGGCGTCCAGCATCTTGTGCTTCACAAACTCGTCGGGGTAACGCAGGCCGTCCTCGTTGAGCACCTTGTATTCATCCAGTACCACGGCGTTTTCCAGGCTGCCGCCCAGGGCCAGGTTCTGGGAATGCAGGTATTCGATATCACGCATAAAGCCAAAGGTCCGGGCCCGGCTCAGCTCTTTGACAAAGGCAGCACCGGAAAAATCCAGCTGCAGATGCTGACTGCGGCCTTCAAACACCGGGTGTTTGAAGTCGATGGTCAGATCCATGCGAAAGCCCTTGTTAAAAGGACGCAGCTCGGCCCACTTGTCGCCGTCTTCCACCCGCACCGGCTTTTTCACGCGAATAAAACGCTTGAGCGCGTTCAGCTCGTGAATGCCACCAGACTGCAGCAGGTAGATAAAAGGATGAGAACTGCCGTCCATGACCGGCACCTCGGGGGCATCCACCTCAATATAGAGGTTGTCGATGCCCAGGCCCGCCAGCGCGGCGGACAGGTGCTCGATGGTGGATACCCGTACACCCTGATCATTGACCAGGGCGGTACACAGCATGGTGTCCTTTACCAGGGCGGCATCGGCCCGAATCTCGACCTGCGGTTCCAGATCGGTACGACGAAACACGATACCTGTGTTGGCCGGCGCGGGTACAAAGCGCATTTGCACCTTGTGACCGGAATGCAGGCCGATTCCGGTGGCCTGCACGGTATTTTTCAGAGTTCGTTGTCTAATCATAGGATTGTCCGTCAGTCAGATAGCCCGATTCGAACCATTAAAATGGCCCCATACTTTAGCATGCTTTTACCCGATTACGCTAATTCAGCGTAATTTTCAGTCAGCCTGCTTACGCAGAAAGGCCGGAATATCCAGGTAGTCCAAATCGGTTTTCGCCTGGGCGGTATCGCCCCCGACGGCTACCTTGCCGCCCTGCTCTTCCTGCGTTTCGGCCCGGCGCAGACCATTATCGTCACGGCTGTTACCGGACTTCACCAGGGTGATATCAGGCTTGCGCTCAGCACCAATGCCGGTGGCCACCACGGTCACGCGCAGTTCGTCGGTGATTTCCGGATCCAGTACCGTACCCACCACCACGGTGGCGTTCTCGGAGGCAAAGGCCTTGACCGCGTTACCCACGGTTTCGAACTCTTCAATGCTCATATCGAGACCGGCGGTAATATTCACCAGAATGCCCCGGGCACCGGCCAGATCCACATCTTCCAGCAGCGGGCTGGAGATGGCCTTCTCGGCGGCTTCCTCGGCTCTGTCTTCACCGGTAGCATGGCCGGTGCCCATCATGGCAGTGCCCATTTCCCGCATCACGGTGCGTACGTCGGCGAAGTCAACGTTGATCAGGCCCGGACGGGTGATCAGCTCGGCAATGCCCTGCACCGCGCCCAGCAGTACGTTGTTGGCGGCTTTGAAGGCGTCCAGCAGGGAAATGCCCCGGCCCAGTACCTTGAGCAGCTTGTCGTTGGGAATGGTGATCAGCGAGTCGACGTGCTTGGCCAGCTCGTTGATGCCCTGCTGGGCGTAGTTCATGCGCTTCTTGCCTTCAAAGGCAAAGGGCTTGGTCACTACGGCCACAGTCAGAATACCCAGCTCCTTGGCTACTTCAGCGACCACGGGGGCAGCACCGGTACCGGTGCCGCCGCCCATGCCGGCCGCAATAAATACCATATCGGCACCGTCGAGCAGATCGCGAATGGCGTCTTTGTCTTCCAGTGCTGCATCACGTCCCACTTCCGGATTGGCGCCCGCGCCCAGGCCTTTCGTAATGGCGCTGCCGACCTGCAGGGTGTGATGGGCACTGGCATTGCGCAGTGCCTGGGCATCGGTGTTGATGGCGAGGAATTCCACCCCTTCGAGGTTTTCCCGCACCATGTGTTCCACGGCGTTGCCACCACCGCCACCCACACCAACTACTTTAATGACGGCTTCCTGCTCGTGATCATTCATCAGTTCAAACATAGGATTAACCCTCTCTCCGCTTTGGTGCCTGGTTTCCTGCCAGGCTTAAAATTCACCACGCAGCCAGTTACCCACCCGCCTGAACAGGCCGGTGACACTGGACTTGCTGTTGTATTCCTGTTGAGGTGCTGACTGGTGCTCCTTGCCGTACTGCAACAGCCCCACGGCGGTGGAGTACACCGGTGTCTCAACATAATCCGATAGTCCCTTAATGCTGCCGGGCTGACCGATACGCACCTGGCACTGAAAAATCTGCTCGGCGCATTCCACCAGCCCTTCAATCTGGGCGGCACCACCGGTGAGCACAAGACCGGCTGCCAGCTGATGCTTGACCCCGGACTTTTTCAGCTCGGTTTGTACTCGCGCCAGCTCCTGATTGATCATGCCAAGCAGCTCGCTGTAGCGAGGCTCAATCACTTCCGCCAGGGTCTGACGTTGCAGGCTGCGCGCCGGCCGGCCACCGACACTGGGCACTTCAATATTGTCTTCCTTGCTCACCAGCCGGCTGAAAGCACAGCCATGGCGCACCTTGATGGCTTCCGCATCCAGCGGCGGCGTGCCAAAGGCATAGGCGATATCACTGGTGACCGTGCTGCCGGCATAGGGGATCACCTTGGTATGACGCAGGGCACCGCCGGTAAACACCGCCATGTCCATGGTGCCGCCGCCGATATCCACTACGCATACACCCAGCTCCTTTTCGTCTTCGGTCAGCACCGCATAGCTGGACGCCAGGGCGCTGAAAATAAGCTGGTCTACCCGCAGTCCCAGTCGCTCCACACATTTCTCAATATTGCGTGCCATGTCATTGTGACAGGTGATGAGATGCACCTTGGCATGCATACGCACGCCCGACAGGCCGATGGGGTTTTTAATCCCCTCCTGAAAGTCGATGGAGTACTCCTGAGGAATAACATGCAGCACACGATGTTCGTCGGACAGACGCACCGACTTGGCCGTGTGAATCACATTGTCCATGTCTTCCTGGGTCACTTCTTCCTCAGACACCGGCACCATGCCGGTTTCATTACGGCACTCGATGTGCTTGCCCGACAACCCCAGATAGACAGAGGTGATCTGACAGTCTGCCATCATTTCGGCTTCATCCACCGCCCGCTTAAGGGATTTGACCACCGACTCGAGATCGTTCACGCCACCCTTGTCCATGCCTTTTGAAGCATGACTGCCCAGGCCGATGATGTTCAGATCACCGTCCGGCAGCACCTCGCCCACCAGGGCAGTGACCTTGGCTGTGCCGATATCAAGCCCGACGATCAGATTTCGTTCCGCGCTCTTGGTCATTCTTGGTCTCTTCGTCCTGCTTCCATCCCACTGCCAGTCCGGTATCGTAACGCAAGTCCAGGTAAGCTACCCGCTCGCGCCCCATGATGCCCGGATAGACATTCACAAATCGTTGCAGGCGGGCTGCAATATCGTCCCGCCCCAGTATCAGCCTGACACCGTCTTCCAGGGTCAGTTCCCAGGAAAACCGCGGTGTCAGATGCAGCCGGCTGATATCGTAACCGCCGGCTGCCAGCAGCGGCTGCAACCGCCGGTATTGTTCCAGCACCTTATGGGCCTCGCCGTCCGGGCCCGACAGCTGGATCAGCTCGAGCTGCTGCCGGTTTGCTTCAAACACCTCGCCATGAGTGTTGACCAGAGCGTCGTCATTCCAAAATGCCGCCGCTGGCTGCTCCACAATGTAAACCCTCAGGGTATCGGGCCACTGCTTGCGTACCGAGGCCTGATAGACCCAGGGCAGTGCCTGCAGCTGCTGCTGCACCCTGTCTACTTCCAGGGTGAAAAAGTTACCCAGTTCAGGCAGGGCCAGCACAGCGCTGCGAATATCGTCCCGGCTGACAAAGCGGTGTTCGCCCTGCACTATCAGGCTGTTCACCGGCACCTGATTGGCTGCGGTAACCCAGATCATGGCCTGCCACAGACTCCACAGCAGGGCACCCAGCACCAGCAGAAAAAACAACAGGCCGGATAAAAACCCCAGCCGGGTACGGGTGGCAGCGGCTTCGCTCATATCAGCGGGCCATATCCAGCACGCGCACCACCAGCTGGTCAAAATCGAGGCCGGCCACCCGGGCCGCCTTGGGCACCAGGCTGGTTTCGGTCATGCCCGGCACCGTATTCACTTCCAGCAGCCACCACTGGCCGGCACGGTCACGCATCAAGTCCACTCTGCCCCAGCCGGTGGCGGCTACGCCGTCAAAGGCACGCAGGCACAGTTCGCCCAGCTCGGTTTCTTCCTGCTCACTCAGGCCGCAGGGACACAGATATTCGGTATCACCCGACTGGTATTTGGCCGCATAGTCATAAAAAGTGTGCGGCGTGCGCAGGCGAATGGCCGGCAGCGCTTGCTCACCGAGAACGCTGACGGTGTATTCGTCGCCGTCGATAAAGCGCTCAAGCAGCACCTCGTCATCAAATTCAAAGGCGGCAGTAATGGCAGCGGCCAGCTCGGACGCATTCTCCGCACGGGCCATGCCGATGCTGGACCCTTCATGAGATGGCTTGACGAACACAGGGCCGCCAAAGCGATGGATCAACGCATCGGCATCGGCGGCCTGATACTGCCCCTTACGCACAATTTCAAAGTCGGCGGTGGGCAGCCCCATGGCTCGCCACACCTGCTTGGTGCGGATCTTGTCCATGGCCAGCGCCGCACCCAGCACCCGGGAGCCGGTATAGGGAAGCCCCAAGTGCTCCAGCGCCCCCTGCAGGGTGCCGTCTTCCCCGCCACGGCCGTGCACCACAATAAAAGCGCGGTCAAAGCCGTCTTGCTTCAGTTGTGCCAGCGGATAGTCTTTGGTGTCGATGCCATGGGCATTCACCCCGGCCCGCTGCAGACCGGTAAGCACGGCAGCACCGGAGCGCAATGACACTTCCCGCTCGGCGGAGCATCCGCCAAACAGCACTGCCACCTTGCCGAATTGTTTCATGACTGCTCTCCTTGCTGTTTCATGGCTTCCGCCGAGAGTTCAAACCCGCCCAGCTTGCGCGCAAGCGCGCCTACATTGCCGGCTCCCTGAGTCAGCACGATATCACCATCCTGCATCAGCTCCGCCAGCACGCCCGGCACTTCATCGGGAGTCGCCACATACACCGGCTCCTGGCCCCGGCTGCGAATGCTGCGGCACAGAGCACGGCTGTCGGCACCGGGAATCGGTGCTTCGCCGGCACTGTACACCTCCAGCAGGATCAGCACATCGCTTTTTGACAGCACATCGACAAAATCTTCATACAGATCCCTTGTACGGGTATAGCGGTGCGGCTGGTAAATGGTCACCAACCGGCGCTCGGGCCAGCCGGCGCGCACTGCATTTTGGGTGGCGCGCACCTCGCTGGGGTGATGGCCGTAGTCGTCCACCAGCTTGACCTTGCCCCGGCCGGTGTCGAACTCGCCGTATTGCTGAAAGCGCCGGCCCACTCCCTCAAATTTTTTCAGCGCCGCCAGTATGGCCGCGTCTTCAATGCCGTCTTCGCAGGCCACGGCAATGGCCGCCGCCGCATTCTGGGCATTGTGCCGGCCCGGCAGGTTGAGCTGTACCTCCAGGCAGGTACCATCGGGGCGACATACACGAAAGCGGCTGTGATCCGCCTGCTGGTGAAAGTCTTCTACCCGGTAGTCGGCCTCGGGATGAAAGCCGTAGGTCACAAACTGACGACCAATGCGCGGCAGCAGGCCCTTGACCACCTCATCGTCGATGCACAGCACCGCCAGACCGTAGAACGGCAGGTTATGCAGAAACTCGACAAAGGTGCCTTCCAGCTTGCTGAAATCACCGCCATAGGTATCCATATGATCCGCTTCAATATTGGTAACGATGGATACCATGGGCTGCAGATGCAAAAAAGACGCGTCACTTTCGTCTGCTTCCGCAATCAGATAACGGCTGGAACCCAGCCGGGCATTACAGCCGGCACCGTTAAGCAGGCCGCCAATAACAAAGGTCGGATCCTGGCCGGCTTCGCCGTAAATGCTGGCAATCAGGCTGGTGGTGGTGGTTTTACCGTGAGTACCGGCCACCGCCACGCCGTGACGAAAACGCATCAGCTCTGCCAGCATCTCGGCCCGGCGTACCACCGGAATGCGCAGATCCCGCGCCGCCAGCAGCTCGGGGTTGTCGGCATTAATGGCGGTGGACACCACCACCACGCTGGCACCCGCCACCTGCTGAGCATCGTGGCCCAGAAAAATGGTGGCACCCATGGCCTGCAGCCGGTCGGTCACCGGATTGTAGGCGATGTCGGATCCGGTAATGGCATAGCCCTCGTTGGCCAGTACCTCGGCAATACCGCCCATACCGGCACCACCGATGCCGATAAAGTGAATGCGTCTGACCCGTCTCATCTCGGGGATCATGCTTCTCAGTTTTGCCAGTTCAACCTTGGTCATGCCTGTCTCTCGTTTATTGGGTCAGGGTGCGCAGGCACTGTGCCACCTGCGCCGCCGCATCGGTAATTGCCAGTTGCCGGGCTTTACCGGCCATCTGCTGCAGCTGTTCACGGTTACCGGCCAGCTGCTCCAGCTGTTGTGCCAGTGCCGCCGGCGTCAGGCTGGCCTGCGGCATCAGCAGGGCCGCGCCTTCGTTCACCAGCGCTTGCGCATTTTTGGTCTGATGATCATCCACCGCATGAGGCAGCGGCACAAAAATGGCACCCAGGCCCGCAGCCGCCACTTCCGATACCGTTAAGGCACCGGCCCGGCACACCACCAGATCGGCCTCGCCATAGGCGGCAGCCATGTCGGTAATAAAGTCGCTCACCTCGGCCTGCACACCCTGCGCCTGATAGGCAGCACCTACCGCCTCACTGTTGCCCTTGCCGCACTGGTGGCGCACCACCACCGGCGCATGCACTTGTGCCAGCGCTTCGGGCAGGGTGTCGTTAAGCACTTTGGCCCCCAGGCTGCCGCCTACTACCAGCAGCCGCAGCGGCTGCGGCTCAGGGCCGATGCGTTCGGCGGGAGCCGGCAGCGCCACCACATCGGGCCGCACCGGGTTGCCCACCACCTCGCCTTGGTCAAAGGCACCGGGAAAGGCCATTAATACTTTGCTGGCTATACGCGCCAGCAGGCGGTTGGTCATGCCGGCGGCGGCGTTCTGCTCGTGCAGCACCAGCGGAATGCCCGCCATTCTGGCCGCCACACCGCCGGGCCCGGCAGCAAAGCCGCCCATGCCCAGCACCACATCGGGCTGTGTTGCTTTTAAAATTCTGCGCGCCTGTCGTACCGCATTGGCGATTTTAAAGGGGGCCGCCAGCAGCCGCCTGATGCCATTACCGCGTACCCCGGAAATACTGATGGTATGCAGCGGATAACCGTGCTCCGGCACCAGCCGGGCCTCCATGCGATCCGCCGTGCCCAGCCAGTGAATGGTCCAGCCTTCACTGTGCAGCAGATCCGCCACCGCCAGCCCGGGGAACACATGGCCGCCAGTGCCGCCAGCCATCACCAGCAGCGTTTTGTTGTTGTTCATAGCGCCTCCCGCTGTCTGGCCTGCATATTGTCGCGACGCCATTCAAAATCGATGCGCACCAGAATGGCCACGGCGGCACTCATCACCAGCAGACTGGAGCCGCCATAGCTCACCAGTGGCAGGGTCAGGCCTTTGGTGGGCAGCATGCCCGAGGCCGCGCCCACATTCACTACGGTCTGAAAGCTGAACCAGATGCCGATGCCCATGGCCAGATAGCCTTCGTACTGGCGTCCGCCCATCAGTACCTTCTGGCCGATACGCAGCGCCTTGAACGCCAGCCAGCACTGCAGCAGTAGTACCAGCAATACACCGGTAAAGCCCAGCTCTTCGCCCAGAATGGCAAACACAAAGTCGGTATGGGCTTCGGGAAGATATTCCAGCTTCTGAATGGAGTTGCCCAGGCCTTCACCAAACCAGCCGCCCCGGCCAAACGCCATCAGCGACTGAGTAAGCTGGTAGCCGCTGCCAAAGGGATCATCCCAAGGATTCAGAAACGAAGTCACCCGTTTAACCCGGTAAGGTGCCATGGCAATCAGCCCAGCTACCAGTGCCATACCCAGCAGCACCAGGCTGATAAACTGGCCCATGCGGGCACCGGCAATAAACAGCATGCCCAGCGTAGTCACAAACAACACCACCACTGAGCCCAGATCCGGCTGCATCAGCAACAGGAAGGACAGCATGCTCATTACCGCCAGCGGCTTGAGAAAGCCTTTCCAGTGGCTGCGCACTTCGTCCTGCTTGCGTACCAGAAAACCGGCCAGAAAGGTAAACAGTGCCAGCTTGGCAATTTCTGCCGGCTGCACGTTGAACAGCCCCAGCGCCAGCCATCGCTTACTGCCGTTTATCTCCCGGCCTACCACCAGTACCAGCATCAGCATGATCAGCGCCAGGATCAGAAAGCTGGCATTGTATTGCTGCCAGCGGGCCATGGGGATCTGCAGCACCAGGGCACTCAGAAACAGACAAACCAGCAAAAAGATACCGTGACGTTTTACAAAGAAAAAAGCGTCATCGCCCACGGCGATGCCTTCAGCAATGGAGGCCGACGACACCATGACCAGCCCAATGGCCATCAGCGCCAGCGATAAAATAACCAGCTGACGATCATAGATATGCCCCTGAGACGGCCGCAGCAGCCAGTCCATGCTGAAAGCAGGCAGCAGCTTCATAGCGCCTCCACCAGCGACACAAAATGATCGCCCCGGGCCGGATAGTTAGGGTACATATCCAGACTGGCACAGGCCGGTGCCAGCAGCACCCAGTCGCCGGCGGCGGCCTGTCCGGCGCACCAGGCCACGGCTTCATTCATGCTGGCCACGGCGTGCGTATTGGCACCAAGCGCCAGCAACTGCTCCTTGTCCTGCCCCAGGCAGGCCATGCCGGCAATGCGGGTCTTCAGCAGCGGTACCAGCGGAGAAAAGTCCTGCCCCTTGCCCTGACCACCGGCAATCAGCCAGAGCCGGCCGTTTATATCACCGGCAATGCCGTCGATGGCCGCCAGAGTGGCTCCCACATTGGTGGCCTTGGAGTCGTTAATCCAGCGTACGCCATTTTTTTCAGCCACAAACTGGCAGCGATGGGCCAGGCCGGTAAAACGGCGCAGCACCGCCAGCTGAGCGATGCGGGAAATACCGGCTTTATCTGCCAGGGCCATGGCAGCCAGGGCATTGAGCTGGTTGTGAGCACCGACAATGCGCAGCTCGCGCACTGCCAGTACCGGCTCGCCGTGCACACTGAGCCACAGTTCGCCATTCTGTTCCAGGCGGCCATAGTCCTGCCCGTTCAGGCCAAAGCTGAGCGCTTTGCTCCCCTTTGGCGGATATGTCTCGCTGTCTTCCCGGTTATAAACGCACAGACCTGCCCCCTGATAAATGCCGAGCTTGGTATCCCGGTAATGTGCCAGCGAGTCGTAACGATCCAGATGATCTTCACTGATATTCAGCACGGTAGCCGCCAGTGCCTTCAGCCCCGGCGTGGTTTCCAGCTGAAAGCTGGACAGCTCCAGCACCGCCAGCGCCAGTGGCTGCTCCAGCAGCGCCAGTGCCGGCGTGCCGATATTACCGCCCACGCCCACGGCCAGCCCGGCTTCAGCCGCCATCTCACCCACCAGGGTAGTGACGGTGCTTTTGCCGTTGGAGCCGGTAATGGCAATCACTGGAGCTGTACATTCACGCAGAAACAGCTCCACATCCCCGATAATTTCTACCCCGGCGGCGGCCGCCTGCTGTAGCTCAGGAGTAGCCAGCGGCACACCCGGGCTGACGATAATCAAGTCGGCACCACAGAGCACTTCAGGGTTCAGGCCGCCAAAGTAACATTCCAGACCTGCCGGCAGCTGTTCGGCACCCGGCGGCGCTGTGCGGGTATCCATCACCACAGGGCGCACGCCCTTGCGCACGCAGTGGTGCACACAGGAAAGCCCCGTTTGCCCCAGTCCGATAATCACAGTGCGTGCAGGAGTCATGATGTTATCTCAGCTTCAGAGTGGCCAGGCCGGTAAGCACCAGCATCAGGGTAATGATCCAGAAACGGACAATCACACGAGGCTCGGGCCAGCCTTTCAGTTCATAGTGATGATGGATGGGTGCCATGCGAAAAATTCGCTGGCCCCGCAGCTTGTAGGAACCCACCTGCAGGATCACCGACAGGGTCTCGATAACAAAGATGCCGCCCATGATTACCAGCAAAAATTCCTGGCGTACCAGCACCGCAATCACGCCCAGGGTGGCACCCAGTGCCAGCGAGCCTACATCGCCCATAAATACCTGAGCGGGAAAGGTGTTAAACCATAAAAAACCGAGACCGGCACCGACAATGGCAGTGCACACCACGGTCAGCTCGCCGGCATTGGCCACATAGGGAATATGCAGATATTCAGCAAAGTTGACGTTACCGGTGGCCCAGGCCACCAGGGCAAAGCCCGCTGCCACCATTACAGTGGGCATAATCGCCAGGCCGTCCAGCCCGTCAGTCAGGTTGACCGCATTGCTGGAGCCGACGATCACGAAGTAACTGAGGATCACAAAAAACAGACCAAGCTGAGGCATGACGTCCTTGAAAAACGGAACAACCAGCTGGGTCTGAGCCGGATCCTTGGCTATCCAGTACACAAAAATGGCCGCTGTCAGCGCTGCCGCCGACTGCCAGAAATACTTCCAGCGGGCGATCAGACCGTCGGTGTTTTTGCGTACCACCTTGCGGTAGTCATCCACAAAGCCGATGGCACCAAAGGCAATCAGTACAAACAGCACCACCCATACATAGGGGTTGGACAACCGTGCCCACAGCAGCACAGAGACAGAAATGGCGATCAGTATCATCAGGCCACCCATGGTAGGGGTACCCGCCTTGCTGAAATGAGACTCAGGACCATCGTTGCGTACTACCTGGCCGATTTGAAGCTTCTGCAGCCGGAGGATCAGCCTTGGTCCAATCCATAAAGACACCATCAGGCCGGTCAGAATGGAGACGATGGCCCTGAAGGTCAGATAAGAAAAAACGTTAAAAAAGCTGAAATGGGGAGTCAGCCATTCCGCCAGCCAGACTAGCATAGCTCTCCCTCCTGAATGGCCTGGACCAGCTGTTCCATCCGCGCGCTGCGTGCACCCTTAACCAAAACGACCACCTTGTTGTGTGCTGCCAGCGCTGCTTTCAGCACTGGCCACAATTGTTGTTTATTCTCGAAATGACGGCCATTGGCCGCCGTTGCCGTATGGTGGCTGTCCCGGCCAGCGGTCAGTACCTCATCAATACCCAGCTTGCGGGCATGCTCACCCACTTTGCTGTGCATTTCGCGGCTGTAATCACCCAGCTCGGCCATATCACCAAACACAAAAATGCGGTAACCCGGCAGGCTGGCCAGGGTATCAAGCCCTGCCAGCACCGACGCTACGCTGGCATTATAGGTATCATCCAGCACCGTCAGACCGGGTCGCGTCCACACCTGTAAACGACCTTTGGCCTGTCCGAAGGCGGCAAGTCCGGTCGCAATGTCGGCCAGACTGGCACCCAGCTGCTCAGTACCGGCGGCAGCGGCCAGGGCATTGGCCACATTGTGTTTGCCGGGCACCGGCAGCTGTACTTCAATTTCGCCCTGGGGCGTCAGCAGCCGAAAGTGAGCACAGCCAGCAGCATTCAGGCTGATATTACGGGCCTGATAGTCCCGGCGCTCACCAAAATAAATCAGTTCCACCTGTTGTTTCCACAGGTTACAGAACGGACTGTCACCGTTGGCAATGGCCACACCGCCGGGCACCAGACCGCTGTAGATTTCACCTTTGGCCTGAGCGATGCCTTCCAGCGAGCCGAAGCCCTCCAGGTGAGACGCCTCCACATTGTTGATCAGGGCCGCATGGGGTTTCGTCAGCGAGCTGGTCCAGGCGATTTCACCGATATGATTGGCACCCAGCTCAATCACGGCGTAGTCAGTGCTGTCGGTCAGCTCGCACAGGGTCAGTGGCACA
Source organism: Oceanimonas sp. AH20CE76 (assembly GCF_039654065.1). NCBI lineage: Bacteria > Pseudomonadati > Pseudomonadota > Gammaproteobacteria > Aeromonadales > Aeromonadaceae > Oceanimonas > Oceanimonas sp. AH20CE76. Next base: position 2,888,220 of record NZ_CP155481.1, read on the forward strand.
CCAATCTCGTTATTGAGGTTACCCCTGGTGGCCAGCACTTCCCCCTTCTGGCGCAGTATGCTGGCGGCCATTTCTTTGACCGTGGTTTTGCCACAGCTGCCGGTAATGGCCAGCACTTTGGCATGGCTGGCATCACGTACCAGACCACCCAGAACGCCCAGCGCGAGCCGGGTATCGGCCACTCTGATCTGGGGCACATCCAGATCCTGCCAGCGCTCCACCAACAGCGCAGCGGCACCCTGCTTCACTGCCTGAACAGTAAAATCATGGGCATCAAAGCGCTCGCCGGACAGGGCCACAAACAGACAGCCATCACTCATGGGCTGCCGGCTGTCGGTGGATACTGCCAGAATGTTCTTATCGGTGCCGCGCAACTCACCGCCGGATGCCTCAGCCAGCCGGCTCAGTGAAAGTGTAATCACAATGTCACTCCCAGCAGCGCCACCACAGTTTCCCGGTCGCTGTAATGCATGATCTCTGTACCCACAATCTGATAATCCTCATGGCCCTTGCCGGCCACCAAAATAATATCCTGCTCGTCCGCGTGTTCTATGGCGTATGCAATGGCATCACGCCGGCCATGGATTACCTGCGCTACCGCCGGATTGCTGAGCCCGGCCTGCATGTCGGCAATAATGGCTGCCGGCGACTCAGTACGGGGATTATCATCAGTAAGGATAACCACATCGGCACCTTGTTCCGCTGCTGCCGCCATCAAGGCCCGCTTGCCCTTGTCCCGATCGCCGCCGCAGCCGGTCAGACACCAGAGCCGGCCCTTGCAATGCTGCTGCAGCGCCTGCAATACCTGCTCAATCGCATCGGGTGTATGGGCATAATCCACCACCAGCAGGGGTTTACCCGGCGCAGTAAACGGCTCCATCCGCCCGGCCACGCCCGTCAGTTTGGACGCGGTTGCCAGCAGCTTTTCAAAGGACTCGCCCATCACCAGCAGTGCTCCCATCGCCGCCAGCAGGTTGGCCACATTAAAACGGCCGATCAGGGGGGCGGATAATACACCATTCCCCCAGTCGGAGTTAATGGTCACTTTCACTCCGTCACCATAAAAGTGAACGGTTTCCGCCACCAGCTGACGCCCCCTGAAATCTGCTACCCGCCCGTGCAGACTGTAAGCCACTGCATCGGGGTAATGGCCCAGCCAGCGCCGGCCAAATACGTCATCGGCGTTAATCACCCGCCCTTTGGTACACAGCTCAAAAAGGCTCCGTTTGACTTCACTGTATTCCGCCATGGTGCCGTGATAATCCAGATGATCCCGGCTCAGATTGGTAAACACCGCCACGTCAAAATCAAGCGCAGCCACGCGATGCTGGTGTAAACCATGAGACGACACCTCCATCGCCACTCTGCGTGCACCAGCGCCAAGCATACGCGCCAGCTGCTGCTGCACCTCCAGCGCTGACCCTGTGGTATTGACCGCCGGCTCAAGTTGGCCGCACAGCCCATTACCCAGGGTTCCCATGACACCGCTGGTAGTACCAAGCAGCTGACCCCAGTGCGCAATCAGCTGAGAAACCGTACTTTTGCCGTTTGTGCCGGTCACACCGGCCAGCTGCAGCTGCCGGGCAGGCTCACCATAAAAAGCGCCCGCCAGCAGCGACAATTTGGCCGGCAGGTCAAACACGCCCAACAAACGGTGGTCCCGGCTGTTCAGGCCGGCTTCTTCCTGAGTGTCGGTCTGATAAATTACCGCTGCCGCACCCTGCTCCAGCGCCTGCTCGATAAAACGACGACCATCGGCATGATGGCCTTTAACAGCAATAAACAGACAGCCGGCAGACACAGCCCGGCTGTCGAGGGTCATTCTGTTTATGGCAATGGCCGGGGCCGCATGCCCCAGCGCGCTTGCCAGCTCTCTAAGAGTGAGGGACAACACTTGCCTCCTGTCCTGCCAGCTGGAATTGTTCTTCGGTGGCGGCATCGGGACGAATATTCAGCAGCTGCAGGGCACCGCTCATCACCTCGGCAAAGACGGGTGCCGCCGCCAGACCGCCGTAATATTGATCGCCCTGAGGTTCATTGATCACCACCACCATGGCCAGACGAGGGTTACTCAATGGTGCCACACCAGCAAACAGCCCCATATAATCACTGCCATAACCACCGGCAACGGCCTTGCGCGAGGTACCGGTCTTGCCGCCCACCCGATAACCGGGAATAGCCGCACGAGTGGCGGTACCACCGGGATTAACCACACTTTCCAGCATTTGTAATACCGCATCGGCATGCTGGCGGGGAATGACCTGCTCGCCGGTGGGCGGCTGGTTACGTTTCACAATGGAAAGCGGATAACGCACACCGCCGTTAGCCAGAATGGCGTAAGCCTGAGCCAGCTGCAGCGGGGTTACCGTCACGCCATATCCAAAAGAAAGGGTCGCCTGCTCTATTTCGGACCAGCGCCGGCGTTGAGGAACCATGCCAGTGCTTTCACCCACCAGCCCCATGCCTGAGTCGATACCCAGGCCAAAGCGGTACAGAGTATCAAGCAGCTGCGCCGGCGTTTCCTGCATGGCCATCCGTACCATGCCCATATTGGAAGAGCGTTTAAGCACGGTTTCCACACTGATACTGCCGAGGTTCCGGGTATCTGAGACCCGTTTTCCGCCCAGCCGCATCCAGCCGGGGCTAGTGTCTACCATGCTGTTGGCATTGACCACACCATTTTCCAGAGCACTGACCACTATCATCGGCTTGAGAGTTGAACCGGGTTCATAGGTGTCGGTTACGGCGCGGTTACGGGCACGAAAACTCTGATACTGACTACGGTTATTTGGGTTGAAAGAAGGTGCGTTCACCATGGCGATGACTTCACCGGATTTTACATCAAGCATCACCAGTGAGGCCGAAGTGGCTCTGTGATATTCAAAGGCCCGTTTGAGAGAACGGTAAGCCAGTGCCTGCACCCGCTGATCGATGCTCAGTTCAATGTGATTGGCTTCACGGGCAGCCGATACCACACCCAGATCTTCAATCACCCGGCCCAGACGGTCCTTGCGCACTTTGCGCTCACCGGGCAGCGCGGTCAGCCAGTCATTAAAGCCCCGCTCTATCCCTTCGATACCAGAGCCGTCTATATTGGTCATGCCTACCAGGTGGGCGTTGATTTCACCGGTAGGATAAAAGCGGCGTTCCTCCGGGCGCAGGTGCACACCAGGCAGGCGCAGCTTGCGAATATATTCGGCTACTGCCGGCGTGACCTGTCGCTGCAGATAAACAAAACGGCGTTTGGGATCCTGTACTCGCTTCAGCAGAGTATCGTGTGGCACACCCAGCACTTCTGCCAGTGCCTGCCAGGCCTGTTGTTTATCCAGACTGTGCTCGGCATGGATCTGCTTGGGATCCGCCCAGACCGCCTGCACCGGCACAGAAACGGCCAGCTCTTCGCCATTACGATCCATGATCATGCCACGGGAGGTATTACTGACTACAGTGGAACGCAGCGAGCGCAGATCGCCTTCGAGACGTAGCCGATCCGGCGAAATTACCTGGATCCATGCAGCCCGGGCAAACAGGGCCACAAAGGCCAGTAAAATGACGCCGCAGGTAAAGTAAAACCGGCCACGGGCCATCATGGGTTCTTTTTTCTGCTTCTTGCGCCAGCTCATGGTTGCCTCACCAGTTTCTCCTTGCTTGGCTCGGGTCGTTTCATATTCAGTTTTTCCCGGGCCAGTGCTTCAATCCGGCTGTGCTCCATCAGAGTATTTTGCTCCAGCAGCAGATTACGCCATTCAATATCCAGCTTGTCCTGCTCCGCCATCAGCTGATTATATTCACTGGTTTTCTGCCGCGTACTGTGAGTCACCACTATCACTGACATCGCCGAGATAACGGTAATAATGGCCAGCAGCAGCAGCCATTTGTATCGCCACAGATCCCGTCCCACTTCCCGGGTCAGGTTAATGCGGCTGTCCATCAGGCTTCTCTGTCCAGTCGTTCAGCGACTCGCAGCACTGAGCTGCGGGCTCTGGGGTTGGCAGCCACTTCTTCAGCTGAAGGTTTCTGTGCCTTGCCCACACTTTTGAGCGTGCGGCCACCGGCCAGCTGAGCCTCGGTTAATGGCAGTCCGGGAGGCACTTCAGGTCCTTTTTCCTGCTTACGAATAAAATGTTTGACCAGCCGGTCTTCCAGAGAATGAAAACTGATCACCGACAAACGACCGCCGGTTGCCAGCACACGCAAGGCACCATTGAGCGCCTGGTCAATTTCATCCAGCTCGCTGTTAATGTAGATGCGAATGGCCTGAAAACTGCGGGTGGCGGCGTGCTTGTTCTTTTCCTTACTGGGGTTCACCCGGGCGATCATCTCTGCCAGCTGACGGGTACGGGTCCAGGGCGTGGTCTGGCGATCAAGCACGATGGCCCGGGCAATTTTGCGGGCATGACGCTCTTCACCAAAGGTTTTCAGCACCCAGGCAATGTCGTCTGCATCGGCATGGTTGAGCCAGTCGGCGGCACTCTGGCCGCTGGTTGGATCCATGCGCATATCCAGAGGACCGTCTTTCTGAAAGCTGAAACCGCGCTCGGCTTCATCCAGCTGCGGCGAAGACACACCAAGATCGAGCAGAACGCCGTCAATCTTGCCGGTCAGTCCCGCGGCTTCCATCATGTCGGCCAGACGGGAGAAAGGGCCATGAAGAATAGTAAAGCGGGGATCATCAATTTGTTCAGCCACGGCAATAGCGGCCGGATCCCGGTCAATGGCCAGTAACCGGCCATTCGGGCCGAGTTTTGACAAAATATGGCGCGAGTGACCGCCCCGGCCAAAGGTGCCATCCACATAAATGCCGTCAGGGCGAATATTGAGGCCGGCCACTGCTTCATCCAGCAGTACGGTAATGTGTGCCTGTTGTTCACTCATTGTTATAGCGAAAAGTCCCGCAATCGTTCCGATGACTCCCACCCCTCATGATCAAGAGCTAGTAAATCATCGTTAATTTGTTGTTGCCAGCGAAGCTCACTCCAGATTTCAAAGCGATTGAGCTGTCCCACCAGCATGATTTTTTTCTCAAGCCCGGCATGCAGCCGCAGCGGTGCCGGAACCAGAAAGCGTCCGTTTCCGTCCAGCTCACATTCGGTGGCATGGCCCAACAGCAATCGCTGCAGACGCCGCTCTGTTGGCTGTGTGCTCGACAGGCTGCGCAGCTTGTGCTCTATCAGCTCCCATTCGCCAAGCGGATAGAGCAGCAGACAGGGGTGACTGATGTCGATGGTACAAACCAATAAGCCGTCGCATTGTTCACGCAACGGCTCACGATATCGGGTTGGTATGGCCAGCCGCCCTTTACTGTCAAGGCTGATGGCATGGGCACCACGCAACATTCAGAGTCCCTGTTATTGGCTTTGTTCCACAAAGATCCACTTTTTCCCACCGCAACAAGTGTAAGGAGGCAATACCGGCATTTCAAGCAAGGAAATAGCCATCAGAAGAAAAGGTGGTTACTGAATAAAGGATAAAAAGCTGGCGCAAGCGGCCGGGAATAATAAAACAGCGCAACTCGAAGAGTTGCGCTGTTTTAAGGAAGATAATGAGCTGGCCTGTAAGCCGGGTTCTGTATCGGGCAAGCCCGATTGACAATCATTCCTCTAGGCCGGCAATCGCTCGCCGGCTCCAGCAACCTACCCGCCTCCAGCGCGGGCCGCGCCTGTAGGAGGCCTATTTGGTCTTGCTCCGGGTGGAGTTTACCGTGCCACGGACTGTTGCCAGCCGCGCGGTGCGCTCTTACCGCACCCTTTCACCCTTACCTGTGCCCGAAGGCCATCGGCGGTCTGCTCTCTGCTGCACTGGTCGTGGGCTCACGCCCCCCAGGCGTTACCTGGCACCCTGCCCTGTGGAGCCCGGACTTTCCTCCCCCTCGCCCGTCTGCTAAAAGCACAACGACGAAGCAGCGATTGTCCGGCCAGCTCAGTGCGCAGTGTAACCCAGCCACGCCTGTGGTGCCAGAGTAAATCCGCATCGTTACAAGCCTGCTTCAAGCCCGTGCTTATACAATGCATTTTTTTTCAGCCCATAAATATCGGCAGTCAGCGCAGCGGCTTTTTTCAGCCCCAGATCGGCACTCAGCAAGGCCAGGGTTTTCTGCGCCGGCAGCGGCAAAGCGTCAGCATCAGCCTTGTGTCCGGCTACCATCAGCACAATTTCACCCCGGCAGCGGTTACTGTCTTCCTTAAGCCATGCCAGCATGTCGCCTGCCGGCAGGCCGTGAATGGTTTCAAAGGCTTTGGTCAGCTCCCGGGCCACCACCAGCCGGCGGGCTTCCCCCATCACCTCAACCAGAGCCGTCACCGTATCCAGCAAACGCCGGGGCGACTCATAAAACACCATGGTTCTGGGTTCATCCTTCAGGCTTTCCAGCTTGTCGCGACGGGCCTTGTCTTTTGCGGGCAAAAAGCCTTCGAACACAAAGCGATCCGTAGGCAGCCCCGCTGCCGACAAGGCAGTCACTGCCGCACAGGGACCGGGCAGCGCCACTACCTGAATACCCGCCTCACGACACCGGTTGACCAGATGATAACCGGGATCGCTGATAAGCGGTGTACCCGCATCGGACACCAGCGCTATGCTTTTCCCTTCCAGCAGCCGGGTAACCAGCTGCTCCGCCTTGTGCTGCTCGTTGTGGTCATGCAAGGCCCAGGTCGGTGTGCCAATCTGATAATAAGATAATAATTTCCCGGTGTGGCGAGTGTCTTCGCAGGCAATGACATCTACCTGTTTCAGAGTATCCAGAGCGCGCTGGCTGACATCAGCCAGGTTACCGATAGGGGTAGGCACAATATATAAGGCAGCTTGGCTCATCATGACTCCTGTGCAAGCAATTGTTTCACCGTGCCGGCCCGATTACACTTAGGACCAGAATGACTCAGCATGGGAAATAAGGGATTGGCAACTCAACTTCAGCGCATCAGTGTAACACGACTGCTGTTTACTCTGGTGCTTTCAACCATACTCACCGCCTGTGGCAGTGGGTTTCTGCAGCCTGCCGTTACGCCGGAACCGGCACCAGACATGTTCAGCCCACTGGTGCGTCCGGCAGATCAATACCGGGTTCAGGCTGATATCGCCACCGGTGACAATGCTTTTGCCTGGCAGGTGCTTACCATTCGCTCTTTGTTACAACAAGGCAGCCAGCAGGAAGCCGAAGCCAGATTGCAGGCGTTGCGCGCCACGGCAAGCCTGTCTCAGCAACCCGTGGTACAGCTGCTTGCTGCTGCCTCCCGGCTGACTCAAAACCAGCCAGCCGAAACCTTGTCACTGCTTGATAATATCGATACAGGGTCATTGTCATCTTCCGGTCAGGCCTACTGGTGGCTGCTCAAGGCCAACGGCCATGAGCAGCAGCGTCAGCCGGTACAGGCTGCCCTGGCGCTGATTGCCCGGAATGAACTGCTGTCGGGCCCTGAGCAACGCCGGGACATTGATCGTATTTATCAATTACTCAGTGCTCAATCTCCCTCCGTACTGCGCAGCGCTCAGAGCGATAACCTTTCGGCCACAGCCAACGGCTGGCTGCGCCTGCTGGCGATTCTGAACAGTCAGGACATTCCCGCCGAGCAAAAAAACTGGCAGCTGCTGTCATGGGAGCGCAGCTATGCAGGGCACCCGGCCCGGGTTTATCTGCCGCTGGTTCAGGGCAATGCCCAGGCACCGTCCTTTGATGCCAGTCATATAGCGGTATTACTGCCGCTGTCGGGCCGGCTGGCGGAGCAAGGCGATGCCATTCGTAACGGCATTCTCAGTGCCGGACAAGGACAGTCGGTGCGGGTCAGCTTTTTTGATACCCAGAGTCAGGACATGGCTGCCTTGTATCAGCAAGTCATGCAGTCTGGTGCCGATATGGTCCTGGGTCCCCTGTTGAAGGACAAGGTAGATACCTTGCTCAAACTGGACCCGGCCTTGCCGGTATTGGCGCTGAATCAGCCCGCCTATCAACCCGAGCTGGCCACGTTCTATTATTTCTCGCTGTCACCCGAAGGAGAAGCCACTGACGCAGCACGGCGCATGTGGCAAGAAGGACATCAGCAACCACTGGTGTTTGCCCCCGATAATGAACTGGGCCGGCGAGTTGCTGCCGAGTTTAACCGCCAGTGGCAAACAGTAAGTGGTCAGCCGGCTGCCGTTTCCTACTTCAACAACCAGGCCAGCATTGAAAAGGACATACGCCGGGCTTTGCGCAACCATGCTGCCGACTCGGTATTTATGCCCACCAATGCCGCCGAAACCCGCTTTATTCTTCCCTATTTTGATTTTGTGCGGGACAGTCGTGCCACACGCCTGCCGACCTATGTCATTTCACGCAGTTATATTCCTGCCGGTGAAGCCCCCATGGGCGAACTGGCCGGACTGCGGCTGGCAGATATGCCCTGGATGTTTGATGGTGCACCTCAGCTGAAAGAAGAGATTCTCGGCTTGTGGCCGAGTGCTGGCAGCGCCTGGCTGCGACTGTTTGCTCTTGGCTATGACGCCCGGGCAATTATTCCCCAGCTGCCGGCGTTGCGTCGTGGTGCGCCCGGAGTACCGGGCCTGACCGGCGAGCTGACAGTATCACCGGAAGGCGTAGTACAGCGGCACCTGCTATGGAGGGAGTACGACAATGGCAACTGGATACCGATCGGGGCAAACGCCGAACTTCAGGAATAAACGACAATACGGCGCGCTGTATGAGCGCCGTGCCGAAGACTACCTTCGCGCTCAGGGACTGACGCCGGTACAACGCAACTATCAGTGCAAACCGGGTGAGATCGATCTTGTGATGCGCCAGGGCGACACCCTGGTGTTTGTGGAAGTTCGCTTTCGGCAACGGGAAGACTTTGGTGGCGCAGCCATGTCAGTTACCTATGGCAAGCAACAAAAGTTACGCCGTGCAGCATTGTGTTATTTACAAATGAAAGGGCTGAATGAAGCCCATCAGTCCTGTCGTTTCGATCTGGTGGCCATTGACGGTGATCAGGTTAACTGGATACAAAACGCCTTTTGAGGAATCTCATGCAGGAAGAAATCAAAGCCAGCTTTACTGAAAGCATTCAGACCAAAATTGCCGCCGCCGAGGCGCTGCCCGACGATATTCTGGCGGCGGCTCAGATGATGGTCATGTGCCTGCTCAACGGTAACAAACTGCTGGTATGCGGGAATGGCGGCTCCAACGCACTGGCCCAGCTGTTTGTCAGCGAGCTTATCAACCGCTATGAAACAGAACGCCCGGCGCTGCCGGCCATGTGTCTGACCCTGGATACCAGCAGCATCAGCGCCATTGCAGTGGACCATCACTTTGACGATGCCTATGCCCGCCAGATCCGAGCATTTGGTCAAAGCGGCGATGTGCTGGTCGTTATCTCTACCAGCGGTCACAGCCGCAACCTGATCAAGGCCGCCGAGGCGGCGCTCAGCCGGGACATGACCATCGTCGCCCTGAGCGGCGGCGACGGCGGCGAACTGGCAGGCCTGCTTGGCCCCAATGATGTGGAAATCAGGGTTCCGGCACTGCGGGCACCGCGCATTCACGAGGTAAACCTGCTCACCCTGCACTGTCTGTGCGACCTGATTGACCGCACGCTTTTCCCCAGCCAGGAGGACTGATTAATGAACAAGACACTGATGGTGATACTGAGCTCACTCACCTTGCTGCAGGGCTGCGCCGGACTGGTGGCCGCAGGCGGTGCAACCGGTGCCAACATGATCACCGACAGGCGCACCATAGGTACGCAAATCAGCGATCAAACCATTGAGATGCGTGCCCTTCACCGGCTGGGAGAAGAACAGCCCATGTGGGACCAGAGCCGTTTTGCCGCCATTGCCACTAACGGAAAAGTATTACTGATTGGTCAGACTCCCAGCGAGGAATACCGCACCCGGGCCGAGCAAATAGTGGCTGACGTGCCCGGTGTTAAGGAAGTTTTTAATGAAATACGCACCGGTCAGCCTGTTTCTCTCAGCCAGCAAAGCAAGGACACCTGGCTTACCTCAAAAGTGAAAAGCACACTGCTGGCAGAAAAAAATCTTGACGGCACCAAGCTCAAGGTCGTGACTGAAAATACCGAAGTATTTCTGATCGGTCTGGTAACCCGCAAGGAAGCGGATATCGCCGTGCAGCTGAGCCGTAACGTGGCTGGCGTATCCCGGGTGGTCACCGCGTTTGAATATATACAGCCGGCTCCTTAAGCCGGCAAAACGCGCAAACAAAAACGCAGCCTTGCGGCTGCGTTTTTTATTTAATGACTTTGAGGTTTGGTCTGCCTTTTTTAGGCGCAGGCGAAGACGGCTCAGACTCTGTTACGGACTCAGGCAATGTTTCTTCGCTGGCTGCTTCCAGCCAGGCCTCATAAGCCGGCTCCGGCGGAAAGAAAGTGCCGGCACCGTTTTCACGGGCCTGAATGGCCACCACTGCCGCCATCGGAATATACACCTGCAGCGGCTGGCCGCCAAAACGGGCATTGAAGCTGACCGTTTCATTGTCCATCTGCAGACCGAGCACAGCGCTGGGAGAAATATTCAGCACTATCTGACCGTCATTCACATACTGGCGCGGTACTTCGGTATGAGGTACTTCAGCATTAACCAGCAGATGCGGCGTCAGATCGTTGTCCAGCAACCAGTCATAAAACGCCCGCAGCACATAAGGACGGCTTGGGGTCATTTCATCCATGGTCACACCTTGCTGCTCAGATCACGCTCGGTTTCAGTCAGTGAGGCCTGAAAGGAATCCCGCTCAAACAGACGTACCATATACGCCTTGATTTCCTTAGCGCCACGGCCGGACAGCTCTATACCCAGAGACGGCAGACGCCACAGCAGCGGCCCCATATAGCAGTCAACCAGGCTGAACTCTTCACTCATAAAATAAGGATATTCGGCAAACACAGGCGCAATGGACAGCAGTGCTTCACGCAGCTCTTTACGGGCTTCATCCGCCTTGTCACCACGCTGAATGCGCTCAGCCAGCGTGTACCAGTCCTGCTCAATCCGATGCATCATCAGCCGGCTGTTACCTCTGGCCACCGGATAAACCGGCATCAGGGGCGGATGAGGAAAGCGCTCATCCAGGTATTCCATAATGATATGAGATTGATAAAGCACCAGCTCACGATCCACCAGGGTGGGCAGAGTACCGTAAGGGTTCAGTTCCAGCATATCTTCGGGCAGGCTGTCAGGCTCTACCTGGCTGATTTCCACACTGACGCCTTTTTCTGCCAGCACAATACGTACCTGATGGCTGTAGATATCATCAGCACCGGAAAACAGCGTCATGATGGAACGTTTATTGGCCGCAACTGCCATTGAATCCTCCAGAAATCAAAAATGGGAACGGCAATGGAAGCATTATACCCCCATTGCCGCTCACCTGCTCAGCTCAGTCGACGTCGGCTCAGTGCACGTCGCGCCAGTATTCTTTCTTCAGCAGATAGGCAATGATGAAGAAGATAACCAGAAAGCCCAGCACCCAATAACCCATGCGCTGGCGCTCCAGTTTAACCGGCTCACCGGAATAGACCAGGAAGTTAACAATATCCAGTACTGCCTGATCATATTCAGCCGGGGTCAGCTCACCATTACCATCAGCCTGAATACCCACCGGAGTGACCACTTCAACACCGTCAACCATGCGGGTTTCGGTTTTCAGATGGGCACTGCCCTGCAGCGGTTCCAGTACGTGAGGCATGCCCACGGACGGGAACACCAGGTTATTCACACCGAACGGACGGCTGTCATCCTTGTAGAAAGAGCGCAGATAGGTATACAGCCAGTCGGCACCACGCACCCGGGCCACCAGGGTCAGATCCGGCGGTGCGGCGCCAAACCAGTTAGCGGCATCCGCTTCAGGAATGGCGTTTTCCATCAGATCCCCGATGGCAACACCGGTGAAGTTCAGGTTGGCCTGCATTACGTCTTCCGGAATACCCAGATCTTCGGCAACACGGTTATAACGCTGATACTGAGTGCTGTGACAGCCTGAGCAGTAGTTCATAAACAGCTTGGCACCGTTTTGCAGCGAGGCCTTGTCACTCAGATCGTAATCCGCCTCATCGAGGTGAACCTTTCCGCCGGCGGCAAAGGTCAGGGCCGGCAACAGTGCAAATAATGCAACAACTATCCTTTTCATTTGAACGTTACCCTCTCTGGCAGCGGCTTGGTTTTTTCGTTTTTGCTGTAGAAGAACAACAGCACGAAGAAGGCAAAATAGCCGAACGACGTAATCTGTGCCAGCAGCGTCAGTACCGGCGTAGACGGCAGCGCGCCCAGAATACCCAGAATAATAAAGCAGATCACAAACTGAACGATGTTCAGCAGGTGCAGCTTGCTGCGATAGCGGAAGGAGCGCACCTTGCAGCGATCCAGCCAGGGCAGCACAAACAGTACGGCAATGGACAGACCCATCAGAATAACGCCCATCAGCTTGTCGGGAACCGCACGCAGAATGGCGTAGAAGGGAGTGAAGTACCATACCGGCGCAATATGCTCAGGGGTCTTCAGGCCATTGGCTGCTTCAAAGTTCGGCGCTTCCAGGAAGTAGCCGCCACCTTCAGGCATAAAGAAGATCACGAACGCAAAGAAGAACAGGAAACCGGCCACACCCACAATGTCTTTTACGGTGTAGTAGGGGTGGAAGGGAATGGCGTCTTTTGGCCAGCCGTTCTCATCCTTGTTTTTCTTGATATCGATACCGTCCGGGTTGTTGGATCCCACTTCGTGCAGCGCAACGATGTGCAGGAACACCAGGATCACCAGCACCAGCGGCAGCGCAATCACGTGCAGCGCAAAGAAGCGGGTCAGAGTTGCACCGGAGATAACATAGTCACCCCGAATCCACAGGGTCAGATCGTCACCAATAACCGGAATGGCCCCGAACAGCGAGATAATTACCTGCGCACCCCAGAACGACATCTGGCCCCAGGGCAGCAGATAACCCATAAAGGCTTCCGCCATCAGTACCAGGAAGATCAGCATGCCGAACAGCCACAGCAGTTCGCGCGGCTTCTGGTAAGAGCCGTAGATCAGACCACGGAACATGTGCAGATAAACCACCACAAAGAAGGCGGACGCACCGGTACTGTGCATGTAACGCAGCAGCCAGCCGTACTCTACATCACGCATTATGTATTCGATGGAGGCAAAGGCACCTTCACCGGACGGGTTGTAATTCATGGTCAGCCAGATACCGGTGAGGATCTGGTTTACCAGTACCAGCATGGCCAGTGAGCCAAAGAAGTACCAGAAGTTAAAGTTTTTGGGCGCGGGATACTGACCTACATGCTTGTTGTAGGTCGCTGTCATCGGAATGCGCTCGTCGATCCAGCTTACGAGTTTACCCAGCATGGTGTTAGGCTCCTTCCTTGTCTTCACCCACCAGTATGGTGGCGTCGTTGACATAGTAATAAGGGGGAATGACCAGGTTCAGCGGAGCCGGAACTCCCTGGAACACACGGCCAGCCATATCAAACTTGGAACCATGACAAGGGCAGAAAAAGCCGGCGCTCACACCCTGTACCTGCTCGCCAAAGCTGTCAGGCAGATAGGTGGGCGAACAGCCCAGGTGAGTACACAGACCCACGGCCACAAATACTTCCGGCTTGATAGAACGGTATTCGTTCTGGGCATATTCCGGCTGTTGCGGCTGCTCGGACGCAGGATCCCGCAGCTGGTTATTATGCTTGGGCAGACCGTCCAGAATCTCCTGGTTACGGCGAACCACCCAAACCGGCTTGCCACGCCACTCAACCCGAATCAACTGACCGGGCTCCATTTTGCTGATGTCGACTTCTACCGGCGCGCCGGCGGCTTTTGCCTTGGCGCTGGGGTTCCACGATGCGATGAAAGGCACAGCGGCAAAAGCAGCTCCGACCCCACCCACGACTGTGGTTGACCAGGTCAGAAATCTGCGGCGACCGGTATCAACTGGCGCATTGCTCATCCAAAAACTCTCCCATTTGGTCTCCGCGCATTTATTTTTCGTTCCATGCATTGATACTGCTGTGTGACAACCGCGGCGGATATTCTGGTTTCAATTGCCACAAAAAACCCGGAAATTCTAATGAAAAGCGCGCACTTTTACAAGGACGCGCACCGTGTCACAGATCGCGAATATCAGGCTCAAATTTGTTTCAAATCAACAAATAAGCAACAATCAATCACGCTGCAGAAACGGGCTTTCGATCATAAAAAAGCCCGGATAAACCGGGCTTTTTGATATACAAGACTGCAGTCCCAATTAACGCTTGGAGAACTGGGGACGCTTACGCGCCTTGTGCAGACCAACTTTCTTACGCTCAACGCGACGGGCGTCACGGGTCACGAAGCCGGCCTTGCGCAGGGCACCGCGCAGGGTCTCGTCATATTCCATCAGCGCACGGGTAATGCCGTGACGGATGGCACCAGCCTGGCCTGAGATACCACCACCGGCGACGGTGATGTACAGGTCCAGCTTTTCGCTCAGCTCGGTCAGTTCCAGCGGCTGACGAACCACCATGCGGGCGGTTTCGCGACCGAAATACTGATCCAGTGAACGCTTGTTGATAACGATGTTACCGCTGCCCGCTTTTACGAATACACGCGCAGTGGAGCTTTTGCGACGGCCGGTACCGTAGTATTGAGTTTCTGCCATTTGCCTAATCCCGCCTTAGATGTCCAGTACTTGAGGTTGTTGCGCAGCATGGTTGTGCTGGCTGCCCGCAAAGACTTTCATCTTGCGGTACATGGCACGACCCAGGGGGCCGCGAGGCAGCATGCCGCGTACGGCAGACTCGATAACCATCTCGGGCTTGCGCTCGATCAGCTTTTCAAAGCTGATGGACTTGATGCCACCGGGGAAACCGGTGTGAGAGTAGTAAATCTTGTCTTCGGCTTTATTACCGGTTACCTGTACTTTCTCGGCGTTGATAACCACGATGTAGTCACCGCAGTCAACGTGAGGAGTGTATTCAGGCTTATGCTTACCGCGCAGGCGGCGGGCAATCTCGGTGGCCAGACGACCCAGAGTTTTGCCCTCTGCATCAACAACATACCAGTCACGCTTAACGGTTTCTGGCTTAGCAACAAAAGTTTTCATGGATGAACCCAAATTACTGAAAATGAATCCTACACTTGCGCACATGCGCAAAACACGATCAGACCTTCCGCCCCTTCGAGCAGTTGTCTGCTTACTGTGATGCCACCTTATCGGCAGCTGTGTAACGTGGGCCGGGCGATTATAGGTAAAGTTGCCTTAAAAATCACCTGCTAATTTCAATGCCCGTTGAAACCGGCTGGCTCGCCCGCCCTTTTCCCGACCATGCCTCGGATCGGGGCCGCATATTGTGACTAAGGAAGGTGCTCTCTGGCAAGATATTCATGTGATTGCATTTCAGTCAGCCGGGATAAACAGCGCCGGAACTCAAAATTAAGCCGTCCTTCCCCATAAAGTTGCTCCATAGGCACCGCTGCCGACATGATCAGCGTCACGTGGCGCTCATAGAATTCATCTACCATGGCGATAAAGCGCCGGGCAGCATCGTCGCTGTCGAGCCCCATGGGCTGCACATTGGCCAGTAAAACCGTATGGTAGCAACGGGCCAGCTCGATATAGTCCAGTTGCGAGCGGGCAGTGCAGCACAGCTCATGAAAGTCAATGTAAAGTACACCATCACCTTCCGCAACGGCACTTAACTGCCGGTGATTCACTTCTATTTCAGTTTCCCAGCGTCCGGACTCATTGCTGAGCTGAGAAAAATACTGTTCAAGGTTAGCGCTGGCCTGGGCATCCAGTGGCGAGTGATAAATCTCAGCCTGCTGCAGGGTCCGCAGCCGGTAGTCAGTGCCCGAATCCACGTTGACCACTTCGCAGTTAGCCTTGATAAGGTCAATGGCCGGCAAAAACCGGGCCCGCTGCAGGCCATTGCGGTACAACTCATCGGGGGGAATATTGGAGGTGGCTACCAGTGTCACCCCATGGCCGAACAGATATTCGAACAGGGTGCCGAGGATCATGGCATCGGTGATGTCGGACACAAAAAACTCGTCAAAACAGATCACCCTGGCATCCCGCGCCAGCCGCTCTGCCACCACTTTAAGCGGGTCTGCTTGCCCCTTCAGACTTTTCAGCTCATCGTGTACCCGCACCATAAAACGGTGAAAGTGCACCCTTAGCTTGCGCTCAAAAGGCAGACAGTCGTAGAAAGTATCCATCAGATAGGTTTTGCCCCGGCCTACTCCACCCCAGAAATAAAGTCCGCGCACTGCAGTAACCGGCGTCTCTGTCTTGCCGGTCAGCCGCTGCCACAAACTGGGCCTGGGAGTAACGGGCGGAGCTGCCGTCAGGTCATCATAAAGACGCTGCAGGTGACTAACGGCCTGCGCCTGGGCGGCATCTTTCACAAAATCGGGACGATTCAGATCTGACTGATATTTGCTGCTGGGAGTCATGACGGTCACGGAGTAAATACAGGGGCTTCAGTGTATGGCTGACCGTTGGCGGCAGCAAGAATGAGCCGGCAGAGGCTTGATCTTCCACACAAAAAGCACAATTAATGAAGGTAACCGCATTTCGTTACCAGCGCGGAACTCCCCTTGCCGCCATGAGTCTGACAGACAACTTCCGGCATTTATTGTGTTAACAGTTAGGAGCATATGCATGAAAGGTCGACGTCTTCTGTTGTCCGCCCTGGCCCTGAGCCTGGGCCTGACCACCATTCCTGCGGCACAAGCCGCCCTGCCCTTTGGCGCAGGCAGTGAAATCAACAGTCTGGCCCCGGTGGTGGAGAAGGTCAGCCCGGGCGTGGTCAATATCTCGGTATCGGGAAACAAGGTCAGCCGTCAGGTCCTGCCCGAGCCGTTCCGGTTCTTTTTTGGCCCAAACATGCCCGGTGAGCAGGTGCGGGAACGTCCCTTTCAGGCGCTGGGCTCAGGCGTGATTATTGATGCCAAAAAAGGTTATGTGATCACCAATAATCATGTCGTTGAAGATGCTGACAAGATTTTGATTACTCTGATCGACGGCCAGGAATATGAAGCTGAACTGATCGGTGCAGACAAGGAATCAGACATTGCCGTGCTCAAGGTGGACGCCAAAAACCTGGTAGAAATCAGCTTTGCTGACTCAGACCAGTTACGCGTAGGTGACTTTGCCATTGCTATCGGTAATCCCTTTGGCCTGGGCCAGACAGTGACCACCGGCGTAATCAGCGCGCTGGGTCGTACGGGCCTGAATGTAGAAAACCTGGAAAACTTTATTCAGACCGACGCCGCCATCAACTCGGGTAACTCCGGTGGTGCTTTGCTGGATCTCAAAGGAAATCTGGTGGGCATCAATACCGCCATTCTCGGCCCGGGCGGCGGCAATATCGGCATCGGGTTTGCCATTCCGGCCAACATGGTGAAGAACCTGGCAGATCAGATACTTGAGTATGGTGAAGTACGCCGGGGTGTGCTTGGTGTAATGGGCGGCGAGCTCACGTCCGATCTGGCCCGCACCTTTGGCTATCGCAGTCAGCACGGTGCCTTTGTCAGTCAGGTACTGGAAGACTCTGCTGCCGATGAAGCCGGGCTGAAGGCCGGAGACATTATCATCAGTCTGGACGGCAAGCCCATTCGCTCCTTTGGTGAACTGCGCGCCAAGGTAGCCACCATGGGGGCAGAGCGCACCGTGGAACTGGGCCTTTTCCGTGACGGCAAGGAAAAAACCGTTGAAGTCACGCTGGACAAAGCCAGTGAACAGAAAGTTGCTGCCAACACCCTGCATCAGGCGCTCGAAGGTGCCTCACTGGCCAACAGTGACCGTGGTGACAGCGTACGCGGCGTGCGCGTCACTGAGGTGGTTCCCCGCTCACCGGCGGCCATGTCCGGCCTGGAGGAAGGTGACGTCATTATCGGCGTCAACCGCCAGCGGGTAAAAGAGCTGGGCGAGCTGCGCAAGATTATTGAGGGTAAGCCCGAAGTGCTGGCGCTGAATATTCAGCGTGGTAATTCATCCATCTATCTGGTACTAAGATAACTTACTGAAATGAAAGGGAGTCTGTCTCTGGGCGGCTCCCTTCATGACGGCTTTATGTTATGCTTTACGGATTCAGCAGCCACCGGCTTATTTCATGCGGCCAGCCACTTTTATCAGATATTGCCTGCAAGGTACGCTTTATGGCGTGCTGATGGCAGTGTTGCTGTTGCTATTATTTCCTCAACTGCGTACTCAATCTCTCGAACACTGGTGGCGTAATCCGCAAACCGGTGTTACCAGCTTTGCCCATGCGGCCTCCCGTGCCGGCCCCGCTGTGGTCAATATCTATACTCGCAGCTTTCAGCACAGCAGCGCCAACCCCACCCTGAATGCAACCGGCCTGGGCTCGGGGGTCATTATGTCAGCTCGTGGCTTTGTTCTGACCAATTATCATGTAATTGCCGATGCCGATCAGGTCATAGTGGCTCTGCAGGACGGACGTATTATTGCTGCCAGAGTCATTGGCTTTGATGTTCCCACGGATCTGGCCGTACTGAAAATCGACGGTGACCGCTTGCCAGAAATTCCACAAAGTGACGATATCAACCCACAGGTGGGCGATATTGTGCTGGCCATCGGCAACCCCTACAACGTGGGCCAGACCATTACTCAGGGCATTATCAGCGCCACCGGCCGCACCGGCCTGTCGAGCATGGGTCCGGACAGTAACGGCCGCCAGGATCTGCTGCAGACCGATGCCGCCATTAATGCGGGCAACTCGGGCGGTGCCCTGGTGAATGTTTACGGTGAGCTGGTAGGCATTAACACGGCGTCATTTCAGAGCGTGGCCCATCAGGAAAGCTATGGTATCAGTTTTGCCATTCCCTATGCTCTGGCAGCCCGTATCATGCAGGAATTAATCACCAATGGCCGGGTGATCAGGGGCTACCTGGGTATTGGCGGTGCAGACATTCCGCCGGTAATGGCTCGCCTGCTCAATATGGAAGAGCGGGCTGGTATTTATGTAGACAGCGTCAGCCCGGATGCGCCGGCAGACAAGGCCGGTATTGTCAGCGGTGATGTAATTCTGGCGCTTGATGGTAAGGAAATCGTCAATACCCGCCAGGCCATGGACACGATAGCAGAAACCCGGCC
This sequence comes from Oceanimonas sp. AH20CE76, assembly GCF_039654065.1. Classification (NCBI taxonomy): domain Bacteria; kingdom Pseudomonadati; phylum Pseudomonadota; class Gammaproteobacteria; order Aeromonadales; family Aeromonadaceae; genus Oceanimonas; species Oceanimonas sp. AH20CE76. The sequence continues at coordinate 2,907,286 of NZ_CP155481.1, forward strand.
GGGCACGGAAATTCGCGTCACCCTGTTACGAGAAGGCAAAATGCTGACAGTACCGGTGAAAATTGAAGAAGACAGACGCTTTCAGCGACTGCGCTGAACAGAAAGTTAGAAGCTAGAAGCTAGAAGCTAGAAGCTAGAAGCTAGAAGAAAGTGAGCTGCCAACGAAAAAGGGAAGACAACTGCATGTCTTCCCTTTTCATTGTCACTTCAGTCCACTCGAACGACTTCTCGCTTCCAGCTTCAGTTGCCCTTGATCCGCTCTATGTTGCCGCCCAGGGCTTCGAGCTTGTCTTCAATCACTTCATAGCCGCGGTCAATGTGGTAGATGCGATCCACTATGGTGGTACCTTCGGCCACAAAGCCGGCCAGCACCAGACTGGCCGAAGCGCGCAGATCCGTGGCCATTACGGTGGCACCGGTCAGCTGCTCGGTATCGCCGCAAATGGCCATATTACCATTCAGTTCAATGCTGGCACCCATACGGTTCAGCTCGGGCACGTGCATAAAACGGTTTTCAAAAATGGTTTCGGTTACCTGCCCCACCCCCTTGGCTACCGCATTCAGCACGGTAAACTGAGCCTGCATATCGGTAGGAAAGGCCGGATAAGGCGCGGTTTTGATATCTACCGGCTTAAGGGTACGACCGGTCATATCAAGGCGAACCCAGTCTTCACCGGTCTCTACCAGAGCACCCGCTTCCCGCAGTTTTACTAATACCGCTTCCAGCAAATGCGGATCGGTATTGCGGCAGGTGATATCACCGCCGGTTACCGCTGCGCCCACCAGAAAAGTGCCGGTCTCAATGCGGTCGGGCTGCACACTGTAATTACCGCCGTGCAAGGCCTCAACACCATCAATGATCAGGGTATCCTGCCCAATGCCCTGAATGTTGGCACCCAGTGCATTGAGAAAGTTGGCCAGATCCACCACTTCCGGCTCACGGGCGGCGTTTTCAATAATGGTACGCCCGTCTGCCAGCACTGCTGCCATCAGCAGGTTTTCAGTGCCGGTCACACTGACCATGTCCATCAGAATATGGGCACCTTTAAGACGGCCATCAACCCGGGCCTTGATATAGCCGTCCTCGACCCTGATCTTTGCACCCATTTGCTCAAGGCCGTGAATATGCAGGTTGACCGGGCGGGCACCAATGGCACAACCACCGGGCAAAGACACATCAGCCTTGCCAAACTTGGCCACCAGCGGCCCCAGCGCCAGAATGGACGCACGCATGGTGCGCACCAGCTCATAGGGAGCAATATGGCTGTTTACGCCACCGGCCAGCACGGTAACACCGCCGTTCACCTGCACATCCACGCCCATGGACGCCAGCAGCTTGAGGGTGGTATCCACATCTTTCAGTCTGGGCACATTAGAAAGGTGGATGGCTTCATCACACAGCAGGGTGCCGAAAAGGATGGGCAGGGCGGCGTTTTTGGCACCGGAGATGGTCACCTCGCCGGCCAGCCGGCAGGGCCCCTGAATTCTGAACTTGTCCATTCGCGCTCCTGTCAGGACGGCATTATAAATTTACGCTCCCGGGCCCACTGCTCGGGAGTAAAGGTTTTCACACTCAGGGCATGAATGGCATTTTGGGCAATCAGGTCCATCAGCGGGCCGTTAATGGCCTGCTGGCGCTTCACCCGGCTCATCTCGGCAAACATATCGGCAACGGCAATCACCTGAAAGTGGTCACCATCATTTTTTACATGCAGCTCGTCCAGCTCCAGCGCATCACGCAGCCGGCGCTCTACTTCATTCTTCAGATCCATGTGGACTCCGTGAATCGTTATCGGGCAGGTCAAACAGACTGCCTACCCCGTATAAATCGGCCAGAGGATAAAACTCCTTCGGCGGTGAGAGCAACGCAAGACGCTTATTTTGAGCAGCGAGCTGCTGGCTCCATTGCACCAGCAACGCCAGCCCGGTGGAATCAATGCGTTCTACTGCACTCAAATCTGCCTGACTATCGGCAAACAGGGTATCACGCTCTGCCCACCAGGCCGGCACCTGTTCGCGGGTCAGCGGGCGGCTCAGTTTCATTGTCCGGTTTCCAGCGGCGTCACCGGCTTCCGGGTCAGCTCTCGCAGCTGCTCACTCACGGCCTCAATACCCTTCTGACGAATAAGACCACTGAGTTCAGATTGTTTGGCCGACAGCAGGCTGATACCTTCAGCAATCATATCAAATACTTTCCATTCGCCGGTGCGCTTGTTCTTGCGCAGCTTGAACTCCAGCTTGATTTCAGGCTTGTTCGGCTCCTTTACGGTGACAGGTACTGTAGCCAGGGTTTCTTCGGCAGAGGTACTGCCGGTGCCAATATTGACGGTCTGCTCTTTGTAAGCAGCCAGCGCATCGGCGTAAGTCACCACCAGATAATCACTGAAGGCTTTGACGAACTCTTCGCGCTGTTCGGAAGTCGTGTTCTTGAGCTGGCCACCGATAACGCGAAAGGCGGAGTAACGCACATCGACTGCCGGCAACATATCTTCCCGCACTATGGTCCGCAGGTGCTCAGGATCAGCAGCAATTTTGCTCTGCTCCTGTTTCAGCCGATCAAAGGTGCGCTGTGCCACTTGATCCACCAGCTGATAGGGATCCGTATTTGCCATGGCAGGCATGGTGAACAAGCTGGTGATGACCAGCAAACAGGACATCAGTACTTTTTTCATGATTCCTCCTCAGTGAACTACCGGTTCAGTCTTTACCGATGGAATAGATAAACTTGCCGATTAACTCTTCCAGTACCAGAGCAGACTGAGTATCAGTAATGGTATCGCCATTTTCCAGCATGCCGATACCCATGTCTTCATCAGCAAAGCCGGGCGTAATGCCCAGATACTGCTCTCCCAGCAGACCTGAAGTCAGAATCGATGCGGTGCTGCTTTCGGAAAATTCACCGGCATCCTTATTAATCGCCAGCGTTACCACCGGTACCTGACTCTCTGCATCCAGGCGAATACCGGCCACCCGGCCTACCACCACACCACCCACCTTGATGGGTGAGCGCACTTTCAGGCCGCCTATGTTGTCAAAACGGGCATAGAGGGTATAGGTTTCGCTCTGGCCGTTAACACTGACGCCCGCCACCTTGAAGGCCAGCAGCAGCAAGGCACCGATGCCGGCCAGCATAAAGCAGCCGACGCTGAATTCCAGTTTGCTGTATTTCATTATTAAGTTACCCGAACATAATGGCGGTCAGCACAAAATCGAGCCCCAGTACCGCCAGAGAAGAATGAACCACAGTGCGGGTGGTTGCCTGACTGATCCCTGCTGCCGTCGGCCTGGCATCATGGCCGTTAAACAACGCAATCCAGGTCACCACCAGTGCAAACACCAGACTTTTAATAAAGCCCTGCATAATATCGTCCTGCCAGTCGACGGCTGCCTGCATGGTGGACCAGAAGCCGCCGGCATCAACGCCCAGCCAGTCAACCCCAACCAGTTTGGCCCCCCAGATACCCACGATATTAAACATAAATGCCAACAAGGGCATGCTGATGACCCCCGCCCAGAAACGGGGGGCCACTACCCGGCGCAGCGGATCCACTCCCATCATTTCCAGGCTGGACAGCTGCTCGGTGGCTTTCATCAGGCCCAGCTCGGCAGTCAGTGCCGAGCCGGCACGACCGGCAAACAGCAACGCCGTCACCACCGGTCCCAGCTCCCGCAGCAGCGATAGTGACACCAGCTGCCCCAGGCTGCCCTCGGCACCAAAGTCCACCAGCACGTTATACCCCTGCAGCGCCAGCACCATGCCGATGAACAGTCCGGATACCAGAATAATCAGCACCGACTGAACACCGACCACATGTAATTGCTGTATCAGAAGTGGAAAATGTTTTCTGGGCTCTGGCTTGCCCACCAGCGCATGCGTCAGCATAAAGCCACTGCGTCCTAACGCCGTCAGCGCCGATACGCCATTGCGGCCCAGACGACCAATCATATCAGTCAGCATAAGCAAGTGACTCCCTGTAATCCGGTGCCGGATAATGAAAGGGTACCGGGCCGTCAGCTTCGCCTTGCAAAAACTGGATCACCTGCGGATCCTGATGCGCTTTCAGCTCTGCCGGCGTTCCCGCTGCGATTACCTTTTTATTGGCAATAATGTAGGCGTAATCGGCAATGCTCATCACTTCACCCACATCATGAGTTACCACCACAGAGGTCAGCTGCTGGGCACGGTTCAGTGAAGCTATCAGCCGAACCAGTACGCCCATACTAATGGGATCCTGGCCGGCAAAAGGCTCATCGTACATAATCAACTCGGGATCCAGCGCTATACTCCGGGCCAGCGCCGCGCGCCGGGCCATGCCTCCCGACAGCTCCGCCGGAAATAACGCGGCCGCACCACGTAAGCCGACCGCTTCCAGCTTCATCATGACTAACGTATGAATAATGGCTTCCGGCAGACCGCTATGCTCACGCAGCGGAAAAGCCACATTGTCAAATACTGACATACCGGTAAACAGCGCTCCGCTCTGAAACAACATGCCCATACGGCGACGTACGTCGTACAACTGCTTGCGGCCCAGAGCAGGAATGGATGCACCATCAAAGAGTATTTTGCCGCTGTCGGGCTTGATCTGGCCGCCAATCAGGCGCAGCAGTGTGGTCTTGCCAATGCCGCTGGGGCCCATAATGGCGGTGATCTTTCCACGCGGAATGTCCATGCTGATGCCCTCGTAAAGAGGTCGATCACCACGGCTGAAGCAAAGATCCCTTATTTCAACAAGGCTTTGACTCACGCTATGTCCCCGCAAAAAAGAAGTGATTGTATGAGTTCGGCTGACTATCAGCAACTACAGCACACCGATTTGCGCCACCCTCTGACCAGAGCAGCCCTCGGGCAAATGCACCAAGCCGGTCGCTTCTCGGCCCCGGCTTTTCTATAATGTCGCGGCCTTAATGCGGAGAACCTCATGTCAGCTGAATTTGATTATCGCACCACTGCCCAACGTGTTCTGGATATTGAAAAGGCAGCCCTGGAGGGCCTTTCTCAATATCTGGATGAATCTTTTAACAAGGCCTGCCGGCTGATGTTTGAATGTCCCGGCAAGGTCATTGTCACCGGCATGGGAAAATCAGGCCATATTGCCAATAAAATCGCTGCTACCCTGGCCAGTACCGGCACTCCTGCTTTTTATGTTCACCCGGGAGAAGCCAGCCATGGTGATCTGGGTATGATAGACAGCAAGGATGTGGTGCTGGCGCTGTCCAACTCCGGCGAAAGCGAGGAAATTATCGCACTGTTGCCGGTGCTGCGCCGGCGTGGTCTTAAACTCATTTGCATGACCGGCAAGCCTGAATCCACCATGGCCCGGGAGGCAGATGTACATTTGTGCACTCGCGTCGAGCAGGAAGCCTGCCCGCTCGGGCTGGCTCCCACCGCCAGTACCACGGCGGCCCTGGCCATGGGCGATGCATTGGCGGTCGCGCTGCTTGAAGCCCGTGGTTTTACTGCCGACGACTTTGCCCTCAGCCATCCCGGCGGAGCCCTGGGTAAGCGGCTGCTGCTGCGGGTGGCCGACATCATGCACAAGGAAGACAAGGTGCCCAGTGTGGGCCTGAATACCCTGGTCATAGAAGCACTGCTGGAAATTGGCCGCACTGGTATGGGCTTTACTGCCGTCGTCGATGATCAGGGCCGGCTGGCTGGCATCTATACTGATGGTGATCTGCGCCGGACCCTTGATCAGAAAGTGGATGTACACAACACCCGCATCGAGCAGGTGATGACCAAAGGCTGCACGACGGTTCCTCCGGGCATGCTGGCAGCAGAAGCCGTTAACCTGATGGAAGAGAAAAAAATCAGTGGTCTGCTGGTATTGGATGAACAGCAGCGTCCTATCGGTGCCTTTAATATGCACGACTTGTTACGCGCAGGAGTGATCTGATGACAGTGCAGACCCTTTATGGTGATATCAGCCAGGAGATCTGGCAGCAACTTAAACAAATTCGCCTGCTGATCTGTGATGTGGACGGCGTGCTGTCTGACGGCATGATTTATCTGGGCAATGACGGTGAGGAATACAAGAGTTTTTCCACCCGTGACGGCTTTGGTATCAAGGCACTGCTTAACGCCGGCATCGAGGTGGCGGTGATCACCGGACGCAACTCACGCATCGTCACGGATCGCATGAACGCATTGGGTGTGCGCCATATCTATCAGGGTCAGAGTGATAAACTGCACAGCTATGGTGAGCTGCTTGATCACCTGCAGCTGACAGCACAACAGGTGGCCTATATCGGCGATGACGTGGTGGATCTGCCGGTGATGCAGGACTGCGGGCTGGGGGTGGCAGTGGCCGATGCGCATCCGCTGGTGCTGCAGCGCGCTGGCTACATTACCCGCACCACCGGCGGACACGGTGCCGTCCGTGAATTGTGCGATCTGTTGCTGGATGCCCAAGGCATACTGGCACAGGCTGAGGGCATGAGCGTATGAACCGTCAGACCTGGATATTTGCCGGTCTGTTTGTGGCCGCGCTGATCACCTGGCAATGGTTTCGCAACGATCAGACCATCATGGTAAACGAACAGGATTTTCAGCCCGATTTTGTGGCAACGAACCTCAGCAGCATACAGTACAACCGACAGGGACTGCCCTATCGCGGCATGGAAGCGGAGCAGGCAGAGTACTACGAGTCCCTCTCCATGACCCTGATGAAAAAACCTGTTATCTTGCTTTATTCTCCTGACGGCCAGCCGCAATGGCGTCTCAGCGGTGATAACGGCACCATCAACACCGGCGATAATGCGGTGCTGACCAGTAATGTAGTGGGCAAAGGGCTGCAACCGGATGCGCTGGTGGAAACCCTGACCACCGAATATCTGGAGATGGATTTTATTAACAACAGGCTGCGTTCCGATCAGACAGTAAGACTGGAAAGCTCGCAGTATCAGGCGCAAGGCACAGGCCTGCTGGGCAAGCTTGATCAACAAACGGTGGAACTACTGAATGAAACCCGGGCAACTTACTTTAATCCTTAGTCTTGGCGGCCTGCTGGGCCTGGGTCAGGTGCAGGCCAAAGACAGTGACTATCGTCAGCCGGTTACCATAGACGCTGGCCGCCAGCTGGTGGAGCTGGCCGAAAACAAGGTGACCTTTACCGATAATGTAGTGGTGAAACAGGGCAGCATAGATGTGCGTGCCAGTGAACTGGTCGTGATCCGCAATGAGCAGGGGCTGCAGTCCATGACCGCCAGGGGCAATCCGGCTACTTACCGGCAAGTGCTCAATAACGGCAAGCCGGTACAGGCACAGGCACGGGAAATTCGCTATGACATGGTCGCCCGCACCATCACCCTGATTCGGGACGCCGAACTCAAGCAGGACGATAATATCGTCACTGGCTACCGTATTCGCTACTTTATCGACAAGGAGCAGATGGAAGCCGAAAGCCAGGGTGGCAAAGACAGGGTCACCACTATTTTCCTGCCTGAGCAGGTACAGAATTTCGACAACCAGAGTAACGACTGACCATGGCCAGACTGAAAGCACGCGGGCTGCAGAAAAGCTACAAAGGCCGGAAGGTAGTGGCTGATGTCAGCCTGACCGTGAACACCGGCCAGATAGTGGGGCTGCTCGGGCCCAACGGGGCCGGCAAAACCACTTCCTTTTACATGATTGTAGGCCTGGTGCAGCGGGATGCAGGCAGCATCACCATAGACGACAATGACATCAGCCATGAGCCTATGCATGTGCGGGCCCGCGCCGGCATTGGCTATCTGCCTCAGGAAGCGTCCATTTTTCGCCGCCTGAGCGTTGCCGATAACCTGATGGCCGTACTGCAGACCCGCAAAGATCTGAACGCCGACGGCCGTAACGAAAAAATGGAACAGCTGCTGGAAGAGTTCAATATTGTCCATATTCGTGACAGTCTCGGTATGAGTCTGTCCGGTGGTGAACGCCGGCGGGTGGAAATTGCCCGGGCACTGGCGGCAGATCCGCGCTTTATTCTGCTTGATGAACCTTTTGCCGGCGTTGATCCCATCTCTGTGCTTGATATTAAGAAAATTATATTACATCTGAAAGATCGAGGCCTGGGCGTACTGATCACCGATCACAATGTGCGTGAGACGCTGGATGTATGTGAAAAGGCCTATATTGTCAGCCACGGGCACCGTATTGCTGCTGGCACACCAGCTGAAATCCTGGCCAATGAGCAGGTCAAGAAAGTCTATCTTGGTGAACAATTCAGCCTCTGAAGGCACCGCTTCGCGCGGTTGATATGGAAGGACGTTAGCATACATGAAGCCGACTCTTCAGTTACGCCTTGGCCAGCAGCTGACCATGACCCCTCAGCTGCAACAGGCCATTCGTCTGCTGCAGCTGTCCAGCCTTGAGCTGCAGCAGGAAATTCAGCAGGCACTGGACAGTAATCCGCTGCTGGAGCAGGAGGAGCCGGACAGTATCAGGGTTGAGGATAATCGCAACGAGGAGCAAATTGCCGCAGACAGCGCCATGGAACGTAATCAGCTTTCTGAAGAGCTGCCCATGGACACCAGCTGGGAGGAAGTTTATACCGCCTCTCCGGTCAGTGGTGGTGCCGGTCTGCCGGAAGGGCTGGAAGATAATGTCTATCAGGGAGAAACCACCGAAACGCTGCAGGATTACCTGATCTGGCAAATGAACCTGACTCCCTTCAGTGATACCGATCAGGCCATTGCCCTTGCGATTATCGATGCCGTGGACGATGCAGGCTATCTCACCGCCGATATTGACGAACTGTTAGCTGCAGCCTCGGCCGACGAGCTGGGCATTGAAGCCGACGAAGTAGAAGCCGTGCTCAAACGCATTCAGCATTTCGATCCCATCGGCGTAGCTGCCCGCAGCGTGCAGGAATGCCTGTGTATTCAGCTCGACCAGTTTCCCGCCAGCACCCCCTGGCTGGCAGAAGCCCGGTTGCTGCTGGAACAGCACATGGATCTGCTTGGTAACCGCGACTACCGTACTCTGCAGCGCAAGACCAGGCTGAAAGAAGACGAGCTGAGAGAAGTTCTGAATCTGATCCAGCAGCTTGAACCCCGCCCCGGCAGCAGCATTATTCAGGGCAGCTCCGAATATGTTATTCCGGATGTGGTGGTCACCAAACGCAACGGTGCCTGGGTCGTGGAACTCAACCCGGAGGCCATGCCCAAGGTACGCCTGAATCAGACCTATGCCGCACTTGCCGACAAGCCCCGCAATAGTGAAGACGGCCAGTTTATTCGTAATCATCTGCAGGATGCCAAGTGGTTCCTTAAAAGTCTCGACAGCCGAAATGAGACGCTGCTCAAGGTTGCCAATTGTATTGTTGAACAACAACAGGCATTCTTTGAGTATGGAGAAGAGGCCATGAAGCCCATGGTGCTGAACCATGTGGCCGAGGCAGTAGAGATGCATGAGTCCACCATCTCACGCGTGACCACACAAAAGTTTCTGCACTCGCCCCGGGGCGTGTTTGAGCTTAAGTATTTCTTCTCCAGTCATGTGGGCACCGACGATGGTGGTGAATGTTCATCCACGGCAATTCGTGCTCTGATCAAAAAGCTGGTCGGAGCAGAAAACCCGGCCAAGCCGCTGAGTGACAGTAAGATTGCTCAGTTGCTGGCCGAGCAGGGGATTAAGGTGGCCAGGCGTACCATCGCCAAGTACAGGGAGTCACTGGCCATCCCCCCTTCCAATCAGCGTAAACGCCTGGTTTAAAGGCAACGACAGAAGGAAGACGTTATGCAAATTAACCTGACCGGACACCATGTAGAAATCACAGATGCACTGCGTGACTATGTTAATAGCAAGTTTACCCGGCTGGAGCGCCACTTCGACCACATTACCAATGTGCACGTCATCCTTAATGTAGAAAAAATGCAGCAAATTGCCGAAGCCAAACTGCACGTCAGTGGTGGTGAGCTGTTTGCCAACGCCCAGCATGAAAATATGTATGCCGCCATCGACGGACTCATTGACAAGCTGGATCGTCAGATCATCAAACACAAAGAGAAGCTCAAGCAAAAGTAACCATGGAAGTCGCCGACATACTAAGCAGGGACTGCACGCGCAGTGCAGTTCCCTGCACGAGCAAGAAGCGTGCTCTGGAAATTATCAGCGAGCTGGCTGCCGAACATTTGAATATCGGCAGCCAGCCGCTTTTTGACTGTTTGCTGGCCCGTGAAAAGATGGGCACTACCGGCATCGGTAATGGCATTGCCATACCTCATGGTCGTATTGGCAATGACAACAAGGCGACCGCGGTACTGCTGACTTTTGCCGAACCGGTAGAATTTGATGCCATCGACAATCAGCCGGTTGGTCTGGTGTTTGCGCTGCTGGTGCCGGAGCAGGAATGTAAACAACATCTGAAAACGCTGTCCTTAATTGCTGAAAAGCTCAGCAACAAACAGATTTGCCGGCAGCTGCGTCAGGCCGGCAGTGACGAAGAGCTTTATCAAATCATGATTTCTGCCTGAAGGAGCCTATATGCAGCTGGTGATTGTGAGTGGTCGTTCCGGGTCCGGTAAAACCGTCGCCCTGCGGGTGCTTGAAGATCTGGGTCACTACTGCGTCGATAACCTGCCGGTTGAGTTACTGCCTGAGCTGGTCCGCCTGCGCCAGAACCGGCCCGGCGCGGTTGCGGTGAGTATAGATGTGCGCAACCTGCCCGACAGCCCCGATAAGCTGGAAGCCTTTCTGGCCGAAGTGCGGGCCATGGACGAGGTGCAGGTATCCAGTTTCTTTATTGATGCCGAAAACGCAGTATTGATCCGCCGCTTTGGCGATACGCGGCGACTGCACCCTCTCTCGCGCCACAGCCTGACTCTGGATGAGGCCATTCGCGAAGAAACTCATCTGCTGGCCCCCTTGTCTTCCGATGCGGATCTGCGTATCGACACCTCAAGCTTAAGCATTCACGATCTCAGCGAAATTATTCGCGAGCGTATTCTTGGCAAAAAAGAAAAAGAGCTGAACTGGGTATTTGAGTCTTTTGGTTACAAATATGGCGTTTCCAAAGATGCTGACTTTGTGTTTGATGCCCGCTTTCTGCCCAATCCTCATTGGATTGCCGAGCTGCGTCCTTACACAGGTAAGGATCAGCCGGTGGCCGACTACCTCAGCAGTCAGCCGGAAGTCATGAAATACCTGTGGCAGCTGGAAAATCTGCTGATCACCTGGATGCCTCATCTGGAGCGTAATAATCGCAGCTATGTCACCATCTCCATCGGCTGTACCGGCGGACAGCACCGTTCTGTATTTATCGCCGAGCAGCTGGCAAGGGTGTTTGGCCAGATGGGCAAGAGTGTGCAACTGCGCCACCGCACGCTGGAAAAGCGCCATGCCGAAAATTGAACGGGATCTGAAAATCGTCAACAAGCTCGGATTACACGCCCGGGCTGCCATACAACTGGTGCAACTTACTCAGCAGTTTGATGCTGAAGTTACCGTCTGCAATCAGCAGAAACAGGCTCCCGCCAACAGCGTGATGGGCCTGCTGATGCTGGAAACCGCTCAGGGACAGGCCATCAGGGTGATGGCAGAAGGGCCGGAAGCCGAAGCCGCCCTGAATGCGGTAGAGCAGCTGGTGGCGGCACGCTTTAACGAATCGGAATAATTCGGGATCATGACAGACGCCGCAGATCAGAGCAGCACACCGGATCACCTGGAAGCCATTACTCAGGCGCTGAACAGCGGCATGTTCGTGCATGTGCGCCGCATGCTGCAGCAAATGCGCCCCGGCGACGTAGCCTGGCTGCTGGAGTCTTCTCCTGCCCCCAGCCGCAAAGTGTTGTGGCAACTGATTGACCCCGACGATTACGGCGAAATTCTGGAAGAGCTGTCAGAAGAGGTACGCGATGGCATTATCCGGCTGATGGCGCCGGAAAAGCTGGCAGTGGCACTGGAAGACATGGAGTCGGACGATCTGGCTTATGTGTTGCGGGATTTGCCCGAGCAGCTGTTCAATCAGGTGCTCACCGAGATGGACGAGCAGGACAGGCACAGAGCCGAGCTGGCGCTGTCCTATCCGGAAGACACCGCCGGCTCACTGATGAATACCGAGTTCATCAGTTTGCGCCCGGACGTCACCATAGAGGTGGTACTGCGCTATCTGCGGCTGCACAACGAGCTGCCGGAAGGCACGGATACCCTGTATGTGGTGGATCAGCATAACCGCTTGCTGGGTGATATTTCTCTCGCCAGTCTGGTCGTACAGTCCCCCACTACGACGGTGGCCGAAGCCATGGATACCACAGTCGAAGCCATTCCGCTGACCATGAGCGACACCGAGGTGGCGAATTTGTTTGAGCGCCATGACTGGCTCTCGGCCCCTGTAGTTGATGAGCAAAATCAGCTGCTGGGCCGTATTACCATCGACGATGTGGTCGACATTATTCGGGAAGAAGGTGAACACTCCATGATGGGCATGGCCAAAATGGATGATGACGAAGACACCTTTGCTCCTGTACTGGTCAGTGCCCGCCGTCGCTCTTTCTGGCTGGCCATCAATCTGGGCTCGGCACTGGTCGCCGCCAGCGTGTCCAATATGTTTGAAGCCACTCTCTCCCAATTGGCCACCCTGGCCATATTAATGACCATAGTACCGTCCATGGGCGGCATTGCCGGCAACCAGACTCTGGCACTGGTGATCCGCGGCATGGCGGTGGGCCATATCAGTGACAGCAACGCCCGCTGGCTGCTCACCAAAGAGGCCCTGGTAGGTCTGTTTAACGGCATGCTGTGGGCGCTGGCCATTTCCGTGGTGGTGGGGCTGTGGAAAGGCAGCTGGGAAATTGGCCTGGTCATTGCCGCCGCCATGTTTATCAACCTGTCGGTAGCCGGCCTGGCCGGGGCCAGTATTCCGATTATCATGAAACGCTTTAATATCGACCCGGCCCTGGCCGGCTCCATGGCATTAACCACCATCACCGACACAGTGGGCCTGCTGTCCTTCCTCGGCCTGGCCACACTGATCCTGCTGCACTGAGGCTGGAAGCCGAAAGCTAGAAGCGGGAAGCGGGAAGCCCCCAAAAAACACCAAGGGCCGCATGCGCGGCCCTTATTACAGCTTCAAGCTTCCGGCCTGTCTCTTAGTCACAAGTCGAGTCCATGGAACAACTCATAGGACTCGACGTAATTCATCAGGGTGAACCAGCCACTCCATAGCGCTTTCGTTCCTACCCGACCATTCCTGGCGGTGTTATGCCAGCGGCCAAGTCGGGCCAGAGCATAATAGGCCCAGTACAGCGAAGGGGGATGTGTCGGGAAGGCTGCCTTCTTCTCTGTCTTACGCCAGAGCAATCGCCATGCAATCGGGGGCAGCAGGCATTCGCAGCTCACCGCTTTTGCATCTTCCCGATTCTGCGCCACTTCTTTCAACTGCATCAAGCGAACGGCGATGAACGCTTTCACCACCGCTATCCGGCGCAGGTTTTCCCGAGTCTGCATGCGCACGTCTTCCACCTTGGTGCCTTCGGATTTCCACACCCGATGGAACTCCTCAATTCGCCAGCGTAGCTCATAAAAACGGACAATACGCAGGGCGGCTGCGGCATCAGGCAGCGGCTCTGATGTATACAGGATCCACTGCAATGGGTCTTTCCTGTCCTGATCGACTTCCTGACAGTACACCACGTTCAACGTCAGGGTTTTCTCCGCGTTGGCGCGTTGTGGCTTTTTGATGGTCAGCTGGGTATAGCTCAAGGCTACATGGGCGGTTCGGGCCGGTCGTCCACCTCGCTGAGCCACATAGACCTGGTAACACGCCACGGGCTTCAGTGCCTGCAGCACATCATGCAGTTTGCCTGTCGAGGTCTCGTCGTCGAGGACATTACGGTTATCGGAGGCGCGCACCACAAAGCGATGTTGATGCTGCTGCTGGTAAGCGAGATATTCATAGATATCAGCCTCCCGGTCACACACATCGATGATATGGCTCATGTCATTAACTCGGCCGGCCAGTGTTTCCATACCGCGTTGCCATTTATAGCTTTCTTTTTTAGTCCGTTCACGACACTGCAGCTGATGACCTTTTCCGGTTTGTTTCTGCTCACGGTGCCAGTAATACTGGTTAGCCAACCCAATCACGCACTCATTATCGGCATCCAGCATCAGCGTGGAATGGGCATAGAGGGTTCTGCCTTTGGCTGAGGCTTTCTTGTTACTGGCGGAGTTGACCTCGCCCAGCTCCTCACGCACCGCATGCTTGTAGCTGAGTCCGGTGGTGTCCTGTAACGCCAGCACCAGCGGGCGCACTGAGGCAATGGCAAGGGTACGTTCAAACCCGGCGTCAGCAATGGTGTCCGGTGAAATCACCTCGTTGCGAATAAAACGGTATGCCCCTTCAATGCTGGCAGGATCGACCGCAGCCTCGGCAACAGAGCCGTCAGCGCGTGCCGCCATGTCTGCCGCCATCTTGGTCAGTCTTCTGGTTCGACGGGGGTCACCCAGCCTGGCATTTCCGAAAATCAATGTTGCCCACTGGGTTGGATCGGCTTCAAACATGGCACGCTCTTTGAGTCAAAATGCCATTAGATCATAGTGATAGGGCGTTTGAGAATAACATTAGGTGGAAAAGGTTGGCCGTAGTGCACTACGGCCAACCTTTTATTTTCAATTGATGTCAAGAAAAACTTGTGACTAAGAGACAGGCTTCCGGCTTACAGCTATGTTTATTGCCCTGCAATCTTCATCTTGTCGATCAGTACCGAGCCGGTGTGCAGGCTGGAGCGGGTTTCCACGTCGGTGCCGATGGCCTGAATGCCGGCAAACATGGTTTTCAGGTTGCCGGCGATGGTGATTTCTTCCACCGGATAAGCAATTTCGCCGTTCTCAACCCAGAAGCCGGCGGCCCCCCGGGAGTAATCGCCGGTCACTATGTTCACTCCCTGCCCCATCATCTCGGTCACCAGCAGGCCGGTGCCCATTTGTTTGAGCAGTTCGGCATGGCTCTGGCCGCTGCTGGAAATGGTCCAGTTATGAATGCCGCCGGCATGGCCAGTGAGCGGCAAGCCCAGCTTGCGCGCCGAGTAGCTGGTCAGCAGGTAGGTCTGCAGCACACCGTTTTCAATGATATTACGCTCGACCGTGCGCACTCCTTCATTATCAAAAGGCGCACTGGCCAGGCCCTTGTGCAGGTGAGGCTGCTCGTGAATGGTAAGCCAGTCCGGAAATATCTGCTCACCGCAGGCATCCAGCAGAAAGGACGATTTGCGATAGAGGTTGCCGCCGCTGATGCCCATGACCAGATGGCCGAACAGGCCCGCCGCCACGTCGGAATGAAACAGTACAGGGGCCTGAGTGGTCCCGATTTTGCGGCCGCCAAGCCGGCCAAGGGTACGGCTGACCGCCTCGTCGGCCACTGTTTCCGGAGCCCAGAGATCATCAAAGCTGCGCGCCGAGGTAAATCCGTACTCCCGCTGCATATCGCCGTCCTGCTCGCCAATCAGCACACAACTCATACCGTAGCGGGAGCCGGCAAAGCCTTTCACAAAGCCATGGCTGTTGCCGTAGACACGAATGCCCACATTGGCAGAGTAACTGGCTCCGTCAGACTGTTTGATGCGCTTGTCCCGCCCCAGCGCGGAGCGCTCGCATTGCAGCGCCAGCTCAATGCCCTCGGCAGGATCCATGACACGGGGAAAGCACAGTTCAAGCTCGGGGGACTCCCAGGCCAGCTGATCCGCATCAGCCAGGCCGGCATGAGGGTCGGCTGTGGTATAGCGGGAAATATCCAGTGCCGCCGCCACGGTGCGGGCAATGGCGTCGGGGCGCAGATCCGAGGTGGACGCCGAGCCCTTGCGGCCATCACGATAAACGGCAATGCCAAGGGCGCCGTCTTTATTGAATTCGATGTTTTCCAGCTCAGCATTGCGGGTATTGACCGACAGTCCGGTTTGCTTGCTGATGGAAACCTCTGCGGCGTCCGCACCCAGCCGCTTCGCGCTTTCCAGCGCCTGCTCTACCGCCAGCTCTAGCTGACGCTGTTCGTTGTGAATCTCTTCAGGAGTCATAATGAAATCGCTGGTTCTGTTTGTTGCTAGCATAACAGACCCCTGCGCCCCTTGGGAGAAGCTGGTAGAATAATCATCATCAGCCAATTATTTAACGATTCCAGAGAGACGTAATGCGCCATCACGACGACCAGCCCGATCATGACGACGAGATTGAATGGGTCAGTAAAAGCGAAATGAAACGGGAAAGTCAGGCGTTGCAGCAGCTTGGCATGGACCTGGTTAAACTCAACCCGAGCGAGCTGGCCAAGGTTCCTCTGGATGACGAGCTGAAAGACGCCATTGATCTGGCTCACAAGCTGGCCAACAAGCGTGAGGCGCAGCGCCGTCACCTGCAGTTTATCGGCAAGCTGATGCGCACCCGGGATGTCACCGCTATTCGCGACGCGTTAAATGCCTTTGATCAGAAAAGTGCCGTGGCCAATGCCCGTTTTCATAAGCTGGAGCAATGGCGCGACCGGCTGATCAAGGAAGGTGACAAAGCGGTGAATGACCTGGTGGCCCAGCACCGCCAGCTCGACCGGCAAAAGCTGCGCCAGCTGGCCCGCACCGGCCGCAAGGAGCTGGCCGCCGGCCTGCCCCCCAAAGCCTACCGGGAACTGTTCCAGTACCTGAAACAAAACCTGGAGCCGTAAGCAGCCCTTCACTGCGAAGCCTTATAAAAATAACAACGCCGGCATGATGCCGGCGTTTTTTGCGTTCAGTGGCGGGTTACTGGGTGCCGCCCACCGTCATGCGGTCCAGCTTGAGGGTGGGCTGGCCCACGCCTACCGGCACACTCTGGCCGTCCTTGCCACAGACGCCCACGCCGGCGTCCAGGCTCAGATCATTACCCACCATGGACACCTGGCTCATGGCCTCAGGGCCGTTACCAATCAGGGTGGCCCCCTTGATTGGCGCGGTCAGCTTGCCATCTTCAATCAGATAGGCTTCTGACGCCGAGAACACAAACCGGCCCGAGGTAATGTCTACCTGACCACCACCGAAGTTGGGCGCATAAATGCCCTTCTTCACGCTGCGAATAATCTCGTCCGGCGGTGTCTCGCCGGCCAGCATATAGGTGTTGGTCATGCGCGGCATGGGCAGGTGAGCATAAGACTCGCGCCGGCCGTTGCCGGTGGGTGCCATGCCCATCAGCCGGGCGTTGAGCTTGTCCTGCATATAGCCCCTGAGCACGCCGTTTTCAATCAGCACGTTATAGCCGCTGGCGGTGCCTTCATCATCCACGGTCAAAGAGCCACGACGATTGGCCAGGGTGCCGTCATCCACTATGGTGCACAGCTCCGAGGCCACCTTTTCACCAATGCGACCGGAGTAGGCAGAAGAGCCCTTGCGGTTGAAATCCCCTTCCAGACCATGACCCACCGCCTCGTGCAGCAGCACACCGGGCCAGCCGGCACCCAGCACTACCGGCATGGTGCCGGCTGGCGCGTCTACCGCTTCCAGGTTCACCAGCGCCTGACGCACCGCTTCCCGGGCATAGCTCATGGCTCTGGGCTGGCCGTCGATCTCTTCCAGAAAATAATCATAACCAAAACGACCGCCACCGCCGCTGCTGCCCCGCTCCCGCCGGCCATTGCGCTCTGCCAGTACCGAGCAGTTGAGCCGCACCAGCGGGCGCAGATCCGTGGCCAGAGTGCCGTCGGTGGCCAGCACCAGTATTTCTTCATATACCCCTGAGATGGAAGCGATCACCTGTGTAATGGACGGATCCAGACTGCGGGCAAAGGCGTCCATTTGCTGCAGCAGGGCTATTTTTTGCTCCCGGGGCAGACTGTCCAGCGGGTTCAGCCCCCTGTAACGGGCGGTTACCGGCTGCGGCTGGCCCACCTTGAAGCGACCGTCGCCACCGTGAGCGGCAATGCCCCGGGCGGCACTCACCGCCTGATCCAGCGCCGTGGCGTTAAGTTCGTCAGAATAGGCAAAGCCGGTTTTTTCACCGCTGACGGCGCGCACGCCCACACCCTGCTCTATGTTGTAGCTGCCGTCCTTGACGATGCCGTCTTCCAGCACCCAGGACTCATGCACACTGTTCTGAAAATACAGATCGGCAAAGTCGATCTGGTGGCGGCTGAGCCGCGCCAGCTGGGCATCGAGCAAGGCCATATCCAGCTCATTGGGCACCAGCAGGCTTTGATTAATCTGTTCAATACTCATTCGTTGTCTCTCCACACCGCTCGCAGGCGGGCATGTTGGGCCACGGGCATTTGCCGGCGTATGCTGTCGAGGCGATGTTGTTCAAGGGGGGCCACGATCAGGCCTTCACCATTGGGCAGGCAGGCCTGAATGTCCCCCCAGGGATCCAGGATCACCGAATGCCCCCAGGTTTGCCGGCCCCCGGCATGCTCACCCACCTGGGCTGCCGCCAGAACATAACACTGATTTTCAATGGCTCTGGCCTGTAGCAAGGGCAGCCAGTGTGCCTTGCCGGTAACGCGGGTGAAGGCGGCCGGCACCAGCAGAATATCCGCCCCTTGTTCACGCAGGGCCCGGTACAGCTCGGGAAAACGCAGATCATAACAGACTGACAGCCCCAGACGACCAAAGGGGCTGTCAACCACACATAACTCATGACCGGGGCTGAAGGTATCGGATTCGCGATAACGACCATGGCCATCGGCCACATCCACATCAAACAGATGCAGCTTGTGATAACAGGCTACCCGCTCGCCTTTATCGTTAAATACCAGACAGCTGGTATGCAGCTTGTCACTCTGCTCTGTCTGGGTCGGCATGGAACCCACCACCAGCCAGATGCCGTATTGCCTTGCCCACTGGGCCAGACAGTCTTGCACCGGCCCGTTTCCCAATGGCTCGGCCACGGCCTGCACGGCCTGGCGGTTGCCAAATACCACAGCGTTTTCCGGCAATTGCACCAGCAGTGGCCGGCTGGCGGGCAGGCGTTCCAGCAGGGCAGCAATTTTCGCCTGGTTGACCGGCCAGTGATCACTGGCATTCAGTTGCAGAGCGACCAGTTCCATTTATGGCTCCTTGTTAATCGCAGGCAGTTTGATTTTATTTTGTTCCCGCCCCAGCTCTTTGACTTCCGGGCTGGCCAGCGGTCCCGTTACCTCATAGCGAATGCGGGTAAACACATCCACCACCGGGCCAAACAATTTGGACGCCGCCAGCACATAAAGGCCGGTGACCGGTGTCACCGCAAAAGCGGTTAATACGGGCAGATTACCGGTTAAATCCGGAGTAAAGTCAAAGCGGTAATTCAGCTGACTGGCTGGCAGATCAACCAGCCCTTTACCGGTCAGATCACCGGCTGCCCCTTCCAGTAAGAAATCATTGTTGTGCAGCACTCCATTGTTGAATTCACCGGTTGCGCTGATGCGGTCAAAGTAAAAGCCGCCTTCAAATACATCACGAAAATCCAGCCGCAGCCGGCGCAGCACTGAATCCATACTCAGCACCGACAGCAGCCCTGCTCCCTTGTCGCTGACGCCGGTCAGCACACCGGCACCGGTTTCCACACTCACAGTGCCATTCAGGGTGGCAGGCTCAGGCTGCCAGGGCAACCCGGGCCAGTTTAATTGCGCCTCAATCAGCGCCTTGGTATCCCGAAAGGGAGAGGCATGACCCAACGCCCGCCAGAGCTGCTGCAATGACTGAGCACCACCCTGCCACTGAATACGGCTGGTATTCAGCCCTTGCTGCTGCAGCCATTGCCCCTGAACACGCCCCTGCAGCTGATCTCCATCCAGCCAGAGGTCATCCAGACTAATGCCGTTTTGAGCTTGCAGCGGTGTGAGCTGAAGCCCCATTTTGCCCAGTGACAAATTACGCCAGCGGCAGTCATCACAGCGGAACACCAGCGCCGGAATATCAGAGGGCGACAGCGCATCAGGAACTCCGCCAGACTCATTAGTTTGCGGATCAAGCCATAAGCGCTCAAACAATGCGGTCACAGGCTCACCGTCAGCCCACGTAAGACTGCCTTTTACCTGTTGCGAATCTATGGTGAGACGCCGCCGTTCTGCCGCCTCCGGGGTAACGCCCAGCCGCAAATCACTGAGTAATTGCCCCCAAAGTGTTCCCCGGTCGGCGCGCAGTGCCATTCGATAGTCTTCAGGCCAGTGCAGTTTCATTTGCTGAGGCTGCTGCTGGCCTTGCGTTTCAGACAGCGCAATCCACTCATCCAGCGCCAGCGCTTCCAGATGGGCCGCTATATCCAGCGCAGCTCTTGGCCCGGCTGCGCTGGCTCCGCCTGCAGTCACCCAAAGCTGCCGGATAGTGGTACCGGCATCACTGAATTCAAGCACGGCATCGGCATCAAGATCCGGCGCCAGACTCAGCTGTGCTTGTGCCTGAGTGGCATTGCCGGAAACGTTCAGCTTAACCGGCCGGATCCAGTCTGCTTCTTTCGCCAGCGGTGCCGGCAACTCGCTATGCAGCCCGTTCAGATCAGAGCTGAGTCTGGCGTCATAGCCAACTTCTCCCTGCTGCAGGCGTAGCGTCACATCGCCCTGCCAGCGGGTCTCGCCACTCAGCGCCGCCAGCCCGGGCTGTGCCTTCGCCAGCGCATCTCCCTGCAGCCGGCCGGCCAGTTCAATCGTGGCGTCATAACCGGCATTGGTGACTTGCCCGGCATAATTTACCGTCAGCGGCTGCCCCAGCCACTGCGTCTGCAACCCGGCCAGCCTGGTCTCTTGCTGATCAAACATCAGGGTGCCGGTCACCTTGGTCAGCGGCATGGCAAGCGGCGTAACCTGCACTTGATTACCAGAAAAATCGACCTCACCATCAACGCCGACGTCACCACCGCTCAGAGGAATATTCAGCGCCAGCCTGCCAGTGAGCGGACCTGACACCTGTATCTGCTCCAGAGCAACGCCCACCGAGCTTTTTAACGGAGATTGCGTGAGATAATCCGTCACCGCCTCGCCGGCACCACTGACCCCGGCTTTCAGCTCCAGATGCGCGTTTTCATCAAGGGGAGTAATACGGGCATCAATGTCGACGGCACGCGCCACACCTAACCGGCCGCTGCCCTGCTGCATATAGAGGTTATCGTTCTCAAACAACAGCTCCAGATCAAGATCGGTTAATGGTTGCCAGTCAGGATCAAAGCGAAATTCAGCCTGACGCAGCGGCACCCTGGCCTGAAACAGGCCGCTGCCATCATGGTAGGGGAACTGATTAAGCCGGCCATACCAGAGCACCTTGGCCTGGCTGGCCTGACCAGCCACTATGGCACCTTCCAGATAGTCCACCAGCGGTGTGCCCATCACCGGCTCGGGCAGATAGCCTCCCGCCGCACCGGCCCGGTGCAGCTCCACACTGGCCGAAGCACTGAGCAGTGGCGAGTCATTAGCAGGCAGCTGCAGGCTGATATGGGCATCCACATCCAGATCATCACCGGCAAGACGCAGCGCATCACTCCATAGCCACCAGCCATCCTTGCGCTTTTGCCACTGCCATTGAGCCTGCAGCTGTTGCACCGGCCAGGCATGACGAAAAGCGCTGTCCCACTGCCAGGCCGATGCCTCAGGCTGCTGAACGCTTAAACGGCCATGATCCGCCGCCACCACAAAGCTGCCTTGCAGACCACGGACACCGGGAATCCACTCAAACGCCTGCGTACCGACATGACGGTATTCTCCCTGCAGCTGCCAGTCACTGCCGGCGGACGGTATATCCGCCTCCAGGTAAAGCCTGGCCAGCTCTCCTGCCGGTGCCGCTCCCGTCAGCTGCCGGGCTGCTGCCGGCCAGTAATGCTCCCCCCACTGGGCCAGTAAAGCCACATCAGTGAGGCTGAGCCGGTCCAGATAACCGGTCAGTTTGTTGTTGTGCCTGTCCAGCTGCACTTTCCAGCTGGGCCAGGACTCCCCGTCCACGCTGATATCAATGCCGCTGCTGGCCAGCTGCCAGCCCTGCTGGGTAGGTTGCCACTGAATACGGCCCCCCTTTACCGCCACCTGGTGATCCCCGCCCCAGCGAGCTTCACTGTTTCCCAGAGTCAGCAGTGCCGCCTGCAGCTCTCCCTGCTGCCACTCCAGCCAGGTTTCAAAAGAAAGCAGGGCGGCCACTTTTTTATCATTGGGTCTTGCCTGAGCCAGCATGGGGCCGGCATCCATCCCCTTAGCCTGCATATAGATGCCGCCACTCAGGCTGTGAATATCATCCCCTTCGAGGCGCCCCTTGAACACAAACTGCTGGCCGGCGGCACTGCCAAACCCAAGCCGCCCTTCCCCCTGGTGCAAACCGGGCCGGTTTTGCCAGTGCAGGGCGGGAATTTGTAACTCCAGCAGCGGTTTGCCGGGGCTGGCCAGCACCAGCTGGGCGTTGAGCAGGGTAAGTTTTCGCACTGCCTGCAATGCCAGGGTGCGCAACTCGTCAAGATCGGTATTGGCTTTCTCTCCTGCGGGGGTCAGTTCCAGTCGCAGACCATCAAGCGTGACTTCGTTCAGCACCGGCCGCCACTGGCGCAAACTCTGCCACAGCTGCATATCAATCAGGGCACGCCGCAGGGTCAGCCGGGGTTGCTCGGCTCCCTGCAACTGCAGCTTTTCCAGCACCAGTACAGGGCCATAATCTTTCCAGTCCAGCCCCAGATCAGCAATGCTCAGGCTCAGATTGTGCTGAGCCAGCATGCGGTTCAGCCACTGCTGCTGTAACCCTGCCAGCCAGGGCGAACCAAAACGCAGCAGAGTAACCAGCAGCGCCAGCACCACAGCAATGCCGGCCAGGGTAAACCAGGCCCAGCTGAAAGTGCGCCTCAGCACTACATCATCACCACATCAAACTGCTCCTGGTTATACAGGGGCTCATTATTCACCTTGACCTGCTTGCCAATAAAGACTTCCAGCTCTGCCAGCATATGAGATTCGTCTTCCTGCAGGGCGTCCGCCACGGCAGTAGAGGCATAGACCACAAACTTGTCAGCATCGTAGGCTTTATTAACGCGCAGTATCTCCCGCAGAATTTCGTAGCTGACGGTCTCTACGGTTTTCACCCGGGCCCGGCCGTTACATTCGGGGCAGGCATCACAGAGCACATGCTCCAGGCTTTCCCGCGTGCGCTTGCGAGTCATTTCGACCAGACCCAGCTGAGAAAAACCGTTTACATTGGTTTTGGCCCTGTCTCTGGCCAGCGCCAGCTCCAGGCTGTGCAGTACCCGACGCTTGTGATCCTCATCGTGCATATCAATGAAATCAATAATGATAATCCCCCCCAGATTGCGCAGTCGCAACTGGCGGGCAATGGCCTGAGTGGCCTCGATATTGGTGTTGAAAATGGTTTCTTCAAGGTTGCGGTGGCCCACAAAAGCCCCGGTGTTGATATCGACCGTGGTCATGGCTTCGGTCTGATCGATGATCAGGTAGCCGCCGGACTTGAGCTCCACTTTACGATCCAGCGCGCGCTGAATTTCGTTTTCCACATCGTAGAGATCAAAAATGGGAGCATTGCCATGATAATACTCAATGCGGCCGCACAGCTCGGGTACAAACTCTTCTACAAAGGTACACAGGCTGTCACAGGTTTCCCGGGAATCAACCCGAATGCGGTCCAGCTCGGCCCCGACAAAATCACGTACGATACGAAACGCCAGCCGCAGATCTTCATATAACATGGAGCAGGAAGCGTATTTGCTTCTGCGCTCCTGAATTTTCCGCCACAGCCGTTTCAGAAAAGCCGCATCCTGAGCCAGCTCCTGCTCGCCAATACCTTCGGCAGCGGTGCGAATAATAAAACCACCCTGCTCATCCACATGCTCGGCAGCCAGCGCTTTGAGCCGCTCCCGCTCCTGCTCGGAATCAATGCGCTGGGAAACGCCCACATAGGCACTGCCGGGCATAAACACCAGATAACGGGAGGGCAATGTAATATCGGTGGTCAGACGCGCCCCTTTGGTACCGAGCGGATCTTTCACCACCTGCACCATGATGTCCTGGCCCTGACGCACCAGCTCAGCAATATTGCCCGCCTGAAAGTGGGCCTGCTCACGGGTGTCGACACATTCAGTATGAGGAACTATATCGGAGGCGTGCAGAAAAGCGGCCCGTTCGCCGCCAATATCCACAAAGGCTGCCTGCATACCCGGCAATACTCTGCTGACCTTGCCCTTATAAATATTGCCCACTATGCCACGGCGGGCCTGCCGCTCAATGTGCACTTCCTGCAGGATACCGTTTTCCACCAGGGCTACCCGGGTCTCCGCCGGGGTCATATTGATAATCAGTTCTGCAGACATAAGGGCTCCGCCAGTCCGAATAGAGAATGCCCTAAATTAACACAGAATAACCCTGTTCCGGAGTCTGATTCAGGCAGTGGCGATGCCATGGTGCTGCAGCAGTGCCTCGGTTTCCACCAGCGGCAGACCCACCACGGCGCTGTAGCTGCCATTAATGCCCGATACAAAACGCCCGCCCACTCCCTGAATGCCATAGCCACCGGCCTTATCGGCGGGCTCGCCGGTGCGCCAGTAACGGTCGATGTCGGCCTCGCTCAGGCACCGAAACGTTACTTCAGTGGTCACCAGCACCACCTCACATCCACCATCGACAGCCAGCGCCATGGCAGTCATCACCTGATGGGTGCGCCCTGACAAGCGCGCCAGCATGGCTTTGCCGTGGGCTTCGTTCCGGGGTTTTTCCAGTACTTCATCGTTCAGCACCACTATGGTGTCACCGCCCAGTACCGGCAGCGGCATTGGTGCCAGTGCAGCGCCCGCCTGCGCTTTGTCCTGCGCCAGCCGCTGTACATAGCCGGCAGCAGACTCACCCGGTCGCTGGCACTCTTCCACCTCGGGGCGTACCAGTGCAAAGCTGACTCCCAGCTGTGCCAGCAGTTCGCGGCGGCGCGGTGAAGCAGATGCCAGGTAAAGAGCAATACTCATATCGGCTCCTCAGGTCAGAGAAAACTGGCGGCGGCATTTGCGCAGCAACAGAAAGATCCAGGGCCAGAACAACATGCTGCTGACAATGGACCAGAAGTAGTGATAGTCCACCTGGGTTTCGCTGTTAAGGTAAGCGGTCCAGAAAATCAGCAGCTTGTTCAGCATCACCAGACCACCTACCACAAAAGCCTGCTGCCAAACCGAGTAATTGCGCATGCGCTGAAACTGGGATGTTGCCAGATAAACCGGAATAACCAGCGCCAGAGCTCTTACTCCCAATACTGAACCAAGCAAAAGATCCAGTAACAGACCGGCTACAAAGGCAGTGCCCACATTGGCCCTGTGTGGCAGCGCTATGCTCCAGTAAATGAGCACCACCAGCAACCAGTCAGGACGAAAGGGAGCAATCAGATCAGGCAAAGGCAGAATAGACAACATCAGCGCCAGCATCAGGCTGAACATAATGGTCAGTCTGCTGCGCCACGGGAAACCACTCATGAGGCCCCCTCCGGTGCTACATTTGGTAACGATGTTCTCACTCTGGGTTCAGGCCACAGTAATAGCAGATAACGTACTCTGTCCAGGGCCGCAAAAGGCGTAATGCGAATCTCGGCAAAGGGCTGGCCTTCCTCATAGCCAACATGGGTAACTCTGCCGACCGGGTAGCCTTCGGGGAACCGTCCGGCCAGGCCGGAGCTGAGCAGTACGTCCCCTTCCTGTATGTCGGTATTGCGGGTGATATTGTCGAGCAGCAGCCGATCCAGGCGACCACTGCCGCTGGCAATGGCGCGAATGTCATTGCGCTCCACCCGCACCGGAATGCCGTGACTGGCATCTGTGATCAGCAAGACCCGGCTGGTGGTTTTACCAACAGACATGACCTGTCCTACCACCCCCTGTTCATTCAGCACTGGCTGACCTTCAAACACACCCTGCAGCGTGCCTTTATCAATCACAACCTGGTGGGAGAAAGGATCGGTATCCACCGCCATGATTTCAGCCACCATGCGCCTTGCGTCCTGCTGCACCGGCGAGCCCAGCAATTCGCGCAGACGCTGATTTTCCTGCTCCAGGTGGCGCAACCGCAGCAAATCATCCCGCAGCAAAAACAATTCACGCTCCATGCGCTCAGCCTGGGTTAACAAGGTCTTTCGCGACATCAGCTGGGTTGAAGCAGTGTCCAGCAAAATGCGCGGGCTGTTGGCCATATACTGCAGTGGGCTGACCAGAGAGTTAAGGTAAAGCCTGATATCGGAAAAGGACTGATAACGGCTGTCTGCCACCATCAGCGCAAGACTGGCCAGCACCGCCAGTGTCAGGCGAATGGGCAAAGAGGGTCCGCGACCAAAAATAAGTTTCATTAAAAGAGCGAGCCGGTCTCCCGGCCCGATTCATCAGTCGTAGTGAAACAAGTCGCCGCCATGCATGTCGATCATCTCCAGCGCCTTGCCGCCTCCCCGGGCCACACAAGTCATGGGATCATCAGCCACCACAACAGGAATACCGGTTTCTTCCATCAGCAGGCGATCCAGATCACGCAGCAAAGCACCACCTCCGGTCAATACCATGCCGCGTTCAGAAATATCTGACGCCAGCTCGGGTGGAGACTGCTCCAGCGCCACCATCACTGCACTGACAATGCCGGTCAGCGGCTCCTGCAAGGCTTCCAGAATTTCATTGGAATTCAGGGTAAAGCTGCGCGGAACCCCTTCTGCCAGGTTGCGCCCCCGTACTTCAATCTCAATAACATCATCACCCGGATAAGCAGAGCCCACTTCATGCTTGATGCGTTCAGCAGTGGCTTCACCAATCAGGGAGCCGTAGTTGCGGCGCACATAATTAATAATGGCTTCATCAAAACGATCACCGCCTACTCTCACCGACTGGGAATAAACAACACCGTTAAGGGAGATAATGGCCACTTCGGTGGTACCGCCGCCAATATCCACCACCATGGAGCCAGTGGCTTCGGATACCGGCAGGCCGGCACCAATGGCCGCGGCCATGGGTTCATCAATCAGATAAACCTCACGGGCACCTGCGCCCAGGGCAGACTCCTTGATGGCCCGGCGCTCTACCTGCGTAGAGCCACAGGGAACACAGACCAGTACACGAGGACTGGGGCGGAAGAAATTATTGTCGTGCACCTGCTTGATAAAGTGCTGCAACATTTTCTCGGTAACGTAGAAGTCGGCAATCACGCCATCTTTCATCGGACGAATGGCGGCAATGTTGCCGGGAGTACGCCCCAGCATCTGTTTGGCGGCATGACCGACGGCGGCAACGCTCTGGGCCGAACCGGCTCTTTCCTGGCGAATGGCCACGACGGAGGGTTCGTTCAGAACTATGCCCTGATCTTTTACGTAGATAAGGGTGTTGGCCGTTCCCAAGTCGATGGACAAATCGTTGGAAAACATGCCTCTGAGCTTCTTGAACATATGCTGAAGGGGATCCTGGGTTGATACCGGAAAAATTCGGCTAACTTTACCAACGCAACCACCCCCTAGCAAGGCAGAACCCGGCCAGGCTTGGTTGCAATCGAATACGAGTTTTAATAAATCAATAAGTTCCCTACACTAAGCACCTCTGAATCCTTTCTGTTTATTTTTGCGTGATCCAACTTCAACGCTGGCAACACTTGTTTCGCCATTCTCTGTCGCCACTGATACCACTTGAGCATACGACGCTGCAACAGCACAGGGTGGCGCTTTATATTAAACGGGATGACCTGCTGCACCCTTCCATATCCGGCAATAAATGGCGAAAACTTAAATATGTGCTGCGCCAAGCGCTGTCGGAGCAGGCGGCCGGCCTGCTCAGCTTTGGCGGAGCCTGGTCCAATCACTTACATGCACTGGCTGCCGCCGGCCATACACTGGGAATGCCTACCGTCGGCATAGTACGTGGTGAGCCCGAATACGCCGCCAACCCCACCCTGTCCGATGCGCAAGGCTGGGGCATGCAGCTGGCGTTTGTAGACCGTCAAACCTATCGCCGCCGCCACCATGCTGATTTTCTTGCCGAACTGCGCCGCCGCTACCCCGGTTTTTATCTTATTCCTGAAGGCGGCAGCTGCGAGCTGGCCCTGCCTGGTGTGGCCGAGTTGTGGCAAGAGCTGCCAGCATGCGACCAGCTGATCCTGCCGGTGGCCAGCGGCGGTACCCTGGCGGGCTTGTTGTCAGCCCGCCCCGAACACACACACCTTACCGGCTATGCCGTACTCAAAGGCAAAGACTGGCTGGCCCGGACGGTGCAGCAGCTGTATGCCCCTGCTGAATCAGATAACGGCTGGCGGTTACGCCTGAATCATCATGGCGGTGGCTATGCCAAATGCTCCGTCGAAGACCGCAGCGCCATTACGGCCCTGAGCACAGCATTGGGCATTCCGCTGGAGCCTATATACAGTGGCAAGGCCATGCTGGGGTTGTTTCGTGATATTGAGGCCGGCTGTTACCCGCCCGATAGCCGGCTGATATTTTTGCATACCGGTGGCCTGCAAAGTGCAAGGTCTCAAGTCAGCTGAAAACGCTCAGGACAGGAAAAATAATATCCCTGTCCGGCATGCACGCCCAACTGCTTCAGGCAGGTCCACTCTGCTTCGGTTTCCACGCCCACCGCTATCACCCGGGTATGATTGCCCATGCAGTTACCCAACAGACTGCGCACCGCCATCTGATTCACCGATTTCTTGTCAATATCTCTGACCAGGCTGGGGTGCAGCTTGAGGTAATCTAGATCATAATCCTTGATGTACTGAGTGCTGACCACATCCTGGCCAACATGGTCCACCGCCAGCCGGCAGCCCAGCGCCTTCAGCGCCCGCAGTGGTTTTACCAGCTCCAGAAAGTGCCGGCCTACGCCCGCTTCAGACAGCTCAATGACCAGCTCATGAAGCAAAGGCCTGGGCAACTGGATCAGTTCAAACACCAGCCAGCGGTGAAAACTCCGGTTAAGGATACTGGCGACCGACAGGTTAACAGCCAGCACCGCCTTGCGGTCAGCGTCTTGTAGTGCCGTCAGGCTTTGCAACATAATGCAGCGATCCAGATCCTGCAGCAAACCACACTTCTCTGCCATGGGCAGAAAATGACCGGCAGCCAGCTCCCGCCCCTGCTCATCATGAATACGGGCAAGCAATTCAATGCTCTCGGGAGTGGCCTCTGCAGCGCTGTAAATACCCTGACGGTCCAGTAGTATGGCATCCTGCTCCAGCAGACGTCCAAGCAAAGTGCGCCATCGTACCGTACCTTTGCCACTGCTTTCTTCGGTCAGCCCCTTATAGTACATAAAGTAGCCGTCACCACCCTGTAGGGCAGCGCTGCGTAACGCCAGCTCGGCCTCTTCTTCTATCTGATGTAACTGTTCGCCAAAGCGAAAACAAACACCGCCGATATAAACCGCCGGCTCTTTGACGACATCAGGCCAGTGCAGCCGACGCAGCAGTTTAAGCACCTGCCGGGCGGCCTCCTGGGCTTCGCTTTCTACCGTGTTGGGAAACATCAGCGCAAAGGTATTACCGGTATAGCGGGCCTGCAGGGCACCGGGATAACGCCGGATCAGGTGTCCCAGATACACCGACGCCGAGCTGAGCAGCTCATCACCTCTGTCATGGCCCAGTTTATGGTTGATGTGCTCCAGATCCTGCAGCTCTACCAGCAATAATGCAGCTGATTGACTGGCTGAGTCATTCAGCGCCGCTTCCAGCCGGTTATCAAAAAACACCCGGTTGCCGATGCCAATATTGCGATCAACAAACACATTGGCCCGAATAAAAGTGTCAAAGCGACTACGCTCCTTACGGGCTTCACGCAAGTCAGCCATCAGCTTATCCAGAGCGCGGCTGGCAGCCTGAGGCCACTCTTCTTTCGGGCTGTGTTGCAGCATACTGAGCCGGCCGTCCAGGATCAGCCGGCCACGCTGCTCAAGCAGTTCGGCACCACGCAGCTGCCGGCGAAACCAGCGCAGACTGAGCAACAGTCCGGCAAACACCAGCATAATGGCACCGGTCAGACCGGATACCGCAGCCAGAGAATGGTCTATATGGTAAAAAGGCGGGCGCAGGACCAGCCTGACAAAAAGCCCGTCATGACTGGTGAGTGCTCTGTCGTACTGCTCGCTGATTTCATCACTCGCCAGCGGCTGAGTCAGACCAGACCGGTAATACTCTTTATGCTGATCATGCACAGTAAAAACAATGAGTTCGTTCGTATCCAGCAGCGCCGGCAACCAGCGATCAATATTGGGCTGAGCAGTACTCTCAGGCTGCCAGGATTCATCCACCATGCGTACCACTGCATCAACCTGACGCTGCTGATAGGCAATGCCCATCTGATAAAAGCTGAGCCCGGCACCAATCAACACCATCAGTACCGCCGCCAGCACACACAGGGTGATGGTGGTAATAAACTGATTGGTAAACTTCATGTGCTTTCCTTGCGGCCGGCACCCTGCCGGCGGTTTCCTTTTAATGCAGATTCAGGCGAACCCACTCGTAATCAACTCAGTATCGTGCAGTTTTTAACGTATGCCAATAAAAAGACCCCGCCAAAGCGGGGTCTTGAGGCGCTCCGTCAGAACGGAATATCGTCATCAAAGTCCATGGGCGGTTCATTGTATACCGGCTGACTTTGTGGTTTCTGCTGGGGCTGGCTTTGGGGCTGCTGCTGGGGCTGGCTGCCACCATATTGCGGCTGACCACCCTGCTGTCCGCTACCCTGCTGCTGGCCCCAGTTGCCCTGCGGCTGACCACCGCCCTGCTGGCCCTGGTTCCAGCCACCCTGACTTTGCTGACCGCCGCCCTGCGGACGTCCGCCCAGCATCTGCATGGTACCGCCCATGTCCACTACCACTTCGGTGGTATAGCGATCCTGGCCACCCTGATCCTGCCATTTTCGGGTTTGCAGCCGGCCTTCCACATACACCTGAGAGCCCTTGCGCAAATACTCACCGGCAATTTCTGCCAGCTTGCCGAAAAATACTACCCGATGCCATTCTGTACGCTCACGTTGTTCGCCGCTCTGCTTGTCACGCCAGGTCTCACTGGTGGCCAGAGTAATATTGGCGACGGCATTGCCGTTAGGCATATAGCGCACTTCGGGATCCTGACCCAGATGCCCGATCAGGATGACTTTGTTGATGCCTCTATTGGCCATAACTTGCTCCGTACTCACAGGTTGATCAGGCGTTTGGCCTGATCCAGTTCAAAAATATTGCCATCTACCTTAAGGTAGGCAGCGCCTTCATCGGGAATGATCAACGCCTCATGCACTCCCGGCAGCGCCATCAGCCGCTGCAGCAGCTGGCTGCGGGCAGACTCTGTTTCTATCTTAACACCGATAGGCAGAATATGAGACCGAACCCGGCTGACATTGGTCATGCCTGCCGACAACCAGAACCAGAACACCATGGCCAGCGCCACCAGCAAAAATACACCGGAGCCGCCCAGTTTCTGATAGAGAGCACCACCGGCCACACCGCCGATAAAGGCACCAAGAAACTGACTGGTGGAATAGATGCCCATGGCAGTGCCCTTGCCGCCCACCGGGGCCAGCATGGATAAAAACGCCGGCAGCGAGGCTTCCATAAAATTAAAAGCAGTAAAGTACAGCACCATGGCCAGCACCAGCAGCCACAGTTGAGTGCCTGCCACCGCCATCAGCACCAGGGCCACCATCATCACCAGAATGGAGGCCTGAAACAGCAGCTTGTTCATATTGCGCCGGGCACCGAGGATCAAAAACGGCACTATCAGCACAAAGGATGCCAGCAGAGTGGGAAAATACAGCCACCAGTGATGCTCCCGTACCAGACCGGCGTCCACCAGCGACAGCGGAAAAGCCACAAACACCGCCGTCAGGCTCAGGTGCAGCAGCATAATGCCAAAGTCCAGCCGCAGCAGTTGTTTGTCTTTCAGCAGCCGGCCCAACAGCTCGGGGGCCGCGGTCACGTCACGGATTTGACCCTTACTGACCGAGTCCGGCAGCAGCAGGCGTACCATCAGCATGCCCACCACTGCCAGCACCGCCGTGGTCCAGAACACGCCGGCCAGACCGAACTGGGCTGCCAGCAGCGGGCCAGCCACCATGGCCACCGCAAAGGAAATGCCGATGCACACGCCGATAATGGCCATGGCCTTGGTACGGTGCTCTTCCCGGGTGATATCAGCGGCCAGTGCCAGAATGGCACCGGCGATGGCACCGCTACCCTGCAGCACCCGGCCAGCCACCACGCCATAAACCGATTCGGACATGGCCGCGACCACTGAACCGGCAGCAAACAGCGCAAGACCGCCATAGATAACCGGCTTACGGCCAATGCGATCCGACAGCCAGCCCGCCGGAATCTGTAATATGGCCTGGGTCAGGCCATAGGCGCCGATGGCAATGCCTACCCACAACGGTGAGAAGCCGTCCAGGCTGCCACCATAAAGGGCAAACACCGGCATGATCATGAACAGGCCCAGCATACGCATGCCAAAGATGCTGGCCAGGGTAAAAGAGGCTCGCCGCTCCCGCGGACTAAAACCTTGCTGTTCGCTCATGAATACTGTTCCGCTGTTATTGTTCACAAAAGAGCAGCAGTCTAGCACGGAGCGCCGGTCAAGATTAATCCCCCAATGTACCCTTGGCTGGCTATTCATCCAGTGCCATACTAGCCGGTCTCGTTTAAAACTTGGTCATGCTGCAGATGGATAAAATTGACGTTCGCGGAGCGCGCACCCACAACCTGAAGAACATCAGCCTGGAATTACCCAGAGATAAACTGATCGTCATCACCGGTCTGTCGGGCTCGGGCAAGTCGTCCCTGGCTTTTGATACCCTGTATGCCGAAGGGCAGCGCCGCTATGTGGAATCGCTGTCTGCCTACGCCCGCCAGTTTCTCTCGCTGATGGAAAAGCCCGATGTGGATCATATCGAAGGCCTGTCACCCGCTATTTCCATCGAGCAGAAATCCACGTCCCACAACCCCCGATCTACGGTAGGTACCATTACCGAAATTCATGATTATCTGCGGCTGTTGTTTGCCCGGGTGGGTGAGCCTCGCTGTCCTACCCATGAGTTACCGCTGGCGGCCCAGACCATCAGCCAGATGGTAGACAAGGTGCTGGAGCAGCCAGAGGGCAAGCGGCTGATGCTGCTGGCCCCGGTAGTGCGCAACCGCAAGGGTGAGCACAGCAAGCTGCTCGACAACCTGTCGGCCCAAGGCTTCATTCGTGCCCGCATCGACGGCGAAGTCTGCGATCTGTCGGATCCGCCGGCGCTGGAATTACAAAAGAAACACACCATTGAAGTGGTGGTAGACAGATTCAAGGTGCGGGACGATCTGCAGCTGCGGCTGGCAGAGTCTTTTGAGGCGGCGCTGGAGCTCTCCGGCGGTATCGCCTCTGTGGTGAGCATGGACGATGAGCAGGAAGAGCCGCTGGTGTTTTCCGCCAACTTTGCCTGCCCGGAGTGTGGTTACTCCATTGCCGAGCTGGAGCCGCGCATTTTTTCCTTTAACAACCCGGCGGGGGCCTGCGAGCAGTGCGACGGCCTGGGTGCCCAGCAGATTGTTGACCCCGACAAGGTGGTGTCCAACCCCGAGCTGAGCCTGGCGGGCGGTGCCATTCGCGGCTGGGACAAGCGCAGTTATTATTATTACCAGATGCTCAAGTCCCTGGCAGAGCATTACGACTTTGATCTGGAAGCCCCTTTTGAAAGCCTGTCCAAGCCCATTCAAAAGGCCGTGCTCTATGGCTCGGGCCGGGCCAATGTAGAATTCCGCTACATGAATGACCGCGGCGATGTGCTGGTGCGCAAGCACCCTTTTGAGGGCATAGTGCACAACATGGAGCGGCGCTACCGGGAGACCGAGTCCAACTCGGTGCGGGAAGAGCTGGCCAAATATCAGAGCAACCGGGCCTGCCCGGGCTGCGGCGGCACTCGGCTGAAGGAAGCCGCCCGTCATGTGTTTGTGGCGGATCACAATCTGCCCCGGGTGTCCGACATGGCCATTGGTGAGGCCCATGCCTTTTTCACCGGGCTGCAGCTGGATGGCCAGAAGGCGCAGATTGCCGATAAAATTCTGAAGGAAATTACCGAGCGGCTGGGCTTTCTGGTTAATGTGGGGCTCAATTACCTGACCCTGTCCCGCAGTGCCGAGACCCTGTCCGGCGGCGAGGCCCAGCGCATTCGTCTGGCCAGCCAGATTGGTGCCGGCCTGGTGGGGGTTATGTATGTGCTGGACGAGCCCAGTATCGGCCTGCACCAGCGCGATAACGAACGACTGCTGGCCACGCTTACTCACCTGCGGGATCTGGGCAATACCGTGATCGTGGTGGAGCACGATGAAGACGCCATTCGCGCCGCCGATCATGTGCTGGATATCGGTCCCGGTGCCGGCGTACACGGCGGCCAGATAGTGGCTCAGGGCACACCGGCAGAGGTGATGGCCAACCCGGAGTCGCTTACCGGTGCCTATCTCTCGGGCCGTGAGGCCATTGCGGTGCCGGCGCAGCGCACGCCGGTGGGCGAGCACTGGCTGCGACTTGAAGGCGCCAGCGGCAACAACCTCAAACAGGTGAACCTCGAATTACCTCTGGGGCTGATGACCTGTGTTACCGGCGTGTCCGGCTCGGGCAAATCGACCCTGATCAACGACACCCTGTTTCCCCTCGCTCATCGCGAGCTGAACAAGGCCACGGTGAGTCAGCCGGCGCCCTACTCTGCCATTCACGGCCTCGACAAGCTGGACAAGGTGGTGGACATCGATCAGAGCCCCATCGGCCGCACGCCCCGCTCCAATCCGGCCACCTACACCGGCATTTTCACGCCCATTCGTGAGTTGTTCTCCGGCACTCAGGAAGCCCGCTCCCGTGGCTACAAGCCGGGCCGCTTCTCCTTTAACGTCAAAGGCGGCCGCTGCGAGGCCTGCCAGGGCGACGGCGTGATCAAGGTAGAAATGCACTTTCTGCCCGACGTCTATGTGCCCTGCGATGTGTGCAAAGGCAAGCGTTACAACCGGGAAACTCTGGAAATCCGCTACAAGGGCAAGAGCATTCACGAGGTGCTGGAAATGACGGTGGAGGAAGCCTGCGATTTCTTTGCCCCTGTGCCCGCCATTGCCCGCAAGCTGCAGACCCTGATGGACGTGGGCCTATCCTATATTCGTTTGGGTCAGTCCGCCACTACCCTGTCGGGCGGCGAGGCCCAGCGGGTCAAGCTGGCCCGGGAGCTGTCGAAGCGGGACACCGGCCAGACCCTGTATATTCTCGACGAGCCCACCACAGGCCTGCATTTTCACGATATTCAGCTGTTGCTGACGGTGCTGCACCGGCTGCGGGATCACGGCAATACGGTGGTGATCATCGAGCACAACCTGGACGTGATCAAAACCGCCGACTGGATCGTGGATCTGGGGCCGGAAGGGGGCAGCGGCGGCGGTGAGATCCTGGTGGCCGGCACCCCTGAAGCCGTAGCGAAACACGAAGCGTCTCACACTGCCCGTTTTTTACGGCCCATGCTGGGGTAACAGCCTCAGTCAGCCGGCACAAAACGAACCCTGAACAATCTGGACCACCACTTGCCGGTGAGGTAAAAATCACCGGTTTGTGGGTCATGGGCAATGCCATTCAGTACCGCATCGGCATCCTTGATGCGACCACTCAAAGGCAGCAGCACCGTGGCATCAATCACACCATCAACCCTGCCGCTGGCCTTGTGAATACGTAAAATATGGCTCTGCTTCCACACATTGGCGTAAATATGCTCGCCCACACAGGCCAGGGCATTCAGCTGATATTGAAGCTTGCCATTCAGGGTCACCGGCAGCCGCTGCTGCAGGCCAAAGTCACTAAGGCGGCGCTGCTGTAAACTGGCCGAGCCGTCGCTCATCCATAAGTGCCTGCCGTCATAACACAGGCCCCAGCCTTCTCCCTCATAGGTAAAGCCGCTTTCCATGGCAAGCTCAGGCAACCGCCATACCAGCGCCCGGCCTTCTTTCCAGGTCAGCTGGATCAAGCGGTTACCCACCCGAGTAATGCCTTCGCCGAACAGACTACCGGACAAAGGCCGCTGTTGCTTCAGCTTACCGTTACCGGCATTCAGCACCCTGATACTGGACTGGCCATACAGGCCGGTGCTTTGATACAGAAGGCCCTCATGCCACTCCAGCCCCTGTGTAAAGGCACGAATATCGTGCGGCAGGCTCTGCAGCACTTCCACCTTGAGTGCCTCCGCCGCCGGCAGCGGTGCCGCCAACCAATATAGCAGCCACAGCAGCCGCCGCGTCATGGCGTCTGGATCAGCAGCCAGTGGCTCAGCTCGGCAGCCAGCCGATTGGCGGCCTGGCTCAGTCCCGCCACGGCCGCAGCTGCATCGCGGCTGGCCAGCTCGGCCCGCTGCTCAAAACGACGGCTGGCCACAATGCGCCGGTCGCTGGTGCGCAACAGCTGGGCGTCAAAGCGGATCAGGGCCTGGGGCCGGCCCTGGCTGACATCCACCTCAAAGGCGCGCAAGGTGCCCGCCAGCTCCCAGCCTGCCTGCATGCTGTCTTCTTCCCGGCTGAGAGCATCAAAACGGCCATCCTGCCACAGGGCATCCAGCAGCCAGTCTTGCCACAGCAACGGCATGGGCGCATTCCAGCGCGCATCGCCATAGGCCTGATAAGACTGCTGCCCGGTCAGCACCAACAAACGGTTGCCGGTGTGCACGCCCACTGCCTGAGGCCGGGCCAGGCGCAGCCCTTTCAACGTGAGCGAGGCCTGTTCAGCCACCGGGGCGGCCGGTGCCAGCCGGTACTGGCTGACCGGCTGAGCCGGCGGTAATACCGAGCAGGCTGTCAGTCCCAATATAAACAGCAGAAGCATGATTTGTTTCATGGCTCAAACACCTCCATTTGCTCACGTTCCAGCAAGGTGCCGGCCGGGTTCTGCTGCAGCTGTCGGGTCACATCACCCAGGGTTCGCAGGGTTCGGCGCAGCTCACGCAGGGCCGGCTCCACACCCGCCAGCCCCTGCGCGCCCGCTTCCAGCGCCGGCTGCTGCCGGGCAAGCAATTGCTCCAGCCGCTCGCTCAGACGCTGCAGGCTGGCAGCGGTGGCGGCGGTGTTGGCCAGCAGCGGCTCACCATGACGGGCCAGCTGAGTATCGAGCCGAACCATCAGCGCATCCAGCCGGCGGGCAGCATCGGTCAGCGAAGTGACTCCTTGCTGCAGGCTGCCTTGCTGCTGTGCCAGCCCGGCGGTTACTGTGTCCAGGCTGGCTAAAATATGCGTAACGTGTTCGGCATTTTGCGGGGTCAGCAGACGATTGGCATTCTCCAGTAGCGTATTCAGCCCCACCAGCAGCTCTTCAGTACTGACTCTGAGCTGAGTAAGGGGGGAAGGCTCCGCCCGTATTACCGGAATATCATCCTCATTCTGCAATAACAGCGGACTGTCAGGCGAGCCGTGGCTGAGCGCAATATTGGCAGCACCGGTAATGTTGGTCAGCGCCAGCCGTGCCTGCGTGTCGGTTTTCACCGGCGCATCGGCGGCAATACGCACCCGGGCTCGCACCTGACGGGGATCCCGCGGATTCAGGGTCAGGCTTTCTACCTCACCCACACGAATACCGCTATATTGCACGGCACTGCCTACCGACAGCCCGGATACCGGCTCGGTAAACACGATGTCATAGCGGCGCAGCTCGCTGTTATCTCCCATTTTGGCCAGCCAAAGCGCAAACAGCAGGGTTGCCGCAGCTGTCAGCAGGGTAAACAATCCCACCAGTACGTGATGAGCCCGGGTTTCCATGGGTTACTCCTTATTACCTTGAGCAGCATATTGTGCCGCTCTGCCCCGCGGGCCGTGAAAATAATCCTGAATCCAGGGATCATCAAAGGCCGCTACCTGCGTCAGCTGTCCCACCGTCTGTACCCGCTTTCGCCCCAGCACCGCCACCCGGTCGCAACAGGTATAAAGGGTATCCAGATCATGAGTGACCAGCACCACCGTCAAATCCAGTGCATTGCGTAATGTCAGCAACAGACGATCAAACGCCGAGGCAGAGACCGGATCCAGCCCTGCGGTGGGCTCATCCAGAAACAGAACCTGGGGATCCAGCGCCAGCGCCCGGGCCAGCGCGGCCCGCTTGACCATACCACCGGACAGATTGGCCGGATAACGATGCCCCGCCAGTGCCGGCAAGCCTGCCAGTGCCAGCTTGATATCGGCCAGCTTTACTGCCTGCTGCCAGCTCAGGCCGGCATGCTCCACCAGCGGCAAAGCCACGTTTTCCAGCACAGTGAGCGAAGAAAACAAAGCACCGTTCTGAAACAGAACTCCCATACGCCGTTCCAGCTGGCTGCGTTCTGTCGCCGGCAGGGTCAGCAGATCCTGCTGCCACAGGCGTACTTCGCCGGCATCGGGACGATGCAGGCCAATAATGGAACGCAGCAGTACCGACTTGCCACTGCCGGATCCCCCCACCAGCCCCAGAATTTCTCCCGGCATCACATCCAGATCCAGCTGCTCGTGCACCACCTGGGAGCCAAAGCAATTGCGCAAGCCCCGCACGCGAATAAGGGCGTCCGTCACCAGCCCATCTCCATTAAAAACAGCGCCGCCACCGCATCCAGCAATATCACCACAAAAATGGACTGCACCACACTGGAGGTGGTGTGTTCCCCTACCGACTGAGCGCTGCCCGAAACCTTGAACCCTTCCAGGCAGCCGATAAGCGCAATCAGCACCGCAAACACGGGCGCCTTGCCCAGTCCTACCAGCAAATGCTGCAAGGGCACCTGCTGTACTATGGCCAAATACTGAGTCAGCGAAATATCCAGCGACAACATGCCCACCAGAGCACCACCAAGCAGACCGCTGAGCACGGCAATAAACGCCAGTAACGGCAGGGTCAGCAATAACGCCAGCAATCGGGGTAACACCAACAGTGCCACGGGATCCAGCCCCTGTGCGCGCAGAGCATCCAGCTCCTGATTCACTTTCATGGCACCCAGCTGGGCAGTAAAAGCACTGGCGGTACGGCCGGCCAGCAAAATAGCCGTCAGCAGCACACCAAACTCACGCATAAAACTGTAAGCCACCAGATCTACCGTATAGATGGTGGCACCGAAGTTCTCCAGCACGGTAGCGCCGAGAAAGGCTACCACGGCCCCCACCAGAAAGGTCAGCAGCGCCACTATGGGCACCGCATTCAGCCCACACTGCTGCATCTGTGCCACCAACGCAGTGATGCGCCACTGAGATGGCCGGAACATCAGCCCCGCTGCCGTGTTCAGAGTCAGGCCGGTAAATCCCAGCAGCATCTTGCCCTGCAGCCAGCCCCGGTCCACGCGCTGTCCCAGCCGGGCCAGCCCGTCACTCCAGCGGGACATGACCGCTGGCACCGGCTCACGCTGCGCCATCACTTCCGTAACTGCCAGTAACAACGATGTCTGCTTGTCACTCAGATTTTCGGCCTGCTGCGCCAATACCGGCAGGCCACTACCCAGTTGTTGCCACAACAGGCCGGCACCCGCGGTATCCAGCCGGGTCAGACCTGCTGCTTCCAGCGCTGTGACCTGCTCCGCCGGCAGCGGCTGCAGGATCTGCTGCAAATATGCATAATGCGCCAGAGTCCAGTCTCCCGTCAGGCTCAACCGGTTTGCCGACAGCTGCCAGCCCGGTTTTTGTGTACTCAATATAAGCCTCCTTCTTCTGTCAGCATGCGTACCAGGCGGCTGCGGGTGACCAGCCCCTGACCGCGCCGAACCGGCACCAGAAAGCCGGCACCGGGCTCACCTTGCAGACTGCGCAGGGCTTCCAATAACGACATATCCTGCTCCAGCAGCTGTAACCGGCGGCCTGGAGTCAGCAGCTTGTCCAGCTCTTCGGCACTGGTGTTTTCGTCAAGCTGGGCTGCGGCCAGCAAATAGTAATGCTGATCTCGCTGCACTATCAGCACCGGGGCTCTGGTGACAGGTGGTACTCCCTTTCCGTTCCAGTGCACCAGGCTCATATCGGCCAGCTCCGACAGATAACGCTGGGCCAGCGCCGTGCGCACTGGATGAGTTTGCAGCTCCTGCCCACGCACGCGAAGCTGAGTGATAACCAGCGAAGGAAGATGAAAACCATGCTGGCACAACAGGTTGGCTCCCAGCACCACTATCATGGCCGGTAACATGGACTCGGCACTGAGCGACAGCTCCAGCACGGTGGCAATGGCAGCCAGCGGCGCATGAAGGACGGCACTCATCATGGCAGCCATGCCAAGCAACGCATAAAGTGCCGGATCCGAAGTGCCGGGAATAAGCGCCCCGGCTATACCGCCGGCGCAAACACCCAGCATCAGGGTAGGCGCAATCTGGCCGCCGGGCACGCCCAGACCGATGGCCGCTGCCGTGGCCAGCAGTTTGCCTGCCAGTATCACCAGTAACAGCAGCCAGGGCAGGCCCTCGTTCAGCATAATATTGATGGTGTCGTAACCGGAACCAAGAATTTGTGGCGCAGCCAGCGCCAGCACACCGGTAATAGTGCCCGCCAGCAACAGTCTGAGCGACCGGGACTTAAGCGGAACGCGAACAAATACCAGCACCAGCCGCTGAAACAAGACGGCCAGCAGCCCCACCCACAAACCGGTGATCAACAGACCCGGAATGTCCTGATAGGATGCCAGCGACAGCTGAACCGGCTCCAGAATGGCATGCTCTCCCAACAGCGCGCCGGTCAGGGCCGACGCAGTGATGGCGGCTGCAATGATGGGCGCAAACCCCAGCAGGCTGTATTCCATCAACACCACTTCCATGGCAAACAGCACACCCGCCAGGGGCGTATTAAAGGCAGCAGAAATGGCCGCTGCCGTTCCGCACCCCAGCAACAGCCGTAGCTGGCTGGGTGGCCTGCCGGTCACTTGCCCCACCTGGCTGGCAATGCCCGCCCCCATATGTACAGCAGGCCCTTCCCGGCCCACACTGTGACCCGAGCCAAGGGCAACAAGAGCGGCCACGAACTGAAAGCCGATATTGCCGGCAGGAATGCGTCCCTGCCCAAACTGCAGCCGCTCCAGTACATAGGCCAGCCCTACCGACTGCCAGTTCCGGGGAGTGAAATGATATAACAGGATCAGCAAGGCGCTGCCCAGCACCGGCAGCCCCAGCTGCCAGTACCAGGCCAGTGACTCGAAGTCTTCCAGATTATTACCGTTAAGGCCACCCAGGGTGGCATTAAGAATCAGCAAAAAACTCATCATTACCAAACTGGCTGCGATGCCGGTTAAGACGCCCAGCATCACCAGTGGCAGCAAGCTGCCGGTATGCCGTGAAAACAGCCGGCGGATCAGGTTGTGTGCTTGATTCATGAGCCAGTTCCGATCGCGTCAGGAACATTCATTATTCACTCCCTGTGTGGAATAAACCACTCTTGAAGCAAGGAATTCTGTTATATTTCACATACTTCGAACGTTAACGCCCACTCTTGCACACCCCCTTAACCCCGGCCATAACAGGGAGGCATCATGTACAAGCTGGTATTTTTTGTTCCTGAAACCCATGCCGATGCGGTGAAACAGGCGGTGTTTGCCACCGGTGCCGGCAAAATCGGTGATTATGACCAGTGCTGTTTTGAAACGCGCGGGCAAGGTCAGTTTCGCCCTTTGGCCGGTGCCAACCCCTTTCTGGGCACAGCCGGCGAGCTGGAGCGGGTGGATGAGCTGCGCATTGAGCTGGTATGCGAAGATCATCTGATTAAACAGGCCCTGGCCGCCCTGCGTACGGCCCACCCCTATGAAGAGCCGGCCTATGATATCTGGCCGCTGGCCACATTCTCAGAGTGAGCCATGGTGATGCATACCATTCTGACCAGCCCCTGCGGCCCTTTGCGCATTGAAACCAGCGCCGAGGCCATTACCCGTATTATTTTTCTTGATGAGCCCGTGCCGGAAACGGTACCCGGCAGCCCACTGCTCACATTGGCCTGTGACCAGCTGAATGCCTACTTTGTCGGTGAGCTGACCCGCTTTTCGCTGCCACTGGCTCCTGCCGGCACCCCCTTTCAGCAGCGAGTGTGGCAAGCGCTGTTAGCCATACCCTGGGGCGAAAAGCGCAGTTACAGCGATATTGCTGCCGCCATCGGCAATCCCAGGGCCGTGCGGGCCGTCGGCGCCGCCAATGGCCGCAATCCCATTCCCATTATCATTCCCTGCCACCGGGTCATTGGTGCCAATGGCAGCCTTACCGGCTATGCCGGTGGCCTGACACGTAAGCGCTGGTTACTGGACCATGAGACCAAAGTCTGACAATAACCCCGCTGCTTTGTGCGAGATCTCTCAAGCTGACTTCAGATAATATGCTTTTGTGATGCGGCCAAAGTCCTTAAAGAATAAATTTTCACCTTTACATTCAGCAAGATGCCATTTATTAACCATTCCTGACACTTTAGTCAGCCTGAAAACCGGACTTTCGGTATTGCCGGTTCGGGTTACTATTCTTCTCGCAAGGAAGCACAGGGCCTCTCAGGAAGAAAGGCCGGCCAGGAATGGCACAAGGACACCGCCGGGAAAGGCGGCAAGGACACCTTCAGGGTTGAAGATGTGAAGCGGGTCAGGACGACACGCGGTCAGGAACGACCAGGACACACCGAAGGATCGGGAAGCGGACCATTTCACGGAGTGAAATACAGTCAGGGATATGGCAGGGAGCCATCAGGTTCACGGAACAGAGCCGTCAGGACGACCGAAAAAAGGGCAACAGCAATGTTGCCCTTTTTTCGTATTTACGCACTACGCCTGATGCGGACTCAGAGCCGAACTACCAGACAATCCATCCCTTGCCGGGACAGGTGCTGACAGGCATTCTGTGCCTGCTTTTCTTCAAAACCTATCAGGCGGGCACGAAACAGGGTCCGGTTGCTGATTTCCACTTCAGTAACAGCCGCCCTGGCCTGCGCCAGATCACCCAGCCGGCGTGCAGCATCCGAGGCTCTGTCCCTGGCCTGCTCCGGCATACGGAAAGAGCCAATTTGTACTGCCCAGTCCCCATGAAATAAAGGATCAGCCGCCGGGACTTGAGGTGGCTGAGTATTCGGCGCTTGTTTTACTGTCTGGCGCACAGTGCGCGTACGAACGACCAGTCGATCGGCAGCAGGCACCTGCGTTACCCTGGCAACCTGAGTAGCACGCCCTATGCTGCGGTCAATCAGTGAAGCCATATGCTGATCCCGGGACTGAGCGGTTTTACCCCCCATCACCACACCTACCACACGGCGATCATCCCGCAATGCCGAGGTCGCCACATTAAAGCCGGACGCACGAATATAACCGGTCTTCATGCCATCCACCCCGGGCGCATTCTGCACCATGCGATTATGGCTATGGTAGGTTTTACCCTTATAGGTAAAGGACGTGGTGGAAAAATAATGATAATAGCCCGGGTAATCCTTCATCAGCCGCAACGACAGGGTAGCCAAATCCCGGGCAGTGGAAATTTGCTGGCTGTCGGGCAGGCCCGAGGCATTACGAAAGGTGGTATTGTACATTTTCAGCTCTCTGGCCTTGGCCGTCATACGTTTGGCAAAGGCGCTCTCGCTCCCCCCCAGGGCCTCGGCCACCACCACAGCCACGTCATTGGCCGAGCGTACTATCAACGCCGGAATGGCATCTTTTACTTTCAGTCTGTCGCCTTTTTTGAGCTGAATATTGGTTTGTGGCATGGAAGCCGCATGTGCCGACACCGGCATTGCAGTATTCAGGCTCATGCGCCCCTGCTCCATGGCATCAAACAACAGGTAGAGGGTCATCATTTTAGTGAGTGACGCCGGATAGCGGCTGGCATCAGCATTAGCCGCATGCAGTACTGTGCCGTTTTCGGCGTCGATCACGATGGCCGCATAACGTGGATTGGCGTGAGCCTGAGTCGTCAGACAAACCAGCAGCAAAAAACCAAGTAATTGTGAGATAGTTTTTCCCGGGCGGGATACAGTAAACATGGGAACCTCCTCCCACTTTTAAAAAGCTGCCTGAAATTACGCCAGGGAATCAGCACTGTCCAGCACCAGTTTTATCCTGATGCAGCAGCCTGACGCAAGGGCACACAGACACAGCTTTTAACACTAATAAATCCGTTTATAGTAACAAGCATATACCCTGCTGAACTGATGCAGAACAAGACGGATAAATATTTATCAAAAAGGCGCCAGAGGCGCCTTTGATTCATCAGTCACTCAGGTTAGGGGCAAGCCACTTTTCAGCGTCTTCTCTGGTCATACCTTTACGCGCGGCATAATCCAGCAGCTGGTCTTCCTGAATGCGGGCCACCGCGAAGTAGCGGGTGTCCGGATAGGAGAAATAGAAGCCCGACACTGCCGCTCCCGGCCACATGGCGTAGGACTCGGTCAGCTTCATGCCGATGCGGTTTTCCACGTCCAGCCACTGCCACAGGGTGCCTTTTTCGG
This sequence comes from Oceanimonas sp. AH20CE76, assembly GCF_039654065.1. NCBI lineage: Bacteria > Pseudomonadati > Pseudomonadota > Gammaproteobacteria > Aeromonadales > Aeromonadaceae > Oceanimonas > Oceanimonas sp. AH20CE76. The sequence continues at coordinate 2,951,522 of NZ_CP155481.1, forward strand.
TGTGCTCAGGACAGGCGGGATAGCCCGGCGCCGGACGAATGCCCTGATACTTTTCGCGGATCAGCTCGTCGTTGTTGAGCGTTTCGTCCGGGGCATAGCCCCAGTACTCCCGCCGCACCTTAAGGTGCATGTACTCGGCAAAGGCCTCCGCCAGCCGGTCTGCCACGGCGCTGGCCATGATGGCGTTGTAATCGTCGTGAGCATCCTTGTAACGCTTGACGATCTCGTCCTCGCCGATGCCACCGGTAACCGCAAAGCCGCCGATGTAGTCCGGCTTGCTGCCCTTGGGCGCCACATAGTCGGCCAGGCAGTAGTTGGGGAAACCATCCTTCTTCTCGGTCTGCTGACGCAAAAAGCGCAGCGTGTGCAGCACTTGCGAGCGGGACTCGTCGGCGTAGATTTCCACGTCGTCGCCCACGCTGTTGGCGGGAAACAGACCGATCACCCCGGCACAGCTCAGCTCACCCTCTGCCTCCAGGGTGTCGAGCATGGCGTTGGCATCGGCGAACAGGCGTTTGGCTTCTTCACCCACCACCTCGTCTTCCAGAATGCGCGGATACTTGCCCGCCAGTGACCAGGTGAGGAAAAACGGCGTCCAGTCGATGTATTCCCGCAGCACCGAGATGGGCGCGTTGCGGAATTCATGAATGCCCGGTTTCACCGGCACCGGCGGGGTGTAAGCGTCCCAGTCGATGTTCACCTTGTTGGCCCGGGCCTCGGCCAGGGTCACCGGTTTGGTGCGGGGCTTTTTGCGGGCGTGCTGATCCCGCACCACCTCGTATTCCTGATTGAGCCGCGCCACAAAGGCCGGCTTGTTGGTCTCACTCAGCAGGCTCTGCACCACGCCCACGGCGCGGGAAGCGTTGGACACATACACCACCGGCTCGTCGTAGTTCTGCTCAATCTTGACCGCGGTATGAGCCTTGGAGGTGGTAGCGCCGCCGATCAGCAGCGGGATCTTGAAGCCCTGACGCTGCATTTCCTTGGCCACGTGTACCATTTCATCCAGTGACGGGGTGATCAGCCCCGACAGGCCAATCATGTCGGCGTTGGTTTCCCGGGCGGTCTTAAGGATGGTCTCGCAGGGCACCATAACTCCCAGGTCCACCACCTCAAAGTTATTGCACTGCAACACCACACCGACGATGTTCTTGCCGATGTCGTGCACGTCGCCCTTGACCGTGGCCATCACAATCTTGCCGTTGCTCTGACCCACCGCCTTGGTGGCCTCGATATAGGGGTTAAGGTAGGCCACCGCCCGCTTCATCACCCGGGCCGATTTCACCACCTGGGGCAGGAACATCTTGCCCTCGCCGAACAGATCGCCGACCACGTTCATGCCGTCCATCAGCGGGCCTTCAATCACGTCCAGCGGGCGCGCCGCCTGCTGGCGGGCCTCTTCGGTGTCTTCCTCGATAAAGTCGGTCAGACCTTTTACAAGGGCGTGCTCAAGGCGCTTGTTCACCGGCCAGCTGCGCCATTCCAGATCCCGGGCGTCGTTGGCAGGGCCACCACTGTTGCGATAACGCTCGGCCACTTCCAGCAGGGCCTCGGTGGCGTTATCGTTGAGGTTGAGCACCACCGCCTCCACCTTCTCCTTCAGCTCGGGCTCGATGTCTTCATAGATGGCAAGCTGACCGGCGTTGACGATACCCATGTCCATGCCGTTCTTGATGGCGTGATACAGAAATACCGCATGAATGGCTTCCCGCACCGGCTCGTTGCCCCGGAACGAGAACGACACGTTGGACACGCCGCCGGAGATCATGGCGTGAGGCAGGTTGTCCTTGATGTCCTTGACCGCCTCGATAAAGTCGACCGCATAGTTGTTGTGTTCATCGATGCCGGTAGCCACCGCAAAGATATTGGGGTCGAAGATGATGTCTTCCGGCGGAAAGCCGACCTTGTCCACCAGCACCCGGTAGGCCCGCTGGCAGATTTTGAACTTGCGCTCCCGGGTGTCGGCCTGGCCCACTTCATCAAAGGCCATGACGATCACGGCGGCACCATAACGGCGCACCAGTTTGGCCTGCTCGATAAAGTTGGCTTCCCCTTCCTTCAGGGAGATGGAGTTAACGATACCCTTGCCCTGAATGCACTTGAGGCCGGCCTCAATCACATCCCACTTGGACGAGTCGATCATGATGGGCACCCGAGAGATATCGGGCTCACCGGCAATCAGGTTGAGGAAGCGGGTCATGCAGGCCTCGGCGTCGAGCATGCCTTCATCCATGTTGATGTCGATGATCTGGGCGCCGTTTTCCACCTGATGCAGCGCCACTTCCAGCGCCTCGTCGTAGAGCTCTTCCTTGATCAGCCGCTTGAACTTGGCCGAGCCGGTCACGTTGGTACGCTCGCCCACGTTGACGAACATGCTCTCGGGGGTGATCAGCACCGGCTCCAGGCCGGACAGCCGGCAGGCCACCGGCAGCTCGGGCAGTGGCCGGGGAGCTACGCCCTTGACCGCCTCGGCGATGGCACGAATATGCTCGGGGGTGGAGCCGCAGCAGCCGCCCACCAGGTTGAGGAAACCACTTTCGGCCCACTCGCGAATATGGGCGGCCATCTCGGCGGCGTCCAGGTCGTATTCACCAAAGGCGTTGGGCAGACCGGCGTTAGGGTGAGCAGAAACATAGGTCTCGCTGATACGGGACAGTTCGGCCACGTACTGGCGCAGTTCATCCGGGCCAAGAGCACAGTTCAGGCCAAAGGAGATGGGCTGGGCGTGGCGCAGGGAGTGATAGAAGGCCTCGGTGGTCTGGCCAGTCAGGGTGCGCCCGGAGGCGTCGGTAATGGTGCCGGAAATCATCACCGGCAGGCGCACGTTACGCTTCTCAAACACCCCTTCAATGGCAAACACCGCCGCCTTGGCGTTGAGGGTATCGAAGATGGTCTCGATCATCAGCAGATCGGCACCGCCGTCGATCAGCGCTTCGGTGGCCTCGGTGTAGGCCGCCACCAGCTGGTCAAAGCTGATGTTGCGGTAGCCGGGGTCGTTCACGTCCGGCGAGATGGAGGCGGTGCGGTTGGTCGGGCCCAATACCCCGGCCACAAAACGCGGCTTGTGGGGCTCCTTGGCGGTCCATTCATCGGCCACCCGGCGCGCCAGTCTGGCCGCCTCCAGGTTGATCTCCGCCGCCAGACTTTCCATGTGGTAGTCGGCCATGGCGATGGTGGTGGCGTTAAAGGTATTGGTTTCCACTATGTCGGCACCGGCGGCGAAATAATCGCTGTGGATTTGGGCGATGATCTCGGGCTGAGTCAACACCAGCAGATCGTTGTTGCCCTTGAGATCACTGCCCCAGTCGGCAAAGCGCTCGCCCCGGTAGGCGGCCTCGTCCAGCCGGTGTGACTGGATCATGGTGCCCATGCCCCCGTCGATGATCAAAATGCGTTCGGCCAAAGCCTGTTCGAGCTGAGAAAACACGGGGGATCTGGACACTGCTTACTCCTGTTACAACCTGATTCCTGTATGCAGCTTTCATGCTACCACAATTTAACCAATCGGAAATCCGGCCATCTGCATGGCTGATGTTTTACGGGGGTAAACAAGGTGTAAAAATACACATCCTCACGGCATTTTTGCTAGTGAAGCCAGGGCTGATAGGGCAAACTATGTGCAACCGAATATATTCGGCCAACCAAGCTTGCAAAATAATAAAATAACCTTTCAGAAGAGCCCTCACATGAGCGTTTATTACACTCTGTGCTTTTTGGCTGCCATGGCGATCACCATTGCCTTCGTCAATCAGTACATCATGAAAATTCAGACCACCATTGCCATTACCTCCGGCGCTCTTGCCATCTCTGTTTTTATGCTGATTCTGGGTAAAACGACCTGGCCCGGACTGCAGGAACATGCGGTGGAAGTCATTAAAACTATCGATTTCGGCTCCTTCCTCCTGCAAGGGATCCTTGGCTTTCTGCTGTTTGCCGGGGGCCTGGGAATTAATCTGCCCGCATTAAAAAGTCAGAAATGGGAAATTTCGATTCTGGTCATTTTTGGCGTACTTATCTCCACGCTTGTTGTGGCCGGTGGTCTCTGGCTGCTGGGCTATGTCGCTGCCATTCCCATTCCCTTTATTTACTGCCTGCTGTTTGGCACCCTGATTTCCCCTACCGATCCCATAGCGGTACTGGCCATTGTCAAGAAACTGGGAGCGCCGGAGCAGATTTCCATTCAGATCGAAGGTGAATCGCTGTTCAACGACGGTATCGGCCTGGTCGCCTTTCTGACCATTTTCGCGGTGGCCTTTAACGGCAACGAGGCCAGTTTTGGTTCCGTGCTGACCCTGTTTACTCACGAAGCGGTGGGCGGCATCATCTTCGGTGCCCTGCTGGGACTGATGTGTCACATTATGATCAGCGCCACCGACGATGGCTCCATGGAGCTGCTGATGACGTTGTGCGTGCCCACTGCCGGTTTTGCCATGGCCAACGTCCTGGGTGTATCCGGTGCCCTGGCCATGGTGGTGGCAGGTATTATTATCGGTAACTGGACCCGCTATACCGGCTTTTCGGATCAGAGCCAGAAATACCTGGATCACTTCTGGCACCTGCTGGACGAATTCCTCAACGCCCTGCTGTTCCTGCTGATTGGTCTGGCCATGCTGCTGGTACAGTTTCACTGGCAAGCCTGGATTTTGGTATTGTTGTCGGTACCGCTGGTACTGGCCGGCCGCTTCCTCAGTGTGGCTCTGCCATATACCGGCTTTCGCCGGGTTCGCAGCTATAACAAATATTCGGTACGCATTCTTACCTGGGGCGGTCTGCGAGGCGGTCTGTCACTGGCAATGGCACTGTCGATTCCGGCGGGGGTGAAGCTGGGCAGCGATGGTCAGGTAGACCTGCGGGATCTGATATTAATGATGACCTACGCCATCGTGCTGTTCTCGATTATCGTGCAGGGCATGACCATCACCCCCATGATCAACAAGGCCAAGGCCGCAGAGAAAGCCGGCTTTCCCATCGAATAACAAAAAGGGGCGTGAGCCCCTTTTTTAATGTTCAGTCTTCCCAGTCTTTGGTCAGGGTGTCGCCGGTGGCGCTGAGGGTGTTCAGATCGTAGGGCGTCAGCTGATAAACGTGATAGTTGAGCCAGTTGGAAAACAGCAGATGACCATGACTGCGCCAGGTAGCCCGCGGGGCATTATCGGGGTTATTGCCGGGATAGTAATTCACCGGCATGCTGGGCTCTATGCCCGCCGACAGATCCCGCATGTATTCCTGATGAAGGGTATCGGGATCATATTCCGGGTGGCCGGTCACAAACACCTGCCGCCGATCCGGGCTTACCGCCAGATACATACCCACCTGCTCGGAGCCGGCCAGTACCTTGAGGTTGGTTTTTTCCCGAATCAAGTCCAGCGGAAAGTCTGCATAGCGGGAGTGAGGAGCCAGAAACACATCATCAAAACCGCGCACCAGTGGTTCATACTGTCCCATATTCTGATGTTCATACACACCGGATAATTTTTCCAGCCGGGTACGCTTGTCGAGATCATACAAAATCTTGAGGCCGGCCTGGGCTGCCCAGCACAAAAACAAGGTAGAAGTCACATGGCTTTTGGACCACTCCACTACCTGTTCAATTTTGTCCCAGTACACCACATCACAAAAATCGGTCAGCCCCAGCGGCGCGCCAGTGATAATCAAACCGTCGTAAAACTGATCCTTGATCTGCTCAAAATCAAAGTAAAAATGCTCCAGATGAGACTGAGGCGTGTTTTTGGAAGGCCGGTTGTCAATGCGCAGCAGATCCACGCCAATTTGCAGGGGCGAATTCGACAGCATACGCAGCAGCTGATTCTCGGTTTCAATTTTCTTGGGCATTAAATTGAGCAGCAGCACCCGCATCGGTCGTATGTCCTGATTAACCGCGCGCGTCTCCGTCATCACGAAGATATTTTCCTGGCTCAGGACGTTGGCCGCCGGCAGGCGATCCGGGATTCTGATGGGCATGTGCTTACTCCATGTACTGCATCGGTAGAAAAGTCTAGACATCTAGAAATCTACAATATGGGTCGCTGCTTGTCATCAGTAACCTGTGTTACTGCTGCCAGATGCGATAGAATTTGGCCAGTTTTGTTCAAGGATTTGCATATGGAACCCGTGATTGAACTCATCAGCACCGGCGATGAAGTGCTTACCGGCCTGATAACCGATACCAATGCCGGCTGGCTGTCGCAACGGCTGCTGGAACAGGGCTGGCAGGTGCGCCGGCGCTTTACCGTGGGCGATGACAAAGCCGATCTGGTGGAGCTGTTTGAGCAGCGCAGCCACCATGCAGATGTGGTTATCGTCAATGGCGGGCTGGGCCCCACCTCCGATGATATCAGTGCTGAGGCCATGGCCGAAGCCGCCGGCGTGCCTCTGGTGCTGAATGAACCATGGCTGAAGCTGATGCAGGAGAAATACGCCGGTCGCAATCGTAATATGCCGGAAAGCAACATCAAGCAAGCCATGCTGCCGGAAGGCGCCGAGCTGGTAGACAACCCTGTTGGTACTGCCTGTGGCTTTGCCGTGCAATATAACCGGGCGCTGTTTTTCTTTACTCCGGGGGTGCCGTCCGAGCTGAAGAAAATGATGGATCAGGAAATTTTGCCCCGGCTGCGTAACCGCCTGGGTCAGCGAGGTCAGAGCCAGGTACGCCGCTACTTTTTGTTCGGGCTGTCTGAGTCTGGCTTAAGTGACCGGCTGGATCCGCTGCCCTGGCCTGACGGCATTACGCTTGGTTATCGAGCTAACTCTCCTACCATAGAGCTGAAACTGATTATCGGCACTGATAATCGCGAGGCCATCAGAACTGCTGAAACCCAGTTACTGGAGCAAGTAGGCAGCCATGTGGTAGCCCGTAACGAGCTGAAGTTTGAAGGTCTGGCCGCACAATTGCACGACCGGGATCTGGTGGTATTTGAAGATGCCAGCGGCGGCCGCCTGACCGACACTCTGCACACCCTGACCAGCGAATTTGAAGGTCATTATCTGGCGGGACTGCCTGATACGGCTGACGATCTGGCTCAGTGGCTGAAAGGCTCCGGCCGGGCCACCACTCTGGCCATTGGTGCCGAAGGGCCGGAAGGCATTCCTCTGGCGCTATTAACGCCGGAAGGCTGCCGGGCTCAAACCCTGAAAATGCATTTTCGTGATCCGCTGATGCGCCGCCGTCTGCTGGCCTTTGCCGCCTTTGATATGCTGCGCCGGCAGCTGCAAGGTCTGCCGGTTATTGTGGATTACGACATACTTCCCCGCAGTGAACTGATCAGCCTGCCGCAATAATCACAAAGGGCGGTCACGCCGCCCGTTTGCTTAGCCCTGAAGTCGCCAGTGCCGCAGCAGTTTTTCTGCCGGACGCACCAGTGTTTCAGTCAGCCAGTGTGCCAATGGTGTATGAAACAGCCAGGCAGCGGTGATCAGCGCCAAAGGAATGGAGCCGCAGATAAAGTCGGTAAACCAATGTGCCCCCGACATCACTCTGGGCATGGCCAGAATCAGCACCAGAGGCACGACTGCATAGAGATAACGGCGGGGAAAGCGGTAAATGGCAAACAGCAAAAAGGTAGCAAAACCAATACCGTGGTCACTGGGAAAGGAATCTTGCGAGGCGTCTTTGGCTTTAATGTCCGGCACCAGCCGGCTGACCCGCTCCGCTTGCTCATAGGCCAGAGTCGGACTCGGCCGCTTCACCGGCAATGCCTTGCCTGCCGCTGCCTGCAATGAAAAAGAGCCGGCCATAATAATAAGCAGGCAGCAAATACGCGCCCGCTCTCTGCCCGATGCCAGCCAGGCATAGCGAAATACAAAGAGTGCCATCAGCAACGCGATGGCACCATCTATCCAGCGCTGGTTTACAAAAGCGACCAGCCCGGCAAAACCGGGGACAGTTATCAGCCGCTCATTAAACCACCAGAATACTCCCTCATCCAGACCAAGCCAGTAGCCCTGCCACCAGGTGGCAAGCAATATCAGTGCCAGCAACTGTAATCCGAACCAGCCTTTAATATCCCAGCGCAACTTATATACCCACGAATAAAAACGTGATTTATATCACGAAGCGCTGGTAAAGTCCCCAGTGCTAGCGCAGTTGTGCTGCCAGTTCACGCTGTCGCGCTTTTAAGGCACCAATATCCAGGCCTTCCACCGCGCCCTCTGTTACTCGCCAACGGCCGGCGACCATGACCCTGTCCGCTCGTTGAGCACCGCAAAGCACCAGTGCTGCCAGCGGATCACCGGCACCGGCAAACTGAATATCATCGAGCCGGAACAATGCCAGATCAGCCTGTTTGCCAACAGCAATCTCACCGATATCGTCACGTCCCAGACAGGCAGCCGACCCTTGGGTAGCCCAGTTCAGTACCTTTTGATGCGTAATTTTACTGGCACCATAACGCAGCCGTTGCAGGAGTAATGCCTGCCGCACTTCCAGTATCATGTTAGATCCGTCATTAGACGCAGAGCCGTCTACTCCCAGGCCTACCGGACAACCGGCAGCTTCCAGATCCAGAGTCGGGCACATACCTGAAGCCAATAACATATTGGATGAGGGGCAGTGAGCAATGCCAGTGCCGGCTTTACCCAGCCGGATAATTTCTTCTTCATTGAAGTGAATGCCATGAGCCAGCCAGGTTCGCTTGTTAAGCCAGCCTACTGACTCCAGGTAATCCACCGGACGCATACCAAACATGCGCTGGCAAAACTCGGTTTCGTCGTGAGTTTCGGCTAAATGAGTATGCAATTGCACATCATGCTGCTCAGCAAGCCGGGCCGAGGCTTTCATTAATTCGCTGCTCACCGAAAAGGGAGAGCAGGGAGCCAGCGCCACTCTGCTCATGGCTCCGGCTGCATGGTCATGATAACGATGGATCAGTCGCTCACTGTCGGCAAGAATGGTCTCTTCACTCTGTACTGTTGACTGCGGCGGCAATCCGCCCTGATCCTGTCCCAGACTCATGGAACCCCGGGTCAGATGCACTCGCACGCCCAGCCTGTGAGCTTGCTCCATTTGAATATCAATGGCCTGTTCAAGCCCCTGAGGAAACAGGTAATGATGATCATTGGCAGTGGTACATCCCGACAGCAACAGCTCAGTCAGCGCGATTTGCGTGGAGACGGCTATCATTTCCGGCTGCAATTTGGCCCACACCGGATAGAGAGAGGTCAGCCAGGAAAACAGCTCCTTGTTCAGCGCAACAGGGTGCGCCCGGGTCAGGGTCTGATAGAAATGGTGGTGGGCGTTGATCAGGCCGGGCAGCAGCACATGGTCCCTGGCGTCAAAGGTCTCGTCAATCCGGCGTTGTGGCTTTTGACCTTCGGCGACCAGTTCAACAATGGTGTTACCGCTGACCACTACACCACCGGCACAGGCCGGGGTCAGGGTAGCAAGAGGTGATTTTATCCAGAGTGTCTTGGGGTTTTGCATCAGACTTTCTACTCCATATAACAGGAAAGTTGGCATCCCCCGGATGTAAAAACCCCTGACGTACAATCCGGGAAGGTACGCCAGGGGATTGAGCTTATTCGGGCTCAATTTGTCAGTGAGTATTAACCAACCTCACCTAATTTTTTTTTACCGTCTATCACCGGAGCCGCTTCTTCAGCTTCCGCTTTCTCTTCTTCCTCGTCCTGAGAACGCCCCTCGGGCAGAATCAGGCTCAGAGAGATGGCAGTAATGGCACCCATAGCAACCGGGGAGCTCAGAATGTTGGCTACAGTATCCGGCAGGGCCTGCAGCACTTCCGGCACAGTGGATACACCGATACCCATACCTACTGAAATGGCCACTATCATCATGTTACGACGGTCCAGGTTGGCCTGAGACAGTACACGAATACCGGCGACTGCCACGGTACCGAACATGATCAGAGTCGCACCACCCAGCACCGGCTTGGGCATGGTCTGCAGTACACCACCGATAATGGGGAACAGACCCATAATGAACAGAATGGCAGCAATATAGAGTCCGACAAAGCGGCTGGCCACACCAGTCAGGGCGATAACACCGTTGTTCTGACTGAAGGTCGTAGAGGGCATGCTGTTGAAAACAGCAGCAATCATGGAGTTGATACCGTCACCCAGCACACCACCGCGAATACGGTTGATATAGATCGGACCTTTCACCGGCTCACGGGAGATGGTGGAGTTGGCAGTCAGGTCACCGGTGGTTTCCATGGCACTCACACAGAACAGAATGGCCAGCGGGATAAAGGCAGCCAGATCAAACTGAAAACCAAACTTGAACGGAACCGGGATGGATACCAGCGGCAGGTTGGCCACGTGGGAGAAATCCAGACGTCCCATAAAGAAGGCAGCCAGCATACCCAGGACCAGACCAATTACCACGGCAGCCAGACGAACCATCGGATTCTTGGAACGGTTCAGCAGAATAACGCTCACCAGTACAATACCAGCCAGCATCAGGTTATCGAGAGAGCCGAAAGCATCAGTTTTCAAAGCACCAAAGCCACCACCAATGTCGGTCATGGCCACTTTAATCAGCGGAATACCGATAAGAATAATGATGGTACCGGTAACAACAGGAGTAATGATCTTCTGCAGCTTGTGTACAAAACGACTCAGGAAAATCTCGATAAAGGCGGCGCAGAAGCTCACACCAAAAATAGTGGCCAGAATATCTTCCGGAGTACCCCCACGGTTTTTAACAATAAAACCAGCAGACAGTACGGCGGTCAGAAACGCAAAGCTGGTGCCCTGCAGACATAACATACCAGCGCCCACAGGACCGATACGGCGACACTGAATAAAAGTACCCACACCGGACACCATGAGTGCCATGCTGATCAGATAAGGAACATGTTCACCCAATCCGAGCGCGCCACCCACAATCAGGGTGGGAGTAATGACGCCAACCAGACTGGCCAGTACGTGCTGCAATGCAGCAAAGGTAGACGGCCAGAAACTGGGCTTGTCGTGTAATGAGTAGAGCAGATCGTGATTTTTGCCTTGAGTGGCGTTTGCTTCCTGGGTCATAACAGATCCCTTTGTTAATCGTTGCCAATGAGCAGCCATAGTGCTGTCATTTTTTAATTGGCCAACATCCTGTCGAGACGGTGGCACTACCCTCCATTCTCCACTTCAAGGCTTGTTACCGAGTGCGGAGATGAATAGATAATACCGTAAAAAAAACAGAAGTGTTATATCAATGTGAACTCTTTGTACACAAAATTTGCACCAATGTGATCTATAACACTCTTTATTGACGTCAGGAAAAGCAAGGCTATGCATCAATTGGAATAGAAGAATTGTATACACAAGCTGGGGAGCAAGCATAGAAAGGGTAGCGGGTATCAGATGCAGAAACGAAAAAAGCCCTTCACATCAGTGAAGGGCTTTTTCTTATTGGGTGCCTGGCAGTGACCTACTTTCACATGGCAGCTGCCACACTATCATCGGCGCGGTTGCGTTTCACTGCTGAGTTCGGCATGGAATCAGGTGGTTCCACAACGCTATGGCCGCCAGGCATTAAACTGTAATTCGGAAAAAGCGTTATTTTGATGATGAATTCGTAGTCTCGACCTGCAAGGCCTCACACTTCTTGGGTGTTGTATGGTTAAGCCGCACGGGTCATTAGTACAGGTTAGCTGCACGCCTCACAGCGCTTCCACACCCTGCCTATCAACGTCCTGGTCTCGGACGGCCCTTTAGAGGTATCAAGTACCTAGGGATGACTCATCTCGAGGCTCGCTTCCCGCTTAGATGCTTTCAGCGGTTATCGATTCCGAACTTAGCTACCGGGCAGTGCCACTGGCGTGACAACCCGAACACCAGAGGTTCGTCCACTCCGGTCCTCTCGTACTAGGAGCAGCCCCTCTCAATCATCCAACGCCCACGGCAGATAGGGACCGAACTGTCTCACGACGTTCTGAACCCAGCTCGCGTACCACTTTAAATGGCGAACAGCCATACCCTTGGGACCGACTTCAGCCCCAGGATGTGATGAGCCGACATCGAGGTGCCAAACACCGCCGTCGATATGAACTCTTGGGCGGTATCAGCCTGTTATCCCCGGAGTACCTTTTATCCGTTGAGCGATGGCCCTTCCATTCAGAACCACCGGATCACTATGACCTGCTTTCGCACCTGCTCGACGTGTCTGTCTCGCAGTTAAGCTGGCTTATGCCATTGCACTAACCGTACGATGTCCGACCGTACTTAGCCAACCTTCGTGCTCCTCCGTTACGCTTTGGGAGGAGACCGCCCCAGTCAAACTACCCACCAGGCACTGTCCTCATCCCCGATAAGGGGACCAAGTTAGAACATCAAACATACAAGGGTGGTATTTCAAGGTCGGCTCCACGGCAACTGGCGTCACCGCTTCACAGCCTCCCACCTATCCTACACATGTAGGGTCAATGTTCAGTGCCAAGCTATAGTAAAGGTTCACGGGGTCTTTCCGTCTAGCCGCGGGTACACCGCATCTTCACGGCGATTTCAATTTCACTGAGTCTCGGGTGGAGACAGCGTGGCCATGGTTACACCATTCGTGCAGGTCGGAACTTACCCGACAAGGAATTTCGCTACCTTAGGACCGTTATAGTTACGGCCGCCGTTTACCGGGGCTTCGATCAAGAGCTTCACCTTACGGCTAACCCCATCAATTAACCTTCCGGCACCGGGCAGGTGTCACACCCTATACGTCCTCTTGCGAGTTAGCAGAGTGCTGTGTTTTTGATAAACAGTCCCAGCCACCTGGTCACTGCGACTGGCTCAGGCTCCATCCGCGAAGGACTTCACCCGCTCCAGCGTACCTTCTCCCGAAGTTACGGTACTATTTTGCCTAGTTCCTTCACCCGAGTTCTCTCAAGCGCCTTGGTATTCTCTACCCGACCACCTGTGTCGGTTTGGGGTACGGTTCACACACATCTGAAGCTTAGAGGCTTTTCCTGGAAGCAGGGCATCAATGACTTCGGTACCGTAGTACCTTCGTCTCGGGTCTCAGCGTTGCAACTCCGGATTTACCTAAAGTCACCGCCTACGCCCTTTCACCAGGACAACCAACGCCTGGCCCATCTAGCCTTCTCCGTCCCCCCATCGCAATGTGTGTCAGTACGGGAATATTAACCCGTTTCCCATCGACTACGCCTTTCGGCCTCGCCTTAGGGGCCGACTCACCCTGCCCCGATTAACGTTGGACAGGAACCCTTGGTCTTCCGGCGAGGAGGTTTTTCACCCCCTTTATCGTTACTCATGTCAGCATTCGCACTTCTGATATCTCCAGCATGCTTCACAACACACCTTCGCAGACTTACAGAACGCTCCCCTACCACTCACGCAAAGCGTGAATCCGCGGCTTCGGTGCCTGGTTTTAGCCCCGTTACATCTTCCGCGCAGGCCGACTCGACCAGTGAGCTATTACGCTTTCTTTAAATGATGGCTGCTTCTAAGCCAACATCCTGGCTGTCTGAGCCTTCCCACTTCGTTTCCCACTTAACCAGAACTTGGGGACCTTAGCCGGCGGTCTGG
>NZ_CP155481.1:2970000-3222500 GCF_039654065.1 Oceanimonas sp. AH20CE76
AAATGCTGAGTCAGCTGCTCTAACTGCAGCAGTGCCGTCATAATGCCAGCTCCCGCCAATGGTGACACCAGACCTGATGCCCGTCTCCTGCCTGCTCCCGGGCCGGTTGAGTAGTGCACACTTCGCTGCTGTACGCGCAGCGATTGGCAAAGCGGCAGCCAGCCGGTAGCTGCTCCAAAGAGGGTACCTGCCCGGGAATCACCGGCAGCTCGGTTTTACTTTGACGGTCCAGCCGGGGAATGGATGCCAACAGCCCCTGGGTATAGGGATGTCGCGGACGTTCGAACAGATCAAGCACACTGGCTTGCTCAGCGCTGCGACCGGCATACATCACCAACACCTGATCGCAGATCTGGGCTACCACACCCAGATCATGAGTGATAAAGATCACCGCCATATTGTTTTGCTGTTGCAGCTCGTCAATAAGATGCAGAATCTGCGCCTGCATGGTCACATCCAGCGCCGTTGTGGGCTCATCGCAGATCAACAAGTCCGGTTCACAGGCCAGCGCCATGGCTATCATTACCCGCTGACGCATACCTCCAGACAGCTGATGAGGGTACGCATTCAAGCGGGCCTCAGCTTCGGAAATGCCAACCTTATTGAGCATGTTTAACGCGGCTTCCCGCCGTTGTGTCTTGTTCAGCTCAGGCCGATGCAGATCATAAACTTCGGTCAGCTGGCGACCGATTGTATGCACCGGGTTCAGCGCCGTCATCGGATCCTGAAATATCATGGCAATCTTGTTGCCCCTCAGCCGATAACGCGCTTTTGGGCTCAGGGTCAGCAGATCTGCTCCCTGAAACAAAGTCCGGCCACCTTCCACTTTCCCTGCCGGTTGCGGCAGCAGGCCCAGCAGGCTGAGGGCAGTCACACTCTTGCCACAGCCCGACTCACCCACCAGCCCCAGGGTCTGACCCGGTGCCAGCGAAAAACTGACGTCATCCACCACGCGAAAGCGGCCCGCTTCGGTGGTAAAACTGACCGCCAGGTTGTCCACTTCCAGCAATGCCGTCATTGGCTTTCAGGCCTCCGCCAGGTTTCCACCACGTCCAGTACCGGCTCGTATTTTTTGCCCCCGGCCTTGATCTCTGCCTGCAGCTGTTCATCAATCCAGAACAGACCGCCGGTGCTGTAAGGATAGCCTTCCATCGGCCAGAATAAGGACGGCGAATGCCGCGTACCCTTGCTCTCGGGCAGTTTCACATAACGCCAGTAGGCTTCCCGGGTATAAGGCACCTGATAGCCGGGAATAAAGATGGCCAGCTCGTGCACCCGGCGCTGAATTTTCCGGGAAACGGCCGCCTTGGCATCCAGGTCCATGGTACGACGATATTCCTCGATTAACCGGTCGAGCTCCGCATCGCTGACATTGAACAGGTTGTTGGTCTGGGGCTTGTTGGCATTAAGAGAGTGAAAGAACTCCCAGTACTGGGGGTAAAGACCGCCGCCGCCCCAGCCCAGCCAGGCCGCCTCATGCTTTTTCTCCAGCATCGACTTGAAGCCGGTGGCACCGTCTACCAGGTTCAGTTGCAAGTCCAGCCCGGCCTTGCGCGCCTCTTCCCGCAGAATGGCCAGACGGGCAGTATGTTCCTGAGTGGTGTAAGTCACCGCCAGACTGAGCCGATCGCCTGTGGCATTAAGCAGAATACCGCCCGGCCCCTGACGATCGTAGCCGGCCTCGGCAAACAGGGCTCTGGCCTTGTTAATGTCGTACTCCCGGGCGCGAATATCGTAGTTGGTAAAGTCACCATAACCGGTGCCAAAACTATTCATACGCTCGTAATCACCGCGCAGTATGGTCTCCAGCATGCGCTGCATATTAATGGCATGAGCAATGCCCTGCCGCACCCGAACATCAGCCAGCCTGGGATGAGCCGTGTTCAGATGAAACCCCTGCGCACCCTGTTGCATATCGTTATAGAACCAGATGCGATTAATAAGACCATCGCGGTATTCTGGAGTGTTGGTTTTGTCGTGCCACCATTCCGGCAGGATCAGACCAAAAGTATCCACATCGCCGCGCAGAAAATGGCGGTAGGCAATATTCAGATCCCGCACTACGGTGAGCCGGATTTCATCCACGTTAAAGCGATGTTTGTAATAGGTGAGTTCATTGCCCCACCAGTCGTCCAGCCGTTTAAAGGTAATGGAGCGGCCGCGCTTGACGTCACTGATCACGTAGGCACCGGTCACCGGCACCACTTCCCAGTTATAACGACGCACCCAGTCTTCACTCATTTCATAAAAATGCGCGGGCTGGGGCACCAGCCCCAGCGTATTGAGCAGCTCGCGCCGGCTCTTGGGGCTGCCGGCGGTCACCGAAATGGTGTGGTCATCATATTTGGTCACATCGGTAATTTCTTCGGTGAAGTAGTTGTTATACCAGGGGGCCCGAATCACCTTGGAGCGCATAAATTCCAGCGCAAACAGAAAATCATCAGCAGTAACCGGCTCGCCATCGGACCAGCGAGCGTCCGGATTCAGCCTGAAATACATGGTGCGGTTGTCATCACCAAAGGCCCAGTGAGTGGCCAGCGCTGGTATGGGATTATCGGTTTGTGGATGCAGGGCATAGAGACCAAGCTGATTTTCCAGTACAAAAGACCGGAACGAAGTATTGGAGTCGGGCCCTACGGTGCGAAAGGTGAGCGGAAAGCTCATCAGCGTCATATTAAAGCGTCCACCCCGCTTGGCTTCGGGGGAAGCAAAAATGGGATCCGCAGTATTGGTTTCCCATTCCAGATTATCGGGCAGCTCAGCGGCCTGCAGGCTCAGGGCCAGGCTGAAAGATGCGAGCATTGCCAGCAGTTTGTTCATGCAGTCCTCACCTATTCGTATCGGGAAAAATGTTTGGGATCAAAGGCCTCACGAATGGCCTCACCAATAAAGGAAACATTGATCAGCACCAGCGACACCGCGCTGACCACTGACGCTACTATCCAAGGGGAGTCCAGGTGGTTCACGCCCTGACGCAGCAGCTCCCCCCAGCTGGGAGTGGGCGGCGGCAGGCCAAAACCGAGGTAATCCAGCGCCGTAAGCAGGGAAATATTGGCTACCACGGTAAAGGGGGCCAGGGTGACGATCATCATCAGGGTATTGGGCAGAATATGGTGCACGATAATACGCACAGTGCCCGCCCCCTGGGCCCGGGCCGCCAGCACATAATCCCGGGCCTTTTCCTTGTAGGTCAGGGTGCGCATATACCAGGTGATGCCCATCCAGCCAAACAGCACGTTGATGGCCACAAACAGGGCAAAGTTGGGCTGAGTAATCGACACCAAAATCATGATCACATACAGAAACGGCACCTGCGACCAGATCTCGATGAAACGCTGAAACAATAAATCAAAACGCCCGCCCAGAAAGCCCATCAGGCAGCCGAGCATCACGCCAATCACATAGCTGGCGGTCAGTGCAATAAAGGCAAAGCCCACGGCAGTACGAAAGCCGTAAACCAGCCGCGCCACTATGTCCCGGCCCGAGCTGTCGGTGCCGAGAAAGTGCCGGCTGTCCAGGCTGGGTGCCGTGGGCGGATAGCTGTTACCGCTGTAATCCTGCTCGTAAGGACTCCAGGGCACCAGCGGCAGCAGCACCCAGTTGCCGGGCTGCTCGCTCAGCACTTGCTTCAGCTCCCGGTAGTCGGTTTCATACTGATAGCCAAGGCCAAAGGTGTTGCCGGTGATCACGGCCCCATAGGTGGGAAAGTACAGCTGCCCCTCATACTTCACCAGCAGCGCCCGATTGCTGACCCACAGCTCGGCGGCGGCGGCCAGCAGCACCATCACCATAAAAATGATAAAGGCGTAGTAACCGCGTTTAATGCTGCGAAAGCGGCGCAGTTTCTTTTTGGTCACATCGGAAAGCAGCCTAGCCATCGAACCTCACTCGCGGATCCACCAGCGCCACGCAGATGTCCGACAATATATTGCCCAGCAGCATCAGCAGTGACGTCACCGCCAGTATGCCCATCACCACAGGGTAGTCCCGCTCCACCACCGCCTCGTAGCCGAGCAGGCCAAGGCCGTCGATATTAAAGATCACCTCAATCAGAAAGGAGCCGGCAAAAAACACCGAAATCACGTTGCCGAAATGGCTGGCAATGGGGATCAGGCTGTTGCGCAGGGCATGACGAGTGACCGCCTTGCGAAACGGTAACCCCTTGGCCACGGCGGTGCGCACATAGTCTGCCGACAGGTTTTCCATCAGGCTGTTTTTCATGGTCATGGTGAGCACGGCAAAGTCGCCGATGGCATAGGCAATCAGCGGCAGCAGGGCATGATGAAACAGGTTCAGGGTTTTGGGCCAGAAGCCCTCAAGATAGTAGAAGTCGTCCCCCACAAAGCCCCCCATGGGAAACCAGCCCAGCTGAAAGGCAAACACCGTCAGCAGAAAAATGCCCACCACATAGGCCGGCAGGGCGTAACCGGCATAGATAAACATGGAGCTGACACTGTCGAAACGGCTGTTGTGTTTAAGCGCCTTGAGAATGCCCAAGGGAATGGACACCAGGTAACTGAGAATAAAAGTGCTGATGCCAAAAAAGGCCGAGACTGGCAGCCGCTCTTTTATCAGCTCCCACACCGGCAGGTAGTAGCGGGTAGATTCTCCCAGATCGAGGCGCACCAGCTTGCCCAGCCATTCCAGATAGGCTTCTCCCACCGGCTTGTCGAGACCATAGAAAGCTTTCAGCTCTTCAATTTGATCGGCAGACAGCACCTGTCCGCCCCGGCTGCTCTGGCTGAACTCACTGCTTGCCATCTGGCTTTCCATCAGCATGCGCTCTACCGGGCCGCCGGGCACAAAGCGGGTAATGGCAAACACCACCAGGGTAATGCCTAAAAAGGTGGGGATAAGCAGCAATAATCGACGCAGAAAATACTGGCCCATCGGATTCCTTGTATTCGTTCCCTGAAAAAGAATAAGTGTCTGCTGGCTTATCACAGCAGACAACGCACTGTCAGAAGCAATAGCAGGGATTACCGGATTCGACCGTCAAATGCCATGGATGATGAGATGGACACCTCTTGGGTAAGCGGCGTCGTAATGCGCCATATTTGGGTTGAAGCTCAAATAACCACAAAAGGTGTCCGATATGAACATTACACTCATTGGTCTCGATTTGGCAAAAAATGTGATTCAGGTTTGTGGCGTCAATCAAGCTGGCAAGGCGATATTCAATCGCAAGGTGACCCGGCATAAGGTATTAGAGCTGCTTAGTCAGTACCCTCAGGTACCCATTGCGATGGAAGCCTGCAGCGGCTCCAATTACTGGGGGCGCACCCTGCAACAGCGGGGTCACCCAGTGATGTTGCTGCCACCTCAACATGTGAAACCCTTCGTCAAAGGCAATAAGAACGACCGTAATGATGCCTTTGCCATCTGTGAGGCGGCACGGCGCCCCAATATGACGTTTGTCCAGCCTCGCACGCTGGAGCAGACCGACATCAGCCTGGCGCACCGGCTGCGAGAGCGCCGTGTTGGGGAGCGAACCCGGTTGATTAACCAGTTACGGGGCTTGCTCAATGAATACGGCATTGTCTTGGCCGGCGGTAAAGAAAACCTGAAGCAGGCCATGCCCTTGCTGCTGGAGGATGCCAGTAACGAACTGACGCCACGGGCGCGAGCCTGCTGTCAGGATATGATGGAAGAATGGCGGCAGCTGGATGAGGCTATCCGGCGCTTGGATAAAGACATCGAACAGCAATGTCGCGATAACGAGGCCTGCGCCCGACTCACCGACATTCGAGGTGTAGGCGCGGTAACTGCAACCGCCATGGTCGCCTTTGTCGGTAACGGCAGTCAGTACCGCAATGCCCGGCACTTCTCCGCCAACCTCGGGCTGGTGCCGAAAGAGCACTCCAGCGGTGGTAAGCAAAAGCTGGGCAGCATTACCAAGCGTGGCAATGGGTACTTACGCAAGCTGTTGATACAAGGTGCTTGGTCAATTATCCGGCATCTGAATAAGGCGACAGACCGGTTCTCACTGTGGGTCAAACAGCTGGTCGAGCGTCGAGGCAAGCAGCGCGCTGCGGTCGCCACGGCCAACAAGCTGGCACGGATTATCTGGGTCATGCTGTTCAGGCAGGAGCACTATCGGGCAGCCTGAGCTGACATGAAGAAACCGAATTAACCCCCGTTTAGCAGGAAGGAAAACAAGAGGTTATCACCCCGACGAAACGCGATGTGGAAAACGTGAATGAGGCAACAGGTTAAACCGGCCCTTGCAAACGCCGGGCAAATGTCAGGAGTCTGAACTCCGTAGGGACGATAGGCAGCAAGGGCGCGGTTCTCATTAGGGCCAGAGTGAGCCAAAGACTCACTCATCAACACAGGCCGAATATACGGGTGCAGTTAATCCTGGTCGCCAAAAAACACGGAAACCCCACTGGCGAAAAGCGAGGTGTCCATATATGGCATTTGCCGAGCGCCACATGGATGTGCTCGCAGCGTGTCGAAGAAGGTAACCCTGCTAGTGCTTCGCTCAGACAACGCTGATGCTGAGACTCTTGCCGCCAGCTTACGGCTTATCGTTATCTTTTACATCTTATATCAAGGCATTGGCATCGGGCCAAGGCAAAGGAATATGTTTCATTGTGGCAGCCTTACCGGTAAATACTCGTTGACGCAGACGTCCAGACGGCTTAGCATTCTCTGCCATCAGTCATGATGACATGACTTGTCCCTGTTCTTACGCTGTTTACGCAGTGGATAACCATACCGGAAGGCTCATCCTCCGATGATCAAACTAACCAATATTACCAAACGCTACGGAACAGGCGACTCCGCCGTTCACGCCGTGAAAAACGTGGATCTGGAGGTTGCTGCCGGCCAGATTATGGGCGTTATCGGCGAATCCGGTGCCGGCAAAAGCACCCTGATCCGTTGTGTTAATCTGCTCGAGCGCCCCACCGAGGGCAGCGTGCACGTAGACGGTAACGATCTGACCGCCATGAACGGTACCGAACTGTCCCGCGCCCGCCGCAATATCGGCATGATTTTTCAGCACTTCAACCTGTTGTCATCCCGCACCGTGTTCGACAATATCGCTCTGCCTCTGGAGCTGGCAGGCAACTCAAAGGCCGAGATCAAACAGCGGGTGAACGAACTGCTGGAGCTGGTGGGTCTTTCTCACCGTGCCCATGCCTACCCCAATGCGCTGTCGGGCGGTCAGAAGCAACGGGTGGCCATTGCCCGGGCACTGGCACCGGCCCCCAAGGTACTGTTGTGCGACGAAGCCACCTCGGCGCTGGATCCGCAGACCACCCAGTCCATTCTGGCGCTGCTGAAAGAGCTCAATCAACGTCTGGGCCTCACTATATTGCTGATCACTCACGAGATGCAGGTGGTCAAATCTATCTGTGACAAGGTCGCCATTATTAATGACGGTGAACTGATTGAGCAGGGTGACGTAGCCTGGTTCTTTGCCAATGCTCAGACTGATCTTGCCCGGCGCTTTATTGCTTCCACCATTAATCTGGATATTCCCGAGGAATATCAGCAGCGGCTGTCGGCTGTGCGGGAGCCCGGTGCCCTGCCCCTGGTGCGGCTGGGCTTTACCGGGGAAACCGTGGACACACCGCTGATCTCCATTTTAAGCCGGGAACTGAGCGTGGATGTAACCATTCTCAGTGCCGACATTGAATACGCCGGCGGCGTAAAATTCGGCTTTATGCTGGCAGAGCTGGACGGTGCACCTGAGCAAACTCAGGCCGCCATGACTTATTTGGACGAACACAAAATTCAGCTGGAGTTACTCGGTTATGTCCGACGCCATGATTAATCTGCTGCTCTCGGCACTCTGGGAGACCCTGATCATGACCTTTGGCTCGGGCGCTATTGCCTGCGCCCTGGGCCTGCCACTGGGCATTGCCCTGCATGTGAGCAAGCCCGGTCAGATCTGGGAAAACAAGGCTTTTAACAAAATACTGGGAACCGTGGTCAACATAGGTCGCTCCGTGCCCTTTATCATTCTGCTGGTGGCCATTATTCCCTTTACCCGGCTGGTGGTGGGCACCAGCATCGGCACCTGGGCTGCCGTGGTGCCGCTGACCGTGGCTGCCATTCCCTTTGTGGCCCGGCTGATGGAAGGGGCCCTGATGGAAGTGCCGTCAGGGCTGGTGGAAGCGGCGCAGGCCATGGGCGCGCGCCGGCTGCAAATTGTGTATAAGGTATTGCTGCCCGAGGCCCTGCCGGGCATGCTCAATGGCATTATCATCACCCTGGTCACCCTGGTGAACTACTCGGCCATGGCCGGTGCCGTGGGTGGCGGTGGCCTGGGAGATGTGGGTATTCGTTACGGCTACCAGCGCTTTGATCCGCAAATTATGCTGATTACCGTGGTCATTCTGGTGGTACTGGTACAAATCATTCAGAGCGCCGGCGAACGGCTGGTAGCTCGAATGGATCGTCGCTGAGTTTTCTTTATCAAGGAGTGCAATATGAAAGCAGGACTGAAATCATTCGCTACCCTGGGTCTGCTGGCTTCGGCCCTGGCGCTGGCCGGTTGTGGTGAACAGAACGAACAAACTACCGCCGAAGCCGAAGCTGCCAAGCCGCTGCGCCTGGGTGTGATTGCCGGTGCCGAGGAGCAGGTAGCCGAAGTGGCAGCCAGGGTCGCCAAAGAGCAATACAACCTGGAAGTAGAGCTGGTCTCCTTCAGCGACTACGTGACTCCCAACGTAGCCCTGAGCGACGGCAGCCTCGACATCAACGCCTTTCAGCACAAGCCTTACCTCGACAAGCAGATTGCCGACCGTGGTTATGAGCTGGTACCGGTGGGCAACACCTTTGTATATCCCATTGCCGCCTACTCCAGGGTAGTCAAGTCGCTGGATGAACTGTCCGACGGTGCCAAGGTGGCCGTGCCCAACGACCCCACCAACCTGGGCCGCAGCCTGCTGCTGCTGGAGCAGCAGGGTCTGATTGAAGTGGATGATGCCGTAGGCCTGGAAGCCACTCCCCTGAACATTACCGGCAATCCCAAAAACCTCGACATTATCGAGCTGGAAGCACCGCAGCTGCCCCGCTCGCTGGATGACGTGGCCTTTGCAGTGATCAACACCACCTATGCGTCACAAATCGACCTGCTGCCCGGCCGCGACAGCCTGTTTGTGGAAGACAAGGAGTCACCCTACGTTAACCTGATTGTATCCCGCAAAGATAACCAGAATGACGAGCGTATTCAGACCTTCGTCAAGGCGTATCAGAGCGAAGAGGTCTATCAGGCCGCACTGGAGCTGTTCAAAGGCGGTGTGGTAAAAGGCTGGTAAGTTACTGCTCACTTTATCTTCAGGGCCACGGCATACCGTGGCCCTTTTTTATGGTTGCTGCCATAATGCGATATTTACTCACCTGCGCAGGACGGATTTATGCTCAACTGGTATCTTGCCCATTGCCGGCCCCGGGAAGAAGAGCGGGCGCTGCTTCATCTTGAGAACCAGAATGTGGAGTGTTTCTGTCCGTTTGTGGAAGCTAAACGTATCATTCGTGGTAAACGCATAGTCCGCAATGAAGCCCTGTTTTCCGGTTATGTGTTTTTGCGGGCCAACCTGAAAAAAATCAGCGCTACTTCTCTGCGTTCCACTCGCGGTGTCCGTAATCTGGTGCGCTTTGGCGACACTCCCTGCGTGGTGCCCGACGAACTTATTTTTGAGCTGATGTGCCGCACCGGAGACCCGCGTCTGCAGAACAAACTCAGCGATCTGCCCCAATGCGGCGACAGAGTCACCATTCACAGCGGTCCCTTTGCCGGTATGGAAGCCATCTATCAGGAAGCAGACGGCGATCATCGTGCTCTGTTGCTGATCAGCCTGCTGCAAAGTGAAACACGCGGCAGTTTTGCCAATACCGAATTTACCCCCCAGCCTAAATAAGCCCTTAACGATGCTCCAGTACCAGGACTCTGTGATATTGCAGAGGCCGGTATTCCTCCAGGTTATTATTTTCGGCAGGCCGCCACCAAAGTCCGGGAGAAAGTCTGAGGGGAAGCTCAAACATCAGTCGAATGCGGGATTCAAACTCGTCTTCGCTGTTATTCAGCACCGAGGTTTGTAACCGCAAAATACGCCAGGGTGCATAACTCAGCGACCACTGCCGGGAAGCGGCTGCCTTGTATTTATCACCACTGCCGAACAACTGCAGCTGACGGCCCTGCCACTGGTAGTAACGGCCACTAATGCTGAGCCCGGGCAGCGCACTGATATTACCCTCACCAAACCAGACTCTCCCCGCAGCGGGCCGCTCACCGGAATACCAGGGAGAAAGCGGGCGGTATTGTGCTGCGCCCAGACGTAAATCCTGATGCTGCATCCATAATAGAACGCCACCCCGTCTGTGATAGGTGTCATCCTGATAGTCAAACAGAGGCTGAAGGTGTAACTGATTGTCAGCCGGGAGATCACGGCGATAGTGCAAACCCAACTGATAGGTAAGCCGGTCGTCCCGGTAATCTATTCCCAGTTCACTGTTAAGCTGCCGGTTCACCGGAAGTGCCAGCTGAGTATTAGCCCTGGCATCACGATCAAACAAGGGTAATTGATAATCCCAGTACCAGTCACTGGGGTTCAGCCAGGGCAGCGCGGCCAGCTGGCTGGTGCCAAACGACAGAGTATCCTCAGCCAGCAGCTCGGTCTGGCTCAGCAGAAAACTGTCAATATCATCACTGGCAGCCGCTCTGGCAGCACTGGCCAAAGTCAGCAGCAACTCATCCGATTTGGGGGCAAGAGCAGGGTCGGGACGGCCCAGCACAGGCAAGGCCACTAAATCGGTAACGGGCAAGGTGGAAGTTCTGGCCGGCACCGGAGAAACCGCGCTCACATCGGTTAGCGGAGTTTTACGTGGTACTGACTTGTTTGGTACCCAAACCCAGTCTCCCGGTGCCAGCGGCACCAGAAAGCGCTCCCGGTTAAACTCAAATCGCAGCCGGCGTTCACTCAGCTGATAACGAGCCGCAAGCGCTCTCCAGCTCTCGCCTGCCACTACCTGATGCATCACCATCACTGGTCCGGCGGCAATGGCTGGCGTCATGATCAACAAACACAGCAGCAGGTAAAACCAACGCACCTGTCAGCCTCCAGCATTATTTATATCACGGTCTGGTATTCAGCTCTGAAGACCACACAGCAGCCGATATTCTTCCAGCACATAGGTATCTGTCATGCCACTGATAAAGTCCAGCAGCAGGCGCACGCGAAAATACCATTCCCGCTCGGCCTCACTTTCAAAAAAAGGTGCGCTTTGGCTGTCGCGCCGATAGGCCGCCAGGTGCCGTGCCGGTAACCGGTGAAACAGCCGGCGCAGCAGCTGGCCATTGGCATCGCGGCGGTTTTCAAGATCCACAAACTCGGCCGCAGACAATGTCAGCAAAGGCGCAAAAGCGTCGAGCACGCCCTTGAGTGCGGCAAACCCTGCCAGCTCAAGCGATTCGACCTCACGACGGCGAAACACATGTTCGTGAGCAAAGCTTTTCAGCCACTGCAGCGCGTCGGCGGGAGCCTGCTCCGCCGCCAGCAGCGGCTGATCGTGCTCCCCCTCAAGAATGGCCTGTTGGTGCAACATAAACTGCTCAGTAACCAACGGCAGCAAGTCTTGCCCCAGCCGCTCACGAAAGCGGCTGAAAAACCCCGGTTCCTGCACGCGGGAGCCCTGCCATAGCGTCTTCAAATAGTCGTTGCCGTTATTCAGCAGGGCTCGTTCCAGCTCGGCCAGGCTGAGCACCCCCCTGTCGACGGCATCCTCCAGATCCGCCACGCCATAGGCCATGTCATCGGCTGCTTCCATCAGAAATGTCAGCGGATGACGGCCCCGGGCGGTAGTGGGAAAAAGTTGCCGGATTTGCTGCACCAGCGGCCGCTCACTGAAAAAGTGTCCGGGTTTTTGCTGCCAGCGGCCGCCGGTTTTGGGCTGATAAGCACCGCGCACATATTTTTGCAGTGCTGCCAGCTGACTCAGGCTCAGATTCAGATCCTGCAGGGTATGCACCAGCCGAAGGCTCTGGGCATTCCCCTCAAACTGGCGTAAATCTGCGAGCAGCATAGGCCATTGCCGGGACGGCTCACCCACGGCCCGGCGAAACAAGCCCGGCAGCTGCTGTCCCAGCCAGTCAATCATGACCGCCTCGCCAAAATGTCCAAAAGGCGGATTACCCACATCGTGCAGCAGGCAGGCCATCTCCACCAGACTGACCAGCGCATCCCGCTCTACTTCAGGTTCAAGCTCAGCGGCCACCCTAAGTGCCAGCTGACGCCCGGTTTCCTTTACCTCCAGAGAATGAGTCAGGCGACTACGTACCGAGGCTTTTACGTCCAACGGAAACACCTGAGTCTTTTGCTGCAGCCGGCGTACCGGCGAGCACTGCACAATACGCGCCCTGTCTGCTTCTATTGCCTGCACTGTGGTTTCCGGCACAGAAGCAGGTCGTAACCGCTCAGCGCGGATCAGGTCTGCATAACGACTCATACACGCAACTCCAGCCAGTGCCGCAATTCCGCCAGATCCGGCTCAAGCAGCCGTTCCAGTTCATTCACTCTGTCATCCAGCCGTTCCCACCAGTCGGGCAAATCCGGGCTTTGTATCTGCTGGGCCAGCAGCTGCACCCGCTTCAGCCCCACCGAACCCGCCGCCCCTTTTATTTTGTGAGCTTCTTCCACAATTTCCTGCTGCCGGCGTTCGGCAGTAACGCTTTTCAGCCGCGACAGATAATCACCCGCCATGGTGCCAAGCATATCCACACTGGACAGCAAGGCCGCAGCACCTACCGTCTCCACATAGTCCTGCAGAAAAACAGTATCCAGTACCGCGTCGTCCCGGGAAGCCTCAGCAACGGCAGAAGAGACCGCCCTTGCAGCCTTGCCGCAAGGTGGCTTATGACCAAAAAAACGGGCCAGAACGCCTTTGATGGCCTTGGACGAGAGCGGTTTGCTGATGGCATCATCCATACCGCCGGCCAGGTATTTCTGCTTGTCACTAATGACATTCGCTGTCAGCGCTACCAGCGGCGGCAATCTGGTTCCCTGCTGCTCAGCGTCTTGCCGCAGCTGGCCGGCGATATCAAAACCCGTCATGTCCGGCAGCTGAATATCCAGGAACACCAGATCAAACTGCTGCTCAGCCAGTAATGCAAAAGCTTCACCGCCGTTGCGGGCAACACTGACACTATGACCCAGTTTTTCCAGCAGAGCACAGGCCACGGTAATATTCAGCTCGACGTCTTCCACCAGCAACACCGACAAACAAGGCAGCTGGGCCAGCACAGGGTCGTCTTTGGGTGCCTGAGTGGTAGGCACGGTAATGGTAATACTGAAGCAGGAACCCTCCCCCGGCTCGCTGTCCAGTTCAATGGTACCATGCATGGCTTCCACCAGCTGCTGTGACACTGCCAGACCAATGCCGGTGCCGGTAGCGTGTTTGCTGCCTTCAATCTGAAAATAGAGCGCAAATATCTTTTGCTGCAAGGCGGCAGGAATACCGATACCGGTATCTTCAATATCAAAGCGCAGAGTAACTTCTCCGGGGGTCAGTTCATCAGCCATACAACGAATGGTGACGCCACCGTCGTCAGTAAACTTGACCGCATTACCCACCAGATTCCACAGCACCTGACGTAACCGGGTGCCATCCGCCTCAATCCAGTCGGGTATGTCACCGTCCCGGTCAAAGTGCAGATACAGCCCCTTCTGCTCCGCCTGCAGCCGTGCCAGACTCTCCAGGTCATCAAGAAAGCCGGGCAAATCCATGGGTTCAGGTGCCAGCGTCAGCCGGCGGCGGTCCATTTTGTCGAGATCAATAATGTCATTAAAGATATTACCCAGGGTCACAGCGCTGAAGTGAATGGTTTTGAGATGCTGGCGCTGCTCGTCGCTGAGTTCAGTGGCCAGCAAAATACGGCTTAAGCCCACTATGCCGTTCAGCGGCGTACGCAGTTCGTGGCTGATGGTGGATATAAAAGTGGTTTTGTCCTGGCTCGCCTGCTCCAGCTCATTCTGATAGCGCTTGCGCTCGGTAATATCGCGGCCATAACCCAACAGTCCCAGACGCTTGCCATCCCGATCAAAGAAGGGCACCTTGCGCAGCTCAAAGCAGGCTCGGCGGCCATCCGGATATTGCAACCACTGTTCGTAGGTTTGGGTTTCGTTGCGGGCAAAGACTTCTTTATCGGTTTCTACTACTTTATCAGCCACGTCTTCCGGATACACATCGTAAGGAGTAAGGCCTATCAGCTCTTTTTCCGGCCGGCCGAGCAGATTTTCCATGGCCTTGTTACAGCCCGAAAATTCCTCCAGCTCATTACGGTAATACACCAGATCAGGTGAAGTATCGATAAAGGAACGCAACAGTGCCGAGCGTTCCTGAGATTCCATCTGAGCTTTTTCCCGCTGAAACACTTCACTTTCCAGATCTTCAATGGCCTGCTGGCGGGCCGCCTGCGCCTTGCGGGTTTCTTCAATCTGACGATTAAGCAGCTCGATTTTTTCCTGCAACTCGCTGTTCAGCTCCTGATCCCGGTCGCGCATTTGCTGCAGCTTCTGCACCAGACGACTCAGCCGCTGGCGTGAATCCTCCAGCTGATCCACTACCACCGACAGAAAATACACCGCCCAGGGAGTGATCAGCAGGCCAAAGAAAATAGAGCGCACCATATCCACCGACTCCACCGAGCCGCGCAAAAACAGGGTTACTCCCACCTGTATAAAGATGGCCAGCAGAATAATGCAGGCAGCCAGCAACATGCTGAAGCGGACTATGCCCAGCTTGGTCATCAGGTCCACATAGTACTGGGCCCAGGTTTTAATGGGTTTCATCAGGCTTTCCTTCGGCAACGGCAAGCTCAAAGAATACCGGCTCCGAAGTGCACTGTCATGTAGCCTGGCTGAATGATGTCTGCACCAAAAGAGGTAAATTTGACGTAACTCAGCGCCAGTCATTACCAAAGACGATCAATATAAGCCGGTACATTTAGCCGATATGCACCAAAATTGAACATGCAACCAGCTGAACACGGACCACTTTCCCGCCTATGCACTGGTATGGGGCAATTAATGCACCAATAAAATGCAGGAGTAAAATCAAGAAAAAGCGCCATTTTGTTGTAATAAAACAACAACTGGTGTGCATCACTTGCTTACGCCAAGCATCAATAAAGAAAAGGATCAAAGGCACAAAAATCACATCAGGGCGGCATTAAACCCTAAACAAGCGCTTTTTACATTAAAAAAATCTGACATCAAGTCGCAGGACACGGTTACTTCGGAATGAAAACATTTCGTTGACCTCACAAAAAATTATCGATATTTTTGTAATTAAGCCACTTATGGCAACGGACGCTTCGACGCAGAATGCGCTGAGTAATACGCAGTCGCCCGGCCAGCAGCCGAGCAATGGAGGAAAGCAATGTCTCTTTATGACCCCACACTGGAAAAGGACAACTGTGGCTTTGGTCTGATCGCCCATACCGAAGGCGAAACCAGTCATAAGCTAGTGCGCCTTGCCATTTCGGCACTGGATCGTATGCAGCACAGGGGCGGTATTGCCGCTGACGGCAAAACCGGTGACGGTTGTGGCCTGCTGATGCAGAAACCCGACAGCTTCTTTCGCGCCGTGGCACAAGACAAGGGCTGGAGCCTGGGCCGTAAATATGCTGTGGGCATGCTGTTCCTCAACCCCGATGCCGCCCTGGCCGAGCAACACAGAGCCATTATTAACGAAGAGCTGGAGCGGGAAACCCTGAGCCTGGTGGGCTGGCGCGAGGTGCCGGTAAACCCGGGTGTGCTGGGCGAGATCGCCAAGGCTTCGCTGCCGCGCATTGAGCAGGTATTTGTTAACGCCCCTGCCGGCTGGGCCGAAAAGGACATTGAGCGCCGCCTCTATATCGTGCGCCGCCGCATTGAAAAGCGCATCAGTGACGACTTTTTCTATGTGGTCAGCCTGTCCAACCTGGTGATGACTTACAAGGGCCTGTGCATGCCTGCGGATCTGCCCCGGTTCTACCTGGATCTGGCCGACATTCGCATGCAGTCTGCCATTTGCGTGTTTCACCAGCGCTTTTCCACCAATACTCAGCCGCGCTGGCCGCTGGCCCAGCCGTTCCGCTTTCTGGCCCACAACGGTGAAATCAACACCATCGGCGGTAACCGCCAGTGGGCCCAGGCCCGGGCCTACAAGTTTGCCTCGCCGCTGCTGCCGGATCTGAAGGACGCCGCGCCCTATGTGAACACCTCGGGCTCCGACTCCTCCAGCCTCGATAACATGCTGGAGCTGTTCCTGGCCGGCGGCATGGACCTGTTCCGGGCCATGCGCATGCTGATCCCGCCCGCCTGGCAGAAAAACCCGGCCATGGACGAAGACCTGCGCGCCTTTTACGACTTCAATTCCATGCACATGGAGCCCTGGGACGGCCCCGCCGGCATAGTGATGTCCGACGGCCGCTTTGCCGCCTGTGCCCTGGATCGCAACGGCCTGCGTCCGGCTCGCTATGTGCGCACCAAGGACGGCTTTATTACTCTGGCGTCCGAAATCGGCATCTGGGACTACACCCCGGACGAAGTGCTGGAAAAAGGCCGGGTCGGCCCGGGCGAGCTGTTCGTGGTAGACACCGCCAGCGGCAAGATCTGGAACAGCTTTGAAATCGATGACGATCTCAAAGGCCGCCACCCCTATAAGGAATGGATGACCAAACACAAGCGCAAACTGGAGCGCTTTGAAGACCTGTCCGACGAACAGGCCGGCCAGCGCGAGCTGGACGAGCGACAACTGCGCGCCTATCAGAAACTGTTCGGCTATTCCATGGAAGAGCTGGACCAGGTCATTCGGGTGATGGGCGAAAACGGCCAGGAAGCGGTCGGCTCCATGGGGGACGACGCCCCCATGGCGGTGCTGTCCAGCCGGGCCCGCTCCGTCTATGACTATTTTCGCCAGATGTTTGCCCAGGTGACCAACCCGCCCATCGATCCGCTGCGGGAAAATCACGTTATGTCTCTGGCTACCCTGATCGGCCGGGAGCAGAACGTGTTTAACGAAACCCATGGCCATGCCAACCGGGTTCAGTTTGAGTCACCCATTCTGCTGTACTCCGACTTTCATCAGCTGATGCAGCTGGATCAGTCCGAGCACAAACACTGCGTGCTGGATCTGAACTTTGAGCCGGCCGAAGGCCTGAAGGCGGCCATCGAGCGGCTGTGTGAAGAGGCCACCACCGCCGTGCGCGACGGCGCCGTGCTGCTGGTGCTGAGTGACCGCGCCATTCGCGAAGACCGGCTGCCGATCCCCGCCGCCATGGCGGTGGGCGCAGTACAACGCACCCTGGTGGAAGCCAACCTGCGCTGCGACTCCAACATCATAGTAGAAACCGCCAGCACGCGGGATCCGCACCAGTTCGCCGTGCTGCTGGGCTTTGGCGCCACCGCCATCTACCCCTATCTGGCCTACGAGACCCTGGCCCGCCAGGTGGCCGACGGCGTGCTGAACATGCCCCTGCGCCAGGCGCTGCTAAACTTCCGCAACAGCATCAACAAGGGCCTGTACAAGGTGATGTCCAAAATGGGCATCAGCACCGTCGCCTCTTACCGCTGCTCCCAGCTGTTTGAAGCCATCGGCCTGCATGACGAGGTGGTGGAACTGTGCTTCAAGGGGGTGTCCAGCCGTATTCAGGGCGCCGCCTTTGAAGATTTCCAGCAGGACCTGTTCAACCTGAGCAAGCTTGCCTGGATTGCCCGCAAGCCCCTGAACCAGGGCGGCCTGCTCAAGTATGTGCATGACGGTGAATATCACAGCTACAACCCGGACGTGGTTACCAGCCTGCAAAAGGCGGTACGCTCCGGCAACTATGACGACTACAAGGTCTACGCCAGACTGGTGAACGAGCGTCCGGTGGCCACCCTGCGGGATCTGCTGACGCTGAAGCCCGCCGGTGCCGGTATTGACCTGAGTGAGGTGGAGCCTGCCAGCGAACTGTTCCCCCGTTTCGACAGCGCCGCCATGTCCATCGGCGCGCTGGGGCCGGAAGCCCACGAGTCGCTGGCCGTGGCCATGAACCGCCTGGGCGGGCAGAGTAACTCCGGCGAGGGCGGCGAGGATCCCCGCCGTTTCAACAGCCTGAAGAACTCCAAAATCAAGCAGGTGGCCTCCGGCCGCTTTGGCGTGACCCCGCACTACCTGATGAACGCCGAGGTCATTCAGATCAAGGTGGCTCAAGGGGCCAAGCCCGGCGAGGGCGGCCAGCTGCCCGGCCACAAGGTAACCGCCGAAATCGCCAAGCTGCGTTATGCGGTACCGGGGGTGACCCTGATCTCGCCGCCACCGCACCACGATATTTACTCCATCGAGGATCTGGCCCAGCTGATCTTTGACATCAAGCAGATCAACCCCGACTGCCTGGTGTCGGTGAAGCTGGTGTCCGAGCCCGGCGTGGGCACCATCGCCACCGGCGTGGCCAAGGCCTATGCCGATTTGATTACCGTGTCCGGTTACGACGGCGGCACCGGCGCCAGCCCGCTGACCTCTGTCAAGTACGCCGGCTCTCCCTGGGAGCTGGGCCTGGCCGAAACTCAGCAGGCGCTGGTGGCCAACGGCCTGCGCCACAAGGTGCGGCTGCAGGTGGACGGCGGCCTCAAGACCGGTCTGGATATCGTCAAGGCGGCCATTCTGGGTGCCGAAAGCTTCGGCTTTGGTACCGGCCCCATGGTGGCCCTGGGCTGCAAGTACCTGCGTATCTGTCACCTGAACAACTGCGCCACCGGCGTGGCCACTCAGGATGAAAAGCTGCGCAGGGATCACTTCCTCGGTCTGCCGGAGATGGTGGAGAACTACTTCAAGTTTATCGCCGAGGAAACCCGCGAGCTGATGGCGCAACTGGGTGTCACCAAGCTGACCGACCTGATCGGCCGCACCGATCTGCTGCAAGCCCTGCCCGGCCTCACCGCCAAACAGCAAAAACTGGATCTGTCCGGCATTCTGGCCAAGCCCGAGCCCAAACCGGGCCTGGGTGTGTTCTGCCAGACCGGCAATCCCAACTTCGACAAGGGTGTACTCAACCTGAAAATAACCGAAGACGCCCTGCCTGCGGTGGAAAGCAAGACCGGCGGTAACTTCTATTATGCCATTCGCAACACAGACCGCTCGGTGGGGGCCCGTCTGTCCGGCGAAATAGCCAAACGTCACGGCAACCAGGGCATGGCAGCCGACCCGGTACGCATTCATCTGGACGGCACTGCCGGTCAGAGCTTCGGAGTGTGGAATGCCGGCGGTCTGGAGATGATCCTCACCGGAGATGCCAACGACTATGTAGGCAAGGGCATGACCGGCGGCAAGCTGGTGATCAAGTCTCATGTGGGCGTGGCCTTTACCTCTCAGGACGCCACCCTGGCAGGCAACACCTGCCTCTATGGTGCCACCGGCGGTTACCTCTATGTGGCCGGCCGCGCCGGCGAGCGGTTCGCGGTGCGCAACTCCGGCGCCATTGCCGTGGTGGAAGGCCTGGGCGACAACGGCTGCGAGTACATGACCAGCGGCATTGTCACCGTGCTGGGCCGCACCGGCGTGAACTTCGCCGCGGGCATGACCGGCGGTTTTGCCTATGTGCTGGACGAAGACGATGATTTCGAGCTCAGAACCAACTTTGAGCTGGTTGAGCTGCTGGGACTGGACGAGCTGGTGATCCATCAGGAGCACCTGCGCGGCATTATTACTCAGCACCTGCAGGAAACCGGCAGCGACCGGGCACAGCAAATACTGGCCGACTTCGACCACTATTTGCCCATGTTCAAGCTGGTCAAACCCAGGTCCAGCGATGTGAAATCCCTGCTGGGTCACCAGAGCCGCTCTACCGCCGAGCTCCGTGTCCACGCGCAGTAAAGGAAGATTGTGATGAGCCAGAACGTATTTCAGTTTATAGACGTACAACGTGTCGATCCGCCCAAGAAGCCCATCGGCACCCGTAAAATCGAGTTCGTGGAAATCTACGAACCTTTTTCAGACAGCCAGGCCAGCATGCAGGCCGATCGCTGCCTGGATTGCGGCAACCCTTACTGCGAGTGGAAGTGCCCGGTGCACAACTACATTCCCAACTGGCTGAAGCTGGCCAACGAGGGACGCATCTTTGAGGCGGCGGATCTGTGTCACCAGACCAACAGCCTGCCCGAGGTGTGCGGCCGCGTCTGCCCGCAGGACAGGCTGTGCGAAGGCTCCTGCACCCTGAACGACGAGTTCGGTGCCGTGACCATCGGTAACATAGAAAAGTACATCACCGACAAGGCCTTTGAGATGGGCTGGCGTCCGGACATGTCTCAGGTGGTGAAGACCGACAGAAAAGTCGCCATTATCGGTGCCGGCCCCGCCGGCCTGGCCTGTGCCGACATTCTGGCCCGTAACGGTGTGACCCCTGTGGTGTTTGACCGTTATCCGGAAATCGGTGGTCTGCTGACCTTCGGCATTCCGTCGTTCAAGCTGGAAAAGTCGGTGATGAGCCGTCGCCGGGAAATCTTCACCGAGATGGGTGTGGAATTCTGCCTTAATACCGAAGTGGGCAAGGACGTGTCCTTTCAAAGCCTGGTGGACGACTATGACGCCGTCTTCCTGGCCGTGGGTACCTACAAGTACCTGCGCGGCGGCCTCGCCAACGAAAACGCCGACGGCGTGTACGACGCCCTGCCCTTTCTGATCTCCAACGCTAACCGGGTGCTGGGTTTCGAGAAGCAGGCTGCTGACTACATCGACATGGCCGGCAAGAAGGTGGTGGTGCTGGGTGGTGGCGACACCGCCATGGACTGCGTGCGCACCTCCATTCGTCAGGGCGCCGACAACGTTATCTGTGCCTACCGCCGGGACGAGGCCAACATGCCCGGCTCTCGCCGCGAGGTGCAGAATGCCCGGGAAGAAGGCGTGAACTTCATGTTCAACCTGCAGCCTACCGGCATTCGGGTGGGCGACAATGGCAAGGTCACCGGCGTGGAAGTGGTCTCCACCCAGCTGGGCGAGCCCGATGCCAACGGCCGCCGCCGCCCTGAAGCCGTACCCGGCTCCGAGCAGGTACTTGAGGCCGACGCCGTGATTATGGCCTTTGGCTTCCAGCCTCACGAGCAGCCCTGGCTGAAGGAATTTGGCATTGAGGCCGATCAGTGGGGCCGGGTCATCGCCCCCGAGCAGGCCGAGTTTGCCTACCAGACCAGCAACCCGCGCATCTTCGCCGGCGGCGATGCGGTACGCGGCTCTGACCTGGTGGTGACCGCCATCGCCGAAGGCCGCAAGGCCGCCGAGGGCATCATGGACTATATCGGCGTGTAAGCCTGATTAGCCTCATGTGCAAAGGCCGCTCATTGAGCGGCCTTTTTGTTTTAACTGTCGGTTGAGTCATGCAAATACGTCGGCCAAAGGGCACTGCTTCTTCGGCTCGCCGTAAACCCATCCCTGGGGGCTCCGTCGCGCCATCCTTGGCGCGAAGGGCACGCCGAAGCAGGCACCCTTTATCCTCCTTATTCACCACCGGGCTGTCTGTAGCTATTTGCTGGCAACCCTGCTGGTGCTTCGCAATCCACAAATCCACATCCAACAAACGAATTTAGGTGCTGTGCAATCGGCCTTTTAAGGTGATGGTGGTACACTTGCGCCCATCATTTTTGCGGAATTTATTGTTATGACTATCGGAATTATCGGGGCCATGGAGCAGGAAGTAGCCGAGCTGCGCGCCCAGCTGGAAAACGCCACTACCACCACAGTAGGCGGCTGCGAGTTTTATCAGGGCCGACTTGCCGACAAGGAGGTGGTGATCACCCGCTCCGGTATCGGCAAGGTAGCCGCCAGCATTGCCACCACCTTGCTGCTGGAGCGCTTTTCACCCAAGTGCGTGATCAACACCGGCTCCGCCGGCGGCTTTGATCCGGCCCTGCATGTGGGCGATGTGGTGGTATCCAGTGAGGTGCGCTTTCACGATGTGGACGTGACCGCATTTGGCTACGAAATGGGGCAAATGGCCCAGCAGCCGCCGGCCTTTACCGCCGATCCGGCGTTGATTGAACTGGCCCGGGAATGCCTCACCGGCCAGGATGACATCAATTCCGCCGTCGGCCTTATCTGTACCGGCGATCAGTTTATGCACCGGGAAGAGCAGCTGAACAAGGCGGTCACCGAGTTTCCGGCCATGAAGGCCTGCGAAATGGAAGCCGGTGCCATTGCTCAGGTGTGCCATCAGTTCAAGGTGCCCTTTGTGGTGGTGCGTGCCCTGTCGGACATTGCCGGCAAGGAGCAGGCCGAATCATTTGAAGCCTTTCTGGACGTGGCGGCACGCCACTCTTCGGCCATGGTCAAGGCCATGGTACAGCGTCTGCCCGGCTAAGCCATGACGTTTCTGCTGGAACACCCTCTTAGCCTGCTGACGCTGGCACTGCTGCTCAGCCTGCTGCAGCCTGCCGACAAATTGCAGCCGCTGCTCACCCAAGGGCTGACACGCCTGGGCCGGCGGCTGAACAAATCCGGCTACAGCCGGGGTTACCTGAAAGCCGCGGGGATGGGGCTATGGCTGGTGGTGCTGCTGCCGCTGCTGGCCGCCTGGTGGGCCATTGCCGAGCTGGCCCCCTGGCCCGAGTTACTGGATGTGCTGTTGTTATGGGCCTGCCTGGATGCGGGCCGGATCAGCCGGCGGCTGCCGCAAACGCTTAAACAGATAGCTGAACAACGCAATCTGGCCCGGTTAACTCTGGCCCCTCTGTGCTTGCGCCAGACCGATGCCCTCTCCGAGCTGGGGCTGCGCAAGGCAGCGGCGGAAGTGGCGGTGCTGCGGCTGGCCGGGGATTTTGCCCTGGCCTGCTGGTATCTGGCCGGAGGCATTTATGCGGCGCTGAGCTTTGCCCTGCTGCGGCTGGCGGTACAGGCCTGGCCATGCAAGCTGAATGACTGGCGCGCCTTTGGCACTCTGCCCTCGGCGCTGTACCGTGCTATGGCCTGGCTGCCATTTCATATGCTGGCACTGACCCTGCTGATTTATCCCGGCTCCCGCCGGGCAGTCCGTGGCTGGGCCAAAGGCAGCCTGTGGGGCTTTGCTGCCGCCGGCCGGCTGCTGGCAGTCGCCGCTGCTGGCGTGAATGCTGGCCTGGGCGGGCCACGACGTTACACTCAGGCCACCGAGTATTACCCCAAGCTGGGCAGCGGCAATCAGCTGCGTTCTGATCAGGCCCGCGGGCTGCTGCTGCGGCTGGCTCTGGCGTTACTGTTCTGGCTCTCCATTGGCTGGACCCTGACTCTGGTGCCGCTGCTTTATGACTAAATTACTGCTGCTGTTAGTGCTGATGCCGGCGCTGGCCTACGGAGAGGCAAAACGCATTATCAGTCTGGCCCCGCATATTACCGAAATACTGTTTGCCATTGGTGCCGGCGAACAGGTGGTGGGAGTGGATGAGGCCAGTGATTATCCCGAGGCCGCCACTGCCCTTCCCGACATTGCCAATTACCGCTCCATTAATCTGGAGCAAGTGCTGGCACTGGAGCCGGATCTGATTATCGCCTGGCAAAGCGCGCAGTCGCTGCAGGTGGCTCCCTTGGTGCAACTGGGTATACCGGTAGCCTATTCCGAGCCCAAACAACTGGATGACCTGAGTGACGAGCTGCTCAGATTTGGCCGGCTCACCGGCCATGAGCAGCAGGCTCAGCAGGTGGCAGAACATTATCGGCACCGCCTTGCCGCCCTGCGTCAGCGCTATCAAGAAGCAGCGCCGGTCAGGCTGTTTTATCAGCTGAACGAAGTGCCATTGATGTCGGCCAGCCAGCATACCTGGATGGGCCAGGCGGTCAGCCTGTGCGGCGGAGACAGTATTACCGCCGACAGCCCCACACCCTATCCGCAAATTGATGCAGAATTTGTGCTGGCACAAAATCCGGACGTGATTCTGGCCCGGAACCTGTCTGCTCTGCAGCGCTGGAAAGACTGGCCGGAGCTTGCTGCCGTACAACAAAACCAGCTGTTCACTATGGATGTGGACACTCTGCACCGCTTTACTCCACGCACTCCCGGCGGCATTGCCGGGCTTTGCCAGCAGCTGGATCTGGTTCGTCAACACAGACAGAAGGCGAATTGAGTTCCTCATACCGCCTCTATACAATGGCGGCCCTTTTTTGTTGAGGTAAAGACAATTGCTGCCCCTGGTTGATTCGGTATTTTACTGGAGTGATTTATTCGGCACCGCCGTGTTTGCCTTTTCGGGCATTCTGGTTGCAGGCCGTTTGCGCATGGATGGCTTTGGCGTCATCGTACTGGCAGCCGTCACCGCCATTGGCGGTGGCACCATACGGGACCTTATTATCGGGGCCGAGCAAGTTTTCTGGGTAGCGGATACCCTTTATCTTTGGGTCATTCTGGGCACGGCCATGCTGGGACTCTATATAGTTCGCCTGCCCCGCCGGCTGCCCTGGTATATGTTGCCTCTGGCCGATGCCTTTGGCCTGGCGGTGTTTACCGTGATTGGTGCCGACAAGGCTCTGAGCCATGGCACCTCGGGCATGGTGGCGGTGGTGATGGGCGTGATCACCGGGGTGGCCGGCGGCATGATTCGGGACGTGCTGGCCCGGGAAGTGCCCATGGTGCTGCAGCGGGAAATCTACGCCACCGCCTGTATTCTGGGCGGCATTCTCTACACCGGTACTCTGGCGCTGGGCCTGCCCACCCTGCTGGCCACCGCCCTGGGCATGCTGGGCACCTTTATACTCAGGGTTGCCGCCATTCGCTGGCACCTGTCGTTGCCGGTGTTCTCGCTGACGCGGTGAGGAAAACAAAAAGGCAGCTCAATGAGCTGCCCTTTTTGGCTTCAAGCGTCAGGCTCAGGCCACGGTGACCCTGGCAAACTTGCGCTTGCCTACCTGATATACCGCCTGACCGGGCAGTACCTGCAGCTTGCTGTCTTCCAGCTTGTCACCGTCCACTTTTACCGCACCCTGCTTGATCATGCGCAGAGCCTCGGAGGTGGACGCCACCAGACCGGCGTCTTTCAGCAAATTTGCAATGCCCATGCCGTCGGCACCGGCATTCAGGGTCACTTCCGGCAGATCGTCGGGAATGGCGTTTTTCTGAAACCGCTGCACAAAGTCCTGATAAGCCTGTTCGGCAGCTGCTTCGTTGTGGTAGCGGGTGATAATTTCTCTGGCCAGCAAAATCTTGGTATCCCGCGGGTTGGCACCGTCGGCTACTTCCTGCTTGAGGGCGGCCAGCTCGTCCAGACTACGACGGGACAAGAGCTCGAAATAGCGCCACATCAGCTCATCGGACAGCGACATGATTTTGCCGAACATTTCATTGGGAGCTTCGTCCACACCAATGTAGTTGCCTGCCGACTTGGACATTTTCTTGACGCCGTCCAGGCCTTCCAGCAACGGCATGGTCAGCACCACCTGAGGCGTCATGCCTTCGTCTTTCTGCAGCTCACGTCCCATCAGCAGGTTAAAGCGCTGATCGGTTCCTCCCAGCTCAATATCGGCCTTCAGTGCCACTGAATCGTAGCCCTGCAATAACGGGTACATAAATTCATGAATAGCAATGGACTGGCCGGAAGCATAGCGTTTCTTAAAATCGTCCCGTTCCAGCATACGCGCGACTGTCTGACGGGCAGCCAGACGAATCATGCCGGTGGCACCCAGTTCACTCAGCCAGCTGGAGTTATACACTATCTCGGTTTTCGCCGGGTCCAGCACCTTGAATGCCTGCTCGGCATAGGTTTTGGCATTAGCGGCCACCTGCTCGGCAGTCAGCGGCGGGCGGGTCGTGTTTTTGCCGGACGGATCGCCTACCTGAGCGGTAAAGTCACCAATCAGCAGCAATACTTGATGGCCCAGATCCTGAAACTGACGCAGCTTGTTAAGGATCACGGTATGACCCAGATGAATATCCGGCGCGGTGGGATCCATACCCAGTTTTACCCGTAGCGGGCGACCTTCCTTCAGCTTTGCAATCAGCTCTTCTTCAACCAGTATCTCTTCGGCACCACGTTTAATTTCCGCCAGCGCCGCTTCCAGCTGGGACATGACAACTACACTCCTGTTGGCAAGCCTGAGGCACCCTCTGGCGCTTTGCCGGGGCACAAAAAGGGATCAGGCAATATAATTTAGTTAAGCAAGCCATATTACTGGAATGGCGAAGAAATTGGAAAGACTGTAGAATTTTTGCCAGTTTTCAGGGAAGAGCCGAGCATGCCTGTGATTAAACTGCTGAATAATTTACCCCGTCGACATCGTATTGCCATTTTTGCCCTTGGTATCGGTATGGGCATACTGGCCATGTTACCCAGTGAACAGGCCGTTGCCAGCCGGGCGATAGCTGAGCAAACCGATGCCCTCATTGTGGCTGGCGAGCGTTATCCTCTGGCGTTGGAAGTCGAGAATATTCCTTTTAATGAGTCTCGCCGTCATGCTCAGGAGCAAATAGTTCAGGTAAAGTCCGGTGATGCGCTGTCGCTGATTTTTTCCCGTCAGGGCCTGCCCTCTGCATTGCTGCACGAGCTCAGCCAGCTTGAAGAAGCGAAGGCCCTGCAGTCACTGCATCCCGGTGACAAACTCACATTTCGCTACAACCGCAATAATGAATTTACCGCCCTGCTCTATTCTCTGGACGCCGCCCGCACACTGGAAATTACCAAAGGTGCCAAGGGACTGAGCAGCCGTATTCACAGTGCCAGTCTGGAAAGCCGCAGCCGGTTTGCCCAGGGCAGAGTCAGCTCGAGCTTCTGGAATGCCGGCAAGACTGCTGGCCTCAGCGCCAGTCAAATTATAAGCCTGGCCGGCATGTTTGCATGGGATCTCGACTTTGCGCTGGATATTCGCGAAGGTGACTATTTTACCGTGCTGTTTGAAGAGCAGTACAAAGATGGGCTGAGGGTAGGCAGCGGCGACATTCTTGCCGCCGAATTTGTGAATCAGGGCAAGGTCTATCGCGCTGTGCGTCATGAAGACGGCAACTACTATTCACCGGAAGGCCGGGCCATGCGTAAAAGCTTTTTGCGGGCACCGGTGAACTTTACCCATATCAGCTCCAACTTTAACCCCCGCCGGCTGCATCCGGTCACCGGTCAGGTGCGGCCGCACAGAGGCATAGACTATGCAGCACGCACCGGCACGCCGATAATGGCCGCCGGCAGCGGTGTCGTGACCGAGTCTGGCTATAACCGCTTTAACGGCAACTATGTGTTTATTCGCCACGACAGTACTTATGTGACCAAATATCTGCATCTGCATAAACGCATGGTTAAAAAAGGTCAGCGGGTAAAGCAGGAGCAGCAAATCGGAACGCTCGGGGCCACCGGCCGGGTCACCGGCCCGCATTTGCATTATGAGTTTCTGGTCAATGGCGTGCACAAGGATCCCAAGACGGTGAAGCTGCCTCAGGCCGCCAAACTGCCCGCTGCCGAACTGGCCCGGTTCAAGCCCAGGGCTAACCAGCTGCTGGCCCAGCTGACTCGTGTCGGCAATGTGATGCTGGCGAAGAACTGATACAAAAACGGCCCGCATTGGCGGGCCGTTTTTTATTAAGCAGAGACAAAGTCCGGCAGTGCAGCCAACCGTTCACACCAGCGGGCAGCTTCGGCCTCAAGATCATCATAGAGCAAGGCCTCACAACGCCCCCAGACAGGGCCTGGCCAGGCGTCATCGGTGGTAAAGCGGGCAACATGGTGCAGGTGCAGCTGAGGCACCATATTGCCGAGTGCGGCCACATTCAGCTTATCGGGTGACAGCGACTGTTCCATTAATTGCGCCAGCGCACAGGACTCACGCATCAGCTGCTGTTGATCCGCCTCGCTCAAGTGATGAATTTCCCGCAATTCGGTATAACGGGGCACTAAAATCAGCCAGGGATAGCGGCCGTCTTTGGCCAGCAGCACCCGGCTTAACGGCAGGTCGCCCAGCACCACGCAGTCGGCGGCCAGGCGCTCATGGAGCACAAAGTCATCGCTCATGATGCCTTGCCGAACTGCAGGCGCAGGTAGGCGGCAATATCTGCCGATTCATACAGCCAGAAATAGTCACCGTTTTCCTGTTCAATGCGCAGGCAGGGCACCATACACTGGCCGCCACCGGCCATCAGCGCCTGCAGGTGCTCGGGGTTATTGGTGTCATATTCAGCAAGCTCAAGATCCAGCTCGCGCACTACCGCGCTCACCTTCTGACAAAAGGGGCACCACTCTTTTTTATACAGCGCCAGCTTTTCCGGGCTCTGTACAGCCGGTGCCGCTTCGGCCGCCTTGCTGGCACCGCCGCCAAACCAGTCAAACAGGGACATATTCAGCCTCAGATGCTAAAGGAAGAGCCACAACCACAGGTGCTGGTGGCATTGGGATTGGTTACCAGAAAGCGGGAGCCCTCAAGACCTTCAATATAATCGACGGTACCGCCCACCAGATATTGCAGGCTCATGGCGTCGACCACCATGATGATGCCGTTCTTTTCAATCACGGTGTCGCCGTCATTGCTTTTTTCATCAAAGGTAAAGCCGTACTGAAAGCCGGAGCAGCCGCCGCCGGTAATATAAACCCGCAGCTTCAGATCCGGGTTTTCCTCTTCGGCGATCAGGGCTTTTACCTTGTTGGCTGCCGCATCGCTCATCTGGATCGGCAAGGGGACTGCTTCGCTCATCACTACCTCTTTATATATGGTGTTCTGCAAAATTATCCGATACCCGACTAAACAGTTCAAGTATTGTGCGACCGGGGCCGATTCTCGGCCTGAGCAGATTTTGCTATAGTCGGCACCACACTCGACCACAACCACCAAGGATTTTGTGCATGTCCAAGTCTGACGAACTCTTTAACCAGGCCCGCCGCTTTATTCCCGGCGGTGTAAACTCTCCGGTTCGCGCCTTCAGCGGTGTGGGCGGCACCCCCCGTTTTATTGAGCGCGCCGACGGTGCCCGCATGTATGACGTGGACGGTAACAGCTATATCGATTACATCGGCTCCTGGGGCCCCATGATACTGGGCCACAATGCTGACGTAGTCAAAGATGCCGTGATTGAAGCCGTGTCCCGTGGCCTTAGCTTTGGTGCCCCCACCGGCGTTGAGGTGACCATGGCCGAGAAAGTTTCCCAGCTGGTACCGTCCATGGAGCAGGTGCGCATGGTAAACTCCGGCACCGAGGCTACCATGAGTGCCATTCGTCTGGCCCGGGGCTACACCGGCCGTGACAAAATTCTCAAGTTTGAAGGTTGTTACCACGGCCACGCCGACTGCCTGCTGGTAAAAGCCGGCTCCGGCGCTCTGACTTTGGGTCAGCCCAATTCACCGGGCGTGCCCGCCGACTTTGCCAAACACACCCTGACCTGCACCTTTAACGATCTGGACTCGGTACGCGCCGCTTTTGAGGCCGCTCCTGCCGACATCGCCTGTATTATCGTGGAGCCGGTCGCTGGGAACATGAACTGTATTCCGCCTGCCCCCGGCTTTCTGGAAGGCCTGCGCGCCATCTGTGACGAGTTTGGTGCCCTGCTGATTTTTGATGAAGTCATGTGTGGCTTCCGCGCTTCGCTCGGCGGTGCTCAGCAGCGCTTTGGCGTCAAGCCCGACCTCACCACCCTTGGCAAGATCATCGGTGGCGGCATGCCCGTGGGTGCCTTTGGTGGCCGTCGCGATGTGATGGAACATCTGGCACCTACCGGCCCCGTGTATCAGGCCGGCACCCTGTCCGGGAACCCGGTGGCCATGGCGGCGGGTCTGGCTACTCTGAATGCCATCGGCAAGCCCGGTGTGTATGAGGCGCTGGAGCAGAAAACTCAGGCTCTGGTTGAGGGCATGCAGGCTGCCGCCGACAAGCACGGTATTGCCTTTACCACCACCCGGGTGGGTGCCATGTTTGGCTTCTTCTTTACCGAAGAAAAAAACATCAGCCGCTATGAGCAGGTCACCCGCTGCGATCTGGACGCCTTTAAACGCTTCTTCCACCTGATGCTGGATAACGGTGTTTATCTGGCACCCAGCGCCTTTGAAGCCGGCTTTATGTCGCTGGCCCACGGTGAGCAGGAAATTGCTGACACCCTGGCCGCCGCCGACAAGGCCTTTGCTGCGCTGAAAGGTTAAGAACCCGCAATGCGAAGCAGCAGTGCGGTTGCACTACGCCGACACGCTTCAAGCCCATCCATGGGACGCTCGGCAAATGTCATCCCTGACATTTGACGGTCGGCTTCGGCAATCCCCACTGCTGCTTCGGCCAACACCGGCGTTGACTGCAAGCAGCGCTGAGTTTCACAGGAGGCCAAAGGGAATTGCTCCCCCGCACCCTCTGCGCCAGGGCCGAAAATTGCTCCTGCATTTTCGGCATTCCCGCCATCCCTGGCGGTCAGATGCGCAGTGGAGCCCCCATGGGGCGAGCTTGCTCGCCGTGACGAGATGCTTCAACCCGACCGAATATCCAGTGAATATTCGCAGCGGGTTGAAGCATGGAGTGGCACGCCTTTACGGCGTGTCGGGGGAGCAAGCCCTTTGGCCGACTTACTGTGTAACCGCAAACACCACTGCCCTTACGCCGGCCGCTGTATTTCCACCAGCGGTGCTTCCAGCAGCTCCACGCTGTTGCCGTCGGGATCCATGATAAACACATAGCGGGCACAGGTCTGACCCGGCACCGGCGTTGGTTTATCGGCCAGCAAGCCGGCCCCGTGCAAACTGCTTAAGGCATCATCCAGATCAGTAACCTGCAGGGCAAAATGTCTCAGCCCCAGCCTATGGCTCTGCGCCCAGGGCGGCAAAGCGCCCAGATCCGGCTCTTCTTCAGGGCGAAAACAATACAGCTCCAGCCGCGCCTGCCCCAGACGAAGATGACAAATCTGCAGCTCGCCCTGCTCATCCTGCCAGCGGTAATCAGGCTCAAACCCCAGCCCTTTGTAAAACCCTTCTGATGCATTCAGATTACGCACATTTAACGTTACATGATGAAAAGCAAACATAGCGCTTCCCTCCGTCTCTCTATTCAGCATATACGGAGACGGTGGCTTTCACCCGTTTGCGCCGGCATCAACAATAAGGGGGAGCACAGTGGCTCCCCCTTATTTACTCAGCTCATTATCATCAGCGGGCAAAGTTAAAAATATCCCGCAGCCAGTCGCCCACCTGCTCTCCGCTGGGCAGCTCAGGCATGGACGGCTGACAGCCGCGTATCGGCGGCAGACCACTGGTGCGGGCCGGCAATAGCCGGGTCTGCTCACAACGTGGGTCGGCAGGCTGGCCGTCACTCAGGGCAAAGTTGACCTGATCAATACCCGCCGGCGGCGACAGCTGTAAAGAGTCAACGCCACGGCCATCGAGATAGCGGCTGTAAATGCGCAGGGCACCGCTGGCACCAGTCAGGCCGGTCACGCCGTTATCGTCCCGGCCCACCCAGGCGGTAACCAGCTCTTCGTTATCCAGTCCGGAGAACCAGGCATCCCGCAAGTCATTGGTAGTACCGGTTTTACCCGCCATGATCCGGTTAGGAAAACGGGCCGCCAGATGGGCCGCGGTACCACCGCCCACTACCCGGGTCATACCA
The DNA here is from genome assembly GCF_039654065.1 of Oceanimonas sp. AH20CE76. Lineage (NCBI taxonomy): Bacteria > Pseudomonadati > Pseudomonadota > Gammaproteobacteria > Aeromonadales > Aeromonadaceae > Oceanimonas > Oceanimonas sp. AH20CE76. The sequence goes on from NZ_CP155481.1 coordinate 3,001,480, forward strand.
TAAAGCGCCAGATAACCGGCCTGAGGGTCCAGCACCTGAGTGGCCTTGGCAGTGTGCTGATAAATCAGCTCGCCCTTTTCGTCCTGAATGGCCCGAATGGACGTCAGCGGCTGATACAACCCCTGATTAGCCAGAGTCAGATACAGCTGGTTGACTTCCAGCGGGGTCAGCTCCAGCGTGCCCAGCAGCATGGAAGGATAAGGCGGCACCGGCTGCTCTACGCCCATGCGCTTGAGTCCGTCCACTATTTTATCCAGACCCACTGCCATCCCCAGGTTCACCGTGGGCACGTTCAGGGATTTGGCCAGACCATCCACCAGCAGCACGCTGCCGCGATACTGGCGATCGTAGTTTTTGGGCCGCCATACCTGTCCGCCTTCACTGCGCAGGGTAACGGGTTCGTCCTTAAGCGGGCTGGACAGACGATAGCCGTTTTCCAGACCCAGCGCATACACAGGCGGCTTGATCAGCGAGCCTATCTGGCGACGGGCTGACAGCGCCCGGTTAAAGCCGGCAAAGGCCGGATCGGCTCCGCCCACAACAGCACTCACTTCCCCCTTGCGCCAGTTTGACACCACCATGGCAGCTTCCAGATCCTGGCGCTTGGTATTGGCACGCAGCTGCTTTATCTGCTCGGCCACCGCCTGCTCAGCAGTATGCTGGGCGATGGGATCCAGACTGGTAAAAATACGCAGGCCGTTCTGATTGAGAAAGCCGGCACCAAAACGGGTGTTGAGCTCGTCCTTCAGCAGCCCCATAAAAGCCGGAGTGCGGCCATAGCCCATACGGCCACGCTCAATCAGCCCCAGATCCCGGCTGCTGGCCTGCTCATAGGTCTGGCGGTCAATATGACCTTCATTGGCCAGCAGCCGCAGCACCAGATCCCGGCGATCACGGGCCCGCTCACTGTTACGCCAGGGATCGTAAAAAGAAGGTCCTTTTACCAGCGCCACCAGCAGCGCCATCTGATCCGGATTCAGCTCGTTGATGGGCAGGCCGAAATAAAAATAACTGGCCAAACCAAAGCCATAAACCCCTTTGGCACCGTTTTGCCCCAGATAAACTTCATTCAGATAGGCTTCAAGAATTTCGTCCTTGTCGTAGCGAAAGTCGATGATCAGTGCCATGTAGGCTTCCTGAACCTTGCGCCACAGGCTGCGGTCCTGACTGAGGAAGAAGTTCTTGGCCAGCTGCTGAGTCAGGGTACTGCCGCCCTGCACGGTGCGGCCGGCCTTGATGTTGACCACCAGGGCCCGCAATATCGCCAGCGGCGACACGCCATCGTGCTGATAGAAGTCTCTGTCTTCCACCGTGATCAGCGCCTGCACCAGCAGCTCGGGCACCTGATCCAGACGCACCAGCAGTCGGTCTTCCCGTTCGTCCACGTTCAGACGATCCAGCAGCACCGGATCCATGCGCGCATAACCCAGTTCGCGGCCGTTATCCGGATTCTGCATGCGGCTCAGACGCTGGCCGTCAAAGCTCAGCAGCAAAGTACGGGCCTGCTCGGCACCATCAGAGAAGTTGAACGGCCGGCGATGAATTTCAATGCGGTTACGGCTCACCGCATATTCACCGGGCCGCGAAGGGCTGGCCACCTTGCGATAATTCAGCATCTGCAGTTCACGCAGCATCTGGGCATGAGACAGCTTCTGCCCCGGAAACAGCTCCAGCGGCCGGCTGTAGACCAGCGCTGGCAGCGACCACTTCTGTCCTTCAAAGCGGGCGCGCACCTGGCTGTCCAGATAAATGCCGAAAATGCCCATTAATACTGTCCCTACCAGGGCCAGCTTGAGCATGAGTCCCCAGCCAAAGCGGCGCTGTTTTTTCACCGGCTTTTTGCGGGATTTACGGGTTGTCTTTTTTGCCATAGTCAGTGATTCATTCGTTTTTTGGTGTACCGGGTCGGCGCCGTATTGGCGGGATCATCGGGCCACGGGTGTTTGGGGTAGCGTCCGCGCATTTCTTTTTTTACATCGTCATAGGCACCGGCCCAGAAGGCAGCCAGATCCCGGGTCAGCTGCAGCGGCCTGCGCGCCGGTGACAACAGCTCAAGAAGCAGTGGCACCCGGCCTTCCGCCAGCAGCGGAGAACCGGGTTGCCCGAACATTTCCTGCAGCTTTACCGGCAAAACCGGATCTTCCTGTTTCCGGTAGCGAATCGCTGCTTTGGTGCCGGTGGCCAGTTCAAGCTGGCTGGGTAGCAGAGTATCCAGCAATTGCCGCTGTGGCCAGTCCAGCCGGCTCAGTAAAATGCCGTGCCAGTCGAGCTTGCCAAGCTCACTCCAGCGGCCAAGGCCGTGCAGGTGCGGGGCCAGCCACTGCTCGGCATCGGCCAGCCAGGCGGTTTCATCACATTCCATAAAGCCTTTATCGGCCAGTTTTTGTCCGGCAAGCTGCATGCGAAGCCAGGTTTGTTCGGCTTTTTCGTTCAGCGGTAGCGCCGCCCAGCCCCGTTTTTGTATTTCCTGCAGCAAACATTGCGCCTTTTGTTCCGGGCTGACCGAACTCAACGGCGTCCGTTGCAGCACCAGTCTGCCAAAACATCGCTGTCGCTCGGCCCGCACCCTGTCGGCATCAGCATCCCACTCCAGTTGCTCCCGCTCACTGAAACGCTCCGGTAACAACGACTGAAGCTGACTGAGCTCCACCGGTTCAGCAGCCTGCACAAACACGCCCCGCTCGCTCCGGCCGAGTGCCGCCACCGCCAGCCAGCTTTTGCCGGTAAGCGGGCTGCCTTCGGGCAAATCGGCACTCAGGCCGCCGGCCAGACCGTAGCGACGCCCGCCGCGCAACTGCCCCAGCCACTCTGGTCTGGCGTTGGCCAGCAAAACGCCCACATAAGTGCCTTCGGGCTCACTCATTGGCTGCTTTATTCGTTCAAACCAGCGCCGGGCACTGGCCCTGATGCGGCCTTTGCCCGCCAGTATTTGTCCGGACAGGGGGCTATCTCCGAGCCGGTTTTCTTCCAGCAGCGCCAGCAGCCAGACGCCATCGGCCAGCGCGCCCTTATGGCCCTGCTGCTGCCACGCCAGTGCAGTCAGCAACAACTGCCCCAGCCAGGGCTCACAGCCCAGCTGCCAGACCCGCCGGCCCAGTGGCGTCAGCTGGGTACCGGCCAGTAATCCCAGCACTTCCAGCTGCTGCTGCGCCGCCGCCAGCAAGGAGGCCGGCGGCGGCGTGAGCAAAGGCAACTGTTCTGGCTGGGCCCCCCAGGCGGCACACTCCAGTAAAAAACCACTGAGGCAGCTTTGCTCTATATCTGCCGGCCGCCGCGGGGCCAGCCGTTCCTGCTGCTCCCGGCTCCACAGCCGAATACAGGTGCCCGGCTGCAGCCGGCCGGCACGGCCGGCCCGCTGAGTGGCCGAGGCCTGGCCGATGAGCCGGCTGTGCAACTGAGTGATACCCGACTCAGGGTCAAAACGGGCCTGGCGCTCCAGCCCCGAGTCCACGACCAGGGTAATACCTTCAATGGTGAGCGACGTTTCTGCCACATTGGTGGCCAGCACCAGCTTGCGCCGGCCTTCTTGGGCTGGCGCTATGGCTGCCTGTTGCTCCGCAAGGGAAAGACGACCATATAAGGGTCTGAGCTCCACATCATCGGGCAAGCGCTCATTCAGCCACTCTGCAGACCGGCGAATTTCCCGCTCGCCGGGCAAAAAGGCCAGCAGGCTGCCCTGCTCACGGCCCAACGCATCCAGCACGGCCAGACCCAGACTTTCTTCCAGCGGTGTATGCAGGTTGCGGGGCCGATATTCCAGCGCCACCGGAAAACTGCGTCCCTGGCTGCTTACCAGGGCCGCTTCCGGCAGCAGGCTGTTGAGAGCCAGGCCATCCAGAGTGGCCGACATCACCATGATTTTAAGGTCATTCCGCAGTGCCTGGCATTCCAGCGCAAAAGCCAGCGCCAGATCCGCCTGCAGACTGCGCTCATGAAATTCATCAAAAATAAGCAGACCAACCCCGTTCAGCTCCGGATCTGCCTGCAGCATGCGGGTTAATACGCCCTCGGTGACCACTTCCAGCCGGGTCTGTTTACCAATACGGCTTTCACCACGCATGCGATAGCCTACCGTCTGCCCGGGCTGCTCATTCAGCTGAGCCGCCAGATATTGAGCAATGGAACGGGCCGCCAGCCGGCGCGGTTCCAGCATAATAATGCGCCCTTCAGTCATCTGCTGCTGCAACAGCCACAACGGCAGCCAGGTAGACTTGCCGGCACCGGGCGGGGCTTCAATAATAATCTGGCTGGCCGCAAGGGCGTGCTGCAGTTGCGGCAGAACCTGGGTAATGGGTAGCTGGTTCACGGCGTTACTCGGCTGGCATTAAACCCGGCTATTGTGCCAAAAGGTCTGCAGGAATGAAATTTGCGCCAGCGCAACACTCATACGGAACACTGACGTAAGATTGTGTATAGTGGTTTCTCGGTAACCAGACGGAGCTTGTTGCCCATGCATTGGTTTTTACCACCAGCAATTTCACGGTTCTGCGCCGGCAGCTGTTATGTTTAAAGCCCGGCTTAGCATTTTTTATACGCTGCTGACGTTTGTCTGCATTTTTTCTGTTGGCCTGTTTTATACGCACCTTAGGCTGCAGGCAGATCGTAAAGAGCAGCTGCTGCTGGTAGAGGAAGTCGCCAGTGCTCAGGCCTCATCACTAGAGCGCCGCCTGACGCAGGCGCTGTCGTCTACCTATATTCTTGCTCAGGAAGTACGCCGCAGTAACGGGGAATTTCATGACTTCAACAAGTTTGCCAGAGAAGTCATGGATTCTCTGGGTGGTGTGTCTGCATTACAGCTGGCACCAGACGGTACAACCGAGCAAGTCTATCCACTGCATGGTAATGAGCAGGGCATTGGTCATAATTTGCTGTTCAGTGACCAGCGCAGCAAAGAAGCCTGGCAGGCCGTCAACAGCAAAAAGCTGACTCTGGCCGGTCCCTTCCCGCTGGTGCAGGGTGGTGTGGGCCTGGTAGGGCGCAATCCTGTTTTTCTTGATCAAAATGGCCGTGAGGAGTTCTGGGGTTTTGTAACGGCCCTGATCCACCTGGATGATTTGCTGGCAGTCACAGAGCTGGGGACGCTGGCACAAAAACACTACACCTATACCCTGTCACGCCAGCACCCCGATACCGGCAGCACCGATATTTTTGCCCGCACTGACGCCCCGCTGACACCGTTGCAAATTACGCGTACCATTCAAGTGCCCAATGGTGAATGGACTCTGACCATGAGTCGTCCGGTCAGCTTTGTTCAGCCCATGATCACCGGGGCCGGCTTCAGTCTGCTGCTTGCTGCCATTATGTCTTTATTACTCCATCGCATCTTACGTGAGCCTGAACGCTTGCGCAGCCTGGTAAAACAGCAAACCAACCGGCTGGAACACCTGGCTTTTCACGACGAGCTCACCGGATTGGCTAATCGTCGCTTCCTGACCGAAAAGCTGGATCAGGCCCTTTTTCACAACCACCGCAAGGGTGAATGCCTGGCGCTGATGTATCTGGATCTGGATGATTTCAAACGCATCAATGACTCCACCGGCCATGAAGACGGTGACCGCTTGCTGGTGATGGTGGGGCACCGTCTGCAAGAAGCAGTACGGGAAGCCGATATCATCGGACGGCTGGGTGGCGATGAATTTGCAGTGATTCTGCTCAACATAGAAAATGCCGATAATGCCCGCCAGGTAGCCGAAAAGGTTATCAGCACCCTGAGCCAACCGGTAAACCTGGGGCAGCACGAGGCAACCATCAGTGCCAGCATCGGCATTACCATGGCTCCTGATGACGGCAGCAGTAGCAGCGAGTTACTGCGCAATGCTGATCTGGCCATGTATAACGCCAAGCGGGCAGGCAAGAATCAGCTGTCCTTCTATAACAGCGTTATGCAGGAGCAGGCTCTGCAGGCCATGGTGCTGGAAGATGAGTTACGACGGGCTCTGCAACGCCGGGAATTTGTGCTGATGTTTCAGCCCATAGTGTCTTTGACCAGCGGCAAAAACATAAAATTTGAAGCATTAATTCGCTGGCAGCATCCTGAAAGAGGTCTGCTGGCCCCAGGCAGTTTTATCGATATCGCTGAACAAACCGGCCTGATTGTCCCTGTCGGCTATTGGGTGATTGAAGCCGCCTGCGAGTTTATTCAGCAGCAGTACCAACATGGCGTGCCGGTCAGACCCGTTGCCGTCAACCTGAGTGTCTGCCAGCTACGAGAGCCGGATCTCGCCTGCAAGATAGAGCGAATAATGGCACACCTGAAGGTGCCTCCCTATTTATTGGAACTGGAAATTACCGAATCCATGCTGATGGAAAATGTGGAGCTGGCCATGACGCTGATTAACCAGCTGCAACAGCTCGGCATTCGCATCTCTATTGACGACTTTGGCACCGGCTATTCCTCCTTGTCGCAACTGCGCCAGCTGCCGTTCAACTCCCTCAAAATTGACCGCTTGTTCATCAAGGATCTGGAAACCAGCCTGGTGGATCAACAAATGGTAGAAGCCATTACCGCCATGGTGCACAAGCTCGACCTGATGGTGGTAGCAGAAGGCATAGAAACAGAATGGCAAATGGCATTTCTTGCTGCTGCCGGCTGTGATCATGGCCAGGGCTTTCTGTTCGCCAGACCGCTTCCGGCAGCCGATGCACTGCAATACCGCGGCCATAACATACGATCAAAAGGCGATCAAAAAGCAACGGTATGACTGAAACGAACAATCGCCTGTTTCTGGCCTTCGCCGCCCAGCAGCTGGCCCCTGAGCTGACATTATTACAAAACCGGCTGGCGCTGCCGGGCCGGCGCGTTCCTCCCGAGCAATTCCATATGACTCTGCATTTTATGGGTCAATGCACACCCGAACAGCAGACCTCTTTGCTGGCCCAGATAGACCGCCTGACACTGCCTGCCTTTGCCCTCACTCTGGATCGGCTGGGCTGCTTTGCCAAAGCCGGCGTTATCTGGCTGGGGCCAAGCACACCGCCTGACTCTCTGATGAAGTTATACGAGACCGTAGAGCTGAAATGCCGGGCTTTGGGTGCCGGCAAGCCCCACCGCGCCTACCGGCCTCATATTACTCTGTTCAGAAACTGTACCAGTGAGGCGCTACCACCCATAGCGCCACTGCATTACCGCCCGGACAGCCTGTGCCTGTATCGCTCCGAGCTGACCGCGCAGGGGCCGGTTTATCACTGCCAGAAGCGCTGGCCTCTGAAAAGGGAATAGGGACTAGGGACTAGGGAGCAGGAATGTCGGTTATCGCAGCGCTATTCCGCTCCTGCAGACGGCTTTCAACGACACTTCGGTGTTTAAACCTCCACCGGTACTGGCTCGGTCAGGGTCATGCCTTCTGGTGAAATCGTTGCCTTCCAGGCCTGGCATTCCACGCCGGCGGCAACGGCTTCGCGCACCAGAGCGGCGTATTTGGGATCCAGATGCTCTGCGGGGCTGACCCGCTCAATGCCGGTGTGCAGCACGCAAAACAGCATCACCGCTCTGTGACCGGCCTTGGCGCATTCTATCAGCTCGCGCACATGTTTTTGTGCCCGCAGGCTTTGCGTATCCGGAAAAAAACCGGCCCCGCCACCTTCATACAGGGTCACGCTTTTCACCTCCACATAACAGTCGGGCCGGCCTTCGCCGCTCAGTAAAAAATCAATGCGGCTGTTTTCACTGCCATAGCGCACTTCGGCCCGCACTCGTTCATAACCGGCCAGTGCCGGAATTCGCTGTTCACTCAGCGCCTCGGCCACCAGCTGATTGGCCCGGCTGGTATTCACGCAAATAAAATCACCGGCATCATTGCGGCTCAGCTCCCAGGTATGGGCATATTTTCGCCTGGGATTATCGGAAGTGGAGTAAAACACGGTCCAGCCCGGCTCGGCACACCCCGTCATCCGGCCGGTATTGGGGCAATGCAGCGTCAGCTCCCGCCCCTCCGCCTGCACATCGGCCAAAAAACGTTTATAGCGCCGAATCAGCCGCCCGCAGCCCAATGATGAGGAAAAATCCAAAATAAAACCTATAGTTGTTGAAATGATACGGAATGGTAACCGTAACAAGGTTTCAGGCTCCAGACTTGAAAAGCGCTCACTTCGCCCCCATCTGGTGGGGTCACCATAAGAAAGCATGGACTCTTTGGTGACATGGTGGTGGTGTTTATATAGCCAGATTGTGCCGTACGAAGACCACTTTCGCAGAAACAGCACGGTAAAATTGCTTTGCCATTATGCTTTCTGCTATAGATAGCCGCTTCTCAAATTTGGTTGGCGCAATATTTGCTTTTTAGGAGATACAGAATGCCAGCAGTCGAAACCAAAAAATCTCTCGGTATTCTGGCTATTGCCGGTGTTGAACCCTACCAGGCCAAGCCCGACGAAGAATACATGAACGAAGCGCAGAAAACGCACTTCCGCAAAATTCTGGGTGCCTGGCGCAATCAATTACGCGAAGAGGTGGATCGCACCGTGGGCCATATGAAGGACGAAGCCGCCAACTTCCCGGATCCGGTAGACAGAGCCGCCCAGGAAGAAGAATTCGCCCTTGAGCTGCGTGCCCGCGACCGGGAACGTAAACTGATCAAAAAGATCGAAAAAACCCTGCAGAAAATCGAAGAAGACGATTTCGGCTTTTGCGAGCACTGCGGCGTGGAAATTGGCATTCGTCGTCTTGAGGCCCGTCCCACTGCCGATCTGTGTATCGACTGCAAAACCCTGGCCGAGATCAAGGAAAAGCAGATGGCCGGTTACTAACCGGTCAGTATATCCATGAATAACACAGCGCCCGACCGCTATACAGGGCGCTTTGCCCCCTCTCCCAGCGGTCCCCTTCATTTTGGCTCTCTTATTGCCGCTCTTGGCAGCTACCTGCAGGCCCGCAGTCTGGCAGGGCAATGGCAGGTGCGCATTGAAGATCTGGACCCGCCCCGGGAAGTTGCGGGGGCAGCCGATGATATTTTACGCACCCTTGAGGCCTTTGGCCTGCACTGGGACGGTGCCTTGGTATATCAGAGCCAGCGGCATGAGCGTTATCAGCAGATACTGGATGACTGGGCCAGCCGCGGGCTTACCTATTACTGTCACTGTACCCGCAAACAGATTGCCGCCGCCGGGGGGCTCTACACCGGCCACTGCCGGAAACTGGGACTGGCAGCAAAAGGTGCCGCCGTGCGGTTGAAAATGTTCAGCCCCGTCTATGGTTTTCACGATCAGCTGCAAGGTGAGGTGCGCGTGGACGAGCGCCTCGCAGAAGAAGATTTTATTGTGCGCCGGCGCGACGGCTTTTATGCCTATAACCTGGCGGTGGTCATTGACGACATGGATGCGGGCATCACACAAGTGGTGCGCGGTGCCGATCTGCTTGAGCCCACAGCGCGCCAGATTGCACTCTACCGTTTGCTGAATGCTCCCGTACCCGACTGGCTGCATTTGCCCCTGGCGGTATTTCAGGGCAATAAGCTGTCCAAGCAAAACCATGCGCCTCCCCTGAATATAAAAGCACCAGGTGAGGCCTTGTGGCAGGCCCTGACGTTTCTCGGGCAGCAGCCACCGGCAGACTTGTTTGGTGCCGGTGCAGATGAATTGCTGGCCTGGGCCATTTCGAACTGGCAGCTGAATAAAGTGCCTTCGAGGCCAGATATTGAGCTGAATTGCGCCGACAGTTCGCATTTTCAGCGCCCTGCGCTATCATAGTGCGCCGATTTTTCAACCCCGACCCTCGCGAGGTGTCCTATTTTTTCCCAGATTGCCGGCTTTTGTAAAAAGCTGCTGACCCGACAACAGGAGGCGTTGCCCTTGCAACCCGTGGTACTGACGCGCGACCAGCATGGTATTTCGCGCCAACAAATCAGTGATAACGCCCTCAAGGTGCTCTATCGCCTGAACAAGGGTGGCTATGAAGCCTACCTGGTAGGCGGTGGCGTGCGCGACCTGCTGCTGGGCCGCCAGCCCAAAGACTTTGACGTGGCCACCAATGCCACACCGGAGCAGGTAAAGGGGCTGTTCAGCAATTGCCGGCTGGTGGGCCGTCGCTTTCGTCTGGCCCATGTGCTGTTTGGCCGGGACGTGATTGAAGTGGCGACCTTTCGCGGCCATCACCACAGCGTGAACACCAGCAAGCATGTGTCTTCCCGCTCCAAGGAAGGCATGCTGCTGCGGGATAACGTCTACGGCACCATCGAAGAAGATGCCGAACGCCGCGACTTTACCGTTAACGCCCTCTACTACAATATTGCTGACTTTACCGTGCTGGGCTTTGCCGGCGGCCTGGCAGATCTTGAAGCCCGCCGCCTTGATCTGATTGGCGACCCGGAGACCCGTTACCGGGAAGACCCGGTGCGCATGCTGCGTGCCGTGCGTTTTTCCGCCAAGCTGGGGCTGTCCATCAGTCCGCGCACCGAAGCGCCCATCAGAGAGCTGGCACCACTGCTGACCGATATTCCGCCTGCCCGCCTGTTTGAAGAAACCCTCAAGCTGCTGCTGGCCGGTCAGGGTGTCGAAACCTATCGTCAGCTGCAGCACTACGGCCTGTTTGCGCCATTGTTTCCGGAAGCCTTTGAGGTAATGGGCCACGGTAACAACCGCTATGGTCGCTTTATTGAGCTGGCCCTGGCCAACACCGATGAACGCATTGCTCAGGAACAGCGGGTCACTCCTGCTTTCCTGTACGCTGCGCTGCTGTGGGGCCCGGTAGAAACCCGCACCCAGGAATTTGTTAACGAAGGCGGCCTTGGCTATCACGATGCCTTTATGCTGGCTGCCGACGAAGTCATTAGCCGCCAGGTCAAAAGCGTGGCCATTCCGCGCCGCTTCAGTACCGTCGTGCGCGATATCTGGCAGCTGCAGGACAGGCTCACCAAACGCGCCGGCAAGCGCCCGTTCCGCTTGCTGGAACATCCCAAGTTTCGCGCCGGCTACGACTTTTTGCTGCTGCGGGCCGAGCTGGACCCGCGTTTGCGTGAACTGGCCGACTGGTGGACCGACTTCCAGCAGGCCAATCCGGTGGATCGTCAGCAACAGAGCCGCCCTGCGCGCAACAGCAACGATAACGAAGGCAGCAGCCGTAAACGCAAGCGTCGCCGCCCGCGCCGGAAAAAAGAGTCGTGACACGGGTTTATGTCGCCCTGGGGGCTAATCTGAATGAGCCACTGGCCCGTATTCGCGCGGCCCAGCAGGCCCTGTCGTCCCTGGCTGACGCCGGCAGCCTGCGTCACTCCCGGCTGTATTGCAGCAAGCCCATGGGTCCGGCCGATCAGCCCGACTTTATCAATGGCGTATCGGTATTTGATACCAGCCTTTCCCCCCACGACCTGCTTGATGCGCTGCAGGCCATCGAGCAGCGGGAAGGACGCGTTCGCAAGGATGAACGCTGGGGACCCAGAGCACTGGATCTCGATATACTGCTCTATGGAGAGCAGCAAATTAATGATCAACGTCTTACCGTTCCTCACTACGGCATGAAGCAAAGGGAATTTGTACTTTATCCGCTGGCAGATCTCGCCCCTGAGCTTACCCTGCCCTGCGGCACGACTCTCTCCTCCCTGCTGCAACAATGCCCGCTCAACGGCATGACGCCTCTGTCCGAGCAGTAACAGGAAACCAAAATGAGTAAAATCACTACCGCCAGACTGCGGGCCATGAAGCAGGCCGGCGACAAAATCGCCATGATCACTGCCTATGACGCCACCTTTGCCACTCTGTTTGAGCAAGCGGGTGTGCACGCCATTTTAATTGGCGACTCGCTGGGCATGGTGCTGCAGGGTGAAAGCAGCACCCTTGGCGTAACCATGGATGACATGGCTTACCATACCCGTTGTGTGGCTAATGGCTGCGAAAAGGCGTTCATCGTCGCCGACATGCCGTTTATGAGCTATAGCAACCCGGAGCAAGCCTGCACCAATGCGGCAACGTTGATGCGCGCCGGTGCTCATATGGTAAAGCTGGAAGGAGGTGACTGGCTGTCCGAGACGGTGCAGCAGCTCACCCGTCAGGGCGTGCCGGTATGTGGTCATCTGGGGCTGACACCCCAGTCGGTACATGTGTTCGGCGGCTTCAAGCTGCAGGGCCGTGAAGCCGAGCAGGCAGCGCAGATCAAGCATCATGCCAAAGCGCTGGAAGCCGCCGGCATTCAGCTGCTGGTACTGGAATGCGTACCCAGGCCGCTTGCGGCCGAGATCAGCCGCATGCTGTCGATTCCGGTGATTGGCATTGGTGCCGGTGCCGATACCGACGGCCAGGTGCTGGTGATGCAGGACGCCCTGGGGCTGACTACCGGCTATGTGCCCAAATTTACCAAAAATTTCCTGGCTGACAGCGGCAATGTAAAGGCCGCTATCGAGACCTATGTGGCCGAGGTGGCCGCAGGCCGCTTTCCCGGCCCTGAGCACAGCTTTAACTGAGAGAAGTTCCATGCAAGTGGTCAGTCATATAGAACAGCTGAGAACCACCATCAGCGAGTGGCGTCGCGCCGGCCTGCGCATCGGCTTTGTGCCCACCATGGGCAACCTGCACAATGGTCACCTGGAGCTGGTACGCCGGGCCCGTGAACAGGCCGACAGAGTCGTGGTCAGTATTTTCGTCAATCCCCTGCAGTTTGACCAGGCCGCCGATCTGGATGCCTATCCACGCACGCTGGAGCAAGACTGCGAACGCCTGGGTGAGCTGGCCGAGCTGGTGTTTACTCCCACCCCCGAGCTGATGTACCCCCATGGTCAGCAGCAACAGACCAAAGTCGTTGTGCCAGGTGTTTCCGAAGTACTGGAAGGAGCGCTGCGCCCGGGCCATTTCGACGGCGTCAGCACGGTTGTGTGCAAGCTGTTCAATCTGGTGCAGCCCGATGTGGCCTGTTTTGGCGAAAAGGATTATCAGCAACTGGCACTGATCCGTAAAATGACTGCAGATCTGAACCTGCCGGTAGACATTATTGGCGTGCCCACGGTACGCGCCGACGACGGCCTGGCGCTGAGTTCACGCAACGGTTACCTGACCGAGGCCGAACGGGCACTGGCACCCATGCTTGCCGACACCATGAACTGGCTGGCCCAGCGGCTGGCCGCCGGCGAACGCAATCTTGAGCAGCTGGCTGCCGATGGCAGCGCCCGGCTGACTGACGCCGGTTTTCGCACCGATGGCATCGATATGGTAGATGCCGACACCCTGCTTCCGCTGAATGAACACAGCCGGGCAGTGGTCATTTTAATGGCTGCCTTTCTGGGCAAGGCCAGACTGATAGACAACCGGGTCGTCACACTCGGCTAACCATACGGAGACAAGCAAACATGGACATGCAACGCATTATGCTCAGAGGCAAGCTGCATCAGGCCCGGGTTACCCACGCCGAGCTGAATTATGAAGGCTCCTGCGCCATTGATCAGGATCTGCTGGATGCGGTGAATATTCGCGAATATGAGCAGATTGATATTTATAACATCGAGAACGGCGAGCGTTTTCATACCTACGCCATTGCCGGTGAGCGGGGCTCGAAAATGATTTCCCTGAACGGTGCCGCTGCCCGCAAGGCCGCCGTGGGTGATCGCATCATCATCTGCGCTTATGCGCCCATGAGCGAGCAGCAGATCGAGTCTTACGACCCGAACCTGGTGTATCTGGATGCCGATAACAACATAGTGCGCACCAGCAAGAACATTCCGCTGCAACTGGCCTGATAGCCGGTTTTCATCGCAGTAAACAACAAAAGGCAGCCAAATGGCTGCCTTTTTGCTTTAACGCGCTGGAGAAATAGTGCAACGAAGCATCAATGCGGTTGCGCTCCGCCGACACGCTTCATTGAAGGCCACTCATTAAAAAGCCTGCTGCGAACATATTTAATGTTCGTTCAGGCTTTTTACTTCGTCACGGCGAGCAAGCTCGCCCCATGTACGCTCGAAAATGCCATCCATGGCATTTAATGGTCGGCTACGGCAATCCCCACTGCTGCTTCGGGCAACATCGGCGTTGCCTGCATGCTGCCAATCAGCTCCGAGTGTCCAAGAAGGACAAAGGGTGTCTGCTTCGCCGTACCCTTTGCCCGTTTACGCAGGCGTTACAGACACCTGCTGATCAGTGCCGCAGGCCGCGGCCGGTGTGGATCAGGTACCAGGCGGCGGCGTAGAAGGCGGCGATAAAGGCAATAATAATGCCGTAGGCCACGGTCAGGGGCACATCACTGATGCCGAGAAAACCATAACGAAAGGCGTTTACCATATAGAGCACAGGATTGGCATGAGACACCCCCTGCCAGAACTCCGGCAGCAGCTCTATGGAATAAAATACCCCACCCAGATAGGTCAGCGGCGTCAGAATAAAGGTGGGAATAATGCTGATATCGTCAAAGGAGCGGGCAAAAATAGCGTTCAGCAGCCCGGCCAGAGAAAACAGCACGGCGGTGAGAAAAATGGTGAAGACCACGCTGAACAGGTGGCTTATCTGCAAATCCACAAAGAACAGCGATACCAGACTCACAATCAAACCAACCAGCAGGCCCCGCACCACGCCGCCTCCCACATAACCGGCGATGATCACATAGGTGGGCACCGGGGCCACCAGCAGCTCTTCCACATTGCGCTGAAACTTGCTGCTGAAAAACGACGAAGCCACGTTAGAGTAGGAGTTGGTGATCACCGACATCATAATCAGGCCGGGCACAATAAAGGCCATATAGGAATAACCACCCATCTCGCCGATACGGCTGCCGATGAGGTTGCCAAAAATCACGAAATAGAGGGTCATGGTAATGGCCGGCGGCACCAGGGTCTGCACCCAAATGCGGGTAAAACGCACTATCTCCCGGTGCAGTATGCTTTTGAAGGCGATGTAATATTGTCTGGTATTCACGCTTTTCTCCCCTGCTCCACCAGTGTTACAAACAATTCTTCCAGCCGGTTGGCCTTGTTGCGCATGCTCAGCACACGAATACCCTGCTCATTCAGCTGAGCAAACACTCCATTCAGCCCCTGCTCTTTTGCTACTTCCACTTCCAGGGTGTGATCGTCTGTCATCTGCCAGTTAACACCCGATAAAAAGGGCTCGCGACAGTCGGCAGCCAGATCGAGAATAAAGGTTTCCACATTGAGCTTGCCCAGCAACCCCTTCATGGTGGTATTTTCCACCAGCCGGCCCTTGTCGATAATGCCGATATGGCGGCACAATATCTCCGCCTCTTCCAGATAGTGGGTGGTAAGAATAATGGTGATACCTTCAGCATTAATTTCTTTCAGAAAATCCCACATGGCCCGGCGAATTTCGATATCCACTCCGGCGGTAGGCTCATCAAGGATCAGTAATTTGGGCTGATGCATCAAGGCGCGGGCTATCATCAGCCGGCGCTTCATGCCGCCGGACAAAGTACGCGCCGGCAGATCCCGCTTGTCCCACAGATCCAGCTGTTTCAGGTAACGTTCGGCCCGGGCCAGAGCTTCCTTGCGCTCCACACCATAGAGCCCGGCCTGATTCACCACTATCTGGCGCACTTTTTCAAACTGATTAAAGTTGAATTCCTGGGGCACCAGACCAATACAGGACTTGGCCTGCTCCAGCTCAGTATCTATATCGTGACCAAATACCTTTACGGTGCCGCCGGTTTTGTTCACCAGCGAGGAAACAATGCCGATAGTCGTGGACTTTCCCGCTCCGTTGGGGCCCAGCAGGGCGTAAAAATCACCCGCTTCCACATTCAGATCTATTCCCTTGAGCGCTTCCACACCACCCTCATAGGTTTTGCGCAAGCCCTGAATTTCCAGTGCTTTGGTCATATTTTCTCCAAACGAAAAACATATGTCTGGGCAAGGACCAGGCATATGAAGGAATTAAGTGTCGGAATACAGAGAGCGCGCTACTCCAGCGGTACCACTTTGCCGATGTAAGGCAGGTTGCGGTAACGTTGTGCGTAGTCGATGCCATAACCTACCACGAATTCATCGGGAATGGTAAAGCCCACCCAGTCTACCGGCACCTGGGCTTCACGACGCTCGGGTTTGTCGAGCAGCGTGCAAATGGTGAGCGAGGCCGGGCTGCGCAGAGTCAGTATTTCCTTCACCTTGCTCAGGGTGTAACCGGTGTCGATGATGTCTTCCACTATCAGCACATGCTTGCCGTGAATCTCGTCATCCAGATCTTTAAGAATGCGCACATCCCGGTTGCTGTCCATGCTGTTGCCGTAGCTGGAGGCGGTCATGAAGTCGAGCCGCACCGGCACGGTAAGATGGCGGCACAGATCGGCCATAAAGATGCAGGAGCCCCGCAACAGGCCCACCATCACGACCTCATCAACGCCCTGATAGTGGTTGTTTATCTGTTCGCCCAGCGCCTGAGTTCTGGCATTGACCTCATCGGTGCCGATCAGCACATCCACTCGGTGTTTCATTGTTACTGCTCCATTCGGGTGAATCACACCCGGCTGTGATTAAAGCGGTATTTTAGCGGAATTCCCAAACCTGTGCACAAACGCGGATACGCAGCGCGAAGCATCAGTGCGGTTGCACTCCGCCGACACGCTTCAAGTACTTCCCTGTAACGCTCGAAAATGCCATCCATGGCATTTTATGGTCGGCTTCGGCAATCCCCACTGCTACTTCGAGTAACCTCGGCATCGCCTGCATACAGTCACCCCAGCACATTCTGAGGAGGACAAAGGGTGTCTGCTTCGTCGCGCCCTCTGCGCCATGGATGGCGCAGTGGAGCCCCCATGGATGGGTTCACGGCGTGCCGGAGAAGCAGTGCGCTTTGGCCGACGAACTGCACTGTACCTACAGACAACTGGTTTTTACTTCCAGCTTCCGGGTTCTAGCTTCGCTCTGATCCGTAACCCCAGCGGCTGACCAGATCCTGATCCAGCCCCAGATGATCCAGGATCCGTGCCACCATAAAGTCCACCAGATCGTCGATCGATTTGGGCTGGTGATAAAAGCCCGGTGCTGCCGGCATGATGGTCACGCCCATGCGTGCCAGTTTGAGCAGGTTTTCCAGATGGATCTCGGATAACGGCGACTCGCGGGGCACCAGAATCAACTGGCCTTTTTCCTTAATCACCACATCTGCGGCGCGTTCAATCAGGTTGTCGGACGCCCCGCTGGCAATGGAAGCCACCGTGCCCATGGAGCAGGGGCAGATCACCATGCGCCGGGGAGCGCCTGAGCCGGAGGCCACCGGCGAGAACCATTCTTCCTTGCCATACACTCGAATCTGGCCGGGCCCGGCCTGATAGCGCTCGCACAGATAATCGGCCAGCTGCTCCGGTTTGCCAGGCCACTGTTCGCCCTGCTCGGTAGCCAGCACCACACGGGCAGCGCTGGACACCAGCAGATGCACCTGAATGCCGGCGGTGACCAGACATTTCAGCAAAGACAGCGCATAAGGCGCACCAGACGCGCCGCTTAATGCCAGGGTGATTTGCTGTTGCCGGGAATATTCAGCCATGCTGTGCCTCCAGTGCCGCCAGCAGCTTGTCGTGAATGCCGCCAAAACCGCCGTTGCTCATGATCAGAATGTCGTCGCCGGCCTCGGCCTTGCGCACCAGATCGGCTATCAGCTCATTTAACTCGTCAAACACCCGGCCCTGAGGGCAGGCATCGGCCACCGCCTGCAAATTCCACTCAAGCCCGGGAGGCTGAAACAGATAGGTGACATCGGCCTGTTGCAGCGAGTCTGCCAGCGCTTGCTGGTATACGCCCATTTTCATGGTGTTGGAGCGGGGCTCCAGCACCGCCAGTACCCGGCCGCCCTTGCTGCGGGCGCACAGGCCGGCCAGGGTGGTGGCTATGGCGGTGGGATGATGGGCAAAGTCGTCCCACACACGAATGCGGTTTACCTCGCCTTTTTGCTCCATGCGCCGTTTGGGTGACACAAAACCACAGAGGGCGGCAATGGCTTCGGCCACAGGCACACCGGCATGACGGGCGGCGGCCAGCGCCATCAGGCCGTTGTTCACATTATGCAGACCCATGCAGGACCAGTTCACCTCTCCAGTCCGCTCATCATCGAGCCAGACCGCAAAGTGACTGCCGTCGCCCGCCAGCAGCTCGGCGCGCCAGCGGCCCCCCTCGCCCACATATTCCAGCTCACTCCAGCAGCCCATGTTTTTCACCGCGTCCAGCGCCGGTGTATGTGTTGGCATCAGAATACGACCATGGCCGGGCACCATGCGCAGCAGATGATGAAACTGCCGCTGGATTGCCGCCAGATCGGGAAAAATGTCCGCATGATCAAATTCAAGGTTGTTCAGGATCAGAGTGCTGGGGCGGTAGTGTACAAACTTGGATCGCTTGTCGAAAAAGGCGCTATCGTACTCGTCCGCCTCGATCACAAAGAAAGGGGCATTACCAAGACGGGCAGAAACCTCAAAGTTGCCGGGCACGCCGCCGATCAAAAAGCCGGGCGCAAGGCCGCAGTCTTCCAGAATATGCGCCAGCATGCCCGAGGTGGTGGTTTTGCCGTGAGTGCCGGCCACCGCCAGTACCCAGCGGTCCTGCAGCACATGCTCAAGCAGCCACTGCGGACCGGAAGTATAGGGAATGCGCCGGTTGAGCACGGCTTCCACACAAGGATTGCCCCGGCTCATGGCGTTGCCGATCACCACCAGATCCGGCACTGGATCGAGCTGGCTTGAATCATAGCCTTCGATCAGCGTGATCCCCTGTTGCTCCAGCTGAGTACTCATGGGCGGATAAACATTGGCGTCACTGCCGGTGACCTGGTAGCCAAGCTGACGGGCCAGCACCGCCAGCCCGCCCATAAAAGTGCCGCAAATACCGAGAATATGAATATGCATGAGACTGCCTTCGGCGTTTAAAAAGTGCCGCCATTCTAGCAATGTGGCGGCTCTTTGGGCACTGCTCTGGTGATTCACGCGACAGGCCGGTTATAATGCCGGCCTGTCATCGCCGTTACCCATTTGTATAACAGATGCAAAGCGGCCGCGGTGGTACACTCGATTCACAAATACGTAACTGACTATATACAAGGAAACGTCATGAGCCTGAACCTGGTACCGGCCGGTAAGAGCCTGCCCGAAGATATCTATGTGGTAATCGAAATCCCTCAGAATGCCGATCCCATCAAATATGAAGTAGACAAGGACACCGGTGCCCTGTTTGTGGATCGTTTCATGGCCACTCCCATGTTCTACCCCTGCAACTACGGCTACGTGAACCAGACTCTGTCTCTGGACGGCGATCCGGTAGACGTGCTGGTACCCACTCCTCACCCCCTGGTGCCCGGCTCAGTGATCCGCTGCCGTCCGGTTGGCGTACTGAAAATGACCGACGAGTCCGGTGAAGACGCCAAGGTAATCGCCGTTCCCCACAGCAAGCTGAGCAAGGAATATGAGCACATTCAGGACATCAATGACGTGCCCGAGCTGCTCAAGGCCCAGATCAAACACTTCTTTGAGCGCTATAAAGAGCTGGAAGCCGGCAAGTGGGTGAAGGTAGAAGGCTGGGAAGACAAGGCCGCCGCTGAAGCCGAAATTCTGGCTTCCGCCGAGCGTTACAATAAGGCCTGATCATTCTGCCTTGCTGATATAAAAAAAGAGCACTGCGGTGCTCTTTTTTTATTGGTGTGGCGGTCAGCCGGTTTTTGATGAATGTTGGCAAAATGGCTCTTAACGAGCTTTTTTGTATACAGATTAACCGGTTGCCCTATATCATGATGGCCAGGATCCCGAGGCTTGAGACATAGCCAATGAACAGAAGCAACCAAGTCATCCTGGACTTGTCTTTTTTCATTCGGTGATCCTTTCAAAAGTTGCAGCTGAATTTTAACATAGTGAAAACATAATTAACAAGCTGAATTGACGTTCATGATCACCAAGACACTCAGTCAGGATACAAAGATAAAAAACAGTAAACATTTACTGCGCGAGCTGGCCGAACAGCGAGGCCTGGCAGGTTTGCTGCACGGGGACTCACCCAACAGTTTTGGAGATCGTTACCGAATCCGGCAGCAGCTGGAAGACGCCGCCCGCCAGAAGAATCTGGAAACCATTATGCGCCTGGCTCATGAACAATGCGGCAGCGACGTAGGGGGCGAGCCGGATCCTGACTGGCTGAGTCATTTCATGAGCCTTGCAGAAAATATTCGTCACAGCGCCATGCAGCAGTTCTGGGCCAGCATACTGACCCGTGAAATTGCTCAGCCCGGCCGTTGTTCAGTACAGGCGCTCACCTGCCTGCGGCGTATGACCCAAAAAGACGCCCTGCTGCTGCAAAAGGCCAGTGCGCTTGGCTGCCATTTTGGCGATGACAATTTACGGCTGTTTCTGGGTTACCGGCAAAAAGGACTCTGGCAGGGGCTGCGCCAGCAAAAGCTGACTCCGGGAAAATATCGCCTGCCCTTTGCCGGCCTGATGCAGCTGTTTGAACTGGGATTATTACACCAGACCGAGCTGGAGTCGGGCGAGCTGACCACTGCCAACCCGCTCACCCTGATACTGGGAGACAGACGGCTCAAACTCAGCCCACGGCGCAAAGGCGTACGGCTGCTGTATTACCGTTTTACCGGCATTGGCAACGAGCTGGCCGCGCTGATGACAGAAGTCACACCGGCAGACTATATAACGGATGTGCTGGAGTTGCTGGCCCCGCTGGGCCAGCTGGAGCAGGACAAAGGCGCTTAAACAGCGCGCTCGAGCAGGGTTTCAACCTCGGCCTGAGACTGAAACCAGCCCAGCTTGCCGGCCAGTGAGGTGACTGAGCCAATTACCATCAACGCCGGACTTTCCACTTGAGTTGCCAGCTCGCCAAGCTCATTCAGAGTGCCACGCACCAGCTTTTGTTGCTGAGTGGTGCCCCGCTCAATCAGCGCCACCGGCGTGGCACCGCTTAAGCCATGCTCCATCAATCGCTGCTGAATATGCGCCGAGCGCATCAGTCCCATGTAAATCACCAGGGTCTGGCGGCTGTTGGCCAGACTGGCCCAGTCCGGCTCTTCACCATCCTTCTTGCAGTGACCGGTAATAAATACCGCACTCTGAGCATGATCCCTGTGGGTCAGCGGAATGCCGGCATAGGCGGTAGCACCGGCGGCAGCGGTAATGCCGGGCACCACCTGATAGCGAATGCCCGCTTCCACCAGGGTCTCCAGCTCTTCCGCGCCGCGGCCGAACATAAAGGGATCGCCGCCCTTGAGACGCACCACCCGCTTGCCTTCAAGCGCATGATCCACCAGCAGCTGATTGATTTGATCCTGGGGCACGCTGTGATTACCCGCCTTTTTGCCTACCGGGATCAATTCCGCTTCAGGACGGATCAGCGCCATGATCTCATCCGACACCAGTTGATCGTACAGCACCACATCGGCCTTCTGCAGCTCGTTCAGCGCCTTGACCGTCAACAGTTCCGGGTCGCCCGGGCCGGCCCCCACCAGGATCACTTCGCCTTGTGACGGCAGCTGCGCTTCCTGCTGCAGCCAGCGCTCTGCCGCCGCCAGGTTACCGTGTTTCAGGTAAGCATTGAGGGTGCCGTCATCCTGAGCCCGGGCCCAGAAACGACGACGCTCTTCGCTGCTGCCAAAACTGTTTTTCACCCGCTCCCGCAACCGGCCGGCCACCTCTGCCAGTGCGCCCCAGTGTGACGGCAGTAATGCATCAATACGAGCCCGCAGCAGGCGGGCCAGCCAGGGTGCCTTGCCACCGGTGCTGAGCGCCAGCTGCAGCGGAAAGCGCTCCACCACGGACGGAAAGATCACCGCCGAGCGCTTGCTGTCATCGGCCTTGTTGACCAGAATGCCGCGCTGATTGGCCAGCTGATAGACGCGGGCGTTCACTTCCTTGCTGCTGGTGGCGGCCACCACCAGAAAATGATCCTGCAGATGCGTTTCGTCAAACTCGGCCTGCCGCCACTCAAACTCCGGCAGCAGTTGTTCCAGCTCGGGGTAGAGTTCGGGGGCCACCACGGTCAGCCTGGCTCCGCGAGACAGCAACAGCCGGGCCTTGCGGGCGGCCACGGCACCGCCGCCTACCACCAGGCAGGGACGTTGTTCAATGCTGATAAAAAGAGGCAGGTGTTCCATGGCCGGCTCCGACAATAACGATAGACAGGCTAACTATAAACCGGCAGGCATATATCAGTATAATAATAAAAAATGATTTTTTATGCCTTTAAGGCATTAGATGTATCTGCAGAACTGTACGGAGGTCGAACAAAGGCACTACTTCACGACACGCTTCAAGCCCTTCCATGGGACGCTCGGCAAATGCCATCCATGGCATTTGATCGGTCGTGAAGCAGACACCTTTGCTCTCCCTCTTCGGCATCGGCTTCGCCGGTAACAAGTCTTTGAGCGCCTGTGCAAATACCAGGCTAAACGGTATGTGCTCCCACGCAGAGCGTGGGAACGAGTCATACAGACAACTTGAGGCTTAACAAGGAGAGTAAAGGGATTCGCTCCACCGTACCCTCTGCGCCAGGGATGGCGCAGCGGAGCCCCCAGGGAGGGGTTTACGGCGTGTCGGTGGAGTGAGCCCTTTACTCGACATTGCAGGGGTTCACAGACGAATCAGATACCGCTGCCGTCGGACTCGGGTATTTCATGCAGGCCGCATTCGCGCTTGAGGCCGTTGAAGCGGGTGTCCGCTTCGCTCATGCCCGGCTCCCACCTGGCGGTGGTGTGCACATCGCCCACCGACACATAACCCTGTTCCCACAACGGGTGATACGGCAGCTCGTGGTCCTTCAGGTAGTAGTGCACGTCCTTGTTGCTCCAGTCGATAATCGGCAGGAACTTGAACAGGCCGTTCTGAATACCCAGCACCTCAAGCCCTTCACGGGTATCGGACTGACTGCGGCGCAGGCCCGAGAACCAGACGCCGGCGTTCAGCTCACGCAGCGCACGTTGCATCGGCTCCACCTTGTTCAGGTGGTTGTAGCGGCTGATGCCTTCCACCCCCTGCTCCCACAGCTTGCCGTGGCGGGCTTCCTGCCAGGCGGCGGACTCGGCGGCTCGGTACACCTTGAGGTTGAGCCCCAGGCGCTCGGTCAGCTCGTCAATAAAGCGGTAGGTCTCCGGAAACAGGTAGCCGGTATCGGTAAGGATCACCGGAATATCAGCCCTGACTTGCGTCACCAGATGCAGCATCACCGCCGCCTGAATACCAAAACTGGAAGACAGCACAGGCTCTCCCGGCAGATGGTCCAGGGCCCAGCGCACCCGCTCGAATGCGCCCAGTGCCGCCAGCTCTTTATTGAGCGGCGCCAGGGCCTCGACCTGCTGCTGTCGGGACAGGCCGGTCAGCTCATCAAGAGCGGGCAACACATTAGACTGCATAAAAGTCCCTCGCGGAGTCAACCACAGGCGCAATGATGCCGGCACGGATCACGAAGTCGCCAAAACCTTCACCGGCCTCACGCTCGGCGGCCCAGCGGGCAACCAGACCGTCGATCTCTTCCAGGATCTGACGATCGGTGATGTTTTCCTTATACATGCGCGGAATGCGGGTGCCTTCACGGTTGCCGCCCAGGTGCAGGTTGTAGCGACCGGGCGCCTTGCCCACCAGGCCGATTTCCGCCAGCATGGCGCGGCCACAGCCGTTGGGGCAGCCGGTCACACGGAAGATGATGCTGTCATCATTCACGCCGTGCTTGGCCAGCACGCCTTCGATCTCGGTGACGAACTCCGGCAGGAAGCGCTCCGCTTCCGCCATCGCCAGCGGACAGGTGGGCAGCGCCACACAGGCCATGGAGTTCTGCCGCTGTTCAGACACGCTGTCGTCCAGCAGGCCGTATTGACGGGCCAGCGCTTCAATTTCCGCCTTCTGCTCGGTGGGTACACCGGCAATGATCAGATTCTGGTTGGCGGTCAGGCGGAAGTCGCCCTGATGCACTTTGGCAATCTCGGCCATGCCGGTTTTCAGCGGCTTGCCCGGATAGTCCAGAATACGGCCATTCTCGATAAACAGCGTCAGGTGGTGTTTGCCGTCTATGCCTTCCACCCAGCCAAAGCGGTCGCCACGGCTGGTGAATTCGTAAGGGCGTACCGGCTCAAATTTAATCCCGGCGCGTTTTTCTACTTCTTCCTTGAACGCATCCACGCCTACCCGCTCCAGGGTGTATTTGGTCTTGGCGTTTTTGCGCTCGGAGCGGTTACCCCAGTCACGCTGAGTGGTGACCACAGCAGCGGCCACCTCCAGGGTGTGCTCCAGCGGAATATAACCAAAGTCGCTGGCCTTGCGCGGATAGGTATTGGTGTCGCCGTGAGTCATGGCCAGGCCACCGCCCACCAGCACGTTAAAGCCCACCAGCTTGCCGTTATCGGCAATGGCCACAAAGTTCAGATCGTTGGCGTGCACATCAATGTCATTGTGCGGCGGGATCACCACAGTGGTCTTGAACTTGCGCGGCAGATAGGTGGAGCCCAGAATCGGCTCTTCGTCGGTGGTTTCCAGCCGCTCGCCGTCCAGCCAGATCTCGGCATAGGCCCGGGTCTTGGGCAGCAGATGCTCGGAAATCTTCTTGGCCCACTCGTAGGCTTGCTGATGCAGCTCAGACTCTACCGGGTTGCTGGTGCACAGCACGTTACGATTCACGTCACCGGCGGTGGCGATGGAGTCGATGCCGGTCTTGTTCAGGGTCTGGTGCATCAGCTTGATGTCACGCTTGAGCACGCCGTGAAACTGAAAGGTCTGGCGGGTGGTCAGGCGAATGCTGCCATACATGGTGTGATCAGCGGCAAACTTGTCAATGGTCAGCCACTGCTCGGGCTTAATAATGCCACCGGGCAGACGGGCGCGCAGCATCACATTGTGCAGCGGCTCCAGCTTTTGTGCGGTACGCTCGTTGCGAATGTCGCGGTCGTCCTGCTGATACATGCCGTGAAAGCGGATCAGCATAAAGTTATCGCCGTTAAAGCCACCGGTGAGCGGATCCTGCAGATCCTGCGTTATGGTGCCACGCAGAAAATTACTCTCGCGCTTGAGGCGTTCGTTGTCAGACAGTTTTTGCTCGCTCATCTTAATAAACATCCCTTTGGTAACGCTTGGCGCTGCGCAGCGCATCCACATAATCTTCGGCCTGTTCGCGGGTCTTGCCGCCGTGCTCAGCCACCAGTTCGATCAGGGCTTCATGCACGTCTTTAGCCATTTTGTTGGCATCGCCACACACATAGAAATGCGCGCCCTGCTCCAGCCAGGCATAGACCTCGGCCCCCTCTTGCTTCAGCTTGTGCTGCACATAGACTTTCTCGGCCTGATCCCGGCTGAAGGCCAGGGAGATTTTGTCCAGCAGGCCGGATTTGACGTAGCGCTGCCACTCCAGCTGATACAGGAAGTCCTGAGTGAAGTGCGGGTTGCCGAAGAACAGCCAGTTTTTGCCCTCGGCACCTCTGTCATCCCGCTCCTGCATAAAGGCGCGGAACGGCGCTATGCCGGTGCCCGGGCCCACCATGATCACCGGGGTGCTGTCGTCGGCGGGCAGGCGGAAGTTGTCGTTGTGCTCCACGAACACCCGCACCTTGCCGCCCTCTTCCAGCCGGTCGGCCAGGTAGGAAGAGGCACCACCGGCACGGGGCTGTCCGTCGTGGTCAAAACGTACCACCCCCACGGTCAGGTGCACTTCCTCGTCTACTTCCGCCTGGGAGGAGGCAATGGAATAGAGCCGCGGCGTCAGTTTACGCAGGGCCCCCAGCAGTTGCTCGGCAGTCAGTGCCACCGGCTGCCCGGCGATAATATCTTGAATCTGATGACTGGCGCAGTATTCGCGCAGGGCGGCCTTGTCATCCACCAGCGCCTTAAGCTTGTCGCTGCCGGACAGTTCGGCATAGGCCTGCACAAAGCTGGCGTAACCCTGAGTCAGCTCATAGTGGTTGATCAGCGCCTCACGCAGGGACAGAGTCTTGTCTTCCACCTTGACTTCGGTATCGCCGGACAGCTCCACCAGTTGCAGCAAGCCATCGACCAGCGCCTCGTCGTTGCTGAACCACACGCCCAGCGCATCACCGGGCTGGTAGGTCAGACCCGAGTCTTCCAGGGAAATCTCAATGTGGCGCACATCCCGGTCAGAATCCCGGCCGGTAATTTTCTGATTGGTGGACAGCTCGGCGGCAAAAGGATTCTTCTTGCTGTACAGGCTGGCGACCCCCTGAGTGGCGGGAGTGCCCGGGATCACTTCATTGGCGGCCTCACCGGCCAGGGCATCTTTAAGCAGCTCCAGTGCTGAGCTGCTCCAGTCTGTGGCCGGGCCTTCATAGTCCACATCACAGTCAAGACGGGCCAGCAGCGGCTTGGCACCGGCCTTGCTGAGATATTCATCAAAGTCCTTGCCGGTCTGGCAGAAGAATTCATAAGAAGAATCACCCAGGCCAATCACGCCGTAGCTCAGGCCATCCAGCTTGCCGGCCTTGCCGGACTTCAGCTGCTTGTGGAATTCAATGGCATCATCGGGCGCTTCGCCCTCACCGTTGGTGCTGGCCACAATGATCACATGGGTTTCTTTCTTGAGCTGCTTGATTTTGTAGTCGGCAACATTATACAGCTCGGCGGCAATGCCGCTGGCATCAGCCTGGGCCTTGAGGGTCTCGGCCACCCCTTTGGCGTTGCCGGTTTGCGAGGCGTAGAGAATCGTCAGCTTGCCTGCGGGCTGAGCCGCCACAGCGGCAGTGGGAGCAGCCGCAATGGTCTGGCCGTGCTGGCTGATGCCGTAAAAATAACCGCTGACCCAGGCCAGCTGAGTGGCGTTGAGCTCGGCCGCCACCTGAGTGAGCTTGTGCACCTGTTGTTCGTTCAGCGGGCTGGCGGCCGCCGCAAGTTCTTTTAAAAGCATGACATTGCCTTCCACTTTTCCAGAGTGGATACAGCTTAAGCCATATTTATACTTAACAATAAAGAATAAAGGGTGATTTTTTATGCATTAAAAGAATATCCAAATATGCTTACCAATAAAAAAGGGCTTCCTTGCGGAAGCCCTTGTCTTATCAGCGAGTTAGTTACTGCTTATTCACCAGTGTTACCGGCGTTCAGCAGATCGGCCAGGCTCTGCTCTGCTTCATCGGCAGAGATTTTCACCGGCTGCTCTGGCTGACGGCGGGCCTGACGCTTCTGATGGTAGGCAAAACCGGTACCAGCCGGTACCAGACGACCCACAATCACGTTCTCTTTCAGACCACGCAGATCGTCTACCTTGCCGGCCACGGCCGCTTCGGTCAGTACGCGGGTGGTTTCCTGGAAGGACGCCGCCGAGATAAAGGACTCGGTGCTCAACGACGCCTTGGTAATACCCATCAGGACATGACGGTAAGCAATGGTACGCTTGCCTTCGGCTTCCAGAGCACGGTTAGCCTGACGGATGCGAACCACTTCGGCCTGTTCACCAGTGATAAAGTCGGAATCACCGGCGTCCATGATCTCGGCACGACGCAACATCTGACGAACCACGGTTTCAATGTGCTTGTCGTTGATCTTAACGCCCTGCAGACGGTAAACCTCCTGCACCTCGTTAACGATATAGTTCGCCACCGGGCTGATGCCACGCAGACGCAGAATATCGTGCGGAGACTCAGGACCGTCAGCCAGTACTTCGCCCTTCTCAACCTTTTCACCTTCAAACACGTTCAGGTGACGCCACTTCGGAATCATCTCTTCGTAGGCATCGCCTCCTTCCAGCGGCGTGATCACCAGACGGCGCTTGCCCTTGGTTTCCTTGCCGAAGGAAATGGTACCGGAGACTTCGGCCAGAATGGCCGGCTCTTTCGGCTGACGGGCTTCGAACAGATCTGCAACCCGCGGCAGACCACCGGTGATGTCCTTGGTACCGCCGGATTCCTGCGGAATACGGGCCACCGCATCACCCACGTTTACCTGAGCACCGTCTTCCAGGCTCACGATGGCGCGGCCGGGCAGGAAGTACATGGCAGACAGGTCGGTGTCGGGAATAAACACGTCCTTGCCGGCGTCGTCCACCAGTTTCACAGTGGGGCGCAGCTCTTTACCGGAGCTGGGACGCTCGTTCACGTCCATCACGACGATGCTGGACAGACCGGTCAGTTCATCGGTCTGACGGCTGATGGTCACGCCGTCGATCATGTCGATAAACTTAACCCGGCCCGCCACTTCGGTAATGATGGGATGAGTGTGCGGATCCCAGTTGGCTACCACCTGACCAGCCTGCACCTGACCGCCGTCCGGCTGCTCCAGCAGGGCACCGTAAGGTACCTTGTGGTTTTCCCGGGTCTGACCCATCTCGTCGATAATGGTCAGCTCGGAAGAGCGGGACACGATAACGGTCTTGCCGTCCATATTGGTAACGGTCTGAGCATTCTGCAGCTTGACGGTACCGCTGTGCTTGATCTGAATGCTGCTTTCCGCCGCTGCCCGCGATGCCGCACCACCAATGTGGAAGGTACGCATGGTCAGCTGGGTACCCGGCTCACCGATGGACTGGGCAGCGATAACACCGACTGCTTCGCCCTGGTTAACCAGATGGCCACGAGCCAGGTCACGACCGTAACAGTGAGCACAGACGCCGTGATCGTTATCACAGGTAATAACGGAGCGTACTTTCACACGGTCTACCGAGCTGTTTTCCAGCAGGTCACACAGTTTCTCGTCGAGCAGCGTGTTGCGGGCTACCAGAATTTCGCCGTCAGAGGCAGGCTTGATCACGTCTTCCGCAACCACCCGGCCCAGCACCCGCTCACGCAGGGGCTCAACCACGTCACCACCTTCAATCAGCGGCATCATCCACAGACCTTCGTGGGTACCACAATCGTCGGTAGTGATCACCAGATCCTGGGCCACGTCGACCAGACGACGGGTCAGGTAACCGGAGTTGGCGGTTTTCAGTGCGGTATCGGCCAGACCCTTACGGGCACCGTGAGTCGAGATGAAGTACTGCAGTACGTTCAGACCTTCACGGAAGTTCGCAATAATCGGCGTTTCAATGATGGAGCCATCCGGCTTGGCCATCAGACCACGCATACCCGCCAGCTGACGGATCTGGGCAGCACTACCCCGGGCACCGGAGTCGGCCATCATAAAGATACTGTTAAAGGAGTCCTGCAGCTCTTCTTCACCGTCACGGTTAATAACGGCATCTTTCGACAGGTTTTCCATCATCGCCTTGGACACGCGCTCGTTGGCACTGGCCCAGATATCGATAACCTTGTTGTAACGCTCACCGGCGGTGACCAGACCAGACTGGAACTGATCCTGAATCTCGGTTACTTCGGCTTCGGCTTCATCAATGATGTGCTTCTTGGCATCCGGAATCACCATGTCGTTAATGCCGACAGACACACCAGACAGAGTGGCGTAGTGGAAACCGGTATACATAAGCTGGTCGGCGAAAATAACAGAGTCTTTCAGACCCAGCATACGATAGCAGCCGTTCAGCAGACGAGAGATCTGCTTCTTGCCCATGGCCTGATCGATCATGCTGAAAGGCATACCTTTGGGCACGATCAGACTCAAAATGGCCCGACCAATAGTGGTATCGCGAATCGCCGTTTTTTCTACCAGGGTACCGTCTTCCATTTTTTCAAAGTCGGTAATGCGCACCTTGACCCGGGCATGCAGCTCGGCGTGACCGGCACGGTAAACCTTTTCGGCTTCCTTGGCACTGGTCAGCAGCATACCTTCGCCCTTGGCGTTGATCTTGTCGCGAGTCATGTAATACAGACCCAGTACCACGTCCTGAGACGGAACAATGATCGGCTCGCCGTTGGCGGGAGACAGAATGTTGTTGGTAGACATCATCAGCGCACGGGCTTCGAGCTGGGCTTCCAGGGTCAGCGGCACGTGTACCGCCATCTGGTCACCGTCGAAGTCGGCGTTATAGGCCGCACACACCAGGGGGTGCAGCTGAATGGCCTTACCTTCGATCAGTACCGGCTCAAACGCCTGAATACCCAGACGGTGCAGGGTAGGCGCACGGTTCAGCAGTACCGGATGCTCACGGATCACCTCATCGAGGATATCCCACACCACAGCCTCTTCCCGCTCAACCATTTTCTTGGCCGCCTTGATGGTGGTGGCCAGGCCGCGGGTTTCCAGCTTGCCGTAGATGAAGGGCTTGAACAGCTCCAGCGCCATCTTCTTGGGCAGACCGCACTGATGCAGACGCAGGGTCGGACCCACGGTAATAACGGAACGACCGGAGTAGTCAACCCGCTTACCCAGCAGGTTCTGACGGAAACGACCCTGTTTCCCCTTGATCATGTCAGCCAGGGACTTCAGCGGACGCTTGTTGGAGCCAGTGATGGCGCGGCCACGACGACCGTTGTCCAGCAGAGCGTCCACGGACTCCTGCAGCATGCGCTTTTCGTTGCGCACGATAATGTCGGGCGCGGCCAGATCCAGCAGGCGCTTCAGACGGTTGTTCCGGTTGATCACCCGGCGGTACAGATCATTCAGATCGGAGGTCGCAAAGCGGCCACCGTCCAGGGGTACCAGCGGACGCAGATCCGGCGGCAGCACCGGCAGCACTGTCATCACCATCCACTCGGGCTTGTTGCCGGAGAAATGGAAAGCTTCCATCAGCTTGAGGCGCTTGGTGATCTTCTTGCGCTTGGTTTCGGAGTTGGTCTGATCCAGCTCTTCGCGCATGGTGTTGATCTCGCCTTCAAGATCAATATCACGCAGCAAAGACAGCACGGCTTCGGCGCCCATCTTGGCGTCGAATTCGTCACCCCACTCTTCCAGCGAGTCCAGATACTGTTCTTCAGACAGCATCTGACCACGCTCCAGGCTGGTCATGCCCGGCTCGATCACTACATAGGACTCAAAATACAGCACCCGCTCGATATCGCGCAGGGTCATGTCCAGCAGCAGGCCGATACGGCTCGGCAGCGACTTCAGGAACCAGATGTGGGCAACCGGGCTGGCCAGCTCAATGTGGCCCATGCGCTCACGGCGCACCTTGGTCTGGGTCACTTCAACGCCGCACTTTTCACAGATCACGCCACGGTGCTTGAGACGCTTGTACTTGCCGCACAAACACTCATAGTCCTTGACCGGACCAAAGATCCGGGCGCAGAAAAGGCCGTCACGCTCCGGCTTGAAGGTACGGTAGTTGATGGTCTCAGGCTTTTTGACTTCGCCAAAGGACCAAGAGCGGATCATGTCGGGCGAGGCCAGACCGATTTTGATACCGTCAAACTCTTCAGTCTTGTTCTGCGCTTTCAAAAACTTAAGCAAGTCTTTCACGTTAGTCTCCTGTGAGGAGTTCTACCTGGGTGCCCCACCCTGTTAACAAGCGAGGGGCACCGTTATTTCCGAGGCAGTCTGATGCCTTAATTTTCTTCCAGCTCGATGTTGATACCCAGGGAGCGGATTTCCTTCAGCAGTACGTTGAAGGACTCGGGCATGCCCGGCTCCATGCGGTGATCGCCGTCCACTATGTTCTTGTACATCTTGGTACGGCCATTTACATCGTCCGACTTGACGGTCAGCATTTCCTGCAAGGTATAGGCGGCACCGTAAGCTTCCAGTGCCCACACTTCCATCTCACCGAAGCGCTGACCACCAAACTGGGCCTTACCGCCCAGCGGCTGCTGGGTGACCAGACTGTAGGAACCGGTAGAACGAGCGTGCATCTTGTCGTCCACCAGGTGGTTCAGCTTCAGCATGTACATATAGCCCACGGTCACCGGACGCTCAAAGGCGTTACCGGTACGGCCGTCGAACAGGCGGATCTGACCGGACTCGGGCAGGTCAGCCAGCTTCAGCAGACGCTTGATTTCATGCTCGCGGGCACCGTCAAACGCCGGCGTGGCAATGGGCATGCCGTTGCGCAGGTTATTGGCCAGTACGCGCACTTCGTCGTCGGAGAAGGTAGACAGATCCACTTTCTGACGAACACCGTCACCCAGATTGTAGACTTCCTGAATGAATTCGCGCAGACGGGCCAGCTCCTGCTGCTCCTTGATCATGCGGTCAATCTTTTCACCGATACCCTTGGCAGCGAGGCCCAGGTGGGTTTCCAGAATCTGACCGATGTTCATCCGCGAGGGTACACCCAGCGGGTTGAGCACGATATCGACCGGACGGCCCTGCTCGTCGTGAGGCATGTCTTCAACCGGGACAATGGTGGATACCACACCCTTGTTACCGTGACGACCAGCCATCTTGTCACCGGGCTGAATGCGACGCTTAACGGCCAGGTACACTTTAACGATCTTCAGCACGCCGGGTGCCAGATCGTCGCCCTGAGTGATCTTGCGACGCTTGTTCTCGAACTTCTTGTCGAAGTCGGCCTTCAGCTCGGCGTACTGCTCGGCGATCTGCTCCAGCTCAATCTGCTTGCCTTCGTCGTCCAGGGCCTGCTCCAGCAGTTTTTCCCGGGCCAGTTTGGCGACCTTGTCGGCACTCATGCCGGCCGCAGTCAGCACAGAGCGGGCACGGGCGAAAATGCCGTCTTCCAGAATGCTGAATTCTTCGGTCAGATCTTTCTTGGCCTGCTTGAGCTGCATGTGCTCAATGTCCTGAGCACGCTTGTCCTTCTCGACGCCGTCACGGGTAAAGACCTGAACGTCGATCACGGTACCGTACACAGAGTTGGGCACGCGCAGGGAAGAGTCTTTAACGTCAGACGCCTTCTCACCGAAGATGGCACGCAACAGTTTCTCTTCCGGGGTCAGCTGGGTTTCGCCCTTGGGCGTTACCTTACCTACCAGAATGTCACCGGGCTTCACTTCCGCACCCACATACACAATACCGGACTCATCCAGCTTGTTCAGGGCGGCTTCACCCACGTTGGGAATGTCGGCAGTGATCTCTTCCGGACCCAGTTTGGTGTCGCGGGAGATACAGGACAGTTCCTGCACATGAATGGTGGTCAGGCGATCTTCCATCACCACCCGCTCGCTGAGCAGAATGGAGTCTTCGAAGTTGTAGCCGTTCCAAGGCATAAAGGCCACGCGCAGGTTCTGACCCAGCGCCAGTTCACCCAGGTCGGTAGACGGGCCGTCGGCCAGTACGTCACCGCTGATCACCCGCTCACCCGGCATCACGCAGGGACGCTGGTTAATACAGGTGTTCTGGTTGGAACGGGTGTACTTGGTCAGGTTGTAGATGTCGATACCGGCTTCGCCGGGCAGCATCTCTTCCTCGTTCACCTTCACCACGATGCGGGACGCGTCAACGTAGTCAACCACACCGCCACGCTTGGCCACGGCGGTTACGCCGGAGTCAACGGCCACGGCGCGCTCAATACCGGTACCTACCAGCGGCTTGTCCGCCTTCAGGGTCGGCACGGCCTGACGTTGCATGTTCGAGCCCATCAGTGCCCGGTTGGCGTCATCGTGCTCCAGGAACGGGATCAGTGAAGCAGCCACAGACACAATCTGCTGCGGGCTCACGTCCATATACTGAACCTGATCGGCGTTCATGTAAGTGGCTTCGCCCTTGTGACGGGACGGTACCAGCTCATCAAGCAGACGACCTTCTTCATCGATGGCGGCGTTGGCCTGGGCGATCACGAAGTGACCTTCCTCGATGGCAGACAGGTAATCCACTTCATCGGTGATTCGACCATCCACTACCCGGCGGTACGGAGTCTCGAGGAAACCGTACTCGTTGGTGCGGGAGTAGCAGGACAGCGAGTTGATCAGACCGATGTTCGGGCCTTCTGGAGTCTCGATGGGGCACAGACGACCATAGTGGGTCGGGTGTACGTCCCGCACCTCAAAGCCGGCGCGCTCACGGGTCAGACCGCCCGGGCCCAGAGCCGAAATACGACGCTTGTGAGTCACTTCGGACAGCGGGTTGTTCTGATCCATAAACTGGGACAACTGGCTGGAACCGAAGAATTCCTTCACCGCGGCGCTGATCGGCTTGGCGTTGATCAGATCCTGCGGCATCAGGGTATCCAAATCGCCCAGAGACAGGCGCTCTTTCACTGCGCGCTCAACACGAACCAGACCTACACGGAACTGGTTTTCAGCCATTTCGCCCACGGAGCGAATGCGGCGGTTACCCAGGTGATCGATATCGTCGACTTCGTCGTTACCGTTACGGATGGCGATCAGCTGCTTCATGACGTCGACAATGTCGGACTTGGTCAGGGTACCCGGACCATTCAGCTCTTCACGCAGCAAACGACGGTTGAACTTCATGCGGCCAACGGTAGACAGATCATAACGATCATCGCTGAAGAACAGGTTTTCGAACAGGGTCTCGGCGGCTTCGCGGGTGGGCGGCTCGCCCGGACGCATCATGCGATAGATTTCCACCAGCGCTTCAAGGCGGTTGGTGGCGGAATCAATGCGCAGGGTCTCGGACATGTAAGCGCCGTGATCCAGTTCGTTGGTGAACAGGGTCTCGAACTGCTTGATGCCGGCCACAGAGAGATTGGCCATGGTTTCCAGGCTAAGCTCGCTGTTGGCAGCCACAATCACTTCGCCGGTATCGGCGTTGATGTAATCCTTGGCGGCCACTTTACCAACGGCATATTCAACCGGTACTTCCAGCTGCTCAACGCCGGCTTTTTCCAGCTGACGAATATGGCGTGCGGTAATGCGACGACCGGTTTCCACCAGTACTTCGCCGTCAACCATAATGTCAAAGGAAGCCGTATCGCCCCGCAGACGCTCGGGCTTAAGCTCCATCATCAGCTTGCCGTCGATCACTTCAAAACGGGTAGTTTCAAAGAAGGTCGACAGTATGTCTTCAGTGGTGAAGTCCAGGGCACGCAGAATAATAGACGCCGGCAGCTTGCGGCGACGGTCAATCCGGACAAACAGGTTGTCTTTAGGATCGAATTCAAAATCAAGCCAGGAACCACGGTAAGGGATCACGCGGGCGTTATACAGGACCTTACCGGAGGAGTGGGTCTTGCCGCGATCGTGATCGAAAAACACACCCGGGCTGCGGTGCAGCTGGGAGACGATTACCCGCTCGGTACCGTTAATAACAAAGGTACCGTTCTCAGTCATGAGCGGGATTTCGCCCATGTAGACTTCTTGCTCTTTGATGTCCTTGACAGTACCGGCCGCAGCCTCTCTGTCGTACAGGACCATACGCAACTTGACGCGCAACGGCGCCGAGTAGGTCACGCCACGGATTTGACATTCCTGCACGTCAAATACGGGCTCACCCAGACGATAGCTGACATACTGCAGCTCGGCAGTGCCAGAATAGCTAGTGATAGGGAAAACGCTGCGGAAAGCCGCTTCCAGACCGTACTCGCCCTGAGGATCTGCTTCAATAAACTGTTTGAAGGAGTCAAGCTGGATTGACAGCAGGTAAGGCGTGTCCAAGACCTGGTCACGCTTACCGAAGTCCTTACGAATGCGTTTTTTCTCTGTATAAGAGTAAACCATAGGGTTCCTCAGCTCGCTGATAAGTGACCCACTCTGCCCAAATGGGACAGCTCTGATAACATCGTTTCTTATTGGCCGAATGTCTCGACAACACTCGGTGGCTGGAACAACGAGAGGCTAAAACGAGGTGAAAATTCCTCTCATCCCACAGCGCAAAAGGGCCGGTGAATAAAGATTCACCAGCCCTAGCCCGATTGCTCAGGCCGCTAAGCTATAGTCTAGCTTATTTGAGCTCAACAGAAGCACCGGCTTCTTCGAGTTCTTTCTTCAGAGCTTCGGCTTCGCCTTTGCTCAGAGCTTCTTTGATCGCAGCCGGGGCGGACTCAACCAGACCTTTGGCTTCTTTCAGGCCCAGGCCGGTAGCGCCACGAACGGCTTTGATAACGGCAACTTTGTTAGCGCCGGCACCGGTCAGGATTACGTCGAACTCGGTCTGCTCTTCAGCAGCAGCAGCACCGGCGTCGCCAGCTACAGCAACAGCAGCAGCGGCAGAAACGCCGAACTTCTCTTCCATAGCTTCGATCAGTTCAACAACCTGCATTACAGACATTTCTGCAACGGCTTCGATGATTTGGTCTTTAGTGATAGACATGACTCAAATTCCTAATGTTCTGAAGTATACGGTAATCAAGCAGCCAAACGCGCCTTAGGCGGCTTCGGCTTCTTTCTTGTCGCGCAGGGCAGCAAAGGTACGAACCAGCTTGCCAGCGGAGGCTTCTTTTATGGTCGCCATCAGCTTCGCAATTGCTTCGTCGTAAGTCGGCAGCGTGGCGAGGCGGTCAATGTCGGCCGCAGGGATAAATTCGCCCTCGAAAGCCAGACCTTTCACCTCAAACTCTTTCTGTTCTTTAGCAAAATCTTTGAACAGACGAGCAGCCGCACCGGGATGCTCGTTAGAGAATGCGATCAAAGTAGGACCAACGAATACGTCTTTCAGACATTCGTAGCTGGTCTCTTCCACTGCCAGGCGAGCCAGAGTGTTACGGACTACCTTAAGGTAGATACCGTTTTCACGGGCTTGCTTGCGCAGAGTGGTCATGGCAGCCACAGTTACGCCGCGAGAATCGGCAACAACTGCAGACAGGGCGCCCTTGGCAGCTTCGTTGACTTCAGCAACAATTGCTTTTTTGTCGTCGAGTCTTAATGCCATTGGCTAAACTCCTGGATTCCACCTGGGAAATTCCCAGATTAAACACACGCCTCTGTTCAGAGGCACCAAGGTGGCGAATTCCAGAAGAAAGGAAAATTTTTCTGCTTTCTAACTGGGTCCCGGCACCATCTACGCTGGAACATTAAGCCTTACGGCTCCAGCGGTCTTGGACGGGAGTCGAAGCCCCCAACCAAATAACAAGGCGCAAGATCTTACGAAAAACCCCGCGCCTTGTAAATGCTTAATTAAGCGTCAAGACCAGCCTGATCAACAGTCAGGCCTGCACCCATGGTGGTGGACAGGCTGACTTTCTTGATGTACTGGCCTTTGGAAGAGGCCGGCTTGGCACGCTTCAGCGCACCCAGCAGGGCTTCCAGGTTGCCTTTCAGCTGTTCAGCGTCAAAGTCAGCCTTGCCGATGGTGGTATGGATGATACCGTTCTTGTCGTTACGGTAGCGCACCTGACCCGCCTTGGCATTTTGCACGGCTTCGGCAACGTTCGGGGTTACTGTGCCAACCTTGGGGTTAGGCATCAGGCCGCGCGGACCAAGGATCTGGCCCAGCATACCCACAACGCGCATGGCGTCGGGAGACGCGATAACCACGTCGAAGTTCAGCTCACCGGCTTTAACTTGCTCGGCCAGGTCTTCCATGCCCACCAGGTCAGCACCGGCAGCCTTGGCGGCCTCGGCGTTGGCACCCTGAGTGAACACGGCAACGCGTACGTCACGACCGGTGCCGTGGGGCAGTACAGTGGCGCCACGAACGTTCTGGTCGGATTTACGAGCGTCGATGCCCAGGTTAACGGCAACGTCGATGCTTTCAACAAACTTGGCAGTGGCCAGTTCTTTCAGCAGAGCGATGGCTTCATTGATTTCGTACTCGCGAGTGGCATCTACACGCTCACGGATGGTACGCATACGCTTGGTCAGTTTAGCCATTGTCTCAGCCCTCCACTACCAGGCCCATGGAACGGGCAGAACCTTCGAGGCAACGCACGCGGGCGTCAACGTCAGCACCGGTCATGTCCGGCGCTTTGATGCCGGCAATTTCTTCCAGCTGAGCGCGGGTCAGAGTACCAACCTTGTTCTTGTTCGGTTCACCGGAACCGGATTTAACACCAGCAGCTTTCTTCAGCAGGAAGGCAGCAGGAGGAGTCTTGGTTTCAAAGGTGAAGGAACGGTCGCTGTATACGGTGATAACAACCGGGATCGGAGAACCCTTTTCCAGGCTTTCTGTACGGGCGTTGAACGCTTTACAGAATTCCATGATGTTAACACCGTGCTGACCCAGAGCAGGACCTACGGGCGGGCTCGGGTTAGCTGCACCAGCTGCAACCTGCAGCTTGATGTACGCTTGTACTTTTTTAGCCATTGATAATTACCTCAAAAATGGGTGTTAGCGCCTCGGAGCAATACTCCTCTAACGGCTCCCCAACAATAAAAGGGCGGCAAATTGTAGTGCAATTTGCCGCCCTTCTCAAGAGCTTCGCTCGAATTATGCTCAGGTTTTTTCGACCTGACCGAACTCCAGATCCACCGGGGTAGAGCGGCCAAAAATAAGCACAGACACTTTCAGGCGGCTTTTTTCGTAATCCACTTCTTCCACCACGCCGTTGAAATCGGCAAAGGGACCGTCGGACACCCGCACCACTTCGCCGGGCTCGAACAGGGTTTTCGGTTTCGGCTTGTCTACCGCATCCTGCAAACGGTTCAGGATAGCATCGGCTTCCTTGTCGGAAATCGGCGCCGGACGCTCGGGCGTGCCGCCGATAAAGCCCATAACACGAGGAATGCTGCGCACCAGGTGCCAGGTGCCATCATTCATCTGCATCTGCACCAGCACATAACCGGGAAAGAATTTGCGCTCACTCTTGCGCTTCTGGCCGGCACGGATTTCCACTACTTCTTCAGTGGGCACCAGCACTTCGCCAAACTGATCTTCCATGCCGTGCATCTTGATATGTTCACGCAGCGACTTGGCTACACGGCCTTCATATCCGGAAAACGCCTGGACCACATACCAACGCATTCTTTGTTCTGACATGGTGAATCCTTATACTCCGGTAACCAGGTTGACCAGCCATACCAGCAGGCCATCCAGCAAAAACAGAAACAGGCCCACCAAAGCGGTCACGGCCAGTACAATAAGTGTGGTCTGAATGCCTTCCTGGCGGGTGGGCCAGACAACCTTGCGCATTTCAAGGCGCGACTCACGGGCAAAGGCAAAACTGCTCTGGCCCTTTTTGGTCTGGTATGCCAGCAGACCGGCAATACCAACAGCCACCACCACACCGGCAGCACGAATATAGACCGCCTGCTCACTGTAGTAATAATTGCCGACCACGGCCGCAATCAGAATAATGAAAACCAGACCCCACAGCAGGGTATCTTTTGCCCCGCCCTGGCTCTCGGTATTTGCACTCATAAGCTACCTGTCTAAATATTCCGAGTCTGTTACAGACGCAAAAACCCCGCCGACGGCGAGGTAAGTGGCAGGGGCGGAGGGACTCGAACCCCCAACCGTCGGTTTTGGAGACCGCCGTTCTACCAATTGGAACTACGCCCCTAATACAACAAAGCCCCTATTATAGGGGCTTTGTGACGCGATTGTAAGCGCTATTACTCGATGATTTTGGCTACTACACCAGCACCAACGGTACGGCCACCTTCACGGATAGCGAAACGCAGACCTTCTTCCATCGCGATGGGAGCAATCAGGTTTACGTCCATCTTGATGTTGTCGCCGGGCATGACCATTTCAACGCCTTCCGGCAGTTCAATGGTACCGGTCACGTCAGTAGTACGGAAGTAGAACTGAGGACGGTAGCCTTTGAAGAACGGAGTGTGACGGCCGCCTTCATCTTTGGACAGTACATACACTTCGGACTCAAAACGAGTGTGCGGAGTGATGGAGCCCGGCTTGGCCAGTACCTGACCACGCTCAACGTCTTCACGCTTGGTACCACGCAGCAGAACACCTACGTTCTCACCGGCACGGCCTTCGTCCAGCAGTTTGCGGAACATTTCAACACCGGTACAGGTGGTCTTGGTGGTATCTTTGATACCAACGATTTCGATTTCTTCACCAACCTTAACGATACCGCGCTCTACACGGCCGGTAACCACGGTACCACGACCCTGGATGGAGAATACGTCTTCAATCGGCAGCAGGAAAGCACCGTCAACAGCACGTTCAGGATCCGGAATGTAAGAATCCAGGGCGTCGGCCAGTTCCAGAATTTTTTCTTCCCACTGAGGATCACCTTCCAGGCCTTTCAGAGCGGAGCCCTGAATAACCGGCGTGTCGTCGCCCGGGAATTCATACTCGGACAGCAGCTCACGCACTTCCATTTCTACCAGCTCGAGCAGCTCTTCATCGTCAACCATGTCACACTTGTTCATGAATACAACGATGTAAGGTACACCTACCTGGCGGGCCAGCAGGATGTGCTCACGGGTTTGCGGCATGGGGCCGTCGGTAGCAGCTACTACCAGGATAGCGCCGTCCATCTGAGCAGCACCGGTGATCATGTTTTTCACGTAGTCAGCGTGACCGGGGCAGTCAACGTGAGCGTAGTGACGAGCTTCGGTGTCGTACTCAACGTGAGAAGCGGCGATGGTGATACCACGGGCCTTTTCTTCCGGTGCGTTATCGATCTGATCGTAACCACGGGCAGAGCCACCCATTTTTTTGGCCAGAACAGTAGTAATGGCAGCGGTCAGAGTGGTTTTACCGTGGTCAACGTGGCCGATGGTACCAACGTTAACGTGCGGTTTCGTACGTTCAAATTTTTCTTTAGACATGCTCGTCCCTCTAACTGGTTGGGTGGTGAGCTATACCACGCGAATCACAAGCAGGAAGTATATAACAAAAAAGGCTTGAGGGTGTTGTAGTAAAGAAGTGGTGCTGATACCCAGAATCGAACTGGGGACCTCACCCTTACCAAGGGTGCGCTCTACCATCTGAGCTATATCAGCACTGGAGCGGGCAGCGGGAATCGAACCCGCATCATCAGCTTGGAAGGCTGAGGTAATAGCCATTATACGATGCCCGCGGGGGTCTTTACTTGAACGACCTCAAACCGCTTTTTAATGCCCGTCTCGGGACGAACACTGGAACTTGGT
Source organism: Oceanimonas sp. AH20CE76 (assembly GCF_039654065.1). Lineage (NCBI taxonomy): Bacteria > Pseudomonadati > Pseudomonadota > Gammaproteobacteria > Aeromonadales > Aeromonadaceae > Oceanimonas > Oceanimonas sp. AH20CE76. Next base: position 3,041,986 of record NZ_CP155481.1, read on the forward strand.
GGAGGGAGCTGGATTCGAACCAGCGAAGGCGGAGCCGTCAGATTTACAGTCTGATCCCTTTGGCCACTCGGGAACCCCTCCAGATTTTAAATGGTGCCGGCAGAAGGAGTCGAACCCTCGACCTACTGATTACAAGTCAGTTGCTCTACCAACTGAGCTATGCCGGCACACGAGCGGGACGAACTATAGGGCATGGCCATGCCTGTATGCAATACCCTTTTGCAAAGTTTTTATAAGGGCCGGAACCGTTCGGGCAAAAAAACATCAGAAGCTGCGCTTTCACTGCCCATCTGTTATATCCGCGTTAATGAGAGCGGGTGCACATAACCATCACCAACGGACTCGTTGTTGCCTTGTTGTACCCGATAGCTTTGGTGTATGGTCGAGCGGCGACTCACAGGACAACCCTTGTTGACTGCTCCCCTCCCTAAAGGAAGGGGATTCCCAATTCACCGAGAACCGGACACGGAGACTGGCCCCATGCCGCTTACATTCTCTCCAAGGGCTAACACCGCCAGCCCGGCGGCTTTTATGTTGGTCGCGGCGTTGATGTCGCGGTCATGGTGTGCACCACATTCGGGGCAGTCCCATTTTCTGACCGACAACGGCAGCGACGATAACGTGTGCCCGCAACCCGAACAACGTTTGGAGCTGGGGAACCACTGGTCAATAGCGACCAGTGAGCGCCCGGCCCATTCCGCCTTGTACGCCAACTGGCGCACGAACTCGCCCCATCCTGCATCAGCAATGGCCTTGCTGAGTGTCGGGTTGCGGATCATGTTTTTCACTGTCAGGGATTCAACGCAGACTACTTGGTTCTCGTTAATCAGTCTGCGGGACAGCTTGTGCAAGCTGTCCTGTCGGCAATCGGAGATTTTAGCGTGAAGTGTCGCCACCTTCTGGCGGGCCTTGGCGCGATTGGCCGAGCCGAGCTTTTTCTTGCTCAGCCGGCGCTGTGCCTTGGCCAGCCTGGCGGCGTATTTCGCGGTATGGCGGGGATTGCCGACCCGTTCACCCTGGGCGGTGATAAACAGATCTGTCAGGCCCAGGTCAATGCCGGTCATGTTGGGAGTCACCGGCAGTTTGCTGGGCGCGAACTCACACAGGCAGCTCACAAAGTAACGGCCTGCCGAGTCCTTGGAAACGGTGACGGTACTGGGCTCGCCGGACAGTTCACGGCTCCAGCGAATATTCAGCGGGGTTTTGCTCTTGGCCAGGTACAACTTACCACCTCGGTATTTGAAGGCAGAGCGGGTGAACTCCGCCGACTGGCGGTGCCGCTTGTGCTTAAATACCGGGTACTTGGCGCGGCCTTCAAAGAAGTTTTTGAAGGCGGTTTGCTGGTGGCGCAGGCATTGCTGCAAGGGCACACACGACACCTCAGACAGAAACGCCAGCTCAGGATCTTTCTTGAGTTCGGTCAGTCGGGCGTTAGCACCAACGTAGCCGATTTTTTCCTGACGCTGATAAAAAGCATCGGTACGCCAGCGCAGTATGGCGTTATAGACAAAACGCACACAGCCGAAGGTCTGCGCCAGCAGCTCAGCCTGTTCGGGAGTTGGGTAAAACCGATATTTATAAGCGCGTTTCGTCATGCGCTTAGTTTAGTGAACCACTGTATAAATAGCCAGTTTAAAAGGAGAGGCGGGAACAGGGGCGGCTGACGCCGCCGTGCTATCCCTCCCCGCCCTGAAAGGACGAGGTTTCCCGCGCAAAATTGATGAAGACAGATACCCATTCTCCATACCTGACCTTTTCCCGCCAAACCTGGTCAGAACTGCGCGAGTCCGTGCAACAGCCGTTAAGCGAAGATGAACTGATGCGTCTGCGCAGCATGAACGATCGTATTTCACTGGCTGAGGTCAGAGACATTTATCTGCCGCTGTCACGCCTGCTTAATCTGTATATAAAAGCAAAGCAGCGTCGCTGCAAGGTACTGGATCAGTTTCTGGGCAATGAACACCAGCGCGCACCTTATATCATCAGTGTGGCGGGTTCGGTGGCGGTGGGCAAAAGTACTACTTCCCGTATTCTGCAGGCCCTGCTGGAACGCTGGCCCCAGCATCCGCGGGTGACGCTGGTCACCACGGACGGCTTTCTTTACCCTAATGCCGAGCTGGAACGACGCGGGCTGATGAAAAAAAAGGGCTTTCCCCAGTCTTACGATATGCGCCGGCTGGTACAATTTGTATCGGATATCAAATCCGGCAAGCAGGATGTACGGGCTCCCGTCTATTCTCACCTGTCCTACGACATAGTGCCCGGTGAAACCGTGGCCGTAGAACAGGCCGACATTGTGATTCTTGAAGGCCTGAATGTGCTGCAAAGCGGCATGGATTACCCCCATGATCCCCACCGCGTGTTTGTTTCGGACTTTGTCGATTTCTCCGTTTATGTGGATGCCGACGAGCGGCTGCTGAAAACCTGGTATGTGGAGCGTTTTCTCAAGCTGCGATCCGGTGCCTTTGCCGATCCCGACTCTTACTTTCATCACTATGCCCGTCTCAGCGAAGAAGAAGCGGTAGCTACCGCCAGCCGTATCTGGCAGGAGATCAACTACAAGAACCTCAAGCAGAATATATTACCCACCCGGGACAGAGCCGAGCTGATCCTGACCAAAGGGCATCATCACCAGATAGAACAGATAAGACTCAAAAAGTAATGAGTCAGCCTGCGCTTTTCACCCAAGCCGCATGCCGCACTGAGCTATGCTTCAGACAGTATAAAAAACAACCAAAGGGGTTTTTATGGGGTTCTTAAGCTGGATTATCTTCGGGTTAATTACCGGCTTTCTGGCCAAATGGATAATGCCGGGCCGGGACGGTGGCGGCTTTATCATGACCACGCTGCTGGGAGTGGCGGGCGCATTTGTTGGTGGCTGGATCGGTGTACAGCTGGGCTTTGGCAGCGTGACCGGCTTTAACCCGGGAAGTATTATTACCGCCGTTATCGGTGCGCTGTTTTTGCTGTTTGTCTACCGGCTGATCAGCCGCTCCTGATGCCTGTACATTAAATTCGCCGAAGCCGCTCTGGGTTTGGCACAATCTCTTTTCATTTGTTCAGCCAGGAAATCAGTCATGCAGGCACCCAAAGTCGGCGTTATCGCCGTAGTCTGGCATCAGCAGCAGGTACTGCTGGTGCAACGTAAACACGCGCCCCATGCCGGCCACTGGGGTTTTCCCGGCGGCAAACTGGAATGGGGTGAAACCATGAGCGCAGGGGCCGCCCGTGAATTACAGGAAGAAACCGGTGTCATCGCCCGCATGGACGCGCCCTTCGCCTGCTACGACGTGCTGGCCGAAGAAGCCGGTGAACTGGCTCATCATTATGTGATGGTGGCAGTGCGCGGCCACTATCAGAGCGGTACTCCGGTGGCCGATGACGACGCCGAGGCCGTGGCCTGGTTCAGCCCCAACGCCCTGCCCTCTCCTCTATGTCCCAACCTTGCAGAAATCATCACCCGCTCACAAAAAGCCTGAGCATTAATCATGGTTGTTGCCTTTAACAAGCCCTGTTGCTGCTCTATGATTGAGCGCCTGCCTTCGCCGGGGTCCGGCCCGGTACTTTTCCGAGATAACGCCGGCCGGCTTTGTGACAACCACACTGGCTGGTTGCCGTTACGGCACACCGGCGTGCAGCTCTCTTTGCGCCATGACAAACGCAATCATCGGCACAGTCTTGCCAAGCAGGCGTGTCGGTACTTTTAGTTGTAGTACCCATTAGATACAGAGGAAATAATGAGCGAAAATACCAACCTTAAGCTGGAGAATGACACAGAAGGAATTCGCATTGAAAAGGATTCTCTTGGAGAACAGCGGGTTCCGGTAAATGCCTGGTATGGTGCCCAGACCCAACGCGCCAAACAGAACTTTGATATCACCGGCGTCCCCATCAGCCACTTTCCCGAACTCATCCGCGCGCTGGCCATGGTCAAGGCCGCCGCCGCCCGTGCCAACCATCGTCTGGGCCTGCTCAGCAACGAAAAAGCCGATGCCATTCAGGCCGCCTGCTCCCAGCTGCTGCGGGGCGAGCATCACGATGCCTTTATTGTTGACCTTATTCAGGGAGGTGCCGGCACCTCAACCAACATGAACGCCAACGAGGTCATCGCCAATCTGGGCCTGGCCAGACTGGGTTTTGACAAAGGCGACTATCAGCACCTGCATCCCAATAACGATGTAAACCGCTCCCAGTCCACCAACGACGTTTACCCTACTGCATCCCGCCTGGCCATTGTAGAAGCCGCTCAGGGCCTGAAGCTGGCGGTAAAAGAGCTGCAGCACAGCCTGGCCGCCAAAGGCGCAGAGTTTGCCGATGTGCTCAAAATGGGCCGCACTCAGATGCAGGACGCCGTGCCCATGACTCTGGGTCAGGAGTTTGACGCTTTTGCCTATAATCTGGGGGAAGAAGAAGCCCGCATCAACGCCGCCTGTGCTTTGTTGTGCGAAGTGAACCTGGGCGGTACCGCCATTGGCACCGGCATTAATGCTCCCGCCGGCTATGGCGAGATTGCCGTGACCGAACTGGCCGACATCAGCGGTCTGCCTGTCAGTCAGGCGGGCAACCTGATGGAAGCCAGTTACGACATGGGGGCTTTTGTTACCTTCTCCAGCACGCTCAAGCGCCTGGCAGTAAAACTGTCCAAGCTCAGTAACGATTTGCGTCTGCTGTCCAGCGGCCCGCGCACCGGCTTTAATGAAATTGATCTGCCCGCCATGCAGCCCGGCTCTTCCATTATGCCCGGCAAGGTCAACCCGGTGATCCCCGAGGCCATGACTCAGACCGCCTTTCAGGTGATTGGCACCGACACCACCATTACCCTGGCAGCCGAGGCCGGTCAGCTTCAGCTCAATGCCATGGAACCGCTGATCATCTACAACCTGCTCAATAACTGCCGGATTCTGAGCAAATCCATTCGCATGCTGGATCAGCTGTGTATTCGCGGCATTGCCGCCAACCGCGAACAGTGTGATCGCCACGTGCAGCAGAGCATCGGCATTGTTACCGCTCTGGTACCGCATATCGGCTATGACAACGCCAGCCGCATTGCCGGCAAGGCCCTGCTCACCGGCAAGGGCGTGGCCGAGCTGGTACAGGAAGAACAGCTGCTGAGCGACGATCAGCTGGCTGAAATACTGTCACCGCAAAATATGGTGCGCCAGCAGGGCTGAACAGCCTGTGTGAACCAAGCGTGATAATGCCGGGCAAAGCCCGGCATTTTTGTAAACGGAATTACAAGGCAGCCAGCAGCTGCCACAGATCCGCCTGTACGGCGGCGGCGGTCACTTCCCGGCCGGCTCCCGGGCCCTGAATGACCATGGGGTTCTGCCGGTAGTGGCGGGTTTCAATGGCAAACACATTATCCCCTGGGCGCAGAGGCACAAAAGGATGATTGGCAGGTACCACTTCCAGTCCTACGCTGGCTGCTTGTGTTTCGGCATTAAAGCGGGCCACATGACGCAGTACTCCCCCCCGGTACTGGGCCTCTGCCAGCCGCTCGGCCAGCAGGTCATCAAGCTGATGCAGGCACTCAAGGGCGCTTTCCTTGCTCAGCGCCGCCAGCTCATCAGGCACCAGGCTGGTGACGTTCACCTGAGAGGGATCCAGCTCAAAGCCTGCTTCCCGGGCCAGTATCACCAGCTTGCGCTTGACGTCCTGGCCATTGAGATCGTCTCTGGGATCCGGCTCGGTCAGGCCCTGTTGCCAGGCCTGCAGCAGCAGCTCGGAAAACGGCTGACTGCCGTCAAAATGCTGAAACAACCAGCTTAAGGTGCCGGAAAACACGCCGCTGATGGCACGAATCTGCTCGCCCGACTGGCGCAGCTGATGCAGGCTGCTTTGCACCGGCAGGCCAGCACCTACAGTGGCGTTGCTGAGAAACTTGACCCTGTGCTCGGTCAGCGCCTGTTTAAGGGTGGCATAAAAGCCCGAGTCGGCAGCGCCGGCCTGCTTGTTGGCCGCAATCAGGTGAATGCGTTGCTGCACCATGGCCGGATAATACTGCACCAGACTCTCTGATGCGGTGCAGTCCAGTGCCACCATGGTATCAAAGCCGTGCTCTTCCAGATCTTCCAGCCAGTCGGGCCATACCAGCGTCTGGGGCTGAAAGTTATTCAGCGCTGTGTCTGCTTCCACACCCTGGCTGGCCAGCATGGCCCCTTTGGTATCAAACACGCCGTAGAGGGTCAGGCGCAGGTTCAGCTCCTGCTCCAGCCGTGCCTTCTGCTCTTTGTAAAGCCGCAGCCAGGCCTTGCCGATATTGCCCCGGCCAAACAACAGCACTCCCACCCGGCGGGGCCGGCTGAACAGACTCTGGTGCAACCGCAGCAACAGAGGATCCAGGGCGGTTTTGCGCACCACACCCACCAGACTCAGGCCATTTTTAGCCGGCTGAATAAACTCCAGCGGTTGTTCGTTCAGGGCATGATAAAATTGCAGGCACTGCTCGGCCTGGCTGGTCACATTTTTGCCTACCAGCGCCACCAGCGAAAAGCCTTCACGCTGCTGCAGCCCTTCAAAGCCACCCGCCGGCTGATGATCCCGCAACACCAGAAAGGCCTGCTCCGCCTGCTCACGGGTATAGGCAATCTGCCACAGTTTACGGTCGGGCCGGCGCTTGCAGGCCAGCGGTGCCAGACCACGCTTGCCCAGCCAGTCAGTGAGGGCATCCACCCGCTCCTGATAACGGTCGGAAATGGTCATTTCCACCAGCACGGTATCGTCCACTGCGGTCACAATGCGCGCACCCTGCTCCCGGCGCGGGCGGCGCTCGATGCGGGTGTGGCCGTCATCAGGGTGATAACTGCAGCGCAGCATCAGTTGCTGGCGGCTGGCCGCCACCGGACCGAGGGTGCGGCTGTGCAGCACAGGCGAGCCCAACCGGGCCAGCTCGGCAGCTTCTGCCAGCGCCAGCCGCTTAAGCAGATGAGCTTCGGGAATCCGTCGCGGATCGGCACTGAACACACCGGGCACATCACTCCAGATAGTGGTATGAGAGCTGTCGGCCAGCGCGCCCAGCAGAGTGGCGCTGAAGTCGGAGCCATTGCGCCCCAGCAACCGGGTGCGGCCCTCTTTATCGGCGGCAATAAAGCCCGTAACCACCTGCATTTGCTGCGGGTGCTCGGCCAGAATGTGTTCCAGCAGGCGGCGGGACTCGTCTTCTTCCACCTGCACCGGCGTACCCGATACCCGCAGAAAACGCCGGGCATCCAGACTGTGTGCAGTTACTCCCTGCTGCTGCAGCACTGTGGCCAGCAGGCGGGATGACCAGACCTCACCAAAGGCCTGAATATAGCCGCGCTGATAGTCATCCAGCCGGTCATGCTCAAGCACATAAGCAATGCTGACAATGTCTTCGCCAAGAGCCGCCAGCAAAGGGGCCGCCGCCTCGGCAGGCAGCGTGCTTGCTATCAGATGGCGCTGAAAGGCATGCAGGCCGGCCAGGGCTTCGGGCGCGGCGGTGTCACCGCTGGCAAACAGATTGAGCAGCTCAATCAGCCGGTTGGTGGTTTTACCCGGTGCCGAGACCACTATCAGGGCGTCAGGCTGCTGCAGCTGATGAATAATGCCGGCTACCCGGTGAAAACAGGCGGCATCGGCCAGGCTGCTGCCGCCAAACTTGTGTACCGGTCGGTGTGCGCCGGGCTCGGGCTCAAGAATAGTCATTTACTTGCTGAGTACCTTAAATGCGTTTTCCAGATCCTTGATCAGATCGCTGCTATCCTCAATACCCACCGACACCCGCAGCAGCTGCTGGCTGATGCCCGCCTCAATCAGAGCTTCCGGGGTCATGGCAGCGTGGGTCATGGTGGCAGGATGGTTGATCAGGCTTTCTACGCCGCCCAGCGACTCGGCCAGGGAGAACAGCTGCAGCTCATGCAGGAATGCCTTCATGCCGGCTTCGTCTGCATCCAGCTCAAAACTGAGCATGGCACCAAAGCCTTTTTGCTGGCGGGCGGCGGCTTCATGGCCCGGATTGCCCGGCAGGCTGGGATGATACACCGCCTTCACTTTTGGCTGGCTTTGCAGAAATGCCACCAGCGCCTCGGCGTTCTCGCAGTGCTGACGCATACGCACTCCAAGGGTACGCAGGCCGCGCAGGGTCAGGTAGTTATCAAACGCTGAACCGGTCAGCCCCAGGCAGTTGGCCCACCAGCGCAGCTCTTCTGCCAGGCCGGCGTCGGCAGCCACCACGGCACCGCCAATCGCATCGGAGTGGCCGTTAATGTATTTGGTGGTGGAGTGCAGCACCAAATCGGCACCCAGCTTGAGCGGCTGCTGCAACGCCGGTGACAAAAAGGTGTTGTCTACCACTGTGAGGGCACCCACTTCTTTGGCGGCAGCACACAGCGCCTGAATATCCACTACCCGCAGCAAGGGGTTGGAAGGCGTTTCAATCCACAGCATACGAGGCTTGCGCGCCATTACTTCAGCCATGGCGGCGGCATCGGTCTGATCCACATAGGCCAGTTCAAACAGTCCCTTGGCAGCCAGAGAGTTGAACAACCGCTGACTGCCGCCGTAGCTGTCGTGGGGCACCACCAGCAGATCTCCGGGTTTAAGCTGTGAGGTAACAATCAGATTAATGGCCCCCAGACCGCTGGCAGTCACGGCAGCACCGCCCCCTTCCTCCAGATGGGTCAGGGCGTCGATCAGGGTCTGGCGGGTGGGGTTACCGGAGCGGGCATAATCAAACTGACGCTTTTCATTAAAATCGGAAAAGGTGAAGGTGCTGGTCAGATAAATGGGCGGCACTACGGCGCCATGCTGCGTGTCGCTCTCAAGGCCGGTACGAACGGCGTGAGTCTGAGTCTTGTAATTTGGCATGTCCTTCTCCTTTGCACACGGCAGCCTGAAACACAATTCTGAGGAAGGCACAGTAACTCGAACAAAATAAGCCGTCAAGCCACCTAGACATCTATAAGGCTTTGCTGTTGGATTGCCAACACAAAATGCAGGGGTTACAATTCGCCGGAAAATCATTTCCGAACGCAGGTGCATAATGAAAACTGAATGGAACGGCGACTACATCAGCCCTTACGCCGAGCACGGCAAGAAAAGCGAGCAGGTCAAGAAAATCACCGTCTCCATCCCGCTGAAGGTGCTGAAAGTGCTGACCGATGAGCGTACCCGCCGCCAGGTCAACAACCTGCGTCATGCCACCAACAGCGAGCTGCTGTGTGAGGCCTTTCTGCATGCCTACACCGGCCAGCCCCTGCCTCAGGACGACGACCTGCGTAAAGATGTACCCGATCAGATCCCTGCTCAGGCACGGGAAATCATGACCGCCCTGGGTCTGGAAATTGAAGACTTCGGGCAGGACGACTAAGACACAGCCATAAGCGGTAAGCTGTCAGCAGCCAAGAGCAGTCTGAAGTCCCCGAGCTGTGCCTGCCTATTCACAGTCATTTGCAGGCACAGCTCAGGGTTCACTAACACCACCACTTACAGCTGACAGCTTTCAGTTCGCTTCAGGCTTTAATATCTCCTGCCAGGGCAGGCTTTCATCCCCGAGGGTAATAAAGTTCGGGTTAATCATGCTGTCGCGCTGGTTATAACTGAGCTTTTCCAGCCCCAGGTCCAGAATACGGCCGCCGGCTTCTTCCACTATGCATTGCGTAGCCCCTGTGTCCCATTCACCGGTGGGGCCGATGCGCATATACAAATCGGCTTTTCCTTCCGCCACCAGACAGGATTTGAGCGAACTGGAGCCCAGTGGCACCAGCCGGTAATCCAGCTTATCGGTCAGGCGGGAGCGCACCCACTCCACATTTTGCCGCCGGCTGATGGTAATACAAAGGCTGTTCACCTGTGTCCGGTAGTGGCGGGCATGAATCTGGCGTATTTCGCCGCCGGCTTCTTTAAAGGCACCCTGCCCCCGTACCGCGTAATACATCACATCATGCACAGGCCCGAACACCACCCCCAGTACCGGCCTGCCGTGCTCAACCAGAGCGATCATGGTAGAAAAATCACCACTGCCGGCAATAAACTCCTGTGTGCCGTCCAGCGGATCCACCAGCCAGTAACGGGGCCAGGCATTGCGCTCTGCCAGCGGAATATCTCCGCCCTCTTCCGACAGCACCGGAATATCCGCCAGCTCCCGCAAGGCACGGTTCAGATAATCATGAGCCGCCAGATCGGCACTGGTTACCGGACTGTCGTCGTCTTTATTTTCAGCGATGTAACGGCCACTGTTATACATAGACAGAATTAATCTTCCGGATTCTCGGGCTGCCGCCTTTACACCCGGTAGCAGGGCACAGGTATCCATGCTTATTCCTCTTTGTTAAGCCAGTCCTGTAACAAAAACAGACCACAGATGCTGCGGGCTTCCGAAAAGTCAGGCCGGGCCATCAGCTCACCCAGCCGTTCCAGAGGCCAGGGAACGACTTCCAGCGGCTCCGGCTCATCACCTTCACGCTGCTCGGGATACAAGTCCCGGGCCAGCACAATATCCATACTGCTGCCAAAATAGCCGGGGGCAAGACTTACCTGCTTGAGTGGTATCAGGGTGCGGGCACCGTAGCCCACTTCTTCCATCAGCTCCCGGTTGCCGGCTTCCAGAGCCGTTTCTCCGGGGTCGATCAGCCCTTTGGGAAAACCCAGTTCATAACTGTGCGTCCCGGCAGAGTACTCCCGAATCAGTAAAATGGTGTTGTCATCCAGCATGGGCACCAGCATAACGGCACCGCGTCCGCCGCCGCGCATTCTTTCATAAATGCGCTCAGTGCCGTTACTGAAACGAAGGTGCACAGATTCAACCCGAAAAAGGCGGCTTTCTGCCACCAGCTCGGTATGCAAAATGGTTGGCTTCTGTTTGTCGTCGGTCATGGCCGGTCCCGTTTAAAATCGCCCTTGTATGAGGTTATCGCAACTGACCGCCAACGTCTGCCGCAGATTGATCACAAAATGTGAATTGGTCCTGTCTTGTATGCCAAAGGGGGTCATCTGATATAATTACATATTCGATTTTGACCGGGGCAACCACCATGAACGCAAAAACGGATATCGTGCGGCTGGACAAGTGGCTGTGGGCCGCGCGCTTTTACAAAACCCGCAGTCTGGCCCGAGACATGATCGATGGCGGCAAGGTGCACTACAACGGCCAGCGCACCAAGCCCGGCAAACAGGTGGAAACCGGTGCCACCATCCGGCTGCGTCAGGGCCACGATGAACGGGAAGTGATCGTACAGGCGTTGTCAGACAAGCGCGGCAAGGCAGAGCTGGCCCAGCAGCTGTACCGTGAAACCGAAGCCAGCCTGGCGCAACGAGAGCATAATGCCAGGGCACGCAAGCTCAACAGTCAGTTTGCCCCAAGCCCGGAGCGCAGGCCCGACAAAAAAGAAAGACGCACCCTGCTCAAAATAAAGCAGGGCCACTGAGCCCAGACAGGATCTATTTTGATGAACAAACCCGACCAACTTCATCGTTATCTGTTCGACCATTATCAGGTGCGCGGCGAGCTGGTGCAGCTGCAGCAAAGTTTTCAGCAGGTGCTTTCCGGCCAGGCCTATCCGGTGCCGGTGCAGCGGCTGCTGGGCGAGCTGCTGACCGCGACCAGCCTGCTGACCGCCACGCTCAAGTTTGAAGGCCATATCACAGTGCAGCTGCAGGGTGACGGCCCGGTCAGCCTGGCGGTGATTAACGGTAACCATCACCAGCAAATGCGCGGTGTGGCCCGCTGGCAGGGCACAGTGCCCGACAGTGAGCGGCTGGCCGATCTGGTGGGCACCGGCTATATCGCCATTACCATTACCCCGGAAAACGGCGAACGTTATCAGGGCATAGTCGAGCTGAACGAAAACTCACTGGCCGCCAGCCTGGAGAACTACTTTGCTCAGTCGGAGCAGCTGGCCACCCGCATCTGGCTGTTTACCGGCCTGCAGGGCGATCATCAGGCCGCTGCCGGCATGCTGCTGCAGTCGCTGCCCAGCGAAGCGGAAGGACAACAGCAGGATTTTGAACATCTGGAGGCACTGACCGGCACGGTAAAGGCAGAAGAGCTGCTGCAGCTGGACGCACAGGAAGTACTGTACCGGCTCTATCATCAGGAGGCAGTGCGCGTATTTGATCCGCAGCCGGTCAGTTTTCAGTGCACCTGCTCAAAAGAAAAGTGCGAGCAGGCCCTGCTGCAGGTAGGCCAGCAGGAAGCCATGGAGCTGATTGAAGAAAAAGGCAAAATTGAAATGCACTGCGACTATTGCGGCCATCATTATCAGTTTGATGGCAGCGATGTGCAGACGCTGTTCAGCCAGACACTGCACTGAACAAAATAGCATCGAATTATTCGGGCCGGCAATGGCCGGCCCGTGTTTATTTTTTAACGTTTGCCTTACGCTCTCTGCTCAAGTTACGCTATTTACTCATTAATAAACAAAATAATGGCACAGTAAATTAACATCAACTCAGCATAATAAACTTAAATTTCACTTACATCCTCTTAATTCGTGTCGCAAAATTATAAATTTTGAACCAGATCCCCTATTTGACACTGAATTCTTGATAAACTCGCATTTCAAAAAATTCAAAATAACCAAGTAACCCCTCTGTACCAAATCCAGGAGTGAACAATGACGCCCAAGGCGCAACAACTCGGCTTATCCCGCTACGGTATCAATGACGTTACCGATGTACTGTATAACCCTTCCTACGAGCAACTGTTTGCAGAAGAAACCCGTGCCGACCTGGAAGGCTATGAAAAAGGCGTGGAAACCAGCCTGGGTGCCGTGGCCGTAGATACCGGCATTTTTACCGGTCGCTCCCCCAAGGACAAATACATTGTTCGCGACGACGTCACCCGTGACACCGTATGGTGGGCTGATCAGGGCAAGAACGACAACAAACCCATGACGCAGGAAACCTGGGAGCAGCTCAAGGGGCTGGTGACCACTCAGCTGTCCGGCAAGCGCCTGTTTGTTGTTGATACTTTCTGTGGTGCCAACGCCGATACCCGCCTGGCCGTGCGTTTTATTACTGAAGTGGCCTGGCAGGCGCACTTTGTAAAAAACATGTTCATTCGCCCGAGTGACGCCGAGCTGGAAAACTTCGAGCCTGACTTTGTGGTCATGAACGGTGCCAAATGCACTAACCCCAACTGGAAAGAGCAGGGTCTTAACAGCGAGAACTTTGTTGCCTTTAACCTGACCGAACGCGTGCAGCTGATTGGCGGCACCTGGTACGGCGGCGAAATGAAAAAAGGCATGTTCTCCATGATGAACTACCTGCTGCCGCTGAAAGGCATTGCCTCCATGCACTGCTCAGCCAACGTGGGCAAAGACGGCGATGTGGCCATCTTCTTTGGTCTGTCCGGCACCGGTAAAACCACCCTGTCTACCGATCCCAACCGTCAGCTGATTGGCGACGATGAGCACGGCTGGGACGACGACGGTGTGTTCAACTTTGAAGGTGGCTGCTATGCCAAGACCATCAAACTGAGTAAGGAAAACGAGCCGGAAATCTACGCCGCCATTCGCCGCGATGCGCTGCTGGAAAACGTGACTGTCCGTGAAGATGGTACCGTTGACTTTGACGATGGTTCCAAGACCGAAAACACTCGTGTCTCTTATCCCATTTACCACATCGACAATATCGTCAAGCCGATATCCAAGGCGGGTCATGCCAAGAAAGTGATTTTCCTGACTGCCGACGCCTTTGGCGTACTGCCGCCGGTAGCCAAACTGACCCGCAGCCAGGCTCAGTACCACTTCCTGTCCGGCTTTACCGCCAAACTGGCCGGTACCGAGCGTGGCATTACCGAGCCGACTCCTACTTTCTCCAGCTGTTTTGGTGCTGCTTTCCTGAGCCTGCATCCCACTCAGTATGCTGAAGTACTGGCCAAGCGTATGGACGCTGTCGGTGCTGAAGCCTATCTGGTGAATACCGGCTGGAACGGCACCGGCAAGCGGATTTCCATCAAGGCCACCCGCGCCATCATCAATGCCATTCTCGACGGCTCCATTGAAAACAGCGAGTTTGTTGAGCTGCCCTACTTCAATGTGGCTATTCCCACCAGCCTGGCCGGCGTGGAAGACGTGTCTATTCTGGATCCGCGCAACACCTATGCCGACCCGGCCGAATGGGACGCCAAGGCACAGGATCTGGCTCAGCGCTTTGTGAACAACTTCGAGAAGTTCACCGACACCGACGAAGGCAAAGCCCTGGTGGCCGCCGGCCCGCAGCTGTAAACCTGCGGCCACACAAGTAAGATAATAATGAGACCTCGGCACTTGCCGGGGTTTTTTATTACTGCAACGGCCTGTGCTGATTCCACTCCGCCAGCCATTCATCAATGGCTCCGGGCGGCATGGGATGAGAAATACCATAGCCCTGCACATAGTGGCAGCCCAGCTGCTGCAGCCGGGTGCCCAGCTCTGGGGCTTCCATCCCCTCGGCCACCACCAGCATTTGCAGTGCAGCAGCAAGCTGCACCACCCCTTCTACCATGCTGACATCGGTGGGATTGGTTAATAAGTCAGTAATAAAGCGTCTGTCTATTTTGATCACATCTACCGGTAAACGGTTCAGGCTGACCAGTGACGCATGCTCGGCACCAAAATTATCAAGAGAAATCGTCAGCCCCAAACGCCGGCAATGGTTCAGCACCGCAGACAGCGCCGGCAGATCATTGCGCACCGCCCCCTCCTGAAACTCAAGCTCAAGTCGCTGCGGCGGCACAGCGGCATACAGGTTCAGCAGGTGCTCCAGATTGCTGCAGAAATCCGGATGCAGCAGCTGTCCGGCACTGGCATTAAAGCTGGCCTGATAATCGCGGCCGGCCTGCTGCCATAATGTCATTTGCTCTAACAAGTGACGGATCACCCACTGGCCCAGTTCAAACTCCAGATCACTATCAAGCACGGCCGGTAAAAACTCTGCCGGTGTCAGCAGCCCTCGCGCAGGATGCTGCCAGCGCAGCAGCGCTTCAAGCCCGGTCATGGTGCGGCTGAAGTGGCTATAGTTCCCCAGACACACAGACGCAGGTAAGATCACCTGCCCAGAGAAGGTGTGTGTCATGAGTCAGAAGAAAGCCTATACAGCTGAGTTTAAAGAAGCCGCGGCCAAGCTGGCGGTGGAGTCCGAGCAATCCGTCAACCAGACCGCCAGGGAGCTGGAGGTTAACGTCAATACGTTACATACCTGGATCGCCAAGTACCACCGCCAGCAGAGCACCAAGGGCGATGGTAAAGTGGATGAGCAGCACCTCTATGATGAGTTGAAGCAGCTCCGCCGAGAGAACGCCCGACTCAAGGAAGAGCGAGAGCTGTTAAAAAAGGCGGCCGCCTTCTTCGCCAAAGAATCTCGCTAAGGTATGCCTTCATCGACGCCAATCAGGGTAAGTTCAGCACTGCCCTGATGTGCCGCGTGTTTGAAGTGTCTCGTAGTGGCTATTATGAGTGGCGGTCCAGGCCGCCCAGCCCGCGAAAACAGCAGGATAAAGCGTTGAAGGCGAAGATCCGTAAACACCACGAAGAAGGCCGGGCAACCTATGGAACGCGGCGTATTCAGAAGAAGCTGACGGGAGACGATGAAGCCGTCAGTCGCCATCGGATTGCCCGACTGATGAAAGAGGAAGGGCTGGCATGCAAGACGCGGCGGAAGTTCAAGGCCACCACCAACTCGAAGCATGACAAGCCGGTCGCGCCGAACCTTCTGGCGCGACACTTCTCGGCAGAAAAGCCGGATCAGGCCTATGTGGGGGATATCACTTATATCCCGACACGGGAGGGATGGCTCTATCTGGCGGTCTTTATCGACCTCTGCTCACGGGCGGTGGTGGGCTGGTCGATGGGTAGCCGAATGCCGGCGTCTCTGGTGAGCGATGCGCTGAGCATGGCGATCTGGAAACGCAGGCCAGCTGCCGGGTTACTGGTTCATAGCGACCGAGGCAGTCAGTATGCTTCAGATAGCTTCCAGCGCTTGCTCAAGCAGCATGACTTCCAATGCAGCATGAGCCGGAAGGGAAACTGTTGGGATAACGCCCCATCGGAGAGTTTCTTCCACACGCTGAAGACCGAGCTGATCTATCACGAAGACTTTACGACGCGGGAAGAAGCGAAGCAGGCCATCTTCGAGTATATCGAAGTGTTTTATAACCGGGTGCGGCTGCACTCCAGCAATGACTACATGAGTCCGTTGGACTATGAATCAGAGCTGCGAGCAGTTGCTTGAGAATGTGTCCGGAAAACTGTTGCCAGATCACGGCTGAACAAATCGATTTTAGGCTGGTAGTGCAGCAAAAACTCATTATTTCTGAGCGCATGCAGCAACTCGGCATAAAGCCGGTGCCGTTGTTGATCTTCAAGGTGCAGCATTGGCTCAAAAAACACATAACGCCCCTTACCCTGCTTTTTTGCCTCATACATGGCCTTATCAGCATGGCCGAGCAAGTGTTCACTGTGACTGGCGTCTTCAGGATAAACCGCAATGCCAATGCTGGCAGACACCCGTACCTGATGGCCATGCAGATGAAAAGGTTCATTAACGGCGGATAACATTCGCTCAAGAATATCAGTGCATTCCAGCGCATGGTGCAGGCCGGTGATCATCAGCGCAAACTCGTCTCCGCCAAGCCTGGCCACCGCATCACAGCTTCGCACCAGCAAGGTCATTCGCTCAGCCACTTCTACCAGTAACCTGTCGCCGGCAGCGTGACCCAGGGTGTCGTTTATCTGTTTGAATCCATCCAGATCCAGATAACACACGGCTACCATGGTGCTGTTACGCTGGGCCGCGGCCATGGCACGCTCAAGTAACTCACTGAACAACTGCCGGTTAGGAATGCGGGTCAACGAGTCGTAAAGCGCCTGCTGCCTCAGCTCCGCCTCATGCTGCTTGATATGACTGATATCAGTAAGCAAAAACACATGGTTTTGCACCACATCCTGTGCATCTTTAATCACAGACTTGGACAGTAACAGGTTGCGCTCGGTACCATCGCGATGACAAATCACACACTCGCCCTGCCAGTGAGCCGGATCCTGGGTATTTCCGGGCAGGGCCGGTCTTTCTTCACACTGATGTTCGAACAGGGTTGAGACCCGGACGGTGACCTGCTCCGCTGTATAACCGGTAATACGGGTAAAGGAAGGATTGACTTTAATTACCCGGTTATCGGCATCCGTCAGCATAATGCCATCGTAACTGGCTTCAAAAACACTGGCTGCCAGTTGCTGTTGTACTTCAAAAGCGCGCTGCTCGGTAATGTCGTGACCCACACAGATCATATCGCCGTTGGGCAACATAATGTTGGCCCAGAGTGTGGTCAGCCGCTCTCCCTGGCGGTTCAACGGGTGCCATTCTCTGAACTCTGAGCCATGTACTTCCCTGAAGGTATGCCACAGCTGCTGCTGTTCTTTAGGATCAGGATAAAACAGACTAATGGGCGCCTCATGCTGCTCCAGCTCTGCAAAGCACCAGCCAAAGACCCGTTCACACTCCTGATTCCACAAAATACAGCGGCCCTGAGTATTAAAGCCGTTGATCAAAATGGGCGCGTGCAGAAACAGCACTTTCAGCCGGTTAAGCAAACGTCCGGATGTCAGGTTCAGATCATGTTGTCTGATATCCAGTTCCTGCTCCCGCCATAGCAGAGCACCATGCTCGGCCAGCAGGGCAAGCTGGTTCCGTGCCTGTGTATTCAGCTCCGGCACCGGCTTATCAAACTCCAGCAGCAAGAGCCCGCACACCTGCTTGCGACTCAGAGGCACTGCCGAGTAAAGTCTGGTGATACTCTCGGGCAGCTGACTTGCACTCAGCGGGGTATAAAAAACACCTTGTTGCCAGGCTGCAAGGTAATGCTGATCCTGCCAGCCTCTGAAGCCATCACCCATCACATCCGCAACTGCACTTCCGCCGTGCAGAAAAAAGACAAAGCAGGCCCGGCTGGCCCCCGCCCTGTCAGCCGCGCTTTTACACAAGTGAAGCCAGATATCAGTGTTGTGCGCATCGGCTGCCTTGCCGAAGATAGCTTCCTTTTTATTCTGCGCTCGCATGTAATGGCTGTCCTGATCGTTTTCGGCATTCGCTAACGTTCAAGCATAGAGCATGTGCTCAGAATACGCGCGACTCAGGCCGCTGCCACAGCTCAGCAGCCACCTCAAAAAAACCTTTGGCGAGCAGACTGGCCCGGCCATCATTGCCCATCACCAATGCGCCAAGCCGCGACATGGCAGGCAGCGCGAGAGGCCGGCATTGCACCCCGGGCAGCTCACTGAACAGCACGCTGCCCGCTGGCACCAAAGCGCAGCCCAGCCCCGCATGCACCCAGCGCATCAGCCGGTATACCGAATTGGAGGTCAGCACCGGCTGCAGCGGCACCCCTGCCTGCCCGAACCGGGTATCCAGATAATGGCGAAAGTACATACCGGTTTTGGGCAAGCACAACGGCAGCCCTGTCAGACTGCGGGGCGTGAGCTGGCTCGGCAGCCGTTCACCCCAGCCTACGCCATAAGCCAGCACCACACCCTGCTCGGGCAGAGCCAGGCTACGAAAACGGCTCAGCACCTCGGGCTCAAAAAAACCACCGCCAATATCCAGGGTATTTTGCTCCAGACCGGCCAGTATGTCGTCGGCGGTCATATCATTCATTTCAAAGCTGACACCTTGATGCTGCTGCCGCATTCGCGCCAGCACCGGGCTCAAGTCCATGCAGCTCAGCGGCACCAGCCCCAGACGCACCGTGCCCGTAAGCCGCCCCTTCATGGCGTCAACTTCCAGCCGCAGGTTCTGATACTGACCCAATAACACGCGCGCCCGGGCCAGTACCATCTCCCCTTCGGGCGTAAAACCTTCAAACTGTTTGCCACGGCGCACCAGTGCCACACCCAGATCCTGCTCCAGCTGGCGCAACCGCATCGACAGGGTTGGCTGAGTGACACAGCAGGCCTGAGCGGCCCGGCCAAAGTGCCGGTGCTCCGCCAGCGCACATAAATAATGCAATTGTTTAATGTCCATCAGACCGTGCCTTTCATCACAATTTAAAATTGAAAAGTCTATCTGTAATCAATTTTTTCTATTGCAGTATCAAGCCTTTCAATTAGAAAGACAAAAGCCCGCTCCCTACACTGAGAAACATATTCGTTATTCGGACAGCCGTGATGAGTAAAAAGATCAAACCTTATCAGGGAGCGGCCGGTGGCTGGGGTGCCCTGGCTTCCACTACCCGCTTTGTGCTGGGCAGCAAAAAGCCCGCCGCCAACATTCGCAACCTCCTGCGGGCGAATCAGGTGAAGGGCTTTGACTGCCCGGGCTGCGCCTGGGGGGATGAGCAGGGCAAGCATTTTTCCTTTTGTGAAAACGGGGCCAAGGCCATCAGCTGGGAGGCCACCCGCCACCAAGTCACGCCGGCATTTTTTCGGCAGCACCCGGTAAGCCAGTTGCGCCAGCAAAGTGACTACTTTCTGGAGTATCAGGGCCGCATTGAGCAGCCCATGTATCTGAACCGGGAAACCGACCACTATGAACCCATTTCCTGGCACGACGCCTTTGCCCTGATCAGCCAACACCTGAACCGGCTGGAACACCCGGATCAGCTGGAGCTGTACACTTCCGGCCGCGCCAGCAACGAAGCCGCCTATCTCTATCAGCTGTTTGGCCGCAGTGTTGGCACCAATAACTTTCCCGACTGCTCCAACCTGTGCCACGAAGCCAGCGGTGTGGCGCTGAGCCGCGCCATTGGCGTGGGCAAGGGCACTGTCACCCTGCAGGACTTTGACCGGGCCGATGCCATTTTTGTGTTTGGTCAGAATCCGGGCACCAATCATCCGCGCATGCTGCACAGCCTGCGCAATGCGTCCCGCCGGGGAGCCGCCATTGTCAGTGTGAACAACCTGAAAGAACGGGGTCTGGAGCGCTTTGCCGATCCGCAAAGCCCGGCAGAAATGCTCACCACTAAAGATTCGACCATCTCCAGCCTGTATCTGTGCCCGCGTCTGGGCGGCGACATGGCACTGGTGCGGGGCATGGTGAAGCTGTTGCTGGAGTGGGATGCCGAGGCGACAAGGCGTAATGAGCCCGGCCTGCTGGATCGGGCATTTATTGCCGAGCACACGCAAGGCCTGGAAGACTACATCGCCATCGTGGCCGCCACCCCATGGCAACAAATAGAGCAGCAATCGGGGCTGAGTCGAAATGAGATAGAGCAGGCAGCCAAAGTGTACGCCAGCGCCGGGCGGGTGATCTGCACCTGGGCCATGGGCATTACTCAGCACAAGCACTCGGTGGCCA
Source organism: Oceanimonas sp. AH20CE76 (assembly GCF_039654065.1). Lineage (NCBI taxonomy): Bacteria > Pseudomonadati > Pseudomonadota > Gammaproteobacteria > Aeromonadales > Aeromonadaceae > Oceanimonas > Oceanimonas sp. AH20CE76. Next base: position 3,062,212 of record NZ_CP155481.1, read on the forward strand.
CTATTCGCGAAATCACTAATCTGCAGCTGCTGCGGGGCCAGCTTGGCAAACCCGGTGCCGGCCTGTGTCCGGTGCGCGGCCACAGCAATGTGCAGGGCAACCGCACCGTGGGCATTAATGAACAGCCTTCCAGTGAGTTTATTGACAGGCTTGAAGCCCACTTCAAGACGCCCATGCCCCGCCAGCCCGGCCATAATGCTGTGGCCGCCATTCAGGCCATGCTGGACGGTAAATCAAAAGTGTTTATTGCCCTTGGCGGTAATATTGCCGCCGCTGCGCCCGACACTCATGTGACCGCCGAGGCGCTGGCCAATTGTGATCTTACCGTGCAGATCAGCACCAAGCTTAACCGCAGTCATTTAATGGCGGGCCGTGAGGCGCTGATTTTACCCTGCCTGGGCCGCACCGAGGCGGATGTGCAGGCCGGAGGGCCGCAGTTTATTACCGTGGAAGATTCCTTCAGTATGGTGCATGCCTCACAGGGAGTGGGCAAACCCAACAGCCCGCACCAGCGCTCGGAAACCGCCATTATCGCCGGCATGGCTCAGGCAACCCTTGGCGATAAGCCGGTTAACTGGCTGGACCTGGCCGACGACTATAACCGCATTCGCGAGCATATTGCCGCTACCCTTCCCGGCTTTGAGAATGTTAATGAACGGCTGCAGCAGCCCGGCGGCTTTTATCTGGGCAACAGCGCCGCCGACTACCACTGGCAAACTGCCAGCGGCAAGGCCAATTTCTCGGCAGAGGCGCTGCCCGAGCAGCTGCTGCCCGCCAGCGCTGAGGGCGAGCCGGTATCTGTGCTGCAAACTCTGCGCTCCCACGATCAGTACAACACCACCATCTATGGCATGAATGACCGCTATCGTGGCGTGTATGGCCAGCGCATGGTGCTGTTTATGCACACGGACGAAATGCGCCGGCGTAGCCTGCACGAAGGGGATGAGGTGGAAATCATCTCCCTCTGGCACGACGGGGCCGAGCGCAGAGTGGGCGGCTTTAAAGTGGTGGCCTATGATATTCCCGATGGCAACGTCGCTGCCTATTATCCGGAGACCAACCCTTTGGTGCCCCTGCACAGCACCGGTGACGACAGCCATACCCCCACTTCCAAGTCCATCGCAGTATTGATCCGCCGCCAGGCCAGCCAGCGAATTGTCTGAGCACAAGAAACACCAAAGCCAGCCCCGAGTGGCTGGCTTTTTGTGCCCTTTACGAACTTGTGGTTCGTTTCTCTGCGCTGTTGCCCTTCTGTTTAAAGTGCCGCGCTTGTGGTGCGCCCCGAACTGATAATCCGGCTTGCGACAGGGTCCGGTGATGCCGGCCTGCTGTTCCCGTTAAGGTGTAAACATAGTAACCCCAAGCCGTGAGTGAGTGGTTGCGAAGTCACCCTTTAAAATCATCCTTTTCGCAATCATTCACCCCATATAAACTATTAATTGAATAGTTGTTGTTATGGAGTGTGAATGTGAGCAAACTGATACAACTGGATCGCACCGACAGGCGCATTCTCGACCTGATGCAACGCCATGGTCGCATCAGCAATCTGGAGCTGGCCGAGCGGGTTGGATTATCGCCTTCGCCCTGCTCACGCCGGGTAAAGGCGCTGGAAGACGCTGGCCTGATTGCCGATCATGTCACCCTGCTCAACGCCGCCAAACTGGGGCTGACCCTGCAGGCCTATATTCATATCTCCCTCGACCGGCACACGCCGGAGCGTTTTGAGGCCTTTGATGCGGCCGTGCTGGGCTTTCCTGAAGTGCTGGAATGTGACCTGATCACCGGTACAGAAGCCGACTATCAGCTCAAGGTAATAGTGCGCGATATGGAGCATTATCAGCAGTTTTTGCTGGGCAAGCTGACCCGGCTGGAAGGAGTGACCGGCGTACGCTCCAGCTTTGTGCTCAGGCGCATCAAGCACGATACAGCGCTGCCGCTGGATCATCTGGCTTGAAGTCGGGGACTGGTGAATAGGGACCAGGGAATGGTGTAAAACAATTGCAGGCAACGAGTATGCATACAAAGAGGTTAAAGGGGGCTATTTCGCGACCGATCAAATGCCAGGGATGATGAGATGGACACCTCTTGGGTAAGCGGCGTCGTAATGCGCCATATTTGGGTTGAAGCTCAAATAACCACAAAAGGTGTCCGATATGAACATTACACTCATTGGTCTCGATTTGGCAAAAAATGTGATTCAGGTTTGTGGCGTCAATCAAGCTGGCAAGGCGATATTCAATCGCAAGGTGACCCGGCATAAGGTATTAGAGCTGCTTAGTCAGTACCCTCAGGTACCCATTGCGATGGAAGCCTGCAGCGGCTCCAATTACTGGGGGCGCACCCTGCAACAGCGGGGTCACCCAGTGATGTTGCTGCCACCTCAACATGTGAAACCCTTCGTCAAAGGCAATAAGAACGACCGTAATGATGCCTTTGCCATCTGTGAGGCGGCACGGCGCCCCAATATGACGTTTGTCCAGCCTCGCACGCTGGAGCAGACCGACATCAGCCTGGCGCACCGGCTGCGAGAGCGCCGTGTTGGGGAGCGAACCCGGTTGATTAACCAGTTACGGGGCTTGCTCAATGAATACGGCATTGTCTTGGCCGGCGGTAAAGAAAACCTGAAGCAGGCCATGCCCTTGCTGCTGGAGGATGCCAGTAACGAACTGACGCCACGGGCGCGAGCCTGCTGTCAGGATATGATGGAAGAATGGCGGCAGCTGGATGAGGCTATCCGGCGCTTGGATAAAGACATCGAACAGCAATGTCGCGATAACGAGGCCTGCGCCCGACTCACCGACATTCGAGGTGTAGGCGCGGTAACTGCAACCGCCATGGTCGCCTTTGTCGGTAACGGCAGTCAGTACCGCAATGCCCGGCACTTCTCCGCCAACCTCGGGCTGGTGCCGAAAGAGCACTCCAGCGGTGGTAAGCAAAAGCTGGGCAGCATTACCAAGCGTGGCAATGGGTACTTACGCAAGCTGTTGATACAAGGTGCTTGGTCAATTATCCGGCATCTGAATAAGGCGACAGACCGGTTCTCACTGTGGGTCAAACAGCTGGTCGAGCGTCGAGGCAAGCAGCGCGCTGCGGTCGCCACGGCCAACAAGCTGGCACGGATTATCTGGGTCATGCTGTTCAGGCAGGAGCACTATCGGGCAGCCTGAGCTGACATGAAGAAACCGAATTAACCCCCGTTTAGCAGGAAGGAAAACAAGAGGTTATCACCCCGACGAAACGCGATGTGGAAAACGTGAATGAGGCAACAGGTTAAACCGGCCCTTGCAAACGCCGGGCAAATGTCAGGAGTCTGAACTCCGTAGGGACGATAGGCAGCAAGGGCGCGGTTCTCATTAGGGCCAGAGTGAGCCAAAGACTCACTCATCAACACAGGCCGAATATACGGGTGCAGTTAATCCTGGTCGCCAAAAAACACGGAAACCCCACTGGCGAAAAGCGAGGTGTCCATATATGGCATTTGCCGAGCGCTCATGGGGCGAGCTTGCTCGCCGTGACGAAGTAAAAAGCCTGATCGAACATTAATTATGTTCGCAGCAGACTTTTTAGTGAGTGGCACCCAACGAAGCGTGTCGAGAAATAGCACCCTTTGGCCGGCTTATTGCGGCATATCAGACAACTTGAAGCTTACTGCCAGTCGAGGATTACCTTGCCGGACTGGCCGGAGCGCATAATGTCAAAGCCCTGCTGGAAATCATCCACCTTGAAATGGTGAGTGATGATGGGGCTGAGATCCAGGCCGGACTGGATTAAGCTGGCCATTTTGTACCAGGTTTCAAACATTTCGCGGCCATAAATACCCTTGAGCACCAGGCCTTTAAAAATAACCTGAGTCCAGTCAATGGCCATATCAGACGGCGGTATACCCAGCATGGCCACCTTGCCGCCATGATTCATCTTGTCCAGCATATCCTGAAACGCCACCGGCACACCGGACATTTCCAGGCCCACATCAAAGCCTTCGGTCATGCCCAGCTCGGTCATCACATCACTCAGCTTTTCGGTGGCCACGTTTACCGCCCGGGTTACTCCCATCTTGCGGGCCAGCTCAAGGCGATATTCGTTTACATCGGTGATCACCACATGGCGGGCACCCACATGGCGGGCTACGGCAGCGGCCATAATGCCAATGGGGCCGGCACCGGTGATCAGCACATCTTCACCCACCAGATCGAACGACAGCGCTGTGTGCACCGCATTGCCAAAGGGGTCGAAAATGGCGGCCAGATCGTCAGACACTTCATCGGGCAGTTTGAAGGCATTAAAAGCCGGAATAACCAGATATTCCGCAAAGGCACCGTCACGGTTTACACCCACGCCCGAAGTATTACGGCACAGGTGCGTGCGACCGGCACGGCAGTTGCGGCAATGGCCGCAGGTAATGTGCCCCTCGCCTGATACTCTGTCGCCAATAGCAAAGCCACGCACTTCCTGGCCAATGGCCACCACTTCGCCCACATATTCGTGGCCGGTAACCATGGGCACCGGAATGGTATTTTGTGACCATTCATCCCAGTTGTAGATATGAATATCGGTGCCGCAGATGGCGGTTTTACGAATTTTGATCAGCAGATCGTTATGACCCAGCTCGGGCTCGGGTACGTCGGTCATCCAGATGCCGGGCTCGGCCTTCAGTTTTGCCAGTGCTTTCATGCTTTTTCTCCTTCAATCACGCCCAGTTCACGGCCAACGTCGGTAAAGGCCGCAATGGCCTTGTCCAGCTGCTCGCGGGTGTGGGCCGCCGACATCTGGGTGCGAATACGGGCCTGGCCTTTGGGCACCACCGGAAAGGAAAAGCCAATAACGTAAATGCCTTTTTCCAGCAGCTTGTCGGCCATTTGTGAAGCCAGCGCCGCATCGCCCAGCATTACCGGAATAATGGCGTGATCCTTGCCGGCCAGGGTAAAGCCGGCGGCGGTCATTTGCTCTCTGAAATAAGCGCTGTTTTCTCTCACTTTTTGCCGCAGATCGTCACCGTTTTTCAGCATCTCCAGCACCTTGATGGAGGCCGCTACAATCGCCGGTGCCACCGAGTTGGAAAACAGATAAGGCCGGGAGCGCTGACGCAGCCAGTCGATCACTTCCTTTTTGCCCGAGGTATAGCCGCCTGAGGCACCACCCAATGCCTTGCCAAGAGTACCGGTAATAATATCGACGCGGTCCATCACTCCACAGAACTCATGAGTGCCCCGGCCCTGTTCACCCACAAAACCCACAGCGTGGGAGTCGTCCACCATCACCAGCGCATTGTATTTGTCGGCCAGATCGCAAATGGCGCTCAGGTTGGCAATCACGCCGTCCATGGAGAAAACACCATCAGTGGCAATCAGCTTGAAGCGGGCACCATCGGCCTCGGCCTGTTGCAGGCGGCTTTCCAGCTCGGCCATATTGTTGTTGGCGTAGCGATAGCGTTTGGCCTTGCACAGACGCACACCGTCGATAATGGAAGCGTGGTTCAGCGCATCGGAAATAATGGCGTCTTCCGGGCCAAGAAGAGTTTCAAACAGGCCAGCGTTGGCATCAAAGCAGGAGGTATAAAGAATGGTGTCTTCCATACCGAGAAAAGACGACAACTCGCTTTCCAGCTGTTTGTGCAGATCCTGAGTGCCGCAGATAAAACGTACCGACGCCATGCCAAAACCATGGCTGCTCAGCCCCTGCTGTGCGGCTTGAACCAGGGCAGAATGGTTAGCCAGACCCAGATAGTTGTTGGCACAGAAGTTGATAACCTCCTGCTCACCCACGTGAATGGCAGCACTCTGGGGGGAACTGATCACCCGCTCCTGCTTGTAGAGACCTTCTGCCTTAATGTTTTCCAGCTGCTCAGCTAAATAAGCATAAAATGCCGACGACATAACAAACTCCCGTTTTCCATGTGGCTATCTGGGTTTAACTCAGACCATTTTACTACCTCCGTGTAGCATACTCATAACTTATCCTGCTCAAAAGCACTATTTTTGACATCCTCCCCTCCCTAAAGGAAGGGGATTCCTACAGCTAGACGGCAATGTCCTGCCGCGTGAAAGGGATCACCGGAAGGAGGCACCAGAGGCACACTGATAACGCCTTTGCCGCCTCTGTGAGTGATAACTAAATAGTAACACAGGCCCACTGTTAGTTTTTCGCAGCTCAGGCGTGATAAACTTGCGGCAAAATTTCTTCGAATTGCCGGACACCCACTCCGGCCAGCAAGAGGCAAACAAGCATGATCATTGTAACTGGCGGTGCCGGCTTTATTGGCAGCAACCTGGTAAAAACCCTGAATGAGCAAGGCCGCACCGACGTGGTGGTGATCGACGACCTCACCAACGGTACCAAGTTCGTCAACCTGGTTGATCTGACCATTGCCGACTACCTGGACAAGGACGAGTTTCTGCACCGCATTGTGTCCGGCGATGAATTCGAGGAATGGGGCGGTATTGAAGTGATCTTCCACGAAGGCGCCTGCTCCGCCACTACCGAGTGGGACGGCAAGTTCATGATGGAGAACAACTACGAGTACTCCAAGGATTTGCTGCACTACTGCCTGGAGCGGGAAATTCCGTTTATCTATGCCTCTTCCGCGGCCACCTACGGCGGCCGCAACGACAACTTCATTGAAGAGCCGCAATACGAGCAGCCGCTCAACGTGTACGGCTACTCCAAGCAGCTGTTCGACCAGTATGTGCGCCGCCTGATGCCCGAGATTAACTCTCAGGTAGTGGGCCTCAAATACTTCAACGTGTACGGCCCCCGTGAGCAACACAAGGGCAGCATGTCGAGCGTGGCCTTTCACCTCAACACTCAGTTGCACAAGGGAGAAAACCCCAAGCTGTTTGAAGGCTGCGACGGCTTTGGCAACGGCGGCCAGATGCGCGACTTCATCTATGTGGGCGACGTGTGCAAGGTGAACCTCTGGTTCTGGCAGAACCCGGACGTGTCCGGCATCTTCAACTGCGGCACCGGCCGCGCCGAACCCTTCCAAAACGTGGCCGAGGCGGTAATCAAACACCACGGCAAGGGTGAAATCGAATACATTCCCTTTCCCGACCACCTGAAGGGCCGCTACCAGAGCTTTACCGAGGCCGACCTGACCAAACTGCGCGCCGCCGGCTACCCCCACGAGTTCAAAACCGTGGCCGAAGGCGTGGCTGAGTATATGAGCTGGTTGAATAAGTAAATTATGTTGCGCTGACATTGACAGAAAATAACTACTTTTGTCAATGTCAGTTATTCAATAATGGAAGAAAGATAACATTTTACTTTTGAAGGGGCATCATGAACCAAGAAGAAGATGTAAACCTGTTTTTAGTCACATCTCCATTTCAACTTATTTGCGCCATGGAAGCAATTCGCGAATACAAGCTAGAAAGAAATATATTAGCAATCACAAAACAAGTCCACAGCAAGGGGCAGCAGCAAATAAAGGCTCTTCTTAATGAAGATGAGTGGGATAAAATACTAGAACTACCTATAAAAAACAAAACCTTTAAAATCCCCGCTTTCATAAGAAAGATCAGAAAAGAAACAAAAAATAAAGAAATTAATAACATCCTGCATGGAGAATACGCAGCTTGGAGAACCAAAACAATTATAAAGAACATAAAATACAAGCATGAAATCATGTTTGATGATGGCACCGCAACAATTAACGATTACAATCAATATTTAAAAAATAAAAAAAGCACTGACAACCGTAAGGGTTTTAAAGATTTACTTTTAATAATGCAAGGCATTTCACCACCAAGAAAAATGTCTTTCAGAGAAAACTTTGATTTGTTTAGTATTTATCAGTTTGATAATTTCCCTTACGCCAAAAAGCTAAACAAATTAAGCTACATTAAATCAAAGCTCAATAGCACAGACTGCTATTCTATTGATGCTCCTGCTGGTTTCCTTGGTCAAGGAGAGGTTAGCTTTGATGGCAATAGTGGCATGACATTAGCAAGTTACTTTAAATTACTAAAAAAATATCACCAGCACACTAAAAAAGAAATCATTTATTTCCCGCATCGGTCTGAGTCGAAAGCGGTAAGAAGTGAAGTAGAAAAACTACCTTTTATTACTTTTCATGATAGCGAATGGCCGATAGAAATTGAGATATCCAAGAAAAAAATAAAGTTATCTAGCATTGCAGGAGTTTCATCTACGGCACTGTACACGCTATCTTTAATACATAATGACATGCCTATATATAGCATGCATCAGGATGACTGCTCTTATTATAAAAACACTGATAGACTTCTAAAAGCTTATGAAGAGTTAGAAGAATACTATTCGAAAAGCAATATAAAGTACATATAGAAATTTATCATGGATGCTAATGTTATCGCATCCATGATAATATCATCAGTAGTTATCTATATTACTCCAACTGACTGCTTGATTGACTTTAATATCAACACTCACCCTTTTGCCAACTATCTCACCTAAATACTTTGGTTCAATTCCAAATCCGGGCCTTACACTGCGCACACAATCTGGCGTGATAATATCACCTGCTTTCATGTCTTTCACAAAATACAGTGAACGGCGAAATTTAATATTGCTTTGCTCACTGGATTTTCGGCCGTAGTCTACTTTACCCAATGCCTGCCAGGCTGTTTTGCTGTCCCGGCACAGTGCAGCCAGCTCTACGGGCTCCAGAGAGAAGCTATCGTCCGGTCCGCCACCATTACGGTCAAGAGTGAAGTGCTTTTCAATAATAGAAGCGCCCATCACTACACTGGCAATGGCTGTGGTGTTATCCAAGGTATGATCGGATAACCCGGTAACCAGCCCAAAGCGTTCAATCATGTCGGGAATGGTGCGCAGGTTATAATCTTCTGCTGGTGCCGGATAACCGCTTACACAGTGAAGAATGGCCAGCTCCTTGCAGCCACCTTCTCGTGCCGCTTCTATGGCTTCCTGAATTTCTTCGGCATCCGCCATGCCGGTAGAAATAATCATCGGCTTGCCGGTGCTGGCAACGTATTTGATAAGCGGCAGATCAACTGCTTCAAAAGAGGCAATTTTATAAGCTGGAGCATTCAGTTCTTCCAGCAGATCTACTGCAGTATTATCAAACGGTGAGCTGAAGATAGTAATACCAAGTTTACGAGCGTGCTCAAAAAGCGGCTTATGCCACTCCCAAGGCATATGCGCTTGTTCATACAGATCGTAAAGTGTTCTGCCATCCCACAGGCCACCTTTTATCTGAAACTCTTCACTATTACTGTTTAGTGTAATCGTGTCGGCAGTATAGGTTTGTAATTTAACAGCATCCGCACCTGCCTTTTTTGCCTCTTCGATAATACGAAGTGCAGTTTCCAGCTTACCGTTATGGTTGGCAGACAGCTCGGCAATAATGTACGGCTGATTACTTAAACCAATCTTTCGGCCGTTAATTGAAATTTCAGCTGACATAGAATAAGCCTTATACTTTACTCAGTTTCAAGATTTTTTCCCGCATAGCATCTTTCTGCTCATGCCATTCAGAAGATAGAATGCCTAAGCAATACACATCAACAGGTGAGCGCTCTATATAATGTTGCTCCCTAAGTATACCTTCAATTTTGAAGCCAAACTTCTGGTGGAGCTTAATAACAGGAGTGTTGAACGCTAGCACTTCACAACAAAGCTTATTTAGCTTCATATCATTGAATGCATGTTCTAGTGCCAAGAACTCCATTTTGCTACCCGTTCCTTTAGGAGCTTCAGGAGAGGCATAAAATGCCCATGATGCGTTGTGACTAGCAATATTAATCCCAGTAAATGCAACCACCCCGAGAGGAACACCTTGAAATTCGTACATAAAATACAGTTGGTTGTTATCTTCTTGGATACGTTCCCACCAAGCCAAATGTTCAGTAAGACTAATTTCGTGGCGGGTATACATGTTGGCTCTAACACTAGGCGAATTCCGCCAAGAGAGCATAATTTCTAGCTCACTCGGTTCAATAGTTCGTAATTGTCCAATTGCTTTAAGAGACATGTTCTTCCCTTTTCTACTGAGTTGATATTTTGCTAACTACCCGTTCGCAGCCTTTTCCATCAGTAATATTACTGGCGTGCTCTACAGTACTTCCCAGTTTTTTTTCTACTGCAGAAAATTCTTTTATGAAAATTTCTAGGTCATGACTTAAATCATCTTCTAGTAACAGCTCTCTGACTGCACCTGCTTTTGTCAATAGATGGGCTGCATAACGCTGATTATCAGCCAATACCACCATAATCGTTGGCACTCCGAGGCAACACCGCTCCCACGAAGTAGCTCCTGCTGCGCCAATAGCTAAATCACTATCGGCCATCAGCTGTGCCATATTGCTGACGCCAACCTTAACCTCTGTTTGCCATGGCAAACTGTCAGCTTGCTGCTTTATCGCTTCCAGCCAGGGAGCCGTTGCGCCCATCACTACCACAATGTTGCAATCGGCCGGGAGTTCGCAGTCACGCAGTGCGTCCAGCACTTGCCCGGTGACATTGTCTTTATCCACTCCGCCCATGGTGATCAGCAACTGGCGCAGTGCCGGTTGGCGGCGGCGCTGCAGGCTGTATGGGCGCAGTTCGGCAAACTCCGGCCGAAGCAGCGCATACTGTGAGCCACATAGCAGCTCACAGCTATCCGGCACCAAGGGGCGATAGTCTGCTGTATTTCGGCCAAAAGTCTGGTCCAGCAACAGATTGCACTGGTGCTCTCGATCAGCCAGATCATCAATCACCATGATGCTCGCTGCATGTCGGGATGCCTGCTGCTCCCAGCGGGCATCCAGTGCATAGTGATCAACCACCAGCCAGTCTACAGGCTGATTGCTGAGAATGGCGCAAGTCTGTTTGGCATCCTGCTGCCACGTCACACCCAGCCAGCTGGCATGATTATTCCAGTTCAGCGCGGCTGCTACATGTTCTTTGTCATCAGTGACTGGCAGCAGGTGCAATGCAAAGCCTCTCGCGGCAATGAGCTCTCCCAAATGCCCTTTGTGCTCACGACAAATAAACAGACACTCATGGCCTTGTTGTTTCAGCGCTTCAGCCAGTGTTAAGCAACGCATGACATGGCCGGTGCCAATTTGAATGGAAGCATCGGCACGGAAGACTATTCGCATAGCCATTAGTTCAGCCGCTTAAAGCCGCTATGACAAACAGGTCCTTTAAGCAACTCATCAATTGACCGGCCTTCTTCACACTCTTTAACCAAAGCGAAAACAGAATCAAGCTGTTCAAAGAATTCATTTACAACTATTTCTGTATGTTCAGTGCAAACATAAACGGAATTACTAGCGAGATAACCTTTAGCCAACATTTCCTGAGTGATGAGTGTTTTGTATTTTAATGCGTTTTCACTTACAAAAGTGAAACCCGTCAGTGCTGGAAGACCCCAGTGATTAATCTTAAGCGCATATTTATCCGCCAGACTCTGCCAGCCAGATCTGATTGCCAGTCCTGTTTTCGTGATTTTATTCCAAGACTGCTCCCGCTCCATAATTTCCAGTGTTTTTAAGGCGGCAACAGAACCAATTCTTTCAGTCCAGAAAGTACTACTGATAAAGCTAGTTTGTGCTGCTTCCATTACTTCTCGTCGGCCTATCGTCGCCGTCACTGCATAACCATTACCCAGGGCCTTACCAAACATAGCCATGTCTGGTTCAACCCCATATTTCTTATGCAAGCCACCAAAGGTTTCACGAAAACCAGAAGTACACTCATCGAAAATCAATACAATGCCTTTCTGGGTAGCCAGCTCACGAACCTTATGCAGGAAGTCATTTTCTGGCCCCATATTGCGAACCACTTCCATTTTGATAACACCGATATCATGCCGGCTAACTAACGCTTGAAGGCCTTCAAAGTCATTATAATTAAAGGGATACACAGTTCCTTTTAAATTACCGGGAACGCCATTGGGTTCTAATCCAGGTAACAGATGACCAGCTAAGTTTTCATCATCGCCTAGATTGGCAGACAAATACCAATCATGCCAACCATGATATCCGCACACAGCAACTTTATCTTTACCGCTTGCAGCGCGCGCAATACGTATAGCAATAGCATTGGCTTCCCCACCTGAACGAGCAAAACGAGCCATGTCTGCCCAAGGGTGTAGCTCAATCAGTTTTTCAGCAAGATAGACTTCTTCTGGAGCATTAAAAGTAGACATGTTACCAGATTTAACAGCCTGCATCACAGCTGCATCAACTTCTGGGTGCCCATAACCCAAGGTGTTGGTACCTATACCCATAATACTCATATCTGTATAAGCACGATCATCGAGATCCCAGACAGTACAACCTTTTGCCTTGCTAAAATAAGACGGCCATTGCTCAGGCAGAAACATTTCAGGTCGCTTGGATAGCAACATATTACCACCCGGAATAATGCTTTTTGCACGCTTCCATAGTTTTTGTCCCTTACCCATATTGGCTCCTTCATTTCTTTGTAATATCTGATTAGCTAAGAAAATATCAGTTCGTGTACGTTGTAATGTTGCGACATCCTGCCATCGAAAATGCAGATTTGGATGGAAATGTGTAAATACACTTCTTATTACTTCAAGGTCGGCGGCTTCATCAACTGTCCAACGCCAGTCAGATAAGTCTTCATCGTTACGAAATGACGCCTTTTTGAAATGACCGGACTCTCTCAAGTAAGGTGTCACATGCTCATGATCATATGCTGATTGAGTCATCGCTGCAGACTGTATCAGAGCGCTGTGAGTAAAGACTTCTATATCAAGACCATCAGGATAAGTCACTGGATCACAGTTAGTATAATAATCAACACCTGCGATCTTGAACTCGTTTACTGCTTTATCAACCAAAGCAGGATCAACCAGAGGGCAGTCACCGGTAATGCGTACAATAATATCTGCTTCACTAAACTCAGCGGCCTGCAAGAAACGCCCCAATACATCATCTTCACTTCCCTGAATACAGTCGTATCCCAGACTTCTCACATGCTCAACCAAAGTATTATTGCGAATATCATCCGAGGTGGCGATCATTATTTGATCAAGACTTTTCGCACGAGAAAGGCGCTTAAGAAGAATTTCGATCATAGGCAGACCAGCAACGGGCTTCATCACTTTACCCGGTAGACGGGTGGATCCCATACGAGCCTGAACAATAGCTACAGTTTTCATAAATCATTCCAATATGAGGGGTTCAATAACTTACTGTCTGTCATTGATAGTTCAGCTGGCAAAGAAAGACAAGATCCCTTTGAGGCATGTATAACTTGCTTAAACTGAGCTGCTGAGTCCACACCTACCACAACCTTTTCTATTTCAGGAATAGATAAGGCGTGCCGCAAACAGGCCTGTAAAGCAGATTGCCCTGTATCTTCCAACCACTGCTCCCATTTAATCCAGAGATCATTCCAGCGGGAGAATTTTTCAGGCCGTTGTTGCCTTGACATTAGTAACAACCCTTGCATAAACACTGACCGCACATGAAGTGATGTCCCCATCCCCTTTAGTCTTTGAAGCCAGCCAGAGTCGGAAAGACGATTATCAATAATACTGAAGGGAGCCTGAATTACATCAAAATGGAAGTGCTCACAAAGCAGATCAAGCTCTTTCGGCTCATAAATTGAAATGCCTATTCGTTGAACAATTCCCTGTTGCTTCAAGCCTTGTAACTTTTGATATAGTGTGTCACCAAATGATTCCAATAATTGGGAAGGGCGATGGAGGAGTAAGGCATCCAAAGTTGAAACCTTGAGCCGAGAAACAGAACCTTCTAGTTGCCAGTTTACCCACTCAGCTATATCCAAGGAACCATATGGAACCTCTGGAAGCTTGGTTATAACCGAGAACTCACTTAAGTCATGTTGCCCAAGTGCTGATTCACTTTCGCCATAGGCAATAGCAGTATCTAAGGTAAAAATACTCTCAGTTTTAGCCAGATTCAAGATACGAGTAACTTCGCTACTTTCCACTTGTCCAGTCAAGTTAGCGATACCATAAGGAATACCAAACTGTACTGTCCCTAAGGCTAACTTAGATGCATTAGTTATCATTTAAAGCTTTTCCCAGCACTTTAATAACTTCATTCTGTTGCTTATTCGTCAACCCCTGATACATTGGAAGACTGATAGCTTCACTGTAATAACGCATTGCTTCAGGGAAGTCGACAGGCTGGAATCCCATCTCACGATAGTAAGGCTGAGTATGCACCGGAATATAATGCAGGTTTACGCCAATACCCTGTTCGCGCAAGTCTTCAAACACCTGACGATGGCTTTTACCGATCTTGTCCAGCTCCAGGCGAATCACATACAGGTGTAAACCGGAGTAACTGTCGGGATGTTGCCAGGGGGTGATGACCGGCAGATTTTGCAGCAATGCATCATACCGTTTTGCCAGTTCATGACGGCGGGCAATAAACGCATCCAGCCGTTCCATCTGACTAATGCCCAACGCGGCCTGCAGTTCGGTCATACGGTAGTTATAACCGAGCTCAACCTGCTGATAGTACCAAGGGCCGTCCGGTTCATGAGTCATCAGGTTCTGATCACGCGTAACGCCATGGCTGCGATACAGGTTCATTCTCTCGGCCAGCGCATCGTCATTGGTCAGCGCCATGCCGCCTTCGGCAGTGGTGATGATTTTTACCGGATGAAAGCTGAACACGGTAATGTCGCTGTAGCGACCATTGCCGATGTACTCGCCCTGATATTTGCCGCCTATGGCGTGAGAGGCATCTTCAATTACCTTGAAACCAAAACGCTGAGAGAGCGCATGGATTACCTGCATATCACAAGGCTGACCGCACAAATGCACTGCTACCAGCACCTTGGGCAGTTTGCCTTCTTGCTCTGCCAAAATCAGTTTGGCTTCCAGTGCCTGAGGGCACAGGTTATAAGTACGCGGGTCAATGTCCACAAAGTCTACCTGTGCGCCACAATAGAGGCCACAGTTGGCAGATGCGACAAAGGTAACCGGCGTGGTCCAGAGCCAGTCGTCTTTACCAAGCTCCAGTGCCAGGCAGGCAATATGTAACGCGCTGGTGGCACTGTTCACAGCCAGTGCGTGTTTGGTACCTACCTTGTTCGCGACAGTCTGTTCAAACAGGGGCACTTTTGGCCCTTGAGTCAGAAAGTCAGACTTCAATACTTCAACCACGGTATCAATGTCTGTTTGAGTGATGTCCTGTTTGCCGTAAGGGATCATTAGATACTCCCAATTTTCTCACGATTAGTTTCAATCCAAGACTGCAGCTCTTCATCACTCATCCATTCAGCGTTGTTATCGCTAGCGTAAACAAAACCTTCAGGAACCCTTTTACCATCTTTAATTCTATTAACATCTTTATCCCAATTATTAATCTGTGGCAGGATCTTATAATGTTCAGGATACTCATAAGTGTAGTGTGCATCCTCGGCACCAATCATCTGCTCATGCAGTTTCTCACCAGGACGAATACCAACAATTTCCTGTTTGGCTTCTGGTGCCACAACTCGAGCCAAATCGGTTACTTTCATTGATGGAATCTTCTTCACATAAATTTCGCCACCTTCCATATCTTCAAAAGCATGCCATACAAGCTCTACACCCTGCTCAAGTGAGATCATAAAACGGGTCATACGATCATCGGTAATAGGTAAAATTCCCGTGTCTTTAATAGACATAAAGAAAGGAATTACAGAACCACGAGAGCCCATTACATTACCGTAACGCACAACTGAAAAACGAGTCCCTTCTCCACCAGCATAGTGGTTGCCAGCAACAAACAACTTGTCAGACGCCAACTTAGTAGCACCGTAGAGATTGACTGGGCTGCAAGCCTTATCAGTAGATAGAGCAACCACACCTTTCACTTTTTTATCAATACAGGCATCTATCAGATTCATAGCACCGTCGATATTGGTTTTCACACACTCAAACGGGTTGTATTCGGCAGTAGGAACAATTTTAGTAGCTGCGGCATGTACAACATAATCTACGCCGTCCAGGGCTCTATATAGGCGCTCACGATCACGTACGTCACCAATAAAAAAGCGTACTCGAGGATCATCTTGATACTTTTTAGCCATATCCCACTGCTTCATTTCATCACGAGAGAAGATAATGATTTTTTTGGGATTGTATTTCTCAAGCGTCATCGGAACAAAAGTATTCCCAAATGAGCCTGTACCGCCGGTGATTAAAACTGTGGAATTCTTTAACATTCGATTATCCTTTAAGTGTTATACAATGTAGTGCAACCGGGACTTAATATATTTCTTTGATAAAAAATTAAAATTAGTTGTTTTTCTTTAAAACTAATGATGAGAAGATTTAATTTGAAAAAAACTTGGTGGATACATATCAATTGAAGTGAAGTAAGGCGCTCCACCTTTGCAATACAGGCTTGGATGAAAAAACCAAACCATTCGCTCAATGCAAACTGCGGTTTCCACAAGCGAAAAGTTACTCTGTTACAATTACCTGCACTAGTGTAACCATAACCCGCGATGCCTTTATGCCTCAGCCAAAAAGCTTGCTCGACCTCACTGTCTGCCATAGTAACTTGGTTATTTTTCAGAAGCACCCACAGCATTTCTTCGCCTGCCAGCAGCGACCAGCTGCTATACTCGGTAGAGTGATGAGCACAACACCTTACCGCACTTCTATTGTATTCGCCAATGATCATACTACCTACCGTTTGAGAGGGCATCACAGATAGTGATTTTGCTGCAGGCGATAGCACCAACGGGAGCATTCGACCACTACACTCTACTCTTCACTTATGTTACCACGACTAAAATACACTCCGAAGTGCTCTGTGTAAGCTGATGCTCTGGTAAAGCTAGCTCACCTTGTAGGTCAACAAATTGGTGTCACCCTGAAGGATGACTCCAGTCCGCTCCCAGCTTGGGATCCAGATCGATCTCAACCTCGTCGGCGTAAAGCACGGGATTATCCTGGCAGCAGTCTGCAAGCACCTGTTTTTCTTGCTCAATTTTGACGCCATAGTCCGGGTCCTTGATGAGCAATATCAGCATAACGCGACGCCAACAATACCTTCACGCGGCAGCCAACGGCCTAGTGTTGAGTGGGAGATGCCGAATTTTCTTGAAGAACGCACAGTCTTCGTAACGCAGCTGGATGGCCATGACTCGAGGGGCGAGCAGCTTGCGCGTGGTCTGAATAATCTTATTTATTCGGTGTCGCTCTGAGCAAGACAGGAATGATAGGATCAGCATGAACTCAGTCCTTCGAGTGTCGTTTTGTTTTTTTGGTGACTGATCAAATCGCGAAAACTGGACTGAGTTCTCTTCCTTAAATGATCTACTATTCGGAAAACTATTTAAACGGATAAAATGATGTAATAATGTCTAGGCTAACTTATTTAGCCAGAAAGTAATAATATCTTACCAAATTAATTAGCATCCGAATTAAACTGCCTTTCAAAATGAAGCTTAAGTTCAGCCAGTCGCTTTGTATAGTAATTTTCCGCATTTATTTTTATAAACTCCACAGGTAACGCTTCGTCTAGTATTGACAAAGTGTACAATGCTGTAGAACCAAAACCTAACACCTTGGAAAATTTTAAGGATTTTTTTATGACCTCCATCTCAATTGGACTGCTTGGAGTATAATAAGAGAGATTATTTACACTTAAAACCTTTTCTGTTAAAGATGCGCTTTCCGTTCTATGGGGAAAATAAACTATACCCTTATTATTAGCAGACAATTCATTTAAAGCATCCATGTACTCTGACTCAGGTATAGTGGCATCAGAAACACCACCGTCGCCAATAAATGCAACAGGTGCTGAACCATCATATATATTATGACTCATCATCCCCCTCAAAATAGAAAATCGATTCCTATTTACAGTGTGGATATTACTATCGATGTCAAACATAGTAAAAATCTCAACATTTCCATGCCCGCCAACGAATTTAATACTTTTTAAGCCATTCACTCTCAACCATAAGTTGTATAGTTTTTTTTCCTTTACTTCCATCAACTGATTTTTGATATGACTATTATATTGAAAAACTGTCATAACCCCATCATCAATGTATATATAACGGTTAAACGATAGGTTTTTCAAAAAAACTGAGGCATACCAACCAACATAGTCAGAAACAAAGAAACCATCAACCACTGGATAATTTTTTCTAATCTTATTAATAACAAAGGGAATTGTAAGTGAGCGCCTTATATAAATAACCTCATCCCAGTCGCTATCATCTATAAGGTCAATTAACTGCTGACTACCGACCCTCTCACTCTCATTGTTACTAACCTTGACGACAAGTATATTCCCTAAAGTCTGGTAGTACATTTTAGCTTCTTTGGCACAAATATACTGGAGTGGAGTTGTCACAAAAAACAAATTCATAAATAAATCCAGCCCGGAGGATAAAAACTTAACAAGTAGTTAATAGATTATTATTGCTACCACACTAGCCATCTATTATCATACAATACACTCATTATCAAAGATATAAAATTAATAATGAAACTGCTAGTCATAGGCCCGTCATGGGTCGGAGACATGGTGATGTCCCAAAGTCTTTACATCACCCTGAAAAAACAGCATCCCGGGGCCGAGCTACATGTGATGGCACCGGCCTGGTGCTGCGCACTGCTGGAACGTATGCCTGAGGTCGACAAGGCCATCGTTATGCCTCTGGGGCATGGCGACTTTAAACTGGCTGAGCGCTTTCGACTTGGCCGAGCGCTTGCCAAAGAAGGCTATAACTGGGCCATTATTCAGCCCAATTCGCTCAAGTCGGCGCTGATCCCGTTGTTTGCCGGCATCAAAAGGCGCACCGGCTGGAAAGGCGAATCCCGCTACGGCCTGCTCAATGATCTGCGCAGCAACAAGCGTGACTTTCCGCTGATGGTGGAGCGTTATAATGCTCTGGCCTATCCCAAAGCTCAAATGAACAGCCATCAGGATATCCCTGAGCTGCCCTGGCCGGCTTTTAGCGTAGATGAACGTAATCAGCAAGCGGCACTCAACGAGCTGGATCTGAGCATCGACAGACCAATACTCAGCCTGTGCCCCGGTGCCGAATTTGGTCCTGCCAAGCGCTGGCCGGAACAATATTATGCTGAAGTAGCCAAACAGCAGATTGCGCAGGGCCGGCAAGTGTGGATTTTTGGTTCAGCCAAAGATGTGCCGGTGGCAGAAGTCATCAAGCACAGCCTGCCGCCCGAGCTTCAGCAGCATTGTCATGTACTGGCCGGTAAAACCTCACTGCATCAGGCCATTGATTTAATGGCGCTGAGTACTGCCGTGGTGTCCAATGACTCGGGCCTGATGCATATCGCAGCCGCCCTGCAGCGACCACTGGTAGGCGTGTATGGCTCTACTTCTCCCCAATACACGCCGCCACTGGCAGAAAAAGTAGCGGTAGTGCATACGGATATTGAATGCCGGCCCTGTTTTAAACGGGAATGCCCGCTGGGTCATTTAAAATGCCTGAAAGAGCTGCCACCCCAGCGGGTAATTGATGCCCTTGCCAAGCTTAAAGACGATTAATCATGCTTTATCGCCTGCTCTACAACCTGCTTATTCACCTGCTCAGCCCGCTGCTGCTGGCGTTGCTGTACTGGCCGAAGAAAGGCAAGCCCGGCTTTGGCCGGCGCTGGCCGGAACATCTGGGGCTGGTAGCACTGGCCAGCTGCCACCGGCCGGTATGGCTGCATGCGGTCAGTGTGGGTGAAATGGTCGCGGCTACGCCGCTTATTCGGCAACTTAAGGCTGAACACCCGGAATTGCCAATACTGGTGACCACTACCACTCGCACCGGGGCCGATCAGGCCGCCAAACTGGGCGATCTCATCGAACACCGCTATGCACCGCTGGATTTCCCCTGGGCGATAGCGCTGTTTTTACGGCGAATAAAGCCCAGAGCACTGCTGATTATGGAAACCGAGCTTTGGCCCAACTGGCTGACCGCCTGCGGCAGACACAAACTGCCGGTCATGGTGCTCAATGCACGGCTTTCTGAGAGATCTGCGGCAAGATACCGGCGTTTTCATGGTATTTTCCGGCTTTTGTCAAAAAACATCACTCACATTGCCTGCCAGTACCAAGCCGATGCCGATCGCTTTGCCGGACTGGGCATGCCGCAAAACAGGCTCAGCACCACCGGCTCCATTAAGTTTGATATCAGCTACGACGATAATGTGCGGGAACAGGGCAAAATGCTGCGGGCACAGCTGGGAGCACAGCGTCTGGTATGGATTGCCGCTTCCACCCATGAAGGAGAAGACGAGCAGCTGCTGAATGCTCATCAAGCATTACTGCAGTCTCATCCTGATGCTCTGTTGATACTGGTGCCCCGCCATCCGCAGCGCTTTGAAAAGGTGGCTGCGCTGGTGCAACAGCAGGGTTTCAGGCTGCATCGCCGCACTCAGAAAATGCCGGAAACAAACCCTCAAGTCTATCTGGGCGATACCATGGGCGAATTGCCAATGATGCTGGCCGCCGCCGATATCGCTTTTGTGGGCGGCAGCTTAATCGAGCGCGGTGGTCATAATTTGCTGGAGCCGGCAGCGCTGGGCAAGCCGGTGCTGACGGGGCCTTCTACCTTTAACTTTGCAGATATTACCCGTGAGCTGTTACAGGCAAAGGGCGTCAGTATCGTGAGCGACAGCCAGGAGCTGGCTAATGCACTGGCTCAGTTGTTTGAGCATGAACCACAATGCAGTAGCATGGGTAACGCAGCCCTGAAGGTGGTCAGAGCCAATCAGGGTGCGCTGACGCGCACTCTGTCTGTTATCCGCACTCAGATACCCTTGTAATACCCCTTCAGCAGGGCTTTCCAGTCCTGCTCGTCCCAATGAAACTCCTGGTGCAGGCCCTGCTCTTTCCGGAACGAACGCAGCAGCCGCTCCATATTTTCTTTGGCCCAGCTGCCGGGCTGGCGGAAATGGCATTTGTCAAAATCAATCAGCCAGCTTTTGTCATTATCATCCAGCAGTATGTTATGGCTGTTAAGATCCGCATGATACAGGCCGGCATTGTGAAAGCGCCGGATGGTATAACCAATGCCCTGCCACTGCTCTGTACTGAGTTCCCGCTCTTTAAGAATGGCAACCAAGTCCTGCGCCCCTTCAATGCGGGTAAGAATAATATCGGCACGGTAAACAAAGTTAGAGCGGATCATGCGTGCAGCACAGGGCTGCGGCACCGGCAGCCCTTTGCGATGCAGTTTGGCCAGCACGGTAAATTCCGCCATGGCCCGGCTTTTGGACTCGGCCACATGCAAAAAGGTATCTTCCATTACCCGGCCAATCATGCCGCCGCGATAGTAATGGCGCAGCACCTTTTGGCCCACTTCATCTTCCACAAACCAGGTGGTGTTGCGCCCTACCGACTTGCCACGAATGGCGTTTTGTTCACGCCAGTAGTCAATTTCAAAGAAATCACGATGAAAATCACCAAAACATTCCGGATCGTACCAGATAATTTCGGAGCCATGCTCAATGCGTTCCATTACCATCCCCCCAGCGAAAAGCTGAATTTTACATGGCTGAAAAGGCTTTGCATAATGCTCGGTCCGGAATCTACAAGAGTTTCTTTATGGCAGTGTTTACCTCGGCACCCGAATCCTTGTGTTTGCTGCGTTTATCCGCCATTGGCGACTGCTGTCATGCGGTTGCGCTGGTGCAGGCCATTCAGCGCCAGTGGCCCCAGACCCGCATTACCTGGGTGACCGGCAAGGTGGAAGCCCGGCTGTTAAGTCAGCTGCATAATGTTGAAATTATTACTTTCAACAAAAGTGACGGCTGGCGGGCCTATACCACCCTGTGGCAACAACTGCGCGGCCGCCGCTTTGATGCCCTGCTGCATATGCAGGCAGCCATACGAGCCAGCATTGCCAGCATGGGCATTCGCGCCCGCTACCGGCTCGGGTTTGAGCGGGAGCGGGCCAAAGATGGTCAGTGGCTGTTTACCAATCTGAAGGTAGCGGCTGAAGGAGAGCATGTGGCCGACGGCTTTATGAGCTTTGGCAAGGCGCTGGGAGTAACGGATACCAGGCCCCGGTGGAGCTGGCCCATTGCCCCTGAAGCACAAGCACTGGCTGCTAAACACCGGGATCAGCGCCCATTACTGCTGATTTGCCCCGCTGCCAGCAAGGCCTACAAGAACTGGACCGCTGAGGGCTATGCCGCGCTGGCCGATCATGCTCATCACAAAGGGATGAAGGTCATACTGATTGGCAGCCCGGCCAGAATGGAGCAGGATCTGGCAGCGAACATTCAGCAACTAACGGCAAATATCGACGAAAATCTGGTTGGCCAAACCAGCCTGCCCGAGTTGATGGCACTGATTAACAGCGCCAGCCTGGTGGTGGCACCGGATACCGGCCCCGCCCACATGGCCACCCTTACCGGCACACCTGTGCTGGGGCTCTATGCCCATCATAACCCGGCCCGTACTGGCCCTTATTATTGCCGGGATTATGTGGTTAGTGTGTACAAAGAAGCCCTGCTGGCAGAAACCGGTAAAACGCCCGCCGAGCTGCCCTGGCGAACCCGGGTAAAGGACGAAAATGCCATGCAGCGCATTACCATTGAGCAGGTCACCGCACAGTTTGACCGCATCTGCCACGACTTTAATCTGTTACAGGAGCCGTCATGAACCGTCCTACCCTCGCCGCCGTGCTGATCGTTAAAAACGAGGCCAACAACCTGGCCGACTGCCTTGCCACTCTCAGCTGGGTGGATGAGATAGTGGTGATGGACTCGGGCAGCACAGACAATACTCAGGCGGTGGCAGAGGCTGCCGGTGCCCGCTTTTTTGTGAATGAGCAGTGGCCGGGCTTTGGCCCTCAGCGCCGGCTGGCTCAGAGCAAGGTGAATTCCGACTGGGTGCTGTGGATAGATGCGGACGAGCGGGTCACGCCTGAGCTGCGCCAAAGTATAGAGGCAGTGCTGAATAACCCTTCCAGCAATACGGTTTATTCCATTCCGCGGCTGTCCTGGGTGTTTGGCCGTTATATTCGTCACTGCGGCTGGTATCCCGACAGAGTGCTGCGGCTCTACCCCAAGGCGCTGACCGGCTATAACGACGCTCTGGTGCATGAAAAGGTGGAGACTGGCCCGGGCATACACACAGTGCCGCTGACCGGTGATCTGCTGCATTACACCTACCGTGATTTACAGCATTATCTGGTGAAATCCGCCGGTTATGCTGCCGCCTGGGCCGAGCAACGCCAGCAGCGGGGCAAAAAAAGTTCACTCACTCAGGGCCTGCTGCACGGCATTGGCTGCTTTATGAAAATGTATGTGGTGAAGGCGGGTTTTCTTGATGGCAGGCAGGGCCTGCTGCTATGCCTGCTGTCGGCGCATTCCACCTTTGTGAAATACGCCGATCTGTGGATCAGGACAGAAACGACGCCGCCCAGGGAGTAACCTTTTCAGCCACGGCGTTCACATTCACACTGCTCATGTCTTCCGCTTCGGCCCCTGCCGGCGGATGAAAGGCCAGATGGCGGCCCTCGCTGTTCAGCGGCCGCCAGCGCAGTGGTGTGGCAGAGCGGCGCAGGGGAAAGAAGCCCACCGTAGGCACATCCAGCGCAGCGGCAATATGCAACGGTCCGGTACTGCCGGCCACAAACAGCTGGCCACAGGCCAGCAGCCGGCAAAAATCAGGCAGCGGCAGGTCACTGGCTACCACAGCTCCCTCACTCGCCATGCCGGCCACCTCTCGGGCCAGCGCTTCTTCCCTGGGCCCTGCGGTCAGCACCGGCACGGCTTGCGGATATTGCACCTTTAACTGTTTGATAAGCTCGGCATACTGCGCCGCACTCAGGTTGTTGGCCGAGCCGCCGCTGCCGGCATGCACCAGCAGCCAGGGCTGCTCAGCGTTAATGCCAAGGCGCTCAGCCTGCTGCTTACGAAAACCGGCCAGATCAGCAGCGTCAAAGCTCAGATAAGGGGCGACCGGCTCCACCGGCGCAATGCCATTTTTAGCCAGAAAGGCGCGCACCAGATCCAGATTGTATTCATACTCCGGTTTGGCCGACTCGGAGCGACGCTGTTTTACCCTGTGGTTATACAGCAGCTGGGCCAGCTTGGTGGCCGGTGCCCAGCGCTGAGCAATGCCCGCCTGCCACATCAGCCTGGCGTTGCGAAAATTAGAAAAAAGACAGATAACAGCGTCGAAATTACCGGTTTTAAGCTGCTTGAGCAGAATGCTCTGTGCACTGGCATCACCACCCTTGCCCGGATCAATCAGCACATCATCAATACTGGGGCAGAGTGCGGCCAGCGGCTGAGTATAGCCCGGCACCAGAGCAGTAATATGGCAGTCGAGGGACGCCTTCAGCATGGCAAACGCCGGCCAGGCCAGCATAAAGTCGCCGATCTTGTCATTACGTACCACCAGTATTCGTTTCATTCCGCGCTCCCGCTTGCTCATTTGCTGGGGTATTCTACCTTAAAGTTTTTTCTCTGTTTTTGTTTATAAGGAACCGACATGAGCATCAGGGTCATTTACCCCGGCACTTTCGATCCCATTACCAACGGCCATCTGGACCTGATCGGGCGCGCTTCCCAGCTGTTTGACGAAGTGATTGTGGGTGTTGCCTTCAGCCCCAGCAAACGGCCCATGTTTGAGCTGGACGAACGGGTGGCGCTGGTGCAGGAGGTGATTGCCCATGCACAGCTGAGCAATGTGACCGTGGTGGGCTTCTCAGGCCTGCTGGTGGACTTTGCCAGAGATCATAACGCCACCGTGCTGGTGCGGGGCCTGCGGGCAGTATCGGACTTTGAATATGAATTTCAGCTGGCCAACATGAACCGGCGGCTGATGCCGGAACTGGAAAGCGTGTTTCTCACCCCGGCCGAAGAAAATTCCTTTATCTCCTCCACCCTGGTAAAGGAAGTGGCCATTCATGGCGGCGACATCAGCCAGTTCGTGCCCGACGCCGTGCGCAAGGCCATCGCGCAAAAGCTGGGGTAAACGCTCGCTTTTGTGCGAACCCGCAACGCAAAGCGGCAGCGCGGTTGCACTCCGCCGACACGCTACAAGTACTTCCATGTAACGCTCGAAAATGCCATCCGTGGCATTTTATGGTCGGCTCCGGCAATCCCCGCTGCCGCTTTGAGAAGCATCTGTGCTGACTGTCGAATGCTAACCGTCAGCTCCTTGCTCACCTGAGGAGGACAAAGGGTGTCTGCTTCGCCGCGCCCTCTGCGCCAGGGAAGGCGCAGCGGAGCCCCCACGGATGGGTTTACGGCGTGCCGGCGAAGTAGTGCACTTTGGCCGACGAGTATGCGCTTTATGACAAACGGCGGTTTTTTCAACGCTGGCAGCGCCCGCAAAACACAGTGCTGCGGCCATTCATGCGGATTTCTTTGAGCAGGCTGCCGCAGTGCACGCAGGGCTGCTCAGCCCGGCCGTATACCTGCAGCTCCTGCACAAAATAGCCGGGCTTGCCGTCACTGCCGGTAAAGTCTTTTAACGTGGTGCCGCCCTGGCCGATGGCGCGCGCCAGTACGGTTTTAATTTCTTCCGTCAGTTTCACATAACGTGCCCGGCTGATACTGCCCGCTTCCCGCTGAGGATGTATTCCCGCCGCAAACAATGACTCGTTAGCATAGATATTGCCCACCCCCACCACAGTATGGTTATCCATAATAAACTGCTTAACGGCCGTTTTTCGGCCCCGGCTGCGGGTAAACAAATGATCATGGTTAAAATCATCGGTGAGCGGCTCCGGGCCCAGTTTGGCCAGCAAGGGGTGCTGCTCTGCAGGCTCGCGGGTCCACAACAGGCAGCCAAAGCGACGCGGGTCGTTCAGCCGCAGCAGCTTGCCGTTGGCAAACTCAATATCGACATGATCGTGCTTTCCCGCTGGGGTGCCATGGGGCAGCACCCGCAGGTTGCCGGACATGCCCAGATGCAGAATGGCGGTGCCCCAGTCGGTTTCCAGCAACAAATATTTAGCCCGGCGGCGTATGCCGGTCACGGTAAGACCGGCCAGTTCCTGTATCTCTGCCGGCACCGGCCAGCGCAGGCTGGCATTACGCACCACCACCCGCATCACAGACTCCCCCAGCAGATGCGGGGTAATGCCCAGACGACTCACTTCCACTTCCGGTAACTCCGGCATCACTGTCTCCTTCAGGTATCCCGGCGGCAGTATAGCCGGTGCTGCGGGCATAAAAAAACCCGGCCGGAGCCGGGTTTTTAAGAGGGTAAAATCTTACTTGATTTTGCCTTCTTTGTAGATCACATGCTGGCGAACAACGGGATCAAACTTTTTGATTTCCATTTTTTCGGGCATGTTGCGCTTGTTCTTGGTAGTGGTATAGAAGTGACCAGTACCAGCGCTGGAGTTCAGGCGGATTTTCTCGCGAATACCTTTAGCAGCCATGAGTTATCTCCTTAGACCTTTTCGCCACGGGCACGCAGGTCAGCCAGGACACTGTCGATACCTTTCTTGTCGATAATACGCATACCCTTGGTGGTGATGCGCAGTTTTACAAAACGCTTTTCGCTCTCAACCCAGAAACGGTGAGTTTGCAGGTTGGGCAGGAAGCGACGCTTGGTGGCGTTATTCGCGTGAGAGCGGTTGTTACCAACAGCTGGCCGCTTACCAGTTACTTGGCATACTTTAGACATGTCAGTCTTCTCCAAAACTTACTTTTGCTCGAGCAATGATACCCCGATTGGCCGTCTTTCGGGGCAAAATAAGGCGGCAATTTATACAGCAAATTCAGCTCGAGATCAACAACAAGCCAAACGCGCGGCAATTAAAGCCAGCCACGTTCGGCAAAAGATACGGTTTCGCCATCGCCGACGACCAAATGGTCCAGCACGCGAATATCCAGCAGCCCCAGGGCGGCCTGTATACGCTCGGTGATCATGCGATCCGCCCGGCTGGGCTCGGCCACTCCGGACGGGTGATTATGCACCAAAATCACAGCGGCAGCACCCCGTTTCAGCGCCAGGGCGACGATTTCTCGCGGATAGACTGCCGCGGCATCCAGCGTGCCATAAAATAACTCGTTAAATTCAATCACTCTGTGCTGATTATCCAGCAACAGCAGCGCAAACACTTCCCGGGGCTGATCTCTCAGCTTGAGCTGCAGAAACTCCCGGGTTAAATCGGGGCTGGTCAGGGCGTGCTCCCGCTTTAACCGTTCATCCAGAAAACGGCGCATCAGCTCCATGCAGGCCTGCAACTGCACAAACTTGGCCGGCCCCAGCCCAGGCCCTTCACAGAACTGGTGTATATCTGCCTGCAACAGCGCTCGCAACGAGCCAAACTGCTCCAGCAATACGCGAGCCAGAGTCACGGCGTCCATGCCCCTGGTGCCAATACGCAAAAAAATGGCCAGTAATTCCGCATCCGACAAGCTGGCCGCTCCCCGGCTCAGCAGTTTTTCCCGCGGGCGTTCGTCTTCCGGCCAGTTTCTGATGCTCATGCTGTTTCTCCTGTCAGAACCAACACATTTGAATCTGAAGCTTAAGCCTAGTCCAAAGACCACAGCCGTCAGTGATTGTGATAATCTTGCCGGCAAGATTTAAGGAGAACACCGTTATGTCTGTTGCAGGAAAACGCATTGTTATCGGCATGAGCGGCGGCATTGCTGCCTATAAGGTGCCCGAGCTGGTGCGCCGGCTGAAAGAGCGGGGAGCCGAGATCAAAGTCATCATGACGGCTTCAGCAGAGGCATTTATTACGCCGCTTACCCTGCAGGCTGTGTCCGGTGAGCCGGTATCCGATACGTTACTCGACCCGGCAGCCGAAGCCGGCATGGGCCATATTGAGCTGGCCAAATGGGCCGACCTGCTGCTGATTGCCCCTGCCAGTGCCAATACACTTGCCCGGCTGGCTGCCGGCATGGCGGACGATTTGCTCACGACCGTCGCACTGGCCACCGCGGCCCCGCTGGCGGTGGCTCCGGCCATGAATCAGCAAATGTATCGTCATGCTGCCACTCAGGCCAACCTGGCTACCCTGCAGGACAGGGGCGCTTATATCTGGGGCCCGGCACAGGGAGAGCAGGCGTGCGGCGATGTGGGCCCGGGGCGCATGCTGGAGCCCATGGCGCTGGTGGCAAACGTGGAGCAGCACTTTGCCCCCAAAGCACAGCCCCTGGCCGGCGTAAAACTCATGCTGACCGCCGGCCCCACCCGTGAAGCCCTGGATCCGGTGCGCTATATCTCTAACCACAGTTCGGGCAAAATGGGCTTTGCCCTGGCTGCTGCCGCCCGGGCATTGGGTGCCGAGGTTACGCTGGTCAGCGGCCCGGTTCACCTTGCCCCCCCCGCCGGCGTGCATCGCATTGATGTGGAAAGCGCACAAGACATGTTTGACGCCGTGATGGCCGGCATTGCTGAGCAGAATATCTTCATTGCCTGCGCCGCCGTGGCCGATTATTCCCCCAAGATGGTGGCGTCGCACAAGATCAAGAAGACTCATGCCGATAATATGGTAGTGGAGCTGGCCAAAAATCCCGACATAGTGGCCACGGTCGCGGCTCTGCCACAAAAGCCCTTTACCATAGGGTTTGCTGCGGAAACTCAGGAGGTGGAGAAATACGCCCTTGATAAACTCACGCGCAAAAATCTCGACATGATCGCCGCTAATGACGTATCCGGCAGCGATCGTGGCTTTAACAGCGACCAAAATGCATTAACCCTGTTCTGGCCCGGCGGGCAGCATCGTCTGCCGCTGGCCGATAAAACCGCGCTGGCCGAACAACTACTGACACTGATTGCGAAGCGATACCATGACATCCATTGAACTGAAAATTCTAGACCCCAGAGTAGGCACCGACTTTCCCCTGCCCGCCTACGCCACCCCTGGCTCCGCCGGCATGGATTTGCGTGCCTGTCTGGATGAGCCGCTCACTCTGGCCCCCGGCGACACTCAGCTGCTGCCCACCGGCCTTGCCATTCACATTCAGGATCCGGGGCTGTGCGCCACCATTTTGCCCCGCTCCGGTCTGGGCCATAAACATGGCATTGTGCTGGGCAACCTGGTGGGATTGATTGACTCCGACTATCAGGGCCAGCTGATGGTATCCTGCTGGAACCGTGGTAAAGACAGTTTCACCATTGCCCCCGGAGAGCGTATTGCTCAGCTGGTTATTCTGCCGGTGGTACAGGCGCAATTCACGCTGGTGAACGACTTTGATCAAAGCGAGCGCGGAGAAGGCGGTTTCGGCTCTTCCGGCCGCCACTAACCGGACAGTTTCATGGCCAATACCACTGCAAATAAGAAAAACCGGCGGGAGCAAATTCTGCAGGCACTGGCGCACATGCTGGAAACCAGCCCGGGGCAGCGCATTACCACCGCCAAGCTGGCAGCAGAAGTAGGCGTGTCGGAAGCCGCGCTTTACCGGCATTTTCCCAGCAAGGCCCGTATGTTTGAAGGGCTGATCGACTTTATTGAAGAGGCGCTGTTCTCCCGCATTAATCTGATCATGCAGGATGAAAAAGACAGCAATCTGCGGCTATGCTACCTGCTGCAGCTGGTGCTGGGATTTTGTGAACGCAACCCGGGCATTACCCGGCTGCTGAACGGTGATGCGCTGCAGGGCGAACACGAACGCCTGCTGGCCCGCATCAACCAATTGTTTGAACGGCTGGAAACTCAGCTCAAGCAAATTATGCGGGAACGCCGCCTGTATCAGGGCGAGGGCTATGCCGAAAGCGAAACCGTGCTGGCCACTTTGCTGCTGGCTTATATGGAAGGCCGCATTAACCAGTATGTGCGCAGCCAGTTTCGTAAAAAGCCCACAGAACATTTCGACAGCCACTGGCAACTGCTGCACCGGCAGCTGGCAGCGGTGTAACCACGCTTTCCTTTATTTCAATAACAACGAGGCACGACAGAATGGAAACCGAACTACTTAATGCCGCTTTTTTACAGGATGCGCAAAGCTGGATAGTGAACAATCAGGAGCTGATTATTCGTTATACCGTCAATATTGCTGCTGCGTTAATCACTCTGATCATTGGCTTTATTGCTGTGGGCATGCTGACCGGGGGCATGAACAAGGTGCTCAAGGCACGCAATGTTGACAGCACTATTTCCGACTTTGTGACCAGCCTGCTCAAATATGGCCTGCTGGCCTTTGTGATTATTGCCGCCCTCAGCCGGGTAGGAGTGCAAACCGCGTCTTTTGTGGCCGTGGTGGGTGCTGCCGGTCTGGCCATTGGTCTGGCGCTGCAGGGGTCGCTGTCCAACTTTGCCGCCGGCGTGCTGCTGATTGGCTTTCGCTTCTTCAAGGCCGGCGACTACATTGAGGCCGCCGGCACTGCCGGCACAGTGCACTCGGTACAGATTTTTACCACTATTCTGATGACCCCGGATAACCGCATGATAGTGGTACCCAACTCCAAAATTCTTAATGACAGAATCGTCAACTATTCCAAAGAGAGCACCCGCCGGCTGGACCTGGTAATTGGCGTATCTTACAGTGCTGATCTTCAGCTCACCAAAGAGGTGCTCACCCGTATTATTGAAGAAGAGCCCCGCGTGCTGAAAGAGCCGGCCTGCCGCATTGCGGTAAGTGAGCTGGGCGCATCTTCGGTGGACTTTATCGTGCGCCCCTGGGTGAAGGCGGAAGACTACTGGAATCTGAAGTTCGATCTGCTGGAAAAAATAAAGAATGAGCTGGATGCCAATAATATCGGTATACCCTTTCCGCAGATGGATGTGCATCTGTTCAAGCAGGACAAGGCCTGAACATAAGGTCAGTTTACAAAAAAGCCGCTTTCAGCGGCTTTTTTATTGTTTGTTAAATACCGTACTGTTCCCGGTAGGCCTGCACCCGCTCCAGGTGCTCGCTCATCTCCGGCTGCTCGCTCAGATATTCGATCAAATCGCCAAGAGTAATAATGGCAGTCACTTCCGCGTTGTAATCCCGCTCCACTTCCTGAATGGCAGACAGCTCGCCCTTGCCCTTTTCCTGCCGGTCCAGCGCAATCAGCACACCGGCCAGTTCGGCACCGTTGGCCTGAATAATGTCCATGGACTCACGAATGGCGGTGCCGGCGGTGATCACATCGTCTACCAGCATAATGCGACCAGCCAGAGGGCTGCCCACCAGATTGCCGCCTTCGCCGTGGTCCTTGGCTTCCTTGCGGTTAAAGCAGTAAGGCACGTCCTGATCGTACACTTCCGCCAGCTGCACTGCGGTGGCACTGGCAATGGGAATCCCCTTGTAAGCCGGGCCAAACAGCACGTCATACTGAACGCCCGCATCTACCAGAGCAGCAGCATAGAAACGACCCAGACGGGCCAGATCCCGGCCGCTGTTAAACAGGCCGGCATTAAAGAAATAAGGGCTCTTGCGCCCCGACTTCAAGGTAAATTCGCCAAATTTCAGCACCTGCTTGCTCATGGCGAATTCAATAAACTCTCGCTGGTAGGCTTTCATTCTGCTCTCCGCAATGTCATTCAATAAGTTAAGAGGCTGGCCGTGTTCAGCCGGCAATCATCTGGCGCTGATACTCCACCAGCTCATTTACCGCCTTGCGCGCCAGCGCCAGCATGGCCAGCAGCTCGTCGTGGCTGAAAGGGGCCGCTTCGGCGGTGCCCTGCACCTCAATCATGTGGCCTTCGGCGGTCATTACCACGTTCATGTCGGTGTCGGCTTTGGAATCTTCGGTGTATTCCAGATCCGCCACCGGCTGGCCGTCCACAATACCCACCGAAATGGCGGCCACCAAAGTTTTGAGCGGATTGTGCACTATCATGCCCTCGGCCTTCATCCAGTTCAGAGCATGGGCCAGAGCCACACAGGCACCGGTAATGGCGGCGGTGCGGGTGCCCCCGTCGGCCTGGATTACGTCGCAGTCCACGGTAATGGTGTATTCACCCAGCTTGTCCAGATCCATGGCGGCGCGCAGCGAGCGGCCAATCAGCCGCTGAATTTCCATGGTGCGGCCACCCTGCTTGCCCCGGGCGGCTTCCCGGTCCATACGGCTGTGGGTGGAGCGCGGCAGCATGCCGTATTCGGCGGTCACCCAGCCCTGGCCCTTGCCGCGCAAAAAGCGCGGCACGCCTTTCTCTACCGAGGCGGTACACAGTACCTTGGTGTGACCAAATTCCACCAGCACAGAGCCTTCTGCATGACAGGTATAGTTAGGGGTAATGGTAACGGGGCGAATTTCGTCTGCCGCTCGTCCTGACGCTCGTTCGGTCATGGTGTTCTCCTGTTGGTCTGAGTGGTGCTGCCCGGCGGGCAAACCGTGGCATTATAAAGAAAGCACCGGCCCAATGCATGCGGCCCGACATTGGCGACCGCGCCCGGCTGTGTCACACTTCATGATTACCTTTTAACACACAGCAGGAATCACATGATCCACAGCATGACCGCCTTTGCCCGGCAGGAGTTCAAACAGGACTGGGGCACCGCCGTATGGGAGCTTCGCTCGGTAAACCAGCGCTATCTGGAAACCTACACTCGGCTGCCTGAGCAGTTTCGTGGCCTGGAGCCCATGGTGCGGGAAAAACTGCGCGCCAGACTGCAGCGGGGCAAAGTGGAATGCGCCCTGCGTTTTGAAAGCAATCAGGCCAGCCAGGGCGAGCTGCACATTAACAGGGCGCTGGCCGAGCAGCTGATTGAAGGGGCCACCTGGGTCATGGACAAGGCCGGCCAGGGCTCTCTGAATCCGGTAGATATTCTGCGCTGGCCCGGCGTAATGGAAACCCAGGCGCAGGACATGGACGCCATCGGCAAGGCCCTGCTGGACGGGCTGGACACCGTTATTAACGACTTTCTGGCTGCCCGGGCCAGCGAAGGCGACAAACTCAAGGCCCTGATAGAACAGCGCCTGGCCGGCATTGAGCAGGAAGTGGCCAAAGTGAGCGCCAATATGCCCGCCATTATGGAATGGCAGCGCCAGCGCCTGCGGGACCGTTTTGAAGAAGCCAAAATTGAGCTGGACGCTCAGCGGCTGGAGCAGGAAATGGTGTTGCTGGCCCAGAAGGTAGACGTGGCCGAAGAGCTCGACCGGCTCACCGCTCACATCACCGAAACCCGCAAGATCCTGAAAAAAGGCGGCCCCTGCGGCCGGCGTCTCGACTTTATGATGCAGGAATTCAACCGGGAGTCGAACACGCTTGGATCCAAGTCCATCAATGCCGACATCACCGCCAGCGCCGTGGAGCTGAAAGTGCTGATTGAGCAGATGCGCGAGCAGATCCAGAACATCGAATAGTTTTTTTACCCGTCCAAGCATGTCTTAAATGTCCTGTATTGCCTGGTAAAGAGCCTTGTAAATACAGGGCTTTTTTATTTCCCCCGTCCAAATCGGTTTGCAGATGTCCGTTACCGGTTGCTGTTTAAGTGGTGGGCCGTATGCACAAACATGGTGTGGGTAAGTGCCAGAAGCCCTCTCAAAAAGGGAAAGTCATGCTCAACCACACTTTTATGCGCGTAAAAATGTAACACTCATCACTTTTATGCGCATAAAAAAGTAAGATGAGTTATAGTTTAAGCCGTTAACAATCTTGACTGGCAGGAACTAGCAATGCAGCGCAACTTACTTAACGCCCTAATAGCATGGAAAAAACAACCTGTGCGCAAGCCATTGTTGATCGATGGTGCAAGGCAAACGGGTAAAACCTATCTGCTGCAAGAGCTGTTTGGTAACACCTTTGCCAACATCCTTCGTATCGACTTTCTTGAAAACCCCGCCTACAAAGAGGCGTTCGATGGCTCTCTGTCACCAGACGAGCTACTCATGAACATTGAACTTTTGACCAATCAGGCATTCAACCCAGAAACCGACTTGCTGATATTAGATGAAATTGGCGAATGTGAACGTGCCGTTACTTCGCTTAAGTATTTTGCTGAAAAAACACCGTCCTATTTTGTCGCAGCCAGCGGCTCAAACATTGGTTTGCTCAACACCTTCCCTGTAGGCAAGGTAGAGCAATACAATTTACGACCACTGACTTTTCAGGAGTTTATTTATGCATCAAACGAGCAAGCGCTGATCAAAGCGTTTAATAGTCAGGCAAGCACACCGGCAGCGCACACTAAATTGATGGATAAACTAACCGACTATTTTTTTACCGGTGGTATGCCGGAAGCCGTTTCTGCCTGGTATCATTTTAAAGATTCAAGCATTTTAGAGCGTGTTGAAAAAGTCACAAAAATTCATGCCGATTTAGTTGAAGGTTATCGTCGAGATTTTGGTAAGTACGCGGGCAAAGTCGATGCCACATTGATTGAGTCGGTATTTAATAGCATTCCGGCACAACTGTCACTTGTGAGCGATGAGTCGGTTAAACGCTTTAAATTTAAGCATGTGCATGAGCGTAAATCTCGTTATAGTGATTTTGAAACCGCGATCCATTGGCTTAACCGCTGCCGCCTAGCCTTGCCAAACTACCCTATTGAAGGATTACCGAAATCTCCGTTGGCGGCCTATAAAAAAGAAAATATGGTGAAACTGTTTCTGTTTGATGTGGGCCTGCTCAATCATATACTGGGCAGCAGTTATAAAGAGATTAAGCAACAAAACTATGAATACAAAGGCTATGTGGCTGAAAATTTTGTGCAACAAGAACTCACCGCTATTGGCATTGATCCAAATTACTCATGGAATGATGCTCGTGCCGAAATTGAATTCATTTTGGCAACCGACAAAGGCGATATCATTCCTGTTGAAGTCAAAAGTGGTAAGCGTACAAAAGCAAAATCGTTGGCATCCTACGTTGAAAAATGTGCACCCAGTAAAACCTTTAAGTTAACTGGCACACAAGGCTCATCAGCGTTAGAAAAAACCAACATAGTAATGCCTTTGTATTTCACCCAGTATTTACCACAGAGATGGTAAAAGCGTGTGGCCTTAACTCACGCAAATGACCTTAAACCTAATTCTATTCCATAACAGCGCTCCCGCTCAGGGGCTGTTCATACACCACAGGATCACACAGTGTTTTTTAATCTGCTCCGCATCTTGCTGCTGCTGCTGCTTACCGGCACTGTCAGCAAAATCACCTTAACCGCACTCAATCCTTACCAATTGCCACTGCTATTTAGTGTGGAAGGGCTTTACAGCTTGTGGTGGGGGCTGCGCCTCGACCTGACCGCCGCTGCCGCCCTGGCCACGCCCCTTGTCTTGCTGTTGCTGGCGGGAGCACGCGCCGGCATTATCAAGCCGCTGCTGTTTCTGGCTGCGGTCTGGCTTATTTTAACCACCACAGGCGATGCCATTTATATGCTGGAAGCCGGCCGGCATGTCACCTTTGAGGTATTTACCGGCAAAGGGCTGGAGCAGGGCCTGCTGGCAACGGCTTTCACTACCTATCTGCCCCAGGTACTGGCAGCGACGGGCCTGACGGTGGCTGCTGCCTTCTTTATCTGGCGTTTGGCGTTAGTGCCGTCTGCCGGCCGCAAGCCAGCATGGGCATACAACACAGCCCTGCTCATGGCCTGGCTGGTGGTGGCGGCTACCGCCATTCGTGGCGGCTGGTCCGATGCGCCTCAGTCTCCCATGAGCGCCTATAAAATTGGCGACCCACAACAGGCTGGTCTGGCCTGGAATGCGCCCTATGCCATTACATATTATCTTTCCAAGGGAGAAAAGCGGGCAGCACAGCAATTAACCCCGCCCCCTTCTGAACGGGATCTTCGCATTCTGGCCCGCCAGTATGATGCCAGTGCTGAATTTATCGCTCCTGCCAAACGGGCCAATGTGCTGATGGTGCTGCTGGAAAGCTGGACCGCCGCCGATCTGTACAGCTATGCACAGCAAGTGGATGCTGCCCCCCACTTTGATCACCTGAGAGCCAACAGCCTGACTACTCAGGCCATGTATGCCGACGGCTACCGTACCGTTGAAGGCATGTTTGCCACCTTTTGCTCTTTTCCCAACCCCATAGGCGGCGGTGTGGCCGGCACTCAGCTGCAGGGTGCCGACTACGCCTGCCTGCCCCGCCTGCTGAAAGAGCAGGGCTGGGACACTCACTTTGTTCAGGGCAGCGGCAAGGGCATTGTGGGTGCCTTTGCGCAGACTCTGGGTTTTACCCATTCCTATGGCAAGTCGGATTATACCTTTGAGGGCACAGAAAATTACTGGGGCTATATGGATGACGATATCTATCAATTTGCCCTGAACAAACTCGGTAGTCTTTCTGCGCCTTATCTGATGGCCATTAATACCGGCACCACTCACGACACCTTTTTGCCAAAGGAAAGTGATTATGTCTTTGGTAAAGATGACCGCACGGCCCTGCGGCGTAATGTTATTCATCATGCCGATGGCGCGCTGCAGCGCTTTATGGATGCCCTGCCCGGCGTACTGAGAGCGCCCACCCTGATAGTATTGCTGGCAGATCATACCGCCAGCATTGCACCGGAAGGCTTGCAACGTAACGCCATTCCCTTTCTGATGCTGGCAACCGACGGCACCCTGCCTGCCAGGCAATTGCCGGTGCAGGCCGGCCAGCTGGATGTCGCCCCCACCATTATTGACTGGCTGGGCGGTAATGTGCCCTGGTTTACCGGCCAGTCACTGCTGGCGAACAACTATCACGGGTTTGCTCATTACTCTTCCGGCCAGAGCGTAAGCCGCATTGAAAATGGCCGTCTGGTGCGCTTTGACGTGACCGCTGACGACCGGGCCGAGTGCTTTGCCATTGAAGAAAACGGGCTGGATTTGCAGGCTGACAACTGCGAAAGCACTCCTTACTCAGACATGCTGAGCCGGGCCAGAGCCTATACCCGCTATACCCAGTCACTGCTGTTTGCCGGCAAAACCCAAGACTTTGCCAGACAGCTGCTCAGTAAGTAACAGCACAGACGCAAGATTGAATAAAGTTCACAAGCACACCAATGTTGCTGCTTTTTATCTTTATCGCAACCTAAAAACGGGGCCCTGCCGTGCTAAAGTAGCCATCTTAGACTTTTTACACGCTAGGAGCCCCCGTGAAGGCGCACATTGTTATTGCCAACCGACTCATCAAGCTTGCTGCCAACATCACCAAGGTGCTGAGCTATGCTTTTCATTACTTTTTTCCAGACAAGCGTTTTACCCTGCCGGCGCGCTCCGGGGCGCTGATTAAAGGCGCGGACAGGGCCATCCCCCGCATCATCTGGCAGACCAATTACACCGATAAAGCCACCCTGCCGGTTTATCTTAACTACCTGTTCAACCGCATTATGTCGCCCACCTTTGAGTACCGCTTCATGATCACCGAGGCCAGGGCCGAGTTCATTCAGGCAAACTACTCTCCGGAGATTTTTGAAGCTTACTCCCGGCTGCAAATTGGGGCTTCTCAGGCCGATTTCTGGCGTATTCTGGTGCTGCAAAAGTACGGCGGAGTGTATCTGGATATTGATGCGCATGCCGTGTGGCCGCTGGGTTACACCATTCGCCCTGAGCATGAAGAGCTGTACATCATTCGCAAAAACAACGAACTCACCAATTACTTTATTGCCAGCAAACCGAATAACCCCAATCTGCAGAAACTGATTGAGCAGATGCTCACCAATATTCGGGAAAACACCATTCAGGGCGTATATGACATGACCGGCCCGGGCGTATTCAACAGCGTGCTCAACTACCAACAAGTGCCCACCACCTGGTATCGCCACACCTGCAGCCAGGGCAGCTTTACCAACGAATATTTCCAGTACATCGACAAGCCTCAGGGCAAATGGACCAAGGAGCAACACAAGGTCGATGTGGTGCGGCAGAATCCACCAGCAAAAGAAAAACCCGGCAACGACTGAGCCTTATCGGTAACGTCACACCGTTTGCCTGCACCCTGATCCATCATTACAGTCATCACGCCCATTCACTTTTACGGCCGTAGCTTATGCACTTTACTCTTTACGACATTCAACACATGACCGATGCCGCGACCTTTGACCGGGGCGAGCGCTACTTTCGCCAGCACAGGGTATTCTCGGTCAGACTGGATGAGGTGCATGAGCAATTAATTGCCGGTGTACAGGGCACCGAGCCTTACGAGGTGTATGTGTTCTGGGAAGACGACATGCTGGTGTCGGACTGCAGCTGCCCGGTGCAGTTCAACTGTAAGCACGGAGTGGCCGCGGCGCTGCAGTGGCTGGGCAAACCAAACAAGCAAGCCGCCGAGCCTGCGATAAGTAAGCTGGAGCAATGGCTGGCTACCCTGCCTCCGGAAACAGAACCCGAGGCTAACATCGGTGAACTGCAACCCGGCCGGCATTATCTGCTGTACCGGCTGGAACAGCGCAAAGGCCGGTTTGAGCTGGCACTGTACAAAGCCTATCTGAAAAAGAACGGCAGCTGGGGCCAGCAAAAACCCCACCTGGCCAGTATGTATGATCTCACCGACAGAGCGCCGGGTTTTTATCTGCCAGAAGACATTAAAATTTTCAGGCTGCTGCCTGCCTCCTCTCCCTTTTATAACGACACCCTGATACTGCGCGGCGAAGACGGCCATGAAGCCCTTACCCGGCTGTTCTTGACTCAACGTCTGTTCACAGCAAAAGGCAGCAGGCCCATACAGCAGGGTAAGCCCCGCACTCTAAGCTGGAAATGGCAAGCGTCTGCCAAGGGCCATCAGCTGAACGCCAAACTGGAGGGGCTGTCGGGCTGGAAACTGCTTGCCACTGAGCCGCCCTGCTACCTTGATGCCAAAAACGCCACCATTGGTGACGTTATTACCCCGCTTGATACAGAGCGGCTGGCTCATCTGTGTGCCATGCCGCCGGTGCCGGACGAGCAAATGGCCATGGCGGCGGTACAGCTGCGCCGGGCCTTTACCACAGAGCAGCTGCCACTGGCCCGAGAGCCGGATTTTGTGACTGCTGACACACCCATCCCGCATCTGTTATTAACGGTGGTGCACACTCCCTCAGGGGCTTCGAGGCCGGGCGGACGACTGTACTTTGAGTATGCCGATATCATACTGCCCCCCGCCTATGATGTGGTTAACCCCGAGCCTTCAGCCATTTACGAACATCAAGGCCGTCAATATCTGGTAAAACGAGACTACCAAGCAGAAAAAGACGCCTGTGACTGGCTGTTTGGACTCAACCTTTATCTGAACACCGAGCTTGACCACCTGTGGACCCCGGATGACTGCAACAGCAAGATGATGCTCGACCAGTGGCAGCAGCATATTGAATACGACTTTCCCGAGCTGGAGCAAGAAGGCTGGCACATTCGCTACGATCCGGACTATCGGCTCGATATTGAGGATGCCACCTTTGAAATGGCACTGCAGGACGGCGAGCAGGGCTGGTTCGACTTCTCTCTGGGGGTGCAGCTGGGTAACACCAAACTCGATACCACAGAGCTGGTGGGTGCTTGGCTGCAGGCGGGCATGCCGGACGAGCTGCTGCTGCCCGTAAACGGCAACTGGCTGCGACTGAATACGCAGCCGCTCACCACCATCGGCAGCCTGCTGCTGGAGCTGTATAACGGCAACCAGCTGAACGATGCCGTCTCACTGCCTCCCTTTGAGGCCGCCCTGCTGGGTGAGCTGCCCAACCTCGATACGCGTCAGGCACCGGCCACCGCCGCCATGATGGCACAACTGCAACACTTTACTGGTCTGCAAACCGTGCCCGCCCCCGCCGGTTTGCAGGCCGAGCTGCGCCCCTATCAGCAGCAGGGCCTGAACTGGCTGGACTTTCTGCACCGCTACGGCTTTGGCGGTATTCTCGCCGACGACATGGGCCTGGGCAAAACCCTGCAAACGCTGGCGCTGCTGCAGCACCTCAAGGAAAACAACAAGCTGCAACAGCCCGCCATGATAGTGGCCCCCACCAGCCTGATGGGCAACTGGCAGCACGAAGCTGCCCGCTTTGCGCCGGCACTCAAGGTAATCACCGTGCACGGCCCTAAACGAGCAAGCGCACTGGCACAGCTGGACGAGGCGGATCTGGTGCTGACCACCTATCCGCTGCTGTTGCGGGATCATGAACATTATGCGA
This sequence comes from Oceanimonas sp. AH20CE76, assembly GCF_039654065.1. NCBI lineage: Bacteria > Pseudomonadati > Pseudomonadota > Gammaproteobacteria > Aeromonadales > Aeromonadaceae > Oceanimonas > Oceanimonas sp. AH20CE76. The sequence continues at coordinate 3,102,053 of NZ_CP155481.1, forward strand.
GGCAACATTTCAGCGTGCTGGCGCTGGATGAAGCCCAGGCCATCAAAAACCCCGTGACCAAGGCGGCCCAGCGAGTGCGCGAGCTGAAGGCAGGCCTGCGATTGTGCCTGAGCGGTACCCCGCTGGAAAATCATTTGGGTGAGCTGTGGGCACTGATGGACTTTGCCCTGCCCGGGCTACTGGGCGGACGCAGCACCTTTAACAAGGCCTTTCGCCAGCCCATTGAAAACCATGGCGATCATGGTGCCCATCTGTTGCTCAGCCGCAAGCTGACGCCCTTTATGTTGCGCCGCACCAAGGCGGAAGTGGTAACAGAGCTGCCGGAGAAAACCGAAATAGTTCAATATGTGGAGCTGCAGGGCAAACAGCGGGCCCTGTATGAAAGTATTCGAGTGAGCATGGAGCAGCGCATTCGTGAGCTGTTTCAGCGTCAGGGGCTGGCCCGCAGTCATATTGAATTTCTCGATGCCCTGCTCAAATTGCGCCAAGCCTGTATTGATCCGCGCCTGGTCAAGCTGGAGCAGGCCGCCGCGGTAAAGGAGCATGCCAAGCTGGACTGGCTGAGCGAAACCATTCCGCGTCTGCTGGAAGAAGGCCGCAACATTCTGGTGTTTTCCCAGTTCACCCGAGTGCTGGGGTTAATTGAAGCAGATCTGAACCGCCAGAGCATTGGCTACAGCAAGCTCACCGGCCAGACCCGCCACCGCCAGCAAGCCATAGACAGTTTTCAGCAGGGCGACGTGCGGGTGTTTTTAATCAGCCTCAAGGCCGGTGGCAGCGGCCTCAACCTGACCGCCGCCGACGTGGTGATACATGTAGACCCCTGGTGGAACCCGGCGGTGGAAAATCAGGCCACCGACCGAGCTCACCGCATTGGCCAGAACAAGCCCGTGTTTGTGTACCGGCTGGTGGCCGCCGACACGGTGGAAGAGCGCATTCAGCAAATGCAGCAGCAAAAACAGGCCCTGGCCGATGCCCTGTTCAGCGAAACCGGCAGCCAGACACTGCCCGCCGATGCCGACAGTCTGCTGGCGCTGCTGCGTTAAACTGCTAAATCCAAACGATGCCAAACGTTGTACCCTCATCGAGACGCTCGAAGCTGAAGAGCTATTTTCACAAGCAACGCCGATCTTACACGAAGCAGCAGTGGGGATTGCCGCAGCCGACCGTCAAATGTCAGGGATGACATTTGACGAGCGTCCCATGGATGGGCCCGAAGCGTGTCGGCGGAGCGCAACCGCACTGCTGTTTCGCGTGGAGATCACAAGCAGCGGGTGCTGAAAAGCCTTCTGCAGTCACCAACAGCTGTATGCCTCTATATACAGGGCTTCATGCTAGCAATGGCAGTTCAGGAGCACAATCAGGTTTGAATGTGCATTTTTCAGGCGTATAGCCTTTCAATTCGTTACTCCACCCTGACCCACAGCTCACTGAAGCCACCGGCGGGATACTGTGCTTTTACCGGTGTTTTGCCGGATATCAGGCCAAGCATGCCGGCGTTCAGCAGAGCATCCAGGGTCAGCTCCAGCTCCATGCGGGCCAAGGGTGCGCCGGGGCAAACGTGAATACCGGCACCATAAAGCAGGTTGTGGGGCCGGTTTTCAAGGGGACGAAACGTATTTGGGTTGCCAAAGATGGCTTCATCCCGGTTTATCGAGGCCCAGAGCAGCGTTAAACGGCTGCCGGCGGGCAGCAGAGTATCGCCCAGCTTAACCTCTTTGGTTGTTATGCGCCGGTTACTGAGCAGGGGCGGATGAATGCGTAATATCTCGTCAATGGCAGCCGGCCGCAGGCCAGGATCCTGCTTTAACTGCTGCTGAATATGCGGATGGGCCGCCAGATAATGCGCCACTATGGCCACACAGGCGGTAATGGTGCCCAGCTCGCCCACTGTCCAGTTACGAATAAGGCTGACCAGCTCTTCATGGGTAAGTGCACGGCCGTTTATGCGCTCGGCCAGCAGCCGGGTGGTTACATCGTTGGGGGCGTCTTTGCCTTGCTGCCTGCGCCGGGTCAGCTGCTCACCAATATAGCCGTCAAAGGTCTCGGCCAGGGCCTTGAGCGCGATACTGTCCCTGTTGCGGGTGGCTGCATGCTGCCGAGCAGTCCAGTCACGCAGGGGGCCGTGCAATGAGTCGGGCCAGCCCATAAAGGCGCATTGCAGCTGCAAAGACAGCGGCTCGGCAAACTGCGTGATCAGCTCCACCTCGCCGCTCAACCGCTGGCTCAGCTGATTAATCACGGCCTGGCAGCGGGGCCGGAATTCAGCCATGGGCTCGGGGCTAAAATAAGGCTCAATAATCCGGCGATAATCGCCGTGCCGGGGTGGGTCCATGCCATTGGGCACCGACACGTGCCGGGATACCTTATTACTGAAAGTGCTGTGATCACTGAGCACTTGCCGCGCTTCCTGCTGGCGCAACACGGCCCAGTGCAGCTGCTCGTTATGAGCCAGCGGGCAGCGGGGCCGCGTTTTATCGCAAACATCTATTAAGTCCTGCTCACCGGCAGGTTTCCAGGCATGCAGTTCGGCACTCATGGCAGCTCCTTATTATCGGGCCGGCAACACCGGCCGCTTCAGCAAAGTGCCATTGCCGCACAAAATGTGCAAAAATTATTTGATCCTGATCACACTTAAAGTAACATTTAAAATGCAGCTTATTACTGAGCCTGCCAGCCGGGCCAGCTCATTTCCAGCTCCATGGGCGGCGCAGCGGGGGCCTGACCGCACATTTCCTGATAGGCCGAGGCCTGCACCAGCATACAGCGGGCCACCTTGAGTGTACTCAGGTGCTGGCGGGCATGCTCTATGCTGCGAAACGACAGCACACGGCCGTTTTCTGCCAGCGGCCGGCGATCCTCACCCAGCTGGGCCTCAAGGGTATAAAGGCTCATATCATGAGAATGCACAAACAGGGTGTCTATGTTCATGCCCCGGGTCAGCAGCGTGTTCAGTTCCCACATAACAAACTCCTTTTTGGTTAATAAAAGCAGACTTTTTTCAACAGACCGGAGACCCAAGAAAGGACTTACCGATCATTTAACAGAAAAAAATAACTCGGAAATTACGAAGTTTTCGGCAGGAAAAAACTGATAGAGCCGAACCGACGTGCTGATCATAATGAAATCTGCGTGGAGGGCACTTCCGCAGCAAGCTATAGTTACTTTTTAATTGGCCGTTGCCTTTGCAGCGGCCATTTTTTTATGCCGGTCTTTCTGGTAGGATTGGCCGCCCCTGATCCCAGCCGGTGGCTGGATACGTATCACGAACGGGCAAATACTATGGCGCACATCGGTACCCTTTTTATTATTTCTTCCCCCAGCGGTGCGGGCAAATCCAGCCTGATCCGGGCTCTGCTCGACCGCCCCAGCACCGATGGCAGGTTGCAGGTATCGGTATCGCACACCACCCGCGCCCCTCGCCCGGGTGAAGAAAACGGTGTGCACTATCACTTTACCGACAAGTCTGATTTTAAAACCCTGATCGACCGGGGTGCCTTTTATGAATGGGCCGAAGTGTTCGGCAACTATTATGGCACCTCCCGTGAATGGATTGATCAGCAGCTGGCAGAAGGCATTGATATTCTGCTCGACATCGACTGGCAGGGTGCCCGTCAGATTCGGGAGCAGTCGCCCGGGGCCAAGTCCATTTTTATTCTGCCCCCCAGCCGCGAAGAGCTGGAGCGCCGGCTGAACGCCCGCCAGCAAGACAGCGCCGACGTAATCAAGGGCCGTATGGCCAAGGCAGTATCGGAAATGTCTCACTATCACGAATATGACTATTTACTGGTGAACGACGATTTTGAGCATGCGCTCAATCAGCTCAGCGCCATTGTTCAGGCTGAGCGCGCCAACACCGGCAAGCAGGCCGCCCGTTACCAGGGCTTGCTTTCCCGGCTACTGGCGGAATAAGCTAATATCCATTAGAATTTTGCACCTTTTTTAATCATTGGAGTCTGTTATGGCCCGCGTTACTGTTGAAGATGCCGTAGAACAGGTTGGCAACCGTTTTGATCTGGTGCTGGTTGCAGCCCGTCGTGCCCGTCAGCTGGCTACTCAGGGCAAAGATGCGCTGGTAGAAGAAGAAAACGACAAGCCCACCGTTATTGCCCTGCGCGAAATTGAAGAAGGTCTGGTTAACCACGCCGTTATGGACGCTCAGGACCGTCAGGAACAGCAGGAAATGGAAGCCGCCGAGCTGGCAGCTGTGGCTGCCATTACCGAAGGCCGCGGCTAACACCGCCATTGCCTTGTTGACGGGCCCGCGCCATGCGGGCCCCTTGTTGCTGCAGCGCGTGTCAACGGCCTTGTTTGTCGGGGTATTCTCTTGTATCTGTTTGAACCACTGAAAGAAATCGCCGTCACCTATCTGCCGCCCGAGCAGATGGAGCAGCTCAAAGCTGCCTACATCGTTGCCCGCGATGCTCACCAGGGGCAAACCCGCTCCAGTGGTGAACCCTATATTACCCATCCCGTTGCCGTGGCCCGCATTTTGTGTGAAATGCACCTGGATCAGGAAACCCTGATGGCCGCGCTGCTGCATGACACCATAGAAGACACGCCGGTCACCTGGGAAATGCTCGAGCAGCAGTTTGGTGCCGATGTGGCCGAACTGGTGGAAGGCGTCTCCAAACTCGACAAGCTCAAGTTCCGGGATCGCAAAGAAGCCCAGACCGAGAACTTCCGCAAAATGGTGCTGGCCATGACCCAGGATATTCGGGTCATTCTGATCAAGCTGGCCGACCGCACCCATAATATGCGTACGCTGGGGTCTCTGCGTCCCGACAAACGCCGCCGCATTGCCCGGGAAACCCTGGAAATCTACGCCCCCATTGCCAACCGGCTGGGCATTCACAGCATCAAGAACGAGCTGGAAGAGCTGGGCCTGGAAGCCCTCTACCCCATGCGCACCCGTGTGCTGCGGGAGTCGGTGCGCCGGGCCCGGGGTAACCGCCGTGAAATTATCGAGTCCATTCTGGCGGAGATAAAAGGCCGGCTGGACGACGCTCATATAGAGGCACAGGTAAAGGGCCGGGAAAAGAACCTGTTCTCCATCTATAACAAGATGGTGAAAAAAGAGCTGCAGTTTCACGAAGTAATGGACATCTATGCCTTTCGCGTGATCGTAAAAGACATAGACACCTGCTACCGGGTGCTGGGCCAGATGCACACTCTGTTCAAGCCGCGGCCGGGCCGGTTCAAGGACTATATTGCCATTCCCAAAACCAACGGCTATCAGTCGTTGCACACTTCTCTGGTGGGTCCGCATGGGGTGCCGGTGGAAGTGCAGATCCGTACCGAATACATGGATCAGATGGCCGACAAAGGGGTGGCGGCACACTGGGCCTATAAACAGGACAGTGAAGCCTCGGGCACCACGGCACAGGTGCGGGCCCAGCGCTGGATGCAAAGCCTGCTGGAGCTGCAGCAGAGCGCCGGTTCTTCCTTTGAGTTTATCGAAGGGGTCAAAACCGATCTGTTCCCCGATGAAATTTATGTGTTCACCCCGGAAGGCCGTATTCTTGAGCTGCCAAGCGGTGCCACCGCGGTCGACTTTGCCTATGCGGTGCACACCGACATTGGCCATGCCTGCGTGGGTGCCCGGGTGGATCGTCAGCCTTATCCGCTCAGCCAGCCGCTGCACTCGGGCCAGACCATAGAAGTCATTACCGCTCCCAGCGCCCGGCCCAACGCCGCCTGGCTCAACTTTGTGGTGACCTCCCGCGCCCGCACCAAAATTCGTCAGTTCCTCAAAAACCTGCGCACCGAAGAATCGGTACTGCTGGGCAAGCGCCTGCTTAACCACGCACTGGGTGCCAAAAACCTGGAAGACATTCCGGTAGAGCGGGTAGAGCGGGTGCTGCAGGACACCAAACACGGCTCCATTCATAATCTGCTGGCCGATATTGGCCTGGGCAACGCCATGAGTGTGGTGGTGGCGCGCCGGCTGCTGGACGATGCCCCTGCCGAAAGCCCGAAAGCCGTCAAGAAAATGCCCATTCGCGGGGCCGACGACATGCTGCTGAACTTTGCCAACTGCTGTCGCCCCATTCCCGGTGATCCCATAGTGGCGCACATCAGCCCGGGCCGGGGTCTGGTGGTGCACCTGGAGTCGTGCAAGAATATTCGCGGCTATAACAAAGAGCCCGATAAATACCTGCCGGTACAGTGGGATATGGAGCAGGATTTCGACTATGAGTTCAAAACCGAAATCGCCATCGAAATCATCAACCATCAGGGTGCTCTGGCAGAGCTGGCCAATGTGATTGCCGCCACCGGTGCCAATATTCACAGCATCGCCACCGAAGAAAAAGACGGCCGTGTTTATGTGGTGGATTTGCTGATCACTACCAAGAGTCGCATTCATCTGGCCAATATCATGCGCAAGATTCGGGTTACGCCCAACGTGCTCAAGGTGTATCGCCAGCGTAAGTAACACAGGTAAGAGGGCTACACTGGAAGCATTCTTATCATTCAAGAACCGTCCGGAGCCGCCATGCTTGCCCGCCTGTTTCTGCTTGGGGTCTGCCTTGCCATGAATACTGCCATTGCTCAGACCAGAACCTTTACCACCGAGGCCGAACTGACCGGCCTCGGTCTTGATGGTCTGCAGCAATACTGGCAGACCCACGCCACCGAAAGCCAGTTTTCCGGCCATCAGAACATCAGCCTGCCCTGGGCCGCGCTCACTCACCCCGAACATGAACGCACCCTGGTTATCGTGAACGGACGCACCGAGTCTTATCTCAAATATCAGGAGCTGGCCCGGGATCTGTTTGAAAACGGCTATAACGTTTACCTTTACGATCATCGCGGCCAGGGCCTGGCTCAGCGTCTTACCGCCGATCCCATTATGGGGCACATCACCGACTTTAATGACTATGTGCAGGATCTGGAGCAGTTTGTGCAGCAGGTGGTGCGGCCCGCCGGCCCGCAGCCGCTGTATTTACTGGCCCATTCCATGGGCGGCACCATATCGGCGCAGTGGCTGGCGCAAACCCAAGTGCGGGTGCAGGCGGCGGCGCTGTCTTCACCCATGATGGGCATTTATCTCGGCCCTCTGCCCCGCTTGCTGGCGGATGGGCTGGTGACTGTGCTCGGCACCGGCTGCCGCTGGCTGGGCCACGAAGCCTGTTATGCGCCCGGTCAGGGCGGCTATGAAGAAACGCCCTTTGCCGACAACGAGCTGACTCACAGTGAAGTGCGCTACCGGCTGTTCCGGGAGCTGTACCGGCAGCGCCCTGAGCTGCAGCTGGGCGGCGTCAGCCTGCAGTGGCTGGCACAGGGGCTGGCCGCCGGTGACCAGGCCATCGCCGATGCCGGACGCATTGCCGCCCCTGTGCTGGTGCTGCAGGCCAGCCAGGACGTGGTGGTAGACAACAGCGCCCAGAGCCGCTTCTGCCGGGCGCTGGGGCACTGTGCCGGCGGCGGCCCGCTGATCATAGACAAAGCATCTCATGAGCTGTTTATTGAGCAGGACCGCCAGCGCCAGCAGGCCCTGAACGCCATTCTCGACTTCTTTGAACGCCATCCATAACCTCAGGAGCCTGATATGTATGACGTTATCGTCTCGGATCTGGACGGTACCCTGCTCAACAGCCAGCACCGTATTTCCGGCTATACCCGTGAGGTGCTGCACGAGCTGACCCGCCGGGGCGTGGAATTTATTGTGGCCACCGGCCGCCATCATGTGGATGTGCGCGCCATTCGTGATCAGCTCGGATTAAACGTCACTCTGGTCACCAGCAACGGGGCCCGCATTCACGATGCACAAGATAAGCTGCTGCATAACCGCAGCATACCGCCGGAGATGGTGGAAGATCTGCTGTTTCGTTTTCGCCTGCCCGAGGTGCACCTTAACCTTTATCAGGGCGATCACTGGCTGGTGGAAGAGCCGCTGCCGGTACTGCTCGACTTCAGTCCCGACAGTGCCTTTCGCTATCGGGTTACCGACCTGCGCCGCCTGAGCATGGAGGGCATTGACAAGGTGTTCTTCGCCGGCGATCACGATCAGCTGGTAAAGGTGGAAGACATGCTGCTGGCCCACTTCGGCGACCGGCTCAATATCACGTTTTCGCTGCCCATTTGCCTGGAAGTGATGCACGGCGAGGTGAACAAGGGTTCGGCCATGGCCTCGCTGGCAAAGCAGCGCAACACACCGCTGGAACGGGTGATCGCCTTTGGTGACGGCATGAACGATTATGAAATGCTGCGCCGTGCCGGCAAGGGCGTAGTCATGGCTAATGCCCACACCCGGCTGCAGGACGCCCTGCCCCACCATGATCGCACCCTCAGCGCCGATGAAGACGGCGTAGCCCGCTATCTGGCGCGCCTCTATCAGCTTTGATCCGGATACTTTCAATGCAGCACATGGAACATTATATCGGCATTATGTCCGGTACCAGTCTGGACGGCATAGACGCCGTACTGGTGGCTACCAATGGCCGTGAAATCACGCTGAAGGCCAGCACCAGCGCACCCATTGAGCCCGCATTGCGGGAGCGGCTGCTAGCCCTCGCCAGCGGCGATGCCGTGACCGCCCGCGAGTGGGGCGAGCTGGATGTGGCGCTGGGGCAGGCCTATGCAGAAGTAACTCTGCAGCTGCTGGATGAAACCGGCATGACTGCCGGCGATGTCTGCGCCATTGGCTGCCATGGCCAGACAGTGTGGCACCAGCCCGATGCCGCACTGCCCTTTTCCCTGCAGCTTGGCGACGGCAATCGCCTTGCCGCCCTGACCGGCATTACCACCATTACCGATTTTCGCCGCAAAGACATGGCCCTGGGCGGTCAGGGTGCGCCGCTGGTACCGGCCTTTCATCAGCAAGTGCTGAGCCACCCCCAGCGGCTGCGGGTAGTGGCAAATATCGGCGGCATTGCCAATATCAGTGTGCTGATGCCGGGCCGTCCGGTGCTGGGTTACGACGTGGGCCCGGGCAATATGCTGATGGACGCCTGGTGCCGCCGGCATACCGGTGCCCCCTTTGACAAAGACGCTGCCCTTGGCCGCCGGGGCAAGGTGCTGCCCGCCCTGCTGAACAGCCTGCTGAGCGAGCCCTGGCTGGCACTGCCGGCCCCCAAAAGCACCGGCCGTGAGCTGTTTAACGAGGCCTGGCTGAACACGCATCTTACCGGAGAGGAAGCCGTGGCCGATGTGCAGGCCACCCTGGCAGAGTTGACTGCCACCGCGCTGGTGCAGCAGCTGAGCGCCCTGCCCGCGGGCGAGCTGCTGGTGTGCGGCGGCGGCGGCCATAACCCGCTGTTAATGGCGCGGCTGACCGCCCTGCTGCCCCGCTGGCGGGTTGCCACCACCACAGAGGCCGGGGTGAATATGGACGCCATGGAAGCCATGGCCTTTGCCTGGCTGGCTTATCAGACCCTGCACAGCCTGCCGGGCAACCTGCCCGCAGCCACCGGTGCCAGCCGCCCCGCCGTGCTGGGTGCCATTCACTTTCCCGACTGACGAGACACTTATGCCCAACAACCCGCTGCTGCAGGATCTGGCCCGGCTGACCTCTGAAGGCCGCAACCCCGCCACCCTGGACATAGACACCAAAAGCGCGCTGGAAATCGTGACCCTGATGAACCAGCAGGATCAGACCGTGCCCGCGGCCATTGCCGCCGTGCTGCCGGCCATCGCCGACGCCGTTGAACTGATTGAAACCGCCCTGCGCCGCGGTGGCCGGTTAATTTATACCGGTGCCGGCACCAGCGGCCGGCTGGGAGTGCTGGATGCGGCCGAGTGCCCGCCCACCTTCAGTGTGCCTCATGGCATGATCACCGGCCTGATTGCCGGCGGCGAGGCGGCCATGTTCCGGGCTCAGGAAGGGGCCGAAGACAGCGAGCAGCAGGGCGAGCAGGATCTGCGCGACCTTGGCCTGACCAAAAAAGATGTGGTGGTGGGCATTGCCGCCTCAGGCCGCACGCCGTATGTGATGGGCGGCCTGCGCTATGCCAGCAGCCTGGGTGCCGGCACTGTGGCACTGGCCTGCAACGCCGGCTCAGCCATTGGCCGCGAAGCCGCCATTGCCATAGAGCCGCAGGTGGGCCCGGAAGTGATCACCGGCTCCACCCGGCTGAAGGCCGGCACCGCTCAGAAACTGGTGCTGAACATGCTCAGCACCGCCGCCATGGTGCGGCTGGGCAAGGTCTATCAGAACCTGATGGTGGATGTGCACGCCAGCAATAAAAAACTGGAGGCCCGCGCCATTCGTATTGTAATGCAGGCCACCGGCGAGAATGAAAGCACAGCAGCACAAGCCCTGGCAAATGCCGGCAACGAGGTAAAACCCGCCATTTTAATGTTGCTCACCGGCCTGAGTGCCGATGAGGCCCGCCAGCGGCTGCTGCAGTATAATGGCGTGCTGCGCCGTGCGCTGTGATCAGGACACTTCCACCCGGTTACGGCCACCACTCTTGGCCCTATATAACGCCTCATCGGCCCGTACCAGCAGCGCTTTGGCATTGTCGCCCGGACCAATCACGGTCACCCCAAAGCTGCAGGTGCGCTGACCAATAACCGGAAAGTCTTCGTTCGCAATGCGCTCCCGCAGGGCTTCTGCCAGTTGCTGCACCCCCTTGAGATCGGTGTTGGGGCAGAGGATCAGAAACTCTTCACCGCCCCAGCGGCCCGGGCAGTCACTTAGCCGGGTATGCTCCTGCATCAGCTTCGCCAGCCGGCACAGCACCTGATCGCCCACTTCATGGCCGCAGGTATCGTTTACCTGCTTGAAGTGATCCACGTCCAGCATAATCAGACCAAAACTGGTGCCATAACGGTGATACCGGTGAATTTCCTCAGCCAGCATCTGCTCGGTGCGGCCCCGGTTAATCAGCCCGGTCAGCGCGTCTGTGGTAGACAGCCGCTCCAGCTCCCGGTTTTTCTGCTCCAGAATTTCTCTGTGCTGTACCTGCTCGGTAATATCCACCGCCATGCCGATGTAGCGCACCTCCTCAAAACTGGTGCCTTCCACCCGCCGGGCCGCAAAGCGAAACCAGCGGGGTCTGCCCTCGGCGTCCAGAAAACGCCCTTCACTGCGCCACTCGGATTTTTGTCCGGCCACGGCGGCATGCCAGCTGTTCAGTATTTTTTCTTTATCATCCGGATGCAGCGCATGGGTCCAGCCATCCCCCATCAGCTGCTCTGTGGTTTGCCCCAACACATCGCTGTAATAACGGTTGGAATAAATATTATGGCCTTCGGCATCGGCCTCAAATATGCCCATGGGAGAAAATTCCGACAGCACCCGAAAGCGCCGCTCACTGGTACGCAGCGCTTCTTCCATTAATTTGCGCTCGGTAAAGTCGGCAATATTAATGGCCACACTTTCGGTATTCTGGTGGGTATCGGCAACCGGATGACCGCTTATCCGGCAAAAACGCCGGCCCTTGCCGGCAAAGGTCAGCCATTGCTCAATAACAAAAGGGCGGCCTGCCACGGCACCATCAAACAAGGGTTTTATCTGCTGATTGAACTCAGTCTCGCCATACAGCTCCTGCATGCTGTGGCCTTCAATCTGGTTGCGCTCTCTGTGGTGATATTCAAGATAGCGATTATTGACCTGCAGATAATGATAATCAGGGCTCACCAATGCCATCAGTTCGTCGGCAGCATTCACTATTTCCTTGTAGCGCACCAGACGGGCTGCGGCTTCATGCTGCCCGGTCACATCCTGGCTGATGGCAAAATAGCTGGCAATGCGCCCGTCCAGATCCCGCACCGGCGTTATCATCACGCTTTCAATACGCTCGCTGCCGTCGCGCATACGGTTGATAAACTCTCCCTGCCAGGGTTGCTCCCGCTTCAGCTCCCGCCATAGCGCCCGGTAAGTGGCCGGCGGTGTACGCCCCGATGACAGCATATTGGGCTTCATACCTAGCACTTCGTCACTGGAGTAACCGGTATGTGCCAGAAAAGCCTGATTTACATACACAATGCATCTGTTGAGGTCAGTGATCACAATGGGAGATGGCATTTGCTCAATGGCCTGATGCAGGTGCGCAAGATCATTCATTATCTGCCGTTCACGCCGGCTGCTGTTACGCCACTGGCGCAAAAATAACGCCGTTAGCACCAGAACCAGCAGCAAAACGCCCGCACTAATCGCCACCCTGAGATACCAGCCGTGCAGCACCCGGCTGCGTTCAATGGCGCTGAAGGCCCGCACCGGCTGCTGACTGAGCTGGCGAATGGCAAATAAATAGTCCTGCCCCTGCACCAGCTGAGTGCCAAAGCCGGAAAACTCTCCCGGTGCCTGCTGCTCCTGCAACTGGCGCAGCAATGTTTGCTGATGCGGTCCGGCCCCCGCCAGCAGCACAGACCGGTTCTGCATATCAAGCAGCATAAGGTGCTGCCCCTCAAAGCCGTCTCCGCTTTCCAGCTCGGCAGTAATCCGCTCCTGATCCAACAGAGCAAGCAGCACGCCGCCGGCACCCGGGGCCGACACCCGCAGCGCCACCCCCAGCTGCCCCTGAGCAATACCGGAAAAAGAGCGGCTGCCTGCCTGCAGTCCGGCAGCAACCCAGGGCGGCATATCAGCCGTGCCCGCATCCTCTCCGGCGGTTGCCACCAGATTGCCCTTATCATCGAACAATGCCAGCCGGCTCAGTGCCGGAGCCCGGGCCAGGTTGTGCAACAGCAGCCGGCGCAGTTCCAGGCCGGATAATGGCTGGCCAGAATGTTGCTCCAGCTCATGGCTGCTTCGGCTCAGAGCATGCTCTGCCGACAGCAATGCAATGTCGGTGGCACTGCCAAAAGCGCGCAGCTGAGTTTGTAACCGCTCCCCTGCGCTGCGCAGTATATTACGATGATCCAGATACAGCCCCTGACCAAGAATAGCGGCCATCAGCGCCAGCAAGAGCACCACACTCAGCATAATGGTACGACCGAGCCGGGTGCTCCGCGGCCCGCTGGAAACGGAAAAGTGAAAGGGGCGGTGCAGCATTAGTCTGTCACCGCCTGCTGTGCCTGCTGCACCAGTTCAGTATCGATATTCATCTCCTTGATAATGGCCGGCTCCAGCCGGCGGGCAATACGTCGCCATTCCGCCAGGGTATCAGCATCGGGAGTGACAATTTCAATGCCGTTTTGCAGCAATGCCTGCCGGGCCTGCTGCTGGGCTGACGCGGCGGCCGTGCGTTGATCATCCACTATCTGCTCCCAGCTGTGGCGCACCTGCTGTTGTAAATCTGCCGGCAGGGACTGCCAGAAATCCCGGCTTATCATGGGTACATACTGGGCAAAATATTCATGGTCTTCAAAACCATAACGAATACCCCGGGTCCACAGGGCGGCGCTGCGCACGGTTTCGTGAGTAGACAGCAAACCCTGAACCCTGCCCCGCGCCAAAGCATTGGGCACATCGGGCCAGGGAATCACCACAGGATCGGCCCTGAAGGCATCCAGCCGGCTGCGGTTGGCAGCACCCCCGGGCACGCGCACACGCAGCCCGGTCAGCTGTTTGTGTTCGCTGATCCGCTGTTCGGTAAAATAAAGGTGGGCATAGCCCAGATCAAGCCAGCGCCCGGGCACAACCACATTCAGGTTGTTTTCAATGCGGCGGTTTATTTCCCGGCCTATGGCACCGTCCCGCACCCGGTAGTGCACCTCGGGCGGGCGGCCATAAAACAGCGGCAGCATATAAAGGCCGGCATCAGGCACATAGCGATCCAGCTGCCACATGCCGGGTACCGCCATGTCCACCTTACCGGTAGTGAGGGCGGCAATCACGTCCCGGTCACGGAACAGCTTAGCACCGTGATAGAAACGCACCTTAAGACGGCCGTTGCTGGCCTGCTCCAGTTGCGCGGCAAAACGGGCTATAGCTTTTGTCTGAACATGGTCGACGGTGTTTTCTGCAGAAATGCGCAGCACGGGCACCTGGGCCTGAACCACACCAGCAGCACATAACCACAGCACGGCCATGGCGGCCTTTTGAAACAGCGAGGAGAGATAATCCATTAACACGCCTGAACAGGGAATAGACTGGCAAGGTTACTCCCGAGGCCCGTAGAAAACCTTGATACAGATTGGGTTTGGCACCGCCACGACGGACTTGTCAGCTGTCTTCTTCCCGGGCCAGACGGGCACGAAGTTTTTCTTCCCGTTTGCGGTACCAGTGGGCCTTGAACGCTGTCCACCAGTCGTCCGACAGCTCACCACCATAGGCTTCCAGCAGAGCTATCACCCGATCCAGAGTGAGCACGCCGGCATCATAATCAATATCCAGCCATTGCTTGCGCACTACCACCTTGGCCACACCGGGTTCAACGGAAAAGGCATCGGCCATTTTCTCGATTTGCAGCTGATTGAGATGATCCAGCTTGAGATGACGCCGCACCAGGGCCCGTTCGTCAATTTGCGCATTTAACGACATGTGCCGCTCCTTTGCGTGATGCTCTTCGACTCAGACCGAGTAAAGAGTAAAACGTGAACAAAGACAAGCTTTACAACATTGCCCCGATATTGCAATGCGATTGCAATGCGAGCCCGGCTGTTTCACCATATTATGGAAACCGTTTCCATAATAACTGAGAGGCAAGTATGGACACCAGCGTCACACTGAAAGCCACTAATGGCCTGCCCGCCGTTTCTCTGCCCGCCATTGGTCAGGGCACCTGGTATATGGGCGAAGGCCTCAATCCCCGCGCCGCAGAAGTCAAGGCGTTGCAGCAGGGGCTGGATCTTGGGCTGACACTCATTGATACCGCCGAGATGTACGGTGACGGCGAAGCCGAAAAAGTGGTAGGAAAGGCCCTTGAAGGCCGCCGGGATGATGCCTTTCTGGTGTCAAAGGTATATCCGTGGAACGCCGGTCGCCGCAGCGCCATTGCCGCCTGCGAAGCCAGCCTGAAGCGTCTGGGCACCGATTATCTCGACCTTTATCTGCTGCACTGGCCCGGCAGCATTCCGCTGGAAGAAACCCTGGAGGCCTTTGAAAAGCTGCAGGCAGACGGCAAGATCAAACGCTTTGGCGTATCCAACTGTGACCTGGGCGAAATGCAGGAGCTGGCCTGGACAGAAGGCGGCGACCAGTGCGCGGTAAACCAGGTGCTTTATCATCTGGGCTCACGTGGTATTGAGCATGCTTTGCTGCCCTGGCAGCGGGAGCACAGCATACCCACCATGGCTTATTGCCCGCTGGCCCAGGGCGGCCGGCTGCGCCGGGAATTATTCGGCAACGCCGAACTGAACATCATCGCCGGCGATCTGGGCGTTACGGTGCCGCAGCTGCTGCTGGCCTGGGCCATTCGCCCGGTAAACGGCCAGCGGGATGTCATTGCCATTCCCAAGGCGGTGCAACCAGCGCATGTACAGCAAAACGCCGATGCTCTGACACTGACCCTGAGCGATGAGATACTGTCCCGGCTGAATAACGCCTTTCCGGCCCCCAACCGTAAAACCCCGCTGGATATTGTGTAACCAACAACAGCCGGCGTCACCGCCGGCTGAATGTACAAACTTTATTGTCAGTGCACAGTTACACCACCTGCCCGCAGACCCAACCGGAGCTCCACGCCCACTGAAAGTTATAGCCCCCTAGCCAGCCGGTCACGTCCATTACCTCACCGATAAAGTAAAGGTTGGGGACTTTCTTGGCTTCCATGGTTTTGGATGACAGCTCGTTGGTATCTACCCCGCCCAGGGTCACTTCGGCGGTACGATAGCCCTCGGTGCCGCCGGGCTGTAACGGCCAGGCAGCCAGATGCTGTTCAATGGCAGCAAGCTCTTTGTGGGTATATTGCTTGAGCGGTTTACTGACCAGCTCGCCCCGTGCCAGCAGAGCATCCACCAGTCGTTTGGGCAGATAACGGGCCAGCCAGGTTTTCAGCTCCTGATTGGGACTCTCGGCCACCGCTCCGGTCAGGCTGCCTTCGGCCAGCAGCTCAAAACACACCCGCTGGCCGGGCTGCCAGTAAGAAGAAATCTGTAACACCGCCGGACCGGACACGCCTCTGTGAGTAAACAGCAGGTTTTCGGCAAAGCGGGCACCGCACTCACTTTTTGCCACCACAGGTAAACTGACGCCGGACAGGCCCTCAAGCGTTTGTTTGTCTTCCGGCTGCAGAGTAAAAGGCACCAGGCCGGCGCGGGTGGGCAGCACCTTAAGGCCAAACTGCTCCGCCAGCCGGTAGCCAAACGGAGAGGCTCCTATCTTGGGCATGGACAGCCCCCCGGTGGCCACCACCAGAGACTGGCAGCGGTAAGGTTCACCGGCAGTGGTCACCGCAAAGCCTTCCCCCATTGGCTCTACATTCAGCACCTCGGCACGCAGCCGTATGGTCACACCGGCGGCATCGCATTCGGCTACCAGCATGTCGACTATGTTCTGCGCCGAGTCATCACAAAACAGCTGCCCTAAGGTTTTTTCGTGATAGGCAATACCGTGCTTTTCCACCAGGGCAATAAAATCCCATTGGGTATAGCGGGCCAGGGCCGATTTAACAAAATGAGGATTGTCACACAGGTAGGCCGTCGGCTCAGTGTAATAGTTGGTGAAGTTGCAGCGGCCACCGCCCGACATCAGAATTTTGCGGCCGATGCGCTTGCCATGGTCCAGCACCAGCACCCGGCGGCCCCGCTTGCCGGCCTCGGCAGCACACATCAGGCCGGCGGCACCAGCACCGATCACAATTACATCCCAGGCCTGCATGGCGTTTCCTCATTGTTGGCAAAAGCCGCATTTTACCTGCCGTGCTGCCGCACGGCTATGCCGGCCCGCAGCGCTGTGGGTATAATTGCCGGATGAGCGACGTCGCCCCCCTTTTTAATCAGCTGAGCACACAGCTTGCCCGCCACAGCGGCGACTGGCAGCTGATGCCTTTTGGCTGCCGCACCCTGCCCTGGCCGGAGCTGGCCGCTGTGCTTGAGCGCCTTGATGAAGACCAGCTGGATCAACTGGAAAGCAATCCGCAGCAAGCGCTTGAGCTGCTGGCACCATGGCGGCCTGAACTGTCCGCATTGCATGCCTTTACCGCTCCCGAGCTGGCCCGCGCTGCCGACTATGCCACACCCCGCTGGAGCAATGGCATTCCTGGCCGCAAATGGGCGCAGATAAAAGATTTTGCCGCCAATATCACAGCAGAACACGCCATTCTTGAGTGGTGCGCCGGTAAGGGGCATCTGGGCCGCTTGCTGGCGATAGAGCAGCAGCAGCCGGTCACCAGCCTGGAGTGGGATCAGAACTTGTGCCGCCAGGGTGAAACACTGGCCAACAAGCTGACACTGCAGCACCACTTTCACTGTGGCGATGCCCTGGCCCCCGAGGCGGCAGCCCTGTTTAAGCCGAAACAGCAGGCAGTGGCCCTGCACGCCTGTGGCGAGCTGCACTTACGCTTTTTACGTCATGCAGCCCGGGCCGGCACGCGCGCTCTGGCGCTTTCACCCTGTTGTTATCATTTAATTGAGGGCAACCGTTATGTGCCCCTGTCGAACGCCGGTCGCCGGCATGATCTGGGGTTAAGCCGGCACGACCTGCGCCTGCCGCTGCAGCAGCAGGTTACCGGCGGTGAGCGGGTGCGCCGGCTGCGTCATCTTGAGCTGACCTGGCGGCTGGCCTTTGATGAGCTGCAACGGGAGCTGACCGGCGGCCGGGATTATCTGCCGCTGCCGGCCTTTCCCAAACAATTGCTGAGCGGCGATTTTGCGGACTTTGTGAGCTGGGCCTGCGACAAGAAGGGGCTGGCAGTACCCGCCAGCCTGCACAGTGAGCATTGGCTTGCTGCTGCTGATGACCGCCGGCTGCTGGTGAAGCAGATTGAGCTGGTGCGTCATTGCTATCGTTATCCGCTGGAACTCTGGCTGCTGCTGGACAGAGTGCTGTTCCTCACTGAACAGGGTTACCGGGTAAGGCTCGGTACCTTTACTGATATTCATAACACACCACGTCGCTATCTTATTCAGGCCTGGCGTGAGTGACCAAGGACAGGAGACGCTTTATGCCATCCCCGGTACGTTTTATTCCGCCCAGCGCCTTTGAACTGCTGATGATGGTGCTGTCCATTGTCTCGCTGGTGGCCATTATTCTGCATCAGTTTGGCCCTTTCACCGCCGATGAAAAGCAGCTGCTGCTTTATCTCGATACCAGCATCTGTATGATTTTGCTCAGTCATTTCTTCTACGGCCTGTTTCAGGCACCCAATAAAAAACGCTTTTTAAAAGTACACTGGATCGATTTTATCTCTTCCATTCCGGCCATTGATGTATTGCGCTACGGCCGTATTTTTCAGGTGCTGCGAGTGCTGCGTATGCTGCGGGTGGCCAACCAGGTCATTCGTCATCTGCTGAAAAACAGCGGCAGTACCATGATGGCTTCCATGCTGCTGGTGCTGGTGGTCGTGATCAGCGGCAGCGCCATTGCCATTCTGATGACAGAGGCAGGCCACCCCGACTCCAATATTGAAACCGCCGAAGATGCCATCTGGTGGGCACTGGTCACCATTTCTACCGTGGGCTACGGAGATCACTATCCGGTGACCACCGCCGGTCGCATTATTTCCTCTGTGGTGATTTTTGCCGGCGTGTCTCTGTTCGCGGGCATTTCCGGCCTGGTTGCTTCCGCTGTGCTGTCTCCCAGAGCTGATGAGCAGCAGAAAGCCACAGACACAAACCGGCAGAAAGGTGAGCAGCTCAGCCGCCAGCTGGGAGACCTGCATACGGAAGTGACGTCACTGCGGGAAGAAATTCATCAGCTTAAAACCCTGCTGGCAGAAAGCCGCTCAAAGCCCTGATACCCTAGACTTTATGGTACTTGTACAGACGGGCTTGAATAACCTATGCTGGCTGGGTTGCAAAACTTTCGTGCAGCTCACGGTTTGTTAACTAACGGATTGATAGAGTTGATAAAAAAGGAGATTTGTCATGACTGAGCCGTATCAGTACAAACACATTCTTGCTGCGGTTGATATGACCGAAAGCAACCGCAAGGTGATTGCCAAGGCAGTTGACCGCGCCCGCGCCAATAACGCCAAGCTGTCGGTCATTCATGTAGACGTAGACCTCAAGGATCTCTACACCGAGATGATCGATATCGACATCGATAACATTCAGGATCAGGTGGTGGCCGATGCCAAGCAGCGGCTGGAAGAGTACCTGGGTGCCATTGATTATCCCATCGAGAAAAAGTTGGTGATATGCGGTGACCTCACACTGAAAGTAAACGAAGCCGTAGAGCAGCACGGCGTGGACTTGCTGATCTGTGGCCATGAGCAAAGCTTCTGGAGTCTGCTCACCTCCTCTGCCCGCCAGCTGATGAACACAGTGCCCTGTGATCTGCTGGTGGTCCCCCTGCCCAAAAATTAATCTTGCCGGGCGGCTACTGGCCGCCCGCTTCCTTTAACAGCCCCCTGAACCACACCAGCGCCGGATCAAACTCGGTGAGCGGATGCTGGGCCAGCACATAGGTGCTGTGCAAGGGTTCGCTTAAGTTATGTGCCTGCAACGGATAGTAATAACAGAGATCCCGCCCTATCAGCTCCGGCACCATGGCCAGATAGCGGCCGGTGGCCAGCAGCCGGGGCAGTGCTTCAAAGCTCGGCACCCAAACACCAATATGCCGTGCCAGCCCCTTTTCACTCAGCCAGCTTTCTACCAGGGTCTGATTATGCCCCCAGTTGGAGGTAGACACATGGCTCCAGCTCACCAGTTCTGCCGGTGACAATGCGTCAGCAAGGCCGCTGTTTTTAACCGACAGACACACCATGGGATTATGAAACCAGATATCGGTCAGCAGCCGCTCCGACAGATGATCCGCACCGGCAAAGCTTACCACCAGATCAAGATCGGCCCGCGCCAGCGTGTCTTCATAATCGGAGTTCACCAGCTCGCTGACCGCCAGCCGGCAGCCCGGTGCCCGCGCATAAAGCAACTCCACCAGCTGCGGCACCACGCCGTGCTCAATGGAAGATGGCACTGCCAGCCGAAAGGTCCGGACAGAGCTTGCCGGATCAAACCCTGCCGACTGCCGCACTCCCTGCTCCAGCAGAGCCAGTGCCTGACGCACCGGCGCAGCCAGCGCCTGAGCGCGGTGAGTGGGCCGCATTTCTTTGCGGGTCATCACAAACAGGGGATCGTTCAGGGTCTGGCGCAGCCGGCCAAGGGCATGGCTGACCGTAGACTGGGACAAATTAAGCCGCTCGGCAGTACGGGTGACGTTGCGCGTTTGCATCAGCACATCAAACACTCGCAGCAGGTTCAGATCCAGCCGCTGAAACAGATTATCCATCGATATTCACCATACCTTTATGACAACAATTCATTTTTACCATAAGCGAAGCGGCCATAGAATGCCGCCCATCAAGTTTATCGTCGGCGTGGTGATGAGCGTCTTTAAGACGGTTTGATCAAACAGTGTTTGGGCATGGTGGCATCATGGGGGGTACTGCCTGTCTCGGGTGACGCAAGTAACCTGAAAAACGAACGGTTTATGGTCGGACAATCCTGTTTGCCACGCTGACAACCTTTTCGGGCTGAGTAAGCCCAGCAAGTTCTGCGTGTGGTGTTGAACCACTTTTGTTTGGGGACGTCATTCTCTCCTTTATGACAAACCTGCTATTGGTCCCGGGCCGGCGTATTACGCCGGCTTTTTTTATGCCCGGGTTTACGCCATCATGTCGGCCATCTTTACCAATGAACACACTTCACCCATGTCTTATCTGGTTTTTGTTACCCTGCTGTGGGCCTTTTCCTTCAGTTTAATCGGCGTTTATCTGGCCGGCAGTGTAGACAGTTACTTCTCGGTATTCAGCCGCATTGTGCTGGCAGCATTATTGTTCGCCCCTTTTTTACGCTGGCGGCAGCCGGCCCGGCTCGCCGCCGGGCTGATGCTGTGCGGAGCCCTGCAACTGGGTATTATGTATCTGTTTTATTATCAGTCATTTTTGCTGCTGACAGTGCCGGAAGTGCTTATCTTCACCGTGCTTACCCCTGTCTATGTGACCCTGATTTATGATCTGCTGCACCGGCGCTTTCGTCCCGGCTATCTGTTTACCGCCGTGCTGGCAGTGCTGGGGGCGCTGATCATTCGCTTTAACGGCCTGACCGGCGACTATCTGCTGGGCTTTGTGGTGGTGCAGGGTGCCAACCTCTGCTTTGCCCTGGGTCAGGTGGGTTATAAGGTACTGCAGGAGCGTTATCCCACCAATGCGCCTCAGCATCACCGCTTTGGCTATTTTTATCTGGGAGCCCTGCTGGTGGTCACTCCCGCCTGGCTGGGACTGGGGCAAGATCAATATCCCGCCACTTCCCTGCAGTGGAGCATTTTGCTGTGGCTGGGGCTGGGTGCCTCCGGGCTGGGCTATTTTCTGTGGAACAAGGGGGCCACTCTGGTCAATGCCGGTGCCCTGGCCATCATGAATAATGCGCTGGTACCTGCGGGTCTGCTGGTCAATCTGCTTATCTGGAACCGGGATGCCGATCTGCTCCGGCTGGCCTTGGGCGGAGCCCTCATTCTTGCCTCTCTGTGGTTGAATGAGGCCTTGATCAAGGTTTCCAGACCCGCTTCTGACAGGTAACGCCTTCGGTCACAAAACCGGCATCCGGCGTCGGCCGGGCCATGGCTTTTATGAAAAGTCTCTTTACACTCAAAGCCATAAAAACGTGCGAGGAGAGCATCATGTTCAAGGGCATTTTACTGGAAGAATCCGGCAAGCAGACTCACGCCAGCCTGCAACGCCTGAATGAGCAGCAACTGACCACCGGCGACGTGCTGGTAAAGGTGGACTACTCCACCCTTAACTATAAAGATGCGCTGGCCATTACCGGCAAGGGCAAAATCGTACGCAACTGGCCCATGGTGCCCGGCATCGACTTTGCCGGCACCGTGCTGGCATCCGACAACCCGGCCTATCGCATTGGTGAGGAAGTGTTGCTCACCGGCTGGGGCGTGGGCGAACAAACCTGGGGTGGCCTGGCAGAAAAAGCCAGCGTTAACGCTGACTGGCTGATTCACTTGCCGGCAGAAATGACCGCCAAACGCGCCATGGCCATCGGCACCGCCGGTTTTACCGCCATGCTGGCGGTGATGGCACTGGAGCAGGCCGGCGTAAAACCGGACCAGGGTCCTGTTCTGGTCACCGGTGCCACCGGCGGTGTGGGCTCTGTTGCGGTGCGACTGCTGGCCAAGGCCGGCTATGAAGTGCATGCCTCTACCGGCCGCCCCGAGCACAGCGACTGGCTGAAAAGCCTGGGTGCCCACGAGATTATTGACCGCATTCAGCTCGATCAGGAGCCGGCGGCGCTGGAGTCTCAGCACTGGGCCGGCGCCATCGACGCCGTGGGTGGACGCACCCTGGCGCGCATTCTCAGCCAGACCAAAATGTACGGTGCCGTGGCCGCCTGCGGCCTGACCGGTGGCGTGGCCCTCAACACCACCGTCATGCCCTTTATTCTGCGGGGGGTACAGCTGCTTGGCATCAACTCGGTACATATTCCCAAAGAAAAACGCATCGCCGCCTGGCAGCGGGTGCATGAAAGCCTGCCGGTCAATTACGAGAATGACGTCACGGAGCTGACCCTGGAGCAGGCCATCGATGCTGCCCACGACATGATGGCGGGCAAGCTCACCGGCCGGGTGGTGATCCAGCCCTGAGGCCTGTTTTTCCATCGCCATACTAAAGAGCCCTTTGGGCTCTTTTTTGTTACAATATAACAAAATAGGCTATATGGATGATGCAATGACCGTTTCTGTTCCTACTCACCTGATTATGGGCTTTCTCGGCACCGGTAAAACCACCCTGCTGCGCCACCTGCTGGCCAACAAACCCAAGCAGGAGCGCTGGGCGGTGCTGGTGAATGAGTTTGGTGAGGTAGGCATAGACGGTGCTCTGCTGACGGAGCAGGGTGCCATGATTAAGGAAATTCCCGGTGGCTGCCTGTGCTGTGTGGCCGGGCTGCCGTTTCAGATTGGGCTGAACGCCCTGCTGCACAAGGCCAGGCCAGACCGGCTGTTTATTGAGCCCACCGGCCTGGGCCATCCCAGCCGGGTAATGGACATACTGACCAACGAGCATTACCGCAACGTGCTCAGCCTGCAGGCGGCCTTTTGTCTGATAGACCCGCGTCAGTGGCAGGATCCCCGTTACCGCGACCATGAAACCTATCAGGATCAACTGGCTCTGGCCGATGTGGTGGTGGCCAATAAAACCGACCTGTGCAGCAAGGCCGGGCTGGAACAGCTGCGCCGGGATATTGAGCAGAGCCCCGGGCCCGCACAGGCACTGGTGGAAACAGTGCAGGGGCAAATCGATCTGCACTGGCTGGCGCAGCCTCATGCCACTGAGCGCCGGGCGGCTCATCCGCAGGCTCATGCCGGTAAAGCACAACGGCCGCTGGTGGCGGCCCCAGAGCCCAAACTCACCCGGGGCCAGCCCTGGCGGCGTTACGCCAGCCAGGGAGATGATCACTTTACCGTGGGCTGGCGTTTCCATACGGATGTGCTGTTTGATCCGGACGCAGCCAAAGCCTTCTGTGAAGCTCTGCCGGTGGCCCGGCTCAAGGCCGTGCTGCATACCCGGGATGGCTGGTGGGCCTTTAACCAGACCGATCAGCTCAGCATGTACCGGCTGGCTCCGCAAAAGGAAAGCCGGCTTGAGCTGATAGACGCCTCGCCGCTGGCCATGCACGATTTACACCAGCAGCTGATGAAAGCCGTGGTCTATCTGCCAGCTTCATAAAACTGTCACTCCGGTGACTTATTCTGCCGGCCTTGACTGACAAAGGAAGGTCCGCATGAAAGTTTCGCTGTTTTCATTATTATCATCCCTGGGACTGATGGTCCTGGCCTTGTTGCTGGCGGGTTCCTTTTATATGGGCGACCGCCAGCTTACTCGGGATAACAATACTCGCAGCAGTCTGGAGCAATTGCGCCGTCATGCCAATATCGATTTATACCGTACTATTTCTGCTTATCTGAACACCGGAGACGCCAGTCTGCTGACAACCGCAGAGCAGCAGCTGAATCACCTGGCCAGTGCTTTGTCCGGGCTGCCTGCGGGCGAACCGGCTTATCAGGCAGTGCAATCACTGTCACGGCAACTTACTCTGGATTTTCGCGAAGCAGGCAAGCTGGCGGGCAACAGCCAGCAGCTGCTGCTGCATGCCGAGCAGGAAATGGCCGATCAACTGCGCGCCCTTGCCCGTTACGCCGGCGCAGCACACAGCCTGTCTGACCGCTATCAAGGCTTGATTGCCGAGATGCTGGCAACCCTGCCCCGCCTGATACACCAGCGTCAGAGCTATATCAGCACAGGTGACGAACAGCTGAGAAAAAGTATCGATTTTCAGCTAAACGAGCTGAAAAACCTTAATAAACAATTGCAGGACCTGCCTTTGCTGGGGATTTATCACACTCCGCAAGCAGACGAATTTGCACTGCGCCAGCCTGAACCGGAAGAAATGGGCGAAGGCCCGAAAAGAGAGCTGAACAGCCTGCTGCAGCGCTATGCCGGTGAGCTGGCCACCACACAAGATGGTCAGCAGCAGGGTGCTGATGCCGCCGCCGCCCTGAGTGCCGGCCTGAGCGAGATTGAAAGCCAGCTTGACACCCTGGTGGCTGCGCGTGAAGCAGAACGCCTGCAGACCTATCAGCAGCTCAGTCTGATATTGCTCGGACTGTGCGCCGCCTTGCTGCTGTTTGCCCTGCTCAGCTATCTGTTTCAGCGCGGCCTGGTGGTACGCCGGCTTAATGAACTGCGCAATGCCTTTGCTCAGCTGCTGAACAAGGGTGAGCTTACGCCCCTGCCGGTGACTCATCCCAACAGCGAACTGGGCCAGATTGCTCAGAGCGTTAACGGACTGCAGGCACTGCTGCAGCATCAGCAGCAGGAGCGGGCCGGCCAGCTGCAGCGGGTGTCGGCGGCGCTGGAAGGGATGGTGGCCGAAGTACAGGATATTCAGCAGCAGGCACACAGCAATGACGGCACCCTGCAGGGCAGTCTGACCATGGTAAATGAACTTAACCATCTGGCCGCACAGATGCGCAGTGCCAGCGACGATATTGCCCATACCGCCCACAATAACCTGGAAGCCATGAGCATCAGCCGCCGGCAAACTGAGCAGCTGGCTCACAGTGCTGCCGAAAGCCGCCAGGCTGCCCTCACCGGCCGTGAAGCGCTGATCAGCCTGAGCCGCTCGGTAGACGATGCCGCCACCATTATCGGCGTGATTCGCCAGATTGCCGAGCAGACCAATCTGCTGGCCCTGAATGCGGCCATTGAAGCCGCCAGAGCAGGCGAGCAGGGCCGGGGTTTTGCGGTGGTGGCCGACGAGGTCCGCAAATTATCAGGACATACTCAGGGCTCACTGGAAGAAATTGCCGGCATTATGGAGCGGCTGGGCGATTCCAGCACAGCATTAAACAACACCATAGACCGCATGATGCAGGCGGCGGAAGATCAGCACCGGCAAACCCAGACGCTGCTGGAGGTAACCGAGCAGGTCAGTGACACCTCACGCGCCACCACGTCGGTAGCAGAGCAGGGTGCAAAACATGCCGACAGCCAGGCTGCCGAGCTGGGCCGCTTTATGGCACTCATGGATGAGCTGAAAACCCGCTCAGCGGCTGTATCAGACAGAGCCGAACAGGTAACCGGCCATATTCGCCATCAGGCACAAACCATTACCCGGCTGCTGGAGCCGGCTTAAAGCCGGTTCAGCGGCACCTTGAGATAACGGCGGCCCTGTTCATCGGGATCGGGCAAATGACCGGCGCGAATATTCACCTGAATGGACGGTACAATCAGCCGGGGCACCGCCAGGGTGGCATCACGCTCATTGCGCATGGTTACAAACGCGTCCTGACTGATGCCGTCGTGCACATGAATATTGTGCTGTTTCTGCTGTGCTACCGTGGTGCGGCACTCATGCTCCCTGCCCTTGGGATAGTCGTGACACACATAAATATCGGTGCCGTCCGGCAGCGCCAGCAGCTGCTGAACGGACTGGTACAGGCGCTCTGCGCTGCCGCCGGGAAAGTCACAGCGGGCGGTCCCCACATCGGGCATAAACAGGGTATCGCCCACAAATACCGCCTGCTCATTCACCACATAAGCTACGTCCGCCGGAGTGTGCCCGGGCACATGCATCACCCGCACCGTCAGCTCACCCACACTGAATTGTTCGCCGTCATGAAACAGATAATCAAACTGGCTGCCGTCGGGCAGCAGCTCTTTTTCCAGCCCGAATACTCGCTGAAAAATGCCCTGCACGTCGCGAATGTGCTCACCAATGGCAATGCGCCCGCCCAGCTGCTGCTGAATAAACGGCGCTGCCGATAAATGATCCGCATGAGCATGGGTTTCCAGAATCCACTCCAGGGTCAGGCTCTGCTCACGCACAAAATCCACCAGCTGCTGTGCCGTGGTGGTGGCGGTGCGGCCGGAGTGATAATTAAAGTCGAGCACAGGATCGATAACCGCAGCCCGGCCACCGCTGCGGTCATAGATCACATAGCTGAAGGTTTCGCTGTCCTGATCCAGAAAAGCACGTACACAAGGCTGAGACATGGTGTTCTCCTGACGATAAATAATTAGATAAATCTAATATATAGGAGCGTGCAGCATTACACCAGTTGCATGATCACAGCGCCGCTTTTACATACAAATCAAAGCGGTTGTTCTTGCTGCTGATTTGCGCAGAAGGGGCCATTTCGTCAAGAAAGCCGGCATAATCGGGCCGCTTGACTACTACTCGGGCACGGGCCAGCGCCAGCGCCGGAGTCAGCAGACTGTCGGCGTCTTCGTCGGCCCCCACCAGAGAGTGAAACACTCGCATTTCTTTCTTGACCAGTGCCGCTTTTTTCTTGTGAGGAAACATGGGGTCGAGGTAGACCACATCAGGCTGCTGCTGAATGTCGGCAAGCGTACAGCCAAAGGGCAGCAGCTGCAGCCGCTCCCGCACCCAGTGGCCAATGCCGGCATCGGCGGCCGCCCGGCGCAAACCGTCTTCCAGTAATGCATGCACTACAGGGTGGCGCTCGCATAAGGTTAGAGTGCAGCCCAGGGAGGCCAGCACAAAGGCATCCCGGCCCAGGCCGGCGGTGCCGTCTACCACTTGCGGGTTATGGCCATGCTTGAGCCCCACCGCCTTGGCAATACTCTGACCCCGGCCACCGCCGAATTTACGCCTGTGTGCCGCAGCGCCCTCAACAAAGTCCACAAACACCGCACCCAGTCTGGGCTCGTCCAGCTTGCGCAGCTCCAGCCGGCCATCGGTCAGCACCAGGGCAAAGGGAGCGGCAGCGGTCACATCACTTAAACGGGTACGCAGCATGGCAGCCTGAGGCTCAAGGGCGGGATCCTGCAGTTCAATCTGCAACGGGTATTGTGTGTCCGGCATAGGTTTCCAGAAAAGTCAGCAGCTCGCGCAGGGGCATGGGTCTGGCAATCAGATAGCCCTGCAAAAAATGGCAGGGCTGAGTGGAAAGGTAGGCGGCCTGAGCCGGTGTTTCCATGCCTTCAATCACCACTTGCATGCCAAGATCGCCGATAATGCGCAAAATCCCTTCCAGCAGCAAGCCATCTTTGCGATTCCCGGGCAGGTGGTCAATAAAACTCTTGTCGATTTTGACCAGATCAATGGGAAAGGCACGCAGATAATTCAGCGCTGAAAAGCCGGTGCCGAAGTCGTCAATGGCAATGCGGCAGCCCGCCTTGCGCAAGGCATCGATACGCTCCAGATGATGCTCATTGCCCTGCATAAACAGCGACTCGGTGATTTCAAAAATCATCTGCTGAGGATCCAGACCGTGGCGCTCGATAATGGATAACCATTCTTCCCCATCCAGCCCCAGACTCTGAAACTCCAGGCTGGAACGGTTAATGGCCATATGCAGGGAATGGCCGGCCAGTTTAAGGCGGTGCAAATCGGCACAGGCCCGGTTCAGCACCCAGTCTCCCAGCGCCTGCACCATGCCGCACTCTTCCGCCACCGGCACAAACTCCATGGGTGAGATAGGGCCAAGCTCGGCATGATGCCAGCGCACCAGCGCTTCCAGCTTGGTTACCGTGCCGCTGGCGGTATCTACGATCGGCTGATAATGCAGGCGCAGCCCGCCCCGGCGTATGGCCTCGGTCAGATCGTGCTGCAACCGGATTCGGCGGCTCTGGCTGCGGTTAAGCTTGTCGTCATATAACGCCAGCGGTTCGCGTTTTTGCTTGGCACCAAACAATGCCTGCTCGGCATGCTGAAGCAGGCTTTCAGCGTCTTTCTCGTTCAGGCCGGGCCAGAGGGCACCGCCCATGGTGGCGTCCACATAGAGCTGTTGCTCGGCCATGGCCAGCGGCCGGGCCAGGGCATTCAGCAAGTGACGGCCAAAAATACGCGCCTGGCGCGGATGTACTATGCCCGGCACCAGCAGCGCAAATTCATCATTGCCAATGCGCGCCAGATCGTCGCCGCTGCGCAGCCGGTCCCGCAGCCGTGCAGCCACTTCCTGCAGCACTCTGTCCCCCACTCTGTGATTAATGGCGTTGTTGAACAGACGGAAATTATTGATATCCAGAATCATCAGCGCAAACGGCTCATTCAGCCGGCAATACCGGGCCAGCCGCTGCTGAAAACTGGCGCGGTTGGCCAGGCCGGTGAGCGTGTCCTTGTCTTCCGGTGGGGTATTTTGCTCGGTGGCATCAGGCTGTTTGATTTCGCTGAATACCACCACAAGGTGAGCCGGACCTTCAGGACCATGCAGAGCGCTGATGCTGAGCCGCTCGGGGTAAATCTGGCCACAGCGCCGGCGGTTCCACACTTCCCCCTGCCAGCGTCCCTGCTCATGCAACGCCTGATTCATCTGCCGATAAAACGCCCGGCTGTGCAATCCTGAGCGCAACAGTGACGGATGGCTGCCTCTCACGTCTTTTTCCTGGTAACCGGTGACCTGTTCAAAGGCCGGACTGACCTGATCAATACGACTACCGGCATCGCAGATCATGACCCCTTCCGGCTGCTCCGGCGCAGGAATAAAGCGCAGGTTCATGCCGCGGGATGGTGTTGCTCTGGGTCGCAGGCTGGCCAGGGTGCCCATCAGGCACAGCGGCTGATTGTCGGCAGTGCGCACCAGAGTGAGCTGGGTTTCTCCCAGCAAAAGATGACCCTTGGGATGCAGATAATGCTTTTCCATTACCGCCATACCGAGCTCCGGCTCATTTGCCAGCCGCTGATACAAACGCCGGGTTTCGGGCCAGTCGGCCCCCAGGCTGAACGCCCGCAACGAGCGGCCCGTCATATTATCTGTACTTTCACCGGCAATACGCCTTACCGCCCGGTTGGTCCATTCCACCACGCCATCAGGTGTGGCCCGCACCAAAGGCAACGGAAAATATTCAAATAACGGCAGCAATGATACCGCCTGCCTGGCACGGTCGGCATAAGTAAACACGGAAGCAAAAAAGCCCAGCCAGGCCGTTTTGGATAAACGGACATGACGCCGGCGCTGCAGCAGAAACAGCGCATAACCATCATACTGGGCTGACAGCGACAGAAACTGTCCGGACCCCATACCCAACTGACGACAAAAGGGGTAACTCAGACGCTGAAAGGGGCGCTTGCCGGAGACAGACAGGGACACATCCGGCAAGGAGACTCCGGCCGCCAGCAGCGGCTGCCAGTGCCTGCCATGGCGTTGGCACAGCAGCACACCATCGGCCAGACGCTGCTCTACCAGCTGGCTGATGCACCAAAGACTGAACCAGGAGGTAACCCCATGCTCCATCGCGTTATTCTCATGTAAAAAGTTCTCGGTTTATTTTGCCTTTGTATCTGTGTTGGCTCCACACCCGTGCCATTAATAAAAAAGGTGGCCGAAGCCACCTTGTCAGTCACAGGCTCAGGCAGCAATGCCCGAGTGACGCAGCAGGGCGTCTATGTTGGGCTCGCGGCCGCGGAACTGTTTAAACAGCTCCATCGGCTCTTTTGAGCCTCCCTGCTCCAGCACGGCATGCAGAAAATCACGGCCGGTTTTGGCCGAGAACACCCCTTCTTCCTCAAAGCGGGAAAAGGCATCGCTCGACAGCACTTCAGCCCACTTGTAACTGTAGTAGCCCGCCGCATAGCCGCCGGCAAAAATATGGGAAAAACCATGCTGAAAGCGGTTAAAGGCCGGTGGCGTCAGCACTGCTACCTGGCTGCGTACCTCATCCAGCACTTGCTGTACCCGGCCCGGCCCGGCAGCGTTCTTATCCATATGCAAACGGAAGTCGAACAGGGCGAACTCCAGCTGACGCAGCATCATCAGCGCGGAATGGTAGTTACGGGCTGCCAGCATGCGCTCCAGCAAGTCTGCCGGCAGCGGCTCGTGAGTTTCGTAATGACCCGAGATAAAGGCCAGCGCCTCGGGCTGCCAGCACCAGTTTTCCAGAAACTGGCTGGGCAGCTCCACTGCGTCCCAGGCCACGCCGTTAATTCCGGCCACGCCGGCCACGTCCACCTTGGTCAGCATATGATGAATACCGTGACCAAACTCGTGGAACAGGGTCAGCACTTCGTTGTGAGTAAACAGCGCCGGTTTGTCCCCTACCGGGCCGTTAAAGTTACAGGTGAGGTAGGCCACCGGCTTTTGCAGGGTGCCGTCTTCCCGGTAGCGCCGGCCGATGCAGTCGTCCATCCAGGCACCGCCGCGCTTTTTAGC
Source organism: Oceanimonas sp. AH20CE76 (assembly GCF_039654065.1). Classification (NCBI taxonomy): domain Bacteria; kingdom Pseudomonadati; phylum Pseudomonadota; class Gammaproteobacteria; order Aeromonadales; family Aeromonadaceae; genus Oceanimonas; species Oceanimonas sp. AH20CE76. The sequence goes on from NZ_CP155481.1 coordinate 3,132,669, forward strand.
CCGGGCATAAAGGTCAAGATAAAAGCTGCCGCGCAGCTCGCCGGTGTCGTCGAAGATATCAAAGAAGCGCACATCTTCATGCCACACTTCCACGCCGAAGCGCTCCACTACCTTGATGCCGAACAGGCGCTTTACGGTTTCAAACAAACCGTGAATGACGCGATTTTCCGGAAAATAAGGGCGCAGCTCTTCATCGGAGATGGTGTATTTGTGCTGTTTGAGCTTTTCGCCGTAGTAGCTGAGATCCCAGGCATTAAGTTCGGTCACACCGTATTGTGCTTCGGCAAATTCACGCAACTCGGCCAGTTCGGCCTTGCCCTGCGGATGGCTGCGATCCGCCAGCTGCTCAAGAAAATCCAGCACCTGCTGCTCACTTTCTGCCATTTTGGTGGCCAGTGACACCTGAGCGTAGTTGTCAAAGCCCAGCAGTTCGGCCAGCTCCTGCTTCAGCGCCAGGGTTTCTTCTATGATGGCGGTGTTATCAAACTCACCGGCATTGGGGCCCTGATCCGACGCCCGGGTGGTAAAGGCAAAATACATTTCTTCACGCAGGGCAGCGTTGTCGGCATACATCATGACCGGCAGATAAGACGGAATATCGAGGGTAAACACCCAGCCGTCCAGCTCCCGGGCTTTGGCCTGAGCCTCGGCGGCGGCCAGTGCCGACTCGGGCAGGCCCGCCAGCTCGGCCTGGTCGGTTACCTGCTTGTGCCAGGCCTGAGTAGCGTCCAGCACCCGGTTGGCAAAGGTGGATGACAGCTCCGACAGGCGCGACTGAATTTCGCCGAAGCGGCGTTTCTGCTCCGCTTCCAGGGCGATGCCCGACAGGCGAAAATCACGCAGGGTATTGTTCACTTCCTTTTGCTGGGCCAGGCTCAGTTTTTTGAAGTTATCGCGCGCGGCCAGGCTCTGGTAGGCCTCAAACAAGCCCTGATGCTGCCCCATCCAGGTATGATATTCCGACAGCAGCGGCAGGCACGATTCATAGGCCTGACGCAGCTCCTCGTTGTTCATCACGCTGTTAAGGTGGCTCACTGGCGACCAGATGCGGCTGAGGTGATCATTGACCTCTTCCAGCGGGGCCACCAGGTTGTCCCAGGTGAATGCTTCATCCCGGGACAGCACCGCCTCTACACGCTTTTTACAATCGGCAATGGCGTGCTCTACCGCCGGCTTTACGTGTTCCGGCTTTATCTGACTGAACGGCGGCAGGCCGTCCATGGTGAGAAGCGGGTTTGTCATGTCCTGTACCTCTTATCGTTATGGCCATCGCGCTGCCATGGCAGCCGAGGGAATACCCTCTAACATGGTGATAATGGCGATAATGTTCAAGCCTTTACTGCTCGTGTCCGACAGTTGACCGCCGGACTGCTGTTTTATTGACCATGGCACTCACTCTTACTTGAGGTACAATCGGCCAACGGCTTTGAATGAACCTTCATACACGGAGCAAACTTATGGCACAGCATTTTGACTATATCGCCATTGGCGGCGGCAGTGGCGGTATTGCCTCCGCCAACCGGGCGGCCATGCATGGCAAAAAGGTCGCCCTGATTGAAGCAAAAGATCTGGGCGGAACCTGCGTTAACGTGGGCTGTGTGCCCAAAAAGGTGATGTGGCACGGCGCTCAGGTGGCCGAGGCCATTAAACTGTATGCCGCCGATTACGGCTTTGATGTGGAGCTCAAGGGCCACAGCTGGAGCACCCTGGTAGAAAGCCGTCAGGCCTACATTGGCCGCATTCATCAGTCTTACGACCGGGTGCTGGGCAACAACAAGGTAACGGTGATCAAGGGCTTTGCCCGCTTCAAAAATGCCAACACGGTGGAAGTGAACGGCGAGGAATATACCGCCGACCATATTCTGATCGCCACCGGCGGCGAGCCCATTATCCCGCACATTCCCGGTGCCGAGCATGGCATTGATTCCAACGGCTTTTTTGAGCTGACTGAGCAGCCCAAACGCGTCGCCGTGGTGGGTGCCGGCTATATTGCCGTTGAACTGGCCGGCGTGCTGCACGGCCTGGGCAGCGAAACTCATCTGCTGGTGCGCAAACACGCGCCGCTGCGTAACTTCGATCCGCTGCTCACCGACACCCTGGTAGAAGTGATGGCGGCAGACGGCCCCACACTGCACACTCACTCCGTGCCTCAGAGCGTAGAGAAGCACAGTGACGGCAGCCTGACCCTGACGCTGGAGAACGGTGAGTCACTGACCGTCGACTGCCTGATCTGGGCCATCGGCCGCCGTCCGCTCACCGGCAGCCTCAACCTTGAAAGTGCCGGCGTTGAGCTGGACGACAAGGGTTACATCAAGGTCGACGAATACCAGAACACCTCAGCCCCGGGCGTGTACGCCGTGGGTGACAACATCGGCTATGTGGAGCTGACCCCGGTGGCGGTAAAAGCCGGCCGTCAGCTGTCCGAGCGGCTGTTCAACAACAAGCCCGACGCCAAAATGGACTATGAGCTGGTGCCCACAGTGGTGTTCAGTCATCCGCCCATCGGCACCATGGGCCTGACCGAGCCACAAGCCCGCGAGCGCTTCGGCGACGACAAGGTCAAGGTATACACCTCTTCCTTTACCGCCATGTATACCGCCGTTACCCAGCACCGCCAGCCCTGTAAAATGAAGCTGGTGTGCGCCGGCGATGATGAAAAAGTAGTGGGCATTCACGGCATCGGCTTTGGCATGGACGAAATCCTGCAAGGCTTTGCAGTAGCAGTGAAAATGGGTGCCACCAAGGCCGACTTTGACGCCTGTGTGGCCATTCACCCAACAGCTGCCGAGGAGTTTGTTACCATGCGGTAATGAATTTTCTTGCGTATAAAAAACCGCCGCAAGGCGGTTTTTTTCGTCTGTTGCTCATAATCGTCGCCAAATTGAGCGGCCTGCCCGATTGGGATACACTGACCGTTATTCTTTTTTCAGGGCCAGTGTCGCATGTCAAAATCCCAGGACAGTATTCGCACCATCAAGAAATACCCCAACCGCCGCCTGTATGACAGCCACACCAGCAGCCACGTGACTCTGGCCGATATTCGCCGGCTGGTGCAGGATGAAGAGCCCTTTCAGGTGGTGGACGCCAAAACCGGCGAAGACATTACCCGCAGTATTTTGCTGCAGATTATTCAGGAAGCGGAAAGCGGCGGCGACCCCATCTTTTCCAGCGACATGCTGAGAAACATCATTCGTTTCTACGGTCCCTTTCAGGGCGTGCTCGGCAGTTATCTGGATGAAAGCATCCAGTCAATGATAGAGGTGCAGGCCAGGGCCGGCATGCAGTCAACTCAGGCCTGGAGCGAGTTTATGCAGGGTCAGGTGCCCATGCTGCAGGAAATGATGCGCCAGTATGTAGAGCAGTCGCAACAGTTGTATTTCAACACTCAGAATATGTTCGGTCTGTTTGGTGGCTCCCCGGCGCAGCACGACAAGGATAAAAAAGACGGCGAGAAGTAATTCCCCGCCGCCTCTCTTTCAACATTCCGTCGCCGGCCTGATGTTGCGATTCGCTTCGCTCATCAGCAACCTACGACCCTGCAGACAATACGAAAGCTGCACGAAGCAGCAGTTGGGATTGCCGGAGCCGACCGTGTCGGCGGAGCGCAACCGCGCTGCTGCGCATACAGCTCAGTGCTGATGGCCGCCTTCGCCGTGAGCGTGGCCGTGCTCCAGCTCTTCTGCGGTGGCGGCGCGCACCGAAACAACCTCAAGATCAAACGTCAGAGTGCGGCCGGCCAGCAGATGGTTCAAATCCACATCCGCCATAAAACGACCCACTTTTACCACCACTACCTGACGAGGACCATTCTCGGTGTGCACCATGGCCACCATGCCCGGCTCCCAGCGCTTGGCACCCTGCAGGTGACGAATGGATACCCGCTGGATCAGGCTCTCGTCCCGCTCACCATAGGCATCGGCCGGCGGCAGGGTCACACTGAAACGGTCGCCTTCGTTCTTGCCGTCCAGCGCTTTTTCCAGCCCTTCCAGCATATTGTCGTTACCGTGCAGGTACGCCAGCGGTGCCTTGCCTTCGTTGGTGTCCATCACTTCACCCTGCTCATCCTTCAGGGTGTAGTTAAACTGCACTACCGTGTCTTTTACAATTTGCATTGTCCGTCCTGTTAAGAAATAAAAACCGCCGCATAATACCAGAAGCCGCTGCAAGCCCATAAAACAGAAAAAGACGGCAGGGTTACCCCGGCCGTCCAGATTTCAGCTCTGTTTTTATTCTTGGTTTCAGTTTGCCTTGGCAGCACCACGGCCGTTCTTGGCGGCATTGTTATTATTGGCAGCAGCGGCGGTAACGGCACTGATGCCTTTTTCAGTGGCTTCGGCGACCTGACGAGCGGCCTTTTCAGACTGCTCGGCAGCCTGCTTTATCACCTTATCGGCAATGTCGGCAGCGTCTTTGGCGGCTTTCTGGGCACCTTCACGGGCTTCATTGGCCTGACTCACTGCCTGCTTGATGGCAGTCACTGTGTTTTCAGAGCCGGCCGGAGCGTGGGCGGCAAACTGCTCTACCCACTCGTCTACCTGCTGGCTGCCGGCAGCCCACTGCTGCTCACCGTAAGCATTCAGCTGCTGCTGAGCACCGGCGACCACACCAAACACTTCGCGGTTGGTTTCCAGCTGACGATCCAGCAGGCCGCTGGGGCTGAAGGTGGCCTGGTTCAGCTCGGCCAGACCCTTGAGGTCACGAACTGCCAGCAATTTACCGGCATAGTCAAACTGGGCTGCACTGAGTTCGGTAACGGCTTTCAGCTGCAGCTGGCCCAGCTTTTCGGCACTCGCCAGCAGGCTGCTGCTCAGTTCCTGAACCAGAGCAAGATTATCCTGTTGCGCTTTCTGCAGTTTTGCAAAATCAAACCATGACATAGTGGCGTCTCCTGATGAATGAAAAAGGGCTGCTTGGCCCGCACGCCTGCAAAACCCTTTACCTCTGGCCGGATTTGGCGCGCACCATCAATATTGCACTGCACAAAAAATTTTTCAAGGCTTCTTTTTGTGCAACGCAAAAAAGTGCATTTATGCTTCTGTTTGAGGATACCCTGAGTGGCGATAAAGAATAATTTGGCAGCGCAAAGGTATCACTGATTTGTTCAGGCTAAATGAATACAATGTGACAACATTTTTGTACTATACTTGCTGCATATCCGGGTGCTCCGCGCGACCGGCTCCAGCGTCGGGAACCTATATAAAAAGAAAAGAAACTCTTTTCCACAAACTGAGAGGTCCTTGCAACAGCTTAACAAAGCACTTTTCCGCTCTGTACTAATACAAGCAAAACAACACTTTGCCCTGCCTTTTGTAGTCTGATACCCATCTTTATTCCCGTTTTGCGTTTCCACATTATAAAAATGATTTCCAAAACTTGTTGATCGTCACATTTTTTTTCGTATCATCAGGGTATGGGTTGCGCAGATGTTAAGGTCCTCACCAGGCCTGTCTGTGCACCACTGTATTAGTGACTTACAACAACATGGTGCCGAGAGCACCTCTGATGAATGGATACACATCATGGCTAAAATGAAAGCAATCGAAGCGGCCGCCAAAATCCTGGAGCTGGAAGGTGTTAATAAAGCCTTTGGCGTTCCCGGTGCCGCCATCAACCCCTTCTACGCCGCTCTGAAGGGTCTCGGCTCCATCGATCACGTACTGGCCCGTCACGTTGAAGGTGCCTCTCACATGGCTGAGGGTTACACCCGTGCCAACGCTGGCAACATTGGTGTGTGTGTGGGTACTTCCGGCCCTGCCGGCACCGACATGATCACCGGTCTGTACTCTGCTTCTGCCGACTCCATTCCGATTCTGTGCATCACCGGTCAGGCACCCCGTGCACGCATGCACAAAGAAGACTTCCAGGCTGTAGACATCGAGTCTATCGCCAAGCCCGTTACCAAGTGGGCGGTTACCGTGCTGGAGCCGGGTCAGGTTCCCGGTGTATTCCAGCAGGCCTTCCACATCATGCGCTCCGGCCGTCCGGGTCCCGTGCTGATCGACCTGCCCTTCGACGTGCAGATGGCCGAGATTGAATTCGATCCGGAAGCCTACCAGCCGATGACTCCCTACAAGCCGGCTGCTACCCGCATTCAGGTTGAAAAAGCCCTGACCATGCTGAACGACGCCGACAAGCCGCTGCTGGTTTCCGGTGGTGGTGTGATCAACGCCGACGCTGCTGCCCTGCTGACCGAATTCGCCGAAGTGCTGAACGTGCCGGTTATCCCGACCCTGATGGGCTGGGGCACCATTCCCGACGACCACGCGCTGATGGCGGGTATGTGCGGTCTGCAGACCTCTCACCGCTACGGTAACGCCAACCTGCTGGCGTCCGACTTTGTACTGGGTGTAGGTAACCGCTGGGCCAACCGTCACACCGGCTCTGTAGACGTGTACACCAAGGGTCGTAAATTCGTTCACGTAGACATCGAACCCACTCAGATCGGCCGCGTATTCGGTCCGGATCTGGGCATCGTATCCGACGCCAAAGTCGCTCTCGAGCTGTTCGTTGAGGTCGCCAAAGAGTGGAAAGCGGCCGGCAAACTGAAAGACCGCAGCGCCTGGGTTGCCGAGTGTCAGGAGCGCAAGCGCACCCTGCAGCGCAAGACCCACTTCGACAACACCCCGGTGAAGCCGCAGCGTGTATACGAAGAAATGAACAAGGTCTTCGGCCGCGACACCACTTACGTGTCTACCATTGGTCTGTCTCAGATCGCTGCTGCCCAGTTCCTGCACGTGTACAAAGATCGTAACTGGATCAACTGCGGTCAGGCCGGTCCTCTGGGCTGGACCATTCCGGCTGCTCTGGGTGTGTGTGCCGCCGATCCGGCCCGCAACGTGGTTGCCCTGTCCGGTGACTATGACTTCCAGTTCATGATTGAAGAACTGGCGGTAGGTGCTCAGTTCAAGCTGCCCTACATTCACGTGCTGGTAAACAACTCCTACCTGGGTCTGATCCGTCAGTCTCAGCGCGGCTTCGACATGGACTACTGCGTACAGCTGGCCTTTGAAAACATCAACGCGCCGGAACTGGGCGAGTACGGTGTGGACCACAAAGCCGTGGTAGAAGGTCTGGGCTGTAAAGCCATTCGCGTATTCAAGCCGGAAGACATCGCTCCCGCGCTGGAAGAAGCCAAGAAGCTGATGGCCGAGTTCTCTGTACCGGTCGTGGTTGAAGTGATTCTGGAGCGCGTGACCAACATCTCCATGGGTGTTGAAATCGACGCTGTAAACGAGTTCGAAGAGCTGGCTGAGAAGGGTGAAGACGCCCCGACCGCCATCTCTCTGCTGGACTGATAGTGATGGGGCCTGCGGGCCCCATACTGACGTTGCCCCCAACTGAATAAAGGACATCGCAATGCCGAAATTAGCTGCCAACCTGTCGATGCTGTTTACTGAAGTCGACTTCCTGGATCGTTTTGACGCCGCCGCCAAGGCCGGTTTCAAGGGTGTTGAATACCTGTTCCCTTATGATTTCTCTGCTGATGAAATCAAGGCCAAGCTCGATGCCAACGGCCTGACCCAGGTACTGTTCAACCTGCCCGCCGGTGACTGGAACGGTGGCGAGCGCGGTATCGCCTGTCACCCGGATCGGGTTGAAGAATTCAAGGCCGGCGTAGACAAGGCCATTGAATACGCCAAGGTACTGGGTAACACCCAGGTGAACTGCCTGGCCGGTATTCAGCCTGCCGGTGTGGCTTACGAAGAAGCGGAAGCCACCTTCGTTGCCAACCTCAAGTACGCTGCCGAAAAACTGAAAGCGGCCGGCATCAAGCTGATTGCCGAAGCCATCAACACCCGTGACATTCCCGGTTTTTTCCTGAACAACACGCAGCAGGCGCTGGATATCATCGAGAAAGTGGGTTCCGACAACCTGGCTTTCCAGTATGACATCTACCACATGCAGATCATGGAAGGTGACATCATTCCGACCATGGAGAAGAACCTGGGCATCATCAACCACATTCAGCTGGCTGATAACCCGGGTCGTCACGAGCCGGGCACCGGCGAACTGAACTACCACAATATCTTCGCCTTCCTGGACAAAGCCGGCTACGACGGCTGGATTGGTGCCGAGTACAAGCCGGCCACCACCACCGAAGAAGGCCTGGGCTGGTTGAAAACTCACGGCGTGGTTTAAGGTTTTTTACTTAATTCAGATAAAAGGATGATGAACATGAAAATTGGTTTCATTGGTACCGGTATCATGGGCAAGCCCATGGCTCAGAACCTGCAGAACGCCGGTCACACCCTGTATTTCTCCGAGCACTACAACAAGGCCCCGGCCGACCTGCTGGGTGACAACGGTATAGCCCTGCCTAACCCCAAGGCCGTTGCCGAAGCCGCCGAAGTGATCATCACCATGGTGCCCGATACCCCTCAGGTAGAAGACGTGCTGTTTTCTGCCAACGGTGTGGCCGAAGGCCTGTCCGCCGGCAAGGTAGTGGTAGACATGTCTTCCATCTCTCCCATCGCCACCAAGGAAATTGCCAAGCGCGTTAAAGAAACCGGCGCTGACTTCCTGGACGCGCCCGTATCCGGCGGTGAAGTGGGCGCCATCAACGCTACCCTGACCATCATGGTGGGCGGCGACCAGGCCGTGTTCGACAAGATCAAGCCGCTGTTTGAAATCATGGGCAAGAACATCACCCTGGTAGGCGGTAACGGTGACGGTCAGACCACCAAGGTAGCCAACCAGATCATCGTGGCGCTGAACATTGAAGCCGTTGCCGAAGCCCTGGTATTTGCCTCCAAGGCAGGTGCCGATCCGGCCAAGGTACGTGAGGCCCTGATGGGCGGCTTTGCTTCTTCCAAGATTCTGGAAGTGCACGGCGAGCGTATGGTTAAAGGTACTTTCGACCCGGGCTTCCGTATTGCCCTGCACCAGAAAGACCTGAACCTGGCCCTGTCCGGTGCCCGCGAGCTGGGTGTTTCTCTGCCCAACACCGCCGGTGCACAAGAGCTGTTCAACACCTGTAACGCTCTGGGCGGTTCCGGCTGGGATCACTCCGGTCTGGTTAAGGCGCTTGAGCACCTGGCCAACCACAACATTCGGGGCGAATAAGTCCTGAACCAAAGGGCGGCCTGAGGCTTCAGCCGCCCTTTGGTAGACCTCGGGGCAAGCGTTGGCGACAAGCTGACTTTCACTCAGGGGGCTTTGTGTTAGACACTGGTCGCTGAATGTTTGCCCCACCCTGTTAATGAATCAACAACCGCAAGAAGACAGCCGTTTTTTCAGGAGTATTGCAATGGATATCCAACCCAAGGAGTTGTTACAGCAGTTATTCGACAGCGCCGTGGCCGCCGCCCTGCCCAAAGGCAACCTGGCCGAATACCTGCCGAAGGATACTCGTCAAAAAGCCGTTGTCATCGGTGCCGGCAAGGCCGCCGCTTCCATGGCCGCCGAGCTCGACGCTATCTGGGAAGGTGAACTGTCCGGCGTGGTGGTGACCCGCTACGACCACGGTGCGCCCTGTGAGCGCATTGAAGTGATTGAAGCCGCCCACCCGGTGCCGGATGATGCCGGCGAGCGCGTGGGCCGCCGCATTCTGGAGCTGGTGGAAGGCCTGGGCGAAGACGATCTGGTGATCTGCCTGCTGTCCGGTGGTGGCTCCTCGCTGCTGAGCCTGCCGGCCCCGGGTCTGACCCTGTCCGACAAGCAGGCCATCAACAAGGCCCTGCTCAAGTCCGGTGCCGCCATTGATGAAATGAACTGCGTGCGCAAGCACCTGTCCGGTATCAAGGGTGGCCGTCTGGCTGCTGCCGCCTACCCGGCCCGCCTGATTGCCCTGGGCATCTCAGACGTGCCCGGCGACGAGCCCACAGTAATCGCTTCCGGCCCCACCGTGGCGGATCCGACCACCTCCGCTCAGGCCCTGGCCATTCTCGACAGCTACGGCATCGAAGTGGGTGCTCATGTGCGCGCCTGGCTGGAAAGCCCTGAGTCCGAAACCGTCAAGCCCGGTGACGAGCGCCTGAGCAAGGCCGAGTTCCACATGATTGCCACCCCGCAAGACGCCCTGGACGCCGCCGCGCACCTGGCCCGCTCCAAGGGTCTGGCACCGCTGGTGCTGGGTGACTGCATTGAAGGTGAGTCCCGGGAAGTGGCCAAGGTGCACGCCGCCATCGCCAAGCAGATCCTCAAGTGCGGTCAGCCGCTGCAGGCACCCTGTGTAATCCTGTCCGGCGGTGAAACCACGGTTACCATCAAGGGTAACGGCCGTGGCGGTCGTAACAGCGAGTTTATGCTGAGCCTGTTCAACGAGCTCAAGGGTCAGGCAGGCGTCTATGCCCTAGCGGCCGACACCGACGGCATTGACGGCGTGGAAGATAACGCCGGTGCCATGATCACCCCTGAGCTGTTTGCCCAGGCAGAAGCCGCCGGCCTGAAGGCCGAAGACTACCTGGCCAACAACGACAGCTACGGCTTCTTCTCCCAGCTGGGTGTGCTGGTGGAAACCGGCCCGACCCGCACCAACGTGAATGACTTCCGGGCCATTCTGGTGCTGCCGAAGTAACCGCCTGCTCAGGCAATAAAGCTGTTTCCGCAAGACCGGCCACTGTGCCGGTCTTTCTTTTTTACATGGTCACGGTTTTTGATGCCACACTTTTTGCTCGAAGCGCCACCCCCTTTCCTCTATAATCACGCGCTTTCAAATTCCCGGATGCGGGTGGTGTTTACAGCCTGGAGGGTTATCCCGAGTGATCAAGACGCCTTACTATCTCATCGACAAAACCAAGCTGCTGCGCAACATGGAGAGAATCGCCTATGTACGCGAGCACTCCGGCGCCAAGGCACTGCTGGCCCTGAAATGTTTTGCCACCTGGTCGGTATTTGACCTGATGAGCCAGTACATGGACGGCACCACCTCTTCCTCACTGAACGAAGTGAAGCTGGGCAAACAGAAGTTCGGCGGCGAGACCCATGCCTACAGCGTGGCCTATGCCGACGACGAAATAGCCGAAGTGCTGGCCCACTCCGACAAAATCATTTTTAACACCATTGGTCAGCTTGAGCGCTTTGAACAAGCGTCTGCCAGCCATGTGCGCGGCCTGCGGCTGAACCCGGGGGTATCCAGCTCCGAGTTCATTATTGCCGATCCGTCCCGCCCCTTCAGCCGTCTGGGCGAGTGGGATGCCGACAAGGTGTTGCGGGTGATGGACAAGATCTCCGGCTTTATGATTCACAACAACTGCGAAAACAGCGACTTCGTGTTGTTTGACCGCATGCTGGGCGAAATTGAGCAGAAGTTCGGCTCTCTGCTGAGCCAGCCGCAAATCACCTGGGTGAGCCTGGGCGGCGGCATTCACTTTACCGGTGACGGCTATCCGGTAGACGATTTTTGCGCCCGGCTTAAAGCCTTCTCCGAGCAATTTGGCGTGCAGGTCTATCTGGAGCCGGGTGAGGCCTCCATTACCATGAGTACCTCCCTGGAAGTGACCGTGCTCGACACCCTGTTCAACGGCAAGCAGCTGGCCATAGTGGACAGCTCCATCGAGGCCCACATGCTCGATTTGCTGATCTACCGGGAAACCGCCAAGATGGCCCCGAACGACGGCGAACATCAGTATATGGTGTGCGGCAAGTCCTGCCTGGCCGGCGACATCTTCGGTGAATTCAACTTTGAACAGCCGCTGCAGGTAGGGGATCGGCTATCCTTTATCGATGCCGCCGGCTACACCATGGTCAAGAAAAACTGGTTTAACGGCGTGCAAATGCCCGCCATTGCCGTGCGTGAGCTCGACGGCAGTGTAAATCTGGTCAGGGAATTTACCTTTGACGACTTTGTAGATGGCCTCTCCTGAGGCATGGAGTAACCACAACGCAGCCTTTCAAGGAGGCTCCAGAGGAAAAAGATGAAGAAGAACGTACTGATTATTGGTGCCGGTGGTGTTGCCCAGGTTGTTGCCCACAAGTGTGCGCAGCATAACGATGTTCTGGGTAACATTCACATCGCCTCGCGCACTGTCGACAAATGTCAGCAAATCGTCGACAGCGTACGGGAAAAGGGCAGCCTCAAGGTTGCCGGTGAATTGCAAGCCCATGCCCTGGATGCGCTCGATATTGAAGCCACCAAGGCATTGATTGACAAAACACAGTCGCAGATGGTGATCAATGTCGGTTCGGCTTTCATCAATATGTCGGTACTGCAGGCCTGTATCGAGACCGGCGTGGCCTATCTCGACACCGCCATTCACGAAGACCCGACCAAAATCTGTGAAAATCCGCCCTGGTACGCCAACTACGAGTGGAAGCGCAAGGCTCTGTGCGAAGAGAAAGGCGTGACCGCCATTCTGGGTGCCGGCTTTGATCCGGGCGTGGTGAATGCCTACGCCGCCGTGGCGGTGAATGAATATTTCGACAGCGTTGACTCCATCGATATCATCGATATCAATGCCGGCAGCCACGGCCGCTACTTTGCCACCAACTTCGATCCGGAAATCAACTTCCGCGAGTTCACCGGCCGGGTCTGGTCCTGGCAGAACAACGAGTGGGTGCAGAACCAAATGTTCGAGCACAAGCGCACCGACGATCTGCCGGTGGTGGGATCTCAGACCAGCTACATGACCGGTCACGATGAAATCCACTCTCTGTCCCAGAATCTGGGCGTGCCCAATGTGCGTTTCTGGATGGGCTTTGGCGAGCACTACATCAATGTGTTCACCGTGCTCAAGAACCTGGGTCTGCTGTCCGAGCAGCCGGTGAAAACCGCCGAAGGCCTGGAAGTGGTGCCGCTGAAAGTAGTTAAAGCCGTGCTGCCCGATCCGTCTTCTCTGGCCCCGGATTACACCGGCAAGACCTGCATCGGTGATCAGGTGAAGGGCAAGAAAGACGGCAAGGACAAGGAAGTATTTATCTATAACGTGGCCGACCACGCCGATGCCTATGCCGAAGTGGGCAGCCAGGGCATTTCCTACACCGCCGGTGTGCCGCCGGTGGCCGCCGCCATGTTGATTGCCACTGGCGAGTGGGACGTGAAGAAAATGGTGAACGTGGAAGAGCTTGACCCTAAGCCGTTCATTAACCTGCTGAACGAAATGGGCCTGCCGACCCGCATCAAGGACGAGCAGGGCGACCGCCCGCTGAGCTTCTGAGCTTAGTCAGTGATGCCATTGCAAGCCCGGCGTGATGCCGGGCTTTTTATTTTCTGTCATTCCCTTCAGCATTCCAGAGGCAGCAGCGGGGCTGAATAGTCCAGTAACCGCTCGCCCCGCTGGTGCGCTTCTACCTGTTTTAAGGTTACGGTGCCCAGCTCGGGCAGCCACTGGTGCAGATGGGTCAGCCCGGGATCATACTGCCGCCACTGCCGGTGCGGATTAAAGCGGCGGCCCTGGCGCGGATCATGGCCGGCACCGGCAATATAAGCCCAGTTGCCCCAATTGCTGGCCACATCAAAATCCACCAGATATTGCTCAAAAAAGCGCGCGCCCAGCCGCCAGTCCAGCCCCAGCTCGTGAATAAAACAACTGGCCAGATTCTGCCGCAGGCGATTGGAGCAAAAGCCGGTGGCCATCAGCTCTTTTAAGCCCGCATCTATCATGGGCCAGCCGGTGCGCGCCTCACACCAGGCCTGCCAGTATTCAGGATTAAACACACCCAGCCCCGCCTTGCCGGTCAGGCCACCGGCCGCAAACAACTGGCTGCCATGCACCCGCAGTGACCAGTGAAAATACTCCCGCCACAACAGCTCAAAGCGCAACCAGTAACTGTGCTCGTCGCTGCCCCACTGCTGTTCGTATTCAAGGATTTGATGCCACACAGTGCGCGAAGACAGGCAGCCCCAGGCCAGCGCCGCACTGAGGTGACTGGAAAAATAGCGGCCGGCAAGATCATTGCGGCTGGTCTTGTAATGGGCCAGCGCCCTACGCTCAAACAGGTAATGCTTGAGCCAGCCTTGTGCGGCGGTTTCGCCTCCTTGCCAGGCCGGGTGGACAGGCGCACCTGGCATGGCCGGCCAGTCGAACCCTGTGGTTAAGGGACAATTGGCCGCCTGTAATCGGCCGAGGTCAGCCGCCGCTTGTGGTGCCGGCACCGACCAGGCCGGGAATTTTTCCACTTTTTTGCGAAAACCGGTAAAACTGGCAGGAAACTTCTCAAGCAACGGCGCTACCTGCTCAGGCTCAAACAGCGGCTGAGCTTCAAAAGTCTGCACCTTTACGCCGGCATCACACAACCGGGCCAGCCAGCCGGCTTCTTCCGGTGCCTGCGCCACATGAGTGACCAGCTCAAAGGGCTGCTGTTGATGCCAGGCCAGCAGCAACTCGACCGGCTCGCCCTGCAACAGAGTGAGCGGAAACGGGGCCAGCCGCGCGCTTAAATCCGCCAGTGCCTGCTGCAGATACGCCGCCTTGGCAGCACCCAGCCGGTGCAGCCCGGCGGCATCGGTTTTTTGCCAATGGGCCGGCAGTATATATACCGCCGCCGTCTTGCCCTGATAATCCGCCAGTGCCTGCCAGCCGGCATGATCGTCCAGCCGCAGATCATTACGTAGCCACAGCAGCCGCATGGCTTTCTCCCATAAAAAAGAACCCGGTACGCTGACCGGGTTTCGCATGACTATTGTTCACGCCAGTTTATCGGGCTTCGCTCTTGCCGTCGTAGCGCCGCTGCCATTCGGCCAGAATGGCCTCGCGCTGCTCCGCCGCCCAGGCGAAGTCGTTGTCGATCATCACCTTAGCCGGCTCTTCCGGAAAGTATTGCACCGGCTGGGCCACTCCCGGCAGTCCCACCACCGCAAAGCTCTGGTTATACAGCTCGTTGGCCTCACGGGTCACTACAAAATCCAGCAGCTTTTGCGCCGCCGCCTGCTGGTCGGTGCCCTTGACCATGGCCGCCGCTTCCATTTCCCAGCCCACCCCTTCGGTAGGGAAAATCAGCTCCAAAGGTGCCCCCTGCTGCTTCAGGCTGGCACCGCGGTAGGCCATGGAAATACCGATAGTCGCCTCACCCGAGGCCGCCTGCACGCAGGGCTTGGAGCCGGAGTGAGTGTAGTTGGCGATGTTCTGGTGCAGACCATCCATATAGGCCCAGCCCTGCTCTTCACCGAACTGCTGCAGCCAGGCCGATACATCAAGGAAGCCGGTGCCGCTGGAGGCCGGATTGGGCATTACAATATGGCCCTGGTATTCCGGTTTGGTCAGATCCTGCCAGCTGGTGGGCTTGGTCAGGCCGTGTTTCTCGGCTTCGATGGTGTTATAGCAAATCACCCCCAGCCAGGCATTCATACCAACCCAGTGCGGCGTGTCGCGTGGGTCACGGAATTCCGGCGACAGCTGGTCCAGACCGGCAGGCGCATAAGGTGCCAGCATACCGTGCTTGTCCATCAGCATCAGGCTGGTGGCGGCCAGTCCCCAAATCACGTCGGCCTGGGGATTTTCCTTTTCCGCCAGCAGACGGGCGGTGATAATGCCGGTAGAATCCCGCACCCAGCGAATGGCGATGTCCGGGTTTTCCTGCTCAAAGGCGGCCTGATAGCGCTTCAGCTGATCCAGCTCCAGAGCGGTGTAGACGGTCAGCTCGGTCTTGGCCTGGACGCCGGCGGCGGCCAGGGCCAGCAGCAGGGCCAGGGGAGTCTTCTTCAGCATGATTTCTCTCCAGTTGGTATATACCAAAAAAACAAGCTCAGCTTAAGAGTGCCCCATGACAGTCCGGTGACAGTTCCGTGAAAAAACCGGGTCTTCGCGCCGGCGCCGGTCAACAAGAAACGGCCGGGCAAGCCCGGCCGTCATTCACTTTCCACTTTTCATCCGCCCTCAGGGGCGCTCGCCCCGGGCCAGACGGCCGTTAATGTCGTCGATCACCCCCGGCAGCCCGGCAATGGTGTCGATCACATAATGGGCCCCGGTACCGGCCAGGCGAGCGTGGGCCTTGCTGCGCAGACGCTGCTGCTCATCGGGTGCCAAGGCCTGCCAGTCTTCCAGTGACAGACCCACCTCGTTGCCGGACACCGCCAGCGCCACCGTCCACATGCCGGCGTTCAGACCTTCCTCAATGCCCACACCGGTGTCATCCACCTTGACGCAGGCCTGCACGGCGCTCGCCTCCAGAGCACAGGCCGCTTGCAGGCTCATTTCCGGCCAGGGCCGGCCGCGGCGCACGTCACTGGCGGTGATCACCACCTCGGGGCTGTATCCCTGCTCGGCAGCATGCTGCACCAGCTCGGTTATCATGTCGCGGCTGTAGCCGGTGTTGGCACCCAGGCGAATGCCGCGGCCGGTGAGCTCAGCGGCCACCTCGGCCATGCCCGGGATCAGCACGGCGCTGTCGCGAATGCACTCAATCTGGATCTGCACGAAGTCCTGATACAGGCGATCGATGTCCGCCTCGGTCGGCGCTTCGCCCTTGATTTGGATCCAGGCCTTACCAATGCGGGGCATGGCCAGCATTTGGCGAATATGCTCGCGTTTTTCGCTGCCCATGGGCGCCCGGCACTCGGCCAGGGTGACCTCGATGCTCTCGCCGGCAAACAGCCGCTGAAAGGCGCGGATCGGTGCCATGGAGCCAAAATCCACGGTAGTGCCGGCCCAGTCCATGATCACCGCCTGCACGGACCCGGTGTAACGACGTTCAAAACGATAGCTCATTGTAGTTTCCTTATTTACCAGAAAATGACGTCTTCAATGGCCGCCAGCAGGCCGGCCACATCCTGTTGATACACTTCGCCGATGGTGCCGATGCGAAAGCAGTCCACCGCCGACACCTTGCCCGGATAAATCACGTAACCCCGCTCCTTCAGGCCCGAATAGAAGCCCTTGAAGTCATAAGCGGGGCTGGTGGGCGCGGCAAACACTGTGATAATGGGCGACTGCCAGTCCCGGGCCACCAGCGGCTGAAAGCCGAGCCGCTCCATGCCGGCCACCAGCGCCCGCTGGTTGCCTTGATAGCGCTGATGACGGGCGGCCACGCCCCCTTCCCGCTCCAGCTCGGTCAGCGCCTGGGCAAAGGCGCGCACCACATGGGTCGGCGAGGTAAAGCGCCACTTGCCACCCTGGCGCTCCATGCACTGCCACTGGTCGAACAAGTCCAGGCTGACCGAACGGGCTTGCCCCTCGCACTGCGCCATGGCCGTTTCCCGGGCGATGATGAAACTGAATCCGGGCACGCCCTGAATGCATTTATTGGCGCTGGAGATCAGAAAGTCGATGGCCAGTTCCCCCACTTCCATGGGCACACCGCCAAAGGAGCTCATGGCGTCCACAATCAGGGTCTTGCCCGCCTGTTTGGCCGCCCCGCACAGCTCGGCCAATGGGTTGAGAATGCCGGTGGTGGTTTCACAGTGCACAAAGGCCACGTGGCTGATGGCCGCGTCCGCCGCCAATGCCCGGCTCAGCAACCCGGCGGACAGCGGCTCGGTCTCCGCCACTTCCACGGTGGCCAGGCGCAATCCCAGGCAACGGGCGATATCGGCCATGCGCCGGCCATAGGCACCATTGCTCAGCACCAGCAGCTTACCCTCGGCGGGGACCGCCGAACCCAGCACCGCCTCCACGCCGGCGGTACCGCTGCCCTGCATCAGTACACTGGTATAACCCGGCTGACGGGTGGCCAGGCGCACCAGCTGGCGGCGAATGGGCTGCACCACGCCCTGGTTGTAGTCATCGTCCCAGGTACACCAGTCCTTCATCATGGCCTCACGCACAGTGGCGGAGGTGGACAGGGGGCCGGGGGTCAGCAGCAAATAGGGGTTGTTCACGTTCACTCCTGGTATATACCAAATTTGCAAACACGATAGACGCCCCACCGGCACGGAGCAAGACGGCAAGCCCCATTGCAATAAAAAATTCATCTGCCACGGGCCTGTGCATCACCGCCGGCAGGGGTAATAATGGCAACAGATTTCAATGAGTTGACGACCATACCGCCCCTGCAACAACGCAAGTGGTGTAGTCCATATGGAAGGACCAATGAGCAAACCCCATTACCAGCAGATCAGCGACAGCATCGAGGCCCAGATCCGCAGCGGCGCCCTGCTCGCCAACAGCAAGCTGCCCTCGGAGCGCCAGCTCAGCGACGCCTTCGCCACCACCCGGGTCACCCTGCGTGAAGCCCTGTCCCGGCTCGAAGGCAAGGGCCTGATCTACCGCGCCAACCGCCGGGGCTGGTATATCACCCCCAGCCGCATCAACTACAATCCGACCCAGCGTCTGCCGTTCAACGAGGTGGTTTCCAACCAGGGCCGCCACCCCGACACACACGTGCTGTCCCGCCTGCTGGCACCGGCCGAGCCGGCGGTGCACAAGGCGCTGGGGCTGGCACCCCTGACCCCGCTGCACCGGGTACGCCGGCTGCGCTCCATTGATGGCCATGCCGTGCTGCTGGAGGAAAACCATCTGGATCCGGCCCGTTTTCCCGGGCTTGAGCGGCACGATCTGAGCCGCTCCCTGACCCGGCTGTTCGAGCAGGAATACGGCGTGTGCATCGCTACCATGGAGCTCAACATGTATCCGCTGGCGCTGGACGAAGAGCGGGCTCAGGCCCTGGGCGTGGCCACCGGCGCGGCCGCCCTGTTTATCAGCCGGCTGTCCCGGGATGAAGCAGGCAGGGTGATCGAGCTGGACTGGGAATACTGGCGTCACGACGCCCTCAATATTCAGCTGTCGGTATAAGCGGAGACATGGCTTTTTCAATAAAGTGTCACACCAGCGTCACATAGGCTTTGTAGATTGCTCGAAACTGGTCTAAACCAGATGAGGGTAATCTGATGACATATCTGACAATCGACAATGTGGTAAAGAACTTCGGTGACTTTCGCGCCCTCAAGGGCGTCAGCCTGACCGTGAAAGAAGGGGAGTTCATCTGTTTTCTCGGCCCCAGCGGCTGCGGCAAGACCACGCTGCTGCGCGCCATCGCCGGCCTGGATCTGCCCAGTGACGGCCGCATCGAGCAGGCCGGCCGCGATATCACCCAGGCGCCGCCGGAGCAGCGCGACTTCGGCATCGTATTCCAGTCCTACGCCCTGTTCCCCAACCTCACCGTGTATCAGAACATCGCCTTTGGCCTGGAAAACCTGCGCCTGCCCAGGGCCGAGATCCAGCACAGAGTACAGTCGCTGCTCGAGACCATAGGCCTGCCCGACAGCGGCAACAAATATCCGGGGCAGCTCTCCGGCGGTCAGCAGCAGCGGGTAGCGCTGGCCCGGGCCATCGCCCTGTCGCCGGGTCTGCTGCTGCTGGACGAACCGCTGTCGGCGCTGGACGCCCGGGTGCGCGTGCAGCTGCGCGCCGAGATCAAACGGCTGCAACGGGAACTCAAGGTCACCACCATCATGGTGACCCACGATCAGGAAGAAGCCCTGGCCATGGCCGACCGCATCGTGGTAATGAACCACGGCGACATCGAGCAGATCGGCCCCCCCGAAGAAATCTACTACCAGCCCGCCACCCCCTTTGTGGCCCGCTTTATCGGTGCCATGAACTTTCATGCCACCGTCGCCGACTGCGATGGCCGCCTGAGCCTGGGTAAACATACCCTGCCCCGTCAGGTAGCCCCGGGCAGCCGCCATTTGCTGGCCTGGCGGCCGGAGCTGACCCGGCTGGCGGACACCGGCGAGGGACCGGCTCTGCGCGGGCGTATTCAGCAGCTGTCTTTCCTCGGTGCCTTTATACGGGCCGAAGTGGCGGTGGACAGTCATCCCGAGCCTATCCTGGCCGATTTATCGGCCCGGGACTGTGACCTGCGGCGGCTGCAGCCGGGTCAGGAAATCGCCCTGGCGCTGCCGATGGAGCACACTCATCTGTTCAGCGAGGCCTGTACATGATCAGCCTCAGCCTGCCCCGGCCGCTGAGCCGGGATGACAAGCTGCAGCGGGGCCTGTTGCTGCTGGCCTGCGTGCTGTTTCTGCTGGCCCTGGTGCTGCCACTGGGGCAGATACTGCATACCGCCCTGGTGGACGACCAGGGCCGGTTCGCCGGCCTCGACAACATTCGCCGCTACCTGACCACGCCGGCCCTGGGCCACTCACTGCTCAACACCCTGACCATGGGCCTGCTGGTCACCGGGCTGGTCACCGGACTGGCCTTTCTCTACGCCTACGGCCTGACCCGCACACGGCTGCCGGCCCGCACCCTGTTCAAGGTGGTGGCCATGGTGCCGATACTGGCGCCGTCGCTGCTACCGGCCATCAGCCTGATCTACCTGTTCGGCAATCAGGGGATACTGCGCCACTGGCTGGGCGGGGAAAGCATCTATGGCCCCGTCGGCATCGTGCTGGGGCTGTCATTCTGGGCCTTTCCTCATGCGGTGATGCTGCTCAGCACCGCCATGGGCGCCACCGACGGCCGCCTGTTCGAGGCCTGCCGGGTACTGCGTGGCGGCCCGGTGCGCGCCTTCTTTCAGGTCACCCTGCCCGGCATCAAGTATGCCCTGCTCAGCACCCTGATGGTGGTGTTCACCATGGTGATCACCGACTTTGGCGTGCCCAAGGTGATTGGCGGCCAGTATTCCATGCTGGCCACCGACATTTACAAGCAGGTGGTGGGCCAGCAGAACTTCACCATGGGTGCCCTGATCAGCACCCTGTTGCTGTTGCCGGCCCTGCTCGCCTTTGCCGCCGACAGCTGGCTGCAGCGCCGCAACAAGCAGCTGATCGACAGCCGCTCCCTGCCCTACCAGCCCGAGCCCAACCCCTGGCGTGACGGCTTTTTCCTGCTGTTCTGCAGCCTGATGGCCCTGGCCCTACTGGGCGTGATCGCCATGGCCGCCTACGCCTCCCTGGTGCAGTTCTGGCCCTACAACCTGAGCCTGAGCCTGGATCACTACCGGTTCGATCTCATCGACGGCTGGCAGGCCTATGGCAACTCGCTGCGCATGGCCAGCCTGACCGCCCTGTTTGGTACCCTGATCATTTTCCTGGCCGCCTACCTGGTGGAAAAAGGTCAGGGCCAGGGCGGCCTGCGCAAGCTGCTGCACGGCCTGGCCATGGTGCCCCTGGCGGTGCCGGGACTGGTGCTGGGCCTGGCCTATATCTTCTTCTTCAACCAGCCGGGCAATCCGCTCAAGGTGCTGTACGGCGGCATGACCCTGCTGGTGGTGTCGACCATAGTGCACTTCTATACCGTCGGTCACCTCACCGCCATCACCGCGCTCAAGCAGCTGCCGGCGGAAATCGAGGCCGTGGCCGCCTCGCTGCGCATCAGCCGGTTCAAGGCCATGTGGCGGATCAGCCTGCCCATGTGCCTGCCGGCGGTGCTGGACGTGGCCATCTACCTGTTCGTCAACGCCATGACCACGGTATCGGCGGTGGTATTCCTGTACGGCCCCGACACCATGCTGGCTTCTATCGCCGTGCTCAATCTGGACGACAGCGGCAACATCGCCCCGGCGGCCGCCATGGCCATGCTGATTTTCATCACCGCCCTTGGCGCCAAGCTGCTGCACCTGGCGGCCAGCCGCGGCCTGCTGCGCCTGACTCAAAGCTGGAGACAACCATAATGACCACTCCCCAACGTCCCTTCTGGCTGCAACAGGCCCTGGAACGGGAACAGCCGGCCCCGGCCACGCCGCTGCAGACACATATCGAGGCCGATATCTGCATCATCGGCGGCGGCTACACCGGGCTGTGGAGCGCCATTCAGCTCAAACAGGCCAAGCCGGCGCTCAACATAGTGGTGCTGGAACGGGAACTGTGCGGCAGCGGGGCATCCGGCCGCAACGGCGGCTGCCTGCTGACCTGGTCCACCAAATACCCCTCGCTGCGCCGCCGCTACGGTACACAGGAGGCGGCCCGGCTGGTGCAGGCCTCGGAGCAGGCAGTGCTGGAGATTCGGGATTTCTGCGAACAGCACGGTATCGACGCCGAGTTGCGCATCGACGGCACCTGCTACACTGCCACCAACGGCGCCCAGCGCGGTGCCATGAACAAGCTGGTGGCCGGGCTGGAACGGGAAGGGCTGAACAGCTGGTCGAGCCTGAGTGAGGCCGAACTGCTGGCCCGCACCGGCTCCGAGGCCCACCTTGAAGGGCACTTTTCACCCCTTGCCGGCTCGGTGCAGCCGGCCCTGCTGGTGCGCGGGCTGCGCCGGGTGGCACTGGAGCTGGGAGTGAGTATTTTTGAGCACAGCCCCATGACCCGGCTCAGCCGCAGCCGGCCGGCGCTGGTGGAAACCGCCCACGGCAGCGTGACCGCCGACCGGGTGATCCTGGCGCTGAATGCCTGGACTCCCGGCCTGTTCCGGGAGTTCGACCAGCATCTGGTGCTGGTTTCCTCCGACATGGCCATCACCACCCCGGTGCCGGCCGAGCTCAAGCGCCTGGGGCTGAACCACGGTACTGCCGTGGTTGACGGCCGCACCTTTGTGCACTATTACCGCACGACTCCGGACGGACGGCTGATGCTGGGCAAGGGCGGTAACCTGTTCGCCTTTGGCAACCGCCTGCACCGGGCCTTTGATCGGCCGAGCCGCTACCAGCACATGCTAAAAACGGCGCTGCAGCGTTTCTTTCCCGATCTGAAGGCCGATATCGCCGCCACCTGGACCGGACCGTCGGACCGCTCCGCCACCGGCCTGCCGTTTTTCGGCCGGCTCGAGGGCGACGGCAACATCTATTACGGCTTGGGCTATTCCGGCAACGGCGTGGTACAGAGCCTGCTGGGTGCCAAAATCCTCACCAGCCTGGTGCTGGGCCGGAACGACGACTGGGCCAACTGCGGCCTGGCACAAGGGCCTCAGGGGCGGTTTCCGCCCGAGCCGGTACGCTGGCTGGGGGCCATGACGGTGCGCAACGCCATTCGCCGCAAGGAAAACGCCGAAGACAGGAGTGAAATACCCTGGCCCTGGGACCGCTGGCTGGCCCGTTTTGCTGATGCCGCCGGCAAGGCCGACAAGGAGGCCTGAAAAGCAAAAAGGGATGCCGCAGCATCCCTTTCTCACCCGTCAGACTCGCGTTACAGAATGATTTCCTGCAGCCTGGGATCCTTGCGCGACAGAATGTGGGTGGAGCGAATGCGGCGCACGGTGCGGGACTTGCCCCGAATCACCAGGGTCTCGGTGTGGGCATAGTTGCCGTCACTGCTGATGCCTTCCAGCAAATCCCCCTTGGTGATGCCGGTGGCGGCAAAAATGACGTTGTCGGTGCGTGCCATGTCTTCCAGCTTCAGCACAGTACCTACTTCAATGCCCATTTCCTTGCAGCGTTCAATCTCCGCCTTGCCGGCTGCCAGGCTTTCTTCATCCGGGCCTTTTACTTCATAACGGGGCAGCAGGCGCGCCTGCATGTCACCGTCGAGAGAACGGACCACGGCGGCGGAGATCACGCCTTCCGGCGCGCCACCCACGCCATACAGCATGTCCACTTCGCTTTCCGGAATGCAGGCCAGAATGGAGGCGGCCACGTCACCGTCGGGAATGGCAAACACCCGCACGCCTAGGGCCTGCATGGTCTTGATGGCCTTGTCGTGACGGGGCTTGGCCAGGGTGATCACGGTAAAGCGCGACAACGGCTTGTTCAGCGCCTTGGCCACCGACTTGATGTTCTGCTCTATAGATTTGTTGAGATCGATGGCACCCTTGGCACCGGCACCCACAATCAGCTTTTCCATGTACATGTCGGGGGCGCGCAGAAAGGCACCCTTTTCGCCGACGGCCATCACGGCCAGGGCGTTGGACTGGCCCATGGCGGTCATGCGAGTGCCTTCAATGGGATCAACGGCGATATCCACTTCGTCACCGCCCTGACCGACCTTTTCGCCGATATAGAGCATGGGAGCGTCGTCAATTTCGCCCTCGCCAATCACCACTTCGCCGCTGATCTCGATTTCGTTCAGCACATGACGCATGGCCGCCACGGCGGCACCGTCGGCGATATTCTTGTCGCCCCGGCCCAGCCACTTGTAGCCGGCCAGTGCGGCGGCTTCGGTGACCCGGGAAAATTCGATGGCCAGTTCACGTCTCATGAAAATTTCCTAATCAGTTATTTATTGTTCTTCGCCCAGAATACGCTGGCGGAATACACGATAGACATCAGGGATCTGATCCATGCCCGATACACACACATCCAGATCATGCAGGCGACCGTCTTTAATGCCATAGACCCAGCCATGCACCGACAGGGTCTGGCCTTGTTTCCAGGCGTTCTGAACAATGGTGGTGTGACACAGATTGGCTACCTGCTCCACCACATTCAGCTCGCACATATAGTCTTCCCGCGTTTGCTGATCTTCAATGGCGCTCAGCGCTTCTTCGTGTTTATGACAGATATCCTTGATATTACGCAGCCAGTTATCGATGAGCCCCAGCTCTTTGTTCTGCATGGCGGCCAGCACGCCGCCACAGCCGTAGTGGCCGCAAATAATGATGTGCTTCACCTTGAGCACTTCAACGGCATATTGTACCACCGACAGGCAGTTAAAGTCCGTATGCACCACCAGGTTGGCCACGTTGCGGTGCACGAAAACATCACCGGGCAACAGGCCGGTGAGCTGGTTGGCGGGCACCCGGCTGTCGGAACAGCCAATCCACAGATATTCCGGTGCCTGCTGCAGTGACAGCTTTTCGAAAAAGGAGGGATCTTCCGCTTTAATACGCTCAGACCATTCGCGGTTGTTATCAAACAAATGCTTCAGAATTCTCATAATACAATCTGCCATTCTGTGTTTGGTATTGTTAAAAGGTAGGCGGAAAAAAGGCCCCTGGGGGGCCTTTTAAACACCGGTCATCCGCAAATGTCCGCTGCGGCTGATTATGCCTCCATGGCGGCTTTCAGTTTTTTCAGTGCGGTTTTCTCCAGCTGGCGAATACGCTCGGCAGAGACACCATATTCGTCGGCCAGGCTCTGCAGGGTGGTTTTATCATCTTCGTCCAGCCAGCGAGCCTGAATAATATGCTGGCTGCGCTCGTCCAGGGTACGCAGGGCAGCACGCAAACGCTGGTTAGCCGCCTGTTCCCAGTTCGATTCTTCCACCTGAGTGGCCACATCGGAACTTTTATCTTCCAGATACTGCACCGGGGAAAAGCTGCCTTCACGCTCATCGTCATCCGATGCCAGATCAAATGCCTGATCCTGAGCACTCATGCGGGATTCCATCTCCAGCACTTCTGACGGTGACACGCCCAGATCTTCAGCGACCCGGTTGACTTCCTGCTGATTGAACCAGCCAAGACGCTTTTTGGACTTGCGCAGATTAAAGAACAATTTACGCTGGGCCTTGGTGGTGGCCACTTTGACCACCCGCCAGTTACGCAGTACGTATTCGTGAATTTCGGCCTTTATCCAGTGCACCGCAAAAGACACCAGACGCACACCCACACCCGGATCAAAGCGTTTTACCGCTTTCATCAGGCCAATATTGCCTTCCTGGATCAGATCTGCCTGAGGCAGCCCATAACCGGCATAACTCTTGGCAATGTGCACTACAAAGCGCAGGTGAGACATCACCAGCTGCCGGGCTGAACTCAGGTCACCCTCATTTTGCAGGCGCTCTGCCAGGGATTTTTCTTCTTCCGCACTGAGCACGGGAATCGTGTTCACTGCCTGGATATAGGCCTCCAGGCTGCCCTGGGGAACCAGGGCAAAGTGGCGCTGTAAATCTGTCGTCATCAAACTCGTGTTCATTACATGACTCCGTATATACGGCTTCGGTTGCTTGCTCTGCAATGACTTTGTCGACTCGTCCGGACGCTTGCCGGCGAGTGAAATTTATTCATTTATCACTAAAAGTCAAGGTAAGCAGCAAGCTGTGCTGCTCCCATAAGACCACACTCTGCCCTTATGGTTCAAGCCGGCTCTATGGCTCTTATGTGTCGGCGCACGGAAAAACCCGACGCCAGCAGGCTGAGCAGGGTGCCGGTCAGTACCAGCCAGAAGCTTTCATTCAGCCCCAGGCCCAGCAGCTCAAAGTCACTCTGATAAAGCGACGCCAGTGCACTGACCTTGTGGCTGAGCCAGAACACCATCACCAGCGTCAGCCACCAGGCCAGCAGCCCGCCGATAATGCCGTACCAGAGCCCCACATAAAGAAAAGGTCTGTGTATAAAGCCGTCGGTAGCACCCACCAGCTTCATTACTTCAATTTCGTAACGACAGCTGAGAATATTCAGCCGCAGGGTATTACTCACTACCAGCAGCACACCTGCCAGCAGCAGTACCGCCATGGCCACCACCGCCTGACGCAGCAACTCCACTATGCCCGACAACCGGGCCAGCCAGGCCATATCCAAGCGGGCTGTGTCTACCAGCGGCTCGGCATTCATGTCTGCCAGCAGCAGCTCAGCCATATCAGGCTGACGTCCGCTTTCCGACAAATTAAGAATGAGTACTGCCGGCAGCGGATTTTGCTCAAGCAGGTCCAGCGCCTCGGCAAAGCCGGCAGCACCACTGAAGTCGGCCAGCCCCTGCTCCGGGCTGATAAAGGTGACCTGACGAATTTCGCTCATACCCTCAAGCCGGGTTTTGAATTCCTTTATCTGAACCTCATCGGTGTTTTGCTTGAGATAAAGGCTGATCTGCGCCTGACTTTGCCAGAAACTGCTCACCGACTCGGCGTTTTTCAGCAGCACATAGAAGCTGGCGGGCAGCGCCAGGCTCACCCCCAGCACCGCTATGGTCATCAGCGAGCTTAACGGCGTGCGCCACAGCTCACCCAGACTGGCGAATAACTGACGCAGGTGATCCACCAGATACATGGCAAAACGCCGGTGCCAGCCCAGCTTGTGGATATTGCTCATACCGGCACCTCCTGCTCCATGCGTCCGGCGTTAAGCCGCAGGGTACGGTAGCGCTGGGCGTTGATAAGACCGGTATCATGAGTGGCGATCAGCACACTGACGCCTACCCGGTTAAATGATTCAAACAACCGTAAAATATCCATGGACAGTTCAGGATCCAGATTACCCGTGGGCTCATCTGCCAGCAGCAGCAGGGGTTTGTTCACAATGGCCCGGGCAATACCTACACGCTGCTGTTCACCACCGGACAGCATGGGCGGAAAGTAACGATCCTTACCGTGCAGACCGACCTTGTCGAGGGCAGCCGACACCCGCCGCTGAATATCGTGATGGCTGTAACCTTCAATCACCAGCGGCAGCGCCACGTTGTCGAACACGGTACGGCCCTGAATAAGGTGATGATCCTGAAAAATCATACCGATGCGCCGGCGCACAAAGGGAATATCCCGCCGGGCAATACGGCTGACATTACGGCCGTTGAAAAACACCTGGCCGTCGGTGGGCCGCTCCATCACGCTGATCAGCTTGAGCAAAGTACTTTTACCGGCCCCGGAGTGGCCGGTTAGGTATGCCATTTCACCCTTTTCCAAATGAAAGCTGACCTTCTGCAGCGCCTGAAAGCCGCCGCTGTATACCTTGCTAACCTGCTCAAAGCGGATCATTTAGTCTTCCCGGCTGAATAGCGCCTCAATAAACTCGGAGGCATTAAAGGGACGCAGATCGTCGATTTGTTCACCCACACCGATATAGCGAATGGGAATACCGAACTTA
Source organism: Oceanimonas sp. AH20CE76 (assembly GCF_039654065.1). Taxonomy (NCBI): domain Bacteria; kingdom Pseudomonadati; phylum Pseudomonadota; class Gammaproteobacteria; order Aeromonadales; family Aeromonadaceae; genus Oceanimonas; species Oceanimonas sp. AH20CE76. Next base: position 3,160,100 of record NZ_CP155481.1, read on the forward strand.
TCGGCCACCGCAAAAATCACACCACCCTTGGCGGTGCCGTCCAGCTTACTGAGGGTAATGCCGGTAATGGGCACGGCGTCGTTGAAAATTTTGGCCTGGCTGAGTGCATTCTGACCAGTGCCCGCGTCCAGGGTGAGCATGATCTCGTGAGGTGCCGCCGGGTCGATTTTCTGCATGACCCGCACTATCTTTTTCAACTCTTCCATCAGGTGTGCCTTGTTCTGCAGGCGACCGGCAGTATCGGCAATCAATACATCCACCTTGCGTGCCTTAGCCGCTTCAACGGCGTCATAAATCACGGAGGCGGCATCGGCACCGGTGTGCTGTGCAATCACCGGAATGTCATTACGCTCACCCCACACCTGCAACTGTTCAACGGCGGCGGCACGAAAGGTATCGCCGGCAGCCAGCATCACCGACTTGCCCTCGGCCTGAAACTGACGGGCCAGTTTGCCGATGGTGGTGGTTTTGCCCACACCATTGACGCCCACCATCAGGATCACATAGGGCTTGTGCTCGCTGTTAATTTCCAGCGGCTGATCTACCTTGGCAAGGATTTCTCCCATTTCTTCCTTGAGCAGCTCATAGAGGGCTTCGCCGTCTTTCAGCTGCTTGCGGCTGGCCTGGCTGGTGAGATTGTCGATAATCGACATGGTGGTTTCCACCCCCAGATCGGCGGTAAGCAACTGGGTTTCCAGCTCCTCAAACAGATCGTCATCAATCTTTTTACCGCGAAACAGGCCAAAAAAGCCGGAGCCCAGATTTTGCCGGGTTTTCAGCAGCCCAGCCTTAAGACGGGCAAAAAAGCCTTTTTTCGGCGTTTTTTCTGCCTGAGCAGCGGCTTCGTCAGCAAGGCGCTGTTCTTCCGCTTCGGCGGCAAGACGCGCCTCTTCTTCTACTGCCAGGCGAGCTTCTTCTTCAGCCTTGGCTTCTGCGGCCAGCCGCGCTTCTTCTGTCGCCCTGGCTTCCGCCGCCAGCCGCGCTTCTTCTGCCGCCTTGGCTTCCGCCGCTAACCGCGCTTCTTCTGCCGCCTTGGCTTCCGCCGCCAGCCGAGCTTCTTCTTCAGCCTTGGCTTCTGCGGCCAGCCGCGCCTCTTCCGCGGCCTTGGCTTCCGCCGCCAGCCGCGCTTCTTCCGCCGCCTTGGCTTCGGCTACGGCTCGCTCTTCGGCCGCACGCTCTTTAAGTTGCGCTTCTACTTCGGCACCGTGGCCGGCTTCCGCTTCCGACTCTATTGCATTCTGTTCCTGTGTCTCTTCCGGCTGCTCTTCTTTCTTTTTGCCAAAGCCAAGCCAGGAGAAAAAACCTTTTTTCGCCATTATTGCCAATACTCGCTGTTGTTCGGAACGATTAGGGCTGGCCGCGATTCGGCCGCTTCATTAGAATATCCGTCTTTTAATGCAGATATGCTCGTCCCTTAACGGGATGAAAAACCGCCTTATACTAGCACTTTATTGAAAGACGGCGAAACGAGATGGCAAAAGCAAAACCGGCAAAAAAAACCACATCGGCCACGGGCCAGATAAGAATTATCGGCGGTCAGTGGCGCGGGCGAAAATTGCCGGTGCTGCACAGCGAAGGCTTAAGACCCACCACAGACAGAGTAAAAGAAACTCTGTTCAACTGGCTGATGTTTGATATTCGCGACAAGCGCTGCCTGGATCTGTTTGCCGGCAGCGGCAGCCTGGGGTTTGAAGCCCTTTCGCGCCACGCCGCTGAGGTAGTGATGGTGGAAAAAGACACAGCAGTGGCCAGCCAGCTTACCCGCAACCTGGCCAGTCTGCCAGAAGCGCCGGGCACAGTGGTCCAGGCAGATGCGATACAATATCTGCAACAACCGGCTCAGCCGTTTGAGCTGGTGTTTCTTGATCCGCCTTTTCATCAGGAGCTGTTGCCCCGAGTCTGTGAGCTGCTGGAAAAAAACGGCTGGCTCGCCGACAACGCCCTTATTTATATCGAACGGGAGCAGGGCCTGGCACTACCGGCACTGCCCGCCCACTGGCAGCTGCATAAAGACAAGCAGGCTGGTCAGGTCATTTACCAACTCTACCAAAGGGAGCAATGTTAATAATGAAGGTACTCAACCTGCTGATGCGGCTGATAATGCTGATGTTCTGGGCTGGCATTATTTATGCCCTGCTCGGCCCCGGCTTTGATGAAGCCGGCTCTACACCGCTGATTCTGGGTGCTGTTGTGCTGGTGATGCATATTCTTCAGATGGTGATGCTGAAACAGGTATCCAATCTGCTTAACCCCAGTGCCGGCGATTATCTGGAAGTGCTGGTCTTTGGCTCTTTTGCCATGCACCGCCACCGCGCCCGCCTGAAAGAACTGACCGGGCAGCAAAAACGATAAGTCACTACTCCGGGCCTTCGGGTCCGGAGCCACACTGCCAGCAAATTTCAAAACTGACATCGTTTTCTTCTCCACACGCACGGCAAAACCAGCTGCCATCCTCTTTGTGCTGATAGTGCTGTACAAACTCACGAGCCTGCTGCCAGTTTCCCGCGGATACCAGCAGAGTAATCTGAGCCACATCCATGGGCAGCTCACCCAGCGCCCCTGACAGCGCTTCGCCTTTTAACCGCACATCAATACCCCGGCTTTCCAGCGCTCCTTTAAGAGCATGGGCTTCCAGGCTGTTGGCGGCATCAAATACTCGTATCCAGTCGTTCATTCACTCACTGCCAAATGCACAATAGAAAAAGGGGGTGACGTCATGTCACCCCCTTTTTGGGTTGTCGTATGGTTAATCCGTAAACCAAGTTGCTCCCTGCAATCCCTGACAATACCTTTTCCTTAAGGTGTTCCTCTTACCGTTCCTTCGGCGCGTCCTTATGGTCTTCCTGACCGCAGTTCATCCTGAGCTGCCTGACTGTCTCCGTCCGGGGAGGTGTCCTTTACCGCATCCTGCGGTGATCCTTATGCCGTTCCTGGCAGCCGGTCTGTCCTGACCAACTTCTCTTTGCTTCCTGCACCACTAACTATAGAGAAGTTTTCTTTTGCCTCAAGCGGCCCACAGACCAAAAAGACTGCCCGCTTACTCGCTTAAAACCAACGAACAACACAAAGCACTGTTTAATAAAACAAATACCAAAAACAGAAGCATAAAATCCGCAACTGAAAGCGCCTTCTCCCACACTCAAAGTAAGAGATCTCTTACACGAAAACAGGCCGTTTTCCTTATACTGTCTCGCGGAAACAAAAACAGTGGCACCCCGGCCTTCGCTTTCTTAGGATAAACCTGTCTATATAAGGAGGGTTTATGAACCAAATAGAATTACCTTCATCATTGGTATCTCCCGAGTGGCTATCGAAGCATCTGACACACCAGGATGTGGTGGTGCTGGACGCCAGCTGGCATATGCCCGCCAGCGGCCGCAATGGCGCAGAGGAATGGCAACAACAGCGTATTCCCGGCTCCCGCTTCTTTGATTTTGATGGCCGGATTAAAGATCAGCACACCAGCTTGCCCCATATGCTGCCGGACGAAAAACTGTTTTCAAAAGAGGTGTCAGCACTTGGTATCAGCAATCACCACATTGTAGTGATTTACGACAGTCTGGGGCTGTTTGCCGCCCCCCGCGCCTGGTGGATGTTTCGCGCCATGGGTCACCACAAGGTGGCCGTGCTGAACGGCGGCCTGCCGGCCTGGCAGCAAGCCGGTCTGCCGCTGGAAAAAACTGCACCGGCGGCGGTACCTCCCGGCCAGTTCAGCGCCAGGCTGCAGCCGGGCTGGATCGCCGATGCCGATATCGTAGCCCGGGCACTGCAGCAAAATAACTCGCGCGTACTCGATGCCCGCAGCCGGGAGCGCTTCAGCGGGACGGCTGCCGATCCTCGTCCGGGCGTGCGTGCCGGTCATATGCCCGGTGCTCTGTGCCTGCCTTTTAATGAGTTGCTGCAAGACGGCCGCATGCTGCCGGAGCAAGAGCTGGCAGCCATTTTCGCACCTCTGCTGACGCCGGAGCAGACACTGATTTGCACCTGTGGCTCAGGAGTAACTGCAGCCATTCTGGCACTGGGAGCAGAACTTGCCGGCCATAAGAACATTGCCGTTTATGATGGTTCCTGGACCGAATGGGGAGGATCAGCGGACCGGCCGGTAGAAAAAGACGTCTGTTGATAATAAAAAACCCGCCAGGATGGCGGGTTTTTTATTCATGGCACAGAGGCTTATTTCTGAGCTTCCGCATCGGGGGCCGGACGCTCAGCAACCCCCATTTTGAGGGCAAGCCAGATTACCAGAACCAGAGTAATCATCACTGACAGGAAGTTGGTACCCATTTCCGGGAACTGAGTACGCAAAAACGCTGAATAACCAAATACCCCGATCAAAAAGCTCAGCAAGGTACAAACCGGAGTGTCACCTTCCATCGGTGCGCTCAGATACTCCTGATACAGCATGTAGGCTGCCAGCACCAGAGAGATGATGGGAAACACGGAAAACGCCAGTTCACTGACACTCAGAGTAGCCAGGGTGGCGTTACCACACAGGCCTACCAGCAGTGCCAGCAGTATGGGTTTACGGCGAACATTCTTCTTTCCAGACATAGTGATCCTTCCTGATTTAGGCCTAGAGCCGTTTTGCTTTATTATATGCATCTGCGCCCTTGGCGATCATGCGCAGCTGCAGAATCATGCGTTCCGCCAGCACGGCACGCTCATCTTCGTTCATATCCAGTGCATCGGCACCGGCACTGAACACCAAAGTGACCATGGCCTGGGCCTGAGCCTCAGCATAATCACGGCTGGTCTTCTGCTTTTCTTCGAGGTAGTCGGTCAGTTCAGCGGTAAAATGCTGAATCTCCCGCGCCACCGCCTGACGAAAAGCTGCAGAAGTGCCCGATCGCTCCCGCAGTAACAGACGGAACACATCAGGACTGTTGTCGATAAATTCCATAAAGGTTTTTACCGAGATTTGTATAACGCTGCCCCCGTCGGCAATACGCTGACGGGCTTGCCGCATCAGCTGACGCAGGGTCAGTCCGCCTTCATCTACCAGGGTCAGCCCCAGCTCTTCCATGTCTTTAAAATGACGATAGAAAGAAGTGGGTGCAAGCCCGGCCTCCCGGGCAACTTCTCGTAAGCTGAGACCGGAAAAGCTTCGCTCGGCACTTAACTGTCGAAAGGCCGCTTCAACCAGAGACCGACGGGTTTTTTCTTTTTGCTGCGCGCGAACGCCCACGACACACCAGACTCAAAACTTTAGTGGACCGATCATACCCTGTTTGTAGCAGAGCAGTCAGCCCCAGTGGCTGAATTTGTGACTATTCGCGCCAATGTCGATGGATGAGCACAGTGAGCGTAAACCCTCTTTCGCCGCCTCAATTTTAATCATTTCATGATGTTTGGCTTTCGATAGCGCCCTGATCACTATGTAACCCTAAGTGCCAGAGTTTTCTTTGACAAAAACTCTGCAAAACTCCATAGTTTTCGCAATTTTCTATTGAAGTGAAGTGTACACTTTAGTTTACACCCATCAGGAGCAAGCAGACGTGAGTGCAAGGGCGCAATTCAGCAGCAAGCTGGGATTTGTCATGGCCGCCGCCGGTTCGGCGATTGGCGTAGGAAACATCTGGGGCTTTCCCACTCAGGCTGCCAGTAATGGTGGCGGTGCTTTTTTGCTGGTATATCTGCTGATGATATTGCTGCTGGGATACCCCATGCTGGTGGCAGAAATTACCATAGGCCGCCACGGTCAGGCCGGTCCTTTTCATGCACTGCAAAAGCTCACCGGCAACCGCTCGGGCAGGGCCATTGCCGGCCTGGTGGGGCTGGCGGCAGTCGTTACGGTCAGCTTAATCTTTACCTTCTATGCCATTGTATCCGGTTGGTTTATTGCCTATGCGCTGGATCCGCTGAGCAACATGCTGGGCATGAAAGGAGACTGGCTTACCGCTTTTTCTACCTCCCGTAACCTTGTGTTCACGCTTATGTTTGCTCTGCTCAGCCTGTATGTGGTGAGCAGAGGGCTGGAGCAGGGCATTGAAAAATGGTCGAGCCGGCTGATGCCGCTGCTGCTGCTGATGCTGATTGCACTGACTGCTTATATGCTCACTCAGGACGGTGCAGGTGAAGGTCTGCACGCCTATCTGGTTCCGGACTTTTCCCGGGTGCTTAACCGGGATGTGCTGATCGGTGCACTGGGCCAGAGCTTTTTCTCATTGTCGCTGGGGGCAGCCGTCATGATGCTGTACGGCTCCTACCTCAGCCGTCAGTCCAGCATTCCGGCGCTGGCCGCTCAGGTGACTCTGCTTGATACCAGCGTGGCGTTTTTGGCTGGCCTGCTGATTTTGCCGGCCATGTATGTGGCCCAGCATAATGGCGTGGCGATTTTTGCCGACGATGGCAGCCTGCTCAGCTCCGATACACTGGTGTTCTCTGTGCTACCGGCATTGTTTGAAACCATGGGTCAGGCCCAGCATCTGATTGCCTTTGCCTTCTTTTTGCTGATGATAGTGGCGGCACTGACTTCCTCCATTTCCATGCTGGAAGCGCCGGTGTCCCTGACCATAGAAAGCACCGGCATGTCCCGCATCAAGGCCACCTGGCTGATGACCGCACTCTGTACTCTGATCAGCATTATTATTGTGTTTAACTTCGGCAGCCTGTTTGGCCTGGTGATCACCGCTACCACCCAATATGCTCAGCCTCTGGTCAGCCTGTGCATCACCCTTTATGCCGGCTGGGTATGGCAGCGCAACAAGGTGCTGGCAGAGCTCAAAGCCGGCTGCCCTGATGTAGAGCAAGGTCTGTTCTGGAAAATCTGGCCCTGGTATGTACGCTTTGTGTGCCCGGTGCTGGTACTGGTGGTGATTATTCAGTCCATCGGTGGCTGATCCTTTCACCACTGCTCAAACACAAAGGGCCGCAATGCGGCCCTTCTTTATTAACCCGGTTAACGGGTTTCCCGATCTTGTGGGGCACTCGGGCCGGCGGCCAGGCGAGAGCTCTGCTCTTCATCGGCCAGGGCCAGCAAAAAAGCGTATTCCCGGGCCAGTTCATGATAAGCCTCAAACCGACCTGACTTGCCGCCGTGGCCGCTGTCCATATCACAATGCAGCAGCAGCAGGTTATCGTCGGTTTTCATCTCACGCAGCTTGGCCACCCACTTGGCCGGCTCCCAGTATTGCACCTGAGAGTCGTGTAAGCCGGTTGTCACCAGCATGTGCGGGTACGCCTGAGGCTTTACCTGATCATAAGGACTGTAAGACTTCATATAGTGATAGGCGTCGGCCTGGTTGGGGTTACCCCATTCACCGTATTCGCCGGTAGTCAGCGGAATAGACTCATCCAGCATGGTGGTTACCACATCCACAAAGGGCACCACGGCAACCACGCCCTTATACAGCTCAGGGGCCATATTTACCACCGCTCCCACCAGCAGACCGCCGGCACTGCCGCCGGAGGCAAATACTCTGTGCTCATCACCGTAACCTTGCTGCACCAGAGCGCGGGTCACATCAATAAAATCATTAAAGGTGTTCTGCTTGCTCATCAGCCGGCCCTGGTCATACCAGTCCCGGCCCAGCTCCTCTCCCCCACGCACATGGGCAATGGCATACACAAAACCCCGGTCCAGCAGGCTTAAACGAGCGCTGCTGAAGTCCGGATCCATACTGGCACCGTAAGAGCCGTAGGCATATACCAGCAGCGGATTACTGCCATCGCGCTTAAACGAATCAGCCCGATATACCAGCGAGACCGGCACTTTGGTGTCGTCCCGGGCGTTCACCCACAACCGCTCACTGCGGTAGTCGGCAGCATTGAACTGCTCGCCCACATATTGCTGTTTCAGCTCCCGCCGCTCACCGGTATCCATGCTTACTTCATACACGGTAGATGGCCGGGTCATGGAAGCATAGCCATAACGCAGCCAGGGCGTATCGGCTTCCGGATTGGTGCCCAGCCAGCTGACATAGGCAGGATCATCAAAGGCGATTTGGTGTTCGGTATTATTATGTCTGTTCACCTGACGCAGGTGCAGCAGGCCTTCACTGCGCTCTTCCAGCACCAACCAGTCGCGAAACAGAGCAAAACCTTCCAGCAGCACATCGGCACGGGCAGGAATCAACGGCTGCCACTCATTCGGCTCGCTGACCCTGTCGGTCACATACAAGCCAAAGTTGGCACCGTCTTTGTTGGAGCGTACATAGAAACGGCCATCATAATGGTCCAGATCATATTCATGACCATGCTGTCGGGGCCAGAATAACTGAGGCGCGGCAGCGGGATTGTCGGAGGGAATAATACGCAGCTCGCAGGCATCGGTGTTCCAGCCGCCAATCACAATATAATCTCCCGAACGGCTCTTGTAGAGGCTGGTATAAAAGCCGCTGTCGGGCTCTTCATACACCAGCACATCCTGGCTCTGTTCGGTGCCAAGGCGGTGGCGGTATACCTGAAACGGCAGCAGGGTACCTTCATCCTGTTTCACATAAAACAGAGTTTTGCCGTCGTTGGCCCACACCAGATTGCCCGAGGTATTTTCCAGCACTTCGTCATAAAGCTCACCGGTTTGCAGCGATTTGAAACGGATCTGATACTGGCGGCGGGAAATAAAATCTTCCGAAAAGGCCAGGGTCTGCTGATCCGGGCTGACCGCCATCTGGCCCTGATCATAATACGCTTTACCGTCTGCCCGCTGGTTGCCGTCCAGCAACACTTCAATCTGCTCGGGCCGGCCATCAGGATAACGCTCGGTAATGCCATATTCCTGCCCTTGCTGATAGCGGGTACGATACCACCAGCCCTGCTTGAAATAAGGGACAGTGTTATCATCCTGCCGTACCCGCGCCACCATTTCCTGAAACAGGCTTTGCTGAAGATCATTAAGCGGAGTGAGCACACGCTCACTATAGCGATTTTCCTGCTCAAGATACTGAATCACTTCAGGATCTTCACGCTGGTCATCACGCAGCCAATGATAATTGTCTACACGAATATCATCATGATGACTGAGCACATGGGGAATTTTTCTGGCGACAGGCGGTTGCAGCTGCACGTCGGCTCCTTTGGCATAGGATAGGGTACACAGCACCCATGCTAACATCAGGCAAAGCCCTGCCCTATTCCCCATGCATCACCTCCGGCACACCTGCTCAAAAAACCAGCAAATATTACTCACGAAGTGCCACAGCAGCCAGTAAAACCGGTGAAAAATGCCAAATAAAACGAAAAACAAAGTCAAATGAGGCCGCAACTGCAGCCTCAGGGGAGAAGTGATTACTTACGTTGCCAGCGACCGTCAGCCAGCTGCACATACTGGCCCGGAGGGGTGCGATCAATATTCAGCTGACCGGCACGGCTTTGCACTATCGTCAGACTGGTGCCGGTTTTTTGAGCAATATCCCGGTAGCTGTCGAGCCGCTTGCGGTTAATGTCATTCACAATGGCGCTCACCTGAGCACCACCTTGCACCGCACCCACCAGACCATTTACCTGTTCACCAATCAGCCCCTGCTGTTTAGCCTGCTGCAGATCCAGTGCCCAGGCCGACAGGCTGAGAGTTGCTGCCAGAATCATAGCCAACCATCTCATATCAGTCTCCTCAGAACAGTTCCTGCTCTTGTTCAAACAGTTTTTCCAGCTCCCGATCTACCCGCACCCGAATCTCGTGATCTACCTTCACATTTAAATTCACGGTGATGGGCTTGTCGGGAACCATGACTTCCACCCTGGGTGTGCAGGCACCCAGCAGCAACACTGCCAGCACCATAGCGGTTTGTTTCATTGTTCCTTACCCCCTTGCCACTGCGCCGGCAGCCGCTCACTGAGATCTTCGGCAAAGCGCAGGCTCTGCAGCAACTGTAACAGGTTTTCCTGATGGCGGTAATTGAAGTTAACCGGGTGCATTCGCTCGCCTACCGGAGCCCGGCCCTGCAACCGCGTCATGATCACCGCCTCACCGTCAACAGCCATGGTCATGTCGGCGCTAAGACGCTGGTAACGTAAATCTTCCAGCATGCCCAGGGTAAGCGCTAACGACATATTGTCTGCGGCAGAATCACGCAGCGCCTCACCGGCCTGATAAGACACCCAGCCGTTATGGCTCCAGAGACGACCGTTATGAACACTGACAGCACCATCAAATACAAAGGGCAGCCGGCCATGCAAACGGCCGTCACCGGTCAGTCCCGACACTGTGGTCAAATTCAGCAGACTGGCCAGCGATACATCCTGAATATGCAGCTCGCCCTGTAAGTGAGCACTTAATGGCATTGGCGACAGTGCCAGCCGGCCTTCCAGCACATTGGCGGTAAGCCCTGACAGCCAGGGCCTGTTATTACGCCAGCTTAACGCAGCATGAATATTAGTGACGGGCACACCGGTACTCAACGCCTCTATGGTCAGACCGCTGCCGGCATTCAGCCTCAGCCGTCCCTGCTGCCAGCGACCGGCGAGCTGGCCGCTCACGCCAGTGGCGCTCAGCTCTCCCCGGCTCAGCCGGCCATCTTCAAGCCGCGCCAGTAATATCAGCGGCTGCGCAGCACTCAGTACATTGGCTGATTGCAGCGCCAATACCAGTTGCCCTTGCTCCACGTCTACATCGGGCAGCGCCAGCCAGCGGTTCAGCCAGGCCAGGCCAGCGGCCAGCGACAACCTCTGTTCAGGCAGCTCAAGGGCCAGCCCCTGCTGCCAGCGCCAGTTAGCCTTTACTTGCAACTGCGGTGACAATATCAGTTCCGCGCTGCCGTGTTCATAACTGTTAAGCTGCAAAGCCAGCTGTGCCCGGGGCAGTGCCTGCTGTTGCCAGCGGCCGCCCTGCCAGCTCAGCTCCCACCGGCCAATACCGCCCAGGGGCAAAGCGGCCGCAGGCTGCAGCATCAGCTCGTCGAGCTGCAGGTGCTGCCAGTTGAGCCGGTTTATATGCAACCGTGAGCCGGGATCCCAAAACCAGCCATCCTCACCGGTATGCAGCTGTGCGTCCAGTTGCAGCCGGCCGCTCAGCGGGGCAGGCAACCCCGCCTCTGCATTCAACCGCAGCCCTTGCCCGGGCTGCCAGCTGCCCTGCATACTCACCGGCTGTTTCAGTGCCGGCAGTAGCAGGCTGCCGGGCAGGATACCGCGCCAGCGCCAGCCGCCCTGATCCGGCGTCAACACGATAGCAAGCGGGCTGCCTTCAGCCTGCCAGTCAATCATGATGTCGCCATTATGATGGCGCAACCGGGCCGGACCATTAAGGGTCCGGCCCGGTAAATGCAGCGTTAACTGATCAATAGCAAAATCGACCGGCGGCAGGGTCAGCAGCACAGAAAGGGCATCTCCTTCACCTTGTGCGCCGGTATTACCACTACGGGAACACCCCAGATCCAGACCCAGATATGCCAGCGTGCCGGTGACTTTACCATTGTGCCAGTGCAGCCTGAGTGAGTGAGCTCGTTCTTTAGGGCAGGCTGGTACTACTGCTCGTTCCATCTGCGCCGTCAGTTCAATGCCGGCGGGCAAAGCCGCCGCCGCAGGTAAACTCAGCAATAAAACCGGCAACAGCCATTTCATCATGCCAAACTCCTTGCACTACCCCGCTCAGCTCTTAAGCTAAATCCAGTAACAGGGGGAAACCGTAAATGGATAAATTGGTGCTTTGGGGCATTGTCGTGATTGCTTTTTTGGTGCTCGGAAGGCGGCTTTATCAGCGCTTTTATGATCATACTCAGCCTGAGCACAGCATCAGGGTTACGGTCAGTGGCAAGCATATAAAGCAGTTTATGGGGCGCAGTTCCAAGGAGGAAACTGAACTGCCGGCTCAGCGACAACAGTTCTATGTCAGCTTCCGGGCGCGCCCGGGAGACCAGGAACAGGAATTTCAAGTAAGCGAGCATCTCTATGAGCAGCTGTTGCTGAACAGCACCGGCACCCTGGTGTTCCGGGGCCGGCGCTTTATTGCCTTTGAGCCCGACGACACTAGCCAGGATAGCGACTGAATACCGCTGTGTTGCCCTGTGCGTCAAAACTCAGTACTTCATAGGGAGTGCCGGGAATATCCATGCCCGGTGCACTCTGGGGCATGCCCGGAATGGTCAGGCCGCGATGCTCTGGCTGGTTCTGCAGCAGCTGCTTTACATCATGTGCCGGCACATGCCCTTCAATCACATAGCCACCAACCTGAGCGGTGTGGCAGGACGCCAAAGACGGTTTGACACCGGCCCGCACCTTCACCGATTCCATATAATTGGTGTCTACGCTGGTCACGTCAAAGCCGGACTCGCGCATGTGCTCTACCCAGTCTTCACAGCAGCCACAGGTAGGTGACTTGTATACGGTAACCGAAGGAAGTGCTGCAGGTGCTGCCAGCGCAGGCCCGGCCAGCAGCAGTGCCAGACTCATCAAGCTTTTTTTCATCATGCTTTCCTGTGTTGAATGACCCGCTACCAGACTAGCAAAGCTCAGTCTCCGGGTCGCCTGTTGTCGGTATTCAGACCGGCGTCAAACGGTTATGCTTACCACTTTATAAAGTATAACTCCGGAGCCAATATGTCTTATCTTGCCCTTAAGCATGCACACATGATGTTTGCCATTATCAGCATAGTGCTGTTTATGCTGAGAGCCTGGCTGGCGGTCCCCTCTCCCGCCCGCATCAACAACAAGCTGCTGAAGATTTTGCCTCATATCAACGACACCCTGCTGCTGATATTTGGCATCTGGCTGGCGGTCAGCCTTAAGTTCAACCCCCTTGAGAACAGCCCCTGGCTGGCAGCCAAAATTATTGGCCTGGTGCTCTACATCATAGTGGGCACCATTGCCATCAAACGCGGCAAAACCCGCGGCCAGCGTCTGATGGCTGCGCTCGCTTCCATTGCTATTTTTTCCTACATCTATGGTGCGGCAGTCACCAAGTCACCACTGTCCTGGCTGGTGCTGTAACGCGCTTTGCCGGGGTTAACCGGAAACACCGGAAACGGCCCCGGCTTCAGCCAGCGCCAGCCTGCTTCCTGATACAGGGCATTGGCTGAGCGCGGATCCAGCATCATTGCCGCCAGCGGCCCCAGGGGTTGATCCATGGGGACCAGTATATCTCCCGGCCCCAGCCTCAGCTCACCGGCTTCAGTACGCGCCTGTACCCGCCATTTTTCTCTGACACCCGGCTTTATTCTGGGCTGTGGCTGCAGCGCCTCTATCAGGATGCGCTCGGCCCGGACGTCTTGAGGTGCCCGTAACGTCATAAAGCGAATATGATGCCGTTCAAGCCAGCGAGCCATTCGTTCACGTTCCCGGGTGATGGCATAGGCTGGCGGCAACAATACCTGCTCCCCGGCCACGATGGCGTTGTAATTGACAAACTCATGATAACGGCGCTCACCGCTGCTGAGTCTGACCAGTGGCAGCCTCACCTCGGGCTCGGCATGATTACGGGCAAAGTGCACATCCATGCTCAGGGAGCGATCCGCGCCGGCAGACTGCCACTGTGCACGAGCCTGACGCGACACTGCCATCAGCCGCCGGCTGTCAGTGGCAGCCAGCTGCAACAGGCTCAGCAGTGCCAGATGTTGCTTGCGTACCCGTTCGGCAATATTACGCGGTGTGGCATAACTGCCGCTTTTATTATCCAGCCGGCTTTCTACCAGTACAGACACCCGCCCCTGCATGGCCGCATAGTTACGCAGATTGGTAATGCCCAGGCCCCCCCGGGCCACCCGCTGCCCCAGCTGCGTAATTTCCCCCCGGTAAGCCTCGGCCCTGACGCCGGCTTCGCTGACCTTGCTGATCAGTGCCGGCAGCAGAAAACCGGCGGTATAATCCTGCAGGCGCGCATCGATATTGGGGTTATTGCCTACCTCAAACTGTACTTCCACATCGGTCAGCCAGCCCTGCTCTCTGGTCAGTACCCGCTTCCAGATCCCCGACTCATGGGCGTCATATACCAGATCCGGATCAAAACGCTGCAACGTATTGACCAGCAGCCGGGTCTCACCGGCATTCAGCGCCACATAGTCGATGTTGGTGTTTTCGTCGTTGGCATTGTGGCGGCGGGACAGATCCCGGCCATCAGGATTGGCCATGGCCACCAGCACCAGATTCAGCCGCTTCAGCAAAGCCTCATGCCGGCCCAGAGTCAGCTCCTGTGCCAGCTGCTGTACCGCTTCGGCACCGGCAGGCTCGTTGCCGTGCTGAGCCGCCAGCACCAGCACTGTGGCCTTGCCGGGCTCGGGCCGGTAATGCCGCATAAAGGCCGGTGAAGAGGACATCAGCAGGGCATGAACCGGACGGCCACCGGCAGAGGTGCCAATGTGAACCATACGAGCCCGGTCGCTGTGTTCGGCCAGGGTGAACAGGTAGTGGTCAATGTCACGACTGTCGGGCAACGACAAATAATTTGCTTTTTTTAATGGCGTCAAGGGTTCCAATACGGACCAAGCCTGACCTCCCCAGAACAACAGCAGCAACACTAAAATACGCATAACGAGACCTGAAAGTTATATCAATATCAAAAGGTTATAGGATCAAAACCCTATTCCGGCAAGTCTCGCTCAGCGTCAGGATCAGACCAAAAAGTGGCGACTGTAGAAAAATGGCGACACTCACTCACGAAAAACATGCGTCAAAACTTGTCACACCTACTGCCTAGGATACAATCATCCCAAGCAAGAGGGCATCACCATGAGTAAGAAACTGCTGAGACAACTGACCCTGGCGCGCTGTGTTCCCTACCGTCCATACAAGCTGACCGCACGCCAGCTGCAAGAAAAACTGGAAGAAGAAGGAATTCAGGTAAGCCTGCGGACCGTACAGCGGGATCTGGAAGAAATGTCGGGCATGGGCCTGTTTGATCTCACTTCCGATGATCGCAGCAAACCCCACGGCTGGTGTTTCGAACGCAATGGTTTGAACGACTTCGCCAACTTTATGCCGCTGGGCCTGGCCATGGCACTGAAAACCTGGAACGACCAGGCCGCCGACCTGCTGCCTGCCAGTGTACTGACCGAACTGACGCCCATTATCGACAAGGCGACTCAGGTTATTAACGACAGCCAGAGCGAGCTGGCCGGTCGCTGGATGGAAAACGTGGTGCAGCTGCCCAAGCCGTTTGCCGGCAGCCCGGAAATGCGCCGCGCCACCACTATTCGCGATGCCCTGTGGCGTGGCCGCAAATTCACCGCTGAAATCAAGCGCCAGATCAAGGGCCGCACCGTGTGGCTGCGTTATGAGCAGGTCAACCCGCTGGGCATTGTCAGCCGTAAAGACGGCACCATGCTGCTGTGCACCATGACCGACATGGACCCCAAGATTTACGGCATTCCTTTTGAACACATCAAGGATGTTGAACTGACCAGCCGGCCGGTTACCCAGCCCCGAGAGTTCAGCACGCACAAGCTGGTGCGGGAAAAAGGCTACCAGGAAGAGACAGAAACCATCCATTTTGTTGGCCGTATTGCCAATACGGGCCGGCCGCTGCTGGAAGACACCATTCCGGGCCACAATCCGCGATTGACCCGTTATGACAAGCAAAGCATGATGGTGGAAACCGATGTAAAAGATTCTCCCGAATTTCGCCGCTGGCTGACTGACATGGGCGGTAAGGTAGAAATACTGGCACCGGAGTCACTGAAGTCCGCCAAATAACGGCACCCATACCGATGATAAGGGCTGACTGGTTCAGCCCTTTGTTTTTTCACGGAGACCAGGATGGATCAGATTTTTTTTGAGCCCGCCGAACCCGACTGCGACACCATTCGCATCAGCGTAGTGGGTGTGGGCGGCTGTGGCGGTAATACCGTCAACCTGCTGGCCGATCACCAGTTGCCGGCCCACGTCAACACCATTGCCATGAATACGGATGCCAAAGCTCTGCAGCAAAGCCGGGTAGAAATTCTGCAGCTGGGCCGTGAACTGACCCGTGGTCTGGGTGCCGGTGCCGAGGCCGAAACCGGCCGCAAGGCCGCAGTAGAAAGCGAAGCCGATATTCGTGCCCGTCTGCAAGGCGCGGATCTGTGCTTTATTACTGCCGGCATGGGTGGCGGCACCGGCACGGGTGCGGCTCCTGTGGTGGCTCAGCTGGCCCGGGAAATGAACATAATGACGGTGGCCATTGTCACCCGCCCCTTTGGCTTTGAAGGCAAAAAGCGCGCCAAGGCGGCGGAAGATGGCCTGGAAACCCTGGCAGAACACACCGATGCCCTGCTGGTACTGCCCAACGACTACCTGCTGCGGGTATTGGGTGCCCGCACCCCGCTGATTAAGGCCTTTTCTGAAAGCAGCAAGGTGATTCAGAATGCGGTACGTGGTCTGGCGGACATCATTGGTCAGACCGGCCTGATTAATATCGACTTTGCCGATGTGCGCACCATTATGAGCCAGCAGGGCAAGGCGGTGATGGGCATTGGCCTGGCCAGCGGTGAAAACAAGGTAGAAGAAGCCACTCTGCAGGCACTGAATAATCCGCTGCTGGAAAAAGTAGAGCTGGAGCGGGCCCGGGGCGTGCTGCTTAACGTGGTGGCATCTGCCGATATTGGCCTGGACGATTTTCAGAAAATTGGTGATCGCGTGGCAGAAAGCGTGGGTGAAGATGCCACTGTGGTATCGGGCATTACCCTGGATCCGGACTTAACCGACAGCATTCAGGTCACCATGATCGCCACCGGTATTCAGCCGCCAAAAGAAACCATAGCGCCGGTGCAGCAATCTCAGCATCAGCCCGGCCAGCCAGCAGAACAGCCGCTGCAGGAAGGTCTGGATATTCCGGCGTTTCTGCGCCAGCGCCAGCAATAATTTCAGGTACAAAAAAAGGCCGACGCAATGCACCGGCCTTTTTTAATGCTCAAACCCGGACTCAGCCAAACACGTTCAGGCACCAGGTAATGGCCGGAATGGCCACGATATCGATCAGTACGGCACCACACAAAGGCGCCACAATAAAGGCCTTGTGGGAGAAAACCCGATAACGATCGCACACAGCACCCATATTGGCCACCGCATTGGGAGTGGCCCCCAGACCATGCCCCACAAAGCCGGCACAAAGCACGGCAGCATCATAGTTACGGCCCATCAGCCGGAACATCACAAAGTAGGCCAGCAGAATAATGGCCAGGGTCTGCACCGCCAGAATGATCATCAGGGTTGCGCCCAAATCCGCCAGCTGCCACAGCTTCAGCGACATCATCGCCATGGTCAGAAAAATACCCAGACAAAAATCCCCCACCAGGGTATTGGCACTGTCGGAAATGGGCAGCAGACGTATCAGCTCATTGAGATTACGAATTATGATAGCCACAAACATGGCACCCACATAGGAGGGCAGAATCACATCAAAATGGGCGCGCAGGTTATCACTCAGCCACAGCCCCACCACCATGGTGCACAATACCAGGGTGACGCTTTTCAGCAGCAGGGTACCGGTGACGGTTTCCCGGCCGGGCTTTTCGGCCTCTTTCAGCGCTTCCAGCTCGTGTACCTGCTCCGCCTCAATGGCCACCTTGTGGCGCTTGATCAGCAGACGGGCCACAGGCGCACCCAGCAGACCGCCGGCGACCATACCAAAGGTAGCCGCCGCCAGCGCGGCCGTAGTGGCGCCGGTTACCCCCAGCGCCTCGGCCTCGGGACCAAAAGCGGCGGCAGCGCCAAAGCCGCCTTCCAGTGATACGGCACCGGCCATCAGACCCAGCAGCGGATGCTCGCCCAATACAGATGCCATACTGATGCCAATGGTGTTCTGCAAAATGGCCAGCACCCAGCAGGCCACCAGATACACCCCCAGCACCTTGCCGCCTTTTTTCAGCAGTGCCAGGCTGCCGCCCAGACCTACGGTGGCAAAAAAGGCAATCATCAGCGGGCTTTGCAGTGCCAGATCAAACCTGAACTCCACCTGTGCCCAGTCCCGGGCCAGCCAGGCAAATACCGCAAAACCAAAACCACCAATCACAGGTGCCGGCACGCACAGCTGATGCAGCACCGGAATACGGCGTTGCAGATACATGCCCAGCATCAGCAACAGCGCCGCCAGCGTGGTGGTGGTCATTACATCGAAGGTCATTACATTCATAACATATCCCTATTGATACAGCTTTCAGGGGCCTGCTGATCAGCCGGCAAGGCGGGCCAGCAGGCGGGCGGCCACACGGGCCGTGAGTGACTGGTGATCACGGGACGGATTCAGCTCGGCAATATCCGCCATCATCACCTTGTTGCTGGCAAGAATGCGGTCGAGCGCCGCCTCCAGCAGACCCATATCCATGCCCCGCACCGCCGGCGCACTCACGCCCGGTGCCAGGCTGGCAGGTAAGACATCCAGACAAATCGTCAGATAAATCACATCGGCTTCAGCCAGTGCCATATCTACCGCATCAAACAGCGGTATCGGATTCCAGCTGAGCAGCTGCTCATCGTGGACAATGCGGGTATTGAGCTCGGCCGCACGCTCAAACAGCGCCGCCGTGTTATGGCACCGGCTGACACCAATGCAGGTGTAGTGAAACGCCGTATTCAGCTGCTCACACAAGTGGGCACACTGGTTAAAAGGAGTACCGGAGCTGGGCCGGGCGGAACGACGCAAATCCAGATGAGCATCAAAATTGATAATACCCACTTTGGGCAAGGTACCCTGCGCCTGCAGGTGCTGCATCAGACCGCTGAAGCTGCCAAAGGCAATTTCATGTCCCCCGCCCAGGCCTACCACCTTGTGACCTTCATTCAGCAGACGGGCCACCTGTTCGGCGTAAATCGCCTGGGCACTCTCCAGCTCATCTTCATGACAAATAACATCACCGCCGTCATAGACAGGACGGCTGCCATGCCAGGACAGATTGGCAGCAGCACAACGCAACGCCCCCGGACCGGCAGCAGCACCCGGGTTACCCTGATTCCGGCGCACACCGGCATCGCTGCAAAAGCCAAGCAACGCCACCCCGGCCGGCGCATTACCAAACAACGACTGCACCTGCTGATGCCAGCGCAGTGCCAGCGGGCCTTCGTCGGTATCGGTCCGGCCTTGCCAGACATTCATATCAGCCGTTTTGTAGGTGGTTTGCTTCATGATTGACTCCTGCTTTTTATATTAATAACTCATGGCACCCAGACGCTGGGCCGCCTCACAGGTCCAGCGAATCCACTGACCGGCCAGGGTGCCCACCCGCTCAGCGGGTGCCATCAGGCTGATGCCGCCCAGCAGGTGATCACGGCCGCTTAATACCGGTGCGCTGACTCCCCAAATAGTCGAATCCAGCTCACCTTCTGATACGGCGTATCCCTGCTCTCGCACCCTTGCCAGCTCTGCCAGCATGAGGTCCTGTTCGGCATCATCCAGGCTCGCCAGTACACTATTGCGCAGCGTGTTGCCGGCAAAAGCCAGCAGCACTTTGGCACTGGCTCCCCGCCGCAATGGCTGAGACTGGCCTTTCTGATAGCAGCAGCGCAGCGCCTGGGAGCTGTCGATCATCTCCACACACAGAGCCCGGTGGCCGGACAGCATCATCAGGGCGGCACTCTCACCGGTAC
The DNA here is from genome assembly GCF_039654065.1 of Oceanimonas sp. AH20CE76. Taxonomy (NCBI): domain Bacteria; kingdom Pseudomonadati; phylum Pseudomonadota; class Gammaproteobacteria; order Aeromonadales; family Aeromonadaceae; genus Oceanimonas; species Oceanimonas sp. AH20CE76. Next base: position 3,179,528 of record NZ_CP155481.1, read on the forward strand.
GCACCGCCAGTTCACTGAGTAACGGCCGGGCCCAGGTGAGCATACTGTTGTGCTGTTCAAAGCCCGCTGCCAGCTGCACCGCCATGGGACCGGGAGCGTAATAGCCGCTTTGCCGTTCCTGCACCAGTGACCAGCGCGACAAGGTGCTCAGGTAACGATACACACTGGAAAGAGGCAGACCGGTCTGCTCTGCCAGTGTTTTGGCGGTCAGGGGTTCGGCAGCCACTGCCAGCGCTGACAACAACGCAAATGTTTTATCCTGGGAGGGTGTTTTTTCAGCCATTGGGTTCTCCTGGAGAGCGCGACCTTCGCTCGAAAAGCGACCTGTGTAAAATCAGATTCTCAAAATATGAGAAATAATGCTTATTTAAGCAGGTTAATTCCGCACATATGAAAAAATAAAACAGCTGTACCGATCCGGACAAAGCGTGGCAGGAGAGCAACAAAACAGACGAAAAAAAGGGCAGGCCGAACGGCCTGCCCTGATATGAAGAAATTCAGCTGATTCTTCGGGTCACCAACCCGAAAAACTGAAGCTTCGAAAGCAATCTAGGGTCTCGAGAAGCATTTAATCGCTAAAAAGACGCGCTTCCCAGCATTGCCTTTCCAATGTTTGACCTTGCTCGCGTTATTACTTTCGCGCTCCGTGAAAGCGTGAAGACACTCACATCACGGCATGATATCCACCCATACCAGCCGGTGATCCGAGCCAAGACTGCGCCGGGCCGGCCTGCCATTGCTCCGCCAGAACCAGCCCGTCTCGTCTTGCTCCGGTGCTGGCCAGTGAACCCCGCTGGCCAGCGCCTTGAGCCGGGCAGACGGCAACACATAATCCAGCCGCAGGCCATTAACATGGGTCCATAACCGGGCCGGCCCCCGGCGAGGCTCAAAGGGCCGCAGCCGGCGCGCCCCTTGTGATGCCGGCTGCAACCGGCCCCGGCTGACCTCCTGATTAAGCCCCGGATCTGCCAGCAAGGAACGAATGGCCCGGCGAAAACCGTTACCATCCTTGGGATCCGCGTTCAGATCCCCCAGAATCACAAAGTCGGCACCGGTTTCAAGACCACCCCGGCTGCCTTTATCATCCACCAGATAATCCGCCCTGCCCGGGCGAATATAATCATGCCAGAGCCGCAGTTCATCGTGATTACGGCAGCTGTTGCGCCGCTCCGGGCCTTCATCAATGGGCGGAGCCGGATGACTGGCCAGCAGATGCAGCCGCCGCCCGTGCGGCAGGCACACCGGCAGATCGATATGGTTTTTGGAAGACAGCGGTAAAAACGCCAGCACGTCAGGCGGATAGTAAGACTGGCCGTTCAGCGCCGGCAATCGAGCAGAAGGCATATCTTTCCATAAAAACCGGCGAAAACTGCGCAACTTGTCAGTATCCAGCGGAAAACGGGATAATACCGCGAAACCGTACTGACCATGAAAGGCACCGAAACCAAGCCCGTCTTGCGGCAACACAGGGGCATCACTGCCATTTAATGCTTTTGGCCCGGTCAGTCCGGTGTTGACCGGTGCCAGAAAATAATAAGGGTAATCCATGCCCTGCTCACCGGCGGCAAGATATTTCCGGGCAAAAGTAATGAGATGATCGGCCTGCCGCGCCTCGCCATCGTGATCAAATTCATTCAGCAGCAAAATATCAGGTCGCACCTGCTGTACCATGGCCGCCAGGTTGTGCAGCTGAACACTGCCGGCTCCGGCTATCTCGTCAACCAGCGCACCGGAAAAACTGCGATCCAGCGCCACATTAAAGCTGGCAATTCGTAATTTTTGCACGGGAGTTATTGCCTTTAGCGTTCAAAATGTCATCATTTTGTATTCAATGTTTTCAGGGAAGAAAACCATGTTTGGCACACTGGCTGCAACCTCGGCCTCGCTGTTTGCGCTGCTTTATTTGCTGCGCCGGCGGCAGGAAAGCTTCTGTATCACCATTCGCAATGATCATCTTAAAGTAAAGCGCGGACAGCCGCCTTCATATCTGCTTCATCACTGCCATCAGCTGGCTACCGATGCTCAAACCCTCAGAGGCACCATAAGGGGCATGAACAAGGGTGGCAGAGTGGTATTAACCTGCTCCCGCAGCATTCCGGCGTCTTACCGGCAGGATATTCATCTGTTCTGGCAGAAGCAGTCGCACCAGACTGAACCTTGAGGAGCATGATGAGTCTCACCCTTGACTTGTATTCTGTTTCCCGCTTTGCTGGATATATTCTTTCTCAAGAGACTCAACCATGAAAAAACTTAGTCCGCTTCTGTTGTGTGTGCTGCTGGCCGCCTGTGCCGGCAAGCCCGACTCAGACACCGCTGCCAACACCGAGAGCAAAAAACAGACGCCTCAAACCAGTGAGCAACAACCACCGCAGGGGCCCGTTACTCCCAAAGGTGAGTTTGCCCGGATTGATGTCAGCCGTTCTCAGCAGGCCATGGATGATATTGCTGCCGGCAAGGCAGATACCATTAACACCATTTTGCAAGACCCCAACAGCTATGCACCGCCGGTACTGTATCTGATGTCGGCCATTATGTTTGACAACGATTATGAAGATCAGGGCACTTTCTGGTATTACGTGGCACAGCTGCGCGCCCGCAGCGACGCCAACAAATCCGGTGACAACACCACTCATGCCGCTGTGAGCCAGCTGAACAAACAGTTTGGCGTGCGTATTGGTCCGCATTCCATGGGCAACCCAGACCGGCTGCAGGCCATTGTGAACCAGGTGCTGCAATGGGACAGCGAACAAACCCGTGACTATGACCCGCGCTGGATTGCTCTGCAGGGCCGGGATGTGGCCACCGAGACCACCATCGACTTTGCTCCCGAGGCCAAATGGCAGGAAATTAACGCCCTTACCCGTAATCAGTATCGTCAGGGCCTGGAGCAGGCACTGGCTGAAATACGCGAAAAGCAGGCCGAACAAGCCAAATAAACCCTGCCTCCCATTAATGCTATCCCGGTCTTTACCGGGATATTTTATTTTGGCACCTTTGCAGTACTAAAAGGTCATACCAATCTGCCCGGGTGGCGGGTAACTGGTTGCACGGAGAATCATGGTTTATGAGTACACCCCCTTCATCTTCGGTTCCGGTCTGGGACTGGTCCATTCGTTTGTTTCACTGGAGTATGCCGGTATTAATGGCGCTGCTGTGGTATTACGCCGGTGAAGACATGGACAAGCACATGTTGTTTGCCCAAATTCTGATAAGCCTGGTGTTATATAGAGTGATCTGGGGCTTTATAGGCACTCCCTATGCCCGCTTCAGCCACTTTGTGTATCACCCCCGTCATATTGTGGCCTATCTGCGCGCCAGCCTGACACCACAAAAGCCCGTTTACCTGAGCCACAATCCCATGGGCGGCATTATGGTACTGGTGCTGCTGGGTGGTTTGCTGCTGCAGGCAGGCACGGGCCTGTTTGCCACCGATGATATTTTCTATACCGGCCCGCTTTACGACTACGTTACCGGTGACACTGCCGAGCAGATGACCCGCTGGCACAAACGCTGGTTTTACTGGGGCATGCTGGTATTGGTGGGGCTGCATGTGTGTGCTGTGCTGCTTTACCGGTTACGCGGTGAAAATCTGGTGGGCCCCATGATCACCGGCCGCAAGCAGGCACCGGCAGAGCAGGTGGCCGACCGGCTGCCCGGGCATACCGGCTTTCCGTGGCTACGCTTTATCATTGCCGCCATCGTTGCCTGGGGTGCCGTTGAGGCGCTGTTCAGACTGTAATAACAACAACGCCGGGGCAGGCCCCGGCGTTGTTATATCCGCAATATAAGTTTAGTCTTTGCGGTAATTATCGTGGCAACCCTTACAGGTTTTGAAAAGAGCACCGGCGGCCTTGCGTGCATCAGCCTGATCAAAGCCTTCCTCACCGGACACCTTAACCAGATTCTGCAGCGCATCGCCAAAGTCCTTGCCCTTGGCCTGCATGCCTTCCATATCGTCCCAGGCTTTGTCCAGCAGGTTGCTGGACTCTACGCCGCGGGTTTCAGGAAAGTAGGTTTCACCCAGCAGACCCGCCGCCTGGCTCAGGTTAAGAGCACGCTGGTGCAGAGCAGCAGCATCAAAGTCGATTTCACCCTTGGCCATACCACCAATCACGCCCGCCTGAGCAGACATCACCTGATACAGGGACTGACGATATTTAACGGCATCTTCCGGCTTGAACAGATCAGCCTGGGCAGAAACAGAGGCGGCAAACAGGCCGGTACTCAGAATGAGTGCTTTCTTCAACATGGCTTTGCTCCTTGGGGGTTAGGCAGTGCTCAAAAGGCACCATTTTTTAATTAGAGAGCAACGATATATCACCCACCAGCGGGGATCTAGCTTAAAAACGAGAAAACGCGCTGCATGCCGCAAATACACCCGGCTCTGTGCTGGTGGTGCGATAGCCGTTTTTATTTGGCTTTGGGTGTTTGCGTGCACTGTGCCAGCAGCCGCACAAAAAAGTCGCTGCCCTTGCGCCGGGCAAAGTGAATATTGCGCTCGGGAATGGACTCGGGGTCGTTATAGTCTGTCAGTGCTGCTTCAATGCTGGCTTCGCGAATAAGGTGCAGAGTGGGATAAAGCGAGCGGTTGGTGTAGTTGGCGGCGTCATCCTGGGGTTCGCCGTCAAAACAGTAGTCGGGGTGAAAACTGGCCAGCTGATATTTACCTTCATAACCCTGCTCAAACAGCAGCTCATCCGCCAGGTCAACCAGATCCAGATAGGCGTAAAAGCCCTCAAAACCCCGGGGCAGGATCACCAGAGTGGTTTCTGTTTCCGGCTGCTCGTCCAGCAGCCGGCATTCCGCCAGCAGCGCCTGCAGCACCTCTTTCGGCTTGTGCTCTTCCACCACCACATAGCGAATGCTGGCCCGCTCCACCTCCCGCCGGGCAAAGGGGCACAGGTTGTATTTCATGATCACCTGCTTCACCCAGTTTTCAGTGTGCTCTATATACTGCTGTTGTTCCGGCATGACTCGTTTCCCTGTTGGTTGTATTAGCACCGGCCACCATCATAACCGATAGCGTTGCCACGGCGGTTAACTGCTACTCCCAGCGCGCCCACCACAGCAGCACCGGCAGCGTCAGATTCAGCAGCACCGTCAGCCAGAAGATGATGCGAAACGACGCCTTGCGGGTTTTATGACGCAGCCAATATTGCCCCAGCCAGGCACCGGGCCAGCCGCCCAGCAATGCCAGCATATGCAGAGTGCGCTCGGGCACCCGCCAGTTACCATGAATAGCAGCGCGCTTGTCCCACCAGTACACCCCAAGCGTGATCAGACTGAGCAGCAGGTACCAGAGCGCCAGCCCCAGATAAACCTTGATCATGCCGGTTGCTCCTCTTGTTTCTGCTGCAGCCGCCACAGCTGGGCATAAAGGCCGTCTGCGGCCAGCAACTGCTCGTGGCTGCCCTGCTCGGCGATGCGGCCGTCCTGCATCACCAGAATATGGTCGGCGTCCACTATGGTGGACAGCCGGTGGGCGATCACCAGGCTGCTCTGCCCCCGGGACACCTCACGAATGGCCTGCAATATGCTGCGCTCGGAGCGGCTGTCGAGGGACGAAGTGGCCTCGTCAAACACCAGAATGGGCGGCCGTTTTAAAATGGTGCGGGCAATGGCCACCCGCTGCTTTTCGCCGCCGCTCAGTTTAAGCCCGCGCTCCCCCACCAGGGTGGCGCTACCTTCCGGCAGACTGGCGATAAAGTCATCGAGGTGAGCCAGGCGAATGGCCTCGTTCACCTCGTCCTCGCTGGCGTCGATGCGGCCATAACGAATGTTGTCGTAAATAGAGGCGTTAAACAGCACCGTATCTTGCGGCACTATGCCGATAGCCCGGCGCAGGGACGCCTGACTCACTCGCCGTATGTCCTGGCCGTCGATAAGAATGGCGCCCTCGCCCACCTCGTAAAACCGAAACAGCAGCTTGACCAGGGTGGACTTGCCCGAGCCGCTGGCCCCCACCACTGCCAGCTTCTGTTGTGGCCTCAGGGTAAAGCTGAGATCATGCAGAATTTGCCGGTCGGGGCGGTAACCAAAACTGACGTGGCGAAACTCGATTTCGCCCCGGCTGACTTCAAGCTCAGGCGCGTTATCCGCGTCGGTAATTTGCGGCTGGCGGCGCAGCAGCGCAAACATACGCTCAATGTTGGCCAGTGACCCCTTCATCTCCCGGTACACAAAGCCAAGAAAATTGAGCGGCAGAAACAGCTGCATCATAAAGGCGTTGATCAGCACAAAGTCGCCCAGGGTCATGGTGCCCGCCACCACTTGCTGGCCGGCCAGTATCATCATGGCGGTCATGGCCACGGCAATGATCAGCGCCTGCCCGCCGTTCAGCGCAAACAGGCTGAGCCGGTTATTGCGCCGGGCCTGCTCCCACTCGGCCAGATCGTCATCGTACCGGCCCGCCTCGTACTGCTCGTTGTTGAAGTATTTGACCGTTTCAAAGTTGAGCAGGCTGTCCACCGCCCGGCTGTGGGTTTGTGAGTCGGCCTTGTTGGCGGCGCGCACATAGCGGGTACGCCAGTCGGTGGCCACCACCGACCAGGCCACATACACCACCACGGCCCCAAGAGTAATCAGCGCAAACCACACCGAGTAGTTGATCAGCAGCAGCGCCGTAACCAGGCCAATTTCCAGCAGAGTGGGCACAATATTGAACACCATAAAGCGCAGCAAGAAGCCCACCCCGGTCACGCCCCGCTCTATATCGCGGGACAGGCCGCCGGTGCTGCGGTTAAGGTGAAAATCCAACTCCAGCCGGTGCAGATGGTTGAACACGTTAAGGCCAATGCGGCGCATGGCCCGCTCGGTGACCCGGCCAAACAGGGCGTCGCGAATTTCCCCAAACAGCACATTGGCAAAGCGCACCGTGCCGTAGGCCAGCAGCAGCCCAAGCGGCAGCGCCACTACCGTGCTGACGGCAGTATCCATGCCATCGACAATGTGCTTGAGAATAAAGGGCAGGCCCACACTGGCCAGCTTGGCCGCCACCAGGCACAACAGCGCCAGGCCAATGCGGCCCTTATATGCCATCAAATAAGGAAGCAGTGTTTTTAACGTACGAATATTGATGGTGGCGTCATCCATATCCGGGTGGTACGAGCCTCGGCGCATATCTTAGTCGGGTAAGTGAGCAATGGGGCCTAGTTTACATGGGATTGAAGTGACTGAAAGAAAGCAAAGGTTTCGCATGAACCTGGCTGCACCATATTATAAGCTGGTGCTTTGGTGTAAGGGGGAGCGCTAATGGAACAGCTACCACAAAAGTGCATTTATCGTCTGCAGCTGAGTGCTGAGGGCGGTCTCAGGCCATTACAGGATCAGCAGGCCACCACAGCAGAGCCGGTGTGGCTGCATCTGGACTATGAGCAGCCCGAGAGCGCTGGCTGGCTGCGAAAAACGGAGCTGATCAGCGAGGCCGCCCGCGAGGCATTGCTGGGCCAGAGCAGCCGGCCCAAGCTGGTGCGCCAGGGCGACAACCTGCTGCTTACCCTGCGCGGCATTAACCATAACCAGGGCAACAGCCCGGAAGAAATGGTCGCCCTGCGCATCTACATCACGCCCTCGCTCATTATCAGCAGCCGGCACCGGCCGCTGCTGTCGGAGCAGGATGTGTATGAGCAACTGGCCAATACCGACGAACCCGTCACTCTTGGGGACTGGCTGGTGGAAATATGCGACGCCCTCACCGACCGGGCCGGCGAGTTTGTGGAAGACCTGCACGACCATATTCTGGAGCTGGAAGAGCAGATACTGATGCGTGAGCTGCCCACTAACAGCCGGCTGGGCCGCATTCGCAAACAGATGATTTTGGTACGACGTTATCTTTCTCCCCAGCGGGATCTGATCGCCCGGCTGGCCAGCGAAAAAATCGGCTGGCTCAACGACGATGATCGCCGCCGCCTGCTCGACATTGCCGACCGCCTGCGGCGGTGGCTGGACGACCTCGACGCCGGCCTGGCGCGCACCGCCGTGCTGGCGGACGAAGTCAATAACCTGATGACCGAGGCTACTAATCACCGTGCCTATCAGATGTCGATTATGGCGCTGATGTTTTTGCCAGCCAGTTTTCTCACCGGCCTGTTCGGTATTAACCTGGGAGGCATGCCCGGTGCCGACAGCCCCGCTGCCTTCTGGATTTTCTGTATCAGCCTGCTGGCGCTGGGTGGCGGCCTGGGGTTCTGGCTGCACCGCAACCGCTGGTGGTGAAGCATTTTTGCCAGCCAGCAGGTCTGTTTGTAGCACTGCCGAACGTTAAAGGATGCCCGTTATGAAACGACTGATCGGAACTCTGTGTACTGCCCTGTTCTGCTCTGCGGCGACCGCTGCAGAGCCTGACACCACCGCCCTTTATGAGCACCAGCTGCCCCGGCTGCATGCCGACACCATGCTGGATATGCGCCAGTTTGCCGGTCAGCCTATGCTGGTGGTGAACACCGCCAGCCACTGTGGCTTTACCGGCCAGTTTGAAGGGCTGGAGGCGCTGCATCAGCAATATAAGGATAAAGGCCTGAAGGTGGTGGGCTTTCCGTCCAACGATTTTAATCAGGAAGCCAAAAGCGAGGAAGAAGCCGCCAGAGTCTGCTTTCAGAACTTTGGCGTTACCTTTGATATGGCCGCCCCCATTGGCGTGAAAGGCGACTCGGCTCATCCCATTTTCAAGGAAATTACCCGCCAGAGCGGTAAGCAGCCCCGCTGGAATTTTTATAAATTCGTGATCGACAAAGACGGCCGGGTCACCGAGGTGTTTTCCAGCATTACCGGACCGGACAGCAAGCGGCTGAAGTCGGCAATTGAGCAGGTGCTGTAACGGCACCCTGCAATGCCCCGTCATACCGGCCTTGAGCCGGTATCTTTTGGCAGGCGGCACAGTGCCATTCGCCCGAGATTCCGGGTCAAGCCCGGAATGACGCTAATCTTAAAACCCAGAATGACGTATACCTTATAGCCCGGAATGACAAAAGCGGTAAATACAAAAAAGGGAGCACCGAGGTGCTCCCTTATTGTTTGCTTCAGGCTTATGCCGCCAGTGGCGTGATGCGCACCTGAGCGATGCGGAAGTCTTCCACTTCGGTTATTTCAAAGCGCAGATCTTCATGCTCAAACACGGCACCGGCTTCCGGCAGCTGGCCGGCCAGCGCCAGCAGCAGGCCGGCCAGGGTGGCGTATTCGTCTTCAGGATCTACCAGCCCCCGGCGAGACAGCACCTGCTCCAGATAGTGCAGATCGGTACTCCCCTTTACCAGCCAGCCACTGTCTTCGGTAATGATTTCCGGGTCTTCGTCTTCATCCAGAAACTCACCCACTATGGCTTCCAGCAGATCGTGAGGCGTGACCAGGCCCTGCACAGTGCCGAACTCGTCATTCACCAGCACCATATGGCCACGGGCATCGCGCAGCACGTTAAGCAGGCGGATAACGCTGATGCTGTCGGGCACAATAATGGGCACACTGCCTTCCGCCAACTCAGCCAGGGTTTTACCGGCCTTCAGGCCGGCCATCAGATCCTTGGCCCGCACCACCCCCAGCAGATTATCCAGCTCGCCGTCGCACACCGGAAACTGGCTGTGAGAAGACGCCATCAGCTCTGCCACCTGCTCTTCCCGGGTGTCGTTAATGTCCAGCCACACTATGTCGGAGCGGGGCGTCATCACGGTGCGAATGGAGCGCTCGGCCAAAGACAGCACGCCGCTTATCATATTGCGCTCTTCGTCCACAAAGCCCTGCTGTTCAATTTGCTGGGGGGTTTCTTCCGTCTCGTCTTCGGTTTTGTCCTTGCCGCCCATCAGCCGGAATATGGCATCAGTAGTGCGTTCACGCAGCGGCCGGTGAGACTCCTGGCGCACTTTGTTGCGCTGAGCCAGCTGGTTAAAGAACTCAATCAGAATCGAGAAACCAATGGCAGCATACAAATAACCTTTGGGAATATGGAAGCCAAAGCCTTCCGCCACCAGGCTGAAACCGATCATCAGCAGGAAGCTCAGACACAGCACCACCACAGTGGGGTGAGCATTCACAAAGTCGGTCAGGGACTTGGATGCTGCCAACATTACCGCCATGGCCACCACAACAGCAATCATCATCACTGCCAGGTTATCCACCATGCCCACGGCAGTGATAATGGAGTCGAGCGAGAACACCGCATCCAGCACCAGGATCTGGGCAATCACCACGCCAAAGCCGGCGTAAACATTGCTCTTTTCCTCTTCGTGCATGCTGCCTTCCAGCCGCTCGTGCAGCTCTGAAGTGGCCTTGAACAGCAAAAACAGACCTCCGGCCATCAGAATGAGATCCCGTCCCGAGAAGCTGAAGCTGCCCAGAGTGACCAGCGGCGTGGTCAGCGTTACCAGCCAGGACACCACACTCAGCAAGCCCAGACGCATCACCATTGCCAGGGTCAGGCCGATAATCCGGGCTTTTTCGCGCTGATGAGGCGGCAATTTTTTGACCAGAATGGCAATAAATACCAGGTTGTCGATACCCAGTACAATTTCAAGAATAACCAGTGTCAGCAAGCCCGCCCACACAGACGGATCCATCAGGAATTCCATGTTTTACCTCGTAGAGAGAAGGTGGTAATGCGGATCAGCGAACAGCGCGCGTCAGACCGGCAACGTCAGTATAGCCATGACGGCGGCAGGGGCGGAGTAAAATGGCGAGTGCCAAAAACAGCGGAGAAAAGCGGGAAAAAGAATGTGAAACAGTGTGGTGCAAGCAACTTCGCGAGCAGTCCATATTATATACCGGCGTTTGACCGGACCTCTTGGTTAAAATGAGCGCACATCATAATCTGAAAAAAACTGCAGGCAAGATTATTTTTTTATGGCCTTGCCGGCGGCCGTGATGCTGCTCACAACCGCCGTCTGATATTACACCCTAAAGTGTCTGACCTGCTCCTGCAGCTGCTCGGCCAGCCGGGCCAGACCGCTGCTGGAATCGCGGGTTTGATCCGTGCCTGTGTTCACCTGCTGGGTAATGTCGTTAATATTGGTAATATTGCGGTTAATTTCTTCCGCCACCGCCGACTGCTGCTCGGCGGCGCTAGCAATGCTGGCGTTCATATCCCGTATACGAGCCACTGCGGCGGTGATCTTTTCCAGCGCCATACGCGCATCCTGTGCCGACTGCACGCTGTCATAGGCCTGGTTGCGGCCAGTTTGCATCACGGCAATGGCATTACGTGCGCCGTCCTGCAACTGAGTGATCATGGCATGAATTTCGGCAGTGGAGTTTTGGGTGCGGCTGGCCAGGTTGCGCACTTCGTCGGCCACCACAGCAAAGCCCCTGCCCTGCTCGCCGGCACGGGCGGCTTCAATGGCAGCGTTCAGCGCCAGCAGGTTGGTTTGATCGGCAATATCACGAATCACACTCAGCACCGAGCTGATTTGCTCGCTGTGATCCCCTACCTGCTCCATGGCCTGAGCGGCTTTTTCTACCTCGCTGGCCAGCTGCTCTATGCTGCGGCCGGTATGCTCCACCACTTTGTTGCCTTCTTCGGTGGCATCATCCACCTGCAAAGCAGCATCCGATGCCGACAAGGCGCTCTGCGCCACTTCCTGCACGGTGGCGGTCATTTCATTCATGGCAGTGGCTACCTGCTCGGTTTCGGTGTGCTGTCGTTGCACTGAGCCCGCCGACTGCTCGGTGATCTGTGCCAGCTGTTCGGCAGCGGCAGTAACCTCAAAGGTAGATGCTGTCACTTCCTTTACCAGCCGGTGCACCTTGTCTACAAATACGTTCACGCTGGCGGCCATGGCAGTCAGCTCGTCGTTACCGCTCAGCTCCAGCCGGCGGGTCAAATCACCGTCACCGGCCGCCAGCTCATTGATCATGCGCTGAGTCAGCCCCAGCCGCTGGTGCAGGCTGCGGGAAATACCCAGATTAATGACCAGTACCACCAACACCGCCAGCGCACCGGCAATCAGGCCGCGCATGTAAGTGCTATCTACCTGCTGTTGCATGTGATCACGAATGAGCAGGGCCTCTTGATGCTCGCTCGCCATCAGGTTATCCAGTTCAACCCGAATGGCACGCCAGGCCGGGTTTTCCGTGCGTGCCAGCAAACGGGCGGCCGCTTCCTGACGGCCATTGGCTGCCATGGCCAGCACTTGCCGGCGGCTGTCACTTACGGTTTGCCAGTGTTCGGCAATAATGGCCATGCTGGCCCGGGTGAGTTCACTGGCACCGGCACCGCTGGTTAAAAACGCCATATCACGCTCAAACCCGGCCTGGGCCTCGGCCACGACTTCGTCGGCCATGGCCAGCGACGCATTAAAAATTTTATTACGACTGGCAATGCCTGCCAGCAGGCCATTGCCATACATGCGGTTTAACGCATCCAGCCGGGGCTGGCTGACTTCCAGAAAATCAACGAAGGTATCGCGCACCTGCTGCACACCATACAGCGTCATGCCCAGAGCACTGCCTATCAGCAGCAGCGTCAGCACAACCGAGGCAAACAGTTTGGCCCGAATAGTGGATAATGAAAACATGGCAATCCCGCCTGAGTCTGTTAGTTATTCTGAGGCTATGATGCCGTTAAAACGACTTGGTTAATTTGATTTAGTCGACCCTTTAACTGTTTTTTGAGTAAGAAGGAAAGTAAATGGCCACATTACTGCTGAATGCCGATATGGGAGAAAGTTTTGGTACCTGGACCATGGGTCAGGACGAGGCAGTAATGCCCTTTGTGGATCTGGCCAATGTGGCCTGCGGCTTTCACGCCGCCGACCCCGACACCATGCGCCGCACCGTGCAGCTGGCCAACGCGCATGGGGTGAAAGTGGGCGCGCACCCCGCCTACCCCGACATGGTGGGTTTTGGCCGCCGCTCGCTGGCGGCATCCCCTGCCGAAGTGGAGAACATGGTGCTTTATCAGCTGGGGGCCCTGCATGGCATTTGTGTGGCAGAGGGTGCGCAAGTGCACTACCTCAAACCCCACGGCGCGCTTTATAACGACATGATGAAAGAAGAAGCAGTGCTGGCGGCCATTATGCGGGCAGTGGCTGCCTTTAACCCTACCCTGCCGCTGATGCTGATGGCCACCGCAAATCCGCAGCCAGCGCAGGAACTGGCCGAACAACACGGCATCACTTTATGGTTTGAAGCCTTTGCCGATCGTGCCTATGATGCCGCCGGCTTTCTGGTGCCCCGCAGTCAGCCCGGTGCCGTGCATCACGCCCCCGGGGTGATTGTGGAGCAGGCCCGGCGCATTGCCGCCGGCGAGCCCCTTGCCGCCATTGATGGCAGCCCGCTCAGACTTACCGCCCATACCTTGTGCGTGCACGGTGACAATCCAGAGTCCATTGCCGCCGTGGCAGCTATTCGCCGCATGCTGGACAGCATGGCATGAACCCCGGGCTGGAAAATGCCGGTCTCGACGCCTGGCTGGTGCGGCTGTTCGATCATATCGACGACGCCAATATGAACTGGATTGCGGCGCTGATACAGGACTGCGAACGGGTCTTTGGTAAGCATCTGCTGGATCTGGTGCCGTCTTACACCACTTTGCTGGTGCAGTTTGACCCGCTCACGCTTGATCACGGTGAGGCCCGCCACCTGTTGCAGCAGGTGCTGGCTGACCTCACACCGCTGCAAGATAACGCAACAGCCCCGGTAAAAACCCTGCCAGTCTGGTATCACCCCAGCGTGGGCCCGGATTTGGCCCGTTTGGAGCAACATACCGGCCTGAGCATACAACACATTATTGAGCTGCACAGCAGCCACACCTACCGGGTGTTTGCCCTGGGCTTTGCGCCCGGCTTTGCCTTTATGGGCACCCTGCCCGCCGAGCTGGAAACACCCCGTCTTGCCAGCCCGCGCGCAAAGGTGCCCGCCGGCAGTGTAGCCCTGGCCGGCCGCCAGACCGCCGTCTACCCTAGCGCCACCCCAGGCGGCTGGAACCTGCTGGGACGTACGCCCATCAGGCTGTTTGACCCCGCCAGCCGCAGTCTGAGCCTGCTGCGAGTGGGCGACAGAGTACGCTTTGAGCCGGTAAGCCGCGCCGAGTTTGAACGGCTGGGGGGCGATATGACCCCTATGGAGGCATTATGAGTCTGCTGATAGCAAAGCCCGGTCCGCTCAGCACACTGCAGGACGCCGGCCGCGTTGGTGTGCGTCATCTGGGGGTAGCTCAGGGCGGGCCTGCCGATATGCACGCCTGGGCCTGGGCCAACTGGCTGGTGGGCAATAGCTGGGGTGCCACGGCGCTGGAAATCACCCTTGGGGGATTAACCCTTATTGCCCGGCAACCCTGCCGGCTGGCGTTGTGTGGTGCTCAGTTACAGGCACGGGTAAATGACAGGCCGCAGCCAAACTGGCAGTCGTTTACCCTGCAACCCGGCGATACCCTTGCTCTTGGCATGGCACGCAGCGGAGTGCGTGGTTATCTGGCGGTAGCCGGTGGCTTTATTGCCGGGTCTGTGTTGGGCAGCACCGCCTGCGTAGTGCGCGACGGTCTGGGCGGCCACAAGGGCGATGGCAGTCCGCTGGCCGCCGGCGACGAACTGATGTTTGATGCCAACGCGCAGGAAAATACGTTAACTCGTGGCCTTCCCGCTCAAGAAAAGCCTGATTACCAGGACGAGCCGGTGCTGGCGCTGATCCCCGGTGCCCAGTTTCGTCATTTTGAGGATCACAGCCTGATCGAGACATTGAACCGGCCCTGGACCGTGGATCCTCACTCGGATCGCATGGGGATCCGGATTCAAGGATCTGTTTTGCAGTGCAACATGACATCATTGATTTCAGAAGGGCTGACTCTGGGTGCGGTGCAGGTCCCCCCGGACGGCCAGCCCATCATACTGCTGAACGACCGTCAAACTATTGGCGGTTATCCGCGCCTCGGCACCCTCACGCCCCTGGCCTGCGCTCGCCTGGCCCAGTGCCGGCCCGGGCAGACTCTGCGGTTATGCACCATCACCGCCAGTGAAGCACAGCGGGAGTACCGGGCATTCCGGGCGCAATTTTAGGCACAAAAAAGCCCGCTTTATATCGCGGGCTTTTTATTAGCTCAGGGCTGGCTTTCAGTCGACCTTATCGAAGTTCTTGTTTTCAATAAACTCAAGGGACATAAAGCTTTCCAGTGAGTCGTCCTTGATATCCAGCCAGGTGCCCGGCAGACGGGCAGCCATGGTGCCGGTCACGGTGGAGCGATAGCACTTTTCGCGGAAGTTCATAATGCCTTCCTGCTTGTGCTGCTGCCATTCCTTGAGCAGGGCTGCTTGCTCTTCCACCTTAAACTCGGGATAGTCGGTGGGGCCGAGCAGATCGCGAATATAGCTGGCCTGGAAATCAATGGAGTCACAGCAGCCACCCAGCCGCTCGTGGCGCGTCAGCCAGCTGTCCATATCTTTACGGCGCTGATCTGCCTCAGGCAAGGTGATCTTGCCCATGATCACGTCGCGGGCATACCAGGCCTGGGCGTCGAACATGTTGAAGGTGAAATACTGATCCTGCATGCCCAGATAAATCATCTTCGGGTTGTTCTGGAAGAAAATGCCCTTGTACAGGTTGTCCGGGTACAGGCAGTTATGAGTCTGCAGACGCAGTGCATCCGGCAGGAACGGGAAATGGAACAGATAGCCGGTGCACATAATAATGGCATCGAACTCTTTGGTAGAGCCATCGGCAAAATAGCCGGTGTTGCCATCAAAATGAGACAGCAGCGGACGTTCTTCCATGCCCTCGGGCCAGTCAAAACCCAGCGGATTGCTGCGATAGCTGATGGTTACCGATTTGGCGCCGTACTTGTAGCACTGGGAGCCGATGTCTTCCGCTGAATAGCTGGCACCTACCAGCAGTACGTTCTTGTCTTTAAATTCCAGCGCGTCACGGAAGTCATGGGCATGCAGTACCCGGCCCGGAAACTGCTCTACACCCTCAAAGTAAGGCATGTTGGGGGTGGAGAAGTGACCGGTGGCCACCACCACATAGTCAAATTCGTCGCTTTCCTGCTGACCGGTCTTGTGGTTCATCACGGTCACGGTGAACTTGCCGGTAGCATCGTCATGGCTGACCCAGCGAACCGGGCATTCAAAACGGATGTATTTAGAAATGGCCTGCTTGTCGATACGACCCATGATGTAGTCTTTCAGCACGGCACGCGGCGGATAGGAAGGAATGGCACGGCCGAAGTGCTCGTCAAACGAGTAGTCGGCAAATTCCAGACACTCTTTCGGGCCGTTGGACCACAAATACCGATACATGCTGCCATGAACTGGCTCGCCATTTTTATCTAAACCCGTGCGCCATGTGTAGTTCCACATGCCACCGATGTCACTTTGCTTTTCAAAACAAACGATTTCCGGCAGATCCTGAACCCCTGCCTTGCGAGCTGCTTCAAACGCTCTCAACTGTGCCAGACCACTGGGACCGGCGCCCAAAATCGCGATTCTTTGCTTGCTCACAATCAACTCCTTCTACTGCAAAAACCTTGCCATACTAAAGGAACTGACTGCTGAGTTACAGTTTTTTGTATAAAAACACCGCAAAAATACACAAACACCCTAAACAATAGGGTGCTAAGTGCTTATATGAAAAAGTATTTTATTCCAGAATCGCACGCAATGTGCGGGCTGCTGTCTGTGGGCAGGAAGCACTGCAAATGGCTGATACCAGCGCCACGCCATGCACACCGGTTTGAGCAATAATGCCTAAATTATTCTGATGGATACCCCCAATGGCCACGATGGGCCGGGCGCTGACGGCCAGCGCCTGCTGCAGTCCGTCTATACCCCAGTGCTTTTTAAGATCGGTTTTGGTGGGCGTAGCAAAAATGGCACTCAGGCCCAGATAGTCTATCGGCAATGATTCGGACTCGAATAATTGTTGCTCTGTCTCTACCGACAGCCCCAGCAGCTTATCCGGCCCCAGCAAACGCCGGGCACAAGCCGCCGGCATATCAGACTGGCCCAGGTGCACCCCATCGGCATTCACCGCCAGAGCTACATCCACCCTGTCGTTAATAATCAGCGGAACCCCTGTGCCTTTAAGCACTGACTGCACCGCTTCGGCCCGCTCAATAAAGGCACGCACATCGCCGTGTTTTTCCCGTACCTGCACCAGGGTTACGCCACCGGCCACCGCCTCGCGCACCACCTGCTGCAGGCGTTCCACCGGCAGCTGTTCGTCCGTCACCAGATATAAACGATACGGGTTCATGCTGTAGTCACCTCAATGCTCAAATGGTTTTCCAGGGTCTCGGCATCAAGCCGGTAGAGGGTATCAAGCAGGTTGAGTTGCAGGCTGCCCGGCCCCGGCGACCGGGCGGCGGCGATTTCTCCCGCCACACCCATTACCGCCGCGGCCGCCGCACCAGACATTTCCCCCACAGCGGCAAAAGCACCGGTAAGTGCCGACAAAGTGCACCCCATGCCGGTAACAAAGGGCATCATGGCATGGCCGTTGTTCAGCCTGACTTCGCGGTTTTCGCCGATAATGATGTCAGTTTCACCGGAAATCACCACATGAGCGCCATACTGCTGCACCAGTTTCTGCCCGGCGCTTACTGCTGCTTCGCTGCCATCCATGGCATCCACCCCCTTGCTGTTGGCAGCCGCACCGGCCAGGGCGATAATTTCCGAGGCGTTGCCACGAATAATCAGCCGCTCTGCCAGCGCCGCCAGCCGGCGCGAGGTATGGGTGCGCAGGCTGCTGGCACCACAGCCCACCGGATCCAGCACCACCGGCTTACCATGCCGGTTGGCAAGCGTCACCGCCACTTCCATGCTCTCAACCCAGTGGCTGTCCAGGGTGCCGATATTAATCACCACGGCCCCCACCAGCGGCACCAGCTCGCACAGCTCGTCTTGAGAATGCGCCATAATGGGCGAAGCTCCCAGCGCCAGCAGGCCATTGGCGCTGTTATTCATTACTACATAGTTGGTAATGTTCAGCACCAGCGGTTTTTGTTCCCGCACCGCCTTGAGTGCGGTAATGATTTGTTGTTTGTTCATTGACTTATCCCTGCCAGTTTTGCTGAATTTCTGCCTGTTCTAGCATAAAGAACACCCACTCTCTGCCCAGCTTTTTCTTGCCAAAGACGCCCAGCTCCACCAGACCGTTAAGGGCGGCAGACGCCGTATTGTAGGAACAGCCCAGGTTTTCTCTGGTATTTGCCGCGGTAAACTCCCGGGCTTTGCCACTTTTGGCCACCTGAAAGATCACCCGCTGCTTTTCCGACAACTTGCGATACAGGCCGGAGTGCCAGATCCAGGCATTGAACTGTTCAATGCTTTCAAGAGTGCTGGTATAGGCCTTTTTAAAGTCATTAATGGCCCGCAATATCACCTGACACTGGTAATCCACAAAATAGGTCAGATCCATGTCATCGGTTTCGGTATACAGATAAGACTTGCCGTATTTCACCGGCGCCGCCTTGAGCAGGGTACTGATGGCAATATAACGAAACGCCGCATAATCGCTTTTAAACAGCTGCCAGTAAAACAGGGTACGGGCCACCCGGCCGTTGCCATCCCGGAACGGATGCTCGTAACCAATGGCAAAATGCAGGCAAATAGCCTTGATCATGGGATGAATGTAAGCATTACTGTCGGCATCATCATGATTAACGTTGGCCCACTCCACCAGCCTTGTAAGCCGCCGGCGAATGCCCTTTGCTGAAGGCGGCACATGCATCGTATTGCCATCGGCATCCACCACCGCCACGTCGTCGGTTGTTCTGAACACACCCGGCGTGTACTCATCGTCGTCGATGTCTTCGGTGCCGGTCTTGTGCATGGCCAGTATCAGCTCCACGCTCAGCGGTTTGTGTCTTTGCTCCCAGGCAAACTGCATCATTCTGAAATTACCCAGGATCATTTTCTCATCCGGCGTTCTGGGCTTGCGCTTTCTTTTCAGCATGTCTTTGGCCACCAGTGTGGTGGTGGCCGCCCCTTCAAGCTGACTGCTGCTGATGGCTTCGTCCTCGATCAAATCGTTGATCAGATACTCGAAGTGATTTTCTTCCCCGATTTTGCTGCTCATCCACTCCAGCGCTCCTGTGGTGGCGTGGCGATCGGCCCATGAAATGGCCTTCTGAATGGCGGGGGTCAGCATGAAATTGCACAGCTCCCCCCGCTCGCCCAGCGGCAGCAGCTGTAGGTACTGAACCCGGCGCGACAGCTTGGTCATGGCCCAGCACAAATCCACATTCAGTCCTTTGGGAACCCGATGGCGAAATTCGTCATAAGGCAGATAGCGCCCTTTGGCATCCACCGGCGTGTGCAGCGCCATGTAATCGGCCAGACGCTCGGGATGCTGACAGGAAATGGTCTCAAATACACCGGGCAACAGCTCACTGGACGGCGGCGGTATCTTGATCATGACGCTATCTCAAAAAAGGGAAAAATTGAGATAACGTTACACTATTCAGGGTTTACTGTCTCAATTTTTATCAATTTTGAGATAGATTAGGCTTTACCAATGAGCAGGATATTTTTGTCCAGTGCTACGGTGATACACCAATCCGCCCATGATGATAATGACGGCCCCCAGCGCTACCGGTGACCACAAAAAGTGCCAGTCCTGGCCGCTCAGCATCACAATCAATGGGTTAGCCCCAGCCGGCGGATGTGTCGTTTTGGTCAACATCATCAGACTGACCGCAAGACCTACCGCTAAACCCAGCGACCAAGGCTGTACGCCGAAGCTATTCAGCACAATCAATCCCACCAGAGTGGTAAGCAGATGGCCAAAGAGAATATTCCGAGGCTGGGCCAGCGGGCTGTCGGGCAGCCCAAATAAAATGACCATGGTTGCGCCAAAGGGAGCCATCAGCCACAAGCCGGACGAGTAAATGCCATCCAGCCCGGCCAAAGTGGTAATGCACAACATGGCCCCCGTGCCGGCAACCAGTGCCGGATAACGTCTCACAAACCCGCAAAAAGCATTTTTACTATTCATATTCACATATTCCTTGCATGAAGGTAGACAGACTTGTCTACTCTCCGCACAATGTAGACAGACCTGTCTACCCATGTCAATATGTCCGAATAAAACAGGGAGACATCATGGACAAACGCCATCAGCTGGTGACCACCGCTTTTGAGCTCTTTTACCGACAGGGCATTCATGCCGTGGGCATCAATCAGATACTGCAGCAATCAGGAGTAGCCAAAAAAACCCTTTACCATCATTTTTCCGGCAAGGAGGCATTGGTGGCGGCCGTAATCGCCTATCGGGATCAAGTATTTCTGGCATGGCTGGAAGGACGTCTGAAGCGAACTGAGCCCACGCCGGTAAGTGTGATTGAGGATCTGTTTACCGCTCTGGATGACTGGATAAACGACCGAGAAGCAGCCCTGACAGCCTTTCACGGCTGCTTTTTTATCAATACCTGCGCCGAATATGGCGACCCCGGTCATGAGCTGCACCAACAGTGCGCAAAACACAAAGCGGCGGTCACGGCAATGCTGACGTCTTGTTTATTAAAGGCGGGCCTGAAACATACGGCGGCGACGCAGCTGGCGGGCATCCTTAACCTGTTAAAGGAGGGTGCCATTGTGCAGGCACAGGTACAGGGCGACAAGCAGGCCGCCCTGCAGGCAAAAACCGTTGCCCTAAATCTGGGCGTCAGCCAAAGCGCCGTGAACGGCGGTTAACCTCGTCGATCTGGGTATTGAGAGTGCAGTAATCGTAGAGATAGCCGATCAGGAACAGGCCGCCAGTGAGGAACCAGATAATGGCGGTGACCCACTTACCCAGATAGAGCCGGTGCAGGCCAAAGATGCCGAGAAAGGTCATCAGTATCCAGGTCAGGCTGTAGTCTTTGGGGCCGGTGGCGTAGCGCTGATCAGCATCCCGGTCCATGGACGGAATAAGAAACAAGTCCACAATCCAGCCGATAAAGAACAGGCCAAGGGTAAAGAAGTAGAGGGTGCCGCTGACGGGACGGCCATAGTAAAAGCGGTGAGCGCCCATGAACCCGAAGATCCACAGAATGTAGCCGATCACCTTGCTGTGTGTGTTGTTCATGCAGCCTCGGGCAGTTTGATAAAAACGACCATTCTAGACCTTGCCCATGGCAACCGCCATGCTTGTATTTGCATCGGCGACCCGGTTCGTCGCCCGAAGCCGTAAGCGATCAGCTTTAAGCTGTAAGTAAAACAACAAAGGCTGCAGACACGGCATGGTGCCTGCAGCCAGTGGTAGGCCGCTTATAGCTGGACTGGCCCGAGAAAAGTAGACACCTTCATTTAATGAGAAGGTGTTATGAAATACAAACCCCGCCGTCGCTTTAGCGACACATTCAAACGTGAGGCCGTCGAGGCCTCGCTGTCTACCACCAAGACACAAGCTCAGTTTGCTGACAAACTTGGTGTTCATCCATCCCAATTACAGCGCTGGCGTAGAGAGTGGATCATGGCCAAAAAAGCATCTGATAAAGCAGTTGAAAACACCGGACCAGAAAAAAGTTTGCAGGAGCTGGAGCGTGAAAATGCTCGACTGAAGAAGCTGCTTGAACGAAAAGAGCTGGAGAACGAAATCCTAAAAAAGGCGCAAGAGTACTTCGCCAAGCACAGCAAGTAAGGTTTGCCTTTATCGAGGCCCAACGAAGTCAACGCTGGCGGGTCTCGATAATGTATGAAGTACTCAATGTGTCACGAGCGGGATATTATCGTTGGCGAGCACGTCAGCATACTCCGGGAGAGCGTGCCATCAAGCGACAAACTCTGAAAACCTTCCTGCTCGAGCGAGCCAGGCAACTGAAGAATGTGCCGGGATATCGGAAGCTATGGCTGGATGCCGGATTCTGTTGTGGTAAAAATCAGGTGCAGCGGTTGCTACGAGACGCTGGTTATCGTTCATGCACGGCTCCCAAAGCAGGATATCAAAAGCCAGCATCATCCTTGCCTGTGTTGCCGAATCTGCTGAATCGCCAGTTCTCGGTGGGGTCAGCGAACCGAGTTTGGGTATCAGATATCACCCAAATCCGGTGCAGTGAAGGCTGGCTCTACATTGCTGCAGTCCTGGACCTGGGCACACGCCGCGTGGTGGGCCGAGCCATGGGTGCGATCAATAGCGCTCAGCTGGTGCTGGAGGCCCTTGAGCAGGCGTGGCAACAACAGCAGCCAGATGGGAAACAGCTGCTGTTTCACTCAGACCAAGGCAGCCAGTATCGGAGCGAAGAGGTGATGCGTTGGCTCAATAAACGGGGAATTACCATCAGCATGTCACGCCGAGGTAACTGCTGGGACAACGCCTGTTCGGAAAGCTTCTTCGCGCTGCTCAAGAAGGAGTGGACTCGCCCTCTGGGAATGCTCGGAAGAGACGAAATGGCAGATGAAGTCCGGTATTATACGGACGAGTATTACCCGAAAGTGCGGCGCCACATGGCGCTGGGAGGAATAACTCCCAATGCCTACGCAGCGGCCGCTTAACTTAAGTGTCTACTTTATCGGGGCCACTCCAAGCTGTCAGCTTACGGCTTAAAGCTATCAGTTACCGGCTGGCGGAGTAGCTGTTGTCCCAATCTTTCCATACCGGTTGCAGGCCGGTGGCGGCAATGGCCCTAGCCACCTCGGCAGGGGTACGGTCGTCGTCGATTTCGAACTGCTCCAGCTCTTCCTTGACGTTCTCTACATAACCACCGGGCTGAGTCTTGGAGCCGGCGCTGATGCTGGTCACCCCGAGCGGAATCACCTTGTCGCGGAACTCCTGAGCTTCCCGGGTAGACAGGCTCAGCTCAAGCTCGCCGTCGAGCATGCGGTAGGCGCAGATCAGCTGCACCAGCTGACGGTCGGTCATGATCGACTTGGGCTGCAGGCCGCCGGTGCAGGGGCGCAGCCGCGGGAAGGACACCGAGTAGCGGGTCTTCCAGTAGTGCTTCTGCAGGTAACGCAGGTGCGAGGCGGTGTAAAAGCTGTCGGTACGCCAGTCTTCCAGACCGTACAGCGCGCCCAGGCCGATTTTATCGATGCCGGCCTTGCCCAGGCGGTCCGGGGTTTCCAACCGCCAGCGGAAGTCCTTCTTCTTGCCGCGAATATGATGCTCGTCGTAGGTCAGGTGCTGGTAGGTTTCCTGATACACCATAACACTGTCGAGGCCATACTGGCGCAGCTCGGCGTATTCTTCCTGAGACAGCGGCTGCACTTCCATCATCACATAGCTGAAGTGGCGCTTGACGATGGGCAGCATTTGCTTGAAATACTCCAGACCCACCTTGCCCTCGTGCTCGCCGGTCACCAGCAACACGGTATCAAAGCCCATGGCCTTGATCGCCAGGCATTCCTGCTCGATTTCCTCGGCGCTCAGAGTTTTGCGCTTGAGCCGGTTGCTCATGGAAAAACCGCAATAGGTGCAGTCGTTGGCGCACAGGTTGGACAGATACAGGGGAATGTAAAAACCCACTGTGTTGCCAAAGCGCTGCCGGGTCAGCTGATAAGACTGCTGCGCCATTTGCTCCAGATAGGGCTCCGCCGCCGGCGAGATCAGCGCCATAAAGTCGTTCAAATCCCGCTTCGGCTTGGCCAGCGCCCGCTCCACATCGGCGGCGCGCTTGCTGTAGATGGTCATTTTGATGTCATCCCAGTCCATGGATGACCAGACATCGAAGAAACTCATAAGGTCTCCAGGAAGGACGTCAGCGGACTGGACGCCTGAGCCTGCCGGCTTTGCCCGGCCAGACCGGCTTCATAGCCCATGCGACCGGCAATCACCGCTCGGCGGAAGGCATCGCCCATGGCAACCGGGTCACCGGCCACGGCAATGGCGGTGTTCACCAGCACGGCGTCGGCACCCAGCTCCATGGCGTAGGCAGCGTGGCTGGGGGCACCTATGCCCGCATCCACCACCACAGGCACAGTGCTCTGCTCAATGATGATTTCGAGGAAGTCGTGAGTGACCAGACCCTTGTTGGAGCCAATGGGCGCACCCAGCGGCATGACGGCGGCACAGCCCACTTCTTCCAGCCGCTTGCACAGCACGGGATCGGCACCGCAATAGGGCAGCACCACAAAACCTTCCTTCACCAGCTGCTCGGCAGCCTTGAGGGTCTCGATGGGATCGGGCAGCAGGTACTTGGGATCCGGGTGAATTTCCAGCTTGAGCCAGTGGGTGCCCAGGGCTTCCCGGGCCAGACGGGCGGCAAACAGCGCTTCGTCTGCGTCTTTGGCACCGGAGGTGTTGGGCAGCAGGTTCACGCCCATTTCCAGCAGCGGTGGCAGTATGTCATCGGTACGGTTTTTCAGATCCACCCGCTTCAGCGCCATGGTCACCAGCTGCGAACCGGAGGCCGTGAGTGACTGCTGCATCTGCTTGCCGTTGGCGTATTTGCCGGTGCCGGTAAACAGACGGGATTCAAAGGTTTTATCGGCGATTTTCAGACTCATATCAGCCTCCGGCGATGGCGTGGAACAGGGTAATGTTGTCGTTGGGTGCAAGCTGACGCTCCGCCCACTGGCTGCGTGCCACCACTTCACGGTTGAGTGCCACCGCCACACCGGGTTTGTCCTGCTCCAGTTCGGTCAGCAGCTGCGCCAGGGTGGTCCCCTCGGTCAGCGGGTGTTGTTCGTCGTTCAGAATTATGTGCATCAGTTCTCACTCCCCTTGATTCCACATACCGGGCAGGCCGGGTCCTTGGGCACTCGAAGGCTGTGCCAGCGGTGGGCCTTGGCATCAAACAGCTTGAGCTCACCCCAGGGCACTGTGCCGGTGCCGGTTAAATACTTGATGGCTTCCAGTGCCTGCAACAGACCTATGGTGCCCACCACGGGGCCAATCACACCGGCGTTGCTGCAGGTCAGCCGTTCTTCCATTTCAGGGCCATACAGGCAGCGATAGCATCCATGCTCGCGGGACGGGTCCAGCGCCAGCAGCTGGCCTTCAAAGCGAATGGCCGCGCCTACCAGCAGGGGCTTGCCCTGGGCGTAGCAGGTGGCGTTCAGGGCCTGGCGCACCGTCATGTTGTCGGTGCAGTCCAGCACCAGGTCTGCCTCGGCCACAAAGCCGGCCAGACTGTGCTCGTCCATTTTCTGATTCACCGCCACCAGCTCTACCTCGGGGTTGAGCTTTTGCAGCTTTTCCCGGGCTACTTCGGCCTTGGCCATTTTCAGGCTGTCGATGTCATACAGGGTCTGGCGCTGCAGGTTGCTGACCTCAATCTGATCGAAGTCGGCCAGCCACAGGGTGCCCACCCCGGCCGCCGCCAGATATTGGGACGCCGGCGAGCCCAGCCCGCCCAGGCCTACGATGAGCACGGAAGCATTTTTAAGCTTGAGCTGACCTTCCTCGCCCACCTCTTCCAGCAGCAGATGCCGGCTGTATCGCATGAATTCGCTATCGCTGAGCATGATTAGCCCTCCACCATGTGCAGCAGTTCCTGCGTGGCTGCATCCGGGTCCGCCGCCTCGGTAATGGCGGTGACCAGTGCAATGCTGCCGACGCCGGTTTCCGCCACCAGCGGCACTCTGTCCTTGCTGATGCCACCAATAGCCACCAGCGGGAACTCGTCCTGCATCAGTGCCACATAGCGATGAAGCCGCTCCAGGCCCTGCGGGCGGGACGGCATGTCTTTGGTGCGGGTAGGGAAAATATGCCCCAGCGCCAGATAAGACGGCTGCAGCTCCCGGGCCCGCAGCATCTCGTAATAGCCGTGGGTAGACAGCCCCAGCTTGAGGCCGGCAACCCGAATGGCTTCCAGATCCGCCACTTCAATGTCTTCCTGACCCAGATGCACACCATAGGCACCATGCTGAATGGCCAGCCGCCAGTAATCGTTGATAAATAACCGGGCGTTATAACGCTTGCCCAGCTCCACCGCGGCCTTGATATCGGCTTCCACCTCGGCATCGGTCTTGTCCTTGATGCGCAGTTGCAGGGTGCGAACCCCCTGCTCCAGCAGTCGCTCCAGCCAGGCAACCGTGGTCACCACCGGGTACAGACCGAGCTTGTTGGTGTCCATGGCGGCAAAAGCGCCATTCGGGTGCGGACCTTCAATACCCAGCTGCCCGGCCAGCGGGCTGCCGGGCATGACCACGGCAGGAAAGTCATCCAGATTGGTGGGCCAGCCCAGATGGGCCACCGGACCGGCACCGGCACCAATGCCTTCGGCGGCTTTCAGGCCCTGATTAACGTAGGCCTTGGCCAATACCAGAGCATCCTCGATGGGATAATCCAGCGCCATGGCGGTGGCAATGGCGGAGGACAAGGTACAGCCGGTGCCATGACCGTGCTGCGTGTCGAGGCGCGGGCTGGCCAGCCAGATTTCCCGCTCGCCGTCACTGTAGAAGTCGATGGACTGGTCGCCGGTCCAGCCGAGATGGCCGCCCTTGACCAGCACAGCACCTACGCCCATTTCCCGCAGGGCGGCAGCACCGGCACGCAGTGCCTGAGGTGAGTCGGGCGCGATACCCGACAAGGCTTCCAGCTCAACGGCGTTGGGGGTGATCAGGTCCACTTCCGGCAGCAGATCAGCCTTGATGGCCGGCAGCAGGTTGGCTTCTGCCATGGACTGACCGGTGCTGGCAATGGCCACCGGATCCAGCACCACATAAGGCTGCCACTGGCGGCGATATTCCTTGAGGTAGCGCGCCAGCACCTCGGCGCGCAGCCCGCCCGGCAGCAGGCCCACCTTGATGGCGGCGGCCTGCATATCGGTAGACAGAGAAACCAGCTGGCTGGTAAAGGCCTGCATCAATACCGGCTCCACCATGGATACCGACACCGAGTTCTGAGCGGTAATGGCGGAGATGACTGAGCAGCCGTGGCCGCCCAGTGCATGAATGGTGTGCAGATCGGCCTGAATGCCGGCTCCGCCACCCGAGTCGGAACCGGCTATGGTCCAGACGATGGGTTTGGTCATAGAGTTTCTTGCTCCAGTTTATCGGCCTGGTGATAGAGCTCACCGCCGCGTTTCTTGAATTCTTCCGACATTTTCGCCATGCCGGCCTGTACGATTTCAGGCTGGCCGTCCATACCCACCAGCTGCACTGCTATGTTGTTTTCCAGGCTGGCGGCGTAGTCGCGCACGTCCTGAGTGATCTTCATGGAGCAGAACTTGGGTCCGCACATGGAGCAGAAGTGCGCCACCTTGCCCGATTCCTGAGGCAGGGTTTCGTCGTGATATTCCCGGGCGGTTTCCGGATCCAGCGCCAGGTTGAACTGATCGTGCCAGCGAAACTCGAAACGCGCCTTGGACATGGCGTTGTCACGAATTTGCGCGCCCGGGTGGCCCTTGGCCAGATCGGCGGCATGGGCGGCGATCTTGTAGGTGATCAGACCCTGCTTCACGTCTTCCTTGTTGGGCAGCCCCAGGTGCTCCTTGGGAGTAACGTAACAGAGCATGGCACAGCCGTACCAGCCGATCAGCGCCGCACCGATACCAGAGGTGAAGTGGTCGTAACCCGGGGCGATGTCGGTGGTCAGCGGGCCAAGGGTATAGAAAGGCGCTTCGTGGCAGTGCTCGAGTTGCTCTTCCATGTTGCGCTTGATCATGTGCATGGGAATGTGACCCGGGCCTTCAATGATCACCTGCACGTCGTATTCCCAGGCGATCTTGGTCAGCTCACCCAGCGTATACAGTTCGGCAAACTGGGCCTCGTCGTTGGCATCGGCCACCGAGCCCGGGCGCATGCCGTCACCCAGTGACAGGGACACATCGTAAGCGGCACAGATTTCACAGATTTCACGGAAGTTCTCGTAGAGGAAGCTTTCCTTGTGGTGAGTGAGGCACCACTTGGCCATGATGGAGCCACCGCGGGACACAATGCCGGTCACCCGCTTGGCGGTCATGGGCACATAGCGCAGCAGCACGCCGGCGTGAATGGTGAAGTAGTCCACGCCCTGCTCGGCCTGCTCGATCAGAGTGTCGCGGAACACTTCCCAGTTCAGGTCTTCGGCCACGCCGTTCACTTTTTCCAGGGCCTGGTAGATGGGCACGGTGCCGATGGGAACCGGGCTGTTGCGCAAAATCCACTCACGGGTTTCGTGAATGTAGCGGCCGGTGGACAGATCCATGACGGTGTCGGCACCCCAGCGGGTGGACCACACCAGTTTTTCCACTTCTTCTTCAATGGAAGAGGTCACTGCCGAGTTGCCGATGTTGGCGTTGATCTTCACCAGGAAGTTGCGGCCGATGATCATGGGCTCGGCTTCCGGGTGGTTGATGTTGGCGGGAATGATGGCGCGGCCTTCGGCCACTTCCTTGCGCACAAATTCTGGGGTGATGTTTTCCGGCAGATTGGCACCAAAGCTCTCGCCCTTGTGCTGCCTGAGCAGCAGTTCGTCCCGCACCCGCTCACGGCCCATGTTTTCGCGAATGGCGATATATTCCATCTCGGGAGTGATAATGCCTTTGCGGGCGTAGTGCATCTGGGTCACGCACTGACCGGCCTTGGCCTTGCGCGGCTTGGGCAGGTGCTCAAAGCGCAGGTGATCCAGGCCATCGTCGGCCATGCGCTGCTGAGTAAACTCGGAGGTAACACTTTCCAGCTCTACGGTATCGTTACGCTCCAGAATCCAGTCCCGGCGCAGCTGGGGCAGACCCTTGCGCACATCAATTTCAGACTCGGGATCGCCATAGGCACCTGAGGTGTCATATACCGGTACCGGATCGTTGGGCTCGAAAATGGGGTTTTCTTCGGTGCCGCCTTTATAGCTGTCGGCCAGGGCGATTTCGCGCATGGCGACTTTTATGTCGGGGCGTGAGCCGTCGAGATAAATGCGGGAGGAATTCGGAAAGGGTTCGCCCTTCAGGTTGTGAATATATTCCTGGGCCTGGCTGCGAACTTCACGACGGTTTACTTTTGTTGACATAGCAATCTCACTTTTGCGTCCATTTGGTGAAATGCTTGTCGGGAGTGTTGATAAAGAACTGCCTACATCCGGTAGCGGGTTCTTTACTTGCTTCCCTTCGCAGGTATTAGCCTGATCAGGTTCAACGGATCCCGCTTTCGCGGTCTCAGCCCCATGAGGGCACTCCGACAAGATGGTCGCAGTATAACCAGACCAAGTTCACAAAAGCAAAGATGATTCATTGCCAGACAACAGCCAAAATGGCACCGGGCCGTTACTTTTTTGCATAAACCACTCAGGACGTTACCAACCCCAATGCCAGACCCACGGTCAGAATCAGGGTACCTTTGGCAGTGAGCGCCAGTGCCCGGTTCAGCTCGGCGCCTTCCCGGGTCAGCACCAGCTTCAGCCCTTGGGCAAGCGGCCACAGCCCCAGCAGCGCCAGATATCCCCAGCCGGTCATCAGCCGTTCGGCTGCCAGCACCGCCAACGCCAGCAGCCCGGCCTGCCAGGCCCGTGCCCGGGGCAGCCCCAGCCGTAAAGCAAGCGTGTGTTTGCCCGCCTGAGCATCACCCGCCATGTCGCGAATATTATTGATATTGAGCACCGCCATCGACAGCAAGCCTGCCACCAGCGCCGCCCAGATGCCGGCAGCGGCAAGCTCCGGCCGCATCAGCCAGCCAGTGCCCAGCACCGCCACCGGGCCGAAAAACACAAATACCGCCGCATCGCCCAGCCCCGAGTAACCATAGGGCCGCCGGCCCAGGGTATAACCCAGTGCCGCCAGCACAGATAACGCCCCCAGCAGCAAAAAGCCCAGCCAGGCGGCAAGGTCGTGACCCAACGCCAGGGTCAGCAGTGCCAGTCCGCTTGTCAGTGCCAGTAAAATCACCACTACTATGGCCCGGCGCAGCTGAGCCACCGACACTTGCCCCGAGGCCAGCACTCGTACCGGGCCGGTGCGCTCATGGCCATCTGTGCCACGCAGACCGTCGCCGTAATCGTTGGCCAGATTCGACAGAATCTGCAGTAACAGGGCCGTGAGCAAGGCCAGGGCCAGCACACCAACATTTACAGTGCCGGCACTGGCGGCTCCCAACACAATGGAAGCCACCGCCAGCGGCAGGGTTTTGGGCCGAATGGCCAGCAGCCAGATGTTCAGGGGCATCACAAACACAATTCCACTTATATAAAGCGCTCCATGATACTCAATAAACACCGCTGTCGCTCACCGTGTCACCATGTTACCTTTATGTAAAATTAAATAGCTGAGCGCCTTGCCATGTCCATTTCGGTTTACCGCTATGCCCTGCCCCTGACCAAAGAAAAAGTGATCGACGGCGTTGCCGTGCGCCGCCGCCATGGCTTGTATATATGTATTAACGGTCACTGGGGCGAGGTGGCACCCCCGGTCACCGCCGATATAGCAGCAACAGAAACCGAACTGCTGACCGCCTGCGCGCAGCTGGAACAAGGCCTTGAGCATACAGCCACCTCACCCTGGGTGCGCTTTGGACTGGGTTGCGCGCTCACGCCACTCACAGCAGCACCCGCTCCCAGCCTGCCGCTGCTGGAAGGCGAGCGCGAAGCCATTATTCGCGCCTGGCGCTGCCGCAGGGAGCACCCTGTTCAAGCCTGGCTGACCCTGACCGGCGATGTGCAGTTTGACGCCGGCCTGGTGCGCGAGCTGTCCATTCTGGTGCCCGGCCTCAGGCTGGTGCTGGATGCCGGCGGCCGGCTCAGCGAAGCACAGCTGGCTGAACTGTGGCGACATACCGGTGGTCGCGCTACCGACTGGCTGCTTGATCCCGGCGCCAGCCCGGCCGACACTCGCACACTTGCCCAACGGCATGGCTGGCCGGTGGCCATCAGTGCTGATCGCTGTGGCGATAAACTCCCGGCGGTGTTTGAAGGGCTGAAAGCCCTGGTGCTGCGCCCCTCCCTGCTGGGCGAGCCGGCCTTGTGCCGGCAGTGGGCCAATACGGCACTAGCGCAAGGGCTGCAGGTGATACTGGCGGGCAATCTGGAAAGCGGCCTGGCCAATCAGCATATTGCACAACTGGCGGGGGAGCTGACACCGGACAGCCAGGCTCAGGTCGACGGCCTGCGTTATTTGCTGCACAACGGCGTCACCACTCAAGGCCAGCCGGACGTTAATCACCTTACTCTGGTTTATGGATCAGGCTGTTTATAAAACAGCCACAAAAAGCGCACCAAACTGGTGCAAAAGGCAAGGTTTTCTTGGCATTTTGAGGGTAAATCCGTATAGTCAGGCCGATATTTCGACAGGTTCCCAAACACATGTTTCAAGACAATCCCCTGCTGGCTCAGCTCAAGCAACAAATCCGCGACACCCTGCCTACCAAGGAAGGCATGGTCAAAGGCACCTCCAAGGGCTTCGGCTTTCTCGAAGTCAGTGACAAGGAAAGCTATTTCATTCCGCCCCCGCACATGAAAAAGGTGATGCATGGCGATCACATTACCGCCGTGCTGCGCACCGAAAACGACAAGGAGATGGTGGAGCCGGAGACCCTGATCGAGCCTGGCCTGACCCGTTTTGTGGCCCGGGTAAAGTGGTTCCGTGACCGGCTCAATATTGTGCCCGATCACCCGCTGATGAAAGACGCCATCAAGGCTCGCACCATCAAGGGAATGAACGACCAGGACCTGAAAGATGGCGACTGGGTGCTGGCGGATCTCAAGCGTCACGCCCTGAAAGACAATGGCTTTTTTGCTGATGTGGTGGAAGTGATTGCCGGCGTGGACGACCCCATTGCCCCCTGGTGGGTGGTGCTGGCCCGCAACAGCCTGGCCAACCAGGCCCCTCAGGACCGGGAACAGTGGGAGCTGCTGGACGACACTCTGCCCCGCCAGAACCTGACCGAAGTGCCCTTTTTCACCATCGACAGCGAGTCCACTCAGGATATGGACGACGCTTTGAGCGTGAAAAAGCTGGATGACGGCGGCTGGGAGTTGCTGGTGGCCATTGCCGATCCCACCGCTTATGTAGCCCACGACAGCGACATGGACAAAGTAGCCGCCGAGCGCGCCTTTACCGTGTATTTGCCGGGCCGCAACATTCCCATGCTGCCGCGCACCCTGGCCGATGAGCTGTGCTCCCTGAAAGAAGGGGAAGACCGTCACGCCCTGTGCGCCCGCATTCATATTAACGCCGACGGCAAGGTAGCCGACGATGCCGAGTTTTTTGCCGCCCGCATTCGCTCCCACGCCCGCCTGGCCTATAACAAGGTCTCCGACTGGATTGAAGGCACCGGCGACTGGCAGCCCGAAAGCGAAGTGATTGCCGAGCAGTTGCGCGAGCTGAACACCATGACCCTGGCCCGCAACAACTGGCGCAGCACTCACGCCATTGTGTTCCCGGACCGCCCCGACTTCCGTTTTGAACTGGACGATGCCAGCAACGTGGTGGCCATTCACGCCGATCACCGCCGCATTGCCAACCTGATGGTGGAAGAGTCGATGATTGCCGCCAACCTGGCCTGCGGCAACTGGCTGACCAAACACTGCGGCACCGGTGTATTCAACGTGCACGCCGGCTTTGATGAAGAAAAACTGGCCCAGCTGCAGGAACTGCTGAAAGAGCATGATGCACCGGTAGACCTCGACAGAATCACCACCCTGGAAGGTTTCTGTGAGCTGCGCCGCTGGCTGGATAGCCGCGACACCAGCTATCTGGACAACCGGGTGCGCCGCTTCCAGTCTTACGCCGCCATGAGTACGGCTCCGGGTGAGCACTACGGCCTGGGTCTGGACGCCTACGCCACCTGGACCTCGCCCATTCGTAAATACGGCGACATCATCAACCACCGGCTGATCAAGGCCATTCTGGCCGAAAAAGCCCACGACGCCCACGCGCCCAACGCCGAGCTGGCCGTGCACCTCTCGGAACAGCGCCGTATGCACCGCCGTGCCGAGCGCGACATTGCCGACTGGCTGTATGTGCGCTATCTGCAGCCGGCGGTGGCTGGCGGCCATGTGTTTGATGCCGAGATTATCGACATCGGCCGCGGCGGCGTGAAGCTGCGCCTGCAGGAAAACGGCGCCGTGGTGTTTATGCCGTCCTCCCTGATCCTGCCCAACCGGGATCGGCTGGAATGCAGCTGGGACGACGGCCGGGTCTATCTCGACAAACAGCCGGTATACGAGCTGGGCCAGCACATTCAGGTGATCCTGACCGAAGCCATTGAAGACACCCGTTCCCTGATCGCCAAACCGGCCATTCCGCTGGTACCGGAGAAGCAGGAAAAACCTGCTTCCTGAGCGGAATTCTGATACTGAAAAGGCCTGCACATGCAGGCCTTTTTTGTCCCTTATATCCACCCTTGCTTATATATTCCAAAAGCAACTATCAAAGATGGTTTAAATATCTTTTGCGCATATTAGAATCGATTATAGTTTCTTCATTTTTGTTTGGAGTTGAATCATGCGCAAATCCCTTCTGGCCTCTGTGCTGTTTGCCGCCGGCGTGAGCGCCACCGCCCTGCCGCTGCAGGCCAAAGAGCTGCTCAACAGCAGCTACGACATTGCCCGCGAGCTGTTTGCCGAAATCAACCCTGTGTTTGTAAAGCACTGGCAGGAGCAAACCGGTGAAACCCTGGAGATCAAGCAATCCCATGCCGGTTCATCCCGCCAGGCCCAGGCCATTTTGCAGGGCCTGCGCGCCGATGTGGTGACCTACAACCAGACCACCGATGTGGATGTGCTGCACCAGAAGGGTAATTTGATCCCCGAAGACTGGAAGGCCCGCCTGCCCAACGACAGCTCCCCCTACTACTCCACCATGGCATTTCTGGTACGCAAGGATAACCCCAAGCAGGTGCAGGGCTGGGACGATCTGACCCGGGACGACGTGCAGCTGGTATTCCCCAATCCTAAAACCTCCGGTAATGGCCGTTACACCTATCTGGCCGCCTGGGGTGCTGCTCATAAGGCCTTTAATGGCGACGAGAGCAAAATCCGCGAGCATATGGGCAAGCTGGTGAAGCAGGTGGCCGTGTTCGACACCGGCGGCCGGGGTGCCACCACCACCTTTGTGGACCGTGGCATTGGTGATGTGCTGATCACCTTTGAATCGGAAGTGAACAACATTATCGCCCAGTACCCGGATCAGGCCTTTGAGCGGGTAGTGCCGCCGGTAGACGTGCTGGCCGAGTTTCCGGTGACCTGGATTGACCGCAACGTGGAGCGTAACGACACCGCCGGCGCCGCCAAAGCCTATCTGGAGTTCCTCTACACCCCAGAGGCCCAGCGCATTCTGGCCAGCTACAACTACCGGGTGCATAACGAAGAAGTGGCCGCCGAAGTGGCCGATCAGTTCCCGGCCACCGAGCTGTTTACCGTGGAAGAGATCTTTGGTGGCTGGGAGCAGGCCATGCAGGATCACTTTGCTAACGGCGGCAGCCTGGATCAGCTGCAAGCCGAGGCCCGCTAAGCCATGGCGGCGTTGCTGGGTGCTTCCAGGCGGGTGCTGCCGGGCTTTACCCTGAGCCTGGGCACCAGCCTGCTGTTCGTCAGCCTGATCATATTGCTGCCGCTCACCGGGCTAGTGATGAACACCAGCCAGATGGGCTGGGAGCAATATTGGCAGGTGGTGACAGACCCGCGGGTGGTGGCTACCTACAAGGTGACCCTCAGCGCCGCCGCCGTGGCCAGCCTGTTCAACATGGCCTTTGGCCTGCTGATGGCCTGGATCCTCACCCGCTACCGTTTTCCCGGCCGGGCCCTGCTCGACGGCCTGATGGACCTGCCCTTTGCTCTGCCCACGGCGGTGGCAGGCCTGACCCTGGCCTCGCTGTTTGCCACCAATGGCTGGTACGGTGCCTGGCTGGCAGAGCTGGGTATCAAGGTGTCCTACACTTGGGTGGGCATAGTGGTGGCCATGGTGTTTACCAGCGTGCCCTTTGTGGTGCGCACCGTGCAGCCGGTGCTGGAAGACCTGGGCCCGGAATATGAAGAAGCCGCCGCCACCCTGGGGGCCAGCCCCTGGCAGGCCTTTACTCGCGTGGTGCTGCCCGAGCTGCGGCCGGCGCTGTTTACCGGCACTGCGCTGTCATTTACCCGCAGTCTGGGGGAGTTTGGCGCCGTCATCTTTATTGCCGGCAACATGCCCTGGCAGACCGAAATCACTTCGCTGATGATCTTTATTCGGCTGCAGGAGTTCGACTATGCCGCCGCCAGCGCCATTGCCAGCCTGGTGCTGCTGGCCTCGTTTGTGCTGCTGTTTACCATCAACACTCTGCAAAGCCGCTTTATGCGCCGCATTCGAGGTAACGCCTGATGGAACAGACGCTCACGCTCAGGGCTTCCCGCCCCTGGGGCCGCTGGCTGCTGATTGGCACCGGCGTGGTACTGACCCTGCTGTTGCTGGTGGTGCCGATGATTGCCATCTTTGCCGGCGCGCTGGCCGCCGGTGTGGGTGGTGTGATTGACAACCTGGCTGAGCCCGACATGCTGCACGCCATTGGCCTGACCCTGATGGTGGCGGCCATTACCGTGCCCATCAACCTGGTGTTTGGCACCCTGCTGGCCTGGCTGGTCACCCGCTTTCGCTTTCCCGGCCGTCAGCTGCTGCTGACCCTGATGGACGTGCCCTTTGCGGTGTCACCTGTGGTGGCCGGCCTGCTTTATCTGCTGATGTACGGCGTCAACGGCCCGGTGGGCGGCTGGCTCGACAGCCACGATATGCAGCTGATGTTTGCCTGGCCCGGCATTGTGATGGTGACGGTGTTCGTAACCTGCCCCTTTGTGGTGCGCGAGCTGGTGCCGCTGATGAGCAGCCAGGGCACCGACTCGGAAGAGGCCGCCGTGCTGCTGGGTGCCAGCGGCTGGCAGCTGTTCCGTAAGGTCACTCTGCCCAATATTCGCTGGGCGCTGCTTTATGGCGTGATCCTCACCAATGCCCGGGCTGTGGGCGAATTTGGGGCCGTGTCTGTGGTGTCCGGCGGCATTCGCGGTGAAACCAATACCCTGCCCCTGCATGTGGAGCTGCTGCATCAGGACTATAACGCCGTGGGTGCCTTTACCGCCGCCGCCCTGCTGACGCTGATGGCAGTGGTCACCCTGATGATTAAATCTTATCTCGAGTGGCGTCTGCACAACGCCAGTGAACAGGAGTAACCGGCATGAGCATTCGCATTGACGGCATTCAAAAGTCCTTTGGCAAGACCCGAGTACTGCACGATATCAATCTGGATCTGCCCAGCGGTCAGCTGGTGGGTCTGCTGGGGCCGTCGGGCTCGGGCAAGACTACGCTGCTGCGCATTATTGCCGGGCTGGAGCAGGCCAATGCCGGCCGCATTCACTTTAATGGCACCGACGTGACCGGGCTGCACGCCCGGGATCGCAAGGTGGGCTTTGTGTTTCAGCATTACGCCCTGTTTCGCCATATGACGGTGTTCGACAACATCGCCTTTGGCCTGACCATTAAACCAAAAAAAGAACGCCCGCCCGCCGCCGAGATCAAAACCCGGGTGGGCAAGCTGCTGGAAATGATCCAGCTGTCGCACCTGGCCGACCGCTTTCCGTCCCAGCTGTCCGGCGGCCAGCGTCAGCGGGTGGCGCTGGCGCGGGCGCTGGCGGTGGAGCCGCGGGTGCTGCTGCTGGACGAGCCCTTTGGTGCGCTCGATGCTCAGGTGCGCAAGGACCTGCGCCGCTGGCTGCGCCGGCTGCACGACGAACTGCACTTTACCAGCGTGTTCGTCACCCACGATCAGGAAGAAGCGCTGGATGTGTCGGATCAGGTAGTGGTGATGAGCCAGGGCCGCATTGAGCAGATTGGCAGCCCCAACACCGTATGGCAGCAGCCCGCCAGCCGCTTTGTGCTGGAATTTCTGGGCGAGGTGGCCAAAATTGACGGCGAGCTGGCGGGTGGCCGTTTTCGCGTGGGCGACCATGGCCTGGCGCTGCCGGCGGCGGCGCAACACAGCGGAGCCGCCAGCTGGTATCTGCGCCCCCACGAGATCGGCCTGCAGGCCGAGGCAAGCACCAGCCATCCACTGCCGGTGCGGGTCACCGACGTTAACCCTCGCGGTGCCCTGGTGCACCTGGAGCTGGAGCCTGCCGGCTGGCCGGGCCCGCTGCTGGAAGCCGAGCTGCCCCAGCATCAGCTAAGTAATGTAGAACGAGGCCAGACCCTGTATCTGGGTGGCCAGCAGGGCCGCCTCTACGCCGGCGACCGCCAGCTCACCGAAAGCAAGCTGGCGTTATCGGCCTGAAAGGATCAAAAGAGGGATTAGGGATTCGTGACTGGGGACTGGCAGAGACGTTTTCTAATCCCCGGTCCCTGATCACCAATCCCGGTTTTTATCCGTTAAACACACCCGATGACAGGTAGCGGTCGCCCCGATCGCAGACAATAGCCACAATCACGGCGTTATCCACTTGCTCCGCCAGTTTCAGCGCGCCGGCCACGGCACCGCCGGAGCTGACGCCGCAGAAAATGCCTTCCTCTCGTGCCAGGCGCAGCATGGTAGCTTTAGCTTCTTCTTCGCTGATATCCAGCACCGAATCCACCCGGCTTTTGTCAAAGATGCCTGGCAGATAGGCCTCGGGCCAGCGCCGAATGCCCGGAATATGGCTGCCTTCGCAGGGCTGCAGGCCCACAATCTGCACCTCCGGGTTCTGCGCCTTGAGGTATTGGGACACGCCCATGATGGTGCCGGTGGTGCCCATGCTGGACACAAAGTGGGTAATACGGCCGTCGGTTTGCTGCCAGATCTCGGGGCCGGTGGAGAGCAGGTGGGCTTGCGGGTTGTCCGGGTTGTTGAACTGGTCAAGGATCACGCCCTTGTCTTCGGCGGCCATTTGCTCCGCCAGATCCCGGGCGCCTTCCATGCCTTCTGCCTTGCTCACCAGAATAAGCTCGGCACCATAGGCGCGCATAGAGGCCTTGCGCTCTTCGGTGGAGTTGTCGGGCATGATCAGCACCATTTTGTAGCCCTTGATGGCGGCGGCCATGGCCAGGGCGATGCCGGTGTTACCGCTGGTGGCTTCAATCAGGGTATCGCCAGGCTTGATGATACCGCGCAGCTCGGCCTGCTGAATCATGTTCAGGGCCGGTCTGTCTTTTACCGAGCCAGCCGGGTTATTGCCTTCCAGCTTTACCAGCACACAACTGTTGGTGTGATTGGTCATACGCTGCAGGCGCACCAGCGGCGTGTTGCCGACATAATCCTCAATGGTCGGAAATGACATAGGTAATCCTTTGCTACAGTGTCTGCAGCTAGTTTACCTCCGAGGTGCCAGGCAAGTTAAGAGGCAGTAATAAATAGCCCGGTTACGGCTTGCGCCAGAATCAGCCCGGTATAATAATTCGCCGGCCCTGTTCACGGAGAGTCCTTATGCCGCCACTGGCCATTACCATCAGTCTGCTGATCCTCAGCAACATTTTCATGACCTTTGCCTGGTACGGGCATCTGAAAAATATGCAGCACAGCCCCTGGATCTGGGCCGCCCTGGTCAGCTGGGGCATAGCACTGTTTGAATACCTGCTGCAGGTGCCGGCCAACCGCATTGGCGCTCAGGTGGTCAATGTGGGTCAGCTCAAGATCCTGCAGGAGGTGATCACCCTGTCGGTATTCGTGCCCTTTTCCATACTCTACCTGAAAGAGCCCTTTCGTATGGACTTTGTCTGGGCCGGGCTCTGCCTGCTGGGTGCCGTGTTCTTCATGTTCCGCGAGCGGCTGTTTGGCTGAATCAGCGACTTAGTGCCAGCCGGGCACCCAGTACCATCATCAGTATTCCCGAGATCCGGCCCAGATAAACGGAAAAACGCTCCCGGCCTGCCAGGCTGCGCTGCAGCCGCTGCCCCAGCAAACCGTAGCCGCCGTTGCACAGAGTGGCGGTGAAAGTAAACACCAGCCCCAGTTGCAGCAACTGTAACGGCACCGAACCACCGTCAAAAGTGACGAACTGGGGCAGAAACGCGAGGAAAAACAGCGCTACTTTGGGGTTAAGCAGGCCCACGGTCAGCCCTTGCCTGAAAATACGCCAGCTGCTTTGCTCATTAGCAGCGGCAGGTAACGCCAGCCTGCTGGCATGACGCAGGCTGCTCCAGCCCAGATAGAACAGATAAGCCGCTCCGGCATACTTGATCAGGGTAAAGGCGGTAGCCGACTGCAACACCAGCGCCGATAACCCCACCACTGCCAGCAAAGTATGGCCAAGATAAGAGATCCCAAGCCCGAGCGCCGCCAGCATGCCGGCGCGACGATGGCCACCCAGGGCCTGAGAAAGGATAAAAAAGATATCCGGCCCGGGGGTCAGATTCAGGGCCAGACAGGCAGGAATGAACAGTAACCAGACTTCCATCACAGTCTCCGGGCGCGTTTGCTCGTGGTCAACACAAAGTGGATAGCAGACTGATAATATGCTTCAAATATTAGTTTGGTGCCACATATCGTATTTGAGGAGACGCCATGCCCCAGCAAGGACTTGATGCCCTGTTCAGGCCCGCCAGCATTGCCGTTATCGGTGCTTCGCACCGGGACAACGGTGCCGGCAAACTGGTAATGAAAAACCTGTTGGCCGGTAATTTCAGTGGCCCCGTTATGCCGGTTAACCCCAAATACGAGGCAGTAGCAGGAGTGATGGCCTATCCGGATATCGCCAGCCTGCCACGCATTCCTGACCTGGCCATTATCTGTACGCCAGCGCACAAAAACACAGAGATTATCGAAAAGCTGGGGCAAAAGGGCTGTAAAGCCGCCATTATTCTTGCCGCCGGCACCACTAATGAACAGCTGGAACAAATGAAATCCAGCGCCCGGGAACACCGTATGCGTCTGCTGGGCCCCAACAGCATGGGGGTAATACTGCCGCATCTGGGGTTAAATGTGAGTTTTGCCCCTTTTCCGGCCAAAAAAGGGCGAATTGCCTTTGTTTCACAATCTTCTGCGGTGTGTGCGACGATTCTGGACTGGGCACGGCATAACGATATCGGCTTCTCTCATTTTATCTCCCTAGGTGATGCCTGCGATATCGACT
Source organism: Oceanimonas sp. AH20CE76 (assembly GCF_039654065.1). Taxonomy (NCBI): domain Bacteria; kingdom Pseudomonadati; phylum Pseudomonadota; class Gammaproteobacteria; order Aeromonadales; family Aeromonadaceae; genus Oceanimonas; species Oceanimonas sp. AH20CE76. The sequence continues at coordinate 3,219,269 of NZ_CP155481.1, forward strand.
TTGCTCAGTTGCTCGATTACCTGTCCCGGGACCGGCACACCAATTCCATTTTGCTGTATATGGATGCCGTGCAGGATGCCCGTGCCTTTATGTCTGCAGCCCGTGCCGCGTCCCGCAACAAGGCTGTGCTGGTGGTCAAAAGCGGCAAAACCCGTATTGGCGCTCAGTTGGGTCATATTCATACCGGCGGCCATGTGGGCATGGACTCAGCCTACGATGCCGCCATTCGCCGGGCCGGCATGCTGAGAGTGCGCGACACTCACGACTTGTTTGCCGCGGTAGAAACCCTGAACCATTCACACAGTCTGCGGGGCGAGCGGCTGGTTATTCTCACCAACGGCGGTGGTCCGGCCATCAATGCCATCGACACCCTACTGGCCCGGGGCGGCAAGCTGGCCAGCCTGACCGACACAACACGTGCGGCACTGGACAACGTATTGCCGCCATCCTGGTCTCGCACCAACCCCATCGACATCGTCGGTGATGCACCAGTAGAGCGCTATGTGGCCAGCCTTCGGGTATTGCTCGATAGTGACGATTTTGATGCCATTCTGATCATGCACGCGCCCTCGGCTGCGGTAAACAGCACAAAAGTAGCCAAAGAGCTGATTGAAGTACTGCGCTCTCATCCCAGAGCCAAACGTTTTAATATTCTGACCAACTGGTCCGGTGAAACCAGCGCTTTTGAAGCCCGCCGTTGCTTTACCGAAGCCGGCATTCCCACCTATCGCACGCCGGAAAGCGCTGCCGGTGCTTTTATGCATATGGTGGAATATCGACGTAACCAAAAACAGCTGATGGAAACCCCCGAGTCCATTTCAGACATGCCCAGTGATGGCGACACAGTCCGCAAGCTCATTGGTCAGGCTTTTGAAGAAGGACTGAACCAGCTCGATACTCATGAAGTGAGCCGGCTGATGGCCGCTTATGGCATTGACGTTTTGCCGACCTGGATTGCCACTGACGGCACCGAAGCAGCCCATATTGCCGAACAAATTGGTTATCCTGTGGCGATCAAGCTGCGATCTCCCGATATTGTGCATAAATCGGAAGTGTCGGGCGTAGTGCTCAACCTGCGTTCGGCCGCAGAGGTGGCTCAGGCTGCCGATGCACTGCTCGACCGGGTGCGGCAGGCATACCCCAGTGCTCGTATACACGGCCTGATGGTACAGCGCATGGCGCGCCGGGCAGGCTCTCAGGAGCTGCATATAGCGGTTCGCTCAGATCCCGTGTTTGGTCCGGTCATTCTGCTGGGTGACGGCGGTGTGGATCTGGAAGGAGAAGAGCAGGCCGCAGTGGCATTACCCCCCTTAAACATGACCCTGGCCCGCTATCTGGTTATTAATGCGCTTAAAAGCGGCAAGGTGCGTGCAAACCGCTCTCAGCACCCCATGGATATGATGGCGGTATGCCGGGTGCTGACTCAGGTATCTCATCTGATTATCAACCACCCGGAGATTGTCAGCCTCGATATTCATCCGCTGCTGGCCACCGGTAGCGAACTGATTGCACTGGATGTAAGCATGAAGCTCACTCCCTTTGAAGGAGATGGCCAGACCCGGCTTGCTATCCGGCCTTACCCCAGAGAGTGGGAAGAGCGTACTGTGCTTAAAGATGGCACTCCGGTCACTCTAAGGCCCATACTCCCCGAAGATGAGCCAGCCCATCAGGATTTTGTCAGCCATGTTACTGATGAAGACAGATATAAACGCTTCTTTGCCGATGTGGTGATCGGCCATGAAGAACTGGCTCATATGACTCAGATAGATTATGACCGGGAAATGGCCTTTGTAGCCGTGGCCAGTAATGGCAGCATTCTTGGTGTAGTACGGGCAGTTTCTGATCCTGACAATAACGATGCCGAGTTTGCTGTGCTGGTACGCTCGGATCTCAAGGGTGTGGGACTGGGCCGTATGCTGATGGAGAAGATCATTCGTTATGCCCGGCAGCGCGGTCTCAACAGCCTGAGCGGTATCACAATGCCATCGAACCGGGGCATGGTGATGCTGGCCCGCAAGCTGGGCTTTAACACCAGAATGCAGCTGGAAGACGGTATCGTTGAGCTGAAGCTGCTGCTGAATAATGAGGTTTTGTAGGCCCGGTTTAACCGGGCAATAAATGCATACGCCTCGTATAAAACGGGGCCTGCAAACACAAAATACAGAAACGAAAAAAGCCCTTCACATCAGTGAAGGGCTTTTTCTTATTGGGTGCCTGGCAGTGACCTACTTTCACATGGCAGCTGCCACACTATCATCGGCGCGGTTGCGTTTCACTGCTGAGTTCGGCATGGAGTCAGGTGGTTCCACAACGCTATGGCCGCCAGGCATTAAACTGTAATTCGAAAAAAGCTGTTTTGATGAATTTGTTCTTGAGACCGCAAGTCTCTCACACTTCTTGGGTGTTGTATGGTTAAGCCGCACGGGTCATTAGTACAGGTTAGCTGCACGCCTCACAGCGCTTCCACACCCTGCCTATCAACGTCCTGGTCTCGGACGGCCCTTTAGAGGTATCAAGTACCTAGGGATGACTCATCTCGAGGCTCGCTTCCCGCTTAGATGCTTTCAGCGGTTATCGATTCCGAACTTAGCTACCGGGCAGTGCCACTGGCGTGACAACCCGAACACCAGAGGTTCGTCCACTCCGGTCCTCTCGTACTAGGAGCAGCCCCTCTCAATCATCCAACGCCCACGGCAGATAGGGACCGAACTGTCTCACGACGTTCTGAACCCAGCTCGCGTACCACTTTAAATGGCGAACAGCCATACCCTTGGGACCGACTTCAGCCCCAGGATGTGATGAGCCGACATCGAGGTGCCAAACACCGCCGTCGATATGAACTCTTGGGCGGTATCAGCCTGTTATCCCCGGAGTACCTTTTATCCGTTGAGCGATGGCCCTTCCATTCAGAACCACCGGATCACTATGACCTGCTTTCGCACCTGCTCGACGTGTCTGTCTCGCAGTTAAGCTGGCTTATGCCATTGCACTAACCGTACGATGTCCGACCGTACTTAGCCAACCTTCGTGCTCCTCCGTTACACTTTGGGAGGAGACCGCCCCAGTCAAACTACCCACCAGGCACTGTCCTCATCCCCGATAAGGGGACCAAGTTAGAACATCAAACATACAAGGGTGGTATTTCAAGGATGGCTCCACGGCAACTGGCGTCACCGCTTCACAGCCTCCCACCTATCCTACACATGTAGGGTCAATGTTCAGTGCCAAGCTA
>NZ_CP155481.1:3227500-3248783 GCF_039654065.1 Oceanimonas sp. AH20CE76
TCGAGTCTGCTACGGCCAGCTGCTCACTATGGTGCTGAATAAAGTTATGAACACTATCGTGGAAACGACCGTAGCGAATAGAGGCCCCTATCAGCACCTTATCGTATTTGCTGAGGTTTTTTCTGGGATTGGTGTGCAAATCCACCAGTTCCACATCATAACCACTGAATTCACACCGCATCGCCTCAATGATCTTGTGGGTCTGACCATTACGGGATGAATAAAGTACCAACAGTTTTTCCATAGACTCCTCAATCAGCTGCGCCAGAACGCTGGCGTGAACAGCACCAACAGGGTAAATATTTCAAGACGACCAAACAGCATGGACAACACCAAAATCCACTTGGCGCTGTCTGTTGTGCTGCCAAAGTTGGCGGCAACTTCGCCCAGACCCGGGCCCAGGTTATTCAGGGTAGCAACCACAGCAGTAAAAGCGGTAAGTTCGTTCATGCCGGTCGCCAGCAGCGCCAGCATGCAAATAACAAATACCAATGCATAAGCGGCAAAAAAGCCCCACACTGCCTCAACCACTTTATCAGCTAACGCTTTGTTGCCAAGTTTTATTCGATACACAGCTCTGGGATGAATGAGCCGCTTGAGCTCACGCATCCCCTGCAGATTGAGCAGCATAATTCGCACTACTTTAATGCCTCCGCCGGTACTGCCGGCGCAACCTCCAATACAGGAGGCAAACATCAGCAATACCGGCAGAAACAAAGGCCATTCGGCAAATCCTGTAGTACTGAAACCGGCAGTAGTAGCGATGGATACCGACTGAAACAGTGCCTGATCCAATGCCTGCCAGGGATCGCTGTATACCTGATGAACCAGTAACATGACCATGCAGATAAGAGTCAGTACCAGCTGCACACCAATAAAGACTTTCAGCTCAGGATCCAGCCGGTACACCGACAGCCGCATGCCACGGTTAGAAAAAGCAGCGAAATGCAGGCTGAAGTTAACACCGGCAATAATCAGAAACACCACGATAATAAGGTTGATTGTGGGGCTGTTAAAATAGCCCACACTGGCGTCGTAGGTAGAAAAGCCGCCGATAGCAATAGTAGAGAAGGAGTGACAGATGGCATCAAACAGGTTCATGCCTGCCAGCCACAGTAACAGGGCACAGACAATCGTCAGCACCAGATAGATGTACCAGAGCGCCTTGGCGGTTTCGGCAATACGCGGAGCGACCTTATTGTCTTTCACCGGCCCGGGAATTTCAGCCCGAAACAGCTGCATGCCACCAATACCCAGAATGGGCAGAATCGCCACCGCCAGCACAATGATCCCCATCCCCCCGAGCCATTGCAGCATCTGACGATAAAACAGTATGGCCTTGGGCAGGTTGTCCAGACCACTGATAACAGTGGCCCCCGTGGTGGTGAGGCCGGAAAAGGACTCAAAAAATGCTTCAGCCACTGTCATATCCGGCACTTCACTGAGCAGGAAAGGAATGGCCCCAACACTGCCCAGCACTGTCCAGAACAGCACTACGATAAGAAAACCTTCCTTGGCCCGCAGATCTTTATGGTGATTACGGTTAGGAAACCACAGCACCAACCCCAGTACCAGGCAGATAATAAAGGCACTGAAGAAGTCGAGACCGGCACCGTCCCGATAGATATAGGCCACCAGTGCCGGTGCCAGCATGGTGACGCTGAATAACGCCACCAGAATACCTACAATACGGATAATAGAACGAATATGCATGAAGGGCTTCCGGCCTGTGTATTAATCGGTTAGCGGGCGGGCGATCACCCTTCCCTGAGTTCTGTCTTTAATTTGCTGCGCCAGGCTGTTAAGCAGGCGAATATCGACCCGCAGCACTCCGGAAACCATAACGCCATAATCCAGCTGCTCCCAATGAGCACCACTCTGAGTAAACAGATTTTCCAGCTGAGCCATATCGCTATAGTCGGCAGAAAGTGCAAGCCGACCTTCTATTATCTTTTCCGTGGTGCTCAGTTCAGCCAGGGCACCGTTTACCGAACTGCCATAAGCCCGCACCAGCCCGCCTGTGCCCAGTTTGATACCACCAAAATAGCGCACCACCACAGCTGTTATTTCACCGATACCCGCTCCCTGCAAGACGGCCAGCATGGGTTTTCCTGCCGTGCCGGTGGGCTCGCCGTCATCACTGAAACCCAGTGCCTGAGAGTCGTTGGGGGCACCTGCCACAAACGCGGAACAATGATGACGGGCATCGGGATATTCGGCCCGTATTTGCTCAATAAAGACTTTGGCTGCATCAGCATCCGGCGTATGGGCCAGATAGGTAATGAAACGGCTTTTTTTGATTTCCTGCTCCCACACCACAGAAGCGGCTGGAACCAGATACGGAGTGAAGGTCATGAATCATCCCTGTATATCTGAGACTAGCCATCATATCACAGCTGAAAAGTGCCCTGGACGGACAAAAAATACACAAACGCTTTTTAAACAAGCGTTTTAAAATACATTGAAAAGTGTCTATTTACTGTCCATAGTGATTTGACTGTGCTTGGTTGTTAACGGCGCTGCCTCAGGGAATTCAAGGAGATATTTATATGATCTACCAAGGTGAAACCCTATCGGTCACCCTTATGGACAATGGTATTGCCGAGCTATGCTTTAATGCGCCCGGCAGTGTGAATAAACTGGACGGTGCAGCTCTGCTGACACTGGAAGCAGCCATTACCGCTCTGGAAAAAACAGAGAGCATTAAAGGACTGCTGGTCACCAGTGCTAAAGACGCCTTTATTGTGGGTGCCGACATTACCGAGTTCCTCGATAAGTTTGCGTTACCTGACAGTGAGCTGGCAAGCTGGCTGGGCCGGGCCAATTCCATTTTCAATCGTATGGAAGATCTGCCTTTTCCCACCGTGAGCCTGGTTCGCGGCTACGCCCTTGGCGGTGGCTGTGAATGTATTCTGGCCACCGACTTCCGTTTGGGCGATGCCAGTGCCCGCATTGGCCTGCCGGAAACCAAGCTGGGCATTATGCCGGGCTTTGGCGGCACAGTTCGCCTGCCCAGGCTGCTGGGTGCCGACACCGCCATGGAGTGGATTACCACTGGCCGGGATCATAAAGCCGATGAGTGCCTGAAGTTGGGCATACTGGATGGTATCGTCGATACCACCAAACTGCGTGATGCCGGTATTAAATTGCTGCAGGATACCGGCTTGCACCACTGGCAAGGCCGCCGCCGGCAAAAAACCTCTCCCCTAACCCTGAGCAAAACCGAAGCCGCCATGAGCTTTGCCACCGCAAAAGGCATGGTAGCTGCCAAGGCCGGCCCTCACTACCCAGCCCCCATAATGGCGGTAAACACCATTGAAGCCGCCGCCGGCATGAGCCGTGACGCTGCCCTGCTGGTAGAGCAGGAAAACTTTATTACGCTCACTCGCACCACTGCAGCCCGCGCCCTGGTCGGACTTTTTCTGAATGATCAGCTGGTGAAAAGCAAGGCCAAAAAGGCAGCAAAAAGCGCCACTGCCACAGAGCGCATGGCGGTGTTGGGTGCCGGCATTATGGGGGGCGGCATCGCCTGCCAGGCAGCCGTAAAAGGCATTTCTGCGGTGATGAAAGACATTAACAACGAAGCGCTGCAACTGGGCATGGATGAGGCCGGCAAGCGGCTTAACCAGCAGCTGGAGCGGAACAAAATAGACGGCAAGCAACTGGCACGGGTACTGTCTGATATTCGTCCGGCTCTCAGTTATGACGAACTGGGCAACGTGGATCTGGTAGTGGAAGCCGTAGTGGAAAACCCCGGCATCAAGACGAAGGTACTGGCAGAAACAGAGCAAAAGGTGGATGAAAATACCGTTATTGCCTCCAACACCTCTACCATTCCTATTTCCGAGCTGGCGAAAAGCCTCACGCATCCTGAACGTTTCTGCGGCATGCACTTTTTTAATCCGGTGCACCGCATGCCGCTGGTGGAAGTGATTCGCGGAGAGCACACCAGTGATGACACCATCAACCAGGTGGTGGCCTGCGCGGCAGCCATGGGCAAGACTCCCATAGTGGTCAACGACTGCCCGGGATTTTTTGTAAACCGGGTGCTGTTCCCCTATTTCTTTGGCTTTAACCGGCTGCTGGCCGACGGCGCTGATATTGCCGAAATAGACAAGATCATGGAACGCCGCTTTGGCTGGCCCATGGGGCCGGCACAATTACTCGATGTGGTGGGCATGGATACCGCCCATCATGCCGCCGACGTAATGGCACAGGGGTTTCCTGATCGCATGCAGCAAAGCGGCAGCACCGCCATCGACCTGCTGTTTAAGCAAAAACTGCTGGGCCAGAAAAACGGTCATGGCTTTTACTGCTGGCAGCAGGACAAAAAAGGCCGGCTGCAAAAAACCGACAACCCTCAGGCTCAGGCGCTGTTGCAGCAGGCCTTTGGCCAGACAAACTCATTTGAAGCCGATGACATTATTGCCCGCATGATGGTGCCCATGGTGAATGAAGTGGTGCGTTGCCTGGAAGAAAACATTATTGCCTCTCCCGCCGAAGCCGATATGGCGCTGATCTATGGCCTTGGTTTTCCTCCGTTCCGTGGCGGTGTATTCCGCTGGCTCGACACTATAGGACTAAACGAATATCTGGCCATGGCGGATCACCATGCCGGCCTGGGTCCGTTGTATCAGGTCAGTGACCGGCTGCGCCACATGGCTCAACACAACCAAACCTTTTACTGAGCGCCCGCAGGAGACAAATCATGAAAGACGTGGTGATTGTAGATTGCATTCGTACCCCCATGGGCCGCTCAAAAGGCGGTGCATTCCGTCATGTGCGTGCCGAAGACTTATCAGCGCACTTGATGCAAGGGCTACTGGCCCGCAACCCGGCACTGAAGGCGGCAGAGATAGAAGACATTGTCTGGGGCTGCGTGCAGCAAACTCTGGAGCAGGGCTTTAACGTAGCCCGCAACGCCGCCCTGCTCGCCGGCCTGCCCAAGTCGGTAAGTGCGGTGACCGTAAACCGGCTGTGTGGCAGCTCCATGCAGGCACTGCACGATGCCAGCCGGGCCATTATGACCGGTGACGGCGACATCTTTATGGTGGGAGGCGTGGAGCATATGGGGCACGTGCCCATGACCCATGGTGTGGACTTTCATCCAAGGCTAGGGCTGAATGTGGCCAAAGCCGCCGGCATGATGGGCCTGACCGCCGAAATGCTGGCAAAGACATATCAGATAAGCCGTAAAGACCAAGATGCCTTTGCACTGCGCTCGCACCAGCGCGCCCATGAGGCTACGGTGGAGGGTCGCTTCAACCGGGAAATTCTGGCCACTGCCGGCCACGATGCCGACGGCGTGCCCTTTTTGCTGGAAAGCGATGAAGTGATCCGGCCCGACACCAGCCTGGACTCCCTCGCCAGCCTGAAGCCGGTGTTTGATCCTGCCAACGGCAGCGTGACTGCCGGCAGCTCATCGGCTCTGTCGGACGGGGCCGCCGCCATGCTGGTGATGTCTGCCGATCGCGCCGCTGCCCTGGGTCTTAAGCCCAGAGCCCGCGTGCGCGCCATGGCGGTGGCCGGCTGTGAGCCCTCTGTTATGGGCATAGGACCGGTGCCGGCGGTGCACAAGGCACTGAAACGCGCCGGGCTTACTCTTGAAGACATCGATGTGTTTGAGCTGAACGAGGCCTTTGCCGCCCAGTCGCTGGCAGTACTGAAAGAGCTGAAACTGCTCGATATCATGGACGAAAGAGTAAACCTCAATGGCGGTGCCATTGCTCTTGGGCATCCGCTGGGCTGCTCGGGCGCACGCATCTGCACCACCCTTATTAATGTCATGGAGCATAACGGTGCAACCCTGGGTGTGGCCACCATGTGTATTGGCATGGGCCAGGGCATTGCCACCGTGCTTGAGCGGCTCTGATGTAACGATGAAAGGGTTGACCATTTTTTCGGCAGCATTAAGATAAGCGGGTTTTCAGAAAAAGTAGACTGATATGACCGTTTCTCTTACCGATGCTCATCACCAGCTGGACGCTACCGGCCTGCGCTGCCCGGAGCCGGTGATGATGGTGCGCAAACAGGTGCGCACCATGGCTGCCGGCGAAACCCTGCTGATCACCGCCGACGATCCGTCCACCAGCCGGGATATTCCCAGCTTCTGCCGCTTTATGGATCACCAGTTATTGTCCAGCCAGACAGACGAACTGCCCTACCGCTTTCTGATCCGGAAAGGGAACTGACAGCTTTAAGCGGTCAGCTATAAGCTGTCAGTTGTTCCGCGTTGTTTTTTCTTACAGCTTACGGCTGCTTTTACGTAAAAATGCCCGCATTTGCGGGCATTTTTTATCAGGTTACAGATAAATTAGCTTAACCCATGGGGCTCAGGGTTATCTCTACCCGACGGTTCTGGGCCCGGCCCTGCTCGGTAGCGTTGCTGGCGATGGGCTGGTTCAAGCCCGCACCGCGAATGTTAAAGCGGTTGGCAGCAGCACCCTGGCTGATCAGGAACTGACCCACGGTGGCAGCACGACGCTCAGACAGGCTCTGGTTATAGCTGGCAGAGCCGGTGTTATCGGTATGGCCAACTACGTTTACCCAGGTCTTGTCATACTCTTTCAATACCATGGCAACACCGCTCAGAGTGTTGTAGAAACTGGGCGACAATTCGGCACTGTCTACCGCAAAGGTGACGTTGCTGGGCATGTTCAGAATAATCTGGTCACCGTTACGGGTTACGCTGACGCCGGTGCCCTGCATGCGGTCACGCAGTTTGGCTTCCTGCACATCCATGTAATAACCCACGCCGCCACCCAGGGCTGCACCACTGGCAGCGCCAATGAGAATGCCTTTCTTGCGATCGCTGGAGCTGGCGGATGCGCCGCCAATCACGGCACCAGCCAGCGCACCAATACCACTGCCAATGGCAGCATTGGAGGTCTGACGTTCGCCGGTGTAAGGGTTGGTGGTACAGGCGGAAAGAGCCAGTGCCGCCGCCACGGCCAGACAAATCTTCTTCATGGTAATTCCCGTTAACAAAGCACAAGTAACCGTCAATATAGCGCCCTGTCAGGTAAAAAACCAAGTGCTGTATGAGACTTAAGGTCAGCTACTGACGTTGTTCGGATGACAATGACAACTGAGCAGATGATCGTTCACCATGCCGGTGGCCTGCATAAAGGCGTAACAACTGGTGCTGCCCACAAAGGCAAACCCCCGCTGCTTAAGCGCTTTGGCCATGGCATCGGATTCGGGCGTGGTCACCGGCACGGCACTGGCATCAGGCCAGCGGTTAATCACAGGCGCGCCACCCACAAACGCCCACAGCCAGCGGCTGAAGTCGATGCCGTCTTGCTGCATGGCCAAATACGCATGAGCATTGGTAATAATGGACTCGATTTTGCGGCGATTGCGCACTATGCCGGGGTTTTGCATCAGCCGCTCTACATCCTCGGCGGCAAAGCCCGCCAGCCGTTGTGGTTCAAAGCCGGCAAAGGCCTCACGATAGGCCGGAATTTTACACAAAATGGTAAACCAGCTCAGACCCGCCTGCTGACCATCCAGACACAGCTTTTCAAATAATGCCCGGCTGTCATGCTCAGGCACACCCCATTCATGATCATGATAAGCGATATAACGGGGGTCCTGATTAACCCAGGCACAGCGTTGCACCATGGTGCCTCCCTAATTCAGCCTATATTCACACCGGACCAGCGGGTATACTCGGTAACCTAGTTTCACTCAGCAAACGCACCTATATCAAGGCGCTATCATCATGCAAAAATTCGATATCAATACCTTTCAGGGTCTGATCCTCACCTTGCAGGATTATTGGGCCCGTCAGGGCTGCACCGTAGTGCAGCCTCTGGACATGGAAGTGGGTGCCGGCACCTCACACCCCATGACCTGCCTGCGTGCCATCGGCCCTGAGCCCATGGCTGCGGCTTATGTACAACCATCACGCCGCCCCACCGATGGCCGCTATGGCGAAAACCCCAACCGTCTGCAGCACTATTACCAGTTTCAGGTAGTGATCAAACCATCGCCTGATAATATTCAGGAGTTGTATCTGGGCTCGCTTGAGGCACTGGGCCTAGACCCTCAGGTACATGACATTCGCTTTGTGGAAGACAACTGGGAAAACCCCACTCTGGGTGCCTGGGGTCTGGGCTGGGAAGTGTGGCTCAACGGCATGGAAGTAACCCAGTTTACCTACTTCCAGCAGGTAGGCGGCCTGGAATGCAAGCCGGTAACCGGCGAGATCACCTATGGTCTGGAGCGTCTGGCCATGTACATTCAGGGCGTGGACTCGGTTTATGACCTGGTATGGTGTGACGGCCCCCTGGGCAAAACCACCTACGGCGATATCTTCCATCAGAACGAGGTGGAGCAGTCTACCTACAACTTTGAGCACGCTGATGTAGACTTCCTGTTTGGCTTTTTTGAGCAATGTGAAAAGGAATGTCAGTACTTGCTTGGGCTGGAAAAACCTCTGCCTCTACCCGCCTATGAGCGTATTCTCAAGGCCGGCCATGCCTTTAACCTGCTGGATGCCCGCAAGGCCATTTCGGTCACCGAACGTCAGCGCTACATACTGCGTATTCGTACCCTGACCAAGGCGGTGGCCGAAGCCTATTACGCGTCCCGCGAGGCTCTCGGTTTCCCCATGTGTAAAAAAGAAGGATAAGGCCATGGCTGAACAGAACTTTCTGGCAGAGATCGGCACCGAAGAGCTGCCGCCCAAGGCCCTGCGCAGCCTGGGTGAAGCTTTTGCCAACAACCTGCAAAACGAACTCAACAGTGCTGATTTAGCCTTTAACAGCATTCGCTGGTTTGCCGCTCCCCGCCGGCTGGCCGTTCAGGTCACCGGTCTGGCGGCCGCTCAGGCCGACAAACAGATAGAGAAGCGTGGCCCTGCCGTGCAGGCCGCCTTTGACGCCGACGGTAACCCCACCAAGGCTGCCATGGGCTGGGCCCGGGGCAACGGCATAGAGGTGGCCGAGGCTGGTCGTCTGAAAACCGACAAGGGCGAGTGGCTGGTGCATGTGGCCGACATTAAAGGCAAACCGGCTGCCGAGCTGCTGCCCGCCATGGTAGAGCAGGCACTGAGCAAGCTGCCCATTCCAAAGGCCATGCGCTGGGGTGACAAAACCACTCAGTTTATTCGCCCGGTACACACTCTTACCCTGCTGTTGGGCGAACAACTGCTGCCTGCCACCATTCTGGGTGTAAACTCCGCCCGTACTATTCGTGGCCATCGCTTTATGGGCGAAAAAGAATTCCAGCTTGATCACGCCGATAACTACCTGGAGCAGCTTGAGACCCGTGGCAAAGTGCTGGCCGATTTTGAGCGCCGCAAAGCCATTATTGAAGCCGGCGTGAAAGAAGCCGCCGCCGCCGTGGGTGGTGAAGCAGATCTTGAAGCTGAACTGCTGGAAGAAGTGACTTCTCTGGTAGAGTGGCCCGTAGTGCTGACTGCCTCTTTTGAAGAAACCTTTCTCAAGGTGCCTGCCGAAGCGCTGGTGTACACCATGAAGGGCGACCAGAAGTATTTTCCGGTATACAGCGCCGATGGCAAGCTGCTGCCCAGGTTCATCTTTGTGACCAATATCGAGTCCAAGGATCCAAGCCAGATTATTCAGGGTAACGAGAAAGTCGTGCGCCCCCGCCTGGCCGACGCCGAGTTCTTCTTTAATAACGACCGTAAGGCCACCCTGGCATCCCGTCTGGATCAGCTCGACAATGTGCTGTTCCAGAAACAACTGGGCACGGTAAAAGAAAAATCCGAGCGCATCAGCGCCCTGGCCAGCTATGTGGCGGCCGCCATTGGTGCCGATCAGGCGCTGGCCGAACGGGCTGGCTTGCTGTCCAAGTGTGATCTGGTCACCGATATGGTGTTTGAGTTCACCGACACTCAGGGGGTAATGGGCATGCACTATGCCCGCCACGACGGTGAGCCGGAAGCTGTGGCACTGGCCCTGAAAGAGCAATATCAGCCCCGCTTTGCCGGTGACTCGCTGCCTGCTCAGGATATATCTGCCGCCGTGGCACTGGCCGACAAGCTGGATACTCTGGTAGGTATCTTCGGCATTGGTCAGGCGCCCAAGGGCGACAAAGATCCCTTTGCTCTGCGTCGTGCCGCTCTGGGTGCCCTGCGCATTATTGTGGAAAAAGGCTACCAGATCGATCTGCTGATGCTGATCGATCAGGCCCGCGCGCTCTACGGCAACAAGGTATCCAACCAGAATGTTGCTGGCGAGGTACTGGAGTTTATGCTGGGCCGCTTCCGCGCCTGGTATCAGGATGCCGGCTACAGCGTAGACGTGATCCAATCCGTGCTGGCCCGTCGCCCTACCCGCCCCGCCGACTTTGACGCCAGAGTAAAAGCCGTCAGCGCCTTCCGCGAGCTGGATGCCGCCATCGCCCTGGCTGCGGCCAACAAACGGGTAGGCAACATTCTGGCCAAGGTCGAAGGCGATATTCCTGCCGAGGTAAACACGACTCTGCTGCAGGATGAGGCCGAGCGTGTACTGGCTGCTCAGGTGGCCGAGCTGACCGAACGCCTGGCCCCCCTGTTTGCCGACGGTGACTACAGCAAGGCACTGGCCGAGCTGGCGGCACTGCGTGAAAACGTGGATGCCTTCTTTGATCAGGTGATGGTGATGGCCGACGACGAGGCCGTGCGCCTGAACCGCCTGGCACTGCTTAATCAGCTGCGTAACCTGTTCCTGCGGGTAGCGGATATCTCTCTGCTGCAGTAAATCTGCAAACAACATACAGTAATCACAGCCCCGCTTTAGCGGGGCTTTTTATTAGCCGTGTTTCACGTGAAACACGAGTAACAAACACAGACCATAGTCCGGTCGACACCCATGGCAATATCGGCTACCGTGAAACTTTTCCCACTCACTGTAATTGGTAGCTCGAACATGGAATTTTCAGCCTTCGGACAGAAGTTTACCCGCCACTCCGGCATCACTCAGCTGATGGACGATCTCAACCAGGGCCTGACCGCCCCCAACACCATTATGCTGGGTGGTGGTAATCCGGCAGCCATTCCTGAGGTGATGGCCTATCTGGAACAACAGGCACAGGAGCTGCTGAAAACCGGAGACCTGCTGAAAGCGGTTGCTAATTACGATGGCCCTCAGGGCAAAGACAGCTTTATTCAGGCTTTGGCGGAGTTGCTGTCCAATGAGCTGGGCTGGCAGGTTGCTCCTGAAAACATTGCCCTGACCAATGGCAGCCAGACTGCCTTCTTCTATCTGTTTAACCTGATGGCTGGTGACTTTAAGGGCGGTCGCAGAAAGAAGGTGCTGTTTCCGCTGGCACCGGAATACATCGGCTATGGCGACAGTGCTCTGGATGAAGACCACTTTGTGGCCTGCAAGCCGGAGATCCGCCAGTTTGATAACGGCATGTTCAAATACTATGTGGACTTTGACAGCCTTGAAGTGGGTGACGATATTGGCCTGATTTGTGTTTCACGCCCTACCAATCCCACCGGCAACGTGCTGACCGATGAAGAAATTCGCCATCTGGATCAAATAGCCAGAGACAAGGGCATTCCGCTGCTGATCGACAATGCCTACGGAACGCCCTTTCCCAATATTATTTTCAGTGAAGCCACGCCCTTCTGGAACGACAACACCATACTGTGCATGAGCCTGTCGAAGCTGGGCCTGCCCGGTGTACGTTGCGGCATAGTGATCGCCAATCCCACCATTGTAAAAGCCATTACCAATATCAGCGGTATCGTCAATCTGGCACCAGGCAGCATGGGGCCGGCACTGACTCTGCCCATGATTAAAAATGGTGACATCATTAATCTGAGCAACAATGTCATTAAACCCTTCTACCAGAATAAAGCCGAGCAGGCGGTGGAGTGGCTGCAGCAGGCCATTCCCCTGCCCCAGTTTCATATTCATAAACCGGAAGGTGCCCTGTTTCTGTGGCTGTGGTTTGAAGATCTGCCCATCCACTGCCAGGAGCTGTATCAGCGCCTGAAACAAAAGGGCTTGCTGGTGGTGCCGGGCCATTACTTTTTCCCGGGCATTGAAGACGACGACTGGGCTCACAGCAAGCAATGCATTCGCCTGAACTACGCCCAGCCGGAAGCAGACGTCAAAGCCGGTATCGAGATACTGGCGAAGGAAGTGCTGGCGATTTACGGTGAGAGCCAAAACTGATGGCCCAAACCACTTGTCACTCCGGTACTAAATCAAGTTCAGCATGACGGACCCGGAGTCCAGGACAGTAACACTGTAGTTCGCAGCAAGATACCGGGTCGTTGCCCGGCATGACAGCGCTTATCGTTATGTTGGGACTCATCCCAACCTTGTACTGACCGGTAGTAAACAGACAACGCCGGCTTTTGCCGGCGTTGTGTTTATCGAGCTACTGATTATTAGCTTTTATGCTCCAGGGTGCGGCCCTGGCCAATTTCAATACGGCGGGGCTTGAGTGCCTCCGGCACTTCCCTGAGCAGGCTGATTTGCAGCAGGCCGTGCTCCAGTTTGGCACCCTTCACCTGCACATGATCTGCCAGCCGGAATTTCAGCTCAAAGTCACGATTACTGATGCCCTGATACAGATAACGGCTTTCACTGTTAGTCTGCTCATGCTTACCTTTTACCAGCAAGGTGTTCTGCTCCACTGACAGCTCAAGCTCGCTCTCGGCAAAGCCGGCCACCGCCACCGTGATCAGATAACTGTCTTCGTCCTGTTTTTCGATATTGTAAGGCGGCTGATCACCACTTTTGCCATGCAGCAGGTGCTCAAGATCCCCTACCAGACGATCAAATCCAATGGCAGAACGATATAACGGGCTCATATCAAAACGACTCATAATCCTATCCTCCAGTCGCAAGCAATAGGTCAATGGTTGTTGTACAAGTTGGTTATCAGGGTTGGCGCTCAGCCGATGCTGATGGTTCTGGGCTTGGCCGCTTCCGGCACTTCGCGCACCAGATCAATGTGCAGCAAGCCGTTTTCCAGATCGGCGCCGGTCACTTTTATATGATCGGCCAGCTGAAAACGGCGCTCAAAACCACGCTCGGCAATACCCTGATACAGGTAGTTACGGCCGCCCTGTTGTTCCGGGGTTTTATGGCCTTTTACCATCAGGGTGTTTTCATGGCTGGTGATCTCCAGCTCCTCCCGGGCAAAACCGGCCACCGCCATGGAAATGCGGTACTGGTTCTCGCTGAGCAGCTCGATATTGTAAGGGGGGTAACCGCTGTTACCGTTGCTGCCATTATTGACGGCGTTTTCCATCAGGGATGCCAGACGATCAAAACCGATGGCGGAGCGGTACAGGGGTGAAAAATCAAAGCGTGACATACGTCTATCCTCCAGTGAGCGATATTGATTTGCCCTCCAACCGGACGGGCATTGCGGGCCCTCAACCGAGCGACCCGCCTTGTTCACTATCAGATATAGGGGTGTGTATTTTCGCTTTCAAGTGCTGTTGATAATTTTTTAAGCTATTTCTTTCCGTTTTCATGGCCATCGGTCACGGCACCGTAAGAGGCCGAGCCCACTGTGCTGGCATATTTGGCCAGCACACCCCGGTGATAACGCGGCTCAGGCGGTTGCCAGCGGGCCAGCCGTTCGGCAATGACGCTGTCGGTCAGCTCCATTTCCAGCCGGTTATGCTCGGCATCTATAGTAATGATGTCGCCGTCTTCCACTATGGCCAGCGAGCCGCCCTGGCGTGCTTCCGGGGTAATATGCCCCACTACAAAACCATGGCTGCCACCAGAAAAACGGCCGTCAGTAATCAGGGCTACGCTCTTACCCAGACCTCTGCCCATAATGGCTGAGGTAGGGCTCAGCATCTCCCGCATGCCGGGCCCTCCTCTGGGGCCTTCATAACGGATCACGATGACATCACCTTTTTGTACTGTGCCATCAAGAATACGCTCCAGCGTTTCTTCTTCAGAGTCAAACACCCGGGCCGGGCCGGTAAAACTCAAGCCTTCCTTGCCGGTGATTTTGGCCACGGCACCGCCCGGTGCCAGATTGCCGTATAGAATACGCAGATGACTGTCTGCCTTGATGGGGTTATCAAGAGGACGAATAATCTTCTGTCCGTCTGGATATGGCGGCACTTTGGCCAGATTTTCTGCCAGTGTTTTACCGGTTACTGTGAGGCAGTCACCGTGCAGCAGACCCGCGTCGAGCAGCATCTTCATCAGAGGTTGTATGCCACCAATGTCCACCAGCTCAGACATCATGTAATGCCCGCTGGGGCGCAAGTCGGCCAGCACCGGCACTCGTTTGCCAATGCGGGTAAAATCGTCCAGGGTCAGCTCCACATCAATGGCATGGGCCATGGCCAGCAGATGCAGTACCGCATTGGTAGACCCACCCAGCGCAATCACCAGCGTAATGGCGTTTTCAAAGGCTTCCCGGGTCATAATGTCTGATGGGCAAATATCCTGTTTCAGCAACTCCAGCACCGCCTCACCTGCCCGCTGGCAATCCTGCACCTTGCTGTCTGAGATGGCAATCTGAGCCGAGCTGCCAGGCAGACTCATGCCCATCACTTCGATGGCCGAGGCCATGGTATTGGCGGTATACATGCCGCCGCAGGAGCCGGGGCCGGGAATCGCAGTGTCTTCTATCTGCTTTACCTCAATGGCATTCATATCCCCCTTGGCATGGGCCCCCACCGCCTCAAACACAGAGATAATATCAGTATGGTTTTCACCGGGCAGTATGGTGCCGCCGTAGACAAAGATGGAGGGCCGGTTCAGCCGGGCTAGGCCAATCAGACAGCCGGGCATATTTTTGTCACAGCCGCCAATAGCCACCAGACCATCAAAGCCTTCGCAGCCAGCAACAGCCTCAATGGAGTCAGCAATAATCTCCCGGGATACCAGCGAATATTTCATGCCCTCGGTGCCGTTGGCGATGCCGTCGGAAATGGTGATGGTGTTAAATATAATGCTCTTGCCACCGGCACCATCTGTGCCCCAAGCCGCTTCCTGTGCTAACGCATTAATATGCATGTTGCAGGGGGTAAGGTTGCTCCAGGTAGATACAATACCGACCTGAGGCTTATAAAAATCATCGTCGTTAAAGCCGGTACCTCGCAGCATGGCCCGGGCCGGTGCTCTGGATATACCATCTACTATTTGGCTGGAATATTTGCGACTGTTGTTACTCATTATGCTCCCCTTGATGAATGACCAACGTCTCTTCCAGTCTAGTCTGCTTATCAGTGTACCGATGGAAGCAATGAAACCAGCGAGCAGCCATAAAAAAGGCAGCCTGCAGGCTGCCTTTGAGTTCACCGGATAAACCGAAGATCAGATATCCAGGTTGGCTACCCGCAGAGCGTTGGTCTCGATAAAGTCGCGGCGCGGCTCTACATGGTCGCCCATCAGGGTGGAGAACAGCTGATCGGCGGCCACGGCGTCTTCAATGGTCACCTGCAGCATGCGGCGGGTTTCCGGATCCATGGTGGTTTCCCACAACTGTTCCGGGTTCATCTCGCCCAGCCCTTTATAACGCTGCACCGACAGGCCACGCTTACTTTCATTCATCAGCCAGTCCAGGGCCTCAGAAAAACTGGAAACCGCTTTGGTCTTCTCGCCGCGCTTCACATAACCACCCTCTTCAATCAGGTTGGCTATACCTTTGCCCAGGGCCACTATGCTGCGATATTCACCGGAGGCAAAGAAGTCGTAGCTGATCGGAAACTCACGCTCAATGCCGTGCTGACGTACCTTGACCCGGGGCAGATGGCAGTTGCGCTCTTCCGAGTAAACCGCATCCAGCACGTATTCGGTGCCGTTGGTGTTATTGTCCTGCAAGGATTCGTTAATAGCCGCCAGCCAGGCATTCACTTTGGCTTCATCGGTCAGATCGTCCAGGCTCAGCTCGGGCTGATAGATCAGCTCGTTCAGTACAATCTCCGGTGCCCGGCGTGACAGCCGCTCAATCAGCTCCTGTACCTTGCGGTAATCATTCACCAGTTTTTCCAGCTGCTCACCGCCAATGGCGGGTGCCGACTCGTTGACATGCAGGGTGGCGTTATCCAGCGCCAGGCTGGTCTGATACTGCAGCATGGCGGGCTCGTCTTTCAGGTATTGCTCCTGCTTGCCCTTTTTCACTTTATACAGGGGCGGCTGAGCAATATAGACATAACCGCGCTCGATAATCTCCGGCATCTGCCGGTAGAAGAAGGTCAGCAGCAAAGTACGAATGTGAGCACCGTCCACGTCCGCATCGGTCATGATGATGATGTAGTGGTAGCGCATCTTGTCGGGGTTATATTCGTCCCGGCCAATGCCGCAACCCAGCGCCGTGATCAGGGTGGCCACTTCCTGAGACGACAGCATCTTGTCGAAACGGGCTTTTTCCACGTTCAGGATTTTACCCTTGAGCGGCAGAATGGCCTGGTATTTACGGTTGCGTCCCTGCTTGGCGGAGCCCCCCGCCGAGTCACCCTCCACTATGTAGAGTTCGGACATGGCGGGATCTTTTTCCTGACAGTCGGCCAGCTTGCCGGGCAGTCCGGCCAGATCCAGCGCCCCCTTGCGCCTGGTCATTTCCCGCGCCTTGCGCGCCGCTTCCCGGGCCCGGGCCGCGTCGATGATCTTGTTCACCACTATCTTGGCGTCGTTGGGGTTTTCCAGCAGAAACTCCTGCAGACGCTCGGCCATGGCCTGCTCCACTGCGGTTTTCACCTCGGAGGATACCAGCTTGTCTTTGGTCTGGGAGGAGAACTTGGGGTCTGGCACCTTGACTGAAATCACCGCCGTCAGACCTTCCCGGGCATCATCACCGGAGGCGGAGGTCTTGGCCTTTTTGCTGAAACCTTCCTTGTCCATATAGCCGTTCAGGGTACGGGTCAGGGCGGCACGGAAGCCGGCCAGGTGAGTACCACCATCACGCTGAGGAATATTGTTGGTAAAACAGAAGATGTTTTCCTGATAGGAGTCGTTCCACTGCATGGAGACTTCCACCGAAATGCCGTCTTCCCGCTCAGTGGTGAAATGAAACGCCTTGGGATGAATGGGCGTTTTGTTGCGGTTCAGGTATTCCACAAAGGCCTGAATACCGCCCTCATACTCAAAGTGCACTTCCTTGCCGTCGCGCTCGTCCAGCAGCTTGATGGACACGCCAGAGTTCAGAAACGACAGCTCACGCAGGCGCTTGGCCAGAATGTCGTAATGGAAGTTGGTATCGGTAAAGGTTTCATGGCTGGGCCAGAACCGAATTTGGGTGCCAGTGCGGGTGGTATCGCCCACGGCAGTCAGCGGTGCCTGAGGCTCACCATGATGATAGGTTTGCTCATGCACCTTGTTCTTGCGCCAGATGGTCAGCTGCAGCTTTTCCGACAGGGCGTTCACCACCGACACCCCTACGCCGTGCAGACCGCCGGATACCTTGTAGGAGTTATCATCAAATTTACCGCCGGCGTGCAGCACGGTCAGAATCACTTCCGCCGCTGAACGGCCTTCTTCTTCATGAATGTCGGTGGGAATACCACGGCCGTCATCAGACACAGATACAGAGCCATCGGCATGAATGGTAACAATAATGTCTTTACAGTGGCCGGCCAGGGCTTCATCGATTGAGTTGTCCACCACCTCAAACACCATGTGGTGCAGGCCAGTGCCATCGTCCGTGTCGCCGATATACATGCCCGGACGTTTGCGGACCGCATCCAGACCTTTCAATACCTTGATACTCGAAGAGTCGTAAGTGTGTTCACTCATTGGCTTGCTTGCACTCCTGGGTTTCGGTGATTTCACCCTGTTTCACGTGGAACAGCTTACTGTTATCCCGTGTGATCATGTCACCGAGCTGGTTTGTGTCGATAGCAGAAATAAATACCTGAGCCTGCAGCTCGTTCAGCCGCGCAGCCAGTAACTCCCGCTTGTGTTGGTCCAGCTCGGACGCAAAGTCGTCGATCAAAAATATACAGTCCTGTCCGGACTGCTGCTTTAAATACAGCCCCTGGGCCAGCCGCATGGCACACACCAGCAGCTTGAGCTGGCCACGGGACAACAAGTCCTGCACCGGCATGCCCTGAGCTTTTATTCTTATCTCGGCCTTGTGCGGGCCCGACTGGGTGTAGCCCAGGCTGGCATCCCGCTCAATGCCCTGCTCCAGCACTTGTGCCAGCTCGGTCTGCCGGTCCCAGCCACGAAAAAAATCAAAGCTGAATTCAAATTCCGGCAGAAAATCGGCGGCAATGGCGGCAATAACCGGGGCGATGGCATCGGCATAATCCTGCCGGTAGGCACTTAACGCCTCACCTGCCGCCACCAGTTGCGGATCCCAATAGCTCAGCTCACGCCAGGGCCGCTGTTGCCGAAGCAACGCATTACGCTGTTTGAGCAAACGCCGGTAGCGACCCCAGGCGGAAAAAAACTCAGGCCGGGAATAAAACAACCCCCAGTCCAGATAAGCCCGCCGCAACTTAGGGCCGCCAGTCAGCAGATTATACCCTTCCGGGTGGATCAACTGAATGGGCAGAATATGAGCGAGATCAGCCAGCCGCTCTGCAGCCCGACCTGCCACCTTGAGCCGGGTGTCACCACTACGGGTTTTGGACAGACCTACCGGCAGTCCTTCGCCTTCGCTTTGCTGCACCCGGGCAAACAAAGTAAAAGCCTGCTCCCCCTGCTGTATTACTCTGCCGGTAAGGTGAGTACGAAAGGAGCGGCCCACGCCAAGATAATGAATGGCTTCCAGAATGCTGGTTTTGCCACTGCCATTGGGCCCAACCAGCACATTGATACCCGATGCCGGCACCAGCCGGGCATGAGGAATATTGCGAAAGTCTTTTAACTGAAGGTTAAGCAGGGCCATATTACAGCCGCATGGGCATCACCACGTAGAGGGCGTCGCCATTATCTTCGGCTTCAATCAGGCCGCTGCTGCTGGCGTCTTTCAGGCTGATTTTCACCTGTTCCGACTTAAGAGTACCCAGCACATCCAGGACATAGGAAACATTAAAGCCAATTTCCAGATCACTGCCTTCAAAATGCACATCCAGCACTTCCTCGGCCTCTTCCTGCTCCGGATTATTGGCAGTGATCTTCAGCGTCTGCCCCTGCACATTCAGGCGCACACCGCGGAATTTTTCGTTAGACAGAATGGCCGCCCGGGTAAAGGCCTGCTTGAGCCCTTCCCGATCGCAGATCAGGGTTTTGTCGCTTTCCCGGGGCAGTACCCGGCGGTAATCGGGGAAGCGCCCGTCTACCAGCTTGGAAGTAAAGGTAAACCCTTGTGTCACGGCGCGCAGGTTGTTTTTGCCCACCTGCAGCCGCACATCCTGATCCTCGTGTTCCAGCAGCTTGGCAAGCTCCAGCACCCCTTTGCGCGGCACTATCACCTGCTGAGCCGGCAGCGCCTGCTCCAGCTCACGCTGACAGGTGGCCAGACGGTGACCATCGGTGGCCACGGTACGCAGGCTGTTACCGTCGGTTTCAAACAGCATGCCGTTCAGGTAATAACGAACATCCTGAATGGCCATGGAAAACTGGGTGGCTTCTATCAGCTTTTTCAGTGCCAGCTGATTGATGTCGAACTCCAGCTCGGAAGACCATTCCTCAATATTGGGAAAGTCTTCCGCCGGCAGGGTAGACAGGTTAAAACGGCTGCGACCGGAGCGCAGCAGCAAACGGTCGTCCTGCTGACTGAAGCTCAGCTCGGCACCGTCGGGCAGGCCCCGGCAAATATCGAGCATTTTGCGTGCCGGAACAGTCGTGCGACCAGCGGTGACGCTGCCTTCCAGGGGCACCCGGGCTACCATTTCCACTTCGGTATCGGTGCCGGTCATCGACAGGGCATCGTTATCCACACTCAGCAGAATATTGTTGAGAATAGGCAGGTTGGGCCGGCCTCCCAGGGCACTGGATACCAGTTGCAGGGGGCGCAACAGGGCTTCGCGGCTGATGGTAAACTGCATGGGACTCTCCGATCAGGAAGACAGGGTTCGAATCAGGTTGGAATAATCTTCCTTTATATCATGACTCTCTTCCCGCAGCTGGCCAATTTTACGGCAGGCATGCAGCACGGTAGTGTGATCCCGGCCACCAAAGGCGTCTCCGATTTCCGGCAGCGAATGGTTGGTCAGCTCCTTGGCCAGCGCCATGGCCAGCTGGCGGGGCCGTGCCACAGAGCGGGAACGGCGCTTGGACAAGAGATCTGCTACCTTGATCTTGTAGTACTCGGCCACCGTCTTCTGAATGTTGTCGATGGTCACCAGCTTTTCCTGCAGTGCCAGCAAATCCCGCAACGCTTCGCGCACAAAGTCGATATTGATGGAGCGGCCGGTAAAGTTGGCGTTGGCAATCACCCGGTTCAGCGCACCTTCCAGTTCACGCACATTCGAGCGCAGCCGCTTGGCAATAAAGAAAGCGACTTCATCAGGCAGATGAATTTTGTTTTCAGCCGCTTTGCGCATCAGAATGGCCACCCGGGTTTCCAGCTCGGGTGGTTCGATCGCCACCGTCAGACCCCAGCCAAATCGGGATTTGAGCCTGTCTTCCACGCCGTCTATTTCTTTCGGATAACGATCCGAGGTCAGAATGATCTGCTGGTTGCCTTCCAGCAGCGCATTAAAGGTATGGAAAAACTCTTCCTGAGAACGCTCTTTGTTGGCGAAGAACTGAATATCGTCGATCAGCAAAGCGTCCACACTGCGGTAGTAGCGCTTGAACTCTTCAATGGCATTGTTCTGCAGCGCCTTTACCATGTCCTGCACAAAGCGCTCGGAGTGCATGTAAATGACCCGGGCGTCGGCCTTGCGCTCACGAATGCCGTTGCCCACCGCATGCAGCAGGTGGGTTTTGCCGAGACCGGTGCCGCCATAGAGAAACAACGGATTATAGGCACCGCCCGGATTGTCGGCCACCTGGCGGGCGGCAGCCCGGGCCAGCTGGTTCGACTTACCTTCAACAAAGTTGTCAAAGGTATAGTTGGTATTCATGTTGCTCTTGTGATTGATCCGCGGCTGCTGTGCTTCCTGCTCGCTCCAGGAGGGTAATACCTGAGGCTGGGGCTGAGGCTTGCTGTTGCGTTGCGCCTGGCTGCTGCTGCCGGCCATCAGATTCACCTGAGCGCGCTTGTTACCCACCTCAAACTTGAGCTGCGGGCACTGGTTGCCGCAGAACTCACTCAGCAAACCATTAATACGGATCAGATATTTGTCACGCACCCAGTCCAGCACAAAGCGGTTGGGCGCAAACAGGGTCAGGGTCTCATCGCCCTGCTCTGCCTGCAGCGGCCGGATCCACATGCTGAATTCCGCGGAAGGCAATTCGTCCTGTAGCCGGGCAAGACACTGCTGCCAAAGCATAGCGCTCAT